>NZ_CP043554.1:357500-2870000 GCF_008369605.1 Vibrio cholerae
AGCGAGTCTTAACTGGGCGCTCAGTCTCTGGATATAGACCCGAAACCGGGTGATCTAGCCATGGGCAGGTTGAAGGTTGAGTAACATCAACTGGAGGACCGAACCGACTAATGTTGAAAAATTAGCGGATGACTTGTGGCTAGGGGTGAAAGGCCAATCAAACTCGGAGATAGCTGGTTCTCCCCGAAAGCTATTTAGGTAGCGCCTCGGACGAATACTACTGGGGGTAGAGCACTGTTAAGGCTAGGGGGTCATCCCGACTTACCAACCCTTTGCAAACTCCGAATACCAGTAAGTACTATCCGGGAGACACACGGCGGGTGCTAACGTCCGTCGTGGAGAGGGAAACAACCCAGACCGCCAGCTAAGGTCCCAAAGTATTGCTAAGTGGGAAACGATGTGGGAAGGCTCAGACAGCTAGGATGTTGGCTTAGAAGCAGCCATCATTTAAAGAAAGCGTAATAGCTCACTAGTCGAGTCGGCCTGCGCGGAAGATGTAACGGGGCTAAGCAATACACCGAAGCTGCGGCAATATCTTTTAGATATTGGGTAGGGGAGCGTTCTGTAAGCCGTTGAAGGTGAATCGTAAGGTTTGCTGGAGGTATCAGAAGTGCGAATGCTGACATGAGTAACGACAAAGGGGGTGAAAAACCTCCTCGCCGGAAGACCAAGGGTTCCTGTCCAACGTTAATCGGGGCAGGGTGAGTCGACCCCTAAGGTGAGGCCGAAAGGCGTAATCGATGGGAAACGGGTTAATATTCCCGTACTTCTGACTATTGCGATGGGGGGACGGAGAAGGCTAGGTGGGCCAGGCGACGGTTGTCCTGGTTCAAGTGCGTAGGCTTGAGAGTTAGGTAAATCCGGCTCTCTTTAAGGCTGAGACACGACGTCGAGCTGCTACGGCAGTGAAGTCATTGATGCCATGCTTCCAGGAAAAGCCTCTAAGCTTCAGATAGTTAGGAATCGTACCCCAAACCGACACAGGTGGTCGGGTAGAGAATACCAAGGCGCTTGAGAGAACTCGGGTGAAGGAACTAGGCAAAATGGTACCGTAACTTCGGGAGAAGGTACGCTCTTGATGGTGAAGTCCCTCGCGGATGGAGCTGACGAGAGTCGCAGATACCAGGTGGCTGCAACTGTTTATTAAAAACACAGCACTGTGCAAAATCGCAAGATGACGTATACGGTGTGACGCCTGCCCGGTGCCGGAAGGTTAATTGATGGGGTTAGCGCAAGCGAAGCTCTTGATCGAAGCCCCGGTAAACGGCGGCCGTAACTATAACGGTCCTAAGGTAGCGAAATTCCTTGTCGGGTAAGTTCCGACCTGCACGAATGGCGTAATGATGGCCACGCTGTCTCCACCCGAGACTCAGTGAAATTGAAATCGCTGTGAAGATGCAGTGTACCCGCGGCTAGACGGAAAGACCCCGTGAACCTTTACTACAGCTTGGCACTGAACATTGAACCTACATGTGTAGGATAGGTGGGAGGCTATGAAGACGTGACGCCAGTTGCGTTGGAGCCGTCCTTGAAATACCACCCTTGTATGTTTGATGTTCTAACTTAGACCCATTATCTGGGTTGAGGACAGTGCCTGGTGGGTAGTTTGACTGGGGCGGTCTCCTCCCAAAGAGTAACGGAGGAGCACGAAGGTGGGCTAATCACGGTTGGACATCGTGAGGTTAGTGCAATGGCATAAGCCCGCTTAACTGCGAGAATGACGGTTCGAGCAGGTGCGAAAGCAGGTCATAGTGATCCGGTGGTTCTGTATGGAAGGGCCATCGCTCAACGGATAAAAGGTACTCCGGGGATAACAGGCTGATACCGCCCAAGAGTTCATATCGACGGCGGTGTTTGGCACCTCGATGTCGGCTCATCACATCCTGGGGCTGAAGTCGGTCCCAAGGGTATGGCTGTTCGCCATTTAAAGTGGTACGCGAGCTGGGTTTAGAACGTCGTGAGACAGTTCGGTCCCTATCTGCCGTGGGCGTTGGAAGATTGAAGGGGGCTGCTCCTAGTACGAGAGGACCGGAGTGGACGAACCTCTGGTGTTCGGGTTGTGTCGCCAGACGCATTGCCCGGTAGCTAAGTTCGGAATTGATAAGCGCTGAAAGCATCTAAGCGCGAAGCGAGCCCTGAGATGAGTCTTCCCTGATACTTTAAGTATCCTAAAGGGTTGTTCGAGACTAGAACGTTGATAGGCAGGGTGTGTAAGCGTTGTGAGGCGTTGAGCTAACCTGTACTAATTGCCCGTGAGGCTTAACCATACAACACCCAAGGGGTTTTGTAGTGGACTCAAAGCTAAGCGCATAAGAATGTGTGTGAGAACGAAGACAGCTTTCCAGAATTGTTGGTTATCACTTTTTAAGAAAAAGTGAAATCAAAAACAGAATTTGCTTGGCGACCATAGCGTTTTGGACCCACCTGATTCCATCCCGAACTCAGAAGTGAAACGAAACAGCGTCGATGGTAGTGTGGGGTTTCCCCATGTGAGAGTAGAACATCGCCAGGCTTTAATTTACAAAACACGTTACTTATAACGTGTTTTAAATTTTTGTGTGCTGATATGGCTCAGTCGGTAGAGCGCATCCTTGGTAAGGATGAGGTCCCCAGTTCGATTCTGGGTATCAGCACCATCTATTTCGATGCTTAGCTTAAAGCTGACATCACAAAATTTGTTTGGCGACCATAGCACTTTGGACCCACCTGATTCCATCCCGAACTCAGAAGTGAAACGAAGTAGCGCCGATGGTAGTGTGGGGTCTCCCCATGTGAGAGTAGGACATCGCCAGGCTTGATTTACGAAGCCGCTGTAGAAATACAGCGGCTTTTTGCTATTTCACTTTTCTGTATTATTTCTTTTCTTTCGCATCGTTCAGTTTCCAATCATATTGATAGTCGATGTTGCCTGAATAAAGGGATAGCTCAGGACGATACTGCGCAAGGTGAATAAGAAGATCTTCTTTATTACCAAAATCAACGGCAAACCAGTCATAAATAGAGGAGAGGATTAAGGTGTCATTGTTTAATGTTGCTCCCTTACTGCTATTGATAAAGGTATGTGCTGCATTACTAAGTAGTTGCTCTGAGTTTTGTGCGGTGAAGGCTTGGGATTGCAGATTTGGGCAGCCTAAGCTGGCACAATTGACCGCATAATGGGTTCGTGGATCTTTCCAGATAGGGCGTAAAATCTTGTGCTCAATATCATTGAGGGTGAGGGTTTGTCCTGCCACAGTAAAAACTTTTTCATCCCACGGTCCAAAACTGAATAGGCTCCCTAGTTTGGTTATGGACGCGACTGGGTAGTTATCCAAAATTAATTTCACTGTCAGAGCGTTGTAGAGATTAACCCAATAAGCATATTGCTCTTGGCGGTTAAATTCTCTTGGATCCAATTTTGAAAGTTGATCTAAGTAATCATTGAGTAGCGTTTTATCTTCCTTTGTTACTTCTGCATAACGAAAGAGGGCGTTCTCTCCCACTTGGACAAGATGGCGATCGAGGATGCTTTGCCAAGCTCGGTGAGAGACGCTTGCCGTATTACTGTCGTTGCTCGCTTGCCAATAAGACCAAAGCTCCGCCTTTGGCGCTGCGTATACTATGTTGGAAAAAATCAGAATACAGAAAGCGAAGAGTGTTTTCATATCAGAGTAACCTTATCGTGAGATTGTGATTAGCTAGACCCGATGGCAACGCATTTTCTTTCGCGATAAAAAAGGCTGCGATTTGGCAGCCTAGAAATGCTTATTTTAAGAAGCTCGGTATCTTGGCTTCATACTCCGCAATTTTTGCTTCGTGCTGTAGAGTCAGGCCGATATTGTCTAAGCCATTGAGTAGACAATGGCGACGGAAATCGTCAATCTCGAAATGGTAGGTTTTACTATTCGCGGTTACGCTCAGCGCTTCTAAATCGACGGTAATCGTTGCACCTTCCGTATCATGAACATAGCTAAAGAGCTCATCCACTTCTTGCTCGGTTAAACGAACGGGCACCATCTGGTTGTTGATCGAGTTACCATAGAAAATATCGGCAAAGCTTGGGGCAATCATGACTCTGATGCCGTAATCCGCTAATGCCCAAGGGGCGTGTTCGCGTGAGGAGCCGCAACCAAAGTTCTCTCTTGCGAGCAAGATGCTAGCGCCTTGGTAGCGAGGTTGGTTCATCACAAATTCTGGGTTGGCTTTTTCACCTGCATCGTCCAAAAATCGCCAGTCGTGGAACAGATGTTTGCCAAAGCCAGTGCGATTCACTTTTTGCAAAAACTGCTTTGGAATGATCGCATCCGTATCGACGTTGGCGGCATCAAGAGGAACGACTAAGCCGGTGTGTTGCTGAAATCCTGACATGGGGTTCTCCTTGAATTAAAACTGACGAATATCAACGAAGTGACCTGCAATCGCCGCGGCGGCTGCCATTGCTGGGCTAACTAAATGAGTGCGACCATCACGTCCCTGACGTCCCTCAAAGTTGCGGTTTGAGGTAGACGCGCAGCGTTCTCCTGGCCCTAAGCGGTCATTGTTCATGGCTAAACACATTGAGCAACCCGGCAAGCGCCATTCAAATCCTGCTTCAATAAAGATCTTATCTAAGCCTTCCGCTTCGGCTTGCGCTTTCACTTGTTCGGATCCGGGCACGATCAATGCTTGGACATGAGAGGCGACTTTTTTCCCTTTGGCTACCGCTGCCGCAGCGCGCATATCTTCGATGCGCGAGTTGGTGCATGAACCGACGAACACTTTATCGACCTTATAATCGGAGAGCATTTTGCCGGCTTCAAGTCCCATGTAAGCCAGAGCTTTTTCTGCTGAGCTGCGTTCAACAGGATCGGCAAACTGGCTAGGTGATGGGATTGGCTCATCAACGGCAATCACTTGGCCTGGGTTGGTACCCCAAGTCACTTGCGGTTTGATTTCACTGGCCTCAAGCGTCACGACGGCATCGAACTGTGCATCATCATCGGTTTTTAAGGTTTGCCAATAGTCGACTGCGGCATCCCAATCACTGCCTTGTGGGGCAAACTTGCGGCCTTTGATGTAGTTGAACGTAGTTGCATCAGGGGCAATCAAGCCTGCTTTCGCACCAAGTTCAATCGCCATGTTACACACGGTCATGCGACCTTCCATGGAGAGATCGCGAATCGCTTCTCCACAAAATTCCACGACATAGCCTGTACCGCCAGCGGCAGTTGTTTTACCAATGATCGCCAGTACGATGTCTTTAGCGGTGATGCCGGGAGCCACTTTACCACGCACTTCGATTTTCATCGTCTTAGCGCGGCCTTGCTTTAGGGTTTGGGTAGCCAGTACGTGTTCTACTTCTGAGGTGCCTATCCCAAAGGCAAGCGAGCCGAATGCACCGTGAGTTGCAGTGTGTGAATCGCCACATACAATCGTCATGCCGGGGAGGGTAATACCAAGCTCAGGTCCCATCACATGCACAATGCCTTGGTACTTGTGGTTAATGTCGTACAGCGTGACGCCAAACTCTTCGCAGTTTTTGGAAAGCGTTTGCATTTGGATGCGCGCCATTTCACCTGAGGCATTGATGTCTTTGGTGGTGGTGGAGACGTTGTGATCCATGGTCGCAAAGGTTTTGCTAACTTGGCGTACTGGGCGACCTTTTTCACGCAAGCCATCAAAGGCTTGTGGAGAGGTCACTTCATGGACTAGATGACGGTCGATGTACAAAATCGGCGTTTCACCCGGTGCGGCAACCACCACATGGGCATCGTAAATTTTTTCGTAAAGAGTTTTGGCTTTTGACATTGCTTCTTCCTTGAGCTCAGTGAGCTAAAGAGGAGTGGGGTAACCCCACTCTCAAACTTATGAATTCAAAATATAGCTTGCGATTTTATCGCCCATTGCTGAGGTCGATAGGGCTGGTTTATTGCCTGCGAGATCCGCCGTCAGTTCACCTGCTGCTAATGCTTGGCTAACCGCGTTTTCAATATCACGCGCTGCCGCTTCTTCGCCCAAGCTGTAACGCAGCATGAGCGCAGCAGAAAGGATCTGCGCGACAGGGTTGGCGATGTTTTTGCCTGCGATATCTGGCGCGCTGCCGCCTGCAGGTTCGTACAAGCCAAACTTGCTCTCATTCATACTGGCCGAAGGGAGCATGCCCATGGAGCCTGTGATCATCGCGCATTCATCAGAAAGGATGTCGCCAAAAATGTTCGAGCAGAGCATCACATCGAACTGTGCTGGATCTTTGATAAGTTGCATGGTGGCATTATCGATGTACATGTGTGAAAGCGAGACATCGGGATACTCTTTGGCAATCTCGCTGACCACTTCGCGCCACAGTATTGAGCTTTGCAGCACGTTAGCTTTGTCGATAGAGCAGACTTTCTTACGACGCAAGCGAGCCGACTCAAAGGCGATTCGCGCGATACGTTCAATTTCAAAACGGTGGTAAACCTCAGTATCGAACGCTTTTTCATGAGCGCCTTCACCTTCACGGCCTTTGGGTTGACCAAAGTAAATGCCGCCAGTCAGCTCACGCACCACCACAATATCGAAACCGCGAGCAGAGATATCAGCACGTAGGGGCGAAAAGGCTTCCAGACCTTGGTGGATCTGCGCGGGGCGCAAATTACAAAACAGTTGGAAGTGCTTACGCAGTGGTAGCAAAGCACCGCGTTCAGGTTGCTCGTTAGGTGGCAGATGTTCCCATTTTGGCCCTCCGACGGAACCAAACAAGACCGCATCCGCTTCTTCACAGGCACGCAGAGTGCTTTCTGGCAGTGGGCAACCATGGTTATCAATCGCAATACCACCAACATCGTGCTCTTCACGACTGAAACGAATGCCGTGTTTTTGCTCAATCGCATCCAACACTTTGTGGGCTTGTGCCATCACTTCCGGGCCGATACCGTCGCCGGGTAATACGGCAATTTTGTAATCTCTGTCTGTCATGCGAGTCCTTTATGATCGATTTTTAAGTTGTGTTTGTGTCGCCTAAGGTTCTTGAATACTGAAGCTACTCAGGGTTAGCAGTAACTTCAGTAGAGCTAAGGAGTATGAGCATTAAACCGTAGCGACGCTTTTTTTCTGTTTAATCTGGGCGATTTGATCCGCGCGATGAATGCTATTGATAACATGCAACAAGGCTTGACCGGAAGCTTCAACGATGTCGGTTGAGACGCCGGTACCGTGATATTTACGCCCTTTGTAGTTAGCGATGATATCCGCTTGACCAAGACCATCTTCACCTTCGCCTTTGGCGGTGAGATCGAATTTATCGAGTACAATCTCATACCCTGTGATGCGATAGATACACTGATATAACGCATCGACTGGACCATTACCAACAGCGGCTTCGCATTTTTCTTCACCGCCACACAGCAACTTAATACTGGTGGTGGCCATCACGCTACCCGATTGCACGCTCAAGTAATTGAGTTTGTAGAAGTCATCTTCTTCACGCAAATTGGAGAAATGCATCAAGGCCTCTAAATCGTAATCAAACACTTGGCCTTTGCGATCTGCCAGCTTCAAGAAGTCTTCATACAAGGCATCCAAATTGTATTCATTTTCGTTGTAGCCCATTGAATCCATATGGCTTTTCACTGCGGCACGCCCACTACGGCTAGTGAGGTTCAGTGCTTGGTTTTTGAGGCCTATCGATTCGGGAGTCATGATTTCGTAGGTATTTTTGTTTTTGAGCATGCCATCTTGGTGAATGCCCGAAGAGTGGCTAAACGCATTGGCTCCGACAATCGCTTTGTTGCTTTGAATCGGCATGTTGCAAAGCTGGCTGACAAGCTTGCTGGTACGGCTGATCTCGTCGTGTTTAATGCCTGTGGTTACCCCGAGCAACTCTTGACGGGTTTTGATGATCATCGCGATCTCTTCCAATGCGCAGTTACCCGCACGTTCGCCAATACCGTTGATGGTTCCCTCTACTTGACGAGCTCCCGCTTGAATAGCGGCAATCGAGTTGGCTACCGACATGCCTAAGTCGTCATGACAATGCACGGAGATGATCGCTTTATCGATATTGGGCACTCGGTTAAACAGCGTTTGAATAATGCCGCCAAATTCGCTCGGCACTGTGTAGCCGACCGTATCTGGAATATTGATGGTACGCGCACCGGCATTGATCGCGGCTTCGACCATACGGCACAAGTTATCGATAGGTGTGCGGCCAGCATCTTCACAAGAGAACTCCACATCATCCGTATATTGACGCGCATGTTTCACCGCTTTGACTGCCATTTCGACGACATCGTCATAGCTGCGGCGCAATTTGTCTTGTACATGGATAGTGGATGTGGAGATAAAAGTGTGAATACGAAAGGCTTCGGCGACTTTCAAGGCTTCTGCCGCGGCATCAATGTCTTTCGCAACGGCTCGCGAAAGGGCACAAACACGGCTATTTTTGATGTTTTTAGCGATGGTTTGTACCGATTCAAAATCGCCCGGAGAGGAAACGGGGAAACCTGCTTCGATAATATCTACCCCTAAGCGCTCCAGTGCGTAGGCGATTTGCAGTTTCTCTTTTACCGTCAGGCTGGCAGACAAAGCCTGCTCTCCATCGCGTAATGTGGTATCGAATATAATCACCTGATTGTTCATGTTTGCTTCCTCGCACTGAGAGTTAACGGCTAACTTCCTGAATATTGTTGTAAAAATCGGCTATAAAAAAACCCGCATCAGCTGCGGGTTTTTTATCTTGTGTGGTATTTTTCGTCCACAGCCTACCCGCGTGATGGTTCCACGATCAGTAGTAGGCCTAGCAGGAGAGAAAAACGCATTGTCATCTGTAACAATCCACACAATTAAGTTAACAGATTAGTACCGTACTCGACACAATGCGTCAACCCCAAAGTTGATTTTTTATTCATCTTGATAAGTATTTGAGTGTAACACTGAGAAACGAGCAGTTGAAAAGGCAGGTAATTTGAAGAAAAAGTATCCGAGTATTTATAATTCATCGACTGATGAATAAGGAACTCTGATGACATTACGTAAAGTCGGCCGACCAAGCCAACAGACTCAAGCTCGTGACCAGTTGATCATGCATGCCCGTGAGCTTTTCTCTGTCATGCCTTATGACAAAGTTTCGACACGTTTGATTGCGAGCAAAGCGGGCGTCGATATCAGTTTAATTCGCTATTATTTTGCGAATAAAGCTGGCTTATTTGAGACCATGTTGCGTGAAACTTTGCTACCGATGAAAGCGCAGCTCGGGTTGTTGGTTGCTGAGAGTAGTCACCAAAATCTGACCGATTTAATGCGTACTTATTATCGAGAAATGTTCAAAATACCGTATTTCCCACGTCTGATTATGCAGGTGATGAATACGCCTGGTAGCGATATGAAAAAGCAGTTGATTGAGAAAGTGGTTCTCGATATTACGCGTCCGATTCAGGAAACTTTGTTTGAGAAGCTGATTGAGCGAGGCGTGATTCGAGAAGGTATGGATCCGCAACTGTGCAAAATTTCTTACCTAAGTTTAATGATTTTTCCTTTTATCGCTCCGCCAGCCCTACTTAAGATTCATGGGGTTGAATTATCACAAACCTTCCTTGAAAGCTTGGTTGAGCACAACATTCAGCTAATGGAACAAGGGTTTATAACGAGAATGGGATAAGCTCTCAACATAGAGTGCATACCTAGGCTGACCGCTCGCTTGTCACCATTTCGACAAACAATTTTCACCTGACTGTCATTTGCTGCCGATAAGCTCAAAGCATCACCTCACCAGAAGGAAGGATGTGTGATGAGAGCTATGGAACCGATCGCTAAACTCGATTTAGCTTTTTCATTACTCTGCTTACAGCATAAGTACAATACGCGAGTCGCGAGGCTCAGTAAGTCAATTTCTCATACAGGAGATGGGCATCTTTACGCGCTGATGGGCATTCTAGCTTGGTGCTTAGATGAGACTCATGGGCTGCTGTTTCTCGCGGTTGGCTTGCTTGCGTTTGCTATTGAATTACCGATTTATTGGTTGCTGAAAAACAGTTTTCAGCGCCGACGTCCACAAGAACTTTCCGCCTTAGTCACGGCTTATATCACGCCGAGCGATCGCTACAGCTTACCGTCGGGACATACCGCCGCCGCCTTCGTCATGGCGACATTAATTGGTTATATCTATCCTCATTGGTATGCCGTCGCACTTTGTTGGGCAGGTTTAATTGGCTTGGCGCGAGTGTTATTAGGCGTGCATTTTCTAAGTGATGTGATCGCTGGAGCTTTGCTTGGGATGGGCAGCGCAACCTATGCAATGAGCGTAATGGAGAAAAGCATTTGAAAATACTGTATGGCGTTCAAGGAACCGGGAATGGGCATATTGCGCGTTCAAGAGCCATGTGTGCGGCACTTAAGCAGCAGCAAGTTGATGTGGATTATCTGTTCTCAGGACGTCCTGTTGAGAAGTATTTTTCAATGGAATGCTTTGGTGATTTTGCGACTCGACGAGGGCTGACCTTTGCCACCGAAAATGGCCACGTCAATTACGTTAAAACGTTACGTAAGAATAATCTGTTGCAGTTTTGGAAGGAGGTGAAGCGCTTAGATCTTTCTGGTTATGACCTGATTTTGAACGATTTTGAGCCAGTGACGGCTTGGGCTGCCAAATTACAAAATATTCCCTGTATTGGAATTAGTCATCAGAATGCCTTCTTGTATCCAGTGCCATTAAAAGGTGCTTCTTGGCTGGATAAAGCGATCTTGCGGCATTTTGCGCCAGCCCAGTACCATTTAGGTTTACATTGGTACCATTTTGAACAGCCGATTTTGCCTCCCATTATTTATGCGCCGGAGCAGCCGCTGAGTCAGCAGAACTTTATATTAGTCTACCTTCCATTTGAAAATGTGAATGAAATCTGTGAGTTACTGTATAGATTTACCAATATTCACTTCATTTGTTATCACCCCGAGGTGCCAGAAAACGAGTTGACGGAAAATGTCGAACTGCGTCGTTTGCATCATGGTGATTTTCAGCATCATTTACACCAATGCAGCGGAGTGATCACCAGTGGTGGTTTTGAGTTGCCTTCGGAAGCTTTAGCGTTAGGCAAAAAATTATTAATGAAGCCATTGGCTGGCCAATTTGAACAGGTGAGTAATGCGGCAACCCTTGAAACACTTGGGCTGGCAAGTGTGATGGAGTTTCTTGACCCTGCCTGCTTACGTCTGTGGCTTGATGAGAAACAGGCTGAGCGAGTGATCTATCCCGATGTGGCTCACTTTTTAGTTGAATGGATTCTCAAGGGGAAATGGGAAAATAGTGAAGTACTTTGTCAGCAACTTTGGCAAAAAGTCGATTTCCCCAGTTACGCAATTTTGGGTAATGAACTGACTAACTCAATGAGTCCTTCGTTAAAACATTTTTGACGTGAATATTAGTCTTCAGTAAAGGATGTATCTATTGTTCAAATTAATAATTAATAAAAACCCATTAAAAATGCATTTTTATAGATTTTTATAAAAATTAATCGTATTGATTATTAAGGCTTTTTTTAAGTAATGACTAAAATAAACTGACTTTTTGTCAATGCTATTGCATAGCTTCGAATGATTAGCCGATATTACTTGCCATCCACCAAATATCTGGGCGGTAAATATTACAAACAGCGCTTATCTTTCCACTGGCGATTTATGCATATTTATCGCTAGTGACGACACTGTGAGGCATGCAAATGTTAGATAAAAAAGACGCAATGAGTGCCATTGCGAGTTACCGCATGGAAAGCACCCTCCGAGGCGTAGACCTCAATCTGTTAACCGTTTTCGATGCAGTAATGCAAGAGCAAAACATTACGCGAGCGGCACACAACTTAGGTATGTCACAGCCTGCGGTCAGTAATGCCGTGGCGCGTTTAAAAGTGATGTTCAATGATGAGTTGTTTATGCGCCAAGGGCGTGGCATTCAGCCAACCCAGCGTGCTCGCCAACTGTTTGGCCCGATCCGTCAAGCTTTGCAATTGATCCGTAACGAGCTACCGAGTTCAGTTTTCACACCGGAAACCTCAACGCGTCTGTTTAAGCTCGCGATCTGCAGTCCTTGCGATTTACGCTTTGCTCCTCAGATCATGGCATCGATTGATGAATTAGCACCGAGTGTACAATTGCATTTGGATGCAGAGTTTGATCGCCAAATCGCAGAGCGCATGCGTTATCAAGAAATTGATTTTGTGATTGATTACGCTCGATTTGATGATCAAGGTTTTTCAAGCACTGAGATTTTCCAAGATGAGTTGGTGGTGGTGGCATCAAAACTTCACCCTCGTATCCAAGGAAGTATCACGGCCGAACAATTGAGTGCGGAAAAACACGCAAAATTGTCCAAAGTGCATGGGCAGCGTAGTTTCTCTGAACTGGCGTACCGTGATTTTGATTGCCAGTCTTATTACGAAGGCACCAGCCTGAGCAATGTGTTGTATGTGGTCGGTCAGTCTGAACTGGTGACCATTGCTCCACGTTGGATGGCGGAAAATGCGGCCAATCGTGATGAGTTGCAAATCCTCGCTTTCCCATTTGCTGAGTCCAAAATCTCGGGTTATCTGAGTTGGCATGAGTCGAGTGAAAAAGACAAAGGCCATATCTGGCTGCGTGACCAACTGATGGTGATTTGTGGCGAAGTAGTCGCGAATCGCTGATCCTTTGTTCATTCTATGTTTCTAAAGCCTTGGGCAGTAAAAACTGTCCAAGGCTTTTTTGTTACAGAATGAGTTTTAATCGATAACTTTGACGTTAGTCAGTTGTGTTTTGGCCTTTGAAATGTACACTTGTGCGCTGAAAAAGGCTTACAGGTGTAAGCTACAGGTAAGAGATATGACGAACTTAGATTTCCACATCGTTAAACGGATCCGCCAACGTATTGCCCAAGGGGGTGATAACGCCGCGCTAAAACATAAACAAAACGGCCAATGGCAAGCAATCAATTGGCACCAGTTTGGTGAACAATTGGATGAACTCTCGATGGCGTTGTTAGCTCAAGGCATCGGTGTACAGGACAAAATTGCGATTTTTTCCAACAACATGCCACGTTGGACGATTGCTGATTTTGCCGCTTTACAGATCCGTGCGGTAACGGTTCCTATCTATCCTACCAATACGCCAGAGCAGGCGGCTTACATCTTACAGAATGCGGATGTGAAAGTGGTTTTTGTGGGTGAGCAGGCACAATTTGATGCTGCACTCAGCCAATTTGAACAATGCCCAGAGCTGCGTCTGATTGTGGCTATGAATGCCAATATCGACCTCAAACAAGCCAGTTGTGCGATGCATTGGGATGAGTTTGTTGCTCAAAGTCACCATCAAGATCGAGCGCCGTTGGATGCCTTAATTGAGCAGGCCAACTATGACGATCTGTTTACCCTCATTTATACCTCAGGTACTACCGGGACGCCGAAAGGGGTGATGCTGGATTATCGTAATATCGGTGCTCAGCTAGAGGGGCACGATCAGCGCTTGAATCTGACTCAAGAGGATGTCTCACTCTGTTTCCTGCCACTCTCTCATGTCTTTGAGCGAGCATGGACGGCGTATGTGCTTTATAAAGGTGCGACCAACTGTTACTTGCAGGACGTGGCTCATGTACGTGAAGCTTTAGCTGAAGTCCGTCCAACCGTGATGTGTGCCGTACCGCGCTTTTATGAAAAGATCTTCTCAGCAATCCATGAAAAAGTCGCTAAAGCGCCGTTTGTACGCAAGGTTCTTTTTACTTGGGCTGTCAATATGGGGGCGAAAATGGCGGTGTGCCGTCAGCAGCAGCGCCAACCTTCTTGGATGCTTAAACAGAGCCATCAATTCGCTGACAAGCTGGTGTTGAGTAAGCTGCGCGCTTTGCTTGGGGGAAGGATCAATTTCATGCCTTGTGGTGGCGCTAAGTTGGATGAAACCATCGGCCGTTTTTTCCATGCAATTGGCATCAACGTCAAGCTTGGTTATGGCATGACCGAAACCACGGCCACGGTTTCTTGTTGGGATGACCACTGTTTTAACCCAGATTCGATTGGGCTTTCTATGCCGGGAGCTCAAGTCAAAATTGGCGAGAACAATGAAATTCTGGTTCGTGGTCCTATGGTGATGCGTGGCTACTACAAGCTCGATAAAGAAACCGCCGAAAGTTTTGATGAGCATGGTTTTCTGAAAACGGGTGATGCGGGTCATATTGATGAAAATGGTAATTTATTTATTACCGATCGCATTAAGGAACTGATGAAAACCTCAGGTGGTAAATATATTGCGCCGCAGGTGATTGAAGGGGCGATTGGCAAAGATCATTTTATAGAACAGATCGCGGTGATTGCCGATACGCGCAAGTTTGTCTCGGCTTTGATTGTGCCTTGCTTTGATTCATTGGAAGAGTACGCCAAAGAGCTGAACATTAAATATCATGACCGTTTGGAGCTTATCAAACATAGCCAAGTGCTGGAGATGTTTGAAAAGCGCGTTAACGATTTACAAAAAGAGCTGGCGAAATTTGAACAAGTGAAGAAGTTTAGATTGTTGCCAAAAGCATTTTCGATGGACAGTGGTGAGCTGACACCGACCCAAAAACTGCGTCGTAAAGTGATTAACGATCGCTATCAGGATGAAATCGAAGAAATGTACCAAGATTCTCCGAAAAAATAGCGCGATCAAGCTGTTATCTGAATGTTCTAAACACCTCTTGGCGAAAATCGCTCAGAGGTGTTTTTATATCTGCAATACGATGACCCATGCCCTTGCTACCTGAAGCGACAAGCTTCGCTCATGCCAATCACATTGTCTTTTGGTGTTGATGGAAGCGTGGAAGCCGATACTCCGGTGTGCTGGCAAAATAATCTACTTTTTTTTAACTGCTCAATGGTTGTTCGACCTAAAAGCAAGGTAAAGGTTGAAATGGAATGCTTAATCACCGTCTTATTTTCGAGTCTGCTGTAAAAGTGCGCAAATTGGGGTTAGACCAGTTGCTAAGAAAGCGTTACATTTGTTGCGTAACCTCGCGGCTGTTATGACAGACGCAGGACATAGCCGAAAGCGGAGCGTTTTCGAATTAGGCTACAAATAAGCCCTAAACTATGTAAAACCAACCCTTTTGCCGACCGAGCACAAGGTATGTTGGTAAGGAGACAAGATGGAAATGCTATCTGGCGCAGAGATGATCGTCCAATCTCTGATCAATGAAGGTGTGGAGCAAATCTTCGGATATCCCGGCGGTTCAGTACTCGACATCTACGATGCCCTTCACGAAAAAACCGACCAAATTAAACACGTTCTGGTTCGTCACGAACAAGCCGCAACACATATGGCTGATGGCTATGCGCGCGCCACTGGAAAACCGGGCGTAGTGCTCGTCTGCTCAGGTCCGGGCGCCACCAATACGGTGACTGGGATTGCAACCGCCTATATGGACTCGATTCCGATGATTGTGATCTCCGGTAACGTAGCCACTAATCTTATTGGTAACGATGCATTTCAAGAGTGCGATATCGTCGGCGTGTCTCGCCCTATCGTTAAGCACAGCTTTTTGGTGAAAAAAGCCGAGGATATTCCTGAAACCATCAAAAAAGCGTTTTACATCGCGTCAACGGGGCGTCCTGGTCCTGTGGTGATTGACGTGCCAAAAGATGTGATGAACCCGCTTAATAAGCTGCCTTATGAGTATCCTGAAACCATCAAAATGCGCTCTTACAACCCAACGACGGCTGGCCACAAAGGACAGATCAAAAAAGGGTTACGCGCACTGCTCGATGCGAAAAAGCCAGTACTGTACGTCGGTGGCGGGGCGATTATTGCTAATGCAGATCAGCAAATTCGCCAACTTGCAGAGGCTTTAAATCTGCCCGTGGTCAGTACTTTGATGGGATTGGGCGTTTTTCCTGGCACTCATAAAAACTCACTGGGTATGCTTGGCATGCATGGTGTGTATGAAGCCAATATGGCGATGCATAATGCAGATCTGATTTTTGGGGTAGGTGTGCGCTTTGATGACCGTACGACTAACAACCTAGAGAAGTACTGCCCCAACGCGAAAATTATGCATATCGATATTGACCCATCATCGATTTCTAAAAACGTGAAAGTCGATCTGCCGATTGTTGGTTCTGCCGACCAAGTATTGGATGGCATGCTCAAGCTTCTGGAAGAGAGCGCTGAGCGCAATGATGCGGCAGCATTGGATAGTTGGTGGAATGAGATCCAAGTGTGGCGTGATCGTCAGTGTTTGGCTTATGAAACCTCAGCAGAACGGATTAAGCCTCAGCAAGTGATTGAAACGCTATATAAAATCACGGAAGGTAAAGCAATTTTGGCCTCGGATGTGGGGCAGCACCAAATGTTTGCGGCACTCTACTATCCGTTTGATAAGCCGCGTCAGTGGATTAACTCTGGCGGGCTAGGCACCATGGGTTTTGGTTTACCTGCGGGAATGGGCGTGAAATTCGCCATGCCAGAAGAAGAGGTACTGGTCGTGACCGGAGATGGCAGTATTCAGATGAATATTCAAGAGCTATCGACCGCACTGCAGTACGACATTCCAGTAAAAATCATTAACCTCAACAACCGTTTCCTTGGAATGGTGAAACAGTGGCAGGATATTATTTATCAAGGTCGTCACTCTAACTCATACATGAGTTCTGTGCCGGATTTTGCGGCGATCGCAGAAGCTTATGGTCATGTTGGGATCCGTATTTCTCACCCTGATGAGCTGCAAGCTGGGCTGGAAAAAGCGTTAGCGATGAAAGATCGTCTGGTGTTTGTCGACATTAATGTCGATGAAACTGAGCACGTTTACCCAATGCAAATCAAAGGCGAAGGGATGGACAAAATGTGGTTGAGCAAAACGGAGAGAACCTAAGATGAGACACATTATTTCACTGCTATTGGAAAACCAACCGGGTGCGCTGTCTCGTGTTGTCGGGCTCTTTTCCCAGCGCGGGTACAACATTGAAACGCTAAACGTATCACCGACCGATGACGAAACCCTTTCACGGCTGAACATTACAACGAAAACCGATGAAATGCAGCTAGAGCAGATCCAAAAGCAGTTGCATAAATTGATTGATGTTTTGAAAGTGCAGGAAGTGACGGAGTGTGAACACATCGAGCGTGAGCTGATGCTGGTCAAAGTCAAGGCCTCTGGTTTTGCACGTGCGGAAGTTAAACGTACGGCGGATATTTTCCGCGGCCAGATTGTTGATGTCACAGCTTCACAATACACAGTGCAACTGGCCGGTACGAGCGAGAAACTGGATGCTTTTATTGAGGCGATTGCGGAAGTGACGGAAGTTATCGAAGTGGCACGAAGTGGTGTGGTAGGCATCGCGCGTGGTGAACGAGCG
Source organism: Vibrio cholerae (assembly GCF_008369605.1). Classification (NCBI taxonomy): domain Bacteria; kingdom Pseudomonadati; phylum Pseudomonadota; class Gammaproteobacteria; order Vibrionales; family Vibrionaceae; genus Vibrio; species Vibrio cholerae. The sequence goes on from NZ_CP043554.1 coordinate 374,780, forward strand.
CTCAGAGCTTAGTTTATCTCCTTCCTACTTGAAGCTGCAGCGGTGTTGGCTACGTTGGTTCACCCCAATCACATAGTGTATCTATGCTTATGGGGATGAACTCACTTGCCGCCTGCCTGCAACTCCAAGTCGTTTGGATATAGTCTTTATAATTACAAGCAAAGCACAAATAAAAAACCAGCCGAAAGGCTGGTTGTTATATTCAGGATTCAGGATGGGTGAGCGATGTCGCCCACCCATCAATCAGTGCAGAATACGGGCGCGAATCGTGCCGTCGATCGCTTTAAGCTTAGTTAACGCTTCTTCAGAGCGAGCCGTTTCCACATCGATGACCACATAGCCGATTTCTGCGGTGGTTTGCAGATATTGAGCCGCGATGTTGATCCCTTCTTCGGCGAAGATGGTGTTAATTTGGGTCAAAATGCCCGGACGGTTGGCGTGAATATGCAGTAAGCGAGAGCAGCTACGATGCTCTGGCAGTGACACTTCAGGGAAGTTGACACTAGAGAGCGTTGAGCCGTTATCTGAGTATTTAGCCAGCTTGCCAGCCACTTCAATGCCAATGTTCTCTTGTGCCTCTTGGGTTGACCCCCCCACGTGTGGTGTCAAAATCACGTTATCAAACTTCATCAGTGGCGATTCAAACGGCTCTTTGTTTGATGCCGGTTCTTCTGGGAATACGTCAATCGCCGCCCCTGCAATATGACCAGATTCGAGCGCATTGCACAGAGCCGGGATATCGACCACAGTACCGCGTGCGGCGTTAATGAAGATAGCACCCGGTTTCATGCGTGCAAACTCTTCCGCACCCATCATATTTTTAGTGCCAGCGGTTTCCGGAACATGCAGTGATATGACATCACACTTATTGAGTAGCTCGCTTAAGGTATGCACTTGGGTAGCGTTACCGAGCGAGAGTTTGCTTTCAATGTCATAGAAATATACGTGCATCCCCAAGTTTTCAGCAATGATCCCCAACTGAGTACCGATATGACCGTAACCGATAATGCCTAGGCGTTTCCCCCGTGCTTCATAAGAGTTATCTGCACTTTTTTTCCAGATCCCACGGTGAGCAAGTGCGTTTTTCTCTGGAATTCCACGCAGTAACAGTAAAATTTCGCCGAGCACCAGTTCCGCCACACTGCGAGTATTGGAGAATGGTGCGTTAAACACTGGAATACCGCGTTTGGCGGCGGCATTAAGGTCGACTTGGTTAGTACCGATACAGAAACAGCCAATCGCCACCAGTTTCTCTGCCGCATTGATCACTTTCTCCGTCAGATTACTGCGCGAGCGGATCCCGACAAAATGCACATCTTTGATAGCTTCAATCAGCTCAGCTTCTTCCAGCGAGCCTTTATGGTATTCGATATTGCTGTAACCGGCCGCTTGCAAAACTTCCACCGAAGAGGGGTGAAGTCCTTCAAGAAGGAGGATCTTAATTCTGTCTTTTTCCAGTGAAACTTTGGCCATTTTATCGTCCTTAAAACTATGGGAAGGTGGGCTAACAGGCGCTTGGGTTCGAATGGTTCGAATTTTGGTCGTAATTTAGAAAAGCAAACGTTTTCCTTGTGCGCCTTCTGCTCACTAAATTAACAAACTTTTTTTGCTTTGGGTAAGAAAATTACGGAATAAGGCATAATTTTCTTAGAGAAAAGGATAAAAAACGGCACACAGCGGTGCCGTTTGTAAGCAAATAACGGAATATGGGGAGAAATGCCCGATATTACTCTTCGATTTTTGCACCTTGTGGTGTGCCAGTGATGACCACATCAGCCCCGCGATGAGCAAAGAGACCCACGGTCACAACCCCTGCGATGCCGTTGATCTTGCTTTCGAGATCTTTGGGATGGGTGATCTTCATGTTGTAGACATCCAGAATAACGTTACCGTTATCGGTGATCACACCTTCACGATACACAGGATCGCCACCGAGTTTTACCAGTTCGCGCGCGACATAAGAACGCGCCATTGGGATCACTTCAACAGGTAGAGGGAAGTTGCCTAGAACATCGACCGCTTTAGTGCCATCGACAATACACACAAATTTCTTAGCAATCGCAGCGACGATCTTTTCACGCGTCAGCGCTGCACCGCCACCTTTGATCATGTCGCGTTCTGGGTTGATCTCATCAGCACCATCGACATAGATGTCCAGTTCCGATACATCGTTACAGTCATAAACACGGATGCCGAGCGCTTCCAGTTTCGCAGTCGAAGCAATTGAGCTCGAAACCGCGCCTTTGATTTCGTCTTTGATAGTGCCTAAAGCATCGATGAAGTGATTAACGGTTGAGCCCGTACCAACACCGACAATGCTGCCTTTTTCTACGTATTTCAGAGCAGCCCAACCGGCGGCTTTTTTCATTTCATCTTGAGTCATGCCTATCTCCTGAGTATCGATTTGCGGGTATGTTGCGCGGCGCGATTATAACCCCAAACCGGAAGCAGAAGTAATCACTTAGGCTGAGCTAAACTGAGCAATTATTCGACTACCACTGCCAAACCTTGCTGGGGGTCACTATTTTTCGTAACGGAATATCCCAGCTTGCAGTGGGCAGCTGCTCGACTTGCTGGCAATCGTGCGCAAGACCAATCGGCATCGCGCCTTGCTGCGTTTTAAACCAAGGTGCGAGAGTGCGATCGTAATAGCCGCCACCCATTCCCAAACGTTGGCCTGATTGATCAAACGCCACCAAAGGAGTACCGATAATATCGAGCTCTCGAACCGGGCAGATCAAACGTTGGTCGAGTTTAGGCTCTGCGATCCCATAGCGATTTTTGTTCATTGGTGTGTGTGCTTGGTAGTGCAGAAACAGCAAGTGACCTTTTGCGAAAGGGTGTAAAACTGGGAGATACACTTGTTTACCTTGCTGCCAAAGCCATTCGATCAGTGGCTGGGTATTGAGCTCACCATCATTGGCAAGATACAGGGCAATACGCAGCGCGGCAGTCACTTCCGGTAAGCTGGAAAAGGTATGGATAAGTTGTTGGCTGGCCGTCTGTTGTTCAAACGCTGAGAGTGATTGTCGACGCTGACGAATTTGCAGGCGTAGGTGTGTACGAGAATCTGTCATAGAGGGAACCCCGGGATGCCGTTGAGGATCGTAGCCCTTGAACCATCAGGTTCAAGGCGGATCAGTAATGGTAACCGCAGGCTTCTCGGTACAAGCCGAGCTTGCTCAATAGCTACCCAATACCAACCCTGTTATGTTGCTTATCGGCTCAGGGACATAAATCCGCTGACGAACACCCCAGGGTAAATCAATGCTGTGTTTATTGCTTTCCTGGCTTCACATTTTTCAATGCAGCTTCTAATGAAGCGGCGAGCTGTTCCATGCGCTCGCTAAGTTGTGACTGAGTGCCCGCATTTTCTTGCTGTTTCGTTTGTAACTCGTAACAGATGTTGAGTGCGGCAATCGTCAACAGTTTCACCTCATTGGTGACTTTAGTTCGCTCTGCCATTTCTTTCAAACGATTATCGAGATCTTGCGCAGCTTGAAGCAAAGACGCTTCTTGACCTGCTGGGCAGTTTACCCGGGTCACTTTGCCCAAAATTTCAATGTCAACCGCTTGATTACTCATGATTAATGAACTCTTTTAGCATAACTAAAGATGAGTCAACTCAGGTGACCATCGAGGTGGAACTATAGGTAAACCCAAAACAAGATTCAAGCCTTTCCCGTCGCAACCCGAGAAATGGACGTTTGAAAACTCACGATTTGGACAATTTGTGCAAAAGCTAAGCACCAACTGCAGGCGAGCGTTTTCGCTCTGGCAATGAAGTGGTAGGATTGGGCTACCTTTCTCGGTTAGTGAATCCAATATGAGCAAAAATAGACTTCCTGCTTACCCAGCTTTAGCCAATGAGCTGCGTAGCGCTTCTCTCGGTATTAATCCTGCCGAGCTACAAGGGTTACTGACAGGGATGTTGTCCGGCGGTTTAAGCCTCAATGATAAAAGCTGGCAACCCTTGGTTTTCGATTACACCAACGATGGCATGGGCTGGCCAATTGGTGCATTAGCCAGCGCAGAGCAGATTCTACTGGCGATGAGTGCGCAGTTGGTGGATACCGATTTTGAGCTTTCATTGCTCCTACCTGAAGGTGAGGGCGAGGAAGCCTTGTTTGAGCTCGCGGATGCGGTTGCGGAATGGATTAACCACTTTATTTCTGGATTAGGTTTGAGTGGCGCTAATCTGAAGCACGCCTCTGTTGAAGCGAAAGAAGCATTAGAGGATCTGGAAGAGATGTCGAAATTAGGCATCGATGAAGAGGATGACTTAGCCGAGCAAGCAGAATTATTGGAACAAGTGATCGAACATATCAAAGCATGTGTATTGGTATTACATGCGGAATTTGGTGTCAAACCAGAGCAAGACATTAAGCCCACCGTTCACTAAGTCAACAGAAAGGAAGCGCAATGACGGACACCCAGCAGCCCAATATCAGTAAGCCTATCAGTTTTGATGTAATCATTGCGGGTGGTGCAATGGCGGGGGCAACATTAGCGCTCGCGTTGCAGCACCTCAGCCAAGGTAAACTGAAGGTCGCCGTGATAGAGGCGTTTGCGACCGATCATTCTGCGCATCCTGGTTTTGATGCGCGCAGCATTGCGCTCTCCTTCGGTACGGTACAGATTCTGCGGGAGTTACAACTTTGGCCGAGCCTACAGCCTTTTGCGACTTCGATTAAACATATCTATGTCTCGGATCAGTCTCATGCAGGGATGACGGATATTCACTGTGAGACGCTTGGGGTTAGCGCTCTAGGTTATGTGGTTGAACTGGCGGATGTGGGGCGCGTTTACGCCGAGCGCATGGCTCAGTGTTCTGCCATCCAACAATTTGTGCCAAGCCGAGTGGTGAATATTACCCGTGAACAAGAGTCGGTCACGGTCCAACTCAACACTAAAGAGACCTTGCAAGGTAAGCTGCTTGTGGCGGCAGATGGTGCGCTGTCGACGTGTTGCCAAGCACTGGGCCTTGCGATGCAGGAGCACGATTTTGAACAAGTCGCGCTGATCGCCAATATCACCAGCGCGCAACCTCATGCAGGGCGAGCTTTTGAGCGTTTTACACCGCATGGCCCCGTTGCCTTGCTACCAATGAGCCAAGATCGCTTGTCTTTAGTTTGGTGTCTGCCACCAGAGCAAGTTGCGCACTGGCTGCATTGCAGCGAAGCTGAGTTCTTACAAGGCTTACAACAAGTCTTTGGTTGGCGGCTTGGCGCCTTGACCCATGCAGGTGAGAGAAGTGTTTATCCACTGGTTTTGCGCTATCGTGAGCAAACGGTCTCTCACCGTTTTGCTATGGTGGGCAATGCGGCGCAAACCTTACACCCGATTGCAGGACAAGGTTTTAACCTTGGTATTCGTGATGTGGCGACTTTAGCCGAAGAGATTACGCGCAGCGACGATGCGGGTGAGTACGCGCTACTGCAGCGTTATTTTCAGCGTCGCCAAGCCGATCGCACGGCAACCATCAGCCTGACTACAGGATTAGTACACACTTTCTCGAATGACTGGTTAGCGATGCGAATGGGGCGTAACCTTGGTCTAATGGCGATGGATAATTTGCCGTTATTGAAAGCTCCGTTATTGCGCCGCACTCTCGGCATAGTGAACCGTTAATAGGTAAAAGAATGATGCAAAGCGTTGATGTTGTAATTATCGGTGGCGGTATGGTCGGCCTAGCGTTAGCGGCGGCTCTGAAAGAGAGTGACCTACGCATTGCTGTGGTTGAGAACCAATTACCGGAAGAGGCGCTAAACCCGCTGCCGGATGTGCGCGTTTCTGCCTTGAGTCGCTCAAGTGAGATTGTGCTGCGTAATCTTAATGCTTGGGCGGGCATTGAAGCGCGCCGCGCTGCGCCCTACATCGCGATGGAAGTGTGGGAGCAAGATAGTTTTGCGCGGATTGAATTTAAAGCCAATGAGATGACGCAGCCTAATCTGGGACACATTGTTGAAAACCGAGTCATTCAGTTGGCGCTGTTAGAGCAAGTTCAGCAGCAAGCCAATGTGACACTGCATGTGCCTGCGACCTGTCAGAGCATCGCCGTGGGTGAAAGCGAAGCATGGCTAACCTTGAGTAATGGCCAAGCCTTGAGCGCAAAATTGGTCGTAGGGGCTGATGGTGCAAACTCTTGGTTGCGTCGACAAATGGATATTCCTTTGACTCATTGGGATTATGGACACAGTGCCTTGGTGGCCAATGTGCGCACCAGTGATCCGCACAATAAAGTCGCGCGGCAGATTTTTACTGCCCAAGGACCGTTAGCCTTTCTCCCCATGTCTGAGCCGCATATGAGTTCGATTGTGTGGTCGACAGAGCCTTCACGCGCTGAGGCTTTGCTCAATATGAATGATGTGCAGTTTAACAAAGCGCTGACCGCAGAATTCGATGCACGATTAGGCCGCTGTGAAGTAGTGGGCGAGCGGCAGGCTTTCCCACTTAAGATGCGCTATGCCCGTGATTTTGTTGCGCCTCGGGTTGCTCTCGTCGGGGATGCCGCACACACCATTCATCCTCTGGCAGGGCAGGGTGTGAATTTAGGTTTACTGGATGCTGCCTGTTTGGCACAAGAGCTGCTGAGCTTATGGCAGCAAAATCGCGACATTGGTGATGAGCGTAATTTGCGCCATTATGAGCGCTGGCGGAAAGCGGAAGCTGCCAAAATGATTGCGGCGATGCAAGGTTTCCGCGATCTGTTTGAGGGGGATAACCCTGCTAAGAAACTGATCCGTGGGATCGGCATGCGTCTGGTTGGTCAATTGCCGGGTGCCAAAGATGAAATCATGAAACGCGCACTAGGCCTGAAGGGCGATCTGCCTGAGCTGGCGAAGCAGGTTTGGTTAGAGCGTGCCTACTGATTGAATAAAAAGTTGATCAAATAAAAAGGGTTGGCACTGCCAACCCTTTTTACATTAAATCGAATGCTATTGAGTGTTTGCTTGTTTATGCATAAGCGCAACGCAGCTTCATGATCTCTTGATTGACTTCTTTTACGGTCTGATAGTGGCGCTGATCCGCTTTCTCTGGCAGCTTTAACTTGCCATTATCGAACTCGAATTTACCGACGCCAAAGATATAAATCCTACCTTTAAACAGACGGCTCACGTGTTTAGCAATCATACCTGGTGTATAGCGCTTAAACAGTCTCATACTTCGATCCTTGCGTTGTTCTGGCACTGCTTAGTATAGAAAAACCTAAACAAAAATAGTGTGATAGGTTTGGTGGAATAAGCAGTACTTACTGATTATTTGGAATATCTGTGCAGAATGAATCAAAACTGCAGTCAAATATCCAGAATCGTGTGACCAAATTTACAAATTCTTCTGATGTTCTCAGCGGTAACTGATGAACAGCCCGTATTAAGCCAGCCTCTTATGACACTTTAAAGAATAGTCGTAAAAATTCTGAACAGGCAAGTTGATTGTAAAATAATTGTAAAAAAATGCCCGCATTTGGGCGGGCGAATAGTCACAGATGCATTACACAAAAAGTGGATAACTCGAATGCTCAGTTAATTCACTTTCTGTTGACGAGAGAGTGAGCAAACTTGGGTGCTCATTGCTCTCCTCAACGGTTTATAGCCTAGAGGATTGTTTTGATTTTGACTATTTATGTTTTTAATTTAATTTTAAATTCATAAATAAGTATTGGTTTGTTTGAAGAGACTCGCGTGAAGATGCAACGAACAATAGTGTGTTGCAGCGAAGCTGAGAAGGGAGCCTGATGAGGGAGAGTTTGAGCTGCCGATTCAGGCAGCTCAAGTCGGTTTTGATGAATGACCGCTATTCATCACTGAGTGAATAGGGTAGTGGTTGGATATGCCAACGGGTGTCTGGTTGAGCAGCTAGACGCAGCTCCACATCGTGCTCAAGATCGTTGGGCAGGACGATCAAACCGATCGCTATTGAATCGGTAAAACGATAATAAGTCAGTAGTGCGCCCGCGCTACGCCAGTTTTCTCCGACAGCGCGTTCAAGAACCACTGGCTCATCTTGGCTCAGTGGCGCACTCAGATTACCTTTGACTATGTACATGGCGCGCTTATTGATGCCGCGATACTTGGCGCGTGCCACAGTCTCTTGCCCTGTGTAACAACCTTTAGTAAAACTGATACCGTCAACGGCTTGCACATTGAGTGCTTGCGGAATGTGTTCATTTTGAGCCGTTTGGGTAACGACAGGCACGGCCTCTTCAATATCCATGCGTGTCCAGAGCGATTGCTCGACATGCAGTCCTTGCCAAGTATTGACGTATTGCTCCGCCTGTTCGGCATTCACCAACAGCAGCCAGCGCTGTGGACTCATACGCACGGCTGTACCGCCTGCGATACGGCGTACATCGCCAGTCGTTTCACTCACGGTATCAATCCAAGCGTCGGCTTGACTACCCATCACACCTAGAGCGATATCGCTGCTTTCGGTAATCGTCACTTTAGAGAAGATGGCGTATTTCTTCAGTTCGCGCAGTTCGACTTCCATCGCCGATTGCGGTTGAAACATTGCGTAGCCATCGTGATGATGAAACAAGCGAAATACCGACCATACCTTACCTTTGGCATCACAGTGTGCACCAAAGGTGACTTGCTGCTCTTGCAAAGAAACCACATTGCAGGTGACTTGGCCTTGCAGATACGCTTTTTTATCGGCACCGACCAGCGTGATGGCTCCCCATCCAGTGAGATGCGTGAGCATCAGTTCAGGGAGAGGATCGTGAGAAGAAAGATTGAGTACTGAAAAACGATTTTGCCAGTCCATGTTGTTCACCACTGAGGAAAAAAGTCTCGCTATGTTAATCTGGATCAACTTTTTTGTCAGCTTGAACAGGGACTGTGACTGAGTTACTAGTTGTCTGTCTGCACCCTTGTTACACTCCGAATCAAACAAAAACCATAAGGTGAGGAATACTGATGTACACCGCTGAACAAAAAGCGCGAATCAAATGGGCATGCCGTCGTGGTATGTTGGAGCTTGATGTGGTCATCATGCCGTTTTTCGAAGAGTGTTTTGATTCACTGACCGAGTCTGAGCAGGACGACTTTGTGGCTTTACTGGAAAGTGACGACCCTGATCTGTTTGCTTGGGTGATGGGACATGGCCGCTGTGAGAATTTAGGCCTTGCTGCGATGGTGGATAAGATTGTCGCTCATAACCTCAGCAAAGTCCGTTAAGCTTCTGTTTATCCCTTCCTTTTACGCTCAGATCATCGCGCTGCTGATTATGCTGTTGATGCTCTGGGCGTTATTCGTTTCTTCTATTCCCTTGGTGTTGGTGCCCTATTTTGCCGCTTGGATCTGGCGTGGTCATCTCCACAGCCAATGGATGCCGGCGAGTTTGGTCGGCAATGTGGAACTCACCTTTGCTGGCGTATTCGAGCAAGAGGAGCGGCGTGAAACCTTTCATTCGGTACATACGCTTTATGCTCCGCTGTTTATCTGCTTACAAGGGCAGGGCAAGCGTTGGTTTATCTGGCGTGATAGCTGCGATGAAGCCACCTATCGGCAATTGTTAGTACGATTAAAACGGGAGCTCAATGGCTCCCGTGATCGTGCGCAGATCTCTTGATTGCTGTTGCAAGCGGAGAGAGCGTTATTTTTCCGGCACAAGAATCGTTGGGCCACTCTCTGCCAGTTGATCTGGATAGTCCAACGTGTAGTGTAAGCCGCGACTTTCTTTGCGTTGCATCGCGCAACGCACCATCAATTCAGCGACTTGCAGTAAGTTACGCATCTCAAGGAGGTTGTTTGACACACGGAAGTTGCTGTAATACTCGTGGGTCTCCTGTTGCAGTAGCTGAATGCGGCGCATTGCTCGTTCCAAACGCTTGTTGGTGCGCACGATTCCCATGTAGTCCCACATAAAGAGGCGCAGTTCGTGCCAGTTATGCTGCAAAACCACTTCCTCATCAGAACAGGTGACTTGGCTTTCATCCCAAGCTGGGAGTGACTCTGGCATGCTTGCGTTGGGCAACTGAGCAATGATGTCTTGTGACGCTGACCATGCGTATACCACGCATTCTAGAAGAGAGTTTGAGGCCATACGGTTTGCGCCGTGTAAGCCGGTGTAGCTCACTTCGCCAATCGCATATAACTGCTTAAGATCGGTTTGACCTTGCGGATTCACCATCACGCCACCACACGTATAGTGCGCCGCAGGAACGATGGGGATCGGTTCTTTGGTCATATCAATGCCCAAATCCATCAAGCGTGAATAAATGGTGGGGAAGTGTTTTTCGATAAAGTCAGCAGGCTTATGGCTGATGTCGAGATACATACAGTCCGCACCTAAACGCTTCATTTCAAAGTCGATCGCGCGTGCCACGATATCACGCGGAGCCAGCTCCGCTCGTTCATCGAAATCCGGCATAAAGCGGCTGCCATCTGGGCGGCGCAAATAAGCGCCTTCACCACGCAGCGCTTCGGTAAGTAGGAAGTTACGTGCTTCTGGATGGTATAAACAGGTTGGGTGGAACTGGTTGAACTCTAGGTTGGCCACACGGCAGCCCGCACGCCACGCCATGGCAATGCCATCACCAGAAGAAACATCAGGGTTAGAGGTGTACTGATACACCTTAGATGCCCCGCCAGTCGCCAACACCACAAATTTGGCGCGAATCGTTTCTACGTGTTCCGCATTACGATTCCATACATAGGCGCCAACGACTTTGTTGGCATCACCGCCGATTTTATCTTCAGTGATCAAATCCAGCGCATTGTGTCTTTCAAGTACCGTAATGTTGGGATGGTTGTGGGCGTTATCTTGCAAGGACGTCTGCATCGCCATCCCTGTGGCATCAGCAGCATGCAAAATACGGCGATGGCTATGACCGCCTTCGCGGGTCAAGTGGTAGCGTGGGTGGTCGTTATCGCTGTCCTCTTCTTTATCAAAAGGAACCCCGCCATCAATCAGCCACTGCACGCACTCTTTGGCATGCTCGGCAATAAAGCGCACGGTTTGTACATCACAAATCCCAGCACCTGCAATTAAGGTGTCCTGCACATGCGATTCAATACTGTCCGATTCATCAAAGACTGCTGCAATACCGCCTTGTGCATAAAAAGTCGCGCCTTCACTGCGCGGCCCTTTGCTTAATACAATCACTTTTCCGTATTGAGCGACCTGTAAAGCAAGCGATAAGCCTGCTGCGCCACTTCCTATGACTAATACATCACATTGATGCTCTCGGTCTGCATTCATAAAATTGCCAATTCCCAAACTGTAGCGAGTCATCCAACTCGACATTTCTTTAAATTCCTCAAAGAGTTGTTTTCTTTAGAGGAAAAAAACACCGCATCGATTGAGCAGACATGCCACTGTGCACAATCAAGTGGCAAGAAATTATCGAAAAATTCGGATCGTTGATACGGTATAAGTCCTGCTATTATCATCGCGCTAAATGCAATAGTTTGTAAATCTTATTGTCATGTTAGCGGTTGCACTCTATTAATCCGCTGCATTCACCACTATATAAAGAGTGAAGCGCACGTGATGTATGGGGAATACCTATCTACGCGAGAGGCAACGGGTGAAAATGCTGCCTTGATAAGGTTTTGAGTAAAATATTTCACCCAATAATGAACTTTCTCGATAATGCCGAGTCTCTAAAGGTGCTCATGCAAGTAGTGGTGTCAATATTACAATTCGCATAATGAGTACCCATATCTGAGAAGGTAGGGGAATAACAATAGGAGTGACCGCTCGAATGAACGAGCAACTGACCGATCAAGTGTTGATTGAGCGAGTTCAGAATGGGGATAAGCAAGCATTTAACCTTTTGGTTTTGAGATATCAAAATAAAGTGTGCAACCTTATTTCCCGGTATGTAAGCAATTCCGGTGATGTGGCTGATGTAGCGCAGGAAGCGTTTATTAAAGCGTATCGAGCCATTCCAACCTTTCGTGGCGAGAGTGCGTTTTACACTTGGTTGTACCGTATTGCTGTTAATACCGCGAAAAATCACATTGTTGCGCAAAGCCGACGCCCACCCGCAAGTGATGTTGATGCTGAAGAAGCTGAATTCTATGAAGGTGGTGACGCATTAAAAGAATTATCGAACCCGGAGAACATTACGTTGTCCAAAGAGTTGAAGAAGACTGTGTTCGATGCAATTGATGCGTTACCGGATGATTTAAAAACGGCAATGACGTTGCGCGAGCTTGATGGCTTGAGTTACGAGGAAATTGCGGAAGTGATGGATTGCCCTGTTGGTACAGTGCGTTCACGAATTTTCCGCGCTCGTGAGGCGGTAGAGAAGAAAATCAAACCTCTTCTGTAACGCAAATTCCGTAATGACTATGGTGAATAGAATGGCTGACAAAGAAAAACTTTCAGCACTCATGGATGGCGAGATGATCGACAATGAGCTGATTTTAGGATTGGCTCAGGATCAAGATGCACGTGACACGTGGAAAAACTATCATCTGATCGGTGATGTACTCCGTGGAGAGGCACCGATTCACAAAGAATGGAATATCGCTGAAAGTGTCGCCTTGGCGCTGGAAAATGAGCCTGCGCACAATCCGCTACACCACTCAACGAACGTGATTGACTTGCAACAGGCAAGACTCGAAGCGCAGCCTAAACCTCAACAGGCTAAACGCCAGTTGCCTGCTTGGTTGTCTCAGTTTGGTCAAGTCGGTATCGCCGCTTGTGTCTCGTTGGCGGTTATTTTCGGCGTACAACAGTATGGCGGACAAAGCTCAGGTGTGGAAAATGAACTGCCTGTGCTGCAAACCATTCCTCTTGCTGGAAGCGCTGAGCCAGTGAGTTTGACTCGTGATTCGGTGGAAAAGCATGCGCCAGACAGCAGCATGCAAGAGCAACGTCGCCGCGTAAACGCCTTGCTGCAGGACTACGAACTGCAATTACGCCTAAACAGTGAGAATAGTGCTTCTCACCAACACCCAGTTGAATCGGTTGTGGAATGAAGAAACTTTTGATCAGTGCGCTGACACTGTTCTGTGTAAATTCAACTACCGCCTTTGCAGAGGAAGAGTCTGCAGAGGCGTTGTTGTATCAGATGAATGAAGCCAGCCAACATCTCAATTACGAACTCTCATACATCTTGGTTAAGAAAAACAGCATTGAGCCCTTGTTGTATCGTCATGCACGGCAAGATGATCAACAACTGGCGCATTTGGTGTACTTGAGCGGCCCCGTGCGTGAAGTGATCCGCCGGGGTGATGAAGTGAGTTACATCGAGCCGGGTGTCGAGCCTTTTACGATTGAATCGGGCAATATGGTGGCTCCAACCATCCCCATGTTGAACACGGATGTGGCGGAGTTGAGCCGCTACTATGACTTCGTGAAAGTCGGACGCGCCCGAGAAGCAGGGGCGGCGTGCCAAGTACTGCGCGTGGTCCCGAAAGATGGTTTACGTTACTCGTATGTTGTCTGGGTCGATGAAAAAAGTCATTTGCCTTTAAGGGCGGATTTGCTGGATCGCGATGGCGAAGTGCTTGAGCAGTATCGCACCATTTCATTTTCGGTCAGCGAGCGTTTGGCCGAAATCATGGCAGGGCTAAACAAGGTGCAACTGCCTGAAGTCCTTAAGTTGCCAAAAGGCAGTGTGCAAGAGACCTTCTGGCAAGTCACTTGGGTTCCTGATGGTTTTCAAGCCATGGAGCTGAATCGTTATCGTATGGCAATGACAGAGCGTTTGGTGGAAAGCCAGATGTATTCGGACGGCCTGTTTAATTTCTCAGTGTATGTCTCTGCCAGTGATAACTACTCACTCAAAGGTCAATTGGTTCGACAAGGCCGCCGTACTTTGCACAGTGTCGTCAAAGGTGAGAATGAAATTTCGGTAGTGGGCGATATTCCTCCTGCGACTGCGCAACGTATCGCTCAATCGGTGATGTTTGGTGTCGGTGGAGTGAAAGCGCAATGATGACGGCATTGGCTACGGTGACCAAAGTGGTACCCGCTCAACAAGGATTTCAAGTGACGCTGAGTTGTGAACAGCAAACCAGTTGCAGCAGTTGCCAATCCTCGAAAAGCTGCGGTACGGGCATCGTCTCTAAAGCGTTCGGTAACAAAACCCTATTCTGGCGTTTACAAACCACACAAGCCCTAGAAGCGGGTGAGGTGGTCGAGATTGGTTTGCCGGAAAAGAGCGTGCTGCAGTCGGCGGCGCTCGTCTATTTATTACCGCTGTTTTTCATGATGCTGGGTGCATGGCTTGGCGATCAATGGCTGGCCCCTATGTTGGGTTTTGGAGAGGGGATAGTGATCCTTACTGCACTGCTCTTTATTGCGCTCGGTGTATGGGTTGCCAAACATTATGCGAAAGTGCTGGAGCTACGCTCTCAGCAGCAAGTGGTTTTGTTACGAAAACTGGGTATCCCGGTTGCCTAAATTATGATGCGAACCCCAACGAAATTGGGTAGAATCGCCCAACTTGAATGAATAGCCGCCAACGCGGCTTTTCTATGTCCTTATTATTTAAGAGTTTAGTCATCCCAAACCTATGAAGCACATTCGTAACTTTTCGATTATCGCCCACATTGACCATGGTAAATCGACTCTATCTGACCGTTTAATCCAAGTCTGTGGCGGCTTGAGCGATCGTGAAATGGCCGAGCAAGTTCTTGACTCTATGGATCTGGAACGTGAGCGTGGCATCACCATTAAAGCGCAGAGTGTGACTCTCGACTATACAGCGAAAGATGGCCAAACCTATCAACTGAACTTTATCGACACCCCAGGGCACGTTGACTTCGCGTACGAAGTATCACGTTCATTGGCGGCGTGTGAAGGCGCACTGTTGGTGGTGGATGCGGGGCAAGGTGTAGAAGCACAAACCCTAGCAAACTGCTATACCGCGATCGAAATGGATCTGGAAGTCGTGCCCATTTTGAACAAGATTGACCTGCCGGCGGCAGAGCCAGAGCGTGTGGCGGAAGAGATTGAAGACATCGTCGGTATCGATGCGATTGATGCTGTGCGTTGCTCGGCGAAAACCGGTGTGGGCGTGGATGAAGTTCTCGAGAAAATCGTTTCTGCCATCCCTGCGCCACAAGGCGATCCTGATGCACCGCTGCAAGCGCTGATCATCGACTCATGGTTTGATAACTACTTAGGCGTGGTTTCTCTGGTTCGTATTAAAAACGGTAGCCTGAAGAAAAACGACAAGATCAAAGTGATGAGCACTGGCCAAACTTGGGGTGTGGATCGCTTAGGTATTTTCACACCAAAACAAGTGGATACCGATTCACTCGACACTGGCGAAGTAGGCTGGGTGGTGTGTGGTATCAAAGACATCATGGGCGCACCGGTGGGGGATACCCTGACCTTAGCGAAGAACGGTTGTGAAAAAGCGCTGCCGGGCTTTAAAAAGGTGAAACCTCAAGTGTATGCGGGCTTGTTCCCAGTCTCATCTGATGACTATGACAACTTCCGTGATGCACTGGGTAAACTGAGCCTTAATGACGCGTCGCTGTTTTATGAGCCAGAAACGTCGGCAGCGCTCGGCTTTGGTTTCCGTTGTGGCTTCCTTGGTATGCTGCACATGGAGATCATCCAAGAGCGTTTAGAGCGCGAATACGATCTCGACCTCATCACCACGGCACCAACCGTAGTGTATGAAGTGCTCAAGACCAACAAAGAGATCGTCTACGTTGATAGCCCAGCTAAACTGCCAGCCATCAACGATATCGAAGAGATCCGCGAGCCGATCGCGCGTTGTAACATTCTGGTTCCGGCGGATTACCTGGGTAACGTGATCACCCTGTGTATCGAGAAACGGGGTACTCAGGTGGACATGGTTTACCACGGTAACCAAGTGGCGCTGACTTACGACATCCCGATGGCCGAAGTGGTTCTGGATTTCTTTGACCGCTTGAAATCGACTTCTCGTGGCTACGCGTCACTGGATTACGGTTTCCAACGTTTTGAAATGTCGCACATGGTGCGTGTGGATGTGCTGCTCAACGGCGACAAAGTGGACGCCTTGGCGATCATTACCCACCGCGACAACTCGCAAACCCGCGGTCGTCAATTGGTTGAGAAGATGAAAGAGTTCATTCCTCGCCAGATGTTCGATATCGCGATCCAAGCGGCAATCGGTAACCACATCATCGCGCGCTCTACCGTGAAGCAGTTACGTAAAAACGTACTGGCGAAATGTTACGGTGGTGACGTGAGCCGTAAGAAGAAACTGCTGAAGAAGCAGAAAGAAGGTAAGAAACGTATGAAGCAGATCGGTAACGTTGAGCTACCACAAGAAGCGTTCCTTGCCATTCTGCATGTCGGCAAAGACTAATTTCTTTGCTGGCTTCAGACTTATTGGTTTAACACATGAGTGAAAGGGTTTCGGCTCTTTCACTTTCGTATTTTTTAGATAAGGGAAGTCAATGGCGAACACATTCTCACTGATTTTGGTGATCGTAACTCTGGTCACCGGTATCGTCTGGACACTGGAAAAGCTGGTGTGGGCGAAAAAACGCCAACAGAAACAAGCTCATTTACAGGCGCAAACACCCGATATGCCAGCCTCAGCGCTGGATAAAGTCGCGGCTCAGCCGTGGTGGATTGAAAACAGTGTCTCGATTTTCCCTGTTATTGCTTTTGTGCTGGTACTGCGCTCGTTCATTTATGAACCGTTCCAAATTCCATCCGGTTCGATGATGCCGACTCTGTTGGTTGGGGATTTTATTCTGGTTGAGAAATACGCTTACGGCTTGAAAGATCCGGTATGGCGCACTCAGTTAGTGGAAACGGGTAAACCTGAGCGTGGTGATATTGTGGTGTTCAAATACCCAGTGAACCCTGAGATCGACTACATCAAGCGTGTGGTGGGGATGCCCGGAGATACCGTACGTTACAGCGCAGGTAAAGAGCTGTGTATTCAGCACCAAGGCGAGAGCGAATGCCAAGCAGTTAAACTCTCTAACGTGCAAGAGAGCGAGTTTTACCAAAATGAGATCCCCCTGATCCAGCTGAACGAACAGCTAGGTAAGGTCGAGCACAATATTTTGGTTAACCCATTGAGCATTGATAACGTGGCGAATTATCGCCCACGCAGTGGCGTGAATGAATGGGTTGTACCACAAGGGCACTATTTTGTGATGGGTGATAACCGTGACAACAGTGCTGACAGCCGTTTCTGGGGCTTTGTGCCAGAGCAGAATCTGGTCGGAAAAGCTGTCGCTATCTGGATCAGTTTCGAGTTTGAACGCGCTGAAGACAGCGTACTTCCACGCTGGATTCCTACCGGAGTACGATTCAATCGTGTTGGTGGGATCCACTAAGCCAGCATGAGCTGGCAATAACGTTGAGATTATGACACCTCCAATGAATAAATTAACAAGTAAGCTCGGTTATACCTTTAAGGAGACTGAGCTGCTTAATCTGGCGCTGACACACCGCAGCGCCAATGGTAAGCACAATGAACGTCTTGAGTTTCTGGGCGATTCAATTTTAAGTTTTGTCATTGCTGACGAGCTCTATCGCCGCTTCCCGAAAGTGAATGAGGGAGATATGAGCCGCATGCGTGCCACCTTAGTGCGTGGTAACACGTTGGCGGAGCTGGGTCGTGAATTCGATCTGGGAGATTACTTAAAATTAGGTCCAGGTGAGTTGAAAAGCGGTGGTTTTCGCCGTGACTCGATTCTGGCCGATGCCGTAGAAGCCATCATTGGTGCGATCTACCTCGATAGTGATTTAGAAACCGCGCGCCGCATTGTGCTGGAGTGGTATCAATGTCGCCTTGAGGAGATCAAACCGGGCGCATCACAAAAAGACCCGAAAACTCGCTTACAAGAGTTTTTGCAAGGCAGAAGAAAACCGCTGCCCGTCTACACTGTGACTAATATTAAAGGTGAAGCGCACAACCAAGAATTTACGGTTGCGTGTGAAGTTGCAGGTATGGACACGCCTGTGATCGGTAAAGGCACCAGCCGCCGCAAGGCAGAGCAAGCGGCTGCAGAAACGGCTCTGGAGCAATTAACTCATGGCTGATCAAGAATTTGATATCGATGCATACTTTGCTTCTCGCAGCGAAGGCCAAACGGCGACATCGACACCAGAGGACCAACACTGCGGCTTTGTCGCGATTGTCGGTCGTCCTAACGTGGGGAAATCGACCCTGCTCAATAACCTGTTAGGGCAGAAAATCTCGATTACTTCGCGTAAACCGCAAACCACTCGCCACCGTATTATGGGTGTTGAGACGGAAGGCAAGTATCAAGCCATTTACGTGGATACTCCGGGATTGCACATTGAAGAAAAACGTGCCATCAACCGTTTGATGAACCGCGCGGCCTCAAGCTCGCTGAGTGATGTCAACTTAGTGCTGTTTGTGGTGGAAGGTACTCACTGGACCGCCGATGACGAGATGGTGTTCAACAAGCTGCAAAAAGCCAATTTCCCAGTGGTGCTTTGTGTGAACAAGGTCGATCAGGTCAAAGATCGTAACGAAGTGATGCTGCATATGCTAGAGCTTTCTAAGCGCATGCCGTTTGTCGATATCGTCCCGATTTCTGCTAAACAGGGCAAAAACACCGATGTGCTGAAAAAGCATGTTCGTGAGCACCTGCCGAAAGCTGTGCACCATTTCCCTGAAGAATATGTGACGGATCGTTCACAGCGCTTTATGGCCTCTGAAATCGTGCGTGAAAAGCTGATGCGTTTTACTGGCGAAGAGCTGCCGTATTCGGTGACCGTGGAAATCGAGCGTTTCGATTACAACCCAGATACCGATGGTTTCCACATCAACGCCCTGATTTTGGTTGAGCGTATTGGCCAGAAGAAAATGGTGATTGGTAAAAACGGCGAGAAGATTAAAACCATCGGCCGCGAAGCGCGTCTCGATATGGAAGAGCTGTTTGGCCGCAAAGTCTACCTAGAGACTTGGGTGAAAGTGAAATCCGGTTGGGCGGATGATGAGCGCGCCCTGCGTTCACTCGGCTATATCGACGATCTCTAAACACGAGAGGTGGCAACGGGGTTGCCACCTTTTTCATTTCTACCTTCAACTGCATGATAGAAAGGGAAAATGTCAGACGGACTGCAACGCTGTTTTGTTCTGCACCGCCGCCCTTACAGTGAATCGAGCTTAATTCTCGATGTGTTCAGTGAGGAGTACGGGCGAGTCAGCTTGATGGCCAAAGGCGCGCGCGGAAAACGCTCCAACCTCAAAGGTGCGCTGCAACCTTTCACTCCTTTACTGCTGAAATGGTCGGGCAATGGCTCGATGAAAACTTTGCGCCAAGCCGAACCGATTAGCCTCGGCTTACCGCTTTCCGGCGTCTATCTCTATTCGGCGATGTACATCAATGAGCTGGTGGATAGAGTGCTCATGCCAGAAGTCGCTAGCCCCGGACTATTCCATGATTATCTGTTTGCGCTCACTGAACTGGCGCAAAGCACCAATCCCGAGCCCGCGTTGCGCCGCTTTGAACTCGCCTTACTTGCCGCGATGGGGTACGGCGTAGATTTTCTGCATTGTGCAGGTACGGGCGAGCCAGTTTCACCAGACATGACCTATCGCTATCGTGAGCAAAAAGGCTTTATTGCCTCAGTACGTCGCGATAATCTCACCTTTCTCGGTAACGAGCTCATTGCAATCAGTGAACGGCGTTTTACCAGCAAAGAACAACTGCAAGCGGCAAAACGCTTTACACGTTTAGCCTTAAAGCCGTATCTTGGCGGCAAACCTTTAAAGAGTCGTGAGTTGTTTCGTCAAACAACTCTACCCAGAGCACGGAGTACAGAAGAATGAGCTCAATTTATCTTGGTGTGAATATCGATCACGTGGCGACTTTGCGTAACGCACGCGGCACACAATATCCCGATCCAGTGCATGCAGCGGAAATTGCTGAACGTGCGGGCGCGGATGGCATCACCATCCATCTGCGTGAAGATCGTCGTCACATCACAGATCGCGATGTCCGTATTTTGCGTGAAACACTGCAAACGCGCATGAACCTTGAAATGGCGGTGACGGATGAGATGGTCGAGATTGCGCTGCAAACTCAGCCAGAATATGTCTGCTTGGTGCCGGAAAAACGTGAAGAGTTGACCACTGAAGGCGGCCTTGATGTGCTAGGTCAGTTGGAGCGTGTCAAAGCGGCAACGGAAAAACTCACTGCGGCTGGCATTAAAGTTTCTCTGTTTATCGATGCCGATCGTGAGCAAATTGATGCGGCCAAAGCTTGTGGCGCACCTTTTATTGAGCTGCATACCGGGCACTACTCCGATGCGAAAAGCGATGTCGATCAGCAAAATGAGCTGAAGAAAATTGCAGCCGCAGCGGCTTACGCACACGATTTAGGCATTACGGTGAATGCGGGTCATGGCTTGACCTACCACAATGTCGCGGCGATTGCGGCCATTCCTGAAATTTACGAGCTGAACATCGGCCATGCGATCATTGGTCGCGCGGTATTTGATGGTTTAGCGAAAGCCGTCGCCGATATGAAAGCCATCATGGTTGCTGCGCGTCGATAACGTATGATCGTTGGACTCGGAACGGATATCGCTGAAATCGAACGGGTTGAGAAAGCGTTGGCGCGCTCAGGAGAAAACTTTGCGCGCCGCATTCTTACCGATTCTGAACTAGAGCAATTTCATGCTTCGAAGCAACAAGGGCGCTTTTTAGCCAAGCGCTTTGCCGCCAAAGAGGCGGCTTCGAAAGCCTTGGGAACCGGTATTGCTCAGGGGGTGACTTTCCATGACTTTACCATTAGCCATGATAAGTTGGGGAAACCTTTACTGATCTTGAGCGGTCAAGCGGCAAAGTTAGCCTCGCAGCTGCAGGTTGAAAATATTCATCTTTCCATTTCCGACGAACGCCATTATGCGATGGCGACCGTAATCCTTGAACGTCGTTAATGCGGCGTTCATGCTTTGGTTCATTTCAAATCTTTCATTTTCTGACTATATTTTCCTTACGTGCTTAATTTTCCCCAACGGAAGAATGAGTTTTCTGACTCTTTGCACCCAACGCGTATTTTTGTCTCACCAATCACTAAAATGAAAGATATTGGGTGATGTCATTAATCATCAATGACGATCGAAATGGAGAATATTTCACTTGGCGTGCAGGTTGGCGCCGTGGTGGAAATCGCGCTTGCTTAGGGATAACCCAATGATACGAAGCCTTTTTCAAACACGCCTGATGAGCGGTGTTGTCGGTCTATTAGCCATGACGAGCGGTGCTGCCTTAGCGGCCGACTGGAGCGTCTCTGGTTATGGTTCGATTGGTTATAGCTATGAAAATGAAGAGAATCTCGGTTTCCTGCGCAACATCGCTCAGCCAGATGATTATCAACGCAACGGATCGTTTAAGCCAGATAGCAATATTGGGGTTCAGTTTGATCTGCAGTTAGATCCGCAATGGTCAGTGACCACTCAGTGGGTAATGAAAGAGCGAGTCGAGCAGCGCTTCGATGATATTACTGAGCTGGCTTTTGTGCGTTATACGCCGGATGAAAATTGGGATATTCGCCTAGGGCGCCTTGGGCTTAACGCCTATATCGCCGCTGACAGCCGACGGATTGACTACGCCCACCTTTGGTTGCGCCCTCCCCAAGAGTTTTATGGCGGCATTTTCTATGATGCCATCGATGGGATTGATGTCACTTATCGCAGCCAATGGGATGAGATCACTTGGTCGTTAGGCGCGCAATATGGCCGAATTAAACAGAAACTGCAAAATACCGCTTCCAGCGAAATTTCTGCCACGCAATCCGATCAAACATTAGCTTTGGTGTTTTCACTCGAACAGGATCGTTGGTTTGGACGCCTCTCCTATGTGCATGTCGGGCAACTGAAGGTGGATCTAGACGGTAATTCTCTACTGGGTATTCAAGTCGTCAATCAACTGGCGCAAGCCGGGCTTGGCCCGATCAGCACCGAAGCGGCGCAGTTAGCTGAGCAAATCAATCTTCAAGAAGAAACCATTGAATATTGGCAATTGGGTTTTGGCTATCGAGGCGATCAGTGGTCACTCCAATCAGAAATTTATACCATCCTTGGTGAGAAAGCCGTGGTTCCTGAAGGGGTCGGTGGCTACGCCATTGCTGGGTATACTCTCGGCAATGTCACACCTTATGTTATCTACGGTCGGTTTAACCCGAAAAATCCGCCCTACCAAGCGCAGTCTGATTGGGGGTTATCCCCTGTCAATGGCGCGCAATTGGCAGAGGTACAGAAATGGTTGATTGGTGGCATTAACTCCACTTACATCGATCAGCAGACGTTTTCACTCGGAGTCCGCTGGGACGTCACTGCTCAGATAGCTTTGAAAGCACAATATGATTACATCCAGATTGCCGATAATGGTTATGGATTATGGGCCATTCCTTTAGAAGCGGATTTGCAGGGTCTGCAGGGGCGGGATGTGCAGCTGTTTTCTGTCAGCGTTAACTTTGTGTTTTAGGAGGACTCAATGCGATATTGGTTACTCCTCATTTTTTTCCTGAGTCCATGGGTTTCGGCTTCCGCTGAATTGTATGTGGTTGCTAGCCCGAAGAGTCCGATTATGGAGATTAATAAAGAGCAGTTATCCGCTTTATACCTTGGACGTAATCGCGTGGTGGGCAACACTTACATTAATCAGGTGTTAGATCGGAGTGGTACGGTGCGTCAGCGCTTCTTTTTGCAGGTGACCAATATGCAAGAGAGCCAAATCAACGCTTATTGGGCCAAACTGAAATTCTCAGGGCGGCTGCGTGCGCCGGAATCTGTGGTGAGTGAACAAGAGCTGATTGCCAAATTAGAAGAGAATCCGTTCTCGATTGGCTATACCGATCAAGTGCCCAGTGACGCGCTGAAAGTATTACTGGTGCTCTATGACTGATCAAACGCGCACTTCGCCACTGGTTAATCGCTTGCTAAAGATGATTTCACTGTGTGCGCTTGGGTATTTGCTGATCATTTTGGCCATCATTATTCCACGCGGCATACAGAGTGTTGAGCAGCAAAAACAAGAGCTGGAAGAGAAGCTTGCGCTCTCCTTGAGTAACTCGGCGGCCATTGCACTGTATGTGAATAATTACGATATTGCCTCAGAGGTGATGGATGCGCTGCTGCTCCATAAAGAGATCAATGCGGTTAAGTTAGCCAGCGTGGATGGCATTGTCTTTGAACGAACCACCATGCCCACAACCTACAAAGAGCAGAATTATTGGAGTGATGCGAACCGCTACCGATTAGATTCTCCCGTAGATGGTAATTTGATTGGCTATCTGATGATTCATGAGGATCATCAGGTGATTCGTCAGCAAGCCATTAATCAGATTCTTGATCAGATAGCCGTGGTTTTGATCCAGTTTCTCGTGACTTTTATTGCGCTTATCTGGATCGTTCGCCGCTTGGTCGGTAAACCCCTGACGGATCTTTCACAGGCGTTATCCGAAGTGCGCCCAGATCATGATCGCAAAGTGGCGGTAGCCGCAGAAGATCACCACAACGAGATTGGTTTGGTGGCCAAAAGCATCAATGAATTTATCGACGCTTCCCATCAAGCTTTACTGCGTGAGCGCGAGCTGCGTCAACAGATTGAACGTTGGGAAAGCTACTATCGTACCATTGCCGAACAAGACACGCTGACGGGACTAAAAAACCGTTTAGGTTGTGAGAAGTTCGTGCTCCGCAAACAGCGTGCTAGCACCACCATGGTACTGCTATTGATTGATTTGGATGGTTTTAAGCAGGTGAATGATACCTTGGGGCATGCGGCTGGCGATGAGGTATTACGTGAAATCGCTAAGCGTTTTTATGCCTTGGCGCAAACGCACTTTTCTGATTTTGTGGTCGGACGGCTCGGTGGTGATGAGTTTGCTATTTACATTCCGCTGGATGAATTTGTTGCCGAATCTATCGAGCGGTTTGCGGCTCAGTTGATCGAATCCTCCTCTGAGCCGATTGCATTGGGTCAGCAGAGTGCGCAAGTGGGTTGCAGTATTGGGATTAGTCATATGAACAGTCTGCACATTGACTTAGAAAAACTGCTGCTACAAGCCGATAAAGCCATGTACTGGGTCAAATACAGAGGCAAACATGGATATCATATTTATCGAATGGGGGAAGAGATCCTGCCTCTTCCCAGTGCGAAAGAACTCAAGCAGGATCAGTTCAGATAGTCGCGAGAGGCTTCGAGCACTTTCGCCATCTCATCTTGCAGCTCAAATAACTCAGGCTCTAACTCATCGATGCTCGCCCCATTGCGCAGCGCTTGCTCCAAACTGGCGCAGATTTTTCGCAGGCGCGGTACGCCGCTGTACGAACAACTGCCATGCAACTTATGGATATGATGCAGCAGATCGCTAGCGGGGTATTCTTCATCCTCAAGCGCAGTATTGACCACAGTTTCGACTTCCCGCAAATAATCGACCAACATGCCGAGCATCTCTTTGGCGAGATCCTCTTTATTGGCGGATTGGCGCAGCGCGACAGGCCAATCAATAATGGCCTCTTCTGCTGGCGGTGATGAGGGTAAGGCGTTAGATATGACCGCGGCACCATCGGGTGGGGTCACTTTCGCGACCTGTTTACTGCGCGTGTGCGGGCTCCAATGCACCAACACTTGTTGCAGAATATGCTCTTCAATCGGTTTGGTCAGGTAATCATCCATCCCCGCTTTCAGTAGACGGTCACGCTCGCCTGCCATGGCATGTGCGGTGACCGCAATGACTGGCGTATCACGATACCCTTTGAGCTGCTTGATCGCTTTACAAGCGGTCACTCCATCCATGTGCGGCATTTGAATGTCCATCAAGATGATATCGAACTGACGGCTCTGAGCTTGCTCAATCGCCTCCTGACCGCTGGTGCAAGAGACCACGTACTCAACCCGCTCTTGCAATAGCGCAGTGATGAGTTTGAGGTTGGCTGGATTATCATCGACCGCCATGACGCACAGCGGAAGCTTATCGGCTTGAGGTTTGGGCAAACTGGTATTGGCGAGTTGCGGCTGTTGCGCTGCCAAGGTTTGTAGCAGTTTTTTGCGAGATAAAGGCTTACTGATGCATTTTACTGGGTAGCGCTGCATCAATTGGTCGGCGAGCGCCAGTTCTGTGCTCGGCACACCGACAATCACATTGTGGGTCATGGCTAACGCGCGTTGCACCCAAAGCTCCACCAAGGTCGGATTGGTCTCTTTACTAGGCGCTAAGTTGAGCAGTACATAGTCGTAAACGTGTTGCTCTTCCGGAATCGCTGAGCGGTACGTCACTTCTAAACCACTTTGGACCAGCGTTTGCTGCACAATCGCAGCAGCTTGCATATTGGGCTCAATCAGCAGTAAGTGGCGATGATTGAGCGAGTCCGCGTTATAACCGTCATTGAGAGGCAGCTCTGTGGTATGCAGGCGCAGCGTGAACCAGAAGGTTGAACCTTGGTGCAAACGGCTGGTGAGGCTGATTTCTCCGCCCATATGGCTGACCAGTTTTTGGGTAATCACCAGCCCAAGTCCTGTACCGCCATAACGGCGTGAAATACTGGCATCCGCTTGGCTAAAGGCTTGGAATAACTGAGCTTGCTGGCGCTCAGAAATGCCAATTCCGGTGTCGCGCACCATAAATTGTAGGTCGATCACATCATCGCGTAGCGCGCGCATTTCCACGCTCACGTCTATATTGCCACGCTCGGTAAACTTAATGGAGTTACCGACCAAGTTGGTCAAGACTTGCTGAATCCGTAGCGGATCGCCCACCACGCCGCGCGGAATTTTCGGGTCAATCTTGAGGGTGATTTCTAACCCTTTTTCATGCGCGCTGGTGGCTTGCAGATTAACCACCTCTTCCAATACTTCTTGGAATTCAAACGGAATATTCTCCAAAGCCAGCTTACCGGCTTCGAGTTTGGAAAAATCTAAAATGTCATTGATGATGGTGAGAAGGTTATTGGCTGATTTTTCAATGGTTTGTAGATAATCTGCTTGGCTGTTGGTCAACTGGGTTTTCAGCATTTGCCGCGTAAAACCAATCACACCATTGAGTGGGGTGCGCAGCTCATGGGACATGTTAGCCAGAAATTCGGATTTCACTCGTGCCGCTTCTTGAGCGCGCTTTTTGGCAATATCGAGTTCAACGTTTTGAATCTCAAGCTGTTCAAGGGTTTCTCGGAGATCGGACGTCGCTTGGTCGATACTGTGCTGCATTTCGACATGGTATTCGGAGAGCGATACCGCCATCGCGTTGATGCCTTTTTTCAGCGTATCCAACTCGCCGTGCATTTTACCTTCAATCCGCACATCCAAATGGCCGCGACGAATGCGGTCGACCATATTTTTCATGTGAGTGATTGGGCGAGTCACATCGTACATCAAGCGCGAAGCAAATACCCCTGACAGCAAAATCCCGATCACTAGCACTAAACCAGCGGAAAAAATTTCCTGATACTGTTGTAAACGCAGTGAGGAGAGATCCAGTTCTATCGCAATATAACCCATCACCGGTGTGGCGGGATTGGCATCGCCATTGTCGAGCACGGTACGTTCAGAAATGATCGGCGTTCGTAATATCAGCGTGTTCTCGTCAATCGCGGAACTACTCAGAAACGGGATCGGCTTATCCTTGGGATACATCAGCTTTTCGAAATTGGGGTGGAAGTTCGAGGTGACAAACAGCTCATGATTGGCATCAAACACCGCGATGCTACGTACTAACTTAGAATTTTTACGGTGGGCATAGCTGATAATGCGTCGCACCGATTCTCGGCTTTGCATACGCAGCGCATCTTCACTGGCGATCGCTAATGGCTCAATGATGCTGGCACCGGAATTGATCACTTGAGTTTCTAAATCGTGATAACGGTTAAAAGAGAACAGAGCGCTAAGCAGCAGACCAATAATCAGGGTAGGTGCCAAAGTGAGCGTCATAACGCGGGCGCGCAAGCCATATCTTTGAGTCATTATTGTCTAAACATTGTGGTGTGGATATGGGAAAATACCCCGCACAAATCGGATTGCGTGGGGAAACGTTGACGTTAGCTTAATCAACTCCCTCATCTTCGACAATCTCCCCCGTGCAGAATAGTGATGCCGGGGCGAAAACAAATCTATTTCAACACTTGAGCACAGAGTATGGCACGTTTCTTTCAACCGAAAAAGCACAGCACGTTAGACACAAAGCATCAGCCGGTCACTATTGAACGGTTGGATCACCAAGGCAGCGGACTGGCCTTTTTACACAAGAAACCCTTGTTTGTTGACGGCGCTTTGCCGGGGGAAGAGGTGCTGATTCAGCTCACTGAAAACAAGAGCAAATACGCGCGCGGTCAACTGATTAAAGTGTTGAAACCCAGCGCTGAGCGTGTTGCACCTTTCTGTGCGCATTATGCGCAATGTGGTGGTTGTGATTTACAGCATCTTGACCGAGCGGGACAAATCCATCACAAGCAGCAAGCCTTAAGTCAATTAATGGTGAAGTTTGCAGGGCAGAGTCTTGCTCTGTCTGCGCCAGTTTGTTCTGATGATCAAGGCTACCGTCGTCGCGCACGCTTAAGCCTGATGTGGGATAAGAAAACTCAGCAACTACAATTGGGTTTTCGCCGCAAGCAGAGCAAAGCGATTGTTAATGTGACCGATTGCCCCGTGCTGGAGCCGAGTTTAAATGCGCTGTTGCCTGACTTGAACGCTTTGTTGAGTGAGTGGAGTCAACCTGAGCGGTTGGGGCATGTCGAATTGGTGAAAGGGGATAACACTCGCGTGTTGGTGCTGCGCCATTTAGGCGCGCTGATTGAACAAGATCAGCAGCGTTTGACTGACTTTGCTTCGCAAAACCAACTAACCTTATATCTGATGCCGGAAGCAGGCGAGTTGCAACATGTGCAAGGTGAAGCGCCATACTGTGAAGAAACAGGCAGCCGCTTAAGTTTCTTGCCCAGTCATTTTATTCAGGTCAATCGCGCGGTGAATCAGCAAATGGTCGCGCAAGCCTTGAATTGGCTTGAGGTTAGCCCACAAGAACGCGTGCTCGATCTCTTCTGTGGCTTAGGGAATTTCACGCTGCCGCTGGCCAAACAAGCGCAAGCGGTGGTGGGTGTTGAAGGTGTTGATGAGATGGTGCAACACGCCACTCATAACGCGAAATTGAACCAAATCAATAATGTGGCGTTTTATCAGGCCAATTTGGAACAAGATATGACGAGCGCCTCATGGGCGCAGCAGAAATTTGCTAAAGTACTGCTCGACCCAGCCCGCGCAGGCGCAGAAGGGATTGTGGATCAACTCTCTGCGTTAGGTGCCAAGCGGGTTGTGTACGTGTCGTGTAACCCTGCGACATTAGCACGAGACAGTCAAAGCTTGCTGAGCCAAGGATTTCGCTTAGAGAAACTGGGGATGCTCGATATGTTCCCGCACACCAGTCATCTCGAGTCCATGGCTTTGTTTGTGAAAAAGGGCTAGCGATTGAACTCCTGATACGAGCGTCAGTCGAAGGCTAAAAATACAATTATTAGGACGATATCAATGGTTGCGGTACGAAGCGCACACTTAAACCCAGACCAACAGTTTGAGCTAGAAACATGGATAGCCAGCCTGACCCAAGAGGGGAAAACGGCCGCTAAATTAACCGCAGTGTATCGCGATTGCGAGCAACTGTTGGCGGGCAATCCACAAGGGCCTCTGCTGCTTTGGCGTGGGCGGGAAATGATCGAAATTTTGATCACCCTATCGATGGACCGCCCAACGTTGGTGGCGGCTTTGCTATTTCCGATCGCCACCAGTGGTGTGCTGGATAATGAGTCGCTTGAAGAGGGATATGGCCGCGAAGTGGTTAAACTTATCCACGGCGTGGAAGAGATGGCGGCGATTGGCCAGCTCAACGTCACCATGCATGGCAGTGAAGCGTCAGCGCAAGTGGATAACGTGCGCCGTATGCTACTGGCGATGGTGGATGATTTCCGCTGCGTGGTGATTAAGCTTGCCGAGCGGATCTGCAACCTGCGTGAAGTGAAAAACGAGCCAGATGAAGTGCGCCGCGTGGCTGCCAAAGAGTGTGCCAACATCTATGCGCCACTGGCTAACCGCCTTGGCATTGGTCAGCTCAAATGGGAAATTGAAGACTACGCGTTTCGTTACCAACAACCGGATACCTATAAACAGATCGCCAAACAGCTTTCTGAGCGTCGTATCGTGCGTGAGCAGTACATTCGTGATTTTGTCAGCGACCTGCGTGCTGAGATGAAGCAATCCGGGATTAACGCTGAAGTCAGCGGTCGCCCGAAACACATCTACAGCATCTGGCGCAAAATGCAGAAGAAAAGCCTCGCTTTTGATGAGCTGTTTGATGTGCGTGCGGTGCGGATTATTGCTGATAAGCTGCAAGACTGTTATGCCGCGCTTGGCATTGTGCACACTAAATACAAGCACTTACCCAACGAGTTTGATGACTATGTAGCGAACCCCAAACCGAACGGTTACCAGTCCATTCATACCGTGATTTTGGGGCCGGAAGGCAAAACCATCGAGATCCAGATCCGAACCAAGCAGATGCATGAAGAGTCAGAGCTTGGGGTAGCGGCACACTGGAAATACAAAGAGGGCAGCAGTGCAGCACGCAGTGGCTACGATGAGAAGATCACTTGGCTGCGTAAACTGCTCGATTGGCAAGAAGAGATGTCCGATTCGGGCGAGATGCTCGACGAACTGCGCAGCCAAGTGTTTGATGATCGCGTCTACGCCTTTACCCCGAAAGGCGATGTGGTTGACTTACCTATGGGCGCGACCCCGCTCGATTTTGCCTACCACATTCACTCCGAAGTGGGGCATCGCTGTATTGGCGCGAAAGTGGCAGGACGTATCGTGCCTTTCACCCACAAATTGCAGATGGGCGATCAGGTTGAAATCATCACCGCCAAAGAGCCGAATCCATCACGCGACTGGTTGAACCCATCGCTTGGTTTCGTTCATTCAGGGCGTGCGCGCGCCAAGATTAATGCTTGGTTCCGCAAACAGAGCCGTGAAAAAAATCTCGAAGCGGGACGGGAAATTCTCGAAATCGAACTGGCGAAAATCGGTGCCAATCTCAAGCACGCCGAGGCGTATGCGCTCAAGCGCTTTAACGTCAATAGCGTGGATGAAATGTACGTTGGTATCGGCAGTGGCGATCTGCGTATCAATCAGATCGTGAACCATATCAATGCGTTAGTGAATAAACCGACCGCTGAGGAAGAAGATAAGCTCGCGCTGGAAAAACTGCAGGAAAACAAAACCCTAACACCGAATCGCCCGCATAAAGATGCGGTGGTGGTGGAAGGGGTCGATAACCTGATGACCCACCTTGCGCGTTGCTGTCAGCCAATCCCAGGCGATGAAATCCGTGGCTACATTACCCAAGGCCGTGGTATTTCGGTGCACCGCAGCGACTGCGAGCAGCTCGAGGAGCTTAGCCTTCATGCACCAGAGCGGATCATTGATACCGTATGGGGCAGTGGTTTTGTAGGCTCTTATCTACTGACCGTACGTGTTGAAGCGATGGAGCGCAGTGGCTTACTGAAAGACATCACGACTTTGCTGGCCAATGAGAAAGTCAAAGTGGCGAGTATGAAGAGCCGCTCCGACTATAAACGCCAAATCATCATCATGGATTTCGATCTTGAGGTGAACAACGTCGAAGCTTTAGCGCGCGTTTCTAAACGCATCGAGCAGATCAAAGATGTTATGTTGGTCAAACGCTTAGGTTAAATCCAACGCAAACAGCGAGGTGTGAAGTGAAAACTTCCACCTCGTTGCTTTTTCAACGTCAATACGTTTAGGCGCTCAATGCCTGATGTGAGGAAAGCCATGTCACACCCGATTGAACAACTCGAACAGATCATGCGCCGCTTGCGTGACCCAGAACAAGGTTGCCCGTGGGATAAAGAGCAAACCTTCGACACCATTGCACCTTACACCATCGAAGAAACCTTTGAAGTGGTGGATGCCATCACCCAGCGCGATTGGCCTAACCTGCGTGAAGAGTTGGGAGATTTGCTGTTTCAGGTGATTTTCTACAGCCAAATGGCCAAAGAACAAGGCCTGTTTGAGTTTCGTGATGTGGTGGAAACGGTCAACGAGAAACTGACCCGCCGCCATCCTCATGTGTTTGGGGATGCCACCTTTGAAAATGACGCGCAAATTCACGCCAATTGGGAAGCGGAAAAAGCCAAAGAAAAAGCGC
Source organism: Vibrio cholerae (assembly GCF_008369605.1). Taxonomy (NCBI): domain Bacteria; kingdom Pseudomonadati; phylum Pseudomonadota; class Gammaproteobacteria; order Vibrionales; family Vibrionaceae; genus Vibrio; species Vibrio cholerae. The sequence goes on from NZ_CP043554.1 coordinate 405,898, forward strand.
AAGCAGGCAAAAGTGAGCAAAGTATTCTAGACTCTGTACCACGTTCGTTGCCCGCTTTATCGCGTGCCTACAAGATCCAGAAAAAGTGTGCTCAATACGGATTTGATTGGGATAGCCTTGGTCCGGTTGTCGACAAAGTGCACGAAGAAGTCGAAGAGGTGATGGAAGAAGCGCTGCAAGTGGATGTGGATACGCAAAAAGTTGAGGAAGAGCTAGGCGATCTTTTATTCGCAACCGTCAATTTAGTGCGTCATTTAGGTCATGATCCTGAAATGGCGCTGAGTAAAGCCAACGCCAAATTTGTGCGCCGTTTTCAAGGTGTTGAGGACAAAGCCAGAGCGAAAAATAAGCCGCTGCACGCGTTCACTTTGGCGGAACTCGACGGATTTTGGGATGAAGTAAAACTTGAAGAAAAACAGGCAATAAAGTCATTTTCCTGACGGAGTGTGAAAAATAACAATCAATCTACAGTCAAGCTTAATGGTTGATTAAGCAGCAAATTTGTCTTGTGCGAAAAAAGAGCGCGCTTTGAGACAAAAGTGACTCAGATAATGTGCCCAACACAGTGTTTGCTTCAATTTGGTTTGATTTGAAGCAAAAAATAAAAAATTGAGTGTGATAGATTTCACGTTGTGGCAATGGGGGCCTTCTGGTATAGTTTCGTCCCGTCCAGAAGAAATCCATTTCCCTCATTCAACCAATTTCAGGTTAAACATGACGACAAATTATATTTTTGTTACTGGCGGGGTTGTATCCTCTCTAGGTAAAGGTATTGCAGCAGCATCCCTTGCAGCGATTCTTGAAGCTCGTGGTCTTAAAGTGACCATGATGAAGCTTGACCCTTACATCAACGTTGACCCGGGCACCATGAGCCCAACTCAACACGGTGAAGTGTTCGTTACGGAAGATGGCGCAGAAACCGACCTAGACCTTGGTCACTACGAGCGTTTCATTCGTACCAAGATGACCAAGCGCAACAACTTTACCGCAGGTCGTGTTTACGCTGATGTTCTGCGCAAAGAGCGCCGTGGCGACTACTTAGGTGCCACGATTCAGGTTATTCCTCATATCACTAACGCGATCAAAGATCGTGTGATTGCGGGTTCAGAAGGCCACGACATCGCTATCGTTGAAGTTGGCGGTACTGTGGGTGATATCGAATCACTGCCATTTATGGAAGCGATCCGTCAGCTTGCCATCGAAGTGGGTCGTGAGCACGCTATGTTCATGCACCTGACGCTGGTTCCTTACCTAGCGGCAGCGGGCGAAGTAAAAACGAAGCCAACTCAACACTCAGTAAAAGAGCTGCTTTCTATCGGTATTCAGCCAGATATTCTGGTTTGCCGTAGCGATCGTATGATCCCAGCCAACGAGCGTAAGAAAATTGCTCTGTTCTGTAACGTGCCTGAAAAAGCCGTTATCTCAATGAAAGACGTGGATTCTATCTACAAGATCCCACAACTGATCCGCTCTCAAGGGTTGGATGATTTGGTGTGTGCACGTTTTGGCATTAACGCGCCAGAAGCGGATCTCTCTGAATGGGAACAGGTGATTTACGAAGAAGCGAACCCAACCGGTGAAGTGACTATCGGTATGGTTGGTAAGTACACTGAACTGCCAGATGCTTACAAATCGGTCAACGAAGCCCTGAAACACGCCGGTCTGAAGAACCGTCTGAGCGTGACCATCAAATACGTAGATTCACAAGACGTTGAAACCAAAGGCACCGATGTGCTCAATGGTTTGGATGCGATTCTGGTACCGGGTGGTTTTGGCGATCGTGGTATCGAAGGCAAAATCCGTGCAGCGCAATATGCACGTGAAAACAAAATTCCTTACCTTGGCATCTGCTTGGGTATGCAAGTGGCACTCATTGAATACGCGCGCAATGTAGCGGGTATGGAAGGTGCACACTCAACCGAATTCAATAAAAACACCAAATACCCTGTGGTTGGTTTGATCACGGAATGGGTAGATGGCGAAGGCAATGTCGAAGAGCGTAGCGAGAAATCAGATCTGGGCGGTACCATGCGTCTAGGTTCACAGCTATGCCACCTTGAGAAAGGCACTAAAGCGTACGAGTTGTACGGTAGCGCAACCATTCATGAGCGTCACCGCCACCGTTACGAAGTCAACAACCTGCTGCGTCCTCAGATTGAAAAAGCAGGTTTGAAGGTTTCTGGTCTGTCAGCAGATAAGAAGCTGGTTGAAGTGATTGAGAACCCTGCTCACCCATGGTTTGTGGCAGCGCAGTTCCACCCAGAGTTCACCTCAACCCCACGCGATGGTCACCCTCTGTTTGCTGGCTTTGTAAAAGCAGCGGGTCAGTTCCAACGCGGTGAATTGAAGTAAAAGGATACGGGTAGCCACTTTAGCAGTGTGGCTACCCTTTTAGTTTTGACATTTAAATTCAATTGAGAGGAAACATTAATGTCTAAGATCGTTAAAGTTCTAGGTCGTGAAATCATCGACTCACGTGGTAACCCAACGGTAGAAGCAGAAGTTCATCTAGAAGGTGGTTTCGTTGGTATGGCAGCAGCTCCATCTGGTGCTTCTACTGGTTCTCGTGAAGCGCTTGAACTGCGTGACGGTGACAAGTCTCGTTTCCTAGGTAAAGGCGTTCTGAAAGCGCTGGCTGCGGTTAATGGTCCAATCGCAGACGCTCTGGTTGGCAAAGATGCAAAAGATCAAGCAACTATTGACCAAATCATGATCGACCTAGACGGTACTGAGAACAAGTCAAACTTCGGTGCAAACGCGATTCTAGCGGTTTCTCTAGCAAACGCGAAAGCAGCAGCGGCAGCAAAAGGCATGCCTCTATACGAGCACATCGCTGAGCTGAACGGCACTCCTGGCGTATTCTCAATGCCTCTACCAATGATGAACATCATCAACGGTGGTGAGCACGCTGACAACAACGTAGACATCCAAGAGTTCATGATCCAACCTGTTGGCGCAAAAACTCTGAAAGAAGCAGTACGTATGGGCGCAGAAGTGTTCCATAACCTAGCTAAAGTACTGAAGTCTAAAGGCTACAACACTGCAGTGGGTGACGAAGGTGGTTTCGCTCCTAACCTGAAATCTAACGCAGAAGCGCTAGAAGTTATCGCTGAAGCGGTTGCGGCTGCAGGTTACAAACTGGGTACTGACATCACACTGGCGATGGACTGTGCGGCTTCTGAGTTCTACGACGCAGAGAAGAAAGAATACAACCTGAAAGGCGAAGGTCGTATCTTCACTTCTAACGGTTTCTCTGATTTCCTAGAAGAGCTGACTGAGAAGTTCCCAATCGTTTCTATCGAAGACGGTCTGGACGAGTCTGACTGGGAAGGTTTCGCATACCAAACTGAGAAACTGGGTAAGAAAATCCAAATCGTTGGTGACGATCTGTTCGTAACTAACACTAAGATCCTGAAGCGTGGTATCGACAACGGTATCGCTAACTCTATCCTGATCAAGTTCAACCAAATCGGTTCTTTGACTGAAACTCTGGCTGCGATCAAGATGGCAAAAGATGCTGGCTACACTGCAGTTATCTCTCACCGTTCAGGCGAAACTGAAGACGCAACTATCGCTGACCTAGCGGTAGGTACTGCTGCAGGTCAAATCAAGACGGGTTCTATGAGCCGTTCTGACCGTGTTGCTAAGTACAACCAACTGATCCGTATCGAAGAAGCTCTGGGTTCACGTGCTCCTTTCAACGGTCTGAAAGAAGTGAAAGGCCAAGCTTAATTTTAAGCGAGCGCCTTCGCGACTGTTGACGATAACAGTCTAGCGATAAAAAACGCCCTGCATTGCAGGGCGTTTTGCTTTCTACGGTTGCAGGCAACGAACTACAGAGCCTCGATTGCCGATACGCGCCGTTTATCCAACTCTTCTTTGATATGCTTGCCTTGAAAGCCATCCGCAATCACGGCTTGAACTTCTACGCCAAGGGCGGCGTGGTAGGCGCGCAGGAAAATCTCACGCTGTGGATAGGGCTCAGCTTCTAAACCTAAACGGCCACGATGATCTGCTTCACAACACAGTAGCACTTGCTCAAGACGCTCCGGTTTGCGCCACACATCCAAAAGCCCCAGCACTTTAAGCTTGGTAGCAGGCTTTAACTCGTCCGCACGATGGATATTGGAATGCTGCGCGCACACCGCGAGCGCTAAATCACGAAACTCATTAGGCACGCGAATGCGCTCGCACAATGATTCAATGATGTTAAGCCCGGTATGGCAGTGCAATTTATGGCTTGGCCATTCAGAAGGTGGGGTCACGCCTTTTCCTAAATCATGCACTTGCGCGGCAAAACGCACGAGAAGGGAGTCAGAAAGTTGTGCGGCTTGTTTGGCGACCATTAACGTGTGAATGCCGGTGTCGATCTCTGGGTGCCATTTTTCTGGTTGTGGCACGCCAAACAAGCGATCGATTTCAGGCAGCACCACCGCCAATGCGTCGCAATCACGTAACACCTGCAAAAACACTTCGGGATGATGGGTCGAGAGCGACTTATGCCACTCTTGCCACACACGCTCGGCGGTTAAGTGCTGCAACTCGCCCGATTGCGCAATCTTCGCCATTAACTGCATCGTCTCTTCGGCAACGGTGAAACCTAGGTGATGCAGCTTGGCCGCAAAGCGCGCCACGCGCAGCACACGCAAGGGATCTTCCACAAACGCGGGCGAAACATGGCGCAGCACTTTCGCGGCGAGATCGCGCTGACCGCCATAAGGATCAATCAGTTGCCCAGAGTTATCTTGCGCCATCGCATTGATGGTCAGATCGCGGCGCAGCAGATCGTCTTCCAAAGTCACGTCTGGAGCATAGTGGCAAGCAAAACCGGTGTAACCTACGCCGGTTTTGCGCTCGGTACGGGCAAGGGCATGTTCTTCTTTACTGTTCGGATGCAAAAACACCGGAAAATCTTTCCCGACGGCTTGAAAGCCTGCCGCTAACATAGCTTGTGGGCTACTGCCGACCACTACCCAATCACGGTCGTAAACCGGAAGTTGCAGCAATTGATCGCGCACTGCGCCGCCAACGAGGTAAATTTGCATCGTAGAGTCTCAAAAAATTGCATGAATGACATTGGCTAATCTTAGTCAGCAATGATACGTTGCACCCACTGCGATGAATAGGGTCAACAAGCATGTATCTGAACTTCTTTGGGTTTGACGAACTACCGTTTTCTATCGTCCCCAATGCGCGTTATCTCTACCTGAGTCAGCGTCATCAGGAAGCCATAGTACACCTGCAAGCCGGATTGGGCGATGGCGGCGGCTTTGCCATGCTCACCGGAGAAGTCGGGACGGGAAAAACCACTGTCGCGCGAGCGATTCTGGCGAGTTTGCCAGGCAAAACGCGCGCGGGGATGATCCTCAATCCCACTTTCTCGGATCTGGAGCTATTGGAAGCGATTTGTGATGAATTTGAGGTCAGCTATCCGAAGAAGGCGACCTTAAAGAAACTCACGCAAGTACTGCATGAGTTTTTGTTAGCCGAGCATGCGCAAGGCATACAAGTACTTCTGATGATTGATGAAGCGCAGCACTTGGCACCGGATGTGTTGGAGCAGCTACGCCTGCTGACCAATTTGGAAACCGAGAGCCATAAACTGCTTAAAGTACTGCTGATTGGCCAGCCCGAGTTGCAAGAAAAACTGCGTTTGCCGCAGTTGCGCCAGCTCGCCCAGCGGATCACTGGGCGCTACCATTTATTGCCATTGAATGAAGAGCAAACGGCCGACTACATCCGCTTTCGGATTGAGCAAGCCAGTGGTAACCCTGAGCTGTTTAATCGTAAAGCCTGTCAGTGGATTGCAGAGCAAACTCACGGTATTCCGCGCTTAATCAATCTGGTGTGTGATGCGGCGTTAAAGCAAGCGTATCAAGCGGGTGAACCAACGCTGAGCCTAGCGAGAATTAAGCTCGCCTGCCAAGAGGTGATGAGCTTTCAATCTTCTGTTTATCAAGTAGCCTCGGCCAAACCTCCTGTCCCTAAGCTCTCTTATCTCTCCAGCGCATTGGGGGGGATAGCTCTGGCCGTCGTACTGGCATGGCAATTACCGCCTCAGCTTGATCGGGTTATGCAACACTATTTTCCGTTACCTGAAGTGGTGCCGCCGACCGAACAGAGAGTTTTCCCGCAAGCGTTACGCACTGCGTTACTCAACTCCACGAGCAGCGAGCATGCCCTTGAAACTCTGTATGCGGTCTGGGGCTATCAAGCCTCGGTGCTGGAGCAGTTTTGCCAAACTCAAGCAGATGCGGTGCTTTGGTGTGAAGAGCAGACGGGCGATTGGTCAACGCTACAAACTTACGATTTGCCCGCTGTACTCACTTTAATGATGGATGATGTGCCCACTTACGCGGTGCTGTATCGCTTAACGGGCGATCAAGCGGAGCTGTTGGTGGGAGGCGAACGTTATCGTATTGCCCGCCAATGGCTAGAGCCGTTATGGAATGGGCAATTTGCTCTACTTTGGCAAGCTGGCTTTTCTAGAACATTAAAGCAGGGAATGCAGGGAGCCGATGTTGCCTTGCTCGAGAGCAAATTGGCGCAAGTGTTAGGTGAACCTGAACGCCCGCGTGAGCAATTTGATAAGGATTTGTCGCGTAAAGTTGAGTTATTCCAACGTTGGCAAAACATGCATGTTGATGGTATCGCAGGAAGACAAACCTTACGCCGCCTTGAGCTATTGACCCAGCAGCAAGCGCCGAGTTTGAAGGAGGAAGGCTAATGTCAAAAGTGATGAATGCCTTGAAGCAGTCTCAACAAAAGTATCTGCAAGCTCAGCCTGTCAGTCGTCGCACTTATACCGAACAAGAACCCACAGCGATGAATCCGTCACGCTGGTTGCATTTAGCGCTGTGGCTCGTGCCGGGGTTAGTGACAATAGGCGTGATGACTTACCAACGCTATGAACTAGTGCAGCAGGAAGTGGCTAATCGACAAACCGAGCCGACAACGGTGCAAGTTGATGCGCCATTAGAGCGTTTAGCGTATCCCGAATTTCAGGATCTGCAACCTACCTTTGTCGAATCAGGACTCGATGAACCCTATCCAGAAGAGGATGTGACCGCGCTAGCCGACAACATTGTGGCTCCACCGGCGACAATCCAAGCATCTGGTCAGCAGAGTGCGTCAAATCAGGCGTTGGGCGATCTCGATTTAACTCAGCTTTCCCCTGAATTAGCGTTGCGCGTGCAGGCGATTATGCGCGATCAATCCAGTGAACCTGCCACCCCTAGCACACCAACCTCTGCGGCGGTGTCATTAACCCAGCACAGTGATCGTTATCAAGGGCAGCTTCCCGCACTGAATTTTCAGATGCACGCTTTTTCCAGTAATGAACAAAAACGCTGGATAAAAGTGAATGGGGTAGAGTATCGCGAAGGGGATATGCTGACACCAGAAGTGAAGCTAGAGAGTATCAAACCACAAAGCAGTGTGATTATTTTTGGCGGAGAGGAGATTGAGATCCCGGCACTGTATGATTGGAAAGGGTAAAGGTATTGCTTTCAACGAGAAGAAAAACAAAACGGTCACATGAGTGACCGTTTTGTTATGTGATAAAAGTGGTCTATGCCCAACCCGCAGGATGGCGTTTACGGCGAGGAATAATATGTGGTAACACCAAGCCAAGCAGTAAACCGATACCAGCAACACCACCACCGTAGGTGAAGTATTTCAGTAACAGATCTTCTTTTTGCGTATCGAGCTTGGCGCGCAGTTCACGAATTTCGCTTTGTGAATCGGTCAACTGCTTGCTGATGTCGGCATAGTTACGCTCTAGATCGGCAATTTGTTGGTTACGCAGTTCAAGTGATTCCGCTAATCCTGCTTTTTCACTATCGGCATTTTGGCGAGCATTGGCTAACAGCTTTTTCACTTCCTCTAGCTCTTTTTCTAGCGCCGGTAAGCGCAGAGTATTGCTCACTTCACGAGTGATAAAACGGCTTTCAACCCAACCTGTACGGCCGCGCTCATCAGCAATGTGGCTATAACCACTCTCTTTGTTCACCTCAATCAGCTTCACCTTTTCTCCGGCGTCAATGCTGCCGAGAATACGGTATTGGTTACTTGGGCCTGAATGCATGTAAGTAAAGAGTTTGTCCGCGATGTAGCGGTCTTGCGCGAACGTTGGTGCAGCCAACATGGAAAAGAGCACCATGCAGATCAGTTTTTTCACAGTAAATCCCTTATTTTAAAGATAGATTTGGCGATAAGTCTCATAAAGTTTGTGGCAAATAGTATGCAGTTTTAGCAAGCGCTGCAACAAAGAAGGGAGGCTAAGCCTCCCTTTCTGTGCGTTTGAGTCAATAATGACAGTTCGCTAACACTGAGCTTACTGCGGCTTAGCCGACAAACACTGCTTGAATCGCGTAGAAGAAAACCACGGCTAAGAGTGCGCCTGCCGGTAGAGTGACGACCCAAGAGGCTACGATGTTACGTACCACTCCTAAGTTCAGTGCAGCAATACCACGTGCGAAACCAACACCCAGTACTGCACCAACCAGAGTTTGCGTAGTTGAAATCGGTAAGCCTGTGCCTGACGCCAGTACGACGGTTGAAGCGGTTGCTAGCTGGGCTGCAAAACCACGGCTTGGCGTCAATTCTGTAATGCCAGTACCGATGGTTGCCATCACTTTGTGACCTAATGTTGCGAGACCGACGACGATACCAAAACCACCCAGAGGAAGAATCCACCATGCGATAGAGCTCTTCGCGGCCACTTCACCCATGTGTTCAACGGTTGAAACCACCGCAGACAAAGGACCAATCGCGTTCGCTACGTCGTTTGAGCCATGCGCAAAAGCCATAGCACACGCGGTGATCACCATCAGGATACTGAAGATGCTTTCCACGCCCGCGAAACCATGGTCTTCATCGCGATTAGCAAATTTCTTCTGAATGTAGAGATAGCCGCCGACCATCACGATGGCAGAAACCACCGCGGACCACATCCAAGCTTCTGAGCTCGAAAGATGCAGGCCGACGTGTTTAAGACCTTTTTTGATGGTAACCAGAGCAATCACCATAGTGGTGATGAACATGTATACCGGCACGAAACGCTTGGCATTGATCAGCGGTTTTTCTGTATCGAAAATGAGGCGTTGTGCGCTGACAAAAATGAGGTACGCAAAGAAGCCTGAAATCACCGGAGTAATAATCCAACTGCCGACAATGCCTTTTACTGAGCTCCAATCGACCGCTTCTGTACCGACAGAAACGCACGCGAAACCAATAATAGCGCCGATGATAGAGTGAGTGGTAGAGACTGGCCAGCCCATGTAAGACGCCACCAGTAACCAAGTGCCTGCGGCAAGAAGCGCTGACATCATGCCGTAAATCAGAACATCGGGTTTATCTGCGAAGAGAGAGGTTTCAATCACCCCATTACGGATCGTTTCTGTCACTTCACCACCGGCTAAGTAAGCGCCTGCGAATTCAAAAATCATCGCAATAATAATGGCTTGTTTAACGGTGAGTGCTTTTGAACCTACTGAAGTGCCCATTGCATTGGCAACATCGTTTGCACCAATACCAATCGCCATCAAGAAACCGAAGACAGCTGCCACAATAATCAAGACGGTGCCGTAGTTCGCAAGGATTTCCATCGTAATACCTAGTTGTTGATAACAAGCGGAGCAACCCAAGCTTGTTTTTGACGCAGATAACGACCTTCAGCGTAGAAAATACTCATCGCCTAGCAGGTCGTCATACTGTGGTTGCTCTTCGTTATTTGGTTAACTTTTAAATTTAAGAACGAGAAAGCATAAGCTCTAAGCGAGCACCAACGCGCTGCGCTTGGTCGGCAATGCCGCCCACCCATTCCAGAATTTTGTACAAGAACATGACATCAATTGGATTCATTTTCGATTCGATGGCCATCAGCTGTTGGCGTAGGCGAATCTGCATGGAATCGGTGTCATCTTCAATCACATCCAGTTGATGGATCATTTCAGCCACGAGAGTTACCTCACGACCTTTGAATCCAGTTTCCAATAACTCGTCGAGCTCGTTGATCACATTCTGCGCTTGGTTAGCCGCATCTAAGCAACGTCTAACATAAGCAATGAAGTTTTCTTGGAGAGGCTCAGGGATGACAAGCTGACGGCCATATACACGGCCCGCAATGTCTTTGGCGAGGTTTGCTAATTTATCTTGTTGAGTCAGTAGTTCCAGCATGTCACTACGATCAACCGGCATGAATAGACCGCGAGGAAGTTTAAGGCGGATTTCACGCTTTAACACGTCAGCTTCTTTCTCTAGGTGAGAAATCTGTGCACGAATTTCGCCCGCTTTTTCCCAATCACCTTTGTTACAAACTTCAAAGAAATTGATCAGGTGTGAGCAACATTCATTCACACACACTACGTGGCGTTGCAAAGGCTTAATCGGGGACTTTGCAAATAACCCCATGATTGTATTTACTGGCATGGTCATTCAACCTAATAACTATAACCTTGAAATAACATACACCATAATATGGTGAAATGTTGAGCGTTGGCTATAAAGGCGCGCATGTTAACCCAAACACCGTCGCAATAAAACTGTTTTAGATCATGATTGGGCCGATATTTCTCTCTTGCTCCGGTGTCTATAAGGCAATATCCTGTCGGCATCTGCATCGAAAGGGATAACTATGGAAACCGAGATAGAACTGAAGTTTTTTGTTTCTCCAGATTTTTCAACCATCTTACGCGCGAAGATTTCTGAAACCAAAGTTCTTCAGCACAGCTGTCGGGAGTTAGGAAACACGTACTTTGATACCCCCGATAACTGGTTGCGTCAGCATGATATTGGACTGCGCATCCGTCGTTTTGATGAGGTGTATGTCCAGACGGTGAAAACCGCAGGTCGTGTGGTCGCCGGTCTACATCAGCGTCCGGAGTTCAATGCCGAACATCACAGTAATGAGCCCGATCTTTCGTTGCATCCTGCCGATATCTGGCCGCAAGGAAAAGAGCTGACTCAGCTACAAGCCGAACTCATGCCGCTCTTTTCGACCAACTTCACTCGTGAACAGTGGTTGATTAGCATGGCTGATGGTAGCCAAGTGGAAGTCGCCTTTGATCAAGGTCTTGTGGTGGCGGGTGATCGCCAAGAGCCGATTTGTGAAGTGGAGCTGGAACTTAAGTCTGGTCAAACCGATGCACTGTTTACCTTAGCGCGCCAGCTTTGTGAGCATGGCGGTATGCGCTTAGGGAATCTTAGCAAAGCCGCTCGTGGCTATCGCCTCGCCGCCAATTATTCGGGTGATGAAATCCAACCCATGGCCTTGGTCAGTGTCGATAAAAATGACACCGCCGAGTCTTGCTTTATCCGTGCACTGGAACATGCGCTGGCGCACTGGCATTACCATGAGCAAATCTATACCGAACGTGAAAACGTGGCGGCATTGCACGAAATTCGTCATGCAGTGAGTTACCTGCGCCAACTGCTTTCCGTCTACGGCGGCATCATTCCGCGCCGCGCCAGCGCGATTTTGCGCCAAGAGCTCAAATGGTTAGAGCAAGAGTTACAGTGGCTAAAAGAGTTTGAATATCTGGAAAGTTTGCAAGAAGACAAGGGTTACGCGCTGCGTAAACTGGATGCGCGTAAGTTTTTAGTCACCGCGTTGAAAACCTTGCAAGAGAGTCTGCCACAGCGTGAAGATACACTGCGTTTACTGAGCAGCGCCCGTTATACCGGCTTGTTACTGGATCTAAGTCGTTGGGTGCTGACGCGTGGTTGGCAGCCGTTTTTAGATGACAAAGCACGCGAAAAAATGGCGCAGCCGCTGGAAGCGTTTTCCGTAAAACAACTTGACCGCACATGGGCGGAGTTGATGGAAGCTTTTCCACCGGGTAAAACCTTAACCGTACAAGAATACCTCGATCAGCAGTATCGCCTAATGCGTAACCTTTACACTGGGGTGAGTTTTGCAAGTTTATACGATGCTGAAAACCGTCAGGCATTTCGGATGCCGTGGGCGGATTTGTTGCACGGTATTGATGATTTATTGCGCCTCAAACCATTAGAGCGTTTGGTGGATCTGCTACAAGGTGAAGAGCAAGATCAACTGAAACGTTGGCTGATTCGTCAAGAGAACTCCATTTTGCATGCGATGGAGCAAAGCCGCACGATGGGTGTTGAAGCGCATCCGTATTGGCGTGAGTAGCTCTGGTTAACGTATTGATATAGATAAATAAGGGAGGCGGGTGCTTCCCTTTTGTTTTTATCGCTTTTCCCCATCTTGGTGATACTTCACTATGCATGCCCACATCTCGTTATCGCGAGAAAAGACTCTAGATACGTCAGTTTATGCCGATAACACATAGTGAGTTTGATGAGTGATGGATAGAGACAATATCCCCTTCCTACTTGAAGCTGCAGTGGTGTTGGCTACGTTTGTTCATCCCAATCACATAGTCTGTCTATGCCCATGGATATGAACTCACTTGACGCCTACCTGCAACTCCAAGTCGTTTGGGTATAAGTCAAAGATCACAAATAGCGTGATGAATAAGAGAATTAGCGATAACAAACTGATGGGTTTTGTTTCATTTTTGATATTATCGGCTTTCATACGAGGCTCGAAATAATAGGTTGCTGATCTTTTGCATCCTCACTCAGTGGCAATCAAAAAGAATGGAGAACTGACAATGGCAACGATGTCGTTTAAGCCGTGGGAGCGGGTAATTACAGATGTTCGTCTCGTCCCGAAAATGGTGATGCTGATGGTATTCAGCACGGTGTTGATCATTGGCAAGCAGCTTTGGGACGCAGATATCTTTTACCAATCTTTATTGGCGGCTACCAACAGTGTGGAAGTCGCACAGCAGCACTACGATAACTATCTGGTGCAAGTGTTCTGGCAAACCTTGTTACTGATTGTGGTGTTTGTGGTGCTGTTGCTGTTTGCCGCGCGCGTCATGCTGCGACAAACTCAGTATCTGAGTGATGTGATCAAGCTGATGGCGCAGCGTAACCTCTCAGAGCCGATCAAAATGGATTGTAAAGATGAGTATGGGGATGTCGCGCGCGAGCTGGAGAAAACCCGCCGCCAGCTACAAGACCTGATCAAGTTGCAAATTGATGCCTCGCAAGAGCTGACCTCGCTCACTGAAGTGATGACCCTGAGCATGTCGGAGACCAAAGATTCAGCGCAAGAAGAGTTCAACGAAATTGACCAATTGGCTACGGCGATGAGTGAGATGTCGTCAACGGTTCAAACGGTCGCGGAACATGCGCAGAACGCCTCTTCCTTAACCGAAAATGCGTCTCAGCAGGCTCAAACCGGTCAGCAGTTTGTCAAAAGCACCATCAGTAAAATGAGTGAGCTTTCGAAAGACATCAGCTCTTCTGCGCAAGCCGTCAATCAGGTGGAAGAGCGAGTGGTGGCGATCAGCAGCGTAGTGGGCACGATTCGCAGCATTTCAGAGCAAACCAATTTGCTGGCACTGAACGCGGCGATTGAAGCAGCGCGAGCAGGAGAAGCCGGGCGCGGTTTTGCCGTGGTTGCCGATGAAGTGCGAAATTTGGCGCAGCGTACCCAAAATGCGACTGTTGAAATCCAAGAGATGATTTCACAGCTGCAAACTAGTGCCAATAGCGCTGTGAATTTAATGGAAAAAAGTGTGGTGCAAGCGGCGGATGGGGTAGAGCTCATCACCAACGCTGGTAGCGAGTTGGATGGCATCGTTAATCAGGTTCAATTGCTCAATGACATGAACTTCCAAATTGCCGCGGCAGCAGGTCAGCAAAGCAATGTGGCCGAAGAGATGAACGAAAACCTCAACAATGTGCGTGAGTTGGTGGAAGGTTCGGTCACTGTGATGACTGAGCTGCTCGAAACCTCAGAAATCATGCAAAGTAACGCTGAAGAGCTGGATAGAAAAATTACCGCATTTCGCGTGTAGACCGAGCTATTGAGCAAAACCGCAAAAAATTATTCGTCAAGCGCCCACAACTGCTCTGTGGGCGTTTTTTTTTCCGCCAGAGTTTGCGATATAACTAGTGAACATTCAAAGACAAGGAAGCATCATGTCACTGCCCAGATCGCTTTTACCGACCGCCGAATTGCATTATCAATCACTGATTTCTGAACATCCACACATCGCCAATTGGCCTTCGCCTGTACTGAATCAATTGCGCTATGTACTCGGTTTAAGCCAGTTTGTAGCCCAAACCTTGCAGCGCGATGACCAACTGTGTCAGGTGCTCCCCTCGTTATTAGCCGAGCCAAGCCGTGAGCAAGATTATCGCAGTGAATTAGCGCAGTGGCTCGCCGAGTGTCAGGATGAAGCGGTCGCGCAGAAGCGTTTACGCCAGTTTCGTAACCAAGAGATGGTGTATATCGCATGGCGGGATTTTTGTGCGAGCTGGACATTAGAAGAGAGCCTTTCTCACCTTTCCCAACTGGCGGAAGCGCTGATCTTTGAAAGCTATCAATGGCTCTATCAGCGCTGCTGTCTTGAAATGGGCACGCCTTGTAATGCGCAAGGCGAAGCGCAGCCCATGCTGATCATCGGAATGGGAAAACTCGGTGGCGGTGAGCTCAACTTCTCCTCTGATATCGATCTGATTTTCACTTATCCTGAAAATGGCGAGACGCAAGGCGCGCGCCGTTCGATTGCCAATGCGCAATTTTTCACACGCTTAGGTCAGCGCTTGATCAAGCTACTGGATCAATCCACACCGGATGGTTTTTGTTACCGAGTCGATATGCGCTTGCGCCCGTTTGGTGACAGCGGCCCACTCGCGATGAGCTATGCCGCATTAGAGGATTACTACCAAGAGCAGGGGCGTGACTGGGAACGCTACGCGATGATCAAAGCGCGAGTGATGGGGCGGGAAATGTACCCGCAATACCAAGAGCTGCGCCAGATGCTGCGCCCGTTTGTGTTTCGCCGTTATATCGATTTCAGTGCCATTCAATCCCTACGCCGAATGAAATCCATGATCAGCAGTGAAGTGCGCCGCCGTGGTTTGAGTAACAACATCAAGCTCGGTGCGGGCGGCATTCGTGAAGTGGAATTTATTGCGCAAGTGTTCCAATTGATCCGCGGTGGCCGCGAGCCAAGCCTGCGCAAACGCGGCTTGCTAGAAACTTTGGATGCGATTGCGGAGCTTGAACTGCTAACGCGCGAACAAGTGCAAGATTTGCGTGATGCTTACCGCTTTTTGCGCCGCTTAGAAAACTTGCTGCAAGCGATGGCCGATAAGCAAACTCAAACGTTACCGGATAAAGAAGACGATCAGCTGCGTCTGGCGATCGCAATCGGATTGGCCGACTGGCCAAGTTTACAGCGTGAGGTGAGCGAACACATGCAGCGCGTGCATCGCGTGTTTGCCACCTTGATTGGCGAAGAAGACGAAGAAGAGGAACACACGGTAGCTCGTCATTTCCATGAGCTGTGGGATATGGCGCATAAACCGGACGTGATTGAACACATCATTGAGCAGGATCTTGGGTTGAGCGAAGCAGGTGAGCAAATTCGCACCATCACCCAATTTAAAGATGATCTGGCTAAACGCACCATTGGCCCGCGTGGGCGCGAGGTGCTTAACCGGTTAATGCCGAAAGTGTATCAGGCCGTGTTTGCTCATCCCGATGCAGAATTTGGGTTGTCGCGCGTATTGGCATTGCTGCACAGTATTGCCACACGCACCACTTACCTTGAACTGCTCGATGAGCATCCCGCTGCTTTGGTGCAATTGGTGCGCTTGTGTACCGCTAGCCCAATGATTTCCGAGCAGCTCGCGCGTTATCCTATCTTGCTTGATGAGCTGATTGATCCACAGCATCTGTATAACCCAATTCCATTGGAGTCTTATCAAACCGAGCTGCGGGATTTTCTGGCGCGCATTCCAGAAGAAGATATGGAGCAGCAGATGGAAGGGCTGCGCCAATTTAAGCAGATTTCGATCCTGCGCATTGCCGCAGCAGATATCGCAGGCGTGCTTCCGGTGATGAAAGTGAGTGACCACTTAACCTATCTTGCCGAAGCGATTGTTGAGGCGGTTGTGAGCCAAGCATGGCTGCAAGTGAGCAGTAAATACGGTGAGCCGACCCATCTTAAACATCGCAATGGCCGAGGTTTTGCGGTGGTGGGCTATGGCAAAGTCGGAGGCTGGGAGCTGGGTTATAACTCCGACCTCGACATCGTATTTATGCACGACTGCCCAGTTGAGGTGAACACGGATGGTGAGAAAAGCATTGATGGCCGCCAGTTCTATCTACGTTTAGCGCAGCGCATCATCCATATTTTCTCTACCCGCACAGCCTCGGGCATTTTGTATGAAGTCGATACCAGACTGCGCCCCTCTGGTGCATCCGGTTTGCTCGTGAGTCCAACTGATGCCTTTGATGAATATCAGCGTCAAGAAGCATGGACTTGGGAGCATCAAGCCCTAGTTCGCGCGCGGATGATCTATGGTGATGCGCCGCTGCAACAAGCGTTTGCCAACACACGGCATCAGATTCTCTGTTTGCCCCGAGAGGAGCACAAGCTTAAACAAGAGGTGGTCGAGATGCGGATCAAAATGCGAGATCATCTCGGCGGTAAAAAAGCGGGGCGCTTTATGCTCAAGCAAGATGAAGGCGGGATCACCGATATTGAATTTTTAGCGCAATATCTGGTCTTACGCTTCAGTCATCAACAACCTAAGTTAACGCGTTGGTCGGATAACGTACGCATTTTTGAATCCTTGATGAACCATCAAGTGATGAGCGAGTCACAAGCGCTGGCTCTGACTCATGCCTACACCAGTATGCGCGACCAGATTCATCGCCGTAATTTACTCAATCAATCGGCCGATGTGCGAGATTCACAATTTGTGGTTGAACGTGAACAAGTGATACAAGCTTGGCAGCAGTGGCTCGGTTGAGCACTTCTGCCACCTTGGCGGCTGTGATAAACTCCGCCCCAATCTGAATATTGGAGATTGAGAATGAAACCAGTGCTACCTGACTACAGCAAAGCGGGTGTGTTAATTGTCGGTGATGTCATGCTTGACCGTTACTGGTATGGCCCAACGGGACGTATCTCGCCGGAAGCACCAGTACCTGTAGTGAAAGTAGAGCAGAGTGAAGAGCGTCCGGGCGGTGCCGCTAACGTTGCGATGAACATCGCTTCTTTAGGTGGTCACGCGCACATCATTGGTCTGACAGGGCAAGATGAGCCGGCGAATGTGCTTGCCAACAAGCTAACCTCACTGAAAGTCCATTGTGATTTTGTGGCGCTGCCGGATTACCCGACCATCACTAAATTGCGTGTATTGAGCCGCGGTCAGCAGTTGATCCGTCTCGATTTTGAAGACAAATTCGAAAACACGGATGCGCAGCTTATCTTATCGCGCATGGAAAGTGCGCTACCTAAAGTGCGCGCGGTGATCTTGTCTGACTACGCGAAAGGTGCGTTAGAGCACGTACAGCAGTTTATTCAGAAAGCTAAGGCAGCTGGTGTACCTGTGTTTATCGATCCTAAGGGCAGCGACTTTGAACGTTATCGTGGTGCATCGCTGCTTACGCCAAACATGTCTGAATTTGAAGCTGTGGTCGGCAAAGTCAAATCTGAGCAAGAGCTGGTTGAAAAAGGTTTTGCCCTGATTGAAAAGTTCGATCTCGGCGCATTACTGGTGACTCGTAGCGAACACGGTATGACGCTGCTGCGCCGTGGACTGGAACCTTTCCATTTACCCACCCAAGCCAAAGAAGTGTATGACGTGACAGGCGCCGGGGATACGGTGATTTCTGTGCTTGCGGCGTCGGTTGCGGCAGGTAAAGCGCTGGATGAAGCTTGTGCTCTGGCTAATGCTGCCGCCGGTGTGGTGGTCGGTAAACTGGGTACGTCTACTGTTTCTACCATTGAATTGGCGGAAGCTGTGCACGGCAGCAAAGACACTGATTATGGCGTGATCAGCGAAGATGCTCTGATTGAAGCCGTGAAAAAAGCGCAAGCGCGCGGCGAAAAAGTGGTGATGACCAACGGCTGCTTTGACATTTTGCACGCAGGCCATGTTTCTTACCTTAACCATGCAGCAGAGCTTGGCGATCGCTTAATCGTTGCGGTGAACACCGATGAATCGGTGAAACGCTTGAAAGGCCCTGGCCGTCCGGTCAACAGTACCGATCGTCGTATGGCGGTATTGGCGGGTCTTGGCGCGGTGGACTGGGTCGTGCCATTTAGCGAAGATACACCACAGCGTTTGATCGCAGCCGTACTGCCAAACCTACTGGTGAAAGGTGGCGACTACAAACCAGAAGAGATTGCGGGTGGCAAAGAAGTGATTGCCGCGGGTGGTGAAGTCAAAGTATTGAACTTTGAAGAAGGCTGCTCAACCACCGAAATCATCGAAGCGATCAAAGGTGGTCGTGGTTAACGTGGATTAATAAGTAATATGATACTTATCAACTACTTAAGCGACATATAGCAAAAGGGGCCAAGTGGCCCCTTCATTTATTTCATGATTTATTTCATGCAGCTCAAAAGAGATGGATTACTTCTTCGCGACTTTTAGGCCTGCGTTGACATCCATCACGTCTTGCTCACTCAGAGTACCAATCGCTTGGCGCAGTTGCAGCACACTGAGAATGTAGTCATAGCGAGCATTCGAGAGATTTTTGTTCGCATCATACAGGCGACGTGTGGCATCGAGTACATCGACAATGGTACGCGTACCAACATCAAAACCTGCTTCGGTCGCTTCCAGTGCTGACTTCGCAGAAATCACTGCCTGCTCATAAGCACGCAATGCACCAATTGAAGCGTTGATGTTGTTGTTGTATGCACGCACATCTTTAACCACTGAGCGGTAAGCGGCTTCCAGATCTTGGCTGGCGGCTACATACGCAAATTCAGCTTGTTTGGTCAGTGACGTGGTGTTGCCACCTGTGTACAGCGGCACTTTGAGGTTCACGCCGATTTTGAAATCGTTGTACTCTTCGCCTGAAGTGTTTTTCGCATTGTCGTTGCTATTGTTGCCATAGTTGTAACCACCATCTAAGGTCAGTGATGGCAGATGGCCAGAGCTGGCAAGCGAAATGTTGTCACGTGCGACATCTTGGCTGATACGAGCAGCAAGCAGCGATAAGTTTTGCTGTTGCGCTTTTTCGATCAACGCTTCGCTCGATTCGGTCGTACGACTCGCAGCAAAACGTTTGGTATCGAGCACCGCAAGCTTAGAGTATTCCTGACCCGTAATTTCACGCAGAGCTTCATAGCTATTGGTGAGGCTGTTTTCCGCCAACACTTCATCGGCTAATACACCATCGAATTGTGCCTGTGCATCATGTACGTCGGTAATCGCTGACAAACCGACTTCAAAGCGTTGTTTGGTTTGCTCTAATTGGCGACCCACGGCGGCTTTTTCGGCGCGCACGAATTCAAGGTTATCTTGAGCGCGGAGCACTTCAAAATAAGCCTTCGCCACACGTAAGATTAAGCCTTGTTGCGTGGCAGCGTATTGAGAGTCTGCTTGGCGGGCTTTTTTCTCAGCCGTGTCTAAGCTTACCCAGCTAGAGCGTTGGTACAGTTCTTGTGAAAAGTTGATGCCTGCAGAGAGAAGATCACTTTCGCGTGGGTCTTGATCACTGCGGTTGATGTTGTAACCCGCCGTCAGATTAATTTGTGGTAAAAGGGCACTACGGCTAGAAGTCACCGCTTCAAACGCAGCATCACGTTGAGCCGCTACGCTGAGTAATTGGGGATCATTTTCTTTTGCTTGGTTATAAATCTCTGCCAGGTTTTCTGCCCAAACGGCAGAGCTTAGTGTGCCTAGCGCAGCACTAACAAATAATGGAAGCAGTTTTTTCATCGGTCCTATTCCTGACGTGATGTGAAAGGATTTATTCCTCAAGAGTTTAACTCAAATTGATGGTAATTCACTCGAAACTTTGCACTTTTTTACACTTAACTATCCAACTGTGCAATAAAAATTATGAGCCACTTAAAAAATAAGATAATTTTTATATAAAAAGTTGAGCCATCACTTGGTAGTCGGCAAATTCCACGAGTAAACTATAAAGTTCATCAATAGGAGGTACGAATGCAAGACGCGAATCAGCAGCCAGTCTCTTTTAATAAGAAAGATGTCGAAATCCTTAATAAAGAGACACTGTTTAAAGGCTTTTTCCGCATGGTGAAGTACCGTTTTAAGCATAAACGTTTTGCGGGAGGCTGGAGTGTGCCTGTCGAGCGGGAAATGTTTGAACGTGGCCATGCCGCGGCGATGTTGCCGTACGACCCTATTCGTGACCAAGTGGTGATCATCGAACAGATCCGCGTCGGTGCGCTAGAACATGCACAGCCTTGGCAACTGGAAATTGTCGCTGGAGTGATTGATACCGATGAGAGTGCTGAACAAGTCGTGCGCCGTGAAGCGGTAGAAGAAGCAGGGCTGACTGTAGGCAGAATTGAAAAAATTACCTCTTATTATCCTTCTTCTGGGGGATGTTCTGAAAAATTGGATGTCTTTATAGGTGAAGTCGATTGTTCACAAGCGGGTGGCATTCATGGTTTAGACTGTGAAGGAGAGGACATCAAAGTGCATGTGATGAGTCGGACTGAAGCGTATCAATTGGTCAAAGATGGGCGAATTGAAAATGGGGCATCAATCATTGCCTTACAGTGGTTGGCGCTGAATTATCAGCCATTACAACAGCAATGGCTGTAACGAGTAATGAGTCAATTGACAGTTAAAAAACCGTATCATGTTGATCTCCCTGAATTAATGCGGGTATATGAGACCAACTACGCCAAACTGAATGCTCTGCTGCCTGCGCAGCCGGAGGTCGGAGAGGTGCGTTGTTACCAAGCTGCTCAAATGACCTATCAACTGCAAGTGCTAGAGGTCACAAAGTACACAACTTTGTTGGAGGTCTGTCAAAGTGATGACTTGTCAGTATTTCCATTGCCGACCATGTCTGTCAGGCTGTACCACGATGCTCGCGTGGCCGAGGTTTGCAGTAGTGAACAGTTAGGTCGAGTGCAAGCGCGCTATGATTATCCGAACGAAAACATGGTGCAACCCGATGAAAAAGCGCAACTGAATCGCTTTTTAGGCGATTGGCTGACTTTCTGCCTCAAGCATGGCATCAGTCGCAGTCCAATCACCCTATCACAATAAATAACAGAGTTAGGTTTACCGATTTTGAAAGTGTCGTCTCAATCAGAGGATTCATCAATCAAGCTTATTCAGATCACGGACACCCATTTGTTCGCGGTGGAAGATGGTAGCTTGCTCAGTGTGAATACGGCTGACAGCTTTGCGGCTGTGGTTGCGGCCATTGGTGAAGAGCAGGTCGAATTTGATGCTATTCTCGCCACCGGGGATATTTCGCAAGACCACACACCCGAGTCTTATCAACGCTTTGTGCGCGGTATTCAGCCGCTAAAAAAAGCGTGTTATTGGCTGCCCGGTAATCATGATTACAAACCGAGTATGCACAGTGTACTGCCCACTCAGCAAATTCAAGCCGTTGAACATGTGCTGCTGGGGGAGCATTGGCAAGTGGTGTTACTCGATTCGCAAGTGGTTGGCGTGCCGCACGGCAAACTGAGTGAGCAGCAGTTACAACTGCTGGATAACAAGCTGACCGAGTACCCAGAGCGTCACACTTTAGTGCTGCTGCACCATCATCCGCTCTTGGTGGGAAGCGCTTGGCTTGATCAGCACACACTCAAAGAGAGCGAGCGTTTTTGGGATGTCGTCGCCAAGCACAGTAATGTGAAAGCCATTTTGTGTGGCCATGTGCATCAGGATATGGATCGTATTCACCTTGGCGCGCGTGTGATGGCGACCCCCTCAACCTGTGTGCAGTTTAAGCCTAATTCACAAGATTTCGCGTTAGATAACTGCTCACCCGGCTGGCGTGAATTAACCCTTCACGCGGATGGACAAGTGAGCACCCAAGTGAAGCGACTTAAACAAGGCCGATTTTTACCTGATTTTAACTCGAACGGATACTGATATGACTGCTCGTCCTGCTTTGCTGCTCTACATCCATGGCTTTAACAGCTCACCGTTGTCACACAAAGCGCAAGTGATGCAGCAGTATTGCCAGCAGCACAGGCCTGATATCAAAGTCGTGGTGCCCAAGTTACCAAGCTTTCCAGCGCAAGCGGCGCAGCATCTGTTGTCTGTCGTGGAGCAATATCGCGCGCAATATCGGATCGGGTTGGTCGGTAGTTCATTAGGCGGTTATCTCTCCACTTGGTTAAATGCCCAATTTGGCTTTCGCGCGGTACTGATCAATCCTGCTGTGAAGCCTTACGAGTTATTAGCCGATTTTCTCGGTGAGCAGGTTAATCCTTACACCCAAGAGCATTACGTGCTCGAAGCGTGTCATATTGATGAGTTGAAAGCGCTCGATACGCCAGTGCTGAAACAGCCAAGCGATTTTTGGCTACTGCAGCAAAAAGGTGATGAAGTGCTGGATTATCGACAAGCGGTTGAGAAGTACCAAGCGGCTAAACTGACCGTGGAAGAGGGCGGTGACCACAGTTTTGTGGATTTTGAACGTTACCCAGAGCAGATTATTCACTTCCTTGAACTTTGATTGATGACTGACTTTTGTTGTTTTCGGATTCAATCTGCGTTTTGCTGCGCAAAGCCTCATAAATTTACCTGATCCTTGCGCTGTGCCCTTGACATCAGAGGGCGGCTTCCAGACTATGTTGCCCTTAGACTTTAGCGCCAACTGTGAGGCGGTGTAAGGGCAAAACGCGAGCTTGCTTGGTCAGTGTCCTCTCGCTCCCATCGTTCAGCTTGCTGAAATGAACACCTGAAATAATGCGATTTTTCGCACAAATTATGCACAAAAAATCAGGTTTTCACACGGCGCTGATAAAGTTACCAATCATTGAGCAAATAAAGCATTCCGTATTATGACTGAACAATATAATGCTGGGGCCATTGAGGTTCTCAATGGCTTAGAACCAGTGCGTCGCAGACCGGGAATGTATACCGACACCACGCGCCCCAATCACCTTGGGCAAGAAGTGATCGACAACTCCGTCGATGAAGCGCTGGCCGGATACGCCTCCAAAATTCAGGTAATTCTTCATGCCGATCAATCGCTCGAAGTGATTGATGACGGGCGAGGCATGCCCGTCGATATTCACCCTGAAGAGAAGGTCTCAGGGGTCGAGCTTATTCTGTGCAAACTGCACGCCGGTGGTAAGTTCTCCAACAAAAACTACCAATTTTCCGGTGGCTTGCACGGGGTGGGTATTTCGGTGGTGAATGCGCTCTCCAAACGGGTAGAAGTGGCGGTTCGCCGTGATGGTCAAGTGTATGAAATTGCCTTTGAACATGGCGATAAAGTGACTGAGCTGACGGTTACGGGGACTTGCGGTCGTCGCAATACCGGTACTAGCGTGCATTTCTGGCCAGACACCAAATATTTTGATTCACCGAATTTCTCTGTATCGCGCCTGATTAATAACTTGCGCGCCAAGGCGGTACTTTGCCCCGGTTTAGAAATCATCTTTACCGATAAGGTCAATAACAACGAGCACCGCTGGTTGTACGAAGATGGTCTAAAAGATTATCTGGCCGAAGGGGTGAAAGGTTATACCTTACTGCCGGAAGAGCCGTTTACCGGCGAATTTACTGCGCAAACCGAAGCGGCAACGTGGGCGGTGATTTGGCTACCCGAAGGTGGCGAGCTGATCACCGAAAGCTACGTTAACCTGATCCCAACCGCGCAAGGTGGTACCCATGTCAACGGTTTACGCCAAGGCTTGCTGGATGCGATGCGCGAGTTTTGTGAGTTCCGCAATCTGCTGCCACGCGGGGTAAAATTGACAGGCGAGGACGTGTTTGACCGCTGTGCTTATGTACTGTCGATCAAGATGCAAGATCCGCAGTTTGCTGGCCAAACCAAAGAGCGCCTCTCTTCACGCCAATCGGCGGCGTTTGTCTCCGGCGTGGTGAAAGATGCCTTCAGCTTGTGGCTTAACGAAAAACCGCAACTGGCAGAGCAGTTAGCCGAAGTTTGTATTGCCAACGCGCACAGCCGAATGCGTGCCAGCAAGAAAGTGGTGCGTAAGAAGATCGCTTCAGGCCCTGCCTTACCGGGTAAATTGACCGACTGTACAGTGCAAGACCTTAACCGCACCGAACTCTTCCTGGTGGAAGGGGATTCAGCGGGCGGCTCGGCGAAGCAAGCGCGGGATCGTGAATTCCAAGCGGTGATGCCACTGCGCGGTAAAATCCTCAATACGTGGGAAGTTTCTGCCGATCAGGTATTGGCTTCACAAGAAGTACACGACATCTCAGTTGCATTGGGGATTGACCCTGACAATGATAACCTCGAAGCACTGCGTTACGGCAAAGTCTGTATCCTTGCCGATGCGGACTCGGATGGTCTGCACATTGCGACCTTGCTCTGCGCCCTATTTACCCGCCATTTCCGAGCGTTGGTGAAAGCGGGTCACGTCTATGTTGCCATGCCGCCGCTCTACCGCATCGACTGTGGTAAAGAGGTGTTCTACGCACTCGATGATCAAGAAAAAGAGGGCGTGTTAGAGCGCCTGAGCCAGAAAAAAGCCAAAGTGAACGTGCAACGCTTTAAAGGCTTGGGTGAAATGAACCCGCTGCAATTGCGTGAAACCACGATGGATCCCAACACTCGCCGCTTAGTGCAACTGACCATTGATGATGCTGAAGCGACCGACGAAATGATGGATATGCTGCTGGGTAAAAAGCGTGCGGATGATCGCCGTACTTGGCTGCAACGCAACGGCGATATGGCAGAGGTGTAACGAATGTCTACAGAAATCAGCTTTGATGGCGTTGAACAGCTGCCGCTGCGCAAGTTTACCGAAGACGCTTATCTCAACTATTCGATGTACGTCATCATGGACCGTGCGTTGCCTTACATTGGCGACGGTTTAAAACCGGTTCAACGACGCATCATCTACGCGATGTCTGAGTTGGGTCTCTCGGCATCGGCCAAATACAAAAAATCAGCACGTACCGTGGGTGACGTACTGGGTAAATACCATCCGCATGGCGATTCGGCCTGTTACGAAGCTATGGTGTTGATGGCGCAGCCATTCTCTTATCGCTATCCGTTAGTGGATGGTCAAGGTAACTGGGGTGCACCGGACGATCCGAAATCGTTCGCGGCCATGCGTTATACCGAAGCCAAACTGTCAAAGTTTGCCGAGATTCTGCTTAGCGAATTAGGCCAAGGCACCGTAGATTGGCAACCAAACTTTGACGGCACCATGCAAGAGCCGAAAATGTTGCCAGCGCGTCTGCCGCACATTCTGCTTAATGGTGTCACCGGCATCGCGGTAGGTATGGCGACCGACATTCCACCGCACAACGTGCGTGAAGTGACGGATGCGACGATTCACCTCATCGATAATCCTAACGCGCCGCTGACCGATTTAATGCAGTACGTCAAAGGCCCTGATTTCCCGACTGAAGCGGAAATTATCACCCCAACGGTTGAGCTAGAGAAGATTTACCGCTCTGGCCGTGGCAGCATCAAAATGCGTGCTGTGTGGTGCAAAGAAGGCTCGGATATCGTGATCACCGCGCTGCCGCATCAAGTCTCTGGCGCGAAGCTGCTGGAGCAGATCGCCGCGCAGATGCGTGCTAAGAAACTGCCGATGGTGGAAGACTTACGCGATGAATCGGATCACGAGAACCCAACGCGTATCGTGATCGTGCCGCGCTCAAATCGCGTCGATTGCGATCTGCTGATGAACCACTTGTTCGCTTCAACGGATCTGGAAAAGAGCTTCCGCGTTAACCTGAATATGATTGGTCTCGACAATCGTCCTCAGGTCAAAGGCTTAGTGCAGATCTTGAGCGAGTGGATCTCCTTCCGCCGTGAAACGGTACGCTCACGTTTGCAATATCGCCTCGATAAAGTGCTGGCTCGTTTGCACATTTTGCAAGGTTTGCTGATCGCTTATCTCAACCTTGATGAAGTGATTGAGATCATCCGCAACGAAGACGATCCGAAAGCGGTGTTGATGGCACGCTTTGATCTGACCGATCTTCAAGCGGACGCGATCTTAGATACCAAGTTACGCCACTTGGCGAAACTGGAAGAGATGAAGATCCGCGGTGAGCAAGATGAGCTGGAAAAAGAGCGTAAAAAACTGGAAGAGCTACTCGGCTCTGAACGTCGCCTCAATAATCTGCTCAAAAAAGAGATCAAAGCGGATGCCGACAAGTTTGGCGATGATCGCCGCTCACCATTGGTCGAACGCGAAGAAGCCAAAGCGCTGACCGAGCGTGATTTGATGCCAAGCGAAGCGATCACCGTCGTGCTGTCTGAAAAAGGCTGGATCCGTCACGCCAAAGGTCATGATGTGGATTGCCAGAGCCTGAACTACAAAGCAGGCGATAATTACCTGACCCATGCCTGTGGTAAGAGCAACCAGCAAGCAGTGTTCTTGGGCAGTGATGGCCGCAGTTACTCGCTCGAATCGCACACGCTGCCATCAGCGCGCGGTCAAGGTGAGCCGATCACGGGGCGTTTGAACGTAGCGGAAGGCACCACGATTCGTCAGGTTGTTATGGGCGAAGAAGATCAGCTCTGGTTGGTGGGTTCAGATGCCGGCTACGGCTTTGTGTGTAAAGGCGATGACCTACTGTCGAAAAACCGCAGTGGTAAAGCGCTGATCAATTTGCCAGAAAACTCGGAAGTGATGACGCCACAAGTGATCGCCGATCTCGATAACGATGAGATTTTAGCCATTACTAACCAAGGGCGAATGTTGCTGTTCCCGATTAAGGATCTGCCGCAACTGAGCAAAGGTAAAGGTAACAAGATCATCAACATTCC
The DNA here is from genome assembly GCF_008369605.1 of Vibrio cholerae. Classification (NCBI taxonomy): domain Bacteria; kingdom Pseudomonadati; phylum Pseudomonadota; class Gammaproteobacteria; order Vibrionales; family Vibrionaceae; genus Vibrio; species Vibrio cholerae. The sequence goes on from NZ_CP043554.1 coordinate 432,689, forward strand.
TGCGGCGAAAGCGAAAACCCGTGAGGAAGTGCTGTCCAACCTGATGGTGTTGCCACAAGGCGCATCGATTACCCTGTATGCAGGCAAACGTAAGCTAGGCTTGAAGGTGAGCGATCTGGATAACTTCCGTGGTGAACGCGGTCGTCGTGGCGCTTTGTTGCCCCGTGGCTTGCAACGCGTGACCGCGATTGAGATTGAAACCTCAGCGGAGCCAGAGTCAACCCCGCATTCGGAAGATGAATAGACTAGAGGAGCCATTTGGCTCCTCTTTCTTTACTCTCAACCCCGTGAACTAATACTGATCTTCTGACCAGCCATCGCTGTCGGACATATCCGGTGCGCCGGGAATGGCTTTCTCTTCATCTGCCCATTCGCCAAAATCAATCATTTGACACTGCTTACTGCAAAATGGACGGTGTGGGCTCTGCTCGCCCCATTCCACATCGGTGCCACATTGTGGGCATTTCACTATGGTGAGTTTTTTGGTCATAACGCAGTCCTATTGAAAAGCAGCCATGGCTTATCCCCTTAAAACCGGCAACGCCAAGTTGTGTGGGGATACTTTTCATCAAAGCCAAGCTGATAATGTATTTTTGGTTCGCAACATTGTTTCGAGAAAAAGTCGTTTCGAGAAAAGGTCGCGAGTTTTAGCAGCACACCGCCAAATCAAAGGCGATATCTTGAGTGCAGGCTTGCCCGCTGTGAAAATCGATAAACTTGATAGCAAAACGGTTTTTGTGCCCAGAAATCATCGGGTACACACCGTATTCGAGCGGAATCGCAAGGCGTAGGATATTGGCATCTTCCGCATCACTTTGGTAGAAACCGTTGCTTGCCATGCGTGAGCGGTAGTGGCCGGTTTCGCGAGTCAATTTAAGCCAGAGTTTGAGTGCATTCGAAAGCGGCGTCACGGTTTGCATCCACTGCTGGGCATCACGCATTTTGCGATCCAGCGGCAGATGCAGCCAGTAGTGCAGCGCTGGCAGATCAAAACAGCAGGAACCACCCGGTAAATTAAAGCGCTGACGAATCGCACTCAGGAAACGGTCTTCCTTGAGTGATTGGCCAAAACGCTCGGCACTCATCAGATCCCGATGAACTTCATCGACTTCGGCGAGCAGCGAGTTAAGCATCTCTTGATCTACGCCTTCTACATGGAGCCAACTGCGGTATGTTAAGCGCTGCTTTTCCATATCTTTAGCCAGTTCACTTTTCAGTTGGATCTGCTCAAAAATCTCCAGCATATCGAACAGTGAGCGGAAAAAGAGCTGATGTTGAATCCCATCACTGAAAGTGGACGCTCGCTCCATCTGATTGAGCAGCGCTTCGACACGCAGGTAGATGCGCGTTTTTTCATTGAGAGGGTGTTCAAACTGGTGCGTAGTCATTGGGCTAGCCTTGGATTCTTTGCGCTTATTCTCACAAATTTTGCCTGCTCATGGCTAGATACTTTTGGTGCAATAGTGTGATTTGAGGCAAAAGTTTCTGGTTTTCTGCGTCATTTTTGAGCACATCATCAGCAATCGCCAAACGCTGAGCGCGTGAGGCTTGCGCAGCAAGGATAGCCTCAGCTTGTTCGCGAGATACCTTATCGCGCGCCATGGTGCGCTCAATCTGTATTTTTTCATCCACATCGACCACTAACACGCGATCGGCCATGGTTTGCAGCTGGTTTTCGACCAACAGGGGCACAATCAACAGCGCATAAGGTGAGGTCGTTTGGGTAAGCGCGTTGCGCATACCTTGGCGGATCATCGGATGCAGCAGTTGGTTTAGCCACGCTTTTTCATTAGGGGCGGCAAAGATGCGTTCACGCAGCGCGGCGCGATTGAGTGAGCCATCAGGGTGCAAGATGGCTTGCCCAAAATGGGCAGCAATCGCTTTTAATCCTTCGGTTTCCGGTTTAACCACGTCACGTGCGATCACATCGGCATCGACCAGATCAATGCCAAACTGATCATGAAATAGATTGGCGACCGTGGTTTTGCCACTGGCGATGCCGCCGGTCAATGCTACGACAAAACTCATAACGGTTGTCCTACCCAAGTGGTGAAGTACCAATCAATTACCTTATCGCCCCACAGCAAGGCAAACCATCCCGCGATGGCGAGATAAGGGCCAAACGGAAAGGCCATATCGATACCTTTTTTCTGCTGGCGCAGTTGGATTAAACCGAAAATCACCCCAACCACCGATGAGAGCAGTACGATGACAGGCAACTGCTGCCAACCCAGCCAAGCGCCGAGAGCGGCGAGCAATTTGAAATCGCCATAACCCATGCCTTCTTTACCTGTCAGCAGTTTAAATAGCCAGTAAATCGACCACAGCGAGAGATAACCCGCCATGGCTCCGATCACCGCATCACTGAGTGAAACCGGAGAAAAGCCAAGCAGTGCCAGCGCAATACCGCCCCACAGTAAAGGTAGCGTTAATTGGTCGGGCAGCAACAGGGTATCGAAGTCGATGAAGGTCGCCGCAATCAATACATAGCTGAAAAACAGCAGCGCCACGGCAAACACCCCGAACGGAAAGTGAGTAGCAATCACTAAGCTCATGAGGGCAGTGAGTAGCTCAATCAAGGGATAACGAGCGCTGATCGGCGCTTTACAGTGTGAGCATTGACCGCGCAGCGCCAGCCAACTCAGTAGCGGGATATTATCAATGACGCGAATCGGCGTTTGGCAGTGTGGGCAAGTGGAACGCGGCAAACTGAGGGTCAGTTTACCCTCTGGTGGCGTGATGCCATATTCAGGAAAACTCGCCGCACATTCCGCGCGCCATTCACGCTCCATGATTTTGGGTAAGCGATAGATCACCACATTGAGAAAGCTGCCGACAATCAAGCCAAACAGCGTGGCGAGCACCGGAAACAGCCAAGGGTAGAAGTAAAACAGTTCCATTCTCTTGCTCTAAGCGAAATGAGGGCGCGCTCAATGGGCACGCCGTTTGTCGCCATACTAACCCAATACACTCATTAAGTTAAAGATAGGTAAGTACATCGCCACCACTAAGCCGCCCACGACTGTCCCAAGAAAGACGATGATCAGTGGTTCAAGAATCTTGCCCAAGTTATCGACCGTGTTATCGACTTCAAATTCATAGATGGTCGCGACCTTGTTGAGCATGTCATCTAATTGACCAGACTCTTCACCGATCATCACCATTTGCAGCACCATTTCGGGAAAAGCTTCGGTATTGCGCATGGCAATGTACATCGGCATACCCGCAGCGGTATCGCGGTACACCTCATTAATCGCGGTTTCAAAGTGCACATTGCCGGAGGTTTTGGCCGTGGTTTTTAAACTGGCGAGGATCGGGATCCCCGCAGCAAAGCTGGTGGCGAGGGTGCGGCTGAATTTGGCGATGGACGCTTTGGCGAGTACATTGCCAATAATCGGAAATTTCAGCCCCAAGCGACTGGTTTTCAAACGGATCTGGAAGGAGTTTTTACGCAGCGCTTTCAAGCCAAAAATGGTTGCTGCGATGGCGATAAATGCCCATAAACTGTAAGCCTGCACCCAGTGTGAGAGTTTCAGCACTTGCTGCGTAAACCAAGGCAGTTCAGCACCAAAGCCTTTAAACATGCTTTCAAATTCTGGGATGACCATGGTGAGCATTAAGTAGGAAACTCCGAGCGCGACCAACACTACCATACTCGGGTAGATGAGCGCTTTGATCACCTTGGCGCGTAGCTGCTCGCTTTTCTCGCGGTAGGTGGCCAAACGCTCAAACACCTCAGGTAAGTTACCGGACATCTCTCCGGTTTCGACTAAGTCGACATACAAGGTATCAAAATGGGCGCTGGCGGTGCGCATCGCCTTGGAAAGCGGCGTGCCCGCTTCCACGCTTTTGGTGATTTGCGCCAGAATCGATTTCATCTCAGCTTTACGGTGATTATCGCCCACCAACTTGAGGGCTTGCACAATCGGTACGCCCGTGGTGAGCATGGTCGCCAACTGCCGAGTCAAAATCGTGATGTCTTTGCTTTTCACGCGATGGGTTAGGCGCGCCAATAAAGAGACACTGCCTTTTTTCAGTTTTTTGATCTGAATATGCTGATCTTTGAGCTTATCGCGCACCTCGATTTCGGAGATGGCGAGCATCTGGCCGGAAACTTTTTTGCCGTTGCTGTTGATGCCTTTCCAGCGATAATTTTTCAGAGGTAAGGTTTGGGTCGCTTTCATATTGAGGCTCGTGCTGACAGGTTAGGTTATCGAATAAAACAGTTAAAAATAGAGCACACGCTGCAGCTCGGCAAAGCTGGTGATGCCTTCGCGCAGCTTTTCAAGGCCGGACTCTTGCAACGTTTGCATGCCATTGGCTTTGGCTAAACGTTCAATTTGATGAATGCTGGCGCGTTGCATAATGGCCTCCGCCAGCTCGGTATTAAACGCCATCACTTCATAGATCCCAACGCGCCCTGAATAGCCGCCCGTACACTCGTTACACCCCGCCGCATTGGCTTCATACAAGATTTCATTGGGCTGAAACGCAAATTGGCTTTGCAATAGGGCAGAAGGGCGCACCGCGATTTTGCAATGTTTACATAGGCGGCGCGCGAGGCGTTGGGCGATGATTAAACTGAGTGATGACGCAAGGTTAAACGGCTCCACCCCCATATTGGCTAAACGAATTACGGTTTCAGCGGCTGAGTTGGTGTGCAGGGTGGAAAGCACCAAGTGACCGGTTTGTGCGGCTTTTACCGCGATTTCTGCAGTTTCCAGATCGCGTATTTCGCCGACCATCACTACATCAGGGTCTTGGCGCAGAAACGAGCGTAGCGCTTCGGCAAAGCCAAAGCCGATTTTCGGCTGCACTTGCACTTGGTTAATCCCAGAGAGGTTAATTTCCACCGGATCTTCCGCGGTGGAGATATTGATCTGTGACGTGTTAAGAATGCGCAGCCCAGTATAGAGCGAAACGGTTTTGCCGCTGCCGGTGGGGCCGGTCATCAAAATCATCCCTTGCGGTCTTTTGAGGGCGTTGAGATAGAGCTGCTTTTGCTGCGGGTTATAGCCGAGCTTATCAATATCCAGATTAGCGGCGCTGCTATCGAGCAGACGCAGCACGATTTTTTCTCCCCATAAAGTGGGAAGCGTGGATACACGCATATCAATGGCGGTATCGCGGCTTAGGCGCAGTTTAATCCGGCCATCTTGTGGCAAGCGGCGCTCGGCAATATCTAATTTGGAGAGAATTTTAATCCGCGCGGCTAAACGGCGGCTTAAATGGCTAGCCGGTTGCTGAGTTTCGACCAAGATCCCATCGCAGCGCAGGCGGATCCGATACTGGTTTTCATACGGCTCAAAATGAATATCCGAGGCACCTTTACGTACCGCATCGAGCAGCACTTGGTTGATAAAGCGACTGACGGGGGATTCATCTTGGCTGAGATCTTCAATAGATTGCAGCTCGTCATCACTGACTTTAACCAGATTGGCGAGCTCATCTTGGCTGATCTCTTTCCCTTGGTTGGCAGCGCCTTGAATCGAGCGGCCATACAAACGGCGAATCGCCGCTTGCAGCGCGCGGTGATCGGCCAGTGCCAGTTCAACTTGTAATCCTGTGGCAAAACGAAACTCTTCTTCGGCTTGCAGTAAGGTCGGGTCAGAGACGGCGAGCAGCAATAAATTGCCTTGCTTGGCAATCGGCAAGGCATCGTAGCGGGTAATCAGTTCACGCAGCCCAAGCTGTTGGCACAGGGGGGCGTAGTCGTAGCGGCTAAGGTCGGTTTCCGGCAAGCCGAAAATATGGCTCAGTTGTTCGGTGAGTTCTTGGGGGGAGAAAATCCCTAAACCAAGCAGCGCCTCGGGCACCGACGTCCCCGAGGCGCTAACCTGCGTAACCACCGCTTGTTCTTGCGTTGCGCTGATTAACTCAGCCTGACGCAAGATAGCAACAAGGTTGGTGAGCATTGGTTATTATTGGCAACCATCAATAGCCGGAACATTTGTAGTTTTCGCACATTTCCATCCAGTATCTTCTCTAGTGAAAGTCAAAGTATCATTACTTGTCATAGAGCTATTAGCACCAAATTCAAACTTAAGTGTTGGCTTGGAACTTACGAGCTCAGATGTGATAATGCCGAGGTTATTTGCACCACTTAATGATCCTAAATCTGTTGAAAGATTAGCTGCGGCCGTTATTCCTTTTTCTTGATAGAAAAGTTCAGCTGGGGTGATCAATGCTCTTAATGTTGCTAAAGCAGAAGCAGCCTCCGATTTTTTTACATAATCTTTATAAGCCGGAATTGCGACAGCAGCCAACACACCAATAATCGCCACCACAATCATCAATTCAATTAAGGTAAAACCTTGCTGTTGTTTGTTTTTATACGCTTTCATAATTCCCTCCGTAGGTGTTTGCGTATTAAGCGCAGTGAGCATATGCCTTGCTACCCAAGGGGGGAATCGAGTCGCGAGCGCTCTTCGAGTGAGTTAGGGTTTTAACCTATTGATTTGCAGCGTGAATACAAAAAACCGCGAGTGACTTAAAAGCTTATGCTGTGAAATGGGTGGGTAGAAAGAAAAACAGGAGACTTGAAGTCTCCTGTTAACTGTTTGAAATGTTTGAAGTTAGTCTCAAGTGTTACGACTTAAAACGCATCGACAGATCAAGGGCTTTGAGGTGTTTGGTCAGTGCGCCGACTGAGATGTAATCCACACCCGTCTCGGCACACTCTTTGAGATTATCCAGCGTGATATTGCCGGAGTTCTCCAGCGCGGCACGCCCGGCGTTAATCTTTACTGCTTCACGCATCATCTCAAGACTAAAGTTATCGAGCATAATGATGTCGGCACCGGCGCTGATCGCCTCTTCCAATTCGGCCAAGGTTTCGGTTTCCACTTCCACCGGTTTGCCGGGATTGAGCTGTTTCGCTGTGCTAATTGCCTGACGGATCCCGCCACAAGCAATAATGTGGTTTTCTTTAATGAGGTAAGCATCAAACACGCCGATACGGTGGTTATAACCGCCGCCGCAAGCCACAGCGTATTTCAGTGCGCTGCGCAGGCCGGGAATGGTTTTGCGGGTATCGAGCAATCGACACTGGGTGCCTTTGAGCTCTTGCACATAACGCGCCGTAGCCGTGGCGCAACCGGAAAGGGTTTGGATAAAGTTCATCGCGTTGCGCTCACCGGTGAGCAGAATACGCGCAGGCCCAGTTAAGGTACACAAGGTTTGGTTGGGCGTAAGCGTTTCACCATCTTGCACATGCCATTCAATGCTCACTTGGCCGCCGAGCTGCTTAAACACTTCATCCGCCCACAACTGGCCGCAAAACACCCCCGCTTCACGAGTGATGATGGTCGCGGTGCTGATGCGATCGGCTGGAATCAGGCTTGCGGTAATGTCGGCCGCAGGGTCAAGTATGCCACCTAAATCTTCCTTTAGGGTGTCGATCACGCTGCGGGTAATATCGGCAGGCAGTTGCTGTTTCAGGTACGCAAGGCGATCCTGACTGTTGTGAGTCTCTTTCATCGCAAGTCGAATGTCCGTGTTATTTGCTGTGTTAAACCAAACCGCGCCATGATACTGGCTGGCGCGTAGAAATTCAGCTTCTAATCTCGTAATTTGTTATGTGTAAGGTAGAATCGGGCGCAGGTTATCCTCTTCCTACTTGAAGCTGCAGCGGTGTTGGCTACGTTCGTTCACCCCAATCACAGAGTTTTCCTATGCTCATGGGGACTTACTTGCCGCCTAGCTGCAACTCCAAGTCGTTTGGGGATAGGTTGGGAGTCACTCTCCATCGACAAGATATCAAAGCAAGGAGTAAGGATGATTGATAGTCAAGGCTGGTACCGCCTCGCCAGAAAAGTACCTTCTCCACATTGTGATGTGCGCCATGATAGTGAGGATATTTCGCTACTGGTGGTGCACAACATCAGCTTGCCCCCCGGCCAGTTTGGCGGCCCGTACATTGAGCAGTTTTTTCTGGGCGAGCTGGATGCCAATCAACATTCGTTTTTTAAGGTGATCGCCAAGATGCGCGTCTCGGCGCACTGCGTGATCCGCCGTGATGGTGAGGTGGTGCAGTTTGTGCCGTTTCATCTGCGCGCGTGGCATGCGGGTGTTTCCTCTTTTGCAGGCCGAGCCAAGTGTAATGATTACTCGATTGGTATTGAGCTGGAGGGGAGTGATTTTGTGCCGTATACCGATGCGCAATATCAGGCGCTGACTGAGCTGACCCAAGCCTTGATGGTGCGCTACCCGCACATCACGTTGCCGCGCATTACTGGACATCAATATATTGCGCCGCTGCGTAAAACCGACCCCGGTTTGGTGTTTGACTGGCGGCGTTTTCGGGCTGGGTTGAAGTCATAGGTTTTAGTTGGTGCGGAATACCCCCTCCCAGCCTCCCCCTAGAAGGGGTAGGAGCAAAGGTTGCAGCTCTAGAAGGGGATGAGCCAAAAACTGTTCCCTCCCCTTTTAGGGGAGGGTTAGGGTGGGGTATTTAGCGCTCGCGGTGCTTAAGTTGCTGTGTTTTGCTTGGTTTGGTGTGAAATACCCCCTCCCGATCTCCCCCTATAAGGGGGAGGGGTAAGGGTGGTGCTTGGTTGAGTTCCCTCCCCTTTTAGGGGAGGGCTAGGGTTGGGTATTTAGCGCTCACGGAGGCGCTTAAATCGCGTCGTGATACTCGGTCAGCACTTGCTCGACCCAAGTCGCGATGCGTTCGTCACTCAAGTCATATTGTGAATCTTCATCGAGCGCGAGGCCGACAAAATGGCTGCCATCTTCAGTCAAAGCCTTGGAGGCTTCAAAGTGGTAGCCTTGATTCGGCCAGTAGCCAAGCAGGTTAGCTCCGCTCTTCTTGATCTGGTCGTGCAGCAGCCCCATCGCATCCAGATACCATTCGCCATAGCCTTCTTGATCGCCTAAGCCGAACAACGCGACGTACTTGTTTTTTAGCGACACGCCACCGATGTGATCCCATACCGCACTCCAGTCCTCTTGGATTTCACCAAAATCCCATGTTGAAATGCCCAGCAGTAAAAGATCGTAATCACTCATTAAAGTGAGAGGCGATTCTTTTACGTTGTGGATATCCACCAGTTCTTCACCCAGTATGGCGCGAATTTTCTCCGCGGTCATTTCGGTGTAACAGGTGCTTGAGCCATAAAATAGACCAATCTTCATCAATAATTTGTATCTGTCTGCGAAGGAATGGCAAATTCTAACCATAAAAATGATCGGAATGCAGCCAATATCCTGCATCCTGCGTATTTTTATGCTATTAAACGCCCAGTAAAAAGAGAGCTAGAGCTGAGGATAGAGTGAGCGAAGCCTTATCTCCCGACCAAGGGTTGGTGGAACAATTTTTAGATACCATGTGGTTTGAGCGCGGTTTGGCAGAAAATACCGTGGCGTCTTATCGTAATGACTTGAGTAAGCTATTAGAGTGGATGGCCCAGAACCAGTATCGGCTCGATTTTATTAGCTTTGCTGGTTTGCAGGAGTATCAAAGCTGGCTGTCGGAGCAAAATTACAAACCGACCTCGAAAGCGCGCATGTTGTCGGCGATTCGTCGCCTGTTTCAATATCTGCATCGGGAAAAGGTGCGCGCTGATGATCCGAGTGCGCTGTTGGTGAGCCCGAAACTGCCAACGCGCTTACCAAAAGATTTGAGCGAAGCGCAAGTTGAAGCTTTGCTGAGTGCGCCAGATCCGCAAAGTCCACTTGAGCTGCGTGATAAAGCCATGTTGGAATTGCTGTATGCTACGGGACTGCGTGTGACAGAGCTGGTCTCACTGACCATGGAAAACATGAGCTTGCGCCAAGGTGTGGTGCGAGTCATGGGCAAGGGCGGTAAAGAGCGTTTGGTGCCTATGGGCGAAAATGCCATTGAATGGATTGAAACTTTTTTGCAGCAGGGACGGTCTTTACTGCTGGGGGAGCAGACGTCGGATATCGTTTTCCCCAGTAGCCGCGGTCAGCAGATGACCCGGCAAACCTTCTGGCATCGCATTAAACACTATGCGGTTATTGCAGGAATTGATGTGGAAAAACTCTCGCCGCACGTATTGCGCCATGCGTTTGCCACTCACTTGCTCAATTATGGGGCCGATCTGCGCGTGGTGCAGATGTTGCTTGGGCATAGTGATTTATCCACGACACAAATTTATACTCATGTCGCCACTGAGCGGCTTAAACAACTCCACAACGAGCACCATCCAAGGGCTTGAAAATAAGGTGATTTTCATGAGCGTACTGCGCCGACTAACATGGCTGGCATTTCCTTTACTGAGTATGGCATTCAACGTACAAGCGAACACAGCACCAGCACAATTGAATAAAGCCGAGCTTGAGCAGCGCTTTGCCAAACTCGGATTGCAAGTGGAAGAGATCAAACCGTCTGATATCAATGGTTTGCTTGAAGTGCAAACGTCTGGCGGTGTGTTGTTCTCTTCGCCTGATGGTGAGCACTTTATCGCGGGTACTCTATATGCGCTGGATGGTAATGGCGGTTATGTTGATGTGCTGGCTAAACGCCAAGCGCCACTCAACGCCAAGAAAATTGCCGCATTGCAAGACAGCATGATTGAGTTTAAAGCGCCCAATGAGAAATACGCGATCACCGTATTTACCGATATCACGTGTGGTTACTGTGTGCGTCTGCACAGTCAGATCAAAGAGTACAATGATCTCGGCATTACGGTGCGCTATCTCGCCTACCCGCGTCAGGGGCCGCAAGGTCAAGTCGCGGATCAAATGGCGGCCATCTGGTGTTCTAACGATCCGAAAGCGGCGATGCACGATGCGAAAGTGAATCGTAAAACCATTACCGCCGATAAAGATATCGCCCAATGCCAAAAGACCATCGCGCAGCACTATATGCTGGGTCACGAGCTCGGCATTAGCGGTACTCCAGCGATTTTCTTACCCAATGGTGAGATGGTTGGCGGCTATTTGCCTGCGCCACAATTGCTGCAACGCCTGCAAGCCACACAATAGTTTTTCATTTTCGACTAATTAAGGAAACAGGCCAGAGGCAACTTTGGCCTGTCACAGCATGATAGAAATCCAGCGACGCCCCGAACCTGATCTCTCACTTCTCCCCGACCACATCGACCCACTATTACGTCGGCTTTACCTGAGCCGTGGTGTAAGCAACGTGGCACAACTTGAAAAAGCCGCCAAAGCGCTGCACTCATTCAAACAGTTACATGGTATTGATCGTGCGGTTGAGTTGCTGTTCGCGGCGATTGCTGAGCAAAAACGCATCATAGTCGTCGGTGATTTTGATGCCGATGGCGCAACCAGTTCGGCACTTTCCGTGCTCGCGCTGCGTATGCTCGGTAGTCGTAATGTCGATTACTTAGTGCCAAACCGTTTTGAAGATGGTTATGGTCTGAGCCCTGAAGTAGTTGATCAAGCGATTGAGCGTGGCGCAGAGATGATCATGACCGTGGATAACGGCGTTTCATCACTGGAAGGGGTGCGTTACGCCAAACAGAAAGGGCTGCAAGTGGTGGTCACCGATCATCACTTACCGGGACAAGAACTCCCTGAAGTCGATGCCATGGTAAACCCGAACTTGCAGCAGTGCGCTTTTCCTTCTAAAGCGCTGGCTGGGGTAGGGGTTGCTTTCTATTTGATGATGGCACTTTGCGTGCACATGCGTCAGCAAGGTTGGTTTGCAGCGCAAGGCATGGCTGAACCGAAATTGATGGAACTGATCGATTTAGTGGCTCTCGGTACGGTCGCCGATGTAGTGCCGCTTGATGACAACAACCGTATCTTGGTGCACCAAGGTTTGCAGCGTATTCGTGCGGGTTTAGCGCGTCCCGGTATTCAAGCTCTGATTGAAGTCGCCAAACGGGATGCGCGCCGTTTGGTCGCCGCTGATTTTGGCTTTGCGCTTGGGCCGCGGATTAACGCCGCAGGGCGTTTGGATGATATGTCGTTCGGCGTTGAACTTTTGCTGTGTAACAACATTCACGCTGCGCGGCGTATGGCGAGTGAACTGGACAGTCTCAATCAAACCCGAAAAGAGATTGAAGAGGGGATGAAGCAAGAGGCTGTCGCATTTTGTGAGCGCTTGCAACTGAGCGATGATCGCGAGCTGCCTTACGGTTTAGTGCTGTTTCAGCGCGATTGGCACCAAGGGGTGATCGGTATTCTCGCTTCGCGCATCAAAGAGAAATACCACCGACCCGTGATTGCGTTTGCCGAAGGTGGTGATGGCAAGCTAAAAGGTTCGTGCCGCTCGGTTCCCGGTCTGCATATGCGTGATGCTCTAGATAAAATTGATACGCAAAATCCGGGCATCATCCTCAAATTTGGTGGTCACGCGATGGCGGCTGGATTAACCATTGAAGAGCAAAATTTTGAACGTTTTTGCCGATTGTTTGACCAGCTAGTGCGTGAAGAGCTGGATGAAGCAGCACTCAAAGGCATCATCCTCAGCGATGGTGAACTGAAACCGGAAGAGTTTTCGCTGCATACCGCCGAATTACTGCGTGCTGGTGGCCCATGGGGGCAAGCGTTTCCTGAACCCCTGTTTGATGGCGAATTTAAAGTGCTGCACCAAAAACTGGTCGGCGAAAAACACCTCAAACTGATGCTTGAACCGCTGTATAAAGGCTTTCCAACCAATGTGATGATCGACGGGATTGCGTTTAATGTCGACCTACGTCGTTGGCCGGATGCCTCAGTCAAAACGGTACGTTTGGCGTACAAACTCGACATCAACGAGTTTCGCGGTAATCAATCATTGCAACTCATGATTGATCATCTGGAAGCGAAATGATTGAAAACAACGCCCTCTCTCATAAAAAGAGGGCGTTTTCGTTATTAAGGATTAAGTGCTTCCAACAAAATCAGTTCACGTTTTAGCGTGGTTTTTTCATTCTCTGGCGCACTTTCTAGGCGCGATAGGCGCTGCGTAATCGCCGCGTTTTTCGCTTCTGAGTTTTTCAAAATCAGGTCTTGGACATTAATTGATTCAATATTGGTGTAACGGCCATCAGCGCTGGCAGGGACATCCATTTTTCCACTATTAATCAGCTCTTTAACGATCTCCCGTTCCTTCTCAAATCCTTCTAAACCAGACAATTTCCAGCGTTGCATCGGTTTACCTTCATACTTACCTTGCTTTTGCTCGGTGAGGTATCGAATGGTGAGGTTGCGAATCGTGCCTTGTTCTTCTCCGTATTCAGCTTCAGTGTCAAACAGCACTGGGAATTGTTGTCCTTCCAGTACGCCGCCTTTCTTAGTGAGATGTCCCATACGGTAGCTATTCATGCCTAGACGAATTTCACTGTTGTCCTTTACTGGTGTGCCATCTGCAAATTTTAAGTCGGTAATACGTTCACCTGCTGGTTGAGTCAGATCGATGGTGTAAGTGACTCCCGCAAAAAAATCGTTAGTGGAGTATTTTGACGCACGACGTTCAGGGTTAAAGCTGTAAGTGACGTCACCGGGCTTGACGGAGTTGAAGTAGCCTGCCGACCATTCCATATATTGTTTCAACTCTTTGCCTGTCATTTGGTAAACCGTAATTTCACCGCCAGCATATTGGTAGTTGTAGGCGATGTCTTTGGCTTTGATCGAGCCAACGTCTAACTTGGCATTGTCGTTATCAATTTGTAGCGCAATCACATTGGCTTTGGGCGCATAGAAAAAGCTGGCTTCTTGGAATAGAGCACTGATGCCTGTGTCTTGCACATGCACTTGTGGGATGCCACGAATTTCGTTTTCTGGCACCAAGTTCACCCCACTCAGTTGGGCAATTTCGCGGTTCGCCATTTCACGTAAGCGTTTATGGTAAGGCTCGTAGAGCGACTCCATTTTGCTGTCAGAGGTAATGTCTTTGATTTTGTAGGTCAGACTATCTTTATTGATGAGAGTGAACTTGCCATTTTGCTCTTCAAATTGCAGGTCGATACGCGATAGCGCACGGCCGTATTTGTCAGGCTCGGTAATGATCACGCCATTCACCACGGCTTTATCAATCAGCGTATGCATGTGACCTGCTACAATCGCATCGAGCTCAGGGTTGCCGTTAGCTATGTCAGTAACACCGGTATTGGTGATGTCGTTTTCATTCTCAATCCCCATGTGTGCCACTAATACAATCGCATCTACCTGCGGATCAATTTGTTTGATGATCTTTTGCACTTCGAGAGTTGGGTTAGTGAAGGTCATGCCTTCGAGCCGATTTGTCCCTTCAGCAAACACTTGGGTCATTGGAGTATCCATACCGATCACCCCAATCTTGATGCCACCACGTTCAATAATGGTGTAACCGGGTAGGAAAGGATTACCATCAGGACGTTGGATGTTACCCGCCAGAGAGCGCCCTTTAAATTGAGTTAAGGAGCGATTAAGGACTTTGAGACCAAAGTCGAACTCATGATTACCGAGAACCCAAACGTCGTACTTCATTTCGTTGAAGCCCAGCATCATCGGATCAATCGCTTCATCTTTGAAGGTTTCAACAAAGTTGCCCTGAATGGTGTCGCCCGCATCAACCAAAATTACGTTAGGTTGCTCTTGGCGGATGGTTTTCACCTTGGTGGCAATTTGGCTCAAGCTGCCACTTAGATTGAGTTTATCCGCAGAGTAATCCCAAGGCATGAAATGGCCGTGCAGATCTGAAGTACCCAAAATGGTGACATTATGGATATCTCCATTGGCGGCCAAGGCCGGAAAAGCAAAGGAGAGCGCGATAGCGCTGGTTAAGATTGTTTTTTTCATTGTCAGTCACGTTATCAGTTAAAACCCCATGCATACTAACTAATTGAATAATAACTAAACGTGATTGGTGTTGGTAAAACAATGAAATAGCCTAATAGTTTGCATTGAGTTGTGAGATTTGAGCAACTTTATAGCGACGAAGATGATCCTATGTCCTCCTTCTCAACTGGATTTAGCGCCTCGCTAAAAAATCAGAAATATTTATCTTGCTAAAAAATCTTCATTTTTCTTCAAAATCAGCAGTGTACTGACACTTCTAGCCCATCAAGTCCCCATCTGTATATGAGTTGTAATTGGTCTGACCAATATTTTTGCTGTTTTAATCAACTATTGTTGCTGGATTGTTAGAGCGTGAGCGGTTCTATGATTTAGGTCAATTTTCGGCTGGACACTGGCGTTTTAATTATGTTAATTTCTGCACCAACTTAAAATTGGTATTACCAATTGCCAGCAAGAAGAATAAGAGTAGAAGAACAATAAATTATGGCTTATCAAAGGATCCGTCAGCCAAAGCTCTCCGATGTGATTGAACAAGAACTGGAGAGACTGATAGTGGAAGGAACACTCTCACCCGGTCAGCAACTTCCTCCGGAACGCGAACTGGCCAAACAGTTTGAAGTGTCTCGCCCCTCGATCAGAGAAGCCATACAACGCTTGGAAGCCAAACGCTTGCTTACCCGCCGTCAAGGTGGCGGTACATTCGTTAGTGACCGAATTTGGCAGAGCTTTTCTGATCCTCTGCTAAATTTATTGTCTAGCCACTCCGAAACTCAACTGGATCTGCTGGAAGCGCGTCATGCGCTGGAAGGTATTTGCGCCTATTTTGCGGCGTTGCGTGGTACCGAAGAAGATTTTGCTCGTATTCAGCACTGTGTCACGCGTATCGCGGAGGCTCAGGCATTGAATAATGTGGATGAAGAAGCAGAGCGGGTGATGGCCTTTTTGATTGCCATTACTGAAGCGGCGCACAACGTTGTGTTACTGCACATCGTACGCAGCCTGAGTCCACTGCTTGAGCAGAATATTCGTCAGAATTTTAAACTCTTACATCGCCGCCCTGAAGCGGTAGAGAAAGTAAGCAAACACCGGGCTAACATTGTGGATGCGATTGTTTCGGGTCAGCCGGAAAAGGCACGTGAAATGTCCCATTCTCACTTAGCTTATATCGAAGAAACGTTGTTGGATTTGACTCGTGAACAGACTCGCCGTGAGCGATCTCTGCGTCGAATTCAACAAGGTAATGAGCCGCAATAGCGGCCATTGCGATTCAACTTAAATCCAACCAACAGAAGGATAGATCGCCATGTCTGACATGAAGCATGACGTAGATGCACTGGAAACTCAGGAGTGGCTTGCTGCCCTTGAATCCGTTGTCCGTGAAGAAGGCGTAGAGCGTGCGCAGTACCTGCTTGAACAAGTACTGGAAAAAGCGCGTTTGGATGGGGTAGACATGCCAACAGGCGTGACCACCAACTACATCAACACGATTCCTGCGGCGCAGGAGCCTGCTTACCCAGGTGACACCACGATCGAACGTCGTATCCGTTCAATCATTCGCTGGAACGCGATCATGATCGTGCTGCGTGCATCGAAGAAAGATCTGGAACTGGGTGGCCACATGGCTTCTTTCCAATCTTCCGCTGCTTTCTACGAAACCTGTTTCAACCACTTCTTCCGTGCTCCAAACGAGAAAGACGGTGGCGACTTGGTTTACTATCAAGGTCACATCTCTCCAGGGATCTACGCGCGTGCTTTCGTTGAAGGCCGTTTGACCGAAGAGCAACTGGACAACTTCCGTCAGGAAGTGGATGGCAAAGGTCTTCCTTCTTACCCACACCCGAAATTGATGCCTGAATTCTGGCAATTCCCAACCGTATCTATGGGTCTGGGTCCAATTTCTGCGATTTATCAAGCTCGTTTCCTGAAGTATCTGAATGGTCGTGGCCTGAAAGACACCACGGCACAGCGCGTATACGCCTTCCTTGGTGATGGTGAGATGGACGAGCCAGAATCACGCGGCGCGATCTCTTTTGCTGCGCGTGAGAAGCTGGATAACCTATGCTTCCTGATCAACTGTAACCTGCAACGTCTGGACGGCCCTGTTATGGGTAACGGCAAGATCATCCAAGAACTGGAAGGTCTGTTCCGTGGCGCAGGCTGGAACGTTGTGAAAGTGATCTGGGGTAATGGCTGGGACAAACTACTGGCGAAAGATACCACAGGTAAACTGCTGCAACTGATGAACGAAACCATCGACGGCGACTACCAAACGTTCAAAGCGAAAGATGGCGCTTACGTTCGTGAGCACTTCTTCGGTAAGTACCCAGAGACTGCAGCACTGGTTGCTGACATGACTGACGATGAGATCTTCGCTCTGAAACGCGGTGGTCACGAATCATCTAAACTGTACGCGGCGTTCAAGAACGCTCAAGACACCAAAGGTCGTCCAACCGTTATCCTAGCGAAAACCGTTAAAGGTTACGGCATGGGTGATGCGGCAGAAGGTAAGAACATTGCGCACCAAGTGAAGAAGATGGATATGACCCATGTTCTGGCGATGCGTAACCGTCTAGGCCTGCAAGATCTGATCTCTGATGAAGAAGTGAAGAACCTGCCGTACCTGAAACTGGAAGAAGGCTCAAAAGAGTTTGAATACCTGCACGCTCGTCGTAAAGCGCTGCACGGTTACACGCCTCAGCGTCTACCTAACTTCACGGGTGAGTTAGTGATCCCTGCGCTGGAAGAGTTCAAGCCACTGCTGGAAGAGCAGAGTCGCGAGATTTCTTCAACTATGGCGTATGTACGTACTCTGAACATCCTGCTGAAAGATAAGAACATTGGTCAAAACATCGTTCCTATCATCGCGGACGAAGCGCGTACGTTCGGTATGGAAGGTCTGTTCCGTCAAATCGGTATCTACAACCCGCACGGTCAGAACTACACTCCACAAGATCGCGATATCGTTTCTTACTACAAAGAAGCGACGTCAGGTCAGGTACTGCAAGAAGGTATCAACGAGCTGGGTGCCATGTCATCTTGGGTTGCGGCGGCAACGTCATACAGCACCAACAACCTGCCGATGATCCCGTTCTACATCTACTACTCTATGTTCGGTTTCCAACGTGTTGGCGACATGGCGTGGATGGCGGGTGACCAACAAGCGCGTGGCTTCCTACTGGGTGCTACTGCAGGTCGTACCACGCTGAACGGTGAAGGTCTACAGCACGAAGATGGTCACTCGCACATTCTGGCGGGCACAATACCAAACTGTATCTCTTACGATCCAACCTTCGCTTACGAAGTTGCGGTAATCCTGCAAGACGGTATCCGTCGCATGTACGGTGAGCAAGAGAACGTGTTCTACTACCTGACACTGATGAACGAAAGCTACGCTCACCCAGCAATGCCTGCTGGCGCTGAAGAAGGTATCCGTAAAGGTATCTACAAGCTAGAAACGCACGCTGGTAACAAAGCAAAAGTTCAACTGATGAGCTCAGGCACCATCATGAACGAAGTACGTAAAGCGGCACAAATTCTGAGTGAAGAGTACGGCGTAGCGTCTGACGTTTACTCTGTGACTTCATTCAACGAGCTGGCGCGTGATGGTCAAGCGTGTGATCGTTTCAACATGCTGCACCCAGAAGCAGAAGTGAAAGTACCTTACATCGCACAAGTGATGGGGACTGAGCCTGCTATCGCAGCGACTGACTACATGAAGAACTACGCGGATCAAGTACGTGCGTTCATTCCTGCACAGTCTTACAAAGTGCTGGGTACGGATGGTTTCGGCCGCTCAGACAGCCGTGAAAACCTACGTCGTCACTTTGAAGTGAATGCTGGCTACGTGGTAGTTGCAGCGCTGAATGAACTGGCAAAACGGGGTGAGGTTGAGAAGTCTGTGGTTGCAGCAGCAATCAAGAAATTCGACATCGACACTGAAAAAACCAACCCGCTGTACGCTTAATTGAAGGTAGGAAAAGTAATGGCAATCGAAATTTATGTACCTGACATCGGTGCGGATGAGGTTGAAGTCACTGAGATTCTCGTCAAAGTCGGCGACAAAGTGGCTGAAGAGCAATCTCTGATCACGGTTGAAGGCGACAAAGCTTCTATGGAAGTTCCTGCGTCTCAAGCGGGTATCGTTAAAGAGATCAAAGTAGTGGCAGGTGACAAAGTGTCTACTGGCTCTCTGATCATGGTCTTTGACGCGGAAGGTGCAGCAGCGGCTGCACCAGCTCCTGCGCCTCAAGCGGCAGCACCAGTTGCTGCAGCTCCAGCGGCCGCTGCACTGAAAGAAGTGCAAGTACCAGACATTGGCGGTGATGAAGTTGAAGTGACTGAAATCATGGTCAAAGTGGGCGATGTGGTTGCGGAAGAGCAATCTCTGATCACCGTTGAAGGCGACAAAGCGTCAATGGAAGTACCTGCACCTTTCGCTGGTACGGTTAAAGAGATCAAAATCGCTGCGGGCGACAAAGTATCTACAGGTTCACTGATCATGGTGTTTGAAGTAGCCGGCGCTGCGCCAGTTGCAGCACCCGTTCAAGCTGCGGCACCAGCGGCAGCTGCTGCTCCAGCTGTTGCAGCACTGAAAGAAGTTCAAGTACCTGATATCGGCGGTGACGAAGTGACCGTAACGGAAATCATGGTTAACGTGGGCGACAGCATCAGCGAAGAGCAATCTCTGATCACCGTAGAAGGCGATAAGGCTTCTATGGAAGTACCAGCACCTTTTGCTGGAACTCTCAAAGAGATCAAAGTGGCTGCAGGCGATAAAGTGAAAACAGGTTCGCTGATCATGGTGTTTGAAGTTGCTGGCGCAGCGCCAGTCGCGGCACCAGTTCAAGCAGCAGCACCAGCACCTGCGGCAGCGCCTGCTCAAGCATCGGCTCCTGCGGCGGCTGCACCTGCAACAAGTGGTGAATTCCAAGAAAACCATGAGTACTCACACGCTTCTCCAGTAGTACGTCGTCTGGCTCGTGAATTTGGCGTTAACCTAGCCAAAGTCAAAGGCTCTGGCCGTAAGAACCGTATCCTGAAAGAAGACGTACAGAACTACGTGAAAGAAGCGCTGAAACGTCTGGAATCTGGCGCGCAAGCAACTGCTTCAGGTAAAGGTGATGGCGCAGCGCTGGGCTTACTGCCTTGGCCAAAAGTGGACTTCAGCAAGTTCGGTGATACCGAAGTGCAACCACTGTCTCGCATCAAGAAAATCTCGGGTGCTAACCTGCACCGTAACTGGGTGATGATCCCGCACGTGACCCAATGGGACAATGCAGACATCACTGAGCTAGAGAAATTCCGTCAAGAGCAAAACGCGATGGAAGCGAAGCGCGACACAGGTATGAAGATCACTCCGCTGGTGTTCATCATGAAAGCCGCTGCGAAAGCGCTGGAAGCTTTCCCTGCGTTCAACTCTTCTCTGTCTGACGATGGCGAAAGCTTGATCCTGAAGAAATACGTGAACATCGGTATCGCAGTGGATACACCAAATGGTCTGGTGGTTCCTGTGTTTAAAGATGTGAACAAGAAAGGTATCTACGAGCTGTCAAAAGAGCTGGCTGAAGTCTCGAAGAAAGCCCGTGGCGGTAAGCTGACTGCCGCTGACATGCAAGGTGGCTGTTTCACTATCTCTAGCCTAGGTGGCATTGGCGGTACAGCGTTTACCCCAATCGTTAACGCACCTGAAGTGGCTATTTTGGGTGTGTCTAAGTCTGAGATGAAGCCAGTGTGGAACGGCAAAGAGTTCGCGCCACGTCTGCAACTGCCACTGTCACTGTCTTACGATCACCGCGTGATCGACGGTGCAGAAGGTGCACGCTTCATTACTTACCTGAACGAGTGTCTAAGCGACATCCGTCGTCTGGTACTGTAAGCGCATTCTCGGGTGGCGAAAGCCACCCGATTTTATGGTTATCTGCCAATTTGACGTTGAAACTGATTTTCCGTTGAATTGTTGTCTAGCTCACAGGCTACATGGATTTACTTTTCACACCATTAACATCTCTGTAAACTGTTGCGGTCTGAAAGTAATCGTTTTACATGCTTGATTTGAAACATTCGTTTTTGATTCGTTTGTAAATAAAACAACTAGATAGAACACCCATCAGCCTGTTAGGGATATTGACTACAAGAGGTCGAAATGAGCAAAGAAATTAAAGCCCAAGTCGTGGTGCTTGGTGCCGGTCCTGCTGGTTACTCCGCCGCATTCCGCTGTGCAGACTTAGGTCTGGATACCGTCATCATCGAACGTTACAACACGCTAGGTGGTGTGTGTTTGAACGTTGGTTGTATTCCTTCTAAAGCACTGCTGCACGTGGCAAAAGTGATTGAAGAAGCCAAAGCGCTGACTGAGCACGGTATCGTGTTTGGCGAGCCAAAAACAGACATCGACAAAGTTCGTCTGTGGAAAGAAAAAGTGATCAATCAGCTGACCGGTGGTCTGGCTGGTATGGCAAAAATGCGTAAAGTGAACGTAGTCAACGGCTACGGTAAATTCACTGGCCCGAACACCATTGAAGTGGAAGGCGAAGAGGGCAAAACTGTCGTAACTTTCGATAACGCGATCGTTGCAGCAGGTTCTCGTCCAATCAAACTGCCATTCATTCCGCATGAAGACCCACGTATTTGGGATTCAACCGATGCGCTGGAACTGAAAGAAGTGCCTGGAAAACTGCTGATCATGGGCGGCGGTATCATCGGTCTGGAAATGGCGACTGTTTACCACTCACTGGGTTCTAAAATTGATGTGGTTGAGATGTTTGACCAACTTATCCCTGCTGCGGATAAAGATATGGTTAAAGTCTATACTAAACGCATCAAAGATAAGTTTAACCTGATGCTGGAAACCAAAGTTACCGCCGTTGAAGCGAAAGAAGATGGTATCTACGTTTCAATGGAAGGTAAGAGCGCACCAGCACAAGCTGAGCGTTACGATGCGGTTCTGGTTGCAATTGGTCGTGTACCAAACGGTAAACTGCTGGATGCTGAGAAAGCGGGTCTGGAAGTGGACGAGCGTGGCTTTATCCGTGTGGATAAGCAAATGCGCACTAACGTTCCGCACATCTTCGCGATCGGTGACATCGTGGGTCAACCAATGCTGGCACACAAAGGCGTGCATGAAGGCCACGTAGCCGCAGAAGTGATCTCGGGTAAGAAGCACTACTTCGATCCAAAAGTGATCCCATCCATCGCTTACACTGAGCCAGAAGTGGCTTGGGTTGGTAAGACAGAAAAAGAAGCGAAAGCAGAAGGCATCAACTATGAAGTGGCGACTTTCCCATGGGCAGCCTCTGGCCGTGCGATTGCTTCTGACTGTGCAGACGGTATGACTAAGCTTATCTTCGATAAAGAGACTCACCGTGTTATCGGTGGCGCTATCGTAGGTACTAACGGTGGTGAACTGCTGGGTGAAATCGGTCTGGCGATCGAGATGGGCTGTGATGCAGAAGACATCGCACTGACCATTCATGCTCACCCAACGCTGCATGAGTCTGTGGGTCTGGCCGCTGAAGTCTTCGAAGGCACCATCACTGACCTGCCAAACGCCAAAGCGAAAAAGAAAAAATAATTTCTGATTCACTGGTTTGGTTAAACAGTGTTTGATTGAAGAAACCGCTGCTTGCAGCGGTTTTTTTCGTCTTTGATTCCCAATTGAATGCAAAGTAAGCAGTTAAACCGAGATTTGATGCGCTGGCGGATTGTTTCTGGACTCTGCTCACACTTCTCGCTACAATCCGCCGCGGAGTTGACTGGGTAGTCGCTGCCTTATTGACGTCCCTTGGCCTATCGCCAGGGAGACTGATAAGGGGGAGGAAAGTCCGGGCTCCATAGAGCAGGGTGCCAGGTAACGCCTGGGGGGCGCAAGCCTACGACAAGTGCAACAGAGAGCAAACCGCCGATGGCCTCTCCTTCGGGATGGGATCAGGTAAGGGTGAAAGGGTGCGGTAAGAGCGCACCGTGCGACTGGCAACAGTTCGTAGCAGGGTAAACTCCACCCGGAGCAAGACCAAATAGGCCTCCACATAGCGTTGCTCGCGTTAGGAGGCGGGTAGGTTGCTTGAGCCAGTGAGTGATTGCTGGCCTAGAGGAATGGCTACTACCGCGCAAGCGGAACAGAACCCGGCTTATACGTCGACTCCACCTATTGCAGACCCATCATAGCCTTGTGTTATGGTGGGTTTTTTGCTTTTTGCTGACTCAGGTCGTAGCAAAACCATTAAACTTAGCGCAAAGTCACGTCCTGTATACGCTTATGGCTAGCGGTAGTGTCTGAAATCGGTACACTAACCCATATGACGGGCATGCCCAGCACAACGAGAAAATCATGACTGCTTCTTTCCAACACATCTCTGTATTATTGAACGAATCGATTGAAGGATTGGCGATCAAGCCGGATGGTATCTACATCGATGGCACCTTTGGCCGCGGTGGTCACAGTCGCACCATTCTCGCTCAGTTAGGCCCAGAAGGTCGTCTGTACAGCATTGACCGTGATCCGCAAGCGATTGCCGAAGCGCAGAAGATTGATGATCCGCGTTTTACCATCGTCCATGGCCCTTTCTCGGGTATTGCCGAATACGCACAGCGTTATGATCTGGTGGGTAAAGTCGATGGTGTGTTGTTCGACCTCGGCGTTTCTTCACCGCAGTTGGATGATGCCGAGCGCGGTTTTAGTTTTATGAAAGATGGTCCACTCGACATGCGTATGGATCCAACCAGTGGTATGCCAGTTTCCGCGTGGTTGGCACAAGCCGACTTGGATGACATCACTTGGGTGATTCGCGAGTTTGGTGAAGATAAACATGCGCGCAGAATAGCTAAAGCCATTGTCGAATATCGGGAAAACGAGCTCAACGAGCCCTTGACGCGTACTAGCCAGTTAGCAAAACTCATCTCCGACGCGGCGCCTAAAAGTTTCAAAGAGAAAAAGCACCCTGCCACCCGCGCTTTTCAAGCTTTTCGGATCTACATCAACAGTGAATTAGAAGAGATTGATACCGCATTGCGCGGCGCTTCTGACATTCTGGCTCCACAAGGCCGCCTGTCCGTGATCAGTTTCCATTCACTGGAAGATCGCATGGTGAAACGCTTTATGCGTAAAGAGAGCCAAGGCCCAGAAGTGCCACACGGCCTTCCTTTGACCCAAGAGCAAATTCGTGCGCTCGGCAGTGCCAAGATGAAAACCGTGGGTAAGGCACTCAAGCCATCGGATCAAGAAGTCGAACTTAACCCGCGTTCACGCAGCTCTGTTCTGCGCGTGGCAGAAAAACTGTAGAGGGTTACTATGCCTCGTCAGTCGCCGCCGAACCTCGCGAAGTTAATTGCCCTAGATCTACTGACGGTAGGTCGGGTGCCCTTGCTGCTTTTAGTGCTGATTTTTAGCTGCGCTATGGGCGTGGTGTTTATGACTCACCATACCAGACAGGCGATCAGCGCTAAAGATCAAGCCTTTATGGAGCGTGAGCGGCTCGATAACGAATGGCGTAACCTGATTTTGGAAGAAACTGCTTTGGCTGAGCACAGCCGAGTACAACAATTAGCAAGAAAAGATCTGGAGATGAAACGTCCAGATTCAGACAAAGAAGTCGTGATCAACCTTAAATGAAGAAGAAAGCCCCAGCCAAAGCCTCCCGAGTTTCTCCCCGTGTTACCACGGCTGAGCCTGCACCTATCTTTATCCGCTGGCGTTTCTATCTGCTGCTGTTTTTTGTGCTAACGGCGTTCTGCGCTTTGGTTGCACGAGTGGCTTATATCCAAATTATTGAACCTGACAATCTGATTAAAGAAGGGGATTTGCGCTCGATTCGCGCCAAAACCTTGCAATCAGCGCGCGGCATTATTTCTGATCGTAATGGCGAAGCGTTAGCGGTGAGTGTGCCAGTCGAAGCGGTCTGGGCCGATCCTGTCGCTATTTATAAAGAAGGCGGTCTGGTTGAGAAAGACCGTTGGTATGCGCTCGCCGATGTGCTCGGACTGGATCGTCAGGAGATGATGAAGAAAATCGAGGATAACCGTTCGCGCCGCTTTATCTATCTGCAACGTCAGGTGAGCCCTGCGATGGCCAAATACATCCGTGAACTTAAATTAGCGGGGATTGGCCTAAAAGAAGAGTCACGCCGCTATTATCCCGCAGGTGAGGTGAGTGCCCACTTAGTCGGGGTGACCGGAATTGATGGCCACGGTCTTGAAGGGGTAGAGCGCAGCTTTGATAGCACCTTAACCGGTGAGTCAGGTAAGAGCGTGACGCGTAAAGATAAGTTTGGGCGAGTGGTGGAAAACATTGCCCTAGAAGAGCGTGAAGAAGGTAAGCCTATCCAGCTCACCATTGACCAGCGCTTACAAGCGATCGCTTTTCGTGCCGTGAAACAGGCGATGGCGGATTATCGTGCTACTTCTGCATCGGCAGTGATGTTGGATGTGAAAACCGGCGCGGTACTGGCGATGGTGAATGCGCCTTCTTACAACCCGAATAATCGCAACGACTGGCAAAGTTTTAAAATGCGTAACCGAGTGATCACCGATGCGTTTGAGCCCGGTTCAACGGTTAAGCCTTTTGTGGTCTTGGCGGCGCTCGCCAATGGTATCGCCGACAAAAACACCATCATAGATACCGGAGATGGCACCATGCAGATTGGCGGTAGCCGCGTGCGTGATACCTCCAAAGTTGGCAAAGCCGATCTCACGCTGATTTTGAAAAAGTCGAGCAACATTGGTGTGGCTAAATTAGCCTTAGAAATGCCGTTAGAGGCGTTATTGGGCATGTATAGCTCGGTGGGCTTGGGCGAAATGTCTGGCTTGGATTTGGTGGGCGAAACGATCGGTATTTTCCCGAATCGCCGCCGTTGGTCACAGTTTGAAATCGCCACCTTATCATTTGGCTATGGTTTGGCGATTACGCCTATTCAGTTAGCTCACGCCTACGCGACCTTAGGCAACCATGGTAAATACCAACCTATTCATATTATTAAAGGTGATCAACATGGCGAGACGCGCCAAGTGGTTGATCCTAAATATGTCAATCAGGTGCTCGAAATGCTGGAAACGGTAACTCAGCCGGGCGGAACGGCAACGCGTGCGGCGGTACCGGGGTATCGTATTGCGGCCAAATCCGGTACGTCACGTAAAGCGATTGCGGGCGGTTATAGTGATGAATATTTTGCCTATACCGCAGGGGTGGCTCCGGTGAGCGACCCAAGAATTTCACTGGTGGTCATGGTCAATGAGCCGCAAGGCGACTCTTACTATGGCGGCGCAGTGGCCGGTCCGGTTTTCTCGGAAATCATGAAGGGCGCATTACAAATCCTCAACATTGCTCCTGATGAAAACCGCTTCCAAAACAAATAATAGTGTGAGACGGAACATGAACACGCATTCAGCGATCTCCGAACTGATCGCGCCATGGCTAGAGCTGACCGACCCTAAGTTGGCCGCGCTGGTCATTACTCATCTTGAACTGGATAGCCGCCTGATTAAATCGGGTGATACCTTTGTCGCTATTCAAGGCCATGCAGTGGATGGTCGCCAATTTATCGATAACGCCATTGCGCAAGGTGCCAATGTTGTGTTGGCAGAAGCCGATGCTCAGCATCTCAATGGGTGGGTTGAGTATCGTGCAGGTGTCCCCGTCATCTATTTGGCTGAACTTGGTCAACATCTGTCAGAGTTGGCTGGGCGTCTGTATGGCGGCCACCACAATCAACTGATTGGCGTGACGGGCACGAACGGTAAAACCACCATCACCCAACTGATTGCTCAATGGCTCGAATTGCTCGGTCATAAAGCTGCCGTGATGGGCACCACGGGGAACGGTTTTTTAAATGCGCTTGAACCTGCGGCCAACACCACAGGTAATGCACTACAAATTCAGGCTACTTTACGTGATTTAGCCGAACGCGGCGCGCAATATACAGCGCTGGAAACCTCGTCTCATGGTTTAGTGCAAGGGCGCGTGAAAAAGCTCCATTTTGTGGCCGGTGTCTTTTCCAATTTGAGCCGTGACCATTTGGATTATCACGGCACTATGGAGGCTTACGCCGCCGCGAAATTCTCTCTATTTAGTGAGCATGCCTGCCAAAACGCGATTATTAATGTCGATGATGCGGTCGGCGCGCAATGGGTCAAACAATTGCCGCAGGCGATCGGGGTTTCTTTAGTGGCGAAACCAAACACAGCGCAAGCCATCTGGGCGCGCGAAGTGGCATACGCTGAAAGCGGTATTACGCTGAACTTTGAGAGTTCGTGGGGAGAAGGCGAACTGCATGCACCACTGATTGGTGAGTTCAATGCCTGTAACTTGTTATTGGCGTTGGCAACCTTGCTCAGCTTGGGTTTTGAGAAAAGTGCACTGCTCGCCACTGCGCCAAAGCTGCGTCCTGTCTTAGGGCGGATGGAGCTGTTCCAACGTGAGCAAAAAGCCAAAATGGTGGTTGATTATGCGCACACGCCGGACGCTTTAGAAAAAGCACTGCGCGCGTTACGTGTGCATTGCGCGGGTCAGTTATGGGCGATTGTGGGGTGTGGCGGCGATCGTGATCGCGGTAAACGTCCGATGATGGCTGCGATTGCTGAGCAGTTTGCCGATCGCGTGATCCTGACCGATGACAACCCACGCAGTGAGTCGCCGCAAGCGATTGTAGCGGATATGGTAGCTGGACTGACTCACCCCGAGCGCGCTCATATCGAACACCACCGTTTCCAAGCCGCGAGTTATGCGCTTCAGCATGCAGGCGCACAAGACATCATCCTGCTCGCGGGTAAAGGACATGAAGATTATCAGGTGCTGGCCAACGAAACGATTCACTACTCGGATCGTGAAACCGCCCAACAGTTACTGGAGTTACAACCATGATTCGCGTAATGCTTTCTCAGCTCTGCTCAGTATTGAATGCTCGTTTAATTGGTGAGGATCGCGCGGTCAGTGCCGTATCGACGGACAGTCGTGTAATTCCCGCCGAAGCGCTGTTTGTTGCCTTGGTCGGTGAACGTTTTGATGCGCACGATTTTGCCTCTCAAGCGGTAACTGGTGGGGCGATTGCTCTGTTGGTGCAGCGCGAACTCGATGCAGAGTGTTCACAACTGGTTGTTGCCGATACCAAACAGGCCTTAGGTCAGCTTGGCTCTTGGGTGCATGCGCAGTGTCAAACGCCTACGGTCGCGATCACCGGAAGCTGTGGCAAAACCACGGTCAAAGAGATGGTGGCCAGCATTTTAAGCCAGAAAGGCCAAGTGCTTTACACGCAAGGAAACTTCAATAACGACATCGGCGTTCCGCTGACTCTGCTGCGCTCAACGGCCGAAGATGATTATGCCGTGATTGAATTAGGGGCGAATCATGTAGGTGAAATTGCCTACACCACCGCCTTGGTTAAGCCGGATGTTGCCCTAGTCAACAATGTAGCGGCAGCGCACTTAGAAGGTTTTGGCTCGATGGATGGCGTTAAACGCGCTAAAGGTGAAATCTATCAAGGGTTACAGGCGGGTGCCGTGGCGATTGTTAATTTAGACAGCAACGGTGGTGACTACTGGAAAGCGGTACTGGCGGACAAAACCGTGAAAACATTTTCCGCTACCGATCACAATGCTGACTTTTATCCACGTGATGTGCGGTTAAATGCGCTCGGTATAGCTAGCTTTACTTTGGTTACCCCGGTTGGTGAAGTGGCTGTTGAGTTGGGCATCATGGGCCAACACAACGTGGCCAATGCACTGGCTGCTGCGGCCTTATCACTGGAAATGGGCGCGAGCTTGGCGGAAATTGGTCAAGGTTTAGCGCATTTATCCAAAGTGAAAGGTCGAGTGGATATGGCACAGTTGCGTGACGATATCACGCTTATTGATGACAGCTATAACGCTAGCGTGCCAGCCATGAAAGCGGCGGTGGAGCTGTTAGGCAGCTTTTCCGCTGTACGCTGGTTAATTTTGGGCAATATGGCGGAGTTGGGTGATGAAAGTCTTGCACTTCATCAGCAAGTCGGTGAACATGCTGCACCATTCGGTTTTGAGTTTGTCCTGACGTATGGCAAGGACGCAAAAGTGATCAGCGACCTTTGCCAAGGGCATCACTTTGCTACTCATCAGGACATGATGACATTTATTGAGCAGCACATAGAACAACAGGGTCGTACTCAAGTATTGTTGGTGAAAGGTGCCAACAGTGCAGGGATGAGTAAAATTGCCGCTGCTCTCAAGGAGAAATTTGCATGATTATTTGGCTTGCTGAACTGCTCCAGCCATATTTTTCGTTTTTCCGTCTGTTCGAATATCTCTCATTTCGCGCCATTGTCAGCATTCTGACTGCGCTTGGGATCTCGTTGTGGATGGGGCCGCGCATGATTAAGCGCCTACAAATGCTGCAGATTGGGCAAGTAGTGCGTAATGAAGGGCCTGAATCTCACTTCAGTAAACGCGGTACTCCGACCATGGGTGGGGTGATGATCCTTGCCGCGATCACCATCACTGTACTGCTGTGGGCCGATCTGACTAACCCTTATGTTTGGGCTGTGCTTGCGGTACTGCTCGGTTACGGTGCGGTCGGTTTTGTCGATGATTACCGTAAAGTGGTGCGCAAAAATACCGATGGCTTGATCGCGCGCTGGAAATACTTTTGGCAATCTGCGATTGCTTTAGTGGTTGCGTTTGCTCTGTATGCGCACGGCCAAGATACGGCGGCAACGCAGTTGGTGGTCCCTTTCTTTAAAGATGTGATGCCACAGCTGGGCTTGATGTACATAGTGCTGACCTATTTCGTGATTGTTGGTACCAGTAATGCGGTGAACTTGACCGATGGTCTGGATGGCTTGGCGATCATGCCAACCGTATTGGTTGCAGCCGGATTTGCGGCGATTGCATGGGCGACCGGTAACGTTAACTTCGCGAACTATCTGCATATCCCTTATATTCCTCACTCTTCTGAGTTGGTGGTGGTGTGTACCGCGATGGTCGGTGCCGGTTTAGGCTTTTTATGGTTTAACACCTATCCAGCCCAAGTATTTATGGGCGATGTCGGCGCGTTGGCGTTAGGTGGCGCGTTAGGTACGATTGCGGTACTGGTTCGCCAAGAATTTGTGTTGGTGATCATGGGCGGCGTATTCGTGATGGAAACCCTGTCAGTGATTTTGCAAGTGGGCTCTTACAAACTGCGTGGACAACGTATCTTCCGTATGGCACCGATTCACCATCACTACGAATTAAAAGGCTGGCCAGAACCACGTGTGATCGTGCGTTTTTGGATCATCTCTATCGTTTTAGTATTGATTGGCTTAGCGACACTCAAAGTTCGTTAAGTGGATTAAGGATGTCAATTTCAATGGACCGTTGGCAAGGCATACAGCATGTGGTCGTCGTAGGGCTCGGGATTACCGGGCTCTCTGTCGTTAATTATCTGCGAAAATATCATCCGTCGGTAACCGTGCAGGTTATCGATACGCGCGAAACACCACCGGGGCAAGAGCAGCTTTCGTCGGACGTTGCACTGCACCGTGGCGGGTGGAATATTGAGTGGTTACTCAATGCCGATTTGGTAGTCACCAACCCAGGCATTGCGTTGGCGACGCCGGAAATCCAACAAGTGCTGGCTGCTGGAATTCCTGTTGTCGGTGATATTGAGCTCTTTGCATGGCATGTGGATACACCCGTTATTGCGATCACTGGCTCAAATGGCAAAAGCACCGTCACTGATTTAAGCGGTGTGTTAGCCAATGCTGCTGGTGTGAAGGCCGCGGTAGGCGGCAATATTGGGGTTCCGGCACTGGATCTGATTTCTCCAGACGTTGAACTGTATGTGCTTGAGCTATCAAGCTTCCAATTAGAAACTACCTCTAGCCTAAAACTGAAAGCGGCCGCGTTTCTCAATCTTTCTGAAGATCATATGGATCGTTATCAGGGGATGGAGGATTATCGCCAAGCCAAACTGCGCATTTTCGGTCATGCTGAAACCGCAGTGGTGAATGCCGATGATACTCAAACTTTTCCTGACCACGCGGCGCATCTGCAAGTGGTGATGTTTGGTGTCGAGCAAGCGGCACAATTTAGCCTTGCTCAACATCAAGGCCGCGAATACCTTTTTGCGCGCGATGAGGCCGTCATGGCGTGTGCTGAGCTGAGTTTAGTTGG
This sequence comes from Vibrio cholerae, assembly GCF_008369605.1. Lineage (NCBI taxonomy): Bacteria > Pseudomonadati > Pseudomonadota > Gammaproteobacteria > Vibrionales > Vibrionaceae > Vibrio > Vibrio cholerae. Next base: position 463,499 of record NZ_CP043554.1, read on the forward strand.
CCGTCATAACGTGGCAAACGTACTTACCGTGTTAGCTTTGCTGGATTCTGCCGAAGTAAACTTCCGTTTGGCTTTGGATGCACTCAAGTCTTACACGGGTTTGACACACCGCTGCCAAGTGGTTGCCGATAATCACGGCATCAAGTGGGTCAATGATTCTAAGGCGACCAATGTTGCGAGTACGCTGGCAGCATTGTCGGGATTAAAAATCGAAGGCCAACTCTATTTGTTGGTTGGTGGCGTAGGTAAAGGGGCGGATTTCACGCCGCTCGCCCCCGTATTGTCGACATTGCCTGTGCAATTGTGCTGCTTTGGTGTGGATGGCCATCAATTTATGCCACTGCACCCTTCGGCTCGGTTTTATGACTCGATGGAGAGCATAATTCGCTCAATTCGCCCGCAATTAAAAAGTGGGGATATGGTGCTGCTCTCTCCCGCTTGTGCGAGCTTTGATCAGTTCAAAAACTTTATGGCGCGTGGGGATATTTTTGCCCAACTCGCTCGGCAATATGCATAAGCGTTAGGTAAGTCACTTGTTTTTATCCGGATCTTTCACAAAACTGAGCCACTGGTTGAGAACCCCCTCACCAGAGGCGCTGTTTGACCGTCAATTGGTCTGGATTGCTTTTGGCTTGATGCTGATTGGTTTGGTGATGGTGACATCAGCCTCATTTCCCATCAGTTCTCGCCTAACCGATCAACCGTTTCACTTTATGTTTCGTCACGCCATCTTTCTGCTGTTGGCTTTTCTCACCTCAAGCATGGTGTTACAAGTCCCTTTAGATCGTTGGATGAAATACAGCTCGTTACTACTCGGCATCTCCTTTTTCTTATTGATTGTCGTACTGGTCGTGGGCAAATCGGTCAACGGTGCATCACGTTGGATCCCGCTCGGTCTTTTTAACCTTCAGCCAGCGGAAGTGGCTAAGCTGTCACTGTTTATCTTTATGTCCGGCTATCTGGTGCGCAAGCATGATGAAGTACGGCAGACTTTCTTTGGCGGCTTTTTAAAACCTATCATGGTGTTTGGTACGCTCGCGGTGTTGCTGCTCGGTCAGCCGGACTTAGGTACCGTGATCGTAATGCTGGTGACACTGTTTGGCATGCTGTTTATTGCCGGCGCGAAACTCTCTCAGTTTTTGGCCTTGATGGTGGCAGGAGTGTTAGCGGTGGTCGCGCTGATTGTCGCTGAACCTTATCGTGTACGCCGTGTGACCTCGTTTTTAGATCCGTGGGAAGATCCCTTTGGTAGCGGTTACCAGCTGACTCAATCCTTGATGGCGTTTGGCCGCGGTGAGTGGTTTGGGCAAGGATTAGGCAATTCGATTCAAAAACTCGAATATTTGCCTGAAGCGCATACTGACTTTGTATTCGCCGTCTTGGCCGAAGAGCTTGGCTTTATCGGCGTGGTATTAGTGCTCGTGCTGATTTTCAGTTTGGTACTGAAAGCGATTTTTATCGGCAAAAAAGCCTTTCAACATGATCAGCAGTTTGGCGGCTACCTCGCGTTTGGCATCGGTATTTGGTTTGCGTTTCAGACCTTAGTGAACGTCGGTGCGGCAGCGGGTATGGTGCCCACCAAAGGCTTGACTTTACCACTGATCAGTTACGGTGGTTCCAGTTTAATTATTATGTCAGTGGCGGTGTCGATTTTACTGCGCATCGATCATGAATGCCGTTTAGCGGATCGCCACGCACCAGAAGAAATCACAGTTGATGAACAAGAATAAAAAATTAATGGTGATGGCCGGAGGAACCGGCGGTCACGTATTTCCCGGTTTGGCTGTCGCCAAACAACTACAGCAACAGGGTTGGCAAATTCGTTGGTTGGGAACGGCTGACCGAATGGAAGCGGAATTGGTTCCTAAGCACGGCATTGAGATTGACTTTATTCAAGTCAAAGGGCTGCGCGGCCAAGGGCTGATGCGCTTACTCAAAGCACCTTTCCAAATTGTGAACGCGATTTTGCAAGCGCGCCGCCATTTGCTGGCTTATCAGCCAGATGCAGTACTCGGCATGGGCGGTTATGTGAGCGGACCCGGCGGGATTGCCGCTTGGTTACTGGGTATTCCAGTGGTGTTGCATGAGCAAAATGCGGTTGCTGGGCTGACTAACCAATGGCTGGCTAAAATTGCACGGCGTGTATTTCAAGCCTTCCCCGGAGCATTTGCTGACGCGCCTGTGGTGGGTAACCCAGTACGTCAAGATGTCGTACAACTTGCCGCGCCAGAGCAGCGTTTTGCCACGCGTAACGGTGCCATTCGAATTTTAGTCATGGGTGGCAGCCAAGGTGCCCGTATCCTAAACCAAACCTTGCCAGCGGTGATGGCGGCATTAGGTGAGGGTTATGAAATCCGTCATCAAGCCGGTAAAAACAGCCAACAAGACGTGGCTGAGGCTTATGCTGCTGCTGGAGTGGAAAGCGCGCAAGTCACCGAATTTATTGATGATGTGGCAGATGCATACGCTTGGGCGGATCTGCTCATCTGTCGCTCAGGCGCATTGACCGTCTCAGAGGTCTCAGCGGCGGGCGTTGGGGCGATTTTTATCCCTTTCATGCATAAAGATCGTCAGCAAGCACTCAACGCTGATCATTTAGTGGCTTGTGGAGCCGCCAAAATGATTGAGCAGCCCGAATTGAGTGTGGAAAAGCTGACCCAGATGGTGCGCGAACTCGATAGAGCACAATTATTGTCCATGGCACAGAAGGCGCGCCAAGCCGCCAAATTAGATGCTGACAAGGTGGTGGCGCAAGCGATCATCGCCATTACCGAATAACGAGAACAGAATTATGACGATTAAACATACCCAAGACCTCGCCCAAATTCGCGCTATGGTGCCAGAGATGCGCCGTGTAAAAGCGATCCACTTTATTGGTATTGGCGGGGCGGGGATGAGCGGGATTGCGGAAGTGCTGCTCAATGAAGGCTATCAAATTTCAGGCTCCGATCTGGCCGCGAATGCGGTCACTGACCGTTTAGCTGACAAAGGCGCGACCATTTTTATTGGTCATGAAGCGCACAATGTTGCTCACGCAAGCGTGGTCGTGGTCTCGACGGCTATTAATGAACAAAACCCTGAAATCCAAGCGGCGCGTGAAAAACGCATCCCGATTGTTCGTCGTGCTGAAATGTTGGCAGAGCTGATGCGTTTTCGCCACGGTATTGCGGTCGCGGGAACTCACGGTAAAACCACCACGACGGCACTCGTCACTCAGATTTATTCTGAAGCAGGATTGGATCCGACCTTTGTGAATGGTGGTTTGGTGAAAAGCGCTGGCACGAACGCACGTTTGGGTTCTAGCCGCATTTTGATCGCCGAAGCGGATGAGAGTGATGCTTCATTCTTGCATCTGCAGCCAATGGTGACCATAGTGACCAATATCGAAGCGGATCATATGGATACTTATGGCGGCGATTTTGAAAACCTTAAACAGACCTTTATCGATTTTCTGCACAATCTGCCTTTTTACGGCCAAGCGATTTTGTGCATTGATGATCCGGTGATTCGTGAGCTTATTCCGCGTGTTAGCCGCCAAGTGATCACTTATGGATTCTCAGAAGATGCCGACGTGCGCATTGAAAATTACCGCCAGAATGGTCAGCAGGGCCAATTTACCGTGGTACGTAAAGGCAAAGCGAATTTGGATATCACGCTCAATATCCCCGGCCGTCACAATGCGCTGAATGCCGCTGCGGCTATTGTTGTGGCTACCGAGGACGATATTCGCGATGAAGCGATTTTACGCGCGATGGCCAATACCCAAGGCACAGGTCGCCGTTTTGACCATCTTGGAGAGTTTGAAACCGGGAATGGCGTCGCTATGCTGGTGGATGATTACGGTCACCACCCCACTGAAGTTGACGTGACGATTAAAGCGGCGCGTAATGGCTGGGCAGAAAAACGCTTAGTGATGATTTTCCAGCCGCATCGTTACACGCGAACTCGCGATTTGTATGATGATTTTGCCAACGTACTTGAGCAAGTTGATGTACTGATCATGCTCGATGTCTATGCTGCTGGTGAAAAGCCTATCGCAGGTGCTGATGGGCGATCTTTGTGTCGAACTATCCGCAGCCGAGGCAAAATCGATCCGATTTTTGTGCCGGATAGCCAAACCTTACCTTCGGTGCTTGCCAATATCTTGCAGGATGGTGACTTGGTACTGACGCAAGGCGCGGGCGATGTCGGGAAAGTAGCAAGGCATTTAGCCGCGCTTGAACTCAATATCGGGCGTATGCAACAGATTTAAAACAGCCTAAAGGTTGTCTCATTGGTGAATTCCTTGGTATCAAGCCCAGATTTCTGATGTTGGGTATTTGATACTTTGGATCACCTCAGTATAATCCGGAGGTTAAAGTCATTGCTTTAACCCTCTATGACGCTACGAAATAGGGAATCAAATTGCCAGTCGATAACAGGATCACCGGGCTTTGATCAACAAGGTACTTTTAGAAGGCCAGAGAATCACCCGCTCACCACAAGTTAAACAACATGCCTGTGGTGCGAGTTTTTTTCTGGTGGTGCTATTGCTGATAGGTGGTTTGCTGTATTCGACGATCAGTTGGATGTGGGACGAACAACGTCTGCCTCTCTCTAAACTCGTTTTACAGGGTGACTTACATTATGTTTCTGCTCTCGATGTTCAGCGGGTATTAGCACGCTTAGATCATATCGGGACATTTATGTCACAAGATATTAATGTTCTGCAAGAGAGTGTGCAGTCGATCCCGTGGGTTTCCCATGCATCGATAAGAAAACAGTGGCCAGATACGATTAAAGTCTATTTAACCGAATATCAGGTTGAAGCTCTGTGGAATGCGAATGCGTTATTAGATAAAAATGGCACGGTATTTTATGGCGATATTGCACGAGTAAATGGTGAATACGTCAAATTATATGGGCCAGATGGCACTGCGCCACAAGTATTAAAAGCATGGCGAGATTACAACCCGAAATTTGCTCAGCTAGGTTTAAATATCTCTTCATTAGTATTAAATGATCGACGAGCTTGGCAAATTATTCTCGACAATGGTATTCGTCTGGAATTGGGGAAAGAGTCATTAGAAGAACGAATATCGCGCTTCTTTTTGCTCTATAAACAATTAGGTAATAAAGCTGAACAAGTCAGCTATATCGACCTCAGGTATGATACTGGAGCCGCGGTGGGTTGGTTCCCTGAACAAGAGTTAACACAAGAGAAAAACGATGACTAAGACTGTCGATGACAACATTATTGTTGGTCTGGACATAGGCACTGCCACCGTCTCCGCTCTCGTGGGTGAAATACTCCCTGATGGTCAAATCAATATTATTGGCGCTGGCAGTAGCCCATCTCGCGGGATGGATAAAGGCGGCGTGAACGACCTTGAATCGGTAGTAAAATCGGTCCAACGGGCGATTGATCAAGCGGAGATGATGGCTGAATGTAAAATCAGCCATGTGTTCCTTTCGATTTCTGGACGGCACATTGCCAGCCGTATAGAGAAAGGAATGGGGACGATTTCGGATGAAGAAGTCTCCCAAGAAGATATGGATCGCGCGATCCATACAGCAAAATCGATCAAAATTGGTGAAGAACAGCGTATCCTGCATGTCATTCCACAGGAGTTCACCATAGATTATCAGGAAGGCATCAAGAATCCGCTGGGTTTATCCGGGGTTCGCATGGAAGTGAGTGTGCACCTGATCACTTGCCATAATGATATGGCAAGAAACATTATTAAAGCGGTTGAACGCTGCGGTTTAAAAGTTGAACAATTGGTGTATTCCGGTTTGGCGGCTAGCAACGCAGTGATTACGGAAGACGAGCGCGAGCTTGGGGTCTGTGTGGTTGATATTGGTGCTGGCACCATGGATATCGCCATTTGGACCGGCGGTGCCCTGCGTCATACCGAAGTATTTTCTTACGCAGGCAACGCGGTAACCAGTGACATCGCGTTTGCTTTTGGTACGCCAGTCAGTGATGCGGAAGAAATTAAAGTAAAATATGGTTGCGCACTGAGTGAATTGGTCAGCAAAGACGACACGGTCAATGTACCGAGTGTCGGCGGCCGTCCATCAAGAAGTTTGCAACGACAAACCTTGTCGGAAGTGATTGAGCCTCGCTACACTGAATTAATGGGGCTGGTCAATCAAACCGTGGATTCGGTGCAAGAATCCCTACGCAAAGAAGGCATCAAACACCATTTGGCTGCCGGCGTTGTGTTGACAGGGGGCGCAGCACAAATAGAAGGTTTAGTGGCATGCGCAGAACGCGTATTCCGCAATCAAGTTAGGGTGGGTAAACCGCTGGAAGTGAGTGGCCTTACCGACTATGTAAAAGAGCCGTATCATTCTACGGCAGTGGGATTGCTTCATTACGCAAGAGATAGTCAAATCAGCGACGATACTGAATATCAGGAACCTAAACGACCCTCTATGACAGGTTGGATAGGCCGCTTGCGCAACTGGATACAAAAAGAGTTTTAACCTGAGAGACAGGAAAAACGGAGATAACACATGTTTGAACCGATGATGGAAATGTCTGACGATGCGGTAATCAAAGTCGTTGGAGTGGGTGGCGGCGGCGGTAACGCGGTTGAACACATGGTGCGTGAATCCATCGAGGGTGTGGAATTCATGAGTATCAATACTGATGCTCAGGCACTGCGCAAAACGAGCGTTGGTACTGTTATTCAGATTGGTGGCAATATCACCAAAGGTCTAGGTGCAGGTGCGAATCCACAAGTGGGTCGTGATGCAGCACTAGAAGATAAAGAACGCATTAAAGAATTCCTAACTGGTGCCGATATGGTATTTATCGCAGCAGGCATGGGTGGCGGTACAGGAACCGGAGCTGCACCAGTGATTGCCGAAGTGGCAAAAGAGCTGGGCATTTTAACGGTTGCTGTAGTAACCAAACCTTTCAGCTTTGAAGGCAAAAAGCGTTTGGCTTTTGCTGAGCAGGGAATTGAAGAGCTATCTAAGCACGTTGATTCACTGATCACGATTCCAAACGAAAAACTACTCAAAGTGTTGGGTCGTGGTATCACGTTACTGGAAGCCTTTGCGAGCGCGAACAACGTACTTAAAAATGCAGTGCAAGGCATCGCTGAACTGATTACTCGCCCAGGCATGATTAACGTCGACTTTGCGGACGTACGCACTGTGATGTCGGAAATGGGTCACGCCATGATGGGTAGTGGTGTTGCAAGAGGTGAAGACCGCGCGGAAGAAGCTGCTGAAATGGCAATTTCAAGCCCGCTGCTGGAAGACATCGATCTTGCTGGTGCACGTGGTGTTCTGGTGAATATTACTGCCGGCCTAGATATGCGACTGGATGAATTCGAAACTGTCGGTAATACTGTTAAGGCGTTTGCCTCTGACAATGCAACTGTGGTTATCGGTACTTCGTTAGACCCTGATATGGCAGACGAAATCCGCGTAACAGTCGTGGCAACTGGTATCGGTAACGAGAAAAAGCCAGATATTACTCTCGTTGCAGGTGGGAAATCTAAAGTTGCACCTGTATCGGCTCCGGTGACTTCTCGCGTGGAAGAGAAAGCGGCACAGCCTTTGCATGAAAGAGTTGAAGTGAAAACTCAACCAGCAGCAGCGCCATCGCACTCTTCGGCAAGTCAGAGTGTCGCGCCAAAGCCAGAAAAAGAGAGCGGATATCTTGATATTCCGGCTTTCCTGAGACGTCAAGCTGACTAAAATATCAGCGTAATTTGACAGTGTTCAGAATTCTGGTAGGATGTCGGTCGGTGTTGTGCCGGCCGTTCATTGTGGCTAAATAAATCGAGGCAACTAGATGATCAGACAACGTACTCTGAAAGAAATAGTGAAAACAACTGGGGTGGGCTTACACTCTGGTCGTAAAGTTACGCTGACTCTTCGCCCGGCCGCAGCCAATACGGGGATTATTTATCGTCGTACTGACGTCAACCCACCAGTTGATTTTCCTGCCGATCCGGCTTCTGTGCGTGACACCATGCTTTGTACCGCTTTGGTTAATGATCAAGGTGTACGAATCTCTACCGTAGAGCATCTTAATGCTGCTTTAGCAGGGATGGGGATCGACAACGCGATTATCGAAGTGGACGCCCCAGAAATTCCAATTATGGATGGCAGTGCGAGTCCTTTTGTTTACTTGCTGCAACAAGCGGGTATTCAAACACTCAATGCACCAAAACGCTTCATCCGTATCAAGAAACCTGTACGCATTGAAGATGGCGATAAGTGGGCTGAATTTGTTCCATTTAACGGCTTCCGTATGGATTTCGAAATTGAGTTCAACCACCCAGCGATTGATGGCGATGACCAACGCCTCGTGTTTGATTTCTCTTCACAAGGCTTTGTGAAAGAAATCTCTCGTGCGCGTACCTTTGGTTTTATGCGTGATATCGAATATCTGCAATCACAAAACCTCTGCTTAGGTGGTAGCTTTGATTGCGCGATCGTGCTGGATGATTACCGTATCCTGAATGAAGAAGGACTGCGTTTCGATAACGAGTTTGTGACTCATAAAGTGCTGGATGCGATTGGTGATCTCTACATGGCTGGTCATGCGATTGTTGGTGAGTTCCGTGCCTACAAATCAGGCCACGGCTTGAACAACCAACTGCTGCGTGCGGTATTGGCCGATCAAGAAGCATGGGAATGGGCAACCTTCGAAGAAGAAGTGGGTTCACCTGTTGCTTTTGCTGAGCCGAACATGGTTCTCGCGTAAGCCATTCATAAAGAATAATCATAATAAAGCCAGACTGATGTCTGGCTTTATTTTTTCTTTTAAATTCAATGATATTTAAACTCTATTCGTTGAGTGTAACCTGTTCAATCGTCTTTCTGATTTGCTTTCGCTAAACGCGCTAAGCTCTGTAAGCGTTTTTTGACTTTATCTGAAGCTTGATCGGCAATCGCGAGCAGCACATGAGCGGCATGTTCAGAGAGCGGTGGGCGAGGATTTGCCGCCCGAGCATCCTCAGAGGTGATTTTGCTTTGCCGATACAACTCAGGATTGACTCGCACTTCGATACTGATCAAATGGCCAAACCCGTTTTGCCTAAGCTGAGTCAAAATATGTAAACGCTCATAATCGACTTTCATTTTGAGCGCTGCGCTGGCTGCTTCAAGCACCAAATTGCCACCGCGCACATTGGCGGCGCGCACTTGGGTTTTTAAGCCTTTGGGCAGGATTTCTTGTAATTGGCGATTAATAAGCAAAATCGCTTTTGCATGCTCTTGGATCTGCTTGAGTTTGGATGCCTGAATCAACTCATCGGTAGCGGTAGGGCGGTGATCACGCATCGGATTCTCCTTTGGCTGGTGTGACGCTATTCTAACGCGCTTCTTGGCGCACCGAAACGTACATCTTAGTTTGCTGAGATGAATTAAAAAGCGCGAGAAACCTTGTAAACATTGGGCTTAGTGCACAAAACCGCAAGCTCGTATTCAACAAATCATAGAGAACCTTGGTTGTTGAGACAAAAATTCCTTAAACTAGGCGGCACTTAATTAACTGCGTGCCTTGAAAATAAACGCTGTCATCACAATATCTCACACAGATGACTTATCTCAGTATCCTTAGTTGAAAATAGGTAGAGACTAAAGACATTCCAAGGTCGATAGACAGCGATTTAGCACAGAGAGATTCACAACAAATGATAACTAAGCTACTGACAAAGGTGATTGGCAGTCGCAATGACCGCACACTGCGCCGTTTACGCAAGATTGTAAAAGAGATTAATAACTACGAACCCGCCTTTGAAGCCCTCTCCGATGAAGAGCTAAAAGCGAAAACTGTCGAGTTCCGTCAACGCATTGAACAGGGCGAAAACCTTGATCAACTGTTGCCAGAAGCTTTTGCCACCGTGCGCGAAGCTTCTAAGCGTGTGTTCGGCATGCGCCATTTTGATGTACAGCTGATTGGCGGTATGGTGCTGCATGGCGGTCAAATCGCTGAGATGCGTACGGGTGAAGGTAAAACGCTAACCGCAACGCTGGCTGCTTACCTGAATGCCCTACCTGGTAAAGGCGTACACATTGTTACAGTCAACGATTACTTGGCCAAACGTGACGCAGAAACCAACCGACCACTCTTCGAATTCTTAGGCATGACCGTGGGCGTGAATATTCCCAACATGCCGCAGCCTGCTAAAAAAGAGGCTTACCAAGCCGACATCCTGTACGGTACCAACAACGAATTTGGTTTTGACTACCTGCGCGATAACATGGCGTTTCGCCCTGAAGATCGCGTGCAACGTGCTCGCTTCTTTGCTGTGGTCGATGAAGTGGACTCTATCTTAATCGATGAAGCACGTACCCCGCTGATTATCTCAGGTCCTGCGGAAGACAGTTCGGATCTCTACATCCGTATCAACAAGTTGATCCCGCTACTGCAAAAGCAAGATAAAGAAGATTCGGAAGAGTACCGCGGTGACGGTCACTTCACCGTGGATGAAAAATCTAAGCAGGTGCATCTGACCGAAACGGGTCAAGAGTTCGTTGAAGAGCTGCTAGTGAAAAACGGCATGATGCAAGAGGGTGATACGCTTTACTCTCCCGCTAACATTAGCTTGCTGCACCACGTTAACGCGGCATTGCGTGCGCATGTTCTGTTTGAAAAGAACGTCGATTACATCGTGACATCCGATGGTGAAGTGGTGATCGTTGATGAACATACCGGTCGTACTATGCCGGGTCGTCGCTGGTCTGATGGTCTGCACCAAGCAGTAGAAGCGAAAGAAGGGGTGAAGATCCAGAACGAAAACCAAACACTGGCATCGATCACTTTCCAAAACTACTTCCGTCTGTATGAAAAGCTGTCTGGTATGACGGGTACCGCTGATACCGAAGCGTTTGAATTCCAACAAATCTACGGTTTGGAAACGGTCGTTATCCCAACCAACAAGCCGATGGTGCGTAACGATATGCCGGATGTGGTGTATCGCTCCGAAGCGGAAAAGTTTGCCGCGATCATTGAAGATATCAAACAGCGCGTTGAGAAAGGTCAACCTGTGTTGGTGGGTACGGTTTCGATTGAGAAATCAGAATTGCTCTCCAATGCACTGAAAAAAGCAGGCATCAAGCACAATGTTCTGAACGCGAAGTTCCATGAAAAAGAAGCGGAAATTGTTGCTGAAGCGGGTAAACCTGGCGCAGTCACCATCGCAACCAACATGGCGGGTCGTGGTACGGATATCGTATTGGGTGGCAGTTGGCAGGCCAAAGTAGAGAAGCTGGACAACCCAACTCAAGATCAAATTGATGCGATTAAAGCTGAGTGGAAGCAAGTGCACGATCAAGTGTTGCAAGCGGGCGGCCTACACATCATTGGTACTGAGCGTCACGAATCTCGCCGTATCGATAACCAGCTACGTGGTCGTTCTGGTCGTCAAGGTGATGCGGGTTCATCGCGTTTCTATCTCTCAATGGAAGATACTTTACTGCGTATTTTCACCTCTGATCGTATGGCGGCATTGATCCAAAGCGGTATGGATGAAGGCGAAGCGATTGAGTCAAAAATGCTCTCTCGCTCGATTGAAAAAGCGCAGCGTAAAGTAGAAGGCCGTAACTTCGACATTCGTAAACAGTTGCTGGAATACGATGACGTAGCGAACGATCAGCGTAAAGTCGTTTACGAACTGCGTGATGAACTGATGAGCGCAGATGACATCAGCGACATGATCGCGCAAAACCGTGAAGATGTGCTGAACGCGGTGATGGATGAGTACATTCCGCCACAATCTCTGGAAGATATGTGGGATATCAAAGGGTTGGAAGATCGCCTAAAGAACGATTTCGATCTACCACTACCGATCCAATCTTGGTTAGATGCTGACAACAAGCTGTATGAAGAAGCGCTACGTGAGCGCATCATCGAGCAAGCGGTTGAGGTTTATAAAGCCAAAGAGCAAGCGGTTAGCCCTGCGGTGATGCGTAACTTTGAAAAATCTGTGATGCTGCAAACGCTAGATACACTGTGGAAAGAGCATCTGGCGGCGATGGATCACTTGCGTCAAGGTATTCATCTACGTGGTTACGCACAGAAAAACCCGAAACAAGAGTACAAGCGCGAGTCGTTTGAACTGTTTGAAGATCTGCTTGAGTCACTCAAATCGGATGTGATCACTGTCTTGTCCAAAGTCCGTGTTCAGCAGCAAGAAGAAGTGGAGCGTATGGAAGCTCAACGCCGCGCGCAAGCTGAAGAAGCGGCGCGTCATGCACAAGCGCAACACGCGAGTGCTGATGATGCTGAGCAAGACGAGTCGAACCAGCCAATGGTGCGTGATGAACGCAAAGTGGGCCGTAACGAACCTTGTCCATGCGGTAGCGGTAAAAAATACAAACAGTGTCACGGGCAAATTAACTAAGCCAGTTTCACCTTATTAAATAAAAGAGTCGCTAAGGCGACTCTTTTTATACCCAAACAACTTGAAGTTACAGCCAACACCGCTGTGGCTTTGAGTAGGAAAGGTATACAACTGAAATTCACGTCAGCCAGAAATACAGGAGTCGCCCCTTGAAACGCATCCACATTGTTGCAGGGATCATCTTCAACTCAGATCAGAGCGAAATTTTCATCACCAAACGTCCCGACCATCTGCATAAAGGCGGTTTTTGGGAGTTCCCCGGTGGTAAGGTGGAAGCGGGAGAAAGCCGAGAGCAAGCCATGGTTCGTGAGCTTGAAGAAGAGATCGGCATTACCGTGACGGAGCAACAAGCTTTCCAACATTTTGATTTCGACTATACGGACAAATCGCTGAGCTTCGATTTTATGCTCGTGACGGCTTTTGATGGTCAGCCTCATGGCCGTGAAGGCCAGCAAGGCGGTTGGGTGAAAATTGCCGATCTGGCCAATTACCGCTTTCCTGAAGCGAATGATCCGGTGGTGAAGCAAGTGATTGCTCAATTTGGTTAAGTGGTTTTTTCCTCGCTTGGCCAAGTCGTGAGGCTAGCCAGAGTGGAAGATAGTTGGTAGTTTAAGTCTACAAATTGGAACTGCCTCAAGGCAGTGGAGAATGGAGACAGCAAGATGGTTAGAATTGCGATTGCGGGTGCCGCAGGACGTATGGGACGCAATCTGGTAAAAGCAACACACCAGAATCCGCTTTCCGAATTGGGCGCGGGCTCTGAGCGTCCAGAATCCTCATTAGTGGGCGTTGATATTGGTGAGCTGTGCGGTATTGGTAAACAAGGTATTGTTTTAGTCGATAACCTAGAGCAAGCCGTTGAACAGTTTGATGTGATTATTGATTTCACTGCGCCTGCCAGCACCTTAGCTAACTTAGCCTTGTGTGAGCAGCATGGTAAAAAACTGGTGATTGGCACAACGGGCTTTACCGATGCTCAGCGCCAAACCATTGAACAATCAGCAAAGAAGATCCCGATTGTCATGGCGCCCAACTACAGCGTTGGTGTCAACTTGGTGTTTAAACTGCTGGAAAAAGCCGCCAAAGTGATGGGTGACTACTGTGATATCGAAATCATTGAAGCTCATCATCGCCATAAAGTCGATGCGCCTTCGGGTACCGCGATTGGCATGGGCGAAGCGATTGCCCATGCGATGGGTAATCAACTGAGTGATGTGGCGGTGTGCGCGCGAGAAGGGATCACCGGTGAACGTTCACGCAATGAAATTGGTTTTGCTACGATTCGTGCGGGAGACATCATTGGTGAGCATACCGCCATGTTTGCCGATATTGGTGAGCGAGTGGAGATCACCCACAAAGCCACTGACCGAATGACGTTTGCCAATGGTGCAGTCAAAGCTGCCATTTGGCTCGCGGAGCAACCCGCCGGTTTCTACACCATGACCGATGTGCTCGGATTGAATGACCTCTAAATACATAATTATGCGCCAGCGAACTGCTGGCGTTTTTTTTATCCTTAAAACTTGATTAAAAATCTTCTCATCCATTTTCAGCGAAAGCTAAGCTTGTTTTGTTGTTATTTTATCTTCTTGGTGTGTGTTTTGTGGTTTTGTCTCTATTTTTTGATAAAAACTTAGCTTGTTAACGATTGCTTTATGTGTGGTTGTTTTTTTGCCACCTATTTCCATTTTTTAAATGTTCTTTCTCACCGAGTGGGGGATGAATAGACAGGAATGACAGAGTAAAGATGTTTTTTTGGTGGTTTTGATGAATAAATTCATCAGACTCTCGTAAAGATAAATTAAATTTTTAGGCTTGTGTTGACAGCCTCCGATCACATCCCTAGAATATCGCCAATTTGTCTATAGCATCCTAATGCATGAACTCGTGGCTAGTAGGAAGACGAATTTGCAAAATAATTTATTTTTGATGCATTTTTATTCTGGAGGTTGTCTTGAGTAAATCAGCACTGTTAGTCCTAGAAGATGGGACAGTGTTCCGCGGAGTGTCCATCGGGGCAGATGGTATTTCCGTCGGTGAAGTCGTTTTCAATACCTCGATGACGGGGTACCAAGAAATCCTCACTGATCCTTCTTATTCCCAGCAAATCGTTACTCTTACTTATCCTCACATTGGCAATACCGGAACCAACTCCGAAGACGAAGAATCCACAGCGATTCATGCTCAAGGCCTTGTGATTCGCGATCTCCCTCTTATCGCTTCTAACTTCCGCAGTGAACAATCCCTCTCTGATTATCTCAAGTCACAAAACATTGTCGGTATTGCTGACATTGATACCCGTAAACTGACTCGTATCTTGCGTGAGAAAGGCGCACAGAACGGCTGCATCATGGCGGGCGATAATCTGGATGAAGCATTAGCACTGGCGAAAGCGAAAGAGTTTCCGGGCCTGAAAGGCATGGATCTCGCGAAAGTGGTTTCCACCAAAGAAGCGTATGCGTGGAAACAAGGCTCATGGACGCTAGAAGGCGGCCTACCTGAAGCGAAAGCGGACAGCGAACTGCCTTACCATGTTGTGGCTTACGATTTTGGTGCGAAGCGTAACATCCTACGTATGTTGGTGGATCGTGGTTGCCGCTTAACTGTGGTGCCAGCGCAAACCTCTGCAGAAGACGTGCTCGCCCTTAATCCAGACGGTGTGTTTCTATCCAATGGCCCAGGCGACCCAGAGCCATGTACTTATGCGATTGAAGCCACACGCGTTTTCCTTGAGAAAAACATTCCTGTTTTTGGGATCTGTCTAGGTCACCAAATTCTGGCACTCGCCTCCGGCGCGAAAACAGTAAAAATGAAGTTCGGTCACCATGGTGCAAACCACCCAGTGAAAGATTTGGATCGCGGTGTGGTGATGATCACCTCACAAAACCACGGTTTTGCAGCCGATGAAGCGACTCTGCCTGACAACCTGCGTGCAACCCACAAATCGCTGTTTGATGGTTCACTGCAAGGGATTCATCGTACCGACAAGCCAGCGTTTAGCTTCCAAGGTCACCCAGAAGCAAGCCCAGGTCCACACGATGCAGCACCGCTGTTTGACCACTTTATTGAACTGATTAAACAATTCCGCGCTTAATTTGGAGTAGTAGATAATGCCAAAACGTACTGACATTCAAAGCATCCTTATCCTTGGTGCGGGTCCAATTGTTATCGGTCAGGCTTGTGAGTTTGACTACTCAGGCGCGCAAGCGTGTAAAGCCCTGCGCGAAGAGGGTTACCGCGTTATTCTGGTTAACTCAAACCCAGCGACCATCATGACTGACCCAGAAATGGCCGATGCGACTTACATCGAGCCAATCCATTGGGAAGTGGTGCGTAAGATCATCGAAAAAGAGCGCCCAGATGCGATTTTGCCCACCATGGGCGGCCAGACTGCGCTTAACTGTGCGCTGGCACTGGAAAAACATGGCGTATTGGCTGAGTTTGGCGTTGAGATGATCGGCGCAACCGCCGATGCGATTGATAAAGCGGAAGACCGCTCACGCTTTGATAAAGCGATGAAATCAATCGGTCTCGAGTGTCCTCGCGCTGATACCGCAAAAAGCATGGAAGAAGCGTACAAAGTCCTCGATATGGTCGGCTTCCCATGTATCATCCGTCCTTCTTTCACCATGGGCGGCAGCGGCGGCGGTATCGCTTACAACCGTGAAGAGTTTGAAGAAATCTGTACTCGCGGTCTGGATCTTTCACCGACCAATGAACTGCTGATCGATGAATCGCTGATTGGTTGGAAAGAGTACGAGATGGAAGTGGTGCGTGATAAGAACGACAACTGCATCATCGTCTGTGCGATTGAAAACTTTGACCCAATGGGCATCCACACTGGTGACTCGATCACTGTCGCTCCAGCACAAACGCTGACTGACAAAGAATACCAAATCATGCGTAACGCCTCTTTGGCGGTACTGCGTGAAATCGGCGTAGAAACCGGCGGTTCAAACGTTCAGTTTGGTATCAACCCGAAAGATGGTCGCATGGTGATCATCGAGATGAACCCACGTGTATCACGCTCTTCGGCGTTGGCTTCCAAAGCTACGGGTTTCCCAATTGCGAAAGTGGCGGCCAAACTGGCGGTGGGTTTCACACTCGATGAGTTGATGAACGACATCACAGGCGGCGCAACGCCAGCTTCGTTCGAACCGACCATCGACTACGTAGTGACTAAGATTCCTCGTTTCAACTTCGAAAAATTCGCCGGTGCCAATGACCGCCTGACCACACAAATGAAGTCAGTGGGTGAAGTGATGGCGATTGGCCGTAACCAACAAGAATCACTGCAAAAAGCACTGCGCGGCTTGGAAGTCGGTGCGGCTGGTCTGGATGAGAAAGTGGATCTGGACGCGCCAGACGCTCTGACCAAAATTCGTTATGAGCTGAAAGAAGCAGGCGCAGAGCGTATTTGGTACATCGCTGACGCATTCCGTGCTGGTATGTCAGTGGATGGGGTATTTAACCTGACCAACATTGATCGCTGGTTCCTAGTGCAAATCGAAGAACTGGTGAAGCTGGAAGCGGAAGTAAAAGCCGGTGGCTTTGCGGGCTTGAACCAAGACGTACTGCGTAAGATGAAGCGCAAAGGCTTCTCTGATGCGCGTCTGTCTAAACTGCTGGGCGTGAGCGAAAACGAAATTCGTCGCTTGCGTGACCAATACAACATCCACCCAGTTTACAAGCGTGTGGATACCTGCGCGGCAGAATTTAAGTCAGACACGGCTTACATGTACTCTACTTATGATGAAGAGTGTGAAGCCAATCCGACTGACAAAGACAAGATCATGGTACTGGGCGGTGGTCCAAACCGTATCGGTCAAGGTATCGAGTTTGACTACTGCTGTGTACACGCCGCGCTTGCCCTGCGTGAAGATGGTTACGAAACCATCATGGTTAACTGTAACCCAGAAACCGTATCAACCGATTACGACACTTCAGATCGCCTCTACTTTGAGCCTGTAACTCTAGAAGATGTGCTCGCTATCGTGCGTGTTGAGAAGCCAAAAGGCGTGATCGTGCAGTACGGCGGTCAAACACCACTGAAGCTGGCGCGAGCGCTGGAAGCGGCGGGTGTACCGGTAATTGGTACCAGCCCAGATGCGATTGACCGTGCGGAAGACCGTGAACGTTTCCAACAAGCGGTACAGCGTTTAGGCCTCAAACAGCCAGACAACGCAACTGTAACCGCTATCGAGCAAGCGATTGAAAAATCGCGTGAAATCGGTTTCCCACTCGTGGTTCGTCCCTCTTATGTTCTGGGTGGCCGTGCGATGGAGATTGTGTACGATGAGCAAGATCTGCGTCGTTACTTCAACGAAGCGGTGAGCGTGTCGAATGAATCACCAGTCCTGCTGGATCGCTTCCTTGATGATGCAACCGAAGTGGACGTGGATGCGATTTGTGACGGTGAACGCGTGGTGATTGGCGGCATCATGGAGCACATTGAACAAGCGGGTGTTCACTCAGGTGACTCAGCCTGTTCTCTGCCGGCTTACACCTTGAGCCAAGAAATCCAAGACAAGATGCGTGAGCAAGTTGAGAAGCTGGCGTTTGAACTCGGTGTTCGCGGCCTGATGAACATTCAGTTTGCGGTCAAAGACAACGAAGTTTACCTGATTGAAGTAAACCCACGTGCTGCGCGTACTGTGCCGTTTGTTTCTAAAGCAACCGGTGCTCCGCTAGCGAAAATCGCGGCGCGCGTGATGGTTGGACAAACTCTGGAGCAACAAGGCTTCACCAAAGAGATCATCCCACCTTACTACTCAGTTAAAGAAGTGGTTCTGCCGTTCAACAAGTTCCCGGGTGTTGACCCACTGCTTGGCCCTGAAATGCGCTCAACCGGTGAAGTAATGGGTGTGGGTGCCACGTTTGCTGAAGCCTATGCTAAAGCAGAGTTGGGCTGTGGCTCGGTTTACCCTGAAGGTGGTCGTGCGCTACTTTCGGTGCGTGAAGGTGACAAACAGCGTGTGGTGGATCTGGCTTCTAAGCTAGTGAAACTCGGTTACCAGTTGGATGCGACTCACGGTACTGCAGTGATTCTGGGCGAAGCGGGCATCAACCCACGTCTGGTTAACAAAGTGCATGAAGGTCGTCCACACATTCTGGATCGCATCAAAAACCACGAGTACACCTACATTGTGAACACGGCTTCTGGCCGCCAAGCAATTGAAGACTCAAAAGTACTGCGCCGTGGTGCATTGGCTCACAAAGTGAACTACACCACCACACTGAACGCCGCCTTCGCAACTTGTATGTCACACACGGCGGATGCCAAAGCATCCGTCACTTCAGTACAAGAGCTGCATGCGCGTGTAAAAGCGAACCAAGCTTAATTGGTATTACAACAAGAGAGGCTCAAGGCCTCTCTGACAACCTCTTTGCCCGCTCGTCAGCGGGCTTTTTTATGCACGGATTTTGCGGTTCAGTTTGATGTAGCGTCTGTGGCTGCCAATGTCGCGGCTGTGTCGAGCTTGCCATCCTTATCAACCAAAACCAGACGTTGATGATCACTTGAGAGTTTGACCCATTTGATCTGCTCGATTTCTGGCTGACGCCAATTCAGGATAAACAGTGATGCATTCTCATCTTGCTCAAAGCCGCGCTCGGTATTGAGTTCCCCAAGCGTTACCTGCCCATCAACAGACATCCGATAGCCATCACCGTGACCAATGATCTCCAAGCTGACGGATTTACCATCCACCACGCCATAGTAGGTCACACCATCGAAGGCATCGTAGGCAATATCATCCATGCTGTGATCACAACTTTGCGTTGCCTGCTGGTAAGCACCTCCCGCATCTAAACAGCGATCTTGAGCGATAAACTCCCGTCCCCAAAATTGATAAAGCAAGCCGATGGAGACAAGGCCAATGCCCAGCAAAGCCGTGATGCTCTTTTTACTCATGAATATTTCTCTGTTGTTATGTGGTGAAAATTGCCATGCATCATAGTTAAGTTGTGGATGTTAGCCAAACATTCTTCTATAGATAGACGGAGAAGTAACAGTGTTTTCTCAAATAATAATAAATGTTTACGATCGTACTTGTTTAAATGTACATTTTTTATCAATTCCTCCCCTTTTTATACCTGTGAATATTTTAATCTATTTTAAATTTATTTAAGGTTATTTTTGTTGAAAATAAGAGAGAATTTCATAGAATGATGTGGTTTTTATTCTAAAATGTTCAATGTCTATTTGAGGAGATAATCTTGGGGTTAGATACGGCTTATATACCAGCAAGAAAGCAAGATATAGATTTTTTTGTTGGTGATGTTATACGGGAACCGGATTTACTGGATAGTAGAATACAACTCATAACTCAATCTAAAAAAGATAGAGACTTTTTGAGACAAAGTGTATACGCTAATATACTTTCTGAAAATGAAGAACAGTATTTTGATAAATGTTTAGGGGATTCTGCCTGTAGTATTTTGACGTATCTACACCCTTATTATTATGATAGGGGGCGTTCTCTTATGGATATGCTTTCTAATGAGGGTGGTCTTCCCCAATCTATTTCAGTGTTGTTTGATGATTTTTCTTTGTGCTTTCCAAACGTAAAACATTCTGGTGATTCTTACGATATAAATTATCGTTCTGGTATTTATATTAAAGAAGATAATGTCGGAAAGCTGTTTAGATTACTTTCTGACAAAGAGTTGTGGGAAGATTTAAATCTTGATGAGTCGAGCGGATTGTTATCAGCGCTAAAATATGCTGAAAAGCATGGGACAGGAATTGTTGAAGTATTTGATATTCATATTCCTATGACTGGTGAATTTTATTCTAGCATGTTTAATCTTCGAGCTGCATATCTAAATAATTTGGATAATGAGCTTGCTGAATGTGACTGTGTTAATACAGGATTTACGATAGGAATACCTGTACCTTCTTCTAGCATCATAACTTTTGATGATTTGGGTAAGATTATCTATGAATGGATGGATAATGAGTATCTATTACCCATGCATGAAAACTCTCCAGTGAAAGATAAAAAAATACAAGGTGTTATTTATATGTCACTAATATATGAAGACACTACACCAATTATCATAATTGGAACTAAACAAAATGTTTTTATTCATGATGCTGATGACTATTTTGAAAAATTAAGACTATCACTGTTTGAATGTTTAAATCAACATAATCTAGATATTAACTTTTTCATTTCAACTCATGGTGAAGGTGAGGTTCCAGAGGAAATACGCTCAATAGAAGAAGCGGAAGTTTTATATAGGATGAAACCAAGTTTTATATTTGGTGGCCATGAATGGTTTTTTATATTTGATAAACAATGTATTGAAATGAACCTTAGCCTAAAAGGTAATCTTGAAGTTTTATTGAATGGTAATAAAATAGACCAATATAAAGTGAGCTTATCTAAGGATCATCGAACTGTTTATTTTTCGGATGGTAACTGGTATACGATATTAGTTAAAAATACAAACGTTTTTTCAGGAGAGTTTGATATAAAGCTTCACAAAGGACTATTTTTACAAGCACACTTCAAGTTGCTTCAAGGTTCGAAAGTCTATCCTAAACTAAAAAATTTGCTATTGAAACTGGGAGAAATGCTGACGATCATATTCTTTATTATGATTTTTATTTTACCTAGACCATTCACAATGCTTCCATTGTTAATTCTGCTGATTACAATGTATAAATACAATAAGAGGCATCATCTAATGCTTATTCCGGTTGAAGGAGTAAATGATTCTGATGATTATGAGTAGTACAACGTAATGAAAATCTAAAGAATAGAATGTTTTATCCGATAAGAAACTATTATAATTGATATCATCAAACTAATTAAACTTGGCTATAGAGCTTCTTTGAGTATAGTAGATTATATTATAGTCATTATTCCTGTAGTGCTCACTGATGATTAATTTTTTAGTGACTAGGTTAAAAACTCGTAAGCTATATTGCCCAGTATTTAAGGATTGACTCTGGGCTTTATATCGATGAATAAATGGAATAGATTGTTGTCTTGCGTTTCGCTGTTTTGATGTTTTGAGCAGTGATACTGTTGGGCTTTGTCATTCAAGATGTTGATTAGAAATGGAACTTTCACTGGAAGTATTGGGGCTGCTGTTTTTAGTGGCGGGCGTTGCGGGATTTATTGATGCCATGGCGGGCGGTGGCGGTTTGCTGACTTTACCAGCCTTGCTGGCCGCAGGGGTTCCTCCGACTCAAGCTCTGGCGACCAACAAATTGCAAAGCTCCTTTGGTAGCTTTTCGGCCACGCTCTATTTTGTGCGCAAGGGCGTTGTGAGCCTAAAAGCGATGCGATTGGCGATTGCTTGTACTTTTGTCGGCGCGGCGCTTGGCGCAGAAGCGGTGCAATATATTGATGCCACTTTGCTAACCAGCCTTATCCCCCTGTTACTGCTCGGAATTTCGCTCTATTTCTTATTGGCTCCGACCACCAAAACGCACACAGGGCCTGCGCCTTTATCCGAAACCGCGTTTGCTTTCACGGTGGGTTTTGGTATCGGTTTTTATGATGGTTTTTTTGGCCCCGGTACTGGCTCAATTTTTACCGTCTGCTTTGTGGCTTTGGGGCATTTTAGTTTAGTGGAAGCCACCGCTCGCACTAAGGTACTCAATTTTACGTCCAACATTGCCGCGTTGACCTTCTTCTTAATCGCTGGTTTGCCGATTTGGGAAATTGGCTTAACCATGGCGGCAGGCGGATTTATCGGCGCTCGTATGGGCGCAAAAGTGGTGATCAGCAAAGGGCAGCGTTGGATCCGCCCGTTGGTGATCACCATGTCTATGCTGATGGCGCTAAAACTGCTTTGGGAACAGCATCATGCAGCGCTGTTATCAATGCTTGGACTCTAGAGCTGCGATACCGGCTGGCGCGCAGACAAATATGAATCGGCCGAGTAAGGTCTGCTAATTCAGCAAAATCAAAGCAGTGTTGGGGCTCAATTTTTAGGGTACTGACAATCGAGCGTGGCACTAGGGCGGGTAACATGCCGCCGAGCGCGAGCTGCGCCGCCGCGGTGTAAGAGTCCATCTCCATCGCGGGTCGAATGCCTTGTTTGTGCAGCATAGCCGCTTGATAGGTATTGGCGGGATTGGCCAAATCATTGGTGATAAGCTCGCTTGGCAGTGCGTGCAGCGGCGCTTGGCTAATCACGGTAAATGGCTCATCACCTAGATGAAAGGTCAGCAAACCGTGATTGGCGGGCAGATAACCGGCACAAAAGCCCAAGGTGGCTTTGCCAGACTGCACATTCTCGACAATTCGCGGTGTGTGGTTGGTGGTGATCACCCAATGCGGATCTTGCTTGCGATGTTGCCCCATCGTCTGGCCAATATAACCCGCGACTAACGTCTCCGAGCAATCCATACGCAGCAGCGTGTTATCTTCCAGTGTCTGCTGCTCGAAAATCAAGCCATGCAACTCATTAAAGGTGGGGCCGATGCTGGCAATTAATTGCTCGGCATCCGCGGTCAATTTGATATGTCGCCCCGCTGGAACAATCAGTTTCTTGCCGAGTTTTTTCTCTAAGTTCGCAATGCGTTTACTGACTGCCGACTGGCTGATATAGAGCTGACTACCGGTACGGCTCATGGTTTTTTCTTTGCTGAGCACCAGTAAGGTTTCAATGCCTTCGAGTAACATGTGTTGATGACAAATGGGAATAGATGCGTGGATTGTATGTGGAATCTCAAGCGAGGTCGTGCATTAAGCTCACAAAGTGAACTGAGCTTTAAATATGGGGAGATTTTCGGGATAGCGGCACCTCGCATCGGGCGTTAGGTGCCGAGCCTGTTATTTGGTCAGGGCAAAGGTTGGCAGAGAAAGGTGCCAGCGGATCGCTCCGAGACGAATTAAGAGCGTGGAAAAAACGCCAGAGAGCAGAGCGGTCGAACTGCTATAGCCCATCGCCAGTGCGGTAGTGTGGAAAATGCCACCGATAATACAGGCGGTCGCGTACACTTCACTGCGCAGCACCATAGGAATTTCTCGGGCGAGGACATCGCGGATAATTCCACCGCCGCAGCCCGTTATCACGCCCATAATGATCGCGATTAAGGCGGAATCTTGATAGATCAGCGCTTTTTCAACCCCGATCCCGACGAAAACCGCAAGGCCAATCGCATCGCACACGGGCAAAATCCACCACGCGAGTCTTTTCGGGCGACGCACCAGTAGCATGGTCAGGGCGCAGGTGATCATAATCACCCACAGGTAGTTGGTGTCTTTGATCCAAAATACCGGAGTGGCTCCGAGCGCCATATCGCGAATCGTGCCGCCACCAATCGCGGTCACGCTGGCGAGGACCATGACGCCAAACGGATCCATTTTCAAACGCCCCGCTAAGAGCACTCCAGAAACCGCAAAAACGGCAGTACCAAACATATCAATCAGATAAAGCAGAGAAGTATCCAAAGCGGTCTCACTATCTACACAACGATGAAAAATATCGAGCAGGCAAATTGGGGCGGATTTTACGAGATTTAATCCGCTAAAGTTACTGCTTTTGTGCAATTTTGAGGTATGTGCACACTTGCTCTACCGCATCTAGGGTTCTTGGGGTCGGGCGGTTTAACCAATCGGCATTGAGTGCCCAAACCTGATTGTTTTGCACGGCGCTGAGCTCTGCCTGCCAAGCTCGCCACATATGGCCGTTGGCTATCGCATGCTCTGAGGTAAAAATCACTTGCGGCTGTTTAACCAAGACTTGCTCTATGCTCACTTGCGGATAGGGCACCTCACTGTCGGCAAAAATATTGACGCCCCCACAGAGGCTAAATACTTCACTCGGCCAGTGACCTTGAGCCAAGGTAATGATGGGTTTTTCACTGAGTTGATAGAAATAACGGATCGGCTGATTGCTCGCGTATTGCGTGCGTAAATCCTGTAAACGTTGTCGAAAGTCGTGTGCCGCTTTTTGCCCAACCTCAGGGTTGGCCGAATAGTGACTCAATGCTTCGATATTATCGGCAATTTCATCCAGTGTTTTGGTTTGTGAATCGTAAATCGTAAAACCGAGTTGGCGCAGTTTGGTCAATTCACGCGGTGGATTGCCCGCCGGCCAAGCGATGATCAAATCGGGTTTGAGCGTCAGGATTTTCTCGATATTGATGGTTTGATGATTGGCGACGTGCTCCAGTTCGAGCGCTTGTGGCGGATAGTCGCTGTACTCGCTCACCGCAACCAACTTATCACCCAAACCGGCGGCATAAGCAATTTCTGTCGCGTGAGGGGCAAGGCTGATGATGCGCTCGGCGGGAAAAGGCGCAGCCAATAAGCTTGGGGTGATGAACAGAAACGTGCAGGCGATAAGCCGGATAACAAGCATTTATACTCCGCGATAAATCAGTAGTAACAGTAAACTTTCTAGCGCAATCCAGACAAAAATACGCCACGCGATAAGGCTTTGCACTTGCGCAATATGAATCGCCGCTGGGGCGATGCGCCCGCCAATTTTGGCGCGTACGCTTTTTTGCTCACCATAAATGGCAGGGCCGCCTAAGGCGAGCTGCAATTTATTGCCAACTGCACACAGTAGCCAAGCGGGTCCCGGCAGTGGCCAACTGCGGCTTTGTTTAAGTACCGCTTTGAAAATCGTCCCCGCTTGTTTACCGAGAATGATCAACAGACTAAATAGGCGCAGTGGCAACCAATCAAGCAGGGCGAGAATACGCACCGCAGTAAAACCAAACGGTTGGAAGGTGGCGCGCGACGGTGACCAAGCACGAGCCAGCTCGGCGATTAAGCGATACAAGAATGCGCCGCTGCCGCCCAGTACTCCATACCAAAACAGCACGCCAATCACGTTACGGCCAAAGCCCATGACTAAGGTTTCCACTCCCGCCTTGCCAAGCCCCAGCGCGGACAGTGTCGTGGTCTGGCGATTGACAAAAGGTTGTAATAAGGCGCGTGCTTGTGGCTTGTCCTCTTTCGCGAGAGCTTGTGCCAGTTGATTGGCTAAAGTCTCTTGGCGTCGCCAATCTAATGACAGAAGCAGCAGCGCTAAATCAAACAGTTGTGGTTGCCAGACTAAGGGTTTGAGTGCCCAAAGAAGTGCCATCGTCGGGAAAATCATCAACCCCCATGCGAGGGCGCCAGACAGGAGATTTTGTGCATAACTGGCTGGTGTGTTGACCTTACTTGCCAGCAGTTCAGCAAACTTGTGCCACAAAGTGACTGGATGCGCAGCATGAGGAATAGGCAGCAGCAGATGAAATAAGAGTGCGCCCCACATCACGAGGAGCGCACCATTGGCATAAAAGTGGGAAAACCCAGTTTCCATTAATGAACTCGCTTATTTGAGCAGTTCGACCATTTTCAGCACCATAGCGGAAGAGCTTTTGGCGGCCAGTGGCAAGAACTCTTCAAACGACAGTGGCGATTCTTTATCAGCAACGTCAGAAATCGCGCGAACCACCACAAAGGGCACCTTGAATTGGTGACAAGTTTGCGCAATCGCAGAGGCTTCCATTTCTACCGCAACAACGCTTGGGAAATGTTGGCGAATAAATTGCTGACGTTCAGCGGTGCACACAAACGCATCACCGGTACAGATAAGGCCGCGCACCGCATGAGTATTTGGCAATTGAGCCAGCGCTTGTTCCGCCACTGTCATCAATTTCTCGTCGGCTTTAAAGGCGGCGGGTTGGCCAGCCATTTGGCCAATTTCATAACCAAACGCAGTCACATCCGCATCGTGATGGCGCACTTCGCTTGAAATGACCACATCACCCACATTCAAACTTGCGTCAAAGCCGCCCGCAGAACCCGTATTGATCACCATATCCGGCGCATACTGGCTAATCAGCAAAGCGGTGCCTAATGCTGCCGAGACTTTACCAATGCCTGATTGCAGTAAAACGACGTCGACACCTTGGATTTGACCGCTGTAAAAAGTACAACCGGCTTGGTTAACTTCTTGCACGTCTTCGATGAGATCTTTCAGGATGGCGACTTCTTGTTGCATTGCGCCGATGATGCCGATTTTCATAGGGGCTCTCTTTCATCTATCAATAGGAAAACAGGCCGCAGTGTAGCATGAGCGAACGCAATCGATCGAGATTAGGGTTGCTCAAGTAAACCAGACAGCGTGAGCTTTTCGCGCAGCTCTTCAGCGCGGCGACGATTCACTCCAAAATCACTGTAGCCAATCCGCGATTCAGAGCGAACCCATAAGTGATCTTGTTCGATTTTGAGTTCCAGATCATCGACGAAGCGGAATACTTTGGAGGTGCATTCGATACGGAGATACTGGGCATTTTTTTCAGCGGTCACTGCACCAGGAAGAGAAAGGGCAATCCGTTCAACCTGCTCAATCGTGACCCCAGGGCGCAAAATAAACGGTGCAAGGTTAAATTTATCCCGCTCATCTTGAGTTGAAACACAGTTCGGTCGATTGGCGCAAGGCGTGGCGGTGCGGTCTGGCATAGAATCGACTCCCTGACTGCAGGCGGTAAGCGAAAAGGCAGCAATAATGGCATAAAACGATGGGTGCATGTTGGTAAGCTCACTCTCATCTCAGATCCCCCATTCACATGAGGTGGCAGATGGAGTGTCCGCCACTGCAAATCGTTTAGGGTTATCAATCTATTTTGTGCTCATTATAGGTAGCAAAAATAAAAAAGGATCCATAACACTATGAATCCTTTGTTGTTTACTTCGATCTAATCCCAAAACTGTGAGCTAGACTCCAAGATAGTCGAGAATTCCCTCGGCAGCTTTGCGTCCTTCATCAATGGCCGTGACCACTAGATCCGAGCCGCGAACCGCATCACCACCGGCAAAAATCTTGGGATTGGTGGTTTGATACTGGTAAGTCTGCTTGGCAGGGGCTTTGATGCGTCCCCATTGATCGAGCTCGACATCAAACGGTTCTAGCCAAGCCATTTTGTGCGGTTGGAAACCAAACGCCATGATGACGGCATCGGCAGGCAAGGCGTGCTCGCTGCCTGCGACCGGTTCAGGTTTGCGACGACCTGCCGCATCCGGTTCTCCAAGCGCGGTTTTGACCACTTTCACGCCAGTCACTTGGCCTTGGGCATTCACTTCAATTCCCAGCGGCTGCAAGTTAAACATGAATTCAACGCCTTCTTCTTTGGCGTTTTTCACTTCACGGCGTGAGCCTGGCATGTTTTCTTCGTCACGGCGATAAGCACAAATCACGCGAGATGCGCCTTGGCGAATCGAGGTGCGCACGCAGTCCATCGCCGTATCACCACCGCCGAGCACCACGACATTTTTTCCTGCCATATCAATGAACGGCGTATCACTTGCAAGCTCCATCACTTTATAGGTATTGGAGATCAAAAACGGCAGTGCATCATAAACGCCGGGGGCGTCTTCGTTGGCTAAGCCAGCGCGCATATATTGATAAGTGCCGACGCCGAGAAAAACCGCATCGTACTCATCCAGCAGTTGTTGCAGTGTGATGTCTTGGCCGACTTCGACATTGAGACGAAACTCGATACCCATCTCGCTAAAAATGCGGCGACGATTTTCCATTACCCCTTTTTCAAGTTTGAATGAGGGAATGCCAAAGGTGAGCAGACCGCCGATTTCGGGATAGCGATCAAACACGACAGGTCGTACCCCGTTGCGAACCAGAATGTCCGCGGCGGCAAGACCAGCTGGGCCCGCGCCGATGATCGCGACTTTTTTGTCGGTCCAGACCACGTTGGACATGTCGGGTTTCCAGCCCATTTCGAAGGCAGTATCCGTAATGTATTTTTCGATGTTGCCAATGGTGACGGCACCGAAATCCGCATTCAAGGTACATGAACCTTCGCACAGCCTATCTTGCGGGCAAACCCGGCCACACACTTCAGGCAGGCTGTTGGTCTGGTGCGCCAAATCGGCCGCTTCGAGAATGCGTCCTTCATTGGCGAGCTTTAACCACTGCGGAATGTAGTTGTGTACTGGGCACTTCCATTCACAGTAAGGGTTACCACAATCGAGGCAGCGATCGGCCTGCGCAGTGGCTTGTTGCTTAGTAAAGGGCTCGTAAATTTCGACAAACTCAATTTTGCGGATGTGCAGCGGTTTTTTGGCCGGATCCACACGATTGACATCGATAAATTGGTAAACGTTTTGGCTCATCAATCAGGCTCCTTCCAATTATTGTGCTTGCACGCGCAGTTCGGCTGCGCTGCGGCTCTGATGGCCGAGCAGGGTACGTAAGTCCGCTGCTTGTGGTTTGATCAGATAGAACTTCGGAATCCATTCATCAAAGTTCGCCAAAATTCGCTCTGCGTGGGCGGAACCAGTCTCTTCGAGATGTTCAGCAATCAACCCGCGCAGATGCTCTTGATGGATATACAAGTCGGTCAAGGCAACCGCTTCAACGGATTCATCATTGACGCGGCCTTGGAAATCGCCATTCTCATCGAGTACATAAGCAAAGCCGCCGGTCATACCTGCGCCAAAGTTCACGCCTGTTGCGCCTAAAATGGCGACGATGCCACCGGTCATGTATTCACAGGCGTTATCGCCAGCGCCTTCAATCACGGCAATCGTGCCGGAGTTGCGCACCGCGAAACGCTCGCCAGCTTTACCTGCGGCAAACAGTTTACCGCCCGTTGCGCCATACAAGCAGGTGTTGCCGATAATGGTTGCTTCGTTACACACAAAAGCGGTGCCTTGGTGAGGGCGAATCACAATCTTGCCGCCTGCCATGCCTTTACCGACGTAGTCGTTGGCATCACCGGTGAGATACAGCTCAAGACCACCTGCGTTCCAGACTCCGAACGATTGCCCTGCGGTACCATTGAGGACGACCTTGATGGGGGAGGTGGCGACGCCGAGATTGCCATAACGTTTCGCGATTTCACCTGACAGACGCGCGCCAATCGAACGGTCGGTGTTGATCACGTTGTAATAGAGCTCCAGCGATTGCTGGTTTTCCACGGCTGCTAGCGCATCTTCGACGATTTTCTGGTTAAGTGCCCCTTTATCAAACGGCGTGTTCGGTTCGGTGCAGTACAGTGGCAGATTTTGTGGTGACACAGGTGCTTCGAGCAGATCGGAGAGATCCAATTTGCTCTGTTTCGCGGTCATGCCTTCTACCACCTCCAACAGATCGGTACGGCCGATGAGATCGGTGAGCTTCTCAACGCCCAATTCGGCCAGATAACCGCGCACTTCTTCAGCTAACCCTTTGAAATAGTTCATCACCATCTCTGGCAGACCTTTGAAGTAATCTTTGCGCAGCGTTTCATCCTGCGTTGCCACACCGGTTGCACAGTTGTTGAGGTGGCAAATACGCAAGAATTTACATCCCATCGCCACCATAGGCGCAGTACCAAAACCAAAACTTTCCGCGCCTAAAATCGCTCCTTTGATCACATCCAATCCGGTTTTCAAACCGCCATCGACTTGTAGACGGATCTTGTGACGCAGACCGTTGGCGACCAAGGCTTGTTGCGTTTCCGCCAAACCGAGCTCCCAAGGGCTTCCTGCATATTTTACAGAGGTGAGCGGGCTGGCTGCGGTGCCGCCGTCATAACCTGAGATGGTGATAAGGTCGGCGTAGGCTTTTGCCACACCAGTGGCAATCGTGCCAACGCCCGGCTCAGAGACGAGCTTGACCGAGACCAAGGCCTTCGGGTTGATCTGTTTAAGATCGAAAATCAGCTGCGCCAAATCTTCAATCGAGTAGATATCGTGATGTGGCGGCGGCGAAATCAAAGTCACACCGGGAACGGAATAACGCAGTTTGGCGATCTCCGCCGTGACCTTATGTCCCGGAAGCTGACCGCCTTCACCGGGTTTTGCCCCTTGCGCCACTTTAATTTGCAGCACATCCGCATTGGTTAAATAGTGCGGTGTAACCCCAAAACGACCAGAGGCGACTTGCTTGATACGTGAGTTACGCTCAGTGCCAAAACGGCGTGGATCTTCACCACCTTCACCTGAGTTGGAATAGCCGCCTAAACGGTTCATCGCGGTAGCTAACGCTTCATGGGCTTCTGGGCTTAACGCGCCAATCGACATGGCGGCGGAGTCAAAGCGTTTGTAGAGATCGCTCGCGGGCTCGATATGCTCCAGTGGCAGCGGTTTATCCGAGGTTTTCAAACGCAGTAAATCGCGCAGCATGGCGACAGGGCGCTGGTTGACTTGCTGAGCAAACTCACGGTAATCCATGGTTTCGCCGGATTTGACCGCTTTTTGTAGTGTGCCAACCACATCTGGGTTGTAGGCGTGGTATTCGCCACCGTGAACGTATTTGAGTAAACCACCGTGTTCGAGAGGCTTACGTTTTGCCCATGCTTTACGCGACAGATTAAACAGATCTTGCTCAAAATCGTCGAAGTTCGCGCCTTGAATGCGAGTGGTAACCCCTTTAAAGCAGAGATCAACCACATCGCTGTGCAGCCCCACCGCTTCAAACAGTTGTGAGCAGCGATAAGAGGCGACAGTCGAAATGCCCATTTTGGACATGATTTTGTACAGACCTTTGTTGATGCCGTATTGGTAATTCTGCATCACTTCGCGATAGCTCTTTTGCAGCGCGCCATCATCAATCATTTTGCCCAGTGTTTCGTAGGCGAGGTAAGGATAAACGGCCGTGGCACCAAAGCCGATCAGCACCGCAAAATGGTGTGGATCGCGCGCGGCACCGGTTTCAATAATGATGTTGGCATCGCAGCGTAAATTGGCTTCCACCAGACGAGCTTGTACTGCACCGACCGCCATTGCAGCGGGAATCGGCAGACGATCCGCGGTTAATGCGCGGTCGGAGAGCACCACTAAAACGGTGCCTTCGCGCACCACTTGTTCGGCTTTGTCACACAAATCCAACACCGCTTGTTTGAGATTTTTCTCTTGCGGATCGAAGTTGATGTCAAGAATGGTGTTGCGATAGTGCTGATCGCTGAGCGTCAGTAGCTGCTGCATATCTGAGTAGAGCAGGATCGGCGAATCAAAGGTCACGCGATGGGCGTGACCATCGGTTTCGCAAAATACGTTCATCTCTTGGCCGATGCTGGTGGCCAGCGACATCACATGTTTTTCACGCAGTGGATCGATCGGTGGGTTGGTCACCTGAGCGAATTTTTGCCGGAAGTAATCGCTGATCAGGCGCTCTTTGGAAGAAAGTACCGCCATCGGCGTGTCATCCCCCATGGAACCGACTGCTTCTTGCGCCATATCGCCCAGCACGCGCAGGATTTGATCGATCTCTTCGTTGCTCATCGCAAACTGCTTTTGATAGGTTTTTAGCAAGTCTGCATCAAAGCTGCGCTCACCAACCTTATCGTCGGGCAACTGTGAAAAGGGCGTGAGTTTATAGACGTTATTTTCCATCCACTCACGATAGGGGTGACGGCTTTTTAGGTCGTTATCAATTTCGCTCGATTGCCAAATTTTGCCTTTGCGAGTGTCGATCACCAGCAGCTCGCCGGGGCCAACCCGACCTTTTTCAGACACTTCATCCGGTGCGTAATCCCAAATCCCGACTTCTGAAGCGAGGGTGATGAGCTTATCTTTGGTGATCACATAACGCGCAGGACGCAGGCCGTTACGGTCAAGGTTACACGCGGCGTAACGACCATCGGACAGCACGATCCCCGCCGGGCCATCCCAAGGCTCCATGTGTTTGGAGTTGAAATCGTAGAAAGCACGCAGATCCGGATCCATATCCGGATGGTTTTGCCATGCGGGCGGAACCAGCATGCGCATCGCACGGAAGATATCCATCCCGCCGGCTAAAAACAGATCCAGCATGTTGTCTAGGCTCGAAGAGTCCGAACCGGTTTCATTCACAAAAGGGGCAGCGCTTTGCAAATCGGGCAGCAGCGGTGACGCGAACTTATAAGCCCGAGCGCGTGCCCACTGGCGGTTACCTTCAATGGTGTTGATTTCGCCATTGTGCGCCAGATAGCGAAACGGCTGAGCCAGCGGCCAGCGTGGCTGAGTATTGGTGGAGAAACGTTGGTGGAACAAGCAAATCGCCGATTCCATACGCAGATCGGCTAAGTCGAGATAAAAGCGTGGTAGGTCTGCGGGCATACACAGGCCTTTGTAAACCAACACTTGAGTCGAGAGCGAGCAGATGTAGAAATCGCGATCATCCGTAATCTGTTTTTCAATGCGACGACGCGCAATATACAGACGGCGCTCAACATCGCGCTCACGCCAACCGGCCGGGGCGGAGATGAAGACTTGTTGAATATCGGGCAAAGAGTCGAGGGCTATCGGGCCAAGCACTTTCGGGTTGGTGGGCACTTTGCGCCAACCTGCCACGCTTAAGGTTTCTTTAGCGAGTTCTTGGTTAACAATTTGCTGTGCCAGCTGCGCTTTGTGTGGATCTCGGCTGAGAAACAGCATGCCAATCGCGTACTGTTTGCTGAGTTTCCAATGTTGCTCTTCTGCGATCAGGCGCAAATAAGAGTCAGGTTTTTGCAGCAACAGACCACAGCCATCACCTGTTTTACCATCGGCGGCGATACCGCCACGGTGAGTCATGCGATCAAGTGCTGAAATCGCGGTACGAACGAGTTTGTGACTGGCTTGCCCTTCCATGTGCGCGATCAAGCCGAATCCACAGTTGTCTTTTTCAAGACTTGGATCGTATAGAGCCATTGCAATTCTCCCTTTGCATCTCTGTCATCCAGACAGTAAATGACTATTCCCTTACTCCTTGAAACAGCCTCGGTATTGGCGGTGTCTGTCTACTCCAATCACATAGTTATCTATGCTGATGGGGATTCATCCACTTCCGTTTAACGATGGCTTCAAGTGGCTTGGGTATAACTATTCATTTAAATCTTTATAATTTGAATATTTAACTAACATTTCAGGTTAATTAATTAACATTTTTGCGGGATTTTATTTTCACCGAATTCACAACCTATAGCTTATTGTACAAAAGGTCAAGTTATTGGTTGAAAATAGGGTTTGCAGGGTATTTGCCGAGGAATACTTCAAATAATGTCATTATATTCAATGGGATAGTTTTCTCTCAGTTACAGATAACTCAAGGTTTTATCCCGTGTGATGAGAATAGGCATAAAAAAGGCCAGCAGGGAGTGCTGGCCGAAGTAAAACAATATGGAAGGAAACGGTTCTGTTGACACGGATGAGGATGCATCACCCGCGCCAACAGAGGATTATGCTGACAGCATGAGTGAGTCCGCTTTTGCCTCAAGATGGGTATTGCCCATCAAGAAGGTGTCAACGGCTCGCGCACATTCGCGCCCTTCGTTGATACAGCGCACCACCAAGGATTGGCCTGTACGCATATCACCTGCGGCGAATACGCCTTTTTGGTTGGTCGCAAAATCTTGCGTCGCCACATTGCCGCGCTCATCAAGCTTAATCCCCAACTGAGCAAGCACGCCGTGTGGCTCTGGATGCAAGAAGCCCATCGCCAGAAATGCCATATCACAAGGAATGACGCGTTCACTGCCTGCCACTTCGTCAAAGCTTGGTCGCTCACCGGGGGCTGCATCTTTCCAAACGATGTCAGCGATGCGTAGACCCGTCACTTCACCTTGTTCATTACCAATGAACTCTTTGGTGAGGATGTTCCAATGACGCTCACAGCCTTCTTCATGAGAGGTAGAGGTGCGCAGAATCATCGGATATTGCGGCCAAGGCATATTCACTGGGCGCTTTTGCGGTGGGATCGGCATGATCTCCACTTGAGTGATACTCGCAGCGCCGTGGCGGTTAGAGGTGCCGACACAGTCGGAGCCAGTATCGCCGCCTCCGATCACTACCACATGTTTGCCTTTAGCGTGGATCTCTTCCCCTTTCAGATCCATGCCATTGGCTCGGCGGTTATTTTGCGCGAGGAACTGCATCGCGAAGTAAACGCCTTTCAGATCACGTCCGGGAATGCGCAGATCACGTGGTACGGTTGAGCCGCCCGTCAGCAATACCGCATCAAACTCCTGACGCAACTGTTGAGCGTTGATATCTACACCGATATGCGCATTGACCACGAACTTAACGCCCGCTTGCTCCATCAGATTGATTTTGCGATCGATCACATCCATACCGAGTTTGAAATCGGGAATGCCAAAGCGCAGCAAGCCGCCGACTTTTTCATCCCGCTCAAACACGGTCACGCTATGACCCGCGGCATTCAACTGCTCCGCCGCGGCCAGCCCCGCAGGGCCTGAGCCAATGATGGCGACCGTTTTTCCGGTGCGTGAACGTGGCGTTTTCGGCTTGGCATAGCCTTCTTGGTAAGCACGTTCCACAATGGTTTTTTCAATGTTACAGATGGTGATCGGATCTTGGTTGATGCCAAGCACACAAGCGGTTTCACAAGGTGCAGGGCAGACACGACCGGTAAACTCTGGGAAGTTGTTGGTCGAGCTCAGAATATTCCAAGCCTCTTCCCAACTGTCGCGATACACTGCATCGTTAAACTCGGGAATGATGTTGCCAATCGGGCAGCCGTTATGACAAAACGGCACGCCACAATCCATACAACGTGAAGCTTGCTGATTGATCTTCTTACCAAACTCTTGGTTAAGAACAAACTCTTTGTTGTTTTTGATGCGCTCTGCCGGGTCGATTTTTTTCGGCAGTTCACGACCAAATTCTAAAAATCCGGTAGCTTTACCCATTTATACCGCCTCCGCTGCTAATGTGGCTTGTTGCTCCTGTGCTTTACGCTTTTGCAGTACCGCTTTGTAATCACGCGGCATGACCTTGACCATCGTGGCTAGGCTTGCGTCAAAGTTGGCAAGGAAAGCTTTGGCCACTTCACTTCCTGTGAATTGAACATGCTTGGTTAACATCTCTTTGAGTAGGGCTCTGTCTTCCGCTTCGATAGGGTCCAGATCAACCAATTCTGCATTGAGCTTAGATTGGAAGTCGCCAGATTTATCCCACACGTAAGCCACGCCGCCACTCATACCTGCGGCGAAGTTACGGCCGGTTGAACCGAGGATCACTGCGACACCGCCGGTCATGTATTCACAGCCGTGATCGCCGATACCTTCCACCACCACTTTGGCACCTGAGTTACGCACGCAGAAACGCTCGCCCGCTAGGCCGCGAATGTAAGATTCGCCAGAGGTTGCGCCGTAGAAACAGACGTTACCGACCACAATGTTCTCTTCCGGAACTATGGTGGCGTTACGGTTCGGGTAGAGCACCAGCGTGCCACCAGAAAGACCTTTGCCCCAGTAGTCGTTAGCATCGCCTTCCACTTCAAAGTAAACGCCTTTAGTGAGGAATGCCCCGAAAGATTGTCCCGCACTGCCGTTGAATTTCACCTGCATTGGCTGTGGTAGACCTTGGTCTTTGTAAACCTTACAGATTTCGTTAGACAACATGGTGCCGGTACTGCGATCGGTGTTGATGATCGATAACTCTGCTTTGACCGCTTCACCACGCTCAAGGGCAGGCGTTGCTAATTGGATCAAGGTGCGATCCAGTACGCTTTCGAGCTGGTGGTTCTGCTGAGTCTGGCAGTAAATACCATCTTCGCTGCGCGGCTGCTCAATAAAGAGGATCGGCGACAGATCGAGGTTTTTGTACTTCCAGTGGCCAATATCATCACGCACTTTGAGTTTGTGCGCTTGGCCGACCATTTCGTTAATGGTGCGGAAACCGAGCTCAGCCATGATTTCACGCAGGCCTTGTGCCATGTATTGGAAGAAGGTCACAACGTCATCCACACGGCCAGCAAAACGCTCACGCAGAGTTTTGTTTTGTGTGGCGATACCGACAGGGCAAGTGTTTTTATGACACTTACGCATCATGATACAGCCTTCAACCACCAGTGCAGCGGTGGCCACGCCCCATTCTTCAGCGCCCAACAGTACCGCAATCGCGATATCGCGTGGGGTTTTCATCTGTCCATCGGCTTGCACCACAATGCGGTTACGCAGGCCGTTTTTGAGCAGAGTCTGGTGGGTTTCTGCCAGACCCAGTTCCCAAGGTAAACCGGTATGACGGATAGAAGAGATGGGTGATGCACCCGTACCGCCATCGTGACCGGCAATCAGTACTACGTCAGCTTTGGCTTTAGCCACACCCGATGCGATGGTGCCGACACCGGCTTCAGAAACCAGTTTGACGTTGACCCGGCCTTTGCGGTTGGCGTTTTTCAGATCGAAAATCAGTTGGGCTAAGTCTTCGATAGAGTAAATGTCGTGGTGCGGTGGTGGCGAAATCAGGCCGACTCCCGGTGTGGAGTGACGAGTTGCCCCGATCCATTCATCGACTTTATCACCCGGTAGCTGGCCACCTTCGCCCGGTTTCGCCCCTTGCGCCATCTTGATCTGGATTTCATCCGCGTTGGTCAGATAGTAAGAGGTCACGCCGAAACGGCCAGATGCCACTTGCTTGATCGCTGAACGCTCTGAATCACCGTTGGCATTAGGCTCAAAACGCATTGGGTCTTCACCACCTTCACCGGAGTTGGATTTCGCGCCTAAACGGTTCATCGCAATCGCCAGTGTGGAGTGCGCTTCGTAAGAGATAGAACCAAACGACATCGCACCGGTTGCAAAGCGCTTCACAATGCTCTCGATTGGTTCCACTTCCTCAATCGGAATGGAACCGGCTGGATTTTTCACAAAATCAAGCTGGCTGCGCAGAGTAACGGCTTTATCGCCTTGGCTATCCACCGCGGCTGCGTACTTCTTGAACTGCTGATAATTTTTGTGGCGAGTCGATTCTTGCAGCAGGTGAATCGTTTCTGGGTTGAACAGATGCTGCTCACCACGCTGTTTCCATTGATACACGCCGCCGACATCCAGCACTTGCAGTGGGATTTCACGCGTTGGGTAGCCAATGCGATGACGAACTAACACTTCTTTAGCGATGTCGTCGAGGGTCAAACCTTGAATACGGGTGATAGTGCCAGTGAAGTATTTATCGACCACCGCTTTACTGATCCCGAGCGCTTCAAAAATCTGTGCACCGTGATAAGACTGCAGCGTCGAAATCCCCATTTTAGAGAAGATCTTCAAAAGACCGCCGTTCACGCCTTTGCGGTAATTCTCGAAGTATTTCTCTACCGATACGTCGGCATCAAGTTTCTTCTGACGCTTGAGGTCAACAATGGTTTCCACCACTAGATACGGGTTGACTGCGTTTGCACCGTAGCCGAGTAGAGTTGCAAAGTGGTGCGTTTCACGCGCATCACCAGTTTCCACCACAATGCCGCATTTCGAACGCAGACCTTTGCGGATCAGGTGATGGTGCACCGCACCGACAGCCAGCATGGCTGGGATCGCGGCGTGGTTGGAGTTTACCGCGCGGTCGGTCAGCAAAATGATCGAATAGCCATCAATCACCGCATCTTCCGCGTATTGGCAAATACGTTTCAGAGCGCGTTCGAGCTTGCCCGGTTCATCGCTGGCACGAAACACGATATCCAAGGTTTTGGCTTGCAAGTGCTCGTTATCAATTGCACGGATTTTCTCAAGCTCAGCATTAGAAATGACCGGCGATTCCAATTCGACCTTACGACAGTGCGCTGGGGTTTCTGCCAGCAAGTTTTGATCGCGACCGATATAAGTGTTGAGCGACATCACCATGCGTTCACGGATCGGGTCGATCGGTGGGTTGGTCACTTGGGCAAACAACTGCTTGAAGTAGTTGGAGAGATGCTGAGATTGGTGTGACAGCACGGCGACCGGCCAGTCTGCCCCCATCGAACCGAGCGGCTCATAACCGGTTTGCGCGAGAGTCAGAATGATGTCATTGACCTCTTCGCTACTCACCCCAAACGCTTGTTGGCGATGGAGGAGACGCTCTGGCGACGGTTGGCTGTGTACGTTGTCGGCATCCGGCAGTTTTTTCAAACTGAGTAGGTTTTCTTCTACCCATTTTTCATAAGGCTGCGCCGAAGCGATACCGTCTTTCACCTCTTCATCCGAGATGATGCGGCCTTGTTCTAGGTCGGCAACAAAAATACGTCCCGGTTGCAGACGACCACGGTATTCCACATTGGCCGGATCAATTTCCACGACGCCAGATTCGGAAGCCATGATCAGAAAATCGTCTTTGGTGACGGTATAACGAGACGGACGCAGACCGTTACGATCCAGCGTGGCGCCCACTTGTACCCCATCGGTAAAGCACACTGATGCTGGGCCGTCCCAAGGTTCCATGACGTTAGCGTGGTATTGATAGAAGGCGCGGCGCTTGGGATCCATCGCTTTGTTTTCTTGCCATGCTTCTGGGATCATCATCATTAGAGCGTGAGGCAAGCTGCGACCGGAAAGCACCAGCAGTTCGAGTACCATGTCAAAGTTAGCAGAATCGGATGCGCCTTCTTGGCAGATAGGTAGCAGCATATCGATTTCAGCTTGAGTAAACAGTTTGGATTGTAAAATCGCCTCGCGCGCTTTCATCCAGTTTAAGTTACCGCGAACCGTGTTGATCTCACCGTTGTGCGCGATGTAGCGGAAAGGCTGAGCCAGTCGCCATTTCGGGAAGGTGTTGGTAGAGAAACGCGAGTGCACCAGCGCTAACGCCGTCACCATGGTCGGATTTTGCAAATCGAGGAAGTATTGCGGTACTTGCTCTGTAGTCAACTGACCTTTATAGACCAAGGTTTTGTACGACATCGAGTTGATATAAAAATCATCACCGATGTTCGACACGCTCTCAAGGCAGACGCGAACTGTGTAGTTACGCAGCACGTACAGCTTGCGTTCTAGCTCGTCAGGCTGCATACCCGGGCCGCCAGAAATAAACACGTGTTCAAATTGTGGTTCGGTACTGAGGGGGTCGGCACCCAACATGCTGTTATTGGTTGGTAAAACGCGGTAGCCAATCACATCCAGATCAAGGCGTTTGGCATTGCGTTCTAGAATGTCGCGGCATTGGGCGCGTTTATGTTCATCTTTCGGGAACAGCACCACACCAACACCGTACTTTTCGAATGAAGGCAGCTTGATCCCCAGTTTAACCGCTTCTTCGAGTAAAAATTCGTGAGGTTTTTGCAACAAAATACCCGCACCGTCACCGCTGCAAGGGTCACAACCCTGACCGCCACGGTGTTCCATGCGTGCGAGCATGTCCAAAGCTTGAGTGACCACCTGATGAGACTTGCGATTTTTCAGGTGAGCGACAAAGCCGATGCCACAAGCATCATGCTCCAGCTCAGGCGTATAAAGACCACGCGAACGTTGCGCTTTATCTACCATAGATACATCCTTCCAGTTATTGAGGACGCAACCGCACTGAGTGTGCACTCAGTTATTCCCGCCACGCATCAAGCAGCATCCGCTGAATGAGTCGCTTGGGCGATACGTCCTGTCCTTTTTTGTTTTGAGTGAAATCTGCTTAGGGAGCAGATCCGCGTCCTTTCCGTCTCTCACAGGAAATATATTGTGAGAAAGACAATCCTTAGTGACATTCCTGTTGTCGAGCCACTTTACTAGTGGATTCTTTTGGTAGGTGTGGAATATCACCGATAGTCTGCCGCGTTTTTTGTAATTAATTGAGCAAAAAAGCACGGAAAACTGAAAGTATCCTACAATTTTGCTGGCGCAAATTCCAACGAAAAGTCTGCGGTTTGGTTTATTTTTTTACAGCTAGATGAATGTTTTGTTTAACAAACTAGCAACAAAATGCAAATGGTGTTTATTTTATGCCTATTTATTGATTTGACGCTGTTTGAAATCAAACGCGAGGGATTAAAATTTGTGACCAATTCGATTGGAAATGTAATTAAATTACACGGATGGTAGTGAGAGATATTTGTATTTAGATTGAGCGAGCCGATGCATTTACATCAACTGGTGAACACCATAGGTCAAGATTTACAACGCCGTTATGGAGAGAAGGTCCATAAGTTAACGCTGCATGGTGGATTCAGTTGTCCGAATCGCGATGGCACGATAGGCCGTGGCGGCTGCACTTTCTGTAATGTGGCGTCGTTTGCCGATGAAGAGACTCAGCAGCAGAGTATTCAAGCGCAGTTGAAAGATCGGGCGGGGGAGATCAAACGCGCCAAAAAATACCTCGCTTATTTTCAAGCTTACACCAGCACGTATGCGGAAGTGCAAGTGCTGAAATCCATGTACGAACAAGCCCTAGAAGAAGCGGATATTGTGGGGTTGTGTGTTGGCACTCGTCCTGATTGTGTACCGGATGCGGTGCTTGAGTTGCTCGCCGATTATGTGCAGCAAGGTTATGAAATTTGGCTTGAATTGGGTTTACAGACGGCGCACGATCAAACTTTAAAACGCATTAACCGTGGCCACGATTTTGCCTGCTACGCAGAGATCACAGCCAAAGCCAGAGCATTAGGTATCAAAGTGTGTACTCACTTGATTGTTGGGTTACCCGGTGAAGGGCGCACTGAAAACCTCACCACGTTACAGCAAGTACTGAAGGTAGGTACCGATGGCATTAAGTTGCACGGTTTACACATAGTGGAAGGGAGCACTATGGCCAAAGCGTGGCGAGCGGGGCGTTTAACTGTGCTCGATCAGGATCAATATGTGTCCATCGCTTGCGAGATGATCCGTTTTACACCCCCAGAGATTGTTTATCATCGAGTCTCTTCTGCAGCCCGCAGGCCAACGCTACTTGCCCCGTTGTGGTG
This sequence comes from Vibrio cholerae, assembly GCF_008369605.1. Classification (NCBI taxonomy): domain Bacteria; kingdom Pseudomonadati; phylum Pseudomonadota; class Gammaproteobacteria; order Vibrionales; family Vibrionaceae; genus Vibrio; species Vibrio cholerae. The sequence continues at coordinate 504,382 of NZ_CP043554.1, forward strand.
CGAAAATCGCTGGTGGGCGATGACAGCGATTGGCCAAAGATTGGAAAAAGAAGGGGCTCAGGGCTCGTTGCTCGGTACGCCTTTTGAGTATTCACCTTTGAACTTAAAGTAATAATCCGCAGCAAAGTCAGATAATCTTTTGTACTATTTAAAGAATCATCAATAACACTGCTGAATGCATGCCTGAATTTCTCTCTGAATTTGTACGTTTCTTGTTCGCTGCCGGGCTTGTGCTTGGTGGTGGGTTATGGCTTTTTTCAGGATGGCAGCGCTATGTTCAACCTCAACAGTGGATTCAGTTACTTCACCATGCACCGTCAGGGATGCTCTTGGTAGGAGAGGATCGCGTTTTACGTGCCAATCTTGCCGCGTATTTGTTACTGGGGATCCGCTTGGTGGGACGTCACTATCTGTTTTCTGCCGAGCAGAGTGAAGAGAGTCAGCAAGCTTTTTATCGAGCGCTCGCCAGCAGTGCACAGCAAAAGCGTTCCGTCCCTCTGCTTTGGCCTGTGCCGGGCAATTTGACCCAAACTCTAGAGATCTCAGCTTCGCTCTTACGTCGTTGGCCGAAGAAATTATGGCTAGTGAATGTGATTGGTTTTGAGTGTCCCAGCCATGACATTCAACAAGAGCGCCACTCACTGGCGATAGCGCGCACGGCACTTGATTCCCTCTCCGAGCTGATTTTTATTAAAAGTACCGAAGGCCACTTAATCGCAACCAACCGAGCGTTTGATCAGTTTTGGCAAGGCCGGATTGAAGAGGGCAGCGCTACTTTTAAAGGCATTATGAAAGGGCGCACGAGTCAGCGTTGCTGGACTGTGACGCCTGATGGGCGCAGCTGTCTGTTAGAAACCTACCAACGGGTATTGATGTCGCCGCAAGGTGAAAATATTGGGCTACTTGGCATCAGTCATGATGTGACCGACTGGTACAACATGCAGCGTCAATTAAGAGAAGAGATGGAAAAACGCCGTGACACCGAAGTGGCATTGGCACAGCGCGATACGATTTTACAAAACATCTTAGAATCTAGCCCCGATTCGATTGGTATCTTCAATGAAAACATGGTCTACCAAGCCTGTAACCAGCCGTTTGTGGAAGCTCTCGGGATCGCGGAAGTGTCAGATCTGGTTGGTAAACGACTGCAAGATGTGATCCCCGAGCACATCTATGCGCGTCTTTCCGATACGGATAGCCAAGTCTTGCACCAAGGTAAGTCTCTGCGCTACATCGACAGAATTGAACGCTCGGATGGTGAGTTTATCTGGTTTGATGTTGTGAAATCGCCTTTTCGAGATCCGGCTTCGGGCACCAATGGCGTGCTGATCATGGCGCGAGATGTGTCGGAGCGCTATCTCGCCGCTGAACAATTAGAAGCCGCCAACCAAGAGCTGGAACGCCTAAGCTTTTTAGATAGCTTGACTCATGTTGCCAATCGTCGTCGTTTTGATGAACAACTGCATACCCTCTGGCATTTGCATGTGCGCGAAGGCAAACCATTAAGCATCATTCTGTGTGATGTCGATTATTTCAAAGATTACAACGACGCTTATGGCCATTTGATGGGCGATGAGACGCTCAAACAGATAGCGATTGCCTTTACTCAAGTCGCCAATCGCCATTCTGATTGTGTTGCCCGCTACGGGGGAGAAGAGTTTGGTATTTTACTGCCCAATACACCACAATCCGGAGCAATACTGGTCGCAGAGCGAATCCATGAGAAAGTTCGTGGATTAGCGATTCCACATGATCATTCTAAGGTTGCCGATAGGATTACCGTCAGCTTAGGCATAGTGACGCTTATTCCTCGGGCTGAGGATGTACCTGAGCAAATGGTTGAGCTAGCGGATCGGGCTTTATACCAAGCCAAAGCGAATGGCCGCAATCAGACCTCGATTTATCAACCAAACCACTAAAACTGTGCGGTTCGCCCTGTCACAGCGCCAAGAAGTGGATAAGTGCTGCTAACGTTTGTGTGGGAAAAAGGCTAGACTAAGTGCTCTTTATCTGACGGAGCAGTGAATGAAACCGATGAAAAATCTCGCCCAGTATTACGTTGATTTGTTAGTCAAATTGGGCATTTTACGTTTCTCCATTCTCTTAGCTCTCGCCTTGGTTGCTTTGGCTGTGGTGGTACAAGTGGGTATCACGCTGATCCTCAACGGTTTCGTCGATGATATCGACATTATCCGCTCGGTATTCTTTGGTTTACTTATCACACCTTGGGCAGTGTACTTTCTTTCTGTGGTAGTCGATCAGCTTGAAGAGTCACGCCAACGCCTCTCGAAATTGGTGTCTAAACTCAAAGACATGCGTTCGCGCGATCAAGAACTCAATCAAAAACTTCAGCAAAACATCGTTAAACTCAATCAAGAAATCGAAGAACGGATCAAGGCAGAAGAGGCACGCGAAGAAGCGATGGCTGACCTTGAAAATGAAGTGTATCAGCGTGAAAAAACCCAAGTGGAATTGGCCGAACGTACCGCTTTGCTACGCTCTTTCATCGACGCATCTCCCGATTTGATCTATTACCGCAACGCCAAAGGTGAGTTTTCTGGCTGCAACCGAGCGATGGAAGAGCTGACCGGAAAGCGCGAAAGTGAGCTAGTGGGGTTAACGCCTTGGGATGTTTATCGCAAAGAGATTGCTCAATCAATTGTCGAAACGGATCAGCAAGTTTTTAACAACAACACCGCGATTACTTACGAGCAGTGGTTGGAGTACCCTGATGGTCGTAAAAGCTTCTTTGAACTGCGTAAAGTGCCTTTTTACAACAAAGATGGCCGCCATCTTGGCTTGGTCGGTTTTGGCCGTGATATCACCGAGCGTAAACGCCATGAAGAATCATTGGAGAAAGCCAGCCGCGACAAAACCACGTTTATTTCTACCATTAGCCATGAGCTGCGCACTCCGCTTAATGGTATCGTTGGTTTGAGCCGGATGCTGCTCGATAGTCCATTGAGCGGTGAGCAGCGTAAGCATTTACAAACCATTAATGTCAGTGCTGTGACGCTGGGTAATATCTTCAACGATATTATTGATATGGATAAGTTTGACCGCCGTAAATTAGAACTTTTCCCTGCAGCCCTCAACTTTGAAGAGTTTGTAGCAGAAATTGAAGTGTTGGCGGCCTTAATGGCGGAGCAAAAAGGGTTACGCTTTGATTTAGAACGGTTAACTGACTTGCCTTCTTTAGTGGAAGTGGACTCGACACGTCTGCGTCAAGTGTTATGGAACCTACTCAGTAACGCGATGAAGTTCACCAAAGAGGGCGGTGTGGTGATGACGGTCAGCGCGGAATGCGATGCGCAGCATGCAGAGATCACGATTGAAGTTGAAGATACCGGGATTGGAATTCCGGAAGCGGAACAAGAAAAAATCTTTGCCATGTATTATCAGGTCAAGTCAGGCAAAGATAACTTACATGCGGTGGGGACTGGCATCGGCTTAGCCGTATCACGTCAGTTGATTAAGTTGATGGGCGGCGATATCAGCGTCAACAGTGAAGAGGGTTTTGGCAGCACCTTTACCGTAACGATCCGAGTCCCCTTGTTAGCTGAAGCGCCGATTGAGATTGAGCCACAGGAGCCGCAAACTGAGCTGAATATTTTCATGGTCGAAGACATTGAGCTCAATATTACGGTTGCTCGTTCATTACTTGAAAGTATGGGGCATAAGGTGACGGTCGCCATGACGGGCGAAGAAGCGATCCAAGGCTTTAACCCAACAGAGTACGATCTGGTGTTCCTCGATATTCAGCTACCGGATATGACAGGCTTCGATATCGCTCACTATTACCGCACCCATTACTCCTCATTACCGCCATTAGTGGCATTAACTGCCAATGTATTGAAGGATAAAGAAGAGTATCGTCAAAAAGGGATGGATGCTGCGATAAGCAAACCTTTATCGGTAGCGGCGGTGCGAGAAGTGATTGCGAAGATGACGCAACATCATGCCGGTGAGAGCGTCGCTAAAGTGAAATCAAATAAGGAAAAAGAAGTACCAGACGATCTCTATCAGCAGTTACTGGATCTCGAGATGCTGCAATCCTATGTTGAGATTGTCGGTAGCCAACCCGTGATTGATAGCGTGCACTTATTCGAACAATCCATGCCAGCCTATCTTGCTGTATTGGACTCGAATATGGTGGCCAAAGATCAAGAAGGCATTGTCAGTGAAGCCCATAAAATCAAAGGTGCGGCAGGCTCTGTCGGGTTAAAACGCATTCAAAAGATTGCTCAGAAAGCGCAATCGCCGGAAGCTCCTGCATGGTGGGAGAACATCAGTGACTGGGTTGAAGAGATCAAAAACGAATATCAGTCTGACATTGCTGTATTGAAGCGCTGGCTGACTCAGCAAGCAAACGCAAAGCAGTGATAAAAAAAGACCCTAGCCATTGGCTAGGGTCTTCTCTAATTAGATATAAAAGAAGAGGTTAATCTTCTAAATCACCACAGAAGCGGTAGCCTTCACCGTGAATGGTGGCAATGATTTCTGGCGTACCTGACACAGATTCAAAGTGCTTACGGATACGGCGGATCGTTACATCAACAGTACGATCGTGTGGTTTGAGTTCACGTCCAGTCATCTTTTTCAAGAGATCGGCACGAGTTTGAATTTTGCCCGGATTTTCACAGAAGTGAAGCAGAGCACGGAACTCAGAACGTGGCAGCTTGTAGCTATCACCATCAGGGCTCACCAGTGAACGGCTGTTGATGTCCAGTTCCCAACCATTAAACACGTATTTTTCAACGCTACGTTTTTCTTCTTGTGTGGTGCCCGCATGCATTGAGCGGCTCAACAAGTTACGTGCGCGAATGGTTAGTTCACGTGGGTTGAAAGGCTTGGTGATGTAATCATCTGCGCCGATCTCTAGGCCCAGAATCTTATCTACTTCATTGTCGCGACCGGTCAGGAACATCAGCGCTACATCCGCTTGTTCACGCAGTTCGCGTGCAAGCAGCAGGCCATTTTTACCTGGCAGGTTGATGTCCATAATCACCAAGTTAATTGGATAATCGGACAGCACTTGGTGCATCTCTTCACCATTGCTGGCCTCAAAAACAGCGTATCCCTCTGCTTCAAAAATACTCTTAAGAGTGTTACGAGTTACTTGCTCGTCTTCGACGATAAGGATCTGCGGGGTTTGCATTAGCGTTACCTAAACTTGTGAAAAAATCGTGCTAGTAGAAGTCATTCTAGGCAAAAAGATTACATACCGGTTAGTGATGTTAACAATAAAGTAAAAAATCTAATTTATGTCACTACTTTTTGTCCGCCATCCTTGGTGTAACTAGTGTTGAGACTCCCATTCTCAAGAGGTTCTACTAGTCTATGGGGCGGATTCTATAATGTTAACAGCATGCTAACAACGCCCGAATGTTAATTCCAATCACTTTGTTGATTTACATCAAGAGTTAGAATGTAACAGATATTAAGAACAATCACGAGTTGTAAAATTACCAAATGATCAAGATTGACGCTAGCCTTTGGCAGGCCTACCAAAGCGTGAAATTTGCCTTTGAAAAGCCAGTAAATTGGCCATTTTACTGCATAATTACCGCATGGAACCCCGAGAGTATTCGCTTGTCAGATGATGAGAATTGCGTAAATAATCAACGTTTACAGCAATGCTTGATCGATTATGATTGGGTGAAAGTGAGGGTAGGAGACGCTCATTTTCACTGGTTTGAAGAGAGTTTTGCGGTCGTAATGCCGCTTTCAGAAGCCCGAAAATTGGCGCAGAGATTTGCTCAAAACGCGATCTATTTTGTACAAGACGGCGACCTTTATCTCTGTTCTTGTGTTGATGAGAGCGAGCTTCATCTCGGGCCAATGGGGAAACAATAGATCTGAAAAATAAAAATCATGGAGGAATGATGAGAGATATAACCCCAGATCTTTGCGATAAGTACGAATCGCAAGTCACTTTACTCAATTTACCGCTGCAAAATTTTGGTCAACGCAGCGCATTTTGGGGCGAAATAGTGACAGTTCGTTGCTATCACGACAACTCTAAAGTACGTGATGTGCTCAGCCAAAATGGCAAGGGCAAAGTATTGGTTGTGGATGGTCACGGTTCATGCCACAAAGCCTTAATGGGTGATCAGTTGGCGATTTTAGCCATCAAAAATGATTGGGAAGGCGTAATTATTTACGGCGCAGTGCGTGATGTGGTCGCAATGTCTGAGATGGATTTAGGCATCAAAGCATTAGGCACAAGTCCCTTCAAAACCGAAAAGCGCGGCGCAGGGCAGGTGAATGTCACTTTGACGATGCAAAATCAGATCGTTGAACCGGGCGATTATTTGTATGCCGATTGGAATGGTATTTTGATGTCAGAAACGGCGCTTGATGTAGCTTAAAAGCGAAAACCGACACCAAACTCGACGGCTTGCTGCCATTCTTGGTAGTCCAGCGTGGCATGCAAGTCGAGATTTTCGGTTAATTTTAATCGGCTCGACAATTCGGCGGATACCACGGCTTCTTGGTTTTTACTTTCCACCTTGGGTGAGGCAATTAAGGTGCTTTTGAACGAGAGACGTTCGGTAAATTGATAGCCAATGCCACTCAACCAACCCTGCGCCCCATTATCCAACCGATTATGAATGCGAGCACCGACATACAGGTCGATATCGTTAAACAGGTTATAAGCGTAACCACCATCAATCGTCCAACTATCAAAGCTTTGGCTGCTGTTATCGCTGGCAATAAATAATTTGTGCGGCGAGGCATTGCTCTCTGAGGGCAAGGCAGGAAGCAGCTCTGCTCCGGCAAATGGAGCCATTAAGGTTATCAAACAGAAAAAAGCAGTTTTCACGATAGCCCCGGATGTACCAGCCAAGATTGATAGGTACGCTCAATTTAAGCATAAAAATACATACATTCCACAAAGAGTTTTATAGCATTTTGTTATTTCTATATAGGCAGATTGTTGGTGGCTTGCTATCTGGTTGTGCCGATTGAAAAACTCATGATGACCTCCCTAGATGAATGCGCAGGTTAAATTGTGGCGTTATTGACGAGGCTCGCCCTTTTAATTACAGCATCAGCCTATTTTGAGCGTGATACGCTCACTAGTTGCCCACTTATCACCTCAAGTCGTTTGAGTATGCACAGTCGAAGATTTTTAAAATCCTCAATAAAAAAAGCAGATTTTCGTTGACGACTTGAACGCAAATGAGTTAAACGTATTTGCAAGCAAACACACAGATAGACAGAAAAACCGTTATGTTGAATCACAGCCTAATCGTAATGACCACCATTATTACCATTACCGACACGTCGCATGTTGGGGCAGGCTGCTGAGCGCAAAATTTCACAAAAAAGGCCTGTATCCCAACCGATACAGGCCTTTTTTTATACCCGCTTTTTATGCATTTGGAGGAAGGGATGCGAGTATTAAAGTTTGGAGGTTCATCGCTGGCGGATCCGGAGCGTTTTCTACGCGCTGCCGATATCATCGCGAATAACGCACAGCAGGAAGAGGTGGCCGTTGTCCTCTCTGCTCCGGGAAAAACCACCAATAAATTGGTGGCAGTGATTGAAAGTGCTTTACGTCAGGGAGAGGTGGAAGCGCAAATCGTAGAGCTAGAGAGCTCATTCTATGCCTTGCTTGATGGCATTAAAGCGCAGCTCCCGAATTTGGATGACAGTGCTTATCAACAGCAAGTGCACTCTTCCATGACTCAATTACGTCAGTTTGTGCATGGCATTACGTTGCTCGGTATGTGTCCAGACAATGTGAATGCGCGCATTATCAGTAAAGGTGAACGCGTTTCCATTCAATTGATGAAAGCGGTGATGGAAGCCAAAGGTCTGCCAGCGAATTTGGTTGATCCTGTTAAATACCTGCTTGCCAAAGGGGATCATCTTGAAGCCATGGTCGATGTGGAAATCTCGACTCAGCGTTTTAGGCAAGCACCATTACCGCAACAGCACGTCAATATCATGCCGGGCTTTACTGCGGGTAATGCGCAAGGTGAGTTGGTCTGTTTAGGGCGTAACGGTTCGGATTACTCAGCCGCGGTACTGGCTGCCTGTTTACGAGCGGATTGCTGCGAGATTTGGACGGATGTGGATGGCGTTTACAACTGTGATCCACGTTTAGTGGATGATGCGCGTCTTTTGAAATCCCTTAGCTATCAAGAGGCGATGGAGCTTTCTTACTTCGGAGCATCTGTGCTGCATCCGAAGACCATTGCACCGATTGCTCAATTTCAAATCCCTTGCCTGATCAAAAACAGTTTCAATCCACAAGGTGCGGGCACCTTGATTGGCCAAGATACTGGCGAAGATAAACTCGCGATCAAAGGCATCACCACTCTGAGCAATCTCACTATGGTCAACGTTTCTGGTCCAGGAATGAAAGGCATGGTGGGGATGGCGAGCCGCGTGTTTGGCGCGATGTCAGCGGCAGATGTGTCGATCGTGCTCATTACTCAATCTTCTTCGGAATACAGCATCAGTTTCTGTATCGAAGCACAACATAAAGCTTTGGCACAGCAAGCGCTGGCGGATGCATTTGAACTGGAACTCAAAGATGGCTTGCTTGAGCCGGTTGAGTTTGTCGATAACGTCGCCATCATCACGCTGGTTGGTGATGGTATGCGCACCTCTCGCGGTGTCGCGTCGCAATTTTTCTCATCTCTGGCCGAAGTACACGTCAACGTGATTGCGATTGCCCAAGGCTCTTCTGAGCGTGCGATTTCAGCGGTGATCCCCGATGATAAGATTTCAGAAGCGATCAAGGCTTGTCACGAAAACCTCTTCAACTCTAAACACTTTTTAGATGTGTTTGTGGTCGGTGTTGGTGGCGTGGGCGGTGAGTTGGTGGATCAAATTCAGCGTCAACAAGCCAAGCTTGCGGAAAAAGGCATCATGATGCGTGTTTGTGGCCTCGCTAACAGTAAAGGCATGCTGCTTGATAGCCAAGGCTTGCCGTTGGAGCAGTGGCGCGATCGTATGGTCAATGCGGATCAAGCGTTCAGTTTAGAGAATCTAGTAGCTTTGGTGCAGCGTAATCACATCATTAACCCAGTATTGGTGGATTGCACGTCCAGTGATGAAATTGCCAATCAGTATGCGGATTTCCTCGCCGCGGGTTTCCATGTCGTTACCCCGAACAAGAAAGCCAACACCGCTAGCATGAGTTATTACCATCAGTTGCGTAATGTGGCGCGTCATTCACGCCGTAAGCTAATGTATGAAACTACAGTTGGCGCGGGTCTGCCCGTTATCGAAAACTTGCAAAACCTAATTGCAGCAGGGGATGAGCTGGAAAAGTTCAGCGGCATTCTCTCCGGCTCGCTTTCCTTTATCTTCGGCAAATTGGATGAAGGCATGACCTTAAGTCAAGCGACTCTGCTCGCTAAAGAAAAAGGCTTTACTGAACCAGATCCGCGCGATGATCTCTCTGGTATGGACGTGGCGCGCAAGTTACTGATTTTGGCGCGTGAAGCAGGGTACGAATTGGAGCTGAGCGATGTGGATGTTGAACAAGCACTGCCCGCTGGCTTTGATGCTTCAGGCAGTGTTGAGGAGTTCATGGCTCGTTTAGCGCAAGCTGATGCCGCGTTTGCCGAGCGAGTAGCGCAAGCCAAAGCCGAAGGCAAAGTGCTGCGCTATGTGGCGCAAATCGTCGATGGCCAGTGCCAAGTGCGGATTGTCGCGGTTGATGAAAACGATCCTATGTTCAAAGTCAAAGAAGGTGAAAACGCGCTGGCTTTCTACAGCCGTTATTATCAGCCAATCCCATTGGTATTACGTGGCTACGGCGCGGGTTCTGAAGTGACTGCTGCAGGCGTGTTCTCAGATGTGATGCGTACACTCGGTTGGAAATTAGGGGTTTAATAGAAATGAGTTCAGGTGACATGAGTGTTGTGGTGTACGCACCCGCTTCCATCGGTAATGTCAGTGTCGGATTTGATGTGTTGGGGGCCGCGGTGTCCCCGATTGATGGCACGTTACTCGGCGATCGAGTGAAAGTGGAAGCTGGCGCAGAGGCTTTCACACTGAAAACGGCGGGGCGATTTGTCGATAAGCTTCCGGCTAATCCGCAAGAAAACATTGTGTATGACTGCTGGCAAGTATTCGCGCGTGAGCTAGAGAAAAAGTCGGTGGTACTGAAGCCTCTGACCATGACGCTAGAAAAAAATATGCCGATTGGTTCAGGGTTGGGCTCCAGTGCTTGCTCGATTGTCGCGGCTCTGGATGCGTTGAATCAGTTTCATGCCAGTCCGCTTGATGAAACTGAGCTTCTGGCTCTGATGGGGGAAATGGAAGGCAAGATCTCTGGCAGTATTCACTATGACAACGTTGCTCCCTGCTATTTAGGTGGTGTGCAGCTCATGCTGGAAGAGCTTGGCATCATCAGTCAATCCGTACCGAGTTTTGATGACTGGTATTGGGTGATGGCCTATCCGGGGATCAAGGTGTCCACGGCGGAAGCGCGTGCCATTTTGCCTGCGCAGTATCGCCGCCAAGATATCGTGGCGCATGGCCGCTATCTGGCAGGATTTATTCACGCTTGCCATACTCAGCAGCCTGAATTAGCGGCAAAAATGATCAAAGACGTGATTGCCGAACCCTATCGTGAGAAACTGCTGCCGGGTTTTGCTAAAGCGCGCAGCTACGCCGCTTCGGCTGGCGCACTGGCAACGGGCATTTCGGGCAGTGGTCCGACTCTGTTTAGCGTGTGCAAAGAACAAGCAGTGGCTGAACGTGTGGCACGTTGGCTTGAGCAAAACTATGTGCAAAATGAAGAAGGATTCGTCCACATTTGTCGTCTAGACAAGCAAGGTTCGAAAGTAACAGGAAGTGAGCTATGAAGCTGTACAACATAAAAGAAAATGATGAACAAGTCTCCTTTGGTCAAGCCGTTCGCCAAGGGTTAGGCCGCAATCAAGGCCTGTTTTTTCCGGCACAATTGCCGAAGTTTGACGATATTGATGCGCTATTAGCCGAAGATTTCGTCTCTCGTAGCAGCAAGATTTTATCGGCGTTGATTGGCGATGAACTGCCTGCGGATAAAATTCGCGCTATGGTGGATTCCGCCTTTCAATTCGCCGCACCGATTGCCAAAGTGAAAGAGGGCGTTTACGCGCTCGAATTGTTCCACGGGCCAACGCTCGCGTTTAAAGATTTTGGTGGTCGCTTTATGGCCCAGTCTCTGGCGGCGGTCTCGAACGGCGGAAAAATCACGATTTTAACGGCGACATCCGGTGATACTGGCGCTGCTGTTGCGCATGCTTTTTATGGCATGCCAGACATTAATGTGGTGATCCTCTACCCGAAAGGCAAAATCAGTCCGCTGCAAGAAAAGCTGTTCTGCACATTAGGTAAAAACATTCACACCGTGGCGATCAATGGTGACTTTGATGCTTGCCAAGCGCTAGTGAAACAAGCTTTTGATGACGCAGAGCTGCGCCAACAGATCGGTTTGAATTCCGCCAACTCGATCAACATCAGCCGTTTGATGGCGCAAATCTGTTACTACTTTGAAGCCGCTGCGCAGATGAGCAAAGCTGAGCGTGAAAATCTGGTGATTTCAGTGCCTAGTGGCAACTTTGGTAACTTAACCGCAGGGCTGTTAGCCAAAGCATTGGGTTTACCGGTGAAGCGCTTTATTGCGGCAACCAATGCCAACGATACAGTGCCACGTTACTTGGAAACGGGACGTTGGGAACCCAAACCCACGGTAGCAACAACGTCAAATGCGATGGATGTCAGCCAACCGAACAACTGGCCGCGTATCGAAGAGCTCTGCCAACGTATGGGATGGGGCTTAGAAACGCTGGGCAAAGGCGCGGTTTCTGACGAGGAAAGTGCTCAAGCCGTACAAGAACTTTACGATCTAGGCTACTTGTGTGAACCGCATGGTTCGATTGCTTACCGTGTATTGGAAGAGCAGCGCCAGCCGCAAGAAACGGGGCTGTTCTTATGTACCGCGCATCCCGCCAAATTCAAAGAAGTGGTGGATGAGATTTTAGGTACCGACATTGCTCTACCAGCGCCATTGGCAAAGCATGCGGCGATGGAATTGCTCTCACAAGAGCTGAATGCCGATTTCGCAGCGCTGCGTGCGTTACTGGTGAATGTGAAATAATCCGCGGATTTGAGAAAGGCGAAGATAATAAAAAACGGTGCTCATTGAGCACCGTTTTAGTATGGATTCTTTACTGACGATTACAGAGATTCAGTGAAGGTACGCGCGATAACGTCGCGTTGCTGCTCAGCAGTCAGAGAGTTGAAACGCACGGCGTAGCCAGAAACGCGAATAGTCAGCTGTGGGTATTTTTCTGGATGCGCAACCGCATCTTCCAGAGTTTCACGCTTCAGTACGTTTACGTTCAAATGTTGACCACCTTCGATACGTGGTGCCGCTTCGATAGCCACTTCACGGCTTTCGAATTGACCAAGATCGTTGATGCTAACCACTTGATCAGCTTCAAAGCCTTTCAGCGCAGCAACACAGCGTGCTTCATTCTTTTCGCTATCTAGCAACCAGACAGAGTTCAGTAGGTCGTCGTTAGCAGCTTTAGTGATTTGGATACCTTGGATCATTGCTTTCTCCTAGTCCACATCAAGTGGCGTTATTGGTGTTAATTTTCAGATCTTGTTGAGCTGGCTATTATATAGCAAATATCCATACTGCTGATATTGATTTAGGTCAAATTACAACAAAAAACCATTTTTATACTGGGGTTTGGTTTTTGATTTGTATCAATAAATGCTTTAAAAACAATGATGATTAAATTTATTTTAAATAATAAAAAATATTTAAGTTGTATTTTGTTGTAATTTTACTACAAAATTGTAATCCAACTTGACCCGTGCCAGAGAAAATCAGAAAGTTAGTGCTGTGAACTGAAAGTCCGAAGTCATTTAGCAACAATAAGAAGTCGTAATATGTATGAGAAGTTAATCGGGGCACATGTATCGGCCTCTGGTGGTGTCGAGCTAGCGCCAGTTCGAGCTCATGAAATCGGAGCGAATGCTTTTGCTCTCTTCACCAAAAACCAGCGCCAATGGGCAGCTAAGCCACTGGAAGCGAGCAGCATTCGTGCTTTCAAAGCCAATTGTAAAAAATGGGGATTTGGCAGTGAGGCGATTTTGCCGCACGACTCTTATCTGATTAATTTAGGGGCTCCAGAACCCGAGAAGCTCGACAAATCACGAGCCGCTTTTGTCGATGAAATGCTGCGTTGTGATCAGTTAGGGTTAACTTTGCTTAACTTTCATCCCGGTAGTCATTTACAGCAGGTCTCTGAAGAGGCGTGTTTAGCGACAATTGCTGAGTCAATTAATCTTGCGCATCGTCAAGTACCGAATGTGATTGCGGTGATTGAAAATACCGCAGGGCAGGGGAGTAACTTAGGTTGGCGTTTTGAGCATCTGGCGGCAATCATTGACCAAGTTGAGGATAAAGAGCGGGTTGGAGTATGCCTAGATACTTGCCACACCTTTGCCGCAGGGTATGACTTGCGTACGAAAGCCGCGTGTGATGAGACATTCGCTGAGTTTGAGCGAGTGGTCGGTATGCACTATTTGCGCGCAATGCACATCAATGATTCAAAAGGTAAGCTGGCTAGCCGCGTTGACCGCCATCATTCCTTAGGTATGGGAGAGATTGGCTGGGAGTGTTTTGAATATATCGCGCAAGATGCTCGATTTAACGGTATCCCTCTGATTTTAGAAACGATTGATCCTGACATTTGGGCGACTGAGATCGCAACGCTACGCAAATTTTCGACGCAAAAAGAGAATTAATCGGCAAACTTCACAGATTTGGCATCTTTCTTTCATCATGCTCAGGGTCAGCGTTGTAAGAAGGATGCCGCTATGAACTCATTAACTCAAACTGCTTCACCCAGTTCCAGACCCGCCGCTCGTCGCCCGGTTCCTAATCGACACGTCAATGGGCAAGGGCATCATCGTGCTCCACAGCCGCAAAAACCGCATTAAGATAACAAAAACCGTATTCAGATGAATGGCTAAGCAATCTCTCTCTTTAACAGGAGAGCGAGGTTGCCTTCCGCTTGTGAATATTGAAGTCGGTGCACTTATTTTCGCTTAGCTGCAACTGAGCGTGGTTTGGGTATACAATGCCAACAGAAATCATAATTTAAGGTATTGATATGTCTGAATCACTGACGTGGCATGATGTCATTGGTAATGAAAAGCAGCAGGCTTACTTTCAACAAACTCTGCAATTTGTCGAAAGCCAGCGTCAAGCCGGAAAAGTTATCTATCCTCCCGCTAAAGATGTGTTTAACGCCTTTCGCTTTACCGAATTTGGTGAGGTGAAAGTGGTGATCTTGGGGCAAGATCCTTATCACGGCCCTAATCAGGCGCATGGTTTGTGTTTCTCTGTGCTACCGGGTGTCAAAACACCGCCCTCGTTAGTCAATATTTATAAAGAGTTAGCGCAAGATATCCCTGGATTTCAAATCCCACCTCATGGCTACCTACAAAGTTGGGCACAGCAGGGCGTTTTGCTACTCAACACCGTATTGACTGTTGAACAAGGCATGGCCCATTCTCATGCGAATACCGGCTGGGAAACCTTCACGGATCGTGTGATTGACGCCTTGAATCAACACCGAAATGGGTTGATCTTCCTATTGTGGGGATCGCACGCGCAGAAAAAGGGCCAGATGATCGATCGCCAGCGCCATCATGTCTTGATGGCTCCGCACCCTTCACCGCTTTCGGCGCACAGGGGCTTTTTAGGATGTCGGCATTTCTCTAAAACCAATCAATTGCTGCAAGCGCAAGGTATCGCTCCCATTAACTGGCAGCCCGAGCTCGAATCTTAATGCAGTTGGCGTTTTTTCGACCAGTTTCAAAGCCGATATATCAATCCTTATGTACACTTTACCTTAGTACAAGTATGGAGATTGATAAGATGATGATGGAACGAATCCGCCGCGAGCACAGTTATATGGTGCGTTTGTTGTCGATTTTACGCCACAAATTGGATCTGGTGAAAAGCGAGCAACCGATCAACTACAGCCTTCTGAAAGAAATCGTTGATTATTTAGCAAGCCATTCAGAGAAAGTGCATCACCCGAAAGAGGACATTCTGTACCGACACTACATGGCACATTACGGCGATGAACAGCAAGTGGCTAATTTGGAGCGTGAACATCAAGAGTTGGCGCAAATTACCCATCAGTTTCTCGATGTCATGGAGATGATTTTAAACGATGCGGTTGTGCCACAAGATGTGTTTATTGAGCAACTGGAGGCCTTTTTACAAGGTCAAAAACAGCATTTAGAGTTGGAAGAACAATCGATTTTGCCATTGATTAATCAAACGTTTGAATTAGAAGATTGGCAGAGCGTTGAGTCGCAATGGCAAAACAACGATGATGATCCGGTATTCGGTGAAACGATCGCTGAGCGATATGCACTTTTGGCTCGCCGTGTTCGTAAAAGTGAGAGTGAATACACCTAACCAATCAAAGGTATACCATGCAGGATTGCTTCAGTTTCACATGACGCTGCGTTGTCTAGAGAAGCTTGCTGTGGATAGCCGTTCTCACTTAAAGTCTTAAAAACAACAAAGGCACGCGAAACGTGCCTTTGTTGCTCAATCCTTTAAATTTTTATGTCGTCAGCGTCGAGGCAGACATCCATATCCAACAACTCTTTCTCTAGTCGTTTACGATCTCGAATCGCTTCGATCTCGCGCCACATCCGTTTTACAGGTTTAGAACGGCTAGTACGAATTTTCGAGATTTCCATTTCCAACAGCTCATCAAAGTGCAGTTCGTCCATAAGTCGCCTCATTATTGTTGTCATCATTCCTTGAGTGCTCTCTAAATAGCACACCTTGGCGAAGCGTAACTATGATTTGTTTCTCATTTGTTTCGTTTTAATGAAGCTTTAGTGAGCTTTTGAATAGAATTTCACAGTTTTCACCCTGTGTTATCGATGGAAAACTGAACAAAAAATTGAGGCAATCGATTAACTGGTCGATTTTTTTGTGTTGCTGAAATGTTGTTTTTTACGTTGCACGGAATTGTGTTGGTTGTTTTTTGTTCGAACAAACAGGAAATATGACACTCTCCTGACAAAATTTACTGGTTCGCACAGGCATGCTGCGATTCCCAAAGCGTGAGATTTCATTAATGCAACAAAGCATTTGTGGTGAATAAATGTACTGATTTGTGTGCTTTTTGTTTTCGTTTTGTTCTTTTTTTGTGACTCAAATGGTTTTGTTGATGTTAATAAAGCGTGATTTTAAGGTGAAAAATAACATTTTGATGCAATCCTGTTCATATTGATTTTTGCGGATTGAGGTTGCATTATCCGCCCGTCAAAAAATAGGCTGGGTGCTTTTCGAGGTCTCTTCTGCTCGAGAGTGCCATGACATACACGGCAAAAAGATAATCTCAATACCGTATCCGTGTAACAGAAACTCTTACTCATCGGAGTCAGAGCAGCTCATCACTCTATGCGAGGTTCCTGTGACAGACTTAATTAATTTAATGAATGACCTACTATGGGGTTCCATCTTGGTATACCTATTGGTCGGGGTCGGTATCTACTTCACTTTGCGATTGGGTTTTATCCAATTTCGTCATTTCACCCACACTTTTACCGTCCTCAAAAATAGCCGTAAAGCGGATAACGCTGGCATCTCCTCTTTCCAAGCGTTATGTACCAGCCTTGCCGCACGTGTCGGTACGGGGAACATGGCCGGGGTTGCGGTTGCTTTAACCGCTGGTGGTCCTGGCGCCATCTTCTGGATGTGGTTGATTGCCATGTTAGGCATGGCGACTTCTTTCGCTGAAAGTACCCTAGCTCAGTTGTATAAAACGCGTGACAAAGATGGCAATTACCGCGGCGGTCCAGCGTATTACATGGAAAAAGGCCTTGGTATGCGTTGGATGGGGGTGCTGTTCTCCATCTTCCTGATCATTGCGTTTGGTTTGGTGTTTAACGCGGTGCAAGCCAACTCAATCACCAATGCGATGAAAACGGCTTTCGGTTTTGAACCCATGCTGATCGGTATTGGTATCGTGTTGCTGACCGCTTTCGTGATTTTTGGTGGTATCCGTAAGATTGCACGGACGGCAGAGCTGATTGTGCCTTTCATGGCGTTTGCTTATCTGGCGATTGCTCTGTTTGTCGTGGTCATGAATTATGAGAAAGTGCCTGATGCGATTAGCCTGATTTTCAAAAGTGCCTTCGGTTTACAAGAAGCGGCTGCAGGTGGCCTAGGCTATGCGATTGCACAAGCTATGATCAACGGTGTGAAACGTGGCTTGTTCTCAAACGAAGCGGGTATGGGTTCTGCACCTAACGCTGCGGCTTCTGCAACGCCATATCCACCACACCCAGCGTCACAAGGTTACGTGCAAATGCTTGGTGTGTTTATCGATACGATTGTGATCTGTACCGCGACAGTGGCGATTATTCTCATGTCTGGTGAGTATGTACCGCATGGCGAGTTAACGGGTATTGAGCTGACTCAGCGTGCACTCAGTTCACAAGTAGGGGATTGGGGCGGTATCTTTATCGCATTTGCGATCTTCTTCTTCGCTTTTACTTCGATCATCGCCAACTACTCATATGCCGAAACCAACCTGATTTTCCTTGAGCACAACAATAAGAAAGGCTTAGTGCTGTTTCGTCTCGTGTTCTTAGGCATGGTGATGTTTGGCTCGTTGGCAACATTGCCAACGGTGTGGGCGATGGCGGATGTCTCGATGGGCTTGATGGCGATTGTGAACTTGGTGGCTATCCTCCTGCTCTCAGGCATCGTGATTAAACTGGCGAAAGATTACAACCGTCAGTTGGATGCCGGCAAAGTACCGACCTTTGATGCCAATGATTACCCAGAGTTGAAATCTCAGCTTGAAGATGGCATTTGGAATAACAACAAAGCGTCATAGACAGCGCCGATGTCAGAAATTGAAAAAGCCATGCAGACACCGCATGGCTTTTTTTGTACCCTAGCTTGCGTCATCTTATAACAAATCTAATCACTTGGAATAACGATCCGTGCTGTCGTTTCAAGTCGGTTGATAACACGCTCAACAAAAGATAGGAATTATTATGCTGATTGTCGTTTCACCTGCGAAAACGCTGGATTATGAATCTCCCGTTTCAACCTCAAACTTTACGCAGCCTGAATTAACCGCGCATTCGGCAGAGTTAATTCAAGTCTGTCGTACTTTGTCATCACAGGATGTTTCTGAGCTGATGAGCGTCAGTGATAAGATTGCCGGACTCAATGTGGCTCGATTTGCGCAGTGGAGTGAAACCTTCACTCTCGATAACGCACGACAGGCGATTTTCGCTTTCAAAGGTGATGTGTACACTGGGCTGGAAGCGGAAACACTCTCGTCACAAGATTTGGATTTTGCCCAGCAACATCTGCGTATGCTCTCTGGCTTGTATGGACTGTTGCGCCCGCTGGATTTGATGCAACCTTATCGTCTAGAAATGGGCACAAAATTAGCCAACGCGCGTGGTGCGAATCTGTATCAGTTTTGGGGGAACATTATTACGGAGAAGCTCAATCAAGCGATTGAAGCACAAGGTGATAATGTACTGGTAAACCTTGCCTCTAATGAGTATTTCAAAGCGGTCAATCCGAAGCGATTGAACGCGCAAATTGTGACGCCAATCTTTAAAGATGCCAAAAATGGCCAATATAAAATCATCAGCTTCTTTGCGAAGAAAGCACGCGGCATGATGGCTCGCTACATCATTGAAAATCGAATTAGATCGGTAAAGGATTTAGAAGGTTTCAACACTGCGGGCTACTATTTTGTGGCAAGTGAATCAACACCCACCGAGTTGGTGTTTAAGCGCGAAGAGCAATAACCTCCAAGGTTCAAAATAAGGAACACATGATGTGGCTATGGTTAAAACGTTGGATTGCGAAATACGATGCTTGGTGCCAAAGCATGGGGTTAACGCCGGGGCAAAAGCGCAGTTGTGTTCCTTATCGAAAAGATCCGGCCAATGAACGAGACGATTCCACCTCCGCTTGAATGGTCGTTGTTCGACACCCATTGCCACTTTGATTTTCCTCCGTTTACTGCCACCCCTGAGCTGGAATTGCGAAAAGCGGCGCAGCATGGGGTTAGGCGGCTTGTTGTGCCATCGATTGGGCCGCAAGATTGGCAGGCGGTGACTGAGCTGGCGCAGCGCTTTCCTTCAACCATTTATTATGCGTTGGGATTTCATCCACTCTATTTAGATGCCTCTTCACCGACCCATTTACCTGCGTTAGAAAAGGCTCTAATGCAGGCAGAACAGGCTTGCGTAGCCGTTGGGGAGTGCGGTTTAGATGGCATGATAGACGTCGATGTGGCGCTACAAGAGCAGATGCTGATCGCCCAACTCTCTATAGCTTCACAGGCAAAACTGCCCGTGATTTTGCATAGCCGACGTACTCACAATCGATTGTTACAGTTATTGAAACAGCAGCGTTTTCAACAAGGTGGTGTGCTGCATGCTTTTTCTGGCAGTGTGAAAGAAGCGCAGCAGTTTGTAGACCTTGGGTTTAAGATTGGTGTGGGAGGCGTCATCACTTACCCAAGAGCCAATAAAACTCGGCAAGCCATCGCAGCGTTACCTGTAGAGCACATAGTGTTAGAGACGGATGCGCCTGATATGCCACTGAATGGTTTTCAAGGTCAAGCTAACCATCCCGCTCAATTAGCCAAGGTTTTAGAAACACTCGCCGAGCTAAAAGGTGTTTCAGCACAATATCTCGCGCCAATCCTCTGGCAAAACAGTCAAATTCTGTTTGGCTTGTGTGAACAAAACCGAAACAAGATGTAGCGTTAATGACGCATCTGTCACTAAAAGTTGAGTGGTGTCACAGATATTAGTGAACGCGTGATGAATCTTATCCGAAAGTGTGAATCCTGCATTACTTTCTCTCTGTGCCCGTGAGTATAATTGCCCCCGCTTAATCGCTCCATTTTGTAACACGCCAACATTAAACTAATAAGGAAGTCATAAACTATGAGCCTGTTTATGAGCCTCATCGGCATGGCAGTTCTGCTAGGAATCGCAGTTCTACTGTCAAGTAACCGTAAAGCTATCAATCTAAGAACTGTGGGTGGCGCTTTTGCTATCCAATTTTCACTGGGTGCATTTATTCTGTATGTGCCTTGGGGCCAAGAGCTACTTCGTGGCTTTTCGGATGCCGTATCGAATGTTATTAACTACGGTAACGATGGTACTTCATTCCTCTTCGGTGGACTGGTATCAGGCAAAATGTTTGAAGTGTTTGGCGGCGGCGGTTTCATTTTCGCATTCCGCGTACTACCAACACTGATCTTCTTCTCAGCACTGATTTCTGTACTGTACTACTTGGGTGTTATGCAATGGGTTATCCGCATTCTTGGCGGTGGTCTGCAAAAAGCACTGGGTACATCACGCGCGGAATCTATGTCTGCGGCTGCGAACATTTTCGTGGGTCAAACTGAAGCACCATTGGTTGTTCGTCCATTCGTTCCAAAAATGACTCAATCTGAGCTGTTTGCGGTAATGTGTGGTGGTCTGGCTTCTATCGCAGGTGGTGTACTTGCGGGTTACGCTTCAATGGGCGTTAAGATCGAATACTTGGTAGCAGCGTCATTCATGGCGGCACCGGGTGGTCTGCTGTTCGCAAAACTGATGATGCCTGAAACTGAAAAACCACAAGACAATGAAGACATTACTCTTGATGGTGGTGACGACAAACCGGCTAACGTTATCGATGCGGCTGCTGGCGGTGCTTCTGCTGGTCTGCAACTTGCTCTGAACGTTGGTGCAATGTTGATTGCCTTTATCGGTTTGATTGCTCTGATCAACGGTATGTTGGGTGGCATCGGTGGTTGGTTCGGTATGCCTGAACTGAAACTGGAAATGCTACTGGGCTGGTTGTTTGCGCCTCTGGCTTTCCTGATCGGTGTTCCTTGGAACGAAGCAACCGTTGCGGGTGAGTTCATCGGTCTAAAAACCGTTGCTAACGAATTCGTTGCTTACTCTCAGTTTGCGCCTTACCTGACTGAAGCGGCACCAGTGGTTCTGTCTGAGAAAACCAAAGCGATCATCTCTTTCGCTCTGTGTGGTTTTGCGAACCTTTCTTCTATCGCAATTCTGCTTGGTGGTTTGGGTAGCTTGGCACCTAAGCGTCGTGGCGACATCGCTCGTATGGGTGTCAAAGCGGTTATCGCAGGTACTCTATCTAACCTGATGGCAGCGACCATCGCTGGCTTCTTCCTCTCTTTCTAATTCATAGAGACAGAGTTTTATAGACGCCGTTTAAATTCACCCCGTAGCAAGTGATTGCTGCGGGGTGTTTTGCTTTTAGGTGCCCCGAGTTTTAGGGGGGGACCTAGGGGTAATGTTGTAATGGATTGCAGAGCTGAAGCCTTGTGTTGTAAGGGATTGCCCTTTAAATTTCAGCTGTTTTTTTTGAGATACAAACCGTTTGCGTTTCGCGCAGCACTACCGTTTTGCGACAAATATCTATACTGTAGCCATGGATAAAAAACGAGTGGATTGACGATGGAATACACCACGCGTTTGACCGTGAGCTTAGGCTCAGGTGGCGGGCTTATCTAATGGAATATGGATGAGTTTTCGCTGGCTCTCAGCATGACTAAGAGTATGATGAGCGCCGGAGGCAATCGCCTTGCCTGTATGCAGTAAAATACCGCAAACGCAGATTGTTGTGCCATTGACCAAACTGGTACTGTGCGGTGACAAGGATAGCAATTGGTGCATGAGCACTGAGTCTTCAAGGAACCAAGTCCGTTCATTTGTGGCTGCTCAGCAGAAAATAGCACTCTGCTGGGGAGTGAACTAGATGACTATATTGATCGGAGATAGAAATGAGCGAATTAAAAGTAGCAGCTCTACGTGCACTGAAACTGATGGATCTCACCACGTTGAATGACAACGATACGGATGCCAAAGTGATCCAACTTTGTCATGATGCGAAAAGTCCAGTCGGCAACACGGCTGCCATTTGTATTTACCCTCGCTTTATTCCTATTGCTAAGAAGACACTTCGCGAGCAAGGAACCCCTGAAATCCGTATTGCTACGGTAACCAATTTCCCTCACGGTAATGACGATATTGAAATCGCCGTTGCTGAAACGAAAGCCGCTGTTGCTTACGGTGCTGATGAAGTGGATGTGGTATTCCCATATCGCGCTCTGATCGCAGGCAACGAGCAAGTCGGTTTTGATCTGGTGAAACAGTGTAAAGCCGCTTGTGGCGACAAAGTGCTACTGAAAGTGATCATCGAAACTGGTGAGCTGAAACAAGAAGCGCTGATCAAAAAAGCCTCTCAAATTTGTATTGAAGCTGGCGCAGATTTCATCAAGACCTCAACCGGCAAAGTGCCAGTGAATGCGACACCAGAATATGCGCGCATGATGCTGGAAGTGATCCGTGATATGGGCGTAGCCAAAACCGTCGGTTTCAAACCCGCCGGTGGTGTTCGTACCGCAGAAGATGCGCAGCAATATCTGGCGATGGCCGATGAGATCCTCGGTGGCGATTGGGCGGACAGCCGTCACTACCGCTTTGGTGCATCAAGCCTACTGACCAACCTTCTGAATACATTAGAAGTGACAGACCAAAAGGCAGATCCTGCCGCTTACTAATATCCATTGTGTCTGAGAGCAGCGCGAGGCTTCGCGCTGCTTAACCTCTTTACACTACGCAGTTTCTTTGGGAACTGGGAGGCAGCTATGTCTTTATCTCAAGCAAAGTATTTACCTCAAGAAATTATCCGCAGAAAGCGTGACGGTGAAGTTCTCACCAACGATGAAATCAACTTCTTCATTCAAGGTGTAGCGAATAACACTGTCTCTGAAGGGCAAATTGCCGCGTTTGCGATGGCGATTTTTTTCCGTGAAATGACCATGCCTGAGCGTATTGCACTGACGTGCGCGATGCGCGATTCCGGTATGGTGATTGATTGGAGCCACATGAATTTTGATGGTCCGATTGTGGATAAACACTCCACGGGCGGCGTGGGCGATGTGACCTCACTGATGCTTGGCCCTATGGTGGCAGCCTGTGGCGGTTATGTGCCGATGATTTCTGGCCGCGGCCTTGGTCACACTGGGGGGACGCTCGACAAACTTGAAGCCATCCCCGGCTATAACATTACCCCAACCAATGACGTGTTTGGCAAAGTGACCAAACAAGCCGGCGTGGCGATCATCGGCCAAACTGGCGATCTGGCTCCGGCGGATAAGCGTGTGTACGCAACGCGTGATATTACCGCGACGGTGGATAACATCTCGCTGATCACCGCTTCAATTCTTTCTAAGAAACTGGCGGCTGGCCTTGAATCGCTCGTGATGGATGTGAAAGTTGGCTCTGGTGCTTTCATGCCAACTTACGAAGCGTCTGAAGAGCTCGCCAAATCGATCGTGGCAGTGGCCAACGGTGCAGGCACCAATACCACGGCGATTTTAACTGATATGAACCAAGTGCTGGCGTCCTCTGCTGGTAACGCGGTGGAAGTGCGTGAAGCAGTACGTTTCCTCACTGGCGAATGCCGCAATCCGCGTCTGCTGGAAGTCACTATGGCGTCGTGTGCGGAAATGCTGGTACTTGGCAAGTTAGCCAAAAATACCGCGCAAGCACGTGAGAAACTGCAAGCAGTGCTGGATAACGGCCAAGCCGCCGATCGTTTTGGCAAAATGGTCGCAGGCCTCGGTGGCCCAAGCGATTTTGTTGAAAACTACGACAAGTATCTTGCGAAAGCTGAGATTGTTCGCCCAGTTTACGCTCAGCAATCTGGCGTTATTTCTGCGATGGATACCCGTGCCATCGGCATGGCGGTGGTCGGCATGGGCGGTGGCCGCCGCGTGGCGACCGATCGTATCGATTACGCTGTCGGCTTTGATCGGTTTATCCGTCTGGGTGAAATCGCCGACAGCAACAAACCTTTAGCAATGATTCATGCCCGCAATGAAGAGCAGTGGCAACAAGCTGCCAATGCACTACAAAGTGCGATTAAAGTGGGCGGAGATTACGTACCAACACCGGATGTTTACCGTCAAATTCGAGCTCAAGACGTGTAAGTTCGGGGGAGTGAGCAATGAAAAGAGCATTTATTTTAGTTTTAGACTCGTTTGGCATTGGCGCAACAGCGGATGCACAAGCCTTTGGTGATGTCGGTTCTGATACCTTAGGCCACATCGCGGATCAATGTGCGCAAGGTTTGGCGGATAACGCAGAACGTAAAGGCGCATTGCAACTGCCGAACCTTTCTAAGCTGGGTTTGGCGATGGCGCATAAAGAGTCGACCGGACGTTTTGCGCCGGGGCTGGATGAGCGTGCGGATATCATCGGCGCTTATGCCCATGCCGCAGAGCTGTCATCAGGCAAAGATACTCCGTCAGGTCACTGGGAAATTGCTGGTGTGCCAGTGCTGTTTGAATGGGGTTACTTTAGCGATAAGCAAAATAGCTTCCCGAAAGAGCTGACCGATCGCATTTTAGCGCGCGCGGGTTTGGACGGATTTTTAGGCAACTGCCACGCCTCTGGTACGCAAGTGCTGGATGATTTGGGCGAAGAGCATATGCGTACGGGCAAGCCGATTTTCTACACCTCGGCAGATTCTGTATTCCAAATTGCCTGCCACGAAGAGACATTTGGTTTAGCTCGTCTGCTGGAGCTTTGCCAAATCGCTCGTGAAGAGCTGGCGGATTACAACATCGGTCGCGTCATTGCGCGTCCATTCGTTGGCCCGGGCAAAGGACAATTTGCTCGTACCGGTAATCGCCGTGATTTGTCGGTTGAGCCCCCTTCAGCCACAGTGTTGCAAAAGTTGGTGGAAGAGAAGCAAGGCCGAGTGGTGTCTATCGGTAAAATTGCCGATATCTACGCGTACTGCGGCATTACCGACAAAGTCAAAGCGACGGGCATTCCAGATCTGTTTGAAGCGACTTTAGAGCAGATCAAACAAGCCGGTGATAACACCATCGTATTCACTAACTTTGTGGATTTTGACTCGGCTTATGGTCACCGCCGTGATGTCGCAGGTTATGCGGCGGCACTGGAGTATTTCGATAAGCGTTTACCTGAAGTTCTAGCGCTGATGCAGGAAGATGACATTCTGATTTTAACTGCCGACCACGGCTGTGACCCAACATGGCCGGGCACTGACCATACTCGTGAACACATTCCGGTACTGGTTTATGGCAAGAAAGTGGCTCCGGGTTCATTAGGTCGTCGTGACACTTTTGCTGATATCGGGCAAACTCTGGCAAGCTACTTTGGCACTTCGCCAATGGATTACGGTAAGAACTTTTTATAATACGCATACCCTAAGGCTAGCTTCAGTCTTAGGGTTTTGTTGAATGATGGCGATTGAGCCAACAAACCAAAGGAACGAAAACATGGCAACTCCACATATTAATGCGCAAATGGGTGATTTCGCTGACGTTGTACTGATGCCGGGTGATCCGCTGCGCGCGAAATACATCGCAGAAAACTTCCTCGATAACGCAGTTCAAGTATGTGATGTGCGCAATATGTTCGGCTACACAGGCACTTACAAAGGCCGCAAGATCTCTGTGATGGGGCATGGTATGGGTATCCCATCTTGCTCAATCTATGTAACCGAGCTTATCAAAGATTACGGCGTGAAAAAGATTATCCGCGTCGGTAGCTGTGGTGCAGTGAACGAAGGCATCAAAGTGCGTGATGTGGTGATCGGTATGGGCGCGTGTACTGACTCTAAAGTCAACCGTATTCGCTTCAAAGATCATGATTTTGCTGCGATTGCGGATTACAAGATGGTAAAAGCTGCAGAAGAAGCGGCCAAAGCACGTGGCATTGACGTGAAAGTTGGCAACCTGTTCTCTGCAGAACTGTTCTACACGCCAGATCCTTCCATGTTCGATGTGATGGATAAATACGGCATCGTTGGCGTAGAAATGGAAGCGGCAGGCATTTACGGTGTAGCGGCGGAATACGGCGCGAAAGCACTGGCGATCTGTACTGTGTCTGACCACATCAAAACGGGCGAGCAAACCACCTCAGAAGAGCGTCAAAACACCTTCAATGAGATGATTGAAATCGCACTGGACTCTGTACTAATTGGCGATCAAGCGGGTTACTAATCTTTGTACTCGTGTTATCTCTGAATACAAAAAAACCTCAGTCAGTACTGAGGTTTTTTATCACTCAATTTATTTTTCCTGTTACTCATTCAAAGACTGTTCGGCTTGCTTGAGCAGTAAGTTCTCACCTGTTGGTTTTTTCGGTCTGCGTCGTAGTAACAGCGTCAGTAGTACACCGCTGACAAAACTCATCAACAGCATCCAATACATATTGTGGTCGCTCTTACGATAGTGGTGGTCTGAAATCGCCGTCACTTTACCGGTTTCAAAAGTAATCCGTACAAAACCAATTAAACTACCGTCGTGAACTACGGGTTCAACTAATTGTTGGCGGCCAATGCTGGCAGTATGCAGTGGCGTATCTAAACCCAGCACTTCACGCACACTGAGCGCAGAGTCACTCGCAGCCAGCAATACGCCTTCAGAATCATAAATCGAGGCATCGAATACCAGACGATCAGTAGCAAGCTGGTTAGTGAGTGCTAACAGACGTTCCTGATCTTGATCGGCAATCATACTTCCCGCAGACATCGCCGCTTGAGTAATCAGAACTTTGGTTAAGGTTTCCAACTGGTTGGCTTGAATGCGTTCATTGCCTTTACTGATCACAACGCTGTTTTGGATGGTGATAAAAAACATGACTGCGACAGCGAACACCGTTGCCACGCGCACAACGACTCGGAATGAAAAAAGTGAACCATCCATGATGAGAGAAACCTACAAAAAACCAACTGCGCTCATATTGAGACTTGCGTTTTTAAATTGCAATAGGGTAACGTCTGGCTATACCGAATAAGGAAAGTGGACATGGATGCTTTAACAACTTTACCGATCAAAAAACACACAACGCTACTCAATCGTTTTCCTGAAACGCGTTTTGTCACCCAATTAGCGAAAAAACGTGCCAGTTGGATTGTGTTTGGACATTACCTAACTCCCGCTCAATTTGAAGACATGGATTTCTTCACCAATCGCTTCAATGCCATCTTAGATATGTGGAAAGTGGGACGTTATGAAGTCGCATTGATGGACGGTGAGCTGACGTCTGAGCATGAAACCATTCTTAAAGCGCTAGAACTCGATTACGCGCGGATTCAGGATGTGCCCGATCTCACCAAGCCGGGGTTAATTGTGCTGGATATGGACTCGACCGCGATCCAGATCGAATGCATTGATGAAATTGCTAAGCTTGCGGGAGTCGGGGAAGAGGTCGCTGAAGTCACTGAGCGCGCGATGCAAGGTGAGCTGGATTTTGAGCAGAGTTTACGTTTGCGAGTCAGTAAACTTAAAGATGCTCCGGAGCAGATCCTAAGCCAAGTACGCGAAACCCTGCCGTTAATGCCTGAATTACCCGAGCTGGTGGCAACGCTGCATGCCTTTGGTTGGAAAGTCGCGATCGCCTCGGGCGGCTTTACCTACTTCTCTGATTATCTCAAAGAGCAGTTGTCGCTAGACTATGCACAGTCTAACACTCTAGAAATTGTGAGCGGCAAACTGACTGGACAGGTGCTGGGAGAGGTAGTCTCTGCGCAAACCAAAGCGGATATTTTGCTGACGCTTGCTCAGCAATACGATGTGGAAATTCATAACACGGTAGCGGTTGGTGATGGCGCAAATGATTTGGTGATGATGGCGGCCGCAGGGCTTGGGGTGGCATACCATGCCAAACCTAAGGTTGAAGCCAAGGCGCAAACGGCGGTGCGTTTTGCAGGATTAGGTGGCGTCGTGTGTATCCTTTCTGCCGCACTGGTCGCTCAGCAAAAACTGAGTTGGAAAAGTAAGCCTTAGCCGACACATGGAACTTAGGTTAATCAAATAAGCCACGTTCAGTGACGTGGCTTATGTTTGGAAGAGATATACCCTTCCTACTTGAAGCTGCAGGAGTGTTGGCTACGTTCGTTCACCCCAATCACATAGTCTGTCTATGCTCATGGGGATTCACTCACTTGCCGCCTACCTGCAACTCCAAGTGGTTTGGGTATAGCGCTAGTATCAGGTCAACTCAAGTCGGATCAACACTTCCTCAGTAATATCGACCAATTCACCATAGCCGACTTGTGCCAGCATCTCTTTTTCTAAACTTTTGGCGTGGTGTGGGCTGATCTCAGCCAGCTCGGTCAAATCGCTGCGTAGCAAATTCGTGATCGGTGCAAACACCGGAACACCACTCACCCTGAGTGCGTAGAATTCGCCCATCGCTTGCCCTTGGCGGATAAAACGGATGCGTTCACGAGTATCGGCAAAGTCACTCAACAAACGTGATTCCACGGATTGAATGCGTGTTCCGTATTTCACCGCACTCAAATACACCTCATGGTATTGCGGTACCGCGCCTTCAATCCGTTTCATTGGCGTTGCGAGTAACGAGTTGGTATGCCCCTTAAATATTGGTTGCAGAGTAATTCGATTCTCACTACCCAATTTGGCCAACAGCGCCAGATGTGGTGGAAGTGGGTAGTTCACCCCAATCACTTTGGGTTTAAGATTACTCCCAACCTTTTCAACAAAAAATGGCGTACTCACCATTTTATCGAGCAGAATATTATGCAAACTTTCGAGCAGGGCATTGCTCGGAAGTATCTCTTCTTTTTTCAATAGTTTGTCTTGGTTGTGCTCAATGATGCTATTAAAGAAAGCAATGGTTTTGAGGGTTTGTAAATTCTCCTCAATAACCAGTTGTAAACGGCGTCCTTCTGGACCGATACGCACCACTTTGTAGGGGGCATTGTCTAAGGGAAGGCTTTTGTCGTACAACTTGAGCTCAAGGTAATCGACCCAGACTTGATCGTTGGCTTTGACATCCAGTGGGGCATCTAACAGCAAACTGAGCCCACGCTTAGAGAGATCAACCGTTGCTCCCGTGACCTTGAGTGTATCTTTGCTCACTTGTACTGGTGTTCTAAACCGATAACGCGGCTCTTTGCGCCGTGAGCGCGCATCAAAATAGATACCCATAGGCGTACCGACGACCTGACGTGGGTGGCGGAAATCATTCAGTGCGCTGCTCGGTAAATTGGGTTTTTCAACCAGTAAATAGTCGTGTGCGGCTTCAGTATCACTGATTTCTTGCAGTACACCGCAATGAGTGAGCAAACGGGATTGGTCAGCTAATTCACGAGAGTGTTCGGCGAGCGTTTTTCGCTCTTCATCGGAGAGTTCAAACACAAACAGTCGAAACGCTTTCCAGCTATCGCGTTTAGCGCCAATATGCCAAAACAGCTTGCGCTGCTCTTGGGTCGCCTCTGGCATCAGCATAGAGAAAAATAAAGTCTTGTGTTGGTGCTCATGCTTAAAGGCGTATAACACATTATTGCTGCCCCGAACGCCCGGAGCGGTTAAGTGTGCCATGCGTTCTGGTTTGAATAAGGTGCCAAGTGCTTGCTGGTTACGCTCATCGTGCCAATATTGCCAAATGGGGCGGTTATTCTCGGTGAGTAACGCCAGCTTGAGTTCGTTGCCACTAAAAAACAGCGGTAGATTACAGGTGTGTTTGAGGTACATGTGCTCATAGCCACGAGTACGGGCACGAATGATCTTATCTTGGTTGTCGTGGCGTGCTTTCTGCGTATTAGTCTGAATCGCTTCCTCGATGACTTTTTCAATTACATCGGTATCACTGAGTTTCAATACCCGCAGAAATTTAATCGCATCACTGTCATAGGACTCATCGACGCCGAGAATCCGGTAATCGATACTTTTATGCAGTCCCACCACGTTTGAGGTTTTATTTAAGTCAGAAAAATAGACTTGAATCACCTCGCCCAATTTGTAGTCAAATGCTGCTGGCACTTTTAATTTGGCCCCAGAAGGGGAGAGGTCAACACTCAGACCGTGTACTAATTGCTCGTTCTTCAGATGGATTTCGATCTGGCTGGAGATTTTTAAGCGGTTTTCTTGGCGTTTGAGGTCGTATCCGAGCTTGACCGGCTCAACTTCAAAACTCGTATCTTTCGGCTGATCTGTTTTCGGA
Source organism: Vibrio cholerae (assembly GCF_008369605.1). Taxonomy (NCBI): domain Bacteria; kingdom Pseudomonadati; phylum Pseudomonadota; class Gammaproteobacteria; order Vibrionales; family Vibrionaceae; genus Vibrio; species Vibrio cholerae. The sequence continues at coordinate 534,472 of NZ_CP043554.1, forward strand.
TCGAGTTTGCCTTGTTGCTTCATGACTCGGAAATTATTGCGCGTGTTATTGACCGCTTCCCACACCCCTTCGGTATAAGCCCCAAATTTCTTGAGACTTTTTTGGTAAGAGTTGAACGCCACATCATCAAGCCAGTGTTGGCGGCCATCAAAATGGTATTCCCGACACTCTCCTTGAACTTTGCCACGTAAATCAATGCTTTTTGTACAAGGTGCCATTAGGCGGTTCAGTTCCATTTTGACCAATAATTTGGCCGAAGGCGGGTGCCCTTCGGTCATTTGCGACAAAAGGTAGTCAAGGTCACCGGAACGATAAACGGGTATAAGCCTTTCAACCAGAGAGAGAATTTCGGTCTGTTGCATACTTTTCTGTTAAAGTGTCTTCCATTCTGATGCATCGGCATCAACATACTAATCTTTAGCGATATGTTGCAGCCGTTCCACTTTTTCTTAAAGTATTACGCCTGATAAGTGAGAGCAAGTTCGAGGATTGATTGTGAAAGCTAAGCGCGCCTATGTATGTAATGAATGTGGAGCGGATTTTCCGCGTTGGCAAGGACAGTGTAATGCCTGTGGTTCGTGGAATTCGATTTCAGAAGTTCGTTTAGCGGCTTCACCGCAAGTGGCGCGCAATGAAAGGTTGGTCGGTTATGCGGGAGCCCTTGAAGCGAAAGTACAAACTTTGGCTGATATTGATTTACAAGAAGTGCCTCGATTCACCAGTGGCTTTAAAGAACTAGATCGCGTACTCGGCGGCGGAATTGTGCCGGGTGCGGCGATTTTGATTGGTGGTAATCCGGGCGCGGGTAAATCGACCTTACTACTGCAAACCATGTGTTTACTTTCCGGACAGATGCCGACGTTGTACGTGACGGGCGAAGAATCGTTGCAGCAGGTCGCGATGCGTGCTTCACGGCTTGGTTTGCCGAAACAGCATCTAAAAATGCTCTCAGAAACCAATGTGGATCGGATTTGCCAGATTGCTGAGCAAGAAAAGCCGCGCATTATGGTCATCGATTCGATTCAAGTGATGCATGTGGCGGATGTGCAATCGTCGCCGGGGAGTGTCGCGCAAGTGCGTGAGTCGGCCACGGCGCTTACGCGTTATGCCAAACAAAATAATGTGGCGGTATTTATTGTCGGCCACGTAACCAAAGATGGTACGTTGGCGGGACCTAAAGTTCTTGAACACATCATCGATTGCTCGATTCTGCTTGATGGTGATACCGACAGTCGTTTTCGTACACTTCGTAGTCATAAAAACCGTTTTGGTGCGGTCAATGAACTCGGTGTGTTTGCGATGACTGGACAAGGGATGCGTGAGGTGAGTAATCCATCGGCGATTTTCCTTTCTCGTGGAGAAGAAGCCACATCTGGTAGCTCAGTGATGGTGGTGTGGGAAGGAACTCGCCCACTCTTAGTCGAGATTCAAGCTTTGGTCGATTACTCACAACTCGCTAACCCAAGACGCGTGGCGGTTGGCTTAGAACAAAACCGTCTCTCTTTATTACTCGCCGTGCTGCATAAACACGGTGGTTTGCAAATGGCCGATCAGGATGTGTTTGTGAACGTAGTCGGTGGCGTGAAAGTGACGGAGACCAGTGCAGATTTAGCGCTACTCATGGCGTTATTGTCGAGTTTTCGTGATCGTCCGCTGCCAAAAGATGTCGTGGTTTTTGGTGAAGTCGGATTGGCTGGAGAAATTCGTCCCGTACCCAGTGGTCAAGAGCGCCTTAACGAAGCCTTCAAACATGGTTTTAAGAAAGCGATTGTGCCGATTGCCAATATGCCGAAAGGTGGTATTGAAGGTATGCAGATCCACGGTGTGAAAAAGCTTTCTGATGCGATCGCGGCTTTTGATGAGCTGTAATGGGTAGTTGGTTTTGAACACGAATGACGCCAAAAAGCACAGCGTAAAAATATCATGGTTGCGCCTCGCGAGCCGTTTGAGGATCACCTATAGTTTCTCAGCGATAGGCACTCGTTCATCCCCTTGGCTACTTGAAACTGCTGCCGTGTCGGCTGCAACGCTAAGTCGCTAGGGCATATTTTTTTTCAGCAAGTGCATGCAGGGGTATCAGTCTTGACAGATTGTGATATACTCTGCGCGCACTTTATACCTTATTAACAGAGTAAGACAATGGCAGATTTATCATTATACAGAAACATTGGTATCTTCGCGCACGTTGACGCGGGTAAGACCACTACCACTGAGCGTATCCTGAAGCTGACTGGTAAAATCCACCGTCTGGGCGAAGTACATGACGGCGCTTCAACGATGGACTTCATGGAACAAGAAGCTGAGCGTGGTATCACTATCCAGTCTGCTGCGACTACCTGTTTCTGGAAAGGTCACCGTTTTAACGTAATCGACACCCCGGGACACGTTGACTTCACCGTTGAAGTATACCGTTCTCTGAAAGTTCTTGACGGTGGTATCGGTGTATTCTGTGGTTCTGGCGGTGTTGAACCTCAGTCAGAAACTAACTGGCGTTACGCGAACGAATCAGAAGTATCTCGTCTGATCTTCGTTAACAAACTAGACCGTATGGGTGCTGACTTCTTCCGCGTAGTTGAGCAAGTGAAGAAAGTTCTTGGCGCAAACCCACTGGTTATGACTCTACCTATTGGCCGCGAAGATGAATTCGTTGGTGTGGTTGATGTACTAACTCGTCAAGCGTACGTATGGGATGACTCAGGTCTTCCAGAAAACTTCGAAGTGAAAGAAGTTCCAGCAGACATGGTTGATCAGGTAGAAGAATACCGCGAAATGATGATCGAAACTGCTGTTGAGCAAGATGACGAGCTGATGATGGCTTACATGGAAGGCGAAGAGCCAACTGTTGAGCAAATCAAAGCATGTATCCGTAAAGGTACACGTGATCTCGCGTTCTTCCCAACTTTCTGTGGTTCTGCGTTTAAAAACAAAGGTATGCAGCTAGTTCTGGATGCAGTTGTTGACTACCTGCCTTCTCCAACAGAAGTTGAGCCACAACCACTGACTGATCCAGCAACGGGTGAGCCTACTGGTGAAGTAGCAACAGTATCTGTTGATGCACCACTAAAAGCGCTAGCGTTCAAGATCATGGATGACCGTTTTGGTGCCCTGACCTTCGTTCGTATCTACTCAGGTAAGATTAAGAAGGGTGATACCATTCTTAACAGCGCAACAGGTAAAACTGAGCGTATCGGCCGTATGGTTGAGATGCACGCAAACGACCGTAACGAAGTGGAATCTGCACAAGCAGGTGACATCATCGCGATCGTTGGTATGAAGAACGTTCAAACTGGTCACACTCTATGTGATCCTAAGCACGAATGTACTCTTGAGCCAATGATTTTCCCAACACCAGTTATCTCTATCGCTGTTAAGCCTAAAGATAAGAACGGTTCTGAGAAAATGGGTATCGCGATTGGTAAGATGGTTGCAGAAGATCCATCATTCCAAGTTGAGACTGACGAAGATTCTGGCGAAACCATCCTGAAAGGTATGGGTGAGCTGCACCTAGACATCAAAGTAGACATCCTTAAGCGTACTTACGGCGTTGAGCTGGAAGTGGGTGCTCCTCAAGTTGCTTACCGTGAAACTATCACTAAAGCAGTTGAAGATAGCTACACGCATAAGAAACAGTCTGGTGGTTCAGGTCAGTTCGGTAAGATCGACTACCGTATCCGTCCAGGAGAGCAAAACTCTGGCTTCACCTTCAAGTCAACCGTTGTTGGTGGTAACGTTCCTAAGGAATTCTGGCCAGCCGTTGAGAAAGGCTTCAAGTCTATGATGGATACCGGTACTCTTGCTGGCTTCCCTGTACTTGACGTTGAAGTTGAACTGTTCGATGGTGGCTTCCACGCAGTTGACTCATCTGCAATCGCATTTGAAATCGCAGCGAAAGGCGCATTCCGTCAGTCAATTCCAAAAGCGGCTCCTCAGCTTCTTGAACCAATCATGAAAGTGGATGTGTTCACTCCTGAAGATCACGTGGGTGACGTTATCGGTGACTTGAACCGTCGTCGTGGCATGATCAAAGACCAAGAAATGGGTCTGACAGGCGTACGCGTTAAAGCAGACGTACCACTATCTGAGATGTTCGGCTACATCGGTTCTCTACGTACAATGACTTCTGGTCGTGGTCAGTTCTCTATGGAGTTCTCTCACTACGCACCATGTCCAAACAACGTAGCTGAGCAAGTTATTGCTGAAGTTAAAGAGCGTAACGCGAAGAAGTAATTCTTTGTTTTAAAGCTTAAAAAGCCCCGTAAGTGAAAGCTTACGGGGCTTTTGTTTTCCTGCCAGCGAGGACGGCTCGACAAACAAGGCCGTCCGCTTAGCGTGCTAAGTCCTTACTCTTCCCAAACGACGAGCTGACCTTTAGGCCAGTTTTGGCCGACATCGTGATATTTCTTCTCTAGAACATGACGTTTGATCTTGAGCGTTGGCGTTAAGATGCCGTTATCAATGCTCCAAGGATCTTTAATCATTAACACCCCTTTAATTTGTTCGTGAGATTCCAATTCACTATTGATGCGTGCTATCACTTTTTGGGTGGTGCGTTCATAACGCGCACGATCAAAGTGAGGGAAATTGTGCGGAACGGCTAACAAGATGGGGGCTGGGAGACCAGAGCCGATCAAGCACATCATCTCAACTCGGCTGTATTCAAACAGCTTTTTCTCGATAGGAACGGGGGCTACGAACTTGCCTTTAGCGGTTTTAAAGGTGTCTTTTTTACGACCTTGAATGGTTAAATAGCCTTCACTGTCCAATGACCCGATATCGCCAGTATGTAGCCAACCGTCATCGTTAAAGCTTTCGGCTGTCGCGGTGTCATTTTTATAGTAGCCAGCAAACAAGCCTTTGCTGCGGACTAAGATTTCTTCATCCTCCGCGATTTTCAGTTCAATGCCCGGTCCTGCATTACCCACAGTACCGATTTTGTCAGCACGGAATGGATAGTTGAGAGTGCTGTATGCAAAGGATTCCGTCATGCCCCACGCTTCGGTAATGTTTAGTCCGACACTGCGATACCATTCGAGTAATGCAGGAGAGACTGGTGCGGAGCCACAACCGAGCACGCGAGCTTGATCTAGCCCTAAACCATCGGCCAACTTACGTTTGATGAGTGAGTTGACGAAGGGGATTTTGAGCAGAATATTCAGCTTTTTCTGCGGCAGTTTATCTTGGATGCGTTGTTGGAACAGTGTCCATAAACGAGGTACAGAAATGAACAGGGTTGGACGGTGCATTTTGACATCTTCGATAAAGGTATCGAGAGATTCCGGAAATGCGGTCAGTACGCCACCGATGATCGATGAGCCAAAAATATAAACCCGCTCAGTGATATGAGCGAGTGGCAGATATGAGAAAAGTCGATCGTTTTCTTCGATGCCTATGTGGTTGATCAGTTGTTGGGCGGACCAAGTAAATGCGCCATAAGTGAGCATGGCACCTTTCGGTTGTCCTGATGTACCAGAGGTATAAACGATGGACATCAGTTTTTCATCAAAGTGGGTGGGGCGCTCTTCACTGGGTTGATGCTGTTTGATCAGCGTTTGAAACTCATATTGGCATTTGGCTGCCGAAGGATAAGGAAGCGAGATACTGATAAGATTAGGACGCTCTGCTAACACATGCGCAGTGGCTTTATTATCATCCAGCTTGCCGACGATCAGGATTTTACTTTCACTGTGCTCAAGGCAGTAATCGATAGTCTCACTGCCTGCTGTCGGGAAGATAGGCACACTGATGTAATCCCCGAGCATCATGGCTAAATCGCAAATAAACCATTCCGCACAGTTTTTTGAAATTAATGCAACTTTATCGCCCGGCTCAGCCCCTAAGGCTCGCAAAGCGGAAACGAGGCGTAGAGCCTTATCCGCAACTTCGGCGTAAGTAAACTCAACAAATTGGCGGTTAATAATCTGTTTTAGGTACACCTCATTCGGACGCTCTTTAGCCCAACGCAGCAACATCTCATTGGGTGGTGGGAGAGCACAAGGAGGGTGATTGAACTGATTAGGCTGGATCATTCTCAAACTCCGGGTAACGTTGTTATTATGTTAATTTATTGTAAAACGTAGCATGGAGAGCGTATTTCATCGAACCTTTTTGCATAAGAGAAGTGTAAAACTTTACGATTTGTTGACGAGATCAAACAAGACTCTGAATCTAATCAGTGGATTACTTACCCTAAGCGGTTCAATTTTGTCGATGCACGTGATTGGGAGGATGCGCTCAGTGGGTGATTCCCTGATCCTTGGGATCTTGTTCCGGGAAACGGGCAACGATCTCTTTAAGCTCTTCTTGATTCTCACGCAGGGCATTCACACAATGACGATCTAACTTGCCATCGCTGACCATTTTTTCCAGTTCCAATAGGGCATGAGGAATGGATTGCGCTTGTTTGTAAGGGCGATGTGCGGTCAGGGCATCAAAGATGTTAGCGACCGCTATAATGCGTGCTGGGATAGGAATTTGGTCACTGACTAGACCAAATGGATAGCCGCTGCCATCCAAAAATTCATGGTGATAAGCCATGATTTCTCGCAAAACGGCCAAACAAGGATGGTGAGGTGTACCTAGCTTTGCAATCACTTCATTGAGTAAATCAATGCCGTATTCAATATGGTTATGAACTTGCTCTTTTTCATGGTTGGCCAGTGAAGCGCGTTTTTGCAGAAGGTCGGCTGGCAAGGCCAATTTCCCAAGATCATGGCAAGTGGCAAACTGGCTGATGTTTTCTATGAGCTCATCATCGAGCGCATACTGATCTGCGACATCGAGTGCGATGATCCGCGCGTAACGGCTGATCCGCTCTTTATGTTGCTTGATGTGAAGCCAGTGCTCGGGAGATTGAGTTTCAATTTGGTGTACATGGTCAACCAACTGATGGATTAAGGCGTATTCACCACAGATGGATTGTTGGATGAGCGATAAATAGGTTTCTAGCCGTTCAACGACTGACGCAGAAAAATAATGGCTCATTGAAGCGTTAAAAAATAGGAAACCGACGAAGGTGTGTTGATCAAAAACGGGTTTCACTAACGAAGAGCAATATTGCTGTTCCAACAACCAGCGGTTATGAGGTGTATGGCTTTTGGTTTGATTCGCGAGATCGTGAATAATGCGCAGTGCACCGGACTCTTTGCTCTGTTGTAAAGAAGGTAAGTTGGCGAGTGGTAACTCATAATGCACAAAGTCATGACTGACCGGAGAGCTGTCGGCACAGGTTTTAATCGAGTCTTTCTTCTCATCGTACAGAGCGAATGAAATCCTTTGGATATCAGGCAGCTCTACCCGAATTTTCTCGAGCATATTGGTTAAATAGGTATTGAGCGAACCCACCGATGGGTAATAGCGAAACTGACCGACTTTGGGTTGCATCTGCATATCACCGCCCTTCCTTGCTAGCTACTCATTAAGTTTAGACAAGGTTTTGTGGATTGCCGCATTAGGGCGGTGCTTTTCTATGTCTGTTTTACTACTCGAGGTCTGTTTTACTACTCGATCACATCCCGTTGCTTTTTAGATTAAGCCGCTGAGCACACCAAATAACAAGGCGCTCCCCACCATGCCAATTAAAGGAAGTCGCAAGACTTTAAACAAGAAGAAGCCGACTAACAGGGCTGCCCAATCGAGTGGGGCATGTACTGTGCTACTCCAAACGGGTTGATATAAGGCGGCGAGCAGTAAACCGACCACACAGGCGTTTACTCCTTGCATGGCTCCTGCAACTTTCGGGCGCTGAGCCAATGCCGACCAATTTTTGAGTACGCCGAGTAGCAATAAAAAACCGGGGAGAAACACGGCTAAGGTTGCAATTAAAGCGCCAACCACGGGCATCTCTGGTGTCAGCACATAGCCAAGGTAAGTGGCTAAGGTAAACATTGGGCCCGGCACCGCTTGGGCTGCCGCGTAGCCCGTCAGAAATTGATCGGTCGATAGGCTGTCACCTAAGGCATTTTGCAGCAAGGGAAGAACTACATGACCGCCACCAAACACTAAGCTTCCTGCTTGGAAGAAATGGCCAAACAACTCAACCAGCGGTGAGCTTGCAGCCAATAGCGGCAGCCCGAGTAATAAACTTGCAAAGAGCAGCAGTGAAAGCCAAGAGGGGCGAAAAGCCTCGAGCGAAGAAGACGCTTGCGGCGCTAAGCGGGCTTGGCCGACCAATGCGGCAAGCAGTAACACCGCAAATTGGGTGAGTAAACTGGGGGCCAGCGTAATCGCAACCGCAGTAAGAACACATAACCCTGCAGTAAGGCGTTGCTGACAAAAATTGCGATACATGGTTAAACAAGCATCGGCCACCACTATGATCGCGAGTAGCTTCAAGCCATGAATCACTTGTTCAAACAGTGGGGTATCAAGGAGATGGCTGCTTAGCCCCGCGAGCAGCAGCATGATGAGCACGGAGGGAAGGGTAAAACCGAGAAACGCTGCCCAAGCGCCAGCCAGACCACCACGATGATAACCAATCGCAAAACCAACTTGGCTAGAACCGGGGCCAGGAAGGAACTGGCTCAGGGCCACAAATTGTGCATATTCTTGCTCGCTAACCCAGCCTAATTTTTCCACAAAAGTATGACGAAAATAGCCAATATGTGCCGCCGGGCCACCAAAGCTCACCCAACCTAAAGCAAAAAAAGTTTTAAAAATCGTCAGCATAATGATCTGAAGTCATCCGTAATCAATGGAAGGTCAACATCCGTAGGAGCATAGGTTATGGAGAGTCAAAGCGCAGAACAACTCCGAATGTGTAAAAAATTACACCATTATGATGGCAATCGTATGAATCGATTCAGAAATAGAAAAATTGGGTCAATATCGACCTCTATTTAAATTGTGGAAACGTTTACACAATTGGTGAGTGGTTCACAGAATCGGTGTTTGAAAGTTTGTTAGACTTTTTCGCATCTGCAGTATGTCATCATTCCTATTCAAAGCTGCGAATCTTATTGAATGACTTCTTTACTCCTCGGCTTGAGGGATGTACGCCGTAGAGCAAAGGCGTTATTGGCTTGTTGCTTCGCGTATTCAAGAGGATCTTATGCGCAACTTCTCCGATATTCTTCTTAGCCAAGATTGGCAAAACCCGCACATCGTTAAATGGCACTGCCGTACACCCCATGTTCCTTTGCACAGTTATCGCACTGAGCAGGAGGCTCGTTTGGCTGTTGGGGGGAGTCGCCAATCTCTAAATGGTCAGTGGCGGTTTGCTCTGTTTGAGAAGCCAGAAGCGGTTGAGCCTGCGGTGATAGACCCGGATTTCGATGATAGCGCTTGGGCGCACATTCCTGTACCGAGTAACTGGCAGATGCAAGGCTTTGATAAGCCGATTTACACCAACATCCAATATCCATTTGCGGATCGGCCGCCTTACGTGCCGCAAGATAATCCAACTGGCTGTTATCGCCACCGTTTTACACTGGAAAAACAAGCGCTAACCGAGTCCATTCGCATTGTATTTGATGGGGTCAATTCGGCATTTCATCTGTGGTGCAATGGTCATTGGGTCGGTTATTCGCAAGATAGCCGCTTGCCTGCCGAGTTTGAGCTCACCCCTTATCTACAAGAGGGTGAAAACCTGTTGGTGGCCATGGTGCTGCGCTGGTCTGATGGCTCTTATTTGGAAGACCAAGATATGTGGTGGCTGAGTGGCATCTTTCGCGATGTGTATCTCTATCGCAAGCCGATACTCGCGATTGAAGATTTCTTTATTCGAACAGAGTTGGATGCGCTTTATCAACACGCTGAATTGCGAGTAGAAACTCGCTTAAGCCAAGTGACTCGTCATCATCAAGTGCAAGTGGCTTTATTCGATGCACAAGGTGAATGCGTGGCGCGTTCACAAGCCTTACATACCGGTCAACGTGTGGTGGATGAAAAAGGAGCATGGCACGATAGAACCGAACACAGTTTAGCGATTTGCTCTCCGACACTGTGGAGTGATGAAGCACCTTACCTTTACCGCTGCGTGATCAGTTTGCTTGATGAAGATGGCGCGCCGATTGAGTTTGAAAGCGCAGCAGTGGGTTTTCGCAAAGTAGAAATCGCTCAGGGGCTACTGAAGCTCAATGGTCAGCCGCTGCTGATTCGCGGGGTGAACCGTCATGAACATCACCCAGAACTCGGGCATGTGATGGATGAAGCAAGCATGCGCCGCGATATTGAATTGATGAAACAGAGCAATTTCAATGCGGTGCGCACCGCCCATTACCCCAATCACCCGCGTTGGTATGAACTGTGTGATGAGTACGGTTTGTATGTGGTGGATGAGGCCAATCTCGAAACCCACGGCCAATTTCCGATGAGCCGACTTTCCAATGATCCACAATGGGTGAATGCCTATTTGCAGCGCATGATTGGCATGGTGGAGCGCGATAAAAACCATCCTTGTGTGATCATTTGGTCACTCGGCAATGAATCGGGGATTGGTACCAACCATCACGCTATGTATCAGTGGACGAAACAGCGCGATCCATCGCGTCCTGTACAATACGAAGGGGGCGGCGCTAATACGGCGGCGACCGATATTGTTTGCCCGATGTACGCGCGGGTCGATCAGCATCAGCCGCATCCTGCGGTTCCCAAATATGCGCTGAAAAATTGGATCAGCTTGCCGCAGGAAAACCGCCCCCTCATCTTGTGTGAATATGCTCATGCGATGGGCAATAGCTTGGGCGCGTTTTATAAATACTGGCAGGCGTTTCGTGAGTTTCCTCGTCTGCAAGGTGGCTTTATTTGGGATTGGGTCGATCAGGGCATTTCCAAATGGGATAGCGAGGGGTGCCACTATTGGGGTTATGGCGGTGATTTTGGGGATACGATTAACGATCGCCAATTCTGCATAAACGGTTTGCTGTTTCCAGATCGCACGCCGCATCCGGCTTTACATGAAGTCAAAAAAGTCCAGCAGCCGTACCAGTTTTCGCTGAACTATCCCAAGCTCACCATTCACAATGAGCGCTTGTTTGCAGCGCTGCCGCTGGAGTTAGTGGTCTGTGTGCTGTGCGATGGGCAAGAGATTAAGCAAGAGCGTCAGCCGCTCGATATTGCGCCGCGCGGCACAATCACGCTGGATTTAGCGTCGCTGCCAATGTTGCCAGAGCATGAATACCATCTCAATGCAGTCTTGTTGTGTCGTGAGGATCAGCCTTGGTCTAAGGCTGGGCACTGTATTGCTAGTGAGCAGTGGTGTTTGCAGCCACAAAGAAGCATGTTACCTAAAATCACACACGCTCCGCTGCCTCAATGGCAGCAAGATGGGGATAAGGTGCGCGTCGAGGCGGCCAATCAGCAATGGCAGTTTAACCGCCAAACTGGGCTATTGGAGCAGTGGTGGCAAAACGGTCAGCCTGTGTTGAGTGAACCGCTGCGCGATAACTTTTACCGCGCGGTGCTGGATAACGATATTGGTACCAGCGAAGCGCAGCACCTTGACCCGAACAGCTGGATCGCACGTTGGCATGCGGCGGGCTTAGATAAGCTGCGTGTAGAATGTGACGATCTGCGAGTCACCACCTTGACCGAATGCGTCGAAGTAGTGGTCGATGTCGCCCATTACCATCAGCAAGCGTTAGCGATCCGTACCCGTTGGCGTTACCAAATCTTCGGTGATGCGCGGGTAGAACTGAATGTTGAGGTGAAGGTGTGTGCCGATTTACCGCCGCTGCCAAGAGTGGGGTTAACGCTCGCATTGCCAGTGACAGAAACCCCAGTGTCTTGGTTTGGTCGCGGGCCGCATGAGAATTATCCAGATCGTTTACAAGCGGCGCATGTGGGGCGATACACTGCCGCGGTGAATGAGCTGCATACACCGTACATTTTCCCGAGCGAAAATGGTTTGCGTTGTGATACTCGCCAGCTACAAGTGGGCGCTTTGGTGGTGGAAGGGGATTTTCACTTCTCGCTCAGTCGCTACTCACAAGCGATGTTGGATAAAGCCAAACACAGCAACGAGTTGGTGGCGGGCGATAAGTTGTATCTCAATTTGGATGCGCAGCATATGGGGGTGGGCGGCGATGATTCGTGGAGCCAAAGTGTGCACCCTGAATTTTTGCTCACTCAGCCGCACTATCAGTATCAGCTCACCTTACGTGTGAAAGCGTCATCCCCTCAATAAGCCAGAGAGCCTTAAGGCTCTCTTTTTTGTGCCACGCTGTCGCGGCGAACGATGGTGGGCGAAAAGATCATCGGATCATTTTCACGCGGCGCATCGGTTGCCAAAGCAAGAGCCAATTGAGTGGCTTTTTCCGCCATCAGTTGAATTGGGTAGCGCACGGTCGTCAGGCGTGGGCGCAAGTAGCGCGAAATCAGGGCATCGTCAAAACCAATCACCGAGACATGTTCAGGAACCGAATGCCCATTTTCCTCAAGCACCAACAGGGCTCCGGCGGCCATATTGTCGTTGTAGGCGACCACTGCGGTAAAAGGCAGTGATTTTACCAGTAGGTTAGTCATCGCCTGTTCGCCGCCTTCACTGTCTGGGCTGGCTTTTTCAATATAGCTGCTGCTTAGGGTGATGCCATGTTCGCTCAAGGCTTGTTGATAGCCCGCAATACGCTGGTCGGCATCTTCTATTTGATGAGAGGAGCTGATGCAAGCAATGTTTCTATGTCCTTGACGGATGAGAAAATCGGTTGCTAAATAAGCACCTTTCTGGTTGTCGAGTGAAATACAGCGATCGGCGAGCTGAGGAATATGGCGATTGATCAACACCAGCGTTTTTACCTCGTTGGCGTACTCAATCAGCTCTTCATCGGGAAGCGCTTTGGAGTGGATGACCAAGGCATCACAGCGGCTGTTGATGAGCAGTTCCAGCGCGCGGCGCTCTTCTTCCGCTCGGTGGTAGCCGTTGCCGATCAGCAAATGTTTTCCTTCGCGGTGGGCGACAGTGTCGACGGCTTTGACTAAAGTTCCAAAGAAGGGATCAGAAACATCGCTGACCAAGACCCCTATGGTATTGGTGCTTTGATTGACTAAAGCGCGAGCGGCGGCGTTCGGACGATAGCCGAGTTTGTGCATCGCACTGGTCACCGCATCAATCGAGGCTTGGCTAGCTTTCGGGGATTTGTTGATGACGCGTGAAACCGTTGCCACAGATACACCGGCTTCACGCGCTACGTCTTTTATGGTTGCCATAAGATTCCTTCTCTATCACAGGCGCAATAGTAGCGCTCTCTGTGAAAACAGCGCAATTGTAACTGAGTACATAAGAGTGAATTGTGAGCCATGACGCTTGTTCAACAAGGATTGGCGTAAAGTGTAAACGTTTTTAATGATTAAGAAGGATAAGAGTTATGGACTCGGCGTTTTTGACGGTAGGGTACGATGATTTTGCGCGGCTGGATTTACGCATTGGCACCATTGTTGAGGCAAAGCTTCATCCCCGTTCGACCCGCAACTATATTGTGCAGATTGCATTGGGAGAACAGATGTTGCAAGCCGTCACCGCGTTAGCACCTTATTACTCGGCAGAACAATTACTCAATCAACAAGTGGTGGTGCTGTGCAATCTCAAACCGAGCTTGGTAGCTGGTGTAGAATCCCACTGCATGCTGCTGTGCGCGGAAACGCAAGATGGGGAAGAGAGTGTATTGCTCACCCCACAACGGGTTATCGCCAATGGGGTGAGAATCGTTTAGCGTACTGCGGCAATCAGTTGATCAATCAAGCCATGCTGCTCCGGTTTCACCCCCGCCAAGTTGCCGTATTTGGGGGCGTGACGGTCATTGTCTAACGGATGCTGCCAGCCCAAGGTTTGCTCGACAAATTGCCGTGCAAACGCTTCGGAAAACTCAAGGCAGCCACTGAGTACGGTATCGACATAGGTTTGCACGATCGGGCTTTGTGAACAGGGCGGTTGATGCTGCTCGGTGACGTAAATCCAAATCGGTTTTTCAGGATCAAAATGCTCTTGTGTGTGAATACGATCCGCAGTTAACGCGATGCGCTGATAACCGCGCTCACGGCGATCAAACTCCGCTAACGCAACCTCATCAATTTCCAACAGCACACCATTAATTTGCCCGTCACCTTGATGAACCACTAAGGGTGAAAGAATGTAACTGTCATCGATTTTGCCAAAATAGCGCACCAATCCGGTTGCGCTGGCGGGAATGGCACGCCCAGTCTGACCGGTTAAACGGCGTGAGGCAGAATTAATCAGGCTTCCATAGCCAAAGATGTACATGATGAGTTCCTGTAACGATTTACGATTGATTATCAAAAAAGCGCAGACGGCGCAAAATCCAAAACTCTAAGCCGAAAATCAGCCCAAGTCCTGCGCAAAATAGCCCAAATGCGATGGGCGATTCAGTCCCCGGAATGCCGCCAACGTTCACGCCTAACAAACCCGTTAAGAAACTGGTCGGCAGGAAAATTGCCGCGATCACGGAAAACAAATACGTGTTCTGGTTCATCTTCTCTGCATGGTACTGGCGCAGCTCACCTTTGATGATTTCCAGCTCACTCAAGAAGAAGTCCAAGGTTTCGTTAATCCGCGTTACCGTGTTGACGCTGTGGCGCAAACGTAAATGTTGGCTCTGCGCCAGGGCGACTTCCGAATTGAGATAATCATCCAAGGCGTATTGCTGCGGCTTAATGAAACGCTTCAATTTGAGCAGTGATTTATGGGTTTGCATCAACTCATTGCTGAGTTCGAGCTCGTCATCAAACTGAGTGATACGCTCTTCAATCTGGTCGAGATAGAGGTCAATGTTTTTATTGATGGAATCGACCACGTGCACAATCAGCTCTGCTAAGTTCGATGGGCCTTGGCCGGCTTCAAGCGCTGCGCGTACAGTGCTGATCGCTTTAGACGGTGTTTTACGCGTCGAGATCAACGCGCCGTGATAATAGAGAATACGCACACTGAGCATGTCCGCAGGATCCGCGTTATCGTTAAGATTCACCCCACGCAAAATCAGCAGAAAGTTCTGTTCATCATACTGCTCAAACAGGGGGCGAGTATCTTCGGCCAACAAACTGTCGATCACCGAAGAGGGAACATTTTGGTCGAGTAACCACTCGCGCAGCCCTTTAGCGTCGCGTTGGCAGTGATACCAATCACCCGCTTGTAGCTGTTGCAATTGAGCAGGATGCCGTTGTGGCGCGGAATCGCCAAAACGCCAGTGATCGATGAGAAACTCCATGGTGATCCTTGTTTCAAAACCTTGATGGCAAGAAAGTAACAATGGAGCGATAAAGAGTCAAAGCCCAGAATATTTCTGGGCTTTGACTAGAGGAGGATATTCCCTTCCTACTTGAAGTTGCAGCGGTGTTGGCTACGTTCGTTCACCCCAATCACATAGTCTATCTATGCTCATGGGGACTCACTCACTTGCCGCCTACCTGCAACTCCGAGTTGTTTGGGAATAAACGGTTTAAAAACCACGCATCTGAATGCGACGTAAGAACTCGGTCATGATGCGATCGTAGAGCAGATCGCCCAAGAAGGCGTCTTCCACATGGTGATCGATACTCGGGTTATCGTTCACTTCAATGACATACACTTGGCCATCTATCTCTTTAAGATCCACACCGTAGAGTCCGCCACCAATCAGGTTTGCGGCTTTGACCGCCACATCGACCACATGCTTCGGTACTTGTTTGAGATCGAGCGTTTCAAAGCCACCTGCGGTCACGCGGCCGCTGTTATGGTGTTGGTAAATCTGCCAGTGGCCACGGCTCATCATGTACTTACAAGCAAAAATCGCTTGACGGTTCATCACCCCGATACGCCAGTCAAAGTCGGTCGGCATAAAGGCTTGCGCCAAAATCAGCGCGCTTTTCTCAAACAGGGTGCCGGCTTCTTTCTCCAGCTCTTGCTCATTGCGCACTTTCACCACACCGCGAGAAAAGGCACCATCAGGAATTTTCAGCACCATAGGGAAATCCAACCGCTCCATCAGCCCGGTTTTCCACTCTGGGTCAAAACTGCGGATGATCACGCTCTTCGGTGCGGGCACCTTGTTGGTTTCCAACAGCTCAGTCAAAAATACCTTGTTGGTGCATTTCATGATCGATTCAGAGTCATCCATCACCACTAAGCCCATCTTCTCAGCGGTTTTCGCGAAGCGATAGGTGTAGTTACTGATGTTGGTGGTGGCGCGAATAAACAGACCATCAAATTCCCCCAGACGCGACAAATCATCCGGTGAAATAGTTTCCAAGTTCATACCCAAACGGTTGGCGGCGCGGTGGAAACGTTTGAGCGCAGAAGCATCAGACGGTGGCATTTTTTCATCTGGGTCGACCAGCATTGCGATGTCGTAGCGGTACTTCTTCTCTTGTTTTGGGCGACGCCACACTTTGGTAGAGAACATTTCTAGCGACTCAATGAAGAAATCCTGCTCGGGGTCTTCTAAGTCTTGAAACGGGAAGGGGGCGATTTTGATGATCTGCCATTGCCCTTGGTATTTGTGCATTTCCAGTTCAATCACGGGCACCATGAACTGCTCAAACAGGCGGCGCGCCAGTTTTTCTAAGCCTTTTTGTGGAGTGCGGCCAAAGTAAATTTTAGTGCTGATCACATCTGTGCCGCTGCTCAGTTTGTGCATCTTGATCAGGCCGGAAGAGAGGAAAAACGGCTGATTGATGTCATTGATCGCCATCACGCGAGGGATCACGCGGTGGCCACGGGCTTCGGCCATCAAGGAAACATAGTAACCGCTACTCATGTAGCCGTAATCGCGACACAGGTTGACTACCTGTACACTGCGGTGATTGAATTTCCAGTCAGTATCGAGATATTGATCGACACTAACAACTTGTTCTGAAGGGAAATATTGTTGCCAGTCACTGACCTGATCGGTCACGATTAAAAGGTTAGCCATCGGTATATTCTTCCTATTGTCATAGGTTTATGCCCTTCCTACTTGTCATGGCAGCGGTGTTGGCTAGGTTCATTCACCCCAAACATAGAGTGAACTATGCTCATGGGGATGAATTCACTTGCTGCCTACCTGCAACTCCAAGTCGTTTGGGGCTATTATGTGAGTCGCAATCTCGTCAATCCACTCATTACTAAGGATGTTGAATGGACATTCGTCGTGCCAATAGCGCTGATCTCAATGCGCTCAATGCGTTAGAACAACAGCTTTTTGACGGGGATAGAATCTCTCCTCGCCAAATGAAGCGTTTTTTACATTCCGACCATGCGGCGTTATTCGTGGCAGATGCCGGCGACCAGCTGGCGGGATATGCATTGCTTCTATTTCATCAAGGTACACAGCTATCAAGATTGTATTCGATTGCCGTAAAACCTGAATTCAGAGGGCAGAGAATTGCTCAGAGTTTAGTCGAGCAATGCGAGCGTGCTGCTCTTGATCAAGGCTCAACTACATTACGGCTGGAAGTGCGTGAAGACAATACCGCCGCCCTAAAATTATATGAAAAGATGGGCTATAAAACCTTGAAGTTGCTCATCCATTACTATGACGATTTGTGCGATGGGCGCAGAATGCAGAAAAGGTTAACGCCTCAAGAGTCCAAAGTCTTGCTACCGATGCCTTTGTATGTACAAACCACGCCGTTTACGTGTGGCGCAGCCTGCCTGTTAATGAGTTTTGCCTGCTTGGATAAAACTTTTGAGCCGAGTCGCACGCAAGAGATGCAACTGTGGCGTGAAGCCACCACGATTTTTATGGCGGCTGGGCATGGTGGCTGCAGTGGCCAAGGTTTGGCGCTGGCCGCCGCAAGACGTGGCTATCATGTTGAGCTATGGAACCAATCTCGATCAACGCCTTTTATTGATAGCGTACGTGACCCCAACAAAAAGCAGATCATTGAGTTAGTGCACCAAGATTTTTGCCAGCAACTTGCTGAGCAAGATGTGAGTATGATTGATGCGCCACCATCGCAAGCCCAGCTCGAAGAGTGGGTACGGCAAGGTGCCTGTGTGCTGCTGCTCATTAGCACGTACCGTTTTGATGGCAAGAAAGAGCCGCACTGGATTGTGCTCAGTGGTTTGAGTGATAAGTTCTTCTTTTTCCACGATCCGCATGCAGAATCGGAAGAGCATGTGAGCGGTTCGGGTTATATTCCGGTGGGCAAAGCGGCACTGTCGCAAATCATCGGCTTTGGTAAGCAAAAGCAGATCGCTTGTGTGGTGATCACACCTCGCCTATAGAGTTTGAGTGAAACACACATCAAAAAGTCATAATGACTCGATTTTTTGGTGTCATTATGACTTTTCCTTTTTCTAGTCTATTGATTTTAAATATGAATTATCTTGGCTTGGTTTGTGCTCATCACTGGTTCGGTCTGTGATGAAGTCGGCGAAGGAGCCAAAGTGATCAACATTATCGATAAACGTGTCGAAGAGCGTATTCCTGCTGTGCTGCGGTTGGGGTTTCGTCCTTTCTTTTTGCTTGGCAGTATTTATGCCGTGATTGCCATCCTCGCGTGGGTTTGGATGTTTCAAGCTGGGCAACCGCAACTATTGCAAGTCCCCGCGCTATGGTGGCATGTGCATGAGATGTTGTTTGGTTTTGCAATGGCGATTGTGGCCGGATTTCTGCTTACGGCGGTGCAAAACTGGACGGGTATTACTGGCACGAAAAGTCACCGTTTAGCTGGTATTGTGGCTTTGTGGCTAATGGTGCGGATTCTGTTTTGGTTGCCCGTGCCGCTGTGGTTAACGTCGAGTATTGAAGCTCTATTTCTTCTGGCGGTGGCCTATGAAGTGGGGTTACGGGTGGTAAAAGCCAAAGGTTGGCGCAACCTATTTTTTATCCCTCTGTTTCTGTTGGCGATTGCCGCTAACTTTGCCAGCTACGCCACCATTAAAGGCATGCCGCCATTCCCGAGCAGTGCGGTGTGGCAAGCCATGCTGTGGTGGTTTATGTTGCTGCTTTCAGTGATGGGCGGGCGAGTGATTCCGTTTTTCACCGCAAGACGTTTCCAGTTTACAAAAGCGGAGCCGATTTTGGCTTTGGATGTGATCGCTAACGGTAGCTTACTGGCGCTGTTTGTACTTAGTTTCTTCCCATTGACCATGGCACAACTCGGCCAGCCTTTGATGCTGGTAGCTGGCGTCGCGCAATTGATCCGCTTTTTACGTTGGCAGCCTTGGCGTACTTTCAGTGAGCCTTTGGTGTGGTCACTGCATGCTGCCTATCTGTGTATCCCGCTGAGTTTGCTGCTGCGTGGGGGAGTGAGTAACGCTTGGCTGAACCACAACTTACTGCATTTATTTGCGATAGGTGCGCTCTCAGGCCTAGTTTTAAGCATGATTGCGCGTGTCACTATGGGGCATACGGGACGAGCGATTTATCAAGGCCCTAACATGCAATGGGCATTTATCGCTTTGTTGCTTGCCGCTGTCGTGCGTGGTGTCGGTGTGGGTTTGCTACCGCAGCAGCTGCTGATTTGGGTGAACCTGAGCGCCGCGCTGTGGGTTATTGCGTTTGCTCTGTTTGTGCTGCGCTTTGGCGCAATGTTGCTGAAACCAAGAGTGGATGGTCATCCCGGTTAAGCGTATTGAAATGCAAGATTTGAGATAAAAAAATGGCTTGGAAATCCAAGCCATTTTTCTTGCATCACGAACGTATCAAGATCAGTTGTTCTTGTGCAGTTCGCTGTTGAGTTCCACGGCCGATTTGTTGGCCAGACACTCAATTTGTCCAGTCAGTGAGTTACGACGGAACAGCAGATCCGAAACGCCAGCCAGATCGCGTGCTTTAACGATATCGACTTGGTTGCCATCTTTATCCAGCGTGCGCACTTTGGTGCCAGCCGTCACGTACAAGCCTGACTCCACAGTACAGCGATCGCCAAGTGGGAAGCCCAAGCCGGCGTTTGCACCAAGCAGAGAGTTTTCACCAATCGATACCACTACTTTGCCGCCGCCAGACAGCGTACCCATGATGGATGCGCCGCCGCCGATGTCTGAGCCATTGCCCACCACAACACCCGCAGAGATACGGCCTTCAACCATGCTCACGCCAGTGGTACCCGCGTTGAAGTTGATGAAGCCTTCATGCATGACTGTGGTGCCTTCACCCACATGTGCGCCAAGACGAACGCGAGAAGTGTCCGCGATACGAATGCCTGCAGGGACCACGTAATCGACCATTTTCGGGAATTTGTCGACGCAATCAACCGTCAGCACTCGGCCAGCCAAACGCGCTTCGATTTGGCGCTCTGCCAGTTCTGGTAGATCAATAGGGCCTTCATTGGTCCATGCGATGTTGTGCAGCAGACCGAAAATGCCATCCAGTACCGTACCGTGTGGTTTAACCAGACGGTGAGAAATCAGTTGTAACTTGAGGTAACCTTCAGCCACGCTTTGTGGCTTGTCATCGCTGGCCAGAATCACCAGCACGAGAGGCTGTTTGGCATTGGCAGCTTTATCAGCAAATGCTGCGCTTGCAGCTTGTTGATGAGCGGCGAAAACAGCGGCTAATTGCGCGCTTTGTGCCGCGGTAACGTCTAGCGCTTGATTGCCTTCTTGGTAACCTGCAATCGGTGCTAATGCTGCAACCAAAGCGTCGCTAGGAGCCAGAATAGGGGTTGGGAAGAAGGCTTCAATAATTTTTCCATCACGATTTTTGGTCGCGGTTGCTAGACCTAAAGCAAAGTACGCCATGTGTATTCTCCATCATCAAATGTGGGTTGAGCTGTTTGCCCGCTTGTCATACATGGACAAAGCAAAGGCATTGAGTTGAGCATCCACAGCTCAACCGATAGGTGGTTCATCATAAAGAGTGGATGAGCAGGATAAAAGACCGTAGAGGCAATACGTCTGTAGAAGAATGCATTTTGTCTTTTTAAAGTGATCCCCGTCCTACTTGAAGCTGCAGCGCTGTTGGCTACGTTCGTTTTTCGCAGTACTTCGTTTGTGAGCCAACCTCAGCAAATAAAAAACCGCTGGTTTCACTCAGCGGTTTTCTTGATTAGGCAGCGTCGTCGACAGACTCATCGTCATCACTGTCTGCAACCGCTTTCGGCTTCTTGCCCGTTGCTGGAGCAGGTTTACGCTTGGCTCCCAGTGCGCACAGTACGTCTTCTTTGTTTTGAGCCAAGAACATCGCCAGCTCTTCTTGCTTGGCTTCATCTTCGATCAGAGCACTTTTACCCAGCAGTTCGAACAACTCGTCTGCCATATCCAGCATTTTGTCATAAGCGTCAGCTTCGGCTTTCGAGGTAAAAGTCATTTTCTCTTCTCCGTTGCGCTCCACCACGTACTTCACGATAACAGCCATGGTTAATCCTCTAGTTTGTCGCTAAAAATAACTGGCTGTTTATACAGTTTTCATTCACTAAAGTCCAGTTGCGACCACCAAAATGCGCGCTGAGTCATATCCCTTGATTCACTGATTAATCGAGTTGCAGTAGGGCGCTTTGGCTCGCCCATTGGGGACAAAATTCAATGAACTGCCGTAGCAGTGGGTTTTGGTATTTCTCTTTATGAACCAACATCCAGAAGCGACGTTTCATGTCGAGCGGGACATTGAGAATCACTACTCGCCCATCTTGTTGAGGCGTTTTCGCGGCTAATCGAGACAAGCAACCTAGCCCTAAACCGGAAGAGACACTATTGATCAGCGCTTCGGTGGTATTGAGTTCAAACGCTTCAATCCAGTGCTCGATGCGCGGCGCAATCACACGTAAGAAAAACTCGCGCGAGCCAGAACCTGCTTCACGCAGCACCCAATCACTGTGTTCAAAATCGCTCATGACCAAGCGCTCTTGCTGTGCGAGAGGATGATCGGGCGCACAGATGATACACATCTCATCTTGGCTAAACTGAGTAGAGATGAGCTCGGGATGCAGCGTTTTGCCTTCAATCAGGCCGATATCGAGCTCGTAATCGACCAGCTTTTGGCACACTTGCGCTGAGTTGGAAATAAACAGGCTTTGTGACGGATGAGGATGCAACTGCCTAAAAGCACTGATCAGATAAGGTGCAACTTGATTACCTATGGTGTCACTCGAACCGATGCGCAGTTTGCCGGTAAGCACCTGCTGCTCTGCAAACAAACGGTCGATATCTTTGGCGCGTTGCAGCAGTTCATCGGCCATTGGCAGCAGTTTTTGCCCTTCTTGATTGAGCACCAAGCGGTTGTTGACGCGATCAAACAGTGCGTGACCAAGCTGTTTTTCCAGTTCAGACAGCGCCACACTGACCGCCGCTTTGGAGAGGCACAGCACTTCTGCGGCGACAGTCAAACTTTTATGTTGAGTGATGGTGGTGAAAACCCGCAATTGTTTGAGCGAAATATGGCTAGCCATGGCGACCGTTTAGTTTTATTGAACATGTGTTAGAAATAATTAGATAGTTGAAAACAAAGTGCAAGCGTAAGATGCGTTTATTAACCGATAACCATCAATAGAGAGACAGTATGATTCGAGCAGCAAAAGCGAAAGTGATGGGAGCGCCGACCCCAATGGCCGGCCTCGCGCTAGGGATTGCGAGCTTGGGATGGAGTTGGGAAAACATGATTGCGGCACACGGTGTCGCGAAGTGGGTGGGTGCAGCAATCGCCAGTGTGCTATTGATTGTGCTGGCCTTTAAATTTTTATGGCACGGTCACTTGTTACGCCAAGATTTGGCGCATCCGGTAGTGGGCAGTGTGGTGCCAACCTTTGCCATGGCAACCATGGTGGTATCGGCGTCATTGGGGCATTTTTACCCTGTGGCTGGCGATGCTTTGTGGCTGTTTGCCGTGGGCTTACACATTCTGTTTTTGGTGAGCTTTTTGTATCACCGCGCCCAAGCGTTTGAGCTGCACCACATGGTGCCAAGCTGGTTTGTGCCTCCCGTCGGCATTATTGTCGCTGACGTTTCTTTCTCGGGCCATCCTGCGTTAGCGCCAATTGCCTACGCGTGTTTAGTGTTTGGCATGCTGGCTTACGCCGTGATGCTGCCTATGATGATCTATCGTTTTATTTTTACACATGAAATTCCAGATGCGGCGAAGCCAACATTGGCGATCATGGCTGCGCCAGCCAGCCTCTCTCTGGCGGGGTATTTGACCGTGGTGTCCGAGCCTTCACCTGTGATTGTGGCGCTGCTGTTTGGGATTGCGGTGCTGATGACCGCCATCATCTACTTGGCGTTCACGCGCTTACTGCGTCTGCCTTTTAGCCCCGGCTACGCGGCATTCACCTTCCCGATGGTGATTGGTGCGACCGCGCTGTTTAAAATGGCGCACTGGATGGAAAATATCGGCGTGGCAGAGCATTACGTAGCACAAGTGCATTGGTTAGCGAGCCTTGAGCTGATCGTAGCCACGGTGGTGGTGAGCTATGTTGCGATTCGCTATCTGGCCTTTTATCAACCACACAAAGTGTTAGTGGGTTCTCGTTAACCATAACCTTCCTACTTGAAGTTGCAGCGGTGTTGGCTACGTTTGTGCACCCCAATCACATAGTTTGTCTATGTAGTTTGTCTATGCTGATGGGGACTCACTCACTTGCCGCCTACCTGCAACTCCTAGTTGTTTGGGTATATCAAGTGGTTTGGGTATATATTGAGATCCTGCCTCGCGCTTTTTTATCCTTCCTGACATGCACTTATGCTACTCTCAGCTCATGATGAGTCGAGCAGCATGAGTGCATTGTGTTTACTGTCTACCACTCCAACCAAGTTGAAACGCTGAAGATCCTGTTGGTGCATTTAATCAAAAATGAACCGTTGGACGATCCCTTTATTCCTGAGAGCATTTTGGTGCAAAGCCCCGGCATGTCGCAGTGGCTGAAAATGGCGCTGGCCAGTGAATTAGGGGTTGCCGCGAATCTTGAGTTTCCTCTACCGGCAACCTTTATCTGGCAGATGTTTACTCAAGTGTTGCCCGATGTGCCGCAGCGCAGCGCCTTCAATAAAGAAGCCATGAGTTGGCGTTTGATGGAGCTACTGCCTAAGCTGCTTGACCGCACCGAATTCCAACCGCTGCAACGCTATTTACAAGACGATGAAGATGATTCTAAGCGCTTCCAATTAGCGGAAAAAATTGCCGATATTTTTGATGGTTACTTGGTGTATCGCCCCGATTGGATTTTAAGTTGGGAAGCGGGAGAAGAAGTCGCGGAAATCGCTGACCAACACCCGTGGCAGCCGATTTTGTGGCGTGAACTCTACGCTTACACGCATAAGCAAGGGCACTCGATTTATCACCGTGCCAACCTCTATCAGCGGTTTATTGAGCAGTTGGCGAGTGGCAACTTTGATCGCAGCACATGGCCTAAGCGGTTGTTCATCTTCGGTATTTCTGCGCTGCCGCCCCGTTATATTGATGCGCTGCGCGCGCTGGGTGAGCATATCGACGTGCACCTGATGCTGACCAACCCTTGTCAGCACTATTGGGGCGACATCCGTGACCGAAAATATCTGGCGCGAGTGGCAGCGCAAAAACGCAAACTCCTGCAAATTAACGGTGAGCAAGTCACCATCGGCAGTGAAGTCTCGCCGCTCAAAGGCGATGTGGAAAGCTATCTGCAAGAGTCGCTTCATCTGAATCATGCGGTGGGCAATAGCTTACTGGCTTCGATGGGCAAGATGGGGCGCGATAATCTCTATCTTCTGGCACAAAACGATCAGTCCGAATTAGAGCTGTTTATTGACATTCAACGCGACTCGCTGCTGCATCACATCCAAGCAGATATTTTGCATCTGCAGGAGCATCAAGACGATGCCAAGTTTGCCAGCAGTTGCCATAAACCTTGCATTGCGGCGCAGGATGATTCCCTGCAGATTGCCTTGTGTCACAGCCCAATTCGTGAAGTGGAAGTGCTGCACGACCGACTACTGGCCGAGTTTGAGCGTGACCCTAGCCTGAAACCGCGCGATGTGATTGTGATGGTGCCGGACATTAACGCCTACGCCCCTTACATTCAGGCGGTGTTTGGTAACGCACCCGGCGAGCGTTTTATTCCGTTTTCAATTTCCGATCGCAGCGCCGATCAAGAAAGCCCGATCTTAACCGCCTTCTTGCAACTGCTCGCGCTGCCGCAATCGCGCTGTCTGGCGTCAGAACTGCTTGAGCTACTTGAAACCCCGGCGATTATGGCTCGGTTTGCGATTGATGAAGAAGAGTTCGCCATCGCTAAACGTTGGGTCGAAGAAGCGGGCATTCGTTGGGGGCTGAATAGCGACACGGGTGCGGAGTTTGAACTGCCCGCCAGTGAACAAAATACGTGGCAGTTTGGCATTGAGCGTATGTTACTGGGTTACGCCATGCCGGCTGAAGCGGGGTTGTATGAACTTGGCGGCCAGTGGCTTGCCCCCTATAACCAAGTGCAAGGTATGAGCGCCGAGTTGGCGGGTAAGCTCGCGCACTTTGTACAAACGCTCAGCGAGCTGCGTAGCCAACTGGCGCAAACCCAAAGCATGGAGCAGTGGCGTTATTGGCTCAACGAGCTGCTGGAGCGCTGTTTTAGTGTCGATCTGCAAGGTGAGCTGGCGCTGAAAACCATCCGCGATAGTTTGGTGAACCTAAAACAGCAGTTGGCCGACGCGGGCTACCAACAAGCGATTTCACCGGCCATTATTCGCCAAGTGCTGACCAATAAACTCTCCGGAACTCGGATTAGCCAACGATTTTTAGCGGGACAAGTGAACTTCTGTACCCTGATGCCGATGCGTTCGATCCCGTTTCGCCGAGTGTGCCTGCTTGGCATGAATGATGGCGTTTATCCACCCAATGAAATGGTCGAGGGGTTTGATCTGCGTAATGTGCAGCGCCGAGTCGGCGACCGTTCGCGGCGTGAAGAGTCGCGCTACCTGTTCCTCGAAGCCTTGTTGTCAGCCAAAGAACAGCTGTATATCAGCTATGTCGGCCGCTCGATTCAAGATAACAGCGAGCGCGTGCCTTCAGTGCTGGTCAGTGAGCTTTTGGAATATTGCGAGCAGAACTACTGCTTGGCTGGCGATGAAAATCTAGAAAGTGATGACTCCGGACGCCGCTTGGTTGAGCACTTAACCACTCAGTATCCTATGGTGCCGTTCAGCCCGCAGGCGTTTATCGCCGGCAGTTTTGCCCGTGAATGGCTACCTGCCGCGCGCCGCCAAGGGCAGAGTAGCGCCGATTTTCTCACTCCACTCAGTGATTATCTGCTCGAAGTGAGTTGGCCGATGGATCTGGATCTGGTTGAGCTGCAACGTTTTTGGCGTCTGCCCGTTGAGTATTTCTTCAAACGCCGCTTGAAAGTGAGCTTTGAGCCGCCGCTGGCCGTGCTGGAAGATGATGAGCCGTTTGCTTTGGATGGATTGAGCGCGTATCAGCTGCGTGATGAGTTGGTGGAAAATCTGCTCGCTTGCTGTGATGGCGCAGAGCGTGACCAAGTGGTGGCGCAGTTTGCTAAGCAGCAACGAGCGCAAGGCAAGTTGCCGATGGCGGCGTTTGGCGATCTTGAATTGGCGCAAAGTGCGCAGCAAGCTTTGGCGCTGGCGGAAAAAATTGGCTTTTTGTGTCACCAACCACTGGAAGATGAAGAGATTGATCTGCGCTTGCAGCCCTTTGACGATGGCCGAGAAGTCTTGCTGCGTGGTTGGCTCGTGAAGCGTTATCAATCTGGCTTGGTGCGTGCGCGCAGTGGCGCGATTCGCTCGGAAGATTTATTAGCCGCATGGATTGATCATCTCTGCTTGGCGGCGAGCGGCAAAGCCGTCACGACCCATTTGATTGGTTATGAGCGCAAAGAAGGAGTGCAGCACCAAATGCTGCCACCACTTAATGACGCGCAGCAAGCCAAGGCACTACTGAGTGAACTGGTGGCGCTGTTTTGCCAAGGCATGAACCAGCCTTTGGCTTATTTCCCGAAAACGGCGTTGGCTTGCGTTGAGGCGGGATTTTCCCGTGGCAAATGGCAGGAAGATGAAGAGAAGTCCTACAAGAAAATGGCGGACACCTTCAACGATAGCTTTTACATCAAGGGTGAAGGCGGTAATCGCTACATCGCGCGTATTTGGCCGCAGTGGAGTGATGAACTGGCAAAAACGCTGCGCCAATTGGCAATCACCGTGCTGCAAACACCGCGTTTACAAGTGCAAGATGCCGAACAGGTTTAATCATGAATGACGTGGGAAGTGGGTGGCCGCCAGAAAATCATTATTGGTGTAGGGCGTTCGCTGTACGGCCACAGGTCAGAGGGACCTAAATTCTTGTGTAACAAATGAATTTGTTAACGTGCGCGCAGTGTAAAGCGCCGCCTTGGCTTGTGCCGTGAAGTGGATCCCATAAGCCCATACTCAATAACGGTTTTTAGTTTAATGCAGAGAAATATTCGTTTTAGGTCACATCTCTGTCGTCGGTAGATAGAAGGATTAAGGCTGATGAGTGCCGATTCAAATAAGCTGGCTGTTACGCTCGATACGTTGCGCTTTCCTTTGCATGGAGCGCGACTGATTGAAGCTTCGGCAGGTACCGGAAAAACCTACACCATTGCCGGACTCTATCTGCGTCTGGTGCTTGGGCATGGTTGCGCGGAAACTCGCCACGCGCATCCGCTAAGCGTTGATCAAATTCTGGTGGTGACTTTTACCGAAGCGGCCACCGCCGAGCTGCGTGATCGTATTCGTCGCCGCTTACACGATGCGCGCCTCGCTTTTGCCCGCGGTGCAAGTGACGATCCACTGCTTCGCTCCCTGCTGGCTGAATTTACCGATCACAACTTAGCCGTCTCTTTGTTGCTGAGTGCTGAGCGACAGATGGATGAAGCAGCGATTTTCACCATCCACGGTTTTTGCCAACGCATGCTAACGCAAAATGCGTTTGAATCGGGCAGTCGCTTTGAAAATGAATTCGTCACTGATGAAAGTCGTCTCAAAGCCCAAGTGGTGGCCGATTATTGGCGTAGACAGTTCTACCCCTTGCCCATTTCCCTCGCGAGCGAAGTGCGCCGCTTATGGCCGGCGCCCTCTGCGCTGTTGGCTGAGATTGCCGGTTATCTTTCTGGGCCGCCAGTCAAACTGACCACACCTTTAATGGAAGGAGATTTGGCCGCGCTGCAACAAGCGCAGATAGCGCGCATTTCCGAGATTAAGCAGCACTGGTTAGCGGAGCGAGAGGAGATTGAGCCCGCCGTAACTGGCTCTGACCTGCACAAAAATAGCCAAAATGCGCTGCTGCGCCGTTTGCCGATTCTGGATGCTTGGGCGCAAAGTGAAACGCACGATCTGCACGTGCCGTCGGAGCTTGAAGAGTTCACCCAAAGCGGGTTGCTTGCCAAATCGAAGAAAGGCAATCCGCCACAATTAGCGCTGTTTGAACGAATAGAAGCGTTTCTTGCTGAGCCTGTGTCACTCAAAACACCGCTTTTGGTGCATGCGATTCATCACTGTCGCTATTGGTTGGCGAAAGCCAAATCCACCCATCATTGGCTCTCGTTTGATGACTTGCTCACTCAACTCAGCGCTGCGCTCGATAATGATGAGCAAGGGCTATTGGGCGAGCGGATCCGCTCGCTTTATCCGGTGGCGATGATCGACGAATTCCAAGATACCGACCCGCTGCAGTACAGCATTTTCAGTCGGCTGTATCTAGACTATCCGCAGTGTGGCTTGTTGATGATCGGCGACCCGAAACAGGCGATTTACGCCTTCCGTGGCGCCGATATTTTCACTTACATCAAAGCGCGCAATCAGGTGAGCGCTCACTACACCTTGGGTACGAACTGGCGCTCCAGCGCAGCTATGGTGGCGGCCGTGAACCAAGTGTTTAGCTCTGCGACTCATCCGTTTATTTACAGTGATGACATTCCCTTTCAGCCCGTGGCAGCAAGCCCTGGTGCTGATAAACGCCATTGGTCACTGGAGGGGCAAGTACAACCAGCCTTGACCTATTGGTGGCCGGAAGATCTCGATAAACCACAAAGCAAAACCGATTACTACGCGCAAATGGCTGAGGCGTGTGCAGCGCAAATCCAGCATATTTTGACTGCTTCGGCCTCTGGCGCGGCAACCTTTCATCGCGGCGAGGCGATTGAAGCGGGCGATCTGGCGGTGCTGGTGCGCACCGGTAATGAAGCGCGCATGGTGCGCGATGCACTCAGTCAGCAAGGTATCGCCAGTGTTTACCTTTCCAACCGTGATAGCGTGTTTGCCAGTGATGTGGCACAAGATATTGAACGCTTGCTGCTTGCCGTGTGGCAGCCAGAAGATGAACGCTTGCTCCGTGCGGCCGTCGCCTCGAATCTGTTTGCGTTAACCGCCAGCGAGCTGGATGCGCTGAATAATGATGAAAACGAATGGGAACAGTTGATTGCGGAGTTTCGCCAATATCGCCGTTTGTGGAGCGAGCGCGGCGTATTGCCGATGCTGCGTGCAGTATTAACTCAGCGCCACATTGCCGAGCGTTGGCTGGCGGAAAGTGAAGGTGAGCGCTGGCTCACCGATTATCTGCACATCAGCGAACTCTTGCAGCAAGCGACGCGTGAGATCGATAGCGATCAGGGCTTACTGCGTTTTCTGACTCAGGCGATGGCGGATGCTGCGCAAGGGCTCGGTGGCAGTGATGAGCAGATCCAGCGCCTCGAATCCGAGCGGCGTCTGGTGCAGATTGTCACCATCCACAAATCAAAAGGGCTTGAGTACCCGCTGGTATTTTTACCGTTTGTGATGAGCTATCGCGAGAGCAGTGAAGGCAAATATTACGATACTGAATCGGCCACTACTTGGGTCGATTTAACCGGCAATGAAGACGCGTTAGCCAAAGCCGATCAAGAACGTTTGGCAGAAGATTTACGCTTGCTGTATGTGGCGCTCACTCGCGCTGTGTATGGCTGTTTTATTGGGATTGCGCCACTGCGCAACGGCAATTCGAGCCAAGAGCCGACCTCGGCGCATCGCAGTGCGATGGGGTTTCTGCTGCAAGATGGTCAAGAAGGTGGTATCGCGGATCTGCAGCAAGCGCTGCTTAAACAGTGTGAAAACTTACCGGATGTCGCGCAATGCCCTCCACCGAAGCGTTTCGAACAAGCGTATCAGCCACCAAAATTGGACGAGCGAGAGCTGACTGCCCGTGAGTTAAGCCAAGCGATTGATCGCCGCTGGCGAGTGACCAGTTACTCAGGCTTGGTGATGCAATCAAGTCATGCTCGCCATGATCCTTTGCAAGATATTCCCCTGCTTGAAGTAGGCGGTTTTGATCTTGATAGTGCGCAAGAGCGTGATGGAGCGGCGCTGGAATCTGTCGAGCGCTCGATTTTCAATTTCCCGCGTGGCGCACGCCCCGGCACTTTCTTGCATTCGCTGTTTGAAGAGGTGGATTTCCAGCAATCGGCACACAGTGAACCCAATACTAAAATCATCCTTGATTTGATGGAAAGTGAGCAGATTGAAAGCGAGTGGCTGCCGGTGTTGCAACAGTTGGTTGACACCGTATTGAGCACGCCACTGGATGGTAAAGCGCTGCGCTTACAACAAATTATGGCCGCCCAGCGTCTGACCGAGTTGGAGTTTTTATTGCCGATCGAAGTGTTGGATGCGCCAACCCTGAATCGCATCACCCAGCGTCACGATCCGCTTTCGGCACAGGCGGGCGATCTCGGTTTTCATGCGGTGCAAGGCATGCTCAAAGGCTTTATCGATCTGGTGTTTCAATATCAAGGGCGCTATTACGTGCTGGACTGGAAATCCAACCATTTAGGTGACGATCCTGCGGCGTATCATCCACAGCGTTTGGGCAGTGCGATGGCCGATCACCGTTACGATCTGCAATACCAGATTTACGCGTTAGCGCTGCATCGCTTTTTGCGCAGCCGTTTAGCCCATTACAATTACGAGCAGCATTTCGGCGGTGTGTTTTATCTCTTCTTACGCGGGATGGATGGGCGCACTGATCAAGGTGTGTTCCATACCAAGCCAAGCTTGGCCTTGTTAGATGAGTTAGATGGATTGATTGCAGGGCGTGAATTGGCACAAAGAGCGAGTAAAGCTGGGCAGATGGAGCTTGATTTATGATGTTTTGGGATAGTGAAGTAGCGAAACGTCTGCTGGCACAAGGCGCGCTGCGTCCTTTGGATGTGCAGTTTGCCCGCTTTATTGGCAAGCAAACCGCATTGGCAGGGCACAACGCTGCAGAAAGTGAGCTTTTGAGTGTACTGAGCGCTGCGCTCAGTGCAGAACTTGGGCGTGGACACATCTGTTTGCCACTGTGGGATGCACAAGGTAATCGCTGCGATCTGGCAGCGCTGATTGGTCTTTATGGTGAAGCGAGTTTGCAGCACAGTGAACTCTGGTTAGCGTTAGACTGGCAAGCCTTACTGCAAGCCTCGCCGTTGGTGGGGAAGCAAGGTGAAGCGGTGCCGTTAATGTTTGATGGCGCAAGGCTCTATCTGCATCGCTACTGGCATTATGAAAAGCAACTGGCAGCGCGATTGACTGAGTTGGCCGCACCCCAACGTTTAAGCCCTGCTGAACTGGCTAACTTGCGTGAACGCCTGAATACCTTATTTGCCCGCGACTATTTAGGCTTGTGGCAAGCACTACAACAAAAGCCGCTGAGTTCGGTCGAGCGGATTCAACTGCTGAATGATCGATTGGATGTGGTGGAGTCGGATGCGCTGGATTGGCCAGCGATTGAAGCTGTAGTCGAAAAAGCGCAGCGTGCCGCGGATTTGCAAGCTTTAGAGCAGCTTATTCCGCTTACTCACTGCTTAAACTGGCAAAAAGTGGCGGCTGCCGTCGCGCTCACGCGCCGTTTTGCGGTGATTTCCGGTGGGCCGGGAACCGGCAAAACCACCACAGTGACCAAGCTTCTGGCGGCGCTGATTAGCCAAAGCATGGCGCAAGGTAAAGTGCCAGAGATCAAATTGATTGCTCCAACCGGTAAAGCCGCGGCACGCTTAACCGAATCGATGGGTAAAGCGGTGAGTCAGCTGGCGATAGAGCCGGAGATCGCCGCGGCGATCCCAAGCACTTCCAGCACCATTCACCGTTTGCTTGGCGCGATTCCGGGCAGCGCTGAGTTTCGTCATCACGCACGTAATCCACTCCACCTTGATCTGTTGGTGGTGGATGAAGCTTCCATGGTTGACTTGCCTTTGATGGTGAAACTGGTCGAAGCGCTGCCCAAGCACGCTCGGTTGATTTTACTTGGCGATAAAGATCAGTTGGCCTCGGTAGAAGCGGGGGCGGTGCTCGGTGATATTTGTACCTTCCTGAACCAAGGTTACGGCAATGAGCAGGGCGCGCAGTTGGCTGAACTGACGGGGTTTGCCACTCTGCGCCAAACTGCCAGTAAGACGGTGAATCCGGTGGCGGATTGCTTATGCATGCTGCAAAAAAGCTATCGTTTTGATGCACGTTCTGGCATTGGCCAACTGGCGAAAGCGATCAACAGTGGATCTCCGGTGCGCGTTGAAGCGGTGTGGCAACAGTCGTTCAGCGATATTGAACATTTTGCCCTTAGTGGCGAGCATTATCAGCAACTGCTGCAAACCTTAGTGCAGGCTTATCGTCCTTATCTGAATTTGCTCAATCAATCGACTGAGCAATTTGAGTCGACAAAGCAAACCATGCTCACACTTGCCAAATCAGCACTTGATGCGTTCAGTCGCTGCCGATTGCTTTGTGCGCTGCGTGAAGGCGATTTTGGAGTGATGGGGCTGAACACTCGCATCGAACGGGCGTTGAATGCTCACAAGCTGATTAAAACTCAAGAAGAGATCTGGTATCACGGGCGGCCGATCATGGTCACGCGTAACGATCATGGTTTGGGGTTATACAATGGCGATATTGGCTTGTGTATGCGCGATCGTGACGATGATCAGGGCAGACTTAAAGTCTATTTTGAGTTGCCGGATGGCAGCATTAAAGCCGTGTTGCCGAGCCGAGTCCCGCAACATGAAACCGCGTATGCGATGACCATACATAAATCGCAAGGCAGCGAATTTGATTTAACTTTGCTGATTTTACCGCCGGATTACAGTCCGATTCTGACGCGTGAGTTAGTTTACACGGGGATCACAAGGGCGAAAAAACAGCTCAAATTGTATTGCGATAACAAGGTATTGCAGCGGGCAATTAAAGTGAAAACCCAACGGGCGAGTGGCTTAGTGGCAAGGTTGGAGCAGTAAATGCTCCGCCATTCCGTGGCGGCACAGCATTAAAGGTTGGCAAAAGCTTTAGTAAAGGTGATGCTGCGGATCTGGTAACGTTCACGCGATTGGAGCAGAAACGTTTTGAGATTATCACTGACGGGAAATACGCAGTGCACATCAAGCCCGGAGAGGAACTCAGCGTCAGCCATGTCCCAAAAGCTTTGTAGAGAATTACAAATAACGGTTTTCATAGACGATTTGCTCTTAGATACGGAATGTACTCATAAAAGCAATCCATGCGTGAATTGAGAAAGATCTCAAGCGTCAAATCCTGACTCGATGATTGAACAACATTTAATCAAACGCGCGCATTCTACCGATCTCTCTCACAAAATAAAAGCGAAAATCGAAGAAAAAAGATGCAACAATTTGCATCTTTTGTTCACTTCTGTTCACACGCTTTTCAACCTGTTGAATTTAAAGCTGCAGCATCAAAATTTTTGAGCGGCGTTGGTAGTTGTATAAGCTCTTTTTCGCCATCGGTAACGCTTCGACATCGACTTCATTGAAACCTTGTTCACGGAACCAGTGTGTGCTGTGAGTGGTTAGCACAAACAGGTGACGAATGCCCATTTGCTTGGCTTGATGCTTGCTGTGCACCAATAAATGCAATCCGCGGTGACCATCACGATATTCAGGATGAATCGCGACACAAGCCATCTCAGCCATGCGTTCCTCTGGATAAGGGTAGAGTGCCGAGCAGCCAATCACTAAGCCATCTTTGTCGATAATGGTGAATTTATGGATCTCTTGCTCCAACTGTTCACGAGAGCGGCGTACCAGAATGCCTTGCTCTTCCAACGGGCGAATCAAATCAAAAATACCGCCGATGTCATCAATCGTGGCTTGGCGGATCTGCTCGGCACTCGCCATTACGATCTGGGTGCCGATACCATCAAACGAGAATAGCTCTTGGATTAATGCACCATCTTCTTTGTAACTCACCAAGTGGCTGCGTGGCACACCCGCGCGGCAGGCTTTTAAAGCGGCACGCAAAAAACGCATGGTGCTGAAACACTCTTCATCATCTGGCGCGCACTCTTGCTCCATGTTTTTGACGAGGCGTTCAACATCGCTTGGGAATAGTTCAGCAATCGCGTTGCCTTTGGCATCGATGATCCCTTGCTGTGGGCAAAAGCCGATCAGCTTGTCGGCTTTAAGTTTTATCGCCACTTGGGTCGCCACTTCCTCAGAAAGCAGATTGAAACACTCACCAGTGACAGAGCTGGCAATCGGGCCAAGCAGCACAATCGAACCTAAATCCAGCATACGGTTGATGCCTTCCACATCAATCCGGCGAATGCGTCCGCTGTGGCAGTAATCGACACCTTCATCTATACCTAGTGGTTGAGAGATGATGAAATTGCCGCTCACAACGTTGAGTTGAGTGCCCGCCATTGGCGTATTGTTAAGGCTCATCGAAAGACGCGCGGTGATCGCGTGTTGTAGTTGTCCGGCGGCTTGCATCACTAAGCCGAGTGAGGATTCATCGGTGATCCGCACACCTTTGTGGTATGGCGTATCACGTTGATTTTTTTCAAGGATTTGATTGATTTGTGGCCGAGCTCCGTGCACGAGTACCACTTTAACGCCAAGGCTGTGCAGCAGAGCGATATCGCTGATGATGTTAGGAAAATTTTTATCGGCAATCGCTTCTCCTCCCAGCATAACAACCATGGTTTTCCCACGGTGGGCATTAACGTAGGGCGCTGACTGGCGAAATCCTTTGACGAGAGCGGTACTGCGAATTTTCACGGCTGAACATCCTTGGTGTTTAAATATGCGCAAATAATGACTTTTTATTCTTTGTTGGGCAAGTGGTTTTTTATATGACCGATAGAATCCTTGGTTTATTGCAGACCCGTTTATTGCAAGCCCTATGGGGCAAAATAAATGGGATGTAAAACAGAAGGATGACAAAAGTATGAACAGTAAGGTTGAACGCTGCATCAATCTGTATGAGCAGTGCAGTTAATGGTGCAAAGCCTCGCCCCAAGAGGCTTGGATAAAGTGAGATAAAGCGGTATGGCAAAAACGGAAAGCAAAAGTAAGGCCTTGAGCAAAGAGCGTTTATTGCTCTTGCTCGCGATTTTAGGCACCTCCTACGTTTTGATGCTGTACAGCAACATCTTTGGTCGTCTGCAAGAGCAGTGGTTTCCTAAGTCTGAGCTATATGGAATATGGGTTGAGCAGAATGTTGCCCCTTATGCGGCACAAAAAATCACCATTGGCACTCAAGGTATTGTGTTGAATGGGCGTTTAGTCACCACCCATTTTAACTACGATGGCGCTCGACTCGAATTTACGGTGAATGGTCAGCCGTATCAGTTTGAGATCATGCTGGAGAAAAAGCAGATGAAACAGCGTTCGTCCGCTAACTATCAGCCAGTTTATCAATTGTCAGAAAAAGTAAAAAATAATCGCTATTAATCAAACGCCAATTGCACAGTTTCACTGACTTTGTCATGCTCTTGGCAAACATAAACCATGGATCTCTTTTGTGAGTAAACGTCTTCTTTCTCTCGCCAGTTTGGCACTGCTGTTTGGTTGTGCTCAGCAACCTAACGATCGTGCTCAGCAATACCAACAACAAACATTTCCACACATTTTGAATCGTGCCGATGTGGTTGAATCCAATAAGCCGCGTGACTATACCGAATTCAGTAAACAGAGTGAGTTGGTCGTGCAAGGCTCAGCCTCCATGGCCAAGATCTATCGACCGCTGTATGAACAATTGAATGAGTGGGTTCTGCAAAGCGGAGATCCTGCCACTTTAGCGCAATTTGGTATTCAAGTAGCGCAGTTAGGTGGCGGGGATAAGCAAGGTAACGTATTGTTTACTGGCTATTTTTCCCCTGTGATTGAGCTGCGTCATCAACCCGACAGCGTGTTTAAATATCCGGTTTACGGCTTGCCAAAATGCAACAAAAACTGCCCCACTCGAGCGGAGATTTACCAAGGTGCGCTGGATGGTCAAGGTTTAGAATTGGGCTATGCGGAGAACTTGATCGATCCTTTCATCATGGAAGTGCAGGGCAGTGGCTTTGTTCATTTTGGGGATGACGATACTTTGGAATACTTCGCTTACGCGGGTAAAAATAACAAGGCTTACGTCAGCATTGGTAAAGTGTTGATTGAACGCGGTTTGGTTGAGCGCGAGAAAATGTCGCTCAAAGCGATCAAAGACTGGGTGCTGGCCAACGATGAAGCAACCGTACGTGAACTGCTTGAGGAAAACCCTTCCTTCGTATTTTTCAAACCCAGCGCCGCGGCACCTGTGAAGGGCAGCGCCGGCATTCCTTTATTGCCGATGGCATCGGTTGCAGGGGATCGTTCAATTTTGCCTATGGGGACGCCAATTCTAGCGGAAGTCCCCTTGCTGAATGCCGATGGCACTTGGTCTGGCGCACATCAACTGCGCTTGTTGATCGTGCTTGACACAGGCGGTGCTGTGAAACAAAACCATCTCGACTTGTACCACGGCATGGGACCTCGTGCAGGGTTAGAAGCGGGGCACTATAAGCACTTTGGTCGTGTGTGGAAACTCGGGTTAGAAAACTCGCCTACCCAAGCACCATGGGCATTGCCGCCAGAAAAACAACAATAATTTTTCCTGATACTGTGCTGGTAGCAAACTGGACATTTTTGTGAAGAGTGCGTATAAATCGCACTCTTTATTTTTCAGCTAGAGTGGAAATGTGGTTATGCGTGAACTCGATACTCCTGCCTCCGACAGTTACAACCAACGTTTTGGTGGTACGCGCCGTTTGTATGGTTATAACGAAGTCGACATTTTACGTGCCGCGCACGTGTGTGTGATTGGGATTGGTGGTGTCGGTTCATGGGCGGTAGAAGCTCTGGCGCGAACGGGTATTGGTGAGTTGACGTTGATTGATATGGATGATGTGTGTGTCACTAACATCAACCGTCAAATCCATGCCATGACCGGGACGATTGGCAAAAGCAAAATTGAAGTGATGGCGGAGCGCGTTAAGCTCATCAATCCAGAGTGCAAAGTCAATTTGGTGGATGACTTCATCACGCCGGATAATCAACATCTTTATCTCAATAAATCCTTTGATTATGTGTTGGATGCGATTGATAGCTTGAAAGCCAAAGCTTCTCTTCTGGCTTACTGCCGCAGCAACAAAATCAAAGTGATTACGGTCGGAGGTGCGGGCGGACAAACCGATCCAACGCAAATCACTGTGGCCGATTTGACCAAGACGATTCAAGATCCACTGGCGAAAAAGCTCAAAGATCGCCTGCGTCAGCACCATAACTTCCCAACCAATCCAGCGCGTAAATTTGGAATAGATTGTGTGTTCTCGACCGAGCAACTCAAATACCCACAAGCCGATGGTTCGGTATGCGCGACCAAATCAACCGCAGAAGGTCCAAAACGTATGGATTGCGCCAGCGGATTTGGCGCTGCGACGGTAGTGACGGCGACGTTTGGTTTTGTCGCGGTGGCGCGTATTGTCGATAAACTGATTCAAAAGCATAAAGTGAAGGCGTAGGGCATGATGAGTCAATTTCCAGCTCATCCGTTTGGTGATGAAATTAATGCACAAACCATCTTAGAGACCATGCAAACTCTGTACGGTTGGGAAGATCGTTATCGCCAGATCATCCAATGGGGTAAGCTGCTGCCTGTGATGCCAGAAGTGCTGAAAAGTGAGCAAGTTCTTGTCTCTGGCTGTGAAAGTGAAGTGTGGCTAGTAGCCGAGCAGCAAGGGGAACAGTGGTTTTTCTGCGCGGATTCCGATGCTCGGATTGTGCGCGGTTTGATTGCGATTGTGTTGGCTGCGCTGAATGGCAAAACCTCTGCAGAAATTAGCGCGTTTTCGATGGATGACTACTTTGCCGAGCTTGGTTTGCTGGCGCATTTAAGCCCATCACGCGGTAATGGTTTGCAAGCGATTGTCGCGACGATTCAGGCCAAAGCACATCACTAACGACATACTTTTTCCAAGCAAAAGAGCCTCATAACCATGGGGCTCTTTTGCTATCAGTTCTGCCGATGTTTACAGCAAATCGACCGCTTTATGGATGGCGGCGATCAAGCGTTCCACCTCTTCTGCGCTGTTGTACACTCCGAAAGAAATTCGCACCGTCCCTTTTACGCCAAACGCATCCATCAAAGGATGAGCACA
The DNA here is from genome assembly GCF_008369605.1 of Vibrio cholerae. Lineage (NCBI taxonomy): Bacteria > Pseudomonadati > Pseudomonadota > Gammaproteobacteria > Vibrionales > Vibrionaceae > Vibrio > Vibrio cholerae. The sequence continues at coordinate 572,673 of NZ_CP043554.1, forward strand.
ATGGTGCCCCGCACGAACGGCAATTCCTTGTTGATCGAGTAAGGTGGCGAGGTCTTGATGATGTACACCATCCATCACTAAGCTCAGCACACTGGTGTTAGGCTGATAACCGAGCACGCGAATATCATCGATTTGCGAAATAGCTTGGTAAGCTTGCTGTTGCAGTTGATGTAAGTGCGCTTCCACGGCGGCTCGATCAAGACTTTGATACCAGTCAATCGCGGTGGCCAGAGCAATAGCACCTGCCACATTCGGCGTGCCTGCTTCAAATTTTCCGGGCAAGCCGGTAAAGGTTGTACCATCAAACGAGACCTTTTCAACCATCTTGCCGCCGCCATGCCAAGGTGGCATCGCTTCTAAAAGCGCCGTTTTGCCGTACAGCACACCAATGCCCGCTGGCGCATACAGCTTATGGCCGGAGAATACATAGAAATCCGCATCCAGCGCTTGAACATCGACGGTTTCATGGACTATGCCTTGAGCGCCATCGATCACCACAATCGCGCCTTGTTGATGTGCGGCTTGGATGACCGCTTCAATCGGCTGGCGAGTTCCCGTGATATTGGTGATATGGGCTAGGGCAACGATTTTGCAGCGTGGTGACAGCAATTGCCGAAAGGCAGCAAGGCCAAATTCACCCGTTGTTGTCATCGGGATTTTGACCACTTTCGCGCCCGTTTGCTCAGCGACCATTTGCCACGGCACGATATTGGCGTGGTGTTCAGTTTCACTGACCAGAATCTCATCCCCAGCTTGTAATGTGCTGCGGGCATAACTTTGTGCAATGAGGTTGAGTGCTTCGGTAGCACCGCGCGTCCAGATAATATTTTTGCTGCTTGGCGCACCAATAAATTGTGCGACTTGTTCACGCGCGCCTTCAAATTGGCTGGTGGCTTGCGCTGTCAAACTGTGGCTACCGCGATGTACATTGGCATTGTGCTGGCTGTAGTAGTGGCTGATGGCATCAATCACACATTGTGGTTTTTGTGTAGTGGCCGCACTGTCGAGATAGACCAGCGGGTTACCGTTGACGATTTGTTGCAGCGCCGGAAACTGCGCGCGGATTGCATCAAGATTGAGCATCAATAAAACCTGAAAGTTCGGTCAGTTGTTGAGGATGAAGAACCATGGGGGCGGCAACGTGTTGCGCCAATTCCACGCCTGCAAGCAGTGCAATCATGGCGAGCGCAAACTCCAGAGCGGTGCCTGGCCCTTGGCTGGTGAGTAAATGTTGCGTGGCATAATAACAGACGCGCTGACGACTCAGACGGTCTGAAGGAATATGCTCAAAAAAGTTGGGGTGACAAGTCATGCGTGCGCCGACAAATTTCTGCTGTTTGGCGAAAACCAGTGCAGGTGTCGCACAAATTGCGGCAACCAGTTTGCCTTGTTGTGAGAACGCATCAATCAGTGCAAGTAGCGGTGTACTATTGGCAAAAGCTTGCGCTCCGCCCACACCTCCGGGTAGTGCCAGTGCATCAAACTCTTCTGCCGAGCACGCTTCAAGCGTCTGCTCTGCCGTCAGCCAAACACCCCGTGAGCCTTGCACTTGTAACTTGTCGCCGACCGCTGCCATGGTGACCTGAAATCCTGCACGCACCAAAGTATCGACGATGATGACAGTTTCCATCTCCTCGCTGCCATTGGCGACGGGGACGAGAATTCGTTTGCTCATGCCTTGCTCCAACTCTGCTCTAAGGTTTTGATTTGTTGATATAACGCGCTGTTTACCGGAGTTGCAATGCCATGCTGTTCGCCTTTGCGTACTACGTAACCGGTAATAAAGTCTATCTCGGTTGGACGTCGGTGGAAAACATCTTGATGCATGGAAGAGAGATTGGCCGCCGTAGCTTGGATAACTTGATAAACCCCATCACGCAGTGCTTCAGCCTCACCGCTTATCGCTTCTGCCTGCATAACGGCTGTCACCTCATCTAAAATGGCAGTGATGATCGGCGTAAATTCAGGTGCAGCTAATGCACCGTTGGCGCATTGATGAATCGCGGTTAGCGGATTTATCGCGCAATTCACCGCGAGTTTGCGCCACAAAGCCTGTTGGATCTCTGGATTCCATGTCACTGGAGCGAGTGCGTGATTAAAAACGTCTGCGATAAAATCACAACGTGCACCGAGAGGATTGTAGGGGCCGATCTGGGTTTGCCCTAAGCCAGTATGATGAACTTGGCTACGCGTCATTTTTAGTGCACCGTGGGTTGTGGTGGCAAGCACAACCGGGAAGTTGGCCACAGATTCGTGGATAGTTTCAACGGCGCCCATGCCATTGTGCATAAACAGCAAAATGGTTTCTCGATTCAGATGGGGGAGCAAAGGCTGTAATGCCGCTTCCACTTGCCAAGCCTTGACGGTGATCAGCAGTAAATCGGCATGGATGAGCGTGTCTAAATTTTGATTACGAAATGAAATGGGCGCTTCTTCATCGAGCTGGAGCGTTATGGTCGGCTGAGCTTGACGGCTCCATAGCGCGACTTGATGACCTGCACTATGTAAGTGCAGCGCCCACAAAGAGCCGACCGCTCCCGGGCCAAGTACCACAATATTCATCTCTGTCCCCTGCTGAAAATCGAATGCGCCAAGGATAACGAGGGGAGTTTTGAAAGCAATAAAAAATGGCGCGAAGTCGCGCCATTTTTACTGTTTTGGCTCTTTTCCTGTTTAGGAAGGAGCGTGCAGATGTCTACAATTAGAACTTGTAAGTTACTGCTACGTAGTGGCCAAAGCCTGTTGACTTGAAGCCATCGGTATCTTTGATCCCGTAAACGTCTTTGTAGCCTTTTAGACCGTAGCCTACAGCGAAACGATCTGAATGCCAGTAGATACCGTTAAACATCGCACCGCCGTTGCTGGCTGTTGAGTATTCATCTTTAAGGCCGAATTGGTAATCGATATAACCTTGGTAAGAGATGAATGAACCGTTCTCGAAGAAATAGAAAGGTTTAAACCAGTTGGTCGAGATTTGGAAGCCGTTCCAATCTTTGCGGTTGCCATCATAAGTACCGTATAGGTTCAGGCCAACTTTGCCAAACCATGGAACCATCACATCAGAACCAAGACCAATTTTCTGGTTGTTTACAGAAAATGCGTTGGTTTTAAAATCTGTACCATCCCATTCGAATAGTGATGCAACGTAAACTTCTTGTACTGGACCGAAAGACATATCAACGCCAGTCAATGCATCCAGAGACATACGTGGAGCAAACTTCATGAAGATTTTTGGATCGCCAACTTTGTCACTGCTTTTGTTCGTTGCTAAGTTAAACACGTCAACGTAACCGTACAGATCAAAGATACCAGAACGACCGCCAAATTCCATTTCCAGATAATCATGAGATGATTTGCCTGGAAGTTCGTCGAATGCACCCATCAGGTTAAATTGCATCCACTTGTAATCGTTTTTGTGGATATCGCCATCTGAGTAGTCAGCAGCCAGAACAGGTGCTGAAGTTGCTGCCAATAGGCTTAAAGCAAGAAGTGATTTACGCATAAGGGGAACTCTCTGTAAGTGTGTTGTGTATGGCGGCCGCTTAACTGCAGCTCGTTCAACTGGCGGGCATAATAACGATAAAAATCGCAATTAAAAGTGATAAGAAGTGCAAAATTAAAGGCATTGAGTGATAGAAATCACACCTTTGTTAATTAATTTTGAACTTATTTTGTATTTCACAATTTTGCATTTTTATTGTGATCTTAATCGCTTTGGTTGAGGGTTGACTAAACTTATACGCTAATCGATAAACCAACAAATTCAGTGAGTGATCGACGAATGAACTCTTTTCGTATACCTAAGTAAATTTATGAAAAGGAGTGAGTAATGGAAGAGATAATGTTGTTTCCACTTAGCTCCGTCGTACTTCCTGAAGGGAAAATGAAGCTGCGAATTTTTGAACCGCGCTATCAGCGTATGGTCGCTCAGTGCAGTAAAACGGGCAGTGGATTTGGTCTCTGTTTGTTCGATAGTAAGTCGAATAAAAATGCAAACGAATTATCTGAGTTTGGGACTTTAGTCAAAATCGTTGATTTTGAAACGTTAAGTGATGGTTTGCTTGGGATCACAGTCGTCGGTATACGACGTTTTGCGATTCGCAAAGTTCGGGTTGAATATGACGGTTTGCGGATTGCTACAGTACAGTGGTTTCCGGATTGGCCAAGCCAAGAATTGTTAGAGCGGGAGCGTTTTTTAGGCGAGCAATTGCAGGAAGTCTATCGGCAATTTCCACAAATTGGTGAGTTGCACAGTTTGTGCTTTTTTGATGATGCGAGCTGGGTCTGTCAACGCTGGCTAGAACTGCTACCTTTAAGCAAAGGACAGTTTGATGTGCTGGTTGGGCAGCGAGATTGCCATGCTGCCTTAGCTTTTTTACAGCGTACCATTGAATCGCATCTCGACACGTGAACAATTTGCTTGTGACGAATGATCTCAAGTGGTAACACTGACGTATAGGCTTACTAGGGTGTTCGCCTGAGTCATTAAGGATGAGTTTATATGTTTAATCCATCACCTCATACGTTTGGCCGCCAAGAGTGGCTAGAGTGTATGGAAAAAGTTAAAAGCAGGGACACACAGGCTTTTGCTCTGGTATTTAGCTATTACTCGCCGAAATTGAAACAGTTTGTGATGAAGCATGTCGGTAGTGAACAGGTAGCGTTGGAATTGGTTCAAGAAACCATGTCAACCGTATGGCAAAAAGCCAGTCTGTTTGATGGGCAGAAAAGCTCTCTCGCGACTTGGATTTACACCATAGCGCGTAACCTAAGTTATGACTTGCTACGTCGACAAAAGGGGCGTGACGCTTATGTGTTGGTCGATGATATTTGGCCGGAAGATTATTGTCCGCCTGATCTGGTTGATCACTACGCACCGGAACAAGATCTGCTCAAAGAGCAGGTGATGAAATTTCTCGACCGCCTGCCAGAAGCACAGCAGCAAGTGATCAAAGCGGTCTATTTAGAAGAAATCCCCCAGCAAGATGTGGCCGACATGCTCGACATTCCACTCGGCACTGTGAAATCACGTCTACGCCTTGCGGTAGAAAAGTTAAGATTATCAATGGATGCGGAGTCCTTATGAGTTATCACCCTAATTATGCTTTACTCGCAGCCTATGCTGAGGGCGGTCTTGATTCTGCGCATGGTTTGGCGATTTCTGCTCATTTGGAAATCTGCCCACATTGTCGTGACTTGGTGCATGAGATTGAGGCAGAACTTGGTGAGTTACTCAATCAGCAAGCGGCCTCTTCTGTCGCCTTGTCAGACGATGCCAACTGGCAAGCGATGTTCGATTCGATTGTGGCCTTGCCGCAGCAAGCGGCATCGAACACTCCCGTTAAAACCACACCGGTAATGGTGACGGTAAACGGTAAGCAGATTGCGATTCCCAAAGTCTTAGCCCGTTTGGTTAAACCTGAGCAGCAGTGGCGCAGCTACGGTGGCAAAGTGTTCAGTTTGCCTTTGCAGTCGGAAGATAATGTACGGATGAATCTGATGTACATTAGCCAAGGGGTTTCTATTCCTCAGCACACCCATAAAGGGTTTGAGTCGACCTTGGTGTTGCACGGTGGTTTTAGTGATGAAAATGGTCATTACGATGTGGGTGATTTTATGCAGCATGATGGTCAAATCTGCCATTCGCCAAGCACACCGCAAGATCAAGACTGCCTTTGCTTAACCGTATTGACTGAGCCTATGGTCTTTACCCAAGGGGTTGCGCGGATCTTTAACCTGTTTGGCAAGGGACTTTACCCGTAACCGTTGATGAGCCTGAAAATAAACAAGGGAGCGATGAAGCTCCCTTGTTGGTTTAGTGAAGGGTTTATTTGGTGAATGGTGTGCGCCTTACTGGATGATTTTATCCTCAGGCGGTAACTCTTCTTTATGCTGCTTCGCGTTTTCTAGCATCTTAGTGAAGTCATGACGTAGCGAGTAAAGCATGATCAAACTTGGGATCACCATTACCGCGGTCAAAATGAAGAACAGTGACCAGTCGTTCAGAAAATCCGCTAACTCACCACTAAACGAAGCGATAGTGGTTCTGCCTAAATTACCTAATGAAGCCAGCAACGCGTATTGCGTGGCGGAAAAAGCCTGTCCAGTCATTAAGGTCAGGAAGGAAACAAAGGCTACCGTTGAGAAGGCAGAAGTGAAGTTATCGACGAAGAGAGTCGCTAGAAATAGATGTTCATTAGGACCAACTTTGGCTATCCAAGCAAACATCAAGTTACTGGACGCCATGGCGATGCCACCAATCATTAATCCTCGCACAATACCGAACTTGATATTGACTAAGCTGCCAAGCAAGGTGAACAAAATGGTGATACCCCAACCGAGTAGCTTAGAGTAGTAGCCAATCTGTTCGTTGCTAAAACCAATTTCTTTGTAAAAGGCAATCGACATGCGTCCTAAGAAGGCTTCGCCGATTTTGAACAGAAAGACAAACAGCAGCAGTGTCAGCGCAACACGAAAACCATTACGGCGGAAAAAGTCGATAAACGGCTCTAAGACCGTGACGGTTAACCAACTAAGCACCGGATTGCTGACAACCTGTTGGTGGCGTTCTTCAGCAAGTTGCTGTAATTGATCCCGCTGAGTGTGTGGCTCACCTACCAGCAAGGTAAACAACATCAATAAGCCAACCACTCCTGCCATAATGTAGTAAACCCCATTCCAGCCAATGCTATCGGCATTGACGAAAGCGAAGTAGCCGGGAAGCGAGTAACCCGTCCACCAACCGACGACCGCCATGGCAGATGCTTGTGGCAATTTGGTTGATTCACTTTTTGGGAAGGTATCTATCCGGAAGGCATCGACAGCCACATCTTGCGTCGCCGAGGCAATCGCAATCCCCAAAGCGAACATGGAAGTCAGCATAAGATTGTTGGCTGGGTTAACACCTGCGATGAGTAACGTACAGACTAGAACGATGGATTGGCAGAAAAAGATCCAGCTTCGGCGCTGACCAAGCATCGAATGCAGAATGGGTAACTTGACTCTATCGACCAGTGGTGCCCAGAGAAAGTTGATCGCGTATACCGCAAACACACTGCCAAAATAGCCGATGGCAGCGCGGCTGAGTCCGGCATCTTTCAGCCAACCTGTCATGTTGGAACCAATCAATACCCATGGGAAGCCGCTGGCACAACCCAGCATAAATACCCAGAGCAAGCGTCGATCAAAATAGCTAACAATAAGTTCTAGCCAAGAGTGGGACCGGGGTTGCTGAACCATAACGAGTCCTTTTGCATGTGATTATGATGATTGCCGCACTCCCGAGATCAGGAGTGCGGTGAGGCAGTTTAAGGTAAGCGAGTGACTTTATTAATGACGATGGGTGTGACAGGAACGTTCTGCATTCGACCTTTATTTTGAGTCGGTTGCTGAGCCATTTTTTCAATCACATCAAACCCTTCGATCACTTGACCAAACACCGCATAGCCCGGCGGCTTTGCGGCATAGTTCAAGAAATCATTATCCACCAAGTTAATGTAAAACTGTCTTGTTGCCGAATTCGGGTTTTGCGTACGAGCCATGGCAATGGTCGCGGTATCATTACGCAAGCCATTGCTGGCTTCATTCTCGATCGGGGCGTAAGTCGGTAGCTGATTAAGATAAGCATCAAAGCCACCTCCTTGCGCCATAAAGCCTGGGATTACGCGATGAAATTGGCTGCCGACATAGCTGCCGTCATCCACATAGCGTAAGAAATTCGCAACCGAGATCGGTGCTTTTTCTTGATTCAGCTCAATCGTGAAATTGCCGAGTGTGGTTTCCACTGCGACTTTGGGACCCGCCCACACGCAACTGCTGACCAGTGCTACGGTTGCCAATAGCCATGACTTAGCCATTAAAGCGCTCCTGCATGTAGTTTTGCAGCTCGGCATCGTTAGCGATCTCTTTGAGCACAGTGTTGATCACGTCATTGAGTACGGTTTCAATTTCATCGTTAGAGGCACTGAGAACGCCAGTACGTTTTGCGGTGCCTGTGTAGCTTTTCACCAACTTGCCTCTTGGTGTTTCAGCCGTGATTTCCAATACCACGCTGCCATCCATTTGGTTTTCCATGATTGAGTGCTTCACTGAGACCAAAAGTTCTTGGATTTCGAGAGTGATGGTGTTTTCACTATTGACGCTGAGACGGAAACCTTGCGATCCAAACTGTTCAGCCAGGGCGTTTTCTAGCGTAATGCGCACATTTTGGCGTGGATGAATGGGCTCAATATTGTTACGACCACTATCGACTAAAGCCACATATTGCGCTGAACGCACATCTTTGCTGACCAGCGAAAAGCTGCTGTTATTCACAATCGCATTTTGGCTTAATGCCGCTTGAGGGTTAACGTTGATTTGACTCTGCTGAGGAGCAGAACAAGCGGTAAGTAAAGCGATTGAAGCCGCAAGAACCAGTTTTTTCATGGTTAATTCCTTTCGTTTTATTGTGCACACAGCCGCAAGGCTCAAGATTTAATAGCTTGTAAGATAACAAATTTACTGTTGTTGGCGATCACTCTAACATGACTTTTACCAAACAATCTTGCCAGTTTTACATCGTAGCCGAGGTGGCGATTGCCGATCACCCATAATTTCCCGCCTTTTTTCAGAACATGCTTTGAGTCACAGAACATTTGCCACGCGATGTGATCCGTAATGGTTTGTTGTTGATGGAACGGCGGATTACACACAATCATTGAACTGCTGTGCGCTGGGAAACCATCTAGACAGTTGTTGGCGATACAGTGAATATCTCGTTTACCGAGATTGTCGTGTAAGTTTTTTTGTGCGGAGGCGATCGCCATAAAGCTTTCATCAACACAGGTGATCTTCGCTTGTGGGTTTAATTGTCCGAGACGAACCGATAACACGCCATTGCCACACCCAAGATCAATAAAGTCTTCCAGAGTCGGATCGGCTGGCAAATGCTCAAGGATAAATCTGGCACCCAGATCTAAACTTTCACCCGAATACACATTCGGTAAATTAGTGAGGGTGATAGCATAGGGCTCAACGCTCCAACCGCATTCAGGGTTAACCTCATTAGCGGGATTCACCGTCGCAGAACTGAACACTAAACGATGTTTTTTCCACGCCAGCGAAGTTGTGGTGGGGCCTAGATGCTTTTCAAACAGATTCAAGGTTGATGTATGAATCTCCTTCGCTTTATTCACCGCAATGATCGGGATGTTCGGCGAAAGGGCTTTACGCAGTTGGCTCAGGATCCACACCAGATGACGATTACTCTTGGGCAGTTGCAGTAGCACGACAGAGGCATCACTAGGGACCGGATCCAACGTCGTCAGTAACTGAACTGGCGGACGCTGATTTTGCTGCAAATTCGCTTGAGTCGCTTGATGGGCAATGTAGGAGTCACTCATCATGCTGACTTTGTGTTTTTGACTAAACCAACAACTTAAAGTGCCGAAATGGTCATTAATGATCACTATGTGGCTAGATTCTGGGAGAGCGAATTGTTCCACATGCTGGATGAGGTACTCATCGCCGGCATCCCAAGCTTGCAAGGTTTCGTTATTGCGCTTTGGGAAACGATGAAGAGTGAGCGTCTGCTCAAGCAAAGTAAGCTCAGTTTTCATATTGCTCGTGTTTCTAGTAAATTGACGGCGCATTGTCTCAGATGGCAATAAAACAGCAAATGAAAACCTAGGTTTTTGCATTTTTAGCCACACGTAAGACCCGCTATGGTCTATTCTCAATTTGTCATGTTGTCGACACTCAAGTGTTCAACAAGGAAAGCAATATGATTCAAGATGTTATTGAAAAGAAGCTGAGTGATGAATTTCAGCCCGAGTTTCTGAAAGTGATTAATGAAAGTGATATGCACAACGTGCCGCGAGGTTCGGAGAGTCATTTTAAGGTCACTGTAGTGAGTGAACGCTTTGCCGGCCTGCGTCCTGTCGCTCGTCATCGTTTGGTCAATCAAACCTTGGCGGATGAGTTAGCGAATCATATCCACGCGCTCGCCATTCATACCTACACGGCTCAAGAGTGGCAGCAAATGAATCAGGAAAGTCCAGAAAGCCCAATGTGTTTGGGGGGCTCGCGCAAAAGCGCTCAATGATAGGTTTGATACCTATAACGCCTGATTGGATTTTGAGCAAATTATTAACACGGTTTAAACAAATGAGTTCGAATATTTCAGGTTATGCAGGGGTTTAGTGGCTTAAGTCAGTCAATAGGCCCACATAAAATAGGCCTTAGTGAGTTTGTGCGATGCTTCAAAAATATGATGATTTCTTAGCCTTTCACTCCGGATTCGTTTGAAATTAAACAGTGATTCAGGGCATTGGTCATGGCATCAAGTTCCCAAAAGATGCTAGACTACAGCACCTGACAAATCCCCCACATGATTTGTGATGGGATTTTTAAAAGGATGTTGCGATTTTAATGGTTCAAGCCATTAAAAACGGACACAAACAATGTCGTGTCTACCGAGGTAAGGATTCCGCTAGCGTTGTTCAGTTGTAAGGACAAGGCAAACGGAGTGCGCCTCGAATTTGCGCAATGAAAGAATCTTTTTCCCGATAAAAGTAGTGCAAGTGCGTATGATTACAATAAAAAAGGGATTGGACCTTCCTATCGCAGGAACTCCTTCCCAGGTGATTAGTGATGGTAAAGCCATCAAAAAAGTCGCCTTGCTTGGCGAAGAGTACGTGGGCATGCGTCCTACTATGCATGTCCGCGTAGGTGATGAAGTAAAAAAAGCTCAGATTCTTTTTGAAGATAAGAAGAATCCGGGTGTGAAATTTACTTCACCAGTCAGCGGTAAAGTGGTTGAAATCAATCGTGGTGCAAAACGCGTTCTTCAGTCTGTAGTGATTGAAGTGGCGGGTGATGACCAAGTGACCTTCGACAAGTTTGAAGCCAATCAATTAGCCAGTTTGAATCGCGATGCGATCAAAACTCAGCTGGTTGAGTCTGGTCTTTGGACTGCTTTCCGTACTCGTCCGTTCAGCAAGGTTCCAGTCATTGATTCCACTTCTGAAGCCATTTTTGTCACTGCTATGGATACCAATCCGTTGGCAGCTGAGCCGACCGTTGTGATCAATGAACAATCTGAAGCCTTCGTTGCTGGTCTAGATGTGCTTTCCGCACTGACAACTGGCAAAGTGTACGTTTGTAAAAAAGGCACCAGCTTGCCACGTTCTCAACAGCCGAATGTTGAAGAACATGTCTTTGACGGCCCACATCCTGCAGGCTTAGCTGGCACTCACATGCATTTCCTCTATCCAGTAAGTGCAGACCACGTGGCGTGGAGCATCAACTATCAGGACGTGATCGCAGTTGGTCAACTCTTCCTGACGGGCGAGCTATACACTCAGCGTGTGGTTTCTCTTGCCGGCCCGGTGGTGAACAAACCTCGTTTGGTTCGCACTGTCATGGGCGCATCACTAGAGCAACTGGTGGACAGCGAAATCATGCCTGGCGAAGTACGCATCATCTCTGGCTCTGTGCTGTCTGGTACGAAAGCCACTGGACCACACGCTTATCTTGGTCGTTACCACCTACAGGTCTCTGTTCTTCGTGAAGGACGTGATAAAGAACTGTTTGGTTGGGCGATGCCGGGTAAGAACAAGTTCTCTGTGACTCGCTCTTTCCTTGGTCACCTATTCAAGGGCCAAGTGTACAACATGACCACAACCACTAATGGTAGTGATCGATCTATGGTTCCAATCGGTAACTATGAGAAGGTCATGCCACTAGATATGGAGCCAACCTTGTTGCTTCGTGATCTGTGTGCTGGTGACAGTGACAGCGCGGTTCGCTTAGGTGCTTTAGAGCTGGATGAAGAAGATCTAGCACTGTGTACGTTCGTTTGCCCGGGCAAATACGAGTACGGTCAGCTCCTGCGTGAGTGCTTAGACAAGATCGAGAAAGAAGGGTAATTTCCATGGGCCTTAAAAAGTTTCTTGAAGACATCGAGCATCATTTTGAGCCAGGCGGCAAACACGAGAAGTGGTTTGCCCTGTATGAAGCAGCGGCGACGCTGTTCTATACACCAGGTCTGGTAACCAAAAGAAGCTCGCACGTTCGTGATAGCGTTGACCTAAAACGTATCATGATCATGGTTTGGCTTGCCGTATTCCCAGCGATGTTCTGGGGTATGTACAACGCTGGCGGCCAAGCTATTGCAGCACTTAACCATCTGTATTCAGGTGATCAACTCGCGGCGATTGTGGCGGGTAACTGGCACTACTGGCTAACCGAAATGCTTGGCGGAACCATGTCAAGCGATGCTGGTTGGGGCAGTAAAATGCTGTTGGGTGCAACCTACTTCCTACCTATCTACGCTACGGTGTTCATCGTCGGTGGTTTCTGGGAAGTGTTGTTCTGTATGGTGCGCAAGCATGAAGTCAACGAAGGTTTCTTCGTTACCTCTATTCTGTTTGCTCTGATTGTTCCGCCAACTCTGCCTCTGTGGCAAGCTGCACTGGGTATTACCTTTGGTGTTGTGGTTGCCAAAGAAGTGTTTGGTGGTACAGGCCGTAACTTCCTTAACCCAGCGCTGGCTGGCCGTGCTTTCCTGTTCTTTGCTTACCCAGCACAGATCTCAGGTGACCTAGTATGGACTGCGGCAGATGGCTACTCAGGCGCAACTGCGCTGAGCCAATGGGCACAAGGTGGTGCAGGTGCACTGATTAACAACGCGACTGGTCAAACGATCACTTGGATGGATGCTTTCATCGGTAACATCCCAGGTTCAATTGGTGAAGTGTCTACTCTGGCACTCATGATTGGTGCGGCGTTCATTGTTTATATGGGAATTGCTTCATGGCGCATTATTGGCGGCGTGATGATTGGTATGATCCTGCTGTCGACACTGTTTAACGTGATTGGCTCAGATACCAACGCAATGTTCAACATGCCTTGGCATTGGCACCTAGTATTGGGTGGTTTCGCATTCGGTATGTTCTTCATGGCGACTGACCCAGTTTCTGCGTCCTTCACCAATAGCGGTAAATGGGCTTACGGTATTCTGATCGGTGTTATGTGTGTGCTGATCCGTGTTGTGAACCCGGCTTACCCAGAAGGCATGATGCTGGCGATCCTATTCGCGAACCTATTTGCGCCACTGTTTGACCATGTGGTTGTAGAGAGAAATATCAAGCGGAGATTAGCGCGCTATGGCAAGCAATAACGATAGCATTAAAAAGACGCTGTTTGTTGTTATCGCGTTGAGCCTAGTGTGCTCAATCATTGTATCGGCAGCGGCTGTCGGTCTGCGTGACAAGCAAAAAGAAAATGCGGCATTAGACAAGCAGAGCAAGATCCTGCAAGTGGCTGGCATTGAAGCGAAAGGCAGTAAACAAATCGTTGAATTGTTCAATAAAAGCATTGAACCACGTCTGGTTGACTTCAACACGGGTGACTTTGTTGAAGGCGATGCTGCTAACTACGATCAACGTAAAGCAGCGAAAGAAGCCTCTGAATCTATCAAGCTGACCGCTGAACAAGATAAAGCGAAGATCCAACGTCGTGCGAATGTTGGTGTGGTTTATCTGGTGAAAGACGGCGACAAAACCAGCAAGGTGATTCTGCCTGTACACGGTAACGGCCTATGGTCGATGATGTACGCGTTTGTAGCAGTAGAAACTGACGGTAACACGGTTTCAGGTTTGACCTACTATGAACAAGGTGAAACACCGGGATTGGGTGGCGAAGTTGAAAACCCAGCTTGGCGTGCTCAATGGGTCGGTAAAAAGCTGTTTGATGAAAACCACAAACCTGCGATCAAGATTGTCAAAGGTGGTGCACCTCAAGGTTCAGAGCATGGCGTAGACGGTCTGTCTGGCGCAACTTTGACCAGTAATGGCGTACAAAACACCTTCGACTTCTGGTTGGGTGATATGGGCTTTGGTCCATTCCTGACAAAAGTTCGTGACGGAGGTCTTAACTAATGTCTAGCGCAAAAGAGCTGAAAAAGAGTGTGTTAGCCCCAGTTTTGGACAACAACCCGATTGCGCTGCAAGTTCTGGGTGTGTGTTCTGCACTGGCGGTAACCACTAAGCTGGAAACGGCATTTGTTATGACGCTAGCGGTAATGTTTGTTACTGCATTGTCTAACTTCTTCGTTTCTCTGATCCGTAACCACATTCCTAACAGTGTGCGTATTATCGTACAAATGGCGATTATCGCTTCGTTAGTTATCGTGGTAGACCAGATTCTGAAAGCGTATCTGTACGATATTTCTAAGCAACTGTCGGTATTCGTTGGTCTGATTATCACCAACTGTATCGTAATGGGTCGTGCAGAAGCGTTTGCAATGAAGTCTGAACCAATTCCTTCTTTCATTGATGGTATTGGTAACGGTTTAGGATACGGTTTCGTGCTGATGACGGTTGGTTTCTTCCGTGAGCTTTTAGGCTCAGGTAAGCTATTTGGCTTGGAAGTTCTGCCTCTGATCAGCAACGGTGGTTGGTATCAGCCAAACGGCCTGATGCTACTCGCACCTTCAGCATTCTTCCTGATCGGCTTCATGATTTGGGCGATTCGCACGTTCAAACCAGAACAAGTAGAAGCGAAGGAGTAAGGTTGTCATGGAACATTATATTAGTCTGCTGGTGAAATCGATTTTCATCGAGAACATGGCACTCTCTTTCTTCCTAGGGATGTGTACATTCTTGGCGGTGTCGAAGAAAGTTAAGACATCATTCGGCTTAGGTATTGCGGTAATCGTAGTACTGACTATCTCTGTACCAGTTAACAATCTGGTGTACAACCTTGTGCTTAAGCCAGATGCACTGGTTGAAGGGGTAGATCTTAGCTTCCTGAACTTTATTACCTTTATCGGTGTTATTGCGGCATTAGTACAGATTCTGGAAATGATCCTCGATCGCTTCTTCCCGCCTCTGTATAACGCACTGGGCATCTTCCTTCCGCTGATCACAGTAAACTGTGCGATCTTCGGTGGTGTGTCTTTCATGGTGCAGCGCGACTACAGCTTTGCTGAATCTGTGGTATACGGTTTCGGTTCTGGTGTGGGTTGGATGCTGGCTATCGTCGCTCTTGCAGGTATCCGTGAGAAGATGAAGTATTCAGACGTTCCTCCAGGTCTGCGTGGTTTAGGTATTACCTTTATCACGGCTGGTTTGATGGCGTTGGGCTTCATGTCTTTCTCTGGTGTTCAACTGTAAGTCGGGTAAACCGCAGCAATAAAGGAATAGTTAATGTCTACTATTATTTTTGGTGTAGTGATGTTTACCCTGATTATACTGGCTTTGGTTCTGGTGATTCTGTTCGCCAAATCCAAGCTAGTACCAACAGGTGACATTACAATTTCTATTAATGGCGATCCTGAAAAAGCGATCGTAACCCAACCGGGTGGTAAGTTGCTGACTGCACTGGCAGGCGCTGGTGTATTCGTATCTTCAGCTTGTGGTGGTGGTGGTTCATGTGGCCAATGCCGTGTAAAAATCAAATCAGGTGGCGGTGATATTCTGCCGACAGAACTGGATCACATCAGCAAAGGCGAAGCCCGTGAAGGTGAGCGTTTGGCGTGTCAGGTTGCTGTAAAAGCAGATATGGATCTGGAACTGCCAGAAGAGATCTTTGGCGTGAAGAAGTGGGAATGTACGGTTATCTCTAACGATAACAAAGCCACTTTCATCAAAGAGCTGAAGCTTGCGATTCCTGATGGTGAATCAGTACCATTCCGTGCGGGTGGTTACATTCAGATTGAAGCGCCTGCGCACCATGTTAAGTACGCCGATTTTGATGTACCTGAGAAATACCGTGGTGACTGGGACAAATTCAATCTGTTCCGTTATGAGTCTAAAGTGGATGAGCCAATCATCCGTGCATACTCAATGGCGAACTACCCAGAAGAGTTTGGCATCATTATGCTTAACGTGCGTATCGCGACTCCGCCGCCAAACAATCCAAATGTGCCACCAGGCCAAATGTCTTCTTACATCTGGTCACTGAAAGCCGGTGATAAATGTACGATTTCGGGTCCGTTCGGTGAGTTCTTCGCGAAAGACACGGATGCAGAGATGGTATTTATCGGTGGTGGTGCGGGTATGGCGCCAATGCGTTCGCATATCTTTGACCAACTTAAGCGTCTGAAGTCTAAGCGTAAGATGTCTTACTGGTACGGTGCGCGTTCTAAGCGTGAGATGTTCTACGTGGAAGATTTCGATGGCTTAGCGGCTGAGAATGACAACTTCGTATGGCACTGTGCTCTGTCAGATCCTCAACCAGAAGATAACTGGACAGGCTACACCGGTTTCATCCATAACGTACTGTATGAAAACTATCTGAAGGATCACGAAGCTCCAGAAGATTGTGAATACTACATGTGTGGACCTCCGATGATGAACGCGGCAGTGATCAACATGCTGAAAAACCTAGGTGTAGAAGAGGAAAACATCCTACTGGATGACTTCGGTGGTTAATCGATAACTCGCTACACTGCGATGGCTGGCTCGTTCGAGTCAGCCATTGTTTTTTACAAATCGGATATTGAAAGTGTCGATGGTTATCTGGTTTAGGGCATCGGTATTTCCCATATCAATTTTTAACTATGAAAGGAGTAAACAAGTGAGAAATTGGCTTGTTGCATTAGCTTCTCTTCTCTTGCTGGCTGGCTGTGAAAAGCCCGCAGAGCAGGTACATCTCAGTGGCCCAACCATGGGAACCACTTACAACATCAAATACATTCAACAGCCGGGCATTGCGGATTCGAAAACACTGCAAACCGAGATTGATCGACTCCTTGAAGAAGTGAACGATCAAATGTCGACTTACCGTAAAGACTCTGAGCTTAGCCGTTTTAACCAGCATACCAGTAGCGAACCTTTTGTCGTTTCTACCCAAACGTTAACCGTGGTGAAAGAGGCGATTCGTTTGAACGGTCTTACTGAAGGTGCTTTAGATGTGACCGTCGGACCTTTGGTTAATCTGTGGGGATTTGGCCCTGAAGCCCGTCCTGATGTGGTACCAACCGATGAAGAGCTGAATGCACGTCGTGCTATTACTGGCATTGAGCATCTGACGATTGAAGGGAATATGCTGAGTAAAGATATTCCTGAACTGTATGTCGACTTGTCTACGATTGCCAAAGGTTGGGGAGTAGATGTGGTCGCCGATTACCTTCAATCTCAAGGTATCGAAAACTACATGGTAGAAATTGGCGGAGAAATCCGTTTGAAAGGACTGAACCGTGATGGTGTTCCCTGGCGTATTGCGATAGAAAAGCCAAGTGTTGATCAGCGTAGTGTACAAGAGATCATCGAACCGGGTGATTATGCGATCGCAACCTCCGGTGATTACCGTAACTACTTTGAGCAAGATGGCGTTCGTTACTCGCATATCATCGATCCAACCACCGGACGCCCAATCAATAACCGCGTGGTCTCTGTGACGGTACTGGATAAGTCTTGTATGACGGCGGATGGCTTAGCGACAGGCTTAATGGTCATGGGCGAAGAGCGTGGTATGGCTGTCGCAGAAGCTAATCAGATCCCGGTTTTAATGATTGTGAAAACGGATGATGGCTTTAAAGAGTACGCATCAAGCAGCTTTAAACCGTTTTTAAGTAAGTAATAGTGAGCATAAAACAATGAACACCTTTTTGATTACTTTTGGTTTCTTTCTGGCCGTGATTGCCGCCATGGCCGTTGGTTACATTTTCCAACGTAAAGTGGTGAAAGGCAGTTGTGGTGGTTTAGGTGCAGTGGGCATCGAAAAAGTCTGCAATTGCCCTGAGCCTTGTGATGCACGTAAAAAACGTGAAGCTAAAGCAGCCGCCCGCGCCGAGCGTCTTGCGGCTTGGGAAAAAGATCGGATCGCATAATCCGTGCTATCGCATCAAAAAGCTCGCTCCGGCGGGCTTTTTGTTTATCAGACTTTCCTTATCGATGGCTTATTATTATACTGTTTATATATACAGTATTGGTGGGCTATGCAAGACAGAATTCGTAAAATTATCCATGTCGATATGGACTGCTTTTTCGCTGCCGTTGAAATGCGGGATAACCCTGCGTATCGAGAGATACCACTGGCCGTGGGCGGACATGAAAAGCAGCGTGGAGTGATCAGTACATGCAACTATCAGGCGCGCAAATTTGGCGTTCGTTCTGCTATGCCTACCGCTCAGGCATTAAAACTCTGCCCACAACTGCATGTTGTCCCGGGGCGGATGTCTGTCTACAAAAGTGTTTCTCAACAAATCCAAACTATTTTTCAGCGTTATACCTCGTTGATTGAGCCTCTTTCACTTGATGAGGCCTATCTTGATGTCAGTGAATCGACTGCCTATCAAGGTAGTGCGACCTTAATTGCTCAAGCGATTCGACGTGATATTTGGCAAGAGTTGAATTTAACGGCGTCCGCTGGTGTTGCGCCGATCAAGTTTCTTGCAAAAGTTGCGTCCGACTTAAATAAACCTGATGGCTTGTATGTGGTGACGCCTGACAAAGTTCAGGAGATGGTCGATAGTTTGCCGCTGGAAAAAATACCGGGAGTCGGTAAGGTGGCGTTAGAAAAGCTGCATCAAGCCAGTCTTTATGTCGGAGCGGATGTAAGGCGAGCGGATTATCGCAAGTTACTGCATCAATTTGGGCGTTTAGGTGCTTCGTTGTGGAAAAAAAGTCACGGCATTGATGAACGTGAAGTGGTGACTGAGCGCGAACGAAAATCTGTCGGTGTGGAGTACACCTTTAGCCAAAACATTTTGACGTTTCAGGAGTGTTGGCAAGTGATTGAACAGAAATTGTATCCGGAGCTAGATGCTCGTTTGAGTCGGGCTCATCCACAGCGAGGCATTATTAAACAAGGAATTAAAGTGAAATTTGCTGATTTCCAACAGACAACCATTGAGCATGTTCACCCTGCATTAGAGCTCGACTACTTCCACGAGCTGTTAGAGCAAGTGTTAACTCGCCAGCAAGGACGAGAAATTCGCTTACTTGGTTTAAGTGTCATGCTTAAGCCGGAATTGCAGATGAAACAGCTATCGATGTTTCCGAGTGATGGATGGCAATAGGCCGATGCCTCTCTTAAAACAGACATCATGGAGTGAGGTGATAAAGAGCGTTATCCTTTCGTCGCCTAATGCAAATCGTTTGGTATAGTGTGTTTGTTATTGATATACCACTCTAAATGAATGAGAGAGAGTTCAACTTTGGGTTCCTTTATCAGGGGGTTGATTTGATGAATTGAACAATAAACGGCAGGAAAGTGTCATTTTTGACGTTTTATTGGCGTAGTATTCATCAGGATTGATTATAGTTGGCAAAAAATCGGCCAGAGAACACCATGAAAAAATCGTTTTTAACCTTAGCGCTATTAATGAGTTCCTCCACTTGGGCGGCACAATGTCAGGTGGATATCCAAAATGAAGTGCATCTTAATACTCAACGTATTGAGATCCTGCGTACCAGCAGTGATAAAGCGCTGATCGATAAGCAGAACAATCTTTATATTCAAGGTAAGAGAGTTTCGCTTAACGCAGATCAGCAGGCAGCGGTACGTCAGTATCGTGAGCAGTTGACCAGTTTACTGCCAAAAGCTCAGCGATGGGCAGACGATAGTTTGAAGCTAGCCAATCAGTTAGTTGACGATGTTGCACTCTCTTTAGAGGCCCCACAAGCGTTTAATAATGTGAAAACCTCTATGGCCACCTTGTTTGCTGAAGCGAAAGCTGAGTACTTTAAAAATGGTGATTTGGTTGTTCCCGCTGAAACGTTTGCTGCAATGCAAGCTCGATGGCAACAGAAATTAGCGCAGGGAAAAGAAGTCCTCACGCAGCAATTTTTTACCAGTGCGTTTGATGTGATGGCGAATAAAATGCAGCAGGAGGGCGGGGTGAATCTTAGCCAGCTTGGTAAAAACATGGCGGATTTAAAAAACAAATTGGACAGCAAGCTAAAAGAACAAAGCTCGACGTTTGAGAAACAAGGACGAGAGTGGTGTGATTCGCTGAACAAAATGACGCAACAAGAACAGCAATTACACAAAAAGATCCCTCAACTAAAGAACTATCAAGTCTTCACCATCTAAACTGATAAGAGCGTGACCTGCGCTCTTTTGTTCTAAGTAAAGGTTTATTATGACGATGGTGATATGAATTTAAATAACTTTAGCCTACGCTGGCTAACGACACTCAATGCGTTAGCGGTGGTGTTAGGCTTTTTAATGTTTTATCTGACCTTTAAATATTTCTGGTCACATGATCGTGAAGTTGCGCAAGTGCTGCAGTTACAACAGGCCGAGCTGCAGCGGGTTGAAACCTTGTTGTCGTTAGAACGTAAGGCGATGGGGGCTTCTTTGGCAGATTATGCCGCTTGGGATGAAATGGCAGACTTCATTGCAAAACCCACCCTTGAGTTCACACAAAGCAATATTGGAGAGCACGCTTTCAGTTCACAATTCCTCGATGGCGTATTTATCTATGATCCTGAGGGCAATTTGGTTTGGGGCAAGAAATATGACGCAGCAACGGGGCAGAGCTCTAGCTATGAGCACTTATTGCCGGATTTTTCACGTATTTTACAGCAGGCGACACGTTTAAGTGTGAATGAAATATCGACTTCCGTTCGTTATATGGTGGTGGAGGATGAGCCCTATTTAGCTGCCACCGCTCGTGTCTGTGACAGTGATGGGAAAGGGTGTAACAAAGGTTTCTTAATCTTTATTAAAAAAGTCCGCGCCCAGTTTGCGAATGTGGTTGAGCAAGCCACTGGTGTCGATATTGAAGTCTTAACCTGTAAAAATGATGCGCCCTTACCGCAAGACGAAGTGGATGTTTCATACATCAAGCAACTCGATTACAGCGGTAATTCCAGTGTGTTGTTTAAAATTAACCATCACATTAAGCATCCTCCCTTCATTCGAACCGAAGAAATTCTTGCTTTGCTGTTCTTTTCACTGGTGATGTACTTAGTCAATTTATGGGTGGTGATTGCCTTGATCAAACCGATCACGACCGCCAGTCAAGTGTTGCAACAATTTAAAACATCGGGCGGAAAAATGCCGGATGCGAGTACTTTTATCTCATCGGAGATGAAAGAATTTGCCACTACGATCAACCGAATCGTCGGACAATTGGAGGATAGTCAACAAGTGTTACGTTGGCAGTCTGAGCATGATCCACTAACCCGCATTTCCAATCGTCGCCATTTAGAAAAGCAGCTTAAAAGTTATTTGAGCGATCGTCCGCAAGCCTATGTGGTGCTGTTTCTTGTCGATATCGATTTTTTCAAACGTTTCAATGACAGCTTTGGTCATTTGGCTGGTGATGAAGCCTTATGTTCCGTGGCTGATGTGCTCCAATCGGTGGAGTTCCATGGCGAGAAAATCGTGGCGCGCTTTGGGGGAGAAGAGTTTTGTGTTGTTTTGGCTTCGGACTGTGCATTTGATGCAGAACAGTATGCACAACAGATGAGAAGCAAAATCGAGCAGCTCGCGATTGCTAATCCGGTTGATGCACTCTGCCAATATCTAACGGTGAGCATTGGTGGTGTGTATGCTATTTCTCCAAAGATGGAGTCTTATCTCTCTTTGTTCCATCAGGCGGATATGGCACTTTATCATGCGAAAGAACACGGACGAGATCGATACGTTGTGCGAAACTTTGTCTAAATTTTAAACGATACATCATTTGAAATTTGATTTGAGTCGATAAAAGTAAAGTGATTGGGTGATTTTTCAGCGAATGATTCTGTTGCTGATTGAGTCAATCTCCGCTTTGTATTAATGTACTAGTTAACTAGTGTGTTGGTATCGTGAGTCGTCGTAATGGCACAATCAAATTCTCGTGAGACATTCAGCTCTCGCCTCGGTTTTATTCTTGCGGCTGCTGGAGCTGCAGTCGGTTTAGGTAATATTTGGGGGTTTCCTACTCAAGCGGCCAGCAATGGTGGCGGCGCATTTTTATTGGTCTACCTTATTTTGATCTTTGTGGTCGCCTTCCCGATGTTGGTGGTGGAAATGGCGATTGGCCGCTATGGCCAAGCTAACCCTGTCGATAGTATGCGTTCACTCACCTCTCAACCTGCTGCGAAAAAAGTCGGTGGATTCGTTGGTTGGATCGGACTCAGTGTACCCAGTGCCGTCTTGGCCTTTTACAGCATTGTGGGTGGCTGGATTATCTGTTTTTTACTGGGAGCCATGACCGATCTGTTTGGTTTCACCGCGGCAAGTGCGTGGCTGAAAGGATTCAGTGTCGAACGTAATCTTTTTGGTACGCTGATTTTTTATGTGTTAACGATCTTGATTGTGCAGGGTGGCGTGAAGCAGGGGATTGAGCGCTGGTCAACCCGACTCATGCCTGCTCTATTTGTGCTGTTTGCCGTGCTGTTTATCTACATCATGACTCAGCAAGGGGCTTGGGAAGGATTGAAGCATTATCTGATCCCTGATTTTGAAAAAGTGTGGGATCGTAAATTGATCTTGGCGGCAATGGGACAGGGATTCTTCTCATTAACCATTGGGGGTTGTTCGATGCTGATTTACGGCTCTTATCTGAGTAAGAAAGAGAACTTGCCGAAAATGGCGATGAGCGTGACCTTGGTGGATACAGCGGTGGCTTTTATTGCCGGTTTGGTTGTGTTGCCAGCAATGTTTGTGGCAATGAATAAAGGCGTGCAGATTTATGCGCAAGATGGCTCTTTGCTGAGCTCTGATACTTTAGTCTTTACCGTATTACCTTTGATGTTTGATAGCTTGGGCTTACTGGGACAGATTTTCGCCATGGTGTTTTTCCTTCTGCTCACCATCGCTGCGCTCACTTCTTCTATCTCTATGCTTGAATGTCCGGTTGCACTGGTGGGTGAGCGTTTCAATACTCGCCGTACGCCAACCAGCTGGGTATTGGGCGGTTTGATTGCCCTGTTTAGTGTGGTGATTGTCTATAACTTTGGTGCCCTGTTTGGTTTGGTTGCCACTCTAGCGACGCAATATTTGCAGCCTACTGCCGCCTTAATGTTCTGTCTCTTTGGTGGTTGGGTATGGCAGCGTGATGCCAAAATGAAAGAGCTGCAAGCCGGATTTCCGGAACTGCAACAAAGCTTATTTGGCAAAATCTGGCCTTGGTATGTGAAATTTGTCTGCCCGGTTTTAGTGGCGACAGTGATTTGGGCTTCGTTTGGCTAAATAAAGCGCGGCTGGCGTAAGAAAAAGCCCTCATGATGAGGGCTTTTTCTATTGAGCAGATGCGGTATTTAGAGAGTGACAAGATGTCCTGTGGTTAAGGGCTCCAAATCGGCTTCCGTTAACTCTTCGATAAACTCTTCGACCACTTGTTCGATAAGGTCATCAGCTTTATGAAAATAGGCGAGATGGAACACCGCATCACCTTCATTGACTAAGGGGAGCGTTTGTTGCCCAATCACGATGCCGCTCTTGTTGGCTCGAATCTCCACTTCTAGCTTGCCAAGTGGGGAGTTGATGTAAGCTAACACTTGGCCTTTTTCGACCTTATCTCCTAAAGACACCAATGTACGTAAAATACCGTCGGCTTCGGCACGTAGCCAACTGGTTGATTTTGCAATGATCGAGTTAGGTATCTTTTTACGGCCAGGACGCAGCATACCGATGGACTGCATCACTCGCTTGATACCGATGATCCCAGCATTGATGGCAATCGGATCAAAACGCAGAGCTTCCCCCGCTTCATAAGTTAAGACGGGGATCTGCTGCTTTTCCGCTTCACTACGCAGTGAACCATCGCGTAAAGGTGAATCAATGATCACTGGAGTAGCAAAGGCTTGTGCAATGCGCAGGGTTTCGCTGTTGCTCAGATCGGCACGAATTTGCGGTAGGTTGGTTCGGTGAATCGCTCCGGTATGCAGATCGAGGATGTAATCACAACGCTCGGCGACTTGGGAAAAAAAGGTGTGCGCCATACGTGAGGCTAGAGAGCCTTTTTCACTGCCGGGAAAGCAGCGATTTAAATCACGACGATCGGGTAAGTAGCGTGATTTGTGAATAAAACCGAAAACATTGACGATAGGCACCGCAATCACTGTGCCTTTGAGTTTTTTTTCATCAAGTGTATTGAGCAGTTGGCGGATGATTTCTACGCCATTGAGTTCATCACCATGAATGGCGGCATTGATCATCAAAACGGGGCCGGGAGATGCGCCATGGAGAACTTCGATGGGGATAGAAAGAGGGGAGTCGGTATACAGTTTGGCGGCTTCGAGTTCGATAACTCGCCGAGAAGAGGGGGGAATGGTTTCCCCCAAAAATGAAAAGCCGCTGTGCTTTTTAGCCTTTGCCACGAGTTTTAGTCCTTTTACTGGCTGCATTTTTCTCTATGAATTCGACGATCATACCCGCAATGTCTTTCCCCGTCGCGGCTTCAATGCCTTCTAAACCCGGTGAGGAGTTTACTTCCATAACCAGCGGGCCGCGGGCAGAACGCAGCAGATCTACGCCCGCTACATTCAATCCCATAATTTTGGCCGCTTCAATCGCCGTTTTACGCTCTTGAGGGGTGATTTTGACCAATGATGCCGTACCACCACGATGCAGGTTCGAGCGAAACTCACCATCTGCGCCTTGGCGCTTCATCGCTGCAATCACTTTATCACCAATCACAAAGCAGCGAATATCCGCACCGCCTGCTTCTTTGATGTACTCTTGCACCATGATATTGGCTTTGAGTCCCATGAACGCTTCAATAACACTTTCCGCCGCAGTACGGGTTTCTGCCAATACCACGCCGATGCCTTGTGTGCCTTCTAATAGCTTAATCACTACTGGCGCGCCGCCGACCATATCGAGCAAGTCTTTGACATCATCAGGCTTACTCGCAAAACCGGTGATGGGCATTCCAATGCCGCGACGAGAGAGCAACTGCATGGAGCGCAGCTTGTCACGAGAGCGAGTAATCGCAACGGATTCATTGGCTGGGTAAACGCCCATCATTTCAAACTGGCGCAGTACAGCAGTACCGTAGAAAGTGACAGAAGCCCCGATGCGAGGAATCACGGCATCAAAACCGGCTAGCTCTTCGCCTTTGTAATGAATCTCCGGTTTGTCAGAGTTGATATTCATGTAGCAGCGCAAGGCATCAATCACTCGAACTTCATGGCCACGCTGTTTGCACGCTTCTATCAAACGCTTGGTCGAATACAGCGAAGCGTTACGCGACAGGGGGGGGTAGGGGGGGGGGAAATGGGGGGGGGTTTGGGGGATATGAAAATATAATGGGGGAGATGAATGTGGTAGGGGGGGGATGGGGGGGGGGGGGGGGGTTTAGGGGGGGGGGGGGGTTTTGGGGTTTTTTTTGGGGTTTTTTGGGTTTTTTTGTTTTTTTGGGGGGGGGGGGGTGGGGGGGGGGGTGTTGGTGGGGTGGGGGTTTAATGGATGGGTAGAAGATGTTTTTGGTTTTATGGGGTTGATAATTTGGATGGATGAGTAGAAGTTATTTTATTTGAATGTGGGTAGATGGATGGTGAGATTGGAATTGGGGAATAATATTGGAAGGTGATTTAGTAAGGGGAGGAAAAATAATTTAATAATATAGGAGATTGATAGGAAGATATATAAGGATAGTAGGTGATTGAAGGGGATGAGGGGTGTGAATTTTATTAAATGGTAGAAGGAAGGTGTTAGAGAATAGGGTTAAGGGATAATTTAGGGAGAGAAGTGATGGGGAGAGGTTGGGAGGATGAAAGTTAAAGTTGAGTGGAAGAAAGAAAGAAAAATTATGGGGGAGGGATGAGATTGGGATGTTGGTGTGTGAATTTCAACCGCTAAGGACAAGCAGCACCCTCGAAACAACTCGCATTTGGCCAGTTGTCGCTTGAAGAGAGTTTGGTGAATAACTCTGGGAACTTCAAGGGGGCGAACTCTAGCAGCCAACCTCAAACTCAAGCTAATGAATTAAATTTGCCTTTTCGACAAAAAAAATTGATATAAAAAAGCCGAGTTATGCACTCGGCTTCTTAGCGGTTAGGCTTTCACTGGGATA
Source organism: Vibrio cholerae (assembly GCF_008369605.1). Taxonomy (NCBI): domain Bacteria; kingdom Pseudomonadati; phylum Pseudomonadota; class Gammaproteobacteria; order Vibrionales; family Vibrionaceae; genus Vibrio; species Vibrio cholerae. The sequence goes on from NZ_CP043554.1 coordinate 598,615, forward strand.
TTGGCGAGCAGCGCCACCATCTGTTGCCAGAACAGATCAACCGTGTCGATCTTCACTTTTTCATCCGGTGAATGTGGGAACTTGATGGTTGGACCGAAAGAGACCATATCCATGTTTGGATAGGGTTTTTTGAACAGCCCACACTCAAGACCCGCGTGGATCACCATGATGTTCGGTTTGTGGCCATAAATGCCTTCATACATATCACGGAAAATATGCATGATTTCAGAATCAGCATCGGGTTTCCAGCCTGGGTAAGCACCAGAAAGCTCCAGCTCTGCCCCCGCAAGTTGTGCCAGCGATTGCAACATGCCCTCGACTTGGTGGCGGCCTGAGTCCATTAGGGAGCGAATCAAGCACAGCACTTTGATTTTGTTGGCTTCTGTGGTGATCACTCCCACGTTGAGTGAGGTTTCTACAACACCTGCAATATCATCACTCATGCGGATCACACCGTTTGGACACGTGTTCAGAGCGGCAACAAAACGTTGTTGAGTGTGCGCGGTCAGCACTTCACTTTGCAGTTCTTTGGCTTCAAGGAAAGTCACCAAGTGAGTTTCAACTTTACCCAGCTCGGCTTTGAGTAGCTCAGTGTAGCGGTGGAATAGGGTTTCTAATTCGGCTACGTGCTGTTCTGGCAAGGCGACGGTGACAAAAGCTTCACGCGGGATCGCATTACGTAGACTACCGCCACGGAATTCGACTAAGCGCAGATCTAATTCTTTCGCATGGCCTGCGAGAAAGCGTGCCATCAGCTTGTTAGCGTTACCACGGCCAGTGTGAATATCACAACCCGAGTGACCGCCTTTCAAACCTTTTAAGATCAGTTGGCGACCAACATAACCAGCAGGGAGCGCTTCACGCTCAATGGAGAAAGTGAACTCGGCGTTCACGCCTCCCGCGCAGCCCATATAGACTTCACCTTCTTGCTCAGAGTCGGTATTGAGCAGAATGTCGCCCTCCAGCCAACCCTCTTTGAGGCCAAAAGCGCCGGTCATGCCCGCTTCTTCATCAATAGTCAGCAGAACTTCAATTGGACCATGTTGGATCTCTTTGGAGGCCAGTACTGCTAGGCAAGAAGCCATGCCGATACCATTATCCGCGCCAAGCGTAGTGCCCTGAGCGGTAACCCATTCACCATCAATATAAGGCTGGATCGGATCTTTGGTGAAATCATGCACTGTGTCTTCATTTTTTTGCGGCACCATATCAATGTGCGCTTGAAGTACCACACCTTTACGATTTTCCATGCCCGGTGTCGCTGGCTTTTTAATAAAGACGTTACCGGTCTCATCACGACGAACGGCCAATCCTTGTTCTTTAGCCCAGTTGATAATGTATTGAGCTAATGCCTCTTCATGTTTTGAAGGGTGCGGGATGGAACAGATAGTGGCGAAAAATGGCCAAATTGGATTTGACGATAACTTACTGATTTCGGTTTGGAACTCAGACACAGATGACTCCTTACTGTAATTTTTCCCGTGTATCCTCTCTCCAGAGCTGGGTCGTGGCAGAGAATTTGCCTGTAACAGGTAGGTACTTTCGTTGCACAGCATATCACTGTGCAGGGGCAGGGTGTAGGTCAAAAGTGGCAGGAAAACGGGTTTTGATCATCGGCTAGCGTCAGGAATAATAAGAAGACGTAACGTGACTGAGGTAGGCAAATGCATCTTCATGCACTTTAACTGTAATTTTTCTTAATAAAGTTGTAATTAAATTACTAAAAAATGCTGACCAAGATCAATTTAAATGATTTTTGTGATTTTAATCACCTTAAGTGTTGTAATTTAATTTCTTGGTGGTATATTTGTGTACAGCTTCGCTAGCGAAGAGAAAACGCTCAAAGGATGAGTCCGATTTATCGCCTCCATGGAACCGAGAAATCAAGTAAACAGTTTTGATTTTAATGGTGATAGTTATGAATAAAGGTTTATCGTCTGCAATGTTCTGGAACCAACACTCTGTGTACACCGGTAACTTTGCATACCCTCGTAGCTTCGGCTACTGATACGCAATTTTTGCGTCTCGAACAAGTTTTGTTCACCCCTAAATTGGAATTTATTGACGACCAAATTTGGTCGATATGATTCACCGCCATCTCACTTGAGGTGGCGTTTTTTTATCCTCAAAAAATCTTCCCTATTCGAACTTGATCGCAACATTCTGTTGGTATTGAGCAATTGACTTATCTTCTGATCGACAGATTCCCTTTTTGGTTAGAAAACCCGCGTACAGTCAGAATTGTGTCTGGAATTTGTTTTTTGATAACTCTATAATCGCCGCCAATCGTTTACGCAACCGTTTACTTTTTTACCACTAAAGGATTCGAACATGCTGGAAAAGCTTTTTAAACTCAGTGAATACGGCACGAACGTGCGCACTGAGATCCTCGCTGGGGTCACGACTTTCCTGACCATGGCTTACATTATTTTTGTTAACCCAGCCATTTTGTCGGATGCGGGAATGGATCGCGGTGCGGTTTTCGTGGCGACCTGTTTGGCGGCCGCGATTGGCTGTTTCATTATGGGTTTTATTGCCAATTATCCTATCGCTCAAGCGCCAGGTATGGGGCTTAATGCCTTCTTCACTTATGGTGTGGTTCTAGGTATGGGACACACTTGGCAAGTCGCTCTGGCCGCGGTGTTCTGCTCGGGCGTGCTGTTTATTCTACTCAGCTTGTTCAAAATCCGTGAGTGGATCATCAACTCGATTCCTCACTCTTTACGTACCGGCATTTCAGCGGGTATTGGTCTGTTCTTAGCTTTCATCGCATTAAAAAATGCGGGCATTGTGGTCGATAATCCAGCAACACTGGTTTCTTTAGGCGCAATCACTTCGCTGCATGCGGTGTTGGCAGCGGTGGGCTTCTTCCTGACGATTGGTTTAGTCTATCGCGGCGTCAAAGGCGCGGTGATGATTGCTATTTTAGCGGTGACAGCTCTCGGTCTCGTATTTGGTGATGTGCAATGGGGCGGCATTATGTCTACGCCTCCGAGTATCGCGCCGACCTTGATGCAACTCGATTTCTCTGCTGTCTTTGAGATCGGCATGATTTCTGTGGTGTTTGCGTTCTTGTTTGTTGACCTATTTGACACTGCGGGCACCTTGGTTGGCGTTGCAACCAAAGCGGGATTAATCGAAAAAGATGGCAAAATTCCACGCCTGAATCGTGCCCTGTTGGCGGATTCGACAGCAACGTCTGTCGGCGCTCTGCTCGGTACTTCAAACACCACTTCTTATATTGAAAGTGTCTCCGGTGTTGCTGTTGGTGGCCGCACTGGTTTAACTGCTGTGGTGGTTGGCATTTTGTTCCTTCTTGCATTATTCTTCTCGCCACTAGCGGGTATGATCCCAGCTTATGCGACGGCCGGTGCACTTTTCTATGTTGCTATTCTGATGATGTCGGGGTTAGTGAGCATTGATTGGCGTGATCTGACTGAAGCGGCACCCACTGTTGTTACCTGTTTGATGATGCCTCTGACATTCTCGATTGCGGAAGGTATCTCACTCGGTTTTATTGCTTATGCCGCAATCAAACTTTTCAGTGGTAAAGGACGCAGCGTCTCTCTCAGTGTATGGGTTATGGCGGCCATTTTTGTCATCAAATACATTTTGGCGGCGTAAGAGAAGACATTATAAAAATTCAATTTAGGTTTATCACATGAGCAAAAAATTCGTTATCACCTGGGACAATATGCAGCATTACTGCCGTGAACTTGCACAGCGTCAAATGCCTGCAGAACAATGGAAAGGTATCTTGGGTGTCAGCCGTGGTGGCTTAGTTCCTGCTGCTATTCTCGCTCGTGAGTTGGGCATTCGCTATGTGGATACGGTGTGTATCTCTAGCTATGACCATGATCACCAGCGTGATATGACTGTTCTTAAAGCACCAGAGCATGACGGAGAAGGTTTCCTGATCATTGATGATCTGGTCGATAGCGGCGATACCGCACGTAAAATCCGTGAAATGTATCCGAAAGCGAAATTTGTGACTGTCTGTGCTAAACCTGCGGGTAAAGACTTGGTTGACGAGTACGTGGTTGATATTCCACAAGACACTTGGATCGAGCAACCATGGGACATGGTGCTGTCTTATGTTGAGCCAGTTAATCGCAAGCAAAAATAGTCTTTTTGCCGAGAATTTGAAAATGACCCTTTCAAGGGTCATTTTTTTTTACTACTGTTAGCCCAACTTAGCGCAACGCCAGTAAAGAGACTTGTTATGTCAGAAGCGAGCAGCAAAAACCTGTCTGAGACCCTGTTTCAAAATCACAAACAAGCTAAAGAGACATCTTCGCTTACCCAATATATGCCAAGCAGTTTAGAGCTGTTAGATACTCGCCGAGAACAATCATCCCAAGCTTGGTACCGTAATTTGCGCCGTTTACAGTGGATTTGGCAGGGCGTTGATCCGGTTGAGCAGGAAGAGATCCTGGCGCGGATTGCCTCTTCTAAGCATTCGCGCACTCACGATGAGTGGCTTGATACTGTGATGGGATATCGCAGTGGTAACTGGACCTACGAATGGACGCGCGTTGGCATGTTACATCAAAAGCAAGCGGCGGAGCGTCAAGGAGAAGAGGCGGCCGATCAAATGTTTGCCGCGGCGCTCTATTACAGCATCGCGGGTTATCCTCATCTTCGAAACGACAACTTGGCTTTACAAGCCCAAGTGCTCGCAAACAATGCCTATCAAGAAGCGGCAAAGCTGACGGGATTTGTGGTTAAGCGCTTAGAGTTTTCCTATCAAAACAAAAAAATTGCTGGTTATTTGCATCTACGTAATACCGATTCTCCAAAGCCTGTGGTGCTGGTCAGTGCGGGGTTAGATAGCTTACAAACCGATATGTGGCGTCTATTTCGCGATTATTTAGCCAAGCGAGATATCGCCATGCTGACCATTGATATGCCGTCACTGGGCGCAAGCTCTCACTGGCCATTGACTGAAGATTCCTCCTGCTTGCATCAAGCGGTACTGAACCAGCTGGCAGATCTGCCTTGGGTGGATCATTTCCGTATCGGGCTGATTGGTTTTCGTTTTGGTGGGAATGCGATGGCGCGGCTGGCTTTTCTCGAGTCGGATAAGGTGAAAGCTTGTGTTTCACTTGGCGCGCCAATTCACGATATTTTCACCTCCCCTAATAAGTTGGCCGCTATGCCCAAAATGTATCTTGATGTACTGGCGTCACGTTTAGGCAAAAACGTAGTCGATGTGCGCAGCTTATCCGGGCAATTGATGGCATGGTCGCTAAAAGTGCAGGGTTTTATGTCTGGCCGCAGAACCAAAACGCCGATTTTAGCACTGGGATTGGAAGGAGATCCGGTATCGCCTTATTCAGACAACCAACTCGTGGCACTCTTTAGCCAAGGTGGGCAAGCGAAGAAAGTAAAAAGTAAAACCATTTCACAGGGATATGAGCAATCCCTCGATTTGGCAATAAACTGGCTAGAAGATGAACTTTGCAAGTGACATTTCCATAAAAGTCATCAAAAGTAAGCAGTAAGTGGCGAATATTTGTTCGTCCAATTCTAAAATCTCCCCGCCGAAGCTGTCGCTTGAGGGAGATAACATGGCTCTCAATTGCTGCTTATGGAGATGAACTATGTCAGAGATGACCAAAACCCCTACCCACTACCGCCTGCTCTCGACCTTGAAAGCGATGGGGCCTTATTTACGCGAAGGGCAGTGTAGTGAGCGATTCTACTTATTTGATTGTCTCGCCTCATGTGTGAATGATAAAAAATCCCCTGAAAAACGCGAGTTTTGGGGCTGGTGGATGGAGTTGACGCAAAATGAGCAAGAAATGTCAGCTTGCTACCATATCGGTCGCTATACGCTTGCGGGAGATTGGGTTGCAGAAGCGATACCAGAATCTGCCCAAGCGGAGGTTAATCATACTCAAGCGGAATTTCACAAAAAGTTAGTCAAAACGTTACGTGAACGTTTCGAAATCTCTGTCACGGTCTCAACCGAGTCCGCGCCATTTGCCTAATTAACCCTGTTCAATCGATAACCCGAAGAAAAAGGTGCTTTTGCACCTTTTTCTGCTTGTGCATTGCAGTGTGGATTGCTAAAACATCGTCTCTTAAAGTTTTTCTCAACAGAAGCAATCATGACCACAAATCAACGAAGCATCAAAGCTCCACAAACGGTTGTTGTGAAGCTGGGAACCAGTGTTCTGACCGGCGGTACTCTTGCGCTGGATCGTGCTCATATGGTTGAGCTCGCTCGCCAGTGTGCTGAACTCAAAAAGCAAGGTCACTCAGTAGTGATCGTGACCTCGGGCGCCATTGCGGCTGGCCGTGAGCATTTAGGTTACCCTGCGCTGCCCAACGCGATTTCCAGCAAGCAACTGCTGGCAGCGGTTGGGCAAAGTCGTTTGATTCAGGTCTGGGAATCGTTATTTGCGATTTATGGCATCAAAATTGGTCAGATGCTGCTCACCCGTGCTGATCTTGATGACCGTGAGCGTTTCCTTAATGCGCGTGACACCATCAATGCGTTAGTTGAAAACGGCATTGTGCCTGTGGTCAACGAAAACGATGCGGTAGCAACCAATGAAATCAAAGTCGGTGACAACGATAACTTATCGGCGCTGGTCGGTATTTTGTGTGGCGCGGATAAACTGCTGCTATTGACTGATCAAAAAGGCTTGTTCACCGCCGATCCACGTAAAGATCCCAATGCCCAACTGATCAAAGAAGTGACCACCATTGATGACACACTGCGCAAAATTGCTGGTGGCAGTGGCACTACACTCGGTACGGGCGGCATGGCCACCAAGCTGCAAGCGGCGGACATTGCTCGCCGTGCTGGTATTGAAGTCATCATTGCGGCAGGTCGTGCGCCCAATGTGATTTTTGACTCCTTAAGTGATGAGCCACAAGGCACGCGCTTCTTAGCTTTGGAAGAAGCGTTAGAAAACCGCAAACGCTGGATTTTGGCAGGCCCAGCGGCATCGGGTGATATCGTGATTGACGATGGCGCAGTGAAAGCGGTGCAAACCAAGGGCAGCAGCTTGCTCGCCAAAGGTGTGGTGCGAGTGCAAGGTCAGTTCGCCCGTGGTGAAGTGGTGCGGGTACTGGATAAGCAAAGTCATCTGATTGCGCGCGGCATCGCGGCCTACTCCAATGACGAGTTGGCGCAAATTGCTGGTAAGCACAGTAAAGAGATCATCGATATTTTAGGCTACGATCACGGCTCAGAAGTGATCCACCGCGACGACATGGTCGTGATTCAAGAATAAAGGAGAGAATGATGGATTTAACCGTACTCGGTAAAGCGGCCAAAGCGGCCTCTTTCCAACTGGCTACCGCCAGTACCGCGCAAAAAAATCAGGCTCTCGCCATTATGGCCGATCAGTTGGAAGCGCAAAGCGCGAGCATTCTTGCTGCAAACGCAAAAGATATTGCGCTGGGGCGCGAAGCGGGTTTGTCTGATGCCATGCTGGATCGTTTGCTGCTCAATGAGTCTCGCTTGCAAGCAATCGCCAACGATGTGCGTAACGTGATCAAATTGAACGATCCCGTCGGTAGCGAAATTGATAGCCGAGTGTTGGAAAACGGCATGTCATTGGCACGCCGTCGCGTACCCCTTGGTGTGGTCGGCGTCATTTATGAAGCTCGCCCTAATGTCACCATTGATATTGCGGCGCTGTGTTTAAAAACCGGTAACGCCGCGATTTTGCGAGGAGGCAAAGAGACGTTTTTCTCTAACATGGAACTGGTCAAAGTGATCCAGTCGGCGTTGGATAAAGCAGGTCTACCAGCGGCTTCTGTGCAGTACATTGAAAAGCCGGATCGTGAACTGGTGACGCAACTCCTGAAAATGGATGATTACGTCGACATGATCATCCCACGTGGCGGTGCGGGCCTGCACAAAATGTGCAAAGAAAACAGCACTGTGCCTGTGATCATTGGCGGCTTTGGCATTAGCCATATTTTCGTGGATGAAAGTGCCGATCTGGATAAATCGGTTGCCGTGATTGAAAACGCTAAAGTGCAGCGCCCATCGGCGTGTAATGCGCTAGATACTTTGTTAGTCCATCAAGCGATTGCCAAACCGTTACTAGACAAACTCATCGCAAAACTGAATGGCAAAGTGGCGTTTGTGGCGGAGCCCAAAGCCAAAGCCTTGATGCATGCCGCGGCTGAGCTGCGTGATGCGCAAGCGGGCGATTTTGATACCGAATGGCTCAGCTACACCTTAGGCGTGAAAGTGGTACAGGATGTACAAGAAGCTATTGAGCATATGCGTGAGCACAATGCGAGCCATTCCGATGCGATCATGACCAACGATCTCTATAACGCTGAGCTGTTTGTGAATACCGCTGGTTCAGCGGCGGTGTATGTCAACGCTTCTACGCGTTTTACGGACGGAGCACAGTTTGGTTTAGGCGCAGAAGTGGCAGTCTCAACACAAAAACTGCACGCGCGTGGCCCGATGGGGCTAGAAGAGCTCACCAGCTACAAGTGGGTGGGCAAAGCCAATTACCTGTCACGCAGCTAAAAATCAAGCAAAGATGTGATGTAAAGGGGCTTCGCGCCCCTTTTTCTTTGGCTCTCAACAGCACATCGGCTACACTGGTTGCCTTGTTATGGAGGTAATATGCATTGTCCTTTCTGTTCTGAAAACGATACCAAAGTGATCGATTCACGTCTGGTGGCTGACGGACATCAAGTGCGCCGTCGTCGTCAGTGTCTGGCTTGTAATGAGCGCTTTACCACCTTTGAAACCGCGGAGTTAGTGATGCCGCGCGTGATCAAATCGAATGGTAATCGTGAGCCTTTTGATGAAGAGAAAATGATTGGTGGCTTGCAGCGCGCATTGGAAAAGCGCCCAGTGAGTGCCGATGCGATTGAACTGGCGATCAGCACCATAAAATCTAAGCTACGTGCCACTGGCGAGCGTGAAGTTCCGAGTAAACTGATTGGTAACTTGGTGATGGAACAGCTGAAAGTGCTAGATAAAGTGGCCTATATTCGCTTTGCATCCGTATATCGTAGTTTTGAAGATGTCCGTGAATTTGGCGAGGAGATCGCCAAACTGCAGGACTAACCGATAGGATTAACTGAAAGCGATTATGCCTATGTTTACCTCTTTTGATCATCAAATGATGTCTCGCGCGATTGAACTTGCGTGGCGCGGGCGTTTTACCACTTCTCCTAATCCTAATGTCGGCTGCGTGATCACTCGCGGTGAGCAGATTGTAGGGGAAGGTTTCCATTTTCGCGCGGGCGAACCCCATGCTGAAGTGCATGCTATGCGCCAAGCCGGTGAGCTTACCCGCGGTGCGACCGCTTATGTCACTTTAGAGCCTTGCTCTCATTATGGTCGCACACCACCTTGTGCTGAAGGGCTTATTAAAGCCGGGGTTGCGAAAGTAATTTGCGCAATGCAAGACTCGAACCCACAAGTGGCGGGGAAGGGCGTACAAATGCTGCGTGATGCCGGGATTGAGGTTGAAGTGGGGTTGTTGGAAGCGGATGCACGAGCACTCAACCGCGGTTTTCTAAAGCGTATGGAAACTGGCATGCCTTATGTGCAGCTCAAAATGGCGGCGAGTCTCGATGGACAAACCGCGCTCGCTAACGGTAAAAGCCAGTGGATTACCTCTCCTGCAGCACGTAAAGATGTTCAGCGGTTTCGCGCGCAAGCCAGTGCGATTCTCTCCACCAGTCAAACGGTGCTGGCGGATAATGCTTCTCTGGCGGTGCGTTGGCACGATTTACCGTCATCGGTACAGGCGCAATACGCAGAAGCGGATTTGCGTCAGCCACTGCGGGTGATTTTGGATCGTCAACATCAATTGCATCCAGAGTTAGCGTTATACCAAACACCTTTACCCGTGCTGCGAGTTGCCAGCGAGAATGCCGAACTCTGTATCTCTGCTGAGAACGGAAAGCTTGATTTGCGTGAGCTTTTGGCACAGCTCGCTCAGCAACACAATGTGAATCAAGTATGGGTAGAGGCGGGGAGCCAACTGGCTCAATCCTTGATTGAGCAAAAGTTGGTGGATGAAATCATTCTCTATTTAGCGCCGAAACTGATGGGCAGTGATGGCCGTGGTTTATTTGGCGCGCTCGGTTTGACGGAAATGGCTGAGGCCATTGAACTCAAAATAGAAGATTGTCGAATGGTGGGGGCAGATTTGCGGATCATCGCCACCCCAAAAACAAAAGATTAGCATTATGTTTACAGGTATTGTTGAAGCGGTTGGCAAGCTGACCGCTATTATCCCCAAAGGCAGCGACGTCACCATCAGTGTGGATGTGGGTAAGCTGGACATGGGCGATGTTAAACTCGGTGACAGTATTGCCACTAATGGCGTCTGTTTAACGGTTGTGGCCTTTGATCAGCGTAGTTTTAGCGCGGATCTGTCGATGGAAACCCTCAAAAAATCGGGCTTTGCACAGTATCAGGTTGGTGATCGCGTTAACCTTGAAAAAGCCATGCTGCCTACAACTCGTTTTGGTGGTCATATCGTCTCAGGGCATGTGGATGGCGTAGGTGAAATCGTCGAGCGTATTCCTGTGGGGCGTGCGGTGGATCTGTGGGTCAATATGCCGGCAGAAATCAGCAAATACGTGGCAGAAAAAGGCTCGATTACCGTTGATGGCATCAGTTTAACGGTCAATGATCTGCGTAAAAACGCGTTTAAACTGACCATAGTGCCCCACACCAGCGCAGAAACCACTATCGATGAATTCCAAGTGGGACGCCGAGTCAATCTGGAAGTGGATGTATTGGCACGTTACATGGAGCGTTTACTGCAAGGTCAACAAGAGAGTGAACCTCAATCGCGTCTGACCATGGCATTTTTGCAACAAAACGGTTTTGCTTAATCTCTGCTCTCAGAGACTTCATAACAATAGGACTGACATCATGCCAATTAGCACCCCACAAGAGATCATTGAAGACATTCGTCAAGGCAAAATGGTCATCCTGATGGATGATGAAGATCGTGAAAATGAAGGCGATCTGATCATGGCGGCCGAGCACATTACGCCAGCAGCGATCAATTTTATGGCAACCCATGGCCGCGGCCTCATCTGTTTAACGCTCACGAAAGAGCGTTGTCGCCGTCTGGGTTTAAATCCCATGGTGCAAGATAATAATGCCCAGTACACCACCAATTTCACCGTTTCGATTGAAGCGGCCGAAGGCGTGACCACCGGTATTTCAGCGGCGGATCGCGCGCGCACAGTACAAGCGGCAGTGGCCAAAGAAGCGAAAGCGGCTGATTTGGTTCAGCCGGGGCATATTTTTCCGCTGGCTGCACAAGATGGCGGAGTATTAACGCGCGCTGGGCACACAGAAGCTGGGTGTGATTTGGCACGCTTGGCTGGTTTAGAGCCCGCGTCGGTGATTGTGGAAATTCTTAATGATGACGGCACCATGGCGCGTCGTCCGGACTTAGAAGTGTTCGCTGAAAAACACGGCTTAAAGCTGGGTACGATTGCAGACTTGATTGAGTACCGCAACCACACCGAAACCACCATTGAGCGTGTCGCGCAATGTAAACTGCCCACTGAATATGGTGAGTTTGAGCTGGTCACTTACCGTGACATCATCGATAAGCAAATCCATTTTGCTCTACGTAAAGGCGATATTACTAGCGCGCCAACTCTCGTGCGTGTGCATCTACAAGATACTTTTACCGATCTGCTGCACAGCAACCGTGCGGCAGAGCGCAGTTGGCCACTTGCGACAGCAATGCAGCGTATTGGGCAAGAAGGTGGGGTGTTGGTGATCCTGGGTCATGAAGAATCGAGTGAGCTCTTGCTACACCGAGTGAAAATGTTTGAGCTGCAAGATAAAGGCGAAGCCCCTGCGATGGCCAAAAAACAAGGCACTTCACGCCGGGTCGGAGTTGGCTCGCAAATCCTTGCTGATCTTGGAGTGAAAGAGATGCGTCTGCTCTCTTCACCAAACAAAAAGTACCACGCATTGGGTGGTTTTGGTCTCAATGTGGTCGAATACGTCTGCGAATAATCGCTATTCCCTTGCTACTTGAAGTGGCAGTGGAGTGAGCGACCTTCATTCCTCCAAGCATAGAACCTACCTATACTGGGGGGATGAACTTACTGTCCGCCTCGCTGCAAAACCAAGTCGTTTGAAGATATTTCATGGCTGGTTTACCGCGTTTTAGCTTGATGGCGGTGCGCGGTGTAAGCCCAAATTTCTGTTAGATATTGCTCACAAATTTGTGCTAGAATCCGGCGATTCTCACTTGATGAACAGAGTTAAAGGAAAGCTTATGAAAGTGATCGAGGGTGGTTTCCCAGCACCAAATGCGAAAATTGCGATTGTGATTTCTCGTTTCAACAGTTTTATCAATGAAAGTTTGCTGTCTGGTGCCATCGATACTCTTAAGCGTCACGGTCAGATCAGTGATGACAACATTACCGTTGTGCGTTGTCCCGGTGCGGTTGAGCTGCCACTGGTAGCGCAACGTGTTGCAAAAACGGGCGACTACGATGCGATTGTCTCTCTGGGTTGTGTGATCCGTGGCGGTACACCGCACTTTGACTACGTTTGCAGTGAAATGAATAAAGGTCTGGCACAAGTGTCTCTGGAATTTAGCATTCCAGTCGCATTCGGTGTGTTGACTGTTGATACTATCGATCAAGCTATTGAACGCGCAGGAACCAAGGCTGGTAATAAGGGTGCTGAAGCAGCACTGAGCGCACTTGAGATGATTAATGTTCTTTCTGAAATCGATTCCTAATGGGGGCCAGTGTGAAACCAGCCGCACGTCGTAATGCACGTCAATTTGCGCTACAAGCAATTTATTCATGGCAAATTACTAAAGAGAATGTTGCGACTATTGAAGAGCAATTTCTAACCAGCGGTAAGTACGATGAAGAAGAACATCGTGCCGCTGAGCCAGCTCTTGCTGCTCCTGAAACCGATGTTTCTTATTTCCGTGATCTGCTGGCGGGTGTGGTTTTAAACCACAATGAACTCGACAGCAAACTGCGTCCTTTTGTTTCTCGTCCGATGCAAGATCTGGACATGATGGAACTGGCGCTACTGCGTTTGGCCATGTATGAAATGACGCGTCGTGAAGACGTACCATACAAAGTGGTGATTAACGAGGCGATTGAACTGGCAAAAGTGTTTGCTGCGGAAGATAGCCATAAATTCGTTAACGGTGTGCTGGATAAAGCCGCACCGCACGTACGTAAGAAAGCGTAATCCGTTTTCCACCAGAAGGTCAGCAGTCGCTGACCTTTTTTCTTGATAAGCTGCGACCTAATGCAGCGTTTCAACCAAAGAGTCTGGATGATGTTTGGTGAATTTAATTTAATCGATAAATACTTTTCCAACCGACAAGCACAACGCAAAGACGTTCACTTAGCATTGGGTGATGACTGTGCCATTGTCAAAGTTCCTGAAAATTCGCGCGTGGCGATCAGCACGGATACCTTAGTTGCTGGAACCCATTTTCTGGCTCAGGCCAATCCGGCTTGGGTCGCGCACAAAGCCTTAGCGTCGAACATCAGTGATTTGGCGGCAATGGGCGCGACTCCGGCTTGGGTTTCGCTTGCGTTGACTCTGCCTGAGATTGATGATGCGTGGCTAACGCCATTTTGCGATGCTTTTTTCGAGTTGGCCAATTACTACAATGTGCAGCTCATTGGTGGCGATACCACCAAAGGGCCACTCAGTATCACATTAACCGTGCAGGGCTTTTTACCCAAAGAGCAGGCTATGCTGCGTAGCGGCGCGAAAGTTGGCGATTGGCTCTATGTCACGGGCGATCTAGGGGATAGCCAAGCCGGCTTAGACGTGATTTTAGATCCGGAAAAGCGCCATTTACCCTTCGCCGATATTCTTGAGCAGCGCCATTACTTATCGACACCACGCATTGTGGCAGGGCAAGCCTTAGTGCATTTGGCCTCTTCGGCGATTGATATTTCCGACGGCCTGATTGCCGATCTGCAACACATTTTGCGACGTTCCAATGTTGGGGCGAGTATTGATGTCAGCTTGTTGCCGCTGTCTAAAGAGCTATTGCAGTTTGTAGACAGTGTCACTAGTGCGCAGCAGTATGCCTTGACCAGCGGTGAAGAGTACGAACTCTGCTTCACCATTCCAGAAGAAAACCGAGGCTCGCTGGAAAATGCGCTCGCCCATTGCGGCACAAAAGTGACCTGTATTGGCCAAATTCGCCCGGCCGGTACGTTTGAGCTGCACAATCAGGGGAAAAAGCTCGATTGGCAACTGGCTGGGTATGATCATTTCAAGGTGAAAGCATGAGCGATCCACGCAGTAATCTCTCCTTAAGTAACCCTTGGCACTTGCTTGCTACTGGTTTTGGCAGTGGCTTGTCGCCCATCGTGCCCGGAACGATGGGCACGTTAGCATCGGTGCCATTTTACTTAATGCTGGCACAGCTCCCTTTGACTCTGTATGCCGTCGTGGTTGTGTTCGCTAGCCTCATCGGCATAAAAATTTGCCAAGTCACCTCAGATGATATGCAGGTACACGATCACGGTTCGATTGTTTGGGATGAATTTGCCGGCTTTTGGATCACTATGCTGATTGTGCCGTTATACCAATTACCGGTTTTCGATTGGAAATGGCTCGTGACAGGTTTTGTGCTATTTCGCTTTTTCGATATGCTCAAACCTTGGCCGATCAGTTGGTTGGATAAGCGTGTGCATGGCGGTTTCGGCATCATGATTGATGATTTAGTGGCTGGGGTAATGGCCGCGATTAGTTTAGCGGCCATCGGCTATTGGTTAGAGTGGTTGCCTGCTGTGCCTGCTTGAGATTCGCTTGTTTAGGTTCCCCTAGGGGAACCAAACTCAGCTAGTTTAACTTTTGCAAATCGGCTTCAATTTCGGCAATTTTACTGGCAACGACCTTTTCCAAGTGGCGTAAATCATTAAGAATTTTCTGTTTCACGTCCACTTCACCCATGACTTCGGGTTTGGTTATCTTGTTCAGCTCATCAATCACCAGTGTTAAATTGCGATTAATTTCAGTGACTTCTTTGTACTGATGACTGCCGCTGTCGACCAATACATTTTTGATCTGCCTTGGATATTTAAACTTGACGCTTTTGGCGAACAGCTCGCCCTTTTGCTTTTTGAAGTAGATCTTTAATACATCTTTATGCGCTTCTTGGCGCAGTGAATAGCGTTCAATTTGCGTAGGTTCATTAATACCCAAGCCAACGAGATGGGGAAACATAGGCAACCTCTTAGTTAAAATAACCCGCACGCCTCTTGATATGCCCTTCCTACTTGAAGCTGCAGCGGTGTTAGCTACGTTCGTTCACCCCAATCACATAGCTTGTCTATGCTCATGGGGACTCACTCACTTGCCGCCTACCTGCAACTCCAAGTTGTTTGGGTATATACATTTACCAAGATGGCACTCAATTTACTGTAGCAGCTGGTTGATGTGCCTGACAGTTCAATAGGTTAACTTGTGCTCAAGATCGCACCCGCACCTTGACCGTTTCGCTACTGAGCGCTAGGAGCGAGCTCTGCGACATGTTCAATCAATTTCACGCGCAAGTGCTGCTCCTCCTCTTCATTGAGGCGCGTGCCTTGGGCGTTGGTTAAAATGAATAAGTCTTCTGCGCGCTCACCTATGGTCGTGATTTTAGCGGCATGCAAATCCAAGTTGAGTTCGGCAAAGGTGGCTCCGACGGTAGCCAGTAGCCCCGGCGTATCCAGCGCGACGAACTCCATTAAGGTGCGCTTTTTACTCTTGGTTGGTAGAAAATCAACCTGAGTTTTGACTTTAAAGTGCTGCAAGTTACGAGGAATGCGCCTTGCCTTTTGCGTGGTAGGACGACCATCTTCCAGTACATGTACCAGATGACGAATCAATGCTTGATGGCGATCTTCTTCAATGGCTTGCCCATTTTGGTCAAGTACCATGAAAGTATCGAGTACATAACCGTCTTTACTGGCCATGATTTGTGCGTCATGCACGTTCAGATTACGCCGGTCGAGCTCGGCAACCACAGTCGCAAATAAAGCAGCCTGATCCTTGGTGTAGATAAAAACTTCCGTTCCGCCGCGAGTGGCTTTTTTGCTGAGTAAAACCAAAGGTTTGCTACTGTCTTCATGGCGTAATAAATGGGTGCAGTGCCACGCGATCTGTTTATGAGTATGGCGCAAGAAATAATCGGCTTTAAAGCGCTGCCATAACACCTCAATTTCACGGCTAGAGAAGCCTTCTTTGCGCAGCAGGGCGGAGGCCATTTGCTGGTTATGACGAATGCGTTCACGGACATCAACGGGGTTTTCTAAGCCGCGCCGTAGCGCGCGCTGGGTTGAGTAAAAGAGCTCTGCCAACAAAGTCCGTTTCCAACTGTTCCAAAGCTCAGGGTTGGTGGCGCAGATGTCGGCGACGGTTAAACACACTAAGTATTCAAGGCGCTCTTCATCACGCACTTTTTTGGCAAATTCGATGATCACATCTGGATCGTAGATATCACGACGTTGCGCGGTGACTGACATCAGGAGGTGATTTTTGACCAGCCAAGCGACCAATTTCGCTTCCGGTTTAGATAAACCGTGCTCAATACAGAAATCAAACGCTTCATCGGCACCAATTTCTGAGTGATCACCGCCGCGTCCTTTACCGATATCATGGAAAATAGCCGCGAGGATGAGCAGCTCTTTTTTCTGAATTTTAGGGTAAATTTCACAGCAAATAGGGTGGCGATCGTGGTTATTGGCATCACTGAATAGATGGATATGTTTGAGTAGACGAATACTGTGTTCATCCACCGTATAGACGTGGAACAAGTCGAACTGCATCTGGCCAACAATCTGGTTCCATTGGGGCAAATAAGCAGCAAGTACGCCCAGCTTGTGCATTTGGCTAAACGCTTTATGCAGTGCGTTGGGGTGGCGTACCAGCTCAATAAACTTTTCGCGTGCGGCGGGAAGGGTGTGCAGAAATTTATTCAGTCGGCGACGAGCCGTGCGCAATTGGCGCATGGTGGCTGGCGCAACCGATTCGATTGTGGAGTCGCTGGCCATATGCAAAAACATATCCAGAATAGTTTCTGGACGAGCTTGAAATAGCGCGGGTTTACGCGCTTCAATCATATTGCCACGGCGTTGGAAGTCATCATCAATAATCACGGCTTCGGCTTCTTCACCATTATTGAGGATCGCTTTATCGAAAATTTTCAGCAGCATTTTGTTGAGTTCAGCCACACGACGCAGGGTGCGGAAAAACTCTTTCATCATCATCTCTATGCCACGGTTGCCTTCACCAAAGTAACCGAGATGACGAGCGACTTGCACTTGATGCGCAAAGGTTAAGCGGTTGTCGTAACGTTTCAGCTCAATGTGCAGCGCAAAACGCACGCGCCATAAAAAGTCTTGGCACTCAACCAGCTCACGGTATTCGGCATCGGTCAGAAAACCAAAGCGGCTCATCTCATACAAGGACGTTGCTCCAAAATGGCGGCGTGCGACCCAACTTAAGGTGTGAATATCGCGTAGCCCACCGGGAGTCGATTTGATGTCTGGCTCTAAGTTGTAGGTGGTGTCGTGATATCGAGCGTGGCGCTCTTTCTGCTCACGCACTTTGGCTTGATAGAAGATTTCACTTGGCCAGAAGGACTCAGAATGGATGACCATTTTGAGACGATGAAAGGTCTCTTCACAGCCGCACAGTAAGCGCGCTTCTTGCAAGTTAGTGGCTACAGTGAGGTCAGCTTTACCGATTTCAGCACACTGTTCCACGGTTCGTACCGCGTGGCCAATCTCCAATTTTAAATCCCATAACAGGGTGAGAAATTGGCTGATTTTATTGGCGACTTGTTCGCTGAGCGGCTGTTGAGATAAGACTAGGAGATCGATGTCTGAGAGAGGGTGTAGTTCACCACGCCCATAACCCCCAACCGCGACTAAGCTCACTTCAACCAGCTCATCAAAGCCAAAAAATTGCCACAAACGGTGGAGTAGCAGGTCCATGTATTCGGAGCGGCCAAGCACTAAGTCGGTCACTGGATGGTGATCGAAAAACTCTTGCTTTTGGTATTCAGTAAAGCTTTCGAGCTGCTGCTTTAAGCTCTCTACCGTGAGTTGGGGTTCTTGAAATGTGATAGGGGATTGATACGGCATAGTGCGTCCATGCAAGCGTTAACACGAATTGAACCAATCTAGCAGATGGCGACGGATAAAAAAATATCCCTGACCAGCAGGGATATTTTCAATCGAAGGATAACTTAGGCGTTATTCAAGATGCGTGGCAGGCTTTCTTCACTGCGTAGCGTCAGGATTTCACAGCCAGTTGCGGTGACCAAAATCGTATGTTCCCACTGGGCAGATTTTTTGCCATCGGCGGTGTAGACCGTCCAGCTATCTTCATCATCAAGACGGCAGCCAAATTTACCGGCGTTAATCATGGGCTCAATGGTGAAAATCATCCCTTCACGCAGCACGGTGCGGTCACTGTTTTTGTAGTGCACCACTTGTGGCTCTTCATGGAACTCAGCACCAATGCCGTGACCACAGTAATCACGCACGATAGAGAATTTAAAGCGCGGGTTGTTTTTGTTGTTGGTCTTGATGTGTTTTTCAATCGTGGTTCCAATTTCGCCCAATTGAACGCCCGGCTTGACCTGTTTCAGTGCGAGGTAAAGACACTCTTGCGCCACATGACACAGGCGCTTGTCTTCAATCGACACATCGCCAATCAAAAACATTTTTGAGGTATCGCCGTGGTAGCCGTCTTTGATAACCGTAATATCGATGTTAAGGATGTCGCCATCACGCAGTACAGCAGGACGTTGGATCTGACCAAAATAAGTATCTTCACTGGCAGGAATGCCGTGGCAGACAATGTGGTTGATCGACGTACAGATTGATTTTGGAAAACCGTGATAATTCAGTGGTGCCGGAATCGCGCCTTGAACTTCAGTAATGTACTTATGACATATCTGATCCAGCTCTTCGGTAGTCACGCCTGCTTTCACATGAGGTTCAATCATTTCTAGAACTTCAGCGGCTAAGCGGCCCGCAACGCGCATTTTTTCAATTTCTACGGCATTCTTGATTTTTATAGACATCGGCTTTCTCTACTCACTTGTGAGCACACAAGGTGCTAGTGGCGCTATTGTAACAATGGACAGATGAAGCGCAAGAAAACAGTCGCCCGGCGCTAAAATCGAGTGGCTAAGTCATGGCTTTGCATTGGCTATCGACGAATTTTTTCTAGCCACACAGGGGCGAAATATGATATAAAGCGCGCCGGAATCCGGGTCCTTATTCTCCCTGTTGGCGAAAAGGATTGGGAACCACAAACCTAATTGTTTAAATCACACACATTCCGACACGTATTCCGGGGTGCTCCAAGTGGAGTCGGATATACGGGGGATGTGGAGGCCTAACCCCATAGAGGATTTTAAAATGGCATCTGTATCAATGCGCGATATGCTGACAGCGGGCGTACACTTCGGTCACCAAACTCGTTACTGGAACCCAAAAATGAAGCAATTCATTTTCGGCGCACGTAACCGCGTTCACATCATCAACCTAGAAAAAACTGTACCTATGTTCAACGAAGCTCTAGCTGAGCTGGCAAAAGTTGGCGAGAAGAAAGGTAAAGTTCTATTCGTTGGTACTAAGCGCGCTGCATCTGAGTCTGTGAAAGAAGCAGCTCTAGCAAGCAACCAATACTATGTTAACAACCGCTGGTTGGGCGGTATGCTGACTAACTGGAAAACTGTTCGTCAGTCAATCAAGCGTCTGAAAGAGCTGGAAGTTCAATCTACTGACGGTACTTTTGACAAGCTGACTAAGAAAGAAGCTCTAATGCGCACTCGCGAAATGGAGAAACTGGAAAAGTCTCTTGGCGGTATCAAAGATATGGGCGGCCTGCCTGACGCTCTGTTCGTAATCGACGCAGATCACGAGCACATCGCTATCAAAGAAGCGAACAACCTAGGTATTCCAGTATTTGCTGTTGTTGATACTAACTCTAGCCCAGACGGCGTAGACTACATCATCCCAGGTAACGACGACGCGATCCGCGCTGTTCAACTGTACCTGAATGCTGCTGCTCAAGCGATCAACGAAGGTCGTAACAAAGACGTAGCTGCTGTAGCTGAAAAAGACGGTTTCGTAGAAGCGGAATAATCTCGGCTCTGAGTGAAACTTAGGCTATCTGCCATGATTGTGTAGCATAGCCCAAGTTATAGTTAGCATTGGGGGCCGATAATGTAGGCCCTCAATTTTTACCCAATCCAGAATTAACTGAGGAATAGAGAATGGCTGTTACTGCTGCTCTAGTAAAAGAACTGCGCGAGCGTACTGGCGCAGGTATGATGGAATGTAAGAAAGCCCTTGTTGAAACCAACGGTGACATCGAGCTGGCGATCGAGAACATGCGTAAGAGTGGTGCTGCTAAAGCTGCTAAGAAAGCTGGCAACATCGCTGCTGAAGGCACCATCATGATCAAAGAAGGCGAAGGCATTGCGGCTCTGGTTGAAGTCAACTGCCAAACTGACTTCGTAGCAAAAGACAGCAACTTCGTAGCATTTGCTAACCAAGTTACTGACGCTGCTCTCGCTTCTAAAGCCTCTGTAGAAGAGCTGCAAGCACAATTCGAAGAAGCTCGTGTTGCTCTTGTTGCGAAAATTGGTGAGAACATCAACATCCGTCGCGTTCAGTACGTTGAAGGCGAAGCTCTGGCGACTTATCGCCATGGCGACCGTATCGGTGTTGTCGTTGCTGGTTCTGCTGACGTTGAAACTCTAAAACACGTTGCAATGCACGTAGCGGCTTCTCGCCCAGAATTCCTGACTCCAGACGACGTTCCTGCTGAAGTGGTTGCTAAAGAACGTGAAGTTCAAGTTGGCATCGCAATGAACGAAGGCAAGTCAAAAGAAATCGCAGAGAAAATGGTTGAAGGCCGTATGAAGAAATTCACTGGCGAAGTTTCTCTGACTGGTCAGCCATTCGTAATGGAGCCAAAGAAAACTGTTGGTGAAATTCTGGCTGAGAAAGGCGCAACTGTTTCTGCATTCATCCGTCTAGAAGTAGGTGAAGGCATCGAGAAACAAGAAGGCCTGAGCTTTGCTGAAGAAGTAGCACTGGCGCAAAAAGGTTAATCCTAGCGCGATTGCTCAGAAAAAGACCGTGGCCATGGCTGCGGTCTTTTCACGATTAAGGTGTTGATTCGTTAATGATTGAATCATAAAGCGTCGACTCGATTAACCGTGATGAATGGATTTTGGCCTAGCACTCAAATCTATCCATGACTGTTAATCCTCAACTCTCTTTGGAAGGTAAACTCCCATGACAACGAACCCTAAACCAGCTTATCAACGTATTCTGTTAAAACTAAGTGGTGAAGCGCTACAAGGCTCTGAAGGTTTTGGTATTGATCCAACGGTACTTGATCGTATGGCTCAAGAAGTAAAAGAACTGGTTGAGCTGGGTGTTCAAGTGGGCGTTGTGATTGGTGGCGGCAACCTATTCCGTGGTGCTGGTCTTGCCAAAGCGGGCATGAACCGTGTTGTTGGGGATCATATGGGCATGCTTGCCACGGTAATGAATGGTTTGGCAATGCGTGATGCGCTGCATCGTGCTTATGTCAATGCACGTCTGATGTCTGCTATCCCACTAAATGGTGTGTGTGACGATTACAGCTGGTCTGATGCGATTCGTGAATTGCGTCAAGGCCGAGTGGTGATTTTTGCTGCGGGTACAGGCAATCCTTTCTTTACTACGGATTCGGCTGCGTGTCTGCGTGGTATTGAAATTGAAGCTGATGTCGTTCTCAAAGCGACCAAAGTAGATGGTGTTTACAGCGCTGACCCGGTAGCCAACCCGGATGCACAACTGTATGATAAGCTGGCTTACAACGATGTGCTTGAGAAAGAACTGAAAGTGATGGATTTGGCGGCGTTTACTCTGGCTCGTGACCATAAAATGCCAATTCGTGTCTTCAACATGAATAAGCCAGGCGCACTTCGTCGTGTCGTTATGGGTGAAGCTGAAGGTACGCTGATCAGCGACGTGCAGTGATCCGTCTGCGAACGAAACGCTCTCGAAACGAAAACAAGAATTAAGGTGATATTGTGATTAATGAGATCAAAAAAGATGCGCAAGAGCGTATGGAGAAAAGTGTTGAAGCACTGAAAAATGGCCTGTCTAAAATTCGTACTGGTCGTGCTCACCCAAGTCTGCTGACGGGTATTTCAGTTGACTACTACGGCGCTCCAACTCCACTTAATCAGGTTGCTAACGTGATTGCTGAAGATGCACGTACGCTAGCGATCACCGTGTTTGATCGCGAATTAACTCAAAAAGTTGAAAAAGCGATCCTGATGTCTGATCTGGGTCTAAACCCAATGTCAGCCGGCACCATTATCCGCGTTCCACTACCACCGCTCACCGAAGAACGTCGCCGTGATCTGGTGAAAATCGTGCGTGGTGAAGCAGAAGGCGGTCGTGTTGCGGTACGTAACATTCGTCGTGATGCGAACAACGATCTGAAAGCGCTACTGAAAGACAAAGAGATTTCAGAAGACGATGAACGCCGTGCACAAGAAGAGATTCAAAAGCTGACGGATGCGGCAGTGAAGAAGATCGATGATGTGCTTGCTGCAAAAGAAAAAGAGTTGATGGAAGTTTAATCCACTGACTTGGTGAACAAAACGCTGTGCTCGCAGCACAGCGTTTTTTTATGCTACTCTTGCGCCTCTTTGATTGTTCGTTGTGTTTCTTATGCAAAATCTATCTCTTTCCCAAGATGTATTGCCTAAACATATTGCCGTCATTATGGATGGTAATGGTCGTTGGGCGAAAGCGCAGGGAAAACCGCGTGTTTTCGGCCATAAAAATGGTGTGGCTGCGGTACGAAAAACCATCTCTACTTCTGCTCGCCTTGGCATTAAAGCCGTGACTCTGTTTGCTTTTAGCAGCGAGAACTGGCGTCGTCCGGAAGAAGAAGTGGGCGTGTTGATGGAACTTTTTATGACGGTTCTTTCAACCGAAATTAAGAAATTGCATAAAAACAATCTGCGTTTGCGAGTGATCGGTGATAAAAGCCGCTTTAGTGAGCGTCTGCAAACGAAAATCGCGCAAGCGGAGCAGTTAACCGCCAGCAATACCGGCATGGTGGTCAACATCGCTGCGAACTACGGTGGACAGTGGGATATCTTGCAAGCTACTCAAGCATTGGCTGAAAAGGTTACCCAAGGTGAACTGCAACCGTCGGACATCGATGAGGCCGTATTTAAGCAGCATTTGACTATGGCTGATCTGCCGGATGTGGATTTGTTGATCCGCACCAGTGGAGAGTGCCGCATTAGTAATTTTATGCTTTGGCAACTTGCCTATGCAGAAATGTATTTCACTCCAGTCTTCTGGCCTGAGTTCGATGAAAACTGCCTGATTGAAGCAGTGACTTGGTTTGTTAATCGTGAGCGCCGTTTTGGCTGTACTGGTGAACAAATCAAGGCATTGATGGAAAACTGAATATAGGACTTCTCAATTTGAAGCAGCGAATCATTACAGCGCTTATTCTGGCGCCTTTGGTGATCCTTGGCATCCTTTATCTGCCTTTTGCTTGGTTTATGTTGGCACTCGCAGTAGTGACCTTACTCGGATTCTGGGAATGGACTCAGTTCGTTAACCAACCATCACGCATGTTAGCCATGATTCCCGCCTTATTGGTTGGTGGTATCAGTGTCGCTTTGATCGACTTTCAATTTCCGGCTATCAGCAATATGAATACGGCGCATTTTATTGTGCTGGGTATCGGTAGCCTTTGGTGGCTCGTCTCAAGTGGACTGGCGATCACTTATCCGCGCTCGCGTCCATTATGGGAGCACTCCAGCACTGTTCGCCACCTGTTTGGCCTATTTACGCTGCTGCCTTTCTTTTGGAGTGTGTTGTTCTTACGCGCCGATACTTACCTTTCCGATCCTCTTTATGGCGCGAAATTAGTTCTCTTCGTCTGTTTTCTGGTCTGGGCCGCAGACAGCGGTGCCTATTTTGTGGGAAAAAGCTTAGGTAAACACAAAATGGCGCCCGCAGTCAGCCCGAATAAAACGATAGAAGGTTTGGTCGGTGGCATCGTCACCGCCATGCTGGTTGGTTATTGGGTAGCAGAGTGGTTTGGTATTCAATTTAGCTCTATGCCTGTCATGCTGCTGATCATCTTATTGACTGTGGTGATTTCGGTTCTAGGAGATTTGGTCGAGAGCATGTTTAAACGTGTTTCTGGGATCAAAGACAGCAGCAATATCATTCCTGGGCACGGCGGCATTCTGGATCGGATTGATAGCCTAACGGCCGCTTTCCCTGTGTTCGCTCTTCTCTATTTCTTGTTCTAATACTCAGGCTGCTTAGGCAGCCTGATGTGAATAACAGCGATCTTCACTATGCGTAAACTAACCATTTTAGGTGCCACAGGTTCGATAGGAGCCAGCACCCTTAAGGTGATAGCCCAAAATCCACAGCAGTTTTCCATTGTTGCGTTAGTGGCTGGGGTCAACGTAGCCAAAATGTACCAGCTGTGCCAACAGTGGCGGCCGAAATATGCCGTTATGGCAACGGCGTCAGCAGCATCTGAGTTGCAAGGCTTGCTCAAAAACCAAGCGATGGCGACCGAAGTGCTGTACGGCGAAGAGGCGATGTGCCAAGTCGCGGCGTTGGATGATGTGGATACCGTGATGGCGGCCATTGTTGGGGCCGCAGGTTTGTTACCCACCATGGCGGCGGTGAAAGCGGGTAAGCGTGTGTTACTTGCCAATAAAGAAGCATTGGTCATGTCGGGACAGCTATTTATTGATGCTGTCGCACAATCTGGCGCTGAATTAATGCCCGTGGATAGTGAACACAACGCGATTTTCCAATGTCTGCCGACTGAAATCCAAACTCAGTTGGGGCGCTGTGATTTATCTCAACACGGTATCGACCATATTTTGCTCACGGGCTCTGGCGGCCCTTTCCGCTATAGCGACCTTGCGACCTTAGATAGCGTGACTCCTGAGCAGGCGATTGCTCATCCAAACTGGTCAATGGGACCGAAAATTTCGGTTGATTCCGCGACCATGATGAACAAAGGCCTTGAATACATTGAAGCTAAATGGCTATTTAACACGTCACGTGAACAGCTCAAGGTGCTCATCCATCCTCAATCGGTGATCCACTCTATGGTGCAATACCAAGATGGTTCGGTGATTGCTCAGTTGGGTGAGCCGGATATGGCAACGCCAATCTCCTATGCCATGGCTTATCCTGAGCGAGTGACTGCGGGAGTACCTGCACTGGATTTTACGCGTTTGCAGCAACTGACCTTTATGGAGGTCGATTTTGCGCGCTACCCGTGCTTGCAATTAGCGATGGATGCGTGTTTCCTCGGCCAACATGCGACAACCTCGCTCAATGCAGCCAATGAAGTGGCCGTTGACGCGTTTTTAAAGCGGAAAATACGGTTTACTGACATTGCACTCATCAATGATCAAGTATTGTCCAAGGTCTGTGCGACCAACACCCAGTTACATTGCCGTGACTTGGAAAGCCTGCTTGAGCTAGATACAATGGCTCGGCATTTTGCCCATCAAGTACTCAAAGAGCGCCAAGCATGACCGACATATTATGGAACTTTATCGCCTTCATCATTGCGCTGGGCATTCTCGTCGCAGTGCATGAGTTCGGACACTTCTGGGTTGCCAGACGTTGCGGTGTGAAAGTTGAGAAATTTTCTATCGGTTTTGGGAAATCGATTTGGAAACGCGTCGGCCATGACGGTACAGAATACTCGATATCGATGATCCCACTCGGTGGTTACGTCAAAATGCTCGATGGACGTGTGGATGATGTTCCCGCCGAACAGCAAGCCATGGCGTTTGATAAGCAGTCACTCTGGAAACGTTCTGCCATTGTGAGTGCGGGCCCCATTTTTAACTTCCTCTTCGCAATCTTTGCCTATTGGCTGGTGTTTATGATCGGCGTACCAGCGGTCAAGCCTGTGATTGGCGAAGTGACACCCTACTCGATTGCGGCTCAAGCGGGCCTTGAGCCGGGTATGGAGATCAAAGCGGTTTCTGGCGTGAATACTCCCGACTGGGAATCGGTCAACATGGGCTTAATTGGTCATATTGGCGATGACAGTATGACGATCACCGTCTCCTCCGCCGAAGGGGTGGGATTGAATGAAATTAAGACAATAAATCTGCGTGATTGGAACTTTGACCCAGAAACAGAGTCTGCTATGGGGGCGCTTGGCTTTAAACCTTTTACCCCTGAGATTTCCAATCAGCTGACCAATGTTTCTGCACAAGGTGCGGGTGAGCGTGCGGGTTTACAAGTCGGTGATACCGTGTTGCAAATCAATGGACAAGCGGTTGAGGCTTGGCAACAAGTGGTCAATGCAATTCAAAGCCATCCTAACGCGCCTATCGCAGTTGTGGTTGAGCGAGCAGGCCAGCAAGTTGAACTCACTTTGATTCCCGACAGCCGTGAGCTTTCGCAAGGAAAAGTGATTGGTTTTGCAGGAATCGCACCAAAAGTCGCAGAATGGCCGCAAAACTATCGATTTGAATTGCAATTTGGTGTATTTGAGTCGCTTGGTAAAGCGGTTGAAAAAAGCGGACAAGTGATTGACCTGACGGTCAGCATGTTGAAAAAACTGTTGGTGGGCGATGTTGGGTTGAATAATCTCAGTGGTCCCATTTCGATTGCTAAAGGCGCAGGAACAACGGCTGACTACGGTTTTGTGTACTTTTTAGGCTTTTTGGCTCTGATCAGTATTAACCTTGGCATTATCAACTTGGTGCCACTGCCGATGCTGGATGGTGGTCATCTGTTGTTTTTCATGATTGAAGCGGTGATCCGTCGCCCTGTTCCGGAAAAGGTGCAGGAAATGGGTTACCGGATTGGTGGTGCCATCATTTTCTCTTTAATGGCCGTTGCAATCTTTAACGATTTTACTCGCCTGTGATTGATAAACATTAGGCAAGAGTTGCAGTAAGGAAGAACTCAAAACAATATGGCGATGAAACAGATTCTGCTCGCGACACTGCTTGCCACGAGCGTGTCGGCGAATGGTGCCGAAAAATTTGTGGTACAGGATATTCAAATTGATGGCCTGCAAAGGGTCGCTTTGGGTGCTGCGTTGCTGAAAATGCCCGTTCGAGTCGGCGACAGTGTCGATTCACAAGATGTCGCAAACATCATCAAAGCGCTCTATTCCTCAGGTAACTTTGAGGATGTCAAAGTATTGCGCGATGGCAATACCTTGATGGTGCAGGTTAAAGAGCGCCCGACCATTGCAAGCGTGTCGTTTTCTGGCAACAAAGCGATCAAAGAAGAGCAACTCAAGCAAAACTTGGAAGCTTCGAGCATTCGAGTTGGCGAAGCCTTGGATCGCACGACACTCAGCAATATTGAAAAAGGCTTAGAAGATTTTTACTACAGCGTGGGTAAATACAACGCGACCGTGAAAGCGGTGGTAACCCCATTACCGCGCAACCGTGCTGACCTTAAGTTTGTCTTTACTGAGGGCGTTTCCGCTAAGATCCAACAGATCAACTTTATCGGTAACCAAGTGTTTAGCGATGAAGAGTTGCTGTCACGTTTTAACCTCAACGTTGATGTCGCATGGTGGAACTTCCTTGCGGATGATAAGTACAAGAAGCAAGTGCTGGCAGGTGATATTGAAGCGCTGCGCACTTACTATCTGGATCGCGGTTATCTGAAGTTTCAGGTTGATAGCACACAAGTGGCCATCTCTCCCGATAAGAAGGGCGTGTACATCACGCTGAACTTGAATGAAGGTGAGCCGTACACGGTAAGCAAAGTGCAGTTCCGTGGTGAGCTGATGGGCAAAGAGGCCGAGTTTACTTCTCTTATCCCATTTGAAATCGGAGAAACCTATAACGGCTCTGCGGTGACTAGACTCGAAGAGAGTGTTAAGAAAGTGCTTGGGGAATCTGGCTACGCCTATCCACAAGTACGCACCATTCCTGAATTTGATGATGAAAAGCAGCAAGTGTCACTGGTGGTTCATGTCGAAGCGGGTAAACGTGTCTATGTCCGTGACATCCGTTTTGTCGGTAACAACAGCACTCGTGATGAAGTCTTGCGCCGTGAAATGCGTCAGATGGAAGGCTCTTGGCTCAACTCAAAAGACATCGAAACCGGTAAGACTCGTCTCAATCGTTTAGGTTTCTTTGAAACGGTAGAAGTGCAAACGGTACGTGTGCCGGGTAGTGAAGACCAAGTGGATCTTGTTTACAGCGTAAAAGAGGCGAACTCAGGCAACGTCAACTTCGGTGTCGGTTACGGTACTGAATCCGGGGTGAGCTTCCAAGTCGGTCTGCAACAAGATAACTTCTTAGGTTCGGGGAACCGCGTTGGCGTGAATGCCATGATCAACGATTATCAGAAAAACCTGACGTTAGAATATCGCGATCCTTACTGGAACCTCGATGGTGTCAGCTTGGGTGGCAAAGTTTTCTACAACCAGTTTGAAGCTTCTGAAGCGGGCATTGTTGACTATACCAACGAAAGTTACGGAACCAGTTTGACTTGGGGTTTCCCATTTGATGAATTGAACCGATTTGAGTTTGGTATTGGTTACACCCACAACAAGATTGGTAACTTAACGCCTTATCTGCAAGTGGAAAACTTCCTTGCTGCGCAGGCGAGTAACATCGACTCTGGCGGTAACTTGTTGACCGATGACTTCGATATCAACTTATCTTGGACGCGTAATAACCTCAATAACGGTTATTTCCCGACGGCGGGTAACCATCAGCGTGCTTTCTACAAAATGACAGTGCCGGGGTCGGACGCGCAGTACTTTAAGCTGCAATACGATGTCCGCCAGTATTTCCCGTTGACCAAGAAACATGAGTTTACCTTACTGCTGCGTGGCCGTTTAGGTTACGGTAACGGTTATGGTCAAACGGATGGAAAAGATAACTTGTTCCCGTTTTATGAGAACTTCTATGCGGGCGGCTTTACCTCATTACGTGGTTTTGGGTCAAACTCTGCAGGTCCTAAAGCGGTGTATCGTGACTACTCGGGTTCGAACAATGGCTCCGATACAGCCACCGATGATTCGGTAGGGGGTAACGCGATTGCTCTTGCCAGCGTAGAGCTGATTGTACCAACGCCGTTTGCTTCAGAAGAAGCACGCAACCAAATTCGTACCAGTATCTTCTACGATATGGCGAGCGTGTGGGATACCGAGTTCGATTATCGTGGTAAAGCGGATTATGGTAACCAGTACTATTACGATTATTCAGATCCAACCAATTACCGCTCATCTTATGGTGTGGCGTTGCAGTGGGTGTCACCAATGGGACCTTTAGTATTCTCATTGGCTAAACCGATTAAAAAGTATGAGGGTGATGACGAAGAATTCTTCACCTTCACCATTGGAAGAACCTTCTAGGAGAGGAACATATTTTGAAAAACATGATCAAAGCAGCCAGCCTTGGCCTGATTATTCTTAGCTCATCAATGATGGCGAATGCGGCTGAAGCAGCGCAGAAAATTGGCTACATCAACACTGCGCAAGTGTTCCAAGCGCTGCCGCAACGTGAAGTCGTTTTGCAAAAGATGCAAGAAGAGTTCAAAGACAAAGCGGCTGAGCTGCAAGCTATCCAAGCGGATGCTAAAACCAAGATTGAGAAGCTCAAGCGTGATGGTCAATTGATGGGACAAGATGAAGTGGAGAAACTGCGCATCGAAATCGGTCAATTGGACAGCAAATACAAGATCAAAGCACAAGCGTTAGAGCAAGCGTCTGCTCGTCGTGAAGCCGAAGAGAAGCAAAAACTGTTCAAAGTGATCCAAGATGCAGTGAAGAAAGTGGCTGAGAAAGAAGGCTACGATATCGTGCTAGACACGAGCTCAATGCAATACGGTAAGCCAGAACACAATCTGTCTGAGAAAGTTATTAAAGCCATTAAATAATCGAAAATTATGACCACACTCACTTTAGCCGAATTGGCTACTATCACCGGGGGGGAGTTGTTCGGTGATCCAACAGCACTGGTCAGTGCCGTTGCGCCTATGGATAAGGCACAGCTTGGACATGTGACATTCTTGTCTAATCCTAAATACAGTAAGCACTTAGGTGATTGTACAGCCACGGTGATCATGGTGAAAGCCAGTGAGCGAGAACTCTGTCCGAGTAACGCTCTGGTGGTTGCCGATCCGTATGTTGCATTTGCTAAAGTGGCTCAGGCGCTAGATTCAACTCCTTATCCTGCACACGGTATTGCACCGAGTGCTGTGATTGCTGAAGATGCAAAGTTAGGTCACAACGTTTCGATTGGAGCAAATGCGGTCATTGAGTCAGGTGTTCAGCTTGGCGATAACGTAGTGATTGGTGCTGGCTGTTTTATCGGTAAACAAGCGCGTTTGGGAGATAACACTAAGCTTTGGGCTAATGTAACGATTTACCACAAAGTGGAAATCGGCTCAGATTGTTTGATTCAATCTGGAACCGTGATTGGTGCTGATGGCTTTGGCTATGCGAATGAGCGTGGCGAGTGGATTAAAATTCCTCAGCTTGGCTCTGTGCGTATTGGTGATCGCGTTGAGATTGGTGCTTGCACCACCATCGATCGCGGCGCGCTGGATGATACGGTGATTGAAGATAACGTGATCATCGATAATCAGCTGCAAATCGCTCACAACGTGCACATCGGATATGGTAGTGCGCTGGCGGGTGGTACAGTAATCGCCGGCAGTACACGCATTGGCAAGTACTGTATTATTGGTGGTGCTAGCGTGATTAACGGCCATATCGAGATTGCTGATGGCGTGACCATCACTGGCATGGGTATGGTGATGCGCAGTATTGAGGAGAAGGGGATGTACTCTTCGGGTATTCCTCTGCAAACCAATAAAGAGTGGCGTAAAACGGCCGCTCGCGTACACCGTATTGAAGATATGCATAAGCGACTGAAAGCTTTAGAAAAGTTGCTTGAGCAATCCGACACGGTACAGCCCGATAACTCTCAAGCTGAATAAGCTGGTTTCAAAGGCTCGCACATTGCGAGTCTTTTCGCTGTTGGGTATTCCCTTATTTTTCTATTTACAAACAGGATGATGACTTTGACTACTGATAAGAAAACGATGAATATCACTGAAATTCAATCGCTTCTGCCTCACCGCTATCCATTTTTACTGATTGATCGCGTGACCGACTATGAAGAAGGTAAATACCTGATTGGTTTGAAAAATGTTTCAGTGAATGAGCCTCAGTTTACGGGTCACTTTCCACAACTGCCGGTTTTCCCCGGTGTATTGATTTTAGAAGCCATGGCTCAAGCCACTGGCCTGTTGGCGTTCAAAACCTTTGGTGCGCCAAAAGAGAATGAACTGTACTATTTTGCCAGCATTGATGAAGCTAAGTTCCGTAAGCCAGTGACACCGGGCGATCAACTGATGATTGAAGTTGAATTCCTTAAAGAGCGTCGTGGTATAGCGCTGTTTAACGGCGTGGCCAAAGTCGATGGTGATGTGGTCTGTTCTGCTCAACTGAAATGCGCACGTCGAGAGTTTTAAGATGATTCACGAAACTGCACAAATTCACCCAACTTCCGTCGTGGAAGAGGGCGCTATCATTGGTGCCAACGTTAAGATTGGTCCTTTCTGTTTTGTCGATAGCAAAGTCGAGATCGGTGAAGGTACTGAGCTGCTATCGCACGTTGTGGTCAAGGGGCCAACTAAAATCGGTCGCTTCAACCGGATTTTCCAGTTTGCTTCAATTGGTGAAGCGTGTCAGGACCTGAAATACGCTGGTGAAGATACGCAGCTCATCATTGGTGATCGCAATACGATTCGCGAAAGCGTCACCATGCACCGCGGTACAGTGCAAGATAAAGGCATCACTATCGTGGGTAGCGACAACCTATTTATGATCAACGCCCACGTTGCGCATGACTGTGTGATTGGCGATCGCTGTATTTTTGCCAACAACGCGACCTTGGCGGGTCACGTCAAAGTAGGCAACCAAGCAATTGTGGGTGGCATGTCCGCCATTCACCAGTTCTGCCATATTGGCGATCACTGTATGCTGGGTGGCGGCTCTATTGTGGTGCAAGATGTGCCACCGTACGTGATGGCGCAAGGTAACCACTGTGCACCGTTTGGTATTAACGTGGAAGGTTTAAAACGCCGTGGCTTTGATAAAGCAGAAATTCATGCGATTCGCCGTGCCTACAAATCCTTGTACCGCAATGGTTTGACCCTTGAAGCAGCCAAGGCTGAGATTGCCCAAGAAGCTGAGCAATACCCTAGTGTGAAACTGTTCCTCGATTTCCTTGAGAAATCTGAGCGTGGCATTATTCGCTAATTTGTTTAGTGAGTGAGCTAACCAAACTATTTAAAGATCGCTGCTGATTCAGCGATCTTTTGCATTTTTGTACTCTGGCGAGTGTCAAAACAGGGGAGATACCACCCAAGTGGCGAAGGCTTGAGTATCCATCAGCGCATGATGAACTGCGGAGGAAACCGTGAATAGACCATTACGGATTGGCATAGTTGTTGGGGAGCTCTCTGGCGACACCTTAGGCGAAGGCTTTATCAAAGCGATACGTGCTCGTTACCCAGATGCTGAGTTTGTGGGCATCGGTGGGCCGAAAATGAACGCACTTGGCTGTCAATCTCTGTTTGATATGGAAGAGTTGGCCGTGATGGGGTTAGTGGAAGTGCTTGGCCGCTTGCCACGCCTGCTGAAAGTCAAAACCGAGCTGGTTAAGTATTTCACTGCCAATCCGCCGGATGTTTTCGTGGGTATCGATGCGCCGGATTTTAATTTACGCCTTGAGCTGAGCCTTAAACAAGCGGGGATCAAAACCGTACATTACGTCAGTCCATCAGTGTGGGCGTGGCGACAAAACCGCATTCATGGCATTGCTGCGGCGACGCATTTAGTGCTGGCCTTTCTTCCATTTGAGAAAGCGTTTTACGACAAATTCAATGTGCCTTGTGAGTTTATCGGTCATACCTTGGCGGATTCGATCCCGTTAGCGTCCGATAAGTTAGCCGCTCGCCAACTGCTTGGTCTGGATGAGCAGCGCCGCTGGTTAGCCGTTTTGCCAGGCAGTCGTGGCAGTGAAATGAAGATGCTCGCGGAGCCTTTTATCGCCACCTGTCAAAAACTGCAGGCGCGCTATCCAGATCTTGGCTTTGTGGTGGCCTTGGTGAATGCCAAACGTCGTGCGCAGTTTGAACAGGCTTGGCAACAAGTCGCTCCTGAGCTGAATTTTGTGTTGGTGGATGATACCGCGCGCAATGTGATTACTGCAGCCGATGCGGTGATGCTTGCCTCCGGCACGGTGGCCTTGGAGTGCATGCTGCTTAAACGCCCAATGGTGGTCGGTTATCGCGTGAATGCCTTTACGGCCTTTTTGGCCAAGCGTCTGCTGAAAACGCCGTATGTCTCTTTGCCGAACATCTTGGCGGGAGAGGAACTGGTGAAAGAGCTATTGCAAGAGCATTGCACCGTCGACAACCTTTACCATGAAGTGAGCCGTTTACTCGAAAGCGACAATCAAGCCTTGATGGACAAATTTACCGAAATGCATCAATGGATCCGCAAAGATGCGGATCAGCAAGCGGCGCAAGCTGTGCTGAATTTGATTCAGAAATAAAATTAACCAGATTGAGAACATACCATGGCGAAGAAACCAAGCATTGAGCTGCCTCCCTTTGAGATTCCTGCAGGTTATGCCTTGATTGCTGGAGTGGATGAAGTCGGGCGCGGCCCATTGGTGGGGGATGTCGTCACGGCGGCGGTGATCCTTGACCCTCATCGGCCGATTATGGGCTTGAATGATTCCAAAAAGCTCAGTGAGAAAAAACGCTTAGCCCTGTTTCCTGAGATTCAGGAAAAAGCCTTAGCTTGGGCGGTGGGGCGCTGTTCGCCGCAAGAAATTGATGAGCTGAACATCTTCCAAGCCACCATGGTCGCAATGCAGCGCGCCGTCGCAGGGTTGCGCATTCAGCCTGATTTGGTATTGATTGATGGCAATAAAATTCCCAAGCTCCCAATGGAGGCGCAAGCCGTGGTTAAAGGCGATCTGCGTGTCGCGCAAATCAGTGCCGCTTCGATTATTGCCAAAGTGATCCGCGACCAAGAGATGGAAGCGTTGGATAAGCAATATCCTCAGTTTGGTTTCGCCAAGCACAAAGGTTACCCAACCGCCGCGCATTTTGCTGCCATTGAGCAGCATGGGGTGATTGAGCAGCACCGTAAAAGTTTTGGCCCAGTAAAACGTGCTCTTGGTATAGAATAGAGCGCAATTGCGTTTCCTAAGATTTGGATACTCCTTGCATGTCAGACCCAAAGTTCATCCACTTACGTATACACAGTGATTTCTCTATGGTGGATGGTTTGTCCAAAGTCCCGCCATTGGTGAAAAAAGTGGCGGCAATGGGCATGCCCGCAATGGCCTTGACCGATTTCACCAACCTGTGTGGCTTGGTGAAGTTTTACAGCACCGCGCATAACTGCGGGGTTAAGCCGATCATTGGTGCCGACTTTACTTTGCAATCGGAAGAGTTCGGTGATGAGCTGACCAAACTGACCTTGCTTGCTAAAAACAATGTCGGTTACAAAAACCTCACCTTATTGATTTCTAAAGCCTATTTGCGTGGCCATGTCCAGCATCAACCTGTGATTGATAAAGCGTGGTTGGTCGAGCATGCCGAAGGGCTGATTGTGCTCTCGGGAGGCAAAAGTGGCGAAGTGGGGCGCGCATTACTCAAAGGCAACCAACAACAAGTAGAAAGATGCATTGAGTTTTACCAAACTCACTTTGCCGATCATTTCTATCTAGAGCTTATCCGCACTGGCCGTGCTGATGAAGAGAGCTACTTACATTTTGCGCTGGATGTGGCAGAGCAGTACGACTTGCCCGTCGTGGCAACCAACGAAGTGGTGTTCATCACTGAAGAGTCGTTTGAAGCCCACGAAATCCGAGTCGCGATTCACGATGGTTATACGCTGGAAGATCCACGCCGTCCGAAAAATTACAGTCCGAAGCAGTATCTGCGCAGCGAAGCGGAGATGTGTGAGCTGTTTGCAGACATTCCAGAAGCGTTAGCCAACAGTGTCGAGATTGCCAAACGTTGTAACGTGACCGTACGTTTGGGCGAATATTTCCTACCTAACTTCCCAACGGGCGGGATGGCGATTGAAGATTTTCTGGTGATGAAATCTCGCGAAGGGTTGGAAGAGCGACTCGAATTTCTTTTCCCAGATCCAGAAGTTCGTGCCAAGCGTCGCCCTGAATATGATGAGCGTTTGCAAGTTGAGCTCGATGTGATTAACCAGATGGGCTTTCCCGGATACTTCTTGATCGTGATGGAGTTTATCCAGTGGTCAAAAGATAACGATATTCCAGTCGGTCCGGGACGGGGCTCGGGGGCGGGCTCATTGGTAGCGTATGCACTGAAAATCACCGACCTTGATCCGCTGGAATACGATCTGCTGTTCGAGCGTTTCTTGAATCCAGAGCGGGTCTCCATGCCCGACTTCGACGTCGATTTCTGTATGGATAAGCGTGACCAAGTGATTGATCACGTAGCGGAAATGTATGGTCGTGATGCGGTATCACAAATCATCACCTTCGGTACCATGGCGGCGAAAGCGGTGATTCGCGATGTGGGGCGTGTGCTTGGTCATCCGTTCGGTTTTGTTGATCGCATTTCCAAATTAGTGCCACCCGATCCGGGCATGACGCTCGAGAAAGCCTTTATCGCCGAGCCTGCACTGCAAGAGCTGTATGACGCGGATGAAGAAGTCAAAGAGCTGATCGACAAGTGTCGAATTCTGGAAGGTTGTACCCGTAACGCTGGTAAACACGCTGGGGGCGTGGTGATTTCGCCCACTGCCATCACTGACTTTGCGCCGATTTACTGTGATGCGGAAGGCAACTTCCCGGTTACTCAGTTCGATAAGAACGATGTGGAAACTGCCGGTCTGGTCAAATTTGACTTCTTGGGGCTGCGTACGCTTACCATTATTGACTGGGCTTTGGGCTTAGTGAACCCGCGTTTGAAAAAGGCGGGCAAACCCCCCGTGCGGATTGAAGCGATCCCGCTCGACGATGCGCGCTCTTTCCGTAACCTACAAGATGCCAAAACCACCGCGGTATTCCAGCTTGAATCGCGCGGCATGAAAGAGCTGATTAAGCGACTACAACCTGACTGTTTTGAAGACATCATCGCTCTGGTGGCGCTGTTTCGTCCGGGGCCGTTGCAATCGGGCATGGTGGATAACTTTATCGACCGTAAGCATGGTCGTGAAGCCATCTCGTATCCTGATGAAAAATGGCAACATGAGTCACTCAAAGAGATCCTAGAACCGACCTACGGCATCATCCTCTATCAAGAACAGGTGATGCAGATCGCGCAGGTACTGTCGGGTTACACCTTGGGTGGGGCAGACATGCTGCGCCGTGCAATGGGTAAAAAAAAGCCAGAAGAGATGGCTAAGCAGCGCGCCGTGTTCCAAGAAGGGGCGGAGAAAAATGGCGTCGATGGTGAGTTGGCGATGAAAATCTTCGATCTGGTGGAAAAATTCGCCGGATACGGATTTAACAAATCGCACTCTGCCGCTTATGCGCTGGTTTCCTACCAAACCTTATGGTTGAAAACCCACTATCCAGCCGAGTTTATGGCGGCGGTAATGACCGCAGACATGGACAACACGGAAAAAGTGGTTGGCCTAGTGGATGAGTGTAAAAACATGGGATTGACCGTGTTGCCACCGGACATCAACTCGGGTCTTTATCGCTTTAACGTCGATGACAACGGCGCGATTGTTTATGGTATTGGCGCAATTAAAGGGGTGGGTGAAGGTCCGATTGAAGCGATTTTGGAAGCGCGCAACAAAGGGGGATATTTCAAAGATCTGTTTGATTTCTGCGCGCGGATTGATCTGAAAAAGGTCAACAAACGGGTAATTGAAAAACTGATCTTGGCTGGCGCGCTGGATAGATTAGGACCACATCGCGCAGCCATGATGGCCTCAGTGGATGATGCGGTGCGTGCAGCAAGCCAACATCACCAAGCGGAAGCGTTTGGACAAGCGGATATGTTCGGTGTGCTCACGGATGCGCCAGAAGAAGTCGAGCAGAAATACACGCAAGTGCCAGAATGGCCAGAAAAAGTGCGTTTGGAAGGGGAGCGCGAGACGCTTGGGCTCTATCTCACCGGCCATCCGGTGGATGAATACCTGAAAGAGCTCACCAAATACACCAGTTGCCGTTTGAATGAAGCCGCGCCAACCCGGCGTGATCAATCCTTAACCGTTGCCGGATTGGTGATTGCAGCACGGGTGATGACCACCAAACGTGGCACGCGAATTGGTTTAATGACTTTGGATGACCGCTCGGGCCGTATGGAAGTGATGCTTTACTCGGAAGCACTCGATCGGTATGCAGAATGGTTAGAAAAAGATAAAATTCTGGTGGTTTCCGGACAGGTCAGCTTTGATGACTTCAATGGCGGACTTAAAATGTCGGCGCGCGAGGTCATGGACTTGGGCAGCGCGCGTGAAAAATTTGCCCGCGGTTTATCGATCTCGATTTTACAGTCGCAGATTGATCAACAATTTTTTGAGCGTTTTAGTCACATACTGGAACCTCACCGCGCAGGAACCGTACCTGTCAATGTATACTACCAGCGCCCTGATGCGCGAGCGCGCCTGACGTTAGGCACAGAGTGGCGAGTCACGCCAAGCGATACATTGTTAGACGAATTAAAGCAGCTACTTGGTCATGATCAGGTAGAACTCGAATTTAACTAAAATTCAGCCAGTGCGCACTGAGGGTGGCATGGCTGAGTCACAAAGGATCGATAGATGAGCCTCAATTTTCTTGATTTTGAAAAACCGATTGTCGAACTGGAAACGAAAATTCAGGCGCTGCGTGATGTGTCTCGTCACAGCACAAGCGCATCCGTAGATCTGGATAAAGAGCTAGAACAGCTTGAGAAGAAGAGCCTTGAGCTGAAAAAGAAGATTTTCAGTGACTTAGGTGCATGGCAAGTCGCGCAATTGGCGCGTCATCCACAACGTCCTTATACGCTGGATTATCTCAAACACATCTTTACTGAGTTTGATGAACTGGCGGGCGATCGCGCCTATGCCGATGACAAGGCGATCGTGGGCGGTATTGCACGCCTTGAAGGTCGTTCGGTCATGGTGATTGGTCACCAAAAAGGTCGTGAAACCCGTGAAAAGGTCAAACGTAACTTTGGTATGCCAAAGCCTGAAGGCTACCGCAAAGCGCTACGCTTGATGGAAATGGCTGAGCGTTTCAATATGCCTATCATCACTTTCATTGATACCGCGGGCGCATACCCAGGTGTGGGTGCTGAAGAGCGCGGTCAGTCGGAAGCGATCGCCAAAAACCTTAAAGTGATGTCAGGCCTGAAGGTGCCAGTCATCTGTAACGTGGTGGGCGAAGGTGGCTCTGGTGGTGCGTTGGCGATTGGTGTCGGTGACTATGTGAACATGCTGCAATACTCAACCTACTCAGTGATTTCACCAGAAGGTTGTGCGTCGATTCTGTGGCGTGATTCTGATAAAGCACCACAAGCGGCAGAAGCGATGGGTCTGATTGCTCCACGTTTGAAAGAGCTGGAGTTGATTGACGAAATCATTGAAGAGCCACTGGGCGGTGCGCATCGTGATCACAAACAGACTGCAGAGAATGTAAAAGCCACGCTACTGCGTCAGTTGGCCGATCTAGATGCACTAGATCACGAAAACTTGCTGGAGCGCCGCTATCAACGTTTGATGAACTACGGTTACTGTTAATTACGGTTACTGTTGATTATTTCATCGCGCAGCGGCGGTGGAATATCCACATATAGAAAGGGTTGGCTTAGGTCAGCCCTTTGGCTTTTCTGGGCTCAAGGGGTAAACTTGAGCCACTTTTCTCAACTCTCTGTGGTTTATGGACGATCTCTATCCCCACTTTGTGCAGCAATTAGCTCGCTATCCTTTTCGCAAACTCCTTCTCGCACTGAGCGGCGGTGTGGATTCGCAGGTACTGCTTGCCCTTCTGGCGCGTGGACGCGATGAGTTTGGTTGGGATGTGGCCGCGGTTCATGTTCATCATGGGTTGAGCCCGAATGCCGAT
Organism: Vibrio cholerae; assembly: GCF_008369605.1. NCBI lineage: Bacteria > Pseudomonadati > Pseudomonadota > Gammaproteobacteria > Vibrionales > Vibrionaceae > Vibrio > Vibrio cholerae. The sequence continues at coordinate 637,740 of NZ_CP043554.1, forward strand.
CAGTGGGCGCAGCATTGCCAGCGCTGTTGCCGTGAAGTCGGAATGGCCTGTCAAATCGAATATGTACAGCTGGATGTGGCAAGTGGTGAAAGTATTGAGAAACTGGCGCGAGAGGCGCGTTATCGAGTCCTTGCTCCGCATGTGAATGCGCAGACACTGTTGTTACTTGGGCAGCATGCTGACGATCAACTGGAAACTTTTTTACTCGCATTAAAGCGCGGCAGTGGCCCAAAAGGGCTGGCCGCAATGGCTGCTTATGCCCCGTTTGCCCAGGGGCATTTGCTCCGCCCTCTATTAACCATCTCACGTCAACACATTGAAGCCTATGCCAAGCAGCACAAACTCACTTGGGTTATCGATGAAAGTAATGCAGATATCCGCTACGAGCGCAATTTTCTACGCCATCAGGTGACACCTGTACTTACCGAGCGCTGGCCGAGCATTCGCCAAGCGGTGCAGCGCAGTGCTGAGCTGTGTGCAGAACAAGAAGCGCTGCTGCAAGAGTTTTTAGCTGGAGCATTAAAAAAGGCGATCACTGCTGAGGGCGGATTGTCGATCGCCGTTCTGGCTGAGGGCAGTGAGGGGATGCGTCGACAACTGATCCGAGCTTGGTTTGCGCACCATAGGCTACCGATGCCCAGTCGTCAGCACACGGAGCGTATTTGGTGTGAGGTGGCGCTGGCGAGTGAGGACGCCAATCCAAAATTAAAGTTGAACCATATTGAGGTGCGCCGTTTTCAGCACTGTCTGTACCTCGTGCCACCAGAAAGAGATCTTTCAGGCTGGTGCAGTGCATTAGTGCCTGAACAACGTTTGCCGTTGCCGCAAGGTCTAGGTCATCTTCAGTTGACCAGCAAGGCAGGTGGAAATATCAAGCTGCCTGATGATTTCAGCCAATTATGGGTCAGCTTTGATCCACAAGGGCTAGAGGCTTGTCCGGTTGGGCGGGTGGGGTCGCGCAAACTCAAAAAACTGTTTCAAGAATATGGAGTGCCGAGTTGGCGGCGGCGGCAAACACCTATCCTCATGTACCAAAATAGAGTGGTCTGTGTCGCGGATTTATTCGTAGATCGTGATTGGAGTGGGCAAGATTGTGAGTTGGTTTGGTTCAAATCTCATGATTCTGTGCCAAAATAAATTCATAACCACACATAATCTATAGGTATAATTACATGGGGAAAGCAATGAACAAAATGGTTATAGCCCTCGCTTTGGGTGGCTGCGTTATGTCTGGTGCCGCTTTGGCGGGGGATGTGGCTGCAGGGCAAGCGAAAGCCGCGGTTTGCGCAGCGTGTCACGGCATGGATGGGATTGCCGTTATTCCCGGCTACCCAAATCTTAAAGGGCAGAGTGAGCAATACTTGATTAGCTCCGTTAAAGCTTACAAAAATAAAGAGCGCACAGGTGGCCTAGCTGCAGTGATGCAAGCGCAAGCCATGATGCTCAGTGATGAAGATATTGCTAATCTGGCTGCTTATTACGCCAGCTTGAAGTGATCATTATCCGCTTCGTACTTAAAGCGGCAGCGGTGTTGGCTAGGTTCGTTCATCTCTATCACATAGTGTGCCTATGCTCATGGAGATTAACCCACTTACTGCCTACCTGCAGTGCCAAGTCGTTCGGGAATAACTTCTATTATGCTTCGTTTGGCACCTATCAATGAATACGTGCCCACACCGAAGGTCCGCGAGTGTTATCTGCGGACTTTTTGCCTTTTTCAGCCTTCAATCTTTTTATCTGTGCATTGTTGTGGCACAGCATACAAATCTCACATTCATTTCACTTTTGATTGCAACCAATTCCAATGATTTATGCTCTCAATGCATGGGAATGATCCCGATCGTCATTATGAACTGTCGTAGAGGAGCGGCCATGAGATTTGAACGAAATGATTTAAGTGGATTTTTAGGGAAGAGTTTTATCTATAACTATGATCAGGGTTGGCGTTATGAGCTGTATGTGAAAAATGCGACCACCATAGATTATCGAGTCCATTCTGGGATTGTTGGTGGGCGATGGGTGAAAGATCAAACCGTGCATATCTCGCGAGTTGGGGCGGCCATTTATCGGGTTTCTTGGGCTGAGCCAACCGGAACCAGCGTCGCTCTCACCTTAAACTTAGAGGATTATGTCGTGCATGGTGCAATTTACTTTCCTCGCTGGATTGTTGATGAGCCTGAAAAAATTGCTTGCTATCAAAATGACCATCTCCCTCTTATGGAAGCGTACCGTGATGCCGGGCCTATCTATCCAACCCATGTGATCGATAGCTTTGCGACCTTGATTTATATGCGTGATTGCGGACTCAATAATGAACAAGTGATTAACTGCTCACCCAGTGAGCTTGCTGAGGATTATCCTTTCTGTTTAGCCGATAAAAACTTACTGCCAGCCTAAGTGTGGTCATGGCGTAAGCTGATGAAGGTGGCTTTGGGAGCAAGGAAAAGTCTATAGTGGCTTGAGTAACAAAAGGAAAAATTACTCAAGCACTTTGGTTGATTGTTGGTTATGGCTGACAGATAATGCCGAGCACTGACAGTCGTTTAAGGGATGAACATGAAAAAAATCGAAGCTATCATCAAGCCGTTTAAACTCGACGATGTCCGCGAGGCGTTGGCCGAAGTCGGCATCACTGGTATGACAGTGTCTGAAGTCAAAGGATTTGGCCGTCAGAAAGGACACACTGAACTGTACCGCGGTGCTGAGTATATGGTCGATTTCCTGCCTAAAGTGAAGCTAGAAATTGTGGTCACCGATGATGTGGCGGATCGCTGTGTCGACACCATCATTGAAACGGCTCAAACCGGTAAGATTGGCGATGGTAAAATCTTCATCACCAACGTTGAGCGTGTGGTACGTATTCGTACCGGTGAAGAGGATGAAGATGCAATTTAAGCATCCGTCCCTATGATTACTTAATAATAAGGAGCTCAGGCTCCTTATTTTGTTTGAGGGTAACTGAATGAAAAAACGTTACTGGATGGCTCCATTGTTGATAGCGGCGGCGGGACTGGCCGCTTTCTGGTCTATCTTCACGATTCCTACTCAACCTGAATTAGTCACTATAGGGCGCAATCAGCAAGGCGAACCGCTGTTGTGCTATCAACATCCGCAGTCTGAAGCTTTGGATCTTGATGGAGAGCTCAATCTGCTCGTTTGGAATATCTATAAACAAAATCGTGCCAATTGGTCAACGCAGCTCTCCGAATTGAGTCGTGGTCAGCAATTACTCTTGCTGCAAGAGGCCAATATGACGCCTGCGTTTAAAGAGTGGATTCATCAATTAGGGTGGGATGGCACCCAAGCTCGAGCTTTTGAAGCGTTTGGAGAGGCGGCTGGAGTAATTAATCTCGCTAAAGTGATGCCAACCATGGCTTGTGCTTATACTCAGCTTGAACCGTGGTTGAGGCTGCCTAAATCGGCGATCTACGCACGTTATCGTTTAAGTGATCGGCAAGAGTTAGCCGTAGTCAATCTGCACGCAGTCAACTTCACTTATGGCACCCAAGAGTATCAACAGCAGTTGACCGCACTACTGGATGAGCTACGTGATTTTACTGGCCCTGTGATTGTGGCGGGCGATTTTAACAGTTGGAGCGAGGCGCGTATGGCGCTGCTAAGTACTCAGTTTGCCTCCGTAGGATTACAAGAAGTGCGCTTTTCGCCAGATAACCGCACGACGTTTATCAATGGCTTGCCATTAGATCATGTCTTCTATCGTGGATTGCAGCTTGAAAAAGCAGAAGCGCCCATATCGGACGCTTCTGATCATAATCCTCTGTTGGTTCGCTTTCGCTTACTCAACTAGCCTATTCAGCGCTGTGTTATGCGCTGAATTTGGTCACATCCACATACAGTTTCAGTTGCTGACCCGCCTTGAGATATTGAGTGCTGTTTAAATCATTCCACTTAACGATGTCAGCAGTTTTCACTTTAAACTTATTGGCAATACCACTCAGTGTATCGCCAGAGCGCACTTTGTAAGTTACCGTGCGGATCACGCCACTCGTTGGTTTACTGTCTTTCCAGATCACCAATTTCTGACCTTTACGCAGCGCATCTTTCGGTGCCATGCCATTCCATTTCGCCAGAGATTGGTAAGGCACGTTATACTGCTTGGCGATGGTCCAGAGGCTTTCCCCTGAGTTGACGGTGTGCGTCAACTGATACTGTCCACGTGGCACGGATTGGGTCTTGGCTAAGCGATTACTCACGCTCAGCGCATACGCTTTCTCATCTTTCACCGAGGTTGGTACGAACAGATAGCTACCCACACGAATTTGGTTGCTGGCAATCTGGTTGGCTTCTTTGATCACTTTAGCCGTGGTGTTGTACTTATCGGCAATGGTGCTGAGAGTATCACCCGATTTCACCTTATAGCGAACCACCTTAATCCCTTTGCCGCGGTTCTCTTCCATGGCTAGATTAAAACGTTCAACTTTTTCAACGGGGATCAGCAGTTGATGCGGGCCATTTGGAGCCGTTGCCCATTGGTTATAGGCTGGGTTAAAGCTTTGCAGCTCTTTAACCGTTAGACCAGCATATCGAGCGGCAATCGCAAGATCCAACTGCTCTTTCGGGTCAACGGTGGCTAACACTGGGCGGTTTTCGATTGCCGGGATGGAGATACCGTATTTTTCCTGATTGGCAATCACATCGGCTAGTGCAATCAGTTTAGGGACATAACCGCTGGTCTCTTTAGGCAGATCCAGCGAGAAGAAATCGATAGGTTTACCCGCTTTTTTATTGGCTTTAATGGCGCGGGCCACGCGCCCTTCACCACTGTTGTAAGCGGCGATGGTGTGATACCAGTCACCATCGAAGTGTTGGTTCAAGACGGTAAGATAATCCAGCGCAGCGTCTGTGGCGGCGGCGACATCTCGTCGGCCGTCATACCAGAAATTTTGTTTGAGACCATAACGCTTGCCAGTAGACGAAATAAACTGCCATAAGCCTGCAGCACTGCCGTGGGAATAAGCAAAAGGATCGAACGAGCTTTCGACAATCGGTAACAGCACCAATTCTAGCGGCAGGCCGCGTTGCTCGACTTTTTCAGTGATCAGATAGAGGAAAGGTTCAGCACGACTGGCAATCGCTTGTAAGTGACCTGGGTTTTTGAGAAACCATTCGCGTTGCGCATCAACACTTGGGTCTTTGGGGATGCCGAGCTTGAACTGCATAGCAATGCGTTGCCATACATCGTCTTGTTCTTGTGGTGTCAGCGCGACGCGCTCTTCTTCTACACTCTCCGTTTCGCCAGCAGGCAGAGTTGCAGTCGTTTGCGGCTTACGCTTTTTTTTCACGGTAGCAGATTGAGTGGGCGGGTTTACCGCTTGGTCATCTGATGTGGTCGTATCCACAGGTTGGGGGGATTGACAGCCAACGAGCAGCAACGCCAATACCCAACTGAATTTAACTCGCATGTAACACAGCCCTTATTCTTCATGGCTGCTGATAATACTTGCCACTTTGTCTTGGTGACAAGCGACAAAAGTCAAAATTCATTCTTCCATTCACGTAATGCGGTAAATATTGTGAGCGGATCCAGCGTTGACACTTGGCTAGCCACTGAGCGAATAACACTCGGCTCTTGCGTGCGTAAAAAAGGATTGACCCATTTTTCACGCCCCAATGTGGTGGGGAGCGTTGGCTGATTTTGCGCGCGTAAACGACTCACTTCATCACGATAAATATGCAGTTGTTCGTTTTCGGGCTCTACCGCTAATGCAAAAGCCACATTGGCGGCAGTGTATTCGTGTGCGCTGTAAACTTGAGTCTCTTCGGGCAGGCTGAGCAACTTATTCAATGAAGAAAACATCTGCTCCATCGTGCCTTCAAATACTCGCCCACAGCCTGCAGAAAAGAGCACATCGCCGCAAAACAGCTTGCCATCGCCAACGTAACCGATATGCCCTAAGGTGTGTCCCGGCAGACCGAGTACCATAAAACGTTCATCAAACAGTTCGATTTGATCGCCATCTTCCACCGGATGAGTGAGAGTAGGGATGGGCTCTTGTGCTGGACCTACCACATGGATTTCGGGGAACTGATGCACAAGCTCAGCAACGCCGCCAATATGGTCGTGATGGTGATGGGTGATCAGCACTGCTTTTAAGTTTAAGTCATGCTGTTTAAGGTAAGCGAGGACAGGCTCAGCACTGCCCGGGTCGACCACAGCACAGTCGCGATCGCGATTTTGAATCAGCCAGATGTAATTGTCGTCAAATGCAGGTATGCTTTTGATCTGTAACATGAGTTGTCTCCGGTTACCTTGATGAAGCGGGTGAGCAATGAAACCAGCACGCAGTGATAAAGCGCTTGAAAATCCACACTCATGGGCTCAATTGAAAAATGGCCAATGGGTGAGTGAATCTATTCAGACCCGTTTAGATGAATGGTGCCCAAAACTTTTTGGTTACCATATGTTAAAGCTCGGCGGTCTGAGCTGTGAGCTTGCCAGTTGTACCTGCAATATTCAACACCAAGTACACCTCGATATTGAAAATCCGTTGCATACGGTGATTGCCGATAAATATGAGCTGCCGTTTTTGGAGAAGAGTATTGATGTGGCGATTTTGGCGCATCAACTCGATTATAGTAACGATCCTCACCGTTTATTACGGGAAGTGGATCGAGTCTTGATTGATGATGGTTATCTGATCATCACCGGTTTTAATCCAATCAGTTTTATTGGCTTAGCCAGCCTGATGCCTTGGCGCAAAAACAACTTACCTTGGAGTGGGCGAATGTTTACCCCGAATCGGATTAAAGATTGGCTAAGCGTACTCAATTACCAAGTGGTTGCTTGCGATCAGTACGCCTTGTTTCCGATGCAAAAATACCGACCTTTCTGGACTTGGTTGGAAAACGGCCTCGGTGGCTCAAATTCGCCCTTTGGTAGCCTGTACTTTATTGTTGCGCGCAAACGTACTTGCCCACTCAAGCCGATTCGTTCTAAATGGCGTTTGAAGCGAAGATTATCGCCGATTGGGGTCAACTATCGAGTTAATAGTAAGTCGTAGTCGTGACGCTCTTTTGAACTCTCATTTTGAGTCTCTGTGGTTCAAAATGAGTGACGCTTTGCTGATTGAGCTTCTGTTATTGGGGTTCTGGTTGATAGCCGATATCGTCTTCAGTGGGATTTTCTGCCGCTTGGCGGGCAAGTTCATCACACATTTCGTTTTCACGGTGTCCCGCGTGGCCTTTAACCCAGCGCCATTCGACTTGGTGGCGAGCGGTTTCTTTGTCAAGAGCTTGCCATAAGTCGGCATTTTTCACGGGTTTTTTGTCGGCAGTTTTCCAACCACGCAGCTTCCAGTTGTGGATCCACTGGGTGATCCCTTGGCGAACATACTGACTATCGGTCGTCAGGATCACGCGACAGGGTTCTTTAAGCGCCTGCAGAGCCATGACGGCGGCCAGCATTTCCATTCGGTTGTTGGTGGTGAGGCGATAACCGCGAGCAAGGGTCTTCTCGACTTGTTTATAACGCATCACGACGCCATAACCGCCGGGACCTGGGTTGCCGAGGCAAGAACCATCCGTGAAAATTTCCACCTGTTTGTTCATGATTTGATACTATTGGGTCACGCAAAGAATTGGCATAGTCTGACATAGATATCCTGATGAATACTAGCAACAATGCAGAATACCAACGCATCGTGGTGCTCGATACCGAAACCACGGGTATGAACCGCGAAGGCGGCCCCCATTATGAGGGGCATCGAATTATTGAGATCGGTGCAGTTGAAATTATCAACCGTAAACTCACCGGACGGCATTTTCACGTCTACTTAAAACCAGATCGCGATATTCAATTAGAGGCGATTGAAGTTCACGGTATTACCGATGAGTTTTTAAAAGATAAGCCCGAGTACAAAGATGTCCATGAGGAGTTTTTAGACTTCATCAAAGGGGCCGAGCTGGTTGCCCACAATGCACCGTTTGACGTCGGCTTTATGGATTACGAGTTTGCTAAACTCGGTGGTGCGATCGGTAAAACCAGCGATTTTTGCAAAGTGACCGATACCTTGGCGATGGCCAAGCGGATTTTCCCCGGTAAACGCAATAACTTGGATATCTTGTGTGAGCGTTACGGCATTGATAACTCACACCGAACCCTGCACGGCGCTTTGCTCGATGCGGAGATTCTAGCCGACGTTTATCTATTGATGACCGGTGGGCAGACTTCACTGCAATTTTCATCGGCCACGCAAAATAGTGGGGAATTGAGCGCAGAATCGTTAAAACGTGCCCGTTCAGAGCGAAAAGCGTTAAAGGTTTTAGCGGCTAGCGCCGATGAACTACAAGCACATCAAGATCGTTTGGACATAGTGGCCAAAAGTGGCACTTGCCTATGGCGTAGTTAGGAGAGGTTATGTTGAGGATTCTCGCGGCGATAGTGGGATGTTTGATCAGTTTGAGTAGTCTAGCGGCACAACAATCTAGCATGTCGCTGCTCGATAACCGTTTTCGCGTTGATCCGACCATAACCCAAATCACCTTTGTGATTTACCGCGAAAAAGATTCTCAACCAGTCGTGTTAGTTCGCCCTGATGGCAGTAAGTATTATCAGTGGCGTAATCCTGAAAATGTGCGCTGGTATCAAGAATCCTCGATGGACATCATCTCGATTGAGAATCCTATGCCGGGGCCTTGGCAGGCAATCGGTAAAGTCACACCGAAAAACAACATCAAACTTATCTCCAATCTACAACTCACGACCGACGTCTTTCCGAGCCGAGTGTTTCAAGGGGAAGAATTTAAATTTACCGCACGCTTAACGTCGGACGGTAAACCTTTGCTATTGCGCGATTTTCTAGATCGAGTCAACCTCAAAGTGACCTTTACCAAGTTTGTTGAAAATGAAGATTCTCTCGCTAAGGAAGCGCGACCCATCCCCGAAGTACTCGGAGAATTTGCCGATGATGGTACTTTGCTTGATGAAAAGCCCGGTGATGGCGTGTTCACGGTGGCTTTAAAAATGGCGATTGAACCGGGCAAATACCGTGTACGAATTACCTCAGGAAATGGCGTTTTTCTGCGTGCGCAAGAGCAAGAGGTGTTAGTTTACCCAACGCCGATTTCGACCACTTTCATTCAATCGCGCTTAACGGGCGCACCGCATCAGGTGCTGTTTACGGGAGAGCAGGGGATGATTGAGCCCGGTTCATTAGTGGCTCATATTCGTCATCGCCACCCTTATCAAGATGATTACATCGCGCAGGCGCAATCAGGCAAAGAATCCTTGACCGCTAAGTTGACCATTCCCTATGACGGTCAGTTTGGTAACTACTCTTGGGATGGAAAAGTGTGGGCGACCGAACTTGCTTCACAACGTGAACTCTATTTCCCGATTGGCGATCAAACCTACAGTGTGGTCGATGAGCTTAATATTGCCGAAGTGCGTCGAATTCAGGAAGAAGAGGAAGCTTTACGCCTGAAACAAGAGCAAGAGCTGCTGATTATTCAGATGCGCGAAGAGCAGCGTAGCCGCAACATGATGTACATCATTGTGGGTAATATCGTGGTACTGATCTTGGCATTAGCCGTTTGGTTTGTACTGCGTAAGATCAAAATGAAAAAAGCCGCCGTACCGGAAATGCAGCTAAATATGCCGCCTAAGAAGGGTAAGTAAAGGCGTTGAATTTGCCTTTGACCCTTTGAGGTTTGTTGTTCAAGCGGATTTGAATGAAGGCTCACTTGAGTTTATGAAACATAAGAAAAGGGAGACGTTGTCTCCCTTTTGGCTATTGAAGTGGTGAATACTGCTCAATGTGGAACTTAAGCCACTTCAGCTTTACGTTGTGTGCGCTTTTTTGCGGCCAGCTCTTGTGGGGCAAAGTCATCGACATTGATGGTGTAGAGACGATGCGCTTCCGCTTCGCTCAGTAGTGCCGCTTCCTGAATGGTCAGCACTTTGGCTTCTAAGCCCAGCTTGGCGACTTCATCCAACCCCATAAATGGGCGGCGTTGACCCAGCGCTTTGCATGCTTTTTCAAACAGCGGCTCAGCTTGTAAAATCACATTCAACGCTTGTTCTATCTTACCCGCAGGATTGTTATCACTCGGTGTTAAGTATTGGTGACGACCAATTCTTGAACGTGTTTCACTCGGGGTTTGCAAGATCTGCGCGAGCTTGCTATCGAGCTTGTCACTTGGCGCTTTACGCACACGGCCGAAAGGCATCATGAGTACACGTAATGCGCGGCCAATAATCCGATTTGGGAAGTTAGCCAAGAACTCATCAATGGCGATTTCAGTTTGGCGCAAACTATCTTGTAAGCCCCAATGGACCAGTGGTAAATCTTCGGCTGGACGGCCATCGTTTTCAAAACGTTTTAAGGTCGCTGAGCTTAAGTAAAGCTGGCTCAGAATATCCCCTAAACGGGCAGAGAGACGCTCTCTACGTTTGAGTGAACCGCCCAATACTGCCATGGAGATATCCGCAAGCAGGGCCAAGTTAGCACTGTAACGATTAAGCTGTTGGTAGTAGCGCTTGGTCGCATCACGGGTTGGGGCTTGTGAACCATAACCATCAGTCAAACCAAGCCATAGACTGCGCACTAAGTTGCTGAGCACAAAGCCAACGTGTCCTGCTAGGGCACTATCAAATTTTTCTACCGCATCAGAATTTGGGCTATAAGCCGCTTCCATTTCTCTGAGTACATAAGGATGGCAGCGAATCGCACCTTGACCAAAGATGATCATCGAGCGGGTAAGAATGTTCGCGCCTTCTACGGTAACGGCAATTGGAGCACCTTGATACCCGCGAGCGAGGAAGTTAGCGGGGCCTAAACAGATGCCTTTACCGCCGACAATGTCCATCGCATCAATAATTGAGCGTTGTCCGCGGTGAGTACAGTGATATTTTACGATCGCAGAAATTACCGAAGGCTTTTCACCGAGATCGATACCCGCGACAGTCAGGTTACTTGCCGCATCCATCACATAAGCGTTACCGGCTAGGCGCGCTAATGGCTCTTCAATTCCTTCCATCTGACCGATAGGTTGTTTGAACTGGCGGCGAATACGCGCATAAGCACCTGTAGCGAGTGCCGCAGTTTTAATGCCGCCAGTTGAGTTGGAAGGCAGGGTAATACCGCGTCCCACCGAAAGACATTCCACCAACATGCGCCAGCCTTGGCCTGCCATTTTTGGACCACCGATGATGAAATCCAGCGGCACAAACAGATCTTTGGCACGGGTTGGACCGTTTTGGAAAGGCACGTTGAGTGGGAAGTGGCGATTGCCGATCTCCACGCCTTTAAGATGCGTTGGGATCAAGGCACAGGTAATGCCGAGCTCTTCTTTATCACCGAGCAGTCCTTCAGGGTCGCGCAGTTTAAAGGCAAGTCCCAGCACAGTCGCCACCGGTGCGAGAGTGATGTAGCGCTTGTTCCACGTCAGGCGCATACCTAGAACTTCTTTGCCTTCCCATTGTCCTTTACAAACTACACCGAAATCAGGGATAGAACCTGCGTCTGAACCGGCTTCTGGGCTGGTTAAAGCAAAACAGGGGATCTCTTTGCCTTCCGCTAAGCGAGGTAAGTAATAGTTTTTCTGCTCTTCGGTACCGTAATGTTGCAGCAGCTCACCGGGGCCTAAAGAGTTAGGTACGCCTACGGTTGAGGAGAGAACACCAGAAACGCCGGTCAGTTTTTGCAGCACCAAAGATTGTGCATAAGCTGAAAATTCTAAGCCGCCATACTGTTTTTTGATGATCATGGCGAAGAATTTCTTCTCTTTGAGGAAAGTCCACACTTCTGGCGGTAAATCTGCCAGTTCATGGGTGACTTGGTAGTCGCTAACCATGGCACACACTTCATTGACTGGGCCATCCAGGAAGGCTTGTTCTTCAGCAGACAGCTTCGGAGCTTGGATATTGTGCAGCTTTTTCCAGTCCGGCTTGCCTTTAAACAGTTCGGCTTCCCACCAAACTGTTCCGGCCTCGAGGGCTTCTTTCTCGGTCTGTGACATCGCGGGCAGTACTTTTTTAAACACTGCTAATGCTTTACCACTGATCAACGATTGGCGAACGGATGGCAGACAGAGCACGACGACGGCCGCCAAATAGAGCGCCCAACCGAAAAAGCCAACAGGCCCAAACAGTGAAAGCGCTAGCATGGTGAAAGTCAGTGCTGCTAATGAGGTAAATAGGGATGTTCTTTGATACAGGCATGCGCCGAGTATCAAGAGCATGATTAAGGTAGAGAGCAAGATTTCCATACTGTTTTATCCTTTTTCAGACTCGCGTTTTCTATCAGTAGATACGAAAATCGCGACTCTAAGTTTAGTGGTCTAACCAGTTAAAGTGTAACCAAAATATTAATGAAATGTAAAACGGCATTTTGTCCGAAAGTGATCACGCTAGAGTAATCTCTCTACTCTTGCCGCTTCTTGAATGACTGGATTTGCTAACGAGGAGTAAATCTTGCTTTTTGACTATCGACAGCTTCGCTTGTTTGGGTAAACTCAGGTGGATACTGAATTGAAGTGCCAAGCGCGCGGGTTCGGATAACTAATAATCAATAGAGAGATGCCTCATGTACCAGGATTTAATTAGAAGTGAACTGACCGAAGCGGCAGACGTTTTGCAGAAATTTTTGAGTGATGACCACAACATTGCACAAATTGAAGCGGCGGCTAAGCTGATTGCTGATTCGTTCAAGCAAGGTGGGAAAGTGCTTTCTTGCGGTAATGGTGGTTCGCATTGTGATGCCATGCACTTTGCTGAAGAGTTGACTGGGCGTTACCGTGAAAACCGCCCTGGTTATCCTGGTATTGCGATTTCTGATCCAAGCCATCTGTCTTGTGTGAGTAACGATTTTGGCTATGACTATGTTTTCTCTCGTTATGTGGAAGCGGTCGGAGCGAAAGGCGATGTTCTGTTTGGTCTGTCTACCTCTGGTAATTCAGGTAATATCCTAAAAGCCATTGAGGCGGCGAAAGCAAAAGGCATGAAAACCATCGCGTTAACCGGCAAAGATGGCGGCAAAATGGCGGGTTTGGCCGATGTTGAAATTCGTGTGCCACATTTTGGTTACGCGGATCGTATTCAAGAAGTGCACATTAAGATCATCCACATCATCATTCAGTTGATTGAAAAGGAAATGGCGTAACCCTACGCTCAAGAGCCCGGTATTGACCGGGCTACTGGTTTAAGTAAGGAGTGGTTTAAACCATGTGTGAATTGCTCGGCATGAGCGCGAATGTACCAACCGATATCTGTTTTAGTTTCACTGGCTTGATGCAACGTGGCGGGAAAACGGGTCCGCATCGTGATGGGTGGGGAATCGCGTTTTACGAAGGCAAAGGCTTTCGTACCTTCAAAGATCCCAATCCCAGCAGTCAGTCCAAAATTGCCGAGTTAGTTCAGCAGTATCCGATCAAAAGTCGTGCGGTGATCAGCCACATTCGTCAGGCCAATCGCGGTGGGGTGAATCTGGAAAACACTCATCCGTTTACCCGCGAGTTGTGGGGGCAGTACTGGACGTTTGCCCACAATGGGCAATTGACGGGATATCAAAATCTAGTCACTGGACGCCATCGACCAGTCGGTGAAACGGACAGCGAACTGGCATTCTGTTGGTTGCTGAATCAAATGGAGCAGCGTTACCCCGAAGGGCCACAAGATTGGCCTGAGATGCTGCGCTATATTGCGCAGTGTTGTGATGAGCTTAGAGCTCTCGGTGTCTTTAATATGCTGCTGTCTAATGGCGAATATGTGATGGCGTATTGCACTAATCATTTGTATTGGATTACTCGCCGAGCCCCATTTGGCCGTGCAGCACTGCTCGATGAAGATGTCGAGATCAATTTCCAAGAAGAAACCACGCCGAATGATGTGGTGTCAGTGATTGCCACTCAGCCGTTAACCGGTAATGAAACATGGCAACGGATGAAGCCAGGACAATTCGCTTTTTTCCATTTTGGAGAGCGGATAGAAGACAATGCACATGTGTTGATGGAGGTGGATTTTGCGCCGAATCGACCCGGATGTCAGGCACCAAGCCAACCTCTCGACTAAGCGATATACCTTTCCTACTTGAAGCTGCAGCGGTGTTGGCTATGTTCGTTCACCCCAATCACATAGTTTATGTTGTCTGGGAATAAAGAGTGGTACAAAAAGAAAGGGTTGAATAATTTCAACCCTTTTTCGATTGGAGATTATTCGGCTGCGTAACCGTGTATGCCGAGCGCTTCGCCATCTAAATAAGCTTTGCCGTCTTTCATTGCTAAACGCTCTTCGACAAACCATTTCACGACAAGCGGGTAGATGCGATGCTCTTGATCCTGCACGCGAGCCGTGAGCTCTTCGACCGTGTCATCTTCAAAAATCGGTACTTTGGCTTGCAGAATGACTGGACCGCCATCGAGCTGTTCGGTGACAAAATGCACGCTGGTACCATGCTCTTCATCGCCCGCGTGGATAGCTCGTTGATAAGTGTTCAGTCCCGGATACTTTGGCAATAACGAAGGGTGGATATTGATCATGCGCCCCAGATAGTGGCGAACAAATTCGCTACTGAGAATGCGCATGTAACCGGCCAGCACCACTAAGTCAGGAGCAAATTTATCCATTTGCTCCATCAATGCCGCGTCAAAAGCATCACGAGTTTCGTAAGCTTTGGGATCAATAAAACAGGCGGCTGCGCCAGCCTGTTTGGCACGTTCTAAACCGTAAGCTGTTGCTTTATTGGAAAACACAGCCGTCACTTTGCCATCTTGAATACTGGTTGCACAAGCATCAATGATCGCCTGTAGGTTGGTTCCGTTTCCCGAAATTAAAACAACAATACTCTTCATGCTTAGTTGATCTCTACCTGTGCTTCGTTGCTATTGGCGGCTGCGATTTCGCCGATGACCCATGCGGTTTCGCCTTCTGCTTGCAGTAGCGCAACGGCCGCATTGGCTTGATCTTTTGGCAGTGCAATGATCAAACCGACACCACAGTTGAAGGTGCGGTACATTTCGTGAGTGGTCACGTTACCTTTTTCCTGTAGCCATTGGAAAATCACTGGCCATTCCCAGCTCTTACCATCGATCACGGCTTTAGTACCTTCTGGCAATACGCGTGGAATGTTTTCCCAGAAGCCGCCGCCAGTGATGTGTGAAATCGCATGAATGTCATGTTCAGCAATCAGCTTTAAGCCAGATTTGATATAAATTTTGGTCGGTGCGAGTAAGTGCTCACCAATGGTTTTGCCTGCTAACCGCTCATTCTTATCGGCTTTAGAGACTTCTAAAATCTTACGTACCAGCGAGTAACCGTTGGAGTGTGGGCCGCTTGAGCCAACCGCAATCAGCGCATCACCCACTTGTACCTTACTGCCGTCGATGATCTCTTCTTTTTCGACGACACCGACACAAAAACCTGCCACGTCGTAGTCTTCACCTTCGTACATGCCTGGCATTTCCGCGGTTTCGCCGCCAATCAGCGCGCAGCCCGCTTGCAAACAGCCATCGGCAATACCAGAAATCACTTCAGCAGCCGTATCCACATCCAGTTTGCCTGTCGCGTAATAATCGAGGAAAAACAGCGGCTCAGCGCCTTGAACAATCAGATCATTGACGCACATCGCCACCAGATCGATACCTATGGTGGCGTGTTTTTTCATATCCAGAGCGAGACGCAGTTTGGTACCTACGCCGTCAGTGCCAGAGACTAAAACAGGGTGCTTGTATTTGGTTGGCAGTTCACACAGTGCGCCAAAACCACCTAGGCCACCCATAACTTCAGGGCGACGGGTGCGCTTCACGGCGCCTTTAATTCGTTCAACGAGTGCATTACCTGCATCAATATCGACACCTGCATCTTTGTAGCTGAGAGATGGATTATTACCGCTCACGGGGAAGTTCCTCGGTCTAGTTGGATATGAAAACGGCGCTATTCTACAGGGCTTAAAACAAAAAGGAAAACGTTTGCGTGAGATTTTTATCCGGTTTTACAGTCGGAAATATCCACAAAATGAGTGTATAATCCGCAGGTTTAAATTAATGAAGCCGGAGTTGGACATGAAAATTGTTGAAGTTAAGCACCCTCTTGTAAAACACAAACTTGGCCTGATGCGTGAAGGCGATATCAGCACTAAGCGTTTTCGTGAGCTTGCAACTGAAGTGGCGAGTCTACTGACTTATGAAGCGACTTCTGACTTTGAAACCGAAAAAGTCACGATCGAAGGCTGGAATGGTCCTGTGCAAGTGGATCAAATTAAAGGTAAGAAAGTGACGGTTGTGCCTATCTTGCGTGCAGGTCTTGGCATGATGGATGGTGTACTTGAGCATATCCCAAGTGCGCGTATCAGCGTGGTCGGGATTTACCGTGATGAAGAAACTCTTGAACCGGTTCCTTACTTCAATAAGTTAGCCACTAATATTGAAGAGCGTATTGCCATGGTGGTTGACCCAATGCTGGCAACTGGCGGCTCGATGATTGCGACAATTGACTTGTTGAAAGAGAAAGGCTGTAACCAGATTAAAGTGCTGGTGTTGGTGGCCGCTCCGGAAGGGATTGCCGCTTTAGAAAAAGCGCACCCAGATGTTGAGCTTTACACGGCGGCGATTGATGAGAAGCTGAACGACAAAGGCTACATCGTACCGGGTCTTGGTGATGCCGGTGATAAGATTTTTGGTACTAAGTAATTTTGAATGAGGAAGCCACATGGCTTCCTCATTATCTTTCACCGTTCATAGCCCATACCCCACAGCCAACAGCGATACTCCCTGTCTTTTTTTGCGATCTATTCCTACTTTTATTGCAATGCATTGCCAAAAAGTCGCGGATAAATGAATAGCCCTCACAGCACTGATGCATCTATCAGTTCTTTCTAACGCATCACCGAGAGTTAATGGCAACATAGCCAGTACTCGGTATGGTATATGGATTACGTTTCACTCATTACACTCGCTTATTAGAACAAAGGATGCGCTTCTGTTTTCCACTGATGGAGCAGAAGATTGAAGTAAGCAGTACTAGCAGGATGCTCATTATGACGCGAAAGAAATTTAGTTGGATTCTTGTCACCCTGATTATTTTTGGTTTTTTTGTGACGAGCTTGGTCAGCTATAAAGTGGCTCATGACACGCTTGAAGAGCAAATCAATAAAGATTCACTGCCATTGACCAGCGATAATATTTATTCGGAAATTCAGCAGGATCTGATCCGTCCGATCTTCATTTCATCACTAATGGCTCAAGACACGTTTGTGCGCGAGTGGACTTTGGCGGGAGAGCAAGACCCAGAAAGGATCATCCGTTATTTGCGTGAAATTCAGCGTCAATATCAAACGATCTCCAGTTTCTATATCTCGGATCGCACCGGTCATTACTACCACTACACAGGCATACTCAAACAAGTATCGGAATCGAATTCGAATGATGCTTGGTTTTATCGCGTTAAAAACTCCGCGCCAGATAAGAATTTTGAAGTCAATATCGACATAGATACCGCGAATAGCCAACAAACCGTGGTGTTTGTGAATTACAAAGTGTTTGATTTTGAAAATCGTTTTCTCGGTGTGATTGGGGTTGGGCTGAGCTCTGATGCGGTTTCCGCATTAGTCGAGAAATATCAAAAACGGTATAACCGCCACATCTATTTCATCAATGAGTTGGGAGAGGTGACTTTACACGGATCTCACCATCCGGGGTTTGATCAGATTCAGCAGCGTGAAGGGCTCAAAACCTTAGCCACTCAAATCCTGACCTCTCCGAGTGTGGGTGCTAGCTATTATGCGGACGGACAGAAAGTCTACCTCAATAGCCGTTGGGTCGATGAGTTTCAGTGGTACATCATTGTGGAGCAGAAAGATGAGTTTAATCACGACATCTGGTTTAAAGCGACATTAGGCAACTTAGCCATCAGTGCTTTTGTGGCGTTGGGTGTGCTTGGTTTAGCGCAAATGAGCTTTCGAGGCTATCAAAAACGGCTGGAAGATATGGCGGTACGCGATAAATTGACCGGAGCATACAACCGACAAGTTTTTGAAGAGCTCGTCGATGACGCCATTTCTTTGGCCAATAAAGAGAGCCATCCTTTGAGTTTAGCCGTGATCGATCTTGACCATTTCAAACAGGTGAATGACAACTACGGGCATCCCGCGGGGGATCTGGTTTTACAACGGGTGGTTGCACTGTGTCAGCGTCATATTGCTCAGGTAGGAACTTTGTGTCGGTGGGGCGGTGAAGAATTTGTGGTTTTGCTGCCTCATATGACGCAGCAAGAAGCCTATCAGCGTATGGAGAGTATCCGCGCTGAGATTGCTATGCACGCGAGCCAACCACAAGTTACCGTCAGCATTGGTGTGGTGCAATACCAGCAGAATGAGAGTTTGTTACATCTATTCAATCGCGCGGATCAAGCTATGTATACCGCGAAAAGCGAAGGGCGTAATAAGGTCGTTGGCTTGTGATGGATAAGCAAAGTGGGGGAAGCCAAGACTTCTCCATTTTTGCATTAAAGCCCCCTAGCTAGGCTAGGGGGTTCAGCTTGGAGATAAAACGAAATTTATTTCGATTTTCTGAGGCTTAAGGTGCCACCGGTGCGCGGTGTTGGCTTTGAGCCTGAGGCTGTATTGGATGATGGGCTAGACGGACGACGCTGCGCTTTTTTCGAATTTGGCGCATGGCGAAACTCTTGTGCATTTTTACCATGGTAGGTTTTGGGGTTACGGCGCGCTTTGGATTCTTTGTTGGCTTCACGGCTATCAAACAGCTTGGCATCGGTCGCACGTTTAATCGTGTCACCACTTTGCGCGACTCGTGAGGCTTCTTCTGTACCGCTGGAGTCTTCACACATAGCCAGAATTTCACTCACCTCGGTATCGCTTAAATAACGCCATTTACCGTTTGGAATGCCATCTAGCGTGATGTTCATGATCCGCACGCGGCGCAGTTTAAACACTTCATATCCCAAGGCTTCACACATGCGACGAATTTGGCGGTTCAGCCCCTGAGTCAGCACAATACGAAATGAATATTGCGTCTCTTGAGTCACTTTACAGGGCAGAGTTACCGTATCGAGGATGTTTACCCCAGAAGACATTTGACGGATAAATTCAGGCGTAATGGGTTTATCGACTCGAACCACGTACTCTTTTTCGTGGTTATTTCCCGCACGCAGGATCTTATTCACGATATCGCCATCATTGGTCAGAAAAATCAGGCCATCAGACGGCTTATCTAAACGACCTATTGGGAAAATACGTTTGTGGTGACCAATGAAATCAACGATATTTCCCGGAACATCACGTTCCGTCGTACAAGTAATGCCAGTGGGTTTGTTTAAAGCAATATAAATTGGACGCTCTTTGCTACGCAGAGGTTTACCGTCAATACAAACTTCATCTTGCTCGGTGACTTTGCTTCCCACTTCTGGCTGTAGGCCATTGAGGGTTACTCGCCCTTGCTCAATCAGCTTGTCGGCTTCACGGCGTGAGCAATAGCCTGTCTCACTGATGAATTTATTGAGGCGCTTTTCAGTCGGTTGGGACATACAATCTCCTAACGTTTCACAACGGATGGTGCACAAAATCCGCGCATTCTAACAGCTTTACCTACTTAGCCAAGCCGTTTCTGGTGACGCTCTCGGTTTTCGGCTTTTTTCTCGGCACTCTTACGAAGTAAGACATAAA
The DNA here is from genome assembly GCF_008369605.1 of Vibrio cholerae. NCBI lineage: Bacteria > Pseudomonadati > Pseudomonadota > Gammaproteobacteria > Vibrionales > Vibrionaceae > Vibrio > Vibrio cholerae. Next base: position 657,374 of record NZ_CP043554.1, read on the forward strand.
CCGCGCCGGTGCCGCCATGTAAGCGTTGAGCAGAATGAGCACACTGCACTTCGCTGATTTGAGTCAGCCAATGGCTGACAAAACTTTTCATCAGTGCTGGTGGGTTAGAGCGCTCGCCACGGCCATGCACAATCAGTAGGGTGCGAATATCCATCGCCATACATTGGCGAATAAATTGGATAACTTCACTGCGTGCTTCTTTGAGCGTTTTTCGATGTAAGTCTAAGCGTGCTTGAATAGGGTACTTACCCAATCTGAGCTTGCGATATACGCCATCTTGAACGCCATCCCGCTTAAATTCGAGCATATCATCTGGCTTAAGCATGGGGGCATGATCGATGGATAGCGCCTCGGGGTCATGGTCTGCCAAGCTTACTGCCGCTTCTCGCTTAGCCAGTTGAGCTTCGGTGACTTGGTGGGCTTTTTTGAGTTCAACCGTATCATGTGTGATGGTTTTGACATCGCCCATCATTTGTTGAAACAGTTCTAAATCCTCTTGCGACATAACGGCACATCAAAGTTATTTCACATGGTGCTGATTATATACTTCTCATTTAGCAAGTTGCACGGAGTTGTGCGTGGAAGGGAGTGATGTTGAAGATAAATGCACAATAAAAAACCGGAGCAGACACGCAGTCGGCTCCGGTGCATAGCGTTTTTCTATCTTTCAATAGAGGCTAGCGATCTAGTGAGGAGATTTGTCCGTCATCACTTTGTAGATGAAGAAACCGCCATAGAACAGCATAAGACCTAAAGCGCCCAAGATGACTATCATTGAAGAGAGTCCAACTGCATTACCAAAAAGAAGATCGAGCCAGAAGTCCATGTTTCCTCCAAAGTGTTGAAGACGAGTTAACGTTAAATTCTGGCTATATTTGCAGCACTGATCTGGATCAATTGTGTTGCATAGGTTGCTTATATGTTTCTAATGTTGAGTTATGAGTCACATTTTTTACGTGCTTTGCTGCTGTTTTGACCGAACGAGAGAAACTCAACAGAAAGTCTGGCTTCAGGGCTTGCGCTTCAAGAAAGAACGAGTAACATACGCAGCGTTCCGGTGAATAGCGCAGTTTGGTAGCGCATCTGGTTTGGGACCAGAGGGTCGGGGGTTCGAATCCCTCTTCACCGACCATATTTAAGGCCTCAGCATTTATGCTGGGGCCTTTTTGCTTTATCTACTTCTCACTGAAGCCTCAGCGTTGGCGACACTCTCTTCCCATCACATGAACTGTCGATACTTGTTTGGATAAGTTCATCTGCCGCCGACCCACAATGCCAAATCACTTGTTCTACCGAATAGCTGATTTATAAAAATGAGCAGCTTGCCGTTTGGCTTTGGTTAAGTTTCTGGATGCTAAAGCCTTTTTGCTCAAGCATACTGAGCAAGCTCTGCTTGCCAATCAAATGCAAAGTGCCGACGACGACCAGATAAGGTTTGCCTTGTTGTGGTAAGAATTGAGGGTGAGTGAGCTTCTCTGCCCAATCCTGATTACGCTCAGTGAGCATTTGGGCTTCCAATTCAGCGGACATATCGGTGAGTGTGAGCATTTGTAGCAAATTCTTCTCATCTCCTTTTTTCCAGCTTTCAATCATGCACTCGGTGAGTTGGGGATTGTTTTCCCATTGATCGATCAAACTCACCAGTAATTCCTGCCCTGAGTTGGGTAAGTGTGCTAACAGATCCACTTGAAATTGTAAGGTTTCTAGACTGAGTACAGGCAGTTGATGTTGCTCAGCTTGCTGCATGAAATAAAGGTCGATGCCTCGATCGGCTTGATACCCCAGCTCTAAAAATTGGCGCATTTGCAGGATAAGGCTGGCTGACCATGGGGGCTGTTGGCGGATCTGCTGGGCATCCAACCTCAGTTGCTGCGCAATCCCATCCAATACAAACAGTTGTTCATCGCTTAAAACCTGCTCACTACTCAACGTCGTTGCAGGCAAAGTGATGTTGGATTGGTGACGGATATCCGTCTCCACGACTAAGCCTGCGCTTTGTTTTAGCTTTTGTGCGAGTTGGTCAGGCAATGGATAAAGCTGATCGCTGCCCACATGCAGAGAGCCTAAGAGGATGAGTTGTGTCGAACCTTTGGTCGCTGACCAGTACAAGGGTTCTGCGTGAAGAGGTTGGATAAATAGCCATAAAAGACAGCAAGCGAATCGTGTGAGCATGGAATGCGTGAACTCCTTTAGGTTCGGCAAAAACGTTACTTTAGCAGTGAATTAACGGATTTGACGGAGCTTGAATCATGATAAAGCTCACATCTTGTTGATTTGTTCGAGCCAACTCACGATTTGTTGCCGCGATCTTGTGTGATGTCGATCGGCTTTCTTTGCGTAACGCGGATTGTTAAGTGTGATCTGGATTGGAAGAAATCTCGTCAAAAATGAAGTGTCGATTTTGACGTTGATTCTATCTTTTTGAAATTTAAGTTTTTTATCTTGATGTCAATTTGTAAAGTTTGAACATGATCACTTGGCTAAAGGATTAATTTTGCGCTTAGAAAAAAGTGCCGCTAAATATCCCTGAATTTTAGGTAAAGCCATTGGCTGATGTCGTTGTGAGATTGGGTGCAGGCAGAGCATCCCTCATCGTTAACTAATTTAGGGTCATTATTATGCTGAAGAAGAGTCTTATCTCGATCGCGGTATTAACTTCATTAAGTGGCTGCGCACTCAACACTACGTCACCACAAGAGGTGGTAGACACATTAGCGAATAACTTGGATGTGCAATACCAAGTGGTCAACAATCACGGCGCGGATACTGGTTTGGCTTGTCAAACTCTAGAAGCTGAGTGGGCTTCTTGTAACCAAGTGAATATGACCTTGGTTAACCGTGGTGAGGCGGTCAATTCAAAAGATTGGGCTATTTACTTCCACAGTATTCGCTTGATCCTCGATGTGGGTAATGACCAGTTCAAAATTACTCGCGTTACCGGCGACCTACATAAACTGGAACCTACAGATAAGTTTGATGGTTTTGCCGCAGGTGAAACGGTGACTTTGCCGCTGATTGGTGAATACTGGACGCTGTTTGAAACGGACTTTATGCCACGCGCTTTTGTCACCGCACCGGATGCCGAGCCAAAAGTGGTTGCTTCTTTGAACACGGAAGATGTGGACAGCTTTGTGTCTGGCCTAGAGGGTGAAAATCTCAAGCGCACTCCGAGTGACAACAATGTATTCGCTCAAGCGCTGTCTCGCTTTGAAAAGAACAGTGATGTTGCGCTGCAAGATGTGACACACGCACTCATCCCAACGCCACTGCAAGTGAAATCGCATAGCGGATCAGTCTCTATCGCGAAAGGTATCGCGCTGCCAAGCAAAGCGTTTGACGGTGAGCAAATGCAAGCGCTGAATGAGCGTGCACAACTGCTTGGTGTGAACTTAAAAGGCGTAATGCCAGCGCAAGTGGTTATCAACCCTAAATCATTTAAAGGTGAGCTGGCCAAATCTGGCGCTTATCGTTTAGCGATTACGGATAAAGCTGTCAAAGTGACCGCGTTTGACCAAGCAGGAGCCTTCTATGCGATGCAATCGCTGCTGGGTTTAGTCGATATGGCCGATGCCACTCAACTGCCAAAGATTGAAATCGTCGATGCTCCTCGTTTTGATTATCGCGGTGTGATGGTGGATGTGGCGCGTAACTTCCACTCGAAACAAGCGATTCTAGCGACCTTGGATCAAATGGCGGCTTACAAAATGAATAAGCTGCATCTCCATCTGACCGATGACGAAGGTTGGCGTATTGAAATTCCGGGCTTACCTGAGCTGACGGATATCGGCGCTCAACGCTGTTTTGACCCGAGTGAAACAGAATGTGTATTGCCACAATTGGGTTCTGGTCCAAACGCCGATAACTTTGGCTCTGGTTATTTCACTAAGCAAGATTATTTAGAGATCCTGCAATACGCGAAAGCACGTCATATCGAAGTGATCCCTGAGATTGATATGCCAGCGCACGCTCGTGCGGCCGTGGTTTCAATGGAGGCGCGTTACCAACGTTTAATGCAAGAGGGCAATGAGGCGGCGGCCAATGAGTTCCGTCTACTGGATCCGCAAGATACCTCTAACGTCACCACAGTGCAGTTCTATGATCGCATGAGCTTTATCAATCCATGTTTGGACTCTTCCAAACGCTTTGTGGATAAAGTGATCTCTGAGATTGCGGCAATGCATCAAGCGGCGGGTATGCCTCTGACGACATGGCACTTTGGTGGCGATGAAGCGAAAAACATCAAGCTTGGCGCAGGCTTCCAAGATGTGAATACCCAAGAGCCAGTAAGTTGGAAAGGCAACTTGGATCTGAGCAAGCAAGATAAGCCATTTGCGCGTTCGCCGCAGTGCCAAAACTTGATTGCAACAGGTGCGGTGAGTGATTTCGGCCATTTACCAAGCTACTTTGCTGAGCAAGTGTCTAAGTTGGTTGCCGAGAAAGGGATTCCTAACTTCCAAGCATGGCAAGATGGCTTGAAATACAGCGAAGGCGAAAAAGCGTTCGCAACCGAAAACACGCGTGTGAACTTCTGGGATGTTCTGTACTGGGGGGGCTCTGCTTCTGCGTACGAATGGGCTGAGAAAGGTTACGACGTGATCATCTCTAACCCTGACTACGTGTACATGGATATGCCTTACGAAGCTGACCCGAAAGAGCGTGGCTACTACTGGGCTACCCGTGCAACCGACACTCGTAAGATGTTTGGTTTTGCACCGGAAAACTTGCCACAAAATGCTGAAACCTCACTGGATCGTGATGGCAATGGCTTCAGTGGTAAAGGCGAAGTAAAAGGTAAGCCTTTCTATGGTCTGTCTGCGCAGCTGTGGTCTGAAACCGTACGTACTGATGAGCAGTATGAATACATGGTATTCCCTCGTGTGCTCGCCGCTGCTGAGCGCGCATGGCACCGTGCAGAGTGGGAAAACGCCTATAAAGTTGGCGTCGAATATTCGCAAGAGACTCAGTTAGTTAACCATAAAGCGCTGAACGCAGATTGGAATCGCTTTGCTAACGTATTAGGTCAACGTGAGCTGGCTAAACTTGAGAAAGCAGGCATTGATTACCGCCTCCCAGTTCCGGGAGCCAAGATCGAGAACGGTCATTTGGCCATGAACGTTCAGTTCCCAGGTGTCACACTGCAATACTCACTGGATGGTCAAACTTGGTTGGATTATGACGCGAAGCAAGCACCGAAAGTGAGCGGAGAAGTTTGGATTCGCTCTGTATCTGCCAGCGGTGAGCGCACTAGCCGAGTCACTTCGCTGAAATAATCGAACACTCATTTCACTCAATGGATGACGAAAGCCTCCGCATGCGGAGGCTTTTTTGTCTGTAAGAATATTCGCTATAAATCAGATGGTTAGTGCATCATGTTCTAGATTGCGATAAGAATACCATCAGTTCCCTTGATAAGAGCGGTATTCAAAGACTTGGCCGTGCTCATTAAAGGCATACACCGCATAACTGTCTTTCTTATCGCCATATTCCATACCCGGTGAACCCATAGGCATTCCGGGAACCGCGAGCCCTTTGGCATTTTTCGGTGGGTTAGCCAGAAAGTCTTTGATGTCTTGCGCTGGAATGTGACCTTCAAAGACATAACCGCCGATCTCTGCGGTATGGCAAGAAGCTAGCTTAGGTTTTACGCCCAGTTGTTGCTTAATGCTGTCCATGTTGTCATGCAGCACTTCTTTTACCGTAAAACCATTCTCTTCCATGTGTTTGGTCCATTCGGTGCAACAACCACAATAAGGAGATTTGTGATTCACTACCTGAGTAGCAAGCGCTTGTCCTGAAAATGTGACCAATAGGGCGAGTGTCAGCATTGTGCGTTTCATGGTGTACCTCATTGAGAATGTTGATCGAAAGACATTTTGCTCCAGCGCAGGCGATTGGCATTACTGACCACGGTGATCGAGGAGAGCGCCATCGCCGCACCGGCGACAACTGGGCTTAGTAAAAAACCAAACGCTGGGTAAAGCACACCCGCTGCGATAGGAATGCCCAGCGTGTTGTAAATAAATGCGCCAAACAGGTTTTGCTTCATATTGCGCAGTGTGGCTTTTGACAGCTCAATCGCGCTCACCACACTGGTTGGTGATGAGTTCAAAAGGGTCATCTGTGCGCTCTCAATGGCTACATCACTGCCACTGCCCATGGCAATACCAATGTCAGCCAGCGCTAAAGCTGGGGCATCATTAATCCCATCGCCAATCATGGCGACTTTACGGCCTTGTTGTTGCAAAGCTTGAATGTGCTGCGCTTTTTGGTCGGGCAGCACTTGCGCTATCACGTGCGAGATACCGAGCTCTTTGGCAATCGCATTGGCAACCGAAGTGTGATCGCCAGTCAGCATCACGGTATGAATTCCAAGCTCATTGAGCTTACGTACCGCTTGTGCTGAGGTGGGCTTGATCGGGTCGGCAATCGCTAACACGCCTTGCAACATGCCACGATAAGCCACCGCCACCGGCGTCCACGCTTGTGCTGCAAATTTTTCTAGAGTCGATTCAGCCATCGACAAATCAATGCCTTGTTCTTGCATAAAAGCGAGAGAGCCAACCAGCACGGTTTGATTCTGGTAATCGGCTAAGAGTCCACGTCCACGTTGGTTAGTGAATTGGTTGACCTCCACAGGGCGAATATTGCGCTGTTTGGCATAATCACAGATCGCTTTAGCCAGTGGGTGTTCTGATTGCTGCTCAAGGGCATAGGCTAGGGCCAGTAATTGATTTTCATCCCCCTGCACTACATGCAGTGATTGAATGCTCGGTTTGCCTAAGGTCAGCGTCCCTGTTTTATCAAACACCACGGTATCTATCTGACTTGCGGTCTGCAGTACATTGGCATCGCGAATCAAAATCCCCATCTCTGCTGCTTTGCCGATACCCACGGTAATCGAGAGCGGAGTGGCAAGCCCCAAAGCACAAGGGCAGGCGATGATTAATACCGTGGTCGCAACGACCAACATGTAACTGGCTTTAGGATCGGGGCCATACAGATACCAAAGTGCGGCAGACAAGACGGCAATGACAACAACAACGGGCACGAAAACAGAGGAAATCTGATCGGCTAAACGAGCCATCGCTGGTTTACTGCTTTGCGCTTGTCTTACCATCTGGATAATCCGCGCCAGCATAGTTTCCGAACCAATGCCAGTAGCGGTGATCACTAAGCTGCCATCTTGGTTCAATGTGCCCGCTGCGACTTTCGCGCCGGCTTGTTTGAGTACAGGAATGGGTTCGCCCGTGAGCATGGATTCATCCAGATAAGAGTGACCAGTACTGACTACTCCATCGACAGGGACTTGCTCTCCGGGTTTGATGCGCAGTGACATGCCCAGTTGAATATCAGCGACGGCGATGGATTGATCGCCTTGTTCAGTCACCAACGTTGCTTGCTGTGGTTGTAAGTTAAGCAAGGCTTGCAGTGAGCGATTAGTATTGCTTTTGGCTTTGGTTTCAATGTAATGACCCAATGAAATCAAACCAATGATCATTGCCGTTGCTTCGAAGTACACATGACGCGCTGCATCAGGGAACGTTTGCGGCCAAGCCACCACGAGCATGGAGTAAAACCAAGCAGCGCCAGTGCCCAGTGCGACTAGGGTGTCCATGGTCGCTCTGCCATGAGTCAGTGCTTGCCACGCATTCATAAAGAAGTGGCGTCCAGCGGTGAGCAGCAGTGCGAAACAGATGATGCCGATTCCCCCCCAGACCATTTGATCACTGCTATTGCGAATCATCATGTTGCCGCCAAACACGCCCCACAGCATTAAAGGCGCACCCAGAGCGATACCTAATAAGGCACTCTGTTTATGCTCTTTTTGTAAGGCTTCTAATTGCGCTTGTTGTTTGGCTTGCTGCTGTGCTGGGTCATCCAAGATCTCCGCTTGGTAGCCAGAACTTTGAATGGCGTTAAGCAGTGGTTGCGGATTGGCGAAAATGCCTCTCACCAAGGCACTTTGCTCTGCGAGGTTGACTTGTGCACTCTGCACTCCCTCAACAGAAAGCAGGGCTTTTTCCACCGATGCGACACAACTGGCGCAGGTCATCCCCTTAATAAGCAGAGAGAGTGTTTGGCTAGACGCCTCAGTGGGTTCTGTGTTCGAGGAGTTTTCAGCATCAGGCGTGTCGGTTTGCTTCTCATCAAGAGAGGCTGCTGGCGCGAATGTTGATTCTTGTTCTGCTTCTATAGCCTGATAGCCCACTTCCGCCACCAGCGCTTTCACTTGCTCAGCGGTTAAGGTTGTAACCAGTGAAAGCCGCTCTTTACTGACGTGCAGTTTGGCAATTTCTGCCTGCGCGCTGAGGTGCGTGGTCAGTTTATTCACACAGCGACCACAGTTTAAACCTTGTAGCTGATAAGTTTGCTCAGTACCGCCTTGATAACCCAGCGATTCAATACTGGTGAGCACCTCATTTAAGGTGGCATGGGTATGCAGTTCAATCGAGGTTGGCGTCAGCGTTTCGATCTCGACGGTGAGATCTTGATTGAGTTGGCGCTCCAATTTTCGCGCACAGCCCATGCAGTTCAGGCCACGCAGCGCTAAAGCAAAATGGTTCATGATCACTCCTCCTTGCGGAATGTCCACAAGGATAAACCTTAACCTTAAGGTAAGGTCAACCCTTACTTCTCGAACTCATTTTACCAAGAGTCAATTTGCCGAAAATCGTGCGTAGCATCGCGTTAACTCGGGTGTTAGAATACCGCCCAAAATTTCGCATGCTGAGCTCTCAGCAAAAGAATCTCACAAAGGTAATTCAAATGACGGTTAAAACTCGTTTTGCGCCTAGTCCAACTGGGTATCTGCACGTTGGTGGTGCGCGTACAGCACTCTATTCTTGGTTATATGCTAAAAGCCAAGGTGGTGAATTTGTTCTGCGTATTGAAGACACCGACCTAGAACGCTCTACTCAGGCGGCGGTGGATGCCATTATTGAAGGCATGACGTGGTTAGGTTTGGAATGGGATGAAGGCCCATACTACCAAACCAAACGTTTTGATCGTTACAACCAAGTGATTGATCAGTTGTTGGCAGAAGGCAAAGCCTACAAGTGCTATGCGCCGAAAGAGCTGCTGGATGAAATCCGTGCTGAGCAAGAAGCCAACAAAGAGATGCCTCGCTACGATGCGAATCATCCAAAAATTAAAGCGGTCAATGATGCGGCAAAAGAAGGTGAGCCTTGCTGTATCCGTTTCCGTAACCCGAAAGAGGGGAGCGTCGTTTTTGATGACCAAATCCGTGGCCGCATCGAAATCCGTAACGACCAACTGGATGATCTGATCATCCGTCGTACTGATGGCACTCCAACCTATAACTTCTGTGTAGTCGTGGATGATGTCGATATGGGTATCAGCCATGTGATTCGCGGTGAAGACCACATCAACAACACGCCACGCCAGATCAACATTTACAAAGCCATGGGCGCGACCATCCCAACCTTTGCGCACTGTGCAATGATCTTGGGTGATGATGGTGCCAAGCTATCTAAGCGCCATGGCGCGGTTTCTGTAATGCAATACCGTGATGACGGCTACCTGCCAGAAGCGTTGCTGAACTACTTAGTGCGTTTAGGTTGGGGGCATGGCGACCAAGAGATCTTCTCTCGTGATGAAATGATCAACTTATTCAGCCTTAACGCAATTTCAAAATCAGCGTCAGCGTTTAACACTGACAAACTGCTGTGGTTGAACAACCACTACATCAAGACTTCAGAGCCTGAGTATGTGGCGAAACACCTTGAGTGGCATTTCGAGAACCAAGGCATTAACAAAGCGACCGGTCCTGCTTTAGCGGAAGTGGTGAAGTTGGTGGGTGAGCGTTGCAATACCTTGGTTGAGCTTGCGCAGCAATCACGTTACTTCTACGAAGATTTTGCTGAGTTTGATGCTGATGCCGCGAAGAAACACCTGCGTGGTGTGGCGAAAGAGCCATTGATGCTAGCTCTGAGCAAGATTGAAGCTTTGACAGAATGGAATACCGAAGCGCTGCATCACGTGATCGCACAAGTGTGTGAAGAGCTTGAGATTGGCATGGGTAAAATCGGTATGCCACTGCGTGTTGCCGTGACTGGCGGTGGCCAATCGCCTTCTGTGGATGCGGTGATGAACTTGATTGGTCAAGAACGTGTAATTGCACGTATCAAAATGGCACTAGAGTACATCGAAACTCGCGAAGCGAATGTATAGTCGTTTGATTGCATAAAAAGCCAAAGCCGCAGAACAAACTGCGGCTTTTTTATTACCTTTTGAAGTCTTGTTCTAATTCTACCGTTTATAGTTAAGGGTATGTGTTTTAGTCTTTTCTCATTTTTAGCAAAGACGTGACAAAATAATAACCGAAAGGCTCTTTTTCTTTTTATTTCATCCGCTATAGTGATGCCGACAAAAAGGTGATCTGGCTCGAGTACGAGTTAACCTTTTTGAACGGTCGAGGATCAGCGTATAACTCTCGACAATAATCATAAAGAAAAAAGGAAATACCATGAAAAAGCTAGCGGCAATTATTTCAGCGACGTTACTTTTTGCTTCTTCTGCGGCAGTGGCAGAGGTGTATGTCGGAGGTAAGGTCGGTAAATCTTGGTTGGATGACGCGTGTCTAGCTGGTCAATCTTGTGAAGATGATGATCAGGTTGTAGGCGCGTTTCTGGGTTACCAAGCAAACAAATGGCTCTCTCTGGAAGCAGGCTACGACTACTTAGGTAAGTTTACTGCTGCTGGATTGAATGATGAGAAGGTACAAGCGGTAACGCTAGCACCAAAACTCAGCATTCCTCTGACCGAAGGCATTGCGCTGTACGGTAAAGTGGGTGGTGCTTATGTCGATTACGGCAGCAAGGACGACTACTCATACCTAGGTGCAGCAGGTCTAGAGTTCAACACTAACCACAATGTCACTATGCGTTTGGAATACCAAAACCTGACTGACATTAATAACGACATCGTACGTGCACGCGCAGAAACCGCTACACTCGGTATCGCTTATAAGTTTGGTGGTAGTGAAGAGCCAGCACCAGTGGTAGAACAGCGCCCAGCTGAACCTGCACCTGTTGCGGCACCAGTCGAGAAAGTGGCAGTCACCAAAACCTTTACTTTCCAACATCTGGATAGCAGCACATTTGCTACCGCAAGTGCTGAGCTAAAACCAGCAACGGTTCAGAAATTGGATAAAATTGTGGGTTACCTAAACCAATACCCACAAGCAAAAGTAGAAGTAGTTGGTCACACAGACTCAACAGGTTCTGAAGCTTACAACCAAAAACTGTCTGAGCGTCGTGCTCAAGCAGTAGCGAAAGCACTAGAAGCTCAAGGTATTGATGCATCTCGTATTTCAGCTAAAGGTCTAGGCGAAAGCAGCCCAATCGCTTCTAACGCGACAGCAGAAGGTCGTGAGAAGAACCGTCGTGTTGAGCTAGTGATCCCTGAATTCCAGTACCAAGTTACTGAATAATTCACGGTAATCATCAAGATTCAATCTACAAAGGCCCATTCGGGCCTTTGTTTTTTCTGGTGATAACAAAAACCGAGTCGAAAGGTTTTATTTCAGGTCGATACTGTTTAAGCGTCCCATAAACACCAAAATATCTAAGCAATCTTTATGTGCGGCTAATAGGGCTTTTTTGGTTTTCGTGTAGGCGGCCAGTTTTCCGTGTTTATTGATGGAGCAGACCACGCTGCGGAAGTGGCATTTACCTTGTTCATCGTATTCTCGCCAAGCCGCAATATAACAAGCGTCTCTTGCCGTGGGGTTATCCAAGGTCGGCCTAGGTTTATGGATGATTTTGGGTTCTAAGCTGTGTGGTAAGCGAGTCATCAAGTAAGGATCTTTTAGGATTCTACGCCAAAATTTGCCCCACATGGCGGAACCTAATTCGTTGCGTAGCAAAATCGCTTTCTTCAATCCTTTCTTTTCACCAAGCCGTACAAACCCGACTGATCGATGTAAAACCTTATCGTCAGGGGTATGAATATGAATTTTATACGCGGTTTTCGCTTTGGATATAAAGCGGTGTCCGGTATTCGTCTCTAGGTTACTTTTCGACATGATGTGTTTTATAAATAAAACTGTTAATAGTAATAATAGAGGCTTTTGGCTAGCACGAGAAGAAATGTGCTGTAGGAATGACCAAAGATTGACATAGTAAGCTTTACTCTGACCTTGTATCCTCTTCCTACTTGAAGCAGTAGCGGTGTTGGCTACGTTCGCCCCCCCCCCAATCACAGTGTTTATCTATATTCATGGAGATGAACTCTCTTGTCACCTACCTGCAACTCCAAGTCGTTTGGGTATAGTGACGCTATTTACGTTTTCGCTTCTCTCTACTTCCCCTGCAACGCTCTTTCTATCTAAGCAATGTGCTCATAAATGCAAATGAGAATACTTTACATTTGATTTGTGAATTATTAAGATTCTCAATGATGTACGTTCTATGCAACTCAGTGTATTGGTTAAACCGTGGCTCAGTGCATTGTTATTGTATGTTCGTCGGAATACTTGCAATCAAGCGCATGGACTTGAGTCATGGTTTAGCAGTGCTGTTTTGTTTTGCCGCGTACTTTTTCGTTCTGGTATTTGTCATTGAAAACGAAGGAAGCCTCTCATCTCCATACTGGCCTGAGCGCAGTGTAGTGGTTAATTTAGAGTTAAGGAGAAATTCAAATGGCAGCTTTATGCCCAGCGCGAATCAATGTTGCAGAGAAAAAAAAGTTTAAATTGCACACCTTGTCAGCAGTGATGATGGGGCTTTTTACGGGCAGTTTGGCCTATGCGGAAACGCAGACTACGAGTAAACAAGAGCAAGAAATGCCCGTGTTGGTCGTGATTGGCGAAAAAACACAACGCAGTATTTATGAGACGAGCGCGAGTGTCGAAGTGTTTGATCAAGACATGATTGAGAGAACACCCGGCGCAACAGAGATTGATGATCTCCTACAACTGATCCCAAACCTTGTCGATTCGGGTCAAAGCAACAATATGCCCACGATTCGCGGTATCGATGGCTCGGGGCCTTCTGTTGGGGGCTTGGCCAGTTTTGCTGGCACATCACCTCGCTTAAATATGTCGATTGACGGTCGTTCACTGACTTATTCTGAAATTGCTTTTGGCCCTCGTTCACTCTGGGATATGCAGCAAGTGGAGATCTATTTAGGGCCACAGAGCTACATTCAAGGGAGAAATACCTCGGCGGGCGCGATTGTGATGAAGTCTAACGACCCTACTCATCATTTTGAAAGTGCGGTAAAAGCAGGTATTGGCGAAAGCGATTATTCGCAAACAGCGGGTATGATCTCTGCACCTATTATTCAAGATGAGTTGGCATTTCGTTTGAGTTTTGATCAGCAGAAGCGGGATAGTTTTGTCGATCTTGCTGCTTTTGAACCCGCGGGCGATCCTAAAAAAATCGAGATGAATTCGGTGCGCGGTAAGCTGCTGTATGAACCTTCCGCACTCGATGGTTTTAAAACCACGTTAACGCTCTCTCATATGGATTCTCGTGGGCCACAAACAGAAAACATTAATGTGGCGGGTAACGAAGCCTTCCGACCGGTTTATGAGACAGCCTCGTTCACGACGGCGTGGGATATTATCTGGCATCTCAACGACCTCTTCACTTTTGAAAACAATCTGGTGTATGCCGATTTCAGCTATGACCGTTATACCAATCCCAATAGCCGAGGGGATTTCAATACCGATGGTAAAGAATTTCATATCGAACCGTTATTACGCTATATCGCACTGGATGGTAGCGTGAATGCCCTAATCGGGGCGCGTTACTACCAATCTTCACAAGATGATATGTACATTGATGCGACCAGTGCATATCCGATGGATGGCCGCACTAAAGCCAAATCCGTTTTTGCGGAAGTCACTTATGCGTTAACGCCTTCTATCGATGTGAATTTGGCTGGGCGATTTGAAAGAGAGCAGGTTAAGCGAAACGTCTCGCACCCAAGATACAAGCTTGATTACGATGAAACATCCAGCGTATTTCTGCCTAAGCTCGATGTGGCATATACACCAGTGCAAGGGCAGACCTATGGGATTAAAGCGGCTAAAGGTTACAATGCGGGTGGGGCAGGACTAGCCTTTAACTCAATGCAATTTACGGGTTTTAGGCCCTACGAGTTTGAGCAGGAATCGATTTGGAACTATGAGTTTTACACCCGTCACCGTTTCAGCCATTCTGTCGAAGTGTTGACTAACCTTTTCTATAACGATTTCGATAGTATGCAGATGACGCAAACTACATCCAGTGGTGATGTGTTTATCGCGAACCTTGATGAAGCGAGCACTTACGGCGCTGAAATCGGATCACGTTGGTATGCGACCTCTTCACTCGAACTTTTTGCCAACCTAGGGCTTTTGAAAACCGAGTTCAAAGAAACCACCGGAAACACCAAAGAGCTGCCTCGAGCACCGAAAATGTCAGCCAATGTTGGTCTGCTTTATGATTTTGGCCAAGGGTTTGAGTTCAGTAGTAATGCGGCTTATACCGGAAGCTATTTCTCGGAGAGTGGCAATTCAGAAAAATTTGCGATTGACTCATATTGGGTTGCCAATGCTCAGTTAGCCTATGTTTTTGAGCATGGACGAGCAACCTTGTATGCCACTAACTTATTGGATTCTGATAAAACAACGCTCTATCTCTCAACCAATAATACGCTTGACCAACTTAAACAGCAGCCTCGCATGATTGGTGCATCGGTGCAGTTGAATTTCTAAATGATATTTCAAATGGACTGAAACAAAACAACGCCTCTAAGTCAGCGGAGAGGCGTTTTTTTATGTTTGCATTTGAGCCTTGAGCTGAGCTCTGGAGGTTAAACCACATACTAAGAATCTTGGATCCCTTGGTTAAGTTGAACGACTGTTGTGCAAAGTTAGTTAGTGATATACATTCTCATTTGAATTGATTGTTTACAGGGCCGAACCACTGTTTTTCAACTGGGGCAGAACGTTGGGAGGATTGAGTGAATGACACTCCCAGCAAGGTTGGCTAAGGCATAAGATAAATTAGGTGAAAGAATGAGTAACGAAGTCGAGCGCGTTTATCCGAGATTACTGGATTTTGTGCGTAAAAAGTATGTATCAAAAAACCTACTTCGAGTGACACTGACTGGTGAGGATTTAATTGGATTCCCCGAAGATCAAAATGGGTCACACATTAAGGTTTTTTTCCCTAATCAAGCGAGTGGCATACTCCAGTTACCGATTCGTGAGGGTGATAAAGTCATTTGGCCAGAGCATAAACCGGTTCCGCGAGCGTATACCGTTAGACAATACCGAGCACAGAGCAATGAGCTTGATATCGATTTTGTTGTGCATGGAGAAGGAACACCGGGTGGTGGATGGGCGCTAAAAGCTCAAACGGGTTCACAACTCGGTTTGATAGGTCCCGGCGGGCCAGACCCTCTTATTGAGCCAGCAGATTGGCATATTATGGCTGGCGATCTCTCTGCTGTGCCTGCGATCAGTGCCATTTTAGAAAAAATGCCTAGTCAGGCCAAAGGTTATGTATTTCTTGAAGTGGATGATATTGAAGATAAGCATGATATCTCCCATCCAGAACAGATGGTGATTAAGTGGTTAGTGCGCGATCCTAATCAGGCGCAACCCGCTTTGGCGATGGCGATTAAACAACTGCCAGTACCGCAAGGCGCAGAGTCGCTTTCTGCTTTTGTGGCAGGGGAAAATGAGAGCGTTATTGCGTGTCGTAAAATTTTGCGAAATGAATATCGAATCGCAAGAGATAAGATTTACGCCATTCCTTATTGGAAGCGCGGTAAAAACGAAGAGGCGTACCACGAAGAGCGCCATGTGGTGATGGATGAAGAGTTTTAACCTCTGACTCAGCACGGATTTCATTCACCTCGCCTGTTAATGTGGTAAGCCCCTGATGGGGCTTACCAATCCCTCTCTTTTCCCTTCCTACAAAGCTTCTGATGTGTTGGCTACGTTCGTGACTTTTTCAATCTCGAGGCTGACCGATTTCGTTCTTTACATGTAATTGATAATGATTATTATTAACTAAATTTTACACATTAAAGCGTTGCAAGACGATGTGTACCGAGTAAAGGGATGAATCTGTGGGTTTAAAGATGAAAGAAATGACAGCAATGCAAGCGGCTTATTGGCTAGGGCGTCAACACGACTGCTTGCTCGATGGTGTGGCCGCGCATCTCTACGCCGAATTTGATGGTCAAGCATTAAATCGACAGGCGCTAACGCAAGCAGTACGTGCGCTGTACGCGAAACATCCCATGTTACGTTTAGCGATCACCAAGGATGGACAGCAGAGAATCTTGCCTCTCTCAACTTTCCATCAGCTTAAAGTGGATGACCTATCACAATGGAAGCCAGATGAGGTGGAGTCTTTTGTGCATACTAAGCGCCAGCGAATGACCCACCAGATGCTCGATTTAACGCAGGGAAACCCGATTGAGATCAGCTTGACTCTGTTGCCTGAGGGCAAACACCGATTACACATTGATGTGGATATGATTGCGTGTGATGCACAAAGTTTTCGGCTGTTGGTGGACGATCTCACCTCACTCTATTTAGAGGCCATAGAACATCGATTAGAGATCATTGAGTCTGATGTGGTGACTTTTTTCCAATATCTTGATGCTCAGCAAGCCGATCGTGCTTTGGCAAAACGCAAAGAGGTGGATAAGAAATGGTGGCAAGAGCGTCTTGCGACGATTCCCGCCGAGCCAAGTTTGCCTTATCAACCCATGCCAAACGACGCCGTTAGCGCAAACAGCCAAAGGTTTGCACACTGGTTCACTCCAGTGGAGCGCAAAGAGTTGGCCGAGGTTGCGCGGCAACATCATCTCACACTAACCCAACTGACATTGGCACTCTTTTCACAAGTGATTGCCAATGCTTGCCAAGAGAGGCAATTTCG
Organism: Vibrio cholerae; assembly: GCF_008369605.1. Classification (NCBI taxonomy): domain Bacteria; kingdom Pseudomonadati; phylum Pseudomonadota; class Gammaproteobacteria; order Vibrionales; family Vibrionaceae; genus Vibrio; species Vibrio cholerae. Next base: position 674,284 of record NZ_CP043554.1, read on the forward strand.
ACTCAATGTGCCTACATTCCATCGCGGCAATCGCTCTTTGGATATTGGACACACGATCGGCGATTTTTCCAATTTGCTGATTTTTAGCGCCGATGTGGGAACGACTCAAACCCTGTTGAGCCTGTGTCAGCAAACGGCTAACCAACTGCATCAATTACTTCGCCATGAAAGCTATTCAGGAGTTAGCGTGATGCGCGATTTATCGCGGCAACAGGGTGGGGTGCAGCGTTCACCGATAGTCTTTACCTCAGGCATGGAAATGCGAGACGAGGAGATCTTTTCCGGTCATGTCACTCAGCATTTAGGGCGTATGAATTGGGTGATTTCGCAGGGAGCGCAGGTGACTCTCGATGCGCAAATTGCTCCGGCTTATGAAGGGATTTTGCTCAATTGGGATGTGCGAATGGAAAACTTCGCTGATAAGGACATCACAGCGCTTTTCGCGCATTACGTTGATTTGATCCGCTGTGTGGCGCTGCATCCAGAGATGATGCAGCAAAGCGTACAACAGATTGACGCGCAACTCGGTTATGCTCGCCGCGAGTCGATTCAGGAGATGCCACTGACCCCTTTACAACAAGCTTACTTGCTAGGTCGCTCAACCCAAATTGCCTTAGGCGGCGTCGCGATGCATGAGTTTCGTGAGTATCGAGGTCACATCGACACTCAGTCACTGTACAGCCGTCTGCTCTATCTCGTTGAGCATATTCCTGCCTTGAGAACTCGCATTGATCAAGAGAAATGGATTCAGTGGGTCTCTCCTTGCATAGCGTTAAATTGGCAAGCCATCGATTTACAGCATCTTTCCCGCGAACAAGCCTTATTAGCGGTTGAGCCAGTTAGGCAGCAATATCAACAGCGGATGCATGATTTAACGCGCTCGCCCTGGCAAATCTGTGTGGTGCAACTACCAACAGAAGAGCAAGAGGAGTTTAGCTCCATCGTGTTGACCAGCTTTGATGCTTTGATTGTCGATGGTCGCACCCATGCACTCATTCTTGCTGCACTACTAGGAAGCGAAGAACCCGATATAACTCAGGTGGTGCAAAATGCTCGTGATACTCAGTCCATCTCGCCGCAATTCGCCTCCAAAAAAGCGCAAGATGAAGCGTATTGGAAAAGCAAACTTCATCCTGATTGCCCGCCGCCAGCACTGCCTTGGAAACAAGCATTAGAGACGATCACTACGTCTCGTTATGCTCGTGAAAGTTTGCAAATACCCAAAGAGAGTGTCGGTAAGCTCAATCGATGCGGCATTGAAAATGGCTTATTTCTCAATTCCTTGCTGACAGCAACCATCTTGGACGTGCTCTCCTATTGGACAACCGAAATCGGGATGCGAGTGGGTTTTCCGGTATTAATTCCACGCAGTAATGCGATTGATGGCAATGAGTCATCCTTTGTGATCTTAGAGCATGAAAAATCAACCCAGAGTTTGCTGAGCCAAGCGAGCAAGCTACAGCGTGAGATGCTAGAGGCTCTTGAGTATCTTGCTTTTTCTGGCGTCGATCTTAACCGTCTGTTGATGAATCAAGCGCCGCAAGCTCTGGTGCTGCCGGTTGTGTTAACCAATGGTTTGTCTTGGAAAACCCTGAATCCAGAGGACGCTGTCACTCTGTTCGATGGGGTAACGCAAACTCCGCAGGTGGCTTTAGATATTCGCTTAACTTACGACGAGCAGAAAAACCTTATCATCAGCTTTGATTATGCTTTAGCGGCTTTAGAGACTGAGCTTATCCGCGAGATGTTAAGTGCCTTACATCATCGCTTGAATCAGATCACTTCGTCAGCATCATTGGCCGCGCCGCTTGAGCCATGTATCGACCTTTCACACTACCGTTTTAATAGCGATGAGTCGGCCAGTCACGATTCCGATTTTCTTGCCAAGTTAGCGCAGCAATTGTTTGTCCGCACAGAGGACAAAACCGCTGTGATCTGCGGGGAACAAACCCTCTCTTATGCTCAATTGGGTGAGCAGGTTCAGCGCGTGATGTGGCAGCTCAAAGCGCGAGGGTTGACCTCAGGAAATGTGCTCGCCATTTGCTTGCCACGCAGTGTTGAACATGTTGTCATCAGCTTGGCTTCTGCGCTTTCGGGGATTATCTGGGTACCTATTGATGCCGCGTCTCCCAAAGAGCGTCTGGATTACCTTTTAGAAAATTGTCACGCCGATCTGGTGGTGATGGATAAGCCCTGTGAGTTTGGTAATGTGATCGCTTTTGATGCCTTGATTGAGCCTGTCTTATTCGCCGATGGAGTAGACGTTACACCACTCGATCAATTAAGCCGATTAAGCCAAAGCCAACAAACGGCTTATTATCTTTATACCTCTGGTACTACGGGCAAACCTAAGTGCGTGGTGGTCAATAATCAGGCGACCTCGAATGTGATTGGTCAAACTGGCCAAGCGTGGCATCTCACCAGTGAGGATGTGGTGATGTCAGTGACGCCATTGCATCATGATATGTCGGTGTTTGATCTCTTTGCCACCTTGAGCTTCGGAGCGACGTTAGTTCTTCCCGCTGGGCATGAAGAAAAAGATGCGTTGCAATGGAATCGCTTAATTGAGCGGCATCAAGTGACGATTTGGGTCTCCGTCCCCGCTATCTTGGAGATGTTGCTCTCTTGCACTCAAGCAGGGCAATTACACTCACTTCGTCTGATTGCCCAAGGGGGCGATTACATCAAACCTGCCACCATCGCCCAATTACGCGCTGGTTCAAATCCGCCGCGGTTGATCTCTTTGGGCGGTCCTACCGAGACGACGATTTGGAGCATCTGGCATGAGCTGACGGCGGATGATGTCAGCGTGATCCCATATGGTCGGCCGTTGGCGGGAAACCGTTATTTTATTATGGATGAGATACAACGCCATGTACCGCAAGGTGTGGTCGGCCGTATCTTCACCTCTGGGGTCAATTTAGCGCAAGGTTATCTTGAAGACGGCGAACTGAAACAAACCGATTTTGTCACCGTATTGGATGAGCATGGCCACCCTGTGCGCGCTTTTCGAACGGGCGATCAAGGCTACTACCGTGCGGACGGCAATATCATTTTTGCTAGCCGCATCAATGGTTATGTGAAAGTTCGTGGGGTACGAGTGTCACTGCCGGATATCGAAAAGCAGCTGCAAACTCATCCGGCGCTCGCGAGCGTGGTGGTGGTCGATTATACCGATGTCAATGGCGATACCGCTTTAGCTGCATTATTTAGCGTTAAACCTCAGCAATCAGCATCGAGTCAGGCGTTACGAGAGTTTGCCAAACAATCGCTACCGTCTTCGCATATTCCGAGTCGGTTTATTGCTTTAGAGGCTTTACCGCTTTCTGCGAATGGCAAAGTGGATCGCAAACAGTGCCAAGCGCATGTTCAGCGACAATCGATCTCTGTTGAACCAGTATGTCAACCGAATCAAAGTCAACCTCTCTCACCACCTACCTTGTCATCGGCTTCCTTGAGTGAGTTTGAACAGCGAGTCTGGCGAGAGCATCAACGACATGGTGACGGACGCAATCAATATGCGACCGCTTATCGAATGAGCGGGAAAGTGAATATCGCGCGCTTAATCACAGCGCTCAGTCAGTTGCCCAATCATTTTCCTGTGTTAAACCGACGCTATGTGCTTGATGAGGCATCCGGCTTAACCTTGTACTCGGCGAAGCCAACACCGCTTGAGATCCATTTTGAACATGTTGAGTCAATGGATGAGGCGTTTGAACATCTTGTGCGATGGCAAAATCAGCCGATGGATTTAGCCAAGCAAGCCGCACTAAGTTTTTGCTTGTTGAGTTTGGGGAGCGAAGAGCGAGTGCTTGGGGTGATAAGCCATCAAATTATCAGCGAGCAATGGGATTGGCGGCGCGTATTTGAGTGCGTAACCCATGGGTATAACCAAATCGCCTGTGACATCGATCCTGTGATGGAGGGGGAGGATCTTTCCCTCGGCTTTACCCCTGTGATGCCGCAAACGCCATTATCCCAAGCGTTATTGCCTTGGTTACAGCCTGCGAGTCACGCTACATGGATTGAGCAGAGCTTGCCGAGCGCAAATAGCGCCATCAATACGCTTTGCAGTCGTAAATATCGGATTGCCCTACACAGCAGCGTACTGGCGGAGCATGGTTTAGCGCAGCCGGATAAGCAGGAAGTGCTTGCACTGATCGCCGCGTTATTTACGCGCTACCTTGCCGCAAGTGTGAAACTTGGCCAATTTGAGCTTTACGTTCCGCATGATGTGGAGCGCAAAACGCGTGAGTTGAATGGTTCTATGATTGAAAGCCAGTTGGTACATATCGCCCTTAAAGGCTTTGAGCGTCCGCTTTCGCAACTGAGCCAAGAGATCTTGGATTCGATGCGCCAGCCGTTAATGAGGGGAGGAGTCGCTAGCGAAACTCACGCCTCTGCCGCAGCCTTAGTGACTTGGTTAGTGGATCCTTCAGTGCATCTACAATTGGAGGGTTTGCGCTGCGAAAAATTACTTTTTGCAGCCATGCACCCCAAATTTGAAGTCGCCTTGGGGGTTGGGCTTAATTGCCAAGGTGCTCTAGTGCTTGAGCTGGCGTTAGATGCCACGGTTTCCCCCCATGTCGGAGCCTACTTGCTTGAGCAATTTGTCGCTGCGATAGGTGGGCGAACAATGCCTTCTTCGACAACCTCAGCTTCTCATGTCTCAGCCATTGAGTTGACGTCAAACAATCCGCCAGCCTCAAACGATGTGCATGCGGAGCTGGCAGAGTCTGAGCTTGAGTTGGGCGTTGCAAATTCCTCTGCGATTGAAGCGTGCATATTGGCTGAGTTTCGTTCAGCGCTTGGTGTTGCCGAGATGACGGCAGAGGATGATTTCTTTGATTTTGGCGGACATTCCCTGATCGCAACGCGAGTCATTGGTCGCTTGTTGAGCGAGCAAGGTATTGAACTGCACATCAATGATATGTTTAGTTTCCCTAATGCCAAACAACTGGCGCAGCAAGCCGTACTTCACCGTAAACCCACCAGCACATCATTCGAAGTGAGTGAGGTGGTCGAGTCGTCTAAAGCGCCTTTGTCGTTAGCACAAGCCTCTTTATGGAAGGCGATGAGCAAATACGCCAAGTTTGGGTTGACCCACATCTTCAATCTTCCGTTTGCGCTTAAATTTTTAGATGAGGTCGATGAGCAGGCATTTGGTGAGGCTTTTCACTGGCTTTTACTGCGTCATGCTGGGTTACGAACCCACTTTGGCCTAGAAGATGGGCAGCCTTACCAGCAAGTGATCGAGGCCAGCCATATTGGACATTACCAGTGGTTCTGGACGTCTAAAGATAACGCAGCCCAATCCGTGGCCAGACTACTGGCGCAAGAGGCCGAGCACACCTTTGACCTGAGCCAAGAATTGCCACTTCGGCTCAATTTCGTACGTGATGAACAGACGGGGACGCAATATCTTTCACTTCTGTTCCACCATATTGTGTTGGATGAGTGGTCGATCAATATTTTGATGGATGAATTAGCACAGGCGTATCAACACAGTGTGCAAGGTACTCGTCCACAGTGGCAAACGGAACCCTTACCTTTCCATGAGTTTGCTCGCAAGCAGCGTTCTTCGGCATTCAATCAAACGCATCTTAACTATTGGTTAACCAAGTTTGCCGGTGTGCCTTGGGCACAGCCTCTGTTTGCTGCGGATCATCCTTTAAGTAACCGCACTGGCGTCGAGCTTGGAGAAGGCGGCTGGGTCGAAATAAAATTGCCGAAATCGACCATGGTATCGCTGTATCAATTGGCTAAAGCACGCCATGCTTCGTTGTTTAACGTGATGTATGCGGCGATTTCTGCGTCGGTACATTGTCTCGGCGCACCAGAAAAGCTGCTGGTTGGCACACCTGCTTCCGGTCGGCTGGATGCCGAGTTTTTCGACACAGTCGGTTATTTCACTACCATGGGCGTTCAGTTGGTGGATTTCACGAAAGTACAAACGGTGTGGCAACTCATCGAGCAAGTGAAAAATAGCATTAACCAGTCGATGCCATACACAGATATTCCGATCGATCTGATTGAAGAAGGGCTCAAAGGTGTTGAGCATGAGACGGAAGGTCACATGTTTGAGGTCTTTATACAACTGCATGCAAAAAATAAGCTGCATGGAGAGCTACCGTTGACAGAAGGGCATGCGATCCGCTTCCAACAAGTCGATCCCGATAAAAGTGAATCCGGCTTAGGTTTACAGTTTGAAATTTTAGAAGAGAGGATCGAGCAAGAGCAGACGTTGAGAGTCATGATGAGTTATATGTCGAAACACTATAGCCCAGCTCAAGTCGCTCTGTTGACCAAGGTGACCAGTGGCATGTTTGAGCGGTTTTCCGATTGTATTGCACAAGATATTGCACTGCCGACGCTGAAAAAGCAGGTGAGGCAGCTTGAAGATGAAGCTTGTCGCTCTCAGTCCATGGGGTAGTGTTTTTGTGTCGTGACTCGATATCGTAGTCGTAGGGAATAGGGGGCGAAGGGCGATATTGGCTCCCCCTTTATGACAAGCCCTGAAGTGCCAGTCGTGGCAGTTCAGGGCTTGAACTTGATGATGGAGCTACATCTGCTTGTGCATCACATCGCCGATTTGAATACTGTAGGCGAGCTCAGGTTGATCCACGGTTAATTCCGCTTCATGTTCATATACACGAGACACGGTAAGCGTAATCTCACTTTGGGTGACTTTGTTACGCGGCAACCCTTGTTGGTCGATAAAGGCTCCGGTGTGCCAGAGGCTGAGCTTGTCACCTTGTTTAACACCGTGAATTCGGCCAAGATCCATGGTGGCTGTGGTTCCAAATTTCGCCACAATTTGCGGTAACGTGATCTTACAAGAAATTTCCGATTCAAGGTCGAGCATAATGTTGCGGCTCACACGCAGCATCATTTCACCATAAGCCGATGCCCAGAAACGTGCACTACGCGTATCAATTTGGCTGGTTTTAGGAAACGGCCAGCGTGCAACTTCACGGTAAGTGCGTGTCATCACTTCATTGCCTGTTTTGCCATCAAACACACTGATTTCCATCGCAAACTGGCGATTGATGATGTCATCTTGCAGCGTTTTTTGCTCTATGGTGGCGGTTAAATCAGTGATCATGCCGCCCATGATGTACTGCGCTCCAGCATCTTGCGCGATCATCTTGATCCGCTCCGGTGCTTTAGGGTCAATATCGTATTGGGTTGTGCCGACCGAGACAAAGCTGCGAGATTCTTGCTCTAAGCGACGATTAATCACCTGTGCAAAATCATCACCGACCTGATAGATCTGTCCCATCACTGCTTGCTGAGGTGAGGCCAGATCAATATTGCCGATCAACATGGTTTTTTTGTATTGCTCAACGTGGCAAGCCGTTGCCGATGGGTAAATATCAATGCGGGTGCGCACGTACATCACATTGTTAATCGCTTTGCGTTCTTCAATCAGGATGTAGCGTACCTCATGGTTAGCAAACAGGTATTCTCGACGATCAGACTCCAAGAGCGGCATTAAATTGCTAATGCTGCCAATATCTGCCCCGGCAAAATTTACCGCTTTATACAGCGCATCTTCTAAGGCGTGTAAGCGGGCGACCTCTTCGGAAGAAACAATAGCGGCAGAGCCTGTCACTTCATACCAAGCTGCATGAGCCGATGGAAGTTGAAGCATCATCCAAAGTGCTGAAATGATAGATAAAATATTTTTTTTCATCGTAAGGTCCCAAGTGGGTATAAATTTTGCTTTTCAAATCCTAACTGATGTAGGCATTGCAATTCTGAACCAATAACCGTTTAAGAAAAGCAAGGAGCGTTCCAGTTTAATCGAGTGAGAAGCTGAAACGCGCGCCATAGTATATCTGGAGATGAAGAGAATGAAAAAATGGCTTTCCTTAGTACCCGTCGTTTTACTGACTTCGTGTGCATACGCCCCGATTTATAACGGCAAAGAGCCATACAATGGTTCACAGTTTATGTTGATGGAGAGTCCTCGTCACACATTGGATTTCTTTGTTGAGAGCATGACGGAAGATTTGATGCTCTCAAATACCAGCATTACTGCTCGTACGCCAATTGCGGTGACTTCGTTTGTCGATCTGCAAAATATGGATACCACTAACTGGCTCGGTAACTCGGTCTCGGAAGGATTCATTCACCAGTTTCAGCGTCGTGGATTTAAAGTGGTGGATTTTAAAACCACAGGTTCAATCCAAGTGACGCAGCAGGGCGATTTTGCCTTTAGCCGCGACTGGAAAAACCTTTCTTCAGAGCAAGAAGTCCAGTACGTACTGACAGGGACTATGCTGCGCCAAGAAGGCGGTGTGATAGTGAATGCTCGTGTAGTTGGCATGCACTCACGAATTGTTGTGGCCACGGCACAAGGTTTCTTGCCTGCCGATCGTATCGGCCGAGATTTGGATACGCTCAACAGTATTCGTACCCAAGATGGAGTGTTGATCCGCTCAGATCCAACCATCACTCAGCCGTACACCGTGATTTTACGTCCATAGGAGAACGATGATGAAATCTAGCTTACTACTCCTAGTGGCAGCCTTAGTGATGACGGGATGCCAACCCTTGCAAAGCATGCGCCCTGATGATTGGTTAACGGCGGTTGGCTATGCCAATATCAGCGAGCAGAGAGGGCGTGATGAGGCCGAGAAGCAAGTGCGTGCGATGCGTGCTTCTAAAATTGATGCTTACCGCGAGCTTGCTGAGCAGGTGTATGGTATGCGCATCAGTGGTCGTGCTGAGTTACAAGATCAACGTCTTGGTACGGAACTGACGGCAGGTGCGGTCGATGGTGTGATTCGCGGTGCTGAAGTGGTACGCAGTTATAAGGTTGGGGACAGCTATGTCACTGAACTGAGACTTGATATTCGCAAGATGGACAAGATGCGTGATTACGGAGAAGTTCAACAAGTTCCCGAAAAACGACAAATGACCCTATTCTAGCGCTCACCTCTTCATCTCCCAGAACGTAAAAAGCGGCAATGATTGCCGCTTTTTTGCTTGTTAAGTCTTACTGATTTGTTTGAGTGCTTCGCTTTAAGAGACTCTCTCATCATGCTTTGATATTGGTACCCAAGGTTGAAATAGTATGGGTTTTCCCGGTCGCGCTGTAAGTCATACCAATCTTGCCATGACTTTGTTGCATCAGGTTATTGAGTTTATTGAAGCTCAATTGCGCGCGGGCCAAAGCATCGCCATTAATCAGGTTAGCTTGCTGGCAATCCATGATGATACTGCGGATTTGACTCACCAACTCATTGAGATAAGCATCTTCAGTCAGGCTCGCGACATGCGGATGTTTCGCAATGCGTTGGTCAGTTTGCTGTAATTGATTGACTAAGGTGAGTTTCTGTTTAGCAATGGATTCGATATCGACAGAGATTCGGCTGGTGATCGCAACTTTCTCCGCTTCGAGTACGGTCACGAGTTCTTGCGCATTTTTCAGTTGAAACTCAACCAAGTCTTTTAATGCTGCCATCGCCAAATCGCCTATACATTACAGTGGGATCATCACTCTTTGCTCGTCACTTTTTCGTTATAACAACATACTCGTCAGTGACGCACGCTGGGGACACGTTAGGTTAGAAGCCGCCCAGTTCTTTTTCGAATTTGATCATATTATCGGCCAGTTTTTCAGGGTCAACCACGTAAGAGCCGTTAGCAATCGCTTCTTTGATTGCGGCGACTTTTGCGCTGTCAAAACTGGGTCTTGAAGCCATTTCACTATGCATTTCGCCAATGGCTTTACTTTGTGAGCTCAGCGATACCGCATCCTGACCACTTGCCGATGAGCGCGATACCGCCCCGGATTGAGTGGAAGAGTTGCTGGCATCAGAAGAACGCACATTGGTGCGGCTGGTCGTGTTTAACGACTGTCCTGCGCGTATGTTATCAATACCTGCCATAAATGAGCCTTTTCAATAAACTTTAACGTGTACTGTCAATATCGACCACACAGGTCGAAACTTTAGCGACTTTTTTAACCAAACAGAAAATCACTTGGCACCAGTTTTTCTGATAAGCAAGGTAGAGCTATCAAAACGCGACGGTGACCTCACCAACACCACTGACTTGCGCATCAATTATACGGTTAGATTTGTCATTTTTCACTTTTATCTGCTCTCCCACGACACCATCGGACATCGCCGTCCCTTTGGTTGTGATCGACATACCAGATTTTCCCGCTCGGATGACAACACTTTCATTTCGACACACGATGCACACATCGTTCTGTTCAATCACATCACCCACACGAATATTTTTTTTGATTTTTGCACCAATCACGTTTTCAGGAGTGGAAAAACCTTGCCGCCGGAAACGCAGCAGGTCTACCATACTTAACGTAACATCTTGTGCGGAAATCATTTGTCCCCGACTTAATGGGGTTGCCGCAGTGATAAGTGGGATAGTGATTGTCAGCCGAACCGGCACATAAATACGCCAGTTATCCGGTTTACACTCCACCAATACGGTGATGTTGGCCGCAGAACCATTGCTGGATGATGAATTTGTTGTGAGAGGTTCCGGACAATCGGTCGCGAATAGACGATCGTCTATATTGGCAGCATTGACCACCAACTCACCGCCAGCAGGCATATCCACCGTGCTCAGCACATGATTTTCGGCGGCTTCTTTGATCATTGAAAGCTGTTCCGGCGTGGCTGCATTGGCCGCTAGACTAAAGAAAAATAATAAAAAGCCGATAAAGCTATAAAATATTTCACAGAAAGCTCTACACTTAGTTATGAAATGCGAATGGAGATCGATCTTCGGATGCATTTTTCGTTTCTCTGGTTTCTTCATAGCCTGTAGTAGACTATCACTTTTTTTGGATAAAAGTTTGAGATGGAGATGAGCTTATGACGGGTATTCTTGATTCTGTGAATCAGCGTACGCAACTCGTCGGTCAAAACCGATTAGAACTATTAACTTTCCGTCTTAACGGCCGTCAACGATACGGTATTAACGTTTTCAAAGTTAAAGAAGTCCTGCAATGTCCTAAATTGACCTCAATGCCTAATTTGCACCGCTTAGTAAAAGGGGTTGCCCATATTCGTGGTCAAACGGTCTCTGTGATTGATATGAGCCTTGCCGTTGGTGGTCGTCCGACGACGGACGTGGATAAAAGTTTCGTGGTCATCGCGGAATTTAACCGTACTATTCAAGCATTTCTGGTGAGCTCGGTTGAGCGTATCATTAACATGCGTTGGGAAGCGATATTACCGCCTCCGAATGGGACTGGGAAAAGTAACTATTTGACGGCTGTGACCAATATTGATAATGAATTGGTTGAGATCATCGACGTTGAAAAGATCTTGGCTGAAATCACGCCAGTTAACGAAGATATGGACAGCTCAATCGGTGAACAAATTGCCCAAGTTGAGCAGGAAAAAGAGTTTGTTCGTCGCATTTTGATTGCGGACGACTCCAGCGTGGCACGCAAACAGGTGCAACGCGCCATTGAGTCTATCGGTTTTGAAGTCGTTACCACGAAAGATGGTAAAGATGCTTACGAAAAATTACTGGAAATGCTCAGTGAAGGTCCAATCAGTAATCAAATATCTTTGGTTATCTCCGATATTGAAATGCCAGAGATGGATGGCTATACCTTGACTGCGGAAATCCGTCGTCATAACGAGCTCAAAGATCTTTATGTTATTTTGCACTCTTCATTGAGTGGCGTGTTCAACCAAGCCATGGTTGAGAGAGTTGGGGCAAATGCGTTTATTGCGAAATTTAACCCTGATGAGCTTGGTAATGCGGTGAAAGCTGCGCTAGTTAAATAAAGAGAATTGAATGACTGCTATAACGATTAGCGACCAAGAGTATCGCGACTTTTGCCGATTTCTGGAATCTCAGTGCGGAATTGTACTGGGTGACAGCAAGCAGTATTTGGTGCGAAGTCGTCTAAGTCCACTCGTCACCAAATTCAAGTTAAGTTCGTTGTCTGACTTGTTGCGGGATGTCGTGACAGGACGAAATCGCGATCTGCGCGTAGCAGCGGTTGACGCCATGACAACCAACGAAACCTTATGGTTTCGAGATTCCTACCCATTTACGGTTTTAGCTGACAAATTATTGCCAGAAATGGCGGCAAATAAACGGCCGATAAAAATCTGGTCGGCGGCCAGTTCATCAGGCCAAGAGCCGTACTCCATGGCGATGACGATTTTAGAAGTGCAGCAAAAACGTCCGGGATTGTTGCCAAGCGTGTCAATTACTGCCACAGATATTTCAGCCAGTATGTTAGATATGTGCCGAGCCGGGATTTATGACAACTTAGCTTTAGGACGTGGTTTATCTCCTGAGCGTCGTCGAGTGTTTTTCGAAGATGCTGGGGATGGCCGGATGAAGGTGAAGGATAACGTAAAACGTTTAGTGAACTTCCGTCCGCAAAACTTAATGGAAAGTTACTCCTTGCTGGGTAAGTTTGACATCATTTTTTGCCGTAACGTGCTGATCTATTTCTCGCCAGATATGAAATCTAAAGTGCTAAATCAGATGGCGGCAAGTTTGAACCCCGGCGGCTATTTACTGTTAGGGGCATCCGAATCCCTGACTGGGCTGACGGATAAGTTTGAAATGGTGCGTTGTAACCCTGGTATCATCTATAAACTCAAATAAAGAAATCAATCCATCTCATTTTGCCCGGTTTCTACCGGGCTTTTTCTTTTCTTTCAGACTCTAATGAACAGGAACGCCTTTTCTTGCAAGGAATCGGTTTGGCGTGGAGTTTGCTAAATATTATCCATCTTGCTGCTAATCGTTCCTGTTTTGAAAGTTGGTACGCTAATTGCAAATAATTTCAGCAGTAACGGTCAGTTCTTATCGAAGAGGTAAACATGGCTATTTCTTTTGACAGAGCCCTAGGTATTCACCAACACACGGTGGGCGTACGTGAGCGCAACTCTGAGGTGATTGCCACCAATATTGCGCAGGCCAATACACCGGGATTTAAGGCAAAAGGAATGGACTTCCAGAAGGCATTGCAAGCGGCAAGTTCGGGGGCAAGCATTAGTCTTAGCCGTACCGATAGTCGGCATATTCCTGCCTCTTCAACGGTGAGTGGGGAAATTCTTTACCGCGTACCGACACAGCCGGATACCGGTGATGGCAATACGGTGGATGTAGATTTGGAGCGTAACTTGTTTATGCAAAACCAAATCCGTCACCAAGCGTCACTGGATTTTCTAGGCAGTAAATTTAAGAACTTAACCAAGTCGCTTAAAGGGGAGTAGATAGATGAGCTTATTCAGCGTATTTAATGTCACAGGTTCTGCGATGAGCGCCGAGTCGGTTCGTCTCAATACGACCTCAAGTAATCTGGCCAATGCCGATAGTATTAGTAGTTCAGCGAAAGATACTTACAAAGCTCGTCATGCAGTATTTGGCGCAGAGTTGAGTAAAGCGCGTTTCAACCGCGATCCCAATGTGCCGGTGAAGGTTTTGGGGATTGTGGAAAGTGATAAACCGCTGGTCGCTGAATTTAATCCAGAACATCCACTTGCCAATGATGAAGGCTATATCTACAAGCCCAACGTCAATGTGATGGAAGAGATGGCCAATATGATTTCTGCCTCTCGTTCTTATCAAACCAACGTGCAGGTGGCGGATGCCAGTAAACAGATGCTGCTGCGTACGCTGCAGATGGGTCAATAAGGATAAGGAGTTAACGTATGGCCGGAGTCAATAATGTTGGTCAAAGCGGCTTGTCCTATATTGATCAGCTTAAAGCTCTTCAAGAGCAGAAAAAGCCGGATGAAACCACAGGGCAGAAATCCCTGAAACAAGAAGACTTTCTTTCTTTGCTGACCAAGCAGTTAGCACAGCAAGATCCGTTCAAACCCGTGAGTAACGATCAGATGATTGCGCAGATGGCTTCATTTGCGACCGTTGATGGCATTGGCAAGATGAACACTCAGTTTGAGAGTCTCAACTCATCAATGACCTCTAACCAAGCGCTGCAAGCGTCATCACTGGTAGGGCGTGACGTGCTAGTGCCGGGTGCGGCAGGAATGAAAAAGCCTGATGGCGGTATGGCGGCAATGGTGAAACTGCCGCAGTCGATCGATAACTTGTTCATCCGTATTGAGAATGAAGCTGGTCAATTGGTACGAACCTTTGACGTCGGTGCCAAATCTTCTGGTGATAACCGCGTTGAATGGGATGGAAAAGATCAGAACGGTAATCCGTTGCCGGGTGGCAAATACAAAGTGAAAGCGTCTGGCTTGCTGGATGGAGAGAGTAAAGAGTTTGAAGTCTCCACGTATGCGAACGTCAACAGCGTTTTGTTAGGCAAAGGCGATGGTAACGTACTACTCAATCTGGCTGGTTTTGATGCACCAGTTCGACTTGCTGAAGTACTTGAAGTAGGCAAAGCGTGATAGCGCTAGCTAGATAGGAGAATTACTCATGTCATATGTCTCTCTTAGTGGTTTATCCGCCGCGCAGATGGATTTAAATACCACCAGTAACAACATTGCGAACGCCAATACGTTTGGTTTTAAAGAGTCGCGTGCCGAATTTGGTGATGTGTATTCCACCTCACTCTTTACTAACGCGAAGACGACACCAGGGCAAGGTGTGCAAGCGGCCAAAGTGGCACAGCAGTTCCACGAAGGTTCTAGCATCTATACCAATAACCCACTGGATTTGCGTATCGCGGGTACGGGCTTCTTCGCTGTCGCGAAAGATCGCCTAGTTCCACAGCAAAATGAGCTGACTCGTAACGGCGCATTCCACTTGGACAAAAATAGCTTCATGGTCACAGCGAATGATGAGTTCCTGCTGGGTTATGAAGTAAACCCTGATACGGGTGATGTCTTATCTTATGAGCCTAAGCCAATTAATATTCCGCCGCAGTTCGGTAAACCGAAACAGACCGCGAATATTGACTTAGGAGCAAACTTGCCTGCTAACGGTGATCTCAAAGACCCAGCGCTGTTTGATATTACCGACCCTGAGACTTATAACCGTACGACCTCATCGACCATTTACGATTCTATGGGGCAACCTTATAAGTTAACGACGTATTACTTGAAAGATATGAATCAAGCTAATACATGGCAGACCTACTACACCGTCACTGACAAAACCGGTGAAAAGCCGATTAACGTTGTCGGTGGTGATGCGGCAAGTCCAACAGGCCACGTGGGACATACCATGCGTTTTAACAATGATGGTACGTTGGCGAGCTTAAACAACGGTCAACCGATTGTGACTGAGCCACTGGGGGGCGGTGCCAATCCGGTCGACCTGAACGGAGCTGATGTAAATCAAACGTTGTCATTTAAGTTAGATACGGCGACTCAGTTTGCCGCGCCTTTCGAGTTGACCAAGTTTGATCAAGATGGTGCGACGACAGGCTTCCTGACGAAGATCGACTTTGATGAAAATGGTAGCGTACTGGCTACTTACTCAAACGGCATTAACACCACTCTAGGCCGTGTTGCGCTGGTGCGTGTTGCGAACGAGCAAGGACTGGACAAAAAAGGTGGTACTCAGTGGGATGCTACTCAGTTCTCGGGCGCGAAAATCTGGGGTGAATCGAATAAAGGTTCGTTTGGGTCGATCAGTAATGGTTCATTAGAGCAGTCGAACATCGATATGACGCAAGAGCTGGTGGATTTGATTTCCGCTCAGCGTAACTTCCAAGCCAACTCACGTGCTCTAGAAGTGCACAACGGTCTGCAACAAAATATCCTGCAGATTCGTTAATCCTCTTCAACCCCATTAAGCGGCGGCAATGCGGCTTAATGGGGTTGCCTCTTTGCCCCCTTGCCGCGGCAAATACGCTTATCTCCCTCAGATTTCTCATCTATCAGCTTGTTCTATAAGGAATAATTAAGTTGGCATGCTGCTTGCTTTAACTGCTCTAACTAACGATTTGGGAGCAGATTATGGACCGCGCATTGTTTCTTGCCATGAGTGGCGCAAAACAAAACATGCAAGCGATGCAGCTACGGGCAAACAACTTAGCTAACGTCAGCACGACGGGATTTCGTGCCGATTTAGCGCAAGCTCGTTCTATGCAGGCTTACGGTGAAGGGCTCCCAAGTCGCGTCTTCAGTATGACTGAGCGTCCGGGGCATAACTTTGCCCAAGGCAGTGTGATCACGACAGGCCGCGATCTCGATATCACGATTCAAGGTGATGGCTGGATTTCTGTGCTGGATAAAACTGGCAAAGAGGGACTGACTCGTAACGGCAACTTACGAATCGATGAAACGGGACTGCTGCTTAACGGCAATGGGCATCCGGTTTTAGGCGAAACGGGGGCTCCGATTACCTTGCCTGTGCCGCTAAACAAAGTCGAAATCGGCGGTGATGGTACCATCTCTGTTCGTCCGCAGGGTGCCCCGGCTGATGCGATGGAAGTGGTGGACCGAATCAAGCTGGTTCGCCTCAATGACCAGTCACTGTTTAAAGACGTGAATGGTTTATTTCGCGCCACCGATCCCAACACTCAGTTTGAGGCCGACGCCAGCGTAAAAATTCTCACGGGTGCCCTTGAAGGGAGCAACGTGAATGCGATAGGTGAAATGACCAGCCTTATCGACTTGCAACGTCAGTTCGAAATGCAAGTCAAGATGATGAGCACAGCGGAAGAGATGGACAAAGCTTCCGATTCACTGCTTCGCAGTAGCTAATTTAAGGTAGGAGTTAGGTATGCAACCAGCACTATGGGTCAGTAAGACCGGCTTAGATGCCCAACAAACCAACATTGCAACGATTTCCAACAACCTTGCCAACGCCTCAACCATTGGCTTTAAAAAAGGGCGGGCGGTGTTTGAAGATCTGTTTTACCAAAACATTAACCAGCCGGGAGCACAATCCTCGCAAAACACTCGCTTGCCGAGTGGTTTGATGTTAGGCGCGGGCTCTAAGGTCGTGGCAACCCAAAAGGTACACACGAACGGTAACGTACAAACGACCTCCAACAGTTTGGACATGATGATTGAAGGCGACGGTTTTTTCCAAATTCTGATGCCAGATGGCAACATTGCCTACAGCCGAAATGGTCAGTTCACGTTGGATGATGAAGGCGCGATTGTGACCTCTGGTGCGGGCTACCGTTTACAACCTGAAATCATCATTCCCGAAGACGCTATCTCCATCACGATTGGTAATGATGGTGAAGTGTCGGTTCGTGTCCGTGGTCAGCAGGATAACCAAGTACTGGGGCAGATCACTACGGTTGATTTCATTAACCCCGGCGGTTTAGAGCCGGTTGGACAAAACCTTTACCTACCAACCGGAGCCAGTGGTGAGCCACAAGAAGGGGTTCCGGGCTTGGATGGTTTGGGGGATATTCGCCAATCCATGCTCGAAACCTCGAACGTGAATGTGACGGAAGAGTTGGTCAACATGATTGAAGCGCAGCGTGTGTACGAGATGAACTCTAAAGTTATCTCCGCCGTCGATAAGATGATGAGCTTCGTTAACCAACAACTGTAATTGCTAACTAAGAGATGGCCGCGATGAAACGTCTACTTGCTTCTAGCTTATTGATTCTGCTCTCAGGTTGTAGCTTGATGCAGCCACCGATTGAATCTGCTGAAACCATTCAAGGCACCACGACGGTGGATGCGGTTGAGGGGGACAAATCTGAGAGTAACTCGGGTTTGACCGATGCACTGCGCAATCGTACCGACCCCGTTGCGGGCGATCCTGCATGGGCACCTATTCATCCGAAAGGTAAGCCTGAGCATTACGCTGCGGAAACGGGCTCACTGTTTAACTTGGCGAGCAGCAGTAGCATGTATGACGATTCTAAACCACGTGGTGTGGGTGACATCATTACCGTGACGCTCAATGAAAGCACCAAAGCAGCCAAAAGTGCGGATGCGGATCTGAACAAGAAAAATGATGCTTCGATGGATCCGCTGGCGGTCGGCGGCAAAGATTTGACCATCGGGGATTACAATTTCTCTTACGCGCTGAAAAACGACAATAAGTTTTCAGGGAGCGCAGCGGCTAACCAAAGTAACAGCATGTCAGGCTCGATTACGGTAGAAGTGATTGAAGTGTTAGCGAACGGTAACTTAGTGATCCGCGGTGAAAAATGGCTCACTCTGAACACGGGTGATGAGTACATTCGTCTCAGTGGCACCATCCGTCCGGACGATATCGACTTCGACAATACGATTGCTTCTAACCGCATTTCCAATGCGCGAATTCAATATTCTGGCACTGGAACCAACCAAGATATGCAAGAACCCGGATTCTTGGCACGATTTTTTAATGTCTCTTTATAAGTCGAGCCGCTGGGCTAGTTTATTGACAGCATAGTGAACGGTGAGGCCCTTTGGCCTCATTGTTGTTTTAGAGAGTAAGGTACATCCGCCATGAGAAAATTCACGATTTTATTGATGTTGCTGCTGGCTTCCAGTGCGCAAGCTGCACGGATCAAAGATGTCGCGCAGGTTGCGGGCGTTCGTAACAACCAATTGGTCGGATACGGCTTGGTCACCGGTTTGCCGGGGACTGGCGAGTCGACACCTTTTACTGATCAAAGCTTTAACGCCATGCTGCAAAGCTTCGGCATTCAATTGCCTCCCGGCACCAAGCCAAAAACCAAAAACGTTGCCGCTGTGATCGTCACTGCCGATCTGCCCGCGTTTTCTAAGCAAGGTCAAACCATCGATATCACCGTCTCTTCGATTGGATCGGCAAAAAGTTTGCGTGGCGGTACCTTGATGCAAACTTTCCTGAAAGGTTTGGATGGGCAAGTTTACGCGGTGGCACAAGGTAACTTAGTGGTGAGTGGTTTTAGTGCAACCGGTGCGGATGGTTCAAAAATTGTTGGTAACAACCCCACTGTGGGCATGATTTCCAGTGGCGCGATTGTTGAGCGCGAAGTGCCTAACCCATTTGGCCGTGGTGATTACATTACGTTTAACCTGTTTGAATCTGATTTCACGACAGCGCAGCGTTTAGCCGATGCAGTGAACCAGTTCTTGGGCCCCCAAATGGCTTCGGCGGTGGATGCGGCCTCAATCAAGGTACGTGCTCCGCGCGATCTCAGCCAGCGTGTTGCCTTCCTCTCTGCAATTGAGAACCTTGAATTCAATCCTGCAGACAGTGCGGCGAAAATTATCGTTAACTCACGTACGGGCACCATAGTGGTTGGGCAGAATGTACGCCTCAAACCAGCCGCGGTCACTCACGGTGGGATGACGGTAGCGATCAAAGAAAACTTAAGCGTCAGCCAGCCTAATGCACTGGGTGGTGGTCAGACGGTGGTCGTACCAACCACAGAAATAGAAGTCACTGAAAAACAGGGCAAAATGTTTAAGTTAGAGCCGGGGGTTACTTTAGATGATCTGGTGCGTGCGGTTAACGAAGTGGGTGCAGCCCCTTCCGATTTAATGGCGATTTTGCAAGCGCTGAAACAAGCGGGCGCGATTGAAGGCCAACTGATCATTATTTAAGGAGCCAGCCATGATTAATAATCCCAATGACATTGGCTTTATCCAAGATATCGCCGGACTCGACAAGTTACGCCAAAAGGCGGTGAATGGTGATGAAAATGCCGGACAGTCTGCGCTAACCGCAGCGGCTCGTCAGTTTGAATCGATCTTCACTTCCATGATGCTCAAATCCATGCGTGATGCGAATAGTGACTTTAAATCCGATCTGATGAGTAGCCAGAATGAAGATCTTTATCGCCAGATGCTGGATGAACAGATGGCGAGTGAATTCAGTTCATCAGGTTCGCTTGGCTTGGCCGATATGATCGTTGCCCAGCTTTCGACCGGACAAACGGCGAGCGAGCAAAAAGGGGAGGATGGCTTCCAAGAAGCCATGCGCCGTGTGGAACATGCACGTAAAACCGCCAGTGAGCGCAGCAATGAAGACTTGGTGGCGGCGGTGTATCCGCTGCGTAAAACACAAGCGGTTCAATCGACGCAGTTTGACTCTCGCCATTCGTTTGTTACTAAGCTCAAACCTTATGCGGATAAAGCGGCACGCATGCTCGGGGTCGATTCTTCCTTGTTGATTGCTCAAGCGGCACTGGAAACAGGCTGGGGGCAAAAAATGGTCAAAAATGCCCGTGGCAACAGCAATAACCTCTTTAACATCAAAGCCGATCGCAGTTGGCAGGGGGATAAAGTCGCAACCCAAACCTTGGAATATCACAACAATGTTCCGGTGGTGGAGAAAGCAGCATTTCGCTCTTATGCGAGCTTTGATGAAAGCTTTAACGACTATGTTCGCTTCTTGGAAAACAATCCACGTTATACCAATGCGTTGGATCATGGCGGAAACAGTGAACGCTTTATCCACGGTATCCACCGTGCCGGATACGCGACCGACCCGCAATACGCCGACAAGGTGCTGCGCGTAAAAGCGCAAATTGATCAAATGAATCTGTTATAAATCGCCCGCCGGAATATTTCCGGCGGCATTCTTTCACGCCCGCAATCTTTTCAGCTTGCCAATCCTAACTTGCTATTTTTATTAGAGTAAATCGAACCAATTCAATCTGGCATGCATATTGCTATTACTGTTTAGATTCAGTGAATTTTACTGATTAATATCGGTTTTCGGGGGCAGTATGGCGTCTGATCTTCTGAATGTGGGTACGCAAAGCGTACTGACGGCTCAGAGACAACTCAATACCACAGGTCATAACATTTCCAATGTTAATACAGAGGGTTACAGCCGTCAGTCTGTGATCCAAGGGACCAATGCGCCTCGCCAATACGGCGGTGAAACCTATGGTATGGGTGTGCATGTGGAAAATGTTCGCCGCTCGTGGGATCAATTTGCCGTTAAAGAGCTGAATATTGCCTCTACCGATTACGCTTTTAAGCGAGATACCGAAGAAAATCTCGATATGCTGTCTAAGCTGCTTTCCTCTGTGGCTTCTAAGAAAATTCCTGAAAACCTCAATGAGTGGTTTGATTCAGTAAAAAGTTTGGCTGATTCGCCCAATGATTTGGGTGCCCGTAAAGTGGTGCTCGAAAAAGCCAAGCTCATTTCACAAAACCTGAATGATTTCCATGAGACGGTTCGTTTACAAAAAGACATTACCAACAAAGGGTTAGCTCTTGGCGTAGAACGCATCAACCAACTGGCGTTGGAAATTCGTGATTTGCAGCGTTTGATGATGCGCGTACCAGGGCCACATAACGATTTGATGGATAAGCATGAAAAGCTGGTGTCTGAACTGTCGCAATACACCAAAGTCACGGTCACGCAAAGAAAACATGGTGAAGGCTTCAACATTCATATCGGCAACGGCCACACTTTGGTTTCCGGTACTGAAGCCAGCCAACTGAGAGTGATTGACGGTTTCCCAGATACCCAGCAACACCGTTTAGCCATGGTCGAAGGCAAGGCGCTCAAAGCCATCTCCGCACGTGATATTGGCGGCAAGATGGAAGCCATTTTAGATATGCGTGATGAGCACATTCCGTACTTGATGGATGAAGTCGGTCGTCTCGCACTCTCCTTTTCTCATGAAGTGAATACCTTACAGTCACAAGGTTTAGACCTACGTGGCAATGTGGGTAGCGCTCTGTTTACCGATGTCAATTTGGACGTCATTGCTCGCTCTCGTGTGGTGACCAACAGTAATTCTAAAGCCGATATGGCGGTATTTATTGAAGATGTTAGCCAGCTCAAAGGTGGCGAATACTCCATGCAGTACAACGGCAGTGAATTTGTGGTGACTTTGCCTTCAGGCCAACAAACCGTGTTGCCTGTGGTAAAAGGCAATGTGTATGTTGATGGCTTACGCGTAGAAGTACGTAACCCGCCCCAAGTCGGGGAGCGAATTTTGGTGCGCCCAACTCGTAACGGTGCCGCTGCCATTCGTTTAGCGACTGAAGATGCGACAAAAATTGCCGCACAGAGCTTTGAAGCATCGACCACTTTTGCCCAAGGCAAAGCGAAATTTAAGATTTTACAAGCGGGGGATGTTCGCGAATTTGAAGTGATTGTCTCGCCAACCGGCGATCAATTCGCGGTGACCGATACCAAAGGCAATATTTTACTTCAGCCTCAGCCTTATCCGCCGACTGGGCCTGTGACCGTATTGGGCACGACCTTTGAGCTGACAGAAGGTGCGTTACCTAATGATAAGTTCACGGCAAACCTTGTCCCTTCAGAAGGGGATAACGGCAACTTGCGTAAAATGATCAACATTCAAACCGCAAAACGGATGAATGATAACGAGTCCACCATCATCGATCTTTACCACAACCTCAACACGGATGTGGGGCTAAAAATGGCCACCATGACGCGTTTGACCGATGTGGCAAGACTGGAGAAAGAGGCGGCGCAATCGCGCATCGCTTCGATTTCCGGTGTGAACCTTGATGAAGAAGCCGCCAACATGATGAAATTTCAGCAAGCTTATATGGCTTCCTCACGCATCATTCAGGCCTCGAACGACACTTTCAACACCATTTTGGCGTTGCGATAGGGAGATGGGTAAATGTTAAACCGAATCTCTAGCTTCCATAACTACCAAGCGGTTCAGAACGACATCCGTCGTCAGGAATCGAAAGTGTTTAATAACCAAGCGCAATTGGCGTCTGGTAAGAAGCTGTTGTCAGCGAGTGATAACCCACTGGCGACCCACTACATCCAAAACGTTGGGCAACAAGAAGAGCAGCTGCGTCAGTACCTAGATGCAATAGTGCTAGTCCGCAACCGTCTTGAGCATCAAGAAGTCATCATTGCTAACACCGAAGAGTTTTCTGACTCCGCAAAGCGCACTGTGATGGAGATGATCAACGGCTCATTATCACCAGAAGATCGGGTGGCGCGTGCGCGCGTGTTGCAAGAAATGGCCAATAACTTTATTAACCTCGCCAACGTACAAGATGAATCCGGCAACTATATTTTTGCCGGTACCAAACCCAAAAATCAGCCCTTCTTTCGTGATAACCAAGGCAATGTGACCTACGCGGGGGATGATTATCAGCGCAAAATGAAGATCTCCAACAGCTTGGAAATCCCATTTAATAATCCAGGCAGCAAAGTGTTTATGGAGATCCCGAATCCTTTTGGCAGCTATGAGCCCAACTATGCGCTGCAAGAGGGTTCTGAGCTGCTCTTAGAGCGTGCAGTTAACCTCAATCCCGATGATACCGCATCCTATCGCGTAACGTTTGTCGATATGCCGGAAGGCAAAAATGGCTATCAGTTAGAGCGTAATGGCAGCGTAGTGCAAGCGGGAGAGTTTGATGCGAAAACCGGCATCCAGTTTGAAGAGCTGAATATTCAGGTCAAAGGGCAGATCAGCAAAGGGGATGCGATTGAGCTGACGCCTCGCACCACGTTTAGTGTGTTTGATACTTTCCGTGATGCGATTCGCTACGCCGAAGGGTCGGTATCGGATGCCTCGAATACGGCCAAACTGCATCAGTTAGTTGAAGAATTTCATACCGCCTTTATCCATCTCAATAAAACCAGAACGGATATTGGTGCGCGTTTGAGTACGCTCGATATTCAGGAAGAGCAGCACGAAGATTTCAAAATCAGCCTCGCGAAATCCAAAAGTACCTTTGAGGATCTGGATTACGCAGAAGCCGTGATTGAGTTCAACGAGAACTCGCGAGCCCTTGAGGCATCGCAGAAAGCCTTTGGTAAAACGAAAGATCTCACCCTTTTTAACTACATCTAACCTTCAATGCCTTATGCGCTTAAGCCATATGAGCGAAGTGAGTTGAGTAAAAAGTGGCGCGGAAGTTGCTAATACAACATTGAGCCTTGGTGAAAAGTTGTACAGGGTAACCAAAGCGGCAAGTCAGCGGCAAAATGGATTGCCGCTCACCGAAATCGGCAACTTTGAGTGGCTGATTGAATTAGATAGACAATGTAACTCATTGAAAATAAGCGATGTATATCAATGGGTGTCAAAGAAAATAAAGTTGGCACACTAATTGAATAAAGTACATCAGAGTTGTTGTAACCGGTTTTTAAATCCGCCTTTGGGCCGATTTGGCAAGTTATTCACGGTCAGTGCTTCCAAAAGAGACCAAAGCTGACCGCTTCGCAAATGAGCTTGCGAACTCGATAGGAGAGCAAACTATGACCATTAACGTAAATACCAACGTGTCGGCGATGACCGCACAACGTTATCTGACCAAGGCGACGGGAGAGCTTAACACCTCCATGGAACGCCTCTCATCAGGTAATCGCATTAACAGTGCAAAAGATGACGCGGCAGGCCTGCAGATTTCAAACCGTTTAACGGCGCAATCTCGTGGTTTGGATGTGGCAATGCGTAACGCCAACGATGGTATTTCGATTGCTCAAACCGCAGAAGGTGCGATGAATGAATCGACCAGCATTTTGCAGCGTATGCGTGACCTCGCCTTACAATCGGCGAACGGTACCAACTCAGCGTCAGAGCGTCAGGCTCTGAATGAAGAGTCGGTGGCACTGCAAGATGAACTGAACCGTATCGCTGAAACCACGTCATTTGGTGGTCGTAAGCTACTCAATGGTTCGTTTGGTGAAGCTTCGTTCCAAATCGGTTCTAGCTCGGGTGAAGCGATCATTATGGGACTGACCAGTGTACGTGCTGATGATTTCCGCATGGGTGGCCAATCCTTTATTGCCGAACAACCTAAGACTAAAGAGTGGGGGGTACCACCTACCGCTCGTGACCTGAAGTTTGAATTCACCAAGAAAGACGGTGAGGCAGTGGTGCTTGATATCATGGCCAAAGATGGTGATGACATTGAAGAGCTGGCCACTTACATCAACGGTCAAACGGATCTGTTCAAAGCTTCGGTTGACCAAGAAGGCAAACTGCAGATTTTTGTTGCTGAACCCAATATTGAAGGCAACTTCAATATCTCCGGTGGCTTGGCAACCGAACTTGGCCTCAATGGTGGCCCAGGTGTGAAAACTACGGTTCAAGACATTGATATCACCAGTGTCGGTGGTTCACAGAACGCCGTGGGTATCATCGATGCCGCATTAAAATACGTCGATTCGCAACGAGCTGACCTCGGTGCTAAACAGAACCGACTCAGTCACAGCATCAGTAACCTGTCGAATATTCAGGAGAACGTGGAAGCGTCGAAAAGTCGGATTAAAGATACGGATTTTGCGAAGGAAACAACGCAACTTACCAAATCTCAGATTCTGCAACAGGCGGGGACTTCAATTCTTGCCCAAGCGAAACAGTTGCCAAACTCTGCAATCTCGTTATTGCAGTAGTTCCCGGTACCTTCATTAATGAGCTCAGACGTGGGTATGTAATGAAGGGACTTTGGCAAAGTATGGTTATGGAATGTTAGGCGAGCTCTCTCACTCAAACTGCTCATCTAGCCCCACATAATCATGCGCCCCTAATGGTTAGCCGAAATGTGTTCATTTCTCTTGATCTCCACATTGGCGATGGCTACCACCAAATAGCCCCGGTTCTCTCAAAGGAAAAGGGGCTTTTCTTTTTTCTGCGTTTTACCCCCACCTTTATCTTTCCTACTTTTTCCTATCATCCGCTGAAGAACGGTTCTCGAAGCGTGAGTGGATGCCCCCGGCCATTGTGGATAAAACTTGAGCCTATCAGCCTGATATTTATGTGATTTGTGTTATATCTCTCAAGATGCATAGATTTCAGAGGGTTTAGGGTAAAAAAACATCTTTTTGCTAAAGGATTTATTCAACGAGTCGCTAATAGAGGTAACTTTGAGAGAACTGCTTGGTTTTCCGAGACGTCGGAGACCGTTTGGGAGTTCCGCTACGTCGGAAAATCAATAGGAGATACCACTATGGCGGTGAATGTAAACACCAACGTGTCAGCAATGACAGCACAACGGTACTTGACGAGTGCAACCAATGCACAACAATCGTCAATGGAACGTCTATCTTCAGGATACAAAATTAACAGCGCAAAAGACGATGCGGCCGGTCTGCAGATCTCTAACCGCTTGAACGTGCAAAGCCGAGGTTTAGGTGTCGCCGTTCGTAACGCCAACGATGGTATTTCGATGGCGCAAACCGCGGAAGGGGCAATGAAAGAGACCACCAACATCTTACAACGTATGCGTGATCTCTCCTTGCAATCAGCAAACGGTTCGAACTCAAAAGCTGACCGTGTTGCGATTCAAGAAGAAATTACCGCGTTGAATGATGAGCTTAATCGTGTGGCCGAAACCACCTCTTTCGGTGGTAACAAGCTGCTCAACGGTACATTCGCAACCAAATCATTCCAGATTGGTGCGGATAACGGTGAAGCGGTAATGCTTAACATCAAAGATATGCGCAGCGATAACGCTTTGATGGGAGGTAAAACCTATCAAGCGGCTAACGGTAAAGACAAAAACTGGGGCGTGGAAGCGGGTAAAACCGATCTGACCATCACTCTGAAAGACAAACGCGAAGGCGATGTCACCATTTCGATCAATGCGAAAGAAGGGGATGATATCGAAGAGCTGGCCACTTACATCAACGGTCAAACCGACATGATCAAAGCATCGGTGGATGAAGAAGGTAAGTTACAGCTATTCACTGATAATAACCGAATCGATGGTGCTGCGACCTTTGGTGGCGCACTTGCCGGTGAGTTAGGTATCGGTGCTGCGCAAGACGTGACGGTTGATACTCTGGATGTCACTACGGTTGGTGGTGCACAAGAGAGTGTGGCGATTGTCGATGCTGCCTTGAAATATGTGGATAGCCATCGTGCTGAACTCGGTGCATTCCAAAACCGATTCAACCACGCTATCAACAACTTAGATAACATTAACGAAAACGTTAATGCGTCTAAGAGCCGGATCAAAGATACAGACTTTGCCAAAGAAACGACTGCACTGACCAAGGCGCAGATCCTTTCTCAAGCATCAAGTTCTGTTCTCGCACAAGCCAAGCAGGCACCCAACTCAGCACTGGCTCTTCTAGGCTAGCTCGAGTTGATAGGAAAAAACCCAGCTGCAGCTGGGTTTTTTATTGCCTGTAATTTGTTGGGATTGTGTGGCTGAGAAACGTAAAAGGAAGACGTAAAAGAGAAAACATCAGCAACCATCACGCAAAAGAGCGTATAAATGGTTAGTAATGGTGGCGTTGTGTCTTATGTAAAGGAGCTTAGCTTCCGCCGGAAAGCGGCTTAAGTTATGGATGTGGATGTGGATGTGGATGTGATGCCGCTATCAACAAAGCCCAGATAAAACAAAACCTAGCCGGAGCTAGGTTGTTTATATGGTGCGGAAGAAGAGACTTGAACTCTTACGCCTCGCGGCGCCAGAACCTAAATCTGGTGCGTCTACCAATTTCGCCACTTCCGCAAATTGTATTGATAACTTGATTGCTCAAATCATCGATGTAATGGCAGGTCTGCTAGGATTCGAACCTAGGTATGACGGGATCAAAACCCGTTGCCTTACCGCTTGGCGACAGACCTGCAGTGTTCTGCACGACGATCGTCGTTGCTCTTAATAATGGTGCGGAAGAAGAGACTTGAACTCTTACGCCTCGCGGCGCCAGAACCTAAATCTGGTGCGTCTACCAATTTCGCCACTTCCGCACAAATTTTGTTGATAACTTGATTGCTCACGTCATCGAAATAATGGCAGGTCTGCCAGGATTCGAACCTGGGTATGACGGGATCAAAACCCGTTGCCTTACCGCTTGGCGACAGACCTACAGAATTCGATACATTTGGTGCGGAAGGAGGGACTTGAACCCTCACGTCCGAAGGACACTAACACCTGAAGCTAGCGCGTCTACCAATTCCGCCACCACCGCGTTAAATGCATCAAATTGTAATTGGTGGCTACGACGGGATTCGAACCTGTGACCCCATCATTATGAGTGATGTGCTCTAACCAACTGAGCTACGTAGCCACTCTAAATCTTTTCAGATTTAATATGGTGCGGAAGAAGAGACTTGAACTCTTACGCCTCGCGGCGCCAGAACCTAAATCTGGTGCGTCTACCAATTTCGCCACTTCCGCAAATTGTGTTGATAATCTGATTGCTCAAATCATCGAAATAATGGCAGGTCTACATGGATTCGAACCATGGGATGACGGGATCAAAACCCGTTGCCTTACCGCTTGGCGATAGACCTGCAATGATGATTTACATCATCAAATATGGTGCGGAAGAAGAGACTTGAACTCTTACGCCTCGCGGCGCCAGAACCTAAATCTGGTGCGTCTACCAATTTCGCCACTTCCGCAAATTTTGTTGATAACTTGATTGCTCAAATCATCGAAATAATGGCAGGTCTGCTAGGATTCGAACCTAGGTATGACGGGATCAAAACCCGTTGCCTTACCGCTTGGCGACAGACCTACAGAATTCGATACATTTGGTGCGGAAGGAGGGACTTGAACCCTCACGTCCGAAGGACACTAACACCTGAAGCTAGCGCGTCTACCAATTCCGCCACCACCGCGTTAAATGCATCAAATTGTAATATGGTGGCTACGACGGGATTTGAACCTGTGACCCCATCATTATGAGTGATGTGCTCTAACCAACTGAGCTACGTAGCCATCTTTTCGAGCGAGAGACTATAATACAATCTCGCTCTGACTTCCAATGGTTTTTGCCCCGTTGAAAGTTTGAAAAATGGCAGGTCTGCTAGGATTCGAACCTAGGTATGACGGGATCAAAACCCGTTGCCTTACCGCTTGGCGACAGACCTGCTGTGATGATTAGTATCATCAAAATATGGTGCGGAAGAAGAGACTTGAACTCTTACACCTTGCGGCGCCAGAACCTAAATCTGGTGCGTCTACCAATTTCGCCACTTCCGCAAATTTGTTACAACTCGATGCATTTGGTGCGGAAGGAGGGACTTGAACCCTCACGTCCGAAGGACACTAACACCTGAAGCTAGCGCGTCTACCAATTCCGCCACCACCGCGTGTCAAAAGCAGCAAATTGTCAAAATTTGGTGGCTACGACGGGATTCGAACCTGTGACCCCATCATTATGAGTGATGTGCTCTAACCAACTGAGCTACGTAGCCAAATTTTATTTTCTTAACGAGAAGGCGATGCCTTATCGCTGAGAACGGAGCGCATTATGCGGATATGGGTTAGGAGCGTCAACAGTTTTTTTGAATAAATTCTTTGAAACCAACCGTTCGGGTTTTTTTTAAACAAAGAGGCGTGTTTATGATCAAAAACCATCACCAAAACAACAAATTCATTACGCTTGGAGAGTCATAAAGATCATTTTTTAGAGGCTTATAAATGGCAAAAGCCAACACTTTGGTTGGCTTTTGGTTCGCAGTAAAGCGAGATTTAAACGTTGAAGCGGAAGTGGATCACATCACCATCTTTTACGATGTACTCTTTACCTTCCAAGCGCCATTTACCGGCATCTTTGGCACCTGACTCCCCATTGAATTGGATGTAGTCATTGTAACCGATCACTTCAGCACGAATAAAACCACGCTCGAAGTCTGTGTGGATCTTACCCGCGGCTTGTGGTGCGGTCGCACCGACAGGAATGGTCCATGCGCGCACTTCTTTCACGCCTGCGGTGAAGTAAGTTTGCAGGTTGAGTAGGTCATAACCTGAGCGAATCACGCGGTTGAGGCCTGGCTCTTCAATACCGAGGTCGGCTAAGAACTCATCGCGTTCTTCTTCTTCAAGTTCAGACAGTTCCGCCTCGATCGCTGCACAAACCGCTACCACAGAAGCATTTTCTTTGGCTGCGAACTCAACCACCGCATCCAGATATGGGTTGTTTTCAAAACCATTTTCATTGACGTTCGCAATGTACATGGTGGGTTTTAGCGTCAGCAGGTTTAAATAACCGACGGCCAGTAACTCTTCTTTGGTTAGGTTGACGGAACGAGCCGATTGGCCTTCGCTCAGAACAGGTTGCAGCTTTTCAAGTACCGCGAGTTCAAATTTGGCTTCTTTATCGCCACCTTTAGCGCGTTTGCTTTGACGCAGAATCGCGCGCTCGCAGCTGTCTAAGTCAGCCAGCGCTAATTCAAGGTTGATGATTTCGATGTCTTCCAGCGGTGACACTTTACCCGCCACGTGGATGATGTTTTCGTTTTCAAAGCAGCGTACTACGTGACCAATTGCATCGGTTTCACGGATGTTAGCGAGGAATTTGTTACCTAGACCTTCTCCTTTTGATGCGCCCGCCACTAGACCTGCAATGTCCACAAACTCCATCGTCGTTGGCAGAATGCGTTCAGGTTTGACAATCGCGGCTAAGGCATCCAGACGCGGATCTGGCACAGGCACAACGCCTGTGTTTGGTTCGATAGTACAAAACGGGAAGTTAGCTGCTTCGATGCCCGCTTTGGTCAGCGCATTAAAAAGAGTTGATTTACCTACGTTTGGCAAACCGACGATGCCACATTTAAAACCCATGACTGTAACCTTATTCAGCTTTGAAAGTGTGTAAACGATTTTGTGCTTTGGTGAGGCCATCCTTGAGCAGGATCTCAAGGCAGCGAACAGATTCGTCCACTGCGGCGTCAAGGCACTCTTGCTCTTTAGCAGGTGCTTTGCCGAGCACATAACCGGCTACTTTATCTTTGTGTCCAGGATGACCGATGCCAAGCCGTAGACGATAGAATTCTTTGTTGTTGCCTAATTTGCTTATGGTGTCTTTGAGCCCATTATGCCCACCATGCCCGCCACCTTGCTTAAATTTTGCCACACCGGGTGGTAAGTCTAGCTCATCGTGGGCAACCATGATCTCTTCTGGCTTGATCTGATAGAAATTGGCCAGCGCAGCAATCGCTTTGCCGGAGAGATTCATGAAAGTGGTGGGGATTAACACGCGTAACTCTTGGCTGTTAATCAACAAACGTCCGGTCAGACCAAAAAACTTCGGCTCATTTTTGAGCGTGACGTTATGGATACGGGCTAACTCTTCGACAACCCAAGCACCTGCATTATGGCGTGTTTTCGCGTATTCCGGCCCAGGATTGGCCAGTCCGACAAGGAGTTTGATTGGTTGACTCAAGGCGAATATCTCTTCGGAAACTCAAAAGCGCGGTATGATAGCACACATCCGCCGCGAGGTGCGAGTCACGCAAAAGGCAATAAAAAAGCGCTTCATCGGAGATGAAACGCTTTCGTATCATCGATTCCCGAGCTTACCTGACAGGCAGATAGACTGGGTTACTCAATGATTAGTTAAACATCGCAGAGATTGACTCTTCGTTGCTGATACGACGAATCGCTTCAGCCAGCATGCTTGATAGAGTCAATTGAGTCACTTTTCCTGTCGCCGCCATCTCTTTTGATAGGGTGATAGAGTCAGTCACAATCACTTGATCCAACACAGAGTTTTTGATGTTTTTCGCTGCATTGCCTGAGAATACCGCGTGAGTGGCGTAAGCAAATACGCGTTTCGCACCACGCTCTTTCAGCGCTTCCGCGGCTTTACACAGTGTGCCACCGGTGTCGATCATGTCATCGACAATCACACAGTCACGGCCTTCAACATCACCGATCAGGTTCATGACTTCTGAAACGTTCGCGCGAGGACGACGCTTATCTACGATCGCGATATCGATGTCACCTAGTGCTTTCGCGGTTGCGCGAGCACGCACCACACCACCAAGGTCTGGCGATACGACAACAGGATCTTCCAAGTTACGTGCTTTCATATCTTCCAGCAGGACAGGGGTACCGAAAATGTTGTCTACTGGAACATCGAAGAAGCCTTGGATCTGCTCTGCGTGGAGGTCGATAGTCAGAACGCGGTCAACACCAACGTTAGAAAGGAAGTCTGCAACAACTTTTGCAGTGATAGGTACACGAGCCGAGCGCACACGGCGGTCTTGGCGGGCATAGCCGAAGTAAGGGATAACTGCCGTAATACGGCCTGCAGAAGCACGGCGCATTGCGTCAATCATTACCACCAGTTCCATCAGGTTGTCATTGGTTGGGGCACAGGTGGATTGAATGATAAATACATCGCTACCACGCACATTTTCGTTGATTTGTACTGCTACTTCACCATCAGAGAAACGAGAAACAGTAGCATCACCAAGGGAAATGTACAGGCGATCTGCAATACGTTGGGCTAGTTCGGGTATTGCGTTACCAGCAAATAGCTTCATATCAGGCACGGTGGAAACCTCAGGGTTGCGTCCAGTTTTTTAGTAAGGTCGGATTTTGGCTGATTGGTAGTCAGCCAACGTCTTTCTGAGCGGTGAAACATTGCGCCCTTGGGCGACAAACGCTAAGACGTTGTCAGATAATTGAGCAAAGACGGCCTGTGCATCTTTCCTGCTCGAAAACTCAGCAAAAACGCAAGATCCCGTCCCGGTCAATCTTGACGGCGCGTATTGTAGCAGCCATGAAAGTTGCTTATCAACCTCGGGGTACAGTGATCGGACAATTTTTTCGCAATCGTTTTCGTACGGGGTGGCAAGAAGGCTTGCCAGATCACGCTTTGGCGTGTTTCTCATCAGTTGTGGGTGAGTAAAAATATCTTTTGTCGCGATGCTGACCGCAGGGCGAACCACGAGATACCATTTTTCCTCTGGCTCTACTGCGGATAATTCTTCGCCAACTCCTTCAGCAAAAGCCGCAAAACCACGAGTAAAGACAGGGACATCCGCTCCGAGTGCCAGACCAATCTCAGCCAATTGATCATCGCTAAGTCCAGTCTGCCACAAGTAATTGAGTGCGACTAAGGTAGTGGCCGCATTGGATGATCCGCCACCAATTCCGCCGCCCATAGGCAACACCTTGTGCAGTTGAATGTCTGCGCCGAGTGGCGATTGCGCCGCATTTTTGAGTGCCATCGCGGCTTTGTAAATCAGGTTATCTTCTAACGCGACATCGGCCAGAGCAGGAGAGAGGGTTATATTGCCGCTGCTGTTGGCGGTAATGGTTAACTCATCACCGTGATCGAGAAACTGAAATAAGGTCTGCAGATCGTGATAGCCGTTAGCTCGACGACCTGTGATGTAAAGGAACAGGTTGAGTTTGGCCGGTGAAGGCCACACGGTTGTACCGTGGATCATGGGAGCAGCGTCCATTGTGATATCACCAGTTGAATCGAGGTTTTATTTTGCTGGAGTTTAAGTTTATCAGGCAGCGGAATGGGCTGATGTTGCCACTCAATCGCTTGGTAACGTTGGTATTCCACGTGCCATTCGGCCGTTGAGGCGAGTTTGGTGAGAGTGGCAAGGGTGTTTTGTTCATTCAACTCGTAATGGGTTGCTTGGGTCGGCAAGCCTAAAATCCAATCTTCAAGCTGTTCAACGGGAATATCTAACCCTGTTAAATTGCGGATCAGGCTTTGTGCATCTTGGTCGCGGTAGATTTGATCATCATAAGTTTCGACCCGCGCACCTTGTTCATCGACCTGTAAGTTCAGCACGGTTTGACCAAGAAAATTGCTTAAACGCAGTGAGAGTTTTTGTGGGCTTTTTTGCCATTGAAAGTTGAACGATTGTCGCTGATCGGGCGCGATATAGCCGAGTTTTCCGGTTAATTGATAATGTTGAATTTGTTCTAGAGTGACTTGGTGTGATTGCCATTGAACATTGACGGGTTGTAGCGGTGCGGTGGCACAACCTGCCAAAAGCAACAGACTCGCCAATCCTGGCAGTAGGCGACGTACGAGAGCATTCATAGTGCGTTTTTTATCCAAAGCGAGAGCGAAAACGGGCTAACTATATCATTGATCTCACGAACTCAGGAAAACAAATCCGGTCTGCCCTTTCAATCAAAGAGGGCATCAAGTAAAATTCCGCCTCTAGTCCACCACACATATCTGAGAATCCTCTATAGATGTCTTTGCTTGCCATTGGAATCAATCACAATACGGCGTCGGTAGAATTGCGGGAAAAAGTGGCGTTTGGTCCAGAGAAGCTCTCTTTGGCGCTGAATCAGCTTTCCACCAGTTCACACGTTAAAGGAGGCGTGATCCTCTCAACGTGTAACCGCACCGAAATTTATTGTGATGTGAGATCAGCAAGTAAAAACAAAGTCATCGAATGGTTGTCCCAGTTTCACCAAGTCAGCTTGGATGAGTTAAAACCCAGCCTATACGTTCATGAAGAGCAAGCCGCCATTCGTCATTTGATGCGTGTTGCCTGCGGTTTGGACTCCCTAGTGTTGGGCGAACCGCAGATATTAGGACAAGTTAAGCAAGCTTACGCAGAGGCGAGAGAGAATCACGCCGTCAATCCGGCGACGGAAAAGCTGTTTCAAAAGGCTTTTTCGGTCGCGAAACGGGTAAGAACAGAAACCGAAATCGGCGGCAGCGCAGTTTCGGTCGCTTATGCCGCTTGCACTTTAGCAAAACACATTTTTGAATCGCTGGCCGACGCTACGGTACTGTTGGTCGGGGCTGGTGAAACCATTGAACTGGTAGCAAAACATTTGGCCGGACACCACTGTAAACGGATGATAGTGGCGAACCGCACGCGAGAGCGAGCTTTGAGCTTAGCGCAGCAGTTTGGCGCCGACGTCATCGCATTAAATGAGATCCCTGACTATTTAGCGCAAGCGGATATTGTGATCAGCTCGACCGCGAGCCCTTTGCCCATCATAGGTAAAGGCATGGTCGAAAGCGCGCTAAAGGCTCGTCGCCATCAGCCTATGCTGTTGGTGGATATTGCCGTACCTCGCGATATTGAGCCGCAGGTCGGTAAGCTTAACGATGCGTATCTCTATTCGGTCGATGACTTGCAGTCGATTGTCGATAGCAATATCGAGCAGCGCAAAGTGGAAGCGATTCAGGCAGAAGCGATTGTCAGTGAAGAGAGCGCCACCTTCATGAGTTGGATGCGCTCACTGCAAGCGGTGGACAGTATTCGTGATTATCGTAAGCAAGCCAATGAAGCGCGTGAAGAGCTGCTTAATAAAAGTTTGCAAGCATTGGCAGCGGGTGGCGATCCTGAAAAGCTGCTCATAGAATTAAGCAACAAACTGACCAACAAACTAATTCACACCCCAACCCGAGCGCTACAAACCGCGGCGGAACAAGGGGAACCGGCTAAACTGGCCGTGATCAGACAAAGTTTAGGTCTTGACGATCTGAACTAAATCTCAACTTAGAGTTTAAAGAAGCAACTATGAAAGCGTCGATTTTAAGCAAGCTTGAATCCCTTGTTGAGCGCTACGAAGAGGTTCAGCACCTCCTTGGCGACCCAACAGTTATCGGTGATCAAAATAAATTCCGTGCTCTGTCCAAAGAGTATTCGCAACTGGAAGAGATCACTCAGTGTTTCCAAGCTTACCAACAAGCGAAGGAAGATCTGGTTGCTGCCGAAGAGATGGCACAAGAAGACGATGCAGAAATGCGTGAAATGGCACAGGACGAGATCAAAGCGGCGAAAGCGGCAATTGAGCGCCTGACCGATGAGCTGCAAATTCTGTTGCTGCCAAAAGATCCAAACGATGATCGTAACTGTTTCTTAGAAATTCGCGCGGGTGCGGGTGGTGACGAAGCGGGTATTTTTGCCGGCGATTTGTTCCGTATGTACAGCCGTTTTGCGGAGAAAAAAGGCTGGCGCATCGAAGTGATGTCATCGAGTGAAGCGGAACACGGCGGCTACAAAGAGATGATCGCGAAAGTGAACGGTGACGGTGCTTACGGTACGCTGAAGTTTGAATCTGGCGGCCACCGAGTGCAACGTGTTCCGGCTACGGAAGCGCAAGGGCGTATCCACACGTCCGCTTGTACCGTTGCGGTGATGCCTGAAATTCCAGAAGCGGAAATTCCAGAAATCAAAGCCAGCGATCTGAAAATTGATACGTTCCGCTCCTCCGGCGCGGGTGGCCAGCACGTTAACACCACCGATTCGGCTATCCGTATCACTCACTTACCGACTGGTATTGTGGTCGAGTGTCAGGATGAGCGTTCGCAACATAAGAACAAAGCTAAAGCGATGTCAGTATTGGCTGCACGTATTGCTCAAGCTGAAGAGTCAAAACGTGCGGCGGAAATTTCCGATACACGCCGCAACCTTCTGGGTTCAGGCGATCGTAGTGACCGCATTCGCACTTACAACTACCCGCAAGGTCGAGTGTCCGATCACCGTATCAATTTGACGGTATATCGCCTGACCGAAGTGATGGAAGGGGATATGCAATCCTTGATTGACCCTGTGATTCACGAGCATCAAGCGGATCAATTGGCGGCACTGGCGGATCAAAACTAATCCATGTCAGTCACTATTGAAGCGGCATTAAAAACGGCAACCGAGCAACTGCAGCAAAGCGGCAGTGATTCGCCAGCCCTAGATGCCGCAGTACTCCTTTGCCATGTACTGGCTAAGCCTCGTTCTTACTTGTTGACTTGGCCTGATAAAACCTTGGAGAAGCCTACTTTGGCTTCTCTCGAGCTGCTCCTTGCTCGCCGCAGAGCGGGAGAGCCGATGGCCTACATCCTTGGTGAGCGCGAATTTTGGTCGCT
Source organism: Vibrio cholerae (assembly GCF_008369605.1). Taxonomy (NCBI): domain Bacteria; kingdom Pseudomonadati; phylum Pseudomonadota; class Gammaproteobacteria; order Vibrionales; family Vibrionaceae; genus Vibrio; species Vibrio cholerae. Next base: position 710,617 of record NZ_CP043554.1, read on the forward strand.
GCCGCTGAAAGTCTCTCCTTCGACACTTATTCCACGTCCGGATACGGAACGTTTGGTTGAATTAGCGCTGGATAAAGCGGCGTTGATTGATGGCGAACTGCTGGATCTTGGCACCGGAACTGGGGCGATTGCGTTGGCTTTGGCTTCGGAATTGCCCACGCGGCAAGTCACGGGGATTGATTTACGTCCGGAGGCGGCAGAGTTAGCAAGAGAAAACGCGACTCGCTTGGCGATCCACAATGCGCAGTTTTTGCAGGGCAGTTGGTTTAGCCCATTAGCAGACGGTACGAAGTTTGCTTTGATCGTCTCCAACCCGCCTTATATCGAAGAAAATGATCCGCATTTGAGTCTGGGCGATGTGCGTTTTGAGCCGAAAAGCGCGCTGGTTGCCGCAGAAAATGGTTTGGCGGACATTCGCCACATCAGCACGCACGCGCCGCATTTTTTGCTCGATGGCGGCTGGCTTTTGTTTGAGCATGGTTACGATCAAGGCGTTGCGGTGCGCACGATTTTGCGTGATTTAGGCTATCAAAACATCATTACCGAGCAAGATTATGCCAGTCATGATCGAGTTACACTGGGACAATATAAAACGGAAAGAGAAGCATAATGTACGAAGGATTAAAACATTTTCACCTGTTCACTATCGGCGTCAGCGTAGTCATGCTGTCGATTCGCTATGTGCTCATGATGATGAATTCAGCCCACCTAGAGCGTAAGTTTTTCAAAATTTTCCCGCATGTGAATGACACGTTATTGCTGCTTTCCGGTATCGGTTTGATATTCATCACTGGATTCATTCCATTTACCGCTGCCGCGCCGTGGATGACAGAAAAATTTACCTGCGTGCTGGCGTACATCGCGCTAGGCTTTTTTGCACTGAAATTAGGTCGTAATAAATTGCTGCGTAGCTTTGCGTTTTTTGGCGCGTTGGGCTGGTTGGCGATGGCTGGAAAAATCGCGGTCGCTAAAGCGCCGATTCTGTTTGGTTAAGCTTAAGGTGCGACCATGCTGAATTTATGTGATGAAGATTTTGATGCGATGGAGTTGGTGGAAGGGGCGCTTGCGCTCAACAAAGCCATTAATCCCGAAACGCAGCTAGAATGGGCTCACATCGAGTTAGCACGTCTGCTAAAAGAAGCCGAACTGGCACTGGTACATGAGCGTGATGAGAAAGCGCGTTTCGAGGCTTTTTTGCGCCTGTTTTATCAAGAGTGGGGCTTTAGCGGCGATCGCGAAGCCTACTTTGATTCTCGCAATGCCTTTATTGATCAAGTATTGCAGCGGCGCAAAGGCATTCCTGTCAGTTTAGGCTCATTACTGCTCTACCTAGGACACAAACTCGGCTTTCCACTCAATGGGATAAGTTTCCCGACTCAGTTTCTGCTGTCGCTCAATTGGCCGGGAGAGCGGCCGATTTATCTCAATCCATTTAATGGCGAGATCGTGTCACAACATACACTGCAAGCTTGGTTAGTTGGGCACAAAGGCCCACTGGCCAAGCTTAAGCCACAGCATTTACAAAGTGTCGATAATCCGACCATTATTGGGCGTTGGTTGGCGCTACTCAAAAGTGCCTTACTGCGTGAAGAGCGCTATACTCTGGCGCTAAGATGTACCGATTTGGCACTCACTTTTGTGCCCGATGACCCATACGAAATCCGTGATCGTGGCTTTATTTACCAACAGCTACAGTGCCATCAAATTGCTATTTCGGACTATCAATATTTTATTGAGCACTGTCCGAACGATCCGGCGGCTGAATTGTTAAAAACGCAAGTCAATGCACTCAGTCACGACAGTCAAGTGACGCTGCATTAACCCAACAAGAGAGATTAAGATGGAACACAAAATTGTCCATGTCGGTGATATTCCGGTTGCCAACGATAAGCCGTTTACCCTATTTGCAGGGATGAACGTACTGGAATCGCGTGATTTGGCGATGCAAATTTGTGAACACTACGTGAAAGTGACCGACAAACTCGGTATCCCTTATGTGTTCAAAGCATCGTTTGATAAAGCGAACCGCAGTTCAGTGCACTCTTACCGTGGCCCAGGCTTGGAAGAAGGGATGAAAATTTTCCAAGAGCTGAAAGAGACCTTTGGCGTGAAGATCATCACTGATGTCCACACAGAAGCGCAAGCGCAGCCTGTGGCGGATGTGGTAGATGTGATTCAACTGCCTGCCTTTTTGGCCCGTCAAACCGATTTGGTTGAAGCGATGGCGAAAACTGGCGCGGTCATTAACGTGAAAAAACCGCAGTTCATGAGCCCGGGTCAAGTTGGCAACATCGTTGAGAAGTTTGCTGAGTGTGGCAATGACAAAGTGATCTTATGTGAGCGCGGCTCTTGCCACGGCTACGATAACCTCGTCGTCGATATGCTCGGTTTTGGTGTGATGAAGCAAGCCTCTAACGGCAGTCCAATCATTTTTGATGTGACTCACTCACTGCAGATGCGTGATCCATCAGGTGCGGCATCGGGCGGTCGTCGTGAGCAGACCGTTGAACTGGCGAAAGCCGGTTTGGCGACGGGGATTGCGGGTCTGTTCATTGAAGCGCACCCAAATCCAGATAAAGCGCGTTGCGATGGCCCATCGGCATTGCCTCTCGACAAATTAGAGCCATTCCTTGCGCAAATGAAAGCGCTGGATGATTTAATCAAAAGCTTTGCGCACATCGATATTCGATAAGCGCGATAGCCTGACTCTATATTGTAAAGCCATCTTCGGATGGCTTTTTCATGTCTATACCCTTCCTACTTGAAGCTGCAGCGGTGTTGGCTACGTTCGTTCACCCCAATCACATAGTCTATCTATGCTCATGGGGACTCACTCACTTGCCGCCTACCTGCAGCTCCAAGTAGTTTGGGTATAACGCCTATCAATACGGCTCTGTTTCAGCAAACGACGGTTTCTGTAGATTAAACGCTTGCGCGCACAAAACGGCTTAAAAGCCCATCCCATTAGTCAAACGTTTGCCTGTGATCCGAGCAGGTTATCTTTTTAACTCTTTCTATTGATTACATTATATTGGCTACTTTTAGGTGATCTACTCTACATAAATATGAAATCAAGCTGTCTCACCAAGTCGGTTACTTTAAACTAAGTCAAGTTTTATCCGCACTCCAAGCAATGTGCTCAAGCGATGTGCTGTGGTAAACGACTGCGCCGTGCGAGCGCCCAACGACATTTCAAGCAGTGGTTTTCATCAGTTCAAAGGTATGACAATGAAACAAGGCCTCATTCTAAAATCCGTCCTCAGTGCAGCCATTATTGCCTCTTTGGCAGGTTGTGCAACTGCACCCGCTCAGCAGTGGGAAGCAGACAAAACCTACAAACTCACTATTCTGCACACCAACGACCACCATGGCCGTTTCTGGCAAAACCAGTATGGTGAATATGGCATGGCAGCACGTAAAACGCTGATTGATCAACTGCGTGCCGACATTGAAGCTCAAGGTGGCAGTGTATTACTGCTCTCGGGTGGTGACATCAATACTGGGGTACCAGAATCAGACCTACAAGATGCAGAGCCTGATTTCAAAGGTATGAGCAAAATCGGTTACGACGCTATGGCGCTGGGTAACCACGAATTTGATAATCCACTTGAAGTGCTGTTTAAGCAAAAAGAGTGGGCGAACTTCCCAATGCTGTCGGCCAACATTTACGATAAAGCGACCGGTAAGCGTCTGTTTGAACCGTACCATATCTTTGATAAGCAATGGATTAAGATTGCGGTTATTGGTTTAACCACCGAAGACACCGCGAAAATTGGTAACCCAGAATACATCGGTGGTATCGACTTCCGCGATCCGAAAGAAGAAGCGAAGAAAGTGATCGCTGAGCTGAAGAAAAAAGAGAAGCCAGATCTTATCATCGCAGTAACGCACATGGGTCACTACCAAAACGGTGAGCATGGTGTGAACGCACCGGGTGATGTTGCTTTGGCGCGCTACTTACCAGCGGGTGAGTTGGATATGATTGTCGGCGGTCACTCACAAGAGCCTGTGTGTATGGAAGGCCCTAATCTGGTGAAAAAGAACTTTAAGCCGGGTGACGAATGTAAGCCTGATATTCAAAACGGCACTTACATTGTTCAAGCTTACGAGTGGGGTAAATACGTCGGTCGTGCGGATTATGAATTCCGTAACGGTGAGCTGAATATGGTCAGCTATAACCTCATTCCCGTTAACTTGAAGAAGAAAGTTGAAGTGAATGGTGAAACTCAGCGTGTGTTTGCGACTTCTGAAATTAAAGAAGACAGCGCAATGCTAGAGTTCCTGCGCCCATTCCAAGAGAAAGGCCAAGAGCAACTGAGCATTAAGATTGCCCATAGTAACGGTAAGCTAGAAGGCGATCGTAACGTGGTGCGTTTTGAGCAAACCAACCTGGGTCGCATGATTGCAATGGCGCACATGCAACGTGCTAAAGCCGATTTTGCGGTAATGAATTCTGGTGGTGTACGTGATTCTATCCAAGCCGGTGACATTACGTATAAAGATGTACTGAAAGTGCAGCCATTTGGCAACATCGTCAGCTACGTGGATATGAATGGTCAGGAAGTGCTGGATTATCTCAATGTCGTCGCTACCAAGCCGGTCGATTCAGGTGCGTATGCCCAGTTCGCAGGGATTTCAATGACGGTTGCGGATGGCAAAGTCTCTAACGTGGTCATTGGTGGCAAACAACTGCGTCTCGATGCGACCTACCGTTTCACTGTGCCAAGTTTTAACGCAGCGGGTGGTGACGGTTATCCAAAAATTACTGACCACCCAGGCTATGTCAACACTGGCTTTGTGGATGCCGAAGTACTGAAAGATTACCTTGAGGCGAACAGCCCAATCGATGTGAACCGTTTCGCGCCAGCGGGCGAGATTGTTTATCGTTAATAAGGTTTGACTCGCAAAGTTGAATTGCGTTTACTGACAGGCGGTGTGCAAACACCGCCTTTTTTGTTTTGCCATACCCATATGGCCCGAGCTCTGCCCATCAGCAGTGTGAGTAAATGAGGACACGTGATTCATGACTCCTGCAATCAATCTTGCAAAGAAAAATAAAATCTCCCATACCATCCATCAGTATGAACATGATCCGAGCCATGCCAGTTATGGCCTAGAAGCGGCGCAGGCGCTCGGTCAAGATCCGAAGCGCGTATTCAAAACCTTACTGTTTTGTATGAATGGCGAGGAAAAAAATCTCGCGGTAGCGATTATTCCTGTCGATCTCAAACTGAATTTAAAGCTCGCGGCCAAAGCGGCCAAAGCCAAAAAAGCCGAGATGGCCAAACCAGAGATTGCTGAGAAAACCACAGGTTATGTGGTGGGGGGGATAAGTCCTCTCGGCCAGAAAAAAGCGCTGCCAACCTTTATTCATCAAAGTGCGCAAAGCCAAGCGACGATTTGTGTCAGTGCAGGTAAACGTGGTTTAGAAATTGAGTTATCACCGCAAGATCTCGCGCGCTTAACTCGTGGCCAGTTTGCGGATTTGTGTCAAGAAGAGAATTAATCGATACCCCTGTAAAAACGGCCTCAAAGGGAGGCCGTTGATTCTAGAAGTGGTGAGAAGTCAGCGAAGATTAATGGCGTGCTTCTTCTTCCATTTGCGCATTGTCCACTACGTGGTTTTCACCTAAGTCGTTTGGCAGAACGAGGTTGAGCACAATGGCGACGATACCGCACAAGCTCACGCCTTGCAGGCTAAAGTCACCCACGCCGAATGCCATACCACCAATACCAAAGACCAGAGTGACGGCCACAATCACCAGATTGCGTGATTTGTGCAGATCCACTTGGTTTTTGATCAGCGTATTCAAACCGACGGTGGCGATGGATCCAAACAGTAGAATCATGATGCCGCCCATGACCGGAACCGGAATGGTTTGCAGCAGTGCACCGAGTTTGCCCACCAAAGCAAGTACGATGGCCGTGATGGCCGCCCAAGTCATGATCGCTGGGTTAAATGCACGAGTCAGCATCACGGCACCTGTCACTTCACTGTATGTGGTGTTGGGTGGCGCGCCAAGCATGGTTGCGGCCATGGTCGCGACCCCGTCACCAGCGATAGTGCGGTGTAAGCCCGGTTTTTTTAGGTAATCTTTGTTGGTCACATTTGAGATAGCCAGCATATCGCCCACGTGTTCGACCGCAGGAGCAATCGCGACTGGGATCATAAACAGGATGGCGTTGATGTTAAATTCAGGGAAAGTGAAGTTGGGTAACGCAAGCCAAGCGGCTTGTTCCACCGCCGCAAAGCTGACGACACCCATTACCAGTGAGAGTGCATAGCCGCTGACAATGCCCGCGAGGATAGGAACTAGCTTAAAAAAGCCTTTAGCGAAGACACTGAATACCACTGTGACCAAAAGTGAAATACAAGAAATCCAGAGTGCGGCTTGTGGATCGACGAGTTGTACGGAGCCATCCCCGGTTTTGCCCAGTGCCATATTCACAGCGGCTGGCGCAAGTCCCAGACCAATCACCATAATCACAGGACCGACAACGACAGGAGGCAGCAGTTTGTGGATGATGGCCACACCACGCACCTTAATAATGCCACCGAGTACGATATACACCGCACCAGCGGCCATCAAGCCACCCATAGTGGCAGGAATGCCCCAGGTTTGGATGCCGAACATAATAGGTGCGATAAAAGCAAAAGAAGAGGCGAGGAAAATGGGGACAGAGCGGCGGGTGATCAATTGGAAAAGCAGTGTTCCTAAACCAGCACCGAACAGTGCAACGTTTGGATCGAGTCCGGTCAGAAGCGGGACCAGAACCAACGCGCCGAATGCGACAAACAGCATTTGCGCGCCTTGTATGGCATTTTTCATCGTATTTTCCCTGAGCTAAATAAAAATTCGCGGGATTCTATCACTTCTGCAATCGATTGCGAGCGAAAAAAGATCAAAAATTGACAGGATTATTGGCTATGTTTAAAAACGACGTGGATCGCGTCGCACAAATTCTGACGCACTCCTGTAACCTCTCGCCTTGCTGAACTTTAGATAGTTGCTTATCATCGTCGTTCAGTAAACAGAATGTAGGTATGGTATGCGCTATTTAGCTGTGTTGATGATGGGATTGCTCACGTTTCCCGCCTTCGCCCTCACTCGAGTCAACTTGTATCAGGCAGAAGTCGCGGTCGATCCGCAGCAAAGTAACGCTGATGCGGCGGCGCGTATCCGTGGTATGGAAGAAGTGATTGTCCGCGCTACTGGTAGCCAAGATGCGCTCAAAAATGATGCTGTGCAAAAAGCTTTGCGTCAGAGTAACCAGTACATCACCCAGATCAGCACTCAACAAGAGGGTGCTCAGTCGGTGATGCGTTTGCAATTCAGCGCGCAGCACATTCGCTCACTGTTAAGTCAAGCTCAGTTGCCATTCTGGCCAGAAAGCCGCAGTAATTTGCTGGTATGGCTGGTGGAAGAAGCCAACTACGATCGCAGCGTGAGTTGGGAACATGCAGATACGCCGTTACTGAACCAAATGAAAGCTCGCGCCCGTGTTCGCGGCTTACCCTTAACGGTTCCGGTTGGTGATTTTGATGATGTAACCGGTGTGCAGGTCTCCGATTTATGGGGCGGCTTTATCAACCCGATCAGCATTGCAAGTCAACGTTATCCGACCGATGCGGTTTTGGTCGTGCGTGCTCAAGGCTCTGAACTGCGTTGGACTCTGTTTGATCAGTTGGCTAACACCATGGTGAGTCAACCGAAAGCGCCTATCTCAGGTCAAGCCTCGGGGGAGCAAGCGGTCACCGAGATGATTGATGAAATCAGTGATTACTACGCGCGTAAAAGCGCGGTTGTAGTAAGCAGTGAATCCTCACAATCGGTATTGGCGCAATTTAGCCCACTCGATAGCGCGCAGGATTTCTTTGTGGTTGAGAATAAACTCAAGCGCTTAAGCTCAGTTGCTTCGCTGGATATTTTGAAGGTTCAAGGTACTCAAGTGACCTTTAACGTGCATTTATTGGCCAGTGTGGAAGAGTTCACTAATGAAGTGGTACGCATGGGGCAGGCAGTATTGATGGAGATGCCGCCAGAAGAGCCCGTCTCTGCAGACAATAATTTGCTGGAAAATAGTTCGCTGGAAAATAGTTCGCTGGAAAATAGTTCGTCAGAAATGCCGGTAGACCCGAGCAACCCAAATAACGCTTCTACTCAGCGACAACCTGTTCAACCTAAAACTCTCTATTTCTCTTGGCAAGGTTAGCCTTGAGAAGAGAGCACCAAATAACTTGAGTTGTCAGGAAGGTAAGGGATAAACCAAAGCAAAAATAGCGCCGAAAAAGGCGCTATTTTTATTTCGATTATTACTTTCCAAGTGGTTTTCATGCGCACTCAGCCAAGCAATGGGTCACCGATAGGCAAAAAGATCATTGGTGGTCAAAATGGGCTTTTTCTTGCTTTTCCACGTCAGAAAGTTTGGTCAGCTTTAAGCCTAACTCCTTACCACGTAAGCGCGCATAAAGGGTATTGCCGATAAATGCCGCAAAAGTCAGTAGCAGCTCAACCAAGGCTAACCAACGCTCCCCGCCATCCACATACAGCAAGGTCAAAGCATGCAAGAAATAGAGCATCAAAACAAAGTTTGCCCAAGCATGGGTATAAGGTTTGCCTTTGAGAATGCCAAACAGAGGCAGTAGCAGTGGAATGACCCAGCCTATCGCGAGCGCGGTAGGATTAAGATGAGGATGTGGTGACAACGTGAGTTGCCATAACAGGATCCAAACCAACAGAGCGAGGTTGGCACTCAGTGCCAGCCAGCGATAAAACGCGGTCCGAGGTTGCATTGCAATACTGGAGGTGGTCATTGTTATCCCTTTAACTGTTTGGCCACATGAGCCAGGCGCTTTCCTAGCTGGCGTGCCAGCTCCGCCTCTTCACTAGAGAGTGTTTTTTGTTGATGGACATGGCTTGCACCATACGGTGTACCGCCGGATTGGGTGGTGTGCAAGGCTGGCTCGGAATAAGGTATCCCTAAAATCAACATGCCATGATGCAGTAAAGGCAGCATCATACTCTGCTGGGTTGTTTCCTGCCCACCATGCAAGGTTGATGAAGACGTGAACACGCAAGCTGGTTTATCAATCAGCGCGCCACTCAGCCAAAGTGGCGTGGTTTGATCCCAAAAATGTTTTAATGGCGCGGCCATATTGCCAAACCAAACTGGGCTGCCAAACGCTAAGCCGTCACACTGTTTCAACTCATCAAGGCTAAGGTAAGGATCGCTGTTGCTTGCCGTGCCATCAAGCTCTGCGACGGTTCGCAGCAAGGCTTGGCAACCTTCTACGGATTCCACGCCGCGGGCAATTTGGCGTGCCAATGCTTGCGTACTACCGTGACGGCTATAATAGAGCACCACTATCGAAATCATAGAATTTCAAGCACTTGTTCTGGTGGTCGGCCATGACGAGCTTGACCGTTGCACACCACAATTGGGCGCTCAATCAGTTTCGGGTGTTCCGCCATCGCGGCAAACAGCGCATCATCGCTCAATTGGCTATCCCCTAAATTAAGCTCTTTATACAGCTCGTCTTTGCAGCGCATCATGGCTCGCACTTCATTCAACCCCAACTGTTGGTAGAGACGCTTGAGTTCTTCCACCGAAGGTGAGGTTTCTAAATACTTAATCACTTGCGGTGCAATGCCTCGGTTTTCGAGTAAGGCTAACGTTTCACGGCTTTTGGAGCATTTAGGATTGTGATAAATCACGACTGACATAACTTCTCCTGTATCAGATTTATTATTGGAGGGATAAAAAGCGCTCGCGTTGCACCATTAACTGGTCAATCCGCGCATCGTAACGGGCTTGCGCCAAGCTACCCAATTCCACCAACTGACTGGCTTGGGTATAAAACTGAATCGCTTTGTTCCAGTTTGCTTGCAGCGCCATGATTTCACCGCGTGCCGCTAAGTCTTCCGCACTGTTGCCTAAACGGCTATTGGCTTCAGACAGCAGTTGCCAACCATTGATGTCATTAGGATTGTCATGGGTGTAACGTTGCAAGATTCGAATGGCATCGGTGAACTTATCTTGCTTGAGCAGCACATTCGCATAGTTAATGGTCAGCACTGAGTTATTTGGCGTCTGCTTGAGCGCCTTTTCTAACAAGCTTTGTGCTTTATCGGCTTGCTTGAGCTCAATATACAAATCGCTGATCGCATCGAGATAAAAATGATTGTCCGGTTGTTCTTTAACTAGCTGGGTCAACAGTGGCTCTGCTTTATCGAACTGTTTGAGATCGAGATAGACCAAGGCTTTGCCGTACTGGATAGACGGCTGTAGGGTGGCGTCGATTTTTTTCTCACTGCGAGCAAACCAATCCAACGCTGCGTCGGCATCAATGCCTGCATAACGAGCGATGATCCGTGCGCGCGCCAAATGATAATCCAAGTGTGGAGCAAGTTTGAGTGGCGGATATTGTCTGGCCCGCTCACGGCTATCGGTAATCCGGTCTTCTGGTAGTGGGTGAGTCAGCAGCATAGGGGGCGGCTTACTGGCGTAGCGATATTCATCAGCAAGGCGAGTGAAAAATTGCGGCATGGCGTTTGCGTCAAATCCGGCTTTGGCTAAGGTCGCGATACCAAATCGATCCGCTTCTTTTTCATTGCTACGCGTGTAGTTAATCTGGCCTTGGATGCTGCCCGCCATGGTGGCGTTGATCGCTGCAATTCCTGCTTCTGGGGCGGCAATCGCCAGCAGTAATGAACCGGCAAGCGCTGCGATTGTCGCGGGAGAGCGACGTGCTTGTTCTTCCATGCTGCGCGCAAGGTGGCGTTGGGTGACGTGAGCAATTTCATGCGCCATGACCGACGCTAACTCACTTTCACTTTGCGCATGAAGGAACAGCCCAGAGTGCAAGGCGACGTAACCACCAAAAAAGGCAAAAGCGTTGATGTTACGATCGCGGATCATAAAAAAGGTGAACGGCGTTTTGACATCGTTGGCGCTGGCGACTAAACGATGTCCTAAATTATCAATGTACTCATTGAGCACAGGATCGTTAATCACAGGTTGGTTATTGCGCAGCATACGCATATAAGCATCGCCATAAATCAGTTCTTGATCTATGGTCAGCGTCGAGCCCGCTACCGTGCCAATATCCGGCAATTCGATAGGATCATTTTGTGCGATGGCAGGAAGACATGGCGCTGCAATGCATAGACATAACAGGGTACGTGTCGGGAAGAATTTCATAATGGCGGTGCATACTCCGAGTTTATCTGCCTGTAAGACATATCCGATGTCTATTGGTTTCTTGATTTGGCGTTCGAGCAGTGAATTTCCTGTCAAAATCGACCACCCATTAACGCCAATTAGGTGTAACCCTGAACGAAAGCCGATACAATGTGCCACCTATATTAAGGATTAAGCGGCAGAATGGAACCGATTATTCTCGATTTGCGGGAGCAGCGTTGCCCTATGACGTTACTGCTGGTTAAACGAGCCGCGGCAGCTCTATCGCCCGGTGAATCGCTGACCATTTTGATTGCCGATCCCGCCTCACAACGTGACATTGAAAAGTATATTGCTCAACAGCCGCTGGATTGTCAGCGCACTCTAAATCACGATCACTGTTCGCTCAAGGTTAGTAAGGAGACTTCGTTTAATGTTTGAAATGGTCAGTCGTTGGTATAAGCGACGCTTCTCCGATCCACACGCTGCCAGCTTGGTGGCGATTTTGTTGTTTGGTTTTATCACCATCTACTTCTTTGGTCATTTGATTGCCCCTTTATTGGTGGCAATTGTACTCGCCTATCTGCTTGAGTGGCCCGTTACTCAACTGCGTCGATTACGAATTCCGCGCACCTTAGCGGTGATCATTGTGATTACGGTGTTCACTGGCTTGATGATTTTGGCGGTGTTTGGTTTGGTGCCAACGATTTGGAAGCAGGTGGGGAATTTAATTAACGACGTGCCGAATATGTACAATGGTACGCAGAAATTCATCACCAGTTTGCCTGAACGTTATCCGGAATTGGCACATCTAGAGATTGTCGAATCGGTAATCGGTAATGCGAAAAACAAAGTGCTAGGCATGGGCGAATCGGTGGTAAAAGGTTCTCTTGCGTCTCTGGTCAGCTTAGCCACGCTAGGGGTTTATCTGATTTTGGTGCCTCTATTAGTGTTCTTCTTGTTGAAAGATAAACAAGAGATGCTGCGGATGGCGAGTGGCATTTTGCCGCGTAACCGCAAGTTGGCGAATAAAGTTTGGGAAGAGATGAACCAACAAATCTCCAACTACATTCGTGGCAAAGTGCTGGAGATTGTTATCGTCGGCACAGTCAGTTACATCACGTTCGCGATTTTAGATCTGCGTTATTCCGTATTGCTGGCAGTCGCGGTCGGGCTTTCGGTATTGATCCCTTATATCGGCGCTGCAGCTGTAACCGTACCTGTTGCGATTGTGGCCTTGTTCCAATGGGGGCTGACCCCGCAGTTTTACACCTTGTTGATTGCTTACGGCATTATTCAGGCTTTGGACGGTAACGTTTTAGTGCCCGTACTTTTCTCTGAAGCGGTGAACCTACACCCGGTTGCGATCATTATTGCGGTACTCGTATTTGGCGGATTATGGGGCTTCTGGGGCGTGTTTTTTGCGATCCCATTAGCCACTCTCGTTAAGGCGGTGTGGAAAGCCTTACCAAGTATTGATGAAGAGCCCGCTTCCTAAAGAGGCCTAGTGGTGAACAAAAAACCAGCATTTTGCTGGTTTTTTATTGTCATTGAGTCCAAAACGAAAATTTCAGACTAAAGTTTGTAGAGAGAGTTGGCGATATAGCTCCTATAACAAAACCAATTTAATCAACACTATTTATCGCAAATGGGCAAATCAGGGACCCAGAACAGAAGGATCGGACATTATGAGGTTTAGTCAGAAGATCGTTGCCGCTTCATCGGCATTACTACTCTGTGTTATTGCACTGCTGTCATTTCAACAGCTCTCCACCGTTCGTGAGGAGATTGAATCACTCGTTCAAGATAGCTTGATGGAGATGGTGAAAGGGGTCAAAAACACAATTGAGTCAGATCTTGCCAGTAAAAAGGGATTAGCGCAGTCGACCACTGAGATTTTACAGCTTGATCCAACCAACAAAGCATTTGCTAAGAGTGTTTTAGAATCCCCCAACCTAAAAGGGAGCTTTTTAGCAATTGGTCTTGGCTATGAATCTGATGCGACCGTGGTCGAAAATGATGATGGTTGGGAGCCGAACGCAGATTACGATCCACGTAAGCGTCCTTGGTATGTGGATGCTAAGCGTGAAAGAAAGCTAGTGGTCACCGAGCCTTATGTCGATATCTCGACCAAGAAAATCATCATCTCTATCGGTACGCCAGTTTATCAGCAGAGTAACTTTGTCGGTGCCATGTTCTATGACGTAGAGCTGACTCAGTTGGCGCAATTGGTTAACTCTGTAAATCTGTTTGATGCGGGTTACCTATTCATCACGACGAAAGACGGCGTTACCATTGCTCACCCGAATGCGGAAAACAATGGCGAAAAATTCAGTCAGTTTTTACCGAATGTCGATCTGAAAGAAGGAACCCAACGGATTGAGCTGGACGGTAAATACTATCTGGTTAAATTTGCCCAAGTGCCATCTGAGAGTTGGTATATCGGCGCTGTGGTGGATGAATCTATCGCGTTTGCGATGGTGGATGATCTACGCCACAGCTCATTGATTTATACCGTTATTGGCGTATTGCTCAGTATCATTGGCTTAAGCTTCCTAATCAAAGTGCTGATGAAGCCTCTGGGTGCGCTGAGTCGAGCCATTGAAGATGTAGCTTCAGGTCAAGGGGATTTAACTAAACGTTTGGACACCAACACCGATATGGAATTTGCAATATTGGCGAAGGATTTCAACGTGTTCTGTGAAACGTTGCAAAAACGTATCCAACACCTAAAAGGGATTGGCGCGGAAATCATGCATGGTACCGAGCAAACGGTACTGGGTGCGCATGAGTCGGCCAGTGCCATGGCGCAGCAATTACAAGAGTTGGAGCAGCTCGCGACGGCAATGCATGAGATGGCGGTAACGGCGACAGAAGTCGCGAATAACGCGCAAGGAGCAGCGGCTGCGGCTCACGAGGCTGATGAAGCTTCACAAGATGGCAGTAAAGTGGTGAGTGATACCACGCGATCGATTGATGCGCTTTCTGCTCGTATCGAACAAGCGGTAGAAGAGGTCAAAGGACTAGAAGTGGCGACCGGAAATATCGAAACCATTTTGAAAGTCATTAACGATATTGCTGATCAAACCAACTTGCTGGCACTTAATGCGGCGATTGAAGCCGCGCGCGCGGGGGAATCGGGTCGAGGTTTTGCGGTGGTTGCCGATGAAGTTCGGACTTTGGCACAGCGTACGCAACAATCGACCACGGAAATTCGCAATATGATCGAACAGTTGCAAAGCGGTGCGAGTGCGGTTTCTGCTGCGATGAATGAGAGTAAGTACACGGCGGATGATGCTGTGCAGAAGGCGCAGCTTGCTAATGAATCTCTGCAACGGATTCGTGGTGCTATCCAACGGATCAGCGATATGAACATGCAGATTGCTTCTGCAGCGGAAGAGCAAAGTCTCGTTGCCGAGGAGATCAACACCAATACGGTGAAGATTAAAGACCTCTCGACTCAGGTGGCGGACTCCGCTAAATCAGCGAGTATGGCCATGGAAGTACAAACCGAAAACGTGCGCGAGCAAGGCAAACTCCTCAACACCTTTATCGTGTAGCGTTTTGACCTACGCATTTCGAATGCCAACAATAAGGCCAGTCAATGACTGGCCTTAATCTTTTCTGTATTTAAACGGACTAAAATCGGCATTTCTACCGATTATTTGCCGCTGAGATAAGCCAGTACCACTTCATGGTGGTTGCTGGTTTTAAACTTATCAAAGACTTGCTCAATCACACCTTGTTCATTGATCAAAAAGCTGATGCGATGTAAGCCATCAAAGATTTTACCCATAAACTTTTTCTCACCCCATACGCCAAACTGTTCAGCAACTTGGTGATCTTCATCTGATAACAGTGAGAAGTTAAGATTATCACGCTCAATGAACTTGCCTAATCGCTTCACGGGGTCGGTACTCACCCCCAGCACTACCACATTGTGTCCTTGCAGCTCCGCTTGAATATCGCGTAGTCCTTGTGCCTGCACTGTGCAGCCTGGCGTCATGGCTTTGGGGTAAAAGTAGAGCAGAACTTTTTTGCCTGCAAAATCCGCAAGCGTTACAGGATTGCCATTTTGATCTGGTAAAGAGAAAGCCGGAGCTGGAGTTCCAGCAGTAAGCGTATTCATAATTATCCCTTTGATTACTGACTGTTTTTTATAAAGTTAAGTGAACCCTGAACATCAAGTGCTGTACATAAGGCATCAAACTCTTCTTGCAACTGCATGAGGTTACAACCTGAGTCCACTCGCGCGCTGATGGCGATGTGGAACTGATTTTGCTCACTGTGCAGTTTGTCTTTGCTGATGGTTTGTGCGCTTAGTGATGCCATACCGATTTGGCGCTGTGCGAAAAATTGGGTGAACTTTTCGGTCAGCCCCAGTTTATCGTCAGACTCTACGTACACTTCCACGGTATAAGCGTGGGTTTGATGATCATGAGGTGATGTACGTTTCATCATGGTGATCAGATCATGCTGTTGGCCAAGCAAAGGTAACGTGGTTTCGACGCGAGTAATGTTGCTTGGGGAGCCAGAAATTAACATCAAAAGTGTAAATTCTTTTCCAAACATAGCGATGCGGCTATCAATAATGTTGCAACCCGCTTGGGTCACTAATCGAACCACTTCGTTACAAATGCCGGGTCTGTCAGTGCCCACGGCGGTGATCACAAGATGCTGAGTCATACTGTCACTTTAGAGATGATTTTTCGGGCATGTTAACACAGTTAAACTAGAGAAAAAGCGTGACCAAGTGCGTTTTTCCGTGCGCTCACCCTGAAAATGACCACAGTTTGACACCCACGACGAAGTGCCGTGTATAAAGGTCACTCGTCTTGCCCGCCATTTATTGAGGGCATCTTATCAATATTCATCCGCATGGTGATTTAAGCCCATTTCTCCGCTTGTCTTTTTTTAGCGCCATGCATTACCATGCTGAGAGTATCAGATTAGGGAGATAGACATGTTTTCAGGAAGTATCGTTGCGTTAATTACCCCATTTACTCCGGACGGTGAAGTCGATTATATCAGCCTGAAAAAGCTGGTCGATTTCCATGTTGATGCAGGAACCGATGCGATTGTTTCCGTTGGCACCACCGGTGAATCCGCGACACTAACGGTCGAAGAACACGTGAAAGTAGTAGCAAAAACGGTAGAGTTCGCTGAAGGTCGTCTGCCTATTATTGCTGGAACAGGCGCAAATGCGACCCATGAAGCGGTCACTTTTAGCCGCCTGCTGAACAACACAGGTATTGCAGGGTATTTGAGTGTCACGCCTTATTACAATAAGCCGACCCAAGAAGGTCTGTTCCTGCACTACAACGCGATTGCGCAAGAAACCGATATTCCCGTGATTTTGTACAACGTGCCGGGACGTACCGCTGTGGATATGCGTCCAGAAACCGTTGCCCGTTTATCTGAAATAAAGAACATTGTTGCACTGAAAGATGCGACCGGTGATTTAAGCCGTGTTGCGAAGCACCGTGAGATGTGTAAAGAAGGTTTTGTCCTACTCAGTGGTGATGATGCCACAGGCCTTGAGTTCGTTAAGCTCGGGGGGCAAGGTGTGATTTCAGTGACCAACAATATCGCTGCTGCCGACATGGCGAAGATGATGCATTTGGCGCTGGATGGTAAGTTTGACGAAGCGGCGATCATCAACCAACGTTTGATGACTCTGCATAAAAATCTGTTTATCGAATCGAGCCCAATTCCAGTGAAATGGGCAGCCCATAAGATGGGATTGATTGCAAATGGTGATCTGCGTCTACCTTTGACGCAACTTTCGGAACCAGCACGCCCAATCGTTGCCCAAGCCCTGTCTGAAGCCTGTATTTATTAAGGCGCGATCCATTACAATGCCGGGGTATCATGACCCCGGCAATTTTTAGGAGTTTCAATGAAGTTTTCTCGCCAGCTAGTTCTCGGTTCACTGGCTGTTTTGGTTTTAAGTGCTTGCTCCAGCAGCCCCACGCAACGACGCCAAGCTAAAGACGATTTCGACTATCTCGAAACCACAGAATTTAAGCCTTGGGTATTGCCACAAGGTGCCACTCCGCAGTTTTATCCTAACTATGATATTCCGCAGGGCGCGTTTCATGGTGGTGTGGGGAATGTGGTCGATATTCGTCCGCCACAACAAGTGTTGGAACTCATCCCAGGTGCTCGCGCAGAACGTCAAAATGGCGAAGTGACCTTATGGATGTTGCGCCAAGATGAAGCGCAAAAAGTGTGGGATACCGCACTGAAAATGATTGCGGAGCGCAAAATCCCTCTTCGTAAGCAAACCGATTCTATGGTGGAAACGGACTGGGTCGATTGGGTATCAGAAGATGAAGATGTGACGATTGGCAGTCGCTACTTAATGTCGATGGTGGAAACCAATAATCGTTATGGCTTTAAAATTTCGCTGATTGGTTGGCGTGAAAATGGTCAAGTGCAAACGGTCAGTACCACCAATAAAGAGCGTTACAACGCCTTTATGACCAACTTGGTCACGACTCGTTACGACTCCGATGTGCGTGCGGAAGCGGCGCGCCGTGCTCAAGAGCTGGTTAAGCAAATTCCGATTACCATGGGCTCAGATCGCAGTGGATTCCCTGTGATCATTGCGCGTACGCCTTACGATGTGCTGTGGCAACGTTTGCCAGAGTTACTGCCCAAAATGGGCTTTACTATTGAAGAGCGTAACCAGTCACAAGGAACGGTTAAAGCCAAATACGCTGCACCAGATGATGAATTCTGGCAACAGGTTGGTGTTAAACCGATTGAGCTTAAATCCGGGACTTACACCTTCCTCTTTGGTGACTTGGGTAACCGTACGTCGATTAACGTGACTGACTCAGCGGGTAAACCGGTCAACGAAGCGCTGTTGAAAGAGATGGTGCCAGTGCTCTCAGCTGTGGTGGATAAGAAGTAATGAAAAAGAAGGGATGCCAAGGCATCCCTTTGTTTTTATTGTCATCCCTAAACCACCGTTTTTAGCGGTGGTGATTGTCCCTAGGGGCTTTTGCCCGAAAATGCGCCCATGTTAGAAGACAAACTCTTATTCACCATAAGTAAGAGGATTCAAATAACATGGGCGACTACAGAAGTTCATCACACGTCTATTGGCGTTGCAAATATCATATCGTTTGGACACCAAAATTTCGTTTTAAGATCTTAAAAGGTAATGTAGCCAAAGAGCTAAATCGTTCGATCTACATTCTTTGTAATATGAAAGATTGTGAAGTTTTGGAACTCAATGTTCAGCCAGATCATGTCCACTTAGTTGCGATAATTCCGCCCAAAGTATCGATTTCGACGTTGATGGGAGTTTTAAAGGGTAGGAGTG
The DNA here is from genome assembly GCF_008369605.1 of Vibrio cholerae. Taxonomy (NCBI): domain Bacteria; kingdom Pseudomonadati; phylum Pseudomonadota; class Gammaproteobacteria; order Vibrionales; family Vibrionaceae; genus Vibrio; species Vibrio cholerae. Next base: position 729,131 of record NZ_CP043554.1, read on the forward strand.
CAATTAGGCTATTCAACAAGTTTCCACATATCAGGAAAAAGTTATGGGGAAATCATTTTTGGGCGCGAGGCTATTTTGTGTATACGGTAGGTGTAAATGAAGAAATCATTAGACGGTATGTACGGCATCAAGACAAAAAAGAGCTTGAGCAAGAGCAGCAGTTAGAGTTATTGAGAGACTAACAGCGTCGTAGCCCCCTTTTAGGGGGCTTATATTAAAACCGCCTTCTAAGAAGGCGGATTTTTATTGTCATCCCTAAACCACCGTTTTTAGCGGTAGTCATTGTTTTGCGATTTGTCGTTACCCGTTATCTTTAGGTTCAGAGGGAGTATCCGTGCCTTTGGGTGAGCGCGGATATCTCTTCTGATCCAGCTCATTCAGCCGATCAAGTTCGCTTTTTTTATCCATTTGCCCAAATTTCATGTTGGCGGTGTATTTAAGCGCGGCAATATTCCCGACAATCACGGCGACCACAATCAACGAGATCACCCAAGGGTTAAACAGTATCTCCATGTTATACCTCACAAATATTCGTGATGAAGCGCTGATAAATCTCCGGTAACAGCGCTTGGACTGTCGTTTTTCCTTCCATCGCTACAGCAGAGAGCTGCGCAAGCAATAGGGGCTCGCTCAGTGCTGCTAAGCATTGCTGCGCAGTCTGTTTATGACTGATATGCCAAGGTTCAAAGCCAATGCCTTCACCATGCTGATAGGGTAGGAAAAAACCAAATTGAGCAAGATGTGCGTTTAGCCATTGAGAGAACTCACTTTGATGCCCTTCAAGATATTCCCACGGTTCAAGCAGCAGACTGGTGTTCTCTGGTAAAGCATCGCGGTCATACACATCAAAATCCGTTCCCCAATGGTGACGACTTGCGCCCGGCAAGGCTGACCAGCGTAATATGGCTAACACTTTTTCAGCTTCACTCAGTGTGTTGCTATGCAATGGCTGGCTATGTTCATCGAGCAGCGGTTTTTGACCGAGCATTTTCTGGTTCCAGATCGCCAGTTGGCGTTCAAAGGAGCGAAAACCACTGGCGATACAAAGGTTAAACCCTGCATCTTGCGCCGCTTGCTTGAGTGCTAAAAGATCCGCACTCACTTGCGGATGCACTTGAAACGCTTTTTGTCCGACCATCACGGAGATCAAATGTGTGTCGGTTTGCCCGGTCAGCTGCTCAGGGGTCATAGTTAGCCTAAAAGATGATTTAAGGTTTTTTGATACATATCGGTCAATTTCTCTAAATCCGCAATACGTACACACTCGTTTACCTTGTGAATGGTGGCATTGACGGGACCGAGCTCAACCACTTGTGCGCCCATTTGGGCAATGAAGCGACCGTCAGATGTTCCGCCTGTCGTCAATAACGCAGGGGCTTGACGGTTTACTTCCTCTACGGCTGCGACTACTGCGGCCAGTAGTTCGCCCGTATCGGTCAGGAAGGGTTGGCCGCTGAGAGTCCATTTCACATCGTACTCGAGCCCGTGAGCATCCAAGACCGAATGTACGCGGCGTTTGATCTCTTCATCGGTGAGCTCTGTACTAAAGCGGAAGTTAAACTGCACATCAAATTCACCGGGGATGACATTCGATGCGCCAGTACCCGCTTGCAGGTTAGGAATTTGAAAGCTGGTGGGGGGGAAATAGGCGTTACCTTCATCCCATTGGGTGGCGGCGAGTTCGGCCAATGCGGGGAGCGCTTTATGCACGGGATTATTAGCCAGATGCGGATAAGCAACATGGCCTTGGGTGCCTTTTACCTTCAAATCCCCCGTGATGGAGCCACGACGGCCATTTTTCACCACATCGCCTACGGCTAGGGTACTGGACGGCTCACCGACGATACACATATCGATCAGTTCGTTACGTGCCATTAGCGTTTCTACGACACGGACGGTGCCGTTGATAAAGGGGCCTTCTTCATCAGAAGTGATCAAAAAACCGATCGAGCCTTGATGATCGGGATGTTCGGCAATAAAACGCTCTACCGCCACAATCATACAAGCCAGCGAGCCTTTCATATCTGCTGCGCCACGCCCGTGCAGGAAACCATCAATCACAGTCGGCTCAAAAGGAGGAGTGTGCCACTGCGCCAGAGGGCCAGCAGGCACCACATCGGTATGACCGGCAAAAACAAACAGTGGAGATTGCGTGCCGCGGCGAGCCCAGAAGTTGGTGGTGTCTTCAAACACCATGCTTTCAATTTTGAAACCCAGCGCTTTTAAGCGCTCAATCATCAGATCCTGACATCCTGCGTCGGCAGGAGTAACGGATTGGCGGCTAATCAGATCTTTTGCCAGAGCCAGTACAGGGCTATCTGTCATCCTTGAAATTCCTTGTATTAATCAAAACGCTTAAGAAAAAAGAGCGCGATACTGGGCATCGCTAAAGCCAAGATGCAGTTCATCTTGACGTTGTAAAATAGGGCGCTTAATCATCGCCGGATGTTCTACTAACAATGCCACGGCATTGTCGGCATTCAAAGTGGCTTTTTGCTCATCACTCAGTTGGCGAAAGGTTGTGCCGCGCTTATTGAGTACTTGTTCCCAACCTAATTGGCTACAAAATCCAGCCACCAATTCTGGGGTAATGCCCTCTTTGCGATAGTCATGAAACTGGTAGGCGACGCCCGCTTGTTCTAGCCATTTACGGGCTTTTTTCATGGTGTCGCAGTTCGGAATGCCATACAAAGTGATCGTCATGTTTATCCTTAAATGGGTTTTATTGAAGGCCTGAATGGGTTGCTTCATGGTGTTGAGCTTAGGGCAACCTTGCTTATTGTGCGTTCAATCCTAACAGGAAGGTTCGGCAGAGACAAAAGTGTGATGTAGATATTTCACGCACGGAAAAAATAGCCTACTAAAGTAAATCGATTGGCAAGTTATTGATCAAACGCAACACATCACACAGTAAAACGGAAATAATGAGCACAGCATACTTTAGGAGGTATCAATGGAACTGAGTCCTGTATTCGCAAGGCGCTTATATTTAGCTTTGCTTGTGGAGAGCCTTGAGCGACCCAATGTCCCTAAACTGATTGAAAAGACGGGCTGGCCTCGTCGTACTATCCAAGATGTCATCAAAGCCATGCCGGGTATCGGTATTGAACTGAACTTCGTGCAAGATGGCCGCCGACACAATGATGGCTACTACCAGCTTTCTGACTGGGGGCCCTTTGACAGCCAATGGGTCACCGAACGCAAAAAAGACATTGCGGCAAGCTTAGGGTTTTGTGCTTAAAGCCAGCATCGCTGGCTTTTTCTTTATCCACATTATGCGGCTTGGCACATCATGCGGCTTGGTGCGTCAGCTGTTTTGCCACAACCAGTAACTGATAAAACCTAGCCAACTGAGCGCTAATAATACCCATGCGAGTTTGGCTTGATTGGTATGAGAGTCATCGCCGAGTTCGGATACATAGTCATCCGCTTCGTGGATTTCCTCTGTCGAAGATTGCTTGGCTTTTAACGCTTTTTTACGCAGCTTATCTGCCTGCCGGTGTTTCTCTTTCTGCTGCTTTTTGTATAAAGCAATCCCTTTTTCGATACCTTGAGTGATGAGCTTAGTTTGCTCTTTGGTTTGTCCGGGGCGCTGAGTCGCTTTCGCAATTTTTAACGCCTCTTGCTGGGTTTGTTCTGACGGAATGAGAGTCGTGTTTTTCATTAATCTATACGGTTTAAAAAGCTTAGGACTAAGACTAGCATGTGAGCGCAGGGTAAAAAATGGGGCGAGCTAAGAATAAGCAGTGGTCATTTAGGGGAATTGCGCTAGAGTGAACAGCCTGTGTTTTATGAGTTGAGAAAACCGTGCGTTATTCGATTGAACAGTATGATAGTCAAGGATTTTTAAAAGCACCGATATGGCTATGGCTAGGATGGCTGTTTCTTAATCGAGCTTGGATCATGTTTGTGATGGCGGGGGTGAGCCGCGAACAAGGTTCCCATTTGCTCTCATTGATCTATCCCGATCACTCTTTGTTGTATGTTGGACTTGCGATGGGGGCTCCGGCTCTTGCCTTAATATGGCTCATCACGTTACGCAGTTCGCAGCGGCAATGGGTCAATCAGATTGTCGCGCAAGGTCGTGCGATTTCTTTATTCGTTGTGATAGGCCAATTTGTGCAAACGGCTTTTCACGTTTACTTGCTGCAGGGGGCTTTTCACTGGGCCAACGCATTGACCCTACTCTTATTACTGTGGTTTGGCATTTACCTCGTGCAGAGTCGCCATGTGCGCGACAGTTTAAAAGCCCCCGCGTTGGATAAGGCATGATCATCATCAACGCGATGATTTTTCTTTTTATTACACTGAGCAAAACCGAAAAGTGAGGATTCGTTATGTTTAAGTCACAGACCGCAATCTTGCCAGAAGCTGGCCCGTTTGCCCTGTACACACTACTGAAAGTTCGTCAGAACCACGCCCATGTTTTGCAAGCGCTTAAGGCTTTGCCTGCGTTAGTTGAGGAAATCAATCAAAATCAGCCGGGAGCCGAGCTGACGGTTTCTGTCGCGTTCAGCAAAGGTTTTTGGAGCCATTTTGAGATGGCGTCGCCACCAGAACTGATTGATTTTCCTGAGCTGGGTGAGGGCGAAACTCACGCGCCAAGCACGGATGTGGATGTGTTGATCCATTGTCACGCCACGCGCCACGATTTGCTGTTTTATACTCTACGTAAAGGGATTAGCGACATAGCTCAAGATATTGAAATCGTGGATGAAACCTATGGTTTCCGTTATTTAGACGCACGTGACATGACGGGCTTTATTGATGGCACAGAAAACCCGAAAGCTGAGAAACGCGCGGAAGTCGCGTTGGTGGCCGATGGCGACTTTGCGGGAGGCAGCTATGTGATGGTACAACGCTTTGTGCATAATTTGCCGGCGTGGAATCGTCTCAACTTAGCGGCGCAAGAAAAAGTGATTGGTCGTACTAAGCCTGATTCCGTCGAGCTAGAAAATGTTCCTGCCGCTTCGCATGTAGGTCGAGTGGATATTAAAGAAGAAGGTAAAGGATTGAAGATTGTTCGCCACAGCTTGCCGTATGGCAGCGTGAGCGGCGATCACGGCCTACTGTTTATTGCGTACTGCCACACGCTGCATAATTTCAAAACCATGCTGGAAAGCATGTACGGTGTCACTGATGGCAAAACAGACCAACTGCTACGCTTTACCAAAGCCGTGACCGGGGCTTATTTCTTTGCACCGTCGCAAGTGATGTTGCAGGAACTGACACTCAAGAATCAATAATGCAACACCGTTGCATATTTTTCATGCCAAAGCCGAGCCTAGTGCTCGGTTTTTTGATTAAAGAAAACTCACTTTACACCGATAAAAGAACAAGTAAGCAATCGTGTAAGGAGTGCAGCAGCCATGGCCATGACGGTAAATACCAATGTGTCTGCGCTGGTAGCACAGCGACATCTTAATTCTGCGTCCGAGATGCTCAATCAGTCTCTGGAGCGGCTCTCTTCTGGCAATCGAATCAACAGTGCCAAAGACGATGCGGCAGGACTGCAGATCTCCAATCGTTTGGAAACGCAAATGCGTGGCCTCGGCATTGCTGTGCGCAATGCCAACGATGGGATTTCGATCATGCAGACGGCAGAAGGGGCGATGCAGGAAACCACCCAGCTATTGCAACGCATGCGCGACCTCTCTTTGCAATCGGCCAACGGTTCAAACAGTGCAGCCGAAAGAGTCGCATTACAAGAGGAAATGGCCGCTTTAAACGATGAATTGAATCGAATCGCTGAAACCACCTCTTTTGCAGGGCGCAAGCTGCTCAATGGCCAATTTATGAAAGCCAGTTTCCAAATTGGTGCCAGCAGTGGTGAAGCCGTACAGCTTTCACTGCGCAATATGCGATCAGACAGTTTGGAGATGGGCGGGTTTAGCTATGTTGCGGCTGCGTTGGCTGATAAACAGTGGCAAGTCACAAAAGGTAAACAACAACTCAATATCAGCTACGTCAATGCGCAAGGGGAGAATGAGAACATTCAGATCCAAGCCAAAGAGGGAGACGATATTGAAGAGTTGGCGACTTACATCAATGGCCAAACCGATAAAGTCTCTGCGTCCGTGAATGAAAAGGGACAACTCCAGTTGTACATCGCGGGGAAAGAGACGTCAGGCACCTTGTCGTTCAGTGGCAGTTTAGCCAACGAATTACAGATGAACTTATTGGGTTATGAAGCGGTAGATAATCTTGATATCAGCAGTGCTGGCGGAGCGCAGCGCGCCGTCTCGGTGATTGATACGGCACTCAAGTATGTCGATGGGCATCGCTCAGAGCTAGGAGCGATGCAAAATCGTTTTCAACACGCGATCAGTAACCTCGATAACGTGCATGAAAACCTAGCGGCCTCGAACAGCCGGATTAAAGATGCGGATTACGCCAAAGAAACCACGCAAATGATTAAGCAGCAAATTTTGCAGCAAGTCAGCACTTCTGTGCTCGCTCAAGCGAAACGCCAGCCGAAGTTTGTGCTGTTTTTGCTGCGTAATTAACGTTGCCTGCTCGACTTCGTCTCTAACTCATTGTTCATCTGACTCAAGATCAAGCTCGCTTTATCGTCCATGGTAGAAAAACCTTGAGTGCCAAAGTGCACTTTTTGTGCATTTTATGTGTTTGATGCCTAATTTATCGCCAACCAAACTTTTTTCTTAAAAAATCGAAAATTTTTCCTAAAGGATTTAAAAAACGCGCCGTTATAAAAGGTAACTTTGAGAGAACTACTTTGGTTTTCCGAGACGTCGGAAACCGGATACATCGGAAAATCAATTGGAGAAATCACCATGGCAGTGAATGTAAATACCAACGTAGCAGCAATGACAGCTCAACGTTATTTGACTGGTGCAACCAATGCACAACAAACTTCAATGGAGCGTCTATCTTCAGGCTTTAAAATCAATAGCGCTAAAGATGATGCTGCCGGCCTACAAATCTCTAACCGCTTGAACGTACAAAGCCGCGGTCTGGATGTGGCAGTACGCAACGCGAATGATGGTATTTCAATTGCTCAAACCGCAGAAGGCGCGATGAATGAAACCACCAACATTCTGCAACGTATGCGTGACTTGTCACTGCAATCTGCGAACGGCTCGAACTCCAAATCTGAGCGTGTGGCAATCCAAGAAGAGATCACCGCACTGAATGATGAGCTGAACCGTATTGCAGAAACCACGTCATTCGGTGGTAACAAGTTGCTCAACGGTACCTTCTCAACCAAGTCGTTCCAAATCGGTGCTGACAACGGTGAGGCGGTCATGCTGACCTTGAAAGACATGCGCAGTGATAACCGCATGATGGGTGGTACCAGCTATGTCGCGGCAGAAGGCAAAGACAAAGACTGGAAAGTACAAGCGGGCGCGAACGACATCACTTTCACGCTGAAAGACATCGACGGCAATGACCAAACCATTACCGTGAACGCTAAAGAAGGCGATGATATCGAAGAAGTGGCGACTTACATCAACGGTCAAACCGACATGGTGAAAGCGTCTGTCAACGAGAAAGGTCAGCTACAAATCTTTGCTGGTAACAACAAAGTCACCGGTGATGTAGCCTTCTCTGGTGGTCTAGCGGGTGCTCTGAACATGCAAGCGGGTACAGCAGAAACCGTTGACACTATCGATGTGACTTCAGTTGGTGGCGCGCAACAATCGGTTGCAGTTATCGACTCTGCGCTGAAGTATGTAGATAGTCACCGTGCTGAACTGGGTGCGTTCCAGAACCGTTTCAACCATGCTATCAGCAACTTGGATAACATTAACGAAAACGTGAATGCTTCTAAGAGCCGTATCAAAGACACCGATTTCGCGAAAGAGACTACAGCGCTCACCAAATCGCAAATCCTGTCTCAAGCATCAAGCTCTGTGCTGGCCCAGGCCAAACAAGCGCCAAACGCAGCACTCAGCCTGTTGGGTTAATCCCCACACCGCCAAAAAATCCAGCTTCGGCTGGATTTTTTATTGCATCCAGTTTCATTAATGTGTGCCTAACTTCACGAAAGTGGAGGGGATTTTCTTTTTTTGAAAAAATGCCTGAAATTTCTCTAAAGGATATTTATTTCTCGCCGTTACAGGATACGAGAGAAATGAGGTAAACCGAGGTGAGGTGAGAGACACCAAGGTTTACCAACTTATCCGCCTAAGGAGATCAATATGGCAATTAATGTAAACACGAACGTGTCTGCCATGACCGCTCAGCGCTATTTAAATGGTGCTGCTGATGGTATGCAGAAATCGATGGAGCGTTTGTCGTCCGGCTACAAAATCAACAGTGCCCGAGACGATGCCGCAGGTCTGCAAATTTCTAACCGTTTGACATCGCAAAGTCGTGGTTTGGACATGGCGGTGAAAAACGCCAACGATGGTATTTCCATCGCCCAAACTGCAGAAGGGGCGATGAACGAAACGACCAACATCTTACAACGGATGCGCGATCTTGCGTTGCAATCCTCTAACGGCTCAAACTCTTCTTCGGAACGCCGCGCGATTCAAGAAGAAGTGTCTGCCCTCAATGACGAGTTGAACCGTATTGCAGAAACCACCTCTTTTGGTGGCAACAAACTGCTGAATGGTTCGTTTGGTAGTAAATCGTTCCAGATTGGTGCGGATTCGGGTGAAGCGGTCATGCTTAGCATGGGCAGTATGCGCTCGGATACTCAAGCTATGGGCGGAAAAAGCTATCGAGCTCAAGAAGGCAAGGCCGCAGACTGGCGTGTCGGCGCAGCAACCGATCTGACCCTGAGCTACACTAATAAGCAGGGTGAAGCACGTGAAGTGACCATTAATGCCAAACAAGGTGACGACTTAGAAGAGCTTGCGACTTACATCAACGGTCAAACTGAAGACGTTAAAGCGTCGGTCGGTGAAGACGGTAAGCTACAACTGTTTGCTTCATCACAAAAAGTCAATGGTGATGTGACCATTGGTGGTGGACTGGGCGGTGAAATCGGTTTTGATGCTGGTCGTAATGTGACGGTGGCGGATGTGAACGTTTCAACCGTGGCCGGTTCGCAAGAAGCGGTATCTATTCTGGATGGGGCTTTGAAGGCGGTGGATAGCCAACGCGCTTCATTGGGTGCATTCCAGAACCGCTTCGGTCATGCGATCAGTAACTTGGATAACGTTAACGAAAACGTCAACGCGTCTCGTAGCCGTATCCGTGATACCGATTATGCTCGTGAAACCACGGCGATGACGAAGGCGCAAATATTGCAGCAGGCGAGTACCTCTGTGTTGGCGCAAGCGAAGCAGTCACCATCTGCAGCTCTGAGCTTATTGGGATAACCCTTTGAGCGGTATTGAGCTAGTAAGTAACTTGTGGTTTAAATGTTACTTATAAGGTGGAAGGGAGATTGTTATGGAAATACCATCCTACGCATCGAACATCCAGCCTTACGGCTCACAAAGTGGCACTAAAATTGCTTCAGAAAACGATAATGCAAAAAGCGTTTCGCTTTCAGGGGATAACAGCCGCTCGGTTTCGCGTACAGATAAATTATCTGAACACTTTTCTGAGCAGGTCAGGGCAAGGCAGCAAGAATCGGCAGAGACGGCCATGGCGCAAGCAAAACAGCGCCAACGTCTTAACGAGGAGCAACTTGCCAAGATGGTGGAGCAAATGAATGAGTTTGTGAAATCCATTAACAAAGGCCTGTCTTTCAGATTGGATCGTGAATCCGGGCGCGAGGTGGTTACTATCTACGAAGCCTCGACGGGTGATATTATTCGCCAAATCCCCGAGGAAGAGATGCTTGAAGTATTGCGCCGCCTTGCCCGTGAACAGGATCATCGATCCGGTTTACTGATGGCAAAGGTGTAACACGGTTTTTGAGGTGATTGAATGAGTTTAGGCCCGATGGGGATGAATACTGGCTTTGATATCAATGGCATGGTCAGCAAAATTGTCAGTGCGGAGCGCGTACCTAAGCAGCAACGCATTGACAATGAGCGCACCAACATTGACACCAGTATCAGCGCCTATGGTCGGCTCAGAGAGTCGCTGGATACGATGAAAAATCTGATGACCCAGTTTCGTCAGGAGAAGGCTTTTGCGGTACGCAAAGTCGACACCAGTAACGAACAGGTTGTCTCCGCGACGGCCACCACGGAAGCTATTGCTGGCAACTACTCCGTCGATGTGTTGCAGCTTGCTCAAAGCCATAAAATTGCGTCTGAAGTATTGGACAAAGACGCGAAATTTGGTCCGGGCAAGCTGCATATTTCATTAGGCGATAAGAGTTTTACGCTGGATGTGCAAGGTAACTCCAAGCTGGTTGATATTGTCCGTGGAATCAATGGTGAAAAATCCAATCCGGGCGTGCGAGCCTCCATCATCAATGATGTTGAAGGGCCGCGGCTGATCGTTGCCTCTAACGTGTCAGGCAAAGATCACAGCGTAAAAATGTCCGCTCAAGCGGAACCCGGTAATCCACTTAAGCAACTCGAATACAAAACCCTCGAACAGCGAGTTCGTGATTTAGAAAAAGCGCGTGCGCAAGCTCAGCAACTCATTGCCCCACTCACCCCTGAACAGCAAAAAGTCGCCGCCAAAGTAGCGGAAAAAATTGGCGATGCTGCTCGGCTGGTCGATCAAGAAGTCGCACAAGAAATTCGAAGTGCCGCACAAAGTGCACAAGGTGCGGCCGGAGAGGCGCTCAACGCTGGTGAGTTAACCGAGAGTGCGGTAAAAGCCGCGGCTAACGCCGCCAGTGAAGCCAAAAAATACATCAGACCGGAAGACAGAATTCCGGGCTGGACAGAAACCGCGTCCGGTACCTTGCTCGATTCCTATTGGGAACCGGAAGAAGAACTCGACGCTCAAGGTCAAAAAAAGGCCGCTGACGTTCCCGGGTGGAGCAACACCGCATCCGGTACACTGCTTGATTCCTACGTCACGCCGCAAGAAGCACAGCAAAAGCTAGAACAGAAATTAGCGCAAGAGAAAGCGCAGATTGAAGAGGCGATCCGCAGCGGAAAAATGACGCCAGAAGAGGCCAAAGCTCAAGCGCGCGCGAAACTTAGCCCAGAAGAGCGTGCCTACATTGAACAGGTCGAAAAAGCGCAAGCGGCCTTGAATGCGGCGCAAAGTGCCTTTGATGGCTACGGCGGCATGACCGAAGTGCAATCGGCGCAAGACTCTATGGTGGTGCTGGATGGGGTGGCGACCTTATCGAGCAATAACAACATCATCGAAAATGCGATCGAAGGGGTTAACTTAACCCTCAAAGGCAAAACCGATCGCAATCAGCCACCCGCGGAAATCGGCATTGAATATGACCGCGAACGAGTGCGTAACGACATTGAACAGTTTGTCGCGGCCTATAATCAGTTTTTCCAAACCAGTAAAGAGCTCGCGGGTGTTGATCCACGAACCGGACAAGCCGGCCCTTTAGCGGGTGACAGCATAGTTCGTAGCGCAGACTCACGATTAAAAACGGTCTTCTCATCGAGCATTGAGCAAGCGCCAGAAAACCTCAAATCACTGACTGAGTTTGGGATCACCACCACCCGACAAGGGACGCTAGAAATCAACTATGCTATGCTTGACCGCCAATTGAATAACAACTTCACTAAGTTGGGTGAGTTTTTTGGCGGCAATCAAGGCTTTGCTAAGCGGGTCGAAGATGCGATTTCGAGCATGACTGGGGTTACGGGTTCAATCCGTACCCGAGAAAAGAGCTTGAATGAACAGACTTACCGATTGGATGACGACCAACGTTCTCTCGACCGCCGGATGGAGAGTTTGGAAAAACGGACCCATGCGAAATTCAGTGCCATGCAAGATGCGACCAGCAAGATGCAATCGCAGTTAGCGGGCATGATGAACGCTTTAGGTGGTTAATGTGGAAGCAGAACTGCAACGTTTGAGTGATCTCGATCAACAAATCGCAACTCTTCTTGCGGAAGATGACATTCATACTGAAGATATTTTGCAGTTGGTCGATAACAGGGAACAGCTATTGCATAGCTTGTTAGGCTATTTGGCCGAGCACCCTGAATTGGCAAAGTCCGATTTATGGCTCAAGGCAATTGGTAATACTCAACAACTTGTGGAACAGATGCAGTTAAAAACGGCGGCGATGGGGCAAACACTCCACAAATATCGTCACGGAAATAAATCGGTTCAGCAATACAAAAAGTTTTTATAAGAGGAAGACTATGCGTGGTTCTTTACAGGCGTACAAAAAAGTATCAGTGGATAGCCAGCTAAGTGCGGCCTCACCGCATAAAATCGTCCAGATGTTAATGGCCGGAGCGATTGAGCGCCTGATCCAAGGTAAGGCGGCAATGCAGCAAGGTAACATCCCTGTGAAAGGCGAACGTTTAGGTAAAGCCTTGGATATCATCATTAGCCTACGCAGCTGCTTGTCGATGGAAGACGGTGGCGACATCGCCAAAAATCTCGATCAACTGTATGACTTTATGGTCAACCAAATTACTCAAGCGAACCATAAAAATGATCCGCAAATGCTCGATGATGTGATTGAGATCATCCGTGAAATAAAGTCAGCTTGGGATCAAATTCCACCGGAATATCACAACTTGACTGCCGCTGAAGTGGGTATTTGATTTCTGTCAGAGAAACTTTTAACAGATATCACACCCAGCAAATGCTTGGTTGCCTTATTTGCTGATTTAAATAGAATAGAAGCCACTAACTAGCCAAGTGGCTTTTTTTGTTGCTGATTTCCACAAATTGTCTATCGTTTATTCAGGATCCAGAATCAAAATTAACACCTGAAAATGATGTTCAAACGGTGCAACCACAACTTCTTATAATAAAGGCAAATAATCTCACCTATGCAGAGTTTAGCGAAACTACTTGTGATTGAGGACGATGCCGCGATCCGGCTCAATCTCAGTGTTATTTTAGAATTTGTAGGAGAGCAGTGTGAGGTCATTGAGTCTACTCAGATTGACCAAATCAATTGGTCGGCAGTGTGGGGTGGGTGCATTTTAGGCTCGCTACGTGGTCAAGCGCTTTCTGAACAATTAATCCAATCTTTAACCAAGGCTAACCATATCCCGTTGCTGGTTGCCAATAAGCAGCCTTATTCCTTAGAAGAATTCCCCAACTATGTGGGTGAGTTAGATTTTCCGCTCAACTATCCGCAGCTGAGCGATGCTTTGCGTCACTGTAAAGAATTTCTTGGGCGCAAAGGTTTTCAAGTCCTTGCGACCGCACGCAAAAACACCCTGTTTCGTAGCCTTGTTGGGCAAAGCATGGGGATTCAAGAAGTTCGCCACTTGATTGAGCAAGTCTCGACCACGGAAGCCAACGTACTGATCCTCGGTGAGTCGGGCACGGGTAAAGAAGTGGTTGCGCGTAACATTCACTACCATTCAGGACGCCGTAATGGCCCTTTTGTCCCCATCAACTGTGGTGCAATCCCGGCTGAATTACTGGAAAGTGAACTGTTTGGTCATGAAAAAGGGGCGTTTACCGGAGCGATTACCGCACGTAAAGGCCGTTTTGAACTGGCTGAAGGTGGCACACTCTTTTTAGATGAAATTGGCGATATGCCGATGAGCATGCAGGTTAAACTGCTGCGCGTGCTGCAAGAGCGTTGTTTTGAACGGGTGGGAGGCAACAGCACTATCAAAGCGAATGTGCGAGTGATTGCCGCAACGCACCGTAATTTGGAAGAGATGATTGACGGACAGAAATTTCGTGAAGATCTCTACTACCGCTTAAACGTGTTCCCGATTGAGATGCCCGCCCTGCGCGATCGGATTGATGATATTCCTTTGCTGTTACAAGAGCTGATGACTCGTATGGAAGCGGAAGGGGCGCAGCCCATCTGTTTCACGCCGCGTGCGATCAATTCGATGATGGAGCATGACTGGCCGGGTAATGTGCGTGAACTTGCCAACTTGGTTGAGCGTATGGTCATCCTGTATCCAAACAGTTTGGTCGATGTGAATCACCTGCCGACCAAATACCGTTACAGTGATATTCCGGAATTCCAGCCAGAGCCTAGCCGTTTTAGCTCGGTTGAAGAGCAAGAGCGTGATGTGTTGGAAGGCATTTTTGCAGAAGACTTTAATTTTGAAGAGCCGCAGGAATTTGTCCCTGATATAGATGCGCCGCAAGCGCTGCCACCTGAAGGGGTGAATCTCAAAGAGTTGCTCGCTGATTTAGAAGTGAACCTCATCAACCAAGCATTAGAAGCGCAAGGGGGAGTTGTGGCGAGAGCGGCAGACATGCTCGGTATGCGTCGCACCACCTTGGTTGAAAAGATGCGCAAATACAACATGCAACGCTAGGGAAACCATAGTCAATATATTGGCATTGATTAACGTGTTGATTTTAAACATAAATGGCTTGGCATGACTCTTGCGTGCCAAGCCATTGTTGCATTTAAAAACAGAGAGTGAATGATGAGCAGCGCAGTGCAAGAGCAGCATTCCCATTTGGACTCGTTAGAAGATCAAGTTGAGCGCTATAAACAGGTATTGGATGTGATGCCCGCCGGGGTGATTTTGCTCGATACCCAAGGCATAGTGCGTGAAGCCAATCCAGAAGCGCAGCGTTTACTGGATGTACCACTCGTGGGTGAAAAATGGTACAGCGTGATCCAGATTGCTTTTGCCCCGCGTGACGATGATGGTCATGAAATCTCGCTGCGCAATGGACGCAAAGTGCGCTTGGCGATCTCCGCCTCGACAACGGGTCAGCTCATTTTGATCACCGACTTGACGGAAACTCGCCTATTGCAATCACGGATCAGTGATCTGCAACGTCTCTCTTCCTTGGGACGCATGGTGGCGTCATTGGCTCACCAAGTGAGAACGCCGCTGTCCAGTGCCATGCTGTATGCCGCAAATCTCGCAGCACCGAATTTACCGCCTGCTACTCGTGAGCGTTTTCAAAGTAAGTTGGTTGACCGACTGCACGATTTGGAAAAGCAAGTAAACGACATGCTGCTGTTTGCCAAAGGTGGCGATAACAAGGTGGTGATGCCCTTCTCGATTGGCGATTTGGCCGCCGAATTTATGCCTATGGTCGAAACGGCGCTGAAAAATAATCAGATTGATTACGGTCAAGAAGTCGAAAGTGAAGAGACCATGTTGCTGGGTAATGCCAATGCTTTGGCTTCCGCGCTGAGTAATTTGGTGATGAATGCGCTGCAAATTGCGGGGAAAGGTTCACAAATTGATGTGTTTTTCCGCCCAGTGAATGGCGAACTTAAAATTTCCGTGCAAGATAACGGCCCCGGTGTGCCAGAGTCGTTGCAGCACAAAATCATGGAACCCTTTTTCACCACTCGCTCACAAGGTACAGGCCTTGGCTTAGCAGTAGTGCAGATGGTGTGTCGCGCCCACGGTGGGCGGTTGGAACTGATATCCAAGGAGGGAGAGGGCGCTTGTTTTACCATGTGCATTCCCCTTGAACGTCAGGCAGATAGCTCAAACTCAGAGACTGGAGAGTGAAGATGGCTCAAAGCAAAGTCTTAATCGTAGAAGATGACGAAGGTCTTCGCGAAGCGTTGATCGACACCTTAGCTTTAGCGGGTTATGAGTGGCTGGAAGCCGATTGTGCAGAAGATGCCCTGCTCAAACTCAAATCACACAGTGTTGATATTGTGGTGTCTGATGTGCAAATGGCAGGCATGGGTGGACTCGCTCTGCTGCGCAGTATCAAACAGCACTGGCCGAACTTACCCGTACTGCTGATGACCGCTTACGCCAATATTCAAGATGCCGTCTCTGCCATGAAAGATGGCGCGATTGACTACATGGCCAAGCCTTTTGCACCAGAAGTGCTGCTGAATATGGTCAGCCGTTACGCACCAGTAAAGTCAGATGACAACGGCGATGCTGTGGTCGCGGATACGAAAAGCCTCAAGCTGCTTGCCTTAGCCGATAAAGTGGCGAAGACCGATGCCAACGTGATGATTTTGGGGCCAAGCGGCTCAGGTAAAGAAGTGATGTCACGTTACATCCACAATGCCTCTCCTCGTAAAGAAGGGCCATTTATTGCGATTAACTGCGCGGCAATTCCTGACAACATGTTAGAAGCAACACTGTTCGGTTATGAAAAAGGCGCGTTTACCGGAGCCGTACAAGCGTGTCCCGGTAAGTTTGAACAAGCCCAAGGTGGCACCATTTTGCTCGATGAGATCAGCGAAATGGATCTCAATCTGCAAGCCAAACTGCTGCGGGTACTGCAAGAGCGTGAAGTGGAGCGCTTAGGGAGCCGCAAAAGCATCAAGCTCGATGTGCGCGTGCTCGCAACCAGTAACCGTGACTTGAAACAGTATGTGCAAGCCGGACATTTCCGTGAAGACCTGTACTACCGTTTGAATGTGTTCCCATTAACCTGGCCAGCCTTATGTGAGCGTAAAGACGATATTGAGCCGCTGGCTAACCATCTGATTGAGCGTCACTGCAAAAAGTTAGGTTTACCTGTACCAAGCATTGCGCCTAACGCCATTATTAAACTGCTGAATTACCCATGGCCGGGTAATGTGCGTGAGCTGGATAACGTCGTGCAGCGTGCTTTGATCTTAAGTGAAAACGGCCATATTCAAAGTGAGCACATCTTGCTGGAAGGGGTTGATTGGCATGATGCCAGCAGCTTACAGCAAGCGGTGGCGGGAGAGTCGATGGCTGCGCCGCAGATCAAACCTGTTGCAGAGCCCGAACTGTTTAAGCCCTTAGTGCAAGGTGGTGGGCAAAACAGTAGTTCGCAAAGTTCAGGTTTGGGTGGTGAGCTGCGCGACCAAGAGTTTGCGATTATTCTTGATACGTTGGCCGAATGTCAGGGACGCCGTAAAGAGATGGCGGAGAAGCTAGGTATTAGCCCACGCACTTTACGTTACAAACTCGCCAAAATGCGTGATGCAGGGATTGATATCCCCGGTTGAGGGCATGGCATACAAATTGCTCTTTAGAGTTAGGAATGGAATTTTTGAGTCAAACAATTGGCATCAGAGGTAGCAATGAGACTTGACGGTTTAAATAACGAAATGCAGGCGATGATGTTTGAGGCAATGAACACTCAGCCCGCATCGACAGGTCAGAAAGTTGGCGCTGACTTTGGTGCCATGTTGACCAAAGCGATCAACAACGTCAATGGCCTGCAAAAGACCTCAAGTGATATGCAGACGCGTTTTGATCGTGGCGATGAAGGGATTTCTCTTTCTGATGTGATGATCGCCCGTAATAAATCGAGTGTGGCGTTTGAAGCGACCATTCAAGTACGCAATAAGCTCGTCGAAGCGTACAAAGAACTGATGAACATGCCAGTATAACTTGGGTAATAGACTGTGGCCGATGATAAACAAACAACCGATCTCGCGTTGACCAATAGTGGTGGTGAGCATGCCTTGATGGCAGGCTCTGATATGGACCACGACACGCAGAATCCGGACATCAACGAAAAAAGTAGCAAAATGGACTTTACCGTTGGTGATCTCGATTTATTGCGCCAAGTGGTACTGGTACTGTCTATTTCAATTTGCGTTGCCCTTATCGTCATGCTGTTCTTCTGGGTACGTGAGCCGGATATGCGTCCGCTGGGTGCTTACGAAACCGAAGAACTGATCCCAGTCTTGGATTACCTCGATCAACAGAAACAGCAATACAAACTTGATGGCAATACCATTTTGGTGCCCGTCAGTGATTACAACAGCCTCAAACTCTCCATGGTACGCGCGGGATTAAACCAAAACCGTCAGGCTGGCGACGAGATTCTGATGCAGGATATGGGCTTTGGGGTATCACAGCGTCTTGAACAAGAACGCCTCAAGCTGAGCCGTGAACGTCAACTCGCGAAAGCGATTGAAGAAATGCGCCAAGTTAACAAAGCTCGCGTATTGCTTGCATTGCCAAAGCAGAGTGTGTTTGTTCGTCATAACCAAGAAGCGTCAGCGTCTGTGTTCTTGACGGTACGCACGGGAGCCAATCTTAAACAAGAAGAGATTGATGCCGTGGTCGATATGGTGGCCAGTGCGGTGCCGGGCATGAAACCGAGCCGGGTTACGGTGACCGATCAGCATGGTCGTTTGCTCAGCTCAGGCTCTCAAGATCCCGTTTCTGCAGCTCGCCGTAAAGAGCAAGAGCTGGAGAAACAACAAGAAGAAGCCCTGCGTGGAAAAATTGACTCGGTGCTGATCCCGATCCTTGGTTTAGGTAATTACACCGCGCAGGTGGATATCGAACTCGATTTCAGTGCAGTAGAGCAGACACGTAAAGTGTTTGACCCCAACACGCCAGCCACACGCAGTGAATACACACTGGAAGATTACAATAACGGTAACGTTGTCGCAGGGGTGCCGGGCGCTCTTAGCAACCAACCTCCCGCCGATGCCTCAATTCCGCAAGATGTAGCACAGATGAAAGATGGCTCGGTCATGGGGCAAGGGTCGGTGCATAAAGAAGCGACACGTAACTATGAACTTGATACCACTATCAGCCATGAGCGTAAGCAATCAGGGGTGATTAACCGTCAGACCGTAGCAGTGGCCGTCAAGAGTCGTTCCAGCGTCAATCCTGATAATGGCGAAGTGACTTACACGCCACTCAGTGAAGCGGACCTCAACTCAATTCGTCAGGTTCTGATCGGCACCGTAGGCTATAGTGAAAATCGTGGAGATTTACTGAATGTCCTCAGCATGCCGTTTGCTGAACCCGAAATGGAACAAATTGTTGATGTCCCAATTTGGGAACATCCAAACTTCAACGATTGGGTTCGTTGGTTCGCCAGTGCCTTGGTTATCATCATCGTCATTTTGGTGCTAGTACGTCCAGCGATGAAGAAACTTATCAACCCAGCGGCGGATAACGATGACCAAATGTACGGCCCAGACGGTATGCCAATTGGCGCGGATGGTGAGACAAGCCTCATCGGCAGCGATATTGATGGCGGTGAGTTGTTCGAATTTGGTTCAGGCATTGATCTGCCGAATCTTCACAAGGATGAGGATGTGCTGAAAGCAGTACGTGCCTTGGTGGCAAACGAGCCAGAACTCGCGGCTCAAGTAGTGAAGAACTGGATGCAAAATGGCTAAAGACAATAAAGATGGTGGAGAAGTGGTCGAATCAACCATTGATATCAGTGAAATTCCCGGTGAAGAAAAAGCAGCCATTTTGCTGCTCAGTTTGAATGAAGAAGATGCCGCAGGCATCATTCGCCACCTCGAGCCTAAACAGGTACAGCGGGTGGGTAGCGCCATGGCACGCGCCAAAGACTTAAGCCAAACCAAAGTGTCAGCGGTACACCGTGCCTTTTTGGAAGATATTCAAAAATACACCAACATTGGCATGGGCAGTGAAGACTTCCTACGTAATGCTCTGGTTGCGGCGTTGGGGGCGGATAAAGCCAACAACTTGGTGGATCAAATTCTGCTTGGTACCGGCTCGAAAGGTCTGGATTCACTAAAATGGATGGATCCGCGCCAAGTGGCGAGCATTATTATCAACGAGCACCCGCAGATCCAAACCATCGTATTGTCGTACCTTGAGCCGGATCAATCGGCCGAGATTTTGGCGCAGTTTGCTCAGCGTGACGCTCTCGATTTGTTGATGCGTATCGCCAACTTGGAAGAAGTACAGCCTTCAGCGCTGGCCGAGTTGAACGAAATCATGGAGAAACAGTTCGCGGGTCAAGCGGGGGCACAAGCGGCCAAAATTGGTGGCTTGAAAGCTGCTGCCGACATCATGAACTATCTGGACAACAACATCGAAAGCGTATTGATGGAAGGAATGCGCGAAAAAGACGAAGACTTGGCAACTCAGATCCAAGATTTGATGTTTGTGTTCGAGAACTTAGTCGAAGTCGACGATCAAGGCATCCAAAAATTGCTGCGTGATGTTCCGCAAGATGTCTTGCAAAAAGCCCTCAAAGGGGCAGACGATACACTGCGCGAGAAGATCTTCAAGAACATGTCGAAACGTGCTGCTGAGATGATGAAAGACGATTTGGAGGCGATGCCACCGATCAAAGTGTCCGATGTGGAAGCGGCTCAGAAAGAGATCTTGTCTATCGCTCGTCGTATGGCCGACAACGGCGAGATCATGCTGGGCGGCGGTGCCGACGAATTCTTATAATCAAGTAGGATCGGTGTAAGGCGATCCTATTTCCTTCGATGCATTATTTTGATGAACGTTAAACAAAACTTGCTGCATGATTGAGGATCACAATGTCTGGTGAAAGAAAGCGTGGTTTTATTCGCCCGGGTACAGATGATGCGACGGTCACACCTCAACGTTGGGGGCTGCCGGATTACGGTGCGGAAAGTAACAAAGCGGCTAAACAGACTGCGTTTAATTACGATCCGGGCTGGATCCCAAACTTTGACGAACCGGAGCAGGTCGTCGAGCACGAATTCAGTGAAGAAGAGATTGCACTGATCCGCACTGCCGCTCAACAAGAGGGCTTTGAGGCGGGGCAAGCAGAAGGCTATCAGCAAGGCTTTGAACAAGGTAAGGCTGAAGGTTTCCAAGCTGGTCATCAAGAAGGGCAAACGCAAGGTTATCAAGATGGCGTTGCCGAAGGGCAAGCCTTAATTCAAGAACAAGTCAAAACCTTTATGGCGCTGGCGAACCAGTTTGCTCAGCCCCTTGATCTGCTTAATGCTCAGGTCGAAAAGCAGCTGGTGGACATGGTACTCGCGTTGACCAAAGAAGTGGTGCACGTTGAAGTGCAAACCAATCCACAAGTGATCCTCGATACCGTCAAAGCTTCAGTCGAAGCGCTGCCGATTGCAGGGCACGCGATTACTCTCAAACTCAATCCAGAAGATGTGGAGATCATTCGCCAAGCCTACGGTGAGCAAGAAATCGAAACCCGTAACTGGACGCTACTCAGCGAGCCAGCCTTAAGTCGCGGCGATGTACAGATTGAAGCGGGCGAGTCGAGCGTTAGCTATCGGATGGAAGAGCGGATTCGCAGCGTGCTGAAAAGCTTCTGCGGTATCAACCGTCACCATCCGGGAGAGTAGCCGATGTTAGCGTTAGCCGATCGCCTTGCCCAATACAAAGTCGAAGGACACACCACCCGACCCATGGCTTCGGGAAAGTTGGTGCGTGTTGTGGGTTTGACGCTGGAAGCCACAGGTTGCAAAGCACCCGTCGGAAGTTTGTGTAAAGTCGAAACCATGAACGGCGAGATGGAAGCCGAAGTGGTAGGCTTTTCTGGCGATAACCTCTTTTTGATGCCTAGTGAACAGATCATCGGTGTCCTTCCCGGAGCCAAAGTGACTCCTATCACGACCGAATCAGGCCTGCCTGTCGGTATGGAACTGCTGGGGCGCGTGATTGATGGCGTGGGTAATCCGCTTGATGGTTTAGGTCCGATTTATACCGATCAACGCGCTTCACTCAATGCTATGCCGATTAATCCACTGACACGTAAACCGATCAACGAACCTTTGGATGTTGGCATCAAGGCGATTAACGGTTTACTGACAGTCGGTAAAGGACAACGGATAGGCTTGTTTGCAGGTTCCGGTGTCGGTAAATCGGTCACGCTCGGCATGATGACCCGAGGCACTACAGCGCAAGTCGTGGTGGTGGGGTTGATTGGTGAGCGGGGACGTGAAGTCAAAGAATTTATCGAAGAGATCCTCGGCGTAGATGGTCGCCAGCGTTCCGTGGTGGTGGCCGCTCCTGCTGATTCCTCGCCGTTGATGCGTTTAAAAGGGTGCCAAACGGCTCTGACTATTGCCGAGTATTTTCGCGATCAAGGTTTGGATGTGCTGCTGTTGATGGATTCACTCACGCGTTTTGCGCAAGCGCAGCGTGAGATAGCTCTGTCCGTTGGAGAGCCCCCGGCGACCAAAGGTTATCCACCATCGGTGTTTGCCAAACTACCGGCACTGGTTGAGCGCGCTGGTAATGGCGGCCCACACCAAGGTTCGATCACCGCATTTTTCACCGTATTGACCGAAGGGGATGACTTACAAGATCCGATTGCGGATGCCTCGCGCGCGATCTTGGATGGTCATATCGTGTTATCGCGGGAAATGGCCGATGCAGGACACTATCCGGCGATTGATGTCGAAAAATCCGTCAGCCGGGTTATGCCACAAATCACCACCGATGAGCATTTACTGATGTCGAAAGCGGTTCGGCAGATCCTTTCTGTGTGTCGTAAGAATCAAGACTTAGTCTCGATTGGTGCCTACAAACCGGGCACCGACAAAGCGATTGATGCGGCTTTCACCCTCAAACCGAAATTGGATCAGTACTTGCAGCAAGCCATGAAAGAAACCGTGCCTTATGACATGTGCGTCAACATGCTGCGCCATGTACTCAGCTCATAACTTGGAGCATTGAAATGGATAACGCGTTAGATTTCTTGCTCGAACAAGCTCAGGAAAGCGAAGACAAAGCGGTGTTGGCGCTCAGTAAAGCGCGAAGCGAGCTGGATAGTTACTACCACCAACTGCGTCAAATTGAGCAGTACCGCTTAGAGTATTGTCAGCAGTTGGTGGAGCGCGGCAAATCAGGATTAACCGCCAGCCAATATGGTCACCTCAACCGATTTCTCACTCAGCTCGATGAAACCTTAGCTAAACAAAAAAGCGCTGAGCAGCATTTTCGTCTGCAAGTTGAAAACTGCGAACAGCACTGGATGAACATGCGTCAAAAACGGAAATCCTATCAATGGCTGATGGAGAAAAAACAAACCGAACGTCAGTTATTACAAGAAAAACGCGAACAGAAACAGATGGATGAATTTTCGACCCTGATGTTCAATCGCCGCCGTCTCTCCTCATAAGGCGTAGTTTAAACGTCGTATCACGGCGCGAGCTTCTCCTCCTTGGATGCAATAAAACCTTCACTTGGCTTACTTCTTGCTAGATTTTCACAAAAGGGCGTTAACCCCACGCTGTTACTGATGAGTTGATCTGCGCAGGTCATGCTCAGACTTCAATTCCACTGTGCGAGTAGCGAATATGAATGTGAATCTCACCCCTCCGGTTGAACCGAGTAAAATAGCTCCAACGGCAAAAAGTAGCGCTGCCAGTACGGATGCCGCGGCGACGGAGTCCTCTGGTGGTTTTTTTGCGCAGTTACACGCTCTTATTTTCGGCAGCAAAACCGCTTCGGATGCCCCCGCTACCAGTGTGACTCAGACTGAAGGTGACACCGAAGCGCCAGTGAATACAGAGGCAGCCCTAGAGGCTGATAGTGATGCCGCTTTAATGGCAGAGATGGATGACGCCTTGTTTAGCGCCAGCGAAGTGGAGGCGGCCAGTGAAGAAGGCTTGCCAGTCGATGTCATAAAATCCGCTCAGAAAGCGCCATCATTAGAAAAAGGTGAAGCGATTTCCACCAAAGTGGCACCAGTCAAGCAAGATGAACAAGGTGCAAATGCGCCCATACCGGCTTCGCTTGCCAAATGGGTAACGAACGCGGAGTCCATCGATGACCAGCCTGTAAGTGGTGAGTTACAACGCAAAACTGCACAGGCGATGAGTGAGGGGGATGAATTATTGGGGCGTTTGCAAGAGGCGAACCAAGCGCTCATCAAAACCAACGGCAAAACTTTGCCAGCGCAGCATGGCCAAGCATTGGACTCACAACATCCCGACGGAATACGGAACGCGCCGCCGCCTGAAGCGGTTTTACCGATTGAATCTGCCACGGCAATCTCCAATCGTGCTCTTTCTACCAGTGCTGACCTTGATGCTGCCGCCTCAGACTCGGCTGCCACTGAAGATGAAATAGCACAAGATGAATGGATGGCGAGCGCTCTGATGGGCGGCGCATTAGCAGGCGGATTGTCAGGTGCTTCATTGGCGGCGGCAAACACTGTGCACGCTGAACCGGTTGAGGGGGCAATGCTTGAGGGAGTGCCGCTGACGCAGAATCTCGCTAATACCGCGGCTTTGGCAAGCCCAAGCTCCGAAGTGAGTGAGGCTCTTGCGGCTTCAAGTCAAGCGCTGAAAGCGACGCCATTGACTCAATCAGCGCTCAATCCTGCATCAATCATGGCTGATGAAGGGCTTAATCAGTCAACTTCTGCAACAGAAACGGGCAAAGTGGTGATTCCTTGGGGCACACCAATGCCGACTGACAATGAGTTGGCTGCGCTGACACCAGAGCTGAAAGCCATGCTCGAAGAAGGGGGTAAAGCGAAAGCGCCTGTTCCTAATGCGCTGGCTCAGTCAGTCGCACAAGGGTTAACGCCAGCCCATTTAGCGGCGCAGCAAACGGGCACTGCGGCGCTGCCAATGAATCCCACGGCGGCGACGCCTATCGATATGGCGGCACTAGCGCCTCAAACCGTAGCGGCCAATCCAATGTTAAATCCTGCCGCGACGGTGAATCCTGAGCTTGCCGCCAGCTCTGTCATGCTGGCAGCATTAGGTGGCCGAGCTTTAGCGGGCAGTGACGAACGTCGTGCGGTCAGTGAATCAGGACAAGAAGGCTTAGCCCAGCAAATCGCAGCGGCAGCAGGACAAGGTACGGCGCAAAACCAAGCTCTCAACCGCGCTGAGTCGCAACTGGTACAAACCAATGCTACCCCTGTTCCACTGAATAAAGAGATGGCTGCCGATCAGTTGGCTGAACGTGTGCAGATGATGATGTCGAAGAACTTGAAAAATATTGATATTCGGCTGGATCCACCGGAATTGGGACGGATGCATATTCGCATGAACATGCACGGTGATGGCGCGACCGTGCATTTCACCGTCGCGAACCAACATGCCCGTGAGGCATTAGAACAAACCATGCCAAGGCTGCGTGAAATGTTGGCGCAGCAAGGCGTCCAATTGGGCGATACCTCGGTTCAGCAGCAAAGTGCGGGACAACAGCAGCGTTATACAGGACAAGAGCAGTCTGGTTTTGGTCAAAGCGCACGCAATGAAAGGCTCAATAGCGAAGAAAACCTTGATACTGACATCAAACTTGATTTGAATGTGGCAACAAAGCGTGATGGAATCAGTTATTACGCTTAAACTTATACAAAATTAACCACATACAGAGGCAATTATGGCCGAAGAAGATCTAGGAACAGAAGCTCCCAAAGGGAAAAAGAAACTGTTGATCATCATTATCGCCGCCGTGGTGTTACTGGCTGGCGGTGGTGGTGCCGCATTTTTCATGATGGGGTCAGGTGGCGACGAAGCGGCTGCGGACGCAGAGCAGAAAACCGAACAGGTCGCCGCTCCGACCGATCCGGTGTCTTACGTCAATATTGCTCAGCCGTTTGTGTTTAATGTCACTGGGGATGCCAAAGATCGCTTAGTGCAAATCAAAGTCCAATTAATGGTGCGTGGCAGCGAAAATGAAAACCTTGCACGTTACCACTCGCCTTTAGTGGAAAGCTCGCTGCTGGCGACTTTTGCATCAGCAACGGTGGAGCAATTGCGTACCCCCAATGGCCGCATTGAGCTGCGTGATAAAGCCACCGATGACATCAAAGCCGCGCTCAACCAAGCGGTAGGCAAACCCGTTATTGAAAAAGTGCTGTTTACCGACTTTGTAATGCAATAGGTGAAATGTGACTGATTTATTAAGCCAAGACGAAATCGATGCGCTGCTTCATGGCGTTGACAGCGTCGATGAGGAAGAAGAGGAATTACCCAAATCGGGCCCCAGTGCCACGAATTTTGATTTTTCTTCCCAAGATCGTATCGTCCGGGGTCGAATGCCGACTCTGGAGCTTATCAATGAACGTTTTGCTCGCCATCTGCGCATCAGTCTGTTCAACATGCTGCGTAAAACCGCAGAAGTGTCGATCAACGGCGTGCAGATGATGAAGTTTGGTGAATACCAAAATACCTTATATGTTCCTACCAGTTTGAACATGGTGCGTTTTCGTCCACTTAAGGGGACGGCCTTGGTGACCATGGAAGCGCGTTTGGTGTTCATTCTGGTGGAAAACTTCTTCGGCGGCGATGGCCGTTATCATGCCCGAATTGAAGGGCGTGAATTTACCCCAACCGAACGGCGGGTTATTCAACTGCTGCTCAAAATCGTGTTTGCCGACTACAAAGAAGCTTGGTCGCCCGTCATGGGGGTGGAGTTTGAATACCTCGATTCCGAAGTGAACCCGAGCATGGCGAACATCGTCAGCCCAACCGAAGTGATTGTCGTCAGCTCCTTCCACGTTGAAGTGGATGGTGGCGGTGGCGATTTCCACATGGTTATGCCGTATTCGATGGTAGAACCGATCCGTGAACTGCTGGATGCGGGTGTACAGTCGGACAAAATGGAAACCGACGTGCGCTGGAGTACGGCTCTGCGCGAAGAGATCATGGATGTACCAGTCAATTTCCGAGTGAACTTACTGGAAATGGATATCGCGCTGCGGGATTTGATGGAGTTGCAAGTGGGGGATGTCATCCCGATAAAAATGCCAGAACATGCGGTAATGTTTGTTGAAGAGCTGCCAACGTATCGCGTGAAAATGGGACGCTCCGGTGAAAAACTCGCAGTACAAGTTTCTGAGAAAATCAAACGTCCAGATGTAGTGAAAACGGATCTCGCGTTCCTTGGTAAAGACATCATTGCTGAGTTTGAAAACGCAGAAGAAGATGAAATCGAATAATCCGTTTTACGACGTCGGGATAATAGCCCGATAGCGGCGGATAATGAAAAGAACCAATAGGTAGTTGAAGATGGCAAAAAGCGAAGATGAAAGACTGGCCGAAGAGTGGGCTGCCGCACTGGGGGAAGACCCTAATGCGCCTGATATTGATGTGGATGAAATCTTAGCCGCACCACTTGAAGAGCTGAAAAATACGGCGCCCCCAATTACGGATGACGAGCGCCGTAAGCTCGATACCATTATGGATATTCCGGTGACCATCTCGATGGAAGTCGGGCGCTCTAAAATCAGCATTCGTAACCTGCTGCAATTGAACCAAGGTTCGGTGGTGGAGTTGGATCGGATTGCCGGTGAGTCACTCGATGTGATGGTTAACGGCACGCTGATTGCGCATGGCGAAGTGGTGGTGGTGAACGATAAGTTTGGTATCCGCCTCACCGACGTGATAAGTCAAACCGAACGTATCAAGAAATTGAGATAGCCAATGCGAAAATTGGCGGCTCTGTTTCTCATCCCTGTCCCCGGGTTGGCTGCCACCAGCAGCCAACTGGATTTAGCGACCACCTTGGGGTCGCTTTTGTTCGTTATCGCTCTGATACTGCTACTGGCTTGGTTACTCAAACGCATGCGTGTGCCTGCTTTCGGTCAGCCAAAAGGGCTGAGTATCATCAAACAATTACCCGTTGGCACCCGAGAGCGGGTGATGATCATCCAAGTGGGCGAAGAGCAGTATTTGATTGGGGTGACTACTCAGTCAATTCAATTGCTGGCCAAACTCGATAATCCACTCATACAGGAGGAGCTGCCGGCAACCGCCTTTTCTAACCAGTTGATGCAGCTACTGAAAAAACATGAAACGGACTCAAAGACTTAATTTAACCTCTTGGTTGACGACAGGATTACTCACTTGGCTGCTTTCGGGGTTGCTTGGTTTTACCTCGCTCGCTTTTGCCGAAGAACCACTGAATACCGCAATTCCATCCACCGCTGCCGGAGCTTCCTCTGTCACGGTGACGGCGCTAGAAAAAGAGCAAGGGAATGCCAAAACTATCGCGTTAGGCAGTAGCAGTGGTGGCGGTGGAATTCCGGCATTTACCATGACCACCAATTCCGATGGCAGCGAAGATTACTCGATAAACCTGCAAATTCTGGCACTGATGACCATGCTCGGCTTCTTGCCTGCCATGGTGATTTTAATGACGTCCTTCACCCGCATCGTGGTGGTGATGTCTATTCTGCGTCAAGCGATGGGTTTGCAACAAACCCCGTCTAACCAAGTGATTATCGGTATTGCGCTGTTTCTGACCTTTTTCATTATGGCGCCAGTATTTAACCAGATTAATGAACAAGCGGTGCAGCCTTATCTCAATGAGCAGATCACCGCACGCCAAGCGTTTGATTTAGCGCAAGAGCCACTCAAAGCCTTTATGCTCAAGCAGACCCGAGTCAACGATCTCGAAACTTTTGTGGAAATGTCCGGCGCACAAGTGACCGCGCCTGAGCAAGTGTCGATGGCGGTACTGATCCCTGCTTTTATTACCTCTGAGTTAAAAACGGCCTTCCAAATCGGCTTTATGCTGTTTTTGCCTTTTTTGATCATTGACTTAGTTGTGGCCTCAGTGCTCATGGCCATGGGTATGATGATGCTTTCGCCCATGATTGTCTCTTTGCCGTTTAAATTGATGTTGTTCGTGTTGGTGGATGGTTGGAACCTTATCCTGTCGACCTTGGCGGGCAGTTTTGCCTTGTAGCGGGGAGGGCACATGACACCAGAGATATTTGTTGAGCTGTTTAAAGAGTCACTCTGGCTGGTACTGATCATGGTGTGTGCCATCATCATTCCTAGCTTATTGGTGGGTTTGGTCGTCGCCATTTTTCAGGCGGCCACCTCGATTAACGAACAGACGCTGAGCTTTTTGCCTCGTCTTATCATTACCTTATTAGCACTGATGTTTTTTGGGCACTGGATGACACAAATCCTGATGGACTTTTTCTACAGCATGATTGAACGCATGCCGCAGGTTCTGTACTAGGAGTCCTTATGGAATATCCCGCCAGTGTCGTCCTTGATTTCATTGCCAACTACTTCTGGCCGTACACGCGTATTGCTGCCATGTTGATGGTGATGACGGTCACAGGTGCGCGCTTTGTGCCTGCGCGGGTACGTCTCTACTTAGGGTTAGCGCTCACTTTTGCGGTGATGCCCGCGATTCCTGCGGTTCCTTCCGATATTGCCTTGCTCTCGCTACAAGGATTCATGATCACCTTCGAACAGATTGTGATCGGTGTGGCGATGGGCATGGTCACCCAGTTTTTGGTGCAAATCTTTGTCATGCTCGGTCAAATCCTCGGTATGCAATCGAGCTTAGGTTTTGCCTCCATGGTCGACCCCGCTAACGGACAAAATACTCCGCTACTCGGTCAGCTTTTTATGTTACTGGCCACGCTGTTTTTCCTTGTCAGTGATGGCCATTTGAAAATGATCCAACTGGTCGTCTTCAGTTTTAAAAGTTTACCGATTGGCAGCGGCTCACTGACGACGGTGGATTTTCGTGAGTTAGCGCTGTGGCTCGGTATCATGTTTAAAGCATCATTGGCCGTCTCACTGTCGGGCATTATTGCACTGTTAACCGTGAACCTCTCCTTTGGGGTAATGACACGTGCGGCGCCTCAGCTCAACATTTTCTCGCTCGGTTTTTCGTTTGCGCTCTTGGTGGGGTTATTGCTCTGTTGGTACATCGTCCACGGTTTGTACACCCATTACGATATTTATTGGCAAGAGGCGGAAGAGCAAGTTTGCCGTCTCATTCGCTTAAACTGTTAGGAGGCTGATTTGGCAGAATCCGACGGACAAGAAAGGACTGAAGAAGCCACGACCCGAAGGTTGCAGCAGGCCAAGGAAAAAGGCCAAGTTGCGCGTTCGAAGGAGTTGGCTTCTGTCTCGGTATTGGTAGTAGGTGCGGTTTCCTTGATGTGGTTTGGCGAGATCTTGGCCAAAGGATTGATGGTGGCCATGCAGCGCCTTTTTGAGCTAAGCCGTGAAGAGATTTTCGATCTTGGTAAGCTGTTTGACATCATTGGTGGCTCACTAGTCAACCTGCTGTTGCCCTTGCTCATGATCCTGACCACCTTGTTTATCGCTGCCTTAATCGGTGCGGCGGGGGTCGGTGGGATCAGTTTTTCCGCTGAAGCGGCGATGCCTAAACTGTCGAAAATGAATCCGCTCAGTGGCTTAAAGCGAATGTTTGGTATGCAAAGCTGGGTCGAGCTGCTCAAATCCATCTTGAAAGTGTTGCTGGTGTCTGGCGTCGCTTTTTATCTGATTGAAGCTTCGCAAAAGGATCTGTTCCAGCTCAGTCTTGATGTGTATCCGCAAAACATCTTTCATGCGCTGGATATTCTGCTCAACTTTGTGTTGCTGATCAGTTGTTCGTTACTGGTGGTGGTGGCGATTGATATTCCATTCCAGATTTGGCAGCACGCTGAACAACTGAAAATGACCAAACAGGAAGTCAAAGACGAGTACAAAGACACCGAAGGTAAACCAGAGGTGAAAGGGCGCATTCGTATGTTGCAACGTGAAGCGGCGCAGCGACGTATGATGGCTGCACTGCCACAGGCCGATGTCATTATCACTAACCCTGAGCACTTTTCGGTAGCACTGCGTTATAAGCAGAACACCGATAAGGCGCCGGTGGTGATAGCCAAAGGTGTCGATCATATGGCACTCAAGATCCGTGAAATCGCGCGGGAATATGACATTGCGATTGTTCCTGCACCGCCCTTAGCACGAGCCTTGTACCACACGACCGAGCTGGAGCAGCAAATTCCGGATGGCCTATTCGTGGCCGTCGCTCAAGTGTTGGCATTTGTGTTCCAGCTTAAACAGTATCGCCGCAAAGGTGGTCAGCGGCCGAAACTCAACGAAGAGAACATGCCTATCCCACCGGATATGCGTTACTAACTATCCCCTGCCTACTTGAAGCTGCAGCGGTGTTGGCTACGGCTCGTTCACCCCAATCACATAGTTATCTATGCTCATGGGGATGAACTCACTTGCCGCCTACCTGCAACTCCAAGTAGTTTGGGTATATCGATTTTAATTCACTATTTCTCAGGAATAGACAGCAGCACCAAGAGCGCGCCATCACCGCCAAATTCGAGTGGGGCTTGGTGGAACGCGAGTACATCTGGGTGCTGTGCCAGCCACAGTGGAACATTCTGTTTTAAGATGTGCTTGCCAATGCCATGCTGCACGCAAGCACAATGCACATTCTCTTTTAGGCAGTAGGCGATCATCGCTCCCAATTCGCGTTTCGCTTCTTGCTGAGTCATACCGTGCATATCCAAAAACACATCGGGCACATACACACCGCGGCGTAGCCTTTTCACTTCGTACTTGGAGACATCACTGCGCGCATAACGGGTCGGCCCTTCATCGGTCAGATGAGGCATAAACTCGTCAGAAAAATAGAAATCATTGTCGGAGGCTTCACGCTCGGTACGGCGGATTTCTTTTTGCTTGGGATTTCTGTTTGGTGCGTGGAGTATGGTATCCTGACGCAACTTTTTTACGCCCTTTACTTCGTCACGAAACAGTGAGAAATCGTCGTCAAGATTATCTTTATCGTTGTTGTTATGGGTAATTCGGTGATCGTTTTTGCTCATTAGGGTGACGTGTTTTTGTTACTGTAAATGGATGACGCGGTATTGTAGCGCTTTTTGGAGGCAATTTTGGATAAGATTTTCGTTGAGGAAGCGGTTTCTGAACTGCATACCTTGCAAGACATGATTCGTTGGACTGTGAGTCGATTTAACGCTGCGAACCTGTTTTATGGTCAAGGCACGGACAACGCTTGGGATGAAGCGGTACAACTCATTCTGCCAACGCTCTATCTGCCGATTGATGTGCCTCCGCATGTGCTGAGTTCGCGCTTAACCAGCAGCGAGCGTTTACGTGTGGTAGAACGCGTGATCAAACGTATTAACGATCGTACCCCCGTGGCGTATCTGACCAACAAAGCGTGGTTCTGTGGCCTCGAGTTTTTCGTTGACTCGCGAGTACTGGTTCCGCGTTCGCCGATCGGTGAGCTGATCCAAAACCGCTTTGAACCTTGGTTGACAGAAGAGCCAACCCGCATCATGGATCTGTGTACTGGCAGCGGTTGTATCGCGATTGCTTGTGCTAATGCTTTCCCTGAAGCAGAAGTCGATGCGATTGATATTTCAGTCGATGCGCTGAACGTCGCCGAGCAAAACATTCAAGATCACGGTCTAGAACAGCAAGTTTTCCCTATCCGTTCCGATCTGTTCCGTGATTTGCCACAAGAGCAGTATGACCTGATTGTGACCAATCCACCTTATGTGGATCAGGAAGATATGGATAGCTTGCCGAGTGAGTTCCGTCATGAACCTGAGCTCGGTCTTGCTGCGGGTAGTGATGGCTTGAAACTGGCTCGCCGTATTCTGGCTAATGCCCCACTGTATCTAAAAGAGAACGGGATTTTGGTGTGTGAGGTTGGTAACTCCATGGTGCATATGATGGAACAGTACCCGCACATCCCATTTACGTGGTTAGAGTTTGAAAATGGCGGTCACGGCGTATTTCTGCTGACTCGTGAACAGCTTATCGACTGTGCGGCGGATTTTGCGCTGTACAAAGATTAATGATGACACGCTGAATGGATGCCAACGCCGACCTTTGAGTCGGCGTTTTTTATAGCATATAAACAGCCGAAAGACCTTGGAGAAGGTGGTGAATAACAGCATTAGCCCGTGAAAACGGTCGAATCTGGTCATTTTTAGGACTTTACATCACAAAGCATTAACGCCACTATGAAGCCACGAAGAACAGTTAATCAGTGAAACTGGAGTTTCACTGTGCATTGAGGAAGTCATGGCAGGAAACAGTATCGGACAACATTTCCGAGTCACCACATTCGGAGAAAGTCACGGTATCGCACTGGGATGTATTGTCGATGGTTGCCCACCGGGGCTCACCATCAGCGAAGCGGATTTACAAGTGGATCTTGACCGTCGTCGCCCCGGCACATCGCGTTATACCACCCAGCGTCGCGAGCCGGATGAAGTCAAAATTCTCTCTGGTGTGTTTGAGGGCAAAACCACAGGCACATCGATTGGGCTATTGATCGAAAACACTGACCAACGCTCTAAAGATTATTCGGATATTAAAGACAAATTCCGTCCCGGACATGCGGACTACACCTATCATCAAAAGTACGGTGTACGGGATTACCGTGGCGGCGGCCGTTCATCGGCACGTGAAACCGCCATGCGTGTTGCGGCGGGAGCGATTGCCAAAAAATATCTGCAGCAAGAGTTTGGCATTGAAGTGCGTGCTTACTTGTCGCAAATGGGGGATGTCGCGATTGATAAAGTGGATTGGAATGAGATTGAAAACAACGATTTCTTCTGTCCTGATGTCGATAAAGTGGCTGCGTTTGACGAGCTGATCCGCGAGCTGAAAAAAGAAGGCGATTCGATCGGCGCGAAAATCCAAGTGGTCGCTACAGGCGTGCCGGTTGGACTGGGTGAGCCTGTGTTTGATCGCTTAGATGCGGATATTGCCCATGCCTTGATGAGCATCAACGCCGTGAAAGGAGTCGAGATTGGTGATGGCTTTGATGTGGTGCGCCAAAAAGGCAGCCAACACCGTGACCCGCTCACTCCACAAGGTTTCCGCTCTAACCATGCGGGTGGCATTTTAGGCGGCATCTCCAGCGGGCAAGATATTGTCGCTAATATTGCGTTGAAGCCAACGTCCAGCATTACCGTGCCGGGTGAAACAATTGATGTTAACGGTGAGCCAACCGAGCTTATCACCAAAGGTCGTCATGACCCTTGTGTGGGGATTCGCGCTGTACCGATTGCAGAAGCCATGTTGGCGATTGTGCTGATGGATCATCTGCTGCGTCATCGTGGTCAGAACCAAGGTGTCGTAACGACAACACCGAAAATTTAGTGATGCGCTAAACCCTGTAAAGAGCCCAACGCCCTCGATTGAGGGCGTTGTCATATCCGCTTAATTTACCGTCGGGGCAGACTAGTGAATGGAGTTCTCGGTTTCTAAGTGGAAAGAGGGCAGACGCCATTTAAAACGCACCGCAGCCATCCGCAAAGTGTAACCGACCACCAGAGTCACTACTGTGCTCACCACATCACTGACACCAAATTCAAGCAAGACGAGATACAGTCCTGATGCCAACAGAGCAATCGAGGCGTACAACTCTTCATGCAATACCAAAGGTGGTTGACGGCAGATTAAATCGCGCAGCAAACCACCAAACACGCCAGTGACTACCGCAGAAACTAAACAGATGCCGGGGTGCAGTCCCATGCGCATCGCCACTTGCGTACCGATGATCGAAAACACAATCAGACCTAGCGCATCAAGACGAATAAACAGGCCTTTGAGCTTGATGACCCACTTATAGACCCAAGTGGTCAGCACGCCCGCGACACAAGTAATCGCCAGATATTCAGGATTTTTTACCCAGCCGAGTGGGTAGTGGCCCAGCAAGATATCGCGCACTGTACCACCGCCAATCGCAGTTGCGCTGGCAACCAGCATGACGCCAAACCAGTCCATTTTGCGACGGCCAGCACTCAAGGCTCCGGTCATGGCTTCCGCCGTGATCCCAATGATATACAAAACACTCAGCAGCATGCATCACCTCATTCAACAGCAGAGGATATATACCCTTCCTACTTGAGGCTGCAGCGGTGTTGGCTATGTTCGTTCACCCCAATCACATAGTTTACCTATGCTTCTAGGGATGAACTTATGGGCCGTCTACCTACAACGCCAAGTAGTTTGGTATAGAAAAATTAAGGCGAAATTCTAGGTTTTATCTTAGGGAATAAACAATGATTTTTTATAAGGTGAAGGTGGCTTTAATTAGTAAAACTTATGTCTTGCCGATTGTTCTCATTCCAATTGATTCCTAATAGAAGCCGATGGTTTTAGGTTTAGCACTTTACCCGATGAGAAAAAATCTCCAGAATGCACGCCGTCACCCATATTGACTATGCACTATGAACCATCAATACCAAGACCTCATTGATATTTTCAATCAGACGTTTTACGCCGATTACAACACCAAGCTGGAGTTGGGCGGCGATGAGCCCATTTATTTACCGGCGGATGAACGAGTCAGTTACCACCGTATTATTTTTGCTCGTGGCTTTTATGCTTCCGCTTTGCATGAAATCGCTCACTGGTGTGTGGCTGGGCCGCAGCGGCGTCTGCTTGAAGATTTTGGTTACTGGTATGAACCGGATGGTCGTACTGCACAAGTGCAGGCGGAATTTGAAAAAGTGGAAATTCGTCCGCAAGCTTATGAGTGGATTTTAGCCATAAGCGCAGGCTTTCCCTTTACCGTAAGTTGTGACAACCTCAACGGTGATTTTGAGCCAGACCGTTTGGCTTTTATGAGCAAGGTACACAGTGAAGTGCTCAAGATTCTTGAACAAGGTTTACCGCAGCGGGTAAAGCTGTTGTCGGAGGCGTTAAGCGCTTTTTACCAAACGCCCGCCTTACTGCCTGAACACTTTGCGGTTAAATAACCCTAGGTGAAAACCATTTATCCATTAACGAGAAGCTGATGATTATTGAATTTGAAGAGAAACTGCTGGATCTGATTGATGCACAAGTCGTTAACGCGTCCAGTGATGAGCTGTTTGCGGGTGGCTATTTACGTGGACACATTTCACTTTCTGCGGCGCAGTGTGAAGAGGAAGGGATCACCGAACTTGATGTGCTCAAGCAACGCATTGAGCAAAGTTTAGAGGCGGCACGCTCAGAGTTGAGCCCTGCCGACCGCGCGATTGTGGCTGAGCTTTGGCAACAGCTGGCCGCGCAGGCGTAACCAAACCATCCAGTTTGATCGCGAAAGCCACTATCATTAGGGCAAGCAGTAGGGCAAGGCTTTCGCGATTTCCCACGTTTTCGCTCCACTCTCCAGTGCTAAAAGTGAGTTGTTCAAACTTTCTGAACAACTAAGTAAAAAAATCAGGATTGTTGCGCATCCATTTCCCGACTAATCTTGCTTTAACACTAGTCAGGGGAAACCACCATGAAAATTATTGCCTTCGGTGCCAGCACCAGCTCAACATCTATTAATAAAGCGCTTGCCACTTTTACCGCCAATCTTGTCGATGGTGCACAGGTACAAGTGCTGAATATCAACGATTACTCTGTACCTATGTTCAGCGAAGATCTGGAAAAAGAGATTGGTCAAGCGGAAGGAGCCCAAGCCTTTTTGCGCGACCTTGCACAAGCAGATGCTTTCGTGATTTCGTTTGCTGAGCACAATGGTCACTACCCTGCGGCGTACAAAAACCTGTTCGATTGGGCAACTCGTATCAATCGCGCTCTGTTTGGTGATAAGCCAGCGGTGTACCTGTCTACTTCTCCAGGCCCTGGTGGTGCGAAGTCCGTGCTTGCTGCCGCTACCGCTTCAGCGCCTTTCTTTGGGGGAAACGTAAAAGGATCGGTTTCAGTGCCTAGCTTCTACGATAACTTCGATCTCGAGCAAGGGGTTGTGACCAAGCCTGAGATTGTTGCTGAGCTGAAAGCGGCGGTGGCTAAGCTCTCTGCTTAAGAAAAAATTGTCCATTAAGTCCTAAATGTCTAAAGCCTCGCACTGCGAGGCTTTTTTGATCGGCGTTGATTGCCTTTATCAGACTTTTTGTGTGAGCGCCTTGCCTTTACGCAGCTTTCGAACCCACATCCGACAAGGGTGTAACTGTTCGAGCAGATCCACGCCTAGTGGCATGGGGTCGCCACACATTTGCGAAGCAAGAAGTTCTGCCATCAGCGGCGCGCTACTTAAACCGCGTGAGCCAAGCCCGACCAACGCATAAAGTTGCGGATAGAGCGCGATTGGCTCGGCTTCTTGCTGCTGAGCTAAATCGCGATATTGCTCGGTGATTTTCGAAAATTCGCCGACATTGCCGACAAAAGGCAGATGATCGCGACTCACACAGCGCACGCCTTGGCGTGATTGATTGCCGCTGACATCCACTTCCAATGGCCAAGTTTGCTCAGGCAAGCAGTGAATTAGCTTTTGTGCATTTTCGCGTTGTGCTTGCGCATCAAAAGTCGTATCAAGGTGCTGGCGATCATAACTTGCGCCAATACAGTGATACCCATTTTGTTGGCTGACCGGAGTCATGTAACCATCGTAACAGAGCACGCTGTTGATTTTGCTCAGCGTCTCTGTGGTCGGGATGTGGCTCACTTGGCCTTTCACTTTGCCAAGTGGTAACTCTGCGGTTTGTGACAGGCTGTCAAATTGATGGCCACTGGCAATCACTACACACTGATGTGACATGAGTGTGTCGCCACTGCGCAGTTGCCACAGTTGAGTCTCTGGCTGCCAAGTCAATGCATCAATCGGAGTCTGATAATGCGCAGTGAGCTTGCCCTGCTGCTCTAAAAGATGGATTAAGCCTTGAGTCAGCTCTGCAGGGCAGAGCCAGCCTCCGAGCGGATAATGCACACTGGCTTTATCCACTGGCACGCCGACTTGTTGGTTGGTTTGCTCTGCAGATAAACCATGCACTAATTGTGTTGGGAAATTCCCCTCAAGCATGCTCTTGAGTTTGTGCGTGGCTTTTTCATCCCACATTAATTGAGTCACGCCGCACCAATCGTGGTCAAAGTTTATCTGCTCCGCCGCTTGTTCAATCCATTGGCGGGCAAACAGAAAGGCAGGCGCAAACACTCGTGAAACGGCGTTGTGATCGCCACTGAGTAGCGGATAGACAGCGCCTTGTCGGTTACCGGATGCGCCTTGCGCCGGTTTCTCATCGGCACAGTAAAGCGTGACGGCAACACCGCGTCTGGCTAAGGTTGCCGCTAGCGTGGCACTGGCGATACCACCGCCGATGATGGCCACCTCTTGTAAGCCGTGAGTAGCCTCAAAACGAAATTCGGGTGCGATATTGGTGTAAGGTTTTTTTTCACTCAGGCTGCCGGCGATCATTTCTCGCTTAGTGCCAAAGCCTTTAACCTTTTTCATCGCAAAACCCGCGTCAATCAAGCCGCGGCGGACAAAGCCAGCCGAAGTAAAGGTGGCGCAGGTACAGCCATGTTTCGCCAGTTTCGCCATACCTGCAAACAGGTCTTGATTCCACATCTCGGGGTTTTTGCTGGGAGCAAAACCATCGAGGAACCATGCATCCACTAAGCCTTGCTCTTGTGTTGCGACTTTCGGCAGGCAGTCTTTGATATCACCAAACCAGAGATCGAGCGTGACGAGCCCATCATCCAACACAATCCGCTGACACTCTGGAATGGCTAACGGGTAGTGCTTATGCAGTTTTTGCGCGAATTGCGCCAGTTCCGGCCACGCTTGATGCGCTTGAATTAAATCGCTTTTACTGAGCGGGTATTTTTCAAAACTGATGAAATGCAGCTCTTTGAGTTTGGCATCGGGATTGGCTTCACGAAACGCGACAAACGCTTGCCACACCGCCAGAAAATTCAGGCCAGTACCGAAGCCGGTTTCTGCAATCACAAATCGTCTTTGGTCATCGTTGTGCCATCTTTGTGGGAGATGATTCTGCTCAAGGAACACATAGCGCGTCTCAGCCAGACCATTGACGTTAGAGAAATAAACATCGTCAAATTGATCAGAGACGGGGGTTCCTGCGTCGTTCCAGCCAAGCTGGGCGTGTGAAATGGATGACATAATGAACAAATTCTATGAAATCAGGCTGAATATGGCTCGAGATTGTACGAATTTATGGGAAAGCTGACCACTTCTGTTATCCTTCTTCGATATCATCTAGCCAAATTTACATAATAGGAATGTTACATGAAACGAGTCGTCATCACCGGTATGGGTATTATTTCGAGTATCGGTAACAACGTCGAAGAAGTTTTGGCCTCACTAAAAGCTGGCAAGTCAGGCATCACCGCCTCTGAACAGTTTAAAGAGCATGGTTTGCGTTCACAGGTTTGGGGCGATTTAAAAATCAATCCAGAAGAACATATCGATCGTAAGCAAATGCGCTTTATGGGTGATGCGGCTGCGTATGCATACCTATCTCTTGAACAAGCGATTGCTGATGCGGGTTTAACCCCTGAGCAAGTGTCGAACGACCGTACGGGTATCGTTGCTGGCTCTGGTGGCGCATCTTCTGAAAACCAAGTTATCGCAGTCGATACTCAGCGTGAAAAAGGCGTAAAACGCGTGGGTCCTTACATGGTGCCTCGTACCATGTCTTCTACCGTTTCTGCGTGTTTGGCTACGCCATTCAAAATTCGCGGTGTGAACTACTCAATCAGCTCTGCTTGCGCGACTTCGGCGCACTGTATTGGTAACGCGGTTGAGCTTATCCAACTGGGTAAGCAAGACATCGTGTTTGCCGGTGGTGGTGAAGAGCTGTACTGGTCACAAACCATGATGTTTGATGCGATGGGCGCACTATCCACCAAATACAACGAAACACCAGAAAAAGCGTCGCGTACCTACGATGCCGATCGTGATGGTTTCGTGATCTCTGGCGGCGGCGGCATGGTGGTGGTTGAAGAGTTGGAACACGCTCTGGCGCGCGGCGCAAAAATTTACGGTGAAATCGTCGGTTACGGCGCGACTTCCGATGGCTACGACATGGTTGCTCCATCGGGTGAAGGCGCTATCCGTTGTATGAAAATGGCGATGCAAGGCGTGGATAAGATTGATTACATCAACACCCACGGCACATCAACCCCAGTCGGTGATGTGAAAGAACTGGGTGCAATCCAAGAAGTGTTTGGCGGCAATAGCCCAGCGATTTCTGCAACCAAAGCGATGACCGGTCACGCATTGGGCGCTGCGGGTGTGCATGAAGCCATTTACTCAACACTGATGCTGCACCACGGCTTTATCGCTCCAAGTATTAACATTGATACTTTGGATGAAGCGGCGCAAGGTCTGGATATTGTGACGGAACTGCGTGAGCAAGAGCTGACGACTGTGATGTCTAACAGCTTTGGTTTTGGTGGTACAAACGCAACTTTGGTTATCAAAAAATACCAAGGTTAAGCGCACCAGATCCAACACAGTTTCCAGAACAGATTAGTTTCGCTAATCGAACAGACGCAGACTCTGTCCCATGGAGAGCGGGATAGGATCCTTTTGTTCTGGATGTTTGCCCGGCGGCCTAGGTCGTCGGGTATTTTTATTCTCGACAGCCTCCGTGCTTTTCTGCACAATGCCTGCAACTTTGATTGCCGCAAATTCCCACTATGAAAATTCTGATTGATGAGAACATGCCTTACGCTCAAGCGCTGTTTAGTCAGCTTGGCGAAGTGATCTTAAAACCCGGCCGTACCTTAACCGCCGATGATCTGATTGATGTCGATGCCTTAATGATTCGCTCAGTCACCAAAGTCAATGAAGCTCTCCTTGCTAAAGCGAATCGCTTGAAGTTCGTGGGTACCGCGACCGCGGGTATGGACCATATTGACCAAGCTCTGTTAAGAGAGCGTGGCATC
This sequence comes from Vibrio cholerae, assembly GCF_008369605.1. NCBI lineage: Bacteria > Pseudomonadati > Pseudomonadota > Gammaproteobacteria > Vibrionales > Vibrionaceae > Vibrio > Vibrio cholerae. The sequence continues at coordinate 769,158 of NZ_CP043554.1, forward strand.
TTCTTCACGGCGGCTCCTGGCTGTAACAAAGTCGGTGTTGCGGAATACGTGTTCAGCGTGCTCATGGTGCTTGCGCAGCAGCAAGGGTTCTCGGTTTTCGATAAAACGGTAGGCATCATCGGTGCTGGCCAAGTGGGTAGCTATCTTGCGAAGTGTCTTTCTGGCATTGGCATGAAAGTGCTGCTCAATGATCCGCCTAAGCAAGCGCAAGGTGATGAGCGAGAATTTACCGAGCTGGAAACCTTACTTAAACAAGCGGATGTCATCACCCTGCATACGCCGATTACCCGCAGCGGTGAGTGGCCAACCCATCATCTGATTGATGCGGCAATTCTTGAGCAACTGCGCAGTGACCAGATTTTAATTAATGCGGCGCGTGGCCCTGTAGTGGATAACGCGGCGCTGAAAGCGCGTTTACAACAAGGCGATGGTTTTACCGCTGTATTAGACGTGTTTGAGTTTGAACCGCAAGTGGATATGGAATTGCTACCACTGCTCGCATTTGCCACTCCGCATATTGCAGGTTATGGTCTTGAAGGTAAGGCGCGTGGTACCACCATGATTTTCAATAGCTACTGCGAGTTTCTTGGCAGTGCACACTGTGCAAACCCAGCAAGCTTGTTACCCAAAGCGCCTGTGCCCAAAGTTTATCTAGAGCGAGCATGGGACGAGGAAACACTGCGTACGCTAACTCAAATTATTTATGATGTGCGTAAAGATGACGCACAGTTTCGCCGCGAGATTCACCAACCCGGAGCGTTTGACTTAATGCGCAAACACTATTGGGATAGACGTGAATACAGCGCGGTGACACTAGCTGGAGGCGCTGATTGCCATTTGGCTCCTTTGGCTAAACTCGGTTTTCAAGTAGAGGTATGTGATGAGCCAACAATTTAATGTTGCCATTTTTGGCGCAACCGGCGCTGTAGGCGAAACCATGTTGGAAGTACTACAGGAGCGTGAGTTTCCTGTGGATGAACTTTTCCTGCTGGCAAGTGAGCGCAGTGAGGGAAAAACCTATCGCTTCAACGGTAAAACCGTGCGTGTGCAAAATGTCGAAGAATTTGACTGGTCGCAAGTGCATATTGCGCTGTTTTCTGCCGGTGGTGAGCTTTCTGCCAAGTGGGCTCCGATTGCCGCAGAAGCGGGTGTCGTGGTGATCGACAACACTTCACACTTCCGTTACGACTACGACATTCCTCTTGTAGTACCTGAAGTGAACCCAGAGGCGATTGCCGAATTTCGTAACCGCAATATTATTGCTAACCCAAACTGCTCAACCATTCAGATGCTTGTCGCGCTAAAGCCGATTTACGATGCGGTGGGGATTGAACGTATTAACGTGACGACTTACCAATCGGTCTCAGGTGCTGGGAAAGCTGGGATTGATGAGTTAGCAGGACAAACCGCTAAACTGCTCAATGGCTATCCAGCGGAAACGAATACTTTTAGCCAGCAGATCGCGTTTAACTGTATTCCACAAATCGATCAGTTTATGGACAACGGTTATACCAAAGAAGAGATGAAGATGGTGTGGGAAACCCAGAAAATCTTCAATGATCCTTCGATTATGGTCAACCCAACGTGCGTACGTGTACCGGTATTCTATGGTCATGCAGAAGCGGTGCATGTGGAGACGCGTGCTCCGATCGATGCAGAGCAAGTGATGGACATGTTGGATCAAACCGATGGTATTGAGCTGTTCCGCGGCGCAGATTTCCCAACTCAAGTGCGTGATGCTGGTGGCAAAGATCATGTATTGGTTGGCCGTGTGCGTAATGACATTAGCCATCACAGCGGTGTGAACCTGTGGGTAGTGGCTGATAACGTGCGTAAAGGTGCGGCAACCAACGCGGTACAAATTGCAGAGCTGCTCGTACGCGATTACTTCTAAGCTTTTCATTAAGTTATAAAAAAACCCACCATTCGGTGGGTTTTTACTATCAGGTTCGGTTTAAAGAGCGTAAAGCCTATGGTTATTTCTTCGGCTTGTGAGCGTTAGGATTGTCTTTGCAGCTACCATCACTGCCACATTTGCCGTACAAATAGAGGCTGTGGTTAGTCAGTTGCACATTGTATTTCGCCGCGATCTCTTTTTGACGTTGTTCAATCACATCGTCAGAAAACTCGATCACTTCACCACAGTCAAGACACACTAGGTGGTCGTGATGGTGTTGCGTTGAAAGTTCAAAAACTGACTTGCCGCCTTCAAAGTGGTGACGAGTGACGATACCTGCATCATCAAATTGGTTGAGAACTCGGTACACTGTGGCAAGACCAATCTCTTCGCCGAGATCAATCAACTTTTTGTACAGCTCTTCAGCACTAATATGTTGGCACTCTGGCTGTTGTAAAACTTCTAAAATCTTAAGCCGTGGGAGGGTAACTTTAAGACCAGCATCCTTTAGCGCTTGGTTATTGTCTGACATATACTTTCCTGTTGATGTTCTGCAGTGATACATCCGTTCTACATGAAATGGCAATCGTATTGGCTGCGTTGTCAAACCCACCTCAACCGTTGCTGTAGTGGGGATCACTCACTTGCCGCTTACCTGCATCTCAATTCGTTTGGGTATAACAGAAGTCAATGTTGCTTTGCATTATAGGTGAGTCACCGCGAACAATAAACCACGAACTTCAAGAGGTTAATGGGAAACCTGCAAAGTCGAGGCAAATCACTGAACAAAGTGCTCTTACCAGTTACAATAATTTAACAACGATAGCATCATTATTAGGCAGCAACCATGATGCATTGATTACTGCTGCCTTACACGAAGTCTAGGGCACTCAGGGTATGAATAAAACACTCTCTAAGCTTTATCAACCGAATATTGTGAAGTGGGCACTAAACTCTTGGCCTCCATTTTGGGGCGCTGGGATCCATATCGAATCGATCAGTGCGGATTTTCGCGAAGTTCGCATCCGCTTGAAATTACGCTGGTGGAATAAAAACGCCAACCGGACTCAATACGGCGGCAGCATTTTCTCACTGACGGATCCCGTTTATGCCTTGATGCTGATGGGCATATTGGGGCAGCGTTATTACGTATGGGACAAAGAAGCGAGCATTAACTTCATTAAACCGGGCGATACGGATCTCTTTGCCGAATTTCGTATCACCCAAGAGATGTTGGATTGGATCTTAGCGTCCACAGCGGAAGGCGATAAATGCTTCCCTGAATTTATTGTGCATGTCAAAAACGCTCGTGGCGAAGTGGTTTCGGAGGTGCAGCGCAAGCTTTATGTGCGTAAAAAACCGCAATACCGCGAAAGTGTCAGCGAGTGTATTGAGTAACATTTATCGGTTTTGGCGTCGGCACAACGCAATCCAAGCTTCGGCGGTTTTTGAAACATAACGTTCGCGATGCCAAACTACGCCCAAACGCCAATCTATAGCCGGTGTGATGGGGTAGATTAATACGCCATCCCCTTGAATCCTTTGACAAAGCGGCGCTGGAAGAAAGCACACGCCAACCCCGCTTTTGACTAATGCCACCAAAAAATCCCACTGGCTACTGCGCGCGGCGACTTGTGGCGTATAGCCCGCCGCTTGGCAGCAGGTATGAATGTGGTCACTTAGGGTAAATTCATGGGTAAACAGATAGAAAGGCTCTTGGCTGATCTGCGCCCAAGTGAGTGTGGTGAGTGATCGCCAGCGAGGAATATCGGGGACCACGGCAAAAATAGGGTAGTGATCGAGGGCAACCGTATTGAGATCGGGATGCTGATTAGGGGAAAGCATGGTCACCGCCACATCAATATCACCGTCTAAGATCGCTTGTTCTATCTTACGTCCGCCATACTCCACCACCGTTAATTCGACGTTAGGGTACGTCTGACGATATTGACGAAATAACCGTGCGTAAACATGCCCCACCATGGGCGGAATGCCTAAACGCAAATGGCCGCGCTGCAGTTGGTTTAAATCCGTGAGTTCCGCGTCCAGTTGCTGCATTTGGGTTAAGATCTGCTGTGCTCTTTGATAGACAATCTCTCCGGCTTCAGTCAGCCAGAAGCGTCGTCCTTCACGATGTAGAAGGGGCTGTTCTAACTCCTGCTCCAAATTACGGATCATCTTACTGATGGTTGGCTGAGTCACAAACAGGCGCTCAGAGGCTTTGGTAAAACTCTGCTGGTTAACCAGTTCAACGAAGTAGCGCAGAGCCCGGATATCCATGTGTTACCTCTTGTATGCCTAAATGGCATGAATTAAATAAATTTAAGTCATTTTATGCTGGTAATCACCCGGAATACAATGTGACCCAGTTCCCATTTTATCTAGGCAACCTTAATGCAAAACGTTACGCGTGCTTTTCAGTTTAAGCATAGCCTACTGATTATCGTTCAAGTGGCGGCACTTTCACTGATTTGGTTTTTTTCCGATTGGTTGGTCAATCAGTTTCACCTGCCGTTACCCGCCAATTTAACGGGAATGCTGATTTTGTTGTTACTGGTTATGCTCAAAGTGGTAAATGTCGAGTGGTTTCGGCGTGGGGCGAGCTGGTTGCTGGCTGAAATGTTGCTGTTTTTTGTTCCGGCTGTCGTGGCGGTGGTGAATTACCAAGACTTAATGCGCCAAGAGGGGATTAAAATTGCTGTGGTTTTAGTGGCCAGCACCATCTTGGTGATCGCATCGACGGCTTGGGTAGTCGATAAAATGCATCGAGTTGAGCTGGTTTTAGCGAGACGTAAACGTCGCCAGATAGCGCTGGCGCGCAGTGTGGAGAAGTAGAATATATGTCGACTTCATTACTCAGCCTTTTCTGTTTTCTGCTCACGTTACTGTTTTACTATGCGAGTAAATTTCTTTATCGACGTAAACGCAGTTTGTTGCTGATGCCGCTGTTACTCGCGCCATTGCTGCTCGTCATCGTGGTGATGATGTTTCATATCCCTTATCAAGCTTACATGGCCGATGCCCATTGGCTATTGTGGTTACTGGGCCCAGCAACCGTCGCTTTTGCCGTTCCGGTTTACGATAACCGGGCGTTATTGCGTCAGCACTGGTTATCCTTATCCGTTGGTGTCTTGGTATCGGTGCTGGTGGCTATTTCAAGTACGGTGTTGTTGGCGCGTTGGCTCAACCTTCCTGACTTGCTGCAACGCAGCCTTGCTATGCGTTCTATTACCACCCCTTTTGCGGTAGAAGCGACGAAATCGATTGGTGGACAAAGTGATCTAACCGCGCTGTTTGTGGTACTGACAGGGGTCATTGGCATGGCTGTTGGTGAGATAATCCTCACCGTGCTTTCTATTCGCTCTCGCTTAGGGAAAGGAGCAAGTTTAGGGGCTTCAGCTCATGGTGCTGGCACGGCTAAAGCCTATCAAATCGGTAATTCAGAGGGTGTGGTGTCCAGCGTAGTGATGATGTTGGCGGGCATGGTAACTGTGGTGATCGCTCCTTGGATTGGACGCTGGTTTTGGTGATAGGCAGAAATTGAAACTCCCCCTAATAAAAAATCCCCTGCTGGGCAGGGGATTTTTTATTTTGACTCTGCAAATTAGTCTTCAAGTTCAGCGAGACACATCTCTTCATAAACTTGGTTAACCCATTTGGTCACGCGTTGCTCAGTTAGCTCTGGCTGGCGATCTTCATCGATACACAGACCGACGAAGTGATTTTCATCCACAAGGGCTTTAGAAGCTTCAAATTCGTAACCTTCGGTTGGCCAGTGGCCGACAATGGTTGCGCCTTTCGCTTGAATGATGTCACGTACGGTGCCCATCGCATCGCAGAAGTACTCTGCGTAATCTTCTTGGTCACCACAACCAAAAATGGCAACAAGCTTAGTTGAAAAATCAATGGCTTCTAGCTCAGGGAAAAAGTCGTCCCAGTCGCACTGTGCTTCACCGTAGTACCAAGTCGGGATACCCAGCAACAGCAGGTCGAAGTTATTGATGTCTTCTTTGCTGCTTTTGGCAATATCTTGTACGTGAACCAGTTTTTTACCGAGTTGTTTTTGAATCATCTTTGCAATAGCTTCGGTGTTGCCGGTGTCGCTGCCAAAGAAGATACCTACACTTGCCATAGAATCATTACCTTTAGAATGTTAAAGAGTCGCGAAGCCTTGCGGAGCTTAACCTAGTCCACTGCCTTCCCAAGTCAATTGAATTATGCCTTTGGCGACAAAGCCTGCGCACCCTAAAAAGAGAACCAACCACACAATACGACGCCCGAAAGGGGGAACATTACCTTGTTTCAACACATCTTTAATCGCCATGCCAATCAAGAAGAAGATTGAGGCAAACAGCAGATCGAGTCCTACAGACTCCAACATGTTCATGTAGTCGTAAAGCATGATATTCCTTTATGCCAAATTGCTTGCGCGCACTATACCACTGTTATCTGACAAAGTTAATGCGCGTAGTGTTTCTCAATTCACACTTGATTGCCTTAAACAGGCACATCAATAAATTTACGGATTGCACGTAAAACTTCAGCGGGTTTTTCCGCGTGCAGCCAGTGTCCCGTGTTTGCGATCACATGAGCTTTGGCTTGGCTAAACTGGGCTTGCACCATGGGCTGATGTTGTGTGGTCAGATAATCCGAATCTGCCCCTTTAATAAATAAGGTTGGAATCCGGCATTTGGCGATGATATCCCAGCCTAAAATCTCTGCATAATGTGCTTTGAGTGCCGCAACATTGAAGCGCCATGTCATCACGTTCTGTTCCGACATTAAAGATTTGCCGAGAAATTGTCTAACGCCTTCTTGCTCAATATGTTGCGCTAAAATTGCCATCACTTCACTGCGTGAGGTGGGCTTTTGCGCTAACACCGCTTCGAGTCCAGCAAACACATTGTCGTGACGCCGTTGGTTATACGCGACAGGTGACATGTCCAGCACCACTAATTGATGGACTTTTTCTGCGGCAATATCGGCTAATTTCATGGCCACTTTTCCGCCCATCGAGTGACCGATCACCACTACCGAAGTGAGGTTGAGGTGTTCAAGCAACTGGTTTACGTCTTGTGCCATCAACGCGTAATTGTGCTCATCACTGTGGAAGGATAGCCCGTGGTTACGCAGATCCAAGCTCAGTACTTGGTGATCGTTTTTCAGATCGCGCGCAAGCAAGCCAAGATTATCCAAGCTACCAAATAAGCCATGGATCAAAACAACGGTCTCACCGCTGCCTTCACGTTTGTAGTTAAGAAGTGCTGACATTTTATCTTATTAGTGATTGGTTTAACGTAGAGTCTCAGTCAAGATCTCGCTATAATCCCCGAAAGTTTAAACATAGAGATTGTGAAAAGCGAATGAAAACAATTGAGGTTGATGAGGATCTATACCGTTACATTGCGAGTCAGACTTTGCATATTGGTGAAAGTGCCTCCGATATTTTGCGTCGTCTTCTCAATGTAGATGGTGAATTAGCCACTGCTGCGCCTGCTGCTGAGCCGAAAGGGATAGTCGTAAGCAAAGATGCCGCTTTCGATACCAAAATTGATGGTGTTAAAGCGATGCGTTCACTGCTGATTTCCGATGAATTTGCCGGGCTAAAAAATGCGATCGATCGCTTCATGCTGATTCTGTCTACTCTTCATCGCATCGACTCTGCGAGCTTTTCTGAAGCGACTATGGTCAAAGGTCGCAAGCGCGTTTACTTTGCTGATAACGAACAGACGTTGCTTGCCAGCGGGCAAACAACCAAACCTAAGGCGATCCCAAATACGCCGTTTTGGGTGATCACCAACAACAACACTAGCCGCAAGCAACAGATGGTTGAACAGGTGATGGTGCGCATGGGCTTCCCAAGCGACATTATTGAGAAAGTTACCCATTCCATTTGAATTTTGCTGATTACAGCCCAAAATTCTGATTCAAGCCTCATAATGCGTAGTGCTACACCGCTATTATGAGGTTTTATTTTATGTGAAATTTAAAGAAAGGATGTCACTATGGCTATGCACCCTCGTGCTGGACAAAAGGCGCGACAAGAGGATCTCCATAATATCCCTGCGCTAGTTGCAAATTACTACCTACTCCAGCCTGAAGCTGGCAATACGGCGCATAAAGTTGAATTTGGTACGTCGGGACACCGAGGTACGGCCGATAAAACCACCTTTAATGAACATCATATTCTTGCGATTGCGCAAGCGGTAGCGGATGTGCGCCGTGAGCATGGTGTGACTGGCCCAATCTTTATTGGCAAAGATACTCATGCGCTGTCTGAACCTGCATTCAGTAGTGTTCTGGAAGTGTTGATTGCCAATGGCATTGAAGTGATTGTGCAAGAAAACAACGGCTACACTCCCACCCCAGGTATTTCACACGCCATTTTAACGTACAACCTGAAGCATACAGATAAAGCGGACGGTATTGTAATTACCCCTTCGCACAACCCGCCACAAGATGGTGGCATCAAATACAACCCACCACACGGTGGTCCTGCAGAAGGTGAGCTAACCCAAGCGATTGAAGATCGTGCCAATGCTTACATCAGTCAGCAGCTTGCTGGTGTAAAACGCATGCCGATTGCGTTGGCTAAACAATCCGAGTTGCTCAAGCAAGTCGATTTGGTTAAGCCTTACGTTGATGATCTGGTCAATGTGATTGATATGGCGGCGATCCAAAAGGCCAAGCTCAAAATAGGGGTCGATCCTCTGGGCGGAAGTGGCATAGATTACTGGCGTCAAATTGGCAACGCTTACCAACTCGATTTAACGCTGGTCAGCGAAGCCATTGATCCAAGCTTCCAATTCATGTCATTAGATAAAGATGGCGTGATCCGTATGGATTGCTCTTCCCCATATGCCATGGCGGGTTTGCTGGCCCTGAAAGATGAATACGACTTGGCTTTTGGTAACGATCCTGACTACGACCGTCACGGCATTGTGACCCCTAAAGGCTTGATGAATCCGAACCACTTCCTCGCGGTGTGCATTGATTATCTGTACCGTCATCGTCAAGGTTGGGCGGGTCATGTTGCCGTCGGTAAAACGCTGGTTTCCAGTGCGATGATTGATAAAGTGGTTGCCGATCTTGGCCGCGAACTGTGTGAAGTTCCAGTGGGCTTCAAATGGTTTGTTGATGGACTCTACTCTGGTCGCTTTGGTTTTGGCGGTGAAGAGAGTGCGGGGGCTTCTTTCCTGCGTCAAGACGGCACGCCTTGGTCTACCGACAAAGACGGGATCATTTTGTGCTTACTGGCAGCGGAAATTACCGCTGTGACCGGCAAAAATCCGCAACAGTATTATGATGAATTGGCAGCTAAACACGGTGATTCTTATTACAGCCGTATTCAAGCCGTGGCGAATGGTCCACAGAAGAATGTGCTAAAGAAACTGTCTCCTGAAATGGTGTCGGCTCAAACGCTAGCGGGAGATGCAATTACGGCTCGCTTGACTCATGCTCCGGGTAATGGCGCAGCCATTGGCGGCCTCAAAGTGACTACGGATTATGGTTGGTTTGCGGCTCGTCCATCTGGCACAGAAGATATCTATAAGATTTATTGTGAGAGCTTCAAAGGAGCTGAGCACTTAAAACAAATTGAATCTGAAGCGCAGCAGATCGTAAACCAAGTGTTTAAAGACGCAGGTTTATAGTGTGATGAAATGAATCAGGGGCGATGAGATCGCCCCTTTTTTATGTCTCTTAACGCTATGGCCACTGGTTTGGCACAATAAACCAGAATTTCCCAGATTCAGATTGGCAATGCACAAACCCATCTGCGTGTTCTGTATAAAGTTCAGAGTCTGCTTTCCGTCCCGTCAACCAATCTGACTTTTCAAGCTGATATAAAGGTTCATCGATTAAGTGCTGCTCACGCTGGAAACACCAATACCCTTGAATCTGGCTAGTATTGAGCGGGTAGCCAAGGCAATCGGTCGGGATTGGCTCATCAGAAAATGGATTGGTATAAAGACGACCCTGCATTAATAAATGTTGTGATGCACCAGCCCAGAGTGGATGTTGTTCAATAAAAAGCGGATGTTGTGATAGTGGCAGTTGGTGGTTGAGCATATGGTCAAGTTTGATATCCAAACGATCTTCGGCATTGGGGCCGTACCAACATCCTTGGTGGAGCAGATAAAATTTGACTGCCACTTCCCAATGTTCATAATGTTCAGTTTTACGGTTTTTAGCTAAAAAATCCAATGAACCGACGGTTTTTCCTTCATTAATGAGCTGAATTTCTTCTGAAACCGCATTGTAAAATGGCGTTTCGGTGAATAATTGAGCGCAAAGATGTTGATAGAGAAAGCCTAATCGTGGATTGCCCTGATAGTCTGGCCACTGTTCTCGTGTTGTTTTGCTAAATGGCGCTTTGCTGACCAAAGGCGCTTTGGCTTGAAATAGGGCAGGGGTGCGAATCACCCAATCCATTAAGTGTTTTAACTCCATCTGATCACCACCACTTTTTGACATATTTCGACATTCTAGCCTGAAATTGTTATAACCACGCCACCTCTGTTGCTCAATGGATTACAAGATGAACAATTTACAGCTAGAAGCGTTGCTAAATGAGACATTGTCCCCACAGTTAATTAAAGATTATTGTCCTAATGGTTTACAAGTCGAAGGTAAAGCGGAAGTCAAACGAATTGTCACCGGTGTGACCGCGAGTTTAGCGCTGATTGACGCTGCGATTGAGCTCAAAGCCGATGCATTATTGGTGCATCACGGTTATTTTTGGAAAAATGAACCTGAGGCCATTCGAGGTATGAAAGGTCGCCGGATACGTACGCTTATCCAAAATGATCTTAATCTGTATGCCTACCATCTGCCTTTGGATATTCATCCACAGTTGGGCAACAATGCTCAGCTTGCGCAGCGACTCGGGATTTGCGTTGATGGTGGATTGGAAGGGCATCCTCAATCAGTTGCAATGTTTGGGCACTTTTTACAACCGTTAACCGGGCAAGAATTAGCTTATCGGATTGGCCAAGTCCTGAATCGTACACCTTTGCATATTGCTCCCGATCAAGCCGATAAGTTGATTGAAACTGTCGGTTGGTGTACGGGTGGTGGGCAAGACTATATTGAACTCGCGGCTAGCCGGGGTTTAGATGCCTTTATTTCTGGAGAAATCTCGGAGCGTACAACCTATTCGGCACGTGAACAGTCGATCCATTACTTTTCCGCAGGTCACCATGCTACCGAGCGCTACGGAATTAAAGCACTAGGGGAATGGCTCGCGGAAAATCACGGCTTTGATGTGACCTTCATTGATATTGATAATCCAGTTTAGAACAATAAAAAAGAGCGAGAAAATCTCGCTCTTTTGCTTTTGAATCAATGATTAACTGCGTTCATGCAAGGGGGTGAAATCGCGCAGTTTTTGACCTGTGTACAACTGACGTGGACGACCGATACGGTTGTCCGGATCGCTGTGCATTTCATTCCAGTGAGCAATCCAACCGATAGTACGAGACATCGCAAAGATCACCGTGAACATAGACACAGGAATACCAATGGCTTTGAGAATGATGCCTGAGTAGAAATCGACGTTAGGATAGAGTTTCTTCTCAATAAAGTACTCATCAGACAGCGCAATACGCTCAAGTTCCATCGCGACGTCGAGCAGTGGATCTTGAATGCTTAGCTCTTTCAGCACTTCATGACACGCTTCACGCATTACAGTGGCACGTGGATCGTAGTTTTTGTACACTCGGTGACCAAAGCCCATTAGACGGAATGGGTCATCTTTGTCTTTTGCACGTCTTACGTATTCAGGAATCTTATCAACAGAGCCGATCTCTTCAAGCATACGTAGACAAGCTTCGTTTGCGCCACCATGTGCAGGGCCCCAAAGAGAAGCGATACCTGCTGCGATACACGCAAATGGGTTAGCACCCGATGAACCTGCCAGACGTACAGTCGATGTCGATGCGTTTTGTTCATGATCCGCATGTAGAGTGAAAATCTTGTCCATGGCACGAGCCACGATAGGATTCACTTCATACTCCTCACAAGGTGTGGCAAACATCATGTGCAGGAAGTTTTCTGCATAGCTCAAATCGTTACGTGGGTAGATAAACGGTTGACCAACTGAGTATTTGTAACACATCGCAGCCAAGGTCGGCATTTTGGAAAGCAGACGATAAGCCGCAATTTCTCGGTGGGTGTCGTTATTGATATCGAGTGAATCATGATAGAAAGCAGCTAACGCACCCACCACACCACACATCACAGCCATCGGGTGAGCATCACGGCGGAAACCGTGGAAAAAGCTCGCGATCTGTTCATGAACCATAGTGTGACGAGTAACGATTTTCTTGAACTCTTCATATTGCTTACGATTAGGGGCTTCACCGTAAAGAAGGATGTAACACACTTCCAAGTAATCAGCGTTATTGGCTAACTGATCGATAGGGTAGCCGCGGTGCAACAGAATGCCCTTAGCGCCATCGATATAAGTAATTTGAGATTCACAGGATGCAGTGGCAAGAAAACCCGGGTCAAAAGTAAAGTAACCGTTTGAGCCTAAAGTACGAACGTCAATCACTTGTGGACCAAGCGATCCATCCATAATTGGCAATTCGATTGGCGCTTTACCTTCGATGTGAAGGGTCGCTTTCTTATCCGCCATAACCATCTCCTTTGTTTATTATTTAATCCGTCCAGGATGTTTTGTGTGTGATTCTTGTACGTCCGATCTTAATCAAAGTCAATTATTCTCCTCTGATGTGTGCACTCACTTTGATTTTTTATACGTATAAAGTTAAAAATCTGTTCTGTGTAGCAAAAATTGTTACAGCAATTGTATTAGAATGTTGCAGTCCGTATAGTGACACAGAAAATTCTGTGAGAGACCTTATAAATTCAAGGCTAGAAAGAAATTTAACTTATAGATTTTAGACTTGGGTGTAACATTTAAACTACAATTAAGTCGCCGATTTGGCGGTTGAAATGTTGAATAAATGTTAAATTATGCGCATTTTCGACCAGAATTCATCCATAACTATAAATGCTCAATGGAGCTGAGTGAGCAAGCCCGTGAAAGAAAGAAAGTCAAGACCTGTTAATTTAGATTTGCAGACCATTCGCTTTCCGATCTCAGCAATCGCATCCATCCTCCACCGTGTGTCGGGGGTGATTACGTTTGTTGCGGTTGGGATTTTGCTTTGGTTGTTATCCCTCTCTCTCTCCTCACCTGTCGGATTTATGGAAGCGAGCAACATTGTTGACAGCTTTTTCGTGAAATTCGTGTTGTGGGGAATTCTAACTGCTCTGGCCTACCACATTGCTGGTGGGATTCGTCATTTATTGATGGATCTTGGTCACTTTGAAGAGCTGGAATCCGGTGCCGCGAGCGCCAAAGTAGCTTTTGCCGCTACGGTTGTATTGTCTCTACTGGCGGGGGTTCTGGTATGGTAAAGCATGTCTCTTCATTTGGTCGTAATGGTGTTCACGATTACTTATTGATCCGCGCTTCAGCGATCATCTTAGTTTTGTACACTATTTATATCGTGAGTTTTTGCGCGTTCACGGACATCTCTTATGTCGCGTGGACTCAATTCTTTGGTAGTACGTTCACCAAAGTCTTCACAATGTTGGCATTAGTTTCAGTATTGATTCATGGCTGGATTGGTCTATGGCAAGTACTGACGGATTACATTAAGTGCTCCAAATTGCGAGCGGGGCTGCAACTTGTGGTCATCGCCGTTCTACTAGGATACTTCTTCTCTGGCCTATTTGTATTGTGGGGTGCCTAAGTGACTATTCCAGTTCGTTCTTTTGACGCCGTAGTAATCGGCGCAGGTGGTGCAGGCATGCGTGCTGCACTACAAATTTCTGAGCAAGGCCTAACTTGCGCACTGCTTTCAAAAGTGTTTCCAACTCGTTCTCATACGGTATCCGCTCAAGGCGGCATTACCGTGGCTTTGGGTAACTCACATAAAGATGATTGGCAGTGGCATATGTATGACACGGTAAAAGGTTCCGACTATATCGGCGACCAAAATGCCATCGAATACATGTGTAAAAACGGTCCGGAATCCGTGATTGAACTTGAGCGCATGGGGTTGCCTTTTTCTCGTTTTGAGAACGGCACGATTTATCAACGTCCTTTTGGCGGTCAGTCAAAAGAGTTCGGTGGTGAACAAGCTGCTCGTACGGCAGCAGCAGCAGACCGTACTGGTCATGCTCTACTACACACGCTTTACCAACAAAACGTTAAACATAAAACCACCATTTTCTCGGAATGGTATGCGCTGGATCTGGTGAAAAACCAAGATGGTGCTGTGCTCGGTTGTACTGCAATCTGTATGGAAACAGGCGAAATTTGCTACTTCAAAGCCAAAGCAACAGTGCTTGCGACAGGCGGTGCAGGTCGTATTTACGCTTCAACCACCAATGCACACATTAACACGGGCGATGGTGTCGGTATGGCTTTGCGTGCTGGCGTACCAATGCAAGATATGGAAATGTGGCAATTCCACCCAACGGGTATCGCGGGTGCTGGCGTTCTGGTTACAGAAGGCTGTCGTGGCGAAGGCGGCTATCTGCTGAATAAAGATGGTGAGCGTTTCATGGAACGTTATGCACCTAACGCTAAAGATCTAGCAGGTCGTGACGTGGTTGCACGTTCAATGATGATCGAAATCCGTGAAGGTCGTGGTTGTGACGGTCCTTGGGGTCCACACATCAAACTGAAACTGGATCACTTAGGTCGTGATGTATTGGAATCTCGCCTACCGGGTATCTGTGAACTATCACGTACCTTTGCTCACGTGGACCCAGTGAAAGAACCTATTCCTGTTATCCCAACCTGTCACTACATGATGGGTGGTGTACCAACGCAAGTGTCTGGTCAAGCGATCAAACAAGACAGCCATGGTAAAGATGTCGAAGTCCAAGGCTTGTTTGCTTGTGGTGAAATCGCTTCTGTATCGGTACATGGTGCCAACCGTTTAGGTGGCAACTCACTGCTTGATCTGGTGGTATTTGGCCGCGCAACGGGTCTACATCTTGGTGAAACTCTGCGTGCTCAAGCTGAGGCTCGCCCTGCGACTGCATCGGATATCGAAGCTTCTCTGGCTCGTACTATGCGCTGGGAAAACAGCAAAGGTGGCGAAGACCCAGTTGTTATCCGTAAAGATCTGCAGCGCTGCATGCAAAACAACTTCTCGGTATTCCGTGAAGGTAAGGCGATGGCTGAGGGGCTGGAAGAGCTCAAAGTCATTCGCGAACGTTTGAAAAATGCTCATCTGGCGGACAAATCAACCGAATTTAACACTCAACGTATTGAGTGTTTAGAGTTGGACAACCTGATGGAAACAGCATTTTCGACCGCAGTAGCGGCAAACTACCGTACTGAAAGCCGTGGTGCACATGCGCGTTTTGACTATCCAGAGCGTGATGATGAGAACTGGTTGTGCCACTCAATCTACAATCCGGAAACGGAACAGATGAGTAAGCGTGAGGTCAATATGACTCCGGTTTACCGTGACCCGTTCCCGCCTAAAGTGCGTACATATTAAGGGAGGTACTCAATATGAAACTCAACTTCTCTTTATATCGCTATAATCCGGATGTCGATAACAAACCCTACATGAAAGACTACATTCTTGAGGTAGAGGAAGGGTCTGACATGATGGTGTTGGATGCTTTGATTCTGCTTAAAGAGCAAGATCCAAGTATTGCTTTCCGCCGCTCATGCCGTGAAGGGGTTTGTGGCTCGGACGGTCTGAATATGAATGGTAAGAATGGCTTAGCATGTATCACACCTTTGTCTGCGTTAAAAGGTGACAAAATTGTGATTCGTCCACTGCCAGGATTACCTGTGGTTCGTGACTTGATTGTCGACATGACTCAGTTTTACGATAACTATGCGAAAGTTAAGCCTTTCTTGATTGCAGATGATGCATTACCCCCTTCAAGAGAGAACTTGCAATCCCCTGAAGAACGGGCGCATTTGGATGGTCTGTACGAGTGTATTATGTGCGCTTGCTGTACCACTTCCTGCCCTTCATTCTGGTGGAATCCGGATAAATTTATCGGACCTGCAGGTTTGTTGGCTGCTTATCGTTGGTTGATTGATAGCCGTGATACCGCGACAGATGAACGCTTATCGAATCTTGATGATGCGTTTAGCGTTTTTCGTTGCCACGGCATCATGAACTGTGTCAGTGTTTGTCCGAAAGGATTAAACCCAACGAAAGCCATTGGACATATTAAGTCCATGTTGATCAATCGTTCAGTTTAAATTGAAAATTGCAGGCCTTCGAGCCTGCCTTTTATAGCTCGGCGATAAGACCGCAGCAAACGTGAAAACTACTGGTTAAGGGAAAAAAATGCACAACGGCGTGATGAAGGCATGGCTCGAGTCTTCACACTTGGCTGGCGCCAATGCAACTTACGTAGAAGATCTCTACGAACTGTATCTAAGTGATCCCGATCTGGTAAGTGAGGAGTGGAAACGTGTTTTTGATGGGTTGCCTGCGCACCCAACGAATGTGGTTGAACAACCGCACTCACGCGTCCGTGACTACTTCCGACGACTCGCTCAAGAGACTAAGCATTACAATGTCCAAGTTAGTGATCCTGAAGTCGATGCAAAACAAGTAAAAGTACTGCAGCTAATTAACGCATACCGTTTCCGCGGTCATGAAGCTGCCAAGCTTGACCCTCTCGGTTTATGGAACCGCCCTGAAGTGGCGGAGCTGAATCCCTCATTCCATAATTTGACCCAAGAAGATATGGAAGAGACCTTCAACGTGGGCTCCTTTGCGATTGGCAAAGACACGATGAAGCTGAAAGATATCTATCAATCCCTACAAAAAATCTACTGTGGCTCTGTCGGTGCAGAATACATGCACATCACCGACACTGAGCAGAAGCGTTGGATTCAACAGCGCCTCGAACCAGTTGTGGGTACCCCTGTATTCAGTAAAGAAGAAAAGCGTACTTTCCTTGAAGAGCTGACTGCCGCTGAAGGTTTAGAGCGTTATCTTGGTGCGAAATTCCCTGGTGCTAAACGTTTCTCTCTCGAAGGGGGGGATGCCTTAGTTCCGATGACCAAAGAGATGATCCGTCACGCGGGTGCTAGTGGCATGCGTGAAGTGGTGATTGGGATGGCGCACCGCGGTCGCTTGAACATGCTGGTCAACGTTCTGGGTAAAAAACCACAAGATCTGTTTGATGAGTTTGCCGGTAAACATGGCGAAGGCTGGGGCACAGGTGATGTGAAATATCACCAAGGTTTCTCCGCTGACTTTGCGACACCGGGCGGTGATGTTCACTTAGCACTGGCTTTCAACCCATCGCATCTTGAGATTGTGAACCCTGTTGTGATGGGTTCAGTGCGCGCGCGTCAAGACCGCCTAGGTGATGAAGATGGCAGTAAAGTGCTACCTATCACTATCCATGGTGACTCTGCGATTGCCGGACAAGGTGTGGTGGCTGAAACCTTCAACATGTCTCAAGCGCGTGGTTTCTGCGTCGGTGGTACAGTACGTATCGTGGTCAATAACCAAGTGGGCTTCACGACATCAAACCCACGCGATACTCGCTCAACCATGTACTGTACCGATATTGCCAAGATGGTTCAGGCACCGATTTTCCACGTGAATTCAGACGATCCTGAAGCTGTAGCTTTTGTCACTCGTCTAGCGCTTGATTACCGTAATGAATTCAAGCGCGATGTGGTGATTGATCTGGTGTGTTATCGCCGTCATGGTCATAACGAAGCGGATGAGCCAAACGCAACTCAGCCGTTGATGTACCAAAAAATCAAGAAGCATCCAACACCTCGCAAGCTGTATGCAGATGTGTTAACTGAGCGTGGTGAGTGCGATCTCGAAACCGCGACTCAACTGGTGAATGAATATCGCGATGCCCTAGATCACGGTGAAGTGGTGGTCAAAGAATGGCGTCCAATGGCGATGCACTCTGTGGACTGGTCACCGTATTTAGGTCACGACTGGCATATTCCTTGGAATAGCGAATATGCGATGGAGCGATTGCAAGATCTTGGTCGTCGTGTTTGCCAATATCCGGAAAGCCATGTGTTGCATAGCCGTGTAGAAAAAATCTACCAAGATCGTCTCTCTATGATCTCTGGCGAGAAGATGCTGGATTGGGGTATGGCTGAAACGCTTGCGTATGCCACATTGCTTGATGACGGTAAGCGCATCCGTATCTCAGGTCAGGACTCTGGTCGTGGAACCTTCTTCCACCGTCACGCTGTTCTGCATAACCAAAACGATGCGAGTACTTATATTCCACTCTCACAGATCCATGCTGGCCAAGGCCCGTTTGAAGTCTTTGACTCAGTATTGTCAGAAGAGGCGGTATTGGCATTCGAATACGGCTATGCGACTGCGGAGCCTAGCGGTTTGACGTTGTGGGAAGCACAGTTTGGTGATTTTGCTAACGGTGCGCAGGTGGTTATTGACCAGTTTATCTCCTCTGGTGAACAGAAGTGGGGGCGTCTATGTGGCCTGACTATGCTGCTGCCACACGGTTATGAAGGCCAAGGTCCTGAGCACTCCTCTGCACGTTTAGAGCGTTACTTGCAGCTGTGTGCTGAGCAAAACATGCAGGTGGTTGTTCCGTCTACCCCTGCTCAGGTTTACCACATGATTCGTCGTCAAGTGGTTCGCCCAATGCGCCGCCCTCTGGTGGTGATGTCTCCTAAATCGCTGCTGCGTCATCCACTGTGTGTCTCCAGTATGGAAGATCTTGCCCACGGTACTTTCCAGCCGGCGATTGGTGAAATTGATGCGCTGAATCCGTCGCAAGTAAAACGCGTTGTGTTCTGTTCTGGTAAGGTTTATTACGATCTCCTTGAACAGCGCCGAGCCAATGAACAGCAAGACGTGGCGATTGTTCGTATCGAACAGTTGTACCCATTCCCTCTGGAAGAAGTACAAGCGGCCATTGCAAATTACACCAATGTGGTGGATTACGTCTGGTGTCAGGAAGAACCGCAAAACCAAGGTGCTTGGTATAGTAGCCAACATAACTTCCGCGCTGCGATTCCAGCGGGTGCTGATCTGAAATACGCAGGTCGTCCCGCTTCGGCATCTCCTGCGGTCGGCTATATGTCGGTGCACATGAAACAACAAAAAGCGTTGATTGAAGACGCTCTGACCCTAGCGTAAGAACGAGAAGTATAAGGAAGATACCATTATGACCATTGAAATTCTGGTTCCAGATTTGCCTGAATCAGTTGCGGATGCCACGGTTGCGACGTGGCATAAAAAGCCGGGTGACATGGTTGCTCGCGATGAAGTGATCGTTGAAATTGAAACTGACAAAGTAGTGCTGGAGGTTCCAGCACCCGATGCAGGTGTTCTGGAAGCTATTTTGGAACAAGAAGGTGCGACAGTGCTTTCTAAACAACTGCTGGCACGTTTGAAGCCAGGCGCTGTAGCGGGTGAACCAACCCAAGACACTCCAGATGCTACTGAGCCATCACCAGATAAACGCCATAAAGCATCACTAACTGAAGAAAGCAATGATGCGCTAAGCCCTGCGGTTCGTCGCCTGCTTGCTGAACATAACTTGGAAGCAAACCAAGTTAAAGGTTCTGGTGTGGGTGGTCGTATTACCCGCGAAGACATCGAAGCTCACTTAGCCGCGAACAAAGCCAAACCAGCTGCGAAAGCTGAAGCCTCTGTCGCAGCACTGGCTCCTGTCGTCGGCCGCAGTGAAAAGCGCGTGCCAATGACACGTCTGCGTAAGCGTATCGCTGAGCGTCTGTTGGAAGCGAAAAATAACACGGCTATGCTGACGACATTTAATGAAGTGAACATGAAACCTATCATGGACATGCGTAAGCAATACCAAGATGTGTTCGAAAAACGTCATGGCATCCGTCTGGGCTTTATGTCGTTCTACGTGAAAGCCGTCACTGAAGCGCTGAAGCGTTACCCAGAAGTGAACGCGTCTATCGATGGTGATGATCTGGTTTACCACAACTACTTTGATGTGAGCATTGCCGTATCAACCCCACGTGGTCTGGTTACTCCAGTACTGAAAAACTGCGATACCTTGAGTTTGGCGCAAATTGAAAAAGGCATCAAAGAGCTAGCAGAAAAAGGTCGTGACGGTAAATTGACCGTAGACGAACTGACTGGCGGTAACTTTACCATCACCAACGGTGGTGTGTTTGGTTCACTGATGTCAACGCCTATCATTAACCCGCCACAAGCGGCGATTCTGGGTATGCATAAGATCCAAGACCGCGCCATGGTGGTGGATGGCAAGATTGAAATCCTGCCAATGATGTATCTAGCGCTGTCTTATGACCACCGTTCAATCGATGGTCGTGAGTCGGTTGGTTTCCTAGTGACCGTTAAAGAGTTGCTAGAAGATCCAGCCCGTCTGCTGCTCGATGTTTAAACTGTCTATTGCTCAGATTTCTGAGTAATGGAGAAAAGGGTCGGACATGCTCAACGTCCGACCTGGCTTTGGCCAAAGATTGGCTACTCGCTCAAGAGTGACCCTACAAACGTAAAGTTCAGCTCAATGGACTCTATGGAAGAACAATAAACAAATGGAACAACACAATGAATTTGCATGAATATCAAGCTAAACAGCTGTTTGCAGAATTCGGTTTGCCTGTACCGGAAGGTTATGCTTGTGATACGCCACAAGAAGCGTTTGAAGCTGCAGGACGCATCAGCACAGCCAAGAAAGTCGTAAAATGCCAAGTTCACGCCGGTGGACGTGGTAAAGCAGGTGGCGTTGAACTGCATGACACTAAAGAAGGCGTAAAAGCGTTTGCACAAAAATGGCTAGGTAAGAACCTAGTAACTTATCAAACGGATGCAAATGGCCAACCGGTTTCAAAAATTTTGGTTGAAGAAGCATCAAATATCGCTAATGAGCTTTATCTTGGTGCGGTAGTTGACCGCTCTACACGTCGTATCGTTTTCATGGCATCGACTGAAGGTGGCGTGGAAATTGAGAAAGTGGCAGAAGAAACTCCAGAACTGATCCACAAAGCGGCAATTGATCCACTGGTTGGCCCACAAGCCTACCAAGGTCGTGAATTGGCGTTCAAGCTAGGCCTGCAAGGTGATCAAATCAAACAGTTCGTGAAAATCTTCATGGGCTTGGGTGAAATGTTTGCTCAATATGATCTCGCACTGCTGGAAATCAACCCGCTGGTGATTACTGCAGAAGGTAACTTGCTGTGCCTTGATGGCAAAATCAACATCGACTCCAATGCGATGTACCGTCAACCCAAACTGCGTCAAATGCACGATGCTTCTCAAGAAGATGCGCGCGAAGCACACGCAGCGAAATGGGAGCTTAACTACGTTGCGCTGGATGGTAACGTAGGCTGTATGGTTAACGGTGCTGGCCTAGCAATGGGAACCATGGACATTGTTAACTTGCACGGCGGAAAACCAGCAAACTTCCTTGACGTAGGTGGTGGTGCGACCAAAGAGCGTGTTGCAGAAGCCTTCAAAATCATCTTGTCTGATACCAATGTAAAAGCCGTACTGGTGAACATCTTTGGTGGCATTGTGCGCTGCGACATGATTGCAGAAGGCATTATCGGTGCAGTGAAGGAAGTTGGTGTAAGCGTTCCAGTGGTTGTGCGTCTTGAAGGTACAAACGCAGAACTTGGACGCAAAGTGCTGGCAGAATCAGGTCTAGATATTATTGCAGCTGTATCTTTGACAGACGCAGCTCAAAAAGTAGTTGCCGCGGCGGAGGGCAAATAATGTCGATTCTTATCAATAAAGACACTAAAGTCATTTGTCAGGGTTTCACCGGTGGTCAAGGTACTTTCCACTCTGAACAGGCGATTGCTTATGGCACACAAATGGTTGGTGGTGTATCGCCAGGTAAAGGCGGTACCACGCATCTAGGTTTGCCTGTATTTAATACCGTTCGTGAAGCCGTTGAAGTGACTGGCGCAACCGCAACTGTTATCTACGTACCAGCACCATTTTGTAAAGATGCGATTCTGGAAGCGATCGATGCCGGCATCAAGCTTATTGTGACCATCACTGAAGGCATTCCTACCACTGACATGATTGATGTCAAAGTGAAACTGGAACAGACTGGCGTTCGTATGATTGGTCCTAACTGCCCAGGTGTGATTACACCGGATGAGTGTAAGATTGGCATCATGCCAGGACACATTCATAAGAAAGGTAAAGTGGGTATCGTTTCTCGCTCGGGTACTTTGACTTATGAAGCGGTTAAACAAACCACAGACGAAGGTTTCGGCCAGTCAACCTGTGTGGGCATCGGTGGCGATCCAATTCCGGGGTCAAACTTCATCGACATCCTGAAGATGTTCCAAGAAGATCCAGCGACAGAAGCGATTGTGATGATCGGTGAAATCGGCGGTACTGCAGAAGAAGAAGCAGCTGCTTTCATCAAAGCTAACGTCACAAAACCTGTCGTTTCTTATATCGCAGGTGTAACGGCTCCTCCGGGCAAACGCATGGGGCATGCTGGTGCGATCATCTCTGGTGGTAAAGGTACCGCGGAAGAGAAATTTGCAGCACTTGAGTCTGCGGGCGTGAAGACAGTAAAAAGTCTTGCCGATATTGGCAAAGCGCTGCGTGAAGTGACTGGTTGGTAATCTACCGCGATTACTTATTCAGATAATAAGAAACCCCGAACACAGCTTCGGGGTTTCTTTTTACTAAATGCCATTTCTTTTTACTAAAAGCTAATGTGATACAGCGTTAAGCGACCCGTTTAAACTGGGTGAGTACAAACAATACCGCAGCAGAAACCACCACCGACGGACCTGCAGGTGTGTCAAAGTGCCAAGATAGCGCCAACCCACCGATCACACTTAATACACCCAGTCCAATTGCCCAAAACGCCATGGCTTCTGGGGTGCGTGAAAGACGGCGAGCAGTAGCCGCGGGGATGATTAACAGCGAGCCCATAATCAAAGCCCCGACAAATTTCATCCCGACGGCAATCACCAAACCGATAAGTAGCATCAAGATTAAACGCATCAGGTCAGTGTTGGTTCCTTCAACAAAGGCCAACTCTTCATTCACGCTAGTCGAGAGAAGGGGTTGCCAGAGGAGATAGACAATCAAACTGACAGTGACGACACCGAACCAGATAAAGGTAAGATCGGATGGGCTAATCGCGAGCAAATCACCAAACAGATAGCTCATCAAATCGATGCGGACATTATCAAGAAAGCTCACCGCAATCATACCGAGCGATAGCGCACTGTGCGCCATAATCCCAAGTAGGGTATCGGTCGCGATGAGTTTTTGCTTTTGCATCGCCACTAAAATGGCCGCCATCCCCAAACAGCAGACCAATAGTGCCAGATACAGATTGATGTCGAGTAAAAAACCGAGCGCCAGACCCAGTAGTGAGGCGTGAGCAAGGGTATCACCAAAATAAGCCATTCTGCGCCAAACCACGAAAGATCCGAGAGGGCCAGCAATAATGGCAATTCCGAGGCCAGCAAGAAGAGAAGGTAGAAGAAGTTCAATCATGTTTGTGGTGACCATGTGAATGATGTGAGCAAGCACTCGCTTTCCCTTTGACCGGTAAGCCAGATAAATCGTGGTGGTGGTGCTCGTGGTGGTGTTGATAAAAAGCCAGCGTGTCTCGGCTTCGATGGCCAAACATCGCTAAATAACTCGGGTGTTTGGCGATGCTCTCCGGCGAGCCAGAGCAACAGACATGGTGTTGTAAGCAGATCACTTCGTCGGTTTTGGCCATCACCAAATGTAAATCGTGAGAAACCATCAACACAGCGCAGCCAAAGCGGTTACGCAAGGTGTGGATCAGGTCGTATAAGTCAATTTGTCCTTGTACATCAACCCCTTGAGCAGGCTCGTCGAGCACAAGCAAGTCGGGTCTTTGTAATAAAGCTCTGGCGAGCAATACACGCTGTGTTTCACCGCCGGAGAGTTTATGCATATCACTACTTTGAAGATGCTCACCTCCCACTAGGCGTAAGGCTTCCGATAGCTCTTGAGTACTAAAACGGCCAGCCAGTTTTAAAAAGCGGTTCACCGTCAGCGGTAATGTGTCATTGAGTTTGAGTTTTTGCGGAACATAGCCGATACGAATTCCCGATTGGCGAATGATTTTTCCTGAACTCAATGATTGTAATCCTAAAATGACTTTCACTAAGGTTGATTTTCCTGCACCGTTGGGGCCGATAAGCGTTGTAATATTGCCTTTGGTGAGAGTTAACCGGATATTGTCAAGCACACGTCTTTGTTCAAAGTCGACGCATATGTCTTGCAATTCAATCAGAATAGCCATGGAATAGAACTCATTTGCAAAATGGTTATGTTATAAAGTAACATTCATGCCCAATAAAAGCCACTAACTGGAGTTTGGCGACCATGTTATCGAGATATTTTTTACTTACTGTCGCAGCACTGTTTGCTCAATCAGCCAGCGCAATCGAAGTTCTGACCAGCATCAAGCCGATACAGATGATCACTTACGAGTTGATGCTGGGGACGGGGACTCCCGATGTACTTTTACCTTCTGGAGCATCGCCGCACGATTATGCGCTACGCCCTTCAGATGTAAAGCGGATTCAACAAGCAGATTTGGTTATTTGGTTTGGTCAGGATCTTGAACCCTTCATGAGTAAACTGTTGGAAGGCCGTACGTCAGCACTAACATTAAGCCAAGTTCCTAATTTAGCACTGCGAGAATATGGCGAGGAGGAGCAGCATGAGCATGATGGGCATCATCACGGGCATTATGATCCTCATTTCTGGTTAGGGATTGGGCCTGTAGGACAAGTTGCAAGTGCAATTACGGCAAAACTGATTGAGCTCGATGCGGATCAGCAGCAGCAGTATCAAGATAATCTTGTTCGCTTTTTAGCGAACCTTGCAGAGCAAGACAACACGATAGGTGAAAAGCTCAAACCTGTCACGACCGTACCTTATTACGTTTTTCATGATGCTTATGGTTATTTCGAACAGCACTTTGCATTAAATAATCTAGGCCACTTCACGGTGAGTCCTGAGCGAAAGCCAGGAGCTAAGACACTGATCGCGATTAAAAAGACGCTGAATGATCAACTCGCCAAGTGTGTATTTTCAGAACCGCAATTTGAGCCAGCGATTATCGAAACCGTTGTTAGAGGCACGTCGGCGAAAATTGGTGTGCTCGATCCACTCGGCAGCTCAATTGAACTCAAAGCGGGTAGCTATTTCGCCTTCCTAAATAGTTTGGCGGAGAGTTACTACGCGTGTTTGTCTCAATCTTAAGTCGACCAATGTCTCTCACATTGTTCTAAATGCGGCTTAAGCCGCATTTTTTTGTATCCAAAACCTAAAAAAGTGGTCTTTCTAAACCTTTCAAACTGCATACCCGCTAGGTATTCGTTAGAATGCATGAGAATTTGTGCTCCTCTAGGATACCGAAACCAATAAAGTACGAATTCTTGAATTGTCGCTGACAGGGGAACTCGTGTTTCGCACATTGTTGTATGGCTGCTTGCTCAATATCCTGATCCCATCCTTGGTATTGGCATTAGATAAATCTATGTCTATTTTCTATCCTTTGCCCATTCAAGAGCAGGGGAAAGTTATTGTTGCGCAAAATCTCTACCTCGGTAGTGATGGGGGGATTTGGGTACATGATGTTCATGGCAAAGTGATGTACTTTGATGGACAAAACGTCTTGCCTCGTCGTGGTTCTGTTCTGCCGCAGTTGTCCAGTCATATTGTTTATGCGAACAGTGCATTTTGGGCTTTTGAGCAACACGAGTTGTTCAGAACCTATCCCGGGGGAGAAAGAGAGCTGATGTTGAGCTTAACTCCGGGAACGCAGATTATTCAGATGGGGGCCTCAAATGGCATGATCTGGATGGTTGATGGGGAAAACTTCTATAGTTATGAGATCCGAAGTGGCCGCGTCGAATCCCTCTCGTTACATGAACTTTATCAGCTCAATAGTGCCAGCAAGGTCGTGATTAACGATGCGCAGTTTTTAGTCTCGAAATGGGCTTTAGCGACTAATGTTGGGGTGTATTTATCTGATGAACAAGGTTTTGCCCATGTAAAAAATTCTGGCAAGCACTTTATCCAAAAGCTCTATTTTTCCCATAAGCGGCGAGAGCTGTTAGTTGGGTCTAAACGTGGCGCGTTAGTCATTGATATTGAAAATAAACGTCCACCACTGGATAGAATTGGTTCCTCCCATGTCCTGTCTATTGCGGAAACCGAGAAAGAGTACTGGATCGGTACAGAAGATGGGCTCTTTGTTTACTCTTTTATCACCGGGAAAATCGTGCAACTTGAGAGTAACAACCAAGATGGCTATGCCTTACTGGGCAAGAAAATCTACGCCATGGTGAATGACTTTCAAGGTGGGATGTGGATAGGAACTGACAAGGGGATTTTTTATTACTCCCTATTTGGTCAGCAGTTTACTCGGTATCCGGCGCAAGCATTATCTAACGACGGAAGTAAAACACCGATCGGTAAAATAGCCGCTCTTAACTCGGATGGAGACTATCTGGCGATAACCGCACAAGGCCTGTATAACTTTAATTTTTCAGATGAGCTACGTAAGCATCTTATCTATCCAGGTAAAGTAAATGATTTTGTGATTGCCCAAGAGCATCTCTGGATCGCGACAGAGAAAGGTCTGGTTCGTTACAATCTCAGTCGTCGTAGTATTGATACGCCCAATTTACCGCTCCCTTTGCTACAAACGGCTATTCAGCATCTGAGCTTAGATAGTGACGGTAACTTATGGGGGACAAGTGATTACCAAATATGGTCATACTCACTCTCTGAAAAAAATTATCGAGATTATGGTTCTGAATGGATGGTGAAGGCTTTTTCTCCATCACGGATCACTCTGCTTGCCGCAGTAAAAGACGGCATAGTGATTGGGACGGAACATGGCGCTTATTCCCTGCTTGAAAAACAGATCCGCTTTGATTTTTCGAGTCATCGCTATGGTGAGATTTTACAAGTTGCTGAAGATTCTTCAGGCCACATTTGGCTTGTTGGCTCTTATGGGGTTTTTCAGTGGCGTAAAGATCAACCCGAAGCTGTCACTGTCGAGTTAATTGAAGAGAATATACAGCCTTTGTGTATTGCTGAGTCTAAGCAGGGGATGTGGCTTATCTCCACCAAAGGGATCAGTTATTACCGTAATCAAGAGCTCACTAAGCATTTTGGGGCTCCTTATGGACTGATCAGTAATGAGTTCTTGTCTGCATCGTGTGCGGTGGGTGAGGAGCAAGATACCTCATCGTTGATCATAGGATCGCATTTTGGTGTAGTGAAAACCAATACAGAAGAATTAGCGGTGTCTAATTTGCCCAATATTCAGGTGACGTTTAGCCAAGTCAGCGTAAATCATACGACCAAGCTTTTGGGGTATCGTATGTCCGAGCCACTGAAAATTGCTTATGGTGATTCGATCAGCTTTCAGTTTGGCGCTTTACCCTCTTCACGCAGCCAATCTTTAGAATACAAACTCAACGATGAACAGCAGTGGCAGCGCTTTGATTGGGCGCTGCTCAATTTTGATCAACTTTTACCTGGTAAGTATCGTTTGAAAGTCCGTAGCGCTAATCCGACACAGCGATACCGAACTGAGGCCCTGTTTGATTTTGAAGTCTTACAGCCTTGGTATATGACCTCCATCGCGCTTGTCGGATATGTGCTGAGCGTGTTGGGGCTATTAGCACTCGCTTTATGGTGGCGAACAAGAATGATATTGGCAGCTAACCGCAAACTCAAAGCGCAAGTGGAGCTCAAAACCAGTCAGTTACGTCATCAAAGTAAAATTGTACTGAGCAACAACCACCAACTTCGAAAGCAACTGCAGCTCCACCATACAATTCTTGGTAACGTTTTAGACAATATTGATGCTTCATTGCGGCACTTATCTTCCTACGCCAAAGTACGAGCATGGAGTGAATTTGAAGCACCGTTCAACAAGGTGAAGCAAGAGTTGGCTCAACTGCATTTTATGCATCGCGGCGATGAGGATGAAAGCAAATATCATGATTTGCATCTTTTGATTGAGTCTGCATTGAAGAGTTGGCAGGAAGAGTACAGTAAAGCCTTGATTAAGCTAACTTACAGTGGTGAGCCTCGCTTTGTGGAAGTCCGACAATTCAACCTTGATGTGTTATTTAATGCTGTATTAACGGATGCGATCAAACGTTTGTATAAGCATCAAGAATTAACCATACAACTTGAAGTGAGAAATGCGCAGGCGGTTATCGTGTTTTCTGATTTTTGTGCCCCAATCCAAAACATAGACAAAACCATGGTGACGTTATCTGGTAGTAGTTATCCGCTTGAAGAGTTAGTCACTCGTAGTGGTGGTGTATTGCATGTGCTCGCGTTGAAAGAGCGTAATGTGATTGAGTTAGCTTGGCCATTGGCAACTTTACCCGAGTTAGAAACCATTCATAAACCAGAAGAAGGGGAACAGGCGGCTAAGGTTGGGATCGATGAGGTGGAGAAAGAGTGGCTAAGCAAAGTCGAGAAACTGATTGAGCTGCATTATAGCGACCCCAATTTCACCACATCCACTGCAGCGCAGGCGCTTTATGTCTCTGAACGCAGTTTACAGCGTCGCTTTAAAGCCGCGACAGGAAAAACCTTCAAAGAGTCGTTAAATGAGGTTCGCTTAGAAAAAGCGTGTCAAAGCTTATTGAGTGGGGCGAAAATCGCACAAGTTGCCTTTGATTGCGGATTTAATGATCCCTCTTATTTCAGTCAGCGTTTCAAACATCATTTTGGATTATCACCAAGCCAATTCATCGAAGATCAAGAAAACTAATAGAGCCCATCTCTATTTCATCTTGTTGTTCTCAAATCGCTTAGTATTGCAGTAAGCCAGCACGGTATTGATCAAACTGAGCATAGGCGGATTTGTGTGATTAGAAAATGAACCCAACCAATGCTCCTTCAGTTTTAATAAATAGCAAAGGTACCCGTGAGAACTTAGCTCGGTAGTCGATAACAGTGCGCTACAAATGTGATGAATTTTGTTCAGACAAACAGAAGCTAACAAGCTTGTCGCTGAATCGGCTCAAGAAAAAAATGCTATCGAAGTGAGTGATGGTAATAGAGGTAAAACAGTAGGAAAAAAATATCGTGGTATAGCCGGGGGGACTATACCACGGGTGTCAACGACACCTTCGCTTGCTGCCGGAGTGGTATGACATGGTCATACCACCTCTGGAATTCTTGTCTCTAGGAGGGATGTCCTTTCAACGAAATCACTATAATCCTATCGACTTATTTTACTTATAAAATTAACGACAACTTTACATAGAAAAACGACAGCAGCTTAATCATGTTTTTAACTTGTTGATTTTAAATATGTAAATGTAACTTGTCGTTTTTTCTATCATGTTGATTTTATGCAGGAGACTTTTCTGACTTGGTCTTTGACGTTTTTGACGAGAAGTTTTTGACAGAATTGACGTTGACTATTACTTAAGCAAACATTGTTTTCGCGCAAGAAAACCTTACCCTGCGTATGGTAAGTTCGTTTAACATTAATAGTAATATTTCTTATTAACACTTCCTTTTCAAAGTTACCTCTATGAAATTGTCACAAATGCAAGCAGGCGAGCGTGGAATCATCCTCGCATTGGATGGACTTTCTGATACGGTCAGAAAGAAACTGATGGTGATGGGCGTTCTCCCCAATACCGAAGTCGTATTAATTCGCCGAGCTCCAATGGGTGATCCGCTTCAAGTTGAAGTACGCGGTGTGTCGATCGCGTTGCGCGAAAATATTGCGGCAAATATTGATGTGGAGAGAGCACAATGAAGTATCAAGTACTCACCGTAGGCAACCCGAATAGTGGAAAAACAACCTTATTCAATGGTCTCACTGGGGCAAAACAGCAAGTCGGTAACTGGGCGGGGGTCACTGTTGAGAAAAAAACGGGTAGTTTTGTGCATGCAGGCGATGAATTTTCACTCACCGATCTGCCCGGAATTTATGCTTTAGACAGCGGTAATGACAGTAACAGTATTGATGAATCGATCGCATCGCGTGCAGTGTTGACGCATCCTGCGGATGTGATCATTAATGTGGTTGATGCGACGTGCCTTGAGCGCAGCTTATATATGACGCTGCAACTGCGTGAATTGCGCCGTCCAATGATTGTCGTACTCAACAAAATGGATGCGCTTAAGCGTGAACGTGTTCATCTCGACTCCAAACAACTAGAAGCGTTTTTGGGGTGCCCTGTGTTGGCGCTTTCTGCCAACAATAAAGAGCAAGTTCGCCGCTTTAAAGAAAAATTGCATAAACTGCTGGTACAAGGGATTGCGTTAAAGCAGATTGAACTTCACTACGGTGCTGAATTTGAGTCATTGATTCATGAGCTAGAACCAATGTTTGCTGAGCAAGCGGTTTCTGCGCGTGCGCTGGCGATTCGAGCCTTAGAAAACGATCGTTTAGTGATTAACGGATTAAAAGAGGCGGAGCGCCAAAATGTAGAGCAACGTCAACATGAGTGCCAGGTTGATATTGATCTTCTCGTTGCCAACGTACGTTATACCTATTTACATGAGCTGTGCACCCACGTGCGACGCACCGAGGGTAAACTGAGCCATAAATTCACCGAAAAAGCCGATCGCGTTATCCTCAATAAGTGGGTTGGCATCCCGTTCTTTTTTGCTGTGATGTACCTGATGTTCATGTTTTCAATCAACATCGGTAGTGCTTTTATCGATTTCTTTGATATTGGCGTCGGTGCATTGTTGGTTGATGGCGGACACCATTTACTGGATGACCATCTCCCCGTTTGGTTAGTGACCTTAATCGCTGATGGTGTTGGTGGCGGTATCCAAACCGTTGCAACCTTTATTCCTGTCATTGCTTGCCTGTATTTATTCTTAGCGGTATTAGAAAGCTCCGGTTACATGTCTCGTGCTGCATTTGTTCTGGATAAAGTGATGCAGAAAATCGGTTTGCCCGGTAAAGCGTTTGTCCCGCTGGTCCTTGGCTTCGGGTGTAACGTACCTTCTATTATGGCAACGCGTACGCTGGATCAAGAGCGTGAACGTAAGCTGGCGGCCTCCATGGCTCCGTTTATGTCTTGTGGTGCTCGTTTACCGGTTTATGCGTTGTTTGCGGCGGCATTTTTCCCGCAAAGTGGCCAAAATGTGGTGTTTGCCCTCTATTTATTAGGGATTGTTGCTGCGGTATTGACAGGTTTGGTACTGAAAAAGACCCTCTATCCTGGTGTCAGCGAGAGCTTAATCATGGAGATGCCGGACTATGAAATCCCAACCTTACAAAACGTGGTGATCAAAACATGGCAGAAGCTGAAGCGTTTTGTATTGGGAGCCGGTAAAACCATTGTTGTTGTTGTGACAATTTTGAGCTTTTTAAACTCAGTCGGTACCGATGGTTCATTTGGTAACGAAAACAGTGATAAGTCCGTGCTTTCTAAAGCAGCTCAATTTGTCACTCCTGTTTTTTCACCGATGGGGATTACTCAGGAAAACTGGCCTGCAACGGTTGGCATCATTACAGGTATTTTTGCCAAAGAAGCGGTTGTGGGGACCTTAAATAGTCTTTACACCAGCACACCTGATGCAGAAGAGGCTGCGGAATACGATTTGCTGGCGAGTTTGCAAGAAGCCTTAATGACGATTCCTGACAACCTTGCAGGGCTCAGTTTCAGCGACCCACTAGGAATTGAAGTAGGGGATTTGACGGATACCGAGGCGGTTGCGCAAGAGCAAGAAGTAGACGGCTCGATCTTTGGTAATTTACACACCTATTTTGCCAATGCTCATGTGGCTTTTGCTTATCTGATCTTTATTTTGCTTTATACCCCTTGCGTAGCCGCGATGGGCGCTTATGTGCGCGAATTTGGTGCAGCTTACGCGCGCTTTATTGCGGTATGGACGATGGGGCTGGCTTACGGTTCTGCGGTGCTCTACTACCAAGCTACCCATATTGCTGAGCACCCAATGTATAGCTTAATTTGGATTGGTGTGATTGTGGGTATCGGATTTGCTACCTACTGGGCACTTAAACAGACAGGGCGTAAGCAAAAGATGATAGAGGTATCTGTCGCGTGATTTTAAATGAACTCAAAGCGGCGATTGAGTCGAAAAATGGCGCGACGAGACAAGAGCTCGCGCGACGTTTTGCTCTGAGCGAAGATGGCATCGATGCGATGCTCGCGGTATGGATTAAAAAAGGTGTCTTATCGCGTCAACAGTACATCAACGCTGAGGATGAGGTGGTGCGAGTGCGCTACGTCATGAATCAGGCAGGATCGCTTGCTGTGAATGTGACTATGTAAAACCTTCCTACTTGAAGGTGCCGCGGTGTTGGCAACGTTTGTTCATCCCAATCGCATAGTGTATCTATGTTCATGGGGATGAATTCTCTTGCTGCCTACCTGCAACTCCAAGTAGTTTGGGTATAGTTGCTTGTGGTATCACCGACTCATAAAAAAGCCGCGTAATGCGGTTTTTTTATGGTCATTCCTAAACACTGCTTTTAGCGGCGATGCTTGATTTGTACTTCGTCTAAGCTGGCGGTGATGACGCAGACACTATGCCGTAAACAGTGCATGTTTTGCGAGTGCATCTCTTAACTGGGTCAGTAATGCCGCTTGCTCTTGCTGAGTACGAAACACGCCTTGTGTTCTGCCCCAAACAGGGCCAGGCCATGCCATATCATGGGTAAAGCGCGCAATATGATGGATGTGCAGTTGTGGCACCATATTGCCTAGAGCACCTAAGTTGAGTTTGTCTGGGGAAAATAGAGTTTCCAGAGTTTGGCAAACCAGCTGCGATTCGACTAAAAACTGCTGCTGCTCATCCATTGGCAGATGGTGTAGTTCACGTAAATCCGCTCTTTGCGGGACTAAAATAACCCAAGGCACGGCAGAATCTTTATGTAACAGAGCAACACAGAGCGGGAAATGGCCGATCACATCGGTGTCTTTTAGCAATTGGGGATGCAGTTCAAAATGCGCCATCAGATACGCCTCCAAATCGATTTTCTATTCTTGGTTGAAGACTGGTTGAAGCCAGATAAGTGAAAAAGAAAAGGTTGGCGATTGGCCAACCTTTTCTCTACTTCAATTACATTCTCTCTAGAGTGTCAATGCCCAGTAGAGCAAGACCTTGCTTGATGGTTTTCGCTGTCAGTGCCGCGAGTTTCAAACGACTCTGCTTAATGCTTTCTTGCTCTGCGACCAAAATTGGACAAGCTTCGTAGAAGCTAGAGAAAATGCCTGCCAGTTCAAACAGGTAGCTACACATGATGTGCGGTTGACCTTCACGCGCGACCGATTGTACCGCCTCTTCAAACTGCAGCAGTTTGGCGATCAAGGCTTTCTCTTTCTCTTCAGTAATTTGGATATGACCTGTTAGCTCATTCATATCCACGCCCGCTTTCGCAAAAACAGAAGCAACACGAGTATAAGCATACTGCATGTAAGGCGCGGTATTGCCTTCAAATGCCAGCATGTTGTCCCAATCGAACACATAGTCTGTAGTGCGGTGTTTAGAAAGATCCGCGTACTTCACGGCCGCCATCGCAACCGTATTGGCGATGTTGGCTTTTTCTTCTGCGGATAACTCTGGATTTTTCGATTCGATCAGGGCCTTGGCACGCTCTTCAGCTTCATCCAGCAAATCCGCCAAACGTACAGTGCCGCCTGCACGAGTCTTGAATGGACGACCATCTTTACCCAGCATCATGCCGAATGCGTGGTGCTCTAGGCTGACGTTTTCTGGGATATAACCCGCTTTGCGTACGATAGTCCACGCTTGCATCAAGTGTTGATGTTGACGTGAGTCGATGAAGTACAACACACGATCTGCGCCCAGTGTTTCATAGCGGTATTTAGCACAGGCGATATCCGTTGTTGTGTACAGGAAGCCGCCATCACGCTTTTGAATGATAACGCCCATAGGCTCGCCGTCTTTATTCTTGAATTCCTCCAAGAACACCACTTGCGCGCCATCATCTTCCACTGCCAAGCCTTTGGCTTTCAGGTCGCTGACAATTTGTGGCAGCATGTCGTTGTACATGCTTTCGCCCATCACGTTTTCGCGAGTGAGGGAGACATTTAGGCGGTCGTAGTTACGTTGGTTTTGAATCATGGTCACGTCAACCAACTTCTTCCACATCTCTAGACAGAATGGGTCGCCACCTTGCAGTTTCACGACGTAGTTACGTGCTGTTTCTGCAAACTGCTCATCTTCGTCATACAGTTTTTTCGATTCACGATAGAAAGCTTCAAGATCCGAAAGCTCCATCGAAACCTCACCCGATGCTTTTTGTACGCGCTCAAGGTTAGCAATCAACATACCGAACTGAGTGCCCCAGTCACCGATGTGGTTAGCTCGGATCACTTTATGGCCTAAGAATTCCAGAGTGCGTACGACTGCATCACCGATGATGGTTGAACGCAGATGGCCTACGTGCATCTCTTTGGCAACGTTAGGCGCTGAGTAGTCAGCCACGATGGTTTTTGGGGCTTCTTGTGCCACGCCAAGGCGTGCATCCGCCAGAGCCGCTTCGGCTTGCGCAGCCAAAAACTCTTCGCTTAAGAAAATATTGATAAAACCCGGACCTGCGATTTCGGTTTTGCTCGCGATACCGTCAAGATTGAGAACATCCAAGACTTTTTGTGCAAATTCTCGAGGATTGGTACCTAACTGCTTGGCAGCGCCCATAATGCCATTGGCTTGGTAGTCACCAAATTGTGCTTTTGCTGATTGGCGAACCAGTGCCGGAGTGCCTGCTGGTGCGCCTGCGGCTTCAATAGCCTGAGAAACTCGATCATTGATCAGTGCTTGGATATTCACACGTTTACCCTTCAATTCAAGGAAATAGGGGAGGAATGCCATCATTTTTGAAGTGAGGCATATCACAATAATATGGTTTAATTGACGGTCATGATAACAATATTCAGTCTAACCACCTAGGGTGAAACACAGGAAATTTTCACCTTTTTCCGTCAATCTTGGTAGTATCGCGTCCAAACTGGCATTTTGAGGCGAACAGATGCAACAACAACTTTATGCGACAGGGCTTGCTCCACAACAACTGCTCGAAAAACTCGACGTATTCATTGCCAAAATAGAGCAGTTGCTTGATCTTTTAGGCTTAGATCTGCGAGCCAATCAGCTAGACCATATTGCGCTGCGAATCAACGATCCGCAATTGGCGCAAGTCGCTCATCAAGCTTGGCTCGCTTATGGTGAAGAGATCTCTTGTGCGCAGATTAATGGCCGCCCGATCATCGTGATTCGTTTTAACCAGCCACTGCAAGTGAGCCATTGGCAAATTGAGTGTCTTGAACTGCCGTATCCTGCGCAAGGGAAAACCTATCCTGAGCAGAGTTGGGAGCATGTAGAATTTGTGATCCCTTCACAAGCTCTGAGTGCAAAGACTTTTTGTGAGGAGTTGAAAGGCGGTTACCCCTCACTGGCGGAAAAATGGCATCAGCTTAATGAACTCGGCATCAAAGTGAAACTGTCGAGCCCACAAGGTGAAGGGGAGCGTTTGGCGAACCCAACCGTTGCGTTCCAGTGGCAAGGGGTGTGTATTAAGCTGCATCCACACCCGTTGCAAACCATTGTGGAATCCGAAAGGGCCTAACCCACATCATAAGCTTTAGGGCGCAGTTGAAACTCTTCCACTGAGCCAATTTCTTGGCCGAGTTGTAAGGCAGGGGCATCGTGATGGGCTCGGCCTTGAGTATGCATAATTAAGCGATGTGCCGTACGTGGTTTCAGTTCATTGACAACGAAGCGTATCATGTCAGCACGGCTAAGATTTTTAAGCTCTTCCAGCACTTTTTCTCGCTGATCGAAACTGAGATCTTTATTGCCAATCGCAACCCATAAACGCTGGGCTCGAATCCGGAGTGTCGGATCGGGCGCGGAAATTTGGTTCCACAATCCCCGTTTACTGCTATGCCATTGATATTCATTGAGTTCAAGCAGAACCATATACAAGGCATTTAAAAACTCATCAATAGAGCGGATCAATTCACTTGGCGGAGCCGATGGTGATTGAACGTATAAGATTAAACCCGGATGGCGGTTTAATGGCATATTGCCCGTACCAACCATATAACCAAGTTGCTGTTTGGTGCGAATTTCGTGGAAGAAGGTGGCCGACATCAGATGATTGGCCAGCGAGTAAAGCGCAATACTGCGTGGGCTGACTTCATGAGATTGGTAATACACCACAATCGCGGAATCATCTTGTTGGCACTGTACTTCACGTTGAAACGTTCCGCTCTTTCCGAGCATAACCAATGGGCGAAGCGACTCTTCATAAGTTTGCCCTTGAACGCGTAGCGCGTCTTTGAGCACTTCCGCCATCTTGTGGGCTTCGGCGGCAGGCCAGTCACCATAGACAAACATTTCGACGTGCAACTGCGACAGAATGGTGTCGACAAAATGGGCTAACTCTTCCACTTGTACATCATCAATTGCGGCTAGTAACTCGGCATAAGGTGGGTTATTGGGTTGCAATAACCCAGTCATCGCATTAAACAGTTGAGAGATGGGTTTATCGTGGGCGGCATTGCGCCAATTACGAGTCATTTGCTGCTTGATGGTGGCAAAGCGCTTAGGCTGGAAATCGCGCTGCGCAAATTTACGTAAAATCACTTCCATCAATTGCGGTAATTTTTGGCTAAAACCTGACAACGTGAGCGTCACGCCACCTTGGTGGGCATAGAGGTTGTAGCCCATCCCCGCTATTTCGGCTTGGTATGTTTCTTTGGCTAACGCATCCAAAAACATCTCCACACACAAACGGGTCATCACGATATTACGACAGTTAGCCACGGCATGCGGGCTGTCGATCGCAACATAAATCACGCCTTTAGGTACTCTGAATTCGGTGTCTTGCTGATGCCAAAGTTTGAATCCGGGTAAGTCCTGCAACACTTGCGGCAGAGTGTGGCTCTCCTTGACCTCTGACGGGTCGAGGTCATAACAGATAAATGGGTTGGGTTCAGGCAGGGAGATGGGTAAATCCAACGGCTGGCGGAATCTGTGCAGTTGTTCAGTAGTGAAAGGGCGAACTGAATAAGGGGTAAAGTACCATTGCGCTTTTTTATCGTACTCACCCCCTTTTGCAATCAAGGTGGCACGCAGGTTCTCTGGGGTGAGATAACTTAAAATATGCAGCAACAAGGCTTCATCGTAGCCTGACATCATATAGTCCCCGTAAGCCGTATCTTCGGGGGCATAATGCTGCATGTTGACCACCAAATGGCTGACCATATCCAGTGGGCGCTGGGTTTCTTGAAAGCGGAAAGCCGACTCAAGTACAGCCCGTTTTTCTTGATAACGCCACGCCTGTAAGCCTTGAGTCGCAATCAAATTCAGCGTTTGGAATAGACTTTGAATAATCTCATCAACATGATCCAATCCTTCCTGAGTCAGCACACAACTGACGGCAAACTCGCGGTAGTTACTGCCACTTACCCCTCCGCCAGCAGAAAGAGTAGTGATCCAACCTTTCTCTTTCAACGCTTCCAGCAAGCTGCCTTCACCCTCATAGCCAATTAAATGCGCAAAATAAGAGAGCGGTTTTTTCTGATAGTAGCTTTCAGTGCTGGGCATAGGAAAAGCGAGGATCAGCTTACGAATCTCTTTGAGAGGCTCAATCTGAATCAAAATTCCCGTATGTTCGCGATCAACAAAAGGAGGGAGCGGTTTGATATCGCGTTGCGGGTTTGGGATCGCGGCAAAATAACGCTCAGCCCATGCTTCGAGTTCGTCAAAACTTTGCGAGCCAATCAGGGACAACGTCATCAACTTGGCTGAATAATGGGACTGATAAAACTCAATAATTTCATCTCGAATAGAGCTGTTTTCGCGATCGCCTAAGGTGTGCTGATTGCCGACTGAGAACTTGCTAAACGGGTGCTGCGGATTAATGGTTTCTTTTTGTACTTGGTAGAGACGGCGTGACTCATCTTTAATTTTCAGTTTGTATTCTGAGTCGACGGCTTGACGCTCTTTATCCAAAGCCTCGGCATTAAACAGCGGTGCGATAAAAAACTGACTGAAACGGTCAAGCGCTTTAGCAAAAGCGTTCGGCAAAACATCAAAGAAGAAACAGGTATGTTCTGTGCCAGTCCATGCATTATTCGAACCGCCATGCTGACTGATAAAAGTTTGAAAATCGCCAACTTTCGGGTATTTTTCTGTGCCCAAAAACAGCATGTGTTCGAGATAGTGAGCCAAACCTTGGCGTTCGATAGGATCGTCAAAGTGCCCGACGTTGACCGCTAACGCCGCGGCGCATTTTTGAACATCAGGGCTTTGGATGAGTAACGTCCGTAAGCCATTGCTCAGCGTAATATATCGGTACTGATGAGTATCATTGGGGCTGATATGCACAGCATTTCTCCGGATTGGTAGGGTCAAAGACGAGTCACAGAACACCAAACTGACACATCGTACTATTATTATTCCTGTCAGTTTAGTCTGTCGCTTAGCTTTTTAATAGACTGTTAACGAAGTCGAAGTCTTTGCTCAGACTGCTGTTATAATCAAAAAAACCAAGCAGCCAGAGACTGCATAGCGTAGGTAGTGTACATGAAGATTTATATTATGCGTCACGGTGAAGCGCAGCAGTTTGCCCCTAGTGATGCACAAAGAGCATTAACCGACCGAGGCCGCCATGAATCCGAAGCTGTCGCTCGTGCATGTGTCAATCAACGAGGCGTGAAGGGTTTCGATCTTGTGTTGGTTAGTCCTTACTTACGGGCTCAACAGACGTGGGAACTGCTCACGGATCATTTCTCTGCCAAAAGAGTGGAAACTTGCGATGGCATCACGCCCTACGGCCAGTCGGATCGAGTATTTGATTACCTATCGGCCTTGATTGAGGTTGAACAGCTCGAATCCTTGTTGCTGGTTTCACATTTACCGCTAGTAGGGTATCTGGTATCTGAATTTGTGGCCGATATGATTCCACCCATGTTCCCGACTTCAGGGATGATTTGTATCGATTACGACCCCATTGCACAGAATGGACAGCCTTTGTGGAATGTGCATCCGTAACCCTATTTCCCATCATTTATCGTGTATATCGAGAGCCTCCTGCGGCTCTCGTTGTTTTTAAGGTTTTGTTTTTTCAGGCGAGATGCCTTAACTGAGATTGCCATAAAATTGACGTAGGGAATGGACTGAAAATTGCATCAACGCGATATACGTTTTCTACTTGAAGCTGCAACTGCGCTGGTTACGCTCGTTCACCCAAGCATAGAGTGAGTCTATACTCATGGGGTTTTTCCTACGGCGGCCGAACTGCAACTCCAAGTCGTTTGGTTATAGCATCGCTACGGCGCAGCCTTGATGTTCCGATTAACCCTTCAGTGACAGCCAGAAATTTATGA
The DNA here is from genome assembly GCF_008369605.1 of Vibrio cholerae. NCBI lineage: Bacteria > Pseudomonadati > Pseudomonadota > Gammaproteobacteria > Vibrionales > Vibrionaceae > Vibrio > Vibrio cholerae. Next base: position 808,436 of record NZ_CP043554.1, read on the forward strand.
AATTTACACTGCCATTTGCGGACAAATTGCCTTCAATTCCACAGCGTAGCATGCCTGCGATCGGTGCTCCGGTCATGGTGTTGGCTGCATTGGCGATGGTTGTCCTCCCAATGCCAGCCTTTCTGCTCGACTTGTTCTTCACTTTCAACATCGCTCTGTCGTTAGTGGTGCTTCTAGTCACCGTCTATACCCGTAGGCCATTAGATTTTGCGGCGTTTCCAACGGTACTGCTGATCGCGACCTTGCTACGCTTGGCACTGAACGTTGCGTCAACGCGAGTCGTTTTGCTGTACGGTCATGAAGGTCCAGGTGCGGCGGGTAACGTTATCGAAGCGTTTGGTAACGTGGTGATTGGTGGGAATTACGCGGTCGGTTTGGTGGTGTTCCTTATCCTGATGATCATCAACTTTATGGTGGTGACCAAAGGTGCGGGACGAATTTCCGAAGTAAGTGCCCGCTTTACCTTAGATGCCTTGCCCGGTAAGCAGATGGCGATTGATGCTGACTTAAACGCGGGCTTGATTGACCAAGAACAAGCGCGTGTGCGCCGTTTTGAAGTCACTAAAGAAGCGGACTTCTACGGTTCGATGGATGGTGCGTCAAAATTTGTAAAGGGTGATGCGATCGCCGGTATTTTGATTCTTTTTATCAACATCATCGGTGGCCTGAGTATCGGGATGATCCAGTATGATTTGGGTTTCAAAGAAGCGATCGAAATCTACACCCTGCTGACCATCGGTGATGGCTTAGTTGCCCAAATTCCATCACTGCTCTTATCGATTGGCGCTGCGATTATGGTTACGCGTCAAAATACCGATGAGGACATGGGACAGCAGGTTATCTTCCAACTGTTTGATAACCCGAAAGCTCTCACCATTACCGCAGGTATCCTGTTTGTTATGGGGATTGTCCCCGGGATGCCACATTTTGCCTTCCTGTTTTTAGCACTACTGGCCAGTGGTGCGGCGTATTGGCTGCACCGTAAACAGAAAACCAAAGCGGAGAATAAAAATCTGCCCGCCAAGAGCGATGTGGAAACCCCGACCCAACGTGAACTGTCATGGGATGATGTACAGCCGGTTGACGTGATTGGTTTGGAAGTGGGTTATCGCTTGATCCCCTTGGTGGATAAAGATCAAGGTGGCGAGCTGCTTGAACGCGTTAAAGGGGTGCGTAAAAAGCTGTCGCAGGACTTTGGTTTCCTTATTCCACCGGTACATATTCGTGACAACCTAGAATTAACGCCCAATAGTTACCGCATCACCTTGATGGGCGTAGCCGTGGGTGAAGCAGAAATTCGGCCAGATCAAGAGTTGGCGATTAACCCGGGACAAGTGTACGGCATGATTGATGGTGAGCGCACTCGCGACCCGGCTTTTGGTCTGGATGCAGTGTGGATACGGGAAGATCAGCGTGAGCATGCGCAGGCTTTGGGCTATACCGTGGTCGATTCTTCCACTGTGCTCGCCACTCATCTTAGTCAACTGCTCACCAATAATGCGGCACAGCTGATTGGCCATGAAGAAGTTCAGAATCTGCTGGAAATGCTCTCGCGCTCCGCGCCCAAACTGGTGGAAAACTTTGTACCAGATCAGCTTTCGCTGGGGGTCGTGGTCAAAGTTCTACAGAACTTGCTGCATGAAGCCATCCCGATCCGCGATATTCGCACCATAGTGCAAACCCTTTCGGAATACGCGAGTAAGAGTCAAGAACCCGACATTTTAACTGCAGCGGTGCGCATCTCACTCAAACGACTTATTGTCCAAGAAATCAATGGGGTAGAGCCTGAATTGCCTGTAATTACCTTAATTCCTGAGCTGGAACAAATTTTGCATCAAACTATGCAAGCTTCGGGTGGTGAATCAGCAGGTATTGAGCCGGGACTGGCGGAAAGACTGCAAATGGCGCTAAGCCACGCCACTCAAGAGCAGGAGTTGAAAGGGGAACCCGCAGTATTGCTGACATCTGGCGTATTGCGTTCAACGCTAGCGAAGTTTGTGAAAAACACCATTCCCAACCTTCGCGTGCTCTCCTATCAGGAGATCCCCGATGAGAAACAAATTCGAATTGTGCAGGCCGTGGGTAATTAATCGTCCGCACGTTTTTTAAAGACGGAAATCTGCTTTGAAAATAAAACGATTTTTTGCCAAGGATATGAAAACTGCGCTGCTTCAGGTCAAAGAAGAGCTGGGCGTGGATGCTGTGATCATGTCGAATAAAAAAGTCGCGGGTGGGGTCGAAATTGTGGCAGCGGTTGATGGCGATACTGCGCCCGCACCAGCCAAGCGTTACAACTCGCAGCCTAGACATGGTTATAACCAAGTCTCACCCTCGGTCGCTCCGACCAAGAGCAGAGAGCTGGCGGATGACCGTGTCAGTTTGCAATCGAGCGCCGACTCTGGCCGTTCTATGACTCAACGCTTTGCTAATATGCTCAAGCAATACAGCTCGGCAGATGAGCAAGAGCATCGTGCGGAAAACGAAGATTCGCTCTCTGCGCTGCTCAAGCGCCAGTCAGAAAATCGTGCGCCACAACGCAATCAGACACAACGTAATCAGAGCAGTGCAGAGCGTCAACGCCCTGACTCTGCGCTCGGTAAGTTGCTGCAAGAAGATGCCGATGCACGCCGTAAGCCTAGGCTGGATCCGACTCGTTATGATCGAAAAGTGCCCGAAGAGCCGATGGTCGCCGTCAGTGAATTAGAATCGATGCGTGAAGAGATGACCTCGATTCGCCGTTTGCTTGAGCATCAAGTTTCCGGATTAATGTGGCAAGAAGTCGAGCGTCGTGAGCCACTGCGTGCCATGTTGATCAAACGCTTAGAGCGCATGGGTGTCTCTTTGGAAATGGCGGACCAATTGGCTTGTTATATTCCAGAAGAAACACCACCCCCTAAAGCATGGAAAGCATTGTTAGGTTTAGTCTCCGACCAAATTCCAGTCGTCAAACACGACATCCTAAAGCGTGGTGGCGTGGTTGCCTTACTTGGGCCAACCGGTGTAGGGAAAACCACAACCGTGGCTAAATTGGCGGCTCGTGCAGCGATGGAATACGGCTCTGACAACGTCGCATTGGTGACCACAGACACTTACCGTATTGGCGCCCATGAGCAATTGTCGATTTATGGCAGAATTATGGGATGTCCTGTAAGAGTTGCTAAAGATTCCAACGAGTTAGCCGATGTAATCTATCAGCTGCGTAATCGTCGCCTGATTTTAGTCGATACCGCAGGGATGGGACAACGCGATGTTCGGTTGTCAGAACAGCTGGATACCTTGATGCAAGAGAGCGGAGAGACTATCCATAGTTACCTTGTTTTGCCTGCGACCGCGCAGCGCAAAGTATTACAAGAAACCATTGAGCATTTCAGAAGGATACCGCTTTCTGGATGCATTATGACCAAACTCGACGAATGTTTGAGCCTAGGCGAATTCGTCAGTGTGGTTGTACAAAATGCGTTGCCCGTCGCTTACATCGCGAATGGACAACGAGTGCCCGAAGATATCGTAATCGCGCAACCCAAATACATGGTCGCAAAGGCAAACGAATTGCTAGAGAAGTCGACTGAAGATGAACCTCATTACTGGACCAGTGATTCAGAGAGATTCTAGGCGGCGGACAGGTATGACAAACAAAATGATATATGACCAAGCAAGCGGCCTACGTCGCTTAACCCAACCGTCAGTGACCAAAGTAATTTCGGTCACTGGGGGCAAAGGTGGTGTAGGGAAATCGAATGTCACCTTAGGCATGGCTATCTGTATGGCAAAACAGGGCAAAAAAGTCATGGTACTTGACGCCGACTTGGGCCTCGCTAATGTTGACGTAATGCTCGGCATTCGCCCTAAACGTAACCTAGGCCATGTTTTAGCCGGAGAGTGCGAGCTCAAAGATGCTATTGTGGAAGGCCCACATGGAATTCGCATCATTCCCGCTACTTCCGGAACGCAATCCATGACCGAGCTCTCTCATGCTCAGCACGTGGGACTGATTCGGGCATTTGGCACGTTAGAAGATGAGATGGATATTTTGCTCATCGATACCGCGGCAGGTATCTCAGATATGGTGGTGAGCTTCTCACGCGCAGCGCAAGATGTAGTGGTTGTGGTGTGTGATGAACCGACCTCAATCACGGATGCGTATGCCCTGATCAAGCTACTGAGCAAAGAACATCAAGTTCAACGATTTAAAATTGTTGCTAATATGGTGAGAAGTTATCGTGAAGGCCGTGAATTATTTGCTAAATTAACATTAGTGACAGAACGGTTTTTAAATGTGAGCTTAGAACTTGTCGCCTGCATCCCACTCGACGACAATGTACGCCAAGCGGTGAAGCGACAAAAAATCGTGGTGGATGCGTATCCACGCTCACCAGCCGCATTGGCGATAAGCTCATTGGCAAACAAAGCGTTGACTTGGCCGATACCGAGAACACCAAGTGGACATTTGGAGTTTTTCGTTGAACGCTTACTTAATCGGTCAGAAACAGTAGGGGAACCTTTCGGTGAATAAAGCGCTGACATACGATCAATACGGAAATCTTAATAGCCAGCAGCTATTTCTTGAGAAGTACTCTGTATTGGTTAAGCGTATCGCTCATCATTTGATTGGTCGTCTCCCGCCCAGTGTTCTGATCGAAGACCTCATTCAAGCTGGCATGGTTGGTTTGCTTGAGGCACAAAAAAATTATGATGGAAGTAAAGGCGCGAGCTTTGAAACCTATGCCGGAATTCGGATTCGTGGGGCTATGCTCGACGATATCCGACGTGGTGACTGGGTTCCGCGATCTGTGCACAAACATAATCGGGAAATCAGTCAAGCGATTGCAGTGCTCGAGGGAGAACTCAATCGCGATCCAACGGATGCTGAAGTGGCGAAGTTTTTAAACATGTCACTAGAGCAGTATCACAGCGTGCTGATGGACATTAACTGTTCACGTATTGTTGGGATAGAGGATCTCGGTGTTTCTGACGACGCGATTTCACCGTTTGAAGAGGGGGAAGATAACTCGCCTTTTCACGGTGTCGCTGAAGAATCTTTCCGTAAAGCACTCGTTGAATCAATAAAATCGCTCCCGGAGCGTGAAGCTTTGGTACTTTCGCTCTATTATGATGAAGAGCTAAACTTAAAAGAAATTGGTGAGGTACTTGGAGTTAGTGAATCTCGCGTCAGCCAGATACTCAGCCAATCTATGCAGCGGCTAAGAACAAAGTTAAGTTCTTGGACTCGGAATGACTAAATATCACTGATCTCAAACTCAGTGGAGGCAATTTTGAATAAAAACATGAAGATCCTTATTGTTGATGACTTTTCAACAATGCGCCGAATCGTTAAAAACCTACTTCGAGATCTGGGGTTCAATAACACGCAGGAAGCGGACGATGGCCTAACGGCATTGCCTATGCTCAAGAAAGGTGATTTTGACTTTGTAGTCACAGACTGGAATATGCCCGGTATGCAAGGTATTGACTTGCTTAAAAATATCCGTGCCGACGAAGAACTGAAGCACCTTCCTGTACTAATGATCACAGCAGAAGCCAAACGTGAGCAAATCATCGAAGCCGCTCAAGCAGGCGTGAATGGTTACATCGTAAAACCATTTACCGCTGCTACGCTTAAAGAAAAATTAGACAAAATTTTTGAGCGTTTATAAGGCTTTTGCTGCGGCAAAAGGTGCTCTATTCACACGCGCAAAAGGCTGATTCAGGATGATTTCATTAGAACAGGCTAAAGAACTCGTGCAACTTTTGGAACAAGGACGGCAAGACGACGCTAATCGCCTTTTCACCTATGTCTACGAGTCTGCCAATAACCCTATGTTTAAAGAGATAGGGATGCTGACGCGAGACTTACACGAAGCGCTGAAAAACTTTCAGATTGATGAGCGCTTCAGTGAAATCGCGACGGATGAAATTCCAGACGCACGGGAAAGACTGCATTACGTTATACAGAAAACGGAAGTCGCAGCGAACAAAACCATGGATGCAGTGGATCGGTGTATGCCGATAGCCGACAAACTACATGAAAGCTTGCTGCTGATTCGCCCTGAATGGAATGGCTTGATGAATGGTCGGATTGAACTGATGCACTTCAAGTCACTATGCCACCGGATTGATGACTTGCTCTCGCAAGTAGAAGGCGACAGCAGTGAATTGCGTGGTGAATTGACTGAGATCCTGATGGCTCAAGACTTTCAAGACCTGACAGGACAAATCATCAAACGTGTGATTAATCTGGTCAATGAGGTTGAAAAACGTTTAGTCGAAATACTGACGGTTTTTGGCGCAGCGCAAAAAGAACAAAAAGCAGATAAGGCGACAGTGGCATCAATAGAACCAGAGGGGCCGATTCTCAATCCTCATGAACGAATTGATGCTGTCTCATCTCAAGACGAAGTTGACGATCTGTTATCGAGTCTTGGATTTTAGGGGTAACGTATGAGCTACGAATTAGACGAAGACATCCTGCAGGACTTTCTGGTAGAAGCCGGCGAAATATTGGAGTTGCTTTCCGAGCAGCTCGTTGAACTGGAAAACAATCCAGAAGACCGAGATCTGTTGAACGCCATATTCCGTGGTTTTCATACCGTAAAAGGCGGTGCTGGTTTCTTGGCGCTCTCTGAGCTAGTGGAGACCTGCCACGGTGCAGAAAACGTGTTCGACATTTTACGAAATGGTCAGCGACACGTTTCTCCTAGCTTGATGGATACCATGCTTAAAGCGTTGGATACTGTTAACGAACAATTTCGTGCTGTACAAGAGCGTGAACCACTGCAACCTGCCGACCCTGAATTACTCGATGAATTGCACCGTTTAAGTAAGCCAGCCTCAGAAGACGAGGATGAGGCTGCAGAAGCGCACTTCGATGAGCCAGAAGAAGAACTGGTTGAAGAGATTATCGAAGAAGTCGTTGAAGACGTTGTTGAAGAGGCAGTGCCCAACGTCGAGACGGAGGTTACAGCAAGCGCATCCAGTGGTGTGATTGATAAAGGCTCTATTGACGATATCAACGAAGATGAGTTCGAAAAGTTGCTTGATGAACTGCATGGTAAAGGCAAGGCTCCAGGAGCTCAGTCTCCGCAAGCTCCCGCTTCTGCGCCAGCGAAAGCCGCATCAGTAACCAGTTCTGATCTCAGCGGTGATATCACGGACGATGAGTTTGAAAAGCTACTTGATCAACTGCATGGCAAAGGCAAAGGCCCATCGATTGAGACAGCAGCGCCTGCTGCTCCTGTAACACCATCGACGCCTAAAGCGACGGAGACACCGAAACCTGCAGCTGCAAAATCAGCGCCCGGTGGCGATGACTTAATGACCGATGAAGAGTTTGAAAAACTACTGGATGAGCTACATGGTTCAGGCAAAGGCCCATCGGTAGAAGAGCTAGAGATGGCGACTCGTCCAGTGGCGTCTAGCCCTGTTTCTAGTGATGCGAAAGCTTCCGCCGAGGCGAGCGCGCCTGCCACTAAGCCAGCAGCGAAACCTGCTGCTCCGGCTACGGCTAAACCTGTTGCGAAGCCTGCAGCGGCAAAACCTGCTGTGGCTAAAGAGGAACCAGCAAAAGCTCCGGCTCCTGCTGCGGTGAAGGATTCTGATGAATCTCGCGAAGTGGCCGCTGCTGGTGGTGCTAAGAAAGCACAAACTGAATCTACTGTTCGGGTCGATACCTCAACACTTGATACCATCATGAACATGGTGGGTGAGTTGGTTCTGGTACGTAACCGACTCTTGAGCCTTGGCCTGAATAGTAATGACGAAGAGATGTCTAAAGCGGTGGCTAACCTAGATGTGGTTACTGCCGACTTGCAAGGCGCGGTGATGAAAACGCGTATGCAACCGATCAAAAAAGTGTTCGGGCGTTTCCCTCGCGTGGTTCGTGACTTGGCGCGTAGCTTAAATAAAGAAATTGACCTTGAGTTACGTGGTGAAGAAACCGATCTCGATAAAAACCTTGTTGAAGCGCTAGCCGATCCTTTGATCCACTTGGTGCGTAACTCGGTTGACCATGGTATCGAAATGCCGGACGAGCGTGCTAAAAATGGCAAGTCTCGTACAGGTAAAGTGATTTTGTCTGCTTCACAAGAGGGAGATCACATACAGTTAGCTATCGTAGATGACGGTGCAGGTATGGATCCCGACAAGCTGCGTGGTATCGCAGTTAAACGGGGAATAATGGATGAAGATGCCGCGAACCGACTTACCAATAAAGAATGCTTTAACCTCATTTTTATGCCTGGTTTTTCTAGTAAAGAGAAGATCACCGATATTTCAGGGCGTGGTGTGGGGATGGACGTAGTAAAAACCGCTATCAATACACTGAACGGCTCGATCGATATTGACTCTACCATGGGTAAAGGGACAAAGATCACCATCAAAGTGCCTTTGACTCTAGCTATTCTTCCTACCTTGATGGTTGGCGTCGCGGGTCATCCGTTTGCACTGCCTCTGGCCAGTGTGAATGAGATTTTCCATCTGGATTTACGTCGTACCAATGTGGTTGATGGTCAGTTGACTATCATAGTGCGCGAAAAATCAATTCCCTTGTTCTACTTACAAAACTGGTTAGCACCGAAGAAAGGCAAAGTACAGCTTCGCCAAGGTCATGGCCATGTGGTGATTGTACAAATCGGCAGTCAGCGCGTAGGTCTGGTTGTGGATACCTTAATTGGTCAAGAAGAAGTGGTGATTAAGCCACTGGATAAATTGCTACAGGGCACCCCAGGTATGTCTGGTGCGACTATCACTAGCGATGGTCATATTGCTCTGATTTTGGATGTGCCGGATCTGCTCAAGCAGTATGCAGCTGCTTCTCGCGTCTGATTAGCTGCACAACGATAAGGATAAACATGGCGATTAAAGTATTAGTTGTTGATGATTCGAGTTTTTTCCGTCGTCGCGTGAGTGAAATCATCAACTCCGAATCGCGCTTAGAAGTCATTGATGTTGCTGTAAATGGGAAAGAGGCCGTAGAAAAGGCCGCTCGACTCAAGCCAGATGTGATCACTATGGATATAGAAATGCCCGTCATGGACGGCATTTCCGCTGTCCGAGAGATCATGGCAAATAATCCAGTGCCCATTTTGATGTTCTCTTCATTGACCCATGATGGCGCAAAAGCCACATTGGATGCACTGGATGCTGGCGCGTTAGACTTTTTACCTAAGAAGTTTGAAGATATCGCGCGCAACCGGGATGAAGCCGTCACACTGTTACAGCAGCGTGTGCTTTCTATTGCGTCGAAAAAGATGTTTCTACGTCGCCCTGCAGCTCCACGCCCTGCGCCTACAACATCAATAGCAGCGAGTTCGTCACTCAGCCAAGAACGAGCGGCAGCTACCTCACCTTTGGGAAACCGACCCTCGACGGCGGTTTCAGCAGCAACTCGTTTTAAAGCTTCGGGTAAAAAATACCAGTTGACCGCAATAGGAACCTCAACCGGTGGACCTGTAGCCTTGCAAAAAATATTAACTAAGCTCCCCGTAAATTATCCACACCCCATAGTGTTGATTCAGCATATGCCAGCGACATTTACGGCTGCTTTTGCTAGCCGTCTCAATTCGCTATGCAAAATTGAAGTTAAAGAAGCGGAAGATGGAGATATGCTGCGTCCGGGTGTCGCTTATTTAGCACCAGGTGGTAAGCAGATGATGCTGGATGGTCGACCCGGTGCGGCTCGCCTACGCATTATCGACGGTGGCGACCGCATGAACTATAAACCGTGTGTGGATGTTACTTTTGGCTCCGCGGCAAAAATCTTTGGTGACAAAGTACTGTCCATGATTTTGACCGGAATGGGTGCGGATGGACGTGAAGGTGCGCGGATGCTGAAACAAGCAGGAGCCACCATTTGGGCACAAGATGAAGAAAGTTGTGTCGTGTATGGCATGCCACAAGCTGTCGCTAAAGCAGGAATTTCAACGGAAGATCTACCGCTGGAGAGAATCGCAGAGCGTATGTTGGTAGAAGTCGGGCTCGCCTAAGGAACCTCAATGATCGTTTGGAGTGTAGCAAACCAAAAAGGTGGGGTAGGAAAAACCACCACAACGATTACATTGGCAGGCTTATTAAGCCAGCAGGGTAAGCGTGTCCTGCTGGTTGATACCGATCCACATGCCTCACTGACTACTTATTTGGGGTACGATTCTGATGGTGTACCAGCCAGTTTATTCGACTTGTTCCAGTTACGTGAATATAACGAAGCTTCTGTTAAACCTCTGATTTTAAATACTGATATTCAAGGTATTGATCTGATCCCTGCCCATATGTCTCTTGCGACACTGGATCGTGTCATGGGAAATCGCAGTGGGATGGGGCTGATTTTAAAGCGTGCACTGCTCGCGCTGCGTCATGTTTATGACTATGTACTGATTGATTGCCCACCTATTTTGGGGGTAATGATGGTTAATGCGTTGGCGGCCAGCGATCGTATTCTTATTCCTGTGCAAACCGAATTTCTGGCGATGAAAGGTTTGGAGCGTATGGTTCGCACTTTGGCAATTATGCAGAAATCGCGCAGCCGTGAGTTTAAAGTGACTATCGTGCCAACCATGTACGATAAGAGAACGCGCGCTTCGTTGCAGACATTGAATCAACTGAAAAAGGACTATCCAGACAAAGTTTGGACCTCTGCAGTACCGATTGATACCAAATTTCGTGATGCCAGTTTACAGCGACTCCCCGCTTCGCATTTTGCAGAGGGGAGCCGTGGCGTTTTCGCTTATAAGCAGCTTCTGCTTTTCTTAGAGAGGCTCGCTATCGATGAGTAGTGCATTGATATCCAGCGAACAAGCGCTGAACGATTATTTTACGGCGTTACTGGATGAAGAAACGGCCGAATTTGAGTCCACTCTCAAGCCTGAACCGGTGTGGGAGATGGCTCCTGCCATCCAGTCTGTGCCAAATAAAAGTTATTTTGATGCCGAAATTGAAGAGCTTGAGCTGCCTAATCTTGAAGATGTGCAGCGTTTGCTCAGTCAGTTGGAATCGAGTAATCCAGTAGCCGATCTGGATCTGGAACAGATTCTCGAAGAAAACACGGCTAAAATCGCTAAAATCGACCCCGTTGTTCAGCCCTGTAGCGTTGTTGAAGAGATCCAAGAGTGGGAAATCGAAACCAGCTATGTTGAGCCGGACATCGAGACGCCAGAGAGTGTTATTGAAGACGATCTCGAACCAGAGTCTGTGGATACTGAGGCAGAGCGTGAAATTGCGATAGAAACCAACATCGAGGAACCTGTCGCTGAGGTACCGGTTGTTGAGGCGCAAGCCGTTCCAGAAACACAAGCTGGGCGCAATAAACTGGGCACTTGGACCAACACGATCCGTGAAAAAGATTTCCAAGTCCTCTATTTTGATGTCAATGGTGTCACTTTCGCAGTGCCACTCGATGAGTTAGGTGGGATTCATCGTATGACCACACTTAACCATTTAATTGGTCGTCCGGCTTGGTATTTAGGCTTACAAACCAATCGAGATTCACAACTTGATGTGGTTGATACAGCAAAATGGGTAATGGCTGAGAAGCTGCATGATGAGAGTTATAAGCAAGCTTATCAGTATATTGTGATGTTGGGAGAAAGTGCGTGGGGACTTGCCAGCACTCAACTCATGGGCACAGAGTTACTCAGTACAGAAAAAGTGCGATGGCGTGAGCAAGTCGGTAAACGGCCTTGGCTCGCGGGCATGGTGAAAGAAAAAATGTGCGCTTTGATCCATGTTCAAGCATTGATAGCTATGCTTAATGCAGGGCTTGATGTAAAAGCACTGGAAAATTAAAACATTGGGTGTCGGAAACGACTCAGAGAGGGAAAGGTATGTCTCAGGCGAATGAAGTGAAAGTCAGAAAAGAAAAGTCGAACGATGAAGTACTTCAATGGGTGACGTTCCAATTGGAAGAAGAAACGTACGGCATTAACGTAATGCAGGTACGTGAAGTACTGCGCTACACTGAAATTGCTCCTGTACCGGGAGCGCCTGACTATGTATTAGGTATTATCAACCTGCGTGGTAACGTCGTGACGGTTATCGACACTCGTTCACGTTTTGGTTTGATGCAAGGCGAAATTACTGACAATACCCGCATCATTGTGATTGAGTCAGAACGCCAAGTCATCGGTATTCTGGTAGATAGCGTGGCCGAAGTGGTTTACCTACGTTCATCAGAAATTGACTCAACCCCAAGTGTGGGCACCGATGAAAGCTCGAAATTTATCCAAGGTGTGAGCAACCGTGATGGCAAACTACTGATTCTGGTGGATCTGAACAAGTTCCTGACCGATGAAGAATGGGACGAAATGGCTCATATGTAATGGTTGATTTGATTTGGTTAACCCCTCCTGTAATCGCAGGAGGGTCGGTTTTTGTTGTTTTGTGCATCATGCTGGCATTGTGGCGTCTTAAACGTGGTCAGCATCGTCAAAGTGAAACCTTGCGCCAACAAATTCGCAATCTGGATCGTGAGCTGCAGAAATCCAACAAACAACTACTTGAAGTGCGTTCGGTGATGGTCGGGCTCGGACAAAAAGTCAGTGAGCAACAAGATATCATTCGCCATCTCAATGAGCGTTTACTTGAGCTGGAAAATACTGACGCGGATGCGCGTTTGTACACTCGTGCCAGTAAGATGGTGCAACTCGGTGCCGATCTCAATGAACTCATCCAAGAGTGTGAGTTGCCCAAGGCCGAAGCGGAATTGATGATGTCTTTGCAAAATAAACTGGCGGGTAAGGAATCGATTCCTCCGCTAGAGAGTCATCCCGAAGTTCGAGCCAACAAAGCCAAATCATAGTATGGCTTATTTCCTTGAAGCCTACTGGTAGCCAAGCTTCAATTAGGAAAAAGATAGTCATTTGGATATGGCTCATGACTGAATGAGTTTTTGAAGGAAGCGTAGGCTTCCTTTTTTTATTCTTCATCGACAGGAACGGATGAATCGTTGAGATGAGGGTTTAGCGCGTTTGATATTGTGATATCACGCATGTTTCTCGTTATGGATGGATTATAGTTGTAACTACAAAGGGTTAGATGCGAACAAAACGCGTGAATTTTTAATAGATTCTTACTTAGTTTCGTGATTAGTAATAGAGTTCGCGTCTTTAGTCTCCCCCTCGCTGTGTTAATATAGCCGTCCCAACGCTCTTAGTAGATAAGCATGTTAGAAGTTAAAAATCTCACCGCCATACGTGATGAACGGATTTTATTCGAATCACTCTCTTTTGAGATCCATGCTGGCGAACTCGTTCAAATCGAAGGTCGTAATGGCACAGGCAAAACGACCTTGTTACGTATTATTGCGGGTCTTGGAGAGTGTGAGTGTGGGGAAATCCTCTGGCAACGGAGCAAAATTCAAAGTGACCGCGAAAGTTATCATCAAGACTTGCTGTTTTTAGGCCATCAAACCGGCATCAAGCGAGAACTCACCGCACTGGAAAATTTACGTTTTTATCTGGCGGTTCATCAACAAACGGTGGATGAACCCGCGATTTTTCAAGCGCTAGCCAAAGTTGGATTAGCTGGGCGTGAAGATGTGCCGGTTGCACAGTTGTCGGCAGGGCAACAGCGTCGAGTTGCCTTGGCAAGATTATGGTTAAGTAAAAAGCCACTGTGGATTTTGGATGAACCGCTCACCGCCATCGATAAGCAAGGAGTGAGTGTGCTTGAGGCGCTCTTTTTAAGCCATGCGCAGCAAGGGGGGATAGTGATACTGACGACTCACCAAGACATGTTTGCCGATAACCCTAAACTGCGCAAAATTCGCTTGGGTGATCCGAAATGATGTCTGCTTTTATTCAGTTTATTCATCGTGAACTTTTAATTGCTTTTCGCCGTCAGGCGGATGTGTTTAACCCTCTGTGGTTTTTTATCATCGTGATTACCCTGTTCCCGCTCAGTGTGGGGCCAGAGCCTGCTCTGTTAGCACGAATTGCGCCTGGGATTGTTTGGGTGGCCGCTTTATTAGCGGCATTGCTCTCATTGGAGCGTTTATTTCGTGATGATTTTCAAGATGGTGCATTAGAGCAAGCGATGCTGACACCATTACCGCTCTCAGTGGTGGTACTGGCTAAGGTGACGGCTCATTGGCTACTGACAGGCTTACCGCTGATTTTAATTAGCCCACTACTGGCGATCTTGCTTTCATTTGATAGCTCAACCTGGCTTGCGGTAGTGCTGACTCTGTTGCTGGGGACTCCAACACTGAGTTTTATTGGGGCAATCGGGGTGGCACTCACCGTGGGTTTGCAAAAGGGTGGGGTGCTATTGAGCTTATTGGTTTTGCCGCTCTTCATCCCAGTTTTGATATTTGCGACCTCGGCGATTGATGCGGCGGCATTGGGAATGCCGTATAACGGCCAGCTTGCGATTTTAGCGGCTATGCTCATGGGTTCGATGACTCTAACGCCATTTGCGATCAGCGCGGCGTTACGAGTAAGTGTGCATTGATTGTTTTCGATCAAGCACGAAAATACTGCGTTAGATAAATTATAACAACTTAGTTAAAACTCAATAATTTGAAAGCAAAGTGAGATAAACATGTGGAAATGGCTTCATCCCTATGCCAAACCTGATGCCGCTTACCAGCTGTGTGGTAAGTTGTTGCCTTGGTTTGCCAGTTTAGGATTCCTGTTTCTTGCGGTAGGAACGGTGCTCGGTTTGGCCTATGCACCTGCGGATTACCAACAAGGAGACAGTTTTCGAATCATCTATATCCATGTTCCCGCAGCGATATGGTCGATGGGCGTTTACATGTCGATGGCCATCGCCGCATTTATCGGGATAGTCTGGCAACTGCGCATTTCGGATATGGCCGCGTTAGCCATGGCACCCATCGGCGCGGTGTACACTTTTATTGCCCTTATCACTGGTGCTATTTGGGGCAAACCGATGTGGGGAGCATGGTGGGTGTGGGATGCGCGTCTCACCTCTGAGCTTGTTCTGCTGTTTCTCTATTTAGGGGTTATTGCGCTTTATCATGCGTTTGATGACCAAAAAACTGCGGCAAAAGCGGCGGGCATATTAGCCATCGTCGGAGTGATTAACCTGCCTATCATTCACTTCTCCGTTGAGTGGTGGAACACCTTGCACCAAGGTGCCACGATCACTAAGTTTGCCAAACCATCGATCGCACCAGAAATGTTATGGCCACTGCTCGCTTGTATCTTGGGTTTTGCGTTCTTTTTTGCCGCATTGACCATGATCCGCTTACGCAATGAAATTTTGAGCCGAGAAAGCCATCGTCCTTGGGTGAATGAGCTTGCCAACCAAACCGTGCGAGGAAATCGGTAATGCATTTTGACTCTTTCAGTGATTTTTTAGCGATGGGCGGTTATGCCGCTTACGTTTGGAGTGCTTTCGGTTTGACTTATCTTTCCATGGCGATGTTGTGGATCGTCAGCGTTCGACGTAAAACCAAGCTACTCAACCAAGTGCGCGATAAATTGGCGCGTCAGGCGCGTATTGATGCTGCGAAACATATGGAGAACACACTATGAACCCAAGACGTAAAAAGCGGCTCGGTGTTGTTTTGGCCATTCTATTTGGCCTTAGCGCGACCATTGGGCTCATCATCTATGCCTTGAATCAGAATATGGATCTCTTCTATACCCCGACTGAGCTCGTGTATGGTAAAGAGGGGAAAAAGCCGGAAATCGGCCAGCGGTTACGTATTGGCGGTATGGTGGTGGAAGGTTCGGTAAAACGTGATCCGAACTCATTGAAAGTCAGTTTTGATCTGCACGATGTGGGACCAAGTATTACCGTGACCTATGACGGTATTTTGCCCGATCTGTTCCGAGAAGGTCAGGGTATCGTAGCACAAGGGGTGTTAGTGGAGCCGACCAAAATTGAAGCGTTTGAAGTGCTGGCAAAGCATGATGAAAACTATATGCCACCAGAAATTGCAGAGGCGATGAAAAAGACCCACGCTCCACTGCAATACTCGCAAGAACAGAAACAAGGAAGCGCCCAATGATTGCTGAAATTGGCCACTTTGCACTGATTGTATCGCTCAGCTTAGCGATATTACTCAGTGTGCTGCCATTGGTTGGGGCGTCTCGCAACAACACACTATTGATGAACACGGCTCGCCCTTTGTCATGGGGTATGTTCTTTTTGCTGTCGATCTCGTTTGCGGTTTTGCTGTGGGCGTTCTATATCAATGATTTTACAGTGCAATATGTGGCAAGTAACTCCAATAGTGAGCTGCCTTGGTACTATCGCCTCACTGCTGTATGGGGCGCGCATGAAGGTTCATTACTGCTTTGGGTGCTTATCCAAGCGGCTTGGACTGTGGCTGTCGCGAGTTTTAGCCGCGGTATGCCACAAGAATCGGTAGCGCGTGTGCTTGCGGTGATGGGGATGATTACTGTTGGGTTCTTACTCTTCATCATTCTGACGTCTAACCCGTTTTTACGCACCTTGCCTTATTTTCCGATTGACGGCCGTGATTTAAATCCGCTGCTGCAAGACCCCGGGTTAATCATTCACCCGCCTATGTTGTACATGGGGTATGTGGGATTCTCAGTCGCCTTCTCGTTTGCGATTGCTTCTTTGATGACAGGCCGTCTCGATACGGCATGGGCACGTTGGTCACGACCTTGGACAACGGCCGCTTGGCTCTTTTTGACGCTGGGTATCGTACTGGGTTCATGGTGGGCTTACTACGAACTTGGCTGGGGCGGTTGGTGGTTCTGGGATCCAGTGGAAAACGCCTCTTTCATGCCTTGGCTTGCCGGAACAGCGCTGATGCACTCATTAGCGGTGACTGAAAAACGCGGCACGTTCAAAGCGTGGACGGTACTGCTGGCGATTTCTGCATTCTCGTTGAGCCTATTGGGCACCTTCTTAGTGCGCTCAGGCATCTTGGTTTCGGTGCATGCTTTCGCCTCCGATCCGGCGCGCGGTATGTTCATTCTCGGCTTCTTGATTGCGGTGATTGGTGGTTCACTACTGCTATTTGCGATCAAAGGCGCTTCAGTACGAGTGCGTGGTAATTTTGAGCTGGTATCTCGTGAAAACAGCTTATTGGTAAACAACGTGCTGCTGATGACCGCACTCGCGGTGGTACTGATTGGTACCTTGTTGCCTTTAGTGCACAAACAACTGGGTCTTGGTTCCGTCTCTATCGGTGCGCCTTTCTTTAATATGCTGTTTGCCTGGCTGATGATTCCTTTTGCATTTTTTATGGGAATTGGCCCACTGATCCGCTGGAAGCGCGATCAAATCTCCACACTCTTTAAACCTATGCTCATCACAGCGATGGCATCGTTAGTGTTGGCAGCATTGATGATGTGGCTGAATGCTCCGACGTTTAGCCCAATGGCTTATCTTGGTTGGGTCATGGCGTGGTGGATCTTACTGTTACACGCTTATGAACTGCACACGCGAGCGACTCATCGTCACCGCTTCATGGTTGGGGTGAAGAAACTGCAACGTAGCCACTGGGCGATGATGCTTGGTCATGTTGGTTTAGCGGTGAGCATCATTGGTATTGCTATGGTGCAAAACTACAGCATTGAACGTGATGTGCGTTTGGCTCCGGGAGATAACTTCCAACTTAATGAGTACAACTTTTACTTCCAAGGTGTGCGTGATAAAGATGGACCGAACTACGATGGCTACATTGCTGATTTTGAAATCACTAGCCAAGGCCAATATGTCAATACATTGCATGCAGAGAAACGTTTTTATCGCACCGCAAAGTCAATGATGACCGAAGCGGCGATCGACCGTGGCATTACGCGTGACCTTTACATTGCGATGGGTGAGCGTTTTGATGATAACCGCTCTTGGGCTGTACGTATTTATTACAAACCTTATGTGCGCTGGATTTGGGCTGGCGGCTTGCTGATGGCCATCGGTGGTGCCTTAGCCATCAGTGACAAGCGTTACCGCTTTAGAAAAAACGCACATCAGGAGGCTTAAGTGAATAAGAAGATTTTATTTATCCCGCTAGTGGCGTTTTTGCTGTTGGCTGGTGTGTTTGCTACCCAGTTAATGAAAAACTCCGCAGGGGATGACCCAACCAAGTTGGAATCGGTTTTGGTGGGAAAAACCGTTCCTGAGTTTCGTCTCGAAGATCTGGCAGAGCCCGGTAAGTTATACGATCAGTCGATTTTCAAAGGTGAGCCTTTACTGCTCAATGTGTGGGCGACCTGGTGTCCAACTTGTTATGCCGAGCATCAATATCTCAATGATTTGGCCAAACAAGGAGTAAAAATCATCGGTCTTAATTATAAAGATCAGCGAGATAAAGCAACTCAATGGCTAAATGATTTAGGCAATCCTTACCTGATCAGCTTGTTTGATGGCAATGGTATGTTGGGGCTGGATCTTGGGGTCTACGGCGCTCCAGAAACCTTCTTAATCGATGCCAATGGCGTGATTCGCTATCGTCATGTTGGGGATGTTAATTCGCGCAACTGGCAAGAAACACTCGCGCCACTGTATGAAAAAATGCTGGCGGAGGCGAAACAATGAAAAAGTGGTTGTTTGCGGTCTGTGCCGCCATGCTGATTTCTCTCTCGGCGTTTGCAACGATTGAAGTGTATGACTTTGATACCCCAGAGCAGGAGAAACAATTTCAAGAATTGGGGGCGACCTTGCGCTGCCCGAAATGTCAAAACAACACGATTGCCGACTCAAACGCTGAGTTGGCACAAGATCTGCGCCAAAAAGTGTATGAGATGACCAAAGAGGGTAAATCGAAATCGGAAATCGTCGACTACATGATTGCGCGTTATGGCAATTTTGTGACCTACAATCCGCCATTTACCTTAGGTACCGCTGTTCTTTGGCTTGGGCCTATTTCAGTGCTAGTGATTGGTTTCACTGTGATTGTGTTACGCAGTCGTCGTAAAGCACGTGATGCTGCGAATAATGTCGAGTGGAATGAAGAGCAAGAAGCCCGTTTGAAAGCATTGCTAAAAGAAGAGCAAGAGGGAGAGAAGTAATCATGTGGATGTTTTGGATCTCGACCCTATTACTGGTGGCGATTGCGGTGGTTTTCGTCATCATTCCGTTTATTCAAAAGCGTGCGAATAACGATCAGGCCTTGCGCGATGAGCTGAATAAAGCGTTTTACAAAGACCGCTTGAAAGAGCTTGAAGAGGAAACCGAAGAAGGCATTGTTGCCGATCAACAAGATTTGATTGCCGACTTAAAACAGACTCTGCTTGACGACATTCCAACCCAGCAAAAACATCAGCAGGAAAATCGTGTTTCACTGTGGATGGTTGCACTGCCTTCAGTGTTGTTGGTGGTCGGATTGAGTTATGCGCTGTACGCCAAGTTTGGTCACTATCAGCATGTTCAGGCTTGGCAGCAAGTGTCAGCACAACTGCCTGAATTGTCAAAAAAACTCATGTCGCCACAAGCGGAACTCAGTGACGAAGAGATGAATGATTTGACGTTGGCACTGCGCACTCGACTGCATTATCAGCCTGATGATGTTACCGGTTGGTTGTTGCTGGGTCGGATTGGCCTTGCTAATCGCGATCTGGAAACCGCGATTGGCGCGATGAAGAAAGCTTTTGCTCTGGATAATCAAGATCCGGATGTGAAATTTGGTTACGCACAAGCTTTGATGCTTTCGAATGATCCTGTCGACCAGCAAGAAGCGAAGTCGATTCTGCTCAAGTTAGCCCAACGTGGTTATGCTGATTTACGCGTCTATTCATTATTGGCGTTTGATGCTTTTGAAAGTGGAGATTTTCCTGCTGCAATCAAGTACTGGAGTTTGATGCAACAAGCGATTGGTCCTGACGATGCTCGTTATGAGATGCTCAGCCGCAGTATTGAAAGCGCTCGTAAGAGAATGGGCGAGGGCATGGCAGAGGGGCAATCGGTGAAAGTCACCATTAATCTAGGCGAGCAGGTTAAGGTTGATCCTAACGCAGTGTTGATCGTATCTATCCATGCTCCCGGTTCGCCAATGCCTGTTGCTGCAGCCCGTTATCCGCTAGGTGAGTTTCCAAGAACCGTGGTGTTGGATGACAATAACAGCATGATGGAAGGATCAAAATTGTCCAGTCTTGAGTCGTATGTGGTACGCGTGCGTATCGACAGCGATGGTAATGTGGCGACGAAAAGCGGTGACTGGTATGCCGAAAGTCCCACAATGAAAACAGGTGAGCCTGTTGACGTTGTGCTTGATAAGCAGTATGAATAAAATCAGCTGAAAAATAATATAACAATAAGGCCGATGGGATCATCGGCCTTTGCACATGGAATTACGTATGGTTGGCCGCTTATCTTGGATTACGCTATTCACACTTTTTTTAGTTGGGTGCAGCAGTGCACCTGATGACTCCTCCCCTCATTCGCAGGTGAACGATCCTCTGGAAAGTTTCAACCGGCAAATGTGGATAATTAACTATGACTACCTAGATCCTTATGTGGTGCGCCCGGTCTCTCTATTTTATGTCGGTTATGTACCTAAGCCTGTACGCAGTGGCATTGCCAACTTCCTCTCTAACTTAGACGAGCCTGCCAGCATGGTGAATAACCTGCTGATGGGCAATGGGACAAAAGCGGTCGATCACTTTAATCGTTTTTGGATTAATACCAGCTTTGGTTTACTCGGTTTGATTGATATCGCTTCTGAAGCCGGCATCAAAAAATACGATGATAAGGCGTTTAGTGATGCGGTAGGCCATTACGGTGTGGGCAATGGCCCCTATTTAATGGTGCCAGGTTATGGCCCCTATACGGTACGCGAAGTGACCGATGTAGTGGATGGCATGTATTTCCCGCTTGCCTATCTCAATATCTGGGCTGGGATAGGCAAATGGGCACTTGAAGGCATGGAAACGCGCGCTGCGTTAGTCTCGCAAGAGGCCTTATTACAAGACTCGCCTGATCCTTACAGTTTGGCTCGCGATGCTTATCTTCAACGGCAAGCTTTCAAAGCGGAGATCCAAGTGGATGACTATGACCCTGAGGAAGAAGAGTATCTCGATGAGTATTTAAATGAAGGGTTATGATCGCCTCTGAAATCAGGCTGACATAACTCTGCCGCTAAAGTATTCATTGGAAACAATATACTCTGTATTACGGATCAGCTCTTCCCGCATTTCTGACCAGTGTACGATTTCATCGTTGGCGCTAGCGATTTGAAGGACAACTCCCCCCACTCGAATATTAAACGGGGTAAGCTCTTGAGCCCAGCTCTGAGTAAACCCCGATACCATCGAATTGGCACTCACAATACCGGATCTATCTTGTACTGTGTTGTAACACACCACATTGACGATGACCCCTTTGGTTTGCCGTTGGCGCATCCTAACAGAGCAAGCATGACTGAAGTTAAACAGTGAAGACGCAATAGCCGCGAGCTGCTGAATAAACTGCTCGCTAGGTTTTTCATCGACCAGTGACGGCAATGGCGCAGACGGTAAGTTATTGATCAGCACATCGGGCGCACGCTCAAATTTTTGCTCGACCATATCAAGCAGCGTCTCAATACTTTCTGGGGAAAAATCCTTGAGATGAAAGTAGGCAACTTGATCTGAGAGTGCATGACAGCGCCAATAGGTATCGACTAATCCTTGTTGATCGCGATCGCAGAGGATTACTTTGGCTCCTAACTTCACAAAATGTGTTGCCAGTGTGCTACCCAAGGCTGAGCTTGCAGAAGTAATTAATATTATTGCACTTTTTATGTCCATGAGTGCCACCTTACCTTATTTTTATCTGCCTTTTTAACCGTGAGGTTTCGTAGGGGGTTTGGACAGCATGGTTGATTACATGTGTATACAGTGTGAATAAGTTCAAATAACTTTGGATTAACCAAACTGAAACTTAATACTTTGCATCCATTCACAAAAAATATTAAACAGAATCCTTGTTTGCAGTATGCCTTATGTATATCCCCTTCCTACTTGAAACTCAGGGGGCTAGGTTGGCTTCCCAAGTGTAGAGTCACTCTATGCACATAGTGCTACCTAGTGGCCGCTTACCTGCAACTCACTGTAGTTTGGACATAGAGCGAATGGCTTTCTTGCAGAGGAGAAGAAAGGCGAGAACAGAAGGTCAAGATTAACTAGCAGTACGTAATTGATCTTGGCGATAGGCGGTGGCGAGACGATGATAAAAGTCTTTTGCCAATAGCGTCGAGGGTTGCTTATCTGCGAGGTGACGCCGTTCGTGCCCTGAGAGGTTCAAGTACACCTCTTCAGGCAAACCTTGAGTATCCTGTGGACGATAAGTAAGCACTTCCGGTGTGAGATAGTGGCTGAGCTTTGCACTGGCCATGCCACCTTGATGAAAGAGTGCGGCTTGTCTGGCGGAGATTTGATAGGAGCTCTCATCATTTTCTAGGCGTTGAGGCTCTGCGAGTTCAAAACGCTGACGCAATACTTGTTCCGTTGTCGGTGGAACCTCAATTTTATCTACTGGTGTATTATCACGGACATCATTAGAGAACAGGGCCAAGAGTAAGGCAAAGTCGGCACGACGCCCATGCGTCACTGCTTGGCTAATTCCTTGGCCAAAATGCAGTTCGCTAATGACACCGGCTTTATCTAATGTATGGACTTGCATGACACTCTCCCCTTGATGTCCATATAACGGCACTAGAGCAGAAAACTTGAGGTGAACAAATGAAAAAAGCCTGCAAAATTGCAGGCTTATGACGATTTATTAAGCAGTGTCAGCTTATTTTGCTAGGTTCTGAGCAACGAAGTCCCAGTTAACCAGAGCCCAGAAACCATTCATGTAATCTGGACGTACGTTACGGTAGTCGATGTAGTACGCGTGTTCCCACAGGTCAACCGTCAGCAGAGGGGTTACACCTTCTTCAGTCAGCGGTGTTGCTGCGTTTGAAGTGTTAGTGATTGCCAGAGTGCCGTCCGCTTTTTTCACCAACCAAGTCCAAGATGAACCGAAGTTGTTGATGGCTGAATCAGTAAATTTTGCTTTGAAGTCAGCAAAAGAACCGAATGCTGCATTGATTGCTTCAGCAACTGCGCCAGTTGGCTCGCCACCACCGTTTGGTGACAGGCAGTGCCAGTAGAAAGTGTGGTTCCAAACCTGCGCAGCGTTGTTGAAAATACCGCCAGTTGAGGTCTTGATGATCTCTTCTAGTGATTTGTTTTCAAACTCAGTACCTGGGATCAGACCGTTCAGTTTTACCACATAAGTGTTGTGGTGCTTACCGTGGTGGAAATCCAGAGTTTCTGCTGAGATGTGTGGTTCCAGTGCGTCTTTCGCATAAGGAAGAGCGGGTAATTCAAATGCCATTGCTCGATTCTCCGTTGAGTTTAAAGAGTGGATTCTCTTTATGTCATTGCTTCCAGTGTATTATTTTCTTCGTCGTTACGACTGACTTGCCAAGTATTTTAGCAACTTTTTACTTTATTAAAAGCCTGAAGGCAGAAAAAGATCCAGCAACGCCAAGTCGAGCGTATATCCATATTGAGAATATGCTTTTTATTCTCGGTTATTCCTTTAGAATGTGCCCATATTTGATGACATCCATTAACGAGGAAGCGATGGAAACTATTGACAAAATCAAACAGCAAATCGCCGAGAACCCGATTCTGCTTTATATGAAAGGCTCACCGAAACTGCCAAGCTGTGGTTTCTCTTCGCAAGCCGCACAAGCTCTGATGGCTTGTGGTGAGAAGTTTGCTTATGTAGATATCCTACAAAACCCAGACATCCGTGCAGAGTTGCCGGTTTACGCGCAGTGGCCAACGTTTCCACAACTGTGGATTGAAGGTGAGCTGATTGGCGGTTGTGACATCATGCTGGAAATGTTCCAAAAGGGTGAACTGCAAACTCTGGTAAAAGAAGCGGCTGCTCGCTCAGCAAGCCAAGAGTAATACTGGTTAAATTTACAGTTTTTCTTGATTTCATAAGGCCACATTGAGTAATGTGGCCTTAATTTTATCTCGTCAGCGATTTCCATGACCCGGTTATTTATTGCAGAAAAACCTAGCCTTGCGCGAGCGATTGCCGATGCACTACCCAAGCCTCATAAAAAAGAACAAGGGTGTATTCGCTGCGCTAATGGCGATATCGTGACTTGGTGTATTGGTCACCTTCTCGAACAAGTCGAGCCAGACGCTTATGATGAGCGCTACAAAAAGTGGAATATGGCGGATTTGCCTATCATTCCACAACAGTGGCAACTGCGCCCAAGAAAATCCTCCTCTCAACAGCTCACCGTCGTTCGTAAGCTACTCAAAGAAGCAACGCAGATTATCCATGCCGGAGACCCCGATCGCGAAGGGCAACTGTTGGTGGATGAGGTGATCGATTATTGCAAAGTGCCGAAGAGCAAAAAAGAAACCGTGCAGCGCCTTTTGATCAGTGATTTAAACCTTTCGGCAGTCAAGCGTGCCTTACAAGGCTTGCGCAGTAATCGAGAGTTTATTCCACTCTCTGTTTCGGCTTTAGCGCGTTCACGCGCTGACTGGCTGTATGGTATGAATATGTCTCGAGCTTATACCCTGCTTGGGAAAAAAGCCGGTTATCAAGGCGTGCTCTCCGTAGGGCGAGTACAGACGCCAGTACTGGGTTTAGTGGTGCGACGGGATGAAGAGATCGAGCATTTTATCTCGCATGATTATTTTACTCTTGATGCTTTAATTCCATACCAAAATGGCACCGAACACTTCGACATACGTGCCCGTTGGAAACCAAGTGAGGCCTGCTTACCTTGGCAAGATGAAGAAGGGCGGATCATTAACCGTAAATTGGTGGACAATGTCGCCAGTCGCATTGCGAATCAGCCCGCGACTGTGACTGAATCAGAGCAAGATCAAACCAAGCAAGCAGCACCTTTGCCCTATTCACTTTCAGCGCTGCAAATTGATGCGGCAAAACGGTATAACTTCAGCGCACAACAAGTGTTGGATCTGTGCCAGTCTCTTTATGAAAAGCATAAATTGATCACTTATCCGCGATCTGATTGCCGATACTTACCGAAAGAGCATTTAGCTCAGGCTCCCGACGTGGTAGCGGCGATTGCCAACAATGCGCAAGAGATGGTCACCGCAGTGAATGATGCGGATTTATCACTACGCTCCAAAGCATGGAATGACAGTAAAGTCGACGCGCACCACGCCATCATTCCAACGCCGAAGAAAGCGTCGGTTAATGCGCTGTCAGGGCATGAAATGAAAGTGTATCAACTGATTGCGCGTCAGTACCTTATGCAATTTTATCCTGCGGCGATTTATGCAGAAGCCAAACTGGTCTTTAACATCGCTGGCGGTATTTTTATTGCCAAAGGGCGTCAACTGCTCAGTGCTGGATGGAAAGTGTTGACCGGTCAGCAAGATGAGCAAGAAGAGGGCGTGGATAAAGTGCCTCCTTTGCCTGTTGGCACCGTACTGCAGTGTCGAGAAGGGGACATAAAACAGAGACAAACCGAGCCGCCACGCCATTTTACGGAAGCTACATTACTGCAGGCGATGACGGGGATTGCCCGTTTCGTGGCCGATAAAGAGCTGAAAAAAATTCTGCGTGAGACGGATGGTTTAGGCACTGAAGCCACACGAGCAGGGATCTTGGATACCTTGTTTAAGCGTGGATTGCTGCAGCGTGATAACAAGCTCATTAAAAGCACGCCAGCTGGCCGAGGTTTGATTCATGCGTTACCCAGTGAAGCCACCTATCCCGATATGACGGCACATTGGGAACATCAACTGCAAGCGATCGCGGAAAAGGGGCAAGCTTATCAACCCTTTATGCAGACTCTACAAGGCCGCCTCGAGCAGTTAATTGAGCAAGTTCAGGTCGCACCGGTTCCTGTATCATTGCAAGCTTTGCCAGCGGTGAGTAAACCTGCCTTTAAGCGCGCACACCGTGCACCAAAGAGTAAATCCAGAACGTATCAAGCTTAATAAACCCAGAGCAGAGTAAAATGATCCCACTGATTTACCATCCTATTTATTCACAACTGGATTTGCCTGTGGGGCATCGTTATCCGATCAATAAGTATCGCCTGCTTTACGAAGAGATTTTGTGTCAAAGAGAGCAAAGTGAAGCATGGCAAGCGAGCTTCGAGTTTCATACCCCCATTGCGGCCGAGCTTTCACGCATCACGCCATTGCATGACCCAGATTATGTGCAAGCTTTGCTCGAGGGGACGTTGCCTGCGGCTAAGATGCGTCGAATCGGATTTCCTTGGAGCAAACCACTGATTGAGCGTACTTTGCACTCGGTGGGAGGAACCTGCCTCACGGTTGAGCAAGCGTTGCAATCAGGGGTGGCAATTCATCTGAGTGGTGGTTATCACCATGCTCACGCCGATTTTGGTAGCGGTTTCTGTCTGTTCAATGATCTGGCGATAGCCGCGCACTTCGCACTCTCTTTGCCTAGTGTTGATAAAGTTCTGATCATTGACAGTGATGTACATCATGGTGACGGTACAGCAACCTTGTGTGCGGAACGTGACGATATCATTACGCTCTCTTTTCACTGTGATAAGAATTTTCCGGCGCGTAAGCCTGCCTCTAGTATGGATGTCGGATTTGCTAACCAGACGGGCGATGAAGAGTTTTTGTCCACCTTCATCCAAGTGGTGGAAATGGCGGTCAATCTCCATCAACCTGATCTGATCCTCTATGACGCCGGTGTGGATATTCATAACGATGATGAGTTAGGTTATTTATCCATTTCACAGGCCGCTATCGCGCAACGAGATCGTTTTATGTTAGGTTTGGCAAAGCAGGAGAGCATTCCAATCGCTTGTGTCATAGGTGGTGGGTATCGTAAAGACCACGCGGCACTCGTGCCATTGCATCTTGAGTTACTGAAAGCGGCGTTAAGCGCAGGATATTGAAGTGACATTGTGGAGATACGTAAAAGCAAAAAGCCGCTGAATTATCAGCGGCTTTTCTAATGTGGCGGAGAGATAGGGATTTGAACCCTAGGATAGCTATTAACCATCGCCGGTTTTCAAGACCGGTGCTTTCAACCACTCAGCCATCTCTCCGTTATGGGGCGCATAATATCGACCCTAAGTTCGATTGTAAAGCCCTGAAAATACTGTTTGCTTTAATTATGTACACTTGGCCGCTATTTTTATGACTAAGTGCTATTTTAGACATTAAATAAAACGGAAAAGGGGAGTTTCTAAGAAACTCCCCTTTAGGTGTATGGTCGGACTGAGAGGATTTGAACCTCCGACCCCCGACACCCCATGACGGTGCGCTACCAAGCTGCGCTACAGTCCGATGCGCGTAATCTAATGACTTTTACTAGATGCGTCAACCCTGAACCGACTTAAAATAATGAATTTAATTATCTTTTGCGTAAAAACGCTGCAATTCGGTCAAACCTTGCATTAATACAGGCAGTGTTGGGTTGGTTTCTTTAAGACGTTGGTAATCGCCATCGTAGACTTTGAAATTACCAAACTTATCTAAAACCGTAGTTTGTGTATCTGTAATCAAGGCGAGCTCACGAGCATCGCCCGCCAAAATCCATTTGCGCTTACTTTCGTTAAACAGATTTTTACCGCTGCT
Organism: Vibrio cholerae; assembly: GCF_008369605.1. NCBI lineage: Bacteria > Pseudomonadati > Pseudomonadota > Gammaproteobacteria > Vibrionales > Vibrionaceae > Vibrio > Vibrio cholerae. The sequence continues at coordinate 835,909 of NZ_CP043554.1, forward strand.
GTAGTCAACCGGATTAGAGGAAACACCGAGCAAATCTTGCATAAGTGTTACCGAGAAATCGAGATGACTAGAGCGATGAGCATAGGTTCCTGCCACTTTGCCAGGCCAATGAATAACCATAGGGACTTGCAGTTGGTAGCGACTGTAGTTGGTGTTTGAACCCCAAGTATTGGTTTTGGTTTCATTAAACTCCGTGCCATGATTGGAGGTGATCACTACCACAGTGTTATCCATAAGTTTCAACGAGTTCAGTTGTTCAAGAACGGTGTTGATGACTTGGTCGGCTTGGGTCACGGACAGGTTGTATGCACTGCGTAAACGATCCTCCGCTGACTCTTGAGCACTACTGAGTTCTGAAAACTCTTCTACGGTCGTCAGTTCTAAATAACTAAACCAAGGCTGTTTTTGACCGACATTTAGCCATTCTGCCCAGCGTTGTACCGCTTGTTCATCTGGGCTGCTCTCATCGTTCGTAACAGCAATCGCCTCTATCGGTAAAGAGCGGAACATGGTTTCTTTATAGAGTGGATCTGCAAAGTTGTTGCCGCTAAATAAGCCAAACTGATAGTCATTTTTCTTCATCACATCAATCAGTAGCGGCGCATTGCCTTGCACTCGCACACTGCTGGCATAGGTACTCGGTAAGCCGTAAAACAGACCAAATAAGCCAAACATATCGTTGCTTGAACTGTAATGATTGGTGAAATTGAGATTCTCATTCGCAAACTGATAAGTATTTGGCATGAGTTCAGGGGTCAGGGCATCTGCACGCAAATTATTGATGCTGACTATCAGCACGTTCAAATTATTGGCTCTACGACTGAACTCTAACGGTTCGAGTGGGTAAATCAGACCGTCAATATCACTATTCTGTTCGGCAAGGCGCTTGCTGTACTCTTCTTTATCGAGCAAGCCGTGCTTTTCCATAAAGGATTTTGCCGTCATTGGATAAGAGAGCGGGAAATTCGCTCGCTGACTGGTGACCGGGGAATAGAGATATGCATCCGACCACACATAAATCAGATGGCTGGCGATGAAACTGAAGAAAAAGACGGCCGCTAGAGGTCGCCCGATGCGTTTGTGTGACAGTTTACGCTGCTTGCGCCAAACCCATTCTGATAAACCGAGCTCAAGGAGAAAAATGAGGGGCAGTACCACAAACAAATGCTGCAAATCCGCACTGACGCTGCTGGTTTCATCGCTGAATAGCAGTTCCCACACCACTGGATTAAGGTGCAGATTAATAATTTGGTAGGCCTGAGTATCAATCAGTAAAACAGTGAGGCCTAACGTCGAGAAGCATACGGCCAAAAAGCGGAATAAGCTTCTCGATGGAATAATGAAAGTAAGTGGAAAAAGCACTAATAGGTAGAGTGCGAAAACCAAAAAGCCGAAATGTCCAACCCAAGACAGCGCAAGGTAGAGCTGCCCAAGCAAGGTTTCTGGCCAGGGTGATTGAGAGATATATCGTGTGCCAATCAACATGGCAGCGATGATATTAAAGAAGGCAAACCAGTGCCCCCAACCTACTAAACGAGATACCCGATCGCCGTATGTATTTCCGCTATCTACCATGTGCTTTTTCTATTTATGGGTTAAATGGGTCAATTTAGCTTTGCAAAGACGACACTAATGCTTGCGCGAATTTTTCAGCAATCACTTTACGTTGTGCAGCAGCAACATTTTGATTGATGACATTCGTTGCGATGTTGCCAACCACCATTAAGGTGAGCTCTGGCGAAGCATTATGTTTATTTAGTACCGCAGCAATTTCAGTCAGAATGGATTCAACGTGTTCGTCACTGTATTTAGATGTAATAGGCATATTGACTCTGATGATGATAGTAAAAGCGGCTTATGATAACCTACTATGCCTGACAACTGAAACCAGAACGATGATTATTTCACTATGAGCCTATTCCTTTCTAACGTGATTTTGCACCAACTCCGTAAAAATGATAACGATGAATTGGTGGTGAATTATCGCGCCGAATCTCTTCGCAATGATACGTCAACTGAAAACTTAGTCGCTGAGTTACATCGTGTTTTTAATGCAAAAGCCGGGAAAGGTTTCGGTTGCTTTAAGTCAGACAGTGAATTCCAGCTTTGGTTGCAAGAGATGCGTCGTGGAACCTTGCCATTCTATGAGTTTTCACAGCAAAGCGCTCAGCGCCTAAAAAATGAGTTAGCCAAGTATCCTTTTGCTGATGAAGGGATCTTAGTGATGGCTGAATATCAATCTTTGGCGACGGATCATCTCTTTATTGGTCTACTGCCTCTCAATCAAAGTTTGAAAGTGACAGAAGGGCTCGACATCAGTGCGACCGACTATCTAGACATCAACAAAATGGATATTGTGGCGCGTATTGATCTTTCGAGCTATGAAACCGACAAAGAGTCCAAACGTTACCTGAGTTACATCAAAGGTCGTGTTGGTCGTAAAGTGGCAGACTTCTTTTTGGACTTTCTACAGGCGGATATTGGCTTAGACACCAAACAGCAAAACCAAGTGTTGATGCAGGCGGTGGAAGACTTCTGTGCTGACGCGAAATTCGAAAAAGAGGAAGTGATCAGTTACAAAAAGCAGGTGTATGAGTACTGTAACGATCAAATCAAAGCGGGGGATGAAGTCAGAGTGCAAGAGCTCTCCGGCGAGCTACCTCCGAGTAATGAGGGCGTAAACTTCTTCGATTTCACCCGTGAACAAGGCTATCAGTTAGAAGAGAGTTTTCCTGCCGATCGTTCAACGGTTCGTAAGCTAACCAAATACGTAGGTGCGGGTGGCGGCTTAAACTTGAGTTTTGATAGCTTGTTGCTCGGCGAGCGAGTGTTTTACGATCCAGAAACCGATACGCTGACGATTAAAGGCACTCCACCTAATTTGCGTGATCAGTTAACTCGCCTACGTTAAACATCAGCCCGACGATCATGAGATAAGTCGGTAGGTTTCATTGAGTTCATTGAAAAAGAGAGCGATCACGCTCTCTTTTTTGTACGCAATTTATTGTGTGCACCATCAAGAGTCAAAATAGGGTATATGCTTGATCTGAAGTTCTAAACAGGATGATTAGGCATGACACAGACTTTATTGAATCAAGGTGTTAGGAAGAAAGTCGTGATGGCTATTTTCGCGGCTTGGAGTTTGGTCGCCGCTTTGGTGTTGTGGCAATTCTCCTTGATCTCTTCCTCCTCACGCAGTCTCGATGAACTCACCAATCGTTTGATGCATTTTCGTGAGACGCTCTATTTTGCGCAGCCCTATCGAGCCAATCAAGCTCCTAATTTGGAGCTTGAGCTGTCATTAGTCTTAGCTTTACGCATGCAGATTGAAGCTGAACAGTCGAGGATATGGATTCGGCGAGATGTGCAGCAGCTCTTGTACCAAACCGATCGATTTGTTGAACAAGCGCGGGCGTTTTTAACCATTGAGCTGCATCCAACGGAGTTGGCTGAGCGCTTTCGTGAAAGTCGTCAGCGTGTGCATGCCGATCCTCAGTTATTGTCAGCGTATTTCCAGTTAGGCGCGTTTAGCTTTGAAGCGTTGTTTGCGGATAATAGAAACAGTCCTGAAATCTATCGAAGTTTAGATCGTATTTTGCAAGATTCTTTAACCTTGCCCAGTCGTGAACAAGAATCGCTGCAAGTTGCTTTGGCACAAGTTTCTCGCTTACTGACGCAATACGCCGAAGGCGATAACCTCGTCGGAAAATTGCTCAATCATGCTGTCTATGAAGAGGCGAGTATGCTTGAAGAGGAGTATCACCATCAGCTCTGGATCATGATGGTGATTCTGGTTGGGGCTAGCTCGATAGCGATGCTCTGTTTTATCGTATTGCCATCCCGTCCCCAGTTTTTGCCTCGATCTGCTTCAAACCAAGAAAATACAAAATTTCACGAGCTAGGTGGCATGAGTCATCAAGTCAATATCGCTCTGGTAGAGCAAACGCTGAATGGCGACTTTGAAGCCGTTCGGCAGCTACTCAAAGTTTTTTTGGAAGATCATAAAAATGATGATGAGCAGATCCGTTCGCTGTTACTCAGTAATCCTGAAGCCGCGCAGCGACATTGTCATAGCCTAAAAAGTGTTGCGGCAAGTCTTGGTGCTGAGCGATTAAAGCAGGTCGCTGCTGAAATAGAGAGTCATTTGCGAGCGGGGCAGCTCCCAAGTGAAAGAGCCTTGGATAATCTTTCTGCTTATCTGGCTGAAACTGTGCGTGAGGCAGAGTGGCATGTATCGCGATTGCCTTCGGATAAATTATCAATAAAAAGAGCGCCTTAGCGCTCTTTAAAAGATAACAAGTGATGGAACGTTGTTATGCAGAAGCCGGTGCTTTCTGGATTTCCTCTGCCGTCACTTCTTGTTCATTCATGGCCTGTGTGGGTTCACATTTATCGACAAACCAACCACAGTAAGATGTGATGATAGTGACGAGAATACACACGAAACTTAACCACATAAACGGTGCATAAGAGAGAGTCGCCACACCCAAAATGCTCGCCATATAGATGCCGTTATCACTCCAAGGCACCATGCCAGAGGTCAGTGTACCGCCGAATTCTGCGTTACGAGACAAGTTCTTACGTTGATAGCCTAAACGATCGTAGTTCTTGGCACAGATTTTTGGGGTCAGGATCAGTGATACATACATCGCAGAACCAAATACGTTCCCCATAAAGGCGGTACCGATAGTGCTGGTCGCTAGCGAACCTGGGCTAGTCACTCGGCGCTCGAACAGTTTGGCGATGGTTTCTAGCACGCCGACTCTATCAAGCAGACCACCAAAACCAAGACCGAAGACGATAACCGCAACCGATCCGAGCATGGATGACATACCGCCACGGTTAAGAATTGCATCAATAAAGCTTACGCCAGATTCAATATTGTAAGGTGCCCATGCGGTGTTGAACGCTTGAAGGAAATCGACATCTTGGATCATCACAGCCCAAACGATACCGAGCAATGAACCAAAGCTGATCACTGGGAAAGAAGGCATACGCATTGCCAACAAACCAAGCACAATCAACACAGGCACGAAAGAATAAGGCGTGATGTAGAACTGCTGTTCCATCGCGGCAATGACCGTCTCTACTTGTGACATATCGACGTTGCCAGCGTAATGGAAACCAAACAGAGTAAACAGAATGCCAGTGATCACATAGCTGATCAGAGCAATCGGTAACATGCCTTTAATGTGTTCCATCACTTCAACGTTAGACATCGAAGAGGCTAAGATCACAGAGTCAGACAGGGGAGACATCTTATCGCCGAAGTAACAGCCTGACAGCACAGCACCAGCAGTGATAGGCGCTGGAATACCAAGGCCTTGTCCAATCCCCATCATGGCAATACCGGCTGTACCTGCCGCACCCCAAGAGGTTCCCGTTGCCAGAGCAGTCAATGAACAAATCACCATAGTGGCTAATAAAAAGATAGAAGGGTGAATTGCTTTTAGACCGTAATAGATGATGGTTGGCACAATACCGCCGGAAATCCACGTTCCGACAAGAGCACCGACCGCCAATAAGATCAGCACTGCGCCTAAACCATTTGAAATGCCATTTAGGGCAGCATTTTCTAAGTCTTTGTATTTATGTCCTAGGCGAATACCTAACGTCATGATCACGAACCAGCCAATATATAGAGCTAGTTGGATCGGTAAATCCAGTTTTGCGGTAAATGAAAACGCTAACAGCAAAAATAGGCCAAGCGAGACGATTACTTGAGTCAAACTTGGCAGGCGTTGTTGGGCTTGTAACATACTAAGAGCCTCTTATCCAATCGTTAGTAAGGAGTCAGGATATCCTTATTGAGTCGAGGTGCACTTTACCGTAGTTAAAATAATATATCGACATTAAAGCTCTTTGTTGTGATTTATATCGTTCAAGTGGTTAATTTGTAGCATTTGCTGTTTATTTTTTGAGTAATAAATGAAAGCAAATCTTTTGTGAGGTGAGTTTTTTGTGTTACAAGAAATGAGTTTTTTGGTAAAAATCTGACGTCAATACTCTAACTTGGTTAAAAAGTGAGAGTTTTAAGATGCTTGCCGTAAAAAAGCGAATAACCCCGAGAGAAGGATAAGAAAAAGTTGTCAGATTTGCTAAGAAAGGCTTGAGATTTCAGGCTGAACCACTTATAGATGGAGCCAGTGATTTGACATTGGATCTACACGGAGAGTAAGGGAAATGAGAGTAGGTTTAGTAGGTTGGCGTGGCATGGTCGGTTCTGTCCTCATGCAACGCATGGTAGAAGAGCGCGATTTTGATCTGATTGAACCGGTTTTCTTCAGTACATCGCAAATTGGTGTTCCTGCCCCTAATTTTGGTAAAGATGCAGGCATGTTGCACGATGCGTTCGACATTGAGAGCCTCAAGCAGCTTGATGCTGTCATTACCTGCCAAGGCGGTAGTTATACCGAAAAGGTCTACCCAGCACTGCGTCAAGCGGGTTGGAAAGGTTACTGGATCGATGCTGCATCGACATTGCGTATGGATAAAGAGGCGATCATCACTCTGGATCCCGTTAACCTTAAACAAATTCTGCATGGTATTCATCACGGTACAAAAACCTTTGTCGGTGGTAACTGTACTGTGAGCTTGATGTTAATGGCACTTGGTGGCCTGTATGAGCGTGGCTTGGTGGAATGGATGAGCGCTATGACTTACCAAGCAGCATCCGGAGCGGGCGCACAAAATATGCGTGAGCTGATTTCACAAATGGGTGTGATTAATGATGCCGTCAGCTCAGAGCTTGCCAATCCTGCCAGCTCCATTTTGGATATTGATAAGAAAGTGGCTGAAACCATGCGTTCGGGTTCTTTCCCAACCGATAACTTTGGGGTGCCGCTGGCAGGTTCACTGATCCCTTGGATTGACGTGAAACGCGATAATGGCCAAAGCAAAGAAGAGTGGAAAGCGGGTGTAGAAGCCAACAAAATTCTTGGTTTGCAAGATTCTCCAGTACCGATTGATGGTACGTGTGTGCGTATCGGCGCAATGCGTTGCCACTCTCAGGCATTGACCATCAAACTGAAGCAGAACATTCCTCTCGATGAAATCGAGGAGATGATTGCTACTCATAACGATTGGGTCAAAGTGATCCCGAATGAGCGTGACATTACCGCACGTGAACTGACACCCGCTAAAGTAACCGGCACGCTGTCTGTCCCCGTCGGCCGTTTACGCAAAATGGCGATGGGCGATGATTTCCTCAATGCCTTTACGGTTGGCGACCAGCTCTTGTGGGGGGCTGCTGAGCCGCTGCGCCGTACGCTGCGCATCATTTTGGCCGAGAAATAATCGTCTCTCTTGGCGACGCCACATCTCCTAACAAAAAAGCGCCGTTTGGCGCTTTTTTTATCGACGTCTTAAATCGAGTTATTCACGATTTACGCTAAGCCGGGAAACAAGTTACGTAGTCCATTGGCGATAAATTCAATACCGAGCGCACCAAGGATCAGGCCCATGATACGGGTGATTACGTTGATACCGGTTTGTCCGAGCAAGCGGACGATATACGGTGCTGAACGGAAAAGCAGCCAAGAGCAAAAACTGAAGGCGACAACGGTCAAAATGATCCCCAAGGTATCCAGCATATTTGGATAACGTGAGCCATAAACAATCGTTGAACTGATGGCACCAGGTCCGGCCATGAGTGGCATCGCCAGTGGGACAACCGCAATTTGCTCACGGCTGATGTATTCGGATTTTTCCTGTTTATTCTGCTTATCCTCACCGAGCTTACCGCTCATCATCGAAAAGGCGATGCTAAGCAGCAGTAAACCGCCTGCAACACGGAATGAATCGAGAGAAATACTGAAGAGGTCGAGCAGCATTTGACCCGCCAGTAAGGCGATGATCAAGATGATGGCCACGGCGATATTCGCGGTCGCTGCGGTTTTATTTTTCTCTTCCAGCGTCATGTGGCCAGTAAGAGAAACAAATACCGGCATAATGCCTACAGGGTTTACTGCAGCGACAAGGCCGAGAAAAAATTGGAGGAATATAGCAATTTCAAAGCTTTGCATGATGAAGTCTCGTAACCATCATAGGGACGTAAAGAAGCGTGCGTAATGTAAGTTAAAGATAGCAAAAGCACGAATGAAAAAAATTGAGTCGCTATTGATTATTATGTGAGAAAAACTAATTGATGAAGAATTATGCAAAGAGTAAGTGTCATGCTTGTGTCAAGTTTGTTTGCTCATAATGCTGCCTGTTAACATTCGCACATTTTTTGTAAAAACTTAGGCAATGGCTGGTGGTCGTAAGCATAACCGATATACTCTCAGTAGCACGTTAACCCCCCTCTTAAAAGTGGTGGTTGTGTTTAAAAATGAAACTTTTTTACAGGCTGTTGTAGTTTTTTTAGTTTTTGAAAGCTAAGTGCGGTTTTTTTAATCACGAGTGGTTTTTTGTTTAAATCGTTTAATTTCAATTGTTTAATTTATGTTTTTACTCTTGGGTACCACTTGTTAGGTAATTAGTTTTTCATAACTGATCTGAGTCAATTTTTTTCACAGTCTGAAATATTATACTCAGTCGTGAAAGCAATTTACTAAGTCGGTTGTAAGTTAAGTCTTTGAACCACAGTAAAAACGAACTGCAGCACACTTACTAAAGAGTTTTTAACATTTTTTTATTTTAGGAGATTCATTATGCCTGTTACTAATCTGGCTGAACTTGATGCTCTGGTTGCTCGCGTTAAAGCAGCTCAAGCTGAATTTGCTACTTTCTCTCAAGAACAAGTAGACAAAATCTTCCGCGCAGCCTCTCTAGCAGCAAACCAAGCACGTATCCCGTTAGCACAAATGGCGGTAGAAGAATCAGGTATGGGTATTGTTGAAGATAAAGTAATCAAAAACCACTTTGCTTCTGAGTTTATCTACAACAAGTACAAGGACGAAAAAACCTGTGGCATCCTCGAAGAAGATGACAACCTAGGTACTATGACTATCGCTGAGCCTGTTGGCATCATCTGTGGTATCGTCCCAACGACTAACCCAACCTCAACCGCGATCTTCAAATCACTGATTTCTCTGAAGACTCGTAACGGTATCATCTTCTCTCCACACCCACGTGCGAAAAACTCAACCAACGCAGCAGCGAAACTGGTTCTGGATGCCGCAATCGCAGCGGGTGCACCAAAAGACATCATCGGTTGGATTGACCAACCTTCAGTTGAGCTGTCAAATGCTCTGATGAAACACGATGGTATCGCACTGATCCTTGCGACGGGTGGTCCTGGGATGGTGAAAGCGGCTTACTCTTCTGGTAAACCAGCCATCGGTGTAGGTGCAGGTAACGTTCCAGTTGTTATCGATGAAACTGCAGATATCAAACGTGCGGTTGCTTCTATCCTGATGTCTAAAACGTTCGACAACGGTGTCGTGTGTGCTTCTGAGCAAGCGGCTATCGTAGTGAGCGAAGTTTACGACGAAGTGAAAGAGCGTTTCGCAACGCACAAAGCGCACGTCCTGAGCAAAGCGGATGCAGACAAAGTGCGTAAAGTGCTGCTGATTGATGGCGCTCTGAACGCGAAGATCGTAGGTCAACCTGCTGCTGCTATCGCTGAAATGGCAGGCGTAAAAGTACCTGCAGATACTAAAGTGCTGGTGGGTGAAGGTCTGGGCAAAGTCTCTTATGACGATGAATTCGCTCACGAGAAACTGTCTCCAACACTGGGCCTGTTCCGTGCTGACAACTTCGAAGACGCGGTTGCACAAGCAGTAACCATGGTAGAGATCGGCGGTATCGGTCACACCTCAGGTCTGTACACCAACCAAGACGTTAACGCAGACCGTATCCGTTACTTCGGTGACAAACTGAAAACTGCCCGTATTCTTGTCAACATCCCAACCACTCACGGTGGTATCGGTGACCTGTACAACTTCAACGTTGCACCGTCTCTGACTCTGGGTTGTGGTTCTTGGGGTGGTAACTCAATCTCTGAGAACGTAGGTCCTAAGCACCTAATCAACAAGAAAACTGTTGCGAAGCGAGCTGAAAACATGTTGTGGCACAAACTACCTAAGTCTATCTACTTCCGCCGTGGTAGCCTTCCAATCGCCCTGAGCGACCTAGAAGGTAAAAAACGCGCATTCCTAGTTACTGACCGTTTCCTATTCAACAACGGTTATGCAGACGATGTGGTTGCCCTGCTGAAAGCACAAGGCATGGAAGTTCAGACATTCTTCGAAGTAGAAGCGGATCCAACACTGTCTGTCGTAGAAAAAGGCGCTGCAGCAATGCAAAGCTTCCAACCAGATGTGATTCTTGCGCTAGGTGGTGGTTCACCAATGGACGCGGCGAAGATCATGTGGGTAATGTACGAGCACCCAGATACTCACTTTGAAGAACTGGCTATGCGCTTTATGGACATCCGTAAGCGTATCTACAAGTTCCCTAAAATGGGTAAAAAAGCAGAGCTTGTTTGTATCACTACCACTTCAGGTACGGGTTCAGAAGTTACACCATTCGCGGTTGTGACTGACGACAAGACTGGCGCTAAGTACCCACTGGCAGACTACGAACTGACACCACAAATGGCGATCGTAGATGCGAACCTTGTTATGAACATGCCTAAGTCTCTGACTGCTTTCGGTGGTTACGATGCGGTAACTCACGCACTCGAAGCTTATGTATCCGTTCTTGCGAACGAATACTCAGACGGTCAAGCACTACAAGCGCTGAAGATGCTGAAAGAGTACCTACCTTCTAGCTACGCGAATGGTGCGAAAGATCCTATTGCTCGTGAGAAAGTACACAACGCAGCCACTATCGCTGGTATCGCATTCGCGAACGCGTTCTTGGGTGTATGTCACTCAATGGCGCACAAAATCGGTGCTGAGTTCCACCTACCACACGGTTTGGCGAACGCTCTGCTGATTGCTAACGTAGTACGTTACAACGCGAACGACAACCCAACCAAACAAACGGCATTCTCTCAATACGACCGCCCACAAGCACGTCGTCGTTACGCAGAAGTGGCGGACCACTTAGGTCTGAGCCAGCCGGGTGACCGTACTGCACAGAAGATTGAGCGTCTGCTGACTTGGTTGGATGAACTGAAAGTTAACCTAGACATTCCAAAATCAATCCAAGCTGCAGGTGTAGCAGAAGCAGACTTCCTTGCAAAAGTGGATGAGCTAGCGGTTGAAGCGTTTGATGACCAATGTACTGGTGCAAACCCACGCTACCCACTGATCGCTGAGCTGAAAGAAGTTCTGCTGGCTTCTTACTACGGTAAGCCATTCGTTGAAGGTCAAACTTTCGAAGGCACCACTGTTATCGTAAAGAAAGCAGATCAAGAAGCGGCGAAAGCGCCAAAAGCGAAAAAGTAATGTGATTGGTTTTCGCTAGCACGAAACAAATCGGGAAATACAAACCCTCCGCAAGGAGGGTTTTTTATGCCATGACTTTAGGAAGAGTCAGTAAGATGGCCACTTGAGTTAGGTCCACATCACCAAGATAGCGGCCAGAGCCACTAAGATAAGCCCGAATCCATCTTTAATTCGCACTTTTTGACCTAGCCAGAAGATGGAAATCAACATAGTGAAAAAGATCTCCACTTGGCCAAGCGTTTTCACATAAGGCACGGCTTGCAATGACATGGCGCTAAACCAACCTATCGAGCCTAAGCAACTGCTCACACTGGTCAGCATGACTAACCTCGGGCGTTGCCAAAGCTTGTACAAGGTCGATCTCTCTTTAATGAGCAAGTATCCGACCAAACAGAGTGTTTGCAGCGAGATGACCAACAACAATACCCAAGCTGCGCTGTAAGGGAAGGGGAGTTGTGAGGCGAGACTGGCTTCACGAACCCAGAGTGAAGTGAGAGCAAATGCGCTACCGCTGCTCAAGCCAAGAAGTACGGTCGGGAGTGAAAGCTGTTTAAAACCGCCGTGACTGCTCAGCATAAAGACTCCAACCCCGCCAATCACTACACCAAGCCAGCCTAATACCGTGAGTTGAGTGCCGAAAAACAGCATACCCAAGATTGCAGCCACCAAAGCTTCGCTTTTAGCCAGCCCAGCACCAACCGCGTAGTTGTTGTATTTAAAAAGCTTGACCATTAACGCGGTAGCCAGGATCTGCATGAACGATGCGCTGACCACATAATGCCAAAATGCACTGGAGAAGGTGGGTAATGCGGCAGGTTGCCATTGATAGAGTGCGATCAGATACACGCCAGCAATCGGGCTTGCCCAGAGAAAGCGTGCGAGGGTCACACCTGCTGTTGTCACATCGCCAGATAAACGGCTCTGGAATGCGTTGCGCCATGCTTGCATAAAGGCAGCAAACAGGGTGAGAAAAATCCATGTCATGGTGTGCTCCGGAAGAAAGTGGAAGCACCATGCTAGAGAAAGGCTAAATTATCAGCAAGTTAAATCATCTATGGCTTGCCATCGTGAACAAGGCAGCGCGAGGCTGCCTTGGTGATATTATCCCGCCAAAACATCACTAGCGACTTTGTAGATTGGATCTTCTTTAAGATTGATTTCCACTAAGCTGCCTGCTTTCTGTAATAGAGCGCGGCAGTCTTGACTTAAATGGCGCAAGTGCAAGGTTTTACCAACGGCGGCATAACGTTCCGCTAAGGTTTCTATCGCATCAATCGCTGAATGATCGGCCACGCGTGAGCGAGCGAAATCGACAATCACTTCTTTAGGATCATTGTGCGCATCAAACAATTCAAGGAAGTTCGCGGCCGACCCAAAGAAAATGGGGCCATGAATATGATATTCCTTATGCCCATCAGGATTGATATGGCTGGCTGCGTAAATATGCTTGGCGTGCTCCCATGCAAACATCAACGCAGAGGCAATCACACCGACTGCGACCGCGATCGCTAAATCGGTAAATACGGTGACCACTGTCACCAACACAATGACGAAGAAATCTTGTTTCGGAACTCGGCGCGCTAATTTGAAGGTAGCCCATTCAAAAGTGCCAATCACCACCATAAACATGACGCCGACTAATGCCGCAAGCGGGATCATCTCAATCAAAGAAGCGGTAAACAGGATAAAGCACAGCAGCAATACGGCTGCGACTATCCCCGATAGACGACCACGTCCACCAGAGTTAACGTTGATCATCGATTGCCCAATCATGGCGCAGCCACCCATGGCACCAAACATGGAGCAGGTGATATTGGCTAAGCCTTGCCCCATACATTCACGGTTGGATTGGCCGCGAGTGCCAGTCATTTCATCTAAAACCGTCAGCGTCAGCAGTGACTCTATCAAGCCAATCGCAGCGAGAATTAAAGCATAAGGGAAAATGATCTTTAGGGTTTCCCAAGTCAGAGGTACCGCGGGAATCGAAAAAGAGGGAAGAGAGCCCGCAAGAGTTGCCGCATCATTCCCCGACATAGCCCGCAGAAAATCCACGACGGTACGAGTTTCCAAGCCTAAACCTTGAACCAGCAGAGTGACAGTGACTATCGCCGCCAATGAAGAAGGTATCGCGGTGGTGAGTTTGGGTAGGAAATGGATGATTGCCATCGTTAAGGCAACCAGCCCTAACATGAGGAGCAATTCCTTTTGTGGTAGCCAAGTCATGACTCCGTTGAGATCGGGAGCTTTAAATTGGCCGAGTTGAGCTAGAAAAATCACAATCGCTAGCCCATTCACAAAACCAATCATCACTGGATGCGGTACCATGCGAATAAATTTGCCTAACTTAAACAAGCCTGCTGCGACTTGCAGTAAACCCGTGAGAAGAATCGCGGCAAATAAATACTGCACACCATGGCTTGCGACTAAGCTCACCATCACTACTGCCATTGCTCCGGTTGCCCCAGAAATCATACCGGGCCGACCACCAAAAATGGAGGTAATCAGGCCGACAATAAACGCGGCATAAAGGCCAACCATAGGATCGACCCCCGCGACAAATGCAAAAGCCACCGCTTCTGGTACCAGAGCCAGTGCGACCGTCAACCCAGATAACACATCATTTTTTATTGAGTGCTGCGAGAAAAAAGGGAATTCAAACATGGGCAAAACCGTGTTCCGTATTTGTGCTGCTCATGAATGATGAGCATGAAGTGAACCGAGCCGCTTAACATAAAGTGAAAGATCAAGGTGTGACTAAGCGGGTTAATTTTGAACTGCGGATGCTACAGAATTGAACGGTAGGGTGCAATCATCAATTACAGTGTGAGCCCATATCACCAGCGTGAATAAGGTCATCCCCTTGCTACTTGAGCTTTAGCGTTATTGGCTGCAACGCCAAGTAGTATGTACGCAAGGCATCTACGCAAGAGATGGTGCAAGGCTGTTGGGAAATATAAGAATCACGGGTAAAAGAAAGGGCTGCGTTGGCAGCCCTTATCGTATGGTTTCGCTATTTAGAAGCTTTGCGGCTTACTCATGCCCGCACTGGCTTGATTACGTGCGACTTGACTACCCGCACCACGCGCTTGGTAACGTTCAGCACGTAAAGGCGCGGCGTTAACCTGCACTTCACGGATGTCATCTGAACCTGGTGCTTTAGTCATCGGCGATGAGGCGTACGGCTGTTGGATGACCGCTTTCGCGGTGAGTGATGTTGCACTCACTGTCACTGGCTTAACAACCTTAATTGGTTCTGCCATTTTGTCTGCGATCACTTCAACCGTCGTTTGTGCGACAACCTCGTCACTGATTGTGGCTGGCTCTTCGACTTCAGCGACTTTCGCCACTACGGTTTCTAGCGCAGCAGTTTCTGTTGCTGACTCTTCAATTACCGGAGCTTCAATCACTGCAGCTTCAACCACGACCGGCTCAACGGGTGAGATGAGTGTCTCTGCGATAACGTCAGTAATCACTGGCTCTTGCACTACTGGCTCAGGTTGAACCGCAGCAGTTTCACGACGTACGATGACTTTACCCATCGCCATTTCTGGGAAGGCAACGCCTCCGAGTACACGTGGCGCTGCCACTTTTTCGCTTTCTACTACTGCAGTTGCTGCAGTCGGTGTTACATGAGTCACATGTTGAGCACCTTCAGCAGTTTCATGGCGCGACTGTGGACGCGGCGCTAAGTCGTAGCGAGGCATCACTTTACCCATGGCCATCTCAGGAGAGGCAACCCCACCTTTACGCAGACGGAATGGGTTAGGGCGACGATCACGACCGCGACGGCGACGCTGGCCGCTGGCGCGCAGATGACGTGGCGAGCGGCGATTACGACGCTGCTTCTGATCATCTTGCTCGTTATCCTCTTGAGCCGAATCCGCAAAATCATCGGTTGCAGGCAGATTAACTGGCGCTGGAGCGTCGAACGCATTGTCAACAGGAGCTGTAGACAGGTTGTCTAACTCTTCTGCGGCAAGCTGATCTTTGACTCGAATTTGCTTCGAGAGCTTACGACGTTGACGACGTTCTTTAACAACCGCGGCTTTCTCTTCTTTAGGCTCAACGGCTTTAACTTCTTGTTGTGCTTCAGCCGCTAATTGGCGACCTTGCTCAAGCAATTTAGCCGTTTTGCTTTCATCTCGTTTATTACGACGATCTTGACGTTCTGGACGCTCCGTTTCTGGACGTTCATTGCGGTCATTACGTTCGTTACGCTCACCACGCTCTTGCTTTGGCTTGCGCTCTTGTGGCTTACGGTTGTTGTTTGATGTCTCTTTATCGTTACGCTCGTTGTTTTCCTCATTACCGCGGCGACGGTTTTTGTCACGAGGGTTACGACGACGATCATTATTACGATCGTTACGTTCACGACGAGGTTTGTCTTGTTCACTGTTCTGCGTTACAGGTGCTTCTACTTTGGCCGCTTCCGGTGTCGCAGAGAATAGGCTCGCAATCGCTTTAAACACACGGCTAAAGAAACCAGGCTGCGCAGGTTGCTGTACCTCTGCAACAGGTTGAGGTTCTGCTTTAGGTTTTGGTGTTGGAGCAGGAACCGCTTCCGCAGGCGCTGCAAAACCTTTCAGTACTGGCTCTTCAATACGTTTTGGTTTGAGCTCAACATCGACCACTTCTTTGCCTTCCGCTTCTTTCATCGCTTCCAGCTTTTTCGGGATCAGGTAAGAGAGAACATCTTGCTCTTCACCTTCACGCACACGGATCACTTCAAAGTGCGGTGTTTCCATATCGGAATTTGGCACGATAGTAATGCGAACTTGCTGCGCTTTTTCAATGTGATTGATTGAGCGACGCTTCTCGTTTAACAGATAAGACGCGATAGAGACAGGTACCACCGCAAGCACTTGCGATGTGTTGTCTTTGAGTGCTTCTTCTTCAATTAAGCGCAGAACAGAAAGTGCCAAAGATTCGTTGTCACGAATCACGCCGGTTCCTTTACAACGAGGACAGATGTGATGGCTTGCTTCTGCCAGAGAAGGGCTCAAACGTTGACGCGACATTTCCAGCAAACCAAAGCGAGAAATACGGCCAATTTGAACGCGAGCACGGTCAACACGCACTGCTTCACGTAGACGATTTTCCACCTCACGCTGGTGGCGAACAGGGGTCATATCGATGAAGTCGATCACCACAAGACCACCGAGGTCACGCAGACGCAATTGGCGTGCGATTTCATCTGCAGCTTCTAGGTTGGTATTGAGAGCGGTCTCTTCAATATCGCCACCTTTGGTTGCGCGGGCAGAGTTGATGTCGATGGAAGTCAAGGCTTCGGTTGGGTCAATAACGATTGAGCCACCAGAAGGCAGGCGAACTTCACGTTGGAAAGCCGATTCAATCTGGCTTTCGATTTGGAAATGGCTGAACAGCGGTACTTCGCCTTCGTATTTTTTCACACGATTGACGAAATCTGGGCGCACTAAACGAATATGCTCAAGAGCACGCTCGTAAATGCTGTTGCTGTCGATAAGAATTTCACCAATATCACGACGCAAGTAATCACGGATCGCACGAACAATCACGTTACTTTCTTGGTGAATAAGGAAAGGTGCAGGATTTGAATCAGACGCTTGTTTAATCGCACTCCAGTGCTTAAGCAGTACATTTAAGTCCCACTCTAGCTCTTCAGCGCTTTTACCTACGCCTGCGGTACGAACAATTAAGCCCATACCTTGTGGCAGTTCTAGTGAGCTGAGTGCTGATTTCAGTTCAGTGCGCTCATCGCCTTCGATACGACGAGAAATACCGCCAGCACGAGGGTTATTTGGCATCAGAACTAAGTAGCTGCCCGCTAGAGAGATAAAGGTGGTTAGGGCTGCACCTTTGCTACCGCGCTCCTCTTTCTCGATTTGCACGATCACTTCCTGACCTTCGTTCAGCACATCTTTGATGTTTGGACGACCTTGGTAGCTATAACCATCAGGGAAGTATTCACGAGCGATTTCTTTGAGAGGGAGGAAACCGTGTCTTTCAGCACCGTAGTCAACGAATGCAGCTTCAAGACTGGGTTCAATGCGGGTAATGCGGCCTTTGTAGATATTTGCTTTTTTCGATTCGTGTCCCGGACTTTCAATATCCAGATCGAACAGACGTTGGCCATCGACCAACGCGACACGCAACTCTTCTTTTTGAGTTGCGTTAATTAACATTCTTTTCATTTAGAAATCTCATTTTCTTATATAGTTTTGATTCTTGTTTTTGTTGCCGAGTTTCGTTTTCACGGTGCCAGATCCCATGGCTTATTCGATACAGCCTCCCGGCTGGAGGGGATGCTCTGGGGCACATCAGTATTCACAAGCCAACGATTGCCTGTGATCCGCTATAAAGGCGGTGGGTACTCAACATGAAAAGGCGACGAGTAGAGCAACAAAAAGCCTCAAACAGTGTGTCTTACGCCGTGTGCTGCACCTTGTTTTCGACTGACTACTCATTAATTTGCCAGAAATTGAACGGTAAAGAACAAAATGCCACCAGTTCAGCTCTTGCAGCTGTGAACTATAGCAGTGACTGCCAAAGTCAGCAATCAGCTTTCCAATGTAGCGCAAATTATTTGCGGGAGATTACAAAAAACCAACAATCTAACTTATTGTTAAATAAAGATAAGGTGATTGAAATGTTAGACTTGGAGCATCCGTGCGACCAAATTAGGTAGTGAGCCCAAGGTTAACTTGGTTAAATTGTCGGCAAATGGGGTTGATGCTAATGAAAAATGGCTTTTTTTGTTGCTAAGAAAATGTGACTTTAACTCGATTCCAGATAGAATAGCGCCATGAACGAAATCAGAACTCAAGTCCAGTTCATCGACATTGATGAAGACATGGCTGGTCAGCGCATTGATAATTTTTTGCGCAACCAATTAAAAAATATTCCCAAAAGCGTGGTTTATCGAATTCTACGTAAGGGAGAAGTGCGCGTGAACAAAAAACGCGTAAAAGCAGAATACAAGCTCGAAGCGGGCGATGTGGTGCGTGTGCCTCCCGTCACCGTGGAAGTCAAAGAGAACGAGCCTGCTCCACCGAGTACCAAACTCAGTAAAGTGGCGGAATTAGAACACTGTATTGTCTATGAAGACGATCATTTACTCATCCTCAATAAACCGTCAGGTACGGCAGTGCATGGTGGGAGCGGTTTACACTTTGGTGCCATTGAAGCCTTGCGCGCCCTGCGCCCCCAAGCGCGTTTTCTTGAGTTAGTACACCGTATTGACCGTGATACCTCTGGGATTTTGCTGGTGGCCAAAAAACGCTCGGCACTGCGTCACTTACAAGCTCAGTTTCGCGAGAAAACAGTGCAGAAGTACTACTACGCTTTAGTCATGGGACATTGGGATGCAGAGTGTAAAGTGGTCAATGCGCCGTTGCTGAAAAATGAAGTCAACAGCATAGTGCGCGTGAATCCCAACGGTAAGCCGTCGGAAACCCGATTCCGTATTCTTGAGAAGTTTGCTGAAGCGACGTTAGTTCAAGCGAGTCCTGTGACTGGGCGTACGCACCAAATCCGTGTACACACCCAGTACATGGGGCATCCAATCGCGTGGGATGATCGTTATGGTGATCGCCGCTTTGATGCTTATACAGCGCAATTTGGGATTGAGCGCCTGTTTTTGCATGCGGCAAACATCCAATTTGTGCATCCTGCCAGCGAGAAAAAGTTGGAAATCCATGCGCCACTCGAAGCGCATTTGGAGCAAGCTCTGGCAAAAATGCGTCAGGCTTAACCGTAAACCGGATGTCTAAACAAGAAAAGGGCGATAATTCGCCCTTTTCTGTTAGTTTTTTCGTGATAAAACCTTGCGGTGTCCGTTGTGCAATGCCAACGCAAAAGTCAAATGACATTGAGCCCTTCATTTTCTAACAACTGAATGAGCTTAATCAGGGGTAAGCCGATGAGCGAATTGGGGTCGTCGCCTTCCAAGCGTTCAAACAAGGCAATGCCTAATCCCTCACTTTTAAAGCTACCTGCACAGTGCAGTGGTTGCTCAGCCTCGACATAACGTCTAGCCATACTCTCGGATAAGGTTCGAAAATGTACCGTAAAGGTATCGCAAAGCACCTGTGTTTGCTGAGTTTGGTTGTTAAAAAGCGCTAAGCCAGTATAAAAGGTAATCGCTTGACCACTTTGGCGTAAAAGTTGTTCAACGGCTTTTTCAGTAGTTAAGGGTTTACCGATGATTTGGTTATCGATCACGCAGACTTGATCTGACCCAATCACTAAGCTCGGGTCTGCTAAAAAGCAGCTACGCGCTTTGTTTTCAGCCAAGCGCATCACTAAGTGTTCGGGGGTTTCTCCGATTAACGGCGTTTCGTCGCAATCAGGTTTTGCAGTGACGAAAGGCAGCTTTAATTTCGCCAGAATTTGTTGGCGAAATGGAGAGGTAGAAGCTAAAACTAGTTGGTAATTTTGCATTTTACTTTACAATCATCGCGTGTTTGACAGCAGCATAACGTATCCTAATGCGCTGTTCATAATGCTCTCTGTGGAAAGGGAAAAAAAACCAAGTTTTTTGCCTTTTTCTTTGACTAAATCTGTTTTGGAAGATAATATTCGCGCCCTATGCAAAAGGTAAAAATACCGCGAACGGTTGATCCGGCTAAAGCCGCTCAGAAAAGATTAGACTTTGATGGCATCATCCAAGTTAATTTGTTCAAGCGCTTAGAGGAGTCAGTCGCAGGCGTTAAACGCGACGCTGAAGTTTCATTGTCATTTGAGATTGATGAACAGCAACTGGTTGTTATCTCTGGTAAAGCTAACATCGAAGTTGATTTAGAGTGTCAGCGCTGTAACGAGGTTTTCGCACATGAGTGCGAAGTTGAATTTACTTATACCCCTTACTTAGGTCGTAAAAGTGAAGAAGACGCCCCAGACGAGTATGATTTGGTAGATCTAAACGAGTTTGGTGAGGTTGACCTAGTTCAGTTAGTTGAAGACGAGTTCATCTTAAATTTGCCTCAAGTTGCGATGCATGACGAAGCGGATTGTAGCGTTGATTCAGACAATTTGGTGTTTGGTGAACTTCCAGAAGAAGTTTTGGAAGAGAAGCCGAATCCATTCGATGTTTTAAAAAGCTTGAAGAAGTAATTCGCTAAGCATTCTTAACATAGGAGTAGGGTCCATGGCCGTACAACAAAACCGTAAAACACGTTCAAGACGTGGCATGCGTCGTTCACACGATGCGCTAACTGCTGCAGCGCTATCTGTAGACGCAACTTCAGGTGAAACTCACCTGCGCCACAACGTAACCGCTGAAGGTTACTACCGTGGTAAAAAGGTTATCAACAAGTAAGGTTGACCTTTGCAAAATTTAACCGTTGCACTTGATGCAATGGGCGGGGATTTCGGTCCACGCGTAACAGTGCCTGCCGCCGTGCAGGCACTGTCACATTTCCCAGAGCTAAAAGTGATCTTAGTGGGTGATCAACATCAGATCACTCAACAACTCTCTCTTCTTGGTTATTCGGCCGATACGCGTTTAAGTATTGTGCACAGTGACCGTGTCATCTCCAACTCCGAAAAACCTTCGCTTGCTTTACGTCATAGTGCTGGCAGTTCTATGGGCATGGCGATTGATCTTGTTGCTGAAAATCAAGCGGATGCGTGTGTCAGTGGCGGAAATACCGGCGCTTTGATGGCGCTGTCGCGTTTTCGTCTCAAATTGCTACCGGGTATTGATCGTCCGGCGCTGGTTTCTGCTCTGCCCACTATTTCTGGCCGCAAAACCTGGATGCTCGATCTGGGCGCGAATGTCTCAAGTGATGCCGATTCTCTGTTTCAATTTGCGGTGATGGGCGCCGCGCTTGCTGAGCAGCATCTGCAGCAAGCTCCACGAGTGGCAATTTTAAACATCGGTGCAGAAGAGATTAAAGGCAATGATCTGGTTAAGCGCTGTGCGGAAATGCTGACCCAAACTAAGGCGATCAATTTCATTGGTTATATTGAGGGTAATCAACTGTTAACTGATGCGGCAGATGTGATAGTGTGCGATGGCTTTGTCGGGAATGTCTGCCTTAAAGCGTGTGAAGGAACAGCGCAACTCTTTATCGATAAGTTAAAAAAATCGCTTTTAGCCTCATCCATAAAGGGTTGGATTGCAAGAAAACTGTTTTCTGAGCTCTTTACTGAATTAAAAACCCTGAACCCCGACCAGTATAACGGCGCAAGTTTGCTAGGATTGCGCGGCATTGTCATTAAGAGTCATGGAAGTGCTGATGTATCCGCGGTCGTGAATGCGATTTCTGAAGCGGTGCATGAGGTGAAACGACAAGTACCCAGCCGTATAAGCGATCGTTTGGAAGCGGTTTTACTCGAGAGGCATTATTAGTCTTCATGTATAGCAAAATTTTAGGTACTGGCAGCTACTTGCCATCTCAGGTGCGTACTAACGCAGACTTAGAGAAAATGGTAGAGACCAGTGATGAGTGGATTGTTGCTCGTACTGGTATTTGCGAGCGTCGTATTGCGGCTGACAATGAAACCGTTGCCGATATGGCATTCTTCGCTGCGCAAAATGCCATAAACATGGCCGGTATTGATAAACACGACATCGATATGATTATTGTGGCGACCACCAGTGCGAGCCACACTTTCCCATCAGCCGCTTGCCAAGTGCAAGGCAAACTGGGAATTAAAGGATGTCCAGCGTTTGATTTGGCCGCAGCGTGTTCTGGTTTTATGTACGCGCTCTCTATTGCTGATCAGCATGTCAAATCTGGCATGTGCAAACATGTTTTGGTGATTGGTGCGGATGCGTTGTCCAAAACCTGTGACCCCACAGATCGTTCGACCATTATCTTATTTGGGGATGGTGCTGGCGCGGTAGTGGTGGGTGCAAGTAACGAGCCGGGCATTCTTTCTACTCACATCCACGCGGATGGCGAGTTTGGTGATTTACTGAGCCTTGAAGTGCCGGTTCGTGGTGGTGATAGCGATAAATGGCTGCACATGGCGGGGAACGAAGTGTTCAAAGTCGCAGTAACTCAACTATCTAAACTGGTAGTTGATACGCTAAAAGCTAACAACATGCACAAGTCTGAGCTCGATTGGTTGGTACCACATCAAGCGAACTACCGGATTATCTCAGCAACCGCGAAAAAACTTTCGATGTCGCTCGATCAGGTGGTGATTACCTTAGACCGTCATGGCAACACCTCTGCGGCGACTGTGCCTACAGCGTTGGATGAAGCCGTGCGTGATGGTCGTATTCAGCGTGGGCAGATGCTCCTGCTCGAAGCTTTTGGTGGCGGTTTCACATGGGGCTCTGCTCTGGTGAAGTTCTAAACGCACAATGAATTTTGACTTTAAGGAGTCCTAGGACTCCTTATCCATTCTTAGATGAAGGAAAGATTTATGAGTAAGTTTGCTATCGTATTTCCAGGTCAGGGCTCGCAAGCAGTAGGTATGTTGGCTGACCTTGCCGAGCAGTATGCTGTGGTAAAACAAACATTCGCCGAAGCTTCAGAAGTGCTTGGTTACGATCTGTGGGCTCTGGTTCAAGATGGCCCAGTGGAAGATCTCAACCAAACTTTCCGAACTCAACCTGCGTTGCTTGCCGCCTCTGTTGCGATTTGGCGTGTATGGCAGCAACTGGGTCTTGAGCAACCTGCGGTTTTAGCCGGTCACAGCTTGGGTGAATATTCAGCACTGGTATGTGCGGGCGTGATTGATTTTAAACAAGCGATCAAGCTGGTTGAGCTGCGTGGTCAATTGATGCAACAAGCGGTGCCTGCCGGTACGGGTGCAATGTACGCGATCATCGGTTTAGAAGATGAGGCGATTGCTAAAGCCTGTGCGGACGCGGCGCAAGGTGAAGTGGTTTCTCCTGTAAACTTTAACTCACCAGGCCAAGTGGTTATTGCTGGTCAAAAAGATGCGGTTGAGCGTGCGGGCGTTCTATGTAAAGAAGCGGGCGCGAAACGTGCTCTGCCTCTGCCAGTTTCCGTACCATCACACTGCGCGTTGATGAAGCCTGCTGCCGATGAATTGGCAAAAACTCTAGCAGAGCTTGAATTCAATGCACCACAAATTCCGGTCATCAATAACGTTGATGTTGTGGCTGAAACGGATCCGGTAAAAATTAAAGATGCGTTGATTCGTCAACTCTACAGCCCAGTTCGTTGGACTGAATGCGTTGAACAAATGAGCGCACAAGGTGTCGAAAAGCTGATTGAAATGGGACCGGGTAAAGTATTGACTGGTCTAACAAAACGTATTGTAAAAACCCTAGAAGGTGTCGCAGTCAATGACGTGGCTTCTTTGGATGCGGTGAAATAACAACAGGAAGAAAACATGAGTCAATTCATGAATCTAGAGGGCAAAGTTGCTCTTGTGACTGGCGCAAGCCGCGGCATTGGTAAAGCGATTGCTGAACTCTTAGCTGAACGTGGTGCCAAAGTGATTGGTACGGCAACCAGCGAAAGCGGTGCGCAGGCGATCAGCGACTACTTGGGTGACAAAGGCAAAGGTATGGCATTGAATGTGACCAATCCTGAGTCGATTGAAGCGGTTCTGAAAGCCATTACCGACGAGTTCGGCGGCGTTGACATTCTGGTGAACAATGCTGGTATCACTCGCGATAACCTGCTGATGCGCATGAAAGAAGAAGAGTGGTCAGACATTATGGAGACCAATCTGACGTCGATTTTCCGTCTGTCTAAAGCCGTTTTGCGTGGCATGATGAAAAAACGTCAAGGTCGTATCATCAATGTTGGCTCTGTTGTTGGCACTATGGGTAACGCAGGTCAAGCTAACTACGCGGCAGCAAAAGCGGGCGTAATTGGCTTTACTAAGTCAATGGCGCGTGAAGTTGCATCACGCGGTGTGACCGTCAACACAGTTGCACCAGGTTTTATCGAAACTGATATGACAAAAGCGCTGAATGACGAGCAACGTACTGCTACACTAGCGCAGGTTCCAGCAGGTCGACTGGGGGATCCTCGTGAAATTGCGTCTGCGGTTGCTTTCCTTGCATCACCAGAAGCGGCATACATCACCGGCGAGACACTGCATGTCAACGGCGGTATGTACATGATCTAACAATTTTGCCTTATTGAGCGATTGAGCAAATTCAGCGCTCGTGAGGCAAATTTGTGTGAAAAATGTAAGTAACATGCATAATATTTATGCATGATTTATATCAAAAATGGTGTGAATTTCGGTTAAAATCGCCTAATTTGTGGTTAGACCAGAAACCTCACGCTTGCAACTTTCCCTAGTTCGAATAAACTACGGAATCATCGCATTAGGCGAAATCTGTAAAGGAAAAGAAAAAATGAGCAACATCGAAGAACGCGTAAAGAAAATCATTGTTGAACAGCTAGGTGTAGACGAAGCAGAAGTAAAGAATGAATCTTCTTTCGTTGAAGACCTGGGTGCTGATTCTCTGGACACTGTTGAGCTGGTAATGGCTCTGGAAGAGGAATTCGATACTGAGATTCCTGATGAAGAAGCAGAGAAGATCACTACTGTTCAAGCTGCGATCGATTACGTAACCAGCAACGCTCAGTAATCTCTCCTCAGGCGGCTCACTGGCCGCCTGAATTTTTCTTAGTTCTCAACCCTCTCTCATTTCAATTTCAATTCCGGAGAATATTATCGTGTCCAAGCGTCGCGTTGTTGTCACTGGCATGGGTATGTTGTCACCGGTAGGCAACACTGTAGAGTCATCTTGGAAAGCCTTGTTGGCCGGCCAAAGCGGCATCGTCAACATTGAGCACTTCGACACTACCAATTTTTCTACTCGTTTCGCAGGCCTGGTAAAAGGTTTTGACTGCGAACAGTACATGTCAAAAAAAGATGCTCGCAAAATGGATTTGTTTATCCAGTATGGTATTGCTGCGGGCATTCAGGCTTTGGAAGATTCAGGCCTAGAAGTTAATGAAGAAAATGCTGCACGCATTGGTGTAGCCATTGGTTCGGGTATCGGCGGCCTTGAGCTGATTGAAACCGGACATCAAGCTTTAATCGAGAAAGGCCCACGCAAGGTTAGCCCTTTCTTTGTACCCTCAACCATTGTCAACATGATTGCCGGTAACTTGTCTATCATGCGTGGCTTACGTGGTCCCAATATTGCGATCTCTACCGCCTGTACCACGGGCTTGCACAATATCGGCCATGCAGCACGGATGATTGCTTACGGTGATGCGGATGCGATGGTTGCAGGTGGTGCAGAAAAAGCATCAACGCCACTGGGCATGGCAGGTTTTGGTGCGGCGAAAGCACTGTCAACTCGTAATGATGAACCGCAAAAAGCGTCTCGTCCTTGGGATAAAGACCGTGATGGTTTCGTGCTCGGTGACGGTGCCGGCATCATGGTGCTCGAAGAGTACGAACACGCGAAAGCGCGTGGCGCGAAAATTTACGCAGAAGTGGTTGGCTTCGGTATGTCAGGTGATGCTTATCATATGACTTCACCGAGTGAAGACGGCTCTGGCGGTGCGCTGGCGATGGAAGCGGCCATGCGTGATGCAGGCGTGACTGGTGAGCAGATTGGTTATGTTAATGCTCATGGTACTTCTACCCCTGCGGGCGATGTGGCTGAAGTGAAAGGCATTAAACGTGCGTTGGGTGAAGCAGGGACTAAGCAAGTTCTGGTTTCTTCTACCAAGTCCATGACGGGTCACTTATTAGGTGCTGCAGGTTCTGTCGAAGCGATCATCACAGTGATGTCTTTGGTGGATCAAATGGTTCCACCGACCATCAATCTGGATAATCCTGAAGAAGGTTTGGGTGTGGATTTAGTACCGCATGTTGCCCGTAAAGTTGAGAACATGGAATACGCCATGTGTAACTCGTTTGGCTTTGGTGGTACTAACGGTAGCTTGATTTTCAAGCGCATGTAAAAACTTCATCACTCTTTACTTGAGTTAAGACGGCTTGATGCATAGCATTGAGCCGTTTCTTTTTATGGAGTGAGAGCATGTACTGGGTCAATGGTCAACGGCGTAATGAAGTGCCTATTCATGATCGATCATTTCAGTATGGCGATGGTTGCTTCACGACTATACTGACCAAAGAAGGTCAGGTGCAGCAATGGTCCTCACATAAGGCGCGATTACAGGCCTGTCTTGATATCTTGCACATACCCGAGCCCAATTGGGATCGGGTATGGCAGGGACTGCAAAGCATGATCCTGCCGCAGGAGAAAGCTGGACTGAAAATACACATCAGCCGAGGTTTGGGAGGGCGTGGTTACAGTCCTACTCAAGTGAGTGAAAGCAGTGTTACTATTAGCGCCTTTGCTTTTCCTGCCCACTATCAAGCATGGCGTGATAAGGGATTGGCTGTGGGGATTTGTCAGCAGCGAATGGGATTAAATCCTCTGTTGGCGGGGCACAAACATAATAATCGACTGGAGCAGATCCTACTCAAACGCGAGATGGATAACGCGGGATGGGATGATGGGGTCTGTTTAGACATCAATGGCAAGGTGATTGAAACCACCGCAGCTAATATATTTTGGTGTAGAGATGGGACGATGTTTACACCTTGTTTAAGACATGCCGGAGTCGCCGGTGTTGCGCGTCGACAGATACTCGAACTCGCGCAGCAACAAGAGATTCCTATTGTGATTGATGAATTTACGCTGGAAGACCTATTGAGTGCTGAGGAAGTGTTTATTACCAATGCCTTACTTGAGGTCGCTCCAGTCACACAAATTGGTCAACAACGATTGACGATAGGTAGCATGACGCGACGATTTCAGGAGAGTAGTAATTCGTGATTAAAAAGCTGGTATTGGTGTTGGTTGCTCTGATCGGTATTGTGGCAGGCAGCTACTTTTATGTTGTTAAGCAGATGGATCAGTATCTGGCTCAGCCTTTGATGATCCAAGAGGCTCAGCTCGTCACGATCGCCTCAGGGACCACTCTCAGTCGAGAGCTGGCCCAGTTAACCGAACAAGCTTGGATCCAAGATAGCTTTGTTGCCGAATGGGTACGTCGTTTTCATCCTGAACTCTCCAAAATTAAGGCAGGAACTTACAAGCTACAACCTGATATGTCTTTAGAGCAGGCTTTGGCGCTATTGGTTTCTGGTAAAGAGCATCAATTTTCCATCACCTTCGTGGAAGGCAGTCGTTTTCAAGAGTGGCGGGATATCCTCGCAAGCAACGAAAACATCACCCAGCAACTGACGGGTCTGAATGAAATCGATATTGCGAAGGCTTTAGGCATTGAGCATGAAAAGCTGGAAGGTTTGTTTCTTGCCGAAACGTATCATTTTACGAAAGGAACCAGCGATGTAGAGATCCTCAAACGAGCTAATCAGAAATTGGAAAAGTTTCTGCAAGTGACTTGGGAGCATCGCCAAGAGGGACTGCCGATCCAGACGCCTTATGAGGCCTTAATCCTTGCCTCGATCATTGAAAAAGAAACCTCAATTGCCGAGGAACGCGAACGCATTGCGGCCGTTTTCATTAATCGTTTGAATAAGCGCATGCGCTTACAAACGGATCCAACAGTGATTTACGGGATGGGAGAGACCTACGATGGCAATATCCGTAAGAAAGATTTGCGTGCCCGTACACCATATAACACCTATGTGATCAATGGGTTACCTCCAACGCCTATCGCAATGCCCGGAGAAGCGTCAATTTATGCCGCACTCAATCCTGAACAGAGTGATTATCTTTACTTTGTGGCAAGCGGTGAGGGTGGACACAATTTCTCTAAGACACTCGCAGATCATAACCGTGCTGTGCGTGCTTATCTCAAAAAACTTAGAACAAAACAATGAACGCAAAATTTATCGTAATTGAAGGTCTTGAAGGGGCGGGCAAAAGCACGGCGATTCAAGTAGTGGTAGAAACCTTAATGCAAAATGGGATTGATCACATCACTCGCACTCGTGAACCCGGCGGTACGCTGTTGGCTGAGAAGCTGCGTGCGTTAGTGAAAGAAGAACATCCGGGCGAAGAGCTTAAAGACATTACTGAGTTACTCTTGGTGTATGCCGCGCGAGTACAACTGGTGGAAAATGTTATTAAACCCGCGTTAGCAAGAGGTGAGTGGGTGGTCGGTGATCGCCATGATATGTCCTCTCAAGCTTATCAAGGTGGTGGCCGACAAATTGCACCAAGCACGATGCAAAGCCTCAAACAGACCGCGCTTGGGGATTTCAAACCCGACTTAACCTTATATTTGGATATTGACCCTAAGCTTGGTTTGGAACGTGCTCGCGGCCGTGGTGAGTTGGATCGCATTGAAAAAATGGACATCAGCTTTTTTGAGCGTGCTCGTGAGCGTTACCTTGAATTAGCCAATAGCGATGATTCTGTGGTTATGATTGATGCAGCACAGTCGATTGAACAGGTCACGGCCGATATTCGTCGTGCTTTACAAGATTGGTTGAGTCAAGTTAACCGTGTCTAATCTCAATTCTCTTTACCCTTGGTTAGTTCCCGTCTGGCAGCCTTGGCAAGCGGGATTAGCTGCAGGAAAAATCTCGTCAGCGACGTTAATTCAAGCACCAGAAGGATTAGGCGTTGAGAGTTTGGTTGAACTCATGGCCCGCACCTTGATGTGTACGAGTAGCCAAAGTGAGCCATGCGGTTTTTGCCATAGTTGCGGTCTAATGCAATCGGGAAATCATCCCGACTTTCATGTTGTTAAGCCTGAAAAGGTCGGGAAATCGATCACGGTGGAGCAAATTCGCCAGATGAATCGTATCGCCCAAGAGTCGTCCCAGCTCTCCGGTTATCGCTTGATTGTGATTGAGCCTGCCGATGCGATGAATGAATCTTCCGCCAACGCGCTACTGAAAACGCTCGAAGAGCCTGCACCAAACTGTCTATTTATTTTGGTTACCTCTCGGATTAAGCATCTTTTGCCGACGATAGTTAGCCGTTGCCAAAGATTAGTGATCCCTGCGCCAACCACTGCGTTGGTGGTTGAGTGGCTAAAAGGGCAGGGGGTCACGACGCCTGCTTACGCCTTACATCTTTGCGCGGATTCACCGCTCAAAACCCGTGCCTTTATGCTAGAAGGGGGCGCGGAAAAATATCATGAGCTTGAAAGCCAACTGATGAATGCGCTGAGTGGCGATGTGAATGCGCAACTTAAATGTATCGCACTCATCGATGCCGATCTGACCACGCATTTGTATTGGGTTTGGTGTGTTTTGACCGATGCGCAAAAAATTCACTTTGGTGTGCAGCAAGACTATTATCCCCCAGCAAGTGCCGTATTAGCTGGCCGTTTTACCTATTCTAAACTTCATGTGCAGACAGCGAGCTTGGAAAGGCTGATGGAACAATTGAACCAGTTCAGTGGATTGAATACAGAACTGCTGTTGCTGCAATGGTTATATCAATTTAGTGATGAGGAAACATGTTTGTAGATTCTCATTGTCATCTCGACAAGTTGGATTACCAAGACTTACACGCGGATGTCAGCGATGTGCTCGACAAAGCGCACCAAGCCAAAGTGGAATATTTACTCTCGGTTGGCGTTACGCTTGATTCTTTCCCTAAGATGCTCGCGATGATCGAGCCTTTCTCGCAAGTGTATGCTTCTTGTGGTGTGCATCCACTGGATGTGCAGAGTGATTTCTCGCTCGACCTTTTCCACCAATATGCACAGCATCCTCGAGTGGTTGCGATTGGCGAAACGGGGTTGGATTATCATTACCAACCTGAAACCGCCGATTTACAAAAACTGCGTTTTCGGCAGCAGATTGAGACTGCAGTGGCTCTGAATAAACCGCTGATCATTCATACTCGTAATGCTCAACAAGATACCCTTCAATTACTGAGAGAAGGAAAAGCGCAGCAGTGTGGTGGTGTGATTCACTGTTTCACAGAGGATCTTGCTTTTGCTCAAGCTGCGATGGAGCTGGGATTCTACATCTCTATTTCAGGGATTGTGACTTTCCGACAAGCAACCGATCTTAAAGAGGTTGTGAAAGCTTTACCTCTGGATCGTCTCTTAATTGAAACGGATTCACCTTATCTCGCCCCAGTACCGCATCGTGGTAAAGAGAACCAACCTGCTTATGTGGTCGAAGTCGCTGCCTATATTGCCGCTCTAAAAGGCGTTTCTTTGACAGAAGTTGCGCAAAAAACAACACAAAACTTTCAAAATCTTTTTTTGCGATGAAAATCATATTTAGATAAAAAAGCGAGCGTTTGCTCGCTTTTTTATTCGTCAAATAAATAAGAAATTCTAAATAAGCAGGTGTTTACTGTATTTGTTGAAAAATAGAGCGGAATTCCTCAAATTGTAATTTTGTTACTAAAAATAACATGCGTATCTATTTTATTTACCCAGTAAAATTAATGCTATCAATAATTAGTTCTATATAAAACATATGTTTAGGTTGATTTTTGAGTTGAAAATGAAAGGTTGCCGATTGTGATCTAATTAGTAATTTGAAACTTAATTTCGTCGCAAACTAGAAAATTTGAGGGGTATCAAGATATATTTAGAGCCGGAAAATATAATGCAAAAAGTGGTTACATTTTCACTGGGTGCTAACATTTAGGCTACGGGGGTATGCCGTTAGTCCCAGCAATTCTAATAACTTAATCAGGAGCATAAACATGTTTAAGAACGCTTTTGCGAATCTGCAAAAGGTCGGTAAGGCGCTGATGCTGCCAGTATCAGTTTTGCCTGTCGCCGGTATTTTGCTAGGCGTGGGTGCCGCTAATTTTAGCTGGCTACCAGAAGTGGTATCACATCTCATGGAACAGGCGGGTGGTTCAGTCTTTGGTCAAATGCCATTGCTATTTGCGGTCGGTGTTGCCCTAGGCTTTACTAACAACGACGGTGTATCTGGTCTGTCTGCTATCGTCGGTTACGGCATTATGGTTGCGACTTTAAAAGTCATGGCAACTGTGATGGGCGTGAGCGGCATCGATACTGGTGTTCTGGGTGGTATCCTAGCTGGTGGTGTTGCAGCTTGGTCATTCAACCGTTTCTACAAAATTCAACTGCCTGAATACCTGGGCTTCTTTGCAGGTAAACGTGCTGTTCCAATCATCACTGGTTTTATTTCGATTGCACTGGGTGTGGTTCTGTCATTCATTTGGCCACCAATCGGTTCTGCGATCGCCACTTTCTCTGACTGGGCGGCAAACCAAGATCCTGTAACCGCATTTGGTATCTACGGTATCGTTGAGCGTTCACTGATCCCATTTGGTCTACATCACATTTGGAACGTACCTTTCTTCTACCAAGCTGGTACTTGTGTGAATGGTGCGGGTGAAACCGTTAACGGCATCATGACTTGCTTCCTAACAGCAGACGATGCTTCTCGTGCGGCAGGCAATGGCTTCGGTCAATTGGCAGGTGGCTACTTGTTCAAAATGTTCGGTCTTCCAGCCGCTGCATTTGCTATCGCTCACTGTGCTAAGCCTGAAAACCGTGCAAAAGTAATGGGTATCATGGCTTCTGCTGCTCTGACTTCATTCCTAACAGGTATTACTGAGCCAATCGAATTCGCATTCTTGTTCGTAGCTCCAGTACTGTACGCTATCCACGCTGTATTAGCAGGTCTGGCTTACGTTCTGACTAACGCGCTGGGCGTGGTTCACGGTCATACCTTCTCTAACGGTTTCATTGACTTTGTTGTTCAATCACCACGTGCAGATAACATGTTACTGCTGGTTGGCTTAGGCATTGGCTACGCTGTGCTGTACTACGTAGTATTCACATTCGTTATCCGTGCTCTTAACCTAAAAACACCAGGTCGTGAAGACGAGAGCGCTGATAAATCGGCATCAAGCGGTAATGAGCTGGCTGGTGATCTGGTTGCCGCATTCGGTGGTAAAGCGAACATTACTAACCTAGATGCGTGTATCACTCGTTTGCGTGTATCGGTAGCCGATACTGCTCTGGTTGATCAGGATAAGCTGAAAAAGCTTGGTGCAGCAGGTGTGGTTATGGTTTCTGGTGGTGTACAAGCTATCTTCGGTACTAAATCAGACAACCTGAAAACTGAAATGGATGAGTGGATCCGTAACAACGGTTAATCTCATTCTTCCCCCTAGAGAAAAGGAGACCTTAGGTCTCCTTTTTTATGTTTTGAGGAATCTGCCATTGAGCCACAGATTCCTCGTCGTTCTGTATCCGTCTTTACGTGGTTAGGATGAAGCCTTGTCCATCGCTTTCTTTATGCAGATGGCTGCGCCACCCCATGTGATCCCAAGACCGATAATCATCATGATAATTGCACTGAATGTCATTAGTATGCTTCCTTACGTGAGCCTGCATTGATCAGAATCCCGATCACCAATAGAGCAGCGATAATCGCCCAGCCAAGTGTTAAATCGTAGCCACCGTAACCTTCGGTGAAGAGAGCTTGCAGTTTAGTAGCGACGATAATCGCCAAGATAACGGGTGAAACAAAGCGCAGGCAGATATCAAACCAAACTCCAACGCTAAAATCAGAGATGCTGTTGACGTATTTACGAACATCAGAAATCTTCAATAGCCAAGTCATCAATACCAGTTCCACCAAACAGCTGGCCATGATGCCCACGTTGTTCGCAAAGTGGTCAACCAAATCCAGTAGTAGCAAGCCGCCATTGGTTGCAAAAGCCATGGAAACTAAAAAGCCAATACCAATAACGATGTTTGCGGCTTTCTTACGGCTCCAACCGAGCTTATCAATCAGCGCAGAGGTGACGGCTTCCATGATGGAAATGTGTGAGCTCAAACCTGCAACAACCAAGGCTAAGAAGAACAAAGGACCTAAGATGTATGGGATTGGCAACAAGTTGATCGCCGCTGGTAAGGTAACAAAAGCAAGACCAACACCGGCTGAAACGACTTCCGTCAATGGTTTTCCTTGTTCTTGAGCCATATAGCCCAATACCGAAAAGATCATGATCCCAGCCAGTACGGAGAAACCACAGTTAATCAACACGGTCATAAAGGCGTTGTTGGTAATATCGGATTTCTCAGGTAGGTAGCTTGAATACGCTAGCATGATTGCGAAGCCGATACTCAGAGTAAAGAAAATCTGCCCATAAGCGGCTGCCCAAACTTTTACATCCCAGATTTTGCTGAAATCGGGCTGGAACATATAGTTCACGCCATCCAATGCACCGGGTAGGAAGATCATGCGAGCGATCAGAATCAGCACCATGATAAATAGAATCGGCATCATGATTTTTGATGCACGTTCAATGCCTTTTTTGACCCCACCCACAATGGCTGCATAAGTGATGACCCAAGCAATCAACATAGCAAATGCGATGTGCCATTGAATGCTGCCTAAATTTGTGGGCGAGTTATCTCCTAACTTCAGGTATTCGCTGAAGAAATAAGCGTTAGTGTCGCTGCCCCAACTCTGGGTAAACGACATACCAAAGTAGGAAATAGCCCAACCAATCACCGCGACATAATAAACAGCAATGACGGCTGCGATACCAACTTGGAACCAGCCTAACCACTCAAATTTTGAGTGAATTTTGGCGAGTGTCGTTGGCGCTGAACCCCGATGTTTCTGACCCATACTGAACTCTAGGATCATAAACGGAATGCCTGCAGTGACCATGGCGAAAAGATAAGGGATGAAAAATGCACCCCCACCATTTTCATAGGCCATATAAGGGAAACGCCAGATGTTACCAAGGCCAATTGCTGACCCTACGGCGGCTAATACGAATCCAACACGGGATCCCCATTGTTCTCGCTTCATAAACAACTCCTTGTAATATCCTAGGGTATGAAGCTTTTCGTCAGCAGTCGCTGAATCTGGGGGAAAAGGAGGCAAAGTTATCCGTACAATATTTGCGCGGCCAACTTTTGCTCTATCATCCATGATTCCGCAAAAAGTTAGTTATATATATTGGTTGCTGTCCGAAAACCTAGAATTTAATTCTTAGTTACGCGATGTGTGTTTGCGAAATCTGAAATAATCAGCTACGCAATGGTTCGAGACTACCGTTTTATTTTGTAGGTGGCAATAGATTATATAGGTTGCTCGTTTGTTAATTGTAGGTTGTATTCTTTGGGTTTGGGTGACTTTATCGAGGATTATGGTGTTTGATTGGTGAGAGTTAGTGAATCTCACTGAGATCGGTAAATTGAACTGATAGAACTATCTAATATAAAAGAAAGAGTGTCTGTCTAAAAAACAGCCACCCTTTAGAGGATATGCCCAGTTTTGCGAGTTTGTTAAAATTTGGGACTAAAAGCGGTCATCAGAAGCGAATGGTAAACCCGACATAGGCTGAGGCTTGGTTTAGCCAATCGGACTTAAATTTCACCACGCAGCTTTCTGACGAAGGCAGGGTGCATATCGCGCTTGAATCATTATCAACCATGGTGCCCAACCAACGTAATTGAGCATTCAGTGCGACGTTGGAGGCAATGCGGTATTCAACACCACCAAATGCGCCAGCAGAAAAACCGAATTTCTTATCTGCCCATGCTACATCGGTATAAGCTCCGCCAATACCCAGGCCAATGAAGGAAGAGAGCTTTTCTGCTACTGGATAGTAAATGCTGCTTTGAAAATGCAGATAATGAATAGAGGCATCTTGATTGACTAAAGTTTGGACTTCGGTAGGTTGCGTAGAATAAAACAAGCCAATTCGGCCGTTGTCGTAGGTAGTTTCAATAGCTAAAGCGTAGCTGCTGGAGTTCTCAAGATCATATTGACGGCCAGCTTGATCGAGAACTTTGCCTCCCAAAGTGTAACCGACGGAAGGCGTCACCATCCACTCTGCAGCAGAAAGTGGCGCAAAGAGCAGAAATAACGTGTTGAGAATAAATAGACTTATTTGACGCATATGCAGATCCTAGCCAAGTGTTTGACGACCAAGGTATTGTGATAGTAACTGCATAATCGTGCACGAAAAATCAGCAAATCTTGAAGATACTTCACACCGATGTTATTACTTTGTTGTATAACCAAGGAGGTTTCTATGGAACAAGATCTGAAGTTTGCGCTAGCAATTGTTGCGATCACCTTCACTGTGTTGATCGGCTTTGGAGTGATTGCAATTACACACTAGTCTTGGGTGGTCCTGCAAATGAAGAGTGGTGGAGTTGTTTCTGATGCAAGGACTGAGCTCGATACTCAGCGTCTAGCCAAATACATTGGTGGTAAACATGCACTGGTTGCCCAAGGGGGCGGCCAAAGAGGTATTTTTACGGCTGGTGTACTGGACGCTTTTCTATTATCTAATTTTGACCCTTACCATGAGTTTTATGGCACTTCAGCTGGTGCCTTGAATTTGTGCGCCTTTTTATCTCGCCAAACCGGGTTAAGTAAAGCCTTTATTTTAGAGCTGACCACTCGCGCAGAGTTTTTCCATCTATTTAGCTACATCCGACGTAAACAATATATGAATATGCAGTGGGCGCTGGATCGGATCGGTGAATACCCTTATCGCTTAGATTTGGACATGGCACGTCAGGCTTTAGGTAAGCGCAAGGCTTATGCGGCAGTCACATCTGCGGATGACTTAAAAGATGCCTATTTTCCTATGTTAGGCGCAGATTGGCAGCAAGTACTTTTAGCGACCTGTGCTATCCCTGGCCTTTATCCTGAGCCTGTTACGCTTGCGGGGAAGCAATATATTGATGGGGGTGTTTCAGCACCAATTCCGGTGCAAGAAGCGTGGCGTAAAGAGGCTCGCTTTATCACGGTGATCCGTACTGAATTTATGTCGAAGGAGGAAGAAACGCCATCGCCCTCAGCGACAGAATTACCACTGTGGTTGCGTGAGCCACTGAGCCATTTTCAACACCAGCTGCAGCATAAGTGGTCAGGATGGCGTCAAGAGTGGAATGAATTCCTGCAACAACAAAAGCGGCGTGCAAAAGAGCAGAAAAAAGAGCAGAAGCATCTGGATGCCCTGAATGGTGGGCGCTGGTTATTTGGGGCTGATGATATTTATCGGCTCAGTCATTTATTGGGTAGCAAGTTTGATGCGGGGCTGGCGGATTTATTAATGGTCCACTATCAAACCTATACGCTGACTTCTGAGTTTCTTGACGCACATCATGACGATACATTTATCGCGCAAATTATGCCAAGTGAGCCTTTGCACTCGAATTCGTTATTGAGTTCACCAGAGGCGCTGCAATATGACTATGAGCTAGGACTGAAAGCGGGTTACCGCTTTTTAAAAACGTATAGTGAAGCTGAGACTTTCCGTAAAGCTCTCCCTCACAACCGGATGTGAGGTAAAGAGAAGAAGGCTATGCAGCCTTCTTCTTGCGATGACTAATAGACAGGTAAGATGCGCATACAGTTGGTGGAGCCTTCGACTCCCATAATATCGCCTTGGGTAATGATCACGAGATCCCCTTCTTCGAGTAGGTTTCGCTCTTTGAGGGCATCTAATGCTGCAATGGCTGCTTCTAGACCACTGGCTTGTTTGGTATCGAAGTAGAAAGGGATCACCCCGCGCAATAACGCGCAGCGATTGAGGGTTGCTTGGTTGGCAGACATCGCAAAAATCGGGAATACGGAATTGAGCCTTGAGGTCATTAATGCGGTGCGTCCTGATTCAGTGAGCGTGACCATGGCTTTAACGCCTTCTAAGTGGTTGGCTGCATAGATAGTCGACATAGCAATCGCTTCTTCTTCCGTGCGGAACACACTTTTAATGCGATAGTTTTGTTCATTCGACTCAATCATCTTTTCTGCACCAATGCAGACTTCAGCCATCGCTTTGACGGTTTCAACCGGATATTTGCCCGCAGCCGTTTCTCCCGACAACATCACAGCGTCAGTGCCATCGAGCACCGCATTCGCCACATCCATGACTTCGGCACGGGTTGGCATAGGGTTACTGATCATCGATTCCATCATTTGCGTTGCGGTAATCACCACACGGTTGAGTTTTTTCGCGCGTGAAATCAGCTTCTTCTGTACGGCGATGAGTTCGGGGTCACCGATTTCCACTCCGAGATCACCCCGTGCGACCATGATGACATCCGAGGCGCGAACAATATCATCAATGTTTTCATCACAAGAGACGGTTTCTGCGCGTTCAACTTTCGCGACCATACGCGCATGAAGCCCAGCTTCTTGGGCAAGACGGCGCGCGAATTTCATGTCTTCACCA
The DNA here is from genome assembly GCF_008369605.1 of Vibrio cholerae. Lineage (NCBI taxonomy): Bacteria > Pseudomonadati > Pseudomonadota > Gammaproteobacteria > Vibrionales > Vibrionaceae > Vibrio > Vibrio cholerae. The sequence goes on from NZ_CP043554.1 coordinate 873,280, forward strand.
TTGCGAGGGAAAGACACCGCGAGGTACTCAACTTGAATTTCTGCCGCAAGTCGAATGTCATTTTTGTCTTTTTCAGTCAAAGCATCTGCCGATAAACCGCCGCCTTTTTTGTTAATCCCTTTATTGTTGGAGAGAGGACCGCCGACCAAGACTTTGGTGTGGATTTTATTGCCTTCAACTCGCATAACTTGTAACTGCACACGGCCATCATCAAGCAGCAAAATATCGTCGTTACAAACATCTTGCGGTAGCTTTTTGTAATCAATCCCCACGCTTTCTTGCGTGCCTTCCCCTTTGGCTAATTCCGCATCAAGAATGAAGTGTTCCCCTTCATTAAGGATAATTTTGCCTTCTTTGAAAGTAGAAACACGAATTTTTGGGCCTTGTAAATCACCTAATAAGGCGACGTGGCGACCGAGTTTGGCGGCAATTTCGCGAACTTTCTGCGCACGGTTTTTATGGTCTTCCGCGGTGCCGTGTGAAAAATTCATCCGAACGACATTGGCTCCTGCTCGGATAATGGCTTCGAGAATTTCTGGGCTTTCTGTGGAAGGACCTAAGGTGGCGACGATTTTTGTTCTACGCAAAGTTGAGCTCATATCATTGTTCCTTCGATGTGACAGTAAGGTATACCCTTCCTACTTAACGTTGCTGCGGTGTTGGCTGCCTTTGTCCACCTAATCACATGGAATGTCTATGCTCATGGGGCGATGAAAGTCAGCTTTGATTCTCAGCCAACGCCTCTGGTGGCTGCGCAAATGTGCCGCCTGCCTGCAACTTCAAGTAGTTTGGATATAAGTATAGTGGCTTAGGGAAATTATTATCCTGTTTATACCTGTTCTGCTTGCTGTTTCTGATGGTGTTTGTTCTGTTTGGGTATATCGCACCCATCAATAAATGGCAGCAATAAAGGCCAATATTTGGATATAAAACACAAACTTCTAGGTATATGCGTGATATTTGTCACGGCTATCTGACAAAGAACTTCACAATTACTTCGCAAAGTAAAAAAATTGGTCTGTCGTTGAATTCCGGAGCGCCGCATGTACATGGCTCAACCCGGCCATATTGATCATATTAAGCAGATCAATGCGGGCCGCGTATACAAACTAATAGACCAAAAAGGGCCAATCTCTCGCATCGATTTATCGAAAGAGAGTGAGCTTGCGCCAGCCAGTATTACCAAAATTACCCGTGAATTGATTGATGCGCACTTGATTCATGAAACGACGGTTCAAGAGGCGATCAGTCGAGGTCGACCTGCTGTTGGCCTTCAGACCAATAATCTTGGTTGGCAGTTTCTCTCAATGCGGCTCGGTCGAGGTTATCTCACCATTGCTCTCCACGAGTTGGGTGGAGAAGTGTTGATTGATACCAAAATTGATATCCATGAAATCGATCAAGATGATGTGTTAGCCCGGTTATTGTTTGAAATTGAAGAGTTTTTTCAAACCTACGCCGCGCAGTTAGATCGTGTAACCAGTATTGCCATTACGTTGCCGGGATTGGTTAATTCTGAGCAGGGTATAGTGCTGCAAATGCCGCACTACAATGTCAAAAATTTAGCTTTGGGACCAGAAATTTATAAAGCCACTGGATTGCCTGTGTTTGTTGCAAATGACACGCGGGCTTGGGCTTTAGCAGAGAAATTGTTTGGTCATTCACAAGATGTCGATAATTCTGTGTTGATCTCCATTCACCACGGACTTGGTGCAGGTATTGTGCTCGATGGGCGTGTATTGCAAGGTCGCCATGGCAATATCGGTGAGCTAGGGCATATTCAAATTGATCCGCAAGGTAAACGTTGCCATTGCGGAAACTACGGCTGCTTAGAGACCGTGGCGTCTTCACAAGCGATTCGCGATCAGGTCACGGCGCGCATTCAAGCCGGAGAGCCTAGTTGCCTCGCGACAGTGGAAGAAATTTCGATAGAAGATATTTGTGCTGCTGCCGCAGATGGGGATCCGCTTGCTGTAGATGTGATTCAACAGTTGGGGCGTTATTTAGGTGCTGCGATCGCAATTGTGATTAACTTATTCAACCCAGAGAAAATCTTAATTGGCGGTGTCATTAATCAGGCGAAATCGATTCTTTATCCCTCTATTGAGCAGTGTATTCGTGAGCAGAGTTTGCCGGTTTACCATCAAGATTTGAAGTTGGTCGAGTCGCGTTTCTATAAACAAGCGACCATGCCCGGTGCAGCTTTGATCAAGCAGGCGCTCTATGATGGTCTACTCTTAATGAAAGTGGTCGAAGGATAATCTGCCATTCCCATACAAGAAGTAAGAATTTCAGCTTTGCTTACATTTACATTTATACCTAGCGGCTATACTGTTACCTAGGTAGTCATTTAACGGAATTTCGTATGTCAGGTGTTTTGAACACGGTAGACCAGCGTACTAATCTGGTCGGCGAAAACCGATTGGAGCTGTTACTGTTTAGCCTCAATAGTCGTCAAATTTTTGCGATAAACGTTTTTAAAGTTAGAGAGGTGATCAAAGTCCCTCTACTGACCAAAATGCCAGGCTCGCATCCTCATATCACTGGTGTTGCGTCATTACGTGGTGAACCAGTGCCCGTTATCGATTTACGATCTGCCATCGGTTTTCCTCCTCGCCGTGTTCAAGATACGGAACAAAACCTAATCATTACTGAGTATAACCGGACAATACAGGGCTTTTTGGTGGGGCAGGTGCGCAACATCATCAATACCGCATGGACGGAAATCCAGCCGCCACCTAAGTCGGCCGGAAGGGCAAACTATCTAACGGCATTCACGCATGTCAAAGAACAAGACAAGACACATATTGTTGAGATCATTGACGTGGAGAAGGTATTAGCAGAAATCGTCCATTATGATGCCTCAATATCCAAAGAAGTATTGGATGAGAGCCTACTCAACCATATGGATGGTCGAACCATATTGATTGTCGATGATTCTTCAACAGCACGAAATCAAGTGAAAGATACACTGTCCCAATTAGGTTTAAATATCATCGAATGCCATGATGGCTTGCAGGCGTTGAATTTATTGAAATCTTGGTGTGATGAAGGTAAAGACATCTACAGTGAATTACTGATGATGATTACGGATGCTGAAATGCCGGAAATGGATGGTTATAAGCTGACTTATGAAATTCGTAATGATCCGCGTATGAAGGATCTCTTTATCACACTCAATACCTCGCTCAGTGGCAGCTTTAATGAAGCCATGGTGCAAAAGGTAGGCTGTAACCGATTTATTTCTAAGTTCCAACCTGATTTGCTCGTACAAGTTGCTCAGGAAAGATTGCGAGAAGTGCTTTCCTAAGCATATAGGTTGAACCGATAGCATTAAAAAGGCACTCATCGAGTGCCTTTTTAAATGGTGTTGATTGGCGAGTTTACAATACGGCTAACAGAATGCCGCCTATGGTTGCCGCAGCGGAAAGATATTGCCCAGCAGAGTAGGAGGTGTCCTCAACTTCTTTCACTTTTTCGGGGTGATCCATGCCCAAAGCACCATAAGTGAAAGCTTCAACTTTATCGCCGACAGTTTTATCTTTGCTTTCTAGCGCTTTACCTTCTTTTTCAATTTCCTGTAAAGCGGCAAGCAGCGCTTTGCCTTCCTCAGACAAGGTGACTTTGTTCTGCTCTACTTTGAGGGGAGCAGGAGCCGTATCTGGCTTAGTAGGTGTCTGAGATTTAAGCGTAGTGTTGGATGGCAATGTGTGCACGGATCCTGCGCCTATTGGGTTCATACATCTCTCCTAAGTCATCACTCTGAAACTATATCGACCACAAACTAAAAAACTTGCGTGATTTTTACACTTTATGTGTGAAAAACAGACAAGCAAATGCTGTGCCTGTTTTGAGTGTTTGACGGCTAAGAGGAGATGTTTATTCGCAAACGAGATCTGTGTTGCGATTTTTCAATGCATTAATCGCTTCGGCTTGATGCGCTTTTTGCACATAACGCACAGGTGGCGTGAGTACTTGCAGTTGATAATCATCACTTTGTGGCGAAAGTTCACCGACAGGAGTGATGATGACAACTTTGAGATTTGGGTTGCGACGCAAAATCGATGCCGCCGTGCCTAAACCCTGCTGAGTATGGAACATGCCAGCGATGTGTAGAACTTTGCGTTCAGGATTGGCCGCAAGATAGCGCACAATGCTTTCCGCCATGGTCTCATCCCAAGTGACTTGCGCCGCATATTGGTTCTCATTTTGTGCTGGATTGCCATGGTGCATTGAAGCCATAAAGGTGCTCTTGTATGGCGAATCTTGAATGTTAACTTCGGTTGCGACCCATTGGCGCTGTTCGGGGTTTAAACGGTCAAGATAATCAATCCCTACTCGGCCAATGCAACGCACGATAGGCTTTGGGGCATTGGCAGCAATCACGGGCAACTGTTGGCTTTTCGCAAACTCGACCAAAGGGCGGTAATCACTTTCGTAATTAGGCCAAGCATTCGCCTTTTGGATCAGATACTGCTCACCAATTTTCCCAGTGAGATAGTCATCCATCAAGGGCTGTGCATCACGGGTAAACTGTTCCATCGACAGTGCCATCGGATGGCCATTTTCCGTCATCTGCTTAAGCAAATCAGTCTGGAAACGGTGGATACCTGCGTGGGTATGCCATTCACCGACCAGGATCACGTCAGCGTTTTCGATTTCAGCAGGCAATCTTTGTAGGCTGATCCGCTCACCAGTTGGCGTCGCCAATTGATAGTCATAAAAGGTACTGACTTGCGTTGGAGTGGCTGAGCAGCCGAGTAAGCTGAAAGAAAGGAAAAGTGCCGCAATAGTGCGCATAAGAAAGGCCTCCATAAAAATTGCGCTCATGGTAATGGAGGCGACTGACTTATGCAATCAATGAGAATCGTTATCAGTTATTTTCTGCGATACACTCGGAGCATAAAATCGGCTTCACATTCGAAAGTATCACTTTGACTAACACGGTGTTTAAAATCCTCACTGGCACGCCATGCGAAAGGAGTCATTTGCAGCAAGTCTGCCGCTTCTGAGCCATTGAGTGCCATAGGGTAGTGTAGTTTACACTCTTCAACCAATTCAAAACCCGACAGAGTTTCTGGTTGCTCTTCATGTAAACGCACCTGATCGTAGATGCCTTGTTTAAATTGATACAGGTGACGCGCCGCTGGCGTGACGGTGATAACGATGCCGCCTATTTTGATACAACGCTCCAATTCGGTGTCTTTGCATGGTGCGTAAATACGGATCACGCCATCTAGACTCTGATTGGCAAAAGGTAAGCGGTGGCTAGAGGCTACGGCAAACTGGCACTCTGGGTAGCGTTTGGCCGCGTAGCGTATGGCGATTTTGGAAATATCGAGCCCCAAAATTTGTGCTTCACTGTCTTGCTGGCGCAAAGCCTTGGCAAAAAAATCGGTGTAGTAGCCTTCACCGCAACCAATATCGAGCAGCGTTTGCTGGCGGCCAGTCAAATAGGTTTGGCACAATTTGGCAACTTTTTCACGCATGGGCGCGTAGTGGCCTGTGTGTAAAAAACGGCGACGAGCCTGTGTCATCTCTTTGTTATCACCGGGATCTTTGGAGCGCTTATGCTGAACAGGCATCAGATTGACGTACCCCTCTTTCGCTACATCAAATTGATGACGATTGATACAGGCGTAAGTATTTTGGTTTAGCGTTAGGGGATGCTCACACAGCGGGCACAAAAAGGTCATGGTGGTCTCAATCAACAAAATAGAGGCGTAAGTTTAACGGCAGCCGCGCGAAATACAAAGCGCAACCCAGTCTCTTAACGCGGTTGATGTTGACTGCTCGAGGGATAAAGGCCGCTCAAAGGCTTGAACGGCCTTACAGTAAAGAGATCAACATTAAAAATTGAAGGCGACACCCGTTGAAAAGAAGGTCGATTGTTGATCAAAAAAGTTCACCGCATCATCGGTTTCACTCAGTCCTGCCATCGCGTTAATCGAGACATTTTGCCAACCAAAGGGCGCGCGATAGACATACAGCGCAAAGGCGCTCCAGCGGTCGGCATCACGGGTTTTCGCAAAAATCGGGTGTGCGGTATCGTACTCTTCTTGTCCATAACTCAGGGTTAAAAACAGCGCTTGAGGGCCGAAAAAGGTATTCACACCGAGTTGATAGTCCAGCGCCGTAAAATCAAACGCATCCCCTTGAGCATCACGCTGGGTATAGGTGATTTGCGGGACTAAAGACCAAGAGCGGCTCAGAGGTAAAGAGATTTCAGCCGATACTTGTTGATACTCACTGTTACGATTGAGTAACGCACGTTGCGTATTATTGAGGCCGGATGTTGCACCGCTTTGCTCTTCATCGACTTTGTAATCTAAGTAGGCATAACGCAGAGTAATTGGAAGCGCGAAAGGCGCAGTATAAGCAAGGCGTCCTCCTTGCGCGCTGATGTCGGTCGCCGCTCTTGCCGTCTGCGTTAAATAGGGATCGCGCCAAGTTTCATTAATCCCAGGCAGCGAAGGAAAATAAGCGAGTGTAATTTCACCCAGTTTCTCAAATCGGTGGGTGATACCCAGTTCCGCTTGTAGTTGTCCCTCGATCACTTGGTCGGTACTTTGACCGGCAAAAAGCTGAGTATTTCCCGAGGCAAAGGTGTATTGCACATTCCCGAGTGGTGCAAACAGGAGCTCGGAAGTGGAGGTACCTGATTGCTGTAAATCCGTGGTGATCGCGTTGTCATCATTGGTGTTCATTTGCGATTTATCACGCACGTAAAAGCTGTTAAGACTCAGTGTGACATCCCAACCAGGCTGATTTCTATCGGTTGGGCCTTGAGCATAAGCCGCTGGTGGCAAAGAGGCGACAAGCAAAGTGAGTAGACTGGGGTAAATAATGTTCATTAGGCTTCCTTACCAAATGTATGCGTTATCCCCTTCCGACTTGAAGCTGCAGCGGTGTGGGCTACGTTCGTTCACCCCAATCACATAGTTTATCTATGCTCATGCGGATTGACTCACTTGTCGCCTACCAGCAACTCTAAGTCGTTTGGGTATATATCAAGAGGCACAATTATACCGAGCTAAGTCCTGAATGCCATGACGAAAAGATGAACAGAATGCGGATCGCTCAGTAAATTTGTCAAAAATGAAATAAGCAGCACCCGCGTTGCAATCCAGAATGGATATACCCTTCCTACTTGAAGCTGCAGCGGTGTTGGCCGCATTCGTTCACCCCAATCACATAGCGTATCTATGCTCATGGGGATTCACTCATTTGCCGCCTACCTGCAACTTCAAGTTGTTTGGGTATAAAGTTCTGCTTATATCGAGAGGACTATTGAGCTTGACTAGTGATTTGAGTGACTAGCTGATGATTTTGCCCCGGCTGTAAGGTGATACCCTCTGCCAAAGACGGCGCATGCAGTGTTGATTCCACACACAAAAAGTGTAAGTAACCCTCGTCATTCATGTCGGCCATCGATTGAGCACCTTGTTGCCAAGGATTCCACAATACCGCGGAGTTATGACCTTGATTTTCAACGGTTAGTGTGCGAGCTAATGCGGGGTCTTGCACTGTGATCAAGGGTTCGGGTTGCGTGTAAACACGGTCTATCGTGTCAGTGAGAGTGAGCAAACCGTGCTGAGTACATAGACGACTGTTTTGTAGGCTATCAATATACTCCGTTCCCACACCTGAGGTTTGCGTTTCACGAATATCACCCACGTGCAGATAAGTGTGCAGAGCCCCAGAGAAGGTCCATGCTTTTGAATCCGTGTTAGTCACATCAAGTGTCACAGTCAAGCTCTCACGGATTTCCACGTGCAATCGAACGTCAAATTGATATGGCCAAATGGCTAAGCTCTCTGGCGTGGCTTGCAAGCCGAGAGTGACGATAACGCCTTGCTCATTTTCCCTGTGTTCGATCAGTTTCCATTCTTGGTTACGCGCAAAACCATGTGCCGGGGCGGCAATACGACCAAACCATGGCCAGCAAACCGGAATACCACCGCGTAGCGCGGCTTTGCCATCGTAAATAGCTTGTGAGCTCATCCACAGCAAGTCAGCTTGGCCTTTTGGCTGAAAGGAGAGGACATGACCACCGTGCAGTGAGATAGCGGCGCTGGCTTTGTCATGAATGACGCGTACGATTTTGACTTGATCTTGCTCAGCTATGGTGACGCAATCAGATAATGTTGTGACGGTTTTCAAAGAGAGTAAATCCATCTTAGTTTCCTTGAGTCTGCGTTTTGGCTAGCTCTGAGATTTGGTGAAATAGCGAGCAAAAGACTCGGAAACACCAATACTCAGATACCAAAAAGGCGACCCTAGAGTCGCCTTTTTGTCTAACGAATTTCTTCGCTAATCACTACATTACTTAGAGATGTGAGCGATCAGGTCAAGAACTTTGTTTGAGTAACCGATTTCGTTGTCGTACCAAGATACTACTTTAACGAATTTGTCAGTCAGTGCGATACCTGCGTCAGCATCGAAGATAGAAGTGCGAGTGTCACCGTTGAAGTCAGTAGAAACTACTGCATCTTCAGTGTAGCCTAGGATACCAGCCAGTTCGCCTTCAGAAGCTGCTTTCATAGCTGCTTTGATGTCGTCGTAAGACGCTGCTTTTTGCAGGTTAACAGTCAGGTCAACTACAGAAACGTTAGCAGTTGGTACGCGGAAAGCCATACCAGTCAGTTTGCCGTTCAGTTCTGGAAGAACAACGCCTACTGCTTTCGCTGCGCCAGTTGAAGATGGGATGATGTTTTGAGAAGCACCACGGCCACCGCGCCAGTCTTTTGCTGAAGGACCGTCAACTGTTTTTTGAGTTGCAGTTGTTGCGTGAACAGTGGTCATCAGACCAGACTCGATACCGAAGTTGTCGTTCAGTACTTTAGCGATAGGCGCCAGACAGTTAGTAGTACAAGAAGCGTTAGAAACGATGTCTTGACCCGCGTAAGTCTTGTGGTTAACACCCATTACGAACATTGGAGTCTTGTCTTTTGAAGGACCAGTCAGAACAACTTTCTTCGCGCCTGCTTCGATGTGTTTACGAGCAGTTTCGTCAGTTAGGAACAGACCTGTTGCTTCAGCAACAACGTCAACACCGATTTCGCCCCATTTCAGGTCAGCTGGGTTACGTTCTGCAGTTACACGTACAGTTTTGCCGTTAACGATCAGGTTACCGTCTTTAACTTCAACAGTGCCGCTGAAACGACCGTGAGTTGAGTCGTACTTCAGCATGTATGCCATGTAATCAACGTCGATCAGGTCGTTGATACCTACAATTTCGATGTCATTGCGCTCTTGCGCAGCACGGAAAACGAAACGACCGATACGGCCAAAACCGTTAATACCTACTTTGATAGTCATTATAGTTGCTCCACAACTTAATTTCTGATTAAAGATAACTGGTAGTAAAATTACAGAATCCAGTTAAAAGCTGCAACAGATAATCGGACTTAACTTGTTTAAAGTCAAAAAAAAGCGTCGCTTTTTTTCACAATCGTTTGCAACTGATTAACTTTTAAACTTGAGCCTGCTTTTTATGCTTACCAATTGACGTAGAATGTGGCGATGGTTGAGTACCGCACACACTAAAAAATCTTGCTCAAAATAGAGTGAAAAAGTATGTGCCACAAACTCTGAATTAGGCAAGTTTTTCACAAAAAATGGTCAGTAAAGCGATAAGTAAAAAGGAAAGAGAAAGGGTGAAATTCGAATCAAAAGATCTGCACAAGCCTGATGAATACTGGCGTGAGCACCTGACGGAAGAGGCGTTTTATGTCTGCCGCCAACAGGGTACAGAAGCACCATACTCAGGTAAGTTGTTACACAATAAAGACACGGGCCTTTACCACTGTACCTGCTGCCAAAGCGCTCTGTTTAGCTCTGAAAATAAATACGATTCGGGCTGCGGTTGGCCAAGTTTTGATGCGCCGATTAATGAACAGGTGATACGCTTTTTGGATGACTTTAGTCACGGAATGGTGCGTACCGAAATTCGTTGTGCAGCCTGTGATAGCCACCTTGGACATGTTTTTGAAGACGGTCCTAAGACGACAGGATTGAGATTTTGTGTTAACTCGGTGTCGTTAATTTTCAACAAAAAGTGAATATTGCCAGACGACTTGGAGTGGTAGGTTGGCGCTAAGTGAGTTCATCCCCGAGCACCAATAGGTTATGCGATGAGAAATAAACGCCGTCAACAGCGCAGCATCTTTAAGTCGGAAGGGGTCAGCGGCCAAGAAATTCGCCGCTGATTTCCGAGGCACTTCACCCTTCGTTAGGTTTAGGCAGGGTAGTCTTGGTGTAACTGCCGTTACGGATCGTTTTAGCAATTGTGCTGGCAGTATCATCCAATGCGGCAAACTTCTCTTGGCTAAAACCGTAAAGCCGTTTCATTTCTGTTGTGGACGCAACCGAAACCCCAAATTCTTTGCCAATCATTGCCCACAGATAAGCATGCTCTTTATCATGCAGAGCATGGTAGTTACTGGCTAAGGCTTTCAATATCTCAATATTGACGGGTTGACCATTGCTGAGCTCAAGTGTTTTATGCAGCAGCTCGATGGTTTTCGGTTTATCGCGGTCAGTGTAAAAAGTGGCGAGGGCGTACTGCATCTCGGCCGTTTCTAATTCAGGCTTACCTTCCAACTGCAAAAAGGCACGCCGCGCCGCGTGATCACCAATCTGACTCCACAAGAAATAGAGTGCTTGTGGTGAATTGGATTGTTTCAGTTCAGCCACGATACGTTCTTGCTCTTTGCCTGAATTGACCAAAGCATTAAAGCGATTCTCTTTTAGCTTCGTTTGATCAATCGCTTGGATTTGCGAAGCAAGCTCAAGACATTTTCGATAAGCACTCACCAAATGGTATTCTTTGATGCTTTTTTCATCGCTCGGTGATTTCAAAATTTCAAAGCGGTGCCATATCAGATCGGTTCTGGGAATGCGGCATTGCCCATCATCCATATTGAGCTGTTCACAGCGCAGATTGGGGTTGTCGGCACAGAGCTTTTCGGTGTTCTTGCGATTCTCGAAACAGCCACTTAACAGCACTAGGCTTGCGAGAATAAGTAATGGTTTAGTCAAATTCATGATATCGGCTTGTGATCAAATACACTTATTTATTTAGCTGTTCTTGACGCATTACGCTAGCTCGTTATGTTGACGCCACATCACTTTTGAGCAGGATGAGATCATGGACACCCAACAACTGATTAATGCGATTACGCCTGAAGCTTATCAGCGCCTACTGTACGCTGTAGAAACGGGCAAGTGGCCTGAGGGTACACCACTTTCACAACAGCAGCGAGATTCCTGTATGCAAGCTGTGATGTTGTATCAATCTAAGCATAATACACAGGCAGACCATATGTCGGTTGGCGTGGGAGGCGAGGTGGTTTTTAAATCCAAAGCGGAACTGAAAAAGCGTTTTTCGGAAGGGGAAGAGGATATTCTGCGCGTTAACCCCAACCAAGAGGCATGAGTAATTCCCAACCTAACAATGAGCCCCGCATTACGCGAGGCTCATTGGCAACCATGTTAAATGGGGGAGATCGCTTTTCGATCTTCTGCTTCAACCACTACAGCGTCATTTCACCACGTAACACTTGCTGCATTTTGGCTTTCACTTCTTCATAGGAGAGGTTCTGGCTGAGTAGATAATGCAGTTTGGCGAGCGCCGCTTCAGGCGTCATGTCATAGCCACTGATCACGCCCGCATCAGCCAGTGCACAACCTGTGGCGTAGCCGCCCATATTGACTTTGCCCGCAAGACATTGGGTCAGGTTCACCACAATCACCCCACGTTCAGATGCCGCTTTGAGCTGAGCCAGTAACTCAGGATTCTGCGGTGCATTGCCGACACCGAAGGTGAGCAGGATCATCGCGTTCACAGGTTGCAATAGGGTATTGCGGATCACCTCATGAGAAATGCCGGGGTACATGGTAATTACACCAATCGGTTGTGGCGTGATCGGGTTGACTTTGAACGCACCATTCGGTTTTTCATCCACTTTGACGTTGGTGCTCAATTCAATATTGATGCCTGCTTCCAATAGAGGTGGTAGGTTTGGCGAGCTGAAAGCACTAAAACCGTCGGCGTGTGATTTGCGGCTGCGGTTGCCACGCATCAAACGATTATTGAAGAACAGAGTCACTTCATTGATTGGGTAATTGGCTGCGACGTGCAAGGCATTGAGCAAGTTGGCTTGGCCGTCTGAACGCAGATCCGCCAGTGGGATTTGTGAGCCTGTGACAATCACAGGTTTGCCTAAGTTTTCGAACATGAACGACAGTGCTGAAGCTGTGTAAGCCATGGTATCCGTACCGTGGAGGATTACAAAGCCGTCGTATTTGTCGTAGTTGGCCGCAATATCGTCAGCAATAAGCTGCCAATCAGCAGGCGTCATGTCAGATGAATCCATCAAAGGATCGTATTCATGAATGGTAAACAGAGGCATTTCTGGACGGTGAAACTCGGGCATGCTGGCTAATTGCTTTTCCATAAACCCTGCAACAGGAACGTAGCCGTGATCCGATTTTTTCATGCCAATGGTGCCGCCTGTATAGGCGATATAAATATGTTTTCTTGCCATAGCGAGAAATCACTCAGTGTAGGGAACAGAGCGGCGATTATAGCGAAAACTCTTGCAATAAAAAGAGGCGCTTCTTGCAAAGCGCCTCGGTATATCAAGGGTTGTGACCGCGTAGACTATTCTACTTGGCAGGGCAGACAGAACGCATATTGCCCTTTAGGATCATTCAATTGATTGAGCAGCGACGTTTGTTGTTGCCACTCTACTGCCAAGGGTTGCAGTGATTTTGGCAAGAGAGTGGAGACATCCAAACCTAAGCTGACACGTACTTGTCCGAGCAGATCTTGTAAAAATTGCTGGGCTGGAGTGAGTGGCTCTTCAACCCAGTACAGGTTGTATTGATCCAACTGTGCCAGATCCGCTGCCAAATGTACGGCATCATCAAAATCACCCAACTGATCGACTAAACCGAGGGTTTGTGCATCTTGTGCAGTCCAGACTCGGCCCTGAGCCAGTTCATCCACTGCTTTTAAGGTCAGGCCACGTTTCTCTGCAACCAAAGAAATAAAGCGCTGATAACCGTGTTCAATACCCAGTTGAATCGCATCTTTTGCACCTTGGGTGAGCCCCGTGGTCAGGCCTTGTCCTGAAAAAGGCGTTGTACCAACACCATCAGTATAAATACCAAGGTTGCTCAGCCCTTTCTCGAAGGTAGTGATGACGCTGAAAATACCGATTGAACCTGTCAGTGTGGTCGGTTGGGCGACAATCTTATCTGCGCTCATCGAAATCCAGTAACCACCGGAAGCGGCAAGGCTTGACATCGACACCACCACAGGTTTACCCGCCGTTTTCAGAGCTTCAATTTCATTGCGGATCACTTCGGAAGCAAACGCGCTGCCTCCTGGGCTATCGACACGCAGTACGACCGCTTTTACATTGCTGTCGTTACGAGCTTCGCGCAGTAATCCAGACACGGTATCGCCACCCACGGTACCACGTGGTTGTGAGCCATCCATAATCGCACCGCTCGCGACGACAATCGCAATATCGTTGGCATCGGTCAGTGTCGTTGGCTTAATGGTGGTTTTATATTCGTAGTAACCGATAGCGTTATAACTGTCTTTTCCATCGCTACCAAAAGTTTCTGCTAACGTTTGGCGAACTTGTTGACGAGTGGCTAGCTCATCGACGAGACCGACTTTTTTGGACAGTGCAGCTAAGTCACCATTCACTTCTTTCAACTGAGCGACAAACTGCTCCATGCTTGGAGTAAGGGTTTTGATCTCAATTTGGCGATTGGCCGCGACATCATCGACGTACGCGCTCCACAACTGAGTGAGCCAGCGAGAAGCGGATTCACGAGCCGCATCAGACATATCATCACGCACAAAAGGCTCAATTGCCGATTTGTAGGTGCCGACACGAAAGACGTGAGTGGTGACATCCAATTTCTCAAGCAGAGTTTTGTAGTACATGGAGTAGGCGCTGTAACCTTTTAGCAGTACGGCACCATCTGGAGCGAGGTAGATTTTGTCCGCATAACTCGCCAAATAATATTGGCTCTGATTATAAAAATCCCCAACCGCAAACACAGGCTTACCAGAGGCTTTGAATTCGTTGATCGCTTTGGCGATATAACGCAGCTTAGTCAAGTTGGTTTCTGGCATGTCTCCTAAAGCCAACACAAGCCCGGTGACATTGTTGTCATTTTTCGCATGGCGTAAAGTTTCAACAATATCAAACAGTACGTTTTCGCGGGGGAGCTCTTCACCAAACACGGAGCCCGTAAAGGAGTCCATCGGGTTGATGTGCGTACTCTGCTCAACAATCGGGCCAGACAGATTGAGCACCAGTGCCGAGGATTTATCCATGGTGGGTAGCGGGGCGTCAGCGTGGACATAAATAAAGTAAATAATGCCAATACTGAGTAAGAAAATAAGGTTAGTCAGTGCCAGCCTGATGAAGGTGATCGCTTTCCAAATCCCTTTCAAAATCAGCCCAACAAAACGAAATAGTGATTTCATGGTATCTCCAGACCAACGGAGTGGCACAACACTCCAAAGCTTCAGATGTCTAGTGCATATCAGCGCACAACGAACCACATCCTACGTTATCTGATCGGGGCAAACAACAATCTTGCAAACCAGCGTAACCTTGATCGCTGTTACACAAATGTAAACACTTGTTTGATTTTTGTAATTGGCAAGAATATTCTGGTCAGACCATATCAATAAGAAGCAAAGTGAAGTCGCTATGTACCCAAATCTATTTCAGCCTCTCGATCTTGGTTTTACTCAGCTCAAAAATCGTGTGTTGATGGGCTCTATGCATACTGGCTTAGAAGAAAATAAGGAAGGGCTGCACAAGCTGGCGGCCTTTTATGAAGAACGAGCCAAAGGTGGCGTAGGCTTGATTGTGACGGGTGGCTTTTCGCCTAACTTGCGCGGCCGTCTGCACCCATTCAGCGCTGAATTTAGCAAAACTAAGCATGCCAAAGCCCATAAAGTGGTGACAGAAGCGGTGCACCGTCATGGCGCTAAAATCGCTTTGCAACTGCTGCATGCGGGGCGTTATGCGATGCATCCATTTTCACAAAGTGCTTCCGCGATTCGTGCACCGATTGCCAAGTTTGCCCCGAGTGAAATGAGCACTCGCCAAATCCGCAATACCATCCAAGACTTCGCCAATAGCGCCGAGCTTGCACAACTGGCGGGCTATGATGGCGTCGAAGTGATGGGGTCAGAAGGTTATTTGATTAACCAGTTCATCTGTAAGCGCACCAACATGCGTTACGACGAGTGGGGCGGCAGTTATCAAAACCGCATTCGTTTTCCAGTTGAAATTGTTAAAGCTATCCGTGAAGCGGTTGGCAAAGAGTTCATCATTATCTTTCGTCTGTCGATGCTCGATTTGGTGGAGCAGGGCAGCACTTTTGAAGAGGTGGTGGTGCTTGCCAAAGCCTTAGAAGAGGCGGGTGTCACCATTATCAATACCGGGATCGGCTGGCATGAAGCGCGTATTCCCACAATAGCGACCCAAGTGCCGCGTGCCGCTTTTAGCTGGGTGACGGAGAAGATCAAACCCTATTTAAAAGTGCCTGTCGTGACCTGTAACCGCATTAACACGCCGGAGCAAGCGGAGAAAATTTTGGCGAGTGGTCAGGCGGATATGGTGTCGATGGCGCGCCCGTTTTTAGCCGATGCGGACTTTGTACGCAAAGCGCAAGAAGGGCAGAGCGCGCTCATCAATACCTGTATTGGTTGTAATCAAGCTTGTTTGGACAACGTCTTTCGTGGCAAACGTGCGAGCTGCTTGGTGAACCCGCGCGCTTGTTATGAAACTGAGATTGTGGTTAAACCCGCGCAGAGCAAAAAAATTGCGGTTGTCGGTGCTGGCCCTGCCGGTTTAGCGTTTGCGACGACCGCTTCAGAGCGTGGTCATCAAGTGGATCTGTTTGAACGAAACGACAGAATCGGTGGCCAATTCCGTCTTGCGATGCAGATCCCCGGCAAAGAAGAGTTTCGGGAAACCATTCGCTATTTTGCTAACCGGATTGATCAAACTGGCGTGAAGTTGCATCTGGGTTGTGAAGTGCAATTTAGCGATCTGCGTGGCTACGATGAAGTGGTGATCGCCACGGGCGTGACACCTCGCAAAATCGCCCTAGCGGGGCTGAGTGAATCATCAAAAGTAGTTGATTACCAAACCTTAATTCGCGAAAAGACACCCGTAGGCCAAAAGGTCGCGATTGTCGGCGCTGGCGGTATTGGGGTGGATGTGGCGAGCATGCTCACCGAGCCGAAAGATCAAACTTTAGATGATTGGTTATACGAATGGGGGATTGATAAAGCCATCGAGCACCCCGGCGGTTTGTACCCATATCCTGAGACAACCAGTGAGCGTGAAGTCTGGCTGCTGCAACGGCGCAAAGGCGCGGTGGGTAAAGGGCCGGGTAAAACCACGGGCTGGATCCATAAACGCACGTTAGAAAAACGCGGTGTGCATTTGGTTGGTGGCGTGCAGTATCAGAAAATCGATGAGCAAGGTCTGCATATTGAGCGTGATGGAAAATCAGAGCTGATTGATGCTGATAGTGTGGTGATTTGTGCAGGTCAAGAATCCGTGCGTCCTTTTGAGGCGCAGTGGGCTGAGCTGGGAGATAAGCTGCATGTGATTGGTGGGGCGGATGTCGCCGGAGAACTGGATGCTGCGCGCGCGATTCGTCAAGGTGTGGAACTGGCGGTGCGTTTGTAACTTGTTGAGTGAAAACCATGAACGGCAAAGGGCACTTCAGTGCCCTTTGTTGTTTCCGATTGGAAAATAGAAATTACAGAATGACAGTTTTGTTGCCGTAGACAAATACATGATCATTCAGCACTTTATTGAGTGCTTTGCTGAGCACATTTTTCTCCACATCGCGCCCAGCTTGCGCCATATCTTGCGCGCTAAAGGTATGATCGACCGGAATCACGTCTTGCTTGATGATCGGTCCTTCATCGAGATCGTTCGTCACAAAATGCGCTGTTGCACCAATGATTTTTACACCGCGCTCATAGGCTTGCTGATACGGCTTCGCACCGATAAAAGCGGGCAAGAAACTGTGGTGGATATTGATGATTTTATGGTGAAAACGCTCCACAAACGCAGGTGTCAGCACACGCATATATTTGGCGAGAACCAGATAATCTGGCTGATATTGGTCAATCACATCTAACAGTGCCTGTTCGTGAGCTTCACGCGACAAACCTTCATGGGACACACAGTGGTAAGGAATATCAAAACGCTCAGTCAAACGTTGCAGCGTGTCATAGTTGCCGACTACCGCAGCAATATCCACATCGAGACTACCATCGTAGTTTTTCATCAAAATATCGCCTAAGCAGTGAGCTTCTTTAGTCACCAGAATGACGATGCGTTTGCGGCTCGAACTGATCAGTTTACGCCTAGTACCTTGAGGTAGAGCATGGTCGAGGTCGGCCAGCAGCGTTGCGTCATTGAAATAACCTTCCAATTCGGTACGCATGAAAAAATGACCGCTGGCATTATCCACGAATTCATTATTGTGGATGATGTTGAGTTGATGCTTGTAACAAATATTGGTGATCTTGGAGATCAGTCCCGGCGCATCAGGACAATGCGTCAGCAGGGTTTTTTTTTCCATTGATAACAACTTCCATGCAAAAATAAAAATCCCCTTTCTCTTTGAAATAACAAGGCTATTTTTTGCCATTTCAGCCAGTCTGGGGCTAGCGAATTTTTTCATTCTAAAAAACAAATCGGAGGCGGCTGAACGGTGAGCCAGCCCGCAAATACGCACCTATAATTAATCTATTATCAAGATAGATTCAATCGCTTTAGCCAAGTAATACTTAGGTTCATTGTGCATTGAGTAGGTAGTTTCTTATTGTTGAGAGTAGTAAGGGGTTGGATATGGATAAAGAACTTCTCGCACGTAAATTGTATGTCGAGCGGGTAGAGGCACTGCTCGGGGATCAGCCTATGGATGAGCATATTTTGGAAGAGATGTGGGAAAACCGCGCCTCTCCTTCTGAAGCAGCCAAAGCCATGACCATCACCCCGACATCGGGTTATGATGCTCCACCTTGGCTTGCCCGTTATCTCAATCGCAAGTAAATCTTTCTCTGCGGTGTGAATGAGATTGTCATTCGCACCGCTGCTGAAAACCTGCCATAATCGCGCCATTTCCGTTGCACAACGAACTGGCATGATTGAAAAAACCTTTTCCCAGCAAGGCGCTTTAGGCCAAGCCATTCCGGGCTTTCAACCCAGACAAGCACAAGTCGATATGGCGAAAGCGGTCGCCAGTGCTATCACCAACCAATCTCAATTAGTGGTTGAAGCGGGTACCGGAACCGGCAAAACCTTCGCGTATTTAGTGCCTGCGCTGCTCAGTGGCAAAAAGGTGATCATCAGTACCGGTTCTAAAAACCTGCAAGAGCAGCTTTTCCATCGCGATTTGCCTTTAATGGTCAGTGCGTTAGGCTTTTTCGGCCAAGTCGCTCTGCTCAAAGGGCGTGCAAACTATCTCTGTCTTGACCGCCTAAGTCGGCAAATGGTCGAAAGCCATACCCCCGAATCTGATCCCACGCTGCTCACTCAACTGGTGAAAGTACGCAGCTGGGCATCCAGTACCCAGAGCGGCGATTTAGGTGAATGTGATGATTTGGCGGAAGATAGCCCGATCATCCCAACCATTACTTCAACCAACGACAACTGCTTAGGGAAAGAGTGTGCCAGCTACCAAGACTGCTTTGTTTCCAAAGCGCGTCGTCGCGCGATGGATGCCGATGTGGTCGTGGTGAACCATCACCTATTTCTGGCCGATTTGGCGATCAAAGAGACGGGCTTTGGTGAGTTAATTCCTGAAGCCGAAGTGTTTATTTTCGATGAAGCGCACCAACTGCCGGATATCGCGAGCCAATATTTTGGTCAGTCGGTATCGAGTCGCCAAGTGCAAGAGCTGGCGAAAGATATTGAACTCGGTTATCGCACCGAAGCGAAAGACATGCGCCAGCTACAAAAAGTGTCGGATAAGCTAGTGCAGGCTGCGATGGATTTGCGCATTGTGCTTGGCGAGCCGGGCTATCGTGGCAACTGGCGTGAAGTGCTGAAAGTGCCGACCGTCGCAAGGGAAGTGGAACGGCTCAATGAAGCGCTGCAATTTGCGTTGGATGTGCTCAAGCTGGCTTTGGGGCGCAGTCAGCTTCTGGATACGGCATTTGAACGTGCAACTTTGATCTTAGGCCGCATTCGCCGTGTGTGTGATGTTTCTGTCACTGGATATTCCTATTGGTATGACACCACGCCGCGCCATTTCAGTTTGCACATTACCCCACTGTCGGTAGCAGATAAATTTCGTGAACAGATTGCGCTAAAAGAGGGCGCGTGGATATTCACTTCCGCCACCTTAGCGGTCAACGAAGATTTCAGCCATTTTACTGAGCGGCTAGGGCTGACGCCGAGTGCGCAGTTTTCGCTGGTCAGCCCATTTGATTATCAGCAGCAAGCGGTCTTGTGCGTGCCGCGCTATTTACCCGAGCCGAACAGTCCCGGCCTTGCTGAGAAACTGGTACGCATGCTCGCGCCAGTGATCGAACATAACCAAGGGCGCTGTTTCTTTTTATGTACCTCGCACAGCATGATGCGCGATCTAGGCGAGCGTTTTCGTGAACGTTTGACCTTGCCAGTGTTGATGCAAGGAGAAACCAGTAAGCAGAAAACGTTGGCTGAATTTATGGAGCTGGGCAATGCCCTGTTGGTGGCAACTGGCGCTTTCTGGGAAGGGATCGATGTGCGAGGCGACACTTTAAGCTGTGTTATCATCGACAAATTGCCGTTTACCGCACCGGATGACCCGTTGCTCAAAGCGCGGATTGAAGATTGTCGTTTGCGCGGTGGCGATCCATTTGCGCAGGTGCAACTGCCCGAAGCGGTGATCACCTTAAAGCAAGGTGTGGGGCGGTTAATCCGCGATAAAAATGATAAAGGCGCGTTGATCATCTGTGACAATCGACTGGTCACACGCGATTATGGTGGCGTGTTTCTCGCCAGTTTACCGCCAATCCCGCGCACGCGGGATCTGGACGTCGTCACCACTTTTCTACAACAATTAGCTATAACTGAAATCAATCAGAGAGACTCATGAGCGTAAAAATTCTCGCCTTAGATACGGCCACCGAGCGCTGTTCCGTCGCGCTACTCATCGGCAATACCGTTTATTCACGCAGTGAAATCGCCCCGCGTGATCACACCAAAAAAGTATTGCCTATGGTGGACGAAGTCTTAAAAGAAGCAGGCGTAACGCTTCAAGAATTGGATGCTTTGGCTTTTGGCCGTGGCCCGGGAAGTTTTACTGGGGTACGGATTGGCATTGGAATTGCACAAGGTTTAGCCTTTGGGGCAGATCTGCCGATGATTGGCATTTCGACCTTAGCGGCGATGGCGCAAGCGGCGTATCGCTTGCAGGGGTTAACCCATGTTGCCAGCGCGATTGATGCGCGCATGGAAGAAGTGTATTGGGGGCGCTATGTGCGTCAAGAAGATGGCAGTTGGCAAGCCGCGGAAGCGGAGTGTGTGATTGCACCTGCGCTGTTAGCGCAGACCTTGACCCAAGATGATTTAACCCAAGATGAGCAGATTTGGGCGACCGCCGGAACGGGTTGGGATGCTTATCCCGCACTGGCGGATCTGCCGTTGCAACTGCAAACCAGCGAAGTGCTTTACCCTGATGCGCAAGATATGGCTTATTTGGCTCAGTTCGAATTAGCGCAAGGCAATCAAGTGAGTGTGGAGCAGGCAAGCCCTGTGTATCTGCGCGATACTGTGGCTTGGAAAAAACTGCCGGGTCGCGAGTAAGGCTAAAACCGTCAGGCAGAAGATGAGCGCTTACTCACTCGCAAACGAATAGGAACAGTATGGTTTCAATTAATGGATTACCTCCGGCGCGACTGCCTGGCACCAATAAAACCTCGAAAACGGGGAAAAAGGGCGAGGTCAGTCAGAGCGAGAGTGGCAAAAGCGTTTCATCGACCAGCAAAGTCGCGACGGCGGTAGCGGAATCGATCCGTCAGGTCAATGAGTCGGACATCCATCGCGCGCAAGTGCAGTACGATTTGCCTGAAGGGCGGGGTCGTAAAGCGATGGAAGAGTACCTGAATATAATGAATCAAGCGCGCAAAGAGGAACTTGCGCAGCTACTTGGGGTCGATATCTACATCTAAAACTGAGGTGAATTCGATGAAGATGACTGTGCTGAAATTACTCATACCTACCATGGCTCTGCTGCTGTCTGCTTGTGCGAGCTTGCCACCTGAGTTGGGCAATCCCGATGATAAAAGCGTTGTGACTCAATATTCGGCTTGGCTTGAGCGCGATCCAGCTACGCAATCACCCGTTCGAATGGGCGGCGTTGTTGCCAACATCAGCAACCAAAAAGATCGCACCCGCGTTGAGCTGGTCAACTTACCGATTGATAGCGCAGGGCGTCCCAACATCCATCAAGAGCCGCAAGGTCGCTTTGTCGCTTACGTGCCGGGATTCTTGGACCCAATCACTTATGGGGAAGGTCGCTTGCTCACGCTTTATGGTACGACAGCGCCATCTGAACAAGGCAAAGTTGGTGACTATGAACATACTTATCCGGTGATGAATGCGCAAGGTTACCATTTGTGGCGAGTGGAAGAGCGAGTCGAAGTCGATGATATTGGGCCTTACATGTTCCCTTGTCGCGGTTTCTACTGTTGGCCAAGGACGATGCCTGAGCGGGACGGTAAGATCATTCAAGAAGTTAAATGAACTCTATTTCAACCACTTATCAGCTCGAACAAGGCCAATTAGCGGCCATTGAAGTGGGCAATGCAAAAATGGCCGAAGTCTCGGTCATTTTTATTCACGGCTGGCTGGATAACGCCGCGAGTTTCTTGTCACTGATGCCTGCGCTACATGCGCTGGCGCCTAAGCTACATCTATGCGCGGTTGATCTGCCCGGTCACGGTTTCTCTAGCCACAAAGCGGGTTACTCTGCATTTCACGACTATATCGATGATCTCGATCAGCTGTTGCTCAACTTATCGCCAAACAAACCAGTGCTAGTGGGGCATTCGCTTGGTGCTTTAATCGCAAGTTGTTATAGTGCCGCCTTTCCCGAGCAAGTCAGCGGTTTAGTGCAGATAGAAGGCTTCGGACCACTCTCTGAACCTGCCACGCACAGTGTCACGCGTTTGCGGCAAGGGATACGCTCGCGCCATGCGTTGCGCAACGCTAAACCTCGTGGGTATGCCAGCTTTGAACATGCACTGCGTCATCGTGCTTTGGCCAATCAGTTACCGGCTGAATTGCTGCGTCCGTTGGTCGAACGTGGCACTTATCAGCATGACGAGCAGTGGTTCTGGCGGCATGATCTTAAGCTCAAGGCGGACTCTTTATATCGCATGACGCCGGAACACGCCGCGCAGGTGCGTGAATCAATCCGTTGTCCGCAGCAGGTGATTTTGGGCTCGCAGGGGTTTGCCACACTCAAGCAACAAGCACAAAACCCAGAGTTTGCGACCATCCCCATAGCAACGGTGACGGGCGGGCATCACTGCCATTTAGAGCAACCTCAAGCGGTCGCGGAATTGATTTTTGGCTTAGTTAACAAAATTTAAACAAGTGTTTGAGAGTTACGTGCTCAAGCACCTCGGCTGTGCTGTAATAGCGGTCAGCATTTGCATGACTACTGCATGATGACAACAACAAGAATAGCGCCAGCCAATAACGAGGAGTATTACCGTGGATAAACCTTGGCTTTCACGTTATCCGAAAGACGTACCGGAAACCATTAATCCTGACCAGTACCCATCACTGGTCGAAATGTTTGAACAATCGGTACATAAGTACGCGGATCAGCCAGCCTTCATGAACATGGGCGCGGTGATGACATTCCGTAAGCTGGAAGAGCGCAGCCGCGCCTTTGCGGCTTATTTACAAAACGATCTCAAGCTGAAAAAAGGTGACCGTGTCGCTCTGATGATGCCGAACTTGCTGCAATACCCTGTGGCGCTGTTTGGTGTTCTGCGTGCTGGCATGATCGCAGTGAACGTCAACCCACTTTACACTCCGCGAGAGCTAGAGCATCAGTTGAATGATGCGGATGCGCGCGCGATTGTTATCGTCTCAAACTTTGCTAACACCTTAGAGCAGATCGTTGCCAATACACAGGTCAAGCATGTGGTGCTGACCAGTCTTGGACAGATGCTGCCACGCGCCAAAGGCACAATTGTCGATTTCGTGGTGAAATACGTCAAAGGCATGGTACCTAAGTACGATCTACCGGGCGCGATTTCGATGCGTAAAGCGCTGCACAAAGGCCGCCGTCTGCAATATGTGAAGCCGTTTATGTCCGGTGAAGACATTGCCTTCCTGCAATACACCGGCGGTACAACCGGTGTGGCGAAAGGCGCCATTCTGACGCACCGCAACATGGTCGCAAACGTGCTGCAAGCCAAAGGCGCTTACGGCCCTGTGCTGCAAGAGGGTCGCGAGTTGGTGGTCACCGCATTGCCGCTGTACCACGTGTTTGCTTTAACCGTAAACTGCTTGCTGTTTATTGAAATGGGTGGCCGCAACTTATTGATCACTAACCCGCGTGATATTCCGGGCTTTGTGAAAGAGCTGCAAAAGTACCCATTTACAGCCATTACCGGTGTAAACACCCTGTTTAATGCGCTGGTGAATAACGAAGATTTCCACGAGCTCGACTTCAAAAATATGAAGCTAGCAGTTGGTGGCGGTATGGCAGTACAACGCGCTGTTGCCGAGCGTTGGAAAAAGACTACCGGTGTCCATTTACTCGAAGGCTATGGTTTGACCGAGTGTTCGCCACTGGTTACCGGCAACCCATACGATTTGACGGATTACACGGGCGCGATTGGTTTGCCAGTACCGTCAACCGAAGTGCGGATTGTGGATGATGCGGGTAATGTGGTGCCTAACGATCAAGTTGGTGAGCTACAAGTGCGTGGTCCACAAGTCATGCAAGGTTACTGGCAGCGCCCTGAAGCGACCAAAGAAGTGCTCAATGCTGAGGGATGGCTTTCAACTGGCGATATCGTGAAATTCGATGATCAAGGTTTGATCCACATTGTTGATCGTAAGAAAGACATGATTCTGGTTTCAGGCTTTAACGTTTATCCGAATGAAATCGAAGATGTGGTGGCGCTGCACGGCAAAGTGCTAGAAGTCGCAGCGATTGGTCAGGCTAACGATGTTTCTGGCGAATTGGTGAAGATTTATGTGGTGAAGCGCGATCCAAGCTTGACCAAAGACGAAGTAATTGCTCACTGTCGTAAGCATTTGACTGGCTACAAAGTACCAAAACTGGTTGAATTTCGTGACGACCTGCCAAAAACCAACGTGGGCAAAATCCTGCGTCGTGTGCTGCGTGAAGAAAATGACGCACAGTTGGCAGCAAAGGCGAAGCAAAGCGCATAAGCTGTATCCAGCTGCGAGTGTTTTTTAATTTTAGAATGCCGGCCTTAGCTGCCGGCATTTTCTTTCAAAAGAAGTCTCTCTTCTTTTGAGCAACAACTGCGAGTTATCTGTGAATTATCAAATTATTAGCCAACTTGGCGATCTACAACGAGTCTGTCTTGCTGCCCGTGATGCGGATGTGGTGATGCTGGATACCGAATTTGTCCGTACCCGCACCTTCTTTCCGCAACTGGGGTTGATCCAGATGTTTGATGGGGAAAACCTATCGCTGATTGATCCCACCGTGCTGGATGAAATGACGCCGTTTGTCGAGTTATTGCAAGACACTTCGGTATTGAAAGTGCTGCACGCCTGTGGCGAAGATTTGGAAGTGTTCCAGAATGCGTTTGGCTGCACGCCTTTCCCTATGGTGGATACTCAGATTATGGCCGCGTTTTTGGGCTACGGTTTATCCACTGGGTTTGCGGCGTTAGTGCAAGACCAACTGCAAGTTGAGCTAGACAAAAGCGAATCGCGCACCGATTGGTTAGCGCGCCCTCTGAGTGACAAGCAACTGGAATATGCCGCGGCCGATGTGTTCTATCTGCTACCGATGTACGAAAAACTGGTCGAGCGAGTGACCCAAGCCGGCTGGTGGGACGCGGCATTGCAAGAAAGTGAACTGCAAGTCGCCAAGCGCACTAAAGTCAGCAACCCAGAGCTCGCTTACTTAGACATCAAAGGGGCTTGGCAGCTTAAACCTAAAGAGCTGGCGATCCTCAAACCCCTAGCAACATGGCGTTACCATGAAGCGGTAAATCGAGATTTGGCGCTGAACTTCGTGATTAAAGAAACGGACTTACTGACCATTTCGCGTTTGGCGCTACGCAGTCCGAAACGCATGGAAGAGGAGGGGGTTGATCCGCACGCAATCCGTCGTCACAGCAGCAAAATTATTGCTATGGTGAAAACGGCGCTGGAAACTCCAGCCGATGCTTACCCGCCAGAAATCGTACCGATCATGGAATACCCAGGTTACAAGCAGTTGTTCAAACGTTTGAAAGATGAAGTAAAGAGTGTTTCGAACACCAGTGGCCTTGCGACCGAGTTTCTGGCCTCGAAAAAGCAGCTTAACCAACTGCTAAGTTGGGTGTGGAAGCGCGACCGCGATCCAGCCCGGTTGCCTGATTTAATGCAAGGGTGGCGTTTGCCATTACTTGGCGAGAAGCTCAATACGATCGTCTCGAAATAATCCCCTTCCGACTTGGCGCAGCGTTTTTGGTGACGTTTATTCGCTTCCCTACCGCGCCAAGTGGTTTTGAATATGAATAGCTAAACGATGTAGGTGTGAATTGAAGTCCTAGTCTTTTTTTCGCACTCTCTTTCGCAAGCTAAACAGCATGACGCTGAGTAATAAGCCACTGATTAAACCGGACAAATGGGCTTCCGTCGCTACTCGTGCGCCAATCAGCTCTGCGGTGCTAGCGGATGCGCCAAACCACAGTTCCCACGCAACTTTTCCGATAACGCCAAGCACTAACAGCCAACTGCTGCGTCGTCCATTAAGGGCTTCATTCAGCGCGTAGTAAGCAAAGAGACCATGCAAGGTGCCAGAGAGCCCAACATAAGACTGCATGTCGGAGGCGAGAATCATCACTCCCACCGCAAGACTAGTCAGTAGCAGAGGGATCAGCAGCTGACGAGCCGTGGGTTTAAACACAAAGCTGATGATCCATAATGCGGCAAGGTTCATCGCCCAGTGGGCAAAGTTGGTGTGTGCGAAGTTTCCTGTTAGGATGCGCCACCATTGACCTTGTTCTATGGCGCTGAAGTGCCACAGAGTCAGCTCATGCAGTGGTGGCCACTGCAAACTTAAACTCAACAGGCTTATTGCCAATAACAGCAGGTAAAGATTCACGTCATGTCTCGTTATTGTTCAGAGTGTGGTAAAGCGCGTAAAGCGTGCTTGTGTCCGTCCATTGTCGCGCTGGAAAGTGCGGTTGAGCTTATCATTCTTCAGCACCCAACGGAACAAAAGCGCCCACTCGGTACCGCGCGCATTCTCAGCTTGTCATTGGCTAATTGTCGGCTATTGGTGGGCGAAGATTTTCGTGAGCATGACGAGTTAAACCAACTGCTGGCAGAGCCGGATGTGGACCACTATGTGCTTTATCCGAATGAACACGCGCAAGAGTGCACAAAGATAAGCCTCACGACAGCGCGCAAAACGCGGGTGATTTTGCTCGATGGGACGTGGAAAAAAGCCTACAAGATGTGGCAAATCAACACTCAACTGCATGACTTACCGAGCCTACATTTGCCGGACGAGTGTGTTGGACATTACCGAATTCGTAAAGCGCCGGATGATACCGCGCTTTCGACTGTGGAGGCGGGGTATCATCTGCTCCAACAATGGCAACCTGAGCGTGACTTTTCACCACTGCTCAAGGTGTTTGATGCCATGATTCAATATCAGATCGATCAGATGCCAGAAGGCGTTTTCGAGCGAAATTACTGTCAGTAATGACTCTGCGCCGAGAAGAGCTGCTGATGCAGTCGCTGCGCGTACGCATCCGTCATCGCGGCAATATAATCGCAGATCACGCGCATGCCTTCGTCTTGTTCTTGGGCTTTGCGCCACTTTTCGCCGGTGGCTTGTGGCAGTAGTCGCTCAGGGTCAGCACTTAACGCTTCAAACAAATCCATGATCAGTTGCTGGCCTTTGTATTCAAAGCGCTGTACCTGCGGAATTTGAATCACGTATTGACTCACAAAGTGTTTGAGTACTTCAAGCGCATTGCCCATGTGCGGCTCGATATAAGCATTGAACGCCAACAGTTCATTATGGAAGGGCGCTTCAACTGGCTTAACGCTGATACTGGTTAAAAGCGCATTCACAATGCCGCCAATCGCATCTTTGCGCACATAGTGTTTACCAGAAAACAGCATCTCACTGAGCTCGGCAATATGCTCTTCAAACCAAGGATCGCCGCACTCGGCAAGCTGCGCTGCTGCGGCTTCTTGCCACTGCGCGCGGGTTACCATACCCAGCACAATCGCATCTTCCAGATCATGCACGCCGTAAGCGATGTCATCCGCCAGTTCCATGATCGAGCAATCGAGCGATTTAAAGCGAGTTTTACGGTGCTCTTTGGGGGAGCTTGGTTCTGCGCGCATTTGTCCCAACAATTCACGATCACTTTCACACAGCGGCTCCAGCACCCAGTCCAAGCTCGCGAGATCACAATCGTAGATGCCTTTTGCGGGCGACCAATCTTTAGCTTTCAGTTGGCGTTGGTGGGCGACCGAAGGCGGTGGTGTAGCGGCACGCGTGGCACTCAGCAGAGCTGGGTATTTCAAAAGCCCGAGTAGCGTGCGGCGCGACAGGTTCATGCCGTGATGTTCAGTGTAAGGTTCTAAGCTGGTGACGATCCGAAAAGTCTGCGCATTGCCTTCAAAGCCACCGTGATCGCGCATCATATAATTGAGGGCAATTTCACCGCCATGCCCGTAAGGAGGGTGGCCGATATCGTGCGCAAGGCAGAGCGAATCAATCAAGCTGTCAGAGGGTAATAGCTCACGAAATTCCGGTTGTTTGAGTTTAATTTGCGCGACGATGCCGGTACCGATTTGCGCTGCTTCCAGTGAATGGGTGAGGCGAGTGCGATGAAAGTCATTCAAGCTCGTTCCGTGGACTTGGGTTTTGGCTTGCAAGCGCCGAAAAGCCGCCGAATGGAGGATACGCGCGCGATCGCGCTGAAATGGACTGCGATGATCGTTGCGGCGAATTTTGTGCTCATCGTTGTTACGAGCTAACCACTCAGGGTTTAGGGATACTTGCATCGCGTTACTCCTTGCACAGTTTTGTTTTAATTTACAATGTCTTAAGTTATAGCGACTTAGCTGATTTCGTCCAGTGTTAATTCAAAACTCGGGGCAAAGGTTTGTAGGAAATAGTCCATCTCTTCGCTGTGCCGTTCACGTAACGTCACATCAAGGCGCTTTTTCGCTTGAGCGTATTCGTGGTTACCTGCGCTGAGCTCTTCCAAACATTTCAAATACGCGCAAATCGCATCGGCTTGCTTAACGATGGCGCTTTCATCGGGATCGGCCGTATTGGAGATAAGAAACGGGCGAAAATCGTCGCGCAGTTCTTCTGGGAGCATCTCTAATAAACGCCGCTCGGCCGCTGCTTCGATTTTTTTGTACTCTTTAGCGATCTCGGGATTGAAATATTTGATGGGCGTGGGCAAATCCCCGGTCAGCACTTCACTGGTATCGTGATACATGGCAAGCAGCGCAATGCGCTCAGGGTTGAGCGTTCCACCAAATTTTTTGTTTTTGATCACCGCCAGCGCGTGAGCGACAAAGGCGACTTGCAGGCTGTGTTCAGAAATATTTTCACTGGAGATGGAACGCATTAATGGCCAGCGCTGAATCAGTTTCATGCGCGCGAGGTGGGCGAAAAAATGGCTCTCTTGCATAGCACTCTCACTTCCTTGCTGATGGATTGGCTTTTCAGCGGCCGATGGCGCTGAAAAGAAGATAAAAAAACAGGCTCTCTTCAGTGTATCGAAAGAGAGCCTGTTTCGCCTACCTACAATCGCAAGTCATTTTGCGACTTGCTGCCAATCTATTATTGGCTGTAAGTGGTGATAAAGCGTTCAAAGCGACTGATGGCGATTTCCAGATCTTCCACATGTGGCAGAGTCACAATGCGGAAGTGATCCGGTTTTGGCCAGTTAAAACCACTGCCTTGTACCAGCAGCACTTTTTCTTGCACTAGGAAATCGAGCACCATTTTCTGGTCATCTTTGATCGGATACATTTTGGTATCAATTTTCGGGAACAGGTACATCGCGCCTTTTGGCTTCACGCAAGAAATCCCCGGGATCTGGTTAATCAGCTCCCATGCGCGATCACGTTGCTCCAGCAATCGACCACCCGGCAAAATCAGCTCATTGATGCTTTGATAGCCGCCAAGCGCCGTTTGAATCGCATGTTGCATTGGCACGTTGGCACACAAGCGCATCGAGGCCAGCATATCAAGCCCTGCAATGTAGCCTTGTGCTTGCTGTTTGGGGCCAGTCAGGAACATCCAGCCACCACGGAAACCACAAACACGGTAAGCTTTGGATAAGCCGTTGAAGGTGACGACTAATACATCATCCGCTAAGGTGGCGATTGAGGTATGCACGGCGCCGTCGTACAGCACTTTGTCGTAAATCTCATCGGCGAAAATCATCAGCTTGTGCTTGCGAGCAATCTCGATGATTTCCAGCAAGAAATCACGACTGTAAACCGCACCGGTTGGGTTATTGGGGTTGATCAGCACAATGCCACGGGTTTTCGGGGTGATTTTGCTGCGAATATCATCGAGGTCAGGATACCAATCGGCTTCTTCGTCACAGATGTAGTGCACGGCTTTGCCGCCAGAAAGTGCTACCGCGGCTGTCCACAGTGGGTAATCAGGGGCAGGTACCAGCATTTCATCGCCATTGTTCAGCAGGGCTTGCATCGCCATCACGATAAGCTCTGATGCACCGTTGCCGATGTACACATCTTCGACGTCCAGACTGCGGATACCTTTTTTCTGGTAGTACTGCACCACCGCTTTACGAGCGGAATAAATGCCTTTCGAGTCACAGTAACCTTGTGAAGTAGGTAGGTTACGGATCACATCGACTAGGATCTCGTCTGGGGCGTCGAAACCAAACGGGGCAGGGTTACCGATGTTAAGCTTCAGTATTTTATGCCCTTCTTCTTCCATGCGTTTAGCATGTTTAAGTACTGGTCCTCGAATGTCATAGCAGACATTATCGAGTTTTGACGACATCCCGATATTTTGCATTGTAATATTCCTGAAAATAATCTGTTTTCTTGATCAAACTACACTAACTTGCCATTTTTTAGAATAAAAATCTAAGACAACCTGGTTTTAAAATCAGAAGACATGTTGCCTCGATCACTTGCCGAAGTAAAAGATACCCCATAACCTTGATTTCATAAGGCTCTCTCAATAGAGTAGCCGCAGTTTACCGAATCTCTCCCCGTACGAGGTCGCTTTGTTGCATTTTTATCAGGCCGTTGCTCAATTGATGGAGCACATCCGTGGCGCGAAGGATCATGATGTTCGTTTTACTCAGCCGTTGGCCGATAAGCCTCCCTTTGCGCTGATTGACTGGCTTGATGCCCAACCGATTTTCCCCAAATTTTACTGGCAATCGCGTGATATTCGTGAAGAAGTGGTCGCGCTCGGTCAGGTGTACACGTTTACCGATCCTGCTCCGGCGTATGCGATTTTAGGCGATGAGCAGCGAGTATGGGGTGGACGCTCCTTTGATGGGCATACCGCCAAAAATCCGCGTTGCATGTCTTCCTTCTTCTTTCTACCACAGATTGAACTGATTCGACGGGATGAACAGTGGTTACTCGCGGTCAATATCAACAATGAGCCGCAGCGCACGCTGACCGCACTGCAAAAACTGCTGGTGGAAGTGCCCACTTTGCGTTCGATGACAGCGCACGTCACTCGTGTCGAACACACGCCAACGGCGGCTAAATGGCATGATTTGGTGGGAAAAGTGCTGGCGGGGATCACCGAACAACAGTTCAAAAAAGTGGTGTTAGCGCGTAAAACTACCCTGACGTTGGATGCATCGCTCAGTGCGGCGCAGCTGCTCAAAGCTAGCCATGCCCAAAATCACCACAGCTTTCACTTTCTTTTGGCTCTCGATTCTCGCCACAGCTTTATGGGGTCAACCCCAGAGCGACTCTACCTACGCCATGGACAGAATCTGGAAACCGAAGCTTTAGCGGGCACGATTGGCCGGGGAGCTAATGCGACGCAAGATATGGAACTGGCTCACTGGCTGACGCATGACAGTAAAAACCTCAATGAAAATCAGTTGGTGGTAGAGGACATTATCGAAAGCCTCGCGCCACACGCCGAGCAGATCTATACCCAGCGAGAAGCGCAACTGGTGCGATTGCGTAAAGTGCAGCATCTGAAAAAACGCATTGATGCACAGCTTAAATCTGGGGTTAATGGCGTGCAGTTACTGGGCGCATTACAACCTACCGCGGCGGTTGCGGGGTTACCTCGTCAAGCGGCACTGGCTTTCATCGCGGAAAATGAGCCTTTTGCACGCGGCTGGTACGCAGGCTCCATGGGTTACTTTAGCCATGCGCAAGCCGAGTTTTGTGTGGCGATCCGCAGTGCTTTAGTGGTGGATAAACAAGTTCAGCTCTATGCAGGCGCTGGCATTGTGCCGGGCTCGATGGCTGAGCATGAATGGCAGGAGCTGGATAAAAAGCTCTCTACCTTATTGAGCTTGATAACCGACCGCTTACCACTGGGAGTGGCATCATGAACCACGATCAAGCTTTATTGAACCGCCTTTGGTCGCGAGTGTTACTCGAAGAGTTAAGCCGTTTGGGGGTGACACAAGTGTGTGTGGCTCCGGGCTCTCGTTCAACCCCGTTGACGCTTGAGGCTAATGCGAATACGGCTTTCACGTTACATACTCACTATGACGAGCGCGGCTTAGGGTTTATGGCGCTTGGTTTAGCGAAAGCTAGCCAACAGCCTGTCGCGGTGATTGTAACCTCGGGCACTGCAGTGGCGAACTTATTACCAGCCATTGCTGAATCCAAACTCACCGGTGAACGTTTAGTGGTACTTACGGCGGATCGTCCGCCTGAGCTGGTGGGGTGTGGTGCCAATCAAGCCATTGTGCAATCTGGGATTTTTTCATATCATGTCACGGCATCGCTGGAACTGCCTAGTCCTGCTATCCATCATCCACTTTCTTGGCTACTTACTTCGATTGATGAAGTCATGACGCGTCAAGCCCTATTCGGTGGAAGCGTACACATCAATTGCCCATTTCCTGAGCCCTTGTACTCGGCTGGGGATGAGGCGATTTATCAACCCTATTTACAACCTGTTCAGCGTTGGCGTGAGCAAGCTCGGCCGTATACCCAAGTTCATCAAGGATTAGTGCGGAGTGTTCCCGCAACAATCGATGGCTTGCTGACTAAAGGGGTGGTGATAGTTGGCTCGCTGAGCTTGCAAGAGGCTCAAGCGGCAAAGCGTTTTGCCAAAGCGATGGGCTGGCCGCTACTATGCGATCCGCAATCAGGCATCAGTAGCCAATGGGCACATTTTGATCTCTGGCTGCAGCATCCCAAAGCACGTGAACAGCTCAATCAAGCTCAATGTGTGGTTCAATTTGGTTCGCGGATTGTCTCCAAACGTCTGTTGCAGTGGTTAGAAGCGTGGTGCGCCGCGGGTCTTGGCGAGTATCATTACATTGCGCCGCACAGCGCACGCAATAACCCTTGGCACGCCATGCAGCAGCAGTGGGTGTGTGAGATTAGCCACTGGGTAGACGTTGTGCTCAGCAAACGCTTAGCGGGTCAACATACCCAGCAAGGTTGGGCCGATGAGTTAACCCATTATGCGCAGTCGGTTCGCCAACTGGCGCAACTGCATTTCTCCTCTTCTTCTCTGAGTGAAGTCGCACTGGCGTTAGATTTGACTGAGCGCGCTACGCAAGCGGATCTGTTTTTGGGCAACAGCCTGATTGTGCGTTTGGTGGATATGTTCAGCGCGCTTGATGGGCGTGAAGTGTTCTCCAATCGTGGTGCATCCGGCATTGATGGTTTAGTCGCCACAGCGTCAGGGGTGCAACGTGCGCGGCAAAAGCCATTACTGATGCTGCTGGGAGATACCTCGCTACTGTACGATCTCAACTCGCTCGCGTTGATGCGCAATCTTGCGCATCCGACCGTGATAGTCGTGACCAATAACGACGGCGGAGCGATTTTCGATCTCCTGCCTGTGCCGAGTGAGCAGCGCGAAGCGCTCTATCAAATGCCGCATGGAATGGACTTTGCTCACGCCGCATCACAATTTGGTTTAGCGTATTGCGCTGCACAAACCTTAGAGCATTACCAAACCTTGGTGGAAGAACATTTCGCGCAAGGTGTTGGTACTTTGCTGATCGAAGTGAAAACACCACCGCAGCAAGCTTCCATGCACATCAAACAACTGACATCGCAACTCCATGCTCTCTAACCAACTGCACTTTGCCAAGCCTACTGCGCGAACACCCTTGGTGGTGTTGGTGCACGGTTTGCTTGGCAGTGGTGCGGATTGGCAACGGGTTCTCTCTCATTTAGCGCGCACTCAGTGCGCAGCATTGACGCTGGATCTTCCCGGCCACGGCGCAAATCCAGAACGGCATTGTGATAATTTTGCCGAAGCGGTCGAAATGATCGAGCAAACCGTACAAGCCCATGTTACTCCTGATGTGCCAGTCATTTTGGTTGGCTATTCGCTCGGCGGGCGATTAATCATGAATGGATTAGTGCAGGGAGCTTTTTCGCGTCTTAATCTGCGAGGGGCGATCATCGAAGGTGGTCACTTCGGGCTGCAAGAAAATGAGGAAAAAGCAGCGCGTTGGCAACATGATCAGCAGTGGGCGCAGCGCTTTAGTCAGCAACCGATTGAGCATGTGTTGAGCGATTGGTATCAACAAGCGGTATTTAGTTCACTAAATCATGAGCAAAGACAAACTTTGATTGCGCAACGTAGTGCTAATCTTGGTTCATCAGTAGCACATATGTTACTGGCAACAAGTCTGGCTAAGCAGCCCTATTTATTGCCAGCGCTGCAGGCTCTTAAGCTCCCCATCCATTACGTGTGTGGTGAGCAAGACAGTAAATTTCAGCAACTCGCCGAGAGTAGCGGGTTAAGTTACAGTCAGGTTGCGCAGGCGGGACACAATGTCCACCACGAACAGCCGCAAGCGTTTGCCAAGATTGTACAAGCGATGATCCACTCAATAATCGATTGAGTGATAACGACAATGGGAACCACCATGGCTAAAACTACAGGCATTTCTGAGCAAGAACTCTACGCACCAGTGATTTGGCAAGACTGCACCGGTGACTATCAAGATATCCACTACCACAAATCCGACGATGGGATTGCCAAAATCACCATCGCCAGACCACAAGTACGCAATGCGTTTCGTCCATTGACCGTCAAAGAGATGATCCATGCACTAGCGGATGCGCGTTATGACGACAAAGTGGGTGTGATTATCCTGACCGGTTTAGGTGAAGATGCCTTCTGCTCCGGTGGCGATCAGAAAATTCGTGGTGACTACGGCGGTTACCGCGATGATTCCGGCACTCACCACCTCAACGTGCTCGATTTCCAACGTCAGATCCGGACTTGTCCAAAGCCTGTGATTGCGGCTGTGGCTGGTTGGGCGGTGGGCGGCGGTCATGTACTGCACATGATGTGTGACCTGACCATCGCAGCAGAAAATGCACAATTTGGTCAAACGGGCCCGAAAGTCGGCTCATTCGATGGTGGCTGGGGCGCTTCTTACATGGCGCGTATTGTCGGCCAGAAGAAAGCCCGCGAAATTTGGTTCCTATGCCGCTTCTACAATGCCCAAGAAGCCTTGGATATGGGGCTGGTGAACACGGTTGTGCCAGTGGAAGAGCTGGAAAGAGAAACCGTGCGCTGGTGTCGTGAAGTGCTGCAACACAGCCCGATGGCGATTCGCTGCCTAAAAGCCGCACTTAATGCCGACTGTGACGGCCAAGCGGGTCTACAAGAGCTGGCTGGCAACGCGACCATGCTGTTCTACATGACTGAAGAAGGGCAAGAAGGCCGTAACGCGTTTAATGAAAAACGCCGTCCGGACTTCAACAAGTTCCCACGTAACCCATAATGCTTTTCAGAGCGGCGTCCTGCCGCTCTTTCTCTTTGAACATAAACGTCGGTTTATGTGAATGGATTGGATATAGGAAGAGATCCACATGCGTCATGCAACCCTCTATCGCTACCAACTGCCGATGGATAGCGGTGTCATCCTTCGCAATGAGAAACTGACTCAGCGTGAAGGTTTTATTGTCGAACTGACCGAAAACGGCCGTACTGCACGCGGCGAGATTGCACCGCTGCCCGGCTTTAGCCGTGAAACGTTGGAAGAAGCGGGCGTACAAGCACAAGCGCTGCTTGAGCTTTGGGTCAATGGTCACGCTATCGAGTGGGATGCACAGCACCCTTCGGTCGCTTTTGGTCTTTCGATGGCACACTACGAGCTAGAACAAGCGCTGCCCGCACAAGGCAACTACTATGTTGCGCCGCTGTGCACGGGCGATCCGGATGAGCTGCTGCCGGTATTGAACAACTTACCGGGGCAGAAAGTCGCTAAGGTTAAAGTTGGGCTGTATGAACCGATTCGGGATGGCATGCTCGTCAATCTATTCTTGGAATCGATGCCGGATTTAACGCTGCGTTTGGATGCCAACCGCGCGTGGACTCCAGCCAAAGCGCTCAAGTTCGCTCAATACGTTGCGCCGTCTTTGCGTAGCCGAATTGCGTTTTTGGAAGAGCCGTGCCAGTCGCCAAGCGAAAGCATCGCATTTTCGATTGATACCGGGATTGCGATTGCGTGGGACGAAACCTTACAAGAAGCGGTTCGCGATGCGGATTTTGCTTTAGAGAATCTGTTAGGTGTCAAAACCATTGTCATCAAACCAACCCTAATTGGCTCGGTGTATCGTGTAGAGGCTTTGATCGAGAAAGCCAAAGCACTTGGGCTACAAGCTGTGATCAGCTCTAGCTTAGAGTCGAGCTTGGGCTTGAACCAGTTAGCGCGTTTGGCGCATAAACTGCTGCCTAATGAAGTACCGGGACTGGATACGATGGGATTATTCCGAGCTCAGCTCGAAACGCCTTGGCCAAATAGCTCACTGCCTGTGGTTGCCCTGCAAGAGCAGCAAATCGTATGGCGCTCGGAATCTTCCCTGTGAGCCTTTGGCAGCCTTGGCTTGAGCGTGACCCCAAGCAGGTTGCGCTGAGTCATGCTGGGCAAACCCTGACTTGGCAAGTATTAGATAGCCAAGTAGCGCACTACGCTAAAGCGCTGCGTGAGCAAGGGGTTCGGTCGGGGGAAGTGGTGACGCTGGTCGGGAAAAATCACCTGCCCACTGCGCTGTGGTTTTTGGCTTGTACTCAAGTGGGCGCGCTGTGCGCCTTTCTTGCGCCTCAACCTTTAGCTCGTTTGCAGGAAAAGCTCGCCACACTCTATGCCGAGCAAAGTCCGAAGCACCTTTGGCTAGCGCCTTCTTGCACGCTGAGTGAAGAAGAGATTACGGCGCTTAATGCCCATCGCCTGAGTTTGCCCGATGAGCGGGATGAATCCGTTGGTGGCGAGAAAGTCTCTAGCCAGTTCTTTGCTGAACAACTGGCGACGTTAATATTCACTTCTGGTTCGACGGGGACACCTAAAGCGGTGGCACACACTCATCAGCAACATTTGGCTTCGGCGCGCGGCTTACTGAACAAGTTTGCTTTTACCGAATCAGACAGTTGGTTACTGAGTTTGCCACTGTACCATATTTCTGGTGTGGCCATTCTCTATCGCTGGCTTGCAGTGGGTGCCACACTCAAGATCGGCACTGGCGATCTGCAAAACGATATTGCTGGCGTCACTCATGCTTCATTGGTGCCTACTCAGCTTAAACGTCTGTTGGACGGTCGCTCTCGATTGACACTCAAACGTGTTTTGCTCGGCGGCAGCCATATCCCTGTTGAACTCGCTCAAATGGCGGCAACGCGCGGTATTGATACTTGGCTGGGCTATGGCATGACCGAAGCCGCCTCCACCGTGACGGCAAAGCGAGTCGATGGACTTGCAGGTAATGGTGAGCTTTTGGATCATCGTGAGCTGCGTCTTGTTGATGGGCGGATTTTCATTGCTGGGAAGACGTTGGCACAAGGCTATTATCGGCAAGGTCAGCTAGTGCCGCTCACTAATGAGCAGGGTTGGTTTGACAGCAAAGATCTCGGTCGCTGGCAGGGCAATAACCTGTTGATTGATGGCCGAGCGGATAATCTTTTTATCTCTGGCGGTGAAAATGTTCACTGTGAAGAAATAGAAGCGGTGTTAAACCAGCACCCTTATGTGCAAGTGGCGATCGTAATACCCGTTCAAGATAGTGAGTTTGGTGCGCGACCCGTCGCCGTGATTCGTAGTGAGGCCGAGTGGTGTCAAGCCATCGGTGATACTTGGTGCCAAGCTAAACTCGAAAAATTCAAATGGCCTATCATGTACTTTTTACTCCCCGATGCTTTGCTGGATGGGGGAATTAAAGTCTCTCGTGCGGCGGTGAAAGCGTGGTTGGCCGCCAACCAAACGCAGTTCACTCCGCTATAAGATTCACTTACTTATCCGCTGCTGGGTGAGTTTATGGTCGTGGGCGAGTCGTTAACCGTAAGTACGCCAATCCGATCACAAGGCCAATCAGCGTCGCGCTCATTCCAAACAAGGTGG
Organism: Vibrio cholerae; assembly: GCF_008369605.1. Classification (NCBI taxonomy): domain Bacteria; kingdom Pseudomonadati; phylum Pseudomonadota; class Gammaproteobacteria; order Vibrionales; family Vibrionaceae; genus Vibrio; species Vibrio cholerae. Next base: position 911,108 of record NZ_CP043554.1, read on the forward strand.
CACCAGAAAGCGTGATCACAAAAGTGAGTAGCGCAGGCTCGCGGTACTCATCGATTTTAAACGCGCTCTGCAAACACATCATCAACGTACCGAGCAGCGCTAAACCAGCGAGCATGGCTGAAATAGGTTTGGGTAGCGCGAGGAAGAGATTGACGACAAGGGCAGCAAAAATCCCTGCCAATAAATAAAATCCTCCAGCCCAAAGTACCGCACGGTAGCGTTGTGCTTTGTCTTGATCGACATCCTCATTCATACAGATGGCGGCAGAAATGGCGGCTAAGTTGACGCTAAAGCCGCCAAAAGGCGCGCTCATCAGGGTCGCCAATCCCGTGCCCACCAAAATCGGTTTGATTGGTGCGTCATACTGATAGCTTTTGAGCATCGCAATCCCCGGTAAGTTTTGCGAAAGCATAGTGATGAGGTAGAGCGGCAGGGCAAGGTTGAGCATGGCGAGCCAATCAAATTCCGGCGTCACCCAGATTGGCGTGGCGATCCGCAGCGCCAGATCTGCATGCTGAAAGCTTCCCAAGGCGAGAGCACTGCCAAGACTGACCAGCAAGAGCACCAACATGGTGTATCGAGGAACAAAGTGCTTAGCCAGTAAGTAGCTAGTAAATAAAAGCGCAAAGAGTGCAGGAGTATCGGTCAGCGGGGTGAAGGCTTTGGCACAAAAGGGCAGCAAAATAGCACCAAGCATAGCCGTACCTAGAGGAACTGGGATTTTACTCAGTGCTCGTGTCAAAGGTGCGAGCATGCCCGTCAAAGTAAACAGTGCGCCAGAGAACATAAACGCGCCAATCACCACGGGTAATGAATATTGTCCCGCCGATGCCGCCAGCATGACTGCCGCAGGTGTTGACCACGCCGTGACAATTGGCGTTTTGTAAAACCAAGAGTAGAGGATTGACGTTAGCCCCATCACCACGCCTAGAGTCAGCAACCAACTTTCGATTTGAGTTGGATTGGCACCTGAGGCTGTGGCGGCTTGGATCACGATCACCACCGAACTGGTGTATCCCACCAAAACCGTGGTAAATCCCGCAGAGAGGTGACTAAGATTGAAGAATCCTTTCATCATGATTTCCTTTTCAGGTAAAGTCGTCGTGCGTAATAGCGCACGTTCCGAGTATAGCTCTGTGCGTTATAGCGCACAATAAGGGGTTTTCGCATGACTGACGTGATGTTTAAGTCACAAATTGCTAATCAATTAAAAAATCTGCGCAAAAGCAGAGGGTTGAGTTTGGATGCCACTGCTCAACTTACTGGGGTATCTAAAGCCATGTTAGGTCAAATTGAACGTGGTGAATCCAGTCCCACCATTGCGACACTTTGGAAAATTGCTAGCGGCCTTGAGGCTTCATTTTCCGCTTTCTTTGCCAATGATCCGCAACTTTTGTCGAGTGAGCGTTCTTTCCCTGACGATCTCAACATGAAAATCCACACCTTATTTCCTTATGCCGCAGATACAGGATTGGAAATATTTGAAATTACACTGCTCGATCACCATCAGCAGATGTCATCACCTCATGCTTTAGGGGTCATTGAATACATTCATGTATTGGAAGGGATTATGAAGGTGTTCTTTGATGAACAGTGGCATGAGTTGCAACAGGGAGAGCATATTCGTTTTTTTAGCGACCAACCTCACGGGTATGCGGCGGTGACAGAAAAAGCAGTGTTTCAAAATATTGTTGCGTACCCAAGGCGCGGCTAACAGGTGCAGTGGGCGGTTTTGGCATAGGTAAGTCACCCACTGCCAGAGGATACTAAATTTTGAATTTACTCATCTTTAGCGCCAAATCTTCTTGTTTTAGCTTGAGTGCTGAAATGGTGTGCTCACTCTGTTGGATTTTTTCTTGGGCACTTTGGCAAAGTGCTTGTAAGTGAGAAAGGCTAGAAGCAATACTGGTCACCGATTGCTCTTGATGAGTAATCGCCTCAGAGGTCTGCTGGTTCATCTGCGTTAGTCGAGAGATTTCAATCGCGACTTGATGTAAGGACTCTTCAGCCTGTGATGTGATCTCTGTGGTTTGAGTACCTTTTAACATGCTGTTGTTAATAACTCTTACCGATTCATCGGCGCTGCTACGCAATTGAGTAATGCTCTGCTGGATGGTGTTGGTACTGCCTTGTGTTCGTGTAGCAAGTGAACGCACTTCATCGGCAACCACCGCAAAGCCACGCCCTTGTTCTCCCGCACGAGCGGCTTCAATCGCTGCATTAAGTGCAAGCAAATTAGTTTGTTCTGCAATGCCATTAATGTCGGCTAAAACTGGCTCGATACTTGTGACATGATTTTTTAAGGAGTTGATGGTTTCAGTTCCTTGTGTCACCTCTGCAACCAGTTCATTGACCGATTGAGCGGCTTGTCGAACATTGCTGAGTGTACTTTGCGCGTTTTTATCTATGTTAAGTACCGATTGGCTTATCTCTCGCGCGCCACTGATCACTTGCGAAGAAATGGCGGTCATCGCCGTGGTCGCGTTCGAAATAGTATTCACTTCGAATGTCTGTTTATTGACGGCTTCTGCGGTCACTTTAAACGTGGCAGACAGGTCTACCGCCGCGGTCTTAGCGAGATTGGTAGATTGAGTGATGTCAGCAATAAGATTCTGTATTTTTTCGATAAATTTATCGAATGATTTGCCCAATTCTCCAAACTCATCTTGGGTGGTGATGTTCACTCGCAGGGTTAAGTCACCATTACCTTCAGAGATATCGGTTACTCTCTCCTGCAAACGTTGTATAGGCGATAGAATTTGGTTCACAAGGATCCAACCCAACAACAGTAATACAAGCAAAGCGATAATGATCAATACCTTAAATGAAGATATCGCCCATGCTTGTCCATCTAAAATAAGCACGGCTTGCTGCTCTACTTTACTGTCTGCGAGTTCTTCTAATTCGGCAATGAAATCCAGTAATGCCAGTGATGTTACTGTGTACTCTTGGTAGATTTGACGATAGTTCCGATAGCTTTCAATGACCGCCATCATCGCCTGTTCATGCTGCGAGTTTAATTGGGAGAATACTTCTTCATAACTTGCATTTTTCCATTCCTCTCCTGCCGATATAGTAAATCGGCCAGTCGAGAACATTTCGCTGTTGGCTTGTTTTTGAAATTCAATCGCTTGTTCAATGGCTTTAATTTGAGTGGCATCATCTTGACCATCCAGCAAACGTTGTGTGTAGTAGAGCTTCCATAGCAAGCCTATATTGGATTCCATACCGCCATCTGCGGCTTGCCAGCGTTCCATAACATCACTTTGCCAAGTGATGTTCCGATCAGGTTCTCGTTCTAATTCCTCAACGGCACTATCACCTAATGTCTCTAGTTTTTCACCAAAATCGACAAGGACTTGCGTTGCTTTATCGTAGGATTTTTTGGTCTCGATATAGTTCTTGTAGCTAGTAATCAGTGCGTTTCTTGATTGTTGATACTGTGAGTTGAATTGAGAAAATTGTTGTGTCTGAGCCGCACTTAATAGACCCGCTTCGATCATGCGGGAAGAGGACGTATCGACTTCTGTAATGGCAGTATTGAGTATTTGTTCAACCCGTTGGCTATCTTCGCCTAGGATGAGCCTATTGACGGCAAGCATCTGAGCTTCAATCTGTATGGTGGTTTCCATCGCCCCATCTGCCGTATCCCAAGCGGGGCCAACAATGTAGCTCAACCCCGAGGAGCTTGAGTACATGGTTTTTATTGTCCAAATGCCTAAAGCAGTAACTAAAATACCTACGACGCTGAATGTGACTAATATTTTTGTTTTTACTCTCATGAAAGAGTCCTCTAACCCATCATATTTACCGGATGACACTGTTGGTGCTAAACGAAAGGCTGAAAAAGTCGGTAATGTGACTTTGAGTCTAGAACAGTTTTGGTGATGTTATTGGTTAATTGGGAGGATAAATAATGGGGTTATGAGGAGAAGTTGCAGCGCGATTGACTGCAACTTCAAAACATCATGAATAATAGAGGAAGAAGGTGTGGGATTAACGCCAATCGCCACGCAATTGTGCTACTTTTTCGTGCATCACCGTCGAGTTGGCTTGCTCTGGGGCAACTGGCACTCCCGCTTCAATCTCTAACTGTGAGCGAAAACGGCGTGGCACACCTTGGCAAGCTCGGCCTTTGTAACGGCTGAAATAACTGCCCCATAACCCTTTGAGTGCCAGAGGAACCACAGGAACAGGGCTGCGGTGTAGGATTAAATCTAAGCCACGCATAAATGGATTCATTTCACCATCGGCGGTAAGTCGACCTTCTGGGAAAATGCACACCAAATTCCCTTCGTTGAGTGAGTGTTCAATATCCGCAAATGCGCGGCGAAGAGAGGCTCGGTTGTTGGCAGAAATCGGGATCACCCCTGCGCGTTTCAAGAAACGTTTCAGCAGTGGCAGGTTGGCGTACTCTTCTTCCATCACAAAATGAATCAACCGCGGACAAACCGCACTGAGCAATAGGGCATCCATATAACTGACATGGTTACACACCAGCAGTGCGCCACCTTGCTCTGGAATATGGTGCAAGTTTTTATGGCGCACTCGGTATAGCGTATGAGTGAGGATCCACACCAGAAAGCGTACGGCAAAAATCGGCACTTGTAGGAAAATATACAAAGCCACCAAGACGTTAAGCACGGCCAGTAGTGCAAATAACTGCGGAATACTCATCTCCAATACACTGAGGCACATAATGCCAAGCGCGGCACTGCCGACCATAAACAGCGAATTGTAGATATTGAGAGCCGCGATCACTTGCGCACGTTCAGTGACTTTAGCGCGTTGCTGCAACATGGCGTAAAGCGGAACGATGAATACGCCACCAAACACGCCAATCAGTAATAAGTAAGTAAAGAGCGGCCATAGCGCGGAGTAAGTAACAAAATCCGCAAAAGTGCTGAAAACGGGGAGATCGGCGGGAATGCTGGTCGCCATCAGATACCCGAAGAGGCTGATCCCCACACTGCCCAAGGGTACAATGCCGACCTCAATCCGGTGTCCGGAAAGCTTGTCACACGCTAGTGAGCCGACGGCAATACCGACGGAAAATAGCGCCAGTAGGAAAGAGACCGCGGCTTCATTACCGTTGAGGTGCAGTTTAGTGAAGTTAGGAAACTGAGTAAGGTACACCGCGCCGAGAAACCAGAACCAACTGATCGCCATAATGGACTGGAAAATGGCGCGATCACGTTTGGCTATGCGGAGTGTCTGCTTGGTTTGCGTAATTGGCTGCCAACGAAATTCGAGATGCGGAGCACTCGCAGGTGCGAGTGGGATAGCGCGGCTAGAGAGATAACCAAGCACGGCGAAAATCACTACCGCAGCCGCGGCGAAGTAGTGCGCGTTATCAGCGGAAGCAATCAGTCCAGCCCCTAAGGTGCCTAATAAGATCGCCAGAAAAGTACCGGTTTCTACTAAGGCATTACCGGGGACGAGCTCTTCCGATTTCAGTTGTTGTGGTAGCAATGCGTATTTCACTGGACCAAAAAAGGCCGATTGCGTACCCATCAAAAACAATAAAAACAGTGAGATTCCGTAGCTTTGAGTGATAAAACCTATCGCTCCACACAGCATGATGGCGATTTCAAGCAATTTAACCCAACGGATATACCGAGATTTTTCTAGCTTATCCGCTAAGACTCCCGCGGTCGCAGAGAAGAGGAAAAAAGGCAGAATAAACAGCCCAGCAGCGAGATTGATGAATAAGTTGCTTGAGATCGGTAACGCTTGAGGGCCTGCAAACGCAACAAAGAGTAACAAGACATTTTTAAAAATGTTGTCGTTAAAGGCACCAAGAAACTGAGTGATGAAATAGGGTAAAAAGCGGCGCTCAGTTAAGAGAGCCGTAGTTGGGTTTGCCATCTTGTTCATCCATTACCAGTTAGCCAGATAGTGATTCAGCAGATTATTAATCAAAGCATTACCATCAATCGGTTCATTGGCAAAAAATTTATCATCGACACTCAAGATAGTGATGCCATGCACGCCAGACCACAATACGCGGCTCGCCTGCAACACTTCTTGCTCTGAACGCAAAGGCGCAATCACTTTCAGCAGATCTTCTAACATGCTGGTCATGTTATTAATGCGTTGAGCTTGCCACTCGGGCAGCATCTCCCCATTCATATTGTGCTCAAAAATTAACTGCCAGCGATAAGGATTTTTTTTCGCAAAATCATGGTAGCAATAAGCGAGTTGATAGAGTGCATCTTTCGGATAAGTGGTGGATTTCACCGCTTGCTGGGCTTCTTGCGCCAATTCATCAAGGGTTTGCGCCACTACATGCAATAGCAACAAATTGTAATTGCCAAACACGTTGACTAAGGTGCTGGGCACGTAGCCAATCATAGTGGCGACTTTACGTAAGCTCAGCTCATGATAGGAGTGAGTATCGAGGAACTGTTTGACTCTATCTAAGGTGAGAGCCACCAGCTCTTCTCGGGTATGATCGTTTCGTCTAGCCATGATTTGGATTCAATAATGAACAACGTTCGATAGTCTAAACATCCCCTATAGGAGCGTCAACGAATCGATTTGCAATATTCTGATACATGTCGATAAATGCAAAACGTTTCCATTGCGAGATGAACTGGCTATAGTGACTTTGAGAAGATAGATCGGCTGCAAAGCCCCATAACATCGAACCCTAAGGAAGTGTATGAAACGTTTGTTTTCGCTTATTGCGTTAATCATGGTTTCGGTTGCGGTAACTCCGATTGCTGAGGCCAAAAAATTCGGAGGTGGTAAGTCGTTTGGTAATAACAGTTACAAAACGGCTCCGGCTCCTAAACAGCAACAACAAAAAAATGACACCGTGAAAAATGATGCGGCGAATCCAGCCAGCTCGGCGAAGAAAGGCTTAATGGGCGGTTTGCTCGGCGGTCTACTGGCAGGTGGTCTGCTTGCTGCCTTCTTTGGCGGTGCATTTGAAGGTATCCAATTTATGGATATCCTGATCATGGGGCTGATTGCGTTTGTGATCTTCAAGCTGATGCGTGCTTTTCTGGCATCGAAGCAAGGCAGCATAAACCAGTCTCAGCAGCAGCCGGCCTACAGCGGCATGAACCGCACGCCGTTTGAGCAACCTAACGTACACAACTTTGAACAGCCACAATCTATGGGTGGTGGTTTTGGTAGTGCCGCTCAGAGCGATGTACCCCACAATTACCCAGCCGGTTTTGACCGCGTGGCGTTTGTGAATGGTGCACGTGAACACTATCGCATCTTGCAAGGGGCGTGGAACCATAACCAACTCGAAACGATTCGTGAGTATGTCTCTCCAAGCTTGTTTGAAGATCTTAAAGCCGAGCGTGCGAATTACGAAGGCGATCAACATACGGACGTCATGTACGTGGATGCAGAGATTGTTCGTGCAGACTACGATGCAAACCGCGCTCAGCTCAGCTTGCAGTTCAGCGGTCGTTATCGTGACGCTGTCGAAGGTATTGAAGAGAATATCGAGGACGTATGGCACTTAGAACGTGATCTGACAGTCCCCAATGCTCCTTGGTTGATTGTTGGTATCCAAGGTTAAAAAACAGACCAACGCCCAATTTAGTCATGATATTCAACACCCAGCGAAAGCTGGGTGTTTTTTTATCACGAAAATCCGAAGCCTGCCTCAACTGCAATCTGCCGATGTTTGGGTATATACTGGTCGCCTTCAATATGGCACAAAAGGAAAGTGACGTGGCGCAATTCAAACATCAACAACTCAGCCAAGCCGAGCAAGATAAACTCGATGCCGCAGTGTTTCGTCAATTGCTACAACATCTTGATCAACATAAAGAAGTTCAGAATATCGACCTGATGATTTTGGCGGATTTTTGCCGCAACTGCTTGTGTAAATGGTACGCTGCTGAAGCGGAAAAACAGGGGTTGGATTTGAATATTGATGATGCGCGTGAGCGCGTTTACGGTATGACTTACGATGAGTGGAAGGCAAACCACCAGCCGCCTGCGACGCCAGAGCAACTCGCCGCCTTTGAAGCGAAAACGAAAAGCAAAGCTTAAATGTAGGCAATAAAAAACGCGCCCAATGGATGGCGCGTTTTTCGTAAACCGTATTTTTGTAAAGCGTATAAGCGACTCAGTTTATTGCTTGCTTAGCACGTAAAACTCAGCCAGCTCACCTTCGATAACCTTACCTTCCATATCCAGATGGGACAGCGTGTTTTCACCCACCATGAATTGTCTGCCAGTTTGGTCGCCTGTTTGCAGTGTTACGATATTACCAGCTTCATTCCAAACGAAAGTACCTTGAGAGGCAAAAGGTTCACCTTCTTTATCGAGGTATTTTTCTGTTAGCGCGTAGGTGCCATCCGCGTTCAGCGTCAGCTCTGTTTCAATGCCACCGCAATCAGCACAAGGCAGAGTGCCTTGATAGATGCCAGCCCAATCTAGGCTGTTTTGAGCATTGTGCGCTGCATCAACGCTTGCTGTTGATGGTTGAGCCGCAGATTGCTCAGCCGGTGCTGCCGCAACATCAACGACTTTTTCTACTTCCACTTTTGCGTCTTGTTGGTTGTCGCAACCGACAAGAATGAGAGTCAGCGCGCTCAGGGCAAAAATACTTTTTTTCATCATAGATCCTTGGTTAAGAAAGGTTGACCATCACAAACACGACTAATATGAACTCATGCCGTTAAGTCCTAGTCAAACGCGCGTCATTTTAGCGACAAGTTGTGTGTGATCTAGCTCAATAAAAGCGATATTTCCCAACAGATAATAAATAGTCATTTGCTAGTGGAGAAGGATACCCCTTTCCTACTTGCCGCCTACAGACGACAACGCCAAATCGTTTGGAGAGAGCCTGGTGAGCAGAGACAAGGGAGATAATAAAAGACCCTCATCGATGAGGGTCTTGAAGGGGTTATTTTTCGTCATCCGGCAGTTTGACGTTGAGCTCAAGCACCGAGATATCATCGCCTTTATGCTCAAAAGAGAGTTCGACCATGGATGGGTCAATCGCGACGTATTTGGCAATCACTTTCAGAATGTCTTCTTTGAGTTGTGGCAAATAGCTAGGTGCAGGATCGTTTTGGCTACGACGCTCAGCCACAATGATCTGCAGACGCTCTTTGGCAACGCTCGCGGAAGTCTTCTTCTGTGGGCGGAAAAATTCCAGCAATGACATAGCGTTAACCTCCGAATAAGCGTTTGAAAATACCTTTCTTCGCTTCAGTCAGGAAACGAAACTCAACTTGTTCACCAAGTAGACGTGCCACCGTATCTTGATAAGCTTGGCCTGCATCGGATTGATCGTCAAAAATTACTGGAACCCCTTTGTTCGAGGCGTTCAATACGGCTTGGCTTTCTGGAATCACACCGAGCAGCGGCACATGTAGGATTTCTTCGACGTCTTGCACACTGAGCATTTCACCTTGAGTGACGCGTGCAGGGTTGTAGCGGGTGAGCAGCAGATGCTGTTTGATCGGCGCTTGGCCTTGCTCCGCACGCATCGATTTAGAATCGAGAATGCCTAGAATACGGTCAGAGTCGCGCACTGACGATACTTCAGGGTTGGTGGTGACAATCGCTTCGTCGGCGTAGTACAACGCCATCAGCGCGCCTTGCTCAATCCCTGCTGGTGAGTCACAAATGATGAAGTCAAAACCCATCTCTTTGAGATCATTGAGCACGCGTTGTACGCCATCTTTGGTTAGTGCATCTTTATCACGAGTTTGAGAGGCCGGCAGGATGAACAGGTTTTCGTTGCGTTTGTCTTTAATCAAGGCTTGGTTGAGCGTGGCTTCACCGTTGATGACATTGACAAAATCGTACACCACGCGGCGCTCACAGCCCATGATTAAATCGAGATTACGCAGACCGATATCAAAATCGATCACAGCGGTTTTTTTGCCTCGCAGCGCGAGACCTGAAGCAATTGCAGCACTGGAGGTGGTTTTGCCAACCCCGCCTTTTCCTGACGTGACGACAATAATGCGCGACATGTTATTTTTTCCTTTCAATCTTAAATCGTGAGCGTTTCGAGATAGAGCGATTCGTCAGTCATACTGAGCATCACCCTCTGTTGCCAGAACTGACTTTCAATTTGATCACTTAACCAATAGCGGCCAGCGATGGAAATCAATTCCGCTTGCAAATCATGACAAATAATTCGTGCTTCTCGTTGACCACTCGCTCCGGCAATCGCCCGGCCACGTAACGTGCCATAAATATGGATTGAACCATCGGCGATCACTTCAGCCCCCGCACTGACGTGACTTAAGATCACCAGATCGCCGTCTTTGGCATAAATCTGTTGACCCGAACGCACTGGGGTACGAATCACTTTGGTCGGGGCCATTTGCGCTGGGGCTTGGGCTGGGGAGTTTGTGGCGGTCATTACTGCAAAACCGGCTTCGACGGCAAGGTTTTGGCTACGTTTGTCTTTACATCCTGTGACACCGACGGGGATTAAACCCGCTTGGCTGATCCCTTGTTTTAACGCAGGATAATCAAGATCGCCCTCGACTTTCGCCACATTGATCACCACTGGCGCATTGGCAAAAAAGGCCGGGGCTTGCGCGATCTTTTCTTGAAGAAATTGAACAGTATGCGCAATTTGGTTGTCAGAAAGGTGTAATACCGACAAAGTAAAACTACTACCTTTCAGGTCAGGGTTTTTCGACATGGTAACGTTGACCTCAATAAACTCTATGCCTTACGGAGAGAGCATTGGCTGAGAACAGGGCTGTCATGTTATATTCAGCGCCAAAGCACAGCAAGTTCTCTTGCGGTGAAATAAGTGATTTGGCATCAATTTTGATCAAAGTTAACTGAATTAAGACAAAATGCCCTAAGTGGTCAATAATCGAAATAAAAGGCTTGTCATGCTTTGCTCTATTTACAAAAGTCCTAAAAAAGAAGGCACTTATCTCTATATTCCGAAACGGGACGATTTTTCACAGGTTCCTGACACCTTAAAACAGATGTTTGGTAAACCTATTTTTGTCATGCTGGTTAATCTTGAGCAGCGTCAGTTGGCGCAAGTGAATGTGGAGAAGGTGAAACAATCCATGCAGGAACAAGGTTTCTTTTTGCAGTTACCGCCGCCACCAGAAAATTTGCTGGAACAACATAAGGAGCGCAAAGCGCGCCAAACTCCCTGATGAAGATGGCTCAAGGAGGGCATCTTGAAAAAATTATTATCGATAGTACTGGGCCTAGCGTTATCGGCACCCGTACTCGCCAATGAAGTCAGTTTTGAACAATATGTCGAAAGGCTAAAGCAGCAAGCGCGTGAAGAAGGTATTTCCGAACGCATCCTCAACGAAGCGTTTCGTGATGTGGAATACAAGCCTCGTTCCGTCGTCGCGGATAAAAATCAGCCAGAGAAAAAGTTGACGCTGGATGAATACATCCCGCGCGCTGTACCAGAGTGGAAAGTAAAGCAAGCACAATCTCTGTATGAAAAACACTACACTGAGCTGCAACGCATTGGTAAGCAGTATGGCGTACAACCGAGATTTATTGTTGCCTTGTGGGGGGTTGAAAGTAATTTTGGTGCGTTCACGGGTAACTTTCGGGTGATTGATGCGTTATCGACGCTGGCCTATGAAGGCCGCCGTGAAGAGTTTTTCCGCAAAGAAACCATGGCCGCCTTGCAGATCCTCGAACAAGGTCACATTGCCCCTGAAGCCATGAAAGGCTCTTGGGCGGGCGCGATGGGGCAGTGTCAATTTATGCCAAGCTCGTTTTTGAATTTTGCCGCTGATGGCAACGGCGATGGCAAAAAAGACATTTGGGGAACACGTTCAGACGTATTTGCTTCTACGGCTAACTATCTCAGCCAATCAGGCTGGGATGATAAGTACACTTGGGGACGCCAAGTGAAAATCCCCAAAGGGTTTGACCATGCTCTAGAAGGACGTCAGCCTGAAAAAGGCAAAACGTTACAAGAGTGGAGTAAGCTTGGGGTCACTCGTTATGATGGTAAACCGCTGCCAGCGCTTTCTGATGATATTAAAGCGTGGCTCATCATGCCTGATGATGAAGCAGGGCGAATTTATCTTGTGTATAACAACTACAATGTATTGATGAAGTGGAATCGCTCTCATTACTTTGCGTTGGCGGTCAGCCATCTGGCGGATCGGATTGCGTTCTAACCTGTTGGATTGGCGCAACGGATTGGCATAACGGATTGACAATTAGCGAACAGAGGGCTCTCATTGAGCCCTCTGTTTTTTCTGTTTGTGAGCAACGGGTTTTTAGGCATTTCGGTAATCGGGATGTGTTGATGAAGAAGGCTGTGATGGGGAGAGTTTGCTGATGGAGATGCGATTTGTTTGCTGAACGCGCGAGCCAAATGGCTTTATTTGCGGTGTTAATCCAACATCAAAGTTTTACTGCTGCTGCGCACGCGCTAGGCGTGTCGGTGTCTCATGTCAGTAAACAGCTCGCCGCGTTAGAGGCCTCGCTGGGCGTTAAACTGGTGCAGCGCACCACGCGCAGCTTTACTCTGACGGATGCTGGGAATCTGTTTTATGCCCAGTGCCGTGAACTTTTAACGATTGTGACCAATGCACAAAGTGAAATGGAAGATCAGCGTGATGAAGTGGTAGGGCTGATTAGACTTGGTTTATCGCAATCTTTTGGCACCTTGCATGTGTTGCCTGCTTTGGAGCAGCTTCGCCAACAATATCCTGAGTTGAACGTCGAAGTGCATCTGTTTGATCATAAAGTCGATATGCTCAAGGAAGGGTTGGATTTATGGATCACCAGTAACGAGCAGCTACCAGAGGGTTATGTGGCGCAGCGCATTGCCGATTGCCGTTTTGTGGTGGCCGCATCGCCAGACTACCTGCTGCGTTATGGATCACCCACAGAACCTATGGCCTTAATGGAGCATAACTGCTTGATTTATCGAAGCTGGGAGCGCGATTACACCCGTTGGTCATTCAGCCGAGATGGACACAATCAAACCATTAAAGTGGCCGGAAACTACTCGGTCGATCTGGCGGAGGCGGTACGCGATGCTGCCGTGGCAGGATGGGGAATCGCTTATTTGGCGACCTATTTGCTGCGAGATGAATTTCGCACAGGGCAGCTTATTCAGCTGCTGCCGGAGTGGTCCGCCAATCAACAGATGCCGTTTTATGCGGTGTATCCCAGTCGTCAACATATGCCGAAAAAAACATCGGCGGTGATTGAATTTATCAAACAGCGGCTCGGTACGCCTTGTTACTGGGATACTCGTTTACAACCTTATGTTCGTTTTGCAGCAGAATAGCTTCTGGCGACTTAACGCCGTAGCCGTGTGGATCATGTTTGCTCTCCTTAATGACGCCGCCTTTCGATACTCGGTGAGATTAGCTCACTGGCTTGCTAGTGCAACAGGAGATCGCTGGGGATATATTCCATGAGGATTATTGCTGTTTTTAAAAAGATATTTTCCCAATGGAAAAGATAACTCAAAAGCAAACGTTTAGGTTTAATAAAATCAGCAAGTTATGAAAAGACGTATTTTGATTACCGGTTTGGTAATGAGTGATTAACAAACTCACCTTGCGCATACGATTTCCTTCACTAAAATCGCCGCCTTTCCTGTTCTACTCACAATTTGGGCGGCGTTATGTCATCACTCCTCGGTATGGGCGCAATTTTGCTGGTTGCGTGGCTATTTTCTACCAATAGAAAAAATATCAACTTGCGTACAGTTTCTTTAGCGTTACTGCTGCAAATCTTCTTCGCCTTACTGGTGCTGTATGTACCTGCGGGTAAAGAGGCACTCAATCGTGTGACGGGCGCGGTGTCACAACTGATCAACTATGGGCAAGATGGTATCGGTTTTGTGTTTGGTGGCCTCGCCAATGGCAGCGTAGGTTTTGTGTTTGCGATTAATGTCCTTGGCATCATCATTTTCTTCTCTGCACTGATTTCTGGCCTTTACCATTTAGGCATCATGCCGAAAGTGATTAACCTCATCGGTGGTGGTTTACAGAAATTGCTTGGCACAGGCCGTGCAGAATCCCTTTCTGCTACCGCAAACATTTTCGTGGGTATGATTGAAGCGCCGCTGGTGGTGAAACCTTATCTTCATAAAATGACCGATTCGCAATTCTTTGCAGTGATGACGGGCGGCTTAGCGTCGGTTGCTGGCGGTACTTTGGTTGGTTATGCCTCTTTAGGTGTGGAATTGAACTATCTGATCGCGGCGGCTTTCATGTCTGCCCCTGCGGGTCTCTTGATGGCAAAAATCATGTTGCCAGAAACCGAACACGTCGATGCCGCGATTGCGCAAGATGAGTTGGATCTGCCGAAATCCACTAACGTCGTCGAAGCGATTGCGGATGGCGCGATGTCGGGTGTGAAAATTGCTGTTGCGGTAGGGGCGACTTTGCTCGCCTTTGTGAGTGTGATTGCTCTGTTAAACGGCTTGCTCGGTTGGTTTGGTGGCTGGTTTGGCATCGAGCTGAGCTTTGAACTGATCATGGGGTATGTTTTCGCTCCAGTAGCTTGGCTGATAGGTATTCCATGGCATGAAGCGATCATGGCAGGTTCTTTGATTGGTAACAAAGTGGTGGTGAACGAGTTTGTCGCTTTCATTCAACTGATTGAAGTGAAAGAGCAATTGAGTGCGCATTCACAAGCGATCGTGACTTTCGCGCTGTGCGGTTTTGCCAATATTTCTACCATGGCGATTTTGATTGGTGGTTTGGGTAGCCTTGTACCTGAACGTCGCTCTTTTATCTCCCAATACGGCTTCCGTGCGATTGGCGCAGGCGTATTGGCTAACCTAATGAGTGCATCGATCGCTGGGGTGATTTTGTCTTTGTAATCTTTGATTCAGCAATAGGGGCCAGCGACTACGCTGGCCTTTTTTTTGTCATTCATAAATCACCGCTTTTAGTAGTGGTGATTGTTTTAAAGATCTCCTTTTCATTTCGTGAATCGCGCCGAAAAAGAATTGAAAGCGATGATTAACCGCAGAAGAAGCAGTGACACTGTGCCGAGAACGGTAAACTATTCCATTGATTAACATGCAAATCTTTCACTCTGGAGTATTAGTTATAAGCGACATTATCTAATACAGGAGAGAAACATGAAGCGCTATTGTTTAGCCGCCGTGATTACCGCCAGTTTGGGGGTAAGTTACTCAGCACAAGCCTATAACTGTGCCGGAGTGCCAGTGTGGGACAGCAGTACAGTGTATGTTGGCAGTGATAAAGTTCAAAAAACCAACACCGCTTACCAAGCGCGTTACTGGACTCAGGGTAACGATCCGGTAACCCATTCTGGTCAATGGGACGCATGGCAAATTCTTGGACAGTGTGACGGAGGGGCGAATAACCCACCTCAAGTGTCCATTCAATCACCACTCAATAACGCCAAGATCCCACAAGGCTCCGTCGTCGGATTACAAGCCAATGCCTCAGATAGTGATGGCAGCATTACTCAGGTGGAGTTTTTAGTCGGCACACAGCGTATCGCGATTGACCAACAAGCCCCATACCAAGTGGATTGGACGGCAACGCTAGGAGCCACTTCAGTGACCGCGATTGCGACCGATAACCAAGGTGCAACCACCAGCAGCACCGTAAATATCAGCGTAACGCCTACCGGTAACCCAGTTCCGCCAACTGTGACGTTGACTAGCCCGACGGGCAGTGAACAGCTAACCGTGGGCGATGTTCTAGCCGTGGCCGCAAATGCCACTGACAGTGATGGCACTGTCAACGCTGTTGAATTTTATGTTGATGGTCAACTTGTTGTGACCGATAGCTCTGAGCCTTACCAGTTTAATTGGAATGCCGCTGTCGGCAGCCATACCTTTAAAGCCAAAGCGATTGATAACGACAACCAGTCTACCCTGAGCCAAGAAGTGACTTTAACGGTCGGCAGTGGCTCGAATGCAGGTTGCGCGGGTTTACCTGTGTATTCGGCGGGAACCGCGTATTCGGCAGGGCAGTTGGTACAAAATAAGAACCAAAAATATCGCTGTGATATCGCCGGTTGGTGTTCTTCCAGCTCCGGTTGGGCGTATGAGCCAGGGGTTGGAAGTTATTGGAAAGAAGCATGGAGTGGTTTAGGCGCTTGTTCAACGCCACCTGTCGTGACATTAACCAACCCGACGGCTAACCAAGTGATTCTTGCTGGCTCAACCGTCAGTGTGGCGGCGCAAGCCAGTGATGCCGATGGCTCGGTCACGCAAGTGGAGTTTTTTGCAGGCAACAACAGCTTAGGCGTGGTGACTCAAGCGCCTTATGCGGTTAACTGGATAGCCACCACTACAGGGAATCAAACCCTGAAAGCAGTCGCAACCGACAACGACAGTAACACCAGTGAAAGCGCAGTCAGCGTGACGGTGAGCGATCAAGATCTGGTGGTTTCACTGACTTCGCCGACATCCGGCCAAACCGTTGGTCTAGGTAAACCGGTCAATATTGCCGCCGATGCTACGTCACTAACCAATAATGTGGCGAAAGTGGAGTTTGTGGTCAACGGCGCAGTAGTTGCAACGGATACAACAGAGCCTTTTGCTTACAGTTGGACGCCAAGTGCGATTGGTAACTATACCGTTGCCGCGAAAGCGACTGACGCAGCAGGAACGAGCGTGACCTCTTCTGCTGCCGCAATCAGCGTGGTAGAGCAAGCGCAGAAGAAACATCGCTTGATTGGTTACTGGCATAACTTCGTCAATGGTGCGGGTTGCCCAATTCGTTTGGCGGATATGTCACAAGCGTGGGATGTGATTGATATTGCCTTTGCAGAAAACGATCGCAACAGTACCGGAACGGTACATTTCAACCTGTATGCCGGTGATATTTACAGCAGTTGTCCTGCGCTCGATCCTGCGCAATTCAAGCAAGATATGAAAGCACTGCAAGCGAAAGGTAAAGTATTTGTCCTTTCCTTAGGTGGCGCTGAAGGCACTATTACCCTTAACACTGATCAAGATGAAGCCAACTTCGTGAGCAGCCTGACTGCGTTGATCAAAGAATGGGGCTTTGATGGGTTGGATGTGGATCTCGAAAGTGGTTCAAACCTTGTTCATGGCTCACAAATTCAAGCGCGCTTAGGCCGAGCATTGAAGCAAATCGAGAAAAACATCGGTGGTGATATGTTCCTCACTATGGCGCCTGAACACCCTTATGTGCAAGGTGGTATGGTTGCCTACAGTGGAATTTGGGGCGCTTACATTCCGGTGATTAACGAAGTGCGCGATACGCTTGATATTCTGCATGTTCAGCTCTACAACAACGGTGGTTTACCTAACCCATACACACCGAGCGCGGCACCAGAAGGCTCAGTGGATATGATGGTCGCTCAATCAAAAATGTTGATTGAAGGCTTCACTTTAGCCAACGGGACACGCTTTGAACCATTGCGTGATGACCAAGTAGCCATTGGTTTGCCATCAGGTCCAAGTTCGGCAAATTCGGGTCAAGCTCCAACCCAAAATATCCTTGATGCGTTGGATTGTTTAACCAAAGGAACCCGCTGCGGCACCATCAAACCAGCCTTTGCCTACCCCAATTATGCAGGCGTGATGACCTGGTCAATCAACTGGGATAAGCACGACGGCTTTAATTTTTCCAAACCGGTTGGGGATAAACTTAGCCAGATGAATAATGCTCAGTAAATCCGTTCGTTGAGTTTCTTTTATCGCCAAATTCACCTCAGTTACGCTGGGGTGAATTTTTTATGGCACTTGTTTAGAGAGTTACCAATAAGTAAAGAGGTTGGTTGAAATCCGTGGAGGGGCAGTGAAGATAGTCCGCGATAGGTTTGACTCAACATCACATAAGCACGCTTTTCGTAGCACGTATATGATGCGGATCAATATCTCATACCCCAAAAGGGGTAGGATGATCGCATATTTATAAATGTAAAAGGATGTGTAAGCTTATGTCGATCAAAAAAAGGTATGTTGCACTGCTTGTTGCCATTGGGGTGGCAATTGGCTGGGTCACTTTAGGTGGCAGTGCTGCAGTGATGCATTACACCTCAAGCACCGAGTTTTGTCTCTCCTGCCATTCTATGGAGATCCCTTTTAAGGAGTATCAAGGCTCTGTTCACTTTTCCAATGCGAAAGGCATTCGCGCCGAATGTGCCGATTGCCATATTCCGAGCGATCCCATCGGTTATCTCGTCACTAAGGTACGAGCGACCAAAGACATCTACCACGAATTTGTAACAGGTAAGATTGATACGCCTGAGAAGTATGAGGCGCACCGACAAGAGTTAGCGGAGATGGTATGGCAGCAGATGCGCGGTAACGATTCGGCAACGTGTCGCTCTTGCCATGATTTTGATGCCATGGAGCCGTTTGAGCAGTCACACGAAGCGGTGAAAATGCACAACTACGCCAAAGCTAATAACCAAACCTGTATTGATTGCCACAAAGGTGTCGCGCACTTCGCACCTGAAGCGGAGCTTGATAGCAAAGCCTTTGAAACCTTGATGGCCTTTACCGAAAAAACGGCCGCTGACGCGCAGCGAGTTTACCCCGTCACCACGATTGCGATGGGTGAACTGGGTACGATCAACCCGACGACTGCTCTGGATGTTGTGAGTACCAAGGGCACTGAACGTACCGTGCAAATCAACGCTTACCAAATGAAAGGCGCAGAACAAGTACTGTATATGGGTGAGGGGCAACGTGCGGTTGTCGCGACTTTAACCGAGCAAGGCCAACAAGCGCTGCAAGCACAAGACTACAAAACCGATGTTTACGGTAACCAATGGCGCGCGGTGAATTTAACCGCCACCATCACATCGCCTGTGGTGGATAGTTTAGAGCCGGTTTGGTCTTATGCCGAACAGCTTGATAACGTTTACTGTGCGACCTGCCATGCGAAAATTCCAGCCAGTCACTTTACCGTGAATGCTTGGGGGCCAGTGGCGAAAAGTATGGGAGAGCGGACGGATATTTCCGCTGAGAATCTGGAGATTCTCACCAAGTTCTTCCAGCACCATGCCAAAGATATGGTTAGCCACTGAGTATAAGTAGAGGGATAACGTTATGACTAAAATCACCCGCCGTGGATTTTTAAAAGGCACAGGTATGGCTGCCGGTGCAATGGCTTTCACTTCATTTTCACCACTCTCAGTTGCCAGTGATAACGCACGTGGTAAAGGCGTGTTAACGGCTGGACGTATGGGGCCACTTCTCTGTGGAGTGCAAGATGGCAAAATGGTGGCGACCAAAAATGCGCTGGCGCAAACCGTACCGAACAGCTTGCAATCGACAGGCCCCGATCAGGTATATACCCAAGCGCGGGTTAAATACCCTATGGTTCGCAAAGGCTTTTTAGCAAACCCATCCGCGCCGAAAGGAGTACGTGGCAGTGATGAGTTTGTACGCGTATCGTGGGATGACGCGTATCGCTTAATCCATGAGCAGCATATGCGCATTCGCAAAACCTATGGTCCAGCCTCGGTGTTTGCTGGCTCTTATGGTTGGCGCTCCAGTGGTGTGCTGCATAAAGCTCAAACTTTATTGCAACGCTATATGAGTATGGCGGGCGGCTATTCAGGCCACTTGGGAGATTACTCAACTGGCGCGGCGCAAATCATCATGCCGCACGTGGTTGGTTCGATTGAAGTGTATGAGCAGCAAACCACTTACCCCGTAGTGCTAGAGCACAGTGATGTGGTGGTTCTGTGGGGGTTAAACCCGATCAACACATTGAAAATTGCGTGGAGCTCGACCGATTGCGCAGGTCTTGAATTCTTCCATCAACTGAAAAAATCCGGCAAAACCATTATCGGTATTGATCCGATCCGCTCCGAAACCATCGAGTTTTTCGGTGAGCAAGCTCAATGGATTGCCCCACACCCAATGACAGATGTGGCGATGATGATGGGCATCGCGCACTCGCTGATCAAACAAGGTAAGCACGATAAAGCCTTCTTGGACAAATACACCGTAGGTTACGATCGCTTTGAAGCGTATTTGCTGGGTAAAGAAGATGGCGTTGAAAAGTCCGCGCAATGGGCAGAAGGCATTTGTGGCGTACCAGCCAAGCAACTAGAAACGCTGGCTGAGATTTTCAGCAACCATCGCACCATGCTAATGGCAGGCTGGGGTATGCAGCGTCAACAATATGGTGAGCAGCGTCACTGGATGGTGGTCACCTTAGCCGCGATGTTGGGGCAAATTGGCTTGCCGGGCGGTGGTTTTGGTTTCTCCTACCATTACTCGAATGGCGGGAACCCCGCGCGTGACGCGGGTGTACTGCCTGCCATTTCGGCAGCTATTGGTGGTGGATCTTCGGCGGGGAATGATTGGGCGATTTCAGGGGCGACGCAAAGTTTCCCGGTCGCGCGTATTGTGGAAGCGTTGGAGAATCCGGGCGGGACCTATCAACACAATGGTCACACGCTGACCTTCCCTGAGATCAAGATGATCTGGTGGGCGGGTGGTGCCAACTTTACCCACCATCAAGACACCAATCGTCTGATCAAAGCGTGGCAAAAGCCTGAGCTGATTGTGATTTCAGAGCCGTATTGGACAGCGGCGGCGAAGCATGCCGATATCGTACTGCCGATCACCACAACGTTTGAGCGTAATGACTTGACCATGACGGGTGACTACAGTAACCAACACTTGGTGCCGATGAAACAGGTGGTGGAGCCACAAGGCGAAGCGCGTAACGACTTTGATGTGTTTGCCGATATGGCGGAAATGATCCGTCCCGGAGGCCGTGATGTGTTTACCGAAGGCAAAACCGAGATGGAATGGTTGTACGGTTTCTACAAAACCGCGCAGAAGAGCGGCCGTGCAGCACGAGTGGCGATGCCGAATTTCAGTAAGTTCTGGGAAGATAACCAGCTGATTGAAATGAAGTGGAACGCGAAAAATGCTCAGTTTGTGCGTTACGCCGATTTTCGTGCGGATCCGATCCTCAATCCATTAGGTACACCGAGCGGCAAGATTGAGATTTACTCTAAAACTCTGGCGGGCTTTAATTTGCCTGATTGTCCAGCCCATCCAACCTGGTTGGCTCCTGATGAATTTACCGGTAATGCGAAGCAGGGCGAGTTGCAATTAATGACGGCGCACGCGGCGCACCGTTTGCACAGTCAATTCAACTACGCTCAATTACGGGAAGAGTATGCGATTGCTAACCGTGAGCCGATCTGGATCCACCCAGAAGATGCGGCATCACGCGGCATTCAAACGGGCGATTTGGTTCGTGCCTATAACCAACGTGGCCAAGTACTGGTCGGCGCTTTGGTGACGGATCGCATCAAACAAGGCTCAGTCTGTATTCACGAAGGCGGCTGGCCAGACCTTGATCCGCAAACTGGCTTATGTAAAAACGGTGGTGCGAATGTGCTGACTTCAGACATTCCGACTTCACGTTTGGCCAATGGTTGTGCGGCGAACTCCTCTCTGGTGCGTATTGAAAAGTACACAGGGCCAGCGTTGGAACTGACGGCGTTTATGCCACCGAAAAATGGCTAATCGCGAGTAATAAGACAACACCAATAGAAAGCCGAGGCGAGTGCCTCGGCTTTTTGCGTTCTTAACCGACTTGCTGCTTTGGCTGAAGCCTAAGCCGAGGTGAGTTCAGCTTGTTCAACAATACGATTGTGCGGCTGCCAAGGTGAGTTGATTGAGTCTGGTTGTAGATGAATAGACCAGTATTCGTTATGCATCGAACTCGTATGGCTCGCTTGCAAGGTGGTTAAATTATTCACCAACAGCAAATCGCCGGTTTGTAGCCTGTACTCAAAGCAAACTCTTGGGTCATGACATAACGTGTTGAGGCGTTGATAGATCCGTGACTGCTCGGTTAATTCGCTGACCCCTTCTAAATGAGTGAGGTAGCCCTGCGCATGCTGAAAATCTTGCCAACGCAGCACATCTTGGCGTGATGTCGAACAGTAACGGACGAGGGGGTGTAAAGTATTCCCGCCATGTTCAGGTGAAAAGTTGCTGTAGTGCATGATGGTGTTACGCAGCTGTTCGCGCTCTTGACCGTTGATGGTCAGGACGGCGAGTGCAGCGTCAACCACGGTCCAAGTATTCGAGTCAGGGGATGCAACGCTGTAAACCGCGTACTCATGGGGGGTGTAATCTTCATATTGATAGCGATGTGGGTGTACGGCCATATAAGCGGGTGGGCAGGAGAGCTCCCAATGTAAAGGTTGCTCACCAGCACTGCCTTTGAAGGCTTGTACGCTAACCTCATAAGCCCAAGTGACGGCAGAACGGTGATTGAGGTACCAAGTTTGTAGCTGTTCAGAGTCAGCCAGTGGTGCAAAACCGCGCAGCAGAACCGAGCCAAATTCTTTGACCAGTTGGCTGAGCTCTTTGGGAAGTAGCATGTCCAGTGAAGCGCGATTGGCTGGGCACTCTAAACGCAACCCCGATTTTTCGTGTTGCAATTCTGCCCGTATTTGGCGCAGCGCATGGGCGTGCACTTCATCGGATGCGCTCAATTGCAGGTAACACCAAGGCTTGCCATCATGAGTGACAGGCAAAATCACCCCAGAACGTTTTAAGTGATTTTCTTTACTATCAATAATGAATTCGCCGCGGCTGGCATCAAACAGCAAAGTACTGTGCCAAGGCGTTTTGAATTGGCGTTCATGGAACAGAAACAGCGAGTATTTCTTACCTATCATCGGATGTTCATGAATGCTTAATCGAATGCAATCGGCAAATTTTTGCTGCAAGAAGTTATCCAGCGCTTTGCCTTGCACCATCATCCCCTTAGCGATATCCGCAAGGCGACGTCGGCGATCTTTGTATGAGAGAGGAGCAAGAACGAATTTCTGATCCTGATTCATGAACTTTTTCAAACCCAGATAGGTTTGGTTCATCTTATTATTTTTTAATTTAAGTTCAGTGAAATTCTCTGCATAGTCAGGATCACCAAACTTCTCACGTAATCCATCAAAATATTCCGTGTCTTTCAGATCGGAAAATTCATCAAAATGTTCGAAATTGACAATTTTTAACGCATCGCTGCAATTCATGTTTGCTACCATTTTACGCAGATTGTCTGAGTAATCATAATGGTGGTCTAAGTCGACGGAGATATAATCAGAGAATGTATGATAGTCAGAAAAGATATAAAACGTCACACCCGGTTCATAAACGGATTCAATGTCACGGATGCATTGAACAAACTTTCTTAAAACGACATATTCACCGAGATCGGGTGTATGGCTAAGTACTTTATCTAAGTTATTTGTTTTACAGGGGAAAGCGGGGAGGAGTAATTTAATTTTCTCTTGGCTATTTACAAATCTACGAATTTGACTTTTTAAGTGAGCAAGCCCGTTGTAACTGGCATTGCATTGTGCAATCAGTTGATTTAGAAGAATAAATGAGATCTTCTCCACATGGGTTTCTTGTTGAGCATCGAGCATAAATTTTCCTCATTCGTTGGATTGGTTGAATGCAATTCAACATATTCAATACGGTCGTTTTCTTGTTGAGTAATTTGTGCACAAATGAGAATGACATCTTGGCTCATTATTGAACCATTCATCAATAATTGGATAACGTATCTACTCATCTCACCGTACATCTACTCTAGGTGAATTAATTCCGCACATAGGAATTGGAATTAATGCCACAAATTAAAAAAATCGTTTGGTTATATGAAATCTGCTTGAAACCAATAAAAATTACTCATCTCTAACAGGCGGAATTATTATTTCTGCTATTCCTTGTACTGACTAGATAATGAAAATAGAACCCAAAGTTACTAATAAAGGAACAGTCATGCTAAATGAGTTAAAACGCATAGTGATATTCAATAAAGTGGTTGAGTGTGGTTCTTTTACTTGTGCTGCAGAAGCATTAGGTATGACCAAATCTAAGGTCAGTGAACAGATCACCGCTTTAGAAAAAACAGTGAATGTGCGCTTGCTAAACCGAACTACCCGTAAAATCAGTTTAACCACAGAGGGGGACACATTTTATCAACGCAGCCACGGATTATTGAATATTGCGGAGGAGGCGCTTTGCTCCGTTAACCACTTAGCGTCAGAAGTGTCCGGAACGATCCGCATTGGTACCACTATTGATGTCGGCACTTTTTTGCTCAACCCGCTACTGGCTGAGTTTTATAAGCAGTACCCTAAGGTGAATTTCGATATTCAGCTCGATGATGGACTGCAAGATTTGGTGGATTCTAATCTGGATATGGTGATCCGAATTGGTGAGCTGACGTCATCCTCTTTAGTTGGCCGTGTTATAGCGCCTTTTGAGTTAGGTATTTATGCCAGTCAAACCTATTTAGAGAACGCGCCGCCGATCCATACGATTCAGGATTTAGAGCAGCACGATTGGGTCTATCTCACACGCTTAAATCTGCCTAACCAAACCCTAACTTTAACCAATCAAGAGGGCGTACAACATCAGGTCAAATTCCATAGCAAACACAGCAGTAATTCTCCGCTTGGCGTCATGACCATGGTGCAAAATGGTTTGGGTGTGGGATCGATTGCCAGTTTTTTGATTGATAAGTTGCCTGATGCATCGCTGGTGCGATTGTTTCCGGACTTCTATCAGATCAGTACTACCATGAATATTCTTTACCCCAGTCGTAAAAATTTGCCGCCAAGGGTGCGTTTATTTATCGATTATCTGGTGGGAACATTGTGTGGTTAATGGAGAGTGTTTAAACAGGTAGAGCCAACGCGCAATGAGCCGCATGGGTGTGTCGATGGCTTCTAGTGCCGGGGAAAGTCACCAAGCCCGTTTAGGGCTTGATGAAGATCGAGTGAACGCAGGTATTGAACTAGTGAGATAAGTTGAATTCTGTCAACACACCTTCTGCCAACACACTGTGAACCTGATGCAGTGGAGTGACCCATTCGATGTAAGCATCAGGGCGAACCAATACCGCTTGTCCTGGATAAGGTGCGTGACGTGTCCAGTGTTGAGCATTTTCGGATTGGGTACCGATGCGGATCACATGTACATGCGGCGGCACGTCAACCACGCATTCGTCATCACTAAACAAGAACAGTGTCCATCTTGAGTAGTCAAGCAGTGAGTACAAACGAGTGATCTCAGTACCTTGATTGAGCACGAAATCCCACATTCGAGTGCCAGCTAAGCCTTCTTCGTAGTAGCGAATGCCCATTCCCGTGATATTACCTGAACGCTTTTCAACTATTTTTACGTAGTCTTGCGCATGGGTGTTGGTGGCTGAAAACTTCGTTGAGCGTACCAGTTCACCGGAGCTGTCTATCACGCTCTGCGCCACTGGTTGACGTTCAGCGTGATAACTTTTCAATAAAGCAGGAGAGGCTTGACCTTTAATCACCATACTTAGTTTCCAGATCAGGTTAAATGCGTCAGCAACCCCAGTATTTAATCCTTGTCCACCGTTGACTGAGTGTACGTGACAGGCATCCCCTGCAAGGAAAACCCGGTCATCGACGCTGTAATGTTCTGCTACCGATTCTTTCACGGCAAATTGCGAGAACCAGACCACTTCCTTAAAACCCAATTGATGAGGTGCCATTGCCCGGTTAATTTTGGCGATAGCCTGCTCTAAGGTGAAATCGTGCGTATCCATACGGACATAGAAGCGATCGATTTCACCTTCGCGAGGGATCCATGCCACATCTGAGGTTTCTGCTTGGAACACAATAATTTCAGGGACTTTAGGAAAGTCACTGTCAATCACACCATCAATCACCGCCCAGATAATTTCGGGGCGCACAATGTGAAAAGGCACACTAAAATGACGACGCACAAAAGATTGAGACCCATCCGCACCAATCACAAAGCGCGATTGAATACGCTCACCATTGCTGAGATGAGTTAGGCAGCCTGCTTGATTGAGCTCGATATTGTCGACGCTTGTGTTGCGCCAAACGGGGGCATTCGCTTCAAGTAATTTCTTGTCCAATAGATGCTCAACAAACGATTGACCTAACATCAAAAAGTGTTTGTGCAAGCAGCCTTCCAAGGCTTCCCACCAGCTCGATTGGCGCGAGATAAAATGGCCATTAGCCCAAACCGAGCTGGTATTACACGGCTTGCCTAAAGGGTAAAGATCATCAAAAAGCTTCGCGACTTCGAGCAGTTGTAAGGTGCGGGCATTTAACGCATCGGCGCGTCCGACTTGAAGTGGTTCGGCTGACTTATCAATGATCAGCGCGTTTAAACCGCAGCGCTGTGCTAAGTAGGCACTCATTAACCCAACTGGGCCTGCGCCGATAATGACGATGTCGGTTATTTTTGTGGACATTGGTACGACTCCAAGCTTGGATTGTTATAAGGAGGATTACTTAACACTTGCACACGACGAATGTGACGCGGCGTGTGAGAGGTAAAGCCTTCACGGCCATGGAGTAAGGAGAAGTTATCGGTGATCACTATGTCACCCGTTTGCCACTCATGAGCGTAGAAGTTACGTGGGTCGTACAGTGCACGGCGTAAACTTTTGTGAAACTCGATCGCTTGCTCAGGGGTAATTCCAGACAGTGATACATCAGGTGGATTGAGCAGGTCGCCATTTTCTTCAAAATGCGGCTCGTTGTAGCGTATTACTTGATAGTCTCGGTATGGATGCTGCATCACAATCGGGGAGACGGTTTTACTGTGGTAAAACTCCATTTTACGCTGGTAGTGTCCGGTGACTTGCTGCCAAAGCTCAAGATCTGGCTGAGGGGCGTGCTGTAAAGCCAGCATGGTATGACTGAAGGTCGTACGCCCACCATGCCCCGGTAAAGGAGCCTTTACACACTGAAAGATTTGGTATTCAGGGACTTGTGGGCGATACATGCCATCCCAATGCATGGGCATGTAGCTGCTGTCAAAAATGTGATCGCCAGGATCCTCTTTTTGTACCAGATCTAATACGCGCCCAAACGGCCAAACACTCACTTCTCCCCAGCGTTCGCAGTAGTCCGCAAACTGCTCCGAATGTTCAAAGGTTTCAAAACCACGCAGTAACACAAGTTGTTCACGCAAAAAGAGTTCGCGTAACTCATCAATATCTAACTCATTGACATGAATCGGAGCATGTTTCGGTTCTACGATCACTCCAAACGGTTGCAGAGCAGTAATTTTGTACGGCATATCAATGGCCTCCAAAATGGGCTTAGGTTTTTCCTTTATCTAGTCCGATTATTTGTACAACCGCTGGAATTGACTAGATAACAAAAGAAGAACCGAGAGTTACCGATACGGGAACAGTCTCTGCGTTATTGAGAGAGAAGGGAATACCTATTTAGAAAGAGGGGGGAGTATAAAGCGCAAACAGAACGAAAGAGGTCAATCCATGCATGGTATTGACCTCTTACTGCTTCTCAGGTGTTAGCACAAGGCGTTAACACAAGGTGAGTGTGAATACCGCGACGCTTTGGCGTTGCAGATAGCCACTGTGGCTAACCTTGAGTGTGGAACTGCTCACACGCCATCATAGTGTTTTCAATCAAGCTTGCGACGGTCATAGGTCCTACACCACCGGGTACTGGAGTGATAAAACTTGCACGCGTACGGGCAACATCGTATTCCACATCGCCAACCAGCTTACCAGTATCTAAGCGGTTAATGCCAACATCGACCACAACTGCACCTTCTTTAATCCATGCTCCCGGAATAAAGTTAGGTTTACCGACCGCGACCACCAAGATATCCGCTTGGCGAATATGGCCTTCGAGATCTTGAGTAAAGCGATGGCAAGTGGTGGTGGTACAGCCTGCCAAGAGTAGCTCTAACGTCATCGGACGACCGACAATGTTGGAAGCTCCCACAATCACCGCGTGTTTGCCGCGTAGTGGAATATTGTAGCGTTCAAGCAGAGTAATAATGCCTTTGGGTGTGCAAGAGCGCAGTTTCGGAATGCGCTGCGCCAAGCGACCGACGTTGTAAGGGTGGAATCCATCCACATCTTTCTCTGGGTGAATACTCTCCAACACTTTGGTCGTATCCATACCCGCAGGTAACGGCAGTTGTACCAAAATGCCATCGATTTGCGGATCGTTATTGAGTTCTTCAACCAGTGACAGCAAGGCTTCTTCGCTAGCGGTGGCGGGTAAATCGAAAGATTTGGAGACAAAACCGACTTCTTCACAGGCACGGCGTTTACTGCCGACATACACTTGTGAAGCAGGATCTTCGCCCACCAACACAACCGCCAGTCCTGGGGCTCGTAACCCAGCTTGAACACGAGCTTTAACACGGGCTGCCACTTCTGAGCGCACCGTTTGCGAAATCAGCGTTCCATCAATATTTTGAGCAGTCATGACTTTCCTTACAGGTTTGGAGCGAAAATTTTTGCGCGCATTGTCGCAGATATTTTTGATAACATCCACGGGCAAACGTTTGCTTTGTTCTGTTTTTCGGCAGTTGAGATGAGATCGGTAAAATATTGCTCATTCGAAACAGAAAGTTAGATAAAGGCGTTGATCTAGCCCGTTTAACTCGTATAATCCTCACCCTGTAGCGCGCCCTTAGCTCAGTTGGATAGAGCACGTGCCTTCTAAGCATGTGGTCACAGGTTCGAATCCTGTAGGGCGTGCCATTATTTCAGACCCCAGCAAAGCTCATTTGCTGGGGTTTTTTATTGTTATCCTCAAATCACTGTTTTGAGCGGTGACGGTTTTAAATTTTGTTGCGTTGGGTAGTTGAGAAGTGGCGATTTTGCATCGGTATCATCGACAAGCTGTGCGACCTCTCGGTTTTTTTTATGCCCCCTATTTACAAAGCCATCAGGTGGTGCAAGGATCCGCGTGCTCAGGGAAAGGTAAGTCCAAACTAGATATCACCATCCTGCCGTATTACCCAATATATTCAACCGCTTATCCGCATTTTTAGTCGACTTGGTATTTTTGTGACTACCAATTTATTGGACTGAAAACGCAGGGAGATACCCATGAAACGCATCCCCGCATTGGACAGTATCCGAGGATTATTGTTGGTGCTGATCACCTTCAACCATCTTATCTGGTACAGCGGCGGTACAACCATACTGCAAATGATTACTCATGAACCTGTCGGCGTGTTTGGTGCCGCGGAAGGTTTCATCTTCATGTCTGGACTACTGGCTGGTATGGTCTATAGCCGCCGTGAATACACTGACCGTCAAGCGGCTGGGAAAGTGTGGAATCGTGCGTTCATTATCTACAAATACCACATTGCAGGACTCTTTATTGCCATGCTGTGGTTTTGGCTGGGCAGCCACTATTTTGCTGAACAAGTCACCGTGTTTGGTGGCAGCTTTAGTAATCTGCCTACTATGCCTTTTATGACCATGTTGATGAGCTTCCTGCTGCTCAATAAACCCGCCTATCTGGAAATTTTGCCACTCTATATCATGTATATGTTGCTGTTTCCTTTGGCTCTGTACGGGTTTCGTCGCGGTTATCTTAAATGGGTACTTGCGCTGAGCGTGCTGATTTGGGCAAGTAGTGGTTGGATTCAAGGCGCTATGCTTTTGCCACTCTTTAAGTGGCTTTCTGCAGAATACATTCCTGAGCTCGGTTACTTTGACCCTTTTGCTTGGCAACTGCTGTTTTTCTTTGGTGGTGCATTAGGTTATTGCAAGCGTCAAGGCGAGTTGGCGTGGTTCCACCCTAAATTGGTTTGGTTATGTGCGGCGATAGCTTTGGTTATCTTTATGGCTTACCGCGATCTTTTAACGCCATTGGGTATTACTAAGCAGATGGTGTATGCGGCATCCAGTAAGCCAGAGCTTGGCTGGTTGCGTGTACTGAGTTTGAGTGTATGGATCTACTTAATCTCTGTTGTGATCCGCTTTTTCCCAACGGCATTAGTGTATGAGCCGCTGAGCTATCTCGGCCGCCATTCATTACAAGTTTTTACTTGGCAAACCGTACTGATTTTTATCACTGCACCTTGGCTTCTGACCACACGCGACTCGGTTTGGCATACAGCGATCATTCTGCTGCTCTGTACAACATTGTGGATTCCCGCTTGGCTACAGACACAGCGTAAAGAAAAGCCAATCAATTTGTCATCTGCGGTGGTGGCTTGCCTTTCACTGGTTTTAGTGATGACGACGAATTTTACAAGCTTCCCTCAACCACCCAAAAGTGACATTGTGGCGAGCAGTGATGAGGTCGTCACCGATGCTTTACCTAGCAGTGAGATTTCTAATCATGAGCTGCTGAGTGAACCGATGAACAGTGATGAGACACCCGTGAACTGAGCCAGAATAAACTGTCCCGTGTATGTTATGCCGATGCCGTTTTTAGCTGCATCGGCTAACGCAGTTGTCGGTATACCTGCGTACTTTTTCTGACTACCTTCCTCGCCGGATAATTCTTTATATAGCCATCAAGACCTTACTGAGGTAGACCGTTTTGATGCCGAAGCTTAAGACCAGCTTTGGTAACTCACGAGGTATTTCAAATCGCGGCTACGTCTATTGGACAGCCTATCAACCGTCACATTCTCGCGTTACAGTGAGTTTTTATCATTCACGATTTTTTGAAGCCAGTACAACCTGTGAGAGCCTGAAATGAGCAAGCCCCTTTATGTGTTTGATTTGGATGACACCCTGATTGATGGGGACTGCGCGATGATTTGGAATGCGTTTCTTGCCGAGAAAGGCATTGCGACGGAGCGCAATTTTGTGGAAGAAGATCGAAGACGCATGGCGCTGTACGCGCAAGGCAAGATGGATATGGCGGAATACATTGCTTTTGCGATGAGACCGTTAACCCAAGTGCCAAGTACAACCGTGCAAGATTGGGTGGAAGAGTGCGTGTCACGCTGGATTGTTCCAAAACAATTTGCCCAAGCTCGTGAGTTGATTGCGCAGTTAAAGCAGCAAGGTAATACCTGCTTAATTATTTCCGCTTCTGTTTCGTTTTTAGTGAAAACCGTCGCTCAACGTTTCGGAATTGAACACGCGTTAGGGATTGATCTTGTGAGCCAAAACGGTTGCTACAGCGGTAACATCGAGGGCGTTGCTAGCTACCGAGAAGGTAAAGTGCTGCGTTTACAACAATGGTTAGCGGAGCAGAATGAAACCTATCACGACGTTCATTTTTATACCGACTCCATCAATGATCTGCCGTTATGTCAGCATGCCGATTTCGCGTATGTGGTCAATCCTTGCCCGCGCTTGAAAGCTCAGGCTGAGCAGCATGGTTGGCCCATATTATCTTGGGCGGTGTAAGTGTTTGGCCATCCATCCGTGTTACGGTGGGCGGATGGCCAATTCGCTAACTAAAGTAGAGCCAGATACCCACCCCAGCCATTAGCGAACCTGCAATCCGATTGAGTAAACGGACATGGTGAGCTTGGCTTAATAAGCGCTTTAACCCTTTTCCACCCGTGGCATACAAACTCATGCTGATAAATTCGGAAAGCAGAATAATGGCAACCAATACAGTCAGTTGTGGAGCAAGGCTTAACGATTGATCAATAAAAGGGGGCAGCAGAGATACCATAAACGCCCAGCCTTTAGGGTTAGCAATTGCGGTCACAAAACCTTGTACTAATAGACCCCAGTCACTGCCTTGGTACGTGTTTTCTTGCTCGATATTGATCGCCAGCTTGCCCCGTGAACGCCACATTTGCACACCTAAATACACCAAATAGCTTGCCCCCACGATTTTAAACAGAGTGAAAATATCTGGATAACGCAGCATGACCGCCGCAATGCCTACCACTGCGGAGACCGCGACCAAAGCCACACCCAGTAGCTCGCCTACCATCATCCATAGTGTTCTTCGATAGCCAACGCTCATGCCCAGAGTGAGGGCCAAGGTCATATTCATACCTGGGGTAATCGAAACAAAAAAGAAGGTGGGAATAAAGAGTCCCAAAAGTGCCGTATTCATCCATTCTCTCCCTAGCCTGAGGATTATCGTGTTAGTTCCATTAACAACAACTCCACAATATAGGCCGATTGGGAAATGCGCAATCTTCAATTGAATGAGGCACTTTGAAGGATGCAGAATGTAACGTAATGACTTGGGTTGGTGAGCAACTATTTGAAAATAGCGGAGGGTTGGGTACGTCGTATCGGACACTGCTGTTTTGCAGATAGTCACCAAGCGGGTTTGATCGGTTGGTGACCGTGCCCTTATCACCTGAAGTGGTAACGCGCTTTCACCTCAATCACAGGGTTTGTCTATGCATTGTTTATAGAGACTGATTCACCTTGCAGAGTGTGAATGGCTTCAAGCACTGTAGGCGGTAGCAAGGCTTTCTCACCCGTTTTAAAGTTAAACATCACAACCGTAGCGCTACCGACGGTAGTCACTTTACCAAGTTTTTGGCTCACCACTTGGTATTCCATGCTAAAGCGATCTGCTTGAACAGAGGTAATGCGTGAACCAATCAGCAGCGTATCGGGAAAAGTGACCGGAATTTTATAACGTGCTTGTGTCTCCGATAACACAGGGCCAATTTGGGTGCGTTGTAACTCTTCCATCAGCTTAAGATGAGCGAAGTAATCAATTCGCGCGGTTTCAAAGTAGCGAAAGTAGACCACATTATTGACGTGTTGCAGCGCATCCATCTCTCCCCATGCGACCACGATTTTCGTGACCACAGGGAAATCTTTTAAAAGCGATTCCATGCCTTTTTACTCGTGTTGTGATTAGAACAAATATTCTAACGGTAAATGGCAATTGTAAGCTTGAGCTTGTTAGCAAAACGTTAAATTTCTCAGCTGTCGAGGGTTTCGCTATCCAGGGTCGCTTGGGTTTGAGTGATACAGTGAGTCGCCAACTGCTGGTAATTTTTTTGCATGACCTGAACGAAATGTTCTGCATCACTAAAACCGGTTAACGGTTCACCGATCACCACATCGCAATTGAAAGGTACGAACATCGCTGTACCTTTGGGTAGCGCGCGCCCTAAACCACGCATGACCACAGGTAATACCGCACGCTCAGGGTGATTTTTAACTAAATGATAAATGCCTTTTTTCAAACCACTCATTATTTCCGGCTCACCACGACTCCCTTCTGGGAAA
The DNA here is from genome assembly GCF_008369605.1 of Vibrio cholerae. Lineage (NCBI taxonomy): Bacteria > Pseudomonadati > Pseudomonadota > Gammaproteobacteria > Vibrionales > Vibrionaceae > Vibrio > Vibrio cholerae. The sequence goes on from NZ_CP043554.1 coordinate 944,002, forward strand.
ATAATCAGAATATCGCCTTGATCTAAAGCTTCATGGCAAGCTTGCAGTACCGCGTCACGTTCACTGCTGGAGGGGAAGCGACGGATCGGAATGATGCCAATAATATTCAGAGATAACCAAGCCACAAAGGGATTCACCAGAAAGTAATCCGCGGCAGCGACAGGGCGCACTCGGTGAATTAAATGCAGCGGAAACAGAGCCATGAGTACGAGTGTATCTAAATGACTATTGTGATTGGCGGCAATCACCATTGGACCTTGAGTAGGGAGATTTTGGCGCTGCAAAATATTGAGTCCTAACCCAATAAAAACTAAGGGTTTAACGATCAATAGGAAAAACAGCACTTTCAGAATACGCGCCATATGATCCTCAGTAATAGAGATAATAGAGGTAGTGGAAAAACAGCGGAGCAGTAAACATCAAGCTATCGACCCTGTCCAGAATGCCCCCGTGGCCCGGAATAAACTGGCTGGTGTCTTTGATACGCAAATCGCGCTTGACTGAAGAAATCACCAAATCGCCAATAAATCCACTCAAGGCAATGATGACTCCGCCGACCAACCCTTGCGCTGCGGTCAGTGGCGTTAAATAAGGCGCTGCAAAGTATGAAACGGTAACCACGGTCAATGTGCCGCCGATAAAGCCTTGCCAAGTTTTATTCGGGCTGACTTTCGGAACGATCTTATGTTTACCAAAACTTTTTCCCCACACGTATTGTGCAACATCATTGAACTGAGTCATTACCAATAAAAACAGCAACATACCCAGTGAACCTGCATCTGGGTTTAAGCTTGGTAACACCAATAGGTAGGCCATATGGCTGATACAAAATACGGTCAACATCATTGCCCAGTGAATAATGCCTGCCGAGCGAATAAAACCTTTAGTATCTCCAATCAGCACCATCACCATAGGCAGGTATAGGAATACATAGACTGGAATAAAGATAATGAACATGCCGTACCAGCCGATGGAGAGCCAGTAGTACTGAAATGGAATGGACAAATAAGCCCAGAAAATCACTCGGCGATCGGTCATTCGTGTGGGCACAATCGAGAGAAACTCTTTCAGTGCCATGAAACTGAGGAAACCTACAAAAAAGAGCGTGTAGTTGAGTGGAAGCTGCAATACGACAAACACAATCGCAACCATCCACCACCATGAACGAATACGCAGCTTTAATTCGAGATAATCGCGTTCAGGATAGCGGCGAGACAGCCACAAATAACAGAGTGTACCTACCACTAAAATGGCCAAAATCACCAACATCAAGTGCAGTGAGTGTTGAGGAATGTTGAGCATGACTAGTTACCTTGATGATCGGACGAGGATGCACGCGCCGCATGGAATTGATAAATGTGCTGTAAGCGTCGCCAAACCGTGAGTACCAGCCCAATCAGCATGACGATTAAGGTGAGATCCATGTTGTATGCGAAAAAGGTTGGGAGCTCATCGAACAGTGAAAGTGCCGCGATAAAGAGCAAACTGAGGGTAAGCAGCGCCATGCGATGCTGTTTAGCCATCGGGCCTTGAAAATCAGCTTCACCGCCCATGCTGACTCCCAATACACGAATATAGGCGGTCAGCACCGCAAGAAGCGCACAAAGCCATGCCAAGGTCATTCCCAGCGCAGAAGTCGTGACAAAACCTGCACCAAGAATCAACAAAGGGTCGGCGATCCGATCCGGTACATCATTAAACAATTCGCCAGCAGGGGTCTTCTTGCCGCCTTCTACGGCAACCATGCCATCAAACAAGTTACACAGTAAACGCGCTTGAATCGATAAGGCCGCCAGAATGAGCCAAAGCGGGGCAGGATAGTAGTGATATACGGCCAAAATGGCACAGCCAAGCAGCGCAAAGGCAATACTCATGAGTGAAATTTGGTTAGGGGTGATCTGCTTTTGGCTCAACCAAACGGCGATACGTTTGGTGAAGTTCAGATCTCTGACCGCAAGTGGGCGGCGATTTTTCTCTTCAGATTGTGTCTTGTCCATATAACCTCTTGTTGCCACATAGAAAGAGTGGCTAGCAATAGGCGATGTGGTACCACCAATCCGCACTGAAAAGAAGTCATACCAAGTAGGGTTACCTGTTTTTTGGCACGCGTCTCAATCTTGTTGCATGGTATTGCTAATGCATTACTCATTAATTTGCGCGGATAACGAGGTATTCTCTGAGGAAAAGTAGTGATCGCAAAAAGTGGCGAACTCGGTTTTAGTGATAGGACGAGAGAAATAGTAGCCTTGAAATTCATCTACCCCCAATTGTTTGAGCTGCTCTAATTGCGCCAACTGTTCGATTCCCTCGGCCACCACCTGCATCCCCAGTTGATGGGAGAGATTAACGATTGAAGCAATAAAAATCGCTTGTTGCTGGTTTTGATTCATATTGTCGACAAAGGATTTATCTATCTTCAATTTACTGAATTTAAGGTGGTTGAGTTGGTAGAGCGAAGACCATCCGGTTCCGAAATCATCGAGTGCAAAGCGAACTTTCATTTTTTCTAGTGACTCGATGATGGCGAGACTTTGCGGAAAATCATCAATGGTCATGGTTTCAGTGAGTTCTAATATGATCGCATTGAGGAAATTCTCATGATGGCCAAAAATCGTGGTAACGAGTGCTGGCAAGGTTTCATCAAACAGAGAGTTGGAAAGGTTGATCGAGACATCTAATCGGCGGTTGTAAGGTTTCCAATCATTTTGTAGTGCCAAATAGACCTGCTGCATGATCCATGCCCCGAGCTTTTTACCAAGTCCATACTCTTCGGCAATCTCGATCAGATATTGCGGATTGATATAACCAAACTCACTGTGCTGCCAACGGATCAGCGCCTCACATCCTAGTCGGTCAGGATTGCGCGACAAGATAGGTTGATAGGATAAATACAAGCTCGATTGGTTTGGGTCTAACAGCAACTGCTGTAGCTGCTCGGCGAGGATACGCTTCTTGTTGTAAGCACTTTCAATGTCGCGCGTATAGTACACCACCTGACCTTCAGGTGCTTTTTTGGCGATATTGAGCGCTAAATCCGCATTGTTTAATAAACTGCTCGCTCGTAATTTTGAGCTGCTCTCAGTGAAGTCTTGGGTTTGGCAGGTCACAACGCCCATCGCGACACTCAAACGTTTGGTCGGATCATTCTCTTGTACTAATTTGGTCAAGTCATTCCACAAGTTACGGATAAAAAAGTCGGCATTTCCGGTACAAGGATGCAGTAAAACGGCAAATTCATCAGCACCAATCCGGGCGCATTGATAAGCAAATGAGCGACAGCGTTGGGTAAGTAATTCCGCAATGTTAATCAGCAACTGGTCGCCAAAAGCGTAACCCATCGTATCATTCAACTCTTTGAATCGATTAAGATCGAACAGGATAAGCGCGATAGGTTCTTGTTGATTTCGGCGTCTTTTCTTTAGTTTTTTAACGATAAAGTTACGGTTTTTTAGCCGAGTGAGTGGGTCATGCCATGCGAGAAATTGTTGATAATCTGCAGAACGATAAGTCATATAGGAAAGCAAGATTAACATCAGCAGAATCGCTGCGAAGAAATAGAGTAACTGCTGTTTGTTCTCGTTAATCATACGGATATTGCTGTTGGCACTTTCACCCGTAAAATTGACAATCGCTAAATTGCGGATTTGGGCATTGTAGGGCTCGAGGAGCTGCAGCAATTCTTGCAGTACGGGTTGATCACCTCGACTTACTGCCAGTTCATAGCGTTTGAGTTGAGTGAACACCTCTTGAATGATGGCTTGCGCATCGTGTTGTTGTCGGAGTTCTTGGGTTTCTTTACTGGTTAGAAAGAGATCGAAACGATTCCACAAAATATCGTAATTAAGACTCATCGCTTGATGATTTTCACGGCTGCCATTTAATAAGTAAGTCTCCAATCTATGAGTAAAATTGAGCGTCTCTACTTCCAATTGCGCCAAAGACCAAGCCGCCAGTTGGGTGTACTTGGTGAGCATATTATAAGTATTAGTAAAGCGAACCATGGCCCAGATTGACAGCAAGACCATGACGAATACTAGCGTGAAAAATGCAAGTAGAGACTTCTTCATCGTCGTTAAGGAGTGATGATTTCTATACTGCTGATCTGCCAAACCATACGGCTGTGCAGTATTTCATTATCTAACTCGCCACTACTACTGAGTGGATAGATTGACCAAATTGGTCCACGGTCACGGATCTGCATCGGTTTGCCATTATTTTGAATCGCGAAAACAGGGTTGTACTTCTCAATATCAGAATAAGGGATTTCGGCCCAATATTTGTTTAGGGCAATTACTTTAAGGTCGGCTTGTTTTACTCCCATCCAAGCTAATAATGCCTGAGCAGAAATGCCTTTAAACTCCGTATTACCTTGTGTCCACGGCGTTTCGGTGACGATAGTTAAATCACTGCGGGCTAACAGTTCTTGATAAGTGGCCGAAACGGTTTGCCCTTGATGGGTTATCGTGAGGATCGGTTCTTGTGCAAACAATTTGCTGCTGATTAACGCCAACAGCGTCAATAACATGGCCTTCATTGTTCTCATTGGTTGTCCCTTTATCGTGAGTGAGGTTTATATAGGTATAGGTAGCCCATTTCACGCGTGCAAGGTCGATCTTTAGTTTGAGACTAAAGTCGATTTCGCTCATCCCTTGGAAGAACTGGCGGCATCCCACTTTTGTCACAAAAAATTAACGTCTCAATCTCTTGCTGATTTTTCAAAGTTTCACCATATTGTCATTACCGTGTCATAAACATAAAGGTGAGGAGATCGATATGGAACACGTTGAAATGGTGCAACCTAGTGCGCTAGGTGTTGTGGGTCGTACGCTGGTGTTTTCCTTATTGGCATTAGGCTTCACCTTTATGCTGTTATAGCAACACCTAAGATTCACCAAAGCCGAAGCAGATTGCTTCGGCTTTTTTATCCGCGGGTTTTTATCCACTTGAGCTGCCTTCTAACACCTTTGGTAAGCATAGGAAGAAAGGGGACGTTGAGCGAGAGGTTCGGGTTATCTTTCTCCACAACGTCAGCACAATAAAACCTAGTGAAAAGGTCAAGTATTTGCTACGGTGCGAGCAAACCATTGATCGCGAGTCTAGTTATGTCAGTGTGGAATGCTGTTCATCTTAGCCGACGTTTTGCGGCGTTACCCCAAGCTTTTTATACCTCAGTTCATCCTCAGCCTTTGCAAAATGTACGTTGGGGTATGTGGAATACTCGTTTGGCGCGACAATTTGGTTTGCCTGAAGCACCGAATGATGAGTTATTGTTATCGCTGTCAGGGCAGCAGCTACCTGCTGATTTTTCTCCCGTCGCGATGAAATACGCAGGACATCAATTTGGTGTCTATAACCCCGAACTCGGTGATGGGCGCGGATTGCTGTTGGCCGAAATGGCGACCAAGCAGGGCGAAGTGTTTGATATTCACCTCAAGGGAGCAGGGCTTACGCCTTATTCACGGATGGGTGATGGTCGTGCGGTGCTGCGCTCATCCATTCGTGAATATTTGTGCAGTGAAGCGATGGCAGGACTCGGCATTGCCACGACCCGCGCATTAGCGCTAATGAGTAGTGAAACGCCAGTTTATCGAGAGCGTGAAGAGCGCGGCGCACTCTTGGTGCGTTTAGCCCATACCCATGTGCGGTTTGGCCATTTCGAGCATTTCTTTTACACCGATCAGCATGCGAACCTGAAATTACTGGCGGATAAAGTCATCGAATGGCATTTCCCAGATTGCGTGCAAACATCGAAACCTTATGCGGCTTGGTTTTCGCAAGTGGTTGAGCGCACTGCACTGATGATTGCGCAGTGGCAAGCGTACGGCTTTAACCACGGGGTGATGAATACCGATAATATGTCGATTCTCGGGGAAACCTTTGATTATGGTCCCTTTGCCTTTTTGGATGACTACGATCCGAACTTCATCTGTAATCACTCGGATTATCAGGGACGATATGCCTTTGATCAGCAGCCACGCATTGGCCTTTGGAACCTCTCCGCATTAGCGCATGCGCTGTCACCTTTGATCGACAAAGATGATTTAGAAGCCGCACTGGGGAGTTATTCTGAACGCCTCAATCTGCATTTTAGCCGCTTGATGCGCGCGAAACTCGGTTTAGCGACTCAGCAAGAGGGGGATGGTGAGCTGTTTGCTGATTTCTTCGCGCTACTGGCCAACAATCACACCGATTACACGCGCTTTTTACGCGAGCTCTCCTGTCTGGATCGGCAAGGAAACGAGGCGGTGATCGATTTGGTGTTAGATCGCGAAGCGGCTAAGACCTGGTTAACCCGTTATCTTGAGCGCGCTGCTCGTGAGTTAGGTCAAGAGGAGCGACCCATCAGCACCCGTGAGCGCTGCCAAGCCATGCGCCAAGTGAACCCGAAATACATCTTGCGTAACTACCTTGCGCAGCAAGCAATTGAGTTTGCTGAACGAGGCGATTTTGAGGAAATGCAACGCTTAGCCACTGTGTTGGCTAGCCCTTATGCCGAGCATCCCGAGTTTGAACGTTACGCAAAGTTACCGCCAGAATGGGGGAAAAAACTGGAGATCAGTTGTTCTTCCTAAGGCCGGTTATGTATGGGTTGAAAGTGACCCATTACTGAAATTGGATGGGTGGATTTCCACCCATTTTTTATGGCAGAAACCTCGAACACAAGAGAGGAATGCCATCACTGGTTTTACAAGTTACTGATTTTAAATAAATGTTAGTTTTGTGTAATGAATGGCGCGCAAGTTGCTTTGGTATGGGTACGCAGTCCAATGATGGGCTGAAAAATCCAACCAAGGAGAATAAGAATGTTCAAGCCGCTTACCCTAATTGCCGCTTCTATCCTCGCTGTCACAAGCTTTAATGCTGCCGCTAATTGTGACCCAGGCGAAATCGTGATCAAGTTCAGCCATGTGACCAATACCGACAAGCACCCGAAAGGGATTGCGGCATCACTGCTGGAAAAACGCGTCAACGAAGAGATGAACGGTAAAGCCTGTATGCAGGTCTTCCCTAACTCAACGCTGTACGATGATGACAAAGTGTTAGAAGCCCTGCTCAACGGCGATGTACAACTGGCGGCACCTTCGCTGTCTAAATTTGAAAAATTCACCAAAAAGTACCGTATTTTTGACCTGCCTTTCCTTTTTGAAGATGTGGATGCCGTTGACCGTTTCCAAAGTTCCGCCAAGGGCGAAGAACTGAAAAATGCCATGACTCGCCGTGGTGTAAAAGGCTTGGAATTCTGGCACAACGGGATGAAGCAGATCTCTGCCAACAAGCCAATTCTGGTGCCTGCGGATGCCAAAGGGTTGAAATTCCGTGTACAAGCCTCCGATGTGTTGGTGGCTCAGTTTGAGCAGATCGGTGCTAACCCACAGAAAATGTCGTTTGCGGAAACCTACGGCGGTTTACAGACCAAAGTCATTGATGGACAAGAAAATACTTGGTCAAACATCTACGGACAAAAGTACTTTGAAGTACAAGATGGCACCACCGAAACCAACCACGGCATTCTGGATTACCTCGTGGTGACCTCAAGTAAATGGTGGGATGGTTTACCTGCAGATGTTCGTGATCAGTTTGCCAAGATCCTCAATGAAGTCACGATTGAGCGAAACGCAGAATCCAACAAAGTGGAAGAGCTCAATAAGCAGTACATCATTGAAGCGGGCGGTGTCGTACGCACTCTGACTCCAGAGCAGCGTCAGCAATGGGTCGATGCACTCAAACCGGTATGGCAGAAGTTTGAGAAAGACATCGGTGCTGATCTGATTGAAGCCGCTCTGGCAGCTAACCAGAAGTAACCTTTATTTGGCCCCATCACGGTGGGGCCGTTTGTCTGTTCGTCACACTATTAGAGCGATGTATCACATGGAACAGTCATGGTTTTCGAGAGTCGGCCAGTTTACCGACTCGATTGAAGAATTTCTGATCGCATTTTTTATGGGCGCGATGACGCTACTGACCTTTGCAAACGTCATCATGCGTTATCTATTCAACGACAACATTCTCTGGGCGCTTGAGGGAACAGTATTTATGTTCGCTTGGATGGTGCTTGTCGGGGCGTCATTTGGGGTAAAACGCCACTTTCATATTGGTGTCGATGTGCTGATCAATATCGCACCAGCACGATTGCGTAAGCTGTATGCATTGGTTGCTGTGGCCTGCTGTTTGGCATTTTCAATCCTCTTACTGATCGGTTCTTGGAACTACTGGTATCCCTTTATTACTGAACGTGCTTGGTACGAAACCGACGATATTCCTATGCCTGATATGCTGCAGTTCCTCGCTGATTGGGTTAACGAAGGCGAGCGCTATGAAAAGCTGCCGCGGTTTATCCCTTATGCCGCTCTGCCGATAGGTATGGCGCTGCTGACTTTCCGGTTTCTGCAGATCGCTTGGCAAATTCTCACTGGCAAACTGGATCGCATGATTGCCGGTCATGAAGCCGAAGAAGATTTAGAAGCACTGAAAGCGGAGCTTTCAGAAGCGGGTGAGGCAATGATGCCTAAGACTCAAGGCAAGGAGAAGTAAGCCATGGCCGTTGCACTGTTATTTATTCTGGTTATCGGCATGATGATTGTTGGCGTGCCGATTGCTATATCGCTGGGCTTATCCAGTATTTTGTTCCTATTGTGGCACTCGGATGCCTCTTTAGCTTCGGTTGCTCAAACCCTGTTTAACGCGTTTGCTGGTCACTACACTTTATTGGCGATCCCGTTTTTTATTCTCGCCTCAACGTTTATGTCTACTGGCGGAGTGGCTAAACGGATCATCCGTTTTGCGATTGCTATGGTTGGCTGGTTCCGCGGCGGTTTAGCGATTGCTTCTGTGGTCGCGTGCATGATGTTTGCGGCGCTCTCGGGCTCATCTCCGGCAACGGTGGTTGCCATCGGCAGTATCGTGATTGCGGGCATGGTCAAAAACGGCTACAGCAAAGAGTTTGCGGCGGGGGTGATTTGTAACGCAGGAACCTTGGGTATTTTGATCCCCCCTTCGATTGTGATGGTGGTGTACTCAGCGGCGACCAACGTTTCGGTTGGCCGTATGTTCTTAGGTGGTGTTGTCCCAGGCTTATTGGCAGGTTTAATGTTGATCATCGCGATTTACATTACCGCGCGGATAAAAAATCTACCCAAGCAGCCCTTTGTTGGCTGGAAAGAAGCGCTGAAAGCAGCCAAAGAAGCAAGCTGGGGCTTATTGCTGGTGGTGATTATTCTCGGTGGGATCTACGGTGGGATCTTTACCCCAACAGAAGCGGCAGCTGTGGCAGCGGTGTACTCCTTTTTTATCGCCAACTTCATCTATCGTGACATGGGGCCGTTTGCGGATAAGACCAATACCAAACCGGTACTGGTCAAAGTAGTGGAAACCTTTGTCCACAAAGACACCAAAGCGACTTTGTATGATGCAGGTAAACTGACCATCATGCTGATGTTCATCATTGCTAACGCGCTTATCTTAAAACATGTACTGACCGAAGAGCGCATCCCGCAGATGATCACCGAATCCATGCTGTCTGCTGGGCTTGGGCCAATTACCTTCTTGATTGTCGTGAACCTGATCTTGTTGGTGGGTGGTCAGTTTATGGAGCCATCGGGTCTTCTGGTTATCGTCGCTCCCTTGGTATTCCCGATTGCGATTGCACTGGGCATCGACCCTATCCATCTCGGCATCATGATGGTGGTGAACATGGAGATTGGCATGATCACGCCGCCCGTCGGCTTAAACCTGTTTGTGACCTCTGGGGTAGCCAAAATGTCGATGATGAATGTGGTTAAAGCTGCACTGCCGTGGGTGGGCGTCATGTTCCTCTTCCTGATTATTGTCACTTATGTGCCTTGGGTATCCACTTGGTTACCGACGCTCTTGATGGGGCCGGAAATCATCACTCGCTAGCGCTTAACGCTTAAGTCTGCAAATAACGACAAGCCCTTCGCATGCGAAGGGCTTGGTTTTTTTATGCCGACCTTAAATCTGAGACCTAGACTTTTAACCAGAACGCGGGATGGTTTCAGGGTTTGTAACTCTCTTTATCGAGCTGATATTTCTGCATTTTGTCATACAAGGTTTTACGTGGAAGATGGAGACGCTCCATGGTGGCTTTAATGCTGCCACCACACTCAATCAGCGTCTGCTCCAAAAGTGATTTCTCAAACTCCGCGACTTGTTCATTCAGTCCGAGTAATTTGGATTTTGGCTCATGGCTTTCAGCAAATTGCACCAACTTACCGAGTAACACATAGCGCTCTGCGGCATTACGCAATTCCCGCACGTTGCCCGGCCAATCGTGACTAAGTAAGCTTTGCACATCGGAGGCCGTCAGTGCTGTAGCCGCTTTACCATAACGTGCAGCAGCGACCAGTAAGAAATGGTGGAAGAGGGCAGGAATGTCCTCTCTGCGCTCACGCAGCGGTGGGATCGTTAAGGTGACAATGTTGAGCCGATAGTAGAGATCTTGCCGAAATTTCCCTTCGGCAGCGGCTTGTTTTAAATCGATTTTAGTGGCGGCAATCACCCTAATATCAAGGGGAATGAGTTCATTCGAGCCAATCCGTTCGATCACTCGCTCTTGCAGCACACGCAGTAGCCGGATCTGCGCTTGCATCGGCATCGATTCAATCTCATCTAAAAACAGAGTGCCACCTTGGGCATGTTCAAACTTACCAATGCGTCGGCTTTCGGCACCCGTAAAAGCGCCTTTTTCATGACCGTAAAGCTCACTTTCAATCAAGTTTTCTGGTACCGCGCCACAGTTAATCGCCACAAAGTTTTGCTCACGGCGTGAACTCTGCTCATGCAGCGAACGGGCAACCAACTCCTTGCCGGTTCCTGTTTCACCAAACAATAAAATATCCGCTTGGGTATCCGCGACTTGGGCAATGGTATCGCGCAGAGTTTGAATGGCGGCGGTTTCACCAATAATTCGCGGGCCTAGGGTTTGGCTGACTTTTAAACTGCGTTTTAGCTGACGGTTTTCCAAAGTAAGGCGACGTTTTTCGATGGCACGGTGCACCGTGTCAATCAACCTCTCAGGCGCAAAGGGCTTTTCAATAAAATCGTAAGCACCATCATGCATCGCTTTGACCGCCATCGAAATATCGCCATGTCCAGTGATAAGAATGACAGGCAGTTCACTGTCTTGATGCAATACGGAGCTCAGTAAATTCTGTCCACTTAAACCGGGTAAGCAGATATCACTGACGATCACCAATGGGAGTCCTTGCGCCTTGATTGCCAGCAGTGCCTCTTCGACACTGGCAAAAAACTGCGCGTTGAGGTCGGCCAATTCGAAACTTTGAGCGAGCGCAATGCGGATATCGCTCTCATCATCAATCAAAAATACATCACACATGGTTAGTCCATATTGAGAGGTGTGAAACGAGGCAGGGTGATGGTAAAGCGCGCTCCACCGAGTGGTGAAGTCGCCACGCTCAATGTTCCCTGCATGCTGTGCAAAATTTGTTGTGAGATAGAAAGTCCAAGCCCTAAACCATTCTTTTTCGTGGTGTGGAAGGGTTCAAACAGATGGGGCAAGGTTTCAATGCCAACACCGGGGCCATTATCATCAACGAAAAGGGCTATTTGCTGTTCAGAGGTTTGCAGACGAATTTGAACTACTCGCTCCGCTTGTCCCTCTAACGCTTGCAACGCATTTGTGAGCAGATTAATCAGCACTTGTTCTAACTGGATGGGATTGACGCGTACCCAAACGGGCGTTTCGAGGTCGCACAGCTCTAACAACGTCATCTGCGCTTTAAATTGCCCAGTCATCAACTCTTTGGCCGACAAAATCAACGGGTACAACTGCACGTCTTGCTGTTCATTGGAAGTGGATTTTCGGGCGAAAGATTTAAGCTGCTCACTGATTTTCGCCATGCGCTCCGTCAGTGCGGAAATACGCGAGAGATTTTCTTCAGCGCGTTCAGGCTTGTTGGTGGCAAGGAAACGGCGGCCGTTATCGGCAAAACTGCGGATCGCCGCCAGCGGATTGTTCAGCTCGTGGCTAATACTGGCCGACATTTGGCCGAGCACTGCCAGTTTCGCCGCTTGGATCAGCTCATCTTGTGTTTGGCGCAGCGCGTGCTCGGTTTTGATCCGTTCAGCAATTTCCGCATGCAATTTGGCGGTGCGCTCCATCACCTCAAATTCAAGCTTCTGCTTGGTCTCTTGCTGCAGCTGCTCGATTTGCCGCTGACGCAGCTGCCGGTGATGCCACAGTTGAAAGCCCAAATACACAATCGCAAACAACATGCAGAGAATAATCACTAAGCCAAACGCCGACCAAAAGAGTTCGATTTTCGGTGAAAGTACGCGAATGGTCAGAGCAAGTTCAGGAAGCGGGCGACTCGAAACAATGTAGTCATCTTGCAGCCAATGTTTTTCAGGCTTGTGCCATTCGCTTTGCTCCGCTTGCAAGTCGCCCTGCCAGCCGAGGGAAGGAATAGGGCTGTCTAAATATTGCTGGCTTTGGCGAATGTCGTTGAGCTGTGCGGGAGATAAATCTGCAACGCTATGAAACAGCCAAGCGGGTTGGCTCGACATAAATACCACTTGATGATCATCGGTCGCCACAAAATAGCTGCTCTTGCTTTGCCAGCCCTGCTCAATGGCAGACAAATCCATTTTGACCACGATAACCCCTAAGATTTCCGCCGCATAAATCACTGGATAAGCGTAATAGTAGCCGCGTTGTCCTGAGGTTGACCCCAGCGCAAAATATTGGCTTTTTTGACCCGCAATGGAGAGGTAAAAATAAGGTCGCCATGCAAAGTTGCGTCCGATAAAAGAGCGATCCAAATTCCAGTTACTGGATGCGATCGTGTTGCCAAAGCGGTCGATCAAATAGGTATCTGCGGCTTGGATGACTTCATTGACTTGCTCTAAATAGCGATTGGTGAGGTCGATTTGCGCCGAATTTTGTGCCGAGAGCAGTGCATCCACCAACTCTTTATCTTTAGAAATCAGATGGGGAATGTGGGCGTATTTATCTAAAGTCGCAACGATATGGCTTGAAAAACGATCAAGCTGCGACTGATGCTCATTGAGCAGCGCTTGATACTGGAAACGCCAGTATAAGTGCGTGCTCATGCTCACCAGCACAATAAACATGACCCACAACATCAAGCTGAGACGACGAATGGATGGCATCCTTGGCTCTTATCAACAAATCCTTTCGTTACATCATACTGAGAATGCACAGCCGAAGCGTCTAAAAAGATCGCAATCTCGGTCTGCAAAACAAGAGCAAGATCTCTTTTTACGCTTTTCAATAAAAAAAAGCCTCGATTCCATTGAAAAAGCCTATATTGTCCCCATTTCAGAGTCGCTATCGGTTTCCTTTTGGTGGAATTTTTAGCACTTGATTGGGTTTTCAGGAGATTGGCTTGACTCTGACCGGGGATTAACTCGACAGCTCCGGCTGTGGTCGTTAGAATGTCGCGTCTGAAATTTGGTCCTGAGACTAATCGGAGATACCTTTGCCAAAAGATATCGCTCATTAGTCTGGTTTTCTGGTGATTCGCTTGAAAGCCGATGCTCAATATTTACATATCAGTGTTCAATCGGGCACAACACAAGGATGCAGCCACACGTCGTGTTGGCTCATGACGCTCAGGAATCCTGAGCCAGTTTTGAGGTTTAGAAATAATGCAAGTTACTGTTGAAACGCTAGAAGGCCTACAGCGCCGTCTGAATATTACTGTTCCAGCTGCAAACATCGAAGACGCTGTAGCAGCTGAATTACGCAACATCGCGAAAAACCGTCGTTTCGATGGTTTCCGTAAAGGCAAAGTGCCAATGAAGATGGTTGCGAAAATGTACGGCAAAGCAGTACGTCAAGACGTGCTGGGTGAAGTGATGCAACGCCACTTCATCGAAGCGATCGTAAAAGAGAAAATCAATCCAGCTGGCGCACCAACGTTTGCTCCAGTTGAAATTGGCGAAGGCAAAGATCTGGTTTTCACAGCAACATTTGAAGTTTACCCAGAAGTTGAACTGAAAGGCCTAGAAAACATCGCAGTAGAGAAGCCAGCAGCAGAAGTGACTGACGCTGACGTAGCAGAAATGCTAGAAACTCTGCGCAAGCAACAAGCGACTTGGAAAGAAGTTGACGAAGCGGCAGAAAACGGCAAACGCGTTTCTATCGATTTCGTAGGTTCTATCGATGGCGTAGAGTTTGAAGGCGGTAAAGCAGAAAACTTCCCTCTGGAAATGGGCGCAGGGCGCATGATCCCGGGTTTTGAAGACGGTATCGTTGGCAAAACCAAGGGCATGGAATTCGTTATTGATGTGAACTTCCCAGAAGATTACCACGCTGAAAACCTGAAAGGTAAAGCGGCTAAGTTTGCTATCAAAGTGAACAAAGTAGAAGCGCGTGAACTGCCAGAATTGAACGATGAGTTCGTTGCACGTTTTGGCGTAGCTGAAGGCGGCGTTGACGCTCTGAAAGCAGAAGTACGTAAGAACATGGAACGCGAACTGAAGCAAGCGATCAAAGCGCGTATCAAAGAGCAAGCGATTGAAGGTCTGGTAAAAGAGAACGAAATCCAAGTTCCTTCTGCACTGATCGATCAAGAGATCAACGTTCTGCGTCAGCAAGCCGCACAACGTTTCGGTGGCAATGTTGAAGCTGCGGCTCAACTGCCTCGTGAACTGTTCGAAGAGCAAGCGAAACGTCGCGTAGTGGTAGGTCTGCTGCTGGGTGAAGTGATCCGTACTCACGAGCTGAAAGCGGACGAAGAAAAAGTGAAAGCACTGATCACTGAAATGGCGACTGCGTATGAAGATCCATCAGAAGTGGTTTCTTACTACGAGCAAAACCAACAGCTGATGAACAACATGCGTAACGTTGCTCTTGAAGAGCAAGCGGTAGACGCGATCATTGCGAAAGCAAAAGTAACTGAAAAAGCGATCAGCTTCAGCGAGCTGATGAACCCAGTTGCTGCTTAATAAGCAAACTGTAGCGTAGAAGGTTGACGAAACAAGCAATCATCTGCTAACAATGGTCCGTGTGATACCCATCATCCGGGCCATTTATTTTAGGGATATAAGACTATGAGCTACCAAGAAAAAAATGCAATGTCGCCCATTTTTGACGCACTCGTACCTATGGTGGTTGAACAAACCTCTCGTGGTGAGCGTTCATACGACATCTATTCTCGCTTACTAAAAGAACGAGTGATTTTCTTAACCGGGCAAGTAGAAGATCACATGGCAAACCTTGTCGTGGCTCAACTGCTTTTCTTAGAATCTGAAAACCCTGATAAAGATATTTTCCTTTACATCAACTCACCCGGTGGCAGTGTCACTGCAGGGATGTCGATTTACGATACTATGCAGTTCATCAAGCCAAACGTGAGCACAGTGTGTATGGGACAAGCCTGTTCAATGGGCGCTTTCTTGCTTGCTGGTGGTGCACCGGGCAAGCGTTATGTACTGCCGAATTCCCGTGTCATGATTCACCAACCACTGGGTGGATTCCAAGGCCAAGCCTCTGATATTCAAATTCATGCTCAAGAAATTCTGACCATTAAAAACAAACTGAACCGTTTGTTGGCAGAACATACAGGCCAGCCAATCGAAGTGATTGAACGCGATACTGATCGTGATAACTTCATGTCGGCAGATCAAGCAGTGGAATACGGTTTGGTGGATGCGGTGCTGAAACACCGTGGCGAGTAAGCTCGTAATTGTATAACGCAATTTTGATTGAATTGTTATACACTCAAACCAAAGTGAGTAAAGGCTAAGAGGTTAGCGAATGACAGACAAAAGCAAAGAGGGCGGTAGTAGTAAACTGCTGTACTGCTCTTTCTGTGGCAAAAGCCAGCACGAAGTTCGCAAACTGATCGCAGGTCCGTCCGTGTATATTTGTGATGAGTGCGTTGATTTATGCAACGACATCATCCGCGAAGAGATCAAAGATGTTCTGCCAAAAAAGGAATCAGCGGCGTTACCGACGCCAAGAAAGATTCGTGAACATCTCGACGATTATGTGATTGGTCAAGAACACGCCAAAAAAGTGCTAGCCGTTGCGGTATATAACCACTACAAGCGTTTACGTAATGGTGATACGACTAGCGAAGGCGTTGAGCTGGGCAAGAGTAACATTTTGCTGATTGGCCCAACGGGTAGCGGTAAAACACTACTGGCTGAAACGCTGGCGCGTTTGCTGGATGTGCCATTTACCATGGCGGATGCGACCACATTAACCGAAGCGGGTTATGTGGGCGAAGATGTAGAAAATATCATTCAAAAGCTGCTGCAAAAATGCGATTACGATGTTGCAAAAGCGGAGCGTGGTATCGTCTATATCGATGAAATTGACAAAATTTCTCGTAAGTCTGAAAACCCATCCATCACACGTGACGTGTCGGGTGAAGGGGTTCAGCAAGCGCTGTTAAAACTGATTGAAGGTACGGTTGCTTCGGTTCCACCACAAGGTGGCCGTAAACATCCTCAGCAGGAATTCCTGCAAGTCGACACCTCAAAAATCCTATTTATCTGTGGTGGCGCGTTTGCTGGCCTAGATAAAGTGATTGAACAGCGTGTTGCGACAGGGACTGGTATCGGTTTTGGCGCGGATGTGCGTTCTAAAGACAACAGCAAAACCTTGAGCGAACTGTTTACTCAGGTTGAACCTGAAGATTTGGTGAAATACGGTTTGATCCCAGAGTTCATTGGTCGTCTGCCTGTTACGGCAACGCTGACTGAACTGGATGAAGCGGCATTGATTCAAATTCTGTGTGAACCAAAGAATGCGCTGACCAAACAGTATGCGGCGTTGTTTGAACTGGAAAACGTTGATCTGGAGTTTCGTGAAGATGCGCTGAAAGCGATTGCCGCTAAAGCGATGAAGCGTAAAACCGGTGCGCGTGGTCTACGTTCAATCCTTGAAGCAGTTCTACTGGAAACCATGTATGAATTGCCTTCAATGGAAGAGGTCAGCAAGGTGGTGATTGACGAATCTGTGATCAACGGAGAGTCCACACCGCTACTGATTTACAGCGCTAATGAGAGCCAAGCCGCTGGTGCGGAGTAATCTCAAGCAACAAAAAATAACGAGGAGGTATTCAATACCTCCTTTTTTTTATTCTGTCATTGAATCCAGTTAGTTAGCCCCCATATACTGCGTAACAAATGCAAAGCGGAAGAGAGAAAAATATGAACTTGGAGCGTTCCGAGCGTATCGAGATCCCCGTACTACCCCTGCGCGACGTGGTTGTCTATCCACACATGGTCATTCCTTTGTTTGTTGGCCGAGAAAAATCGATCCAGTGCCTAGAAGCGGCGATGGATAACAACAAGCAAGTGTTATTGGTGGCGCAAAAGAAAGCGGAAACCGATGAGCCGAAAGTCGCCGACTTATTTGAAGTCGGTACCGTCGCAACCATCTTACAGTTGCTGAAATTGCCTGATGGCACAGTGAAAGTACTGGTCGAAGGTCAACAGCGTGCCAAAATCACTCAATTCTATGAAGAAGAGTATTTCTTTGCCGATGCACAATATCTGGTGACACCAGAATTGGATGAGCGTGAGCAAGAAGTGGTGGTTCGCAGTGCGATTAACCAGTTTGAAGGCTTTATCAAACTCAACAAAAAAATCCCGCCTGAGGTACTCACTTCACTGAACGGGATTGATGAGGCCGCACGTTTAGCAGACACGATTGCCGCGCACATGCCGCTGAAATTGGTCGATAAACAGAAAGTGCTTGAACTGCTGGATGTCAGTGAACGTTTAGAATTCTTAATGGGGCAGATGGAGTCTGAAATCGATCTGCTGCAGGTTGAGAAGCGCATCCGCACCCGCGTTAAAAAGCAGATGGAAAAGTCACAGCGCGAGTACTATCTGAATGAACAAATGAAAGCGATTCAAAAAGAATTAGGCGAGATGGATGACGCGCCTGACGAATTTGAAACGCTGAAAAAGAAAATCGAAGAGTCGAAGATGCCGAAAGAGGCACGCGACAAAGCAGAGCAAGAGCTGCACAAGCTGAAAATGATGTCGCCGATGTCAGCAGAAGCAACGGTAGTGCGTAGCTACATCGATTGGATGGTCAATGTTCCGTGGACTAAGCGCAGCAAGGTGAAAAAAGATCTCTCTAAAGCAGAAGAGATCCTCAATGCTGACCACTACGGCTTAGAGCGGGTCAAAGAGCGTATTTTGGAATATCTCGCCGTGCAAAGTCGTATCAATAAGCTTAAAGGTCCAATCCTATGCTTAGTGGGGCCTCCGGGTGTGGGTAAAACCTCGCTGGGTCGCTCGATTGCCGCTGCAACTGGGCGTCAGTATGTGCGTATGGCGCTGGGTGGCGTGCGTGATGAAGCGGAAATTCGTGGTCACCGCCGCACCTACATTGGCTCTATGCCGGGTAAGCTTATTCAAAAGATGGCGAAAGTCGGGGTGAAAAACCCACTTTTCTTGCTCGATGAAATCGACAAGATGTCATCGGATATGCGTGGCGATCCGGCTTCTGCACTGCTAGAGGTGCTTGACCCTGAGCAAAACAATTCGTTTAACGATCACTACCTAGAAGTGGATTATGACCTGTCGGATGTGATGTTCGTTGCAACTTCAAACTCGATGAATATTCCAGGCCCATTACTAGACCGTATGGAAGTGATTCGTTTATCGGGGTACACCGAAGATGAAAAACTCAATATTGCCAAAGACCATCTGGTCAGTAAGCAAGTTGAGCGTAACGGCCTCAAGCCAAGCGAGATCGTGATTGAAGATTCTGCGATTGTCGGCATTATTCGCTATTACACTCGTGAAGCGGGCGTGCGTGGTCTGGAGCGCGAAATCTCAAAGATCTGTCGTAAAGCCGTGAAGAAAATTCTGCTCGATAAAGGCGTGAAAACCGTTGTTGTAAACCAACAAAACTTAAAAGAGTTTTTAGGTGTACAACGCTTTGACTACGGTAAAGCGGAAGAGAGCAACCGTATTGGTCAAGTGAATGGCCTCGCGTGGACGGAAGTGGGCGGTGATTTACTGACCATCGAAACCCAATCGATGCCGGGTAAAGGTAAACTTACCCAAACCGGTTCACTGGGCGATGTGATGCAAGAGTCGATTCAAGCGGCGATGACGGTGGTGCGTTCTCGTGCAGAAAAATTGGGCATCAACCCTGATTTCTATGAGAAAAAAGATATCCATGTCCATGTCCCTGAAGGTGCGACACCTAAAGATGGCCCAAGTGCGGGTATCGCCATGTGTACAGCGCTGGTTTCTAGTTTGACCGGTAACCCAGTGAAAGCGGAAGTTGCCATGACCGGTGAAATCACTCTGCGTGGTGAAGTATTACCGATTGGTGGTTTGAAAGAGAAACTGCTGGCAGCACATCGCGGTGGCATCAAAACGGTGCTGATCCCGAAAGATAATGAGCGTGATTTGGAAGAGATCCCAGATAACGTGATCGCCGATCTGCAAGTACTTCCAGTGCAGTGGATTGACGAGGTGCTCAAAGTTGCCTTGGAGCAAGACCCGACAGGGGTTAGCTTTGAGAGCAAAAAGAGTGATGCATAGCAAAAATAAGTAAATCTTTACGCTGATAGGTCTAAAAAGGCTTGTCAGCGTTTTTTTTGAAGGCTAACGTTACTCTCAATAGCTTGTAGCCCTGATGCAACAAGGCTTTAGGCTAGTTTTAAACTTTAATGGAACGAAATCGGCACCGATAAAATAATAAAGGGTGACCAAAGGGGAATCACAGTGAATAAGACACAACTAGTAGAACAAATTGCAGCGAACGCAGATATCTCTAAAGCCTCTGCAGGTCGCGCTCTTGACGCATTCATCGAAGCAGTGAGCGGTACACTACAATCTGGTGACCAAGTGGCACTGGTTGGTTTTGGTACGTTCAGCGTGCGTACTCGTGCTGCGCGTACAGGCCGTAACCCAAAAACTGGCGAAGAGATCAAAATTGCTGAAGCAAAAGTACCATCATTCAAAGCGGGTAAAGCGCTGAAAGACGCTTGCAACTAATTTGAATGAAGATTTTGCGCTTTTCTGCAAAATAAATTCGAACCTTTTGAAATTATGCGCATCCTACTGATGCGCATTTCTTTTTCTGATATTATCGCGCCATTCATTTTGGGCTTACGTGCCTGATATCAAACCCGGAGAGTAGTAGCACTATGATGGATCGATTACGCGAAGGCGTGAACAGCATCGCGGTTAAAATTATCCTTGGATTAATCATCCTATCTTTCATTTTTGCTGGTGTAGGTAACTACCTGATCAGTGGTGGTAATAACGCAGCCGCCAAAGTGGGGAACGCGGAAATCAGCCGTGGTGACTTTGAGCAAGCATACCAAAACGAACGCAATCGCATGCAATCTCAACTTGGTGATTATTTCTCCAACTTACTGGCCGATCCGACGTATGTCGCCTCTTTCCGTAAGTCAGTATTGGATCGCATGATCAATGATTTGCTATTGGAACAGCATGCTGCTTCATTAGGTCTACGTGTTAGCGATGAACAGGTACGCCAAATGATTCTGGAAATGCCTCAATTCCAATCTCAGGGCACATTTGATCAAGAACTGTATCAAGCTGCTTTGCGTCGAGCAGGCTTTACGCCAGACATGTTTGCGGAATACTTACGTAAAGATTTAGTTCGTAATCAATTGATGAGTGCACTGCAAGGTAGTGAATTCAGTCTGCCAGGTGAAGTAAACCTACAGGATCAATTAATTTCTCAAACGCGAGATATCCGTACCATCACATTATCGTTGGCTGATTTTGCGAAAAAAGTGACGCTCAGCGATGAAGACATTGAACAGTACTACAAAGCAAATACTGAGCGTTTTACTCGTCCTGAGCAGATGAAAGTCTCCTATGTTGAGCTGTCTGCTGATGCGCTGAAAGCACAGATTGTTATTGATGATCAAGCAGCTCAAGAGTATTACCAAGAGCATCTAGATAAATATTCAAGTGCTGAGCAGCGTAAAGTAAGTCATATCCTAATTGAGGGGGATGATGAACAAAAAGCGCAAGCGATTTTGGATGAACTGAATGCTGGTGCTGATTTTGCGACTTTAGCGAAAGAAAAATCGCAAGATCTCGGCAGTGCAGCAGAGGGCGGCTCACTGGGTTGGATTGAACCTGACACTATGGACCCAGCTTTCGAAGCGGCAGCATTTGCATTAACTGAAAAGGGTCAAGTTTCGGGTCTTGTAAAGTCTGATTTCGGTTATCACATCATTCGCTTAGACGACATCAAAGCACCTGTGGTGAAGCCATACAGTGAAGTTGAGCAGGCGATCAAACAAGAACTGATTGATCAGCAAGCCCTTGATAGTTTCTATGCTAAGCAGAGTGAACTTGAAAAGATGGCATTTGAACATTCAGACTCTCTGGATGAAGCGGCCAAGGCTATCTCAGCTACGGTTGTGCACACCGATTTTATCTCTGCCGAACAAGCTCCTGAGGTGTTAACCACTCCTGCGGTACTGCAAGCGCTGAAATCACCAGAAGTGAAAGAAGATGGTCTCAACTCTGAAGTGATTGAAGTAGCTCCAGAGCATGTCGTGGTAGTGCGTGTTGAAGAGTTTCGTCCAGAAACTGTGCTGCCACTTGATGAAGTCAAATCGCAAGTGGTTGAGCAGCTATCTCGTATGAAAGGTGAACAACAAGCACTTGAACTGGGTAACCAGCTTGTGACTGCGTTGAAAGCGGGTGAAACGGATCTGCTAGCGCAAAAAGGTGTGTCTTTTGGCGAATTACAAATGATCGATCGCAGTTCACCTCTTGCCAACACGGTTTACGCCATGGTGAAACCACAAGAGGGCGAGAAGGTTTATGCCCAAGCGAAAGATTTTGACGGCAATATCGTTGTGATTGAGTTGAGCAAAGTGGAAAGTAAACTGACACCGGCTTATCACGAACAGATCGCTACACAGTTAGAACGTATCGGTTCTCAGCAAGATCTGGCGGGTGTGATCAGTGTGTTGCGTCAAAACACCGATATTGAGTATCACATTGCGACAGAATAAGCATTCTTAGTGTAATTGATATGTTTAAAGAAACGGGCTACAGCAGTAGCCCGTTCTATTTATAAACTGTCGAAATTTCCATCATTTTTCCCCTCGCTATCATAAGCCCTCAACAACCAAAATGAGGGTCTATCATGCAAATCAAAACCAAAATAGTGACACTGTTTCTTTCTCTCTGCCTGCCGACATTACCGTTACTGGCCAATGCCGAGGAAACGGCACCCGCTGCGCAGGTAGAAGAAGGTATTGTGATCACTGTCAACATTAATACCGCTTCTGCAGAAGAACTGGCGACGTTACTCAAAGGCATCGGGCTTAAGAAAGCTCAGGCCATTGTCGATTATCGAGAAGCCAACGGTCCTTTTACTCATATCGATGATCTGACGAATGTGAAAGGGATTGGTGAAGCGACAGTGCGCAACAATGCCGCAAGGATCTTGTTATAAGCTGCAATCATGTGTCTCGTAATAACTCGGCTTCGGCCGAGTTAATTTTTTAACTCAGTAGCCTTTTTATGGTTAATCAGGACTCTTACCTAGCACCAGAGAGCCTTTGCACTTATAATTCTTCGCCGAAAACGCGGGCGTGACGATTCCAATCGCCTAAAAACAAAAAAGTGGAGAAATACATGTCTTCTCATACGCCAGTGGTTACCGTTGATGGACCTAGCGGTGCAGGTAAAGGCACATTGTGCATGTTGTTGGCTAAAAAACTCGGTTTTCAGCTATTGGATTCTGGCGCGATTTATCGCGTGTTGGCCTTGGCGGCTCTTCATCATGGCGTTGATCTTGAATCGGAAGATGCTTTGGTTCCTCTTGCTACGCATCTTGATGTGCAGTTCATCGCGGAAGGCGACTTAGTGAAAGTCATCCTCGAAGGTGAAGATGTGTCTCGCGAGCTGCGTAAAGAAGAAACTGGGATGGCTGCGTCAAAAGTCGCGGCATTACCTCGGGTACGTGAAGCGCTGCTGCGCCGTCAACGCGCGTTTGCTAGTGGTATTGGATTGGTTGCAGATGGCCGTGATATGGGCACTGTGGTTTTTCCAGCGGCGGAAGCAAAAATTTTCCTTGATGCCAGTGCGGAAGAAAGAGCCCGTAGACGCTTCAAGCAGTTGCAACTGAAGGGGCTTGATGTTAAATTTGACGCCCTTTTAAGCGAAATTCAGGAAAGAGACGACCGCGACAGAAATCGTGCTGTTGCTCCATTACGTCCTGCTGAAGACGCATTAGTGCTTGATTCAACCACATTGACTATCGATGAAGTGGTGGAACAAGCGCTACAATATATCGAATCTAAGCTAGTGTGAATGGTTCACGCTAGGTAAGAACGTCGGTCGCAAGGATGATGATTGGCGAATTTAATAACCCCACGTGGTAGGACACCCGTGGCCGTTTAATTATTGAAGATTAAATAAATGACTGAATCTTTTGCTCAACTCTTTGAAGAGTTTCTGAACGAGACCCAATTCCAACAAGGTACTATCGTTAAAGGTACTGTAGTAGCAATCGAGAACGGCTACGTTCTGGTTGATGCTGGCCTGAAGTCTGAGTCTGCTATCCCTGCTGAACAATTCAAGAACGCTGCTGGCGAACTAGAAGTTCAAGTTGGTTCTCAAGTAGACGTAGCTCTGGACGCGGTTGAAGATGGTTTCGGCGAAACTCAACTTTCTCGTGAGAAAGCGAAGCGCCATGAAGCTTGGATCGTACTTGAAAAAGCTTACGAAGAAGCTGCAACTGTTATCGGTATCATTAACGGTAAAGTTAAAGGTGGTTTCACTGTTGAACTGAACGGTATCCGTGCGTTCCTGCCAGGTTCTCTGGTTGACGTACGTCCAATCCGTGACACTGCTCACCTAGAAAACAAAGAGCTAGAGTTCAAAGTTATCAAGCTAGACCAGAAGCGTAACAACGTTGTTGTTTCTCGTCGTGCAGTTATCGAATCTGAAAGCAGCGTAGAGCGTGATGAACTGCTTGAAACTCTGCAAGAAGGTACTGAAGTTAAAGGTATCGTTAAGAACCTGACTGACTACGGTGCGTTCGTTGATCTGGGCGGCGTTGACGGTCTGCTACACATCACTGACATGGCTTGGAAGCGCGTTAAGCATCCATCAGAAATCGTTAACGTTGGTGACGAGATCCTAGTTAAAGTACTGAAGTTCGATCGTGATCGTACTCGCGTATCTCTAGGTCTGAAACAGCTAGGCGAAGATCCATGGGTAGCAATCGCTAAGCGTTACCCAGAAGGTCACAAACTGTCTGGCCGTGTAACTAACCTGACTGACTACGGCTGCTTCGTTGAAATCGAAGAAGGCGTTGAAGGTCTAGTACACGTTTCTGAAATGGACTGGACGAACAAGAACATCCACCCATCTAAAGTTGTTAATGTTGGCGACGAAGTTGAGGTTATGGTTCTGGATATCGACGAAGAGCGTCGTCGTATCTCTCTAGGCCTGAAACAGTGTAAAGCTAACCCATGGCAATCATTCGCTGAAGCGCAAGCTAAAGGCGACAAAGTAACTGGTAAGATCAAGTCTATCACTGACTTTGGTATCTTCATCGGTCTAGAAGGCGGTATCGACGGTCTGGTTCACCTGTCTGACATCTCTTGGAACGTACCAGGAGAAGAAGCTGTTCGTGAATTCAAGAAAGGCGACGAAATCTCTGCAGTTGTTCTAGCAGTAGACGCTGAGCGTGAGCGTATTTCTCTGGGCATCAAGCAAATGGAAAACGATCCATTCAACGCTTATGTTTCAGACAACAAGAAAGGTGCTCTGGTTAACGGTACTGTAACTGCAGTTGACGCGAAAGGCGCAACCATCGAGCTAGAAGACGGCGTTGAAGGTTACATCCGCGCTTCTGAAGTATCACGTGACCGTATCGAAGATGCATCACTGATCCTGAACGTTGGTGACAAAGTTGAAGCGAAATTTACTGGTGTTGACCGTAAAAACCGCGTAATCAACCTGTCTATCAAAGCGAAAGATGAAGCTGAAGAGCAAGAAGTAATGGCAACTCTGAACAAGCAAGATGAAGCTGCGTTCGGTAATGCTATGGCTGACGCTTTCAAAGCAGCGAAAGGCGAATAATAGCCAAACGCTAATAGACAAAAGGAGCCGCAAGGCTCCTTTTTTGTTGTCATCCCTAAACCACCGCTTTTAGCGGTGGTTATTGTCCCTAGGGGCTTTTGCCCGAAAATGCGCCCATGTTAGAAGACAAACTCTTATTCACCATAAGTAAGAGGATTCAAATAACATGGGCGACTACAGAAGTTCATCACACGTCTATTGGCGTTGCAAATATCATATCGTTTGGACACCAAAATTTCGTTTTAAGATCTTAAAAGGTAATGTAGCCAAAGAGCTAAATCGTTCGATCTACATTCTTTGTAATATGAAAGATTGTGAAGTTTTGGAACTCAATGTTCAGCCAGAGCATGTCCACTTAGTTGCGATAATTCCGCCCAAAGTATCGATTTCGACGTTGATGGGAGTTTTAAAGGGTAGGAGTGCAATTAGGCTATTCAACAAGTTTCCACATATCAGGAAAAAGTTATGGGGAAATCATTTTTGGGCGCGAGGCTATTTTGTGGATACGGTAGGTGTAAATGAAGAAATCATTAGACGGTATGTACGGCATCAAGACAAAAAAGAGCTTGAGCAAGAGCAGCAGTTAGAGTTATTGAGAGACTAACAGCGTCGTGGCCCCCTTTTAGGGGGCTTATATTAAAACCGCCTTCTAAGAAGGCGGATTTTTATTGGCATCCCTAAACCACCGCTTTTAGCGGTGGTGCTTGTTGTAATCTTATGATCGCCACCTAAGATTAAACATGAGCAGTTGCCAAAAAGCCGCATAACGTTCACTCTTAGAAATAAAACAGTAAACCTAATGTAAGATCTCGCCCAACGTCGAGTTCTTTTTCTACAATGTAAATCAAGTGTTTGTTGGAATTGATATTACTGACTATAATTGAGCAGTAACAACTCGAAGAGGGAAACTATGACTAAGTCCGAACTGATAGAAAGACTCTGTGCCGAACAAACGCACTTGTCTGCGAAAGAGATCGAAGATGCGGTAAAAAATATCCTTGAGCATATGGCCTCTACGTTAGAAGCGGGGGAGCGCATCGAGATTCGTGGTTTCGGTAGCTTTTCCTTACACTATCGTGAGCCGCGTGTTGGGCGTAATCCTAAGACTGGCGATAAGGTTGAGTTGGAAGGTAAGTACGTTCCGCATTTCAAACCAGGCAAGGAACTACGCGAACGCGTTAACTTGTAATCTGAGTAAAGTTTGTTCACACGAGCGGCATGCTAATCCAGCGTGCCGCTTTTTTATATCAGCATGACTATTAGCCGTGGTTTGTCGCGCCGTTTTCCTGCATAATCGGTGTGCCAATTTGTGAAAAGGTAATGACTTATGAAAATTATAAAGATAGTCGCCGTACTCGCTCTTTTCTTAATCGCATTAGCATTAGGCTCGCAAAACCAATCGGTTGTGGTATTTAACTACTTGCTAGCGCAAGGTGAGTTTCATTTATCGACCTTACTGGGTACGGTTTTTATTGTCGGCTTTGCTTGTGCAGCGATTCTTTTCGGTGGCATGCATTTCAAGTCGCAACTGAGAATTCGCAAACTTACCAAACAGTTAAAATTGGCCAATCAGCAATCCGCACCTGAAACGAAAGTACATAGCGGATAAGGCTGTTTTCGATGTTAGAAATACTGTTCCTGTTATTGCCCATCGCTGCCGCCTACGGCTGGTACATGGGGCATCGTAGCGCCCAGCAAGATAAACAGAAACAATCACACCAAATTTCGCGTCAATACGTGACCGGTTTGAACCTCTTACTCTCCGATCAATCGGATAAAGCGGTTGATCACTTTATCGAATTACTGCAAGTCGATAATGAAACCATTGATACCCATCTAGCACTCGGTAACCTTTTCCGGTCTCGTGGCGAAGTGGATCGCGCTATTCGTATTCACCAAAACCTTATCTCTCGCTCTGGGTTGACCATAGACCAGAAAAACTTGGCGCTGCAGCAGTTAGCTAAGGACTATATGGTGTCCGGTTTTCTTGATCGTGCTGAGAAAATATTTGAACAACTGATTGATGAGCCTGAGCATCGTGAATCCGCTCTCCAGCAGCTCACGGCAATTTATCAACAGACTCGTGAGTGGCACAAAGCGATTGAGTGCGCCACCGCTTTGGTTAAGCTTGGGCGCAAACGTATGAAGGTGAACATTGCGCATTTCTACTGCGAGCTGGCCATGCTTGAAAAGGCGGACAGTAACGATAACAAAGCCATCCAACTGTTTAAAAAAGCATTACAAGAAGATCCGAAATGTGTACGTGCAACCATTTCACTCGGTAAACTCTACCTACAAAACGAAGACTATCAGAAGACTATTGACCATCTAGAGATGGTTCTTGAGCAAGATATCGATTTTATCGGTGAAGTGCTCAATACGTTGGCTGAGTGTTACCACCATTTGGGGCGAGAGCAAGATTTGATCACCTTCTTACGTCGCTGTATCGCCAATAAAGCGGGGGTATCGGCCGAATTAATGCTCGCTCAGCTGGTTGCACAGCATGAAGGTATTGCCGCTGCACAAGAGATTTTAACTCGTCAGTTGGTTAAAAATCCTACTATGAAAGGCTTTTACCGGTTGATTGATTACCATATTGCCGAAGCGGAAGAGGGCAGAGCCAAAGCCAGTCTCTCTACGTTACAACGCTTAGTGGGTGAACAGCTTAAAGTAAAACCCCATTACCGTTGCCGTAAATGTGGCTTTTCGACCCATTCACTTTATTGGCATTGCCCATCATGTAAAAACTGGGGTTCAATCAAGCCAATCAGAGGCTTAGATGGTGAGTAATTAAAAATCAACAGTATGACGCAGCTATTTATGGCTGCTTTTTTTTAACTCGATATACAGATAGGAGAAACGATGAACGACCCAAAAGTGATTGTTGCACTGGACTATGACAATCTGGCGGATGCGCTCGCGTTTGTGGACAAAATTGATCCAAGCACATGTCGACTCAAAGTGGGTAAAGAGATGTTTACTCTATTTGGTCCTGATTTTGTCCGTGAGCTGCATAAACGAGGTTTTTCTGTGTTTCTGGATCTGAAATTTCACGATATTCCGAATACCTGTTCAAAAGCGGTGAAAGCTGCCGCTGAGCTTGGGGTTTGGATGGTGAATGTGCACGCGAGTGGTGGCGAGCGAATGATGGCAGCATCGCGTGAGATTCTGGAGCCGTATGGTAAAGATCGCCCACTGCTGATTGGTGTCACTGTATTGACCAGTATGGAATCTGCCGATTTACAAGGTATTGGCATCTTGAGTGCGCCACAAGATCATGTGCTGCGATTAGCAACGCTCACCAAAAATGCTGGTCTTGATGGTGTAGTATGCTCCGCACAAGAGGCATCACTATTGAAGCAACATTTAGGGCGTGAATTCAAACTGGTGACGCCAGGAATTCGTCCAGCGGGTTCAGAGCAAGGCGATCAACGCCGTATTATGACTCCAGCCCAAGCCATTGCCTCTGGTTCAGATTATCTCGTGATCGGTCGCCCTATCACTCAAGCCGCACATCCTGAAGTGGTTCTGGAAGAGATCAACCAAACATTATCTAAGTGACATAAAAATTAAATAATGCGACTAATGTTTTGATATTAGTCGCATTTTTATTAACTGTATAAAAGCTTAATAAATCATACTTATGCATTTTTTATGAATGATGCCCATTTCATTTATTCTGGAAATAATTATAACAATAGTGAATAAATCTTTGTTAAACGTTTACCTAGCTTATCTTGTCATCTGATTGCTGAAATTATAGTCTATTTTTCGAGTAAATATGCAGTTTTATAGATGTTGATTCGGCAAGTTTGTTGCAAATTAGTGTTTGATCTTACCAAGAAATCTTGTATTAAATATGCAGCTAAGGAATGAACTCTCAATCTCCTTAAGCTTGCAGTGAGAACTGTCTACACATTAAGGACCTAACTGGATGTTTATGGTCTTGATAACTTATGTATTACAGCATGGAGTACGCTTGTAAGTGTTATCATATATTTTACGTAGATTGGCTTTAATATTGCCAACCTTCTTAGGCATTACGATCCTAATATTTACCATTACACGTTTTGTACCGGGGGGACCGGTAGAACGAATGTTGGCTAGTATGCAATCCATGTCGGATAGCGCTAATTATTCGACTGTGAATGAAAGTAATGCTTTATCTGATGCTCAAATTGCTCAGCTCAATGCATTTTATGGGCTAGATAAGCCTATTCTTGAGGCCTATTTTGATTGGTTAAGCAAAATAATCGTATTAGATTTTGGTGAGTCAACGCGTTATTACGAACCAGTCAGTGAAATGATTGCAGAGCGTCTACCCATTTCATTGTTTTATGGTGGAATGACTTTCTTTATTAGCTATTTCATTTCTATTCCCCTTGGATATTACAAAGCGATCAAGCATGGCTCAGTATTTGACTCAGCCTCTTCGATTATGATCTTTGTAGGCTATGCATTACCAGGCTATGTCGTGGGGGTTTTTCTTATCACAGTATTCTCGTATCACTTAGAATGGTTTCCGATGGGGGGCTTTGTTGGTGATGAATTCGAAGACTATGAGACTTTCTCTGAGCGATTAAAGGATGTTATGTGGCACGCTATATTGCCGCTTATTTGTTATTTGATTGGTGACTTCGCTACGTTGACCATGACAATGAAAAACAGCCTTATGGAAAACTTATCTGCAGATTATATCCGTACTGCTATCGCTAAAGGTTTACCATTTCATAAAGCGGTAAGAAAGCATGCTTTACAAAATAGTCTAATTCCCGTTGCAAGTCATTTTGGAAACTCCTTGTTGTTTTTTATGACAGGATCATTCCTTATTGAAGTGATATTTAATATTGATGGAATTGGCCTGCTTGGTTATGAATCGATTATGGAGCGTGATTATCCAGTTGTAATGGGAATTGTCGCAATTAACGCTGTGATGTTGATGATTGGAAATATTTTATCTGACTTGTGTGTAGCAGCAACCGATCCACGAGTAAGGTTTGGTGAGTAATGATAACAATCAGCCCATTAACCAGAAAAAAGATTAAAGCATTTAAAGAAATTAAACGTGGCTATTGGTCATTTAGCATTCTTTCTATTTTGCTAGTGCTTTCATTATTTTCAGAATTCTTTATTAACAGCCGTGCTTTAGTGGTGAAATATCAAGGAGAGTGGTATTTCCCTGTTGTGAGTGGTGTGTACTCTGGAACAGAATTCGGCTTGGACTATGCGAGTGAAGCGGACTATCGACAGTTGAAAACGCTGTTTGAAGAAGAGAATAAAGATAATTTTGTTATCTTACCCTTAGTACCGTGGAACCCTTATGAGCAGGATTTTAGTGGTGAGTTTCCGCCGTTAGCTCCTGATATTGAAAAACAGCATTATCTCGGTACTGACGTGATTGGACGTGACGTTTTGGCTCGCTTAGTGTACGGCTTTCGTACAGCAATGGGTTTTGCTTTGTTAACGATGGCCATCTCATATGCGATTGGCACTGTGATCGGCTGTGCGATGGGATTTTTTGGTGGCCGCTTTGATCTATTGACTCAACGAGTGATCGAAGTTTGGTCAATGGTGCCATTTCTCTACGTCATTATGATTTTGGTCTCCATTACTCAGCCTACTTTTGTTTTGTTTGTCGCGATTAACGTCTTGTTTGGCTGGATTGGTATCACTTGGTATATGCGAACCATGACGTACAAAGAAGCGGCTCGTGAGTATGTGACGGCAGCACGAGCGCTCGGTGCATCTACGGCAAGAATTTTATTCCATCATATTTTACCCAATACGATGGTGATGATAGTGACGTTGGCACCGTTTACGATTGCAGCCAACATCACAGCTCTTACCGCACTAGATTATTTAGGGCTAGGACTTATGCCTCCTACCCCAAGTTGGGGCGAATTACTCCAGCAAGGAAAATCGAATCTTGATGCGCCTTGGATTGTAACTTCAGTCGTTACCGCAATTGTCTCTGTACTGGTAATGGTGACGTTTATTGGTGAAGCGATTCGAGCGGCATTTGATCCGAAGAAGTACACACGTTACGTGTGATGGAAAGGAAAATAGGGATATTTAGGATGAAAAAACTCTTTATTGCATCAGCTATTGCTGCCACGAGTACCAGCCTGTATGCGGCTTCGTTGCCGAGTAACTTGCAATGGCAAACTAATTGGGATGAGCCAGTCTTCGCATCAGCAGAGGCGAAACGAGGTGGCACTTACCGCACGCATTTATTGAGTTTCCCACAAACTCTGCGCAGTGTTGGCCCAGACTCAAACTCAGGGCTGAGAGGCTATTTCCTTGATGATGTTCCTGCGTTAGTGGCGAAACATCCGGATACGTTACAGTGGATCCCACAGCTGGCTAATGAATGGGCATTTGCAGGTGACAATAAGACGGTTTATTTCAAACTTAATGCCCAAGCCAAGTGGTCTGATGGTGAGCCAGTTACTGCTGACGACTTTGTTTTTATGCTCAAATTTTATCGTTCACCAGATATTGTTGCGCCTTGGTATAACGAGTATTACACCACTGTGATTGATGATGTGATCAAAATTGATGAGCACACATTCGCAGCAGTGAGTAAGGTCGAGAAAAACCAAGAAGACCTGCTTTATACCTTGGGTTCTTTGGTCCCTCGTCCTGAGCATTTTTATGCCAATCCAAAGAAAGATGAGAACAAAGACGGCATTGATGATGATTTTGTGCGCCGTTATAACTTTGAAGGTGAACCCACCACCAACGCCTATTACCTCGACGAGGTGAAAAAGGGCAAAAGCATCACTTTTAAGCATGTGGGAGATGATTGGTGGGGTTATAGCAACCGCTATTATCAGCACCGTTTTAACGTGGATAAAATTAGGTTGACGATTATTCGTGATGAAGACATTGCACTAAAGCATTTTGAAAAAGGTTCGTTGGACGCTTTCAACATGATTTTGCCTGCGCTTTGGCATGAAAAGGCGAATGGTGAGCTCTACGAGAAAGGCTACATTCGACGCAGATGTTTGGGGCAATACCAGCTGGTCACACAGCGTGCCGAGGTCACTTGCAGAATGTAAACCCAATCCTCATGCAATGGGTGTGCACACCAGATCTCGGAAGTGATGTTAAAACGGTATCGACTTATATTTCGTGGCAATTGCCCCATCGACTGCGTCCCCCAAGCCCGCTTATCTCCACAACCCGCAAGCCCAACCACTGGCGAAGGGAATTGGTACATTTAGGCCTCTATCAAAAACCGCACCACCCCCACCCCCTTCTCAAATGCGCCCTCCCCCTGCCCAACCGAATAAAATCTGCTTCAGTTTTAACCCCCGCCGGCCTGGCACCCATGAATTACTTCGATTCAATTCCCCCGGATACCTCCATTGCTAATTTGCCGCAAGCCAGAGTGGTGGCTGATTACGGTGTGTCCCCCCCGTATTAGGCAGAAGTCAATGCACGCTGCGCCGCCGCGTCTCCCGCCGTTCACGCTAAAGCCCAAGACCAATTACGAAGTCACAACGTTCATAAACCCCACCCATTACACGTGGGTAGTCCCCTCCCCATCTAAGAATTTCAAACTGATCGTCACGATTGACCTTAGCCTTATCATAAACCAGTCAACAATGTTCCAGGCGATAACCCCAGCGGTTTAACACTCCACACACCGTGCGGCTCCCGCCTCTTCCAACAACGGCCAGCCTCCAACCCCTCCCCGGGTCTATCCAGGATTCACCATAATTCGTAATCGTCCGCGCATGCACCTCACCATCCATATCCACAATCTTCGACCTCGCCCGAGAGCTAGAAAAGCTACGCAGCCCCAACCTGCCCAACCAACGCAGTCATGGCTCCTACCATGATGCCCGCACAGCATGATCCGGCCCACATCCCGATGCCTCACACGCTGCTCGAGTCAATCTCCGAAACCTCCCTAGGAGACCGTCTTGCCCACGGCTCACGGGCCAATGCGTATGTAATGCCGTTATGGTAGACACGGAGAAATTTCAAGCGGACGAATTTTGGGAATCTGCGTCACCAGCCAGAGTCGCGCCGGACGCCATCTCCCTCTCAGCCCCGTATTACCCTCAAACTCGGACCAGTTAACGGCTTGTTAACCCAATCCCACCCTACCCCGTC
Organism: Vibrio cholerae; assembly: GCF_008369605.1. Taxonomy (NCBI): domain Bacteria; kingdom Pseudomonadati; phylum Pseudomonadota; class Gammaproteobacteria; order Vibrionales; family Vibrionaceae; genus Vibrio; species Vibrio cholerae. Next base: position 977,203 of record NZ_CP043554.1, read on the forward strand.
ATACCTAACGTGGCATCACGGTTCCCATCCATGCGGTCCGAATCGGCATACCATGGCAGAACCCCTCAATCCCCTGTCAAAAAGCTGATAACGGAGCGGTAAAAATTCTGCATGGAGTGAGCTTTGACGTCAAAAAAGGTCGAACACTTGGTTTAGTGGGTGAATCGGGTTGTGGGAAAAGCGTCACCGCAATGTCAATCATGGGATTATTGCCGAAACCCTATGGCCGAGTGACTGGTGGAGAGATCCTATATCGCGGAAAAGATTTGGTGAAACTACCACCCAAAGAGATGTATGCGATGCGTGGTGATCGTATCTCAATCATTTTTCAGGATCCGATGACAGCGCTTAATCCTGTTCATACCGTGGGTAAACAACTGATGGAAGTTCTGGCCTTACATAGGCCAGAGCTTGGTCGTTCTACTTTGCGTCAACACGCATCAGAGATGCTCGAAAAAGTGCGAATTCCGATGGCAGACAAGCGTTTGGATGAGTATCCGCATAACCTTTCTGGAGGGATGCGACAACGAGTGATGATCGCGATGGCATTAGCATGTAAACCGGAAATATTGATCTGTGATGAACCCACTACGGCATTAGACGTCACGGTACAAGCCTCCATTTTGGATTTGATCCAAGATTTGCAACAAGAAACAGGCATGGCAGTGATCTTTATTACCCATGATTTAGGCGTAGTGGCTGAAGTGTGTGATGAAGTCGTGGTGATGTATGCAGGTAAAGTGGTTGAGCATGCAGACGTTTTTGATCTGTTTGATCGCCCGCAGCACCCATATACCGAAAGATTAATGAGTTTAATGCCCAGTTTAGAGCACACGCCTAAACAGTTGATCCCTATTAAACCGATTGATCCACAGTCATTTCCTGAGTTTAAGGGGTAAGCATGCAGCCGCTACTCAAAATTGAAAATCTGAAACAACACTTTGTTTCTGGTAAGAAGCTTTTTCGGCGTGGGTATATTATCAAAGCGGTCGATGGTGTTTCATTTGCCCTCCAGCCGGGAGAAACACTAGGATTGGTCGGAGAATCTGGGTGTGGGAAAAGTACGTTAGGGCGCACCATACTCAAGCTGTTTGAACCAACAGAAGGACGAATTTTCTTTGAAGGGCAAGATATTACCCAATTCTCAGCGAAAGCTATGCGCTCACTGCGTAAAGAAATGCAAATTGTTTTCCAAGATCCTCTAGAGTCGCTTAACCAACGGCATACCATAGGAATGATTTTGGAAGAGCCGTTTATTATCCATGGGGTCGGTAATGCTCAAGAGCGTAAAAAATGGGTTTTAGAACTGCTTGAAAAGGTAGGGTTGCCAGCCAATTCTATTGAGCGGTATCCCCATGAATTTTCTGGCGGCCAGCGTCAACGAATTGGAATTGCACGAGCGATTGCATTAAAACCCAAACTGTTGATCTGCGATGAATCAGTTTCTGCGCTTGATGTGTCTGTCCAAGCACAAATTATTAATTTGCTATTGACATTACAGCAGGAAATGAATTTGGCGATTATTTTTATATCGCATGATCTATCTGTTGTTAAACAGGTTTCAGATAATATTGCCGTCATGTATTTCGGAAAAATTGTTGAGTATGGCAATGTACTAGAGGTTTATAACAATCCTATGCATGACTATACCAAAAAATTACTTTCAGCTATTCCGATAACACATCCTAGATATAGGAAGAAAAGTGATCTTACTCGGAAATAACATTTAATTGATGTGTAATCAATCTACATTTATTCTCTGCTTGCTACATATGTATAATCTATAAAGATAATAACATTTAAATTTCAAGTATGGGTATTTACCCATGCTTGGGGTGATGTTCAGTATTTAATCTTATTTACTGAGCATCGAAGTTTGTTCAGTTTAAGGCTGAATGTTTTTTGGAAGTAAAATATGCACAACATAAAAAGGTGTAGAGTCAATCCTATTTCATTTTTAGTTGTTAGTCTTTTTTCTGCAACCACAGTGTTTGCAGAAGGAGAAACAACAAATCCAAATAGTGATCTGACTTTAAATGAAGACCAGCCGTGTCTTATTTGTCAGTTGTCTGGTTCTGCCTCTTTGGCTTACGACAGCAACCTTTACGATAAAGATGACTACCGATCCGTCCGTAACTTATCATGGAATGGTACTCTAAATTATCCTGTGTCGGAACAGCTGCGAGCCTTTATTACAGGTGGTGGCTACCGAGTCTTTCAGGATAAAACAGGGACTTATGTGACAGACACTGTAGTTGGTTTAAATTACTCTAATCTCTTCACTTTCGGTGAAACAGGGCGTTTGGGGCTTGGTGGGCAATTGACCATTCCTACCTCAGAAGCTTCTCGTGATACTGAGCTTTATACCGCTTTTCGGCTTTCTGTGCCGGTGAGTTTTAAAATGCTTGGTGGCAATTATTCCGTATCGCCAAGACTTCGGAAAAACTTCTATAAATACCAAACCATGAATGGGCGTGTATTAACAGAATGGGTTTATTCAGTTTCTGCTGATGGTCATTATCAATTTGATAAATTGACATTAGGTGCCTCTTTACTGGGGGGTAATGGTACGAGTTATAAAGGGAATCGTAGCCGAGAATTTAACTATGCGGCTTCAGTTTATAGCAACTATCAAATTTCTGATTCGTGGTTGGCATCATTTACTGTATCTAGCGCAGGTTTTTATAGTGATGCAGAGCGCGGAACATTGGGAAATTTAGACTTATTTGATACAGACAAAGCGAGTTATATCGCACAACTAACCTATTCTTTTTAGGAATTTAATATAAGGACGTAGACAATGCAATTTAAGCGTATTGCGTTGGCATCTGCTATTACCAGTATTCTGGCTGGTTGTGGTGCTGATGATCAACCCTATGAATATTTATCTAAACCAAGTAACACCTATACCAGAGATCAAATCAAAACGGATCAAGTGTATCTTTATATGCCTTCGATGGCTCATGCCCCTCGCTATGCGGGTTCAATGGCTCCATTCATGCAAGGGCAGGAGAAGTTAGTGACGGTTGCTTTTGAGGCCAATAACGATAGTGCGAAATCGGGTGAGCTAAAGGTGCGCATGATTAGCCCTGATGTGATTAGCCAAGGAGAGATTGACCAAAAAGCACTAGGGAGATGGATCGAAAGAGCCGATGATCAAAGCCTAGTACTTTCAATTCCAGTGGATTACGTTGATTATCAGTGTAAAGAAAACGATTACAACGAATGTACCAATAAAGAAGAGAAAGTTGATAACAACGAAATACCTTGGTATCAGCGTACGTATTTTGAGCCAGATTTCCCTAAAACGACCATTGCAGAAGCATCGTGGAATGACCTATTGACCTTTGCTGAAGGTTGTTACACTAAAGTGGGGACGCCACGACTCGCTAACGATCCGAAAACAGGTTGGAAAGGCTATGAGATCACAGCAGATGGTGTGCTCAACTTTGAGCTAATGCAGGACTATCGAGTTACGAATAACTGGTATTGCATGATCAACTCGCTCATCAGTAATGATATGGATATGGATAAGTTGTCATTCAGCGTTTCCCAATTCTATTCATTGGTACCGTTAGACCTTGTTCGCTCTCCATCTCAGAATACTAAGACTGCTCGTAGTGTTTCACATGGTATTTATGAGCCGGTTATTTATTTAAAAGGCGATGAAGATACGTTTGGCTTCTTTGCAAATGAAGTCGGTAGACCCGATCCTTCTTATGTTGGCGGACAATTTGATCAAACGTTCCAATATTTGCATCGTTTTAATCCAAAGCTACCTTATATCGATTATCACTTGTCAGATAGCTTCAATCAGAATGCGGAAACGCTGTTCTTCAAACAAGTGACTAAGGAAGTGATTGAGCGCATTAACCCACAACTGGCCAAAGTCGGTGTGCCACAAATTCGTCTACATGAGCCGAGTGGAAAACAGTCGGGTGATTTACGCTACAACGTAATCAATCTGATTGATGAACCATTGGATAACGGTTTGGCGGGTTATGGTCCTTCTGCAGTTAACCCTTTAACGGGTGAAATCGTGCATGCGCACGTGAACCAATATTCAGGTGTTCTGCGCTCTATTTCGGATATTTTGTGGGATCGCATAGCAAACGACTATAACCGTGGTCGAGTGACACCAGTTGAGGTTTCTTCTGCCATCAATGAGTCTACCTCACCAACTCATACATCGGTGACTAATGGTTCAGGGGTTATCCATTATGACGCTCATCAAAATGTCGACGCGACTGAAGCGATTAATCTAGAAGAAGCACAGTCTATTCCTGCGGCTTATCAGTCATTGGCCGATGTTGTTAAAGCGGTACAAGAAGAACTGACTTATGGTGAAGAAGACGTTTCATTTGAAGAAATGTCCGCATTACGTGAGTTAGAGCGTCGCTTGTGGGCTGAAAATAACATGTATCCTGTTTCCGAATTGCGTGCTGGTGCGACATTAAAATCGCTGCCGACAACGATAGGCGGAATAACCTTTAACTTCCAAGATAAAAGTTTATGGAAGGATGGGGAAGTAGGTGTTGTTGGCAAATTGAAAGAGTGGAATGACCTAAGTGAAAAGCAGCAAGCGGATCTTGGTTTGTTTATTACAGGCGTTTTCTACGCGAAGACGCTGGTTCATGAACTCGGTCATAACTTCGGTCTACGTCACAACTTTAAAGGTAGCAACGATGCGAAAAACTACTTTACGCAAAGTGAACTTGCTGAGCATGGATTAAGAACCGTACCCGGTTACTCATCAATTATGGATTACAACCCTTCGATGCTTAATGCATTAGCAGTGTTTGGTCCTTATGATTTGGCTGCACTGCGCTTTGGTTATAAACGTCAAGTGGAAGCTCAAAAAACAGTAACCAATGGCGACAATACTCAATCAATCACGCAAGTTTATCTCCATGCTGGGGATTATGATGATCAGCTACGTCAGGAAGCATTGGATCCTTTTAGTACACCATCATCATTAACCTATGATGGTACGATCAAGGCCTTAGAATCAGCGCATCCAGATAAACCGTTACGTGAGTTCCTCTATTGTACCGATGGTAACGTCAGTCTGAATGATGATTGTAACCGCCATGACGAAGGTCGTAACCGTGCTGAAATTATGGCATTTAAGCTCGAGAGTTATGAGGACAACTACTATAAACGCACTCTGCGAGGTATGAGTGACCGATTCTCAGAATCGACCGCGATGAGTTACGCTCAGCGCCGTGTGAGTGAATTTATGGATTGGAGAAACTCATTACATATTTTTGAACGCTATCAGGACATGGTGTTTAGTCGACCATTGTCGAATATCCAGATGTTGGGTCTACCAATCAGTAATTTGGCTTACTGTAACGACGAGGCTAACGCCACTGTATGGCCATTTGAAGTTTTTTGTGGCTCACCTAAGTCAGTGGATATGGCGCGTGATAAGTTGATCAACATAGTTTTAACGCCTGACCATACTTGTGAGCTCAAGGCCGCAGATGGTGCGATAAGCTATCGTCCTTTAGCTGAGATTATTAGCGTTTATTCACAGCGTAATAACTTCCCTATTAACTATGTGCCAACATCGTGTTTTGATGAAACGGTAAAACAGAGTTTAGCTGCGGATCTCACGGTAGTGGGTGAAATTGGTAAATACTTAAATAGTGGGAAGGCTCCACGTCCTGCCCCCGTGAACAACTACAGCAATTATATTGACTATATTGGTCACTGGCCTGATATCTTGGCTGCGTCAGCCACTTTGGTTGATCGAGTGGGAAGACGAGACTCTACAGATCGCTCTACTAAGTCATTAATCGAGTTGCCAGATGTATATGGATTGAAAGACGGTTATTTCCAATTTTCAGACAAAGGGCAAATGCTGTTGAGCACTCTTATCCTAGGAGAAAACTTACTTTGGCTAAACTTTAAAGACTCACAAGGTAACTATCATAAGGCTCAAGGCGAATTCACAGCTTTCTCATGGAATAACAAGATTGATCGTATGCCATACTTCGGTAGCTACTCAGTACGTAAGTCATTCGGTTTACCGCTGTATGAAGAAGTTCCTCTTAACAAGGCAATTCTTACTGCAATGGTCTTGCACTCGGCTGGTAAGATGGTTGACCAGCGTGATGAAGTGTTTGCTCGTTCGATTACGATGCGCAGTGAATCAGTAGGCTCAGGTGATGGAGTAAGAACTTTTGTACGCAGTAATGGAGCAACGTACTATGCAACGAAAGAAAACAGCTATGCATGGTACATGCTTGGATTTACGCAAGACTATAAAGCGCTGCTCGCTCGTGAAGCGGAAATAGTATTAGATCCTGCGAAAACGTACGATGATGTTGTGTTAACAACCATTAAGCTAGCGGATTTCCAAGATGCGGCGAAACGTAAAAATCTGGAAAAGCAGTATCGCTACCAATTGCAGTCACTGCAGTATTTACCGATTTACAACCGTACATCGTATTTACGTGATGACTTAGCGGCTCACTAAGACCTTGAAGAGACACAAGCCCTGCCACATGGTAGGGCTTTATTCTATGAGCGTTAATTAACAGTAGGGATACCACTGTGAAACTTGAAATCGCTATCGGGAGTGGAAATTAACTCCGCTTCGACTCGGCCAAAATACGCAACACGTTCAGAGATATCGTAGCCCGCAATTTGTTCAGCCAGTTGCAAGTAGTCTTGATAATGGCGAGCTTCAGAGCGAAGCAGAGAAACATAAAATTTTGCTATCTCGTCATCTAAGTAGGGGGCGAGTTTGGCAAAGCGCTCACAAGAGCGAGCCTCAATGTAAGCGCCTACTATCAGCTTATCAATCAATGTCTGTGGTTCATGAGTCTTCATATGGGCTAGAAGGCTTTTGGCATAACGGCTAGCCGGAATTGACTCATACTCCACATTGCGCGCTTGCATAATTTCCAACACTTGATAGAAATGGTGTAGCTCTTCTTTGATCAGCAATACCATTTTATCGATCAAATCTTGGCTATAAGGAGAATCCGATTTGGCAATGATCGCTTTGGAGATTTGGCTTTTGCCTTTGAGCGATTGGATATCTCCCATTTTGCGATACGCAAAGTCTTCATAAGGTTTAAACCAATCCAATAGCGAAAGTTCACTCTCTTTATCAACCGCATACTTACGGATCAGAAACATGGCGGATTGACCAGCTTTCAGCTCACATAGTAAATGGTCTAACAACAAAACACGTAGGTTTTCAGGTTTGCGCGCTTCTTCAACCCATTCGTCGGGTGTAGGACATTGCAGGAAATGGTTAATCGGTTCTAAAAGTTGTTGGATAGCAGATGGATGAATCATGGGCACTATTTAAGAAAAAGGCCGCATAAGCGGCCTGAAGTTAATCAAGTCATTATCGTGCGGTATCTTACCACTTTTTCTTCTCGCCAAAGAGCACATCCATGTCACTTTTGCGTTCATTTTCTTCAATTTGTTGGAGGTCAGAAGCACTTTTGTTTTGACGTTTCTGCTCAAGTTCATCATACATAGTCTGTAACTTTTCACGGGCTTGATTTGAGTAGCTGTCATTTTTTGAGGACAAAACATCAATCCCTTTACGTAGTAGCTGGATTGCAGTGCCGGGTTGCCCACGCAAAATCGAGTCGTTGGCGCGCTTAATCACGTTTTCGATGTTGATTCGAATCTGAATGGTCTCTAAGCGAGCATTTTCTGCCACATAGGCTTGGGTTTCAAAACGTCCTTTATTGTGCTCACTGCGAATGGTGTCACGCAGACGTTTAACCAGCTTTAGCATGATGATGGCTTGTTTATCGCTGCTAGGAACCTTGAATGAAGTACTTTCACCACCCGGATGGTTATTTTGCAGGTGGTTGATCTGTCCCTTCATATTTTCGATACGTTGAGCGAGTTGCTTATTTTTAGGATCAAGGTCATACATACTTTGTAGTGCATCAAGAATACGGTTATTCAAGCAGACTAAAAGCTCTTTACTGAATGGCAGATGGTGAGCATTGCCGATTAAATCTTCAGTTGCATCAATAATGGCCACATAGCGCGAGGATTCCTGTTTCTTGGCGCTTTCGACTTTCACCCGATATTGCAACATGATGTTGTAGCCAAGAACCAAAATGAGCAAAATGGCCACCAGAGCAATGATTAAACCTATATTCATAAAATCCGTATCTTCAGTTTTCAATGGCTAACGATTAAGGATACACGCTCGTTGTGATCCCGACAATTTACTCTGTTGATTATTCCCGTTTTATCATGCAAAAACCGCTTTCCCACGATGAGTTTGAGCGTTGCGTGGCAATTTTTTCACCGAATAAGCAAGGCGCTGAATATTCATTTCACGCTTCTCTCGATAAAGGCTAGGAATTGTCGCGCTGAAGCGTTATAACTAATAATTATAAAATATGTGTGTCTGTGGAAAAACACCGCAAGGGATTATGGGAAAAAGATGAAACTGCAGCAGTTAAAGTACATTGTGGAAGTGGTCAATCATAATTTGAATGTGTCTGCGACCGCGGAAAACCTATATACCTCTCAGCCTGGGATCAGTAAACAGGTCAGGCTGTTAGAAGATGAGCTTGGAATTCAAATTTTTGAGCGAAGCGGCAAACATTTAACGCAAGTAACGCCTGCGGGCGAGCACATAGTGCGTATTGCGACGGAAATTTTATCGCGCGTCGAAAGCATCAAGGCGGTTGCCGCCGAGCATACGCATCCAGAAATGGGCACGCTGAATATTTCCACTACCCATACCCAAGCCCGCTATGCTCTGCCAGAGGTGATTAAAGGTTTTACTAAGCGTTATCCAAGAGTTTCTTTGCACATGCATCAAGGCACGCCAACTCAAATGTCGGAAGCGATTGCCAAAGGCACTGCAAATTTTGCGATTGCCACAGAAGCTTTGCATTTGTACCAAGATGCAATCATGTTGCCTTGTTATCACTGGAATCGTTCGATAGTGGTGCCTAAAGATCACCCGCTGACCAAGAAAGAGCAGGTGACCATAGAAGATCTAGCCGCTTATCCATTAGTGACCTATGTTTTCGGCTTTACTGGACGTTCAGAGCTTGATAGTGCATTCAATCGAGTTGGCATGACACCGAAAGTGGTCTTTACCGCCACCGATGCGGATGTGATCAAAACGTATGTACGCATGGGCATCGGGGTTGGTGTGATTGCTAGCATGGCGGTAGACAAAAAGCAGGACACGGATCTGGTGGCGATTGATGCAAGCCATATCTTCAGTGCGAGTACCACCAGTATTGGTTTTCGCCGTGGTACTTTCCTTCGCTCTTATATGTTTGATTTTATGGAGCGCTTTGCTCCACATCTTACCCGTCCCGTAGTAGAGCAAGCCATCTCTTTGAAATCGAATATTGAAATAGCAGAAATGTTTAAGGACATTGATCTGCCTGTGCGTTAACGCGCTTTTACTTTCACTTCATTGTGCTTCCTCCTAGAATGGCTCACCGATAGGAGGAAGCATGCAAGCTCTATTCATACAACTCGATTCATTCTTAACTCAAACCCAATCTTTTTGGCGTTATGAGGCTTTTCATGCTTGCCGTTTATCGGCGTTGCCATGGGGGGATGCGTATCCCGAGTTAACCGCTTGGCTCTATGCTCTTAGTCAGGATGAGGTCGTGGAGTTCAAAACCGATCCAGAGAAACTCTCTTCCGTCTTATCTGGTTTTTTTCCCGGGTTAGAGGAGATGAAACTCCCAGTCGACATTTCAGACTCTTCCTTGCTTTCACTCCGATTACCAAAGTTTTTTGACAAAGGGATCCCCGGACGTAAATGGCAACAAATAGAAGCGATCAGTAAAGTGCTTGTTGCGCACCATCAAGGCACTCAGTGGTTAGAGTGGTGTGCTGGGAAAGGTTACTTGGGGCGCATTTTGGCGGGTGTGACTCAGCAACCAGTCGTCAGTTTTGAGTATCAAGCCGAGCTTTGCTGCTCTGGACAACAAGAAGCCGATGCGTTGCAACTCCCTGTGCAGTTTGTGCAGGGGGATGCGTTTGATGAGCGTTCTGCTGCCCTGTTTAATTCCAGTACTCATGCTGTTGCCCTACATGCGTGTGGTGACTTACACGTAAAGATGCTTCATTACGCCACTTCTTCGCATGCCGCGGCGATTAGCTTTTCTCCCTGCTGCTACCATTTGATTCGAGATAACGAATATCATGCGATGTCGAAAGTGGCGGCTCAGTCAGATTTGCAATTGACCCGCCGAGAACTGCGACTGCCACTGCAAGAAACCGTGACCGGAGGGGAAAGGGTTAGACGGCAGCGACAGCAAGAGATGGTTTATCGGTTAGGATTTGATGCTCTGGTGAGTCAAGTCGGCCATCAAGCGGGTTATATACCTATCCCTAGTATTCAGAAATCAAAACTCAACCAAGGGTTTGCCGAGTTTTGCCAGTGGGCGGCTCAAGAGAAAAATATCGCTATGGATTTCACTCACGTCGATTTGGCTCATTTTGAAAGTTTAGGCTATCAGCGATTCTGGCAGATGGAACGGATAAGTTTAGTTCAAGACGGGTTTCGGCGGCTGCTAGAGCTATGGTTGGTGTTGGATAAAGCGCTCTATTTGCAGGAGCAGGGCTATCAAGTCAGGATGAGTGAGTTTTGCGATCGTAAAGCAACACCGCGCAATTTAGTGGTCAATGCTTGGCGCTGAATTAATGATTCAGAGAGCCGATAATATCGGCTCTCTGAATCATTAATTAAACATCGCAATCGCTTTAGCGGGGTCGACATAATCGAGGCCAAAGTTTTCTGCAACCTCTTTGTAAGTCACTTTTCCGTGAATTACGTTGAGGCCTTTTAAAAATCCTGCATCTTCTAGTAGGGCTTTTTGGTAGCCTTTATTGGCGAGTTTAACGATATATGGTAGCGTGGCGTTATTAAGAGCAAAGGTAGAAGTGCGCGCCACAGCGCCGGGCATATTGGCTACACAGTAGTGCACCACATCATCAACAATATAAGTGGGCTCTGCGTGAGTGGTAGGGTGAGAGGTTTCGAAGCAACCCCCTTGGTCGATCGCGACATCAACTACGGCTGAACCGGATTTCATGCGTTTGATGTGTTGCTGAGTGACCAGTTTAGGCGCAGCAGCACCAGGGATAAGAACGGCACCGATCACTAAGTCTGCTTCTAATACGTATTTTTCGATGGCATCTGCGGTGGAATATACGACGTTAGCTCGGCCTTGAAACTCTTCATCGAGTTTACGTAGAGTATCGATGTTGCGATCTAGAATAGTGACATCGGCACGTAGGCCAATAGCCATACGGGCTGCGTTAGCGCCGACTACACCGCCGCCGAGTACTACGACTTTTGCAGGAGCAACACCGGGAACGCCACCGAGTAATAAGCCACTGCCGCCACGTGATTTTTCTAAGGTTTGAGCGCCAGCCTGAATGGACATACGGCCTGCGACTTCAGACATCGGTGCCAGTAGTGGTAAGCGACCCATATTATCTGTTACAGTCTCATAGGCTATGCAGACAGCTTTGCTCTTGATTAGCTCTTCAGTTTGTGGAAAATCTGGAGCTAGGTGCAAATAAGTAAATAAAATTTGCCCCTCTTTGAGCATGGCTCGCTCAATAGCTTGAGGTTCTTTAACCTTTACAATCATCTCTGCTTTCGCGAAGACGTCTGCAGCGGTAGGAAGAATGGATGCGCCTACAGCGATGTAATCATCGTCTGAAAAGCCGATGCCGGAACCGGCATTTGTTTCTACGTAAACTTGGTGTCCGTGTGAGACAAGCTCCCGCACGCTAGCTGGAATCATGCCCACACGATATTCGTGGTTCTTGATTTCTTTAGGAACGCCAATGATCATCCTAACTCCTTAGATTAATTTGGTTGTATTGACTATATGTAGGGTTGTTCTATCGAATTTGTGGCTAGTATAGTGACTAGTGTGAAAAATTTGATGCTAAATATTAAGAAGTTGTAGTATATTTTTTTGCAAGGAAGTAATAAGGTGGAATAAAAAATGGTGGATAGTTATAAGAAGCCGTCTAAGGACTTAGACCGTATAGATCGCAATATATTGAATGAATTGCAAAAAGACGGTCGAATTTCAAACGTAGAGTTATCAAAGCGTGTAGGGCTTTCACCTACACCCTGTCTTGAGCGTGTTCGTCGTCTAGAACGTCAAGGGTTTATTACTGGTTATACTGCATTATTGAACCCTCAGTATTTGGACGCCTCGCTGTTGGTGTTTGTTGAAATTACGTTAAATCGTGGCGCGCCCGATGTATTTGAGCAGTTTAATGCCGCGGTACAAAAGTTGGATGATATTCAAGAGTGTCACCTAGTTTCTGGTGATTTTGACTATCTGCTGAAAACCCGTGTATCGGATATGGGTGCTTATCGCCGTTTGTTAGGTGATACCTTGCTCCGTTTGCCGGGAGTCAATGACACTCGTACTTACGTGGTCATGGAAGAAGTGAAGCAAACCAACCAATTAGTGATTAAAACTCGCTAACTTAAAGCGAATGTTGGAGATCTTTCCACATTCTGACTTTCGCGAATTGGGTTTTTGCCCTTGATATGGTTAAATCTCCAAACAAACCGAGCGGCATTGGCCGCTCGGACTGTTTCACCGCCATGAAACTGCGTATAGTGTTGCGCATTATGGCCTTAATCATAGTCAAGTTGGTTTATGTTCAAAGAGAACAAAAATAAAGTCGAAACCATTATTAAAACGAGTGAAGAGGCTCCTTCTTCTCGACTCAATGGCTCACAACGTCTTAAAGAAAGCGGATTGATCTTAGCTTTCTTGTTTTCGATATTTCTTGCCGTTGCTCTGTTTAGTTTTAACCCCGCTGATCCATCTTGGTCACAAACAGCTTGGGGGACAGACATTCACAATGCGGGTGGTTTAGTTGGCGCTTGGTTAGCTGACACCCTGTTCTTCGTTTTTGGCTCTTTAGCCTATCCATTGCCTTTTATTATTGCATTTGCAGCATGGGTGCTGTTGCGCAAACGTGATGAAGGTGACGAAATCGATTTCACTCTTTGGGGAACTCGACTCCTTGGTCTAACCATAGTGCTATTGACCAGTTGTGGTCTTGCCGACATCAACTTTGATGACATTTGGTATTTTTCATCAGGTGGAGTGATTGGCGATGTGTTGACCAGCTTAGCACTGCCGACCTTGAACATTCTTGGAACAACGCTTGTGTTGCTCTTTTTGTGGGGGGCTGGCATTACCTTGTTGACGGGGATCTCTTGGCTGCGGATTGTGGAATGGATTGGTGAGCGTAGCATTGCGGCATTTGTCGGGCTGTTTAACCGTTTACGCGGTGAAAAAGCGGAGCGTGTGAAACCGGCATTGGTAAAGCCTGAGCTGCCAGTTGAAGAGCTAGAACCGACATTTTCTGCGCCAATGGATACTGAGATTGACGAGCCTGCCCCGAGTTTACGTCGCTTCAATATTCATATGCCAGAAGAGCGCGACGTACCTGACATTCATTTTGAGCCCCAAGTGGAGCCTAAAGTCGAGTTGAAACCTGAGTCGCCAAGGCAGCGCGAACCTGCTCCCCATTTCTCACGGGTAGCCGCTCAAAATACACAGGTAGAGCCTGTCAGCTCTGCGCGCACTCAGCAATGGGATGCCACGATAGAAGAACTGGAGCAACAAGCTCGTCTAGTCGATGACTATGCTGTCGAGGATGATGCAGTGCCAAGCGTTCTTACCTCCAGCACTCTTTCGGATGTTGAAGATTCCATTTTGACCACTGCCATCACAGTGGATGAAGAAGAGGAGAGCCTCTCTGAAAACTTTAACCACTCGTTCAATATTGAGGTAGAAGATGAAGAAGTTGAGCCCAGCATTGCTAACTTGAATTGGTCAGATGATGAAGATGAGCTTGAAGAAACGCCTTCGGTTATGGTATCGCCCGCAATAGAATCTGATTGGGAAGACGAGCCTGACGATCGCGATGTGGCGGCATTTCAAAACATCGTTTCGCAAGCACAAGCGAATGCGGCTGCGCAGCAAAACCCGTTTTTAGTGCAGAAGGCAGTAAACTTGCCGAAACCAACAGAGCCTATGCCAACGCTAGAGCTGCTGTACCATCCAGAAAAGCGTGAAAATTTTATCGATCGTGAAGCTTTAGAAGAGATCGCGCGTCTGGTTGAGTCCAAACTGGCTGATTACAAAATCCAAGCGCAAGTCGTGGATATTTTCCCGGGGCCTGTGATCACCCGTTTTGAGCTAGATTTAGCGCCGGGTGTGAAAGTGAGCCGAATTTCTAGTCTGTCGATGGACTTAGCCCGTTCACTCTCGGCGATGGCTGTGCGTGTCGTGGAAGTTATTCCCGGTAAACCTTATGTCGGGCTTGAGCTGCCAAACATGTCACGTCAAACTGTGTACCTATCCGATGTGATTGCCAGTCCTCAATTTAAAGAGTCGAAGTCACCGACGACAGTCGTGCTTGGTCAAGATATCGCCGGCGATGCCGTGGTAGCGGATCTGTCTAAGATGCCTCATGTGTTGGTGGCGGGTACCACTGGTTCGGGTAAGTCGGTTGGGGTCAACGTGATGATCCTGAGCATGTTGTATAAGGCTTCCCCAGAAGATGTTCGCTTCATCATGATTGACCCGAAAATGTTAGAGCTTTCCGTGTATGAAGGCATTCCTCATCTGTTGGCGGAAGTGGTGACCGACATGAAAGATGCCTCTAACGCGCTGCGCTGGTGTGTCGGAGAAATGGAGCGTCGTTATAAGCTGATGTCGGTACTTGGTGTACGTAATATCAAAGGCTTTAACGATAAACTGCGTATGGCTGCTGAAGCCGGACATCCTATCTACGATCCTCTTTGGAAAGACGGGGATAGCATGGAGAGTGAGCCGCCACTATTAGAAAAACTGCCTTATATTGTGGTCGTGGTCGATGAATTTGCCGACCTGATGATGGTGGTGGGTAAAAAAGTCGAAGAGTTGATTGCGCGTTTGGCACAAAAAGCGCGTGCGGCGGGTATTCACTTGATTTTGGCTACGCAGCGCCCATCTGTGGATGTGATTACGGGTCTGATTAAAGCCAACATCCCGACCCGTGTTGCTTTTACTGTCTCCACGAAAACCGACTCTCGGACGATTTTGGATCAGAGCGGCGCAGAGTCGTTGCTCGGTATGGGGGATATGCTCTATTTACCTGCCGGTTCCAGTCATACGATTCGTGTACATGGTGCATTTGCCTCGGATGATGATGTGCATGCTGTGGTCAATAACTGGAAGGCAAGGGGCAAGCCGAATTACATCAGTGAGATTATCCAAGGCGATCACGGCCCAGAAGCCTTATTGCCCGGAGAGCAGTCTGAATCAGACGAAGAACTTGACCCACTGTTTGATCAAGTGGTTGAGCACGTTGTCGAAACGCGCCGAGGCTCAGTTTCTGGGGTTCAACGCCGTTTTAAAATTGGTTATAACCGCGCAGCACGTATTGTCGAGCAGCTTGAGGCTCAAGGCATTGTGAGTGCGCCAGGGCATAACGGTAATCGTGATGTATTGGCTCCTGCACCTATACGAGATTAAACAGCAGAAACAACAAAAGTAAAAAAGGCGCTTTAAGCGCCTTTTTTATCAACCGGATTGAGCGATGCGATTGGCTTAGCGTGAGGTTTTAGCCAGTTGTGCGACGACAAAAATCGCTAATGCGAGTAAGTTTGCCGCGAAGATAACGACAAGCCACTGCGGCATAGAGAGCGTCAAAAACTGCCATACCACCTTGCTACAGTCACCATACGCTTCAAACAGATTGGGAGCCCATTGGTTGAGCGGAGCCCAAGCCGGGAAGGTGACAAACAGATCGCAAGTAGCAAAAGGCGAAGGGTTAAACTGGTAGTTCACATGCTCGATCGCGAGCATCAAACCTTTGTAGCTGCTGGCACCCCAAGCTGCAAAACCGAGCCAACGTACGACAGGGTTTTGTGGTGCAATTGCGCCAATCAAGGCGGCGACACCAATCCCCAGCATAGCGATACGTTCATAGATACACATGACACAAGGTGCAAGTAGCATCACATGTTGAAAGTACATGGCACACAAGGTAAAGAAAACCACAAATGCCAGCAGCAACAGCCAAGATAATCGCGACTGAGAAAAGGTTTTAAGGGAGGATAATATACGCACAGATAGATCCTTGTTAAAAAGAAAAGCTCTGAATACTCAGAGCTTTGTATCTTGGATTAGTTTCAGTTTCAATTGAAATTTAGTGGCCACTTTGCAGTAGTGCATCTGCAGCTGGCGCGACATGATGGCTGATCCAACCTAGGCTATAGAACACTTCAGTCATTGGCTCAAGTAAGAACATGATGCCAATAAAACCAACCAGTGAAAGCGCCAGCGTATAAGGAAACGCCATGATGACCATACGACCGTAAGAGAGACGGATTAGTGGCGCCAAAGCCGAAGTGAGCAAGAATAAGAAGGCCGCTTGACCGTTCGGTGTGGCTACTGAAGGTAAGTTGGTGCCGGTATTGATGGCGACGGCCAACAAATCAAATTGGTCACGTGAAATCATGCCTTCCATCAGTGCGGTTTTTACTTCAGTGATGTAAACCGTCCCCACAAACACGTTGTCTGAAACCATGGAAAGTAGACCATTCGCCACATAGAAGAGTGCGAGCTGAGTGCCATGGTCTTCGACATTTAATACTGCATCAATCACGGGTTTGAACAGCTCTTGGTCGATAATAACCGCAACAATCGAGAAGAAAACAGCCAGCAATGCAGTAAACGGCAGCGCTTCTTCAAACGCTTTACCAAGCGAATGTTCTTCAATCACACCAGTAAACGCCGTTGCGAGAATAATCACCGACAAACCAATCAGACCAACGGCGGCTAAGTGAAGAGCCAAACCCACAATCAACCAAACCGCGATAGCACCTTGCACCCAGAGTTTGGCAACGTCTTGGTTTGTGCGGTTTTTGCGCTCTTCTGAGTCAAAATCGAGCAGAATTTGACGAACATTGGCAGGAAGACGAGCGCCATAGCCAAAAATGCGGAATTTCTCAACCAACATACAGGTCAGCATACCTGCAATAAACACGGGTACGGTAACGGGGGCCATGCGGAGTAGGAACTCACCAAATTGCCAGCCTGCTTGGTCAGCAATGATCAGGTTTTGTGGTTCACCCACCATGGTGGTGACACCACCCAGTGCTGTACCCACACCTGCGTGCATCAGCAGTGAACGTAAAAATGCACGATAGTTTTCTAAGTCATCACGAGTTAATTCTGAAATACCTTCATCATGGGTGTGATCGTGAGAAGAGTGAACACTTTGACCCGAAGCAACCTTGTGATAAATCGAGTAGAAACCCACCGCCACACTGATGATGACCGCAATCACTGTCAGCGCATCTAGGAAGGCAGAGAGAAACGCTGCCGTAACACTAAAGGCTATCGAAAGGAGAACTTTGGAGCGAATGCCAAGCAGAATTTTAGTGAAAATAAACAGCAGCAGTTGCTTCATAAAATAGATGCCTGCCACCATAAACACCAACAGTAGCAATACCTCGATATTGGCAACCAGTTCATGCTTAACTTGCCCCGGACTTGTCATCCCAATCGCAATCGCTTCAATCGCAAGTAAACCACCGGGTTGTAGAGGGTAGCATTTCAGTGCCATGGCCAGAGTAAAAATAAACTCAACCACTAATAACCAACCCGCGAGGAAGGGATTAATAAAGAAGAACACTATTGGGTTAATAATAAGAAAAGCAATGATGGCAACTTTGTACCAATCAGGCGCTTTACCAAGGAAATTCTTGATAAACGCGTTTCCGAGGGACATCGGCATGATGATTACTCTTTAACTGTTGTTATAGATAGACTTTGTGTCGTACCTGCTTTCACCAAAGCATGAGACTCAGTGTGTAGACAAAATCTTTTCAACAGTGATTTAGCAGGAAAATAAGGTTGTTTACCGATTCAATTCCAGCTAAGTCACTCCCTGAGAAAAACAAGCACTCCGTACTTCGACCGCAACTCTACTTGTCGTTACACAATAGTCAACAACAAATATCATGATGATAAAAAGTTACTAAACTTTCGTTAAAAAACGCGATCTAAGTGGTGTAAGCATAACACAAAGTTGACGAAAAATTCATTTAGAAGCCGTGAGTTAGGTGAAATTGAATTTAATACATCTTTACTCCAAAGAAATACCTCTTTCGAGTAAGTTTATTTTGCTAATTAGAAATAGGAGAGTGTGAGCTGTGTCCATTTAATTTCAGGTGTTTTATGTAGTCGATGAAAAGAAAAGTGTTTACCAGTCATCTTATAAGCAAAATGTTCACAATGATTCGCTCAAGTTAAATTAGAGTAATTGCACTATGTCTGCTTTGTGACAAGTTTATCGATGCTTGGTTTTCGACGTACACCAACTAGTGGTATGATGAGTGCCATTCGACCCAAATAAAACAAGTATTGGATTAGTCATTAATGGTCATTAAGGCAAAAAGCCCAGCCGGTTTCGCTGAGAAGTATATTATTGAAAGTATTTGGAACGGCCGCTTTCCGCCAGGTTCCATCTTACCTGCAGAGCGTGAGCTTTCTGAATTGATCGGTGTTACGCGTACCACACTACGTGAGGTGTTACAGCGTTTAGCGCGTGATGGTTGGCTCACGATTCAACACGGTAAACCCACCAAAGTGAATCAGTTTATGGAAACATCAGGTTTGCATATTCTTGATACCTTGATGACTCTTGATGCAGAGAATGCCACCAGCATTGTTGAAGACTTACTAGCTGCAAGAACCAATATCAGCCCCATTTTCATGCGTTACGCTTTTAAGCTAAATAAAGAGAGCGCAGAGCGGATCATGATCAATGTGATTGAGTCTTGTGAAGCCTTGGTTAACGCCCCTTCTTGGGATGCGTTTATCGCAGCTTCTCCCTATGCGGAAAAAATCCAGCAGCACGTGAAAGAAGACAGCGAAAAAGATGAGCTCAAAAGGCAGGAAATCTTGATCGCGAAAACATTTAATTTCTACGATTACATGTTATTCCAACGTCTCGCTTTCCATTCTGGTAACCAGATTTACGGTTTGATCTTTAACGGGTTGAAAAAGCTGTATGACCGTGTGGGAAGTTACTATTTTTCCAATCCTCAAGCGCGTGAATTGGCCATGGAATTCTACCGTCAGCTGTTAGCTGTGTGCCAAAGCGGCGAGCGTGAGCATTTGCCTCAGGTTATTCGTCAGTATGGTATTGCTAGCGGACACATCTGGAATCAGATGAAAATGACGCTGCCGTCCAATTTTACTGAAGACGATTGCTAATCTAGCACTGTTCGTTTTCCTTAAAGAAGCCCGCATTGTCACGCGGGCTTTTTACTATTGAAATTAATCCCAATCCCTTGAGTTTAGTGATGATGATTATCCCCTTTCTACTTGAAGCTGCAGGGGTGTTGGCTACGTTCGTTCACCCCAATCACATAGTCTCTCTATGCTCATGGGGATGAGCTCACTTGCCGCCTACCTGCAACTCCAAGTTGTTTGGGTATAGAGATTGACTTAATTTCCCCCCGCGGCTTTGAACCATTGGGTTAAATGGGTTTTCAAATCTTTCAATTCATCTGGACCAATCAAAGCCAGCCCCAAATCTTCGGCACGCGTAATATCGTTATGGCGGAGAGGGCGGAAGCTGACCAACATAGCTCGAGCCTGTAGGCCGCCGAGAAGGTCACGCAGTGATTCGAGTTTGTACAAAGTATCATCACCGTCATCACGCATCCCTTTGGTTTTACACTCAATAATGTGCAGTTTGTTGTTCACCACGGTCGCCACATCCAACTCGTTACGCACTTCTCTCTCTCCAAGCTGGCGATAGACTTGCACGTTCAGCGAGCGATCTTGAATGGTTGGCATGTCATCTTGGATCTGTTTTACAGTGCTGTGAACTAGGGTTTCTAACCACTCACCATTGGCAAAGCGACGAGCCTCTTCGTTTATGAACGTGAGAATACCGTTTTCATAACTGGCGATCTTGGCCTCAACCAGATCGCTGAGTAGCAAGTTTAATTCGCGATAGCCTTGCTGTTTGTCAGATAATTCCACATCCAGCTTCTGCTCTTTTCGGCAAGTGGTGGCGAGGTAATTGAGGGTGGCGAGGCCTGGGCCTAATTCCAATGCATTACTCGCCCAGCGCTCGCCAAGCTGATACAACTGCTGATCTAATTGTGGAGAGAGTTGATGCTCATTGAATTCGCCACGCGCACCAAAAATGGTGAGATAGTCGGCAATGGTGATGCGGTCTTGAACTTGAGTATCGTTATTGCCTTCGGGATACAGCCAGCATAAGCAGTCACTATTGGGTTCTACGACAAAAATTGGCCAGTGGTAGCTGCGAAACACTTCGTAAGCCGACAGCAAGCGGTGGCGTAACCCACAACTGGCGTTGAATTTGACCTCTTCACCACGCGCTTTAAGTGTTTCGGCAAGTTCTCGAATCGCACTTTTGATGGCAGAGGTGTTTGAGCCAGCGGGAATTTCAAAGAAGTCTGTTGAGATATTACGCTTGTTTAAAACGTCGCTAAGGCGTTGATAAATTACCGTTTGGGTATGGTCGCCAATAAAAATAATGTGGCGGCTAACGGTTCGATGATCGAGCAGCGGTGTCACTAAGCGAACCGGGTCCTGATCGATAATCCCTACGTGAATAGCCATAAAGTGTCCTCATGATTTGCTTGCATGAGTGGAGGGGAAAGTGGCGCAAGCTTGTTACTCATATAACGATGAGGTGTTGAAAAAACAAGAGCGACTCTGATGAAAAGTCGCTCTTTGTGGAAAAATTGACAGTAAGAGTATCTAGCAAGAGTGCTAGCCGTTCATCGGATTAGAGTTTAAACCTATGGACTAACTCACTCTGTTGGTTGGCGAGTGCGGTCAAATTCGCACTGGTTTGCGCAATTTGTGACATCGCTTGGTAGCTTTCATCCGAGATATGGTTGATATCTTCGATGCTGCGAGCGATCGAGGTGGTGGTTTCGTTTTGCTCACCGGCCGCTTGAGAGATATGCGTACTCATATGGCTGATTTCGATGATCAATGCTTGAATTTCTTCCATGGCACTGTTGGCATGGGAAGCTTGTTCGACGGAGAGCTCCATATCTTGCATACAGCTCTCAATAACCTTACTGGCTAATGAAGAGCTGGATTGCAGATTGCTGATCATCGATTCGATTTCTGACGTCGATTGCGTTGTG
The DNA here is from genome assembly GCF_008369605.1 of Vibrio cholerae. Classification (NCBI taxonomy): domain Bacteria; kingdom Pseudomonadati; phylum Pseudomonadota; class Gammaproteobacteria; order Vibrionales; family Vibrionaceae; genus Vibrio; species Vibrio cholerae. The sequence continues at coordinate 998,420 of NZ_CP043554.1, forward strand.
CGCTGCGCAAGAACGCGAACTTCATCCGCCACCACCGCAAAGCCGCGGCCTTGTTCTCCTGCACGCGCCGCTTCAATCGCAGCATTGAGCGCCAAAAGGTTGGTCTGCTCAGCAATATTGCGGATGACATCCAAGATAGAGCCGATTTGGCTGCTCATCTTGCGTAAGTCGCCGACCGCCTCGACTGACTCGATTAAGCGTGTTTCAAGTTGACGGATTGTGCTGATGTTGGTGCTCATGATCTGGCGGCCTGACTCCGATGCGGTTTCGACTTGTTGCACCATCGCCAGTGAATTTTGCGCACTATTGGCGACTTCTTGCACCGAGTGAGCCATTTCCGTCATTGCGGCTGCGACGCTAGAGGTCTGTTCACGTTGACTGTTGAGCTTGTTTTGTGCACTCAGTGAGGTCGTTTGGTTTGTCGATGCTGTCGCGGTCAAATCATCGGAGGCACTGTTGAGTTTGACTAAAATGTCGTGCAGGTTATCGGCAAGACTATTGATGTGACGGCTCAGGCGGCTGAATTCGTTGTTGTAGCGAATCTCAATTCGTTGCGTCATATTGCCTTGGGTGAGGCTTTCTAAGGTTTTGAGGATCCGAGTTACGGGTTCACGCACACTGTGCGCAATGTGGTAACCAATCGCAGTTGCCAATAGAACGACGGCAATACCAATCACTACCGCTTTAATCGCACCTTGTTGGTAAACGGAGCCGGCTTCAGCAAGGGATTGGTTCAGGTCATCGGTCGCCGTTTGGTTAAACGCGCCTAAAATGGTCATCGCTTTGTCCACTTCATTGGCGAGGTTGGCAATATTGTTATAGAGCGCAGCGCGAGCTTGCAGATATTCATTGTGTTGATCCAGTACGCCGCCTTTTTGGCCGATGTCTTGGGTAAATTTCGCGACTGGCTCATCAAAGCGCTCTTTCAACTGTGGCATCTGCGTGGTGAGGCCACGGTACGCGTAGTTTAGGTGGGTAACCGCTTTTTTGTTTTGATTGACCGCTTTTTCCACAAAGGCGACATCTGAACTGGCTAAGGCATCAGAAGTGATCACTTCGGCATCTTTTAATTTGATGAAGTAGCTTTTGGCCATCACTTTGACCGAAATGCTGTCGTTGTCATCGACAAACTCTTTCATCCCGACACTCAGTTCTGAATGAAGACGTTGGAACTCACGAGTCGACTTTTGCACGGAAGCTTGAGCGGCAAACATGGCTTGATAGTTATCCATGGCGAGGTCAGCTTCACTAAAATAGCGGGTTTCGAGCTGCTTTAATTCCGTGATTGGCTGTGCCAGTTCGGGATGATTCACACTGGCTTGACTCAGTTCCGCCAAAACAGATTGAAAGCGCTGTTTAGACTGAGCAAACTCTTGACGCATACCGTCCATGAGCGAAGTATCTTGCGTAGTTAGAAAGTCTTTAAACGATTTATCGGCAGACAAGAGTTGAACACTCGTCTGATTAGAGAGAGAGACGAGAGGCAATGCAGCGGTTGAAACACTTTCAAAATTGCTGTGAATTTGATTCATGCCACGAAGCATGATGGCGACAGTCACCACAAACATGATGATGATCAGCGCAAAACCGGCATACATACGCCGAATAACGGAACCCTGCATAATTTCTCTCCCTCGAAAATCACTCATTGTTATTAGAATTCATCAAAGACAAATTTGTCTTAAAAAAGTAACAAAACAGTCATTATTGTATTGAGGTTGGGAAACGCGTTTTATGACCAATACAGCAAAAAAAACCTTTCACCAGTGAGCTTGCTCAGGTTCTTTTAACTGTACGGTGTTTTTTATTGAGCTTTACTATGCCTTGACGCATACTCAAGCCAGAAAAATTCTTAATCAAAACCTTTGTATGGAGTACGTCATGGCGGAAGAAACCATTTTCAGCAAAATCGTTCGTAGAGAGATTCCCGCTGATATTCTTTATCAAGATGAGTTGGTCACTGCATTTCGAGACATTCATCCGCGCGCGCCAAGCCATATTTTGATCATCCCCAATAAGCTCATCCCAACGGTCAATGATGTTGAAGTTGAAGATGAATTAGCACTCGGTCGGCTGTTTACTGTCGCCAAAAAAATCGCTGAGCAAGAAGGGATCGCCGAAAATGGCTACCGCTTGATCATGAACTGTAATTCACACGGGGGTCAGGAAGTCTATCACATCCATATGCATTTGGTGGGTGGTCGTCCGCTTGGACCGCTTTTGATGGGCTAACTTCATTCTCCGATGTTGATGGTGACGAATCACGTGGTTCAATACATTAAACGACCTATACGTAGCCTCACTCTTACTTCACTACTGCTCGCGGGGTGTGCCAATCTCACTGCGGGCAATCTTTTTAGCCATTACAGTGCGCAAAACAGTGATTTATATCAGTCTGTTGCGGCAGGGCAATACCAACAAGCTACGCAGTTATTGCCCGATTATGTCGCCGGTGAAGTGTTAGACAACCTTGAAAAAGGGCGGGTTTATTTTCTTAGCCAGCAATACGCAGAAAGCCAGCAAAGTTTGGCTGCTGCAGATTTGGCGGTTAAACAGCAGCAAGATCGAGCGATCATCTCTGTGAGTAGTACAGCGACCAGTGTGGGTTCGCTGGCGGTCAACGATAACTTGAATGAGTATGAGCCTGCCGATTATGAATTGGGCTTTTTGCACCTGTACTTAGGGCTAAATTATGTGCGCAATAATGATCTGGATGGTGCATTAGTTGAAATGCGCCGCGCTAACCAAGTTCAGGAAGCCGCTAAAAAACGCCGTGAACAAGAGTTGTCTAGTGCGGAGCAAGAGATGCGCTCACAAGGATTATCCCCGAACTTAGGCAGTGTGCTTGCACAATATCCAGATGCCGGAAAAACCTTACAAGCGGTACAAAATGGTTATCTGTTGTATCTTTCGGCGTTGCTTTATGAAGCGGATAATGATTTGAACTCGGCTTATGTTGACTATCGCAGAGCACTGGCGGTTGCCCCCAATAATCCATCGGTTATTGATGGAACACTTCGAGTCGCGTCTCGGCTTGGCATGCAACAAGATCTCAAGCTTCTTAAACAGCAATATGGTGAGCCTAAACGCTTAACCTCTGCGCAAGGCCGAGTCATCGTCATAGAAGAGCAGGGCATAGTACAACCTAAGCAAGCGTGGCGACTCTCTTTACCTTTGTCTGACAGTCGTGGCAATACGGCGCTGTATTCTTTGGCTCTGCCTTATTATCCATCGTCGGTGGCGCAGAGTCGTGTACCGATCAGTCTAAATGGCGCTAGTTTGGCCTCTATGCCAGTTACTGATGTGGATTTGATGGCTAAGCAGGCATTAACGGAGCAAATGCCTGCGCTGGTACTGCGCCAAGCGCTGCGTGTGGTCGCCAAAGACCAATTACGCAAAGAGACGACTCAGGAAGAGGATGTCGCCAATTTAGTGTTTAATATTTGGAATACGTTAACGGAGCAGCCTGATACACGCAGCTGGTTAACCTTGCCCGCCACAGTCAATACGGCCACCCAAGTGGTGAAAGCGGGTGATCAAGTGCTGGATATTGCAGGGACTCACTATACCTTTCATGTTCCAGAAAATGGCACAGCGTTAGTTTGGCTATCTCACCAAGGTAACAATGTGACAATTTGGCATAAACAACTAGGGATACGGTAATGAGAACGTGGCTATTAGCAGTATTAACCGCTTTACTCTTAGTGGGATGCAGTGCTAACACTGCGGGTTTGCGAGTGGATGGCGCATCACAGCAAGTCTTATTTAACGACAGCGCTTTAAGCAAAAGCTTAAGTATTGAGGACATTTCAACCACGGAAGTGGATGGACATACTCGAGGCGTGGTTCGTTTGCAGAGTAACCAAAAAAGCGATGTGCATGTGCAGTACCGTTTTTATTGGTATGACAATGATGGGCTTGAAGTGAATACCAAGTTAAGCCCATGGAAAACCATCATTTTGCGAGGTATGGAAACAGTGTCACTGACTGAGGTTTCGGTGAACCCAAACGGTAAGCAGTTTCGCGTCCAGATCCGCGAAAGCGATCAATAAAAAAGCGGTCGAATAAGCGATCGATAAAAATACGTATTTAAGAGGAATCACGATGAAAAAAAGTGTCATTGCCCTGCTAGGTTTGGCGGTTATCTTAGGGGGATGTTCGAATAAAGTGAGCTATGGTGATGTGCAAGCGGTAGAAACCGTCAATGTTGACTTTGGTTCGACCGACCTGCAAAAAATTGCTGCAGAAATGGTGGATAGCATGATGATGTCAGGCTCGGTTTCTGCCATCACTCGCGATGGTCGCCCGATTGTGTTTGTTGAACGTATTAAGAACAAAACCAGTGAACATATTGATACCGAATCGATCACAGACACCATCAGCACCAAGATGCTCAATTCAGGCAAGTTCCGTTTCGTCGATATGGATCGTGTTGAAGCGGTTCGCGATCAGTTGAACTTCCAGAATAATGACGAACTCGTCAACCAAAGCACAGCGATCCAGTTTGGTAAGATGGTCGGCGCGCAATACATGCTGTACGGCAATCTATCGAGCATTGTGAAAAACGCGGGTAGTGATAAAGATGTCTACTACAAGATGACCATGCGTTTGATGGATCTACAAACAGGTTTAATCGAGTGGGCTGACGAAACCGAAATCCGTAAGCAACAGTCAAAGAGCTTACTCGGTTTGTAATCCACTAGCACAGGGAAGGAGTTGGTTATGGCAAAGATTGCATGGCGAGAAGCAAGCGCACTGGATCCATCGTTGTTGTCATTAAATCACTTTTTCTCTGTGCCGCCAGAATATGCGCAGACCTTGACCGGAGGTCTCACTAATCGTTGCTGGAAAATCGTTGCGGGCGATCGTGCTTTCGTGTGGCGTCCAGCAACGCCTATTACCAAAGCCTTTTCTATTTCTCGATTTCAAGAGTATCAAATCCTCAAAGCGATTGAGCATGATCATATCGGCCCGAAAGCCGAACTGGTTAATGAACACGGCTTGCTTGTGGAATGGATCGATGGCGAATCACTGCGTGATGGTGTCGCTTTTGACGTGGTACTGAAAACGCAAACGCGCATTCATGAGTTGGATATCCATCGTATTCCAGTAGCGCCTTTTAACTATCTTGGTCGAGTTGACCACTACTGGCTACAGATCCGAGATGACCTGAAAACCGATGAGGTTAAAGCGCTCTATGAGCAGTGGCGGTCTGTGCCCAATCTCACCGATGTGGGGCAAGTGCTTTGTCACTTTGATCTGGCTGGCTATAACATGGTGAAAACCGAGCAAGGACAAAGAGTCATCGATTGGGAATACGCCGCCTTGGCCGATCCGCGCATTGATTTAGCGCTGAGTATTGATGTCGCGGGTGAAAACGTACTTGATGCGGTATTCCGTTACTGCCAACGGCGCGAATTATCCGATATCGATGCTTGGGTCTCTGGTGTTCAAGCTTGGCGACCGCGTACCACTATGATGGCAATGCTCTGGTATCTATTGGCTTATCAACTTTGGGCTGACGAACTTTATCGAGATCAGGCGCAGCAACTTGCACAGACTTTGCAGTCGAACCAAGGCTAGCCAAAAGCATAACCAAGCATTACGTGATGAGCGGATGCTGCCGTCAGCGGTAACCTTGTTTGGAGAAATGCGGTTCAAATTCTCTTTACGGTGAAATTCTCTTTACTGATAGTCTACTAGGCTGTTTAAAACCATACTCTTCGTGGTAGATTAAAACCTCAAGGAACGGGGGAGACATTATGATTATTTACTTACACGGATTCGATTCAAATAGCCCGGGTAACCATGAAAAAGTGCTGCAATTGCAATTCATTGATAGCGATGTGCGTTTCATTAATTACAGCACCTTACATCCCAAACATGATATGCAACATCTACTGAAAGAGGTGCATAAGGCGATCGAGCAGTCTGGCGATCCAAATCCACTGATTTGCGGTGTCGGGCTCGGTGGTTATTGGTCTGAGCGGATTGGTTTTTTGTGTGGAATAAAGCAGGTTATCTTTAACCCTAACTTGCATCCTGAATTGACGATGCAGGGGCGCATTGATCGCCCAGAAGAGTACGAAGACATCTCCACCAAATGCGTTGAAAAATTCCGAGCCAAGAATCAAGGTCGTTGTCTGGTGATCCTGTCCCGTCAGGATGAAATTCACGATAACCAGAAAACCGCGCAAGAGCTGCAAGACTATTACGACATTGTTTGGGATGACACTCAAACGCATAAATTCAAAAAAATCTCTCATCATTTGCAAGCGATGAAAGCCTTCAAAGCGGCTTAGTTTCCCTAAGCGATGCGATCTTGAACAGCCTCTTTTAGAGGCTGTTTTTACTTATCCAAACCCACAAAAAATCTAATGAGAATGACTGAATCTGTGGTTGCGTGATGAAATCAGCCCTATATAATGACCAGCACTAAGATTTGTTGATAAATATCAAAATAAATTGAGAGCGAGTGGAAAACTTGCCGATTATTTGTGTTAGCGCAGCTTTTTGCTGCCGAGTAACGTGCCACTGAGAGTAACCAAACCTCACCCAAGTCTGCTGGATGTTAAACGCATCATGGCGATAACAGATTCCCTCAGCACGAGCAATCGGGCTGGATAATAATTATTCATCTTTATTTGAGGATTGTTGTTGTGACACGAATTATCGTTGTAGGTGGTGGCGCTGGCGGTTTAGAGCTGGTGACCAAACTGGGTCGCACACTCGGGCGCAAAGGTCGAGCCAATGTAACCTTGGTGGATCGCAATTCAAGTCATCTCTGGAAACCTTTGTTGCATGAAGTGGCAACAGGTTCATTGGATGAAGGCGTAGATGCGCTGAGTTACCGCGCACATGCGAAAAATCATAGCTTCGATTTCCAGCTGGGTAGCTTAGCGTCGATTGATCGTGAAAGTAAAACGATCACGCTCAGTGAACTGAAAGATGAGCATGGTGAGCTGCTGATGCCAAAGCGTGATTTAGAATACGATATTCTGGTATTAGCGATTGGCTCGACGTCTAATGATTTCAATACACCGGGCGTGAAGGAGCACTGTATTTTCCTAGATAGCCCAGAGCAAGCGAACCGTTTCCGTACGGAAATGAACAACGAGTTTTTGAAGCTGCACGCGAAAAACGGTCAAGGTTCTGTGGATATCGCTATCGTTGGAGCGGGCGCAACAGGTGTTGAGCTATCGGCTGAATTACATAATGCGGTCAAAGAGTTACGCACTTATGGATTTGGTGACCTCGATTCAAGCAAGCTGAACGTGAACTTGATAGAAGCGGGTGAGCGTATTTTGCCAGCACTGCCACCACGCATTTCGGCGGCAGCACACCAAGAGCTGACCAAGTTAGGCGTCAATGTACGCACGATGACCATGGTGACCAAAGCGGAGAAAGATGGCCTGACGACCAAAGATGGCGAAAAGATTTCTGCGCACATCATGGTTTGGGCTGCTGGGATCAAAGCACCTGATTTCATGAAAGACATCGCAGGCCTTGAAACGAACCGGATTAACCAATTGGTCGTGAAAGGCACACTGCAAACCACACGTGATGATGACATCTTTGTCATTGGCGACTTAGCCCAGTGCACACAGGCGGATGGCAAATTTGTACCACCTCGCGCACAGGCGGCGCACCAAATGGCTTCACTGGCATTTCGTAATATTGTGGCCAAAATGTATGGCCGCGAGCTCAAAGCTTACGTTTATAAAGATCATGGCTCACTGGTTTCCCTCAGCCGTTTCTCAACGGTCGGTAGCCTAATGGGTAACTTAACTCGTGGCTCTATGATGGTCGAAGGGCGTATTGCTCGCGTGGTGTACATCTCTTTATACCGTATGCACCAAATGGCGCTGCACGGCATGATTAAAACCGGTTTGATGATGTTGGTGGGGCGTATTAACCGCGTTCTGCGTCCAAACCTCAAGCTACACTAATCATGTTAGATAGAATCAAGCGGCACTCGTAGCCGCTTGATTTTTATCTATCCCCAAACGAAGGGGGGCCGTTAGGCGGCCAGTCAGTGTATGTCTATCAACATAGACAGGCTATGGAATTAAAGAGAACACAATGCCGGCTTTCGGCTCGCCAGCATACAAAAAGCGGTTGGGTGCTAACTGCTCTCGATTGGCGCCACAGCGCAGCGCTAATGCCTGACTGGGTACATTTTCCGGGTCACAAACGATCTCCAAACGTGTTAATTCCAAACGTTCAAAACAGAACAAAATCAGCGCAGTGAGCGCTTCCTTACCATAGCCTTGTCTTTGATAACGATCCCCAATCCAATACCCCAGACTGGCCATATTGAAAGTATGGTAAAACTCATTAATCGCCACCATCCCGACTAAGGTTTGCGTTTGTCGTTCAAATACGCCAAATCCATAAGCTTCGGCTTTAACCCAATTAAGTCGTGTGGCTTGAATAAACTGCTCTGCTTCTTGCTGGCTAAACAACGCATGGCACCAATCCACCCATTGATGAAGCGTTTGTGACTGACGAATACACTGTACCAACTCTTCGGTTTCATCAGCAGTGATGAGGCGAAGCTGCAAGCGCTGAGTGACGATTTGAAAATCCGGAGTCATGGTTTATCCCTTTATCTTTTTATGTATACCCAAACGACTTGGAGTTAGGAGGCAAGTGGGAGCATCCCCATGAACATAGAAAGTTCTATTATTGGGGAAATGAACCTAGCCAATACCACAGCGCTTCAAGTAGGAAAGGTATCATCCGATGCACTCGTCTCTTGATTATAAGCAACGAAGTAAGATTTGTGGAAAATCAGTGGCTTTGTGGCGTAAGAGTGGAAGAAGATGTGAGCATAGCGATAAAAAAGCCGCTCCGGATGGAGCGGCTGGCAGAAGTATCTTTACTTCAGCGGAACGCGAATGGTCGCTGAACGGAAGCTGTTGTGGGTTAACCAGCTTGGTTGTGCATCCGTTGGGATAGTACCGTTGGCGTTAATATCTGAGAAATTAAACGCGTACTGGTTCCAGATACGAGTCGCATTTCGCCAAGGCTTGCTTGGATTGGCGGACTCATACACAAACACACCGTGGTTGACTTGGCTTTCGCGATCGTAGTCATTGGCAACCATGATCAGTGAAGCGTTATTGTTGCCTTCTAAGTCTGCCACGACTGGGTATTCCCACAAGGTGCCAGAAGAGTTCGCAATAATGCCCATCACACGGCCCGTTTTGCCATCGAGAATACGCATTCTCAAACGATCTTGAACCAACACTTCATCAATACCATCACCGGTAAAGTCGTAAGCGGAGACACCAATTTTGCCGCTGTTCAGGTCATCGTTAGCCACAGACCACACTTTGTTGCCTTGCGCATCGTACATGTCAACCGCGTAGTAACCCGCGTACACAATGCCCATGTGTGATTGGTCAGCAGTCACTTTACCAACTAGGAACTGCACCGCATTGACTTGCTGTTTGTGTTTAAAGAGGTGTTTCTCTTTACTCCATACATTCATACCCAAGAGCTGTGAGCCTTGTGGAATGTCATAGCGTACTGTGGTCGATTTCGACAGTGTCACAGGAACGGCATAAGGGATGGTTTTCTCTTTCCATACTGGCGCTAAATAAGCCACTTGTTTAGTATGCCAGCCAAAGAACCAGTAAGAGACGGTTTTGGTACGCCACTCAACACCTAGATAAGGAACCGTTTTAGTTTTCCACTCTAATCCTAGATAAGTAAACGCAGAATCTTTTGATCCCACAGTGACTTTTGCGCCGTTATCGAGAGTAAAACTCATCTCGAGGACACCATACTTCCAGGTGTATTTGTTTTTACCGTAAGTCACATCAATGGCACGGACTTTACTGGTATCAATTGTGCTCAGTGAGCCACCGCTGCCGCCGATCATGTTTTGGCTATTAGCACCAATTGCATCGACTACAGCACCAGAACGAATCGCTAACTGATGATTTTCTGCGAGAACACGTTGTTGATGTGCCCAGTCGGTGTAGCCATAAACGGCAGACTGAGCATCAACAGTGGTTGCACTGGAGCTTGGTTTACCCAGAAAACTGGAGACGGCTTGTACGCTACCACCTGGGTTAGAGAGGTTGTTGACTCGCCATTTCACTGAGCCATCATGCTCAAGCACAGCGATTTCACTGTTCTCGGGTGTGCTCAAAGACGCTGGAACCGACACGACCAGTTCAGGCTTATCATCGCCATCAAGGTTTGCAACGGAAGAGAACCAAACGGTGTCATTGGCTTGGTATTGCCATAGGTAAGCGCCGTTGTTTTGATAGAGTGTACCGTTGGCAAAGACTTCACGTTGGCCATCGCCATTGCTATCAAACGCAATCGAACTTGGTGCCCAATCATGACTAAAGAGCAAGCCTGATTCGTAACTATAAACACCATCGGCAGCCAGAATTTCAATGTTGCCATCGCCATTAATGTCTGCCAGTGCAATATCACCTACAGAACGCCAGCCTGAAGCAGATTTCAGCAGTTGCTTTTTGATGTTGCCTTGGTGGTCTAGAATATTGATATAAGGTGTCAACGCGCTGGTGGAGACGATTTCAATCAGTCCGTCACCATCGAGATCCGCGGCTGCTGGTGCATAGCGAGCATCGGCAATCACGCCTCCATTGCTATAACTCCACAATTCAGAGCCATCCACACCGCTCAGGGCGCGGATATAACCACCATTCGCGTACTTATTACCTTCAAAGGTGACCACAATAATGTCAGCCACATCTTTCTCATCAATTTTGCCATCGCCATTATCGTCGTTGAGTTGTACGACAATTGGCGCGGCCATCACCTGATTGGACTCAGGATGAAAAACGCTGGTAGACCAAGACCATTTCAATTTGGTCTGTATATCACTGCTGCTTGACGCGAATGCGGTGCTTTGAGTCATTAAATGGCTCAACGCGAGAACGCTTATCGCGGTCAACGTTTTTGTCTGTTTCATGGCTTGACCTTCATCTCTCTTGACAGTTCGAGTGGGTTGTATAATGAGTTTCCTTACTCTCTCGTTAGATTGATGCGCAAATACGTGGAAGAGATGGTGGCATCAATAACGATATGCTGAGAGCGATAAGATTATCAGTGGCAAATACTAGAGGGTTCAACCCACTCAAAGGCTTATAAAGGCGAGTTCTTGTTTGATAGACAAATCCACTCATTAAATGTGAGAGAGTGGATCATTTTTGAAACAGACGGGAGGTGGCACTAACAACTCTGCTCTCTAGAAGGGGGTGAGTTTGAATCCGCTTAAAGCGCGTATTCAAACTCACGATCGAGTCTTACTCAGCAACGCGGCGGACTTGAATGATCACGCCCATGAGAGGGTGATCCAGATAGTGGGTTTCACCACTGCGCATACGGCGTTTCTGATCGAGACGATAGCTTTTCAGGAAGGTTTCTTCCTGAACTTTAGGTGAGACCGATTCAAGCATGCCGGCTTGTACCGTTGCGCCTTGTTCTTCATTAGTGCCCAATTCTAAAGGCGAGTCTTGCAATACGACTTCGCGTACCGAGGGCTTTTTCAAATCCAGCACGGCTTCAGCAAACAAAAAGTGCTGAACGTAAATTTGTAAAGTGCCATCAAGTTCATACAGCGGGTTGGCGATGCTCATTTCACTGACACCATCTACGGGGGCGGTGACTGTGCTGCCAACTGGGCTTCCATTGGCTTGAAACTGCCCAGAAAAATCTCGACCTGCTTGAATATGGAATACAGGAGCGGATTGGCGACCCTGATCATTTTGACGCCAAGCGGTATGCAGTAACACATTGAAGCCTGCGTGGTTGCGTAATTTCTGCGCTTCACTATTGAGTTGATAAGCGGAGCTTGGCAATAGTGTTACGCCTTTACTTTGGCGAAAGCTAACATCGGCAAAACTGCCTGCGCGATCAACATTGATGGCAGGTAAGCTGTTAGGCCAAGACTCACTCACTTTTTCCGCATCTACTGCTCGTTTAAAAATGATCACTTCAATATCAAACTGCCGAGCCGCCATGCTGGGCATTGCAATCAGCAACAGCAGCAGTGGGATCAATCTTTTCATTGTCACTCCATCGTTCAGTGTTTCACACTGGGTCATTACTGGTGATTTGTGCTATATCCCTTGCGAATGAATCCCGCGAAGGGATTGGCTTAGTTCATTCGCCCTAATCTTAGTGTTATCTCGCGATTAGAGGCGTAATGATTTGCCGCTTACCTGTCCTATCAATTTGAGAATCTTACCGAGCAGGTAGTACATTTTGCTGGAAATTCTTCAACATGTCAGCGACAAATTGAATGCGCGCACTGCGTTCAACCAAAGGCAAGGTAAATTTCAATTTGGTTGGTCCATCCATCGCCAATAATTTTGGTTGCGATTGCAGCAGTTTAACCAAAAACACCGGGTTAATGTCAGCATTGGGATAGAATTCTACGTATCCGCCACGTTCATGCGCCTCAATTTTACGCACTTTTAGTCGCATAGCATTGAGTTTCAGTTCAGCAATGGCGAGTAAGTTTAACGCGGCGTCCGGTAATTTACCAAAGCGATCAATCAATTCGACTTTGAGTTCAGCCAATTCGTCTTCACTCGCTACGCTGGCGATCTGTTTGTACATGGATAACCGCGTATTGATATCGGGGATGTACTCTTCCGGCAGCAAGGCTGGTAGGCGCATTTCGACTTCGGTCTGCTCACGCAGTAAATCATCCAGCGCAGGTTCTTTGCCTGATTTTAGGGCTTCGACCGCTTGTTCGAGCATTTCCATATACAGAGTAAAACCGACCGACTGAATCTGGCCACTTTGCTCTTCGCCTAACAATTCACCAGCCCCGCGAATTTCCAAGTCGTGCGTGGCGAGAGTAAAGCCGGCCCCCAAATCTTCTAAAGAGGCAATTGCCTCTAGGCGTTTGACCGCATCTTTGGTAATCGCTTTAGGCGGTGGCGTTAACAGGTAAGCATAGGCTTGGTGATGCGAACGACCGACGCGGCCACGTAACTGGTGCAATTGGGCTAAACCTAAGCTGTCTGCGCGATCCATGATGATGGTATTCGCGGTCGGAACGTCGATACCGGTTTCGATGATCGTGGTACACACCAGCAAATTGAAACGCTGGTGGTAGAAATCGTTCATCACTTTTTCCAGCTCACGTTCACGCATCTGCCCGTGAGCGACGGTAATCCGCGCTTCAGGCACCAGTTTTTCTAAATCTGCGGCCACTTTATCGATGGTTTCAACCTGATTATGCAGAAAGTACACCTGACCACCGCGCATAATTTCACGCAGTACCGCTTCACGGATCACACTATCTTCACTTTGACGAACAAAGGTTTTGATGGCTAAACGGCGCGCTGGAGGGGTGGCAATAATCGACAGGTCACGCATACCACTCATGGCCATGTTGAGTGTACGTGGGATTGGCGTGGCAGTGAGAGTCAGAATATCCACATCGGCACGCATCGCTTTGACTTTTTCTTTTTGGCGCACCCCGAAACGGTGTTCTTCGTCAACAATCAGCAAGCCAAGATCCGCAAAACGAATTTCGCTAGAGAGCAACTTATGGGTACCGACCAGAATGTCGACTTTGCCGTCCGCTACGTCTTGTAGGATTTGTTTTTGCTCTTTGGCTGATTTAAAGCGGGAGAGCACTTCGACGCGGATCGGCAAGTTAGCAAAGCGGTCGCGGAAATTTTCAAAATGCTGCTGCGCCAGTAGAGTTGTAGGGACTAACACGGCGACTTGCTTGCCATTATCGGTCGCGACAAACGCGGCGCGCATTGCTACTTCGGTTTTACCAAAGCCTACGTCACCACACACCAAACGATCCATGGCTTTGGCTTGACACATGTCGGATAGCACGGCGTTGATCGCCATCGCTTGGTCATCGGTTTCTTCAAACGGGAAGGTGGCTTTGAAGGTCGCGTATTGTTCACGGTCGAGATGGAATTTAAAGCCCGGTTTGATTTCACGCTTGGCATACACATCCAAAAGTTCTGCCGCGACATCGCGCACTTTTTCCGCCGCTTTGCGGCGCGCTTTGACCCACGCTTCACCCCCTAATTTATGCAATTGGGCGGCTTCTTCTGCGCCACCGGAGTAGCGGCTGATCAGGTTCAGTGACGAAACCGGTACATACAGCTTGGCTTCGTTTTGGTACTCCAGCATCACGTATTCGCTGACCATGCCACCCGCTTCAAGAGTTTGTAAGCCTAAGTAGCGGCCGATACCATGATCAATATGGACAACGGGTTGCCCCGGTTTGAGTTCGGCAAGGTTGCGGATCACCGCATCACTGTTGGTAACGTTTTTGCGATCTTTTTTGCGGCGACGTTGAATCACCCGATCGCCCAGTAAATCGCTCTCACAAATCAAGGCAACTTGGTTATCACCATAGATAAATCCGCGCTCTGCTGAGCCGAGCACCAGTGAGTATTTTTCCGTTTGTTGGCACGCAAGGCTGAAATCATTTTGGCTTTGCGGGCGCAGCTTGATGCGCTGTAACAACTCCAGTAGCGCTTCACGGCGACCTTCCGACTCGACTGAGAAAATGATTTTGCCGGTAAATTGTTCGCTAAATTGGCGCAGTGCCGCCAAAGGCTCTTTGTTTTGATGTTCAACGGCTAATACGGGTAGTGGTTGAACTTGCGCATTCATTCGACCGGCACGCAGCTCGATAGGTGAGCTTGTCAGTTGGACTTGCGGCAGAGTTTTAAAGTGGGCAAATAGCTCATCTTTACGCAGCCACAACTCATTGGGCGGCAGCAGTGGGCGCAGTGGGTCGATATTGCGTTGGTCGTAGCGATAATCGACATCGGTCAAGAACTGGTCGATGGCTTTTTCCAGCTCGCCAACCACCAAAAGCTGGCTGTTGGCGGGCAGGTAATCAAACAGGGTCTCGCTGTGCTCAAAAAAGAGTGGCTGCCAATACTCAATCCCTGCGGGCCAAGTGCCTTTAGAGACTTGGCTGTAAACCGATTCCGGCTCGCGGCGCGCTTCAAAACGCTGTCGCCAGCGGTTACGAAACTCTTCGATCGCCGCGGCCGTCGTCGGAAACTCATGGGCGGGCAGCAGGCGAATTTCATCCATTTCAGCGATTGAACGCTGATTGTCTGGATCAAAGGTGCGAATGGTGTCGATTTCATCATCAAAGAAATCGATCCGGAATGGGTCGCTACTGCCCATCGGGAAGAGATCAAGAATCGAACCGCGACTGGCGTATTCACCGGGGCCAAAGACCTGATCGACATGGCGATAGCCGCTGTTTTCTAACTGCAAGCGCAGTTTATCCAGTGAAAAGTGATCGCCACGTTTAACGATTAAGGTGTGCTGCAACAAAAAGTCACGTGGTGACTGGCGCTGAAGCAAGGTACTGACCGGGACAATCGTGATACCGCGCGTTAAGCTTGGGAGCTGATACAAACGCGAAATACGATCAGAAATGATGTCCTGATGGGGTGAAAAATTATCGTAGGGAAGCGTTTCCCAATCGGGGAAGAGCGCCACTTCGCTGTGGCTAAACTGTTCCACTTCGTGTAGCAATTTGAGCGCGGTTTGTGGATCGGGCACGGCGAGCAACGTATGGCTCGTATGAGCATTGGCGAGTTCCGCAATGGCCAGCGCTAAACTTGCGCCGTGTAAATTACCGATGGCTTTTTTGTCTCCGGCACCTTGCGCCGAAAACAGAGAGAGTAAAGAGTGTGTAGTCATAGTCACGCTTGAGGTTTTTCTCGGTCTAGTGAGCGTTGACGCAGCAGGCGCTGCTGTTGGTAGAGAGCGGCTTTGATCAGCAAATCCTGATCCACATCGCGCAGCAGGTCATACTTGAGAGTCACTAAGGTGTGCTCAGGCTCTTGCTGGCATTGCATCACACTGGCGTAGCAATAAATCGCGGCGGCGGGGTATTCCAAAAACAGTTTTACCCGCACTTTTTGTCCAATCTGCAGTGGTGATTTGGCCAAATAGGTCAGTTGACTGGCACCAAAACGAGTGGTCGCACTGCGTGATTGAGGATCATCTTGTTGTGACAGCATAAAAGTCAGCAGTAGATTCAGTTTGGCATTTTGCGCTTCAAGCAGTTGCAATACGCTTTTAAAGTCGCTGTTTTTCAGCTCCATGCGTGCGCTATCACTGAGTTGTTCCAACTGGCTAAATTCGCTGGCGACCACAAATGGCGCGGGGATCTCCGCTTCAAAAATCTCATGAGAAGGTAGGGTGAAATGCTCCGCCAGCGGCTCCACATTGATGGTTAGCGCGTGGTGAACAGTAAAGAATTCTTGGTCATTCATAGAGGGTTCCTTCTCACATCTGTGTTGATTATCGTCATAAGCAGTAACTAATCAAGGTATGTCCTTGTTATCGGTGTGAAATAAACGTTCTCTTACACAGATTTGATAAAGAAAAACTACAACCGCGCAGGGATTCTCGCTACATTAACGCCATTCTCTTCCTATGGTTGGATTTATGTTTCATCCGATTTCGGCTTTTATTGGTTTGCGCTATTTGCGCGGCCGCTCAGGGGATCGTTTTAGCCGCTTTGTCTCTTATATGTCGACGGCGGGGATCACGATCGGTGTGATGTCGCTGGTTACTGTTTTATCGGTGATGAACGGTTTTGAGGCGCAGCTTAAGTCACGCATTCTTGGGGTGTTACCTCAAGCGGTCGTTAGTGAAGCTGCAGGCAAAACCACCCTCAGTGCAACGCCCCCAGATTTTGTCTCGGCATTATCGACTCAGCGCCCACCAGAGCCTTTAGTGCGCAGTGAAGCGGTGGTGCAAAGTGCCTCGCAACTGGCTGCGGGTTTGTTGATTGGTATCGAGCCACAACAAAATGATCCGATTGAGCAACACCTGATTGCAGGACGGTTAACGGCTTTGCAAGCGGGCGAGTATCAACTCTTTCTTGGGCATCTTCTTGCGCGCAGTTTGAATGTCACCGTGGGTGATAAAGTGCGTTTGATGGTCACAGAAGCGAGCCAATTTACGCCTTTGGGCCGTTTGCCCAGTCAGCGAAACTTTACGGTAGCGGGAATTTTTAATACCGGTTCGGATGTGGATGGGCAACTCATGGTGACTCATCTGCGCGATGCGGCCAAGCTATTGCGCTATGATGCACAGACCATTTCAGGTTGGCGGCTATTTTTTGATGACCCGTTTGTGGTCAGTCAGCTTGCCGAACAGCCATTGCCGCAAGATTGGCAATGGAGCGACTGGCGTGAGCAGCGCGGTGAACTGTTTCAAGCGGTACGTATGGAAAAGAACATGATGGGGCTGATGCTCGGACTTATCGTTGGGGTGGCTGCGTTTAATATTATTTCTGCGCTGATCATGGTGGTGATGGAGAAGCAGGCTGAGGTGGCGATTTTAAAAACCCAAGGCATGCAGTCACAACATGTGCTGGCGATTTTCATGGTACAAGGCGCCAGCAGCGGTGTGATTGGTGCGCTGGTTGGTGGTTTACTTGGCGTGCTGTTGGCGGCCAATTTAAATAGCCTGATGGAAGCCTTAGGTGTTGCCCTTTTTTCGGTGGGTGGCAGTTTGCCAGTGGCGATTGATCCGCTGCAGATTGTCCTCGTTATTGTTCTTGCGATTGTATTAAGTCTGTTGGCAACGCTGTTTCCAGCCTATCGCGCATCTTCTGTTCAACCCGCTGAGGCGTTACGTTATGAATAACCTTTTACGTTGTCATCAGGTTTGCAAAACCTATCAAGAAGGGGAGTTGCAAACTCAGGTTCTTAAAGGGGTGAGTTTTGAGCTAAAACGCGGTGAGTTGGTCTCAATCATCGGCTCTTCTGGCTCAGGCAAAAGTACCTTGCTGCATATTTTGGGTGCACTGGATGATGCCAGTGAAGGGCAAGTGGAGTTTCTTGGCCAGTCTTTGCATCAGTTAAGTTCGAATAAGCAAGCGAAGATCCGCAATCAGCACTTGGGATTTGTTTATCAGTTTCACCATTTGCTGGCGGATTTTTCTGCTTTAGAAAATGTGGCGATGCCGCTCTTGATTGGTGGCATGAATGTGGCGAAAGCCAAAGCGAAGGCGCAGAGCCTGCTTGAGCGCGTGGGCTTAGGCCATCGCGTGGCGCATCGTCCATCGGAATTATCTGGTGGCGAAAGACAACGCGTCGCGATTGCTCGCGCGTTAGTCAATAAGCCGGATTTAGTGCTGGCCGATGAACCGACGGGCAATCTGGACCATAAAACGGCGCTGTCTATTTACGATTTGATGCGTGAGTTGAACCGCGAATCCGGTACCGCCTTTTTGGTGGTCACTCACGATGGCGAGTTGGCGGCGAAAATGGATCGTCACATGCACATGAAAGATGGGCTGCTAACCGATATCACGGGGGCTTAAGTGTTTTCCTCTCTCGCTCTGTTTATTGGCGGACGCTTTAGTCGCGCTAAACAACGCAACAAAATGGTGTCGTTTATTTCGTTGTCGTCCACGATTGGGATTGCGGTTGGGGTGGCGGTGATCATCATCGGCCTTTCGGCGATGAATGGTTTTGAGCGTGAATTGCAAACCCGTGTTCTATCCGTTATCCCACATGGGGAATTTGAGGGCGTGCGCGGACCTGTCGAACGCTGGCCTGATTTAATGGCGCAAGCCGCGCGTCACCCACAAATTGTTGCGGCAGCGCCGTATGTGAAGATCACAGCACTTGCCGAAAGTGGCACTCAGCTTAAAGCGATTGAAGTGCGTGGTGTGGATCCGCAGCGTGAACAAGCCGTATCTCGCTTGTCGCAGTTTATTACTGCACAGGCGTGGCAAGAGTTTCGCCCCGGCCAGCAGCAGGTGATTTTAGGCCAAGGCGTTGCGGAGAAATTAGGCGTGCAGGTTGGTGATTTCATTACCTTGATGATCCCAAGTGCCACCAGTGGTGACAAGGTGCAAGCACCGAAGCGGGTCCGTGTGAAAGTCAGCGGCTTATTGGCACTGAACGGGCAGATTGATCACAGCTTAGCGCTACTGCCGCTAGAAGATGCCCAAGCTTACGCTCACTTAGGCAGTGGTGTTACCGGTATCTCTGTTAAGGTGGCTGATGTGCTGCAAGCCACGCAGATCGTACGTGATGTGGGCAATCAACTGAGCGAATACGTCTATCTGCACAGTTGGCAGCAAAAGTACGGTTTTTTGTATCGCGATATTCAGTTGGTGCGCACCATTATGTATTTAGTAATGGTTCTGGTGATTGGGGTCGCGAGCTTTAACATCGTCTCGACTCTGATGATGGCGGTAAAAGATCGCGCAGGCGAAATCGCTATATTGCGCACTATGGGCGCGACCGATGGCTTGATCAAACGTATTTTCGTCTGGCAAGGCGTGTTTTCTGGGGTTCTGGGTAGTGTGGTCGGCAGTGTATTGGGTGTGGTTGTCGCCTTTAATTTAACGCCTTTGATCAAAGGGTTAGAGCATCTGATCGGACATCAGTTTTTATCCGGTGATATCTATTTCGTTGATTTTCTTCCTTCACAGGTGGAGTGGGCAGATGTAGTGCTGGTTTCAGGGACGGCGATTGTGCTCAGTTTGCTGGCGACTTGGTACCCCGCGCGGCGCGCAAGCCGACTCAATCCTGCGCAAGTGTTGAGTAGTAAATAACACCAAACAAAAAAGGACCTTCGGGTCCTTTTGTCATTCTGAGTAAACAGAGTTTGCATTGTTTAAGCTGCGCTTGTTCGCAACTCTCTTGCAATCGTGAGTGCACAAGATGCGTTAAGGCAGATTCTCCGGCATTTTACTGGTGCGACGTTTTTGCCAACTGCGCACAACGGAGTAACGCCACAAACCGCGAATCCCAAAGTAACCAATTAACGATGCCAACACCGCGCAAACTGCGCAGCCGAGTAAGAACGGTGGTCCAATGGTGCTCATTTGATTGAGTAAAAATTCCCAAGTCAGCTCAAAATGGAAGGATTGAGCGGGAGTTCCCATCAACCATGCGCCGAGCTTGTATGTGAAATAGAAGATGACAGGCATAGTGATCGGGTTGGTGATCCACACTAAGGCGATGGAGAGTGGCAGATTGACCCCCAGTACGATGGCGAGACCGGCAGCCATGATCATTTGGCTGGGCAGTGGTACAAAGGCCATAAACAGCCCTACCGCAAACGCGCCAGCGGCAGAGCGGCGGTTTAAGCACCATAGGTTTGGGTTATACAGCACATTACCAAACACGCGCAGCGCTTTTTGGCGTTTGATCACATCGTGGTCAGGCATAAACCGTTTAATGAATTTTCTTGGCATACGGGATTATGACTCTCTTGTCGAATTACTGGTCTCTCATTTCTTTTTCGATCACCGTGCTGTCTGCCCCTTATTGGCCTTGGATGCCGAGTTGGGGTTGGGCTTGGTTATGCCTTATTGTTATGGTTTTACTCGGTTATCACCGAGTTGGCCGTCAATTCCTTGGCTTCGTGGCTGCCATACTAACCATTGTGCTACAGGGCAACCTTATACGAGATCAATCCAATGTGCTCTATCAAGCAGGGCCGGATATTATCATAAAAGGCCGTGTTGACAGCTTTTTTACGCAAACTCGTTACGCTTATGAGGGTTTTGTCCTCATTCATGAAGTGAATGGACAAACCTTAAACAAAATGACTCGCCCTCGCATACGTTTAAGTGCCCCTTTACTGTTACAACCCAATGACCGCGTTGAATTTTCGGTAACTCTCAAGCCGATAGTGGGTCGACTCAACCAAACCGGCTTTGATTTAGAAGCGCATTACATGGCGCAATCTGTCGTCGCACGGGCGGTCGTAAAACCTGACACCGCTTATCAAATTGTGCAAGAGAGTGGCATAAGGTCAAGTTTGTTTTTTGAGCTGGAACAATTAACGCATACCAGCCCATACCAAGGATTGATCTTAGCCCTGACGTTTGGCGAGCGAAAAGGTATTGATGAGCAAGAGTGGCAAGCCTTACGCAATAGTGGCTTAATTCATTTAGTGGCGATTTCGGGGCTGCACATTGGTATCGCTTTTAGCGTGGGTTATTTTCTCGGGCTCGGCATGATGCGTCTTCATGCTCAGTTATTGTGGTCCCCTTTTGTTTGTGGGGCTTTACTGGCGGTGCTCTACGCTTGGCTGGCCGGATTTACGTTGCCTACTCAGCGTGCATTGATTATGTGCTTACTCAATGTGGCGTTGATCATGTTGGCTTTTCCTCTTTCCGCGCTCAAGCGGATTCTACTCACCTTAGTCGCGGTCTTGCTTTGGTCGCCATTCGCCTCACTTTCAAACAGTTTCTGGATGTCGTTTTTGGCGGTCGCGATTGTTCTCTACCAATTAGCCAGTCAAAGCCAGCGTCAGGTGTGGTGGAAAGCTCTTCTTTGGGCGCAGGTGTTCCTCGTCTGTTTAATGGCACCGGTCACGGCCTATTTTTTCGGTGGCTTAAGCGTAACGGCAGTTCTGTACAATTTGGTGTTTATTCCTTGGTTTTCGTTGGTGATTGTCCCAGCTTTGTTTTTGGGTCTATTACTCATGGTGGTATGGCCTAGTGTGGCCGCCGCTTACTGGCCTTGGGTGGATTGGACGTTTTTACCGCTCGATTGGGCTTTGCAGTTTGCCGATGTAGGCTGGTGGGTGGTCCCCAGCAAAGTACAAGGTGTGGTCGCAGCGAGTGTGGCCATCCTCTTGCTTTATCGATTTATGAGCCTAAAAGCCTGCAGCTTATTATTGGGTATGATTGGCTTATGGTGGTGGTTTCCCTCTCTCACTCCACTTTGGCGAATGGATGTGCTGGATGTTGGACATGGCTTGGCGATTGTGATTGAGCAAGATGAGCGAGCAATTGTCTACGATACAGGCAGCAGTTGGCCGGGAGGCAGCTATGTGCAAAGCGTGATTGAGCCTATGCTCCAACAGCGGGGGCTACGCCAAGTGGATGGAGTGATTTTAAGTCATCTTGATAATGATCATGCGGGTGATTGGCAAGGTTTAGCTGAGCGCTGGCAACCCAATTGGATTCGTGCCAGCCAACTCGGGACAGAGTTTATGCCTTGTATCCGTGGTGAAAGCTGGCAGTGGCAATCTCTCCATTTTACGGTGTTATGGCCACCACAAGCGGTTAGCCGAGCGTACAACCAGCATTCGTGTGTGATTCGTATGACCGATACTCAGTCTAACCATTCTGTACTGCTCTCCGGGGATGTCACAGCCATGGGGGAGTGGCTGCTTGCTCGCGACGGAGCGCAACTGCAAAGTGAGGTGATGATCGTGCCGCACCACGGCAGTAAAACATCGTCCACCGCAGAGTTTATTGCCCAAGTGAATCCCAAACTTGCGATTGCTTCTGTGGCGAAAGATAACCGCTGGAATTTGCCTAATCCGCAAGTCGTGGCACGTTATCAAGCTCAGCAAGTTGAGTGGCTAGATACTGGACAAGCTGGGCAAATTAGCCTCTTTTTCTATCCAGATCAGCTGGATTGGTTTACCCAGCGTAGCCTTGGCTGGCAGCCTTGGTATAGGCAGATGCTGCGTAAAGGAGTAGAATGAGCGCAATTTTATAATCAGAAAAGCTTCTTTATGTCATTGCACTCTGACGAATCTAACTGGCAGACCTTTAAGCGTCTGTGGACTTATATCCGCTTATACAAAGCGGGCTTGGTGGTTTCAACTATAGCCTTAGTTATTAATGCCGCTGCTGATACTTATATGATTTCTTTACTAAAACCTTTATTGGATGAAGGTTTTGGTAATGCGGAATCCAACTTTCTGCGTATTCTGCCGTTTATGATTTTAGGGCTTATGTTTGTGCGTGGTTTAAGTGGATTTGCCTCTTCTTACTGTTTGAGCTGGGTGTCCGGCAATGTGGTGATGCAGATGCGTCGCCGTCTGTTTAACCATTTTATGCACATGCCAGTTCGTTTTTTCGACCAAGAGTCAACGGGCGGCTTATTATCGCGCATCACATACGACTCAGAACAAGTGGCTGGCGCAACCAGCCGCGCGTTAGTCAGTATTGTGCGTGAAGGGGCGAGCATTATTGGCTTGCTCACCTTGATGTTTTGGAATAGCTGGCAACTCTCTTTGGTACTGATTGTCGTCGCACCAGTGGTGGCCTTTGCGATTAGCTTTGTTTCTAAGCGTTTTCGTAAGATTTCGCGCAACATGCAGACGGCTATGGGGCATGTGACTTCATCGGCAGAGCAGATGCTCAAGGGCCATAAAGTGGTACTGAGCTACGGCGGTCAAGAGGTCGAACGCAAACGCTTTGACAAAGTCAGTAACAGCATGCGCCAGCAAACCATGAAGCTGGTATCGGCACAGTCGATTGCAGACCCAGTGATTCAAATGATTGCCTCACTTGCCCTGTTCGCGGTGCTCTTTTTAGCCAGTGTAGATTCGATTCGTGCTGAGTTGACTCCAGGTACATTTACTGTGGTGTTCTCAGCCATGTTTGGCCTAATGCGCCCACTTAAAGCCTTGACCAGTGTAACGTCGGAGTTTCAGCGTGGTATGGCCGCTTGCCAGACCTTGTTTGGTTTGATGGATCTCGAAACCGAGCGCGATAATGGCAAATATGAGGCAGAGCGTGTCAACGGTGAAGTGGAAGTGAAAGACGTAACTTTCACCTACCAAGGCAAAGAAAAACCAGCGTTATCCCATGTTTCGTTCTCGATTCCGCAAGGGAAAACGGTCGCTCTGGTTGGTCGTTCTGGCTCAGGTAAATCGACCATCGCTAATCTGTTTACTCGTTTCTATGATGTCGACAGTGGGTCGATCTGTCTTGATGGGCACGATGTGCGTGATTACAAGCTGACCAATCTGCGTCGTCACTTTGCCTTGGTTTCGCAAAACGTACATCTGTTTAACGACACCATCGCCAATAACATCGCTTACGCTGCCGAAGGTGAATACACCCGCGAGCAGATTGAGCAAGCCGCACGTCAAGCCCATGCGATGGAGTTTATTGAAAACATGCCGCAAGGTTTGGATACCGTGATCGGTGAGAATGGCACCAGTTTATCTGGCGGTCAGCGTCAGCGAGTGGCGATTGCTCGCGCATTGCTGCGTGATGCGCCTGTGCTGATCCTTGATGAAGCGACGTCGGCACTGGATACTGAATCGGAGCGTGCCATTCAAGCGGCGTTAGATGAGCTGCAGAAAAACAAAACCGTGCTGGTGATTGCGCACCGTTTATCTACTATCGAACAAGCAGATGAAATTCTTGTGGTTGATGAAGGTGAAATCATTGAACGTGGTCGCCATGCTGATCTGTTGGCGCAAGATGGCGCATACGCTCAGCTGCATCGCATCCAGTTTGGTGAATAGTGGTGATAGAAAAGATCTGGTTTCACCGCCATCCATTAGGTTATCTGTTATGGCCACTGTTGTGGCCATTCAGCGTACTGTTTGGTGTCATCAGCCGCTCACGGCGTAAAGCATATCAAACGGGCGACAAACCCTCCTATCGTGCACCCTTACCCGTGGTCGTGGTGGGTAACATTACAGCCGGTGGTAATGGCAAAACCCCAGTTGTGGTTTGGCTGGTGGAAACGCTGCAAAACCTTGGCTATCGTCCGGGGGTCGTTTCACGTGGTTATGGCGCTAAAGCGCCCAGCTATCCGCTCGTGGTGAATGAGCAAACCCCGGCTCAGCATTGCGGTGATGAGCCGAAACTCATTTTTCAGCGTACCAAAGCGCCTGTAGCGGTCGATCCTGTACGCAGCCAAGCGGTAAAAGCGCTCCTTGAACACGGGGTCAATATCATCGTTACGGATGATGGCTTGCAGCACTATGCGCTGCAGCGCGATATTGAAATTGCAGTAGTGGATGGCGTTCGCCGTTTCGGTAACCAGGAATTGCTCCCTTTAGGTCCTCTGCGTGAACCTGTCAGCCGACTCGATGAAGTCGATTTCATTATCACTAATGGTGGCGTGGCAAAGGCCAATGAAATCGCAATGCGTCTGCAACCGACGGATGCGGTGAATCTTAAGACGGGTGAACGCTGTGCAGTGAGTAAGCTCACTCGCTTGTGCGCCATGGCTGGGATTGGCCATCCTTCCCGATTTTTTAATACTTTGCGTGAACTCAATGCCGATTTAGTTCATTGCCAAGGTTTTGCCGATCATCAAGCCTTTGATGCTGCTCAGTTAAATCAACTGGCGCAGCAAGGCGTTCATCTGGTCATGACAGAAAAAGATGCCGTAAAATGCGCTGAGTTTGCCCAGCCAAATTGGTGGTATCTGCCCGTTTCGGCTCAGTTTGCTCCAGAAGCGGAGCAGCGTATTGTGGACAAAATTAAAGAGGTAATGGAACCGTATGGATCACCGTCTGCTTGAAATCGTCGCTTGCCCAGTATGTAAAGGTAAGCTGACTTACGATAAAGATCGCCAAGAGCTGATTTGTAAGCTGGATCGTCTGGCTTATCCCATCAAAGAAGGCATTCCTGTGCTTTTAGAGCCGGAAGCTCGCAGCATGAGCATGGATGAGGGACGCTAATGTCATTTACTGTCGTGATCCCTGCGCGTTACCAATCCACGCGCTTACCGGGTAAGCCTCTCGCCGACATTGGCGGCAAGCCAATGATTCAGTGGGTATATGAGCAAGCCATGCAAGCGGGAGCCGACCGCGTGATCATTGCAACCGACGATGAGCGTGTTGAACAAGCGGTTCAAGCTTTCGGTGGTGTGGTGTGTATGACTTCGCCGAATCATCAATCTGGCACCGAACGCCTGGCGGAAGTGGTGGCGAAAATGGCGATTCCCGCCGATCACATTGTGGTGAATGTGCAGGGTGATGAGCCTTTGATTCCACCGGCGATTATCCGCCAAGTCGCAGATAACTTAGCAGCATGCAGCGCGCCGATGGCTACGTTGACGGTGGAAATTGAAGATGAAGCGGAAGTGTTCAACCCGAATGCGGTGAAAGTGATCACCGATAAAAACGGTTATGCGCTGTACTTCAGTCGTGCCACGATTCCTTGGGATCGTGATAACTTCGCTAAAGCGGATAAAGCTATCGTTCAACCTTTGCTGCGCCATATCGGCATCTATGCCTACCGCGCAGGTTTTATCAATACCTATCTGGATTGGCAGCCAA
Organism: Vibrio cholerae; assembly: GCF_008369605.1. Classification (NCBI taxonomy): domain Bacteria; kingdom Pseudomonadati; phylum Pseudomonadota; class Gammaproteobacteria; order Vibrionales; family Vibrionaceae; genus Vibrio; species Vibrio cholerae. The sequence goes on from NZ_CP043554.1 coordinate 1,024,451, forward strand.
GCCAGCTTGAAAAGATTGAATGTTTAGAGCAACTTCGTGTGTTGTGGCATGGTGAGAAAATCCATGTTGCGGTTGCGTTAGAAGCACCGCCAGCAGGGGTGGACACGCCGGAAGATTTGGAAGTGGTGCGACGCATCGTGGCTGAGCGTGCGCAGTAGTTATCAAGTAGAAAAAAGCAGCTAAGCAGAAAAAAGCTCCTTTGCAGGAGCTTTTTTATTAAGTGTTAGGGATGTTGTATTGCAGCCCCAGTACTTAGATTCGACTTTCCGAGTCGTTCTTTTTGGGGCAGGTTGCGAGGATCTCTCTTCTTCCTGTGTCTTTGACCTCCTCCAGTTTGACTTCAAAACCCCATAGACGGTGCAAGTGTTTCAGCACCTCCTCGTAGCTTGGATCTAACGGAATACGATCGTGTGGTACATACTGCAAGGTTAACGAACGGTCGCCTCGAACATCAACGCTATACACTTGAATGTTGGGTTCAAGATTACTGAGATTGTATTGCGCCGCGAGTTTCTCGCGGATTTGTTGATATCCGAGATCATCGTGAATAGCACTGATTTCAATGTGATTTTTTCTATCATCATCGCAAATCGCAAAGAACTTAAAGTCGCGGATCAGCTTAGGTGACAGATATTGGCTGATAAAGCTCTCATCTTTAAAGTTGCGCATCGCAAAATGAAGCGCATCCAACCAGTTTGCACCGGCCAACTCTGGGAACCACTCTTTATCTTCCTCGGTCGGCTCTTCGCAGATCCGCTTAATATCACGGAACATGGCAAAACCGAGTGCATAAGGGTTAATGCCACTGAAATAACGGCTGTTGTAGGGCGGCTGTGCCACAACGCTGGTGTGACTGTGCAAAAACTCCAGCATGAACTTGTCGCTGAGTAAGCCTTCATCATAAAGATGATTGAGTATGGTGTAGTGCCAAAACGTCGCCCATCCTTCGTTCATGACTTGCGTCTGCTTTTGTGGATAAAAATACTGACTGACTTTACGCACAATACGCACGATTTCACGTTGCCAAGGCTCCAGCAAAGGGGCGTGTTTCTCAATAAAATAGAGAATGTTTTCTTGTGGTTCACTCGGGAAGCGGCGCTGCTTCTCTTGCTCTACGGCCTTTTTCGGCACGGTTCGCCATAAGGCATTCACTTGTGATTGCAGATAAGCTTCGCGCTCTTCTTGACGCGCCTTTTCTTCGGCAATCGAGATTTTTTCGGGGCGTTTATAACGGTCAACCCCGTAATTCATTAGCGCATGGCAAGAGTCGAGTAACTTTTCCACTTCGTTCACGCCAAATTTCTGCTCACACTCAGCAATGTAGTTTTTGGCAAACAGCAGGTAATCGATGATCGAGCTGGCATCTGTCCAGGTTTGGAATAGATAGTTGCCTTTGAAGAAGGAATTGTGGCCGTAACAGGCATGCGCCATCACCAGGGCTTGCATGGTTACTGTGTTTTCTTCCATTAGATAGGCGATACAAGGATCGGAGTTAATCACAATTTCGTATGCCAACCCCATCTGACCATGTTTGTAGGTTTGCTCGGTTTGAATGAATTTTTTACCAAACGACCAATGGTTGTAGTTGATTGGCATGCCGATGCTGGAATAGGCATCCATCATCTGCTCTGAGGTGATGATCTCAATCTGGTTTGGGTAAGTGTCCAAACGATAAAGCTCTGCCACGCGACGGATTTCTTGATGGTAGCGCTCGATCAGTTCAAACGTCCAATCTGGGCCATCGGGCAGTCGCTTACTGTTCGTTGCTTTACGCTTAGGTGCGGCTTTGGCTTTGGTAGTCATCTCACAATCTCCCTACGCATTTTCCTTTTGGAACAGCTCCCTAAACACAGGGAAAATATCTTCAACACTGCGGATGTTCTTCATCGCGAAGTTATCGAAGGAGGCCTGTAATTTTTCATATTCGTGCCACAACGTTTGGTGTGAGCGACGCGTGATTTCGATATAGGCATAGTATTGGCAATAGGGCAGCAGCTTGTTAGAGAGTAACTCTTTGCAGCGCGGTGAATCGTCTGCCCAGTTATCCCCATCAGAAGCTTGTGCGCCATAGATGTTCCACTCACCCAGTGGGTAGCGAGCTTCAATGATTTCATGCATCAGCTTGAGTGCACTGGACACTATGGTGCCGCCGGTTTCTTGCGAGTAGAAGAAGTCGTGCTCATTCACTTCTTTAGCTTGGGTATGGTGGCGAATAAATACCACTTCCACGTTTTCATAAGTGCGAGTTAAGAACAGGTACAGCAGTACATAAAAGCGTTTTGCAATATCCTTGGTCGCTTGATCCATCGAGCCTGACACGTCCATCAGACAGAACATTACCGCCTGACTGGAGGGAATCGGGCGCTTTTCGTAGTTTTTGAAGCGCAAATCAAAGGTATCGATAAAGGGCACGCTATCGATTTTATTGCGTAGCTCTTCAATCTCTTGCTTGATGCGCATCTCTTCCATGATTTGTGGTGGTTCGCTACGCTGAATACGTTCGAGTTCCTCTTCCAACTCACTCATCAAACGGCGTTTACCAGCGGTCATCGCCGTACGGCGCGCTAAAGATTGCTGCAGTGAACGCACCACAGAAATATTGGAGGGCACACCTGAGGTTTGAAAACCCGCACGATGGGTTTTCCATTCGGTGATTTTGTTAACTTGGTTTTTCTTGAGATTCGGCAGCGCCAAATCTTCAAACAGAATATCGAGATATTCATCTTTGGAAATTTGGAATACGAAATCATCGCTGCCTTCACCATCGGCACTGGCATCACCTTCACCTGAGCCGCCGCTGCCTTGGCCACCTTTAGGGCGATCGATTTTATCGCCACGAATAAATTGGTCATTGCCCGGATGCACACGTTCACGCACGCCGCCTTTGCCTTGATGAAACATCGGCTCTTTAATGTCACGAGTTGGAATGGAAACATCTTCTCCAGACTCGGTATTAGTGATTGAGCGGCGGTTAACGGCATCCGCAACCGACTCTTTAATCTGCTCTTTGTAACGGCGTAAAAAGCGTTGTCGGTTGACGGTGCTTTTATTTTTGCCGTTTAGCCTTCTGTCGATAAATTGCGCCATGAGCCTCTCCCTAATGACATCACCTCAAACTCGAATCGAGTTTGTTGAGGGGGTGACCTACAGCCCAACAGCGATTCTGTGGGGTAGGTAACACCGTAGGTGGCGGTAGTTGCACTACCGCCGACCATTACACGGCATACACACTATGAGGATTTACGTACTCGCAAGTACCACTCAGACAGCAAGCGGACTTGTTTTTCGGTGTACCCTTTTTCCATCATACGAGCGACGAAGTCATCGTGTTTCTTCTGATCGTCGGATGAGGTCTTAGCGTTGAAGGAGATGACTGGAAGCAGATCTTCAGTATTGGAGAACATCTTTTTCTCAATCACAGTGCGCAATTTCTCGTAGCTGGTCCACACTGGGTTTTGCCCATTGTTGTTGGCACGGGCACGCAGTACGAAGTTAACGATTTCATTACGGAAATCTTTTGGATTGCTGATCCCCGCGGTTTTCTCAATTTTCTCCAGTTCACTGTTGAGTGCAGAGCGGTCAAACAGTTGGCCCGTTTCTGGATCGCGATATTCTTGATCTTGAATCCAGAAGTCGGCGTAGGTGACGTAGCGGTCAAAAATATTCTGACCGTACTCAGAGTAAGACTCTAAGTAAGCGGTTTGGATCTCTTTGCCAATGAATTCGACATAGCGCGGGATTAAATAGCCTTTGAGGAACTCATTGTAGCGATCCGCCGTTTCTTGTGGGAACTGCTCACGCTCGACTTGCTGTTCGATAACGTAGAACAGATGTACTGGGTTCGCGGCGACTTCGGAGTGATCGAAGTTGAACACGCGAGAGAGAATTTTGAACGCAAAACGGGTGGAAAGCCCAGACATGCCTTCGTCAACGCCTGCGTAATCACGGTACTCTTGATAGCTTTTGGCTTTTGGATCGGTATCTTTGAGCGTTTCACCATCATAGACGCGCATTTTTGAGAACAGGGAAGAGTTCTCTGGCACTTTCAGGCGTGACAATACGCTAAATTGCGCCAGCAGATCGAGTGTGCTTGGGGCACAAGGGGCCTTGGAGAGCTCACTGTGATCCAACAGTTTTTGGTAGATTTTGACTTCTTCTGAAACGCGCAGACAGTAAGGCACTTTGACAATATAAACCCGGTCTAGGAACGCTTCATTGTTCTTGTTGTTACGGAAAGTCTGCCACTCGGATTCGTTGGAGTGAGCGAGGATCATGCCATCAAATGGTAACGCAGAAAGTCCTTCGGTGCCGTTATAGTTACCCTCTTGGGTGGCCGTTAACAGTGGGTGTAGCACTTTAATCGGTGCTTTGAACATTTCCACGAATTCCATCAAACCTTGGTTGGCGCGGCATAGCGCACCGGAGTAGCTGTAGGCATCTGGGTCATCTTGTGAAAAGTGTTCGAGTTTACGAATATCGACTTTACCGACCAGAGACGAAATATCTTGGTTGTTTTCATCACCCGGCTCGGTTTTAGCGACCGCGATTTGATCCAAAATGGATGGACGTACTTTCACTACTTTGAATTTAGTGATGTCACCACCAAATTCATGCAGGCGTTTGGCAGCCCAAGGTGACATGATGGAACGCAAGTAACGACGATCAATGCCATATTCTTGTTTGAGCAGTTCACCATCCTCATTCACATCAAATAGACAGAAGGGGTGGTCGTTAACAGGACTGCGTTGGCCATTGGCTGATAACACATAAATCGGCATTTGTTGCATTAAGGCTTTGAGCTTTTCTGCCAGTGATGATTTACCGCCGCCCACAGGGCCAAGTAAATAGAGAATCTGTTTGCGCTCTTCCAAGCCTTGCGCAGCATGTTTGAGGTAAGCGACGATCTGTTCTATGGCTTCTTCCATGCCATAAAAATCTTCGAAAGTTTTATAACGAGCAATCACTCGGTTGGAAAAAATACGGCTAAGGCGCGAGTGTTTGGATGTATCAATCATCTCGGGTTCGCCGATAGCCAGCAACAAGCGCTCCGCGGCATTGGCATAAGCACTTTTGTTTTCTTTACACAGAGCCAGAAAGTCCTGAATGGACAGCTCTTCATCCTTGGCGGCTTCATAGCGTGCCTGAAAGTGTTCAAAAATACTCATAGTTGTTTCCCCTTTGAAAATGTCATGACGACATACAACCGCTGTATACAAATCCCTAACAATTTAAGCCTAGTCTGTAATCTACTCTTTTGCTTAAAAATTATGGTTTTATTTCAAAATCGTGATTTCGAGTAAGCCGATAAGTCAAAGCGGCGAAGAGGAATCGGTGTGATGGGAAAATCGCAAAACAAAAGCTGGCCTAGAGCCAGCTCAAGAGAATAAAGAGATGGAAAAGTGGAATTAGGCGTTCATGATTTGACGCAATTCATTACCTGACAGATGGTATTGGCGTGGGCAGTTGCGCCAAGTGGTCAGCATGCGGCGGTATTTTGCCAACATCGGCATTTGGCTGTTGAAATGGTGTTCGCCTTTATCAAACTGAGGATAGAGACCTTCAGAGTCCACTAAGAAACGGACGTAATTGACCAATTGTGCTTCGGTCGCCATATCAAAGCCTAGGAATGTCAAACGGCGTTGGTCTACATCTTTGCGTGCAGCATCGTCCAGCATTCGGTTGGATTCTTGCATCGCATGGTACATCTCCATGATGTCGATGATTTCACGACACTCGGTTTCAGGCAGGCAGCCAAACTCGCGGTTCAGTTCACGCATGTGTAGCTCATAGCCACGCTCAACAATCGTTTGTAAGCGCTTGTATTTGTTTGCGTTATTGGGGTCGAGTTGTGACATAAGGAAATATTGGTTCGATAGGATCAAACGCTGAGCGTTGGTCATTTCCATGTAAAGCCTCACTTCAAATCAGAGTTATTATTTTGCTGATTTAAGGTTAACAGCATTGGTGCAGAGTGAAACATGATCTCAACACGGTTTTAATAGTGAAAGCACAAAAAAACAGCATGCTTAATGATGATAGTGGTTGTACAAATAATCGCGATCGGAAAAAACGCGCAGCCACTCAGGGCGGAATACGGCCAAAATGGCGAGCGCCATGCCATTCAGCAGGCCTTCAGGGAAGGCGAGTAGCGGAACAAAAATCAAATAGTTGTCGGTGATTGTGAGCCAGTCATAAGCGCCTAACTGCCAGATATAAAGGGAGTTAAGCAACAGATGCAAACTGCCGGTAACGCCGGCATTAAAAAAGCCAGCCACAAAAATAAACACGAAGATGTTTCTCGGTAGGTAGTGATAGCTCAAGGCAAAAATCGAGTAACTGATCAAGATTGGCAGCAAACTCGACAGCAGTAGATATTCTGGTAAAGCGGCAAAACTTATTTTGCCAAACAGTGCGAGGGTGGCGCTGACCGGCAGGGTGAGAATAAAAGCGCTGCGCCAACCATACATCATGGTCAGTGTGGTTAAGGCGAGAAAATGAATGCTCAATCCTTCTTTGACACTGGCTTGTGCCGACCAAAGCAGAAAGAGACCCAGCATCACAAAGTAGGTGAGATGTTGGAAGGATTTGTCATCTCGAAACTTCGGCCACAGCGCGTGTTGGGTATCTTTTCTGACCCAAAACAACACGATGAAGAGAATGATGGTCGAAGCGATTTGTGCGAGTTCCAATTGCGTTACCTAAAAAAATACCAACCTGAGGTTGGTATTTTTTACGATAACGTCGAGAGGATGAATCAATATTTTACGTTTGAGTGATACTGCTCAAGGATCGCTACGATTTTATCCATGGTTTCTTTGCTTGGCGGATTCACACCTTCCAGTGGATATTCTTCGCCCATGGCTTCCCATTTGTGTGCGCCAAGTTTGTGGTAAGGCAGCAGCTCAATTTTCTCGATGTTTTCCATGTCTTTAATAAACTCACCCAGTTGATGAGCAGATGCTTCATCATCGGTGTAACCTGGAACCACCACGTAACGCAACCAAGTTTTTTGGCCAATTTGATGCAGGTAGCGCGCAAAATCTAAGGTGCGTTTGTTAGACACGCCAATCAAATCTTGGTGGATCTCATCATCCATCTGTTTGATATCGAGCATCACCAAATCAGTCACTTCTAACACTTCGTCAATCACAGGTGTGAATTTACGCACGTAGCCATTGGTGTCTAAACAGGTATGAATACCTTCGGCTTTCGCTGCGCGGAAAAAGTCACGCACAAATTCGGGTTGCAGCATGGCTTCCCCACCAGAGCACGTGATGCCGCCACCAGAAGCGTTCATAAAATGGCGATAAGATTTCGCTTCTTTGATGATTTCCTCAACCGTGACTTCACGACCCGTATGGGTATCCCAAGTGTCTCGATTATGACAATACTTGCAGCGGAACAGGCACCCTTGCAGGAAGACAATAAAGCGGATTCCTGGGCCATCAACAGTGCCACAAGATTCGAAAGAGTGAATTCGACCAATGGTAGACATGAGCGCTTCTCAGTTATGTAGTTTGGCCGTTATTTTATTACAAATAGCAGGGATTAAATAGGTTTATCTCCCTGATAATTGGTCGCATCACCAGTGACAGCAAGGGCTGGTGGGCATTTGGACTCTTTTCTCCCTTCTTCTCATCCTGCCTAGTGGCGCTCTTATGTACACGACTCTCTTGGAGACGAACAATCAATTTCAGTGAAAAATGGGTAAGTTCGGCATCCTAGGTCTAAACTTTTGCTATCCATAAGAAAGAGTATCTGTTGTCAGTGGGCAAGCTGGCAAACTGAACAGTGCAGTGATGCAGTATTTAAAAAGGAAGTGAAAAGATGGATGTCACGCAACTTTCACAAAAGCAAAAAATCACCTTATTTATCCTTGTACTTTGCTTGGGCTTCATCGGGTTAGCGGTTTTTACCGCGCAAAGTTTATCTAAGATGAACTTGCAGTATCAACAAAGTGGCGATGTGACAGCGGGCTCCGCGGCTTTATTTGCGACTCAAGCACAGCTGTTTGAGTTAGCCGCTGAGCGTGAACATCTCTCGTCAAACAAGGTGTCTGAGATTAAAACGCGCTTGGCTCAGCTAATGCAGAAAGTGGAAGGGGATAAGCGCTTTCTTGCCGAGAATAACTTTGCTAATGAAGGTAACGCTTTACAGCAAGCGGTGCAGGCTTTTAATGACGATATGCAGCCGTGGCTTGAGATTAAAGGCGAGCTTGGTTTTAACGTCGATGATGGTAAGTTGGCCGATCTGAAAAAACTGGCGGCGACTATAGAAAAGAAAATTGATGAAACCGGTATGGTAACCATCAATTCCGATTTTCAAGCCATGATCAAAGCCCAACAAAATTACCTACTACAACCGAATGAACAAAATTTGCGCTTATTTAATCGGGCGTTAGCGGGTTTTGTCAGCATGTCGCAATCCTACGCCATGCTCGATCTGTATAAAGCGGAAATTGAGCAATTTAAAACCACATTTTTGCGAGTCAGTGAGCTGTCGCAGCAAGTCAAAGATATCGAAAAAAACTTACTCAGTAGTGAAGCAACAGCGCAAGGTGTGATTGAATCAACCGCGCAGCGTCTAGAAGAGGTGAGTAGTCGTTATCAATCGTTAGCTGAGAAAGCGGGCGAGCAAACCTTGCTCTCCATTTTAGTCGCTTGTGTGATTCTGGCAGTGTTGACCATATTGCTGTTTATGATGGTGAGTTTCTCGCTATCTAAAGCGTTAACACAGATAGGCCGCGTATTAGAAAAGCTCTCTTCTGGCGATCTCTCTCAGCGCTTAGCTCTGACATCCAATAAAAAAGATGAGTTTAATCAGTTAGCGTTTGCGGTGAACAAGAGTTGTGAAAACCTCGGCGGATTAGTGCATGTCGTGCAAGATCGTAGTGTGGCATTGTCAGGGGATGCTGTGGCGCTCAATCAAGCGATTGATAATCTGGTACGCGGTCAGTCTGATGTGATGGATCAAACCCAAAGACTCGCGTCAGCAACCGAAGAGGTCAGTTTAACCACGCAGCAAGTCTCTCATTCTCTCGAAGTGGTCGCCAATGTGAGTAAAGCCTCGACTTTAGCGGCTGCGGAAGGCAGTAAAGTTATTAGTGCTGCGATTGGCTCTTTGCGTGAGGTCGGAAGTATTTTGCAGTCAGCCGCCAGCCATATTCAGCAGCTAGAACAAGCTTCCGCCAAAGTCGACTCAGTGATGGACATCATTAACGGTATCGCAGAGCAAACGAATTTATTGGCACTCAATGCGGCGATTGAAGCTGCTCGTGCGGGTGAGCAAGGACGTGGATTTGCGGTTGTCGCCGATGAGGTGCGTAGTTTAGCCGTCAGAACGGTGAATGCGGTGAGCGAAATTTCCGGCACGATAGAAACTATGAAAAAAGAGAGTGCGGAAGTGATTTTGTTTATGAACCAATCCGAGCAGACCATGGAAGAGGGGCAAAGCAAAGGCAATCAAGCCATGCAAGCGTTACAGCGAATTACCCAAGGGACGGATGAAGCCGCATCGCAAACGGAAAGAATTTTTTCGTCGATAAAAGAGCTGTCCGCAACCAGCCAAGCAATGGCCGAAAGCATGAGCCAAATTTCGAGTGCGATGCAAGCGTTGGAGTCGTATAACACTCAACTGCGCGTGACCAGCCGTGAAGTTGAGACACGCGCAGAGAGTTTAGAGCATGATTGCCGACGCTTTACGTTGTAGAGCCTCGATTGTCCGCGCTAGAAGAAGGCGTACAGCGCCACGTTACCGGTACCGCTAATCGACTCTTTATCTTCTTTAAATTCAGGAGTGTTAGCGGTAAAGGTTAAACTGGCCCCAAAACTACGAGCATACATAGCAAAACCGACTACAGCAGTGGCTTGCCATGGCTCAACATGCACTTGGTAATACTCGGCGGGTTGATCTAAGCCATTCAGCGGTCTGTCACCTTCAATCGTCACATCGTTAAATCGATAGCGACCCTCGATACCGGTGAACACAAACCAGCCTTGGTTGGATGCCCCAATCATGCCGGGGGTAAACGGATTCTCAACCGAAATTTGGGCGGCGCCAAAGTTGTTTTCTAAATCGGTTCCCCAGCGCAACATGAGCCCAGAGGAAAGGTCACTGCGAAAGTTGCCGATATTCACTTCAGAAATATTGGCCAGCTCTAACTCTGTACCGGCTAAAGCATGGTAGCGACCCCAGTTAAAATGGGAGCGATAACCTAGGCTACCCACCAATTGATCTTCCACTTGGTATGCCCAGCCATTGGGCTCATCGGATTTCGTAATGCTGTGCACCAATTTTTGCGCTTCTTCTGACAAAGCGCTTTCCCCTGTCATCCCTAAGGTGAGATTGAAGCGTTGTGCTTGTTGTGGATGTAGGCTTAAGTAATTGAACTCAGTGTGTAGATAACCTGCATAAGGGCGTTCGTTCGGCTGTGGTTTGGTCAATTCAATATCAGAAGGCGTCCACATCTTATGCCCGAGGGTGAATTCCCATTTGTCCAGACTGGGAGCGCCCCAAATGGATAAACTCAGCGGTTTTGCAAGCCAATAAGGGGTAATGGCGCCAGAGGTATAGCTTAGGAAAAGGCCATTAGTGTAGTTTTGATCTACCCCGAATACACCGTCGTTATCGATGCTCAGGGAGAAGGTTGAAGTCTGTGCAGCCGCCGCGTAAGTGCTGATGAACAGTAAAGGTAAATAGCGAATCGATTTCATGGTTAGCGAACAATGTCTCGGAGAAATAAAACAAAAGCTCATTAATCATGAGCTATTGTGGCGAATAAACCTAGTAGAGAAGAACACAAATGTGTCGTGAGATACAGAAATAAATCCTGTTGCGCGGAAAAACAAAAAGCCCCGTCGAAACGGGGCTTTGAAGAGGCTTACTAAATCTTATAGCGATTCAGTGAAAGTACGAGCGATAACGTCTTGTTGCTGTTCAGCAGTCAGAGAGTTAAAGCGCACTGCGTATCCAGATACACGGATAGTCAGTTGTGGGTACTTCTCTGGGTGCTTAACTGCATCAAGCAGAGTGTCACGGTTCAGAACGTTAACGTTCAGGTGTTGACCACCCTCAATGCCCGCTTCGTGGTGGAAGTAACCATCCATCAAGCCAGCTAGGTTCGCACGCTGTGAGTTCTCATCTTTACCCAGTGCATTTGGCACGATAGAGAAGGTATATGAGATACCGTCTTTCGCGTGAGCAAATGGCAGTTTACCGACTGAAGTCAGAGACGCTACCGCCCCTTTCTCGTCACGACCGTGCATTGGGTTTGCACCCGGTGCAAATGGCGCACCTGCACGACGACCGTCTGGTGTGTTACCTGTCTTCTTGCCGTATACCACGTTTGACGTGATAGTCAGGATAGACTGAGTTGGTACTGCGTTACGGTAAGTTTTCAGTGAACGAATTTTGTTCATGAAACGCTCAACCAGTTCACAGGCGATGTCATCAACGCGTGAATCGTTGTTACCGAATTTTGGATAGTCGCCTTCGATTTCAAAATCGATAGCTACACCATCTTCGTCACGAATTGGTTTTACTTTCGCGTACTTGATAGCAGACAGTGAGTCAGCCGCTACAGACAGACCTGCGATACCACACGCCATAGTACGACGTACATCACGGTCATGCAGCGCCATTAGAGCCGCTTCGTAGCTGTACTTGTCATGCATGTAGTGGATGGCATTCAGTGCAGTGACGTATTGTGTTGCCAGCCAACCCATGAAGTGATCCAGCTTGCCCCATACATCGTCGAAGTCGAGCACTTCGTCGGTGATCTTAGGCATTTTTGGACCCACTTGGATTTTCAGTTTCTCATCCACACCACCGTTGATAACGTATAGCAGTGTTTTAGCAAGGTTAGCGCGAGCACCGAAGAACTGCATGTGTTTACCAATAACCATTGGTGATACACAACATGCGATAGCGTAGTCATCATTGTTGAAGTCAGGACGCATCAAGTCATCGTTTTCGTACTGGATAGACGAGGTATCGATAGACACTTTCGCACAGAACTTCTTGAAGCCTTCAGGCAGTTGCTCTGACCACAGGACAGTGATGTTTGGCTCTGGAGATGGACCCATGGTGTACAGTGAATTCAGGAAGCGGAAGTTAGTACGTGTTACCAGCGTACGACCGTCCAGACCCATACCACCCATAGATTCGGTTGCCCAAATTGGGTCACCAGAGAATAGCTCATCGTACTCAGGAGTACGTAGGAAACGAACCATACGCAGCTTCATGACGAAGTGGTCGATCATTTCTTGCGCTTCAACTTCCGTGATCTTGCCGGCTTTCATGTCGCGCTCAATGTACACGTCCAAGAAAGTAGAGGTACGGCCAAGAGACATTGCAGCACCGTTTTGAGATTTCACTGCCGCTAGGTAGCCGAAGTAAGTCCATTGGATTGCTTCTTGTGCCGTTTCAGCTGGGCGAGAAATATCGTAACCGTATTTCGCAGCCATCTGTTTCATTTGGCCAAGCGCACGGTGTTGTTCTGCAATTTCTTCACGCAGTTGCATTGTCATTTGCAGATCTTCGCCGTTTTCAAATTTTTCCTGCAGAGACTTGAACTGAGCCAGTTTGTCTTTCATCAGGAAGTCGATACCGTACAGAGCTACACGACGGTAGTCACCGATGATACGACCACGGCCGTAAGCATCTGGAAGACCAGTCAGAACGCCAGATTTACGACAAGCCAGAATTTCTGGAGTGTAGATGTCGAATACACCTGCGTTGTGCGTTTTGCGGTATTCAGAGTAGATTTTTGAAACTTGTGGATCCAGTTCACGGCCGTATGCTTTGCATGAACCTTCCACCATACGGATACCACCGTTGGGTATGATTGCACGTTTCAGTGGAGCATCGGTTTGTAGACCAACGATCTTTTCAAGATCTTTGTTGATGTAGCCAGCGTCGTGAGCTGTGATGGTAGAGATAAGAGAAGTGTCGAAGTCAACAGGAGCGTGAGTTGAATTTTCCTGTCTGATACCTTCCATTACTTTAGCCCAAAGCTTGTTGGTCGCTTCAGTACCTTCTGAGACTAGGAAAGATTCGTCGCCTTCGTACGGTGTGTAGTTCTTTTGAATAAAATCACGAACGTTAACTTCGTTTTGCCAGTCACCTGCCGCAAAACCTTCCCAAGCTTTAGCAAATTGCTCTGCCATGACATACCTACCTTTATGAGTAGAAAAAAACACGTACTGTTTTCGCCGTTGAGCCAGCTATCCCCGAGGGGAGCAGTACACTCTTCAATAACGATATCCAAATTCACACTGTGACTATTTGAATATGGATATCGCTATTAGTTCCTTTAATGTAGCCACTCTACGCTAAAAATTTTTCGTAAACCTTAAACTAAATCAATAAAAGTTAAAAAATTAAAATAAAGTTTGGGTAGCGCGGTCAGCGCTACCCAAATCAAGAATGGTGATTACAACCAAGCTTGCAGACCGTATTGGCTTTCCAACATGCCAACAGCAAGCATAGCAATCAAACAGATGATTAGCACACCGCCCGGGATCACAACTTTATCGATGAAGGACAATTTTGCTGCGCGCTCTTTGTCACCAATCAGACCGTTGTTGTCCAGAAGCATAGTCAAAGCCCAAGCCAGTACAGGGTTTACTACCGCTGAACCGAAAATACAGATACCTGCTGCTTGTGAATCTTTGGTGTTTTTGATCATTTGCATACCCGCTTCCAGCAGAGGTAGGAATACACCGACTAACAGAGCACAGCGCATAACTGGTGGCCATACGGCTGCATCCATTGGGAAACCAAGAATTGCAATCGTCATCACCAAACAGCCAAGGATGATGGCACCACCTGGAATTGGGCGTTTCGCAATCGCCGCTGGGATCATGTAGGTACCCCAAGAAGAGGTGATGTTACCGCCACCCAGCGCTGTACCCACCATTTGACGGATAGAACACATAGTCATGGTGTCATCCACATCCATCAGTACTTTTTCAGTACGTTTTGGATAGTTCAGCTCTTGGAAGATACGGTGACCTAGGAAATCGGGTGACCACATGGCAACCGCCAAAATCGCAAATGGCAATGAAGCGATGAAGTGCTGTAGGGTTGGCATACCCAACATCCAACCTTGTTCAGTGCTGCCCCACCAGTAAACAGGGTTTAGGTTTGGCAAGCCCATTTGGGTTTCAAATTTCAGGTCAAAACCCGCACCCAAGGCAAGCGCAATCACAAGGCCAGTAAAGGCACACACTGGAATCGCCAACCAGCGCAAATTAAATTTAGCGAGCAGAGCATAAATCACGATATTCACGCCGAGCACGACAAGACCAATGTAGCCCATGCTACCTGCCGCAACGTCGGCAGATTGCAAGCCAACGGCCCATTCTTGTATCGATGTGATTTGACTCATCGTCCCGGTAAAACCGAGGAAGATCAGCAAACCGCCTGCTGTACCCTCAGAGGTGAGGTTGACCAGTTTGGATCCACCTTTGAAATAGCTGAGCAAAAGACCGAAAACGCCAAGGAGGATAGCAAGTGCGAGAGGGTGTGCGCCGGCCAGAGCGATAGAGCCAATCAGAGGAATCATTGGACCGTGGTTGCCAGCGAGGTTGGCACGAGGGTTTAAGAAACCTGAAGCAATCACACAGAAGAACAGCGCAGGGAAAAGCATTTCTACGCGAGCAACTTCGATAGCAAATTCTTTGCCCAAGTTAATATGGTCCCACGCTTGAGTCAGGCCGTCAGCCCAAGACATCATTACTGCGGAGTACATAGAGATAATGCCGATGGTGCCCGCTAGTGCAGGAACTAAGTCTTCCAGTTCAAAGCGGAAATCTCGCCCTGGTAAATTGAGACCAAAGCGGCGTGGCTTCATGATTTGCAGTTCATGATCCAGATATTCTGAGCGAGTTGCAAACTCAGACGCAGGACGGTGAAGCTCCCGGTAGCTTTTCGTCTCAATGTCTGAGCGCTCTTTGTTCATAACGTCTGACATATGATTCCTCATATTTGTAAAAGTAAGTAATTCAGTGGTGAATACTGTTTAATTGCATGAATAAAGAAAGTGTTGAAGCGTTTCTGACACGAGTCAAATGGGCTACTTCTAACACAAATACTGATCATTATGATGACCTTATATTTGTGGCGAGTTTAACGTGCTTATCAATAAGGGCGATTGATCTTGATCACTTTAAGAATAAATATGAAAGAAAACTACACATGCCTAGTGATATCAGACACATAGGGGGTATTTGCTTTGAAATATTTTTTCATCTTGCGAGTTTTATTACGCTTTAAAACGTTGAAAAAGGCTCAGAAAAATGCACGCTTTGCTAACAGTAGAAGTCAGAATGTGTACCGAATGTGACTTTGTTAAAAATTTATTAATAAAATTATTTGGCAAAAATGACTATTTATTAACCTATTTAGGTTCATGTTATTTATCGCTGCAGATAAACGGTAAATCAGCGAGTCCGCGTGAGTATCGATAAATTAAGCGATGGGAGTGCAAGGTCAGAGTCAATACTGGCATTGTTTTCAGTAAAAAGAGAACAAGACGAATTCACTTATATTTGCATTTGTGTGCAAATTAAATCGCTATTCAGTCATATTTGATGGGTTAATAATTTGTTGCGCGGCTCTGGGTTGAGTGTTAGCTTGTTTCAAAAATGAACAGTGAAGTTCATCGATATAGACAGGGAGCGTTAGCGCATGACGGATGTACCCGCGCTTGAAATTAAGAATTTACACAAAACTTTTGGTCAGAATGAAGTGCTGAAAGGCATCTCTCTTCAAGCACAAAAAGGCGATGTTATTTCCATCATTGGATCGTCAGGTTCTGGCAAAAGTACTTTTCTTCGTTGTATCAATTTATTAGAAACTCCCACTGCGGGTGAAATCTGGGTCAAGGGCGAACTGATCCAGATGAAAACCACGCGTCAAGGCACAGTGCAGCCCGCCAAAGAGAAACAAGTGCAGCGCATCCGTTCGCGTTTAGCCATGGTGTTTCAAAGTTTTAATCTTTGGTCACACATGACCGTGCTTGAAAATGTCATTGAGGCTCCGGTACACGTTCTCGGCGTGCCCAAAGCGCAAGCTATTGAGCAAGCGGAGCGTCTACTGCGCAAAGTCGGTTTATACGAACGTAAAGACTATTACCCTGGACACCTTTCGGGTGGTCAACAACAGCGTGCGGCGATCGCTCGGGCTCTTGCCGTAGAGCCTGAAGTCATGTTGTTTGATGAGCCGACTTCAGCACTCGATCCTGAACTCGTCGGTGAAGTACTGGGCGTGATGCGAGATCTGGCAGAAGAAGGTCGCACTATGTTGGTTGTGACCCATGAGATGGCGTTTGCTCGTGATGTCTCAAATCATGTGATGTTCTTGCATCAAGGCAAAGTAGAGGAGCAGGGTAAGCCTGAAAAACTGTTTAAAAACCCTGATTCTGAGCGGTTGAAGCAGTTTATTTCGTCTATTTATTAGATGGGCAAATAGAGGCATCTATGGTTTCGAAAGATGAGGTCGTCGGTTGCTATGGACACGGTGGTTACCGATAAGAATAGTGCGCAGTCGAAGCTGAGTCCCAAAGAGTGAATTTCAAGTAACACATTGATATTAAAACAATAGTAAACACAACATTAAGACAAACAATCACAGGAGTATGGATATGAAAAAGTGGTTAGTTGCGACAGCATTAATTGCCACAACAATCAGTGGGGTAACGCAAGCCAAAGAATGGAAAACGGTGCGTTTTGGTATTGAAGGCGCTTATCCTCCGTTTAGCTGGACAGAAGCCGATGGCTCTTTGAAAGGGTTTGACGTGGATATGGCCAATGCGTTGTGTGATGAGATGAAAGTGGAGTGCAAAATCGTGCCACAGGATTGGGATGGCATTATCCCTTCACTGTTAGCGCGTAAGTACGATGCCATTATTGCAGCGATGTCGATCACTGAAGAGCGTAAAAAGAAAGTGGATTTCACTGGTAAGTACGCTCAGATCCCGAACAAGTTTATTGCTAAGAAAGGCGCGGATTTAGCCTTCACTAAAGAAGGTTTGAAGGGCGTGAAAATTGGTGTGCAGCGTGCGACCACTCACGATAAATACATCACTGACAATTATGGTGACACGGTCGATATCGTGCGTTATGGCTCGTTTGATGAAGCGTATTTAGACCTTGCCAATGGCCGGATCGCCGCAGTATTAGGGGATGCCTCCGCATTAGAAGAGGGCATGCTCAACAAACCCGGTGGTGATGCTTATGAATTTGTTGGCCCTTCACTGACAGACCCCAAATGGTTTGGCGAAGGTATGGGCATAGCGGTGCGCAAGCAAGATAAAGAGCTAACCGAAAAACTCGATGCGGCGATTACGGCACTGCGTGAAAAAGGGATTTATCAACAAATACAAGCTAAATACTTCAAGTATGACGTTTACGGTGAATAAAAGCGCTTCTTATCACTTCGAGTTGCCGTCCACAGGACGGTAGCTTGAAATCATGGATTCGCGATTAAAGCTCACTGTATTTCGGGTTGTTGGCACTCGTTCCTGATGTCACCAACAACCCGTAATCCAACTCAGGGAACGAGTCATATGCTGGATTTACAAGGCTATGAAGCCTCTATTCTGAAAGGCGCGCTGCTGACTATTGAAGTTGCCGTGCTGTCACTTTTGCTAGCGATGCTGCTAGGCATGTTAGGCGCACTCGCTAAAATGGCACCCTACCGCTGGGCTCGAGCCATTGCGACACTCTATACCACCATCATTCGCGGTATTCCGGATTTAGTACTCATGATGCTGATTTTCTTTGGTGGGCAGATTTTACTCAACAATGGTCTCAGTTGGTTTAATGAGTTCATCAACCAATGGCTGACAGCCCGAGATCCGAATCATGAATGGGTCGCCTATCTGCCCGATTATGTAGATATCAGCCCTTTTGTCGCGGGCGTGTTAACCATCGGCTTCATTTTTGGGGCTTATATGGCGGAAACGTTTCGTGGCGCGATCCTTGCCGTGGATAAAGGTGAACTCGAGGCGGCGAAAGCTTACGGCATGAGTGCTGCCATGAGCTTTCGGCGAATTTTATTACCGCAGATGATTCGCCATGCTATTCCTGGTTTTGGCAATAACTGGCTGGTGCTGCTGAAAACGACCGCTCTTGTCTCAATCATCGGCCTTGAAGATATGGTACGCATCAGTTCGCTGGCGGCTGGCTCGACCAAGATGCCGTTTACCTTTTATATGGCGGTGGCCATCATCTTTCTATTTTTTACCAGTGTGTCGACCGGTTTGCTCAAGCTGCTAGAACGTAAATTCAGTATTCATACGAGGTAAAGATGGACTTTTCTCTGATTATCGACAGTTTGCCTATTTACCTAAGTGGACTTTGGACCACTGTCTGGCTAGTGAGCCTTTCACTCGTAATCGGCTTGCTGTGCGCCATTCCGCTGGCGATTGCCCGAAATAGCAAGCAAAAATGGTTTAGCCTTCCGGCATGGGGATACATCTATTTTCTGCGTGGAACGCCACTCTTAGTGCAGCTTTATCTGATTTATTACGGTATGGATCAGTGGTTTCCGGTCAAAGATACTTTATGGGAGCATGCTTGGTTCTGTGCTTTGGTGGCCTTTATCTTAAATACCTCGGCCTATACGGCGGAAATTATCCGTGGGGCGATCAACGGGCTTCCGAAAGGCGAGGTGGAAGCCGCCAAAGCTTATGGTATGAGCCGTTTTCAAACTTACCAAAGAATTATTTTACCTAGTGCGCTGCGTCGTTCCTTACCTGCTTACAGT
Organism: Vibrio cholerae; assembly: GCF_008369605.1. NCBI lineage: Bacteria > Pseudomonadati > Pseudomonadota > Gammaproteobacteria > Vibrionales > Vibrionaceae > Vibrio > Vibrio cholerae. The sequence continues at coordinate 1,043,222 of NZ_CP043554.1, forward strand.
AATGAAGTGATTTTTATGCTGCATGGCAGTGCCGTGGCAGGGATCGTCACCATCATGGATTTGACTGGCGCGGCACGATTAGTCAATTCTCGATACTATGCGCCATTTGAAGCTTTTTTGAGTGCAGGGCTGTTTTATATGGCGCTTACTTTCATCATTTTGTGGTGTTTTAAACAGGCGGAACAACGTTTTCTTGCCTACCTAAAACCTCGCAGCTAAATAAAAAATCCCCATCTATATCGATGGGGATTTTTAAGTAAGCCGTCAGAGCACTCGATTACTTGAATGTTGCCCAGATAGGCGCATGATCGGAAGGTTTATCGATCGCACGTAACTCATAATCGATGCCAGCCTCTTGACAAGTTTCAGCCAGTGTTGGTGTTGCCAAAATCACATCGATCCGAAGCCCACGGTTGTCTTCAAAGCCGCGTGAGCGGTAATCAAACCACGAAAATTGGTCACTGACGTCAGGATGCAATTGGCGGAAAGTATCGACCAATCCCCAATCTAAAAGCGTTTGTAACCACTCACGCTCTTCTGGTTGAAATGAACATTTACCTGTTTGTAACCAGCGTTTGCGGTTGGCTTCGCCGATACCAATATCCAGATCGAGTGGGCTGATATTGATGTCACCCATCACGACCAGACGCTCTGAATTACTGCGGTGTTCACGCAGATAGGTCATCAAATCACGATAAAACTGACGTTTGTAAGGAAACTTGGTTTCGTGTTCGACGTTATCACCTTGTGGGAAATAGCCATTGAGAATGGTGGTCTTTTGCCCATTTTGATCAGCGAATGTCGCCATGATCATGCGCTTTTGGTGTTCTTCATTGTCGGTTGGAAAGCCTTTGATCACTTCGACAGGCGTTTGTTTGCATAAAATGGCCACACCGTAGTGCGCTTTTTGACCGTGAAAATAGACTTGATAGCCCATGGCCTCGACTTCTTGACGAGGAAACGCCTCATCATGGACTTTGATCTCTTGTAGGCCAATCACATCAGGTTGATGCTTGTCGATCAACGCTTGCAGTTGATGCAATCTGGCTCTGAGTCCATTTATGTTGAAGCTGATAACTTTCATTGCGATTCCTTTTGGTTGACTTGGGACTGATGTTATCACCTAAGCTCGGGATCTCAAGTCCGGCGAATTATTGGTTCAATAGTGAACCAACGAAGTAAGCAAAAAGTAACAAAGTTGTTGTTTAAAAGAGTCAATAGACTTATTTTTAGCCTTATCACTCGATATACATGTCTAAAACGCAAACATAAGGATGTTGTATGCGCCAAATTTCTGTTCAGTGGAAAATCACACTACTTGCGGGGCTTTGTCTGGTTTTTACTTCTCTCGCTTTAATCGGTTTTTCAATCTACAACGCGCGTGCGAGCCAGCAAACCGCCAAGCTGCAAAGTTCGGAGTCTGTCATTGATAAATCACAGCAACTGCTGCAAACCGGTGCTTTATTGAACGCGACAGAGATTTCAGAGTACCTCAGTGAAGCGATATATCGTGCGGAAATGTTGGCCGCGAATGCTCTGTTTTTGAAAAATAATTCAGAAGAAAACTTCGGTGAAAGTGAGGTGTTACGCACGTCTCTTGATGAAATGGTGCGTAAATCCGTACTTGGTTTTGACACCATAGAAGGCGCTTATCTGGTATTTCGTCCCAATATGCTCGACAGTGAAGATTCCAATTATGTTAATGCAGATTATGTTGGCTCAAACGATATTGGTCAGTTTGCCGCCTACTGGACGAAGGCGGCGAATGGGCAAAACGTGATTTCCCGAGTATTAACTCAAGCGCAACTCACAGAAGAATCGAATAAGGAGCGTTTTGTCTGCCCGATTGAGCAAGCCTCGCCCTGTATTACATCGCCGCGCATGGTGGAGTTTGAAACGGGACGCTATCTGGCCACGTCGCTGTCTGTGCCGATTTTGATTGATGGTGTCGCCATCGGCTTTTATGGCATTGATCTGACGCTCGCGCCTTTGATTGGTATCACTCAAAAATCCGATAACAACCTGTTTGATGGACAAGGTAAAGTGTCGATTGTCAGTGAAAACAATGCGTTAGTGGCAAGTGATGCTGCTTTTTTAACCCTTGGCGAAACTTTTCAAAGCGAGAACCTCAGCCGCTCAACGGTGAGTTCATTGTTGCAGGCTGGGCAAGTCAACACTCAATGGAGTGAAGATGGACAATGGCTAGTGGTTTTTGCTCCTATCAAAGTGGCGAATCAAAACTGGGGTGTCATTTTTGAAATGCCACGTCAAAGTGTCATGCAAGATGCCGAACAACTGGACATTTTACTTACAGAACAACTTGAGCGAGGCATTCGTAGTGAATTGATGGTGGGTACGCTTATGGTCGTCGTGGGGCTATTGGTGGTCGCTCTTATGGCGATGCGTTTGGTGAGACCAATTCGAGCGGTTGCTGAACGATTACAAGATATTTCCTCTGGCGAAGGGGATTTAACTCAGCGTTTGCAGGTGAATTCTGCCGATGAAATCGGCCAACTGGCACAGGGCTTTAACCTTTTTATGGATAAGTTACAGCCGATCATCCGCCGAGTTGTGGATAATACGGGACAAGTCGTGAGTACCACCGAGCAGGTCAAAAGTACGGTTGAATCAACGCGCCGTAGCAGCGAAGCGCAATTTAAAGAAGTCGACAGTGTGGCAACCGCCGCAGAGGAGATGACTCAAACCTCAGCACATGTTGTCGAGAATGCTCAGCGTGCGGTCAATGCGGCGAGCGATGCTCAGCGAGCTGCCCAAACAGGGGATGAAGTGATCCGCCATTCACAGATGCAGATGAACCAGTTGGTGGACAGAATGAATCATGCCGTTCCTGTCGTGGAAGAGTTAGCACGCAACAACACTGGGATTATTGAAATCTTAAGTGTGATTGAAGGCATTTCAGAACAAACCAATTTGCTTGCATTAAATGCGGCGATTGAAGCGGCTCGAGCTGGAGAGCAAGGCCGCGGTTTTGCTGTTGTTGCCGATGAAGTGCGCAGCCTTGCTAGTCGTACTCAAGCTTCTGTTGGTGAAATTCGGTCCGTTATCAACAAAGTTGAATTGGGTACGCAAGATGTCGTGAAAGCGATTCAAGGCAGCAATGAAACCGCACAAGCTACGGCAGAGCAAGTCGCGGATGCAGTTACTCAGCTCAACCGAGTGTTTTCGGCGATTCATGCCATCAACGAGATGAGTCATCAAATCGTGCAAGCTGCGCAAGATCAGCAGACGGTATCGGCTCAAGTGACTCAAAGCGTGGTCAATATTCGCGATTTAAGTGCGCAAATTCTTTCAGAAACGGAAGCATCCGAAAAAGTGGGAGAGCAAATTGCGCGGCTGTCGTTTGAACAACAAACTCTCGTCGGGCAGTTTAAAGTGAACTGAGGCCAAGCGTTGTCAGACGAGAGTTACTCGTCTGACAGGGGGGCGATGGTTTGTGGTTGAATACTGGGTGATACTGCAGCGTCTGCCAGTTTTTGTTCAAAATCGCGTTTGACGATCTCAAGCGCAGCAAGCGCTATGTGGGGCTCAATTGCATGAGACTCTAATAAATAGATAAGATCGACCGCGAGTTTGATCTCATCAGAGGCTTCATTCAGTGGAATCGATGGAGTCGACATTTACGCTTTTCTCTCTTGAGTAGTAATTCGTTTCTCAATTTTTATTTTTGCTTCACGGCAGCGGTTGAGTCGCTGCTCGGATTGCAACAGAGCTTGCTGAGCCGCCGCTTTTTCTGTTGCCGAGGCTTGCTCAAGCAACAGGGCTTTATCACGCACCAAATCCATCAAACGCCGTTCCCAATCTTGATGTTGAGCCAGCTCCTGATAAAGCTCATTAATGGTTTTTTTAAAATAAGCGTGTGGTTTCGGTTCGTTACGGCGCACATTTTGAGTTGAAAGCTCACGAGTCAGTGCGGCGATTTGTGCAAGTAGCCGTTCAGATAAATATTCCGCGCGCAATGCCGTCAAACGTCCACTCTCTTTTTCACGGATTAAGGCTTGCAGTGTTGAATGAGCTTCTTCAACACAAGGTGTTAATAGCTTTCCGTGGCAATGGAATAACACCTCATCAAATAATGGGCGATGATGTTCACCACGTTGACGGTCGAGCTGGGCGGCAGAATGCTTGAGCTCGTTGAGAATCGTATGAAATTTGCTGTAGCTCTCCATCATCCCACCCACCATGCGTCATAAGCCAATTTCCCCGCCAAAATCGTGACCACTAAAATAAATAGGGGACGGATAAACGGAGCTCCAAAGCGAATGGCTGAGTGAGCTCCGACGTACGCTCCCGCCATCAAACAGACTCCCATGGTCAAACCCAGCAGCCAATCAATATGACCGAGTAGGGCAAAAGTCACCAGTGAGGTGAAATTACTGGTTAAATTCATGGCTTTGGCAAGTCCCGAAGCCAGCAGGATATTGAAGCGATACAGCGCCATTGAGCTGACCGTCCAGAACGCGCCAGTGCCAGGACCCGCTAAGCCATCATAAAATCCTAGCCCTATGCCTTGCAGGATCTGCTTGCGATGCAATTTAGGACATGGTTCAGGTGTGACACTTTGTTCCGTTTGATGGGGGCGATGCAAAACCGTATATAAAGCCGCAGCTAGAATAATCAGCGGGAGTACTTTACGTAGCCAATCCGTGCTGATCGCATCAACGGCCAAGGTTCCCAGTATGGCGCCAATCAAGGTTGCAATAAAAGCGCGTTTCCAACATGCAGGATCAAAGAGTTTTTGACGATAGTAAGTCCATGCCGCGGTTGATGAAGCAAACGTCGCAGCTAATTTATTGGTTCCCAAAGCCAAATGAGGCGGTAAACCTAGCGAAAGTAGTGCTGGTACGGTCAACATTCCGCCGCCGCCTGCGACCGCATCGATAAATCCGGCAATAAAAGCAACAAGAGCCAGCACCATTATCGTGGTGGGTTCTATCCATTCCATCAAAAGCGCAATCCTAATTGTGGTGAGTTAATCGTTATTATCAGTATTCAATCGTGCGCTTAAAGGGCGGTAAGGCATCCAACAACGCTTTTCCGTAACGCTTTGATACTACCCGCCGATCAAGGATGACCACTCTACCAGAATCCCGCTCTTTGCGCAGTAGACGCCCAACAGACTGGATGAGCTTTTTGCTGGCTTCAGGAACGGTAATTTGCATGAAAGGGTTACCGCCCAGCTCTTGAATATATTCGGCATGTGCTTGTTCTACCGGAGAAGTTGGAACGGCAAAGGGGATTTTGGTGATGATCAGATTTTCGAGGAGTTCACCGGGCAGATCTAGACCTTCCGAAAAACTTCCAGTGCCAAATAAAACACTGGTTTTCTGTTTTTCAATCAGCTTTTTATGTTTATTTAGAATTTCTGATCGAGATTTCTCACCTTGCACCTGCAGTGCCCAACCACGTTTTGTGAACTCGACTTTTAAAGACTCTGCCACTTCACGCATTTGCCAATAAGAAGCAAAGAGGACCAAATTGGCTTTGTCAGCTTGCAGATAACACAATACTTTTTTGGCTAAATAGGCGGTATAGCCCTCGGCTTGTGGCTCCATTTCCATTTTTGGGATCAGCAATTCACCTTGCTTAGGGTAATCAAATGGCGAGGCTAAAGCTAAAAATTGCACTCCATCTTCCGCTTTGTCACTGATCCCAGCTTGCCGACAGAAGAAGCTGAATGAATTTAATGCTCTTAAGGTTGCAGAAACTAATATCGCGCCCACACAGCGGCTCCAAAGCTGCTGATCCAGTTGCCAGCCGATTTCGAGTGGCGAAACACTGACTAAATAGTCACCTTCTCGTTCAGGACTGACTTCAAGCCAGCGTGCTAAAGGGGCCCCCTTATCTTTGTTGGGTTTTGCCATCAGTTGCCATACTTGGGTCAAGTTTTCTAAACGTTGTACGTAAAACCCCAATTCGCCCAACGCAGGTTCAGCGATGCGTGTTGCAAGTTCGCCTTCTTTTACTTTTTCAGCAATTAAATCAGCTACTTTACTCACAGATTGCATCGCTTTTTGTGATGACTTACTAAGTGCTTGTGACTCATCAGCCAGCCATTGTGGTAACTCGCCGTGCTCAAAACGGTAAATTCCCTCAACAAATTGTTCCGCCACAAACTGTTTGGGTAACTGATTCAAAGTCGGGATTAAGTACTGTATCGCCGTGCGCGCCTCTTCAGCGAATCGCTCGGCACGTTTTTCATCACCTAGAGCGGTGAACTTGGATAAGGATTGATTGAGCTTTTCTAGCCAGCTCGCGGCTCCTTTTAACGTCGCGGCTGCCGATGCATGCTCGCGCGCGACCGTAGGGAGATGGTGCGCTTCGTCAAAAACATAAATTGTTTCTTCGGGTGCTGGCAGGATAACGCCCCCGCCCAAATCCGCGTCGGCCATCACTAGGCTATGGTTAGCAATAATCACATCGGCCTTATCCAGTTCTGAACGTGCCTTCTGAAATGGACAGTGACGATGAGCACTAAAGCTGCCATTACAACTATGTTTATCGCTGACAATGACTGACCACAATTCATCACTAATCGGGCTTGGCCAGCCATCACGGTCACCATCCCATTTCCCTTGGCTTAGGGCAGTATGCAGCTCTGCAAGCAGCTCTGTCTCATGAGGTTTGGGTTTACTTTCAAATAGCGCGATTTGCCCATCATCAATCCCACAGGCTGCGGCTAAACGTTCGCTACAACAATAACGTTGACGGCCTTTCGCAAGAATAAATGAGAAGTTTTGATCACTGATCCTGCGATAAAGCGGTAAGTCTTTATTGAGCAGTTGCTCTTGAAGAGCCACTGTGGCTGTGGAGATCACGACTTTCCGCTTATTCACCACCGCCACAGGGATAACCGCCATTAAATAGGAGAGAGACTTTCCTATGCCTGTTCCTGCTTCGGCCACTAACATTCGAGTCGATTTGTGATAAGTCCCACAAAGGGTTTTGGCCATCTCGGCAACTAGGAAATTTTGAGCGCGACGAGGAATGAAATTTTCCAATTGATTTTGTAGATTTTGATAACTGTTGCGAATGGAATCTTGAATGTTTTTTGTCAGCATAGAGGTGTCCAAAGTGCGATGGCGCGATGGTAGCACAGATCACTGAGTGATACCTACTTCACGAAATCGTATGCTTTTAATAGAAATCTAGATCTTGTTCACAAATAAAAACTGAACCTTCAGAGACTTAAATTTATTTTGTTTTATAAAAAATATATAGCTCCAAATCCTAGGTTTGATTTTTATTAATATCCTAATTTCGCCATTTAAATGTTAATTTTTGGAGTTTTATTCTAGTTTTCTGTCGGGTTGTAATCCTGTGATTTCGTCTGTTTTTGTTAAGAACTAAGCCGAAAAAAACCATGAAATAAATGCAATTTATTGAATTTTAAGGTTTTATGTTTTTTTTCTTTGTTTTTTTTATGGTATTTGACATGCAGAATATTCTTTTGCAATCTTAACCACGAATCTAATGGCGGTGGTGACCAAACAAAGAGTTGGAAAACCACCTTCAAAAAACAGGGAACCGGACAAGGAATTCCCATATTAAGAAAAGGCAGTGGATTAACATGAAAAAAACTCTATTAGCACTCGCAGTGCTTGCAGCCGCAGGCTCTGTAAACGCAGCTGAAATTCTAAAATCAGATGCTGGCACAGTTGATTTTTACGGTCAGCTACGTACAGAATTGAAATTCTTAGAAGATAAAGATCCAACAATTGGTTCTGGTTCTTCGCGCGCTGGTGTTGATGCAAACTACACCGTTAACGATAGCTTAGCGTTACAAGGTAAAGTGGAATTCGCACTAAAAGACAGTGGCGATATGTATGTTCGTAACCACATTCTTGGTGTAAAAACTAATTTTGGTAAGTTTAGCTTTGGTAAACAATGGACTACATCTGACGATGTATACGGTGCTGACTACTCTTATTTCTTTGGTGGTACAGGTCTTCGTTACGGCACACTGTCTGATGCACTACACGATTCTCAAGTCAAGTATGTTTACGAAGCTGACAGCTTCTGGGTTAAAGCTGGTTACGGTTTTCCAGAAGATAATGCAAAGCAAGAGCTAGCAGAACTGTATGTAGGTGCAACATTTGGTGATTTGGCTGTGCACGCTGGTGGTGGTCAAAACCGTGATAAAGCATTCAAAGTTGGTAGTAATACGGTTGGCACAACAACCACAGATATTAAAGCTGACGTAACAAATAGTTACTTTGAAGTGACAGGTGAGTACACTATTGGTGATGCACTGATTGGTGTTACTTACTACAACGCAGAACTAGATGTAGAAAATAACCCACTAGTGATCGATGAAGACGCTATTTCTGTTGCTGGTACATACAAAGTTGCTGACAAGACAAAATTGTATGCTGGCTATGAGTATGTGATGCAAGAAGCGAACACTGGCGCAGATGAAGATGGTACTCTTGTTTACCTAGGTGTTGAATACAAATTTGCAAGCTGGGCTCGTGTATATGCTGAGTATGGCTACGGCGATGGTACAACTCTGGGTTACACCAACAAGGGTTCTGACGCAGAAGTTAAAGCAACGAAAGTCGACAGCGCTAATAACTTTGGTATCGGTGCTCGTATCTACTGGTAAGATCTCGAACACGTTTATTGAGAAAGCCCGGCTGCTGCCGGGCTTTTTTATTGTGATGTGCAAGATAAGTGATTATTGTTGTTGTGTTTATTTTTATACGAAACAAGGTAGTTAGATAATGAAACTTAACCCACTGATTTTAGGTCTTCTGTTGTCATTTTCAGCAGGTCACTCATTAGCCGATGTAGTATTAAAAGTGCCAGAAAATATTGATTTACTTTCTGTAAATATGCAAAAACCAAAATCTGAAGGCGGATTATTTGGTGATAAAACGATTATGCTTAAAGATGGCACGAACCAGATTGTGTTTCGTTATATTCCTACTTTCGATGATGGTGACGATGTTAAGAAGGTATATAGCGATACAATTATTGCAAAATTTGAGAGTGAAAATGCCACTCTTCACTTTAAGATTCCTAGTTATCGCAATATAAAAGAAGCAAATGAGAAAATTCAAACAATGGAGTGGCAACTTGTTGACGAAAAAGGGCAATCTGTCGCTCTAGTTGAAGACAAACTACTCAATCCAGGTGTTCAATGGGGCAGAAATTACAGCCAAGAAGCTACAGAATATAACCAAAATGGAGGGGTTGCTGCGATCGGATACCTGAAAGTAGTTACTAATGAGGCTCAGCTATCTGAAAATACGACACAAGTTATTATGAGCGAAGCTTCTCAACCATTAGAAGTAGTCGGATCATCAAATAACCTGACTCAACTTCAACTTTGGTATAGCAAAGCCTCAAAAGAAGAACGCAAAGCGTTTAAGAAATGGATGGTCGATCAAGAATAAGCGAAAGCCTGCGCATGCAGGCTTTACTCTATTTTCCACAGCACTTTTTATATTTCTTGCCACTACCGCAAGCACAAGGGTCGTTACGGCCTTGTTTGATGGCGGTGGGAAATTCACCGTCAATATAAAACCAACAGTTATTTTCTTTGAGAAATCGAGAGCGCTCTTCAAGGCAAAACGCTTTACCCTCTTGCTCAAAAAACGCTTTAAAGTGAACAAAACCTTCGTTAGGGGTTGCGCCCATTTGGGTCGAAATGATCTCAAGGCGAAGCCAATGGCTATGTACCGATTCGCTAATCGCATCACGCTCATTACTGGCTTGGCAAGAGGGATGGTATGTTTCAATCACAAACTCAACATTCTTTAAAATATGGGCACTAAAACGTGCTCGCATCAGCTGTTCAGGAACTTGAGCACTGTGAGGATTGAGATGAATAGGTTCGCAACACTGCGAGTAAGGTTGAGTATTTCCGCAATAACAGGACATAGAAAAGATAAACGTTGAGTAGGTAGATGGAGTTTATCGGCCCGTAAGCGTAATTACCAGTTTAGGTTTGTACACCAAGAAGATCGGCTGTCCATTTGACGGCTTCGATATAGCATTCTGTTGGTGCCTCGTTTGGAAGGTTAAGTGCTTGCCCAAGAGTCACAACTTGCCCCCAATCCGCCATTTCATAAGCTTTATTCAATGCCAATATTTGCCCTAAAGTGCCACTGCCTTGAGTTAAGGCCTGTTTGACTTCTTCCTCGATAGGCATTTCTTTCACAATGGAATCAAGGGATTGATCAAGTAGGCTGTCTAGCACAGAAAACATACCGGTTAGAAATCCGGTTCCGGGGGCAATGTTTGTCGGCACTCGTTCACTGAGCATTTCGCAAAAGCGGGCGCGTAGAATGGCAAGATTATAAAGATAGTCTGGTTTGGAATCTTGTGTTGAAGCAATCGCAACGAGCGAAATGAATTTACGGAGTTTCTGTTGCCCTAGATAGACCAGCGCTTGACGGAAAGATTGGATTTTTGAACTCACTGTTGCTGAAGAGTTTACGAACGTGAGTAGCTTATATGAAAGAGAAATGTCTTTGGCGACAATCGTTTCAATTTCACGAAAATCAACTTCGGGTTTCGCGACTTCTTTAAGTAGTTGCACAATGGTCAGAAAAGAGGGTTGCAGGGCTTTGCGCTGAATAATTTCAGGCTTACTAAAAAAGTAACCTTGAAAATAGTGGAAACCCGCTTGCTTGGCCTGTTCAAACTCTTCGTAGGTTTCAACTTTTTCGGCCAGAAACTCAATTTTCATGGAGCGCAGTTTATTGATAAAGAGCTTGGCTTTCGGGATAGGCACGAGACGAATATCAAATTTGATAATCGAGATATAAGGTAGAAATGCTTTCCAATCATTGCTTGGGATAAAATCATCCAGTGCAATTTTGTATCCGAGCTGAGCCATTTTTTTGATAGCATTGAGCAGTTCAGGGGTTGGTGGGCAATCTTCAAGAATTTCGACAACCAGACTTTTAACCGGAAACAGCGTGGGTACCATGTTGAGTAAACTTTGATAAGGGAAGTTTACGAATCCAAGAAGATCACCCAGAGTGCTGTAGTGTGCGGTCAAGAAATGATCGGAAAGGAGGCGGCTAGTGGCTTCCTCGGGATCGATGTCTGGAAACGTGTTTTTAGGCCCATCACGAAAGAGAAGTTCGTAACCGATGGTGCTTTTTTCACGATCCAATATGGGTTGTCTAGCGACATACGAGTACTTCAAAGATTTACCTATTTTCGGGTTGTTGTTTCTTTTGTCAGTATTTTAAGGGTTTACCGAGATAAGTATTGGTCAAGAACATGGTTATTACTAATTGATTGCTCAATATTTATGAGTGGTCTCGACAATAATGAGTAGCCAGTTAGTTTAGAATAGACCAAGATCGAGCTTTGGCTATACCAATCACCTAACACAATCCGTGTTTTGAGAGTCTGGTCATCGGTTTGAATGGAGTGAATTGCAGGGCGGTGTGTATGACCGTGAATCATTAAATCTACGTTATATCGATGCATAACCGCGATGACTTCGCTGGGTGTAACATCCATGAGCATCATGGACTTATGTTGTTTGTCATCTCGTATGTCTGACTGTATTTTGCGGACAAGCTTTTGCTTAAGTGCAAAAGGAAGAAGTCCAAATAATCGCTGTAACCAAGGCTGATGTACTTTGGCTCGAAAAGCAAGGTAGCGCGTATCTTGGGTGCAGAGTGTATCTCCATGCAGTACGACGGCTTTTTGCCCATATAAGTCGATCACGGCTTCATCCGGTAACAGCTGCACTCCTGTTTGTTGAGCAAACCGTTTCCCAACCAGAAAATCGCGATTTCCTTTAGTGAAATAGCATGGCACACCTTGTTGAGTCAGTTGGCGAAACTCGGATTTAATCTGCTCGGCAAAGGCGGTTGGGTCATCATCCCCAATCCAAAAATCAAAAAGGTCGCCAAGGACATAAAGTGCATCAGCTTTGATGGCTTCTTCGCGCATAAATTGAATGAAGGAAGCGGTGATATCAGGATGCTTGGGGGAGAGATGAAGATCGGAAATAAATAGTGTATGCATGTTTCACAGCAAAAGGAGCGCCTAAGCGCTCCGAGTAAAATTAAGCTTCGATAGTGGTGCCAGTGATCACCACTTCCTCTAGAGGGACATCTTGGTGCATGCCATAAGAACCGGTGCTCACGCCCTTGATCTTATTAACGATGTCCATGCCTTCAACCACTTCACCAAACACGCAGTAACCCCAACCATCACGACTTTCAGAACGAAAATCGAGGAAAGTGTTGTTATTCACGTTAATGAAGAATTGTGAGCTCGCTGAGTGAGGATCCATGGTGCGCGCCATGGCAATCGTACCCACTTTATTGCTCAGACCATTATTTGCTTCGTTACGAATAGGATCGCGAGTCTCTTTTTCACGCAGTCCCGAGGTCATACCGCCGCCTTGAATCATAAAGCCGTCAATCACACGGTGAAAGAGAGTGTTGTCATAGAAACCTTCACGGCAATATTGCTCAAAGTTTGCGCTGGTTACTGGCGCTTTTTCAAAGTTGAGCTGAATTTTGATGTCACCAAAATTGGTATGCAGGGTGATCATGAGTTTTACCTTCGCATTTATCCATTGAGAGCCAGAGTTTAGCCTAACTTTTTGTGCATTCAAAACATCAAATGGATGACCTAGTAATCTTTGAGTTGTTATACTGTCCGCCATTTATAATTTTGATGGTAATCAGATAGAGATCATGTTGAAGATTTATAACTCACTCACAAGACAGAAAGAGGAATTTAAACCAATCGTTGCCGGCAAAGTGGGCATGTATGTGTGTGGAGTCACTATTTATGATCTCTGTCATATCGGACATGGGCGGACATTTGTTTCATTTGACGTGGTAGCTCGTTATCTTCGTTACCTTGGCTACGATCTGACCTTTGTGCGTAACATCACCGACATCGATGACAAGATCATCAAGCGTGCTGCAGAAAACGCAGAAACGTGCGAATCATTGACAGAACGCTTGATTCAAGAAATGTATGCGGATTTCGATGCCCTGAATATCAAACGTCCCGATGTTGAACCACGTGCGACTGCTTATATCGAAGAGATCATTGCTCTGGTTGAGCGCCTGATTGAGCGTGGTTTTGCTTATGTTGCTGATAACGGTGATGTGATGTTTGAAGTGAGCCAATACAGCGAGTACGGTAAACTTTCCAAGCAAGATCTTGATCAACTCCAAGCGGGAGCACGTGTGGATATCGAAGCGGCAAAACGCAGTCCGCTGGATTTCGTGCTCTGGAAAATGTCGAAACCGGGTGAACCAACATGGGAATCCCCTTGGGGTCCTGGTCGTCCGGGCTGGCACATCGAGTGTTCAGCGATGAACTCATCAATTTTGGGTAACCATTTCGATATCCACGGTGGTGGTTCTGACTTGCAATTCCCACATCATGAAAACGAAATTGCGCAATCTTGCTGCGCCCATGATACCCAGTACGTCAACACTTGGATGCACAGTGGTATGGTAATGGTGGATAAAGAGAAGATGTCGAAATCACTCGGTAACTTCTTCACTATCCGCGATGTTTTGGGCCATTATGATGCAGAAACAGTGCGTTATTTCTTGATGTCAGGCCACTACAGAAGCCAATTAAACTACAGTGAAGAGAATCTCAATCAAGCGCGTGCTTCACTAGAGCGACTCTATAACGCACTGCGTGGTTTAGATCGTAGCGTGCCAGCCGCGGGGGGCGAAGAGTACGTGACGCGCTTTACTGCTGCTATGAACGATGATTTCAATACGCCAGAAGCGTATTCGGTGCTGTTTGATATGGCTCGTGAAATCAACCGACTCAAGAGTGAAGATATGACCAATGCGAGCGCTTTGGGCAGCTTAATGCGTGAGTTGGCAGATGTGATCGGTATTCTTTACCAAGAGCCTGAGGCTTTCTTCCAAGGTAGTGCGGAAGATGAAGATGCGGCGCAAATTGAAGCTTTAATCAAGCTACGTAATGATTCTCGTGCGACGAAAGATTGGGCTAATGCTGACTTGGCGCGTGATAAGTTAAACGAAATGGGAATTGTGCTTGAAGATGGACCTAATGGTACAACTTGGCGTCGTAAGTAACGAGCAACAAATGAAAGGGTGGGCGTAAGCCCACTCTCTTTTTCTGGCACGTGTAGCCCATCTTTAAACGAACAAGGCAAGTGAGTTATGTCTGTCATCTTAGGGATTGATCCTGGATCGCGCGTGACGGGGTATGGTGTGATTCGTCAACAAGGACGACACCTTATCTACCTCGGTAGCGGTTGTATCCGTACTTCCGATCTCGAGTTACCGTTACGCCTGAAACAAATCTATGCGGGCGTGAGTGAAATCATCACCCAATTTCAGCCGGATGCCTTTGCCATTGAGCAAGTCTTTATGGCTAAGAATGCAGACTCTGCGTTAAAACTTGGCCAAGCGCGGGGGAGTGCGATTGTCGCAGCGGTGAATGCGGATTTACCCGTTTATGAGTATGCTGCGCGTCTCATCAAACAGGCGGTGGTTGGAACGGGGGCTGCGGATAAAAGCCAAGTGCAGCATATGGTGCAACAAATGTTGAAGTTACCTGGTAAACCGCAAGCGGACGCTGCGGATGCATTAGGGGTGGCGATCTGTCACGCTAATACCAACAAAACCCTCATCGCGCTCGCTGGTCAAGCGACGAGTGCTCGAAAAGGTCGCTATCGGTAAACAGGTTCAATATGCTTTTTACTGGCTATCCATCCAGTTATTGATTATCATCTTGGGCATATTTTTGCTCCCTCATCAAGTAAGGAATCCCACGTGATTGGACGTCTTCGCGGTACGCTGATTGAAAAACTCCCGCCACAAATTTTGATTGAAATCGGCGGGATTGGCTATGAAGTACAAATGCCGATGAGTTGTATTTACGAACTTCCCAATATTGGTGAAGAAGCCATCATCTATACTCATTTTGTTGTGCGGGAAGATGCGCAGCTATTGTACGGATTTAACACGGTCAATGAGCGAGCACTCTTTCGCGAGGTGATCAAAGCTAATGGGGTGGGGCCCAAAATGGGGCTAGCAATACTTTCTGGCATGACAGCAAATCAGTTTGTTAGTTGTGTTGAAAAAGAAGATATCTCTACCCTCATTAAATTACCGGGAGTCGGGAAGAAGACGGCTGAGCGATTAGTTGTGGAAATGAAAGATCGCCTGAAAGGATGGGGAGCGGGTGATCTCTTTACACCTGCAACCGATGCGGCCCCTGTCGATTCTACGCCCGTGATTGCTCAAAATGCTCAGGAAGAAGCCATGAGCGCGCTATTGGCGCTAGGTTACAAGCCCCCTCAAGCTTCCAAAGCGGTATCGCAAGTGGCTAAAGCAGGAATGAGCAGTGAAGAGTTGATCCGTGAAGCGCTCAAATCTATGGTGTAACGATTCACGTTTTGCCGTCGTTAAAAACAGTCGCCATTAAGCCAATAGAGAAAATATGATAGAAGCCGATCGTTTAATCGCTCCAATCAGCAACCACTTCAAAGATGAGGAAGTGATTGATCGAGCGATTCGTCCCAAAAAGCTTGCCGATTACCAAGGTCAAGATCATGTTCGTGATCAGATGGAAATCTTCATTCAAGCGGCACAAATGCGCCAAGAAGCCTTAGACCATCTGCTGATTTTCGGGCCTCCGGGCTTGGGTAAAACCACCTTGGCCAACATAGTCGCTAACGAAATGGGCGTGAATATTCGTACTACTTCAGGTCCTGTATTGGAAAAAGCGGGAGATTTAGCGGCACTGCTAACCAATCTTGAAGAAAACGATGTGCTGTTTATTGATGAAATCCATCGTTTGAGCCCAATGGTTGAGGAAGTACTGTATCCCGCTATGGAAGATTACCAACTCGATATCATGATTGGTGAAGGTCCAGCAGCACGCTCAATCAAAATCGATCTCCCTCCTTTTACTTTAATTGGAGCCACCACACGTGCAGGCTCGCTGACTTCACCATTGCGTGATCGATTTGGGATTGTGCAACGATTGGAGTATTACAAAGTCGCCGATTTACAACACATAGTGCAACGTAGTGCGCAGTGTCTCGGTCTTTCGATGGATAGTGAGGGCGCTCTTGAAGTGGCTCGCCGAGCACGTGGAACCCCACGGATTGCCAATCGCCTGCTGCGCCGGGTACGAGATTATGCCGAAGTAAAAGGGGATGGACACATTTGTGCGCAAACCGCTGACAGGGCACTCAATATGCTTGATGTTGACCATCAAGGCTTTGATTACATGGATAGAAAGCTGCTGTTAGCAATAATGGAAAAGTTTTCAGGTGGCCCAGTCGGAATCGATAACCTTGCGGCAGCTATTGGCGAAGAGAAAGATACGATAGAAGATGTTCTTGAGCCATTTCTCATTCAGCAGGGTTATTTACAACGTACACCACGCGGTCGTATCGCGACAGATCGCGCTTATTTGCATTTCGGTATTGAAAAATAATGTTACAAATCTCGCTTGTTAAACCGAGCGAGATACTCTTTTTTGACAAAGTTCTCATTTCTTGTATTTCCTTTCCTCGCTCAATTGTTGGCTTTTTTGGGTGTGATGTTAATCCGTTGATTGTTTTCAAGCGAATTACATGGTTTTTTTCACGAGTAGGTAACACAAATTGCTTACCTCTTTTGATTTAGATCATTTTGTTTGTTTATTAACCACATGGCTGGTGCGAAACTTGATTTAGATCAAGGCGTAATTCTCCTATAAACCTTTTGAAACAAGCGGGTTTTGGCATTAGTATTAGCCATAGCTATATTAGCTACAACTTAACAATTAACTAACCATAGTGGTACATAGTTGCAACAACAAATTTTTTTTGTAGCAAAGTGTTATAGTTTTTTTAACATTGTAATTGTTGTTCTATGTCGAACGTGTCATTCAGCCGACACAAAGGAGTTACCATGATCGATGTCGTTGATTTATCGCGGTTGCAATTTGCACTTACTGCGATGTATCACTTCCTGTTTGTTCCCCTTACTCTAGGGATGGCATTTTTACTTGCTATCATGGAGTCACTCTACGTCATGACCGACAAGCAGATTTACAAGGACATGACCAAATTCTGGGGTAAGCTGTTCGGGATTAACTTTGCTCTAGGTGTGGCAACAGGCCTTACCATGGAGTTCCAGTTTGGTACCAACTGGTCTTACTATTCTCATTATGTAGGTGACATTTTTGGTGCTCCACTTGCGATTGAAGCGCTGGTAGCCTTCTTCCTAGAATCTACATTTGTTGGTTTATTCTTCTTTGGGTGGGACAGACTTTCCAAACGACAACACTTAGTCGTGACTTGGCTAGTCGCATTAGGCTCAAACTTCTCTGCTCTGTGGATTCTGGTTGCAAACGGCTGGATGCAAAACCCAGTAGGCTCAGAGTTTAATTTTGAAACCATGCGTATGGAAATGGTGAGCTTTGCTGATGTGGTACTAAACCCAGTTGCCCAAGTGAAGTTTGTTCACACCGTTGCGGCAGGCTATACCACAGGCGCAATGTTCATTTTGGGTATCAGTGCGTACTACCTATTGAAAGGTCGTGATGTTGCTTTTGCACGTCGTTCATTTGCGATTGCGGCATCATTCGGTATGGCTTCTGTACTGTCCGTTATCGTACTGGGTGATGAATCAGGCTATGAGCTTGGTGAAGTTCAGCGCGTGAAACTGGCGGCGATTGAGTCTGAATGGCACACCGAGCCAGCACCCGCAGCGTTCACCTTGTTTGGTATTCCAAATCAAGAAGAAATGCGCACCGACTACGCGATCAAAATTCCATTTGCACTAGGGATCATTGCAACACGTTCACTCGACGAACAAGTTGTAGGTCTGCGTGATCTGCGTGATGAACACGTTGAGCGAATTCGTACCGGTATTTACGCTTACGATCTGCTAGAGCGTCTGCGCGCTGGTGAAAAAACGCCGGAAAACATGGCCGCCTTTGATGAAGTAAAACATGATCTCGGTTATGGCCTACTTCTGAAGCGTTACACGGATAAAGTGACGGATGCGACAGAAGAGCAAATCCAAGCGGCAGCGGATGATTCTATCCCAACAGTATGGCCACTATTCTGGTCTTTCCGCATCATGGTGGCTTGTGGCTTTATTATGCTAGTGGTGTTTGGTGCCGCCTTTATCCAAACCTGTCGTCAGAAGATTGAACAGAAAAAATGGGTTCTCAAAGCCGCGCTATTCAGTATTCCATTGCCTTGGATTGCGGTCGAGACAGGTTGGTTTGTCGCTGAATATGGCCGTCAACCTTGGGCTGTCGGTGAAATTCTTCCCGTTAACGTTGCCGCTTCTGCATTGAGTGCAGGAGAGATCATCACTTCAATGCTGGCGATTTTGGCACTGTACACCATCTTCTTGATTGCAGAAGTGTACTTAATGGTTAAGTTCGCTCGTAAAGGCCCAAGCAGCCTGAAAACCGGACGGTACCATTTTGAACAAGGCGCAGAGTCTGTTCAGGATCAAGTCAACCGCCAAGTTGAAGCATAAGGCAAGGAGAAACAACCATGTTTGATTACGAGATCTTACGACTCATTTGGTGGGTACTGATTGGTGTGCTCCTCGTGGGTTTTGCCATCACAGATGGCTTTGATATGGGCGTTGGGGCGCTAGTCCCTATCATTGGTAAAAATGATAACGAACGCCGAGTGATGATTAACTCTATTGCCCCACACTGGGATGGAAACCAAGTTTGGCTCATCACAGCCGGTGGTGCTTTGTTTGCCGCATGGCCGCTGGTTTACGCCACTTCATTTTCAGGTTTCTATCTGGCTATGATTGTGACACTTGCTGCGCTGTGGTTACGCCCTGTCGGTCTAGACTATCGCTCAAAAATCGAGAGCACAAAATGGCGTAATAACTGGGATTTAGCGATTTCAGCATCAGGATTCATTCCACCGGTTATCTTTGGTGTGGCATTCGGAAACCTGCTACAAGGTGTTCCTTTCCAACTGAGTGATTTCTTGATGCCGACCTACCATGGTTCATTCTTTGGTCTGCTCAATCCATTTGCTCTGCTCTGTGGTCTTGTGAGCTTGTTCATGACTTTGCTACAAGGCTCTGCATGGCTGCAAATGAAAACGACATCGCATGTACATCAACGTGCTCGTAAAGTGGCACAACTGACCGGTTTGCTCACCGCCGTGTGTTTTGTGGGCGCAGGCTTTTGGGTTCAGCACATCGACGGTTATATGATTGTTGGTGCGATTGACGGTAATGCCGCATCGAATCCGCTCAACAAAGAAGTGATTCGTGAAGCGGGCGCTTGGTTACACAACTTTGAACAAGTACCAGTACTGTGGTTAGCTCCTGCACTGGGTGTGTTGATGCCTCTACTCTCGGTTTTGGCATCACGTCTAGATAAAGGTGGTTTGGCATTTTTGACCTCTAGTTTAGGTAACGCTGGCGTTATCTTCACCGCAGGTTTCGCCATGTTCCCATTCGTTATGCCTTCAAGTTTGAATCCGGCTCATAGCTTGACTATGTGGGATGCAACTTCAAGCAAGCTGACGCTAGAACTGATGACTGTGGTTGCGGTTGTCATGGTGCCTATCATTTTGGGTTACACCATCTGGAGTTACTACAAAATGTTTGGTCGTCTCGATGATAAATTCATCGAAGATAACAAGAATTCACTGTACTAAGGAGCGCTCATTATGTGGTATTTCGCATGGATCCTTGGCGTATTACTCGCCTGTGCATTCGGCATCATCAATGCTCTTTGGTTAGAGCACACTGAGATGATGGATAAAGATAGTGAGTGATTGGCAATTAAAGTGGTCTGAAAAGATCGCTCGCTGTCATGACATCACCGATAAGGCCTTGCTCAAGGCCTTATCGCTACTATTAGGCTTCTACAATGCCGCGATGGTGATGTGGGATCCGAATAGTTACGCAGATCGAATCGGCGGCTTCAACGCAGTTATTGCGCCGCTAATGATTTGGGCAATATGTGCCAGTATGGTCTTTGGGGTAGGGTTTAGGCCCCGCCACTGGGTATGGCAGATCGTGTTCAGCCCATATCTATCATTGACCATTCTGAGTTATTTGACGTTGGTGCAGCTAATAAGCTAGTTCAATTCGTATTGTTGGTGAGTTTTTACGCAGATTAGCGCTGTCATTTTGAGACAGCGCTAATTTTTTATCATTAGGTAAGAAAACATTGCACGGGCTTGTACTATCGTGAGCGAGTTGCGCTATAGTAGCAGCCATTCCTCGGTGTATGAGATTTTTATCAAAACCATGAACACTTTTCATTGGCCGGTCACAGTGTATTACGAAGATACTGACGCTGGTGGAGTGGTTTATCACGCAAATTATCTAAAATTCTTCGAAAGAGCCCGTACCGAAATGCTCCGTGCTGTTGGTGTTCATCAACAGAGTTTGTTGGAACAAGGTATTGGCTTTGTGGTCAGACACATGGAGATCGATTTTCTTAAAGGCGCTAAGTTAGATGACCATTTGGAAGTCGTGACCAGAGTGTCAGAATTAAAAAAAGCTTCTTTAACCTTCTGTCAGGAACTCGTTAATCCTGAAGGCACTGTGTTGTCTAAAGCCAAGGTTAAGGTAGCATGTATCGACAATGAGAGCATGAGGCCGAGAGCTTTGCCTCAATTAATCAGTTTGGAGTTAAACTGCAGTGACTGCTGATATTTCATTTCTTGACCTTTTTTTACAAGCTAGCTTCCTAGTAAAAATGGTAATGCTGACCCTTTTGGGAATGTCGGTTGCCTCGTGGGCGGCAATTATCAAACGTAGTAAAGTTATCTCTGCTGCCGAGCGTGAAGCGGATACCTTTGAAGACCGTTTTTGGTCTGGAATGGATCTCGGTGCGCTATACCAAGACGTCAAAAAACGTAAAGATGACATCTATGGCATTGAGGAAATTTTTTATGCTGGCTTTACTGAATTTGCTCGTTTACGTAAGACCAACCCAGGTGCACCTGATTTTGTGATGGAAGGCACAGGGCGAGCCATGCGCGTAGCTGTGGCTCGTGAAGTTGATTCACTCGAAACCAGCTTACCTTTCTTGGCAACTGTCGGTTCCATCAGCCCATATATCGGTCTATTTGGAACGGTGTGGGGTATCATGCATGCGTTTATTGCTCTTGGAGAGGTAAAACAAGCTACGTTAGCGATGGTGGCTCCGGGGATTGCAGAAGCTCTGATTGCAACGGCGATTGGTCTATTTGCTGCGATTCCAGCCGTTATGGCTTACAACCGTCTTAGCAATAAAGTGAGTAAGCTTGAACATACTTACGCTACCTTCTCGGAAGAGTTTCATACCATTCTCCACCGTCAAGCGATGGCTGGCAGGGAATAACTATGGCTGGCTATCAAACCAAAAAACGTGAGATGAAAGCAGAGATTAACGTGGTTCCTTACATCGACGTTATGCTGGTTCTCCTCATTATTTTTATGGTGACATCACCGTTTGTAACACAAGGTGTGGATGTGGAGTTGCCGAAAACTCATTCGGCTAAATCAGCACAAGATCTAGCGGGTGATAGCGATTCTAGCTTTATCATTGTTGAGATTGATAAAGAAGGTAATCTTGGCCTGAGTGTTAATGATGAAGAAGTTCAACGCGGTCTATCCATCGAAGATGTGATTGTTCGAGTGAAAGCAGAATTGTCTCTTAAACCTAATTCACCTGTGGCCGTGGGTGGCGATGCTGCTACACCTTACGCAGAGATTGTTTTGGTATTGGATGAGTTGGGTCAAGCTGGTATTCCTAAAGTAGGGCTACTCACGGACCTTAAATAATAGGTTTAATACTGAGCATGAAAGAGAATAAGTCCAGAAAAAGTAATGATGCTAAATCGATAACTATTTCGCTGGCGATGCACGGTGCTTTAGTCGCGATATTGCTCTGGGGAGCCGATTTCACCATGTCTGATCCTGAACCGACAGGACAGATGATTGAAGCGGTGGTCATTGATCCTCAGCTCGTTCGTCAGCAAGCTCAGCAAATTCGTAGTCAGCGTGAAGAGGCGGCGAAAAAAGAGCAAGAGCGACTGGATAAACTCCGTCGTGAAAGCGAACAGCTAGAGAAAAATCGACAAGCAGAAGAAGAGCGGATCCGCCAGTTGAAAGAGCAACAGGCTAAAGAAGCCAAAGCGGCTCGTGAAGCGGAAAAGTTGCGTGAGCAGAAAGAACAAGAGCGCTTAGCCGCTGAGCAGAAAGCTCGCGAAGAAAAAGAGCGTGCTGCAAAAGCAGAGGCTGAACGCAAAGTGAAAGAAGAAGCCGCAAAAAAAGCTGAGCAAGAACGCGTGGCGAAAGAAGCCGCAGCGGCAAAGGCAGAACAGCAACGTATTGAACGTGAAAAAGAAGCCAAGCTTGCGGAAGAAAAAGCCAAACGTGAAAAAGAAGTGGCAGCGAAAGCTGAGCAAGAACGTTTAGCAAAGGAAAAAGCGGCCAAAGAGGCGGCAGATAAAGCCAAGAAAGAAAAAGAACGCGCGGCAAAAGCAGAAGCTGAACGTAAAGCTCAAGAAGCGGCCTTGAATGATATTTTTGGCAGCTTGAGTGAAGAAAGTCAGCAAAATAATGCGGCACGTCAGCAGTTTGTTACTTCGGAAGTAGGGCGCTATGGAGCCATCTACACCCAGCTCATCCGGCAGAATCTGTTAGTGGAAGACAGTTTTCGAGGAAAGCAGTGTAGGGTAAACCTAAAGCTTATTCCTACTGGGACTGGCGCATTACTGGGTAGCTTAACCGTTTTGGATGGTGACAGTCGTTTATGTGCAGCAACCAAACGCGCTGTTGCCCAAGTGAATAGTTTTCCATTGCCGAAAGATCAGCCTGACGTTGTGGAAAAACTTAAGAATATTAATTTAACCGTAGCACCTGAATAAGGAAGGGAAGGCTTGTGTTTAAGCGATTAGTTTTTGTTTTGATGCTCATCGGTACCGGTTTTTCCAATATTGCGAATGCAGCATTGGAGCTAGTTATTACTGACGGTATTGATTCTGCACGTCCGATTGCGATAGTTCCTTTCAAATGGGAAGGCGCAACCAAGTTGCCTGAAGACGTTTCTGCGGTGATTGCCTCTGACTTACAGCGCAGTGGTAAATTTAGCCCAGTTCCGACCAGCAAAATGCCACAGACGCCTTATAGCGAAGAGCAGGTTAACTTTGGCAAATGGACATCTATGGGGGTCGATTCATTATTGACGGGTACGATCACGCAAAATGCGGAAGGTAGCTATGTAATTAGTTATCAACTGGTTGACATTGTGCGTGGACAACTGACTCAAGGCCAAAGCAAAGCTCTGTCTCAAGATGGTCAATTGGTGCTATCTAAAGATCATGTTTTGTTTAATAAAGTGGCGACCGTTCCTGCATCAAGAATGCGTGAATATGCCCACCGTATTGCGGACTTGGTTTATGAGGAATTGACTGGTGAACGCGGCGCCTTCTTAACGCGCATCGCTTACGTTGTGGTCAATGATAAGGATCCGTATCCTTATCAACTGAGAATTGCTGATTATGACGGCTATAACGAACGTCTTGTGCTTCGTTCTAAGCAGCCGCTTATGTCACCCGCTTGGTCACCTGATGGTCAGACTTTGGCTTACGTGAGTTTCCAAAACGGACAAGCCGAAATTTACATGATGAACATCTACAGTGGGAAGCGAGAGAAGCTGACGTCATTCCCACGTCATAATGGTGCGCCCAGATTCTCACCAGATGGTAAAACGCTAGCGCTGGTTTTATCAAAAACTGGTAATTTACAGGTCTACACTATGGACTTGGCTACACGTCGCTTGACAGAGGTGACTAGTGGCCGTTCCAACAACACCGAACCTTTCTGGCATCCAGATGGTAAATCTTTAATTTTCACTTCAGATCGGGGTGGTAAACCACAGATTTATCAAGTAAATTTATCCGGCGGTGAAACCAAGCGTTTAACTTGGCAAGGTAGCCAAAACTTGGGTGGCCAAATTACACCGGATGGAAAATTCTTGGTGATGGTGAATCGTAGTGATTCCGGCTTCAATCTCGCGAAGCAGGATTTAGAAACAGGGGCAATGCAGATTCTGACAAAAACCTTGTTAGATGAGTCCCCAAGTATTGCGCCGAATGGTGGTATGGTGATTTATAGCTCCATCTACAATAAGGCCAACGTCTTGTCGATGGTATCCATTGATGGACGCTTTAAAGCAAGATTACCGGCAACCAATGGGCGCGTTCGTGCTCCAGCATGGTCACCGTTTTTATAACAAGTAACTGTTTAATAGAAAGGAATAGGAAATGCAACTTAACAAAGTTCTTAAGAGTCTGCTGATTGCGCTACCAGTTTTAGCTGTTACCGCTTGTAGCTCAAGTGATGATGCTGCGAACTCAGGTTCTCAAACTAACCAATCAGCAGTGTCTACTGTTGACTCAAATGGTCTGAATGCACAAGGTCAACTGACTGAGCAAGAACTGAAAGAACAAGCTCTGCGTGAAAACCAAACTATCTACTTCGCATTCGACAACGCAACTATCGCGAGCGACTACGAAGCAATGCTAGCTGCACACGCTGCTTACCTAGTGAAAAACCCAAGCCTACGCGTAACTATCGAAGGTCACGCTGATGAGCGCGGTACTCCTGAGTACAACATCGCACTGGGTGAGCGTCGTGCTCAAGCAGTTGCTAAGTACCTAGAAGCTCTGGGTGTTCAAGCTGGCCAACTGTCTATCGTTAGCTACGGTGAAGAGAAGCCTTTAGTTCTAGGTCAATCAGAAGAAGCGTACGCGAAAAACCGTCGTGCAGTTCTGGTTTACTAATTGAGGTGATGCCTCATGTTCAGTAACTTAAAGCACGTTGTCATGCTGATGTTACTGGCAAGTGCAGCGAGCTATGCGCTCGCTGCACCCGCTCCAGTATCTGACTTAGGTAGCAACGTATCCGGTGGTTCGCGGAGTTCAGAAATTGAACGTCTCGAACGTCTCCTCGAAAGCCGTAATCTTGTGCAGTTGCAAATGCAAAAGCAACTCGATGATATGGCACTTGAAGTCAATGAATTACGGGGCCAGATTGAAAAAAACAACTATGACATGCAGCAAATGTTGCAGCGTCAAAGGGAGTTGTTTGTAGAACTTGACCGTGTGCGTGGCGAGATGAAGTCACCTTCCTCCGGAGCCGGCCAACTACCAACAAGCAGCAATGATGAGGCTGCACAAGGCACCTTCAGTAGCGACGCTAATGAACAGGCTGCTTATCAGAATGCTGTTGATCTGATCCTTAAAAAGCGTGACTACGCAGGTGCGATTGCCGCTTTCCAGAAGTTTCAGACTGACTACCCTAATTCGACCTTCTCTGCTAATGCTCACTACTGGCTAGGCCAGCTCTATTTTGCCAAGAAAGAAGACAAAGAAGCCGCGAAAAGTTTTGCAGCTGTTGTCTCGGATAAAGGCTCTAACAAACGGGCTGATGCATTAGTTAAGTTGGGCGATATTGCGAAACGCAATAATAACGCCGAGCAGGCACGTAAATTTTACCAGCAAGCGGTGGACGAATATCCCGATAGTGCTTCTGCTAAAATTGCCAAAGAAAACCTTAAATAAACACAAGAGCTGCGAATGCAGCTCTTGTTCGTTTCAGCTTTTCACTCTGTTATGGGCAGGGTTATTCATCGCTACACATTATTTCTCCCTCCTTGTTTAGGGCATTCAATTTTGCTTGCTGCTGGCTAGGGTGTACAATGCGCCGTCTATGGAAGTTGTGTAGAGCAAGAGCAATGAGCCACATACTCGATACTATAAATACAGTTTATCCCTTTCCCCCAAAACCTATCCCTCTTAGGGATGAGGAAAAGCAAGCTTATATCGCTGAGATCATACAACTCTTAATTGAGAAAGATGCGGTGTTGATTGCTCATTACTATACGGATCCTGAAATTCAAGCGCTTGCTGAAGCGACAGGTGGGTTTGTGGGTGACTCGCTAGAGATGGCAAAATTTGGCAACCGCCATCCAGCCACAACCTTAATTATTGCGGGCGTACGTTTCATGGGAGAGTCAGCAAAGATTTTGACCCCAGAAAAACGCATCTTAATGCCGACGCTCGAAGCGGAGTGCTCCCTCGATCTTGGTTGCCCAGCAGACAAGTTCACTGAGTTTTGCGATGCACACCCTGATCATACGGTAGTCGTGTATGCCAATACCTCAGCGGCGGTGAAAGCGCGTGCCGACTGGGTGGTGACATCAAGCATTGCTCTGGAAATTGTTGAGCACTTAGATTCTGAGGGTAAACCTATTATTTGGGGCCCAGATCGACACTTAGGTGCTTATATTGCTAAGAAAACGGGCGCAGACATGCTGTTATGGCAGGGCGAATGTGTCGTGCATGATGAGTTTTCTGCTGATGCTCTGCGTAAGATGAAGGCACTTTATCCTGATGCTGCGATTTTGGTTCATCCTGAATCGCCTGCGAGTGTTGTTGAATTGGCGGATGCGGTAGGCTCAACAAGCCAACTCATTAAAGCGGCTAAGACATTACCACAGCAGAAAATGATTGTTGCTACGGATAAAGGAATTTTCTTTAAAATGCAGCAAATGGTTCCCGAGAAGGAGCTGATTGAAGCTCCA
The DNA here is from genome assembly GCF_008369605.1 of Vibrio cholerae. Taxonomy (NCBI): domain Bacteria; kingdom Pseudomonadati; phylum Pseudomonadota; class Gammaproteobacteria; order Vibrionales; family Vibrionaceae; genus Vibrio; species Vibrio cholerae. The sequence continues at coordinate 1,069,802 of NZ_CP043554.1, forward strand.
ACCGCAGGTGCGGGAGCGACTTGCCGTAGTTGTGCGCATTGTCCTTGGATGGCGATGAATGGCCTTCAGGCTATTGCACAAGCACTGCGTGAAGGTGGCAAACAGCATGAAATTTTTGTGGATGAAGCGCTGAGAGTGAAATCACTTATCCCGCTTAATCGTATGTTGGATTTCGCTGAACAACTGAATTTAAAAGTGAAAGGCAACGCGTAAGTAAGCTGTCTGTTGTGCTGAAAATAGACATGCCCATCGCCTTAAAAAATGGGCATGTCTAGCAAACATGATAGCTACTGAGCTTCAGCTAACGTGACACCACGTTGTGTGATTCCACACAACATCACTGGAATCGCATGATAAATTTCAGCAAATTGCTCTAAACCGGTGAAGCCTTGCTCATAAAGTGTGGCGATCGATGTTTCAGGATCGTAGAGCATACTTAATGAAAGAAGCACGCCACCAAGCAGGGTATTATCCGAACTATTTTCTGGCATCAACACCTCCCAATCATCACGCGCTAATTGCCAACCTTGTAGCATCCCCTCGCAAAAATCACGTACCTCTTGATTCACGATTTCTGCCTCATCCAACAAGTAGCCAGTTGGCCATTGCCAGTTGCCTTCAAGTAGCTGAGATCGTGTTTCATTCCAAAGTGCGATGATGTGCTCGAAATAGTTTTCTAATTGGATAGGATCCGAAAAAGGTGCAATCTCTTCTCCACCCCATAAGAAGGGAAGCCATTCTTCAGGGGGTAAGACATTAGGGCAGCAAGCCATAGCGGTAACAAAACCGACGGTTTTAGCTTGATTGAGGAGTTTGTTTTCTAATTCTGGCTGCTGCAGGATTTCTTGTAAGGTTTGCATGAGATGTGAGTGCTCAATAAATATCAGTGCGCCTATTTTATCTGGAAAGCGTGCTCAGGGCATCCGCTTGTTCTCTCTTTTCAGCGTTTAAGGCTCAAATTCCTGCCTAAGAATGTTAGTTTGTGCACAGCGCCATGGAAAATCGATGAGAAAAGAAAGCCTGACAGAATAATTTCGCTATAATTTTGTAAACAAAAAATAATTCAGTTGGTTATGGCTATTCGCTCCTCGCTTAAAAAGAAAAGTATTCTAGCGCTGACCATTTATTTGGCATTCTTCCTTGCGATTGTAGGAACGCTGAGTTATTGGGGGCTTGAAGTCCCATTTAGAAAAGAACTGAAAAATAATCTAGCCCTGAGAGCGGAGTTACTGGCTACCCAAATTCGTGAGCCATTGAATAACTCGATAGGGGTTCTGCAGAGTGTTACCAGCATTGGCAAAAGCGCAGCCGATAAGGAAGAGCAAGAGCGCATGCTGCGCTCACTATTTTCTGTTGTTGGCGGAGTGATCATTAGCGGAGGGTTGTGGCCGGAACCCAATCTATCGGCAACTGACCCCTCACTACGATATGACAGCTTGTTTTTTAATAAAGCAACCGATGGACAGGTTGACCAACTGAGCTCATGGAATAACCCCAAAGCGGGGGGGTATGACCGAGAAAGCTGGTACCTGGCTGCAGAACGTGAAGCCGAAGGGCTCTATTTCTGGTCACCTGTCTATGTCGACCCCTATACCCGTGTGGAAATGATCACGGTCTCGACCCCTTATTATCGTAACGGTCAGTTTGCGGGCGTTGCTACCGTTGATCTCTCACTTGAAAGCTTAATCCAATTCGTTGCTGCGACAGCAGAGCAGTACAACTTAGGTGTGAATCTTAAAGATGCCTTTGGGGTTGAGGTCGTCTCACATAACTTCCGCACTTATGATAATGCGTTGGTCAGTTACTATAGTTTTGGCGAGTTCAATTGGCAGATTGAAGTGGTGAATGCTAATCAGCATGTCGATGAAATCATCTTCGACTTAATTATCAACATCGAAAAAGGATTGATGCCGATCCTGCTGCTCTGTGTGATGGTGGGGTATTTTTTAATTAGCCATTATTGGATCCGCCCAATTGTCTTAATTGCGAAAAAGGTGAGTGAGTCGAGAGAAGGTGAAATCATCGATATTCGGTACAAATCTCAGGATGAGATCCGGCATCTTATTGATACGTTTAACCAAAAAACGATTTACTTAGAGGCAGAGAAAGTCAAAGCTCAGGCCTCGACCAAAGCGAAAAGTGCATTTTTAGCCACGCTCTCTCATGAAATTCGAACGCCGATGAATGGCGTGCTCGGTACCGCGCAAATCCTATTGAAAGATGAATTGACCCCTAAGCAGCGACAGCACTTAACCAGTCTCTACGAATCGGGCGAACATATGATGTCATTGCTCAATGAGATTTTAGATTATTCAAAAATAGAGCAAGGCAAATTCGAGTTAGATCACAGTGCATTTCCGCTCAAATCGATCATCGGCAGCATCAAAAGTATCTACTCCAGTCTTTGTGTTGAAAAAGGACTGAAATTCCAACTGAACTCAGAAATTACCGATGGACGATGGTACTACGGAGACAAGGCGCGTTTGCGGCAAATTATCTTCAATCTGCTTAGTAATGCGGTGAAATTTACCGAAGCAGGCTTTGTCGCAATAGGGTTAAGTGAAGAAAGCTGTGACGAAGAGAATTACTTGATCATCAAAGTGCAGGATACGGGAATCGGCATCGCGCAAGAGTCGTTAGGGCGTATCTTTCGACCCTTTGAACAGGCGGAATCACACACAACACGGCGTTTTGGTGGTACAGGCTTAGGCTTGGCTATTGTTAAACAGATTGCGGAATTAATGAATGGCACTGTTTTAGTGCAAAGTGAAGTTGGGCAGGGTTCTTGTTTTAAGGTGAGAGTTAAATTAGCGATTACCGAACCAGTAACCGAAGATGTGAAACCTACTAAAGCCAAAACGTATCCCGGTTTACGGGTGCTGATTGTCGAAGATAACCGTACGAACATCATGATTCTGGAAGCTTTTATGCGCAATAAAGGTTTTGAGTGCCATAGCGTGATGGATGGTGTACAAGCGATTACCGCGTTACAGGAAAGCTCATTTGATCTCGTTTTAATGGATAACCACATGCCGTTAAAAGATGGCATTCAAGCCACCAGCGAAATTCGTCAGTTGCCACTGCCGCAAGCCAAGATACTGCTGTTTGGTTGTACCGCAGATGTTTTCAAAGATACCCGAGATAAAATGCTCTCTGCAGGGGCAGATGACATCATCGCTAAACCCATTGCAGAGCATGAGCTAGATATGGCGCTTGAACAACACTCAGAGCGCTTGTACCAGTTTCATCGCGAACCATCTTTACCATCGGTAGAGTAAATCACTCTGTTTCTTCCTTCTTTCTTTCCTTTCTTATGCGTGTGGCCCCAAGTTCGGCTTGGCAAGAAACTATCTCACCGTACTCAGCGTGATGTAATAAAATTACCAAACGTAAACTGAGAAACCGATGTTTTGACTAAGAACGCGTAAAAGTAGCTGTAGATGCTATTTTAATTACTTTTTTTGGTTTTTTATTTACCGTGCGAGTTTAAAAACAAAGCCTAAAACTGAATTTTGTATGGTTTAATAGTTCCATAAACTGCCAATTTGGAATTATGGCAGTGACATGTTTGGTCATGGTTGCAAAATTGTAGTGATATATTTTATAGGGGATGTAAATGAAAGCTCGTGGTCCGTTTTGTATTCGTCATGCAGCGGCTGATACTTTTGCGATGGTCGTCTTTTGTTTTGTAACAGGCATGATTATTGAAATTTTTGTGTCAGGAATGACCTTTCAGCAATCACTCGCTTCCCGAACCCTTTCCATTCCCGTTAATATCGCGATTGCTTGGCCGTATGGTGTGTTTAGAGATTATGTTCTTCGCCAAGGGCGCAAAATTTCCCCAACCGGTTGGATGAAAAATCTCTCCGATCTCGTGGCTTACGTTCTCTTTCAATCGCCGGTTTATGCCGCCATTCTCTTCACCGTAGGCGCTTCTACCGATCAAATCATTACTGCTGTGGCCACCAATGCATTGGTGTCGTGTGGAATGGGTGTGTTGTACGGCTATTTCCTCGATATGTGTCGCCGTTGGTTTAAAGTTCCGGGATATACAGTCTCTGAGGGTTAATACTTCTCAGGTATCAGCAGTTATCCCTTGCTTAATGGATGCTGCAGCGCTGTTGGCTACGTTCGTTCACCCCAATCACATGCTCATGGGGATTAACTTACCGGTTGTTTCCCTACAACGCCAATTCGTAAAAAATTGGAATGGATCCAAAATGAAAAACCCAGCTTCGCTGAAACGAGGCTGGGTTCGGGCGATTAACTGAATACCAAGCTTTTAGAAGAAACCGAGAGGATTCACATCGTAGCTGATCAGTAAGTTTTTGGTGTTCTGGTAGTGGTTCAACATCATTTTGTGGGTTTCACGCCCAATCCCCGATTTTTTATAGCCACCAAAGGCCGCATGTGCGGGGTAAGCGTGGTAGCAGTTGATCCAGATCCTGCCTGCTTGAATATTTCTTCCCATACGGTAGGCGAGGTTTTGGTCACGGGTCCAAATACCTGCGCCGAGGCCGTATTCGGTATCGTTGGCCAATGCCAAGGCTTCGGCTTCGTCTTTAAAAGAGGTAATGGCAATCACAGGGCCAAAAATCTCTTCTTGGAAGACTCGCATCTTGTTGTGGCCTTGCAGTAGGGTCGGCTGAATATAGTAGCCTTGACCGAGTTCCCCTTCTTGTTTGGCAACGCCACCACCAAACAGCACTTTTGCGCCTTCTTGGCGGCCAATATCTAAGTAACTCAAGATCTTGTCAAACTGCTCTTGAGATGCTTGAGCGCCCACTTGAGTGTCGGTATCCAGTGGATTGCCTTGTTTGATGCCTTTCGCCCGCTCCGCGACTTTGGCCACAAAGCGATCGTAAATTGACTCATGAACCAGAACGCGAGAAGGGCAAGTACACACTTCGCCTTGATTGAAAAAGCCCAGCAAAGTACCTTCGATACATTTCTCTAAATAGGTGTCTTCGTGGTCAAAAATATCTGGGAAATAGATATTAGGAGACTTCCCACCGAGCTCTACGGTTGATGGAATTAAACTTTGCGCCGCACATTTGAGAATGTGCTGACCCACTTGGGTTGAGCCCGTAAACGCCAGTTTGGCAATACGTTGACTGGTGGCCAAGGCTTGGCCTGCTTCACTGCCAAAACCGTTGACCACGTTGATCACGCCTGCAGGGATGAGGTCGGCGATTTTCTCGATCAACACCAAGATCGAAGTGGGGGTTTGCTCGGCAGGTTTGAGTACCACACAGCAACCTGCTGCAAGGGCTGGCGCTAACTTCCACGCCGCCATCAGCATTGGGAAATTCCACGGAATGATTTGTCCCACCACTCCGATTGGCTCAGGGAAATGGTAACTGGCCGTATGGCTATCGAGCTCAGCGGCGCTGCCTTCTTGAGCACGAATGCAGCCTGCAAAATACCGGAAATGGTCAACCACCAGAGGGAGATCGGCCGCTAGAGTTTCACGCACCGGTTTACCATTCTCCCAGCATTCCGCAACCGCAAGCTGCTCGATGTTTGCTTCAATCCGATCAGCAATTTTCAGTAGCAGGTTAGAGCGCTCAGTCACACTGGTTTTTGCCCATGCTTCACGCGCTTGATGTGCGGCATCTAACGCCAAATCAATATCTGCTTGGGTTGAGCGCGCGACTTGGCAATAAACCTGTCCATTGACGGGTGAAATATTACCAAAGTATTCACCACTGACAGGTTTAACCCATTGGCCGCCAATGAAATTATCGTAATGGCTCTTGAAGGTGATAACGGCGTTGTCACTACCCGGTTGTGCATAAATCATAACTCGTCCTTTTGTTTTCGGTTTGGGTGTTACACAGTGTCGAAATGCACTGCTTTATCCCTTTCCTACTTGAAGTGGCAACTCCAAGTGGTTCGGGTATTCCAACGCTATAACGCAAATCACAGGCCAACATAAATGAACTTGTTGTTAATCTTGTGTAACGCTATGGTTAACAAAAGGATCGCAAGTAACAGACAAGGTTGCCGTACTCGATTGGATGATGTGTACGAGTGTTCAAGTGTTACAAAATGACACACCCAGAGTGTGAGGAAATGGAACAGTGATGCAACTTCAACAGCTTAGCCATGTTAATTGGCTTGTGAACTCTTGGCAGCGTAGTGAACAGGCGGGGTTGACCCAGCAGAGTCGTGCGCAAGATATTCGCTTGAGTGACAACAAACTTAAGGAGCGTCGCCAAGAGCTCGCGGGGCTGATTGACACGGTCAGCCGATTTGCACTACCGCTGTTCTACCAACTGTTTGCACACAGTGACAGCCGTTTAATTTTGACCGACCAACACGGCGTGATCATCGGCAGTTGGGGGCAGGCGAGATTTCGTGAAAAACTGAGCCAAATCGCGCTAAGCTCCGGCGCATGTTGGCAAGAGCCGATCAAAGGTACCAACGCTATTGGAACGGCTTTGATTGAGCAAAAACCCATTTCGGTGATTGGTGAGCAGCACTTTATTCAGCATCATCACTTTATCAGTTGTTCCGCGAGCCCGATTTTTGATTACACCGGACAGCTGATCGGAGTGTTAGACATCACCAGCGAGCAGCAGAAACACACGCTTTCAACCCAAGTTGTGGTGCAGAATATGGTACAACTGGTTGAAAATCAGCTCCTTAACCAGATACCACATGGCCATGTACGAATCGATCTCGCCTGTGAACCCTCGTTACTGAGCAGTGGCTGGCAAGGCGTAATTATTGCGGATGAATCGGGCCAGATATTGGCGCATAACCAAGTCGCAGGTCAGTTATTAGCGCAAGGCACAGTGATTGGTCAATCGGTGGAGCAGGTGCTGCCACGGCCACAGACGCATGCATCATTTATCTATACCACCACACCGCTTCACTCCAAGCTGCATCGTACCCGCGCGTTAACCCCCGCCAGTGATCTGCATTTTGGGGATGCGGAGGTGGAGCGCTGTTGGCAACAGGCTAATCGGGTAATTGATAAAGATATCCGCTTGCTGATCCTTGGCCAAACTGGGGTGGGTAAAAATGAATTTGTTAAAGCGCTGCATAGAAATAGCCAGCGTAAAAACGGCCCTTTAGTCGCGGTAAATTGTGGTGCGCTGGCAAAAGAGTTGGTGGAGGGTGAGCTGTTTGGCTATGTCGCTGGCGCCTTTACCGGAGCCAGTCATAAAGGATACCAAGGGAAAGTGCGTTTAGCAGACAAAGGCATTCTGTTTCTGGATGAAATCGCCGATTTACCTCTAGACGCACAAAGTCGCTTACTGCATGTGTTGCAAGATAAAACCGTGCTGCCGGTGGGTTCTAATCACGCCACCAAAGTCGATATTCAGATTATCGCTGCGACTCACAAAAACCTTGAACAATTGGTCACACAAGGGATGTTTCGCCAAGATCTCTACTACCGACTCAGTGATTTGGTTGTCGAGCTGCCCAGCTTCCAGCAGCGTCAAGATAGACAAGCCCTGATCCACCATATTCATCGCCGCTACAGTGATGCTGGCCAACAAATTTGTGGTGACTTAATGCAAAGGCTACTCGCTTATCACTGGCCCGGTAATTTACGCGAGCTAGATAGCCTAATCAAAGTCGCGAGTTTGATGGCCGAAGGCGAGGGGGTACTCACTTTCAATCATCTGCCGACACATCTTGCCCAAAAACTCAGCCACGCGGCGCCTATCGCTGCGGAGGATGATCAACAGAAAGATATCAAATCCACGGTAGAAGCATCCTTACTCAAAACCTACCAAGCAACGCAAGGCAACATTAGCCAAACCTCGCGTTTGCTCGGGCTGAGCAGAAATACCATCTATCGCAAATTGAAAGCGCTGGGGATACTGAAGTAAGATTGGCAGCTTCACGTTACCAAGGGTGGGCGCAGCTTCATCGCCTATTCCCATTTTCTGCCTGATGAAAGGCAGATTTTCACAGAGAACCCTCTAATGAACCAACAAGTTAATAACCCGCTGCACGGCCTAAGCCTAGAAAAAATCGTCACTCGCTTGGTGGAGCATTATGGCTGGAGTGGGTTACATCAGCGTATCAACATCAACTGCTTTGCAAATGACCCATCGATTAAATCATCGCTCAAGTTTTTGCGTAAAACTCAATGGGCGCGCGATAAGGTTGAGGCGCTGTATCTATCCACCTTTAGCTAATCCCTACGCTTTACCAAGGCAGCGCCTGACCATCGTAGGCATAAAATCCGCCGCTTTGTTCAGGCGTTGCCGCTGCAATCAAACCAATCAAATCGTGCGCAACACGGGCGGGGCTGAACAGTTTCTCTGGGGCGACATTGCTGTGAAATGGCGCAGAGAGTTTGGTGTCGGTCGTGCCGGGATGCAGTGCCAACACCACCCCTTTTTTCAGTGAGCGTTGCCATTCAATCGCTAACGTTTTCAGCAGCATATTGAGCGCCGCTTTCGAGGCACGATAGCTGTACCAACCGCCGAGTTGGTTATCACTAATACTGCCGACCTTGGCGGAAAGCGTGGCAAACTTGGCCGCCTCACTCTGCTTCAGTTTGGCGGTGAAATGCTTGGCAAGCAGTAGGCTAGGCAAGGCATTGTGGGTCAGGTTGTAGAGGAAAAAATCCGCATCTAAGGCATTGAGGTTCTTTTCTGGTCCTTTACTTGCTGTATGCAGTACGCCGACACAGTTGATAAGCCAATCGACTCGGCTAAATTGCTCACTCAGGGCTTGTACTTGCGCTTCTTGGGTGGCATCGAGTGCATGCCAAGTCAGCCGCGGGTGCTGCCACGTCGGCGTAGTACTATGGTAAGTCGCATGCACGTTGGCCTCACTAAAACGGTTCAGCGCTTCTTGCACCATCGCCAAACCAATACCGCCGCTGCCACCGATGATCACGATATTCATGATGAGCTTTCCTTATTTTGAGGATGATGCATAAGAAGAGGCGCGCTGGCGGCGATTGGCCAGTCAACCATATCGACACTGTCGAGCGCCAAATTTTCGAGAGCATTTAGCTTGTCACAAGCCGTTCCGCACCATTTGGCAACGAACTCGCCCTTTGGATCGTAAGTGTGCGCCTGTTTTTCGAGGTTGAATTGCCGCGAGCCGCGTGGGTCGGCTCCGACTCCCGCCAAATACTGCCAGTTGCCCCAGTTGGATCCGACATCGTAATCCACTAACTGGGTTTCAAAATAAGCGGCACCATAGCGCCAATCTAAGCCTAGTTCGTGGACTAGGTAGCTGGCGACTAACTGTCGACCACGGTTGGACATGTAACCTGTTTGATTCAGTTGCCGCATACAGGCATTCACAATGGGGAAAGGCGTTTCTCCGTGCTTCCACTGTAAAAAGCGCTGCGCATAGAAACTGGTGAGCGGTTTTTTCTCGCCAATCCCAGAGAAGCGAAAGAGTTTTGCGCCATAGCGCCGCGCGTACCAGTAAAAATATTCACGCCACAGTAACTCAAAGAAAATCCAGTAGGTGGAATCGTTCGCGCCATGTACAGCTTCATAACGCTGCAACATGGCATAAATGGTTTTTGGCGAAACCGCGCCGAGCGCGAGCCAAGGCGAAAACTTAGTGGAATAATCCATGCCGTCTAACCCATTGCGCGTCTCTTTATAGCGACTGGGGAGCATGGAGGAGAAATAGTTTTGGCAATGCGTCAGCCCTGCTTGCTCACCACCGACAAAGGCGCTGTGATTCGGCTCGGTAACAATATCCATCAAAGGCAACTGCCAGCCTTGCTCAATGGGTGGTAAAACACGCGGATAACCCATCGGCGCAGAGAGGGAGAGCGTTTCTACTTGCTTACGAAATTGGGTAAAGGTGCTCGGTAGCGCCTCAAGTGCAAACGGCAACTGCGGCTCACTCAATAAGCTGTGCAGAGCTTGCTGATGGATGTGCACACAAGAAAAGTCCTGATGAATGCGCGCGATAGCTTGGCGCTCATCTGAGCCCGCCATTGCATCCACATAAATATCCGTAATCTCGACTTGAGTCAGTAGATGGCGCAGCGCTTGATAGGGCAAAAGTGGCGTCACCCAAAGCTTTTGGCCTAGCGTACTGAGCGAATGATCTAAGTCAGCCAAGGTTTGGTTGAGAAACCTTTTTTTGGCTTCGCCCCATTGTGTTTGCTGGGCGTAGCGCGCCAAAAATGGCGTAATCGAGGGATAACAGTACAAACAGATCAAGCGATCCACTTGCTGCGAGGCTTGCTCAAGTAGCGGGTTATCGTTCACTCGTAAATCGTTGGTAAACCAGTACAGGCCAATTTTTTTACTCAAGTTCCACTCTCAATACCGATGATGGGGTTAATGAGCGTTTATACGGTCAAAGGGATTGAGCGATCATGCGGTAATGGGATTGATCCTCGAAAAGAGAGTGTGCGTAACAGATTGCAATGATGAATCTGAGGTCAATAGCCATGAATAAGCCAGATCTGGTGATCTTTTTTGATGGACAATGTCCGCTCTGTTGTAACGAGATGCGCGCATTAAAAACGGCGGATCACCAAGCGCGAATTTTGCTGGTGGATGTGCATGATACGGATACGATGTCCTGCTACCCATCGATCGATAAACAACGTGCATTGTCTATCTTGCACGGTATCGATCAGCAAGGACAACTTTTATATGGCTTAGACGTGACAGTGCTTGCATGGCGTTTGGTCAACCGACATCGCTGGCTTTTCATTACTCGTCTGCCGATTTTAAAGGGGATCAGTGATCGAATGTATCTCCTGTTTGCCAAACACAGAATGCGCCTCTCGCGCTGGTTTGGCCAAACCCAATGCCAAGAGGGGGTTTGTCAAAAGAAATAGATTTGGTGACTTTACCTCCTAACTACAGCCCCCCCTAATAGCTTATATATGAATTGATTTTTAAATAACGGTGTAGAATAAGTGCGGCGTTGAGCCTTGAATCAAGAATAACTAAGTAGGAATCAATGGAAAAAATTGCCATTTTGGTGGATGTACAAAACGTGTATTACACCTGCCGCGAGCAATATGGCCGGCACTTTGATTACAATCAGTTTTGGTCGCAAGTGACACAAAATCGTACGGTAGTGAAAGCCAATGCCTATGCGATTGCCAGTAAAGATCCGCAGCAGAGGCAATTTCATCATATTTTACGAGGGGTTGGCTTTGAGGTGATGCTAAAACCTTTTATCCAGCGCAGTGATGGTAGCGCGAAAGGGGATTGGGATGTCGGGATTGCCCTTGATGGCTATGAATTAGCTCAGGAGGTGGATACCGTGGTGCTCGTCTCTGGGGATGGTGATTTTGAGCCTTTGGTGACCAGAATTGCGCAACGCTTTCAGGTTAAGGTGGAAGTGTATGGCGTGCCGAAACTGACCGCGCAACATTTAATCGATGTTGCCAGTCAATTTCACCCGATTGAGCATCGTCTATTACTGTAATGCGCTATTGCTCAGCGAGGGCTCAGTAGGGTTTGCATCGCTGGTTCCAAGTTCGGGATTCGCTTCTTGTTCTGCCGCGAGTTTAGCCCGCTCCGCTTTAGAAATATAACGAGGCTTGTTGCTCGGGTGCAATTTCGCATGTTGCTTTTTAAGGCGTTTTTGTAATGTCTGATTAATTTTCTTTTTACGGTTCATCGGGTTGTGCTCGAAACAGGATGATTAGGGAGTTTCCCTGCGATTGGGCACTGCCGCTGTGTTGGTACAATGCTCAGTCGTTTGGGTATAGATAGCAAAAAAGACGCCCTAAGGCGTCTTTTTCTTGAATGTGGCGGGAGTGAGACCGCACACTTTCTAAGTTAACGCTTTGATTTATATTAATTTTAAATTTTACATTTGTGGCTAGTATTACCATAGGTATTACTTTGTGCATGACTTGACAATCATGCACAAAAATTTTTCCCCTTTGATGATTCTCATGCCGCTATTGCAATGCTCTTCTCACTCTTTCTAGAGATACCTGCATTTTCGGTGTCAGCTTTTCTACTCTACCGTCATCGCAGGATTAGCAACGATTCTAGCGCAGGAGTTTATCATTGTTTCAGTAGTTACCCTAGAGCTCTCCTTGCTTTAAGTGGTTGCGGTGTTAGCTATGCTTCATTTGTAACAACTACACCAATTATCTATCTTGATGGGAGAGTATGAGTACAACCTCTTGCTCTAACCGTATATACAACTCCAAGTGGTTGATAGGCAATTGCACCTAATAAAAAACTATTCAGACATATGTCATTTTCTTGCAACTAACCAACCTGATAGGTGTCAATATGTCAGAGAACAACATTCGTTTGATCCGCTTTCGAGAAGTGCTAACTATGACTGGTTTGTCTCGCTCTAGTTTGTACCGATTTATTGAAGAAAACCAGTTCCCGCCCCAAGTTCAACTGGGTGGTCGCGCTGTAGCTTGGGTAGAAGGCGAGGTGCAGGAGTGGATTGCTCAACGGATCACCAATCGTCGAGTGGATTAATAACATTTATTTTAATGATCCTTAAGCCTGCTTTCATTAATGAAAGCAGGCTTAACAATGGATAATCATAATTACTAGATTAATGCTTGGATTTATTTATTTTTTCAATAGCTAACTCAATGAGTTGGCTTTTTGTTAATTTTGAATCAGCGCATAACTTATTAATTTTTTTCTCTATTTCTTTATCTACTCGTAAATTTATTGATTTCTTATCTTTTACACTAAGCCTATATTTTTGTTGAGACCAAGATCTTTTCATTTTTTCTATGAAATAGTCTTTACTTCCAATTTTTGATATGTGCTCATTTTTTTGCCATAAATCTAGAATAGATATACATGTATGATATTTTGAATCTAGATCTTCATTGTTTATAAACCAGAGCTCAATATTACTTTTTCTATAATATTCAATTATCCAATCTATTTGATCTTCATTGCTTTTATCTATCCAGTTGTGATTGTTATTTTTTAACGCATTGCTCCATGCGGATTTTAAAAAATCCAATTGTGTTATGGCTTTATTTTTATCTAGTGATATGAAGTAAAGAATGATATGCTCATAGATAGTTTCCAAGTTATGAATCACAGTTGGATTAAAATGACTAAACATTAATTTATATTGCTCCGAGCATTTTTTATTTATTATTTTACCCTCGATTACATATTCATGATAGTTATATGCTTGATGTATAAGTGTGTTAATGTCATCGCAAAAAACGATCATAAATAGTATGTAGTAGCATTGTCTTTGATTGTCTTTTAATATCCATTCTATATCAGATTCGGTTATTTTTTCTTTCATTCTTTTGTTTTTTAATTGATTTTCTATTTCTTTTTTTAAAATGGCCTTTGTTTCTGGAGTGTTTTCTGTTAAATAAATTTGCTTAATGATAAGTGATTCATAAATTTCTTTTTCTATAAAATTATATTTTGATTGAATGGCGGTTGTGTCATTTTCTATATTGAATACCTTTTTATTTAAACTGAATTCTTGAGTATTGTTATTTTTTAATAGCAAATAGTATACGATTAACTCAAATTTGCTGTTTAAAATAGTCTTATATATGTCACGTTCTAAAATTCTCTTTGGCTGTATTTCCATTTTTTACCTACTATGTAGATTTTTAGTCTATAAATGATATTTTTTATGTCGATTTTATGTCGATTTTATGTCGATTTATTGTAGGTTGTTTTCTTGGCTAACCTTTGAGGTTATTAAATTTATGCGATGAAGTGAGCATTTTTTGTGTGGTGAAACTCTCTGCGTTGATTTTTGACGCTGCGGTAATGTTTTTCCAGAGTGGCAGAACGTGACATTGTCTCTAGATGTGCATTGGTACAGAAGGCGGGTAGCTAAGGTAATGAGTTCGATTATGTTGGTATAGTAATATAGGTCTAGTAAGCACATTAAAAATAACAAGGTGGTTATCTTCTATGAACAAGTTAACAATAGAGGTGACTAATGAAACGTTTAATTCAAAATCCAAACCTAACTCTTTTCTATGACGAGAGATTTTTATCTAATCCTGTCATTAAAGAACATGCTCCATTATGCAAGGAATATTTGATTGCTATTAAGGATGTTTTAGATATTTCTTTATCTGAATATAATCGAGTTTACGTGCAGAGAATTGATCTTAGATACCCTAGCTATTATACAGGACATAATTGTGGCGATATTTCTAGGTTTTTTTCTTCGTTAAAAGCAAAAATAAAACATGACTTAAAAACAAAGGGTAAGGTTGGTAAATGTACTTTAAGATACGTTTGGGTAAGGGAGCAATTAAGTTCAGGGAATCCTCATTACCATGTGGCATTATTTCTTAATAAAGATGTTTACTTTTGTTTGGGGGATATTACTAAGGATAGTGATAATTTTTCTTCAATGATAAAAGCAGCGTGGGCAAGTGCTTTAGGTATTGAATACTTTGAGGTGAAAAGTAGTGTGCATTTCCCAAGTAACTCTACTTATTACATTTATAAGGGGAAAGATCCTTATCAAGAGGAATACCGACAGTGTTTTTATCGCTTGAGCTACTTGGCTAAAATTGATACAAAAATCTATTCGAATGGATTAAAAAATCTCTCGACTAGTCGAAAATAAAAAAAAGAGGCGAGCCTCTTTTTAATGGTTACATTTAAAACCCAAATGTATATCGTAAACCACCGAAAAATAGACCAGCGACAGAGCCTACGACTTTACCTAGGATCTCGCCTGGTTTTCCGAAAATAGATCCGATATCGGAGCCAATAGATGCGCCTTGTAAAGTTGTTTCTACAATGGCTTCCCAAAGGCTTAAGGTGGTTTTTTTATTGTAATCGCTGGCATCGTTATCTTTCCAATTATCTGCATCATTGGAAATGGTACGATTTGCCAGCATTACTCGTTTATTGTTTGGTAGTATTTCGACAATGGTATAAAGCAATTTTGATAGGTTGTAAGGCCTCTGGCGATTGACTCCATCACTGTAGCCCGCCACAAAGTAAAGAGTCTTCACATTTATCTGTGTGGCTTTATGTATACGTCTTGCTATCGAGTTTTGTTGTTTCTCCAGAAATGCCTTAGCCTTGTCTGTTGGTAGATTGTCGCTGTAGTTCCATGATTCAGGTCCTTTTAATGCAACGTCCGCTTGATTCACCGCAACGATGAGCCGTTTTTCGGCTTCATCGCCTAATTGCGGAATAACAATGTCATTGATGAGTCTCAATGGTGTTCCCAGATCGCGAGAGCCGCCATCAAGTATCACGAGAACTAAATCAATGACCAACTGACCATGGTCATCTCGTTTGTTGAGAAGCTGTTTAATGGCCTGTACGTGTTTTTTATCCTCATCGATCCCATCTCCAAGCCCTGGAGTGTCCCATAGCACGAGATTATTTAGGTGGTAACACTGAACAGATTCCGTGTGCGGATCACTATCGATGCCGACTTGGGCAACCGTCATGTCAAATAGAGCGTTTATGGTGGAGCTTTTTCCAGAGCCTGTGGAACCAGTGATAAGAATATTCAGTGATGCTTTGCGAAGGAAAGATAAGTTACTCAGTAACTTATCTTTCGTGGTTGAATCTAACGAGTTGTGAAGAATGTTAGTTTCTAGAGTTGAGAATAAATCAGTGGTTTTCATTGTTGTGGATCCTCTTTCAATGTTGAGATGATGAACTTGGAGAGCGCGGAGCCCCAGAGCATGGTGATTATCTTTATGAACCTGTCGGTTTTTTTGATGGAACTAAGGAGCCGAGGTTAATGAAATGTCATCAAAAGCTTCTGTTGCGACATAGGCGAGAAAGTTACTCTCCCATAACTGGTAGAGCTCTCGAGCATCACGGTTACCTACGATAGGATGCCAACCGTGATAGGCGGTGAAGAAATCCCCACGCTGGAAATCAAAATCCAAACAGCGTTCTAGCTCAGGAAAGTGGTTACCGACATAAGCAAAATCCGTGATGTATTCAATGCTCCATTGGCCGTCACTAGACTGACTCAGTGCAATTTCTACCGGATGAAAACCGCCATCTTCGGCACTGTAAGAACTGTCTCGAAAGTTCATGACAACCTCTTTGCTGGTGGCCTGAACTTCACTTTTTGCTTGATGTTCAGAAAGTATGTTAGCGAGTAGGGCATGAAACGGTTTGGAAATGGGAAGGTGGGTGGGTTTGAACAAAATGTTAGACATGGTTATGCCTCCTACAAAAATAAGATTCGATTAAGAAGAATCGCCTTGGGTTAGCGAATCATGGTGAGTTGAATATCTTGCAACGCTTGTTTGGCAAGGTGGTGCTCAAATGCGGAGCACCAGCTATAAAACAGGTCTAGCACTGCTGGTTGAGCTAAATCAGCAGAACCGGCATCAGGCTGGTAACACCAACGGTTAGCAAGGTGAAAGTAGAGCTCGACATCCAACGAGTCATGCCTGTCATTCTGATAAGAAAAACTGGCGATAAACGCGATGAACCACAGGGACTCGTTGTTTTCTCGCTTGAACTGTATTTCGACCGGATGTAGGCCCTGTCGAGAGCGGTAATAGTTTGGATCTCGACAGTTGAGGACTATTCGTTCTGCCTCTTGTGGGATGTCAAAACGGCGAAGTATCGCGCTCAGCGCATGACAAAAGCTGTCTGCAAGCTGAATCTCTTGATAGCGTTTCACAATCATAGCCAGCCCCTTTCTGTAAATGACACACTGCTTTTGCCAACGACCACATGGTCCAGCACACGAATATCGACCAGTGATAAGGCGTCTTTTAAGCGCTGAGTAATACGCCTATCGGCTTGTGAAGGCTCCGGATCGCCAGAGGGGTGGTTATGGGCAAAGATCACCGCTGCTGCGTTAACGTTTAGTGCCTCCTTTAGCACCTCTCTTGGGTAGACACTGGCGGCATCGACCGTACCGCGAAATAGCTCCTTAAATTCAATTAGCCGATGCTGGTTATCCAAAAACAGTACGGCAAACATTTCGTGCTCATATCCAGCAAGTTTACAGCGCAAGTATTCCGTGGTGTTTTCCGTACGTGCAAAGGTTTCACCGCGCACATAACGCTGTTCAAGGATCTCTGCTGCTTCTTCCAGTACTCGATGCTCATAAGCTCGTTGCGAGAGTAGATAGCGGTGGCGAGGAAAATGAGTCATAGCCTGCTCCTTAACAATAGTGGGAAGGTTCACAGTGATGACATATATCTAAATTGGCTTTGAATATAGGTAAGGGGCTGATTTAACTATTTTTTACAAAGTCAGTTCATCCCATGGGACAACAAGACATAGGAGAACATCCCATGAGATTTCTGAAACTAAAAGAAGTAATGGAAAAGACCGCACTAAGCCGTTCAGCAATTTACCGCAAAATGAATGATGGCGAGTTTCCACAGTCGGTGAGCTTGGGAGAAAGGGCTATTGCCTGGGTGGAAAGCGAAGTGGATGAGTGGATGGACTTTTGTCTTAAACAGCGATGATGGCGTGATTATACATGCGTCATGTACTATAGCTGAGAGTGTAAGGTGCCTGATTTGTCAATTTGAGTACTGGTTTGAAACGGTTGACGAGAAATAAGCTGATAGCATCATTTGATGTGCTATCAGCTTTAAGATGTTAAGCTGCTCTTAGTTTTGCGATAAGGTCAGCTTCTGTTTTAGCAATATGATAGGCAGACGAAGAATTCGCATATTTGAATTATCCGTTTCAACAATGACAATCGCATTTTCCGAATCCAACTGATAAATATCTGAATACGCCGATGCACCATTGACGAGTTGAATTGGCCCTTTCCATGTCAAGCCTTCATCAAAGCTAAACCATAAGCCTAGATTCTGCCTGCCATTGGTTCCAGCAGGATTACCTTGTGGGTTGGTAAAGAGTAAGAAATGGCTACCGTCACGTTGCTCGAACCGAGTAATAGAGGCATCAACAGTACCGGTGCTGATATTGTTGAAGACGCTGGCGTTGTTACCCTCTAGCATGTTCCATGTGATCCCACCATCTTTACTCAAGAATTGCTGGCGTGGGCCATAGTTCACACCATTGACGGTCTGGTTGAAATCAAGGCGTGCAGTGAGCAGTAAATCACCGTTTTGGAGTTCCACCATATCAGATTCACTAGGTTCGAGAGTTTCTAGGATACTTGAACTCTTCCAGCGAAAGGGGATAGGAAGTGTTGAACCGGTTTGCCAGTTTGAACCGCCATCGTCACTGTAAATAGACATGACGTTCAGGAAGAAACGATCAAGCACAATCGCTGGGTAGATCAAGCGGCCGTTTTGGCTGCCACTGATATTTTGTTGTCGAGCAAGAGTGATACCATGACCCGGTCCCGGATTGACGCTGGCATTCCCATACAAACTCATGGTGTTGCCAGTTTTAATTTTTGTCCAACCAAGCTTTTCAAGATCTTTCTCTACTTCAGGGGTTTGCTGTGCCAAATAGAAAGCATCAAACTCCACGAGGTTATGGCCTTGCTGTGTGAGAACAATTTTTTGCACATGCAGTCTGCCGTCAATTTGGGCATCCGCATTACCAAACTGAATGTTGTTCTCCTGCGATACTTCGCCAGCCCAAGTTGTGATTGGCTGACCATCCACGAATAACGTTGTGGTGTGGTTTAACGCCGAATATTGAAGTTCGTAGTCATGGAAAGAGTGTACCTTTGCGTGTTCAGATTGCAGGATAATCGGAGCACTAACACCGTTTAGATTAGCGACTAGGCTACCTGATTCATCAATACTCAGTGTGACAACATATTTTCGGCTACCATCGGCAACTTGTATCTGGTTCGCTGCACCATCAACAATTCGGATCTTAGCGTTTGATTGCCAGTCTTGCTGGCTATTTAGGCTGGTATTTCGGCGATACAGCTCTGAGCCACCCCAACCAGCGATCTGGAAACTGCGTTCTTTCACCTGATCGGTAACATCGATAGGCGCTTGCCAGTTCCCTGACGCAACATCATAGACGCTGTAAAAAATACCGTTTGGCATCCATGGTTTTATTTGATCTCCATTTTGAGCGGCATCGGTCGGCCATCGAGCGTAAGAGACAAGAACCGTGTTGGTGGAAGGATCATAGATAGGCCGAGGATCCGAGAAATCAAACTCATCACTGACATTGATTTGCTCAGTGAGGTTGAGCTCTGTATCCCAAGTTATGCCGCCATCTCGTGAGGTACGAGTGATGATGTCATTGGTATTACTCAGAGCACCGGGGTCGCCACCGCCCACACGTTTCTCTGCAAACGCGGTTACAACCCCTGGAGTTACGCTACTTGCCACAATGGATGGTATACGGTCTGGGCCTCTGAAGATAACGTCGCCTTGAATTTCAAACTTAATATCACGATAGGCGGCGACACCATCCGTATTTGATGAGCCATTCCCCCATACGATCATATTTTGTTTTGATGCAGTCGGCTGGATGTTGTCACGAATGAGTTTGCCATCGAAGTAAAAGCTAGCGGATGGGTTACTTCCAGGAAGGAATACCAATTCAAATTTATGATATTCCGTTGCTGCTGTGCCGGTTGCCAAAATGGTGCGTCCAGTTTGCCCTTCAAACTCAACAACTAAGTTACCACTGCTGTCTAATGAAATGATGGGTAAGACACGCTGAGTGCCGTTGGCGTAGTAGTTTGTGATCATTCCACCACTGAGCACTTTCATTTCTGTCGTCATTCGCCAACCGAAACTTGATGCTTGGGCATGTTGATTAGTAGAGAGAGAATATGTCCATTGAGCTCTCCCTCCATTACCTTGCACCAACCAAGCGGGCATTCCATCTGCATTAGTTAAAACGCCACTGCCATTATTCGTGTTGTCTTGCATCCACCCCTGTTTGGCTGGGCTGTCAAACTCAGTATCACCCGTTGCGTTATAGTCAAAAAGTGCGGCGTTTGAGCTTGTCGCCATACCGAACATAGCAAGCATTAAAGCGGTTTTCTTTACGTTTTTGAAACGCATATCTACTCCCTTTATATTAGAATCTGTTTCCTTGTGAATCGATGCTCTTCTTCGTTGTGAAGTCATCTTGATTGACAAGTCTCCATCGAATGTAAGGCTTGGAAACGTTCACATTTCCAGCTGTAGATTCGCATTAAAAAATATTTTCTTCATGAACTGCGATCGCAAAAAAAATAATTTCCATAAATGTTTTTGTGTGTTGCTTAAGCAATGAGACATCAACATGTTGCGGTTCTGTTCGTACTTAGATGTGTGTAGTTGGGTTAGAGGAGGCTACTGAAGTAGGAATAGAAGTGACGGAAGTACAGTTAATGCCTAAAGGCATATAGATTTTTTGGGAAGAGCTATTCCAATGATCTCTACTGAACATTGGAATAGTAAACGATCTGGTCAATAACGGATTGGCATGTTTGATTGGTAGCTCAGTTGTAGAGCACGCCTTCACTGACTACAGCCAAACTTTCATATTTGGAGTTTAATACAGTGGCGGCGGCTCGATAATTGGGTTTTAGTTGCCCTAAATCATCACAATGGATTGCTTGAGCCGGATAAGACGAGGCCATTCTTAGTGCTTCATCTTCCGCGATTCCCCAACGAATAACATTGGCAACCGATTCATCCATCCCGATGTGTGCTCCCGCAAGGTTGCCTCGGCTATTAACCAGTTTATTATCGATGACGCGAATGGTTTCCCCATCCAATTCAAACCGGTTAGTCACACTGCCAAGGCTAGCCATGGCATCGGTAACAATAAGAAGTTTGTCTTCAGGTTTGATTCGCTTAGCGAGTAAAAAGCTTTGTGGATGGACATGAATTCCATCAGTAATGACCGAACACCAAGCATGATCAGTATTCAATGCTGTGCCGACAACTCCGGGTTCACGACTCTCAAAAGGCGACATGGCATTAAATAAGTGGGTAAATCCATCAATGAGAGCTAACTTCTCAGTGGTTAATTGGGCTGTAGTGGCATTACTGTGACCACACGAGAGAGTAACATGATGATCCTTTAACCACTTTAGAGAATCGATGGAGAGGTTTTCAGCCGCGACCGTTACAAGAACTTTGCCTTTGGTTGGCCAGTGAAACTGTGAAAGTTGCTCGGGTGTTGGGGAATAAAAAAGAGCTGAGTTATGAGCACCTTTCTTTTCTGGGTTTAACCAAGGCCCCTCTAAGTGAATACCCAATACCCCCGAGACTTTATTTTCGATTGCAGCTTGAATGGCATCAAGTGCATGGTTGATGTGTTCCGGTGTGGCACTGATTAAGGTTGGGAGCAGATAGGCGGTTCCGTGAGTTCTGTGTGCTCGGCAGATCGAATCAATACCCGCAAGAGTCATGTCATTATTGAACATGACATCGCTACCGCCATTAACTTGTAAGTCAATGAATCCCGGAGCGATCAATGCACCATCAAAGTGTTGATGTTCAATATCCGCCGTCAGAGACTCAACAGGAACAATGGAGTGAATGTGTGAACCCTCCCAAACCATTGCCGCATTCTCGTAATACTGAACTCCATCAAAAAGCCGTGTGGCTGAAATTGCCTTTAATGCCATTGTTTACTCCTTAAATTGAAATGCTGCTCCGAGTAGGCAAGCATCATAATCGCCATGAGCAGGAGTGACAGGGATATGAAATACGGATGGCCTAGATTGAATAGCTTTGTTGAGGCGCTCAAGGTAGCCTTCTGCGAGACCAACTCCACCACCCAAAACAATAATATCCAGATCTAAGCATGCTTTAAGATTACAGCATAATGTGGCTACTGCTTGCACACTTCGATTGATGATCGCTTCTGCTTTCGGGTTGAATGCTGCTTGTTTAAATAACTCAATATTACTTACAGCCTCGGTAAAAATGGCTTCGCTCTCTCTTTGAATCGCGTTACCTGAAGCCATGGATTCAACACAACCTCGCTGGCCACATCCGCATAATGGACCTTCAATGGCCACCGACATGTGACCTATGTGTCCCGCTAAACCTGTGTTTCCTTTGTGCAGCTTGCCATCAATGATGATTCCGCCACCAACCCCTGTTGAAACCGTAATAAAAGCCATATTTAAGCTAGGATTTTTTAACTGTACAAATTCAAACCATGCCGCGGCCTGAGCATCATTAAGAATGGAGACTGGTTTATTAGTGAGTTGTTCTAGCGTTTGAGCTAATGGAAAAGGCACTGGGAAATTAAGAGTCTCAGGATTTATAGATGTGACGCCTTCTGGCGTTACATAACCCGTCGTTGATACGCCTACATAATCGATAGAAGGGAGCCATTCAGTGACCTTTTCGAGAATCGCTTGAACAAACTTGGTGACGTCCTGCACCACAGGCGTTGCCATCTGGTAACGCTGTATGATCGTACCTTCTTTTACAATCGCTAATGCTATTTTTGTTCCGCCGATATCGATGGCTAGTGTGCGCATTTCCTTTCTCCCGCAGCTTGGGTTGCGTTATTGAACCATTGAGTAACCACTTCTAATCGAGTCAATGCAGAACCAACCGTTACGGCAACGGCACCAGACTCAATAGCTTTCGCTGCTAACTCAGGCGTATTGTATCGACCTTCCGCCATGGTAAAAAAGCCGGCTTCAGAAAACGCTTTCACAAGTTGGAAATCTGGAACCGTGGGCTCAATATCTCCGACATAACCTGACAGCGTTGATCCAACAATTTCAACACCTTGTGAATTAGCCCATAATCCATCCTCGAATGTGGAGCAATCGGCCATCGCAAAACATCCCGTGTTTTTGATTGCTTGCGCAATACGTTCTCGACTTTCAGGGCGTGTTCTATTGGTGGCATCAAAAGCAATGACCGTTGCGCCAGCATTCGCTAAGCCATCCACATCTGAAACAAAAGGGGTGATCCGAACTGGGCTATCAGGCAAGTCACGCTTAACGATACCTATAATCGGAATTGTTACTGCGGCGGATACGGCAGCCACGTTACTGACACCTTCAATGCGCAGCGCTTTTGCACCAGCTTGTTCGACGGCGATCGCCATCGCCACAATGAAATCTGTTTTATCGAGTGGGCTGCCTGTTACAGGTTGTATGGAAACGACAGTTTGGCCGTTTAAAAATCGCTTTAACTCTTCGATATTCAAAAAATTCTTTCTCACGACGGGCCTCATTTTTCTTTTCTAAAAACGTTTTTAATTCCTGACTTGATGAACAAAAGGACTCTTGTAACCAAATTTTGTTCGCCATCACACTTTGAAAAAAGGTGGTTTGAAAATAATCTCCACCGCAATGATAATTCATAACGAAGATTTTTTTCAAACGAAATAAAAGTTTTTTTTGAAAATGGTGAGACAAGGCGTAACAGGAAAGAACAAAGGGAAAAATATGAAAACCATTAATAAGATTACTATCGCAATACTTACTTTGAGTGCTGCTGCTTCTGTCAATGCTGCGACGACTTTAAAGATGGGGATGCAAGCTTCTGTGGGGTCTGTAGAGTATAACTCGGCAAAAATGCTTGCCGACACATTAGAAGAAATGAGTCAAGGAGAGATCAAACTCGCTTTGTACCCAAGCGCCCAGCTTGGTGATGATCGTGCCATGCTTCAGCAATTGACGCTGGGAGATCTCGATATAACTTATGCTGAGTTTGGTCGTATGGGGCTTTGGATACCGCGAGCAGAAGCGGTCATGCTCCCTTATGTCGCGAAAGATTTTGACCATTTACGCCGCATGTTTGAATCTGACTTTGGTCAAGGTGTTCGTGATGAAATGCTCCAGAAGTTCAACTGGCGTGCTTTGGACACTTGGTATAACGGTACCCGTGAAACCACTTCAAACCGTCCCCTCAATTCGATTGAAGATTTTAAAGGGTTAAAACTTCGAGTCCCGAATGCTAAGCAAAACCTCAACTATGCAAAGCTGTCTGGTGCCTCGCCAACCCCGATGTCATTCTCTGAAGTTTATTTAGCGCTGCAGACCAATGCCGTAGATGGGCAAGAAAACCCGTTACCAACAATTAAAACGATGAAGTTCTATGAAGTGCAAAAGAACTTAGCCATGACACATCATATCGTTAACGATCAAATGGTGATCATTTCTGAATCTACTTGGCAGAAGCTTTCTGATACGGATAAAGACATCATTCAGAAAGCCGTGCAGAAAGTGGGAGATGCTCATACACAGACCGTTAAAACCCAAGAGGAAGAATTGGTGTCCTTCTTCAAGAGTGAAGGCATCAACGTGACTTATCCGGATCTGGGGCCATTCCGAGAAGCGATGCAACCACTTTACAAGGAGTTTGACAGTAACATCGGTCAGCCGATTGTGTCGAAATTGGCAGCAATGTAAAGGGTAGGGTTCTCTGTCTCATTAAATTAGCTGGCCAGGACTGGTCAGCTATGGAGCTTAAGATGTTACGTAAGATAATTAATAATATTGAAGAAATCATTACTGTGCCTCTAATGGCGGCCTTGCTTGCTGTTTTGACTTGGCAAATTGGTACCCGTTGGCTTCTCAATGATCCTTCTTTGTGGAGTGAAGAACTTGCCCGATTACTCTTCATGTATATGTGTTTAGTGGGATGTGCTATCGCCATTAAACGAAGTTCTCACGTCAATATCACTTTTTTCTCCGACAAACTTCCTGAAAAGGCCCGCTTATCTTTAGTCCTATCGTTAGAGATTGCGGTGTTGATTTCTATCGGTGCAATCATTGTGCTCGGCTATCAACATGCCCAGCGTAATGCATTCTTTGAATTGATCACACTAGGGATCTCGAGTAGTTGGATGAATTACAGCTTACCTGTGGGTGGCGTGTTTATGGTGTTTAGACAACTCGAAAAAATCTTTAACCTTACGAAGCTACTGCTGGGTGTTCGCTCATCTGCTTCAGTGATTGATCAGCAAGTAACGGAGAGGTAATAGCACTATGGTTGGTTCAATTTTTGGTTGGTTAGGATTGTTATTTGCGGGCATGCCAGTAGGTTTTTCACTTATTTTTGTTGCATTAGCTTTCCTCATTCTCACCAATAGTACAGGGATTAATTTTGCGGCTCAGCAAATGCTGGGTGGGATCGACAACTTCACATTACTCGCTGTTCCATTTTTTGTGTTAACTGGCCATCTAATGAATAGTGCCGGTATTACAGAAAGAATCTTCAACTTCGCGAAATCTCTTGTTGGCCATATTACCGGTAGCTTAGGGCATGTAAATATCATGGCTAGCTTGTTGTTCTCTGGAATGTCTGGCTCAGCATTGGCAGATGCAGGTGGGTTAGGTCAGCTTGAAATCAAATCCATGCGTGATGCGAAGTATCACGATGATTTTGCTGGTGGATTGACAGCCGCATCTTGCATTATTGGTCCATTAGTGCCGCCATCAGTACCATTAGTGATATACGGCGTGGTTTCCAATACCTCTATTGGCGCACTATTTTTAGCGGGTGCGATACCTGGTTTACTGTGCTGTATTGCCTTGATGGTAATGAGTTATTTCATCTGCAAAAAGCGCGGATATATGACATTGCCTAAAGCGAGCCGACGTGAACAATTTAAATCACTTAAAGAAGCATTTTTATCGCTGCTGACGCCAGTCATTATCATTGGTGGGATCTTCTCTGGTAAATTTACTCCGACCGAAGCAGCTGCCGTTTCATCTCTCTACGCACTATTTTTAGGTACGGTTGTTTATAACACGCTCACGCTACAGGGTTTCATCGACATTCTGAAAGAAACGGTCAATACCACAGCCGTGGTTGCTCTGATGGTTATCGGCGTGACTGTTTTTGGGTGGATTGTGGCTCGCGAACAGTTACCACAGATGTTGGCTGATTATTTCTTAACAATCAGTGATAACCCACTCGTACTGCTTCTGTTGATCAACTTGTTGCTCCTCTTCTTGGGCACGTTTATTGAGTCATTGGCCTTGCTGTTGCTGCTCGTCCCATTCTTGGTGCCAGTGGCTTCAGCGGTGGGTATCGATCCTGTTCACTTCGGTGTCATGGCGATTCTTAACCTAATGATCGGCATTCTTACCCCACCAATGGGAATGGCTTTATACGTGGTTTCTCGAGTCGGAGATATCCCATTCCATACGCTTACGCGTGGTGTTTTACCACTACTGGTGCCGCTATTCATCGTATTGGCGCTGGTGGCGGTATTCCCTCAATTTACTCTGCTACTACCGGAATTATTCCTCGGATACGGACAGTAGTTGAACTAGCGAACTTATAGAATTTAAAGGTAAACAAAATGAAAAAATTAACAGGTTTGATTGCTGCTCCACATACGCCTTTCACAAAATATAACAAGGTTAATTTTGCGGCGATTGACCAAATTGCTGAGCTTCTGATTGAACAAGGAGTGAAAGGTGCTTATGTCTGCGGAACGACAGGTGAGGGGATCCATTGCTCTGTCGAAGAAAGAAAAGCCATTGCAGAACGTTGGGTGAAAGCCGTTGATGGGAAGTTAGATGTCATTTTACATACAGGCGCTTTAAGTATTGTTGATACCCTCAACTTGACAGAGCACGCTGAAACACTGGATATCTTTGCTACCTCCGCTATTGGCCCATGCTTTTTCAAACCGGGAAGTGTTGATGATTTAGTTGAGTATTGTGCTCAAGTTGCTGCCGCAGCTCCTTCAAAAGGTTTTTATTACTACCACTCAGGAATGTCGGGTGTGAATCTGGATTTAGAGCAGTTCTTGATTAAAGGCGAACAGCGCATTCCTAATCTTTATGGCGCAAAATTCAATCATGCTGATTTGTATGAATACCAGCGTTGCGTACGAGTATCGAATCGCAAATTTGATATTCCATTTGGTGTGGATGAGTTTTTACCTGCTGGTTTAGCCGTTGGTGCGGTAGGCGCAGTTGGTAGCACTTATAACTATGCTGCTCCATTGTATTTGAAAATCATTGAAGCATTTAACCATGGTAAACATGATGAAGTCGCAGCGTTGATGGATAAAGTGATTGCGATTATTCGAGTATTGGTCGAATACGGCGGTGTTGCGGCAGGTAAAGTTGCCATGCAGTTACATGGTATTGATACTGGGGATCCCCGCTTACCTATTCGTTCATTGAATGACAAGCAGAAAGCGGATGTGCTTGCGAAGATGCGTGATGCTGGGTTCCTGTCGATCTAAATAAAGGCTAGGGAGGAATATTCATCCTCCCTAAAAGAAGATTTAAGAACAAATTATCATGATGATGTATTAATAGATCTAGGTCTTTGGTACTTTTATGGTAGTCAAAAGAATATTAAGGACTCCAAGTGAATTTGCCTAAAAATCTGATGGTTCGATTGCGCTCGAATACCGAACCTTTGAGCAAAAAACTCAGAGTTGTTGCTGATTATGTGCTCGAAAATGCACATGAAGTTCAGTATCAGACGATCACCGATCTAGCGTTTAATACAAAGACAAGCGAAGCCACTGTAGTCAGGCTATGCCGTGATTTGGGCTACAAAGGTTATTCGGATTTTAGAATGGCATTGGCGGTTGATCTTAGTCAGTCTGCAAACCAATCTCAGCCCAAAATGGATGGCGATATTTGCGAAGTTTCTGCGCAAAGCGCGGTAGATAGTTTAATGGATACTGCAAAACTGATAGACAGAGCTGCCTTAAATAGAATATGTGAGTTGGTTCATGGCGCTAAGTTTATTGGGTGTGTTGGTGTGGGAGCATCCAGTATCGTCGGTCGCTATTTGGCGTACCGATTAGTGAGAATAGGTAAAAAAGCCATCATGTATGAAGATACACACTTGGCGGCAATGAGTGCTGGACAGAGTGTTGTCGGGGATGCATGGTTTGCAATATCGAGCTCAGGGTCTACAAAAGAGGTGGTTCATGCGGCCACCCAGGCTCATCAACGCGGTGTGCCAGTTGTATCTCTTACGAATATTAGCCATAGCCCACTTTCTTCGATTTCAGATGAAATGTTAGTGGCTGCAAGGCCTGAAGGCCCTCTCACTGGCGGTGCTTTTTCTTCTAAAGTTGGTGCTTTATTGCTTGTTGATGTATTGATTAACACACTTTTAGATGTATATCCTGAATATTCAGCCTCCGTATTTGGTACTGCGGAAGTGGTTTTACCTTTAATGGATAGTTAAGCAGTATTTAACAAGTTTGAAACCCATCAGGATATCGATGGGTTTTTTTAGCATATTTCATGAAGATAATTTTTACTTTTATTAACGGAAAAGAAATTAATCTTCAAAATGAGATGTTAAAGTTCAGTTTCTCATTGAACACCTGACCAAAGTATGGATATTAATAAGGACAAACCAATGAATATGAAAACTCTATTGACTTACGCTACGTTACTTTCTGTGACAGCATTTAGTCATGTGGTCTATGCCGATAATCAATGGCCTGATTTACCTACTGGATTTAAAGATGGGGTTGGTGCACAAGTTGGTTCAAAAGTGTATGTAGGACTTGGATCTCTGGGGAAAAGCTTTTATGTACTTGATTTGAATTCATTATCGAAAGGATGGCAAAAGATTGCTGATTTTTCCGGTGCAGAACGAAGTGGGGCGACGGCATCTGTAATAGGAAATGATATTTATCTCTTTGGTGGATCCGGCAAAGCAGAACCGTCTGATCCATCGCCTATTTTGTTTGATTCGGTATATCGCTACGACACCAAGAAAGATTCATGGGAGAAAATGAACACTACCTCGCCTGTAGGACTTCTTGGAGCTTCTTCTTATTCTCCGGACAATAGACAGATCCTCTTCTTTGGTGGTTATAACAAAGCCTATTTTGATCGCTATCTGCGAGATATATCGACCACTGACAAGCAAGTAAATCCTGAAGTATGGCAACGTATAGTTGATGATTATATGGGAATGAAGCCTACGGATTACAAATGGAACCGAAATGTGATCAGTTATTTGCCTGAAAAACAAGAGTGGCGTGATTTAGGCGTGTCTCCGTATCTCCCTAATTGTGGTAGCGCAACCGTTATTGAAGGGAACAAAGTAACTCTCATCAGTGGTGAGATAAAACCGGGTTTACGCACCGCTGAAGTTAAGCAATATGAATTTGGAATGGATCAACCGTGGAAAAGTTTGTTGCCCTTACCTGCACCCCAAACGAGCAATATCCAAGAGGGTGTTGCAGGTGCATTTTCTGGGAAGACAAATGGAGTTGTAGTTGTTGCTGGTGGAGCGAATTTCCATGGTGCGAAACAAGCATTTGAAAACGGAAAAATGTTCGCACATGAAGGGCTGCCTAAGGCGTTTAATTCCGAAATTTATGTAGAAAAAGAGGGCATTTGGTCAACGGTAAATTCGCTTCCAGAGGGCTTGGCATATGGGGCTTCATTTACTACATCAGAGGGTGTTTTAATTGTTGGTGGAGAAAAAAGTGGTAAAGAAATGAGTCATAAGGTTTATATGTTGGCTTGGAATGGCTCTACTGTTGAAGTGATAGACTAATTA
The DNA here is from genome assembly GCF_008369605.1 of Vibrio cholerae. Lineage (NCBI taxonomy): Bacteria > Pseudomonadati > Pseudomonadota > Gammaproteobacteria > Vibrionales > Vibrionaceae > Vibrio > Vibrio cholerae. The sequence continues at coordinate 1,099,074 of NZ_CP043554.1, forward strand.
AGGAGAGCATTATGGCAATCTCATTTCAATTACTCCCTGAGCTTCAAGTAGGAATTAAACACGGAGTGGGTGGAATAATAGGTCAAAAATTGTATGCAGGGCTTGGTAGTTCTGGAAATGCATTTTTTGTTTTAGACCTAAAAGATATGAATAGTGGTTGGAAGTCGGCTGCTGACTTTCCGGGAATTGCTCGAAATGATGCTGCCTATACAGTCTGTGGTAACAAGCTTTATGTTTTTTCAGGTGCAGGGATAGAGGGCAATAACAGCTTTCCAACAGTTTTAATGGATGGTTATGTATTTGATAGTCAAATCAATCAATGGACACGATTAGAGAGAACACTTCCTACCGGCTTTCTTGGCGCATCTTGATGTAGTCTATCATCGACGGACATCATTTTTTTCGGAGGGTATGATAAGGATACATTTAATAACTTCCTTTCTGAAATCTCAAAAATTGATGTAACAAAAGAGCCTAATAGATATAAAGAGCTTATTACTATATTTATGTCTCAACCAATAGATAACTATAATTGGAATAGAAATATTTTGTCATTTACACCATGCAATGAACACTGGTCAGTTGTTGGTGAAAACTCATTTAAACCTAATTGTGGTTCTGGAATAATTCATAAAGACAACGTTGTAACTTTGATTGAAGGGGAAGTGAAGCCAGGTCTGAGAAGCTTAGAGACTAAGCGCTACTTTTTTAAAAAAGGAAAACTGGAATATTCTGATAGTTGTGCGTCTATTATTGATATAAGTAAAAATCATGAGGGGCTAGCCGGGCATTTTTTCGGTGAAATTGACAATAAGATAATTGCTATTGGTGGGACATATTTTATTGGTAGTCAAGACGCATTCATAAATGGAAGCTTATATGCCCATAATGGCCTTATTAAACACTTTAGTTCGAATGTTTGGATTTTTGATGGTAAATCCTGGAAGAATAAATACCAATTAGATGCAGGTATTGCCTATGGTGTTTCCGCTTCAAACGGAAAAGCTATGTATATTTTAGGGGGTGAAAACTCTAATGGTGATGCAATGACAACATGCTTATCGTTAACAATAAATTAATTCTTAAATAAACTATAAGTTATTCTTACAGGTGGTTTGTGAAATAATTGAGCACTTAGCGATTATTCATTAATCTAGAAGATAAGTGAGCCAGGACTAATTAAGGTTTTGCTATTGCATTATAACTTAGTTATTTTTTTTGTGAATATTAAAAGTGATATTCTAGTGAAAGTTAATATAACAGATCAGATCGTAGAATCAAGACTGAGTTTCATAGGTTTCATAATGAAGTCCTGCAAAACCTAACATAACCACCTACTGTTCTGATGTTATTTATAAATATAATTTTACGTCTCTAAATAAATTTACCGTTATATAGGAATTGTAAAATGATTTATATGATGTGGCTAAAAATAAAGTCATATATTTTGGTTTATTTTCTGTAAATCCAATATCTCAAGGCTCATAGCTTTTGATTTTTTGTTTACAATTCCTATTATTTTGACTTGATTTCCAGACCTTGACAGATTTTTTAATTCACTTTCATCTTTTGGAGAAAGATAAACTAAACCTGTTTCGTCAATAAGTACATAATGATCGCTTTTTTTATCCCATGATATTTTACCAAACAATATAACCTCAGCACGGTTAGAGAAACTATTTTTCTCAACAAGACTATATGCATTAGTTATGCCTCTACTGAATATTGGGTTAGCATGTAGAATAGATGGTGTACATGATAAAATAACAAAAGTTAAAATATTTAATTTAGTAGTTAGTAATATAGATAAAATTCGACGGATCATAGGTGTATAACCTCGAAATTATTAATTAAAAGTTTAATTAATTTAATATTTAATTACTCTATAATATAAATTTGTTGAGATGTTGATGTGTATATTAAATGGGATCTGTGATTGAAATTACAAGGTGCGATTTATGATTAAGCTTGATAATTTTTGAAAAAACATTACGAAAATTAAATCCGTTTTGGGTGTTTTTATTTTGTGATAATAATTGGTTTTTTAAAGACTAATGTGGAATGAAACAAGGCTGCACAGAGTTTTCCTGCTGTGTTCTCATGATGCGATTTATAAGTAATTTATCCTAAAATCAGTGCTTTATCGGCTGGGCAGGCTTGGTTTTCATATTGTGTATTTTTTATTTACCATAGTGTGAGAGAGGACTCTCTGATTTTTAATAAGAACTTTAAGAGGGTAATATGAGACTTAAAAATTTTTTTCAATTATTAGCTACTGCATTAGTAACTAGTGTCCTTCTAATAGGGTGTAAGTCTGGTTTTAATGAAAAGCTTAATAGCAACAAGGAAAGTATCGCTAATCAAGATACGGTCCAACCTATAACATTAGATATGGTTAGCATTAATTCTAATAAAAGAGCGGTGGCACTAGGTGAATCACTTAAACTATATGCTACTGCCTATTTTAGTGATAATAAACATGAAACAGTCACTGAGCTTGTTGAATGGTCTATCGAAGGCGATAAGAATATTTCTATTGATAAAATGACAGGGGAGGTTACCACCCTCCGAGAAGGTGTTGCAGTAGTTTCAGCATATCTAGATGGTGTGGAGAGTAAAACTATTAGTATCGAAGTCACTGCTCCTGAGTTGACAGATATAGCAGTAACAGTTCAGCAAAAAAGCTTACCTGTAGGTATATCAACTCAATTATATACTTGGGGGTTGTTTACAGATGGTCAATGGCGAAGAGTTATGAATGGAATCAAATGGGAGAATAGCAAAGAAGACATTATTCAGATTGATGATGAAGGTAATGTATTTGCTATCAAAGAAGGAATCACTAATATTGTTGCAGATGTCGATGGCTTACTTAGTCCTCCGATTATGATTGAGGTTACGAAGGCAAAGTTAGCAGGAATTGATGTCATTCCTCAAAAATTATCATTACCACTGGGAACTACGCAATCTATCTTTGCAATGGGAACATTTACTGATGGAAAAACGATCGATATAACAGAGGATGTAGAGTGGTTAGGATCTAGAACTGATATTACTAGAATTGAAAATAAAAAAATAATTGCCACCAAATTAGGTGTGAACACAGTTGTTGCAAAGATGGGCAATATTCATAGTAACCCAGTTGAGATTGCAGTGACTGATGCCATAGTGTCTCATCTGCAACTTACACCGATAGATGTAACCTTAGCCAAAGGTACAACAGTTGAATTTCATGCAAAGTCTATTTATACAGATGGTAGTGAGGAAGATGTTACGAATAAGGTAACATGGCAGAGCGACAATTATGATGTAGTAACATTTGTAGATAATAAAGCTACGGGACATAAGCAAGCTAAAGTCCGTGTGTCTGCAAGTTTATCGAGTGGAGAAAGTGCGTCGGTAGATGTTACTGTAACCGATGCAGAATTATCTCAGATAGAAATTACTCCTGCTGCTCTCGAACTTGAATTAGCACAAGTTGGTCAATTGTATGTGATTGGTAAATATAGTGATGGTTCAGAAGCTAATATTACAGATCAGGTAAGTTGGGAAAGCAGTAATAGCAATTTTGTATCACTGATGCATAATGGTCTATTAAACGCTCTTGAAGTTGGAACTTCAACAGTTACTGCTCGACTACAAGGGACCACGCAATCTGTTAAGGTAATTGTTAAAGAAAAAATTAACATTCAAGACAAGATTACAATGTGTGGAGGAAAAATTGATGATGATAGTCTTACAACAGCGCAAGGAAAATGTTTAAAAGTTGCAAGTGATAAATATGGAAATCTATTCTCGGGAGCGCCAAGTATTAAGTTATTGAATGCATTGGGTTATAAGCTGGTAAAGTATAACCAAAAGCCACAGGCTAACACTAAGTCATATAATAATATAAAGGTAGAAAGAGTTGGTTATGGGCCAGCTGGTGAAGCATTTGGTTTATTCAATAACAACGGATTAACTGGTCAAAATGAACAATGGTGTAATGAGTTATCTGCCAAAAACTTTGCAGGTAGAAATAACTGGCGTCGAGCAACACGTGCCGAATTAATGGGGTTGTATAGTAAAGTCGGTGGTAGCCTATGGGATGGTTCTAATGATCATGGTGTTGATAGCAGGGGATTAGGTTGGCCTGTTACTACAGAGTATTGGAGTGCATTGAATATGGATCAGGTTTCTAGTGATGGTTATTATGATATAGTAAATATGCATGTTGGTAGATCGTTTCTGATCTCACGAGGTGACGAATTTGCTTATCCATCATGTATTGCTCCTATTGAAAGATAGATTATTAAATGCGATCAAAAAACAGCCAACGTATGTTGGCTGTTTTTTGATTATTTTGAATGATCAATACAGTTCTGACGGATAAGTTTTGGTCTAGGATGATCATTCTTAGATGAAGAAACGGTGATCTTATCGGATTTTTCTAGATCGACCTCTAATTCCGCACCAAAACCGGCAAAATTAGCTTCAATATTTACATTCCTTTCTTTTCCATCTTTCTTATATCCTAAGCCTGCACTTAAAAGAGGTGTATGTATTTTAATTTTGAATCCTTTTAATTTGAAACCATCAATTTCATCAAAATTTGGTAAATGGGTAATAGGAGTACTATGTTTTTCTACACACTTTACCATTAATATATTGGGTGAGCTTAATGAATGAGAAAGCGTTGGTATAGTTGGGATTTTTTGAATATCGGGCATTGAAAAGCTTCTACTAATCATGCTATCTCCAATTGGGTTTTTTGAGGTTCTAAATGATTTTGTACTTTTTTAAAATAAAATCATTAATATTGATATTACAATCATTATCAATGATTATTACTATTTTACAGTTAATTCCTATGACATTTTTTAGTCCTAGTTGTGAACTGAGCTCTTTTATATAATCTATGTCAACATTATTTGTGTTAAATGAACACTCATAGCGTATGTTATTTTTTTTATCTATATTAATGATAAATTTCTGTGATTCGCTGATAAATTTTCCAGCCAGTTCAGCACTTGAAAGATCTGGTATGTTTGAGTCTGAAATAAATATGTTTTTATTATGCTGTATAAAACTATTGTAGTTAAGAATAAAAGTGATGAGGTTTTGACATGCAATGGAAGATAGTACATTAAATTGTTCTTCAGACAAACATGAACGTAAGTCTCTGATTATTTTTTCCTTTTGTCTTTCCATCCCATATTCATTAAGTGATTTTTTTATTTGAGCATTAATCAATGTTCTATCTTTTAAACTGATAGAATAATCGGCTCTTAGAACATCCTTCTCTAGATTGCCTGAAAACAAAGAGTTTTTCTGACCAAATGCAATTTTTATATTGTCGATAAATGAAGTATATCGGTGATTATTATTGAATAATTTTGTCAGAAAGTTGGGTGCTTTTTTAGATGACTCGCCTCTAAGATTAAATATTCTTCTTATGTCAAGTTTAATTGTTGGTTTTTGCGTTACTTCACTATTATGCTGTATATAAAATGCTGATTGTACTTTCGATATTCCTAGCATAAATTTAAACTCATAGTTCATTAATGTCACCTCAATAATAATTAGAGGTGGCATGTGAATAATAATATTTAAAAGATTACTATATAGAAAAAGAAACAGTTTGAGCAGATCTATTATCCGTCATTTTTTGCTCTGAGAGCTCTCTATTATAAATTTCTATTAATAACTTATTTCTTGTTCTTATCTTTTCGTAAATGCGATCGGTTTTTAGGAACATCTCTTGTACATCACTGGCAAATTGCTCATTACATACGTAAGGGATTGGAGAGCTCTCTATCCTACTTATTTTTGCTCTATCGCGGGAATTCTTTATATTAACAATAAATTTTGCAAGTTCTCTATCCCCTACTTTTAATGCAGAGGTTGCAGACATGCAGTGCTTTGCTCTGAAATTGTGGAACATAAATGCTATTTTATTCATCTCTAGCTGACTCCTTTATAGTCTGACTCTGATAGAGTACAGATGAAATTAAAAGCTTGCCAACCGAATAATTGTTACAATTTACGGTGTGAGATTTCATGATTTTTCATAAGCAAAGAAAAAAGAGTGGTTGAATTTTTTCTAACGTCGGAGGCATAATTATAAGGCCATAAGAGGTATATGGTTTTTGAATACTGATATATATTGGAGTAATCATGAAAGTTTATCTTAATCAAGTAACAACTATTGATGGCACAAGTTTAAATGCTAATTATAACAGAGAGAATGAACAGCATTCAAATTCAGGATTGGGATTGGCTAAGTTCCCTGTCTAGGAGACACTCAATGATTGATAATATTTACTACTATGATAGTGATCCGGACAATTTTACGGGAAAACCGGTAATTTTATTTTTACACGGTTTTTTTATGAATCATAAAATGTTCGATCATCAGATTAAGTATTTTTCTGAGCGTTTCCGGATAATTGCGCCTGATTTTAAATGTTTTGGAAATTCCGCATCAAAACTTGAACAGAATAGATTCAATGAATGGGTTGATGATATAATAAGATTGCTCAATACATTGCAAGTCGAAAGCTACTATGTTGTCGGGATGTCTATGGGGGGATATGTTGCTCAAAGGCTTTGTGTAGAGGATAAACACAGGATACTAAAGGCTGTGTTTATATCTACACAAGCTGATAAAGATAATCCAGAAACCATTGAGCAATATCTTACCCTTGTTAATAATTGGGGGGATTTTTCATTAAGAGAAAATATTATATCCTCCTTAAAGGAAAGTTTTTTCGGTAAATGTTCAAAAGAAAGCGAATATTGGGAAGAGTTATGGATAGGTTATGATGATAGAATATTATCATCAGCGATGAAATCTATGATCTCTCGTGATGATTTTATATCACAACTTAAAAATATCAAATGCCCTGTGTTAATTTTACATGGAGATAAAGATCAAGGAATTCCAGTTAGTTCAGCGAGAAAAATGCATAAGGAGCTAATAAATTCAAAACTAAGGCTAATTATTGATGGAAGACATGCTATCAATATAACTCATCATGAGATAGTTAATGCGGAAATAGATTTATTCTTTAAATAATTTACAGATTTAAGAGCCCTATAGGGCTCTTATTTTTAACTTTGCTCAAGGCACTGAGATAGTGTTTTATTATTTGCGATACACATAGTAATCACATGACCGTTACCACTTTCATAGGATTCAGTTGTAACAAAATAATCTGGAGTTTCATCAACCATCCTAATATTAGGGATAATATTACTTTCATCCTCACCCACAAAGCTTTCAACACTAGAATAATCATGTGTTAATGTACCTGCAGAGACCTTTGAGTAAGTTGTCGCATATCCATTTCTATATCCAGAAAGTGTAGCCATAGTATACGGATTCCCATTGATAGAAACCGTAATAAAAGCTGTCATCCATTTATATCCAGAGGTGGAGAATATAGCTTGCTTATTCACTTCTCTACTTGGTAGTCTTTTAATATCACGATAGCTCCAATAGTCTTTTGTATAAACTTCAACGTCACTTGTTGTATTACGTACTACAAAAACAATTTCGTCGCTTCCAGGAGAAGGAAAAGGAATGGAAGGGAGCTCAATAGCATATGCATGGAAGGAAAGAGCAGCAGAAATTAAAAAAAGTTTTTTAATCATAAATAGTAGCCTATTAATTTATATGATTTTGATTGTTTATATAAGGATTTCTTTTTATCTTAGATATCGTCTTGTTCTATTTCTCCTGTTTAAGTAAAATTTTAGCTCTCATGTTAACTGTATTTTACAACTTTCGTGGGTGAATTTTTCTGAAATATTTTGTTATAGATTCGCTTAGGATCTTAGTCATACTTTGTGCCCTAGTGTGTTGTTCTTATAGTTTTTCACATTTTGTCATGTTATTTCAAATTGCTTCCTTTTGTTTCTATGTATTTGGTTTTCTTATATTGTTATCCTCGACAAGCATACCGAGTTATGCTGGATTTATCCCGAGCAAAATTGATTAAAAATGGGGCAGTTATATATTTTATTTTTAGGTGAATATAAAAATGAAAAAGACTTTTCTATCAACCTTGATTGCAAGTTCATTATTAGGCTGTAATCACGATAGCGTGAATATTCCAAATAATGTTATAGTGCCTGGCGTGCCAGAAGTTCCTCAGCTGCCTGAGCTACCATTGCCGCCTGAGGTAATGGTAAATGCAGGGCTAACACTTGATGGCCATCTAAAATTTATTAACTCTTCAATATTATGCAATGGAGAGCCATCAGAGAGTTTTACTGTTTCCCAATCCGATCATGTGACTTGTGTTCTTAAAGCTGACGGTACACCAGTTGCTACCTTTTATTCCCCGTTCGATTCTAACGCAACAGGACAACCAAGTCGTACCCTAGAATATCTGAAACTAATTGACGCTGAAGAGTATAAATCTAGTTCAACTCGTATTGAAAATATCCAGACTTTGATCAAAGAAATGGGGACTATTCATGGAAATGATCTCGATCTTAGCTTAACGGATACGGCAAATCGTCTTATTTTTAAAAACTACTTAAATAATCAACTTGATCTTGAGCATAATGCTTTTAAAAAGTTGATCCAAGAACGTTTAAGTAATGATGCCCAAACAGACAAACAGCCATCAACACACACTCCAGATGTTGAACCAGCTTTAACTCCTGGAGCGTCTAATGATCTTAGTCAAGCATTTGTTTCTGCGAATGCAGAGCAAAATTTAGAGTACAAACCTAAAGAAATTATTCTAACAACAGGATACTTAGTTGATAGCAAGGAGCGTCCGGTTAATGGAATTGCTTACTTCACTTCTAAAGGGCGAGGCTTGACCGGCTATAAAGATGGCAAATTTATTGGAGATGGCTCATTAGAGTTTTCATGGGGAGATACGATTAACTTCGGTATTGATACTTTTGAATTAGGGAGCACTAGAGGTAATAAAAATAAGATCAAATTACAAGATCTGGGAACTGGTAATGAAAGCAAAAATATCGAAAATCTAGTGATTCGTTTTGCTGAGGTAACAGACCAAGAGATCACTATCACAGATAAAGTGACAGAGGTATTTGCAAAGTATCCGAATGTCATCAACGAGGCAATTTCTCTTTCATTGTCGAGTGAAGATATTCAATTAGATCTAGGTAACGGTCATACTCAAGTGGTTGAAGCTGAATTCGATAAGCAATTTGAATCAGGTTTAGCAGCGGAGATTGACAAAGAATTAGGCAAAAAAGTCGTCACATTCTGGAATTATTTTTCTGAGCCCAAGCAAATAAAGGCGGTTGACTCAGAGGCTCAAAACGTTCAAAAGGATGTTGAGCGTTTATGGGGCGCTACACAACAGGCACAGAGTGAGGGCTGGAAAAAAGTAGAGCGCTTCCATATTTTCCATGATAGTACAAACTTTTATGGAAGTACCGGTAATGCTCGTGCTCAAGCAGCAGTAAACATATCCAATCGCGCATTTCCTGTCCTAATGGCACGGAATGATAAAAACTATTGGCTCGATTTTGGTAAGCCACAAGCTTGGGATGGTAACGGTCTTGCTTACATTACTGAAGCGCCATCAAAAGTTGTTCCAGACAAAGTCGATGGTTCAAATGCGACCTTTAATCTTCCTTTCATCAGCATTGGTGAATTAGGTAAAGGAAAAGTAATGGTCATGGGTAATGCACGGTATAACAGCGTGCTAGTCTGCCCAAATGGCTTTAGTTGGAATGGCAGTGTGAATAACCAAGGTCAGTGCAATGTTTCATCAGATAGTGATGATATGGCTAATTTCTTTGAAAATGCCTTTAAGTATCTGACCGGTAAAAGTGCTGGTACATTCAATGTAGCTACCAATATTCCAGATGTCTATTTTAAGCGTGGAGGACAGGTATTAGGAAGCAAAGCAAGCTACCAAATAGATAAACGTTTTGCTCAAAACACGCAGTATTTAGAGTCCTTTGCTAGCCTTGATCCTAACGATACTCCGCTAGTTATTGTGAATGCATATGGGTATTTAGGTGAGCAAGGTGGGTTAGGGGCATATGATCTGCCAATGCAAGCAAATATTGATGATCCTAAGCTCACACAACAAGATATTTCAGATCTGATTACCTATGTGGAGCGAGGTGGCAGTGTCTTGATGATGGAAACAATCAAAGGTCAAAAAGATTCAGGTGTAGTGTCACGTTTATTGGATGCTGCTGGTATTGCTTTTGGCATTGGGGAAAGTGTTGCGTTAAATGGTAACGGCCCAAATGGAGGCTACCCAGATCGACCTCGTAGTCAACGGCAACAAGGTATTTGGGTACTGGAACGTTATGCAGCCGAAGATAGTAATAATGGAGATAAGCCATCTTTACCTTATGTAATTAAAGATGATGGTAGTGTTGAGTGGAAATACATTGTTGACAACCGTCCCGATGATAAACCCAAGCTAGAAGTAGCTCGTTGGACAGAAGTAGATGAGGAAGGAAATAGCAAAGAGCAATTAGCGTTCATCGATGAAGCAAGCTTCTATAAAGATGGTCAGCTTGATAATGCTGCTCTCACAATTGCTAAAAATCGCATTTTAGATGCATTTAAAGATGCTTCTGGAAAGCGAGTGTATGAAGAATGTAAGAAAAATGACTATCACTATGAAATCAACTGCCTAGAATATCGTCCAGGCAATAAGATTCCTGTTAGTGGTGGATTGTATGTGCCTCATTATACCGAGATGAAATTAGGTGAACATGAAGCAAAAGCGATGGTCAAGGCGGCCAATATTGGTAGTAATATTGAAGCTTTGTATCAACACGAGCGCTATTTTAGAACACGAGGGAAGCAAGGGGCTCGTTTAAATAGCGTGGATATGAATCGCATCTATCAGAATTTATCAGTATGGTTATGGAACGATCTGTCATACACATATGATAAAAATAAAGATGATGAGCTAGGTTTTAAGCGTTTTACAGAGTTTCTTAACTGCTATACAGACGACAAAGCTGATGGAAACACGACTTGTCCAGAAGAGTTGAAACTCGAACTTCAGCAAATGGATATGATTTATGCTGAGGGGGAGTTTGCTGGCTATATGAATCCAAGTTATCCACTGAACTATATGGAAAAACCATTGACTCGTTTGATGCTTGGTCGTTCATTCTGGGATCTGGATATTAAAGTTGATACTCGACAATTTCCGGGAGTAGCATCATCAACATCAAGTTCAGGAGGCACTATTACTCTAGATATGAGTAATAATGTAACAGCTTGGTTTGCTGGTAACCGTCAAGCGACGGGCCAATGGGCACAAGCTCATGTTCCATTTACGGTAAGTGTGAGCGGTGAAAAAGCCCCAGTAACCATTACGGTTGCATTAGCGGATGATTTGACTGGTCGTGAAAAACATGAAGTTGGATTAAAACGTCCACCAAGAATGACCAAGTCATTTGTTATTGGTGGCAATCGCGCAACAAGTGAAACAATCACTGTGCCTTATGGTGGCTTGATTTATGCTCAAGGTGGTGACTCTGAAAGTGTTCAGTTGACCTTTACTGGAACACTGGCTGCCCCATTGTACATGGATGACCGCTGGGTGAACGATATTAATTCGCCGGCCCCAGTGGGGGATATTGTAAGTAAGTCCTTTATTTACACTGCACCTAAGGCAAATCTTCATGCAGAAAACTATCCAGGAGGAGTGGGGCAGTTTGCTAAAGATTTAGATCAGTTCGCATCGGATCTCAACGATTTCTATGCGAGAGACGAAGGTCTTAATGGTCAAGCGAACCGCAAAGTGACAGGGGATGAGAATCCAAATAGCCGCCATCATTTTGTTAATGATGTGGCAATCAGTATTGGTGCAGCGCACTCTGGTTACCCTGTTATGAATAGCAGTTATAATCTGAACAGTAACAATATTAATACTACACCACTGAATGATTGGTTGTTATGGCATGAAGTGGGCCACAACGCCGCAGAGGCTCCATTTGTAGTAGAAGGTGCGACAGAGGTAGTCAATAACTTGCTAGCTCTGTACATGCAAGACCTGCATACCGGAAAAATGACGCGAGTTGAGCAGGATATTCGGGTTGCACCTGAGTTTGTTCAAGCTGAGCATGGCCATGCTTGGGCTGCTGGAGGAGCCGCCGAACGTTTAGTTATGTTCGCGCAACTGAAAGAGTGGGCAGAAAGAGAGTTTAATATTCGTGACTGGTATCAAGGCGATTTACCTAGCTATTATTCTGAGGTTGATGGTGTAAAAGGTTGGAATTTATTCAAGTTGATGCATCGATTAACACGTAATGAAAGTGATGGAATTTTCGATCTCAAGAATAAAAATGTATGTCGCCTACAAGGATTAAATAAGAGTGATCAGCTTATGGTATGTGCTTCTTATGCTGCACAAACTGATTTGACTGACTTCTTTAAAGCATGGAATCCAGGGTCAAAAAGTTTTGTTTATCCAGGAAGTTCACAACCAAGTTATGAGGGAGGGATTACTCAACAAGGTATAGATCTAGTGAAAACACTTGGATTGAAAAAGCCCAAACTGCAACCAGAAGCGATAAATACAATTACGATTAGATAATAACCTTAAAAGCCCAAGCCAAAGCTTGGGCTTTTAAATAGATTAATAGAGGTGAATTCTATGATAGATTTTTTGTATGTAAGTACACTAAAGGGATGCTTGGATGAGTTGCAATATGGATGTTCAGATTTAAATAAAATGGATATAAAAAAGATTACCAATGTGTCTAAATCTATAGACACAAAGGAACTAAAATTTTTATTAAATAGGAAAAAAAAAGCGTTTGATGATAGTCCAGGAATAGTAACAAACAAGCTATTTCCACAACTACCGTTACCTAAAGATGTAATAGGCACATTAGTAAAAATTCAAAACGATGGGTATTTGATCTATCCAATGGATGGATCAACCCCAAAAATACCAGAAGGACAAGTAGATTTTATCATATCCGCTGATGAACCACTGAGAGTATTGTGTTTCGAAAAAAATACTGTATATGAGAGAAAAGAGTTGAGAGATAGAGCTATTGGAGCAATTAATTATGGACATTCATCACTAGCTTTTAAAGAGGACGGGGTCAGTATAGCTACCAATCCTAAATTATCGATGGAAAGAAGAAAGTCCTTATCTACAGAACCTGTACTATTAGCGGGAACAATATTTTTTCCTGATCATGATAATCCAGTTGTCGGAGGAGGGGAGATGCTCTATTGGACTAATGATAGTGGTCATTTTAAACCAACGCTTAAAGAAGTTTTCAACAATAGAATAGGTTTTATTAAAGATATTTTACCTATGGAGAAATTCATTCCATTTGATAGTAGTGAAAAAGAAAATTCTCGAATTGTAAAGAAAAGACTATTTACTATTTAGAGTATTTTAGCTACTCCAAGAGGTTCTTTAAGTTCTTTAAATACTTCTTGGAGTAGTGTAGAAAACTAACTTTTTGTGAGTGATCTATTTAAGTGTGAAGGTAAACAACTCTCATTAAAACGCCAATGTGTTGCTCCTAAGACTGCAACATCATAATATTCATTTGATAGATTTTTAAATTCATCATTGTTAAATATTGACTCTGGTAAAGACTCCATAAAGGAACCTGGTTTATATGGAATTCCAACTTTTTCCGCCACAGCCATAACTTCATGATAGCTATGCATTCCTCCACCAACCAAATACCCTAAGATAGCGGCACAGTATTGTTTCTTTAACTCTGTAGTTTGAAGTTGTCCGAATGCTTCTGCAGCCTGAAATAAGGTTCCCGTCGTACCGGATATACCTGCACCAAATAACAAATTTCTTGTATCTAAGTCATCGTAATAGTCATTAGCTTGAGGATGACTCAGTCTTTTCTCATCACGTATGAACATATCTATTGCGCGTTGTCTGGACTGTACTTTTTCCGGTTGATTTAGATGTGAGTCAGAGGGTAATAAACCAATAGTTTCACAAGGAAGGACTGGAGATTTTTTACGTATTCTTCCTCTGGTCTGAGGATCATCGAACCAGTCTTGTCGAACAGTTTCTGCTAATGAAAGGTATTTTTCTCTTTGCTCACATTCATAAGATAGTAATACCTTTCTTCCGATAGCATCATGTATGGCTAATTTTTGTTCTATTGTCCCAGTTTTAAGAGTCTGAAGAATAGTTTTTAAGACATCTTCCGAATCGATGGATTCTACATTATCCAATGATATACGACCAAAACTGGAACGACCATTCGTCCAAAAATAGTGGCCAATTGTTTTTTTTATGAAATCTGAAAAGACCCTACCGTTTTCGATATGTTTTAATTGAATAAAATTGATAATGCCTGCTGATACATTGTCAACAGCATCTTTTGTGATAGACGGCTCTTTGAGTATTAGAGAAGTAAGCAATGACTGATATTCTTTTTGGCGAGATAAACTAGTCTGACAATCGTATGGCTTTAATCTTACTCCATCAACATTATGGTTGAAGCCGAGATGCTCGCCATAATTTGAATAAATAACTTTTCTTTCATCTGTTATAGCGTATGGAACAAAACATCGTCCATCAGTACAAATTCGATTTATATTCTTTAATACTCTGGAGTGATTTTCAAAGGAAAGTAAAAGAAAGGGCCCTTTCGGGTTTTCGATGTTTTTTATCATTAAACCTGATTGTGGATTTTCATTTTGTGACTGAGAGTTATCAATACGATTATGATGCGAGTGTACAGATTTTAGCATAGATAAATCCTATAAAAAACGACTTCCATGTCGTTAATTAGCCATGTCCATAATAGCGGATATAGGGCGACGACGTTAAAAACACAACATCACTAGGAGATATTATTTCCCGATATTATACTTTTGGAAAATATCAAAAGCTTCTTTGCTTGACAGATAATCATAAAAAGCTGTGGCTTCTTCTGATGCACCTTGCTTTATAGTAACATTGAGATCACGATATATTACACGATCTGGTTCAATTTCAATCATGTCAGCTTTTTCTGTATTAGCATGATACCATTCTGGCCAAGTGATCCACGCATCTGCTTTTTCTTGTTGTTGACTACCTAGGAATGCTTTAGCAGCTGCGCCACTGCCTGATGCTTGATAAACAATTTTCGAACGAAACTTCTCAACATCTTCAAGCTTACCTTTCCTACCAACGATGTCCTCCCAAAGTGCAGTAGCAGACGTTACAGATTTAAGTGTCTGATTATTAACTACAATTTTTTTGACTTCTGGATTGTTAATTAAATCTTCAATTCCATGTATATGTTTAGGGTTACCCTTTTGAACTAAAATGACAGCAGGTCTTAAATAGATAGATTTACTAAGTTTCGACGTAAAGCCGTACTTCTTGAACTCATCTTCTAAGACGGCATAATAGTTTTCAGATGTCCCCCATAGAATATCTGCAGGGCCTGTATTGCAGCTTTTATCTAGTCCTTTCGCACAACTTTCCCAAGTTGTATATGGTCCTGGATTAATATTAATTTTGATGTCTTTAAACCGATCATTTTCTTTAAATTTTTGTACTATTTCATTTAATGCATGGTGAGGGCCGCCAGCACCATATAGATTTATTTCGGCAGAAATGACCGAATGGCTTACTGATAAAGAAAACAAACTAAGAGCTAATAGCTTACCGTTCATCGACTACTCCTATAGCACATATTCAATTCACTGATGAGCGAAGTTTCACTTAGTTTTGATCAAAATCATAGAATAACAAAAGTGAATATTTTTGTAGTTTTGCGTCGAGCATTTCTGCATCTTTTTCTTTGAAATTACCCTTGGCGTCTTTTGTATTCATGTTATTTCAGTTTTTGTCAGGTTGTTGTTCTGTACAATTACACGCGTAAAAATATGTACTTCATTATAGGTGAGAATGTATGCCGATAATATCTAGTATACCATTAAGATATACTTTGGGTATGAGCGTGACTACAAGCACGATTGACAGTTTTGCTAAAGATATAAAATCAATAACACAACAATTAGATGAAGATAAAAATAAAAAATTGATTTCCATGATGGAAAGATACCTCTGTCGTGGGAGAAATGGTATAAAAAAAGAAAAAATTAATAATATTTTATCGAATATTAATAATGGACCCCCCCCAAAAAACGTCTTAGATTCAATCATTTCTGAACATGCAATTCCTTGTTGTCTATCATTGTTGGAAGAGGGCGTGTCTTCAGGAAGGATAAGTAAATTTGAAGGTACACATAGAATTGTCTATATCGATGATGATACTGGGTTCGGTCTGAAAATTTTAAAAAATGACAGCTCATGGTCCAAATGCTTTGCTGCTGATCTCCGACTAAACGAACTTTATCAAGATAAGAGATTTTATTCTGGTAGGTACGCAGCCTTTTCAAACTATAAAATAGTGCATATAGAAGATGACGTTTTTGATGGCAAGTTTATAAAAGCAATTTTCTTCAGGAAAATTCCTGGTTGTGAGCCATTGAGTAGATGGGATCAAATACCACTGTCAATACTCTTGAAATTAGAGTCTATGGGATTCATGCCTTTTGATATAAAACCAGATAACTTTGTTAAAGTTAAAAATGATAATGACCAATACGAGTATGTTCCTATCGATGCTAAGTTAATTGGAAAAATTAATACAGGTAGTTTTAGAACGGTAAGGGTTTTAGAACTACGTGAACAACAAGGTCCATATTGTTATTCAGGGAAATATGTAGATGTTGCACAATGATCTTAAAAGACTTAAAAATCGAGTGAAAAGAATTCGGCAGGAAGTCAAAGATTCTATTGAAATGGATAGGGATATAAGCGTTATTAACCAAAAGCTAGAAAAATTAGATGCGGCCCAAAAACAATATGAAAGAGCTTATGCATTTTGGTTTCAATCTAAAATTTCTAATTCATACACGGTAATACATTAAAAAAAGCCCCTTTTGGGGCTTTTTATTGTCATCCCTAAACCACCGCTTTTAGCGGTGGTGATTGTCCCTAGGGGCTTTTGCCCGAAAATGCGCCCATGTTAGAAGACAAACTCTTATTCACCATAAGTAAGAGGATTCAAATAACATGGGTGACTACAGAAGTTCATCACACGTCTATTGGCGTTGCAAATATCATATCGTTTGGACACCAAAATTTCGTTTTAAGATCTTAAAAGGTAATGTAGCCAAAGAGCTAAATCGTTCGATCTACATTCTTTGTAATATGAAAGATTGTGAAGTTTTGGAACTCAATGTTCAGCCAGATCATGTCCACTTAGTTGCGATAATTCCGCCCAAAGTATCGATTTCGACGTTGATGGGAGTTTTAAAGGGTAGGAGTGCAATTAGGCTATTCAACAAGTTTCGACATATCAGGAAAAAGTTATGGGGAAATCATTTTTGGGCGCGAGGCTATTTTGTGGATACGGTAGGTGTAAATGAAGAAATCATTAGACGGTATGTACGGCATCAAGACAAAAAAGAGCTTGAGCAAGAGCAGCAGTTAGAGTTATTGAGAGACTAACATGTACTAATTCAGACCTGATCTGACAGTTACCCACTTTTCGACTTGGTGCCTGTCAGATTATATCTGGGCTAGATTCTTTTCAGCCCAGATTGATTTCCCATCCTTTAATGTTTCTATCGGCGTTCTGCCACAGCACATTTTTCCTTGATGAGTACGGTGATTGTTGTAGTAGTCCATCCATTCGTCCAGATCTTTCTGCAACTCTTCGATAAAACCATACAGTTTCTTTCTGAATGTCACTTGGTAGAACTCATTCAATATGGTCTTGTGGAAGCGCTCGCAGATACCATTTGTTTGTGGTGACATCGCTTTAGTTTTCGTGTGGTCGATATCATTAATGGCTAGGTAGAGCTGGTAATCGTGCTGTTCAACACGACCACAGTATTCAGTGCCTCGGTCAGTCAAGATTCGCAGCATTGGCAGTTCATGCGCCTCAAAGAACGGTAGAACCTTATCATTCAACATATCCGCTGCTGTGATTGGTGTTTTCGTTGTGTAGAGCTTGGCAAAGGCGACTTTACTGTAGGTATCAACGAAGGTTTGTTGATAGATGCGCCCAACACCTTTCAAGTTGCCAACATAGAACGTGTCTTGAGAGCCGAGATAACCTGGATGCGCTGTTTCTATCTCACCACAAGCCTCATCATCGTGCTTCTTACGCTCAAGAGCCGCGACTTGCTCGTCCGTTAGGATAATACCGTTCTCTGCGACCTGTTTCTCCAGTGCGATAAGACGTTTCTTGAAGTTCTCTAGGTCATTGCGAAGCCAGATTGAGCGTACGCCACTTGGAGAGATAAACACCCCCAGTTTACGTAATTCATTACTCGTTCTAACTTGTCCATGAGCTGGGAAGTCGATGGCGTATTTGATAACGGCTTGCTCAGTTTCACTATCAACACGGTTCTTTAAGTTCGGTGCTCTTCGGCTCTGGTTAATCAGAGCATCAATACCGCCCGTCTCAACCAACTCTTGATAACGGTAGAAAGTATCTCTTGATACCCCCATAACCTTACAGGCTCTAGATACATTACCGAGTTCTTCTGCAAGATTGAGAAGGCCCGCTTTGTGTTTGATGATTGGATTGCTAGTATGAAGCATGAGAGTTACCTCTTTTTGTCTTTGACTAGTGATTAAGCACCTTTAATCAAAGTGGGTAACTCTCTTCTTTTCAAATTGAAGTGTCAGATCTAGTCGGAACTAATACAACTAACAGCGTCGTGGCCCCCTTTTAGGGGGCTTATATTAAAACCGCCTTCTAAGAAGGCGGATTTTTTTATCCCCTCCTACTTGAAGCTGCAGCGGTGTTAGCTACGTTCGTTCACCCCAATCACATAGTTTGCCTATGCTCATGGGGATTCACTTACTTGCCGACTACCTGCAACGCCAAGTTGTTTGGGTATACTCCTATTTTGTAGTAAGTGCTGCCAATTGAGCTTCTAGTTGTGCAACACGGCTTGTCAAACCTAAGTAGCTATATCCTGAAAATCCCATGGCTAAGTTTTCCTTCATGAAACGAGCAATATCTTGCTGCGCGGTATCACCACTTTGAATTGAACTATAAAAAGCAAGACGCAGAGCAATAAATGCCGCTTTGCCGTTTTGTTCTGCAAAACCTTCCATACAAGGCAATTCACTAAACACTTTGAAAGTTGCTGATTTTACATTGCTTGAGAGCAATGCAGACTTTTGTTCAGCAGTCATTACAGAGCGTGCAGCATTAATTGCGCTTTCCAGAATCGCTTCACCTTTTTTCAACTCATTGGTGCCTTTTGCATCAATAGTGCTAAATAGGCGGTTACGACCAGCCTGTAGACGTTTGAGCGCGACATCAATAACAGAGCTTGGTCCGGCTTTGGGGGATTCTGGAGATGCTACGTCAGCGGATTTGTAACAGTCTGGGAACTTCAAGATTTCATCACAAAAAGCCTTGACATATTCTGGTGCTTGTTCAAGTTGACTTTTCAGTGAAGTTGCTTGTGTTGACCCCTTAGTCTGTTCCGCGATGACTTGCATCCAATCGATATCAGCAGCTTTAAATAGATAGTCTGCTAGTGAGTCTGCAAGGGTATTTAATTCCGTTTCACTGAGTTTAGGACTTAAGTTGAACATCTCGTCAGATAGCAGTAGATCATATGCTTCAGGCATTGATGATTCAGCTACTGTCGGTTGAGATACATTCAACGTTTCTGACGACCCCGCTTTACGTAGTCGATCTTTAGAGAACCCAGCAATCTCAGATAATAGTGCACTACGGCCATCAGTAGGTTTGCTAGCAAATGCTGCAGGCAGTGGCGGTGGCACAGGAATATCTGATGTGCTTACTTTTTTTAGTTTAGCTCCATGATTAATGAGTTCCTTCATCAACTTCGAATGGGGATCTGATGCGCTTTTTTCGGTCGAAGATGATTTCGGGGTTGCTCTTAATTTTACACCTTGGCGAATTTCTTCCATTAACTTGGAACGATTATCGCTAGTCTGCGCTACAGACTCCGTTGTGGCTTTTTGTTTAGGTAGTCCTGGAGCCGTAGGAATATTACCAGCGCTAGGAAGTGGCGGTGCTGGTGGGATATTCCCTGGCAGTGGTGGCGCAGGTGGAATTGAGCCATCTTGTTTTACGATTAACTCAGAACTGGATTCGATAGTGACAAAAACAGAGTCATTATCTTCCAAATTGACGGCAGTCAAATCCTCATGAGATGAACTTGATGAAAGCACGTCACTGGTAAGCAATGAGCGTGATGAGCCAAGTTCACTATCACTTTTTGTTAATGAAGATTCACGAACAGTAGTTGTTGCTTGTTCAACAATCTGCTTTTTGCTTACTGTGTGCTCTTTAAGCTCTTGGCTAAAGCGGCGGCATTTCTCAGCAAGAGTGTGAAGCTTCTTACTGAGAGACTTATTGCAAATAGACTTGATTGAGATTTTAAGAGATGAGCGTTGTGCCATGTCACTGGTAGACATGACGTTCGCTTGTTGGGATACGCTAATTTTAAACATAGAGACTCCTCTGTTTAGTTACAGGAGTAGTCTAGCTCGCTGATTTTCTCAAAAGCACCATACTTTTTGTGATATAGGAGAGAAAAATCATGATGTTGGATTTTTGTAAGTAATGGCCCTTGTGAAAAATGTCGAAAGATAGCGAGGATGGTCGGATCACTTTCGGATAAAATGCATTTGACTTTCACGATCTTTCATGAAGCTTTTTATCGTGTTGCAGCTAAAATCAATGTCAACAAAGGAGAGGCGATCTATAGAAGCCTCAAAATTAAAGTAGATTGAAAGAGATATGAGCAACATGATGAAAATAAATAACATTGAGCATAGTAATGTCGGGCTGCAACCCACAACAGAAACGACAAAACCTAACTTAGAAATTCGCGCTATAGAACATACCTCTAAACGGTTCGACTTTAGCTTTCTAAAGTCGAGCAAATCCTACAATGTGCATCGCTTGGAGCAACAACAGTACGAGCGCGAATACCGATTGATCGAAAAAGCCAGCATTTATGGACGTCGCGATGTCTCAAAACAGCTATCGCATGTCAATATTCGTACAACTCCAGCGGCATTTTCACCAACCCCTAATGAGATTGGGACTCACATCTTAGCAAGATTAGGCTCCCAATCTGCGTATTGTGATGAAGGCGTGATCTCAATTAAAGGCTCAACGCTACAAGCTGCGATTGCTGTTAATCGTGACAAGCAAGAGATTGTGCTCGTTTTAAATCGAGATCAAAAAGCAACGGGCATTAAATCTTGGTTAAATAAAGCAACGAAATCACAGAGCGATTACCTATACGCCAGCAATATTGCTCAAGTACTAGTTAAAGTTCGTAATAAATGCTACAGCAGCTACGCGATTACAATTACGGGTGAGCATAAGGAGAGTAAGCTGATTAAGTATGCGTTAGAGTCTGCATTTAAGGTGAAAAGTTAATCGTTCTGCCCCAGTGTTCCGGGCAAATTAGTAAAAAGGTGAATCAGACGACATTCAGTTTGATTCACCTTTTCTCATTAGAGAGGTGAGGAAAGTTGAAGTAATGTGCGCCTATTCAAAACCAGACAGATGAGGGCAAAGATGTTTGATCTAGGTATCCAAGGTATTGATGTAACACAACCGTCAGTAATGGAGAAAACATACAACAGTGTTGGTGAAAGTTTTGAGCAAATACTCGCCACTATTGATTCTATTGAATCTAGTGGTGGTGGTATGTCGGCAGTGGATGCTTTACGTCTACAACAAGAAGTATTCCATTACTCAATATATCAAGAGACGGTTAGCAAGATAGCGGCAAAAGCGGCTAACGCAATCAATGAGGTGATGAAGGCGCAATAAAATGAAAAAACTATTACTTTTGATTTTTGCTCTGATCGTCTCAGGTTGTAGCGAATCTGGGATGACTCAGGTAGCAAAGTTTGAATCGGCAGATCTCTCTAACAAAGTGATCGTGCTGCTGAATAAAAATCAGGTCAACGCTAAGCTAACCCAACTAAAAGATGGGTATGGTGTATTAGTTGATGATGCTCAAGAAATGAAAGCTCGTGAGCTATTGGCGTATTACAACTTTTACTTTGAGCGAGAAGATCTCAATGACTTGCTTGAGTCGAAGTTTGCTAGCTTAAGTAAACTTGAGATGGTTAAAAGTAATTTCTTACAAAGTAGAGAGATCTACAACAAGCTCAGCATTATGCCTAACATCTTGCGAGTTAGCGTTGTCGTTACAGGAGAAAAAGCCAAAAGGATTTCGGTATTAATTTTGAGTCTGAGTGAGATTTCTGCTGAGAACAAAAGTAATATCGAACGTTTTTTGAAAGGGGTCTTAAACGAAGAGGATAAGCTAACCATTAGCTATTTTGTACAGGCGGTGTAAGTTGAAAAGATCTGAAAAATGGTACTTTAAACTTAAGCACCATTGCTTAGCCAAAGAGCGTTTAACGGCCGAGCAGTTTGAGGTACTCACAGGATTAACTCAAACGGAGATCGAGTGTTATTTTAAACAATCAAGTCGACATATTAAAAAGCGCTTACTCCGTTTAGGTAAAGTGGTGCGATATCAAAAAAGTAAACAAGCTGAAATAAGTTCTGATTGGCTAACGCTTCGCCGTGAGTTAGGGCAAAAGCTATGTCTGTATTCTGATGCGATAGGTATACAAAGAGTTACCCAAGAAGCGCATGACCTTGAATATGGTTTAGCACTGCTTGCCTCTATTGATCGTAGGAAAGCGATTATTTGGTCAATTCGTCTGAGAAAGGCAATGCCTGAATTCTCAGTCAAGGTCGCCAGTGTTCCTCGGTTGACACTTTTATTTAATCAGCTTAACAACGATTAAGTAGATAAACATTATAAGAGAGTAATCAAATGAACGAGTTTGAGGTCGAGACACATAAGTTATCTGAAGATTTTTTTGAATTGCTCGAAGGAAAAGTGATTGAAGAGCATATCAATAAAATCAAAAAAGAGAAAAAAATCACAATTGAGATTCTTAAAGAGTTGCTTGATTTGGCTGATTCGCTATACCAAAAATATCAGCTGAAAGAGGCAGAGATTATTTATCTTGCGTATACAGGGCTTTGTCCTTTCGATCATCGTGGACCTGCTAGCTTGGCCTCTATTTATCTAGAACAAGCACAGTTTCAGAAGGCATTGGATATGCTCAATATTGTGAAAACCTATCCAACAGCAGATTTTGATGAAACCTTAGTCAATATGGCATTGTGTCACTATAAGTTAAAGCAATACCTCGAGGCTGCGGCTGTGTTTATTATTATCAAAGCTGAAAAGCTTAATGAATTTAATCAAAAACGTTACGATTTTTTACGTAAACAACTCAATCCTTACTTATAATAGGCTAAGATATGAATGTAAGTATCTATGATTCTCTCTTAAAAAGAGAAAGCATATTAAACAATCCATCTTTAAGTTTGAGCTCAGTATCTACATCGGATATTGATGCTGCTGAAAATGAGTTAGATTCTCTTAGTGAAGATAGTGATTTAATTTTTGTACTTGAAAAACAAAGAGAAGCAGTAAAAGCGGTATCTCCAAGAAATACTGAAACTGATATTAGTAATGCTCTTTTAGGTAGTATCGATGAAGCTGCTTTAGAATTGGAATTACTTAATGCATGGACAGAGGGCGGTGTAAATGTTATAGCTCCAATGCTGGATATGATGCTATCTAATATTACTAATGACGGTAGGATTGAAGGAACGGAAATAGAAGATGTTATACAAATTATTCTAATAGATTTAATGATAAATAACAAAACTGAAGGTATTTCTCAGGATGAAATTGCATGGCTAACTGAGTTTATTGGTAGTGGTGCTCATAAAGATAGGATTGCTGATACAGGGATAACTCAACAAAAACTTATCGATGCGATGAAGAAGGTCTATCAAAAAGGATTAGAGGATGAAAATAGTATTGCCGCGAAAGCCGCTCAGATACTATTTAATACATATGGTCGGGATGTAGAAAATAAAATTTCTGAAGTAATGAATCCAGAAACCTATTGGAGCGATAAAAATGGATTTTATCTAGGTAACGATGGTTACAGTCAGGAAAACGAAATGGGTGATGAGAACTGCACTAGACTCAGTCCAGTTCTGAGGTTAATTGTTTTATCTACTGCAGCTCGTAAAGATAATGATTTAAGCCCAAATGATTGGGATAAAATTTTACAATCCACACCAAAGGAAATCGAAAGAATACTGAATGATAATATTTTTGACTTTATTATTTTGAATACTGGTGATAATAAATGGCAAATATTTAATCCAGAGCAAAGTGGTGGTGCTCATTTTGGCCAGGATCGATGGTGGTTGGATTACATCGGTACAGGGATTGATTTTTCATATCTATCAGAAATATTTGATAAGTTTCCATCAAGGGTTCTTACTGATGATGAACTAAAACAAATAAACCGAATTGGTGATAACGTTAAAATGATAATGCAAACACTGAAATATTGGTTTCAGATTCTTCGGGATGAAAGGGTTGCAATTGCGAGAAATATTTAGTAGTTAATTGGTGTCAATTATGATTGTCCAAAATAATTTTACAAGAAAAATTGATTTAGATTCTGGGTCTTCATTAAGTATAGCTAATGAAGAAGATAGTCTTATTGATAAAGACTATGTTTCTGATTATTCAAATCTATATTCAATTAAACAGGGGCTTGATAATGCAAAATCTGATATTAATCAAGTGATTAGTGATGATTCTAACAAAGAGCAGAGTATTAGTGATGCTCTTTTAGGTTCTATCAATGATGCTGCATTAGAATTAGAGATTCTTAACGGTTGGACTGAAGGAGGAAAAGCAATGTTTTCCTCTATAATTAGTGGAATGTTTGATGAAATCTCAAAAGACGGTATTCAAGGTATTGAATTAGAAGATACTTTGCAGTTGATTATTCTTGAGTTAATGGTTAATTCAGATAAATATGGACTTTCTGAATGGATAAATGATCCAAAAATTAAGCCTTGTATTGAGCACTTATTAGAAAGTATTGGTAGTGGTTCTCATGGCTTACATGAGCATGAGAACCAATGGGATCAGGTAGAAACACTAGCAAAAGCAGCTGGATTCTTATTAAATGAACTTAATAAGAAAGGGCCATTTGATTCAACAACATTATTGGGTAGACTTTTAACTCAATCGGGCTTTGATAATTCTGATGGGATCGAAAAATTATATAATAATATAAATAATAATTATCATCATGGTGATGGTTGGCTAATTTACGATAAAGAACAACAGAATGGTTCCTCAGCAGCTAAAAAGGTAAGTCCTCTGATTGCCATGATGATTATGTCTGATATTCTAAAGATACATCCGGATATTACAAGGGAGGATATGGAAACTTTATTATCCAGAGATATTTCTGGGATTGAAAAAATAATGGCTAATACACTTAAATCACCAGCAAGCATAAAGGAATGGATTAATCGAGATGGTGATAAATGGCAAATTCAAACAGGTGAACACGATAAAGGTGGCCATGGTGGTCAGTTGGATTGGATAGGAAACGGTTTAAACCTAAAAGATCTTGAAAACATTTATAACAACTTCCCTTCACGTGTCTTATCTGATGAAGATATTAAAGAAATCAACCGTATTGGTGATAATGTAAAAATGATCATGCAAACTTTGAAATATTGGTTTCAGATTTTGCGTGACGAACGTGTTGCGATTGCGAGAAACATTTAGTTTCAGGAAAAGTCAGCTTTTTTCATGGGCTGTTATGGTAAGTTTATGAGAAAAGTTGAGAGTAATTTGATTTCCTTGAAATATAAGGACGTTGATAAGGAATAAGATTGGAAGATCAAAAAGAGAAGTTTTATGAGGTATTGAGATCTTTAAATCAACAATGCCTTACTTTAGACGTATTATATCGACGTCGTCGAATTAGTAACCCAGTTAATAAAAGTAAAGAATTCGCGCATCTGCCGAAGTGCGCCACATCTTGTTCAACGTTACAAGATGACTCTAGCGAGGGTGAGTTAAATGTTGTTCTATTTCGCTAGGAATATTCGGTAATCATTAATCGTTAATAGGTAAAGATCATGAAAACATCATTAGTGAATATCGCAGAGAACCAAGAATCTCTGTGGGGTCAAGCTAATAAAGAGATCGAACAAAAGCAGAACCAACCTCAGCAACAAGCTGAAGAGGGTTCTGTTGTACCTGGTCAACCATTGCCAGGCAGTTCGCTATCGTTAAATGACCTTTGGCGTACTATTCGTGAAAGCATGAAGCAAGTTGCGGAATCTGTTTCTGGTGCTGGCCAAGAAAAAGTAGCAACCAAAAAAGGTTTGATTGAGTTACAAAAAGACTCACAAATCGCCATGCTGAACGAGCGTGCTTCTCAACTCGAAGAGCAGAAAAAAGCACAACAAACACAAGGCATTCTTGGCAA
Source organism: Vibrio cholerae (assembly GCF_008369605.1). Taxonomy (NCBI): domain Bacteria; kingdom Pseudomonadati; phylum Pseudomonadota; class Gammaproteobacteria; order Vibrionales; family Vibrionaceae; genus Vibrio; species Vibrio cholerae. Next base: position 1,125,461 of record NZ_CP043554.1, read on the forward strand.
AATTGCCATGGCCTTGGGCTTTATTGCCGCGATTATTATGGCTCCTTTTAACCCAGTCATGGCAGCCATCATGATCGGTGGCATGGTTGCAAGCCTCGTTATCCCGAAAATTGCTGACGAAATTATGAAAGCGGCAGGCGTTGATGAAAAAACGCGTGGTATGGTCAAAATGGGGTTAGATATTGCGATTGGCCTTGGCACTATGCTGCTCAGTTTTAACCCAGCTGGTATTGCCTCTTCTGCTGGTAAAGCAATTGCAGGTGGTGCTGCTAAAGCAGCTACGTTGGTGAAGCGCGGTGTCGATGCTGCAAAAACGCTGAAGTCATTTACTGCCATTTCATCAAAAGCGGGAAGCTTAGCTGAGAAGGTTCGTAAAACAGCGCAACCGCTGTTAGATAAGATTCAAGAGTTTGCCAAAGGTGGCCAAATGACGGCTGCACGTATTGGCCAAGCTTCTTCAGTGGGCTCTAACGTAACCTCAGTAGTCAGCACAGGTTATGGTATTAAAACTGCCGATATCTCTAAACAAATGGAAGTCAATCAAGCTAAGCAAGATGAGTTGCAAACACGAATTGAGCAAGTACTAAAAATGCTCGATCAAGCAATGCGCTCCGTTGCTCATTCGTTTGAGTCTCTGATTAAAACAAACGAAGACTACCGTAGCTTTAGCAAAACCATGACTTCAATTCATATGTAAGGAGATAACTATGTCAATTAATGCTGTTAATTCTGTAAATCTAGCGCAACCTATTGTTTCAGAATCTTCTTCTGCTGGTGTCTCTATTGATACTAATCAGTGGAAGGGCTTTGAGAAGTCTGTTGAAAAGATTTCTGAAGGTGGTGTGAGTATGTCTGAGCTGCTGGCTCTACTTGCAGAGATCATTAAAGCTTCTAAAGAGCTTCGTTCTCAAGTGATGAGCAATAAAATTACTGAGGCTAAAGCAACCACAGATCTTGCTGTGCATCTCGCGGCGGATCGTAAGCATGACGCACAAGTGAAATTTGGTATTACCTTGGCGGCGAGTGTGGTCAGCATGGCGATCACATCAGCATCTTCTGTGCGTATGGGGCAAACCAAAACATTGAAAGATAAACACTTGTCTTCAATGTCTGGTGATTCAAACATGCGTGTTGCTGATCTATCGGCTAAAGACATCAATAAGTTTAGCGCTCAGTTGCAACAAAGCCGTACAGCTAAGTACAACACAGTTGCGCAAACTGGCACCATGGCCAACTCCATGGTGGGTAACATCAATGACATGCGAAATGCTGAAGAAGTGAAGCATCAGGAAGAAGGTACTGCAAGCAAGCAACTGAAGGAAAAAGTGGATGCAATGCTTGATGGTTACTTGCAAGACTTAACTCAAGCTGCTGTTAAGTTGAATGAAATTCTGGATGCAATGCAACGGGCAAGTCTGGTTACTAACCGTTAATAGCTTAAAGGAGGAGCGGGTTAGAAACCCGCTCTATTTTTCTTATGCGCAATGTTTCTTTTGTTATGCCATTGAGGGCCGAACGTGTATCTGATGTTTCGAGCCCTAAAAATATTCGCGAAGAAGAGCAAACTAAGCGTGTTCGCGATGTTAAAGAATCGGAAAAACAGGAGAAAAAAAGACATCGGATTTTCCGAATTCGCAAAACGCCGATGACGCCTCAGCAACAGCGTCAATTTGCTAAGTTGCTGAACAGTTATCAACTACGTGCAATGCGTGATTGGTATAGTTTTGCAAGTCAAGTGGATGCTGAGTCACTGAATGATGCTCAGCTATGGATATTACAAGCTGCTAATCAGAGCCAGCATTTGTACCCGAAGTCTGTTCGTAAACAGATTAAAGAATTTTTAAATACGGTAAACATTGACACGGGACAGACTGAAAATCAGCCTGATAGTGAAGCAGTGCAACAATTGGTTGCTTATGAGCACTATTTAGAAGGGTTGATTTCCATGTTGGTTTTGTGTCGACGCTTTGATAAGCGTGAGAAAAAGAATCGAGACAAACTAGGTTATGGTTCATACGACGATGAAGCATTTCAATCTGAAACAGACGACGCTGGATCCCTATCAGATCCTGAAGAGTAAATCGAATCGAATTAGCTGGAATGGTTTATCTGATACCCAACAATATATAGATAAAACAGCCGTCATTGAATGGTTTAGTTTACTTCGTGGTTACTCGGAAGACCTTGTAAAAGCAATTATTGTTGATGGAATTCTGGAAAATGAATTTCATAAGATTACGTTTATATTGAATCTTGTTCAGAGCCCAGAATTTCAATCGATGAGTTCAATGCAAGTTTATCAATTGCTTTACGACTTTGTGTGTAAAACTCCGCAAGGAATCTTGGCTTGGATAGACGAAAAGGACTTTTTAATGAGTCGCGATGTATTAGCTATCTTATCTAGAAATCGTTAAAGGAGTTGTTATGAGTAAGTCATTATTTTCTATACAACCTGCTTATTCTTTGACTAATGAAACTTTTAACAAAGTCAATCTTGTTGCCGGCGCATCATTTGATAACGGGATCATTAGTTTGTCTTTTTGTGGAGGTATTGTACGTGACTTCAAAGATGAAACTTTGATTCAATGTAAATTGCACAGTCTGGACTTAGATATAACATTCTACGTTTATGCGTCAGAGATAGAACGTATAACAGGTATCGAATTCAGTCATTTGGATGAGAAATATCTTGCTTATCTTATCTCTCAGCACTTATTAAAATATGGTATCTCATTTGAGAGAGTGACAGTCGGATGCTTAGATTTTTCTAATCAACCACTTTTAACTAAAGCAATATTAACAGCTGGTAATAATAATTTTGTAATCTTAGTCGATTTGGATAAAAGTCATATAGATAGGGGAGGATTATCGTATCGAAAAAATAAGTTGCCTGGCACATTACGCTTTAAAACATCATTAAATCTTTTTGATACCGTATTAGATACAACCGAAATTGCGTCACTAACAACAGATGATGTTGTTTTGGTTTACCCTAAGTGAAGACAATGAGATTAAATGACATAGAGCAATTTCTTCTTAAGTTAGAGAAGAATGAACAGCTCGTATTTAATGATTGCCCTGATGATAGAATTTTGCCACTCATCCCGTTTTTTCAATTAGTTCATGTGCTGAATTTAGATGAAATAATACGGTTTCTTATTTCACTAGAGCAATCACTGCAAGGGAAACTGGTAAGATCAGAGGGTTATCTAATGATAACGCTGTCTGACGATGTATATGATGAAGAAGAGTTGCGAAGATTAACAATTCAGCTTCTAGAAAAAATGAGGTTTTGATATGCCGCATAATATTTCGCTGAACAATATCACACCAATGACAGCTCCTGCTCAGCAGGAGCTGTCTGATATTTCGCTCCAGACAACCGCGAGCGTATTACCGCGAGTTGAAACTCAGCCGAATATGAGCGAACCAGCACTTCCACAAACGCTCTCGCTCACTGATAGTTGTCTCGAGAATGAGGAAACGTCCTCAAATCAGCAATCTGAAGTGAAAAAAGAGCAGGCGGAGAAAAAGAAAAAAGTCCATAAGAAATCTAACAAATACAGTAACCATACAAAAGCGAAAGGCCACTTAGCCGCGATTGCTGGGGCAACAACACTTGGTGCTGTATTAGCTCCATTTACTGGTGGCTTAAGCCTACTGCCTACGGCTTTTGTTGTCTTATTTGGTAATGCGACTGCACTAGCGATGTACGGTGGTTCTGAATTTGTTCTGGGACAACAAGGAGCTAACAATCAACTAGAGGACAAAAAAGAGCCTGAGGAAAATAAACAACCAGAAGACTTGGTCCCGTTACCTCCAAGACCTATGCCTACTTATGAGTTCCACGGTTTTGATGAAATTGATGGGCGTCGTATTCCGGATGATAACGAACCTGGGGAAAAAGGAGCTGATGGTAAAGGCAATACGTTTAATTATTCTCCGGTATTCAATTTTAATTTAAATTTTGGTGATCTAAACATTAATCAGTTTAATACCCAAAATAACAATCAAAGTAATACGCAATTTAATAATCAAAATAATACTTATAATGTTAATCAGGGAGGCACTAATCCTCAACCAACGTTGATTGAACAAGCTATTGAACGATTTGGTGAGCATCCAGTAATCAGTGTTGTAGAAATTACTAAAGAGACATTGATTCGCGAGTTGCGTGGGCAAGAGCCGATTATAGGATCTGAGCCAGAAATCGATGAGATGGTTGATGCATTAGTTTCATTCCATGAACAAACTAATGAAGCTAAGTTGATTCAAGTAAACTTTGAGGGCGGGCATAAAGCTTATATCGGTGGGATCCCGGAAACGGAAGAGTTGCCTGATGTTCAGCCAGTGAAGGCAGAGGTTGTTGTAGAAAAAGAGAAAAAACAATGGCCTGAAGTTAAGCCCGCTCATCGCTTAATCACCACGTCTGGTAATGCGACTGTTGCGAGTTACTCTGGGTATCAGAATGCAAAAGTTGTTCAACAAGGACATACTATTGGCTATGCCAATGTGGAGAACATTGCTAAAAATCCTCAGGTAGCTTCAACGCTTGAATTCCAGAAGGTCAATGAGAACCAGGATCGTAAACAGTTTGTTGAACACTCTTCTGAACAGAATCATGTTCAACAGGGGGTGGATGGTCAAGTCATCATTGATTCTGCCAATATGCAGAAAGTGACGGGACAGCAAGTTAAAAAGTGGCCAGAAGTTGCTCCTGCACAACGAGTGATCACTAGTGCGGGTAATGCCAAAGTGGATGGTAACCCGGGTTATGCGAATAGCCGTATCGAAGTCAATGGCCAAACCGTTGGTTATGCACGCAGCGAACGAGTAGGAAGCCAGTCTCAACTGGCAGGATATGCCCGTTCTATTGCAACTGACTCACATGGTGTGGAGCAAGGACAGGTAACGACAGAAAACAGATCGACTCAATCCAGTGTGGAGTCCAGCTCAACACAGACGTCAGTCGAGCAAAACTCTGTTACGACTCAAACGTTTGCCGAGAATGGTACTCAAACGGAAGCGGAAACTTCACCAGCGAACGGACACCATACCTTACAAGGTGTTGCCGCAGAGTGGGTGACAGAGGGGGCACAAGTTGAGCATGCACAAACAAACGGTGTCAAAAAGTGGCCAGAAGTGGCGGCTCCACAACGGGTTATCACTAGTGCGGGTAATGCCAAAGTGGATGGTAACCCGGGTTATGCGAATAGCCGTATCGAAGTCAATGGCCAAACCGTTGGTTATGCACGCAGCGAACGAGTAGGAAGCCAGTCTCAACTGGCAGGAGATGCCCGTTCTATTGCAACTGACTCACATGGTGTGGAGCAAGGACAGGTAACGACAGAAAACAGATCGACTCAATCCAGTGTGGAGTCCAGCTCAACACAGACGTCAGTCGAGCAAAACTCTGTTACGACTCAAACATTTGCCGAGAATGGCACTCAAACGGAAGCGGAAACTTCACCAGTGAAAGGGCACCATACCTTACAAGGTGTTGCTGCAGAGCGGTTGACAGAGGGGGCACAAGTTGAGCATGCACAAACAAACGGTGTCAAAAAATGGCCAGAAGTGGCAGCTCCACAACGAGTGATCACCAGTGCGGGTAATGCCAAAGTGGATGGTAACCCGGGTTATGCGAATAGCCGTATCGAAGTCAATGGCCAAACCTTTGGTTACGCACGCAGCGAACGAGTAGGAAGCCAGTCTCAACTGGCAGGAGATGCCCGTTCTATTGCAACTGACTCACATGGTGTGGAGCAAGGACAGGTAACGACTGAAAACAGATCGACTCAATCCAGTGTGGAGTCCAGCTCAACACAGACGTCAGTCGAGCAAAACTCTGTTACGACTCAAACGGTTGCCGAGAATGGCACTCAAACGGAAGCGGAAACTTCACCAGTGAAAGGGCACCATACCTTACAAGGTGTTGCTGCAGAGCGTGTGGCAGAGGGGGCACAAGTTGAGCATGCACAAACAAACGGTGTCAAAAAGTGGCCAGAAGTGGCGGCTCCACAACGGGTTATCACCAGTGCGGGTAATGCCAAAGTGGATGGTAACCCGGGTTATGCGAATAGCCGTATCGAAGTCAATGGCCAAACCGTTGGTTATGCACGCAGCGAACGAGTAGGAAGCCAGTCTCAACTGGCAGGAGATGCCCGTTCTATTGCAACTGACTCACATGGTGTGGAGCAAGGACAGGTAACGACAGAAAACAGATCGACTCAATCCAGTGTAGAGTCCAGCTCAACACAGACGTCAGTCGAGCAAAACTCTGTTACGACTCAAACATTTGCCGAGAATGGCACGCAAACGGAAGCGGAAACTTCACCAGTGAAAGGGCACCATACCTTACAAGGTGTTGCCGCAGAGCGTATGGCAGAGGGGGCGCAAGTTGAGCATGCACAAACAAACGGTGTCAAAAAGTGGCCAGAAGTTGCTCCTGCACAACGAGTGATCACTAGTGCGGGTAATGCCAAAGTGGATGGTAACCCGGGTTATGCGAATAGCCGTATCGAAGTCAATGGCCAAACCGTTGGTTATGCACGCAGCGAACGAGTAGGAAGCCAGTCTCAACTGGCAGGAGATGCCCGTTCTATTGCAACTGACTCACATGGTGTGGAGCAAGGACAGGTAACGACAGAAAACAGATCGACTCAATCCAGTGTAGAGTCCAGCTCAACACAGACGTCAGTCGAGCAAAACTCTGTTACGACTCAAACGTTTGCCGAGAATGGCACGCAAACGGAAGCGGAAACTTCACCAGTGAAAGGGCACCATACCTTACAAGGTGTTGCCGCAGAGCGTATGGCAGAGGGGGCGCAAGTTGAGCATGCACAAGTGAGTGTAACCAACATTCAACCTGAGATTAGTTCGCAGTTTGAAGTTGGTAAAAATGATAGTCAGCAAATTCAAGGTAATGCGGCGAAAGTGTGGCCTGAAGTGGTTCCATCGCAACGTGTAATCACCTCTGCTGGGAACGCTAAAGTCGATGGAAATCCCGGATATCAAAATTCAAAAGTTGATATTGCCGGTTCAACCTATGGTTATCAGCGCGCCGAACGTTTGTCGAGTCAAAACTCACTTTTTGAGGGTGTGAATCTTCCACAAACCCATCAGGAAGCTGAAGGAATTAAATCGGGCTCGACGGACGTAACCAAACTTGTTGATGTTACAGCTCTGCCATCAGCCTCAGAGACAAATCAAAGTGAGCCGAGACGTTTTGTTTCTAAACTGCATATTACGCTGAAAGGTAAGTCTTCCGCGGATAACAATCCGATGAACACTCAAGCTCAGCATGAGACATTACAATCTTGGTCATCTAATTTGGTGAGTCACGCACCAAATATGAAACAGGCTCAAAAAATCGTTGTTCAGCAAGCTCAAAATGACACTGAATTACAACAGAAAGTAGCCAATTTAGAGGCAACGAAGGCTCCGACGATTGTGAGCAATATTACTGGGAAAAAGTGGACAGTTACTATGCCAACGCCTGTTTTAACAACTCAGGGAATGGCGAGCGGTCGAGGTAAAAACTATACCCAAGGATTATTCCACAATATTCGAGATATCAATCTTACCAAGAAGCAACTTGAATCAAGTTTACCCTTGATGGAGATTGCTCAGAAAAGAGATGTTTCAGTTGTAACTATGGGAGAAAGAGTCTTACCAGTTAAGCCAGCAGAAATCAGTAATCTCAAGCTCGCATCATAATGACATAAAGTCAATTTAACTGAAAAAAGACTAAATCAGTGTCGTTCAGATTTAGTCTTTTTTTTTCTTTTGATGGGGTGGAGCGCTGCGGATAAAGTCTGAATAAATTTGAATAGTGAGGTGTACCTTGTATATCGAATTAGATGCGTCGCATAAAGCGATTCCCAAAGTGGGTTTTGTACGTCCACGTCATTCTAACCTGATTAAACGTTCAGAATTAGCGACCTATCAGGAGTCTAAGGCGTTAATAATGGCTTTAGAAGAGAAGGTAAAGGAATATCAAAAGCTACTTGAGGAACAGGTGCTCTTGATGTTGGAGGAAAAAGAACAGCTTTTAAATAGCGTTATAGAGGAGGAGTATCAAAAGCTCGCAAATGCTTGGAAAGAGCAACAGATAGAATGGTTCAAAGTGGCTGAAAACGAACTTGCTCGTCATTTAAAAGAGCAGGAAGAAGCAATCTTAGATGTTAAACGTGAATTAAAACATCAAATTGCTAGTGAAGTTCAAGCACGACTGACCAAACTGACTCAGAGCGAGAAATTAATTTCCCATCTGGTGGAAGTGTTACACAGTGAAATGGATGACGCTTGTAAAGCGCTACAGGTTGAGACTGAGCAGCACGAAGATGGCGTCACGTTGAGTATTGAGAACGAAGACAGAATCATCTCCATAGACAGTAAAACAATCATTGAGGAACTCAAAAGAGGATTAGAATCGATATGATGGCGAAGCTACGTAAATCATCACTATTGTTTAATCCCAGTAGTGTCATGATTGCGTTTTTATTACCGACAATCATTCTAGTGACACTTCCTGGGGTGGTGATCGATTTCTTTTTGATGATCAGTTTTGTCAGCTCTGCACTGTTATTGGTCATCATGCTAGAAAACGATCAGCCTTTGAAAGTAACATTTCTACCTACAATGGTACTTTTGCTGACTACGTTTCGCTTGCTGCTCTCAATTGCAACAACACGAAATATCATTGCAAATGAGGATGTTGGTCAGGTAATCGAAACCGTCGGTCAGTTTGTAATGGGGGGGAATCTGCTCTCTGGGTTACTGATTTTTATCATTATTACTATTGTACAGTTTCTTGTAGTAACCAAAGGTGGGGAACGAGTTGCAGAAGTAGGGGCTCGTTTTTCTCTAGATGCGCTGCCAGGTAAACAAATGACCATTGATGGTGATTTAAAAAGTGGCCTCATTACGGGGGAACAAGCGCAAAAACTACGTGCAGATTTAGGTACAGAAAACAAACTATTTGGCTCACTTGATGGGGCGATGAAATTTGTTAAAGGCGACGCAATCGCAGGTATCTTGATCAGTTTAGTTAACTTGTTTGGCGGAATTTACGTTGGTATTAACCAGTTCGAACTCTCGTTAGCAGACAGTGTTAGCCGCTTTTCGGTGCTAACCGTTGGGGATGGTCTGGTTTCACAAATTCCGAGTTTGTTACTTTCGATGGCTTGTGGTGTGTACTTAACACGCATCAAAGGTTCGGATGAAGAGTCGAGCTCATTTATGGCTCAATTGATGCTACAAATTCGAACCTTCTGGAAAAGTTTGCTAGTGATTGGCGGTATTATCATTGTCTTGGGTATCACTAATCCTAATTTGTTATATGTGTGCTTGCCTCTTGCTGTGCTTTGTGCGGCTTTAGCGATTTGGTTATGGAAAAAAGAGGACAGTAAAGTAGCAACAAGCAGTTTTGAGCCACAAGGTCACGGTTTGTTCGAGTCGTTAAAGTTTGTTTTCCGTGAAGCTCAGTATCAACATTTGATCCAACGAAATGTTGAAAATAAAGAAAAGTCATTATGGGGGCAAGCATTAGGCTCACCAGCTGTTATGGTTGATCCAACATTGGATTGTGATTTGAAGGTGTATATTTCGGATATTGAAATGTACAGCTATAAAAATGCAGAACCAGGTAGCGTGATTGAAATTCTCAATGATGAGCTGTTGGTAGCAAGTAATGATGTGGCAAGTAATCTCAATCACATAGTGAGTTACTTTATACACAATCGATTTATTGAGAAATACAACTTGCAATACAGCAGCAATATTGTTGCAGGGTTAGCTCAGCAAAGTGAAATCATGAAAAGTGAGATTGATTCAGCTGTTGGCTTAAACCGTGTTCATGATGTATTGAAGCAGATGATTCGTTCTCCTGAGTTTTATTTAGACCGTGTGAGTTTTTTTGAGGCTCTGATCTACTGGTCGAGAGTAGAAAGTGATCCCCGTAACTGGTTGACTCGAATCAGAAGTCAGGCTCGCTATGACATCACGGCGAATCTGCTCAACGGTGAAGGTAAATTAAATATCGTCTTACTGACACCAGAGCTGACTGAAGAAATTGCAGGATTTGTTGCTGGAGAATTTGATGATGTAGATCGGCTGATTACAGTACAGTCCACATTACGCAATGAAATAAAGCGGCTACTTGTGCAATACGGCTCAAAACCAGTTGTCGTGGTAAATGAAAATGAACTGAATTATGTCAAGGCATTTTTCCAACAAGTGATGAGTATGACTTATGTATGTAGTCATGCTGATATTGTTAACTCAAATTGCATTGAAAATACGGAGACTATCCATATTTAACGAAGTGCGAGGAGGATATTATGGAAGAATCAACCGAACCCAAGAAATATCCGCCCACTGAAAAAAAACTGCGTGATCTAAAACAGAAAGGACAATTTCCAAAAACAGAATTGGCCGAACCAACTCTAGAGCTGGTCGTTTTTACAATTATTATCATTTTCACCTTGTACTACTTATTTGAGTATTCTGGTGAGTGGTTATCCGCAGTGCTTTATGCTGATATCGATGTCGGTTTGGCAACAGGAGTCGATGTACTCTGGTGGTGTATCGGAGGCTTAGCTCTATTAAAGCTGGTGATGGCGATATTTGAATGGGTGATGATCAATAAAGCGGTGATCAGCACTGAAGCATTGGGGTTGAAAATGGATAAAATAAACCCCGTTAACGGTGCAAAGAATATTTTTGGTGTTGAGGCGATTTCACGATCATTCAGGAAAGTATTGGAGCTGCTATTTCTTCTCTTTCTATTGAAATATGTAGCGGATGTATTGGGTAGTCAGTTGTATCAGTTAAATGAAATCAATAACTATCCATACTTCATTTACTATCTGATGTATTCGATAGGAGCAGCGTCTGCATTCTATTTGGTATATGGAATCTGTGTCGGTACGGTTGATTTCATGGCAGAGAAATATCACTTCTTGCAAAAGAACCGTATGACTTTCACTGAGATGAAAAACGAATTAAAAGAAACCGAAGGCTCACCTGAAATCAAATATGAACGCAAACGCCGAATGCGAGAAGTCATGGAAACTCCAATTACACAAGGGAGAAGACCAACTTTTGCTTTGGCAAACCCAACACATATTTTAGTGCCAATTTGTTATGACCCTAAAATTGAACGGGTACCAGTTGTGTTAAAAATTTGTACTGAATCGTTGGCCTTGGAAGAAAGAAAACGTTTAGAAGCGATGGATATTCCTATTGTTGAGAACATTCCATTAGCTCGAGCTATGTATAGCAAGATGAAGCAGGGTGAGGACTTTCTTCCCAAAGAATTTTTCCGTGATGTCGCTGTAATAATTTCAAATTTAAAAAGGCAGAAAAATGTTAAGAAAAACGCTTCTCGCTAGTGCATGTGGAATGATGTTGCTTTCTGGCTGTAGTAGCCAGATAAAAGATGACAACATAGTGCTCGATCAAGACTGGAAGCCAGATATTTATAACCTGATTATTTCGCATGTCTCGGATGTGGATAATTTAAGATTTTGGGTTCGTAGAACACCAAGCTATGAAGATGGTTACCCACATCAACTGGCCTGTGTTGAAGTCGCACAGCCGTTAGAGCCAAATCGCTTCTATATCGCAAACCTGAACACCTATGGTTTAAATCAGGTATATAACTGTGAAAACGATTACTGGCGTTATGACAACCTAGTGGATCCGTATGCGAGTCGAGCCGTTGACCTCAGTGCATGGGACCCCAACTTAAGCAAGCGTCGTTACACGAATTATCCGGTCAATATGAATACTCATATTGATGGTGTTGATGCTTACTTGTGGGGAGAAGGCCAGTTACGTTTAGTGTTCAGTGACTTATTCCCTGTTAATCAATATCAATTAACGAATAAAGGAGTAAACACACTTTTTGAAGTTATTGATAAGCTGAAATATTTACCTGTCGAAGAACTGACGATTTACGGTATTGCGGACTCATCAGGAACTTATCAAAAAAACCGAGTATTGGCTGACCGTCGTGCTCAATCGGTAAAAACCTTTTTAGTCGAAGAAGGCTTAAGTTATTTACCTATGAAACTTCGCGGAACGGTAGAAAACGGTCTATCAACGGCTCAACAACGAGTCTTACAGCGTCGCTTTGTGATTGAAGTGAGGTTCAAAACAGATGAAAAGTAGAAAGTTTTCACTATTGATCAATGAATTTGCTCAAATGACCAAACAAGGCAGCCTTACTCTAGAGGCAGAGCAAGGTTTGGTTTGCCATTATCAAGGTCGAGATATTCGAATTGAAGATGGGCAAAGAATTGGTCTGACCAATCAGGTTGTTATTGTCGCACCACTGGGCATTAAAGTGACCAGTAAGGTTCAAGGAAAAATTAATGGAACTTTTGCTTTGAGCAAAGATGGTTATCTCACAGAGATGAAATCGCTAGGTTGTTGTTTAATTCGACATATTGCATTGCCCGAACATCCGCGAACTTTATTGGAAGAAGTAAACCAAAGCCTAGTTATCGTAAACCAAATTCTAAAAGAGATTGAAAGCAATGTGGCTGCTTGAATTTTTTAGTGGGTGTGTCAAAGGCGTAACCTTACCCATAGAAAACAAACTCGTTTTAGTCGGGAGCTCAGAAATTAAGGAAGACAATGTTGTTCCTTTAGCTGAATTTTTAACGCCTGAGGAGCGCATTGAACTAGAAGAGCAAGGCAGTACTATTCAAGCCATAGGGTTGGCTAAGAAAAAGCTTACCTTGATGGAGAATAAGATCTATCGCTATCGAGGTTTGACATTTTGCGTTTATCGCCAAGGTAAGCGCAATCCTGCACTAAAGCGTTTTAGACTAAGACAGTTTCAACCTTTATTACTGGTTACTGTCGCTGTCCATCTGTTGTTGGCAATTGGAGGATACACCTTCAATGCCGCAAGACAGAATCAGCAATTTGGAGATTATCTGCAAGCTATAGGTAGTGGCTATATCAAAGATGGTCAGTTGTATACGAGTAAGCTTTCAGAAGTTAGCCAATTACCGGAATACTGGGGGAATTTTATCCATACGATGGGCGGGGAGAATTACCTACGTGCCAGTCAGTTTAATTTAGAGCTTGTCTCTGATTATTCTGGCAAGCCACTGAAAGGTGAAATTACGAGCCTAGCAGATCGTGATCAAATTCGAGTAGAAACCTTTGAATTGGATAACCGAGTAATGGCGGCATTAGGTAAACACGCCATCAGTTTTTACAAACAGGGAGAGCATTGGTTTGTATCCGATCCTGCTCGTGCCAAGCAGGTGTTAATCGACGCTGGCTTAAGCCAAACCGTGGGTACGTTAAAGTCTCGTGCAGATGGAGCGGATTTAATTCCTGATGCTGAATTTCCATACTCGATTTTCTATACCTCTCATTCAGGACGCTATCTTTACGATGAACTGGGTCGATACTGGGAAGGTAGCGAAGTCCCCAAACTGGGTGTGATTCAGGAGATTAGTGAGGATCGGGTCGTATTCTTTGATGGTAAACAAACCAGAGTTTATTTGATTCAAGTTAAAAAATAGGAGTGATGATAATGCAAAACATGACAATAAACAGTGCATACGGAGCGAGCAATCTTGCTTCTACAGATCGTCAGTCAGCAGCGCAGCAGCTAGCAGAGCAATTTCCAATTGTGAAAAAAGCACAAGAAGAAGTAGCGCCTATGCAAACACGTCAAGCCAGTAAAGATCCATTAGATCTGATCGATGAATTGCTGAGTAAGTATCTTGGTGAACAAACCAACCGCGCAGAGGGTATGGCGGATAATATTAAAGTGCGCTCAGATGCGATCGCTGAGATCAGCCGCTTATGGGGCTTGGTGATGCAAAATAACATGAACTTTACAGACCCGAATGATAGTAGTAAGACAACTCCTTTAGGTGATGATGCGAGTGATGCATACCTTACTAAAATTGATGAAATTATTAGAACCCAGTTGAACGATGAACGCGGAATTTCTGCAATTACTGGTAAAAGTCTTGCTGATTCAAAAAATTATCGAGTGTCTTATACTGATCTCCAATCCCTTGATGCGACGGTAACTGCGTTTAACGACACCATTCAGGTTGATATTGATACCGAGCAACAACGTTTCAAAAACGTGATGACAGAGATCTCTTCTGCGCAAGAGGAGATTCGTGATGTCCGCCAAGTGATTGTTCGACTCTCACAAGCAAGTTAACCGGAGGCATAGCTATGAAAGTCGCATTAGATGTGGTGATTGCTCATTGCAATTTAAGCTTGGATGAACTGAATCAATTGAGCAAAGGCAAGATGGTAAAAATTGAAGACTTTGTCCAATCTCAAGTGATGTTGAAAAGTGGTAACGAGTTAGTCGCGACTGGACAACTGATTAAAGTGGATGACCAATACGCAGTGACCGTTGATTTTGTTAATGAGGTGAAAAGCTAAAAGGGGCTAAGCCCCTTTTTATTTTGTTTTTTATATTTTTTTAGGTTTAATTAGCAACTTTTCACGGTTTTATCATCATTTTATTCCGTGATTCAGCAAAATTCGCATCAGGAGTTTGACATGACCGTCTTGATTACCACGGCCATAAGGACAGAGAAGTTCTCTTTTAATCACGATAAATAACGACGAAAAACAGTGAAAAGGGTTCAACGATGTTAAGAAACTACTTACTAGGCAACCAAGTCATTTTCGATACGCTCAAACGTGAAGTGTTAACCACTGACAAAATCATCAGCTTAGGTGGGCGTGAAGCGGCGATATTGAAATTGCTGTGTGAAAATGCCAATACCGTTATTACTAAAGAAGAAATTAACGACAAGGTATGGGGCAAAGTGTTTGTCAGTGAAACCTCACTGACCAAAGCCATTTCAAACTTAAGAAAGTCACTGCAGCTGATTGATGGAGTGATGTGTGAAATCAAAACCATTCCTAAAGAGGGATATATGCTTATTTTGGAAGGAGAAAACTTAGGTCTTATGGTAACGGAAGATGAACCACCACTAGAGGTGAAACGAATCGAATCAAAAGATTTAGCTATGATCAAAGCGCCAGCCGCGAATCATCGCTTTCTGCCTACGCTCTCGAAAACAGAAGAGAATGCTCACTCAGGCTACATTAAACCCAGTTGGCTCCTGTTGGCGGTATTCTCATCTGCACTGATTTCTTCATTTGCAAGTGCAGGCATGGTGTTACTACTCAAGTAAGCATTAAGAAATAAAAAAGCAGAGTCATGTGACTCTGCTTTTTTTGTATGGTATCAGGAGAAGATTGCTACAAAGATTTTATGACTATCTGTGTTAACAGAAACATTGAGCTCTCGTAAAGTTCTTTACTATATTATTTAACCTTCCATTATCCTTGACCATAAACTTTGAGACTAGTGAAGTCAACGTCTAGATGTTGTATCACTCCTCTGGTTTTAGTTTTAAATGATATATCAACTTTCCTAGTTAGACGACTTATATAGATGTAATGGGGGCAATATAGCGGGATACTAGCTAGTTTAAATACAGAGTCTATAAATCCTTGCTGTGCTCCTAATGGCATTGATAATACTCGTTTCATTATCAATAAAATAGTAATGGCTAAATCGTTGAATGGGCGTAGCCTACTACACTTGCCTTGCTTACTTTACTTCCACTCGGCTATCGATTCTTCATCAACCAAATGTTCAGTGAACAATTATTTATCAAGGTTTCATTGTACAGCTTCCAGTTGGTTGTTTGTAATGAGGTTTAGTTAGGCATTAGGTTACGGTAATTAATGGGTGTAGTCAGATCATAACTTTTTAATTTAGTTCCTTCAATTTAAGATTTTAAATGATGAGAGCATAATTGGTTGATAAAAATCGTATATATTATTAATGGTTATAAAAATTCTGGGTGTAATCGAAGTGTTTTTTGTTGGGATGATAGTGATTATTTCTGATTTTTGATGGGTTTAGTGAGGATGAGTTTAGGATTTTATTTGATATGCTTCAGTTGTGGTTGTTTTTATCAGTATTGTTTTTTTGAATGGTGATTTTCTTATTGGTGAATGAGTTAGATGCAGGTGGATAATTCTTTCTTCTCTTTTTTCCGTTTTTTTTCACTAGCTTTTCCTCAGTTAGTGGGGGTATTTTTAGTGTCAGAGATTGTTTTCTAACAATGTCTATTTGACAAATATGTATGATAACACAACTACTATTTATTTAGTATTTACAGAGGAGAATTGATATGAATGCTGTTACTTCTTTAGGTGTTTCTACTTATGCAGCACCAACTGGTTTAACCGAAGATGATGCTCTGAAAACAACAGAAGTTGGTACCGTGTTTGAGTCATTAGTGACTATCGCAGATGCTGCAGTAGAGGACTTTATCAAAGGAAAGGCAAGTGATACTGCTGGGCTTCAACTGTCAGCTGGTGAATCTCTGCAACTCCAACGTTTGATGGGAGACCAGAGTATTACGGTGCAAACGGGTACTGCAACCCTGAAGTCAATTAAAGACTCAATTTCTTCTGCAGCACGTAATATCTAATTACGTTGATTAGATCGCCGGAGCTTGCTCCGGCGTTTATTTCTCTACATGGGAGGGAGCATGGTTGAATTATTAAGTCCTGCCAATGCCTATGCTGGGGTTAACCTTGTCTCCCTGCTGGTGTTGGTGCTGCTTTCTGCAGTGTTTTTTATTTGTTTTACAGGGTTCGTTAAATACTCGATTGTACTGAATATCATCAAAAATGCGGTGGGTACACAGCAAATTCCCCCTGCGATTGTGGTTAACCTACTGGCTGCACTGATGGCGCTCAATGGGGTATGGCCACAGATTCAACCGGGTATTGAGCGAATCAAACCTTACTTTTCACAGCAAGAAAAGCAAGAGTTAAATCAAGAGATTAATAACGATTTACCGAAAAACGTCACCATGTACTCGTTAGTGAGTGAATGGTCGACTTTTTTCCCTGAATTACTAGAACATGCTAAACAGAAAACCGATAAGTTAACTGCAATTATTGAATTACCATTTAACTTTGATAAAGAGCATGACACCTTTAAGTATTTTATTGGAAGCCTGATATACGATCTTTATCAAGGCTTTGAGCTCGGGTTAAAGCTTTATATTGTTTTCGTCAGTATCGACTTTTTAATTGCTGTTATTTTAAGTGGGGTAGGTATGACGATGCTATCACCTACGGTGATATCAACCCCTGTTAAATTGGCCGTGTTTTATTTCTCAGATAGCTGGACGATTCTGTTTAAAGCGCTGGGGTAATTATGCAGCAGATACTGTTTCCCAATTGGTTATTGTTTGCGGGTTTTTATCTTTTTTTACGTGTTTTTAACCCTACACGGCTTTATTTAGATAATACCAGCAGTTTGGCAATCGCCATAATGTTAGCAATTGGATTGGAAAGTGAGCATTTAGCCCAGCCGGCAACATTACTCTGGGTAATGGCGACACTGACGTTTGCTTTTGTTTGCTCGGTACCTTATTGGTTGAGCGGTATGGTAGGTGGTGTATTACAACAAATGCTGCTGCTCAACGAACAGTCAGTGCAAGATCACCGTTTTACTGAAGAATCAGAAGCTTTGGCTAAGTTATGCAGTTTAGTGTTTGTGGCTTATGCACTTGAAAATGGAGCTGTATTTAAACCGCTACTGGATTTAATTGTAAGCCGCCACATGGCACAGCCTGAGATGAGTTTCGCAACGTTATATCAAACCGTGGTGGAACATATGCAGATGATTTTGATCATCACTGGAAAGTACATCATTTTGATGTTGGTTATCACAATGTGCTGTGGTTACTTAGATCTTTTCTTTAAAAAGGCATCACTCTCAATGTTTGTGACGCCAAATATAAAATCGATCGTGATTGTCATCTTATTGAATATTTGGCTATTTCACGATCAGTTCTATGTGTTTAACAAAATGATGCAGAGTTTAGGTTATGACTAATATCAATCCAGTGTATATCAATCCAATGTTGTTAGACGCTCAACAAGAAGCTGATTTTGAGCAAATTCTTGCTGAGCAATCAGGACAAATCGAAACGGATGCTTCTCAAGAGGGAGATGAGGTTATTTATACCGATGATGATATCGCCGATATGATTATTGCCAACGGGGTAATTACTGAGTCTATTCGTCAAATGCGTGAAAACGAACAAAAGTTAAAGGAGATCCTCGATGAAGTTTAGTCGAATTCTGCTTGCACTATGCTGTTTAACCTTTGGAGCGCAGGCAGATGTTTTTATCAAACAGCAAGATATGGATCTGAAACAAGCATTGGATGCTATTGCTAAAGATATGCAGTTAAAGCTGGTCTCTGACATTGATAGCAAAACCAGCTCTCAGCCGATTACTCAAACATTGTCGGGTTCTGGTCCAGTATTGCTGACCAAGCTCTCTAATGTTTTTGATTTTGATTGGTATACCTTTGGCGGCACCCTAACGATTCAATCAGGGCAGCAATATGTTAACTATACCTATAAGCCTAAAAACATCTCACCAGGTCAATTATTGACCGAGATGAAAGGTGCTTTTAAAACCAATGGTACGACCAAAATTAAATTGGTCGAGCGCGGACACTCATTGCTGTTTTCAGGTACACGAAAATTCGTTACCGATGCTATGGGTTATGCCGCTATGGTGGATAAAAACCAATTTTTAGAAAAAGGCAACAACCTCGAGGTTGCGCGTATCGAGTTTAACTATATCTCGGTAATGGATCGAAGCATTGCGACTTATGATGGTCAGGTGAATTTCCCTGGGGCGCAGTCGCTGATTGCGGCCGCGATTACAAATATTGGCCAGTTCACCAATCTTAATGATGAAGAATTAACCTCTCGTGCCTATCGAGTTAAGCTCAGTCAAGGTGAAAAGCAGGCACTCGAAGAGGATGAAAAATCGACAAAAGTACAAGCGTTACCCGGCTCAAATGCATTGTTAGTACGAGGGACTCAGGAAGAAGTGAAATTGGCTAAACGTATTGCTGCACTTATTGATGTTAAGCGTCGCCAATTACTCTTTTCACTGAAGGTGTACGACATTGCTGCTGAGCGCAAGGAGAATCTTGGTATTGATAGCGGCTGGTTAAATGGTAGCCGAGGAATTTACGATATTGTTGTTCCTCCTTTTACCGAAACAACCGACTTCTTGAAGAATTTCCAAGCTCTCTACACTAATGGTATTGCTCGTAGTGTGTATGAGACCAATTTATTGGCGTTGGAAAACCAACAAGGCCAGTTTGGTAAAAAACAAACTGCGACATTAACTCTGATCTCAGACAAAGAAGTAAAAACTGAAAAAATTGAAGCGGATAATAGTTTGTATGTGACTGGCCGTTTGTTGCCATCAGGCCAAGTGCAAGCCCGTATCCAGTATGTTGAAGAGGCATTGGATGATGAAGGTGAGAATAGTGATGGTAGTCAACGTCCTCCTCGAGTTAGTTCACAGTCACTTAACTCTGAGGTTTATATTCAACCAGGACAGACCGTTATCTTAGGTGGCTTTGATAATACGGTTACTCAACAACAGGAGAGTGGTGTTCCTGTTTTATCGAGTATTCCGCTACTTGGTGAGCTGTTTAAATACACCTCAGAAAGCAAACATAAATACAAACGCTATGTATCAATCTCATTTCAGGTGGTTGAATAATGCTCAAATACTTTTTTAAAGTGAAGGAGTCGTATCAAGACACGGTGATCTGCCGTGTCAATATCGATACTTTCGTTGGTCAAGAGTGTTTTGTGCATACCGTAGATGGTGAGCGGATCCGAGGCGAAATTGTCAAAGTGATCGGCCCGCAATTGGAGATAAAGCTTCTTCAACCAGGAGCGGTACAAAGGGGAGGCAAAGTAGAGATTACTCCACGACGTTTTTGTTTCCCTTTGAATGAAGAAGCTTTAGTTGGAAAAGTTATCAACTGCTACGGTGAAACGTTATATGGAGATAGTTACCTAGAGCAACCGGGAGAGTTTATCGATTTACCGATTGCAGTTGAGCCAATTCCATTACAGATGCGAGCTCCAATTGAAACGGTATTTCCGACCAAACTGAAAATCATTGATGGGTTGTTTACTATCGGAGAAGGGCAGCGTTTAGGATTATTTGCTCCTGCTGGTGCTGGTAAAACAACAACCGTCTCTATCATGGCAAACAATATGGATGCGGACGTCGTGATCTTCGCCATGATTGGTGAACGTGCGCGTGAGGTTGTCGAGTTTTTAGAAGGCGAAATCGGTCCCGAGGTGATCAAAAAATCGATCACAATTGTTTCAACTTCTGAAGCGAATCCACTTGAAAAAGTTCGTTCTGGGTTAGTTGCGGTATCGATTGCTCGCCATTACATGGAGCAGGGGAAAAAAGTTGTACTTTATTTTGATTCTTTGACCCGTTTTGCTCGAGCGCAAGCCATGTTAGATGGAACTCCGATTAAGGGAGGGATTCCAATCGGGGTATCTTTGGCATTATCTCGTTTGGTCGAAAGTTGCGGTAACTCAATTAAAGGTTCTGTTACTGGAATTTTTACTGTACTGATCGAAAAAGAGATTGATGATGACCCGATTGCCCATGAAGTGAAGTCTTTAATTGATGGGCACTTGGTCTACTCGACTACGATAGCAGCTACAGGACGTTATCCTGCGATTGATGTACTTAAAAGTAAAAGCCGTTTACAGAATAAGGTGCAAGAAAAACGCTACGTTCGGCTCTCTGAAAAAATTAAAGATATGGTTTATCGCTATTTCAATGTAGAGCTACTCATTCGAGTTGGTGAATATGAAAAAGGCAATGATCTTGAAACTGACGAGGCAATAGAGCTCTATCCTAAAATTATCGAATTCTTGAAACAAGGCTTTGAAGGTGTTGAATATGAAGAAACCCTCCAAGAAATGGAAAGAATTTGGACAAATTATTGAAATAGTCGATATTAGGATAGAAAAACAAGCAAGGAAGCTTGATAAATTACAAAAAAAAAGGATGGAAATCAGAAGTGAGCTGCTTAAAAAGTGGGATCATATTGAGTGGCTGCAAAACGAGTTACAAACAATCAATATGAAAAATGAGCATGATAGCCTTAAACGATTATTTATGCGTCGTGAGGGGTTACGTTCTCAAATAGAGTCTACATTTTATGATGCTTCGGTCATCAAGCAAGACTTAGATGAAGTGATGTTTGAAATTCAGCAAACTCAATTAGAGAAAAAAAACCTAGAGAAAAGGAAAGATCGGTTAACTGAAATGAGAGAACAGTTGATGTATGAATAGCATTAATAATTCTGTATCACCATTAACCTTAGATACAATAGAAGATAACCTTGATAAGGTACCATCTAAACAATCATGTGATGATAGTGATTTTTCAAAAATTCTTAATCAAGTGAGTAAAGTAGATGGTGAAGTTGTTGAGAGTAGCTTTGAACTTGAAGAGGACGATGAGGAGGAAAGTGATGCAGAATTATTAGAAAAAACACGAAGTATAGAGTTCGTTGAAGGAAGAGGAATGTTGAATTTTTTATTTCGTCATCCATCAAGAAATTCATACATAAAAACGATAGGCAAGAAAGTTGATTTAATAAAGAGTAATGATAATTCATTACAATATCAGCAAGCAAATTATAATTTCAGTTGGAGAAAATTTGAGATAGAAGGGCTGAAAGTTAAGATAGATTCATACGATATTGAATTTAAAATCTTCAGTGCATTTCACTTTATAGATGCCAATTTAGCCGGCAGACTAGAAAGAAGTTGTGCTTCTCTGAGAGTTGAAGCCACTTATTTTAATAATAAATTTAAAGAATATATTAAGATAGAAGATTATAAACAACACACTAACTTTTCTAAAGTCGGTTTAGATAAGTTTGATCTGTCGGCTAATTACTTTAATCAATTGGAAGGCTTGAATAGATATCGTGTTTATTATAAGAAAAAATATTATATTTTTGAGTTTGACAATGGAAGATTAGTTAATCTTATAAGAGGTGATGATGACGGTTCTTGATGTTACAGCAGCAAGCTTAAATATTCTAACTGATGCAATCATTATTTTCTCTGTTGGCTTTGTTATTACAGGCGTCTTGGTCGGTCTGCTACAGACAGTGTTTAGTATCCAAGATCCTGGGTTACCCATGGCGGCTAAGTTAGTTGTTTTTATGGTGCTACTAACCCAGTTTGGTGGCAGTATTTATGAGCAATTTCATCTATTATTCAGAGAGTTATAATTTGAGGAGACATTATGAAGACACTACGAGAAATCGTCTATAAAACGCTTGTTGATCATTTTAATGTATCACCAAATCTATTATCACGAATTGAAAATAATGAACCTATTAGCATTGAACTAGTAGGAGGAGAGGAAATTTTTATTCATTTGAATGAGTACGTGTTACAGAGTTTTATTGAGATTCCCCTAAAAGATAGTCGTAATTTACGTTACAAAGCACCTAAGATTATGGAGATATTACAAGAAGATCCAGATATGTTTATGAATATACAGAAAGATAAAGTTGTCTTAGTCACCGAAATTGATAAAAAGTTACATAGTATCGAAAAGGAACTATCAACTAAGCTAACAATTTTTAATAAAATGGCAGCGGAAATTAAGCTATAATTAATATTTATGAAGCGTTAAAATCTGTCCATCATAAAAGAATAAGGCAATAACAATATACTCGTCAGATAAATAAAGTATTTTAATATTATTTAAGTTGTCTATAAGGTTTTGGGTAGAGTTTGGCTTGGTATATGGTTTCATATCGGCTTCACTTGTGCCTGTATACACATCAATATTATCAAATACAAGATAATATTGATGTGTATTTTCTTTTAAAATGTTACCACTCCCTTTCACTTTGTAGTAATTTTTATTTTCATTGACACCTACTTCTCGAACAATGATGATGGATGAAAATGTTTGACCTTTAATCGATACAGTGATGTTTACATCATGTTGATATTTGCTATCAGTAGTTTCATATTTATAACTAGTTTCATAGAAATATGTTGGTTGGAATAGCGTTGTATAAGAAATTATCATTAACATAATTATCGAAATAATGGTTATTGCTGAATGCCATTTTTTAAATTTTGATTTCATTTATTATATGCTCACGAATTTTCTTATAGTCTTTGGTGCCTGCAGTAAAGATAATACGGTTTTTACTCTTCCCGTTTTTCTCTATAAAGCTATAAGATACTGTTTCTTTATTTAGCATAATATAGAGTCTTTCTGGGGATATTCTCTCAGCTGATAAGGAATGAATTAATTCGACACCTAATTGTTCAGAATATTGAAAGTCATCAGAATAGATATAAATATAGTCTTGTTGATAACTCAGAATTGGATAGATTTCTTTATCTATTGCCACAGTGGTAATAGGATATATTTTATAAGTAGAATAGATTATAAATAATAGCTGTACCAATATGCTTAAAAATAAAATATATTTTTTGCCAAAAGACTCTTTCTTAGTTTCTTGCTGAAGGTTTGAGATTTGATTTTTATCAAAATCTTGAATGAGCGTGACGAATTTACTTTCTATAAGATACCCTTTTTTAGCTATAGTTTTTATATGTTTCTGACTTTTTCCATCATCATTTAAATAAGCTCTGATATTACGTACTGCTTGAGTAAGAGAGCTATCGGTGACAAACTTCCCTGGCCAACCTTTTTTAATGAGCGTTTCCTTGTCAATGAGCTTCCCTGCTTGTTCACACAAAGCAAGAAGTACAAGATGTTCATGAGTACCAAGTTTTATCTGCTCTCGAGAGATCGAATCGGTCAAAAAGGGTGAGTCAGATGAGAGGATTTTTTGATCAATTTTATACATTTTTGAGATCAATTCAGATGTCCCCTTTGTTGTGTGGCTTTATAGCTCTGCCTTAACTAGGGTTTAATCCTATCATAATAAAATTTCTATCTCGAACATAAATTATCAAACAAATAATTTACAAACGTAATGACTTGAAACTGAGTGTAATTTTCTTCAGAAGTTTTCAGTATGACTCATTTGAGTGAGGATAGACCATGATTCATCATTAAGTGCTAACCTTATTGAGGAGTTAAATATGAACATCAATAATATATCAAGTATAAGTACAACTTATACCGTGGGTGAAGCTCAAACTGATCCTAATCATGGTAAACTGGATGTAAAGAGTGTTAAGCAAGGAGCAGATGTACTCCCTACGGTCTCTCGCAAAACAAGTTTTTTGTCAAAGATCAAGTCATCGCCGAATGGCTACAAAGAAAAAAGTCCAGAACTTGTTAAAGAGAAAGCTAGCCAAGAACGGCAACAAAGAAGTCGGTTATCATCCATAGAAAGTGCTTGTGCAAAATCATTCGATGACTTACCTGATGATATTAAGGTTAGTGGAATGAAACAGCACTTTTTAAGCTACGCTGCATCTATTATGGATCGTGAGTTTTCATTAATTTGTTCTCAGTCTGAGAATGGAAAGCAATCAGTTGAAGAACATAAAAGCGCAATTCGTATAGATCTGATTAAGTGGCTTTCCTTTGATCTCTCAAATAAAGATCCAAAAGAGATCTGGGCATCAAGTGCCAATAAAAGCCATATTGAAAACGGCTTAAGAAATACAGTGGACTCTTTGAAGTCACCTGGTTTGGAACGAGCGACTAAAGAAGAACGCCGTAAGGCACAGCAATTTGATTATCAAGCTTTGACAGATGTAAGCAATAAATTACTGGATAAATTTAACCAGCTTTCTGATACACCATTGAGAAGTTCAGATAATCAAGTTATCTCAAGTCGTTCTGTAGAAAGACAAGTGTATAAATTGTTAGATAAATATATTGGAAACTAAAGATAAATTATAACTTATTTTCAATAATAGGAAGGTAATTATGTTTAAGATTACATTACAACCTCAAAACTTGACAAAAGTCTGCCATGCAGCAAAAAGTTCGGTACAACGATCATTTCACTTAGATTCCAACATTAAAAATGTGAAGAATTGTAGTGATCGTATACAAGATACTCAAACAACAGCACAAAACGTTCCATCTATTGTAGAACGTCTAAAAAATGAAGTTCAAAAGTTTGAAAATCAGCGTTCTAATGCAAACCGTTACGGCATGGAAGTGTTATATTACTGTGGTAAATTTGAGAGTCAATATCGTAACTGATTTCCTTTTTGATTAAAAATGGCCAAGTTTACTTGGCCATTTTTAATTTTAGAGATTTCTATTTAAAATTTTGAGCATTAGATAGCCATTCTGAAAAAGTAATAAGTGGTAATTTGTATATCATAGTGACTATATTTAATAATAATCGCCTACTTGAGGCCGTAGAAGTATTGACTACATTAAGATTCAAGTAGCTATATATTCAAAATCTACACAAGGATTAATACTATCTATGAAAGTATTACAGAGAACTTGCAACTACATTAGATCTAATTTGAACCAATCAATATCTAGACTAAATGTAGCTCATATTAGAAATGTAAAAAATGAGAGACCGATAAGCATTTCAGTCAATGCTGAGGCTAACTTTTTTGAGGGAGTATCAATATTAAATAAACCTAGAACTAGGGTGTCTAATATGAGACAACTATTACCGTTAGAGTCATTTGAGCGTATATCCAAAGCATATGAGTCTAAAGATGTTCGATTGGTTGCGAGAGATAGTGCATTCTTAGGTCTACAAAGAGCTATCAGAAGTGAAAGACTTGAGCTTGATAACTTCAAATCTAATTTTCCTTACTTAACCGTTGCTAATGGTTCTCTTCGCACTATTGTAACTGGGCTAAAAGGTATTGTTGAATTTGATGATGGACAGATGAAAGATATCGCAAAAGAAATATTGGATACCCAAATATGTGGGGTACCATTTTCTCAGTTTGGAACATGCTCTGGATCAGCTAGAGATCTTGTCGACAACGCATCATATCAACAAGAAAAAATAATTATTAAGCATCTTAATGAACTATTTGAAAAAGTAGCACTTCACCTTGTTGGTGCTGAAGTTTAGTAAAAT
The DNA here is from genome assembly GCF_008369605.1 of Vibrio cholerae. Classification (NCBI taxonomy): domain Bacteria; kingdom Pseudomonadati; phylum Pseudomonadota; class Gammaproteobacteria; order Vibrionales; family Vibrionaceae; genus Vibrio; species Vibrio cholerae. The sequence goes on from NZ_CP043554.1 coordinate 1,151,440, forward strand.
TATATGAAATCAATGCTGTAATTCTTGATAAGAAGGATTTTTAGTTTAGCATAGACAATATCATTGTGTTTGAATAGAACTGTCATATATAAAAACATGATGAAAGAGAATCTCTAAGCTGATCTTTATATTGAAATTAAATATACTGCTATTAATTATTGTAAGTGAATTTTTCATGGCATTTTATTTTAGGAGTTATAAGTGAAACGAATCATTTTATTTTTTCTTAGCCTGATTAGTTATTGTGCTTATTCAAACACGTATATTGGAATTGAATATGGTTATGGAGCTGTTAACCATGACTATAAGGTGAATTATATCCAAGATGGTGTTTCCTTAGATCCGGATATTAGTAATGGTAAAGTTTCACTATTCGGTGGGTATCAATTTACAGAACAATTTTCACTAGAATTCGGATATTCATTCTTTAAGTTTGAAGACGATTACTCTAGAACAATCGGAACTATTTCTGATTCGGGAAGGGATTATATTCATGAAAGGGAGTGGGATGCAAGAGTAAATGCGGATCAATTCTATATAGCACCTGCATTTTCTTTTTATTTTGATGGCCAAAAAAAATGGAAGGCTAATATCAAAACAGGAGTTACTTATACACAGTACCATTCTAAGTCAATGAGTTATGATCAGTATGAGTACATTCTAAATGATGATATTGAATTTATGATAAATCGGCATTCAAATGAAAGGAAAAACAATGAAATTGGCTTTCTAATTGGTACTGGAGTTGATTATAATATTTATGACAATCTATGGTTAGGCTTGAGTATTAGTTATCAGATAGATGAATTTTCTGATTCGACATTAGCTGGGATTTCTGCCTACTACCGTTTCTAATTTTATACATATACTATTAGTTTAGGTCTATTATTAATTGTACTAACTCAGACTGGATCTGACACTTAAATTTGAAAAGATGAGAGTTACCCACTTTGATTAAAGGTGCTTAATCCGAAATTAAAGACAATAAGAGGTAACTCTCATTCTTTATACTAGAAATCTATCATCAAACAAAAAGCAGGTGAATGAAAATGGCATCATTTTAGCGGATGAGCAGATCGCAGCTTTAGAGCGTAAAAAACATGATGACGAAGCCTGTGGCGAGATAGAGACGGCGCATCCTTGCTACTTTGGTTATCACGACACGTTCTATGTTGGCAACTTGAAAGGTGTTGGGCGCATCTATTAACAAACCTCCGTTGATACCTACAGTAAAGTCGCCTTTGCCAAGCTCTACACAACGAAAACACCAATCGCCGTAACAGATATGTTGAATGATAAGGTTCTACCGTCCTTTGAGGCGCATGAACTGCCAATGTTGCGAATCTTGACTGAGCGAGGCTCTGAATACTGTAGCCCGTGTTGAGCAGCACGATTACCAGCTATATCTAGCCATTAAAATGATATCGACCACACGAAAACTAAAGGGATTCCACCACAAACAAATGATATCTGCGAAAGCTTCCACCAGACCATATTGAATGAGTCCTACCAAGTGATATTCAGAGAGAAACTCTATGCTTCGCTTGAGGAGTTAAAAAAGATCTAGACGAATAGATGAACTCCTACAACAATCATCGTACTCATGTGCGTAGCAGAACGCCCATAAAAAATAGTGGGTTTGGGAAATCAATCTGGGCTGAAAAGAATCTAGCCCAGATATAATTTGATAGGCACCGACCTCAAACGACGCTGCCTTACAATACGCACTAGATTTCACTTTTTAATCTTTCACTAAGCGCAAATATCCAGCACCAGCGACACTGTAGCTTCCATAGCTAGATTTTTCGATATGCTCACTCCACCAGCTCATAAGCTTTCGACGAGAGTCTAAATAGTCGGTGCGGTTGTATGCTTTGCGTATTTGGTTTTTGTCAGTATGAGCCAATGCGGCTTCAATGACATCAGGTTCAAAGCCCTGTTCATTAAGAGTGGTACTTGCCAAAGCACGAAGACCGTGCGCGGTCGTTCTATCCTTAAATCCCATTCTGCTAAGTGCTTTATTAGCGGTTTCAGAATCGGTGGGTACCTTTGGATTACGGCTAGATGGGAAAATGAACTCTCTATGACCACTGATAGGCTTAATTGCTTCAAGAATAGCCAATGTTTGTGCTGTCAGTGGGACTACGTGCTCACGGTTCATCTTCATTCGCTCTTTAGGGATAATCCAAAGCTTATTAACCATGTCGATTTCTTCCCAACGAGCACCAGAGGCTTCGTTAGGCCGAACCATGGTGTGAAGTTGCCATTCAATTAAAAATCGTGTCACATGCTGGATATTTGCTGTAGCAACGGTGCGTATAAGATCATGCATTTCATGTGGTTGCAGGGCTTTCATGTGCACCACTTTGTGTTTTTTAAACACATCACGGATGCCAGCTAATGGGTTAGCATGAATGACACCGCTATTTACCGCATAGTTCATGATTTCATTCATAAGTTGGGCGGTGCGTTTTACAGTTTCTAGTAATCCTTGAGACTCTATTGGCCTTAATGCAGCGATGGCAATCGGCGCAGTAAGTTTACTAACGGGTATCGAGCCCAATTTGGGAAAGGCATAAAGTTCAAGTTTTCGCCAATTCCCTTCCAGTGTCTTCTCTTTTATTTGCCCTTCCTTTGTAGCCTTCCATTGCTCAGCGACAAACTTGAACGTAGCATTTTGTTCAGTAATGGTTTTTGCTTTTTGTTCTTCTTTAGCGAGTTGAGGGTCAATACCATCCGCTAACTGCTTGCGAGCCTCAAGGGCTTTCTCTCGAGCTTCCGCCAAAGACATATCGGGATAGGTACCAAATGAAAGATAAGTAATCTTATCTTGTCCTGGCCGTTTATAACGGAATTGCCATGAGCGAGAATTACTTGGACGTACGCAAAAGTAGAGATTGCCGCCATCAGATAAACGATAAAGCTTATCCTTAGGTTTTGCGGTTTGAATTTGCCTTGCGGTTAGATTATTTGCCATTTCAATCCCTCAAGTAATACCTGGCTAGAGCATGAGGACTCCAAAAATTAGGTATTACTTTTGGCTAATAACTACTTAATTTACATTAAGTTACAGCCTGCTTTGGTGGGCGGTTTGACCATAAAGTAATACCTGGATTGGTGCTCAAAAGTAATACTAGCACTAGAGTGGGTAGCTGGGTATTACTTTAGGTATTACGAAAAGCGAACGCTTTTATGACATCTTGTGGAATATTACTGAATAGTAACTATTTGATTTTCATGAATTTCAGATAAGAAAAAAGACGTCCTAGGACGTCTTTAAACTTGAATGTGGCGGTGAGTGAGAGATTCGAACTCTCGATACGTTGCCGTATACACACTTTCCAGGCGTGCTCCTTCAGCCACTCGGACAACTCACCGAATCGTTAACCGCTTGGCTAACGAGGCGCTAATTTAATGATTCTACTGTGGATGGTCAAGCAGAAATCCGAAAAAAACTCGCGCATTGAGTGCGTTTGCTTACAAAGTAGCTGAAGTGTGCAAAATCACAACAATTGTGCTGGGTTTTCTCGAATAATAAGGCTCCTTGCGGAGCCTTATTGGTTGGGAAGGGTGAGATTAACCGCCTGATTATACTTTGGCGACTTTCACTCTAAACAGCACGGCATAGAAGAGCGGGATCACGACTAAGGTCAGAATGGTGGCAAACAGCAAACCAAACATAATGGTGACCGCCATACTCTTAAAGAATGGGTCTACCAGAAGTGGAGCCACACCTAAAATCGTGGTGAATGCGCCGAGCAGAACCGGGCGTGCACGGCTCACCGCCGCATCAATGATTGCGAAATAAGCTTCTTTACCTTCGCGAATTTCCGCATCCGCTTGGTCAACCAACACAATCGCGTTTTTCACCATCATACCAATCAAGCTTAAAAAGCCGAGGATCGCCATAAACTCGAACGGAGTTTGAAAGGCGATAAGGCCAATGGTGACACCCACGACGGCAAAGGGGGCGGTCATCCAGATCACGAGTGGCTGACGCAGCGCGTTAAACATAAATACCACCGCGAGAATCATCGCCGCAAAGCCGTATGGTGCGGAGAGCGCCAAACCTTCATTGGCGTCTTTCGAGGCTTTGTATTCACCGTACCAAATCAGCTCATAACCTGCCGGCAGTTCAATCTGCTCGATTTTTTCGCGCACATTATTGAACGCATCGGCCGTCATCACACCCGGCGCTGGGTCAGCTTGTACCAAGATGGTCGGCATGCGGTTGATGCGGCGCAGTAAGGCATCTTGATAGACAGTATCGACCGAGTCCACCAGTTGGCTCACCGGAACGTAACGGCCAGCTTGCGCGCTGAACACTTCACTGTTTTCAATCGCACGTTCGTGGTGGCGTTCATTTTCTGGTGCGCGAACTATCAACGGGATCAAGTCATTGCCTTCGCGATACACTCCAACATTACGGCCATTGAGCGTTTGCGCGATCGCGGCGCTGATTTCTTGTGTGGTTAAGCCAAGGCGCTGTGCTTCTTGCGCGGAATACACAGGTTGCAATACCGGCACTTGTTGACGCCAGTCATCTTGTACCGCAATCAGGTTCGGGTCGTTATGCATAATGGCTTTGGCTTGTTCGGCCAATTGGCGTAGCACGTGGCTGTCTGGGCCTTTGAAACCGGCTTCAATTTTCTTACCGCCGCCGCGACCGAGCATAAACTTCCACACCTTGATTGAGGCATCAGGGTATTTGGCATCCAGCTCATTTTGCAGCTCGCCTACTAATGGGGCAATTTTGGTGTAGTCATCAATATCAATCAGCAGTTGGCCGTAACTTGGGTTACGCGCCTCGGGTGAGTAGGTCAGCATAAAACGCAGGCCACCACCGCCGATGAAACTGGTGATATTGGTAATACCGTCTTTTTGCGCCACGTCTTTCTCAATGCTGGCGACAACCTGTTCGGTGCGGCGAATATCCGAGCCTTGTGGCAAGTACACATCCACCACAAATTGTGGTCGTTGCGACTCTGGCATAAAGCCCGGCGGAATAAACTGAGCTCCCCACACCGCAGCCACTAAGGTGCCGAGTAGCATCGCACAGCTGACCACGCGGTGGCTTAACACCCATTGCAATACGGCTTTATAACCCGTCACCAATTTAGACGGTTTCGCCTCTTTGGTGGGAGCTTTAACGCGTAGAAAGTCATGGCACAGCATGGGGGTGACGGTCACCGCAAACACCCAACTCAAAAACATCGAGTAGAGGATCACCCAAAATAGCGAGCCGGCATATTCGCCCATATCGGAAGGGGAGAGGCCAATTGCGCTGAAGGCAAAAATACCCACCACCGTACCGCCCAGCAGTGGCCATTTTGTGGCATTGACCACTTCAGAAACCACTTGCTGTTTATCCGCGTTCGGATCTTGTTGAAAACGCACGAGTACGCCATCAGTGACCACAATCGCGTTATCCACCAACATGCCGAGGGCGATGATGAGCGCGCCGAGCGAAATCCGCTGCATGGCGATGTCATCAATCAGCATCACACATAAGGTACCGGCAACAGTAAGCAGCAAAACAAAACCGATAATGACGCCTGAGCGTACGCCCATGAACAGCAGGAGCACGACAAACACGATGGCGACAGCGGCAATCAGGTTATCGATAAAATTGGCCACCGAAGCGCGCACCGAGTCAGACTGCATCGAAATCACATGCAGATCCATGCCCAGTGGGCGCTGGCTTTCAAGTTCTGCCAAGCGTGCTTTGACGGCATCGCCCATCTCGACCACGTTACCGCCGGTGACGTTGGAGATACCAAAGCCAATTGCACGCTGACCGTTATAGCGCATCAGCATCGATGTTGGCTCGGTGTAGCCACGGCTGATGTTGGCAATATCACCTAGGCGTACCACCGCATTGTTGCTACCGACCGCCACTTGCAAATTAGTGAGGTCAGCCAAGGAGCTGATGTTGGATTTAGGGATCACCGGAATGCGCATTTGCTGAGCATCGACGCTGCCTGCAACGGTGACTAGGCTCTGCTTTTGTAGCACTTGCAATACGCGTTCAACCGAAAGGCCAAATTCCGCCATGCGTTCGCTGGACATCTCGATAAAGATTGCTTCTTGCTGCTCGGCCAGCGTAGCGGCTTTGGCCACACCCGGCACCAGAACCAGTTCACGGCGTAGCGTATCGACGTAGTCTTGCAGCTGTTTGTCGCTAAAGCCTTCCCCGGTAACTGCGTAAAACAGCGCGTACACGTCAGAGAAGTCATCGTTAACGATTGAAGCGCCGGCACCGGGAGGCAGTTGGCGCTGCGCATCCGCGACTTTGCGGCGTAATTTGTCCCATACCTGCTGCAACTGCGCGGAGGATTGGGCAAATTCGAGTTTGATTTCTACCGTCACTTCAGAGCGGCCTTGCATCGAAACCGATTTGACTTCTTTTAGCTCTTGCAGCGCTTGCACCGCACCTTCGATGACATCGGTCACTTCATCGGAAACTTCTTGCGCGGTGGCACCCGGATAAGGCGTCACAATCACCGCTTGGCGAATCACAAACTCAGGGTCTTCAAAACGACCCAATTTGAGGTAGCTGATGTAGCCGCCAATCAAGGTCAGGGCTATCAGCACCCAAACGCTGGTGCGTTTGGCAAGGGTATAACGTGCAATATCCATTATTGGGCTCCGTTGTTATCCGTGTAGGGACGAACGGTCATGCCTTCGCGTACGCTCGAAACACCGGCGATAATAACCTGCTCACCCGGTTTGAGATGCTGAGTGATCACCACGCGATCTTTGTAGGTAGTTCCGATGTCGACGTAACGTTTTTCCGCTTGGTCTTGCGCATTGACTACCCACACAAATTGTTTGCCTTGGTTATCTGGCACTAGGGCGGTCAGTGGTAGGGTGATGAGCGTGTTTTCATCGGCTGGTTTGTCGGCAACCGGGATCACTTTAGCTGACATGCCGGGCATCACGCGAAAGCCTTTCAAATCTTCAAAACCAAGCACTACAGAGTAGGTTTGTGAATCCGAACTTGGCTGAGTGGAGTAGGTACGCAGCTTTAAATCAAATTGCTGATTGGGAATCGCGCTTAACTCGGCGATCGCGCGGGTATTGCGCACACCTGAGAGCATGACACGATGCGGGATCTCAATCGCCACTTCCAAATCATTCAGATCTTGCAAAATCATGATCACTTGATTGGCCTGCACTTGAGCAAAATTCTCGATGGTTTTTTCACTGATGACGCCATCAAACGGGGCGGTGATTTGGGTGTACTCCAGTTTGCGTTTGGCCTCTTCAACGCGGTTTTTGGCAAGGTCGTAGCGATTGGTGACTTTATCCAGCTCGGCTTTAGAAATGGCTTGGGTTTTCTCAAAAATGGCTTTGGCGCGGCTGTACTCTTGTTCGGTATTTTTTAGCTCAAGTTGCGCAGCTTCCAGCGCCGTTTTGGCATCTCGTGAGTCGAGGCTCGCCAGTAATTGGCCTTTTTTCACTTGGTCGCCTTCTTTTACCGCGATATCCGTTAAGCGGCCACTGATGCGAAAAGCAAGATCAGCGCGCTGAGCGGCGCGCACTACGCCATTAAACGTGAGATCGGAAGCGCGTTGACTTGCGACAATCTCGGTTAATGCGGATTTGACCACGGGAGCGGGGGCGCTGACTTGTGGTGCTTCGCCGCAGCCTGCCAACAACAAAGCCGAGGCGATCACCGCGCTAAGCAAGGAGCGCTTTGCAGCCATTGAACGAGTAAAAGAAGGATTCATAGTGTGTTGCTCCTCAATTTCACAATTGGGAAAGGGGAGTCTGTACGAATCCCCATGCCTTTGACGTTTTATACCTGCAACTTCAAATCGGCAGGCACTTTGACCACCATGTGGTTAACTTGTCGCGCATCATACCTTGAGTAATGACAAAAAGTAAACTTTCGGGTGTACATTTGTGTTGGGATTTTTATTCTATCGATAACCTGATTGTCTGCTCAGCGAGTTACCAATTGGGTTTCGATCTGAGTTGAAAGTTGATCTACACCCGCAGAGAGTGCTTCAACCAGAGCGGGGTAACCCGTATCTTTGAGCGGCACCTGAAAACTAAACTCTTGGTTTAACATGCTTTCTCCTTTTGGGTTGAGCAGTTCCCAATTGCCAGCCACTTCGGCATTGCCCGTGTAGACACCATTAAATCGCTGCAATCTTACCTGCAGTTTCCAGTGCTCTTGCTGGATGGATGAAGCATTCAAAGGTGCAGGCCAGTAGCGAGATTGCTTACGGCGCAGATCATTGGTGATACGCTGTGTCAGTTGTGGGCTAAGCCGCTGTGCCCACTGGTTTTGTCTGGCTTGGATCACTTGCGTTTCCGACTGACGATAAACAATCCCTTGCGTATCCAGATAAGCCGCCAATTCTACGGGTTGAACCACCAGCAAAGGCAATGTTTTGGGTTGGATATGCTCGCTAAGTTCTGGGTTGTTTGGCAGTAAATAAAAACTGACTTTGGGCTGTGGCGTTCCTCCGCAGCCGACCAACAGTGTGGTTAACATCATTAATAACCATGGTTTCATTCTTGCTTTCCTTTCGCGGGAATCGGATCTGCTGTATTACTTTCACCAAAAATCAATGCATTAGGTTTTTCATTAATGGTGCGCAGCACAGGTTTAAATTCGGCCATCACTTGGTTGAGTTCTCTTAACGTGGTTTCAAGCTCACGATACACCGTCGACTCAGGACCAAAACCACCTAGGGTCGTTTCCAGTTGTTTTAGGCTCGCTTGAATATCCGCTGGCAGATTTTGTGTCTCTTGTTTTTTGAGAATGCGTTCTGCCGAAGCCAACAGCGCTTCTGAGGTTTTTAACGTGCTGTTGAGTGATGCCAAAGTATCATCCATAGGCAATCCGTTGAGCTTTCTCAGGAGTTCGGTGACTTGTTTTTGCACTTCTGCAAATTCGCCTTGTTTGGTCGGAAACATCGGGTACCCATCAAATTGGGTGAGGGGATCGGCTGGCTCATCAGGGAAGTAATCGGTATCGATATACAGCGCGCCAGTCACTAAGTTTCCTGTTTTTAAGGAGGCTTTTAAGCCCTTGGCAAACTCATCTTGCATACGCTTTTTCAAGTTGGGGAGATCGGTTGTGCCAAAGTTATCATAGAGACGTCCGAGCTCGATTCTGACCAAAACAGGAATGCGTTTGATATTGATGTAGATATTGGAGCTTTCTGTCTTGAGTGGAATTTTAGTCACCGTCCCGATTCTTAAACCGCGATATTCAACGGGAGCTAAAGGTTTGAGTCCGCGTACCGATTCATCAAACATCATCACAAACTCGATGTAGTCACCGTACATACCTTCACGGATCTGTTTCACATCGTCAAACAGGAGGAATTCGGTCATTTGCTGGGTAATTTGTTGCCCCGAATCGTCTTCTTGTAGCTGGCCAAAGGTGACTCCGCCTTTGAGTAGGCTTTCTATCGACCCTAAGCTGAACTCAAGCCCTTCGGCATTCAGTTGAAGGTTGAGCCCCGAATTGAGCCAGAAAAAGGAGCGTGTATTCACTAATTTATCGTAAGGGGCAAAGATAAAAAGTTGGTATTGAGCCTTTTTGCTTTCCACATCAAACAGGGTGCTTTCCACGCGGCCAACCGTGAATCCTTCGTACATAACGGGATCGCCGACACTCAGTTTCCCTGCCTCTTTATTGGTCAGAATCAGGCGTAACCCTTTGGCATCAGGCGGTGCAATAGGGGGTAAGTCGAGCACAGAAAATTCATCTTGAAACGTTTTGGATTGGCCAGGCTGCAGTTGGATATAAGCGCCAGAAAGTAGGGTGTCGAGTCCGGAAATCCCTTCTTTACCAATCCGAGGTTTCACAACCCACAAAAGCGAATCTTCACGAAGCATACGATCAGCATCTTTCACCATTTGCGCGGTGGCAATGATGTGTCGGTAATCGTCGCTGAGCTTAATGTCGGTAATCACCCCGACATTGACATTGAGCGCTTTAATTTGGGTTTTCCCCACTTCAAGCCCATCTGCCGTCGGCAGAACGAGAGTGATTTTCGGCCCGGTGCTATTGACGTACTGAAATAGCATCCACAGTCCCATCGCAAGCGCCAGAATAGGAATGATCCAAATCGCAGAGAGCTGCTTTTGCGCACTCACTTCAGCGTTAACTTGAGGTTCATCACTCATAGAAGTTTCTCAATTCATTGTTGTTGGTGAGATACGGGTGGCTCTTGCCACAAGATTCGCGAGTCAAAAACCATAGCGGAGAGCATGGTTAAAATGACTACCGCTGCAAAAGAGAGCGCGGCAGGGCCGGGATAAATCGCCATCAGATTATGCAGTTGAACTAACGCGACCAAGATAGCGACGACGAAAATATCAATCATTGACCAGCGGCCAATGAATTCGGTCACACGATAAAGTTTGAGCCGCTTTAGGTTCTGCTGTTCTGGAAATACGTTGAGCTTTCCGGCTTGCCAGTAGAGCCAACCGAGCGCAAACATTTTGGCCATAGGGATAAAAATACTGGCTACGAAAATCACCATCGCTACCGGATAAGAGCCGAGCTGCCACAGTACAAGCACACCTTGCATAATGGTTGAGCCTTCTGATTTGCCAAGGCTTACGGTATACATCATCGGATAAAGATTGGCCGGAATATAAAAAATGATGGCAGCCAGCAACAGTGCCCAAGCCCACTGCAAATTCAACTGTGGATGGTAAGCATGCAATCGACTTCCGCAGCGCACGCATTTCGGATGTTTGGCGGATGTAATGGGATTGATTTGCTGGCAGGAGTGGCAATTCATGTGATTGTGCGTGCAATGAGTGTGCCCAGACGCGACGCCCTGAGGGATACGTGCAGGAATAAAATGTTGCCACAACCAGAAGCGATCAACCGATGACACGGTTTTTACCATTAAGGCCGAAAAGCAGCAGAATGCCCAAAAAGAGTTGCCCATAGAAACGTCTGCAAGAGAGGCGATTTTAATGAGGCTAACCAATACTCCAATCAAAAAGACATCCACCATCAACCAAGGCTGTACTTTAAACAGCAGATTGCACAGATGTTTGGTGAGCCAGAGTTCTGATGTTGAGGGCAATGCTTTTTTGGCCCGTAGCGCTTTCACATAAAGAAAGAGAATGATCACCAGATACAGGGCGGGCAGTAAGATGACCGTCGAAAACAGTAAAATAGCGAGTAAAACGTTTTGAAACTCTTCAAGCATTTTAGCCGCATTCAATAGCGTAATTTCTTGAGTCAGTCCTTGTACGCTAAATGACATAAAAGGGAAAGAGAGGCTCAGCATCAGCAAAATCAGACTGCCTATCGCGAGAGCGATAGTGGTCTGATACGGATGTTTTTGAATTTGTGTGAGCGTATGCCCGCAGCGTGGGCAATGAGCAATGTGCCCTTGGCTTAACTTAGGTAAGCTCGACACGAGCCCACATTCGTCACAACAGATTAAATGATGGTTGCCGTTTCTATCCGTAGCCATGGGTTTTATTCGTAGATTGTCTTCTGCGCAACAATTCTACACAGTTAATAACAAAGAGATAGCCTCACCAGAAAGCATTTTCGCTGAGGCTTGATGAATAATCACTTTGCTAGCCGTGTCATTGATTGTCAGTTTACCTGCCATTTCAAAGCGATCATATCGATACTGTTATTACCGGTAAACTCACTGGTGTACTTTCAAGAAAGTCGGACTTATAGTGATAGCGGATGATATTGATAACCGATGAAGTTGAGGAAATCGTGGTATGAAACTCAGTGAGCAAAAGCGGTTGGCGCTGATTGAAGCAGCGAAAGAAGAGTTTACCCAGTTTGGATTCCATGCAGCGAATATGGATCGCGTTTGTGAACGTGCAGGTACCTCAAAACGCACCTTGTATCGCCACTTTACCAGTAAAGAGTTGCTCTTTATTGAAGTGATCAATCTTCTGGTGGCACAGCCGCACAAGGTTGGTTTTGAGTATCAATCTACCCGTTCTCTTGCGGATCAGTTGCACGACTACTTTGCGGCAAAAATTGACCTACTGTATCGAACGATTGGCCTTGATGTGCTGCGGATGATTGTGGGGGAATTTGTGCGCGATCCAGCCTTAACGCAGCAATATCTCGCATTGATGGGGACTCAAGATACGGCGCTGACTGCGTGGCTGCAAGCTGCCATTAAGGATGGAAAACTGATTGAGAAAGAAGTGGCTCCTATGGCGACAACCTTGATGAATCTCTTTCATGGTCAGTTTTTATGGCCGCAGTTGCTGGCCGCGGTGGAGCTGCCTGATGCCAAACAGCAGCAAATCATGATGGATGAAATCATTCGTGTGTTTGTGCTGAGCTACGGTGTATCCTCTCCAAGTCATTTGAGTATAGAACTAAAGCCTTAGAGGCTAACGGATCACTGATGAGGAGTCTTGCCATGTTACCGACCGATTTTCCATTTTTTCACCAAAGCGCCTTTATTAATGGGCAGTGGATTTTAGGTGAGCCACAGGCAAGGCAAACGGTAACCAATCCGTTTGATGGCTCCCTCATTGGCTCTGTTCCTTTATTGAGTGCGGCTCAGGTGCAAGAAGCGATTGCAGGTGCGCAGGCGGCGCAAATTTTATGGCGCCAGCAACCCGCTGAAAATAAAGCCAAAATTTTGCGCCGTTGGTATGAGCTTATTGAACAGCATCATGCATCATTGGCGAAGTTATTAACCATTGAACAAGGTAAACCGCTGGCGGAAGCCCAAGGGGAAATTCACTACGCCGCGAGCTTTGTGGAATGGTACGCTGAAGAAGCCAAACGCGCTTATGGCGAGCTGATCCCATCCCATAAACCTGATGCGCGAATTATGGTTTCACGTCAGCCTATTGGCGTTGTTGCCGCGATTACGCCTTGGAATTTCCCCGCCGCCATGATTACCCGTAAATGCGCCCCTGCCTTTGCAGCTGGTTGCGCTGTGGTTTTAAAACCAGCGCCGGATACGCCGTTCACGGCTTTAGCTTTGGCCGATCTTGCGCAGCAAGCGGGAATCCCTGATGGTTTATTGCAAGTGGTGACGGGCGATGCGATTGAAATCGGGCGTGTACTGACGGAAAGCAAAACGGTACGCAAGCTCTCATTTACTGGCTCAACCGGGGTTGGCAAGCTTTTGATGGCACAATCGGCCAATAACGTGAAAAAACTCTCGCTTGAGCTGGGAGGAAATGCGCCGTTTATTGTGTTCGAAGATGCGGACATTAATGCCGCGATTGATGGTGTGATGGTGGCGAAATTTCGTAATGCTGGACAAACTTGCGTGTGCGCTAACCGGATTTATGTCCATGACGCGGTATACGATCAATTTGCTGCCAAGTTGGTGGATCGGGTCAGCAGACTCAACGTCGGTTATGGTTTGGATGCAGGTGTAAACATCGGTCCACTGATCAATGATGCCGCGGTTGCTAAAGTCACATCACATATAGTGGATGCCCAAAGCAAAGGAGCGAAAGTGATGTTTGGTGCGCTGCCTGCAGCGGGCAGCCGTTTATTCCAGCCACACGTGTTAACCGAAGTGACCGACGAAATGCGCGTTGCTGACGAAGAAACCTTCGGCCCCTTGGCCGCACTGTTTCGTTTTAGCTCTGAGCAAGAAGTGATCGAGCGAGCCAATGCGACCGATTCGGGTTTGGCCGCTTATTGTTATACCCAATCTTTGCGCCGGGCATGGCACATGAGTGAAGCACTCGAAGCGGGGATTGTCGGCATCAACAAAGGGTTGATTTCCACCACGTTAGCGCCATTTGGTGGCATCAAAGAGTCGGGCCTTGGTAGAGAAGGGGCGAAACACGGCCTTGAAGAGTACCTTGAAGTCAAATATACCCTTATGGGTGGACTAGCTTAGGTTTCGGTGTTTCGTTGGTTTGCCCGTTCAGAGGTAACCATTTCAGCGGGCCATTGGTTTCAAAATCATTGGCGCGCTGACAAGAGAGATACACTTCACCGACTAAGATCACAGCACCTTCTGAATAAGCCTGATCTTGGTAATAGCAGACCCGTTTAGCAATATCATCGCCGATCACGATCGGTAGTTTCGCTGGCGTCGGTGCCGCATGCAACGCGACACTGTAACTTAATGTCACGACTACCCCAATCAAAGTACGCATTGAAAACTCTCCATCCTCTGGTTATACCCAAACTACCTGCAGCTTCAATTAGGAAGGGTATATTCGCTAAACTGCCGCTGATAACGCGGCAACATACTTTCATTTCCCAGTAAACCGCCTTGGTGTAGATAAAGCAAGTTTCGGTCTGGGTTCTCGGCACGCCAAGCTGACAATAAACGCCACATCAGCGGGTCGTATAACAGATCAAATTCAATATGAGTTTGTGCCAGTAACGCTTGCCATATCTGATAATCCTCTTGATAAAGATGACCGAAATAGTGCTTAGTCGTAGAGGTCAGAACCGTCGGGTGAGAGGTTTCACCGAGCATTAAAAACTGCTCACGTAAGTAGGATTCGTCACCCACACAAGGGCAGGTAATGACTTCAACACCGTATGGTTGCAAATATTTGTGTAAGTAGAGCGCCGTGGTTCCGGTGCCGGAAGGCAGGGCAACCACCCAATCTGGCTGGGCTTGGTGGCGGATCCATTCCAACATTTCCAGCGCCAACTGTTTGATCCCCGGCTCAGCAAAGGGGCTGCGCGCACCTTCCTCAATCACCAAGCAATCGGTATTGGGCATGCGTTGTTGCTGAATAAATTCTCGTGGATGCTTAGCCCCTAGTGAGCGCGTTTCAATAATGGTCGCTCCCAATTCCAGCGCACCACGGTAGTTACCGATTGGATAACTTTTCAGCCACGCGGGAATATGGTCAACGTAAAACTCCAAGCGCCAACCGCGCAGTTTAGCGAGGGCTGCAAAAGAGTAGAGCGAGTTAGCTTGTGCCGAACCGTAGCTGATTAAGGTGGTGATGCCGGGAAAATCCCCTTCAAGCAACGCTATCAATTTGCGGGCTTTGTTACCACTGAAATGTGGATGAAGCTTGTCATCCCGTTTGAGGTAAAAGGTTTGCCCTGCAAAACGGTGTTCAGTGATAGGTGATTGAGTGATCAGCATAAGAAAATCGAGCTCTGAATGGGGTCGCACATTATACGCAGTTCGATCGCCACGACTAGGGTTTGGATCAAACTCTCTCCGAGTGACCACCCTTATGACTGGCGGCCTAACCACTTATCGCCGTGCTCTAAGTCCTGAATTTTTGACTGAAAAGCCACCAATGAACCGACTTGAACAAAATAAATCAGATAAAAAAACGCCCAAAACAATCTGGTTTTGGGCGTACACAAGTATAGGAGTTAATAAAAAGGAAAAAGCAGCGTAATTGGTGACAGCGGGTCGAGAACCAAATTTGACGGCCAGTAAAACTCTCAAAGCTCTGTCAATCACGTCTATTCAGACTGGGCGTTTGGCAAAGAGTTCCAAAAGTTCGCAAATTATTTTTAAATTTTTTTGTGGAAGACTTTTCATCTTGTTGCAAGCACTTAGCTGCATCTGGTCAGACCATGGCGAGAAAATGTGATGTTAATCGCTTGTTAATCAAATGTGGCGAGAGTATATTTCAAACAGTTGTTTGATACGAGTGATTGAAATGGCATTACGCAGTAGTACTAAGGAAAAAATATTGGATGTAGCAGAAGGGCTGTTTGCGGAATACGGCTTCAATGATACCTCTTTGCGCACGATCACCAGTAAAGCAGGGGTGAACCTTGCGTCGGTCAACTACCATTTTGGTGATAAAAAAACCTTAGTTCGAGCGGTACTCAATCGTTATCTCGAAGCTTTCATGCCGGAGATGAAACAGTCGCTTGAGCGGCTTAACGAGCGGGACGATTACGATATGGCTGAAGTTTTTGAAGCGCTACGTGATCCCTTGCGTTCGTTAAGCGAATTGCGCCCCAATGGCACCAGCCGTTTTATGCTGCTGATTGGCCGGGGTTATACCGATGTGCAGGGCCATCTCCGTTGGTTTATTACCAATCGCTACAATGATGTGCTAACCCTATTTACCGATTCCGTGCTTAAGGCGAACCCCAACTTGACTCGCGAAACCTTGTTTTGGCGGTTGCATTTCACCTTAGGTACCTGCGTCTTTACCATGGCGTCGAGTCAAGCGTTGGCAGAGATTGCAGAAAATGATTTTGGAAGCAAAGTTGATCCTAAGTCTGTGGTCGATCAACTGATTCCATACCTCGCGGCCGGTGTGGCGGCGAAATAACTAACCGATTCATAACAAAAATAACAGTGTAACCAGTGAACAAAAGGATCTGAATATGAGCTCTCTACGCAGAAAATGGATCAGCGACCCCGCTTTCAAAATGTTTAAGAAAGTGCTTCCTCCTCTGTCACAAACCGAGAAAGAAGCGATGGAAGCGGGCAGTGTATGGTGGGATGGTGAACTGTTCTCTGGTAAGCCTGATTTCACCAAGCTGCACCATTATCCGAAACCGACCTTGTCAGTGGAGGAGCAATCTTTCATCGACAACGAGTTGGAAACTCTGCTCGCTATGTTGGATGACTACAAAATAGTCAAACAAGATCGCGATCTCCCCAAAGAGGTGTGGGACTACCTACGTAAAGAGCGTTTCTTCTCGCTGATTATTTCCAAAGAGTATGGTGGCCGTGAGTTCTCGGCTCTGGCGAACTCGACCATAGTGTCACGCATTGCTACGCGCAGCATCAGCACCGCGGTAACAGTCATGGTACCGAACTCATTGGGCCCTGGTGAGCTGTTGTCACACTACGGTACCCAAGAGCAGAAAGATTACTGGTTGCCACGTTTGGCCGATGGCACCGATATTCCTTGCTTTGCATTGACAGGGCCGGAAGCGGGTTCGGATGCGGGCAGCATTCCTGACCAAGGCGTGGTCTGCTACGGCAAGCATGAAGGCAAAGACGTGCTGGGCATCCGTTTAAGCTGGAATAAGCGTTACATCACGCTGGCACCGGTGGCGACTGTGCTGGGCCTTGCTTTCAAACTGAGTGACCCAGAGCATCTGCTTGGCGATAAAGAAGAGATTGGTATTACTTGTGCGCTGATCCCTGCCTCCCATGAAGGCGTAGAGATTGGCGAACGCCACGACCCACTAGGTTTGGCCTTTATGAACGGCCCAACCCGCGGTCAAGATGTGTTTATCCCAATGGATTGGCTGATTGGTGGGGCAGATTACGCAGGTAAAGGCTGGCGCATGTTGGTGGAATGTCTCTCGGCAGGACGTGGGATCTCCCTACCTGCATTGGGTACCGCGATTGGCCACCTCACCGCTCGTACCACAGGCGCATATGGTTATGTGCGTAAGCAGTTTGGGATGTCGATTGGTAAATTTGAAGGTGTGGCGGAAGCCATGGGACGTATCGGCGGTTTAACCTACTTGCTGGAAGCGACCCGTACTTTGACTACTACCTCTTTGGATCTCAAAGAGAAACCGGGAATTGTTACGGCAATTGCCAAATACCACATGACGGAAATCGCGCGCACCATTTTGAATGATGCGATGGATATCCATTCTGGTCGTGCTATCCAAGATGGACCAATGAACTATCTGGCGACGCACTATCTCGGCGTACCCGTGGCAATCACGGTTGAAGGGGCGAACATTTTGACGCGTAACCTGATGATCTTCGGTCAAGGTGCGACTCGTTGCCATCCTTATGTTCTCAAAGAGATGGAAGCGGCGGCCAACCCAGATCAACAAGAAGGGGCGAAAGCGTTTGATGAACTGCTGTTCAAGCACATTGCCCACGCGACCAAAAACAGCTTTGGTGCTCTGTTTGCCGCACTGACGGGTTCACGCTTTATTAAAGCGAACATGAGTGGCCCCACACAAGACTACTATAAGCAGATGACTCGCCTGAGCCGTGCTTTAGCGGTGAGTGCGGATGTGGCAATGCTCACCTTGGGTGGCGAGCTCAAACGTAAAGAGATGATTTCAGCACGCTTAGGCGATGCACTGAGCTATCTGTACATGGGCTCGGCGGTACTGAAAAAGTATGAAGATGAAGGCCGCCATCAAGCGGATTTAGACTACGTACACTATGCGATGCAGTACTGTTTGCATCACGCAGCGAAATCGCTTAACCAAGCGTATCGTAACTACCCTGTGACTGGGGTCGGAGCCATCTTGAAAGGGCTGCTGTTCCCGCTAGGCAACCACTTTGCACCACCGAGTGATGAGTTAGCGGTCAAACTCGCAGAAAGTCTGATGACCCCAGGAGCGCATCGTGATCGTTTAACCGCGTTGTGCTACATAGGTAAAGGTGAAGATGATAGCGTAGGCTTGATGGAAAAAGCGTTTTTGGCCATGTATAGCGTTAAAGGCTTAGAACGTAAACTGCAACAAGGGGTGAAAGAGGGCAAAGTGGCGCGCAAAGGACTACTGGTTGATCGCTTGGCACAAGCAGAGCAAGCGGGTGTGCTGAGCGCAGATGAAGTGGCTTCGATTCTGGCGGCAGAAAAACTGCGTAGCCGTGCGATTCAGGTCGATCATTTCAGCCATGATTTCTCGCAAATCCATACCCATCAGACCACCAAACCTAAGTTAAACAGTGTGGCGTAACAAATAAAATAGAGTATCGAGGGCTTCTCATCAGAAGCCCTCTTTATTTTTATTGATTGAGTTTTTTGTGAGCATAACGGGAAAAATACCCCAATGAGTGCTCCAACCACTGGCCATTTTCGGCGAAATTGAGAGAAATTAGATGCGGTTTGTGTCTGAACCTTTTATCCTAGCGACGATTTTTTAAGGAAGTTGAATATGATCATCAAACCTAAAATTCGTGGATTTATCTGTACAACAACGCACCCAGTGGGTTGTGAAGCGAACGTAAAAGAACAAATTGCCTACACAAAAGCACAAGGTCCGATCAAAAACGCACCTAAGCGCGTGTTGGTTGTCGGATCGTCTAGCGGCTATGGTCTGTCATCACGCATCGCTGCGGCGTTTGGCGGTGGTGCGGCGACGATCGGCGTATTTTTCGAAAAGCCGGGCACTGACAAAAAACCAGGTACTGCGGGTTTCTACAATGCAGCAGCGTTTGACAAGCTAGCGCACGAAGCGGGCTTGTACGCAAAAAGCCTGAACGGCGATGCGTTCTCGAACGAAGCGAAGCAAAAAGCGATTGAGCTGATTAAGCAAGACCTCGGCCAGATTGATTTGGTGGTTTACTCATTGGCTTCTCCAGTGCGTAAGATGCCAGACACGGGTGAGCTAGTGCGCTCTGCACTAAAACCGATCGGTGAAACGTACACCTCTACCGCGGTAGATACCAATAAAGATGTGATCATTGAAGCCAGTGTTGAACCTGCGACCGAGCAAGAAATCGCTGACACTGTCACCGTGATGGGCGGCCAAGATTGGGAACTGTGGATCCAAGCGCTGGAAGAGGCGGGTGTTCTTGCTGAAGGTTGCAAAACCGTGGCGTACAGCTACATCGGTACTGAATTGACTTGGCCAATCTACTGGGATGGCGCTCTAGGCCGTGCCAAGATGGACCTAGATCGCGCAGCGACAGCGCTGAACGAAAAGCTGGCAGCGAAAGGCGGTACCGCGAACGTTGCTGTTTTGAAATCTGTGGTGACTCAAGCAAGCTCTGCGATTCCTGTGATGCCGCTCTACATCGCAATGGTGTTCAAGAAGATGCGTGAACAGGGCGTGCATGAAGGCTGTATGGAGCAGATTTACCGCATGTTCAGTCAACGTCTGTACAAAGAAGATGGTTCAGCGCCGGAAGTGGATGCTCACAATCGTCTGCGTTTGGATGACTGGGAACTGCGTGATGACATTCAGCAGCACTGCCGTGATCTGTGGCCACAAATCACCACAGAGAACCTGCGTGAGCTGACCGATTACGACATGTACAAAGAAGAGTTCATCAAGCTGTTTGGCTTTGGCATTGAAGGCATTGATTACGATGCTGACGTCAATCCAGAAGTCGAATTTGATGTGATTGATATCGAGTAAGAGAATTAGCTCTTATCTTAAAAAGGCGCGTTATCGCGCCTTTTTTGTGTCCGTAGTACAGCATGAATACAGCAGATCGCTACAGTGATAAAGAGCAGCGGCGCTATAGTTGAGCTTGATTCTTTGTTATACCCAAATCACTTGAAGTGGCAGCCAACACCGCGACTGCTTTAAGTAGGAAGGGTATATGGATTCTTGGTTGAACGCCGTCGATATTTTGCTAACGCATTGATTGATAAGTGCTGTAGCAAAACAAAAAGCGGAGCATAAGCTCCGCTTTTTGTTGCGTTCGGAAATCAGAGATTAACGAGCACGGAAGACGATGCGACCTTTAGACAAATCGTAAGGAGTCATCTCTACAGTGACTTTGTCACCAGTCAGAATGCGGATGTAGTTTTTGCGCATTTTTCCAGAGATGTGAGCTGTCACTACGTGACCATTTTCAAGCTCTACACGGAACATTGTGTTAGGAAGAGTATCAAGGACAGTGCCTTGCATCTCAATTACGTCTTCTTTAGCCATTTAATCCTCTTTAGAAATTTGGCGATCTTTAACGGCGCAGGATTCTGCCATTAAACGTTCAATATGGGAAGTTGCGGCGTATTCTACCCTCGCCAACGTTGATTTACTAGCCTTTGATGTGGATTGAACCGGACTTTGTAGTTCATAGCTGGGCATTCATCGATTTGATATCCCAAATAAAGCCACTGCTTTTTGGTCTGTTGGCAGTAATTGAGCTGACAAAGTACCGCTAAGGTGCCTAAAGAGATCGAAATATCTGGGTCATAAAAGGTGTAAAACGCACTCGCACTGTTTGGGAGTAAATCGGTGACGGCAATCGCGACCAACTTTTCGCCCTGATAAAGATGTAAATATTGGGTATTAAGCCATTTTGCACGGGCAAATTTGGCAAATTCCATTTTATTGGGGGGGTACATGGAGCCGTGGCGATGACGAGCGAAAATATAACGCGCGTAAAGGGTGTACCAATCTTCATCCAGTTCTGGTTTCAACTGCCAATGAAACTCTTGGCTGAGCAGCTTGAGTAAACGTTTTTGGCTTTTGCTCGGCACAAAATCGGGCGCAGGAATTCGCAGAGCTTGGCAAGACTGGCAATGATCACAATGCGGTTTGTAGATGGTATCGCCGCTGCGCCGAAAACCATTTGCCATCAGCACTTCATAGGTTTCGGGGGTTTGCATCTGCGGATCAATCGCCACGGCGACGCGCTCCATCCGATCCGCTAAGTAGCTACAAGGATGGTTATTGGTTAAGCCAATACGAATTTGCTGAATATCTGAGCTCATGCATCAATCCTCAAAGGCACATGGCGAAGTGGGGGTGGCGAGCCACTGAGTTTCAAAACAGCCACTGAGCACCAGCTTCTCCTTAAAAGATAGCAACGATTGGATAAATTGTTCACGGCTCAAGGTCGTTGCACCTAAAGATTGCAAATGCGGATTCATCACTTGGCAATCAATCAACTGCCCTTGATGGCGAGAAAAATGGTCGCAAAAATACCAAAGCGCAATTTTCGAGGCATTGGTTGCGAGGCTAAACATGGATTCGCCACAAAACAGTTGGCCAACGGAAATGCCATAAAGCCCACCCACCAGTTGTTCGCCCTGCCACACCTCAACAGAATGGCAACGACCTTGTTTCGCCAACTCGCCATACGCATGGCGCATTGAGTCATTGAGCCAACGTTGATCCGCAGGGCGAGTGAGCGCGCACTGCTCAATCACTTGCGACGTCGCGTGATTGACGCTAACCCGATACTGATGTTTACGTTGGAACTTCTTCACGCTTTTGGCAGGTTGAAACCGAGTAGGGTCAAACACGGCACGTGGGGAAGGGCTCCACCACAAAATCGGGTCTTCAGGGCCATACCAAGGGAAAATGCCTTGTTGATAAGCCGCCCAAATTCGTTCAGGACGGAGATCGCCGCCAAATGCAAGCAGGCCGTTAGGGTCATCTAACGCAGTAAAAGGAGAGGGGAATGTCAACGTTTCCGGCGATAATTCAGTCAGATAAATAGCCATCGTATTGGTTTGCCTTAGAAGTCCCTGTGAGCCATTCCGAAAGTGAATGAGCCGCGATCTTAGTGATTTTGATGAAGTTTGCCAATCTTGATGCTTGGGAAATCCCAGGCTTGGTCGAGATTGCATAAACAGAAATAAAAATTCATTGCGAGCAAGATAAAGGCTAGCGCTAGCGCATGAATTTGGTTAGTCTGCGGATACGAAGAATTTTCGCCGCGACCCATTACCACAAGGACTTTCAGCGGCGCAAGGAAACACAACATCCAATGGAAAGCTTGACTCTACAACCGATTGAACTCATCTCTGGGGAAGTGAATCTTCCCGGTTCCAAAAGCGTTTCAAACCGTGCGCTCTTGCTGGCTGCGCTAGCCTCAGGCACGACTCGTCTTACTAACTTGCTCGATAGCGACGATATTCGCCATATGCTCAATGCTTTGACCAAGCTGGGCGTGAACTATCGCCTCTCGGCCGATAAAACCACCTGTGAAGTAGAAGGTTTGGGCAAAGCCTTTCACACGACTCAGCCATTAGAGCTGTTTTTAGGTAACGCAGGCACTGCAATGCGTCCGCTGGCGGCGGCGTTGTGTCTTGGACAAGGCGACTACGTACTGACTGGTGAACCGCGTATGAAAGAGCGCCCGATTGGCCACTTAGTGGATGCTCTTCGTCAAGCCGGCGCACAGATTGAGTATCTGGAGCAGGAAAACTTTCCGCCACTGCGTATTCAAGGGACGGGCTTACAAGCAGGAACGGTGACTATCGATGGTTCTATCTCTAGTCAGTTTTTGACCGCCTTTCTTATGTCGGCACCGTTGGCGCAGGGCAAAGTGACCATCAAGATCGTCGGTGAGCTGGTTTCTAAGCCTTACATCGACATTACACTGCACATCATGGAGCAGTTTGGTGTTCAGGTGATCAACCACGATTATCAAGAATTTGTGATCCCAGCGGGGCAATCTTATGTGTCTCCGGGGCAGTTCCTCGTTGAAGGTGATGCCTCTTCTGCTTCCTATTTCCTTGCTGCGGCTGCCATTAAAGGCGGTGAGGTAAAAGTGACCGGTATTGGTAAAAACAGCATCCAAGGGGATATTCAATTTGCGGATGCATTGGAAAAGATGGGCGCGCAAATTGAGTGGGGCGATGATTATGTGATTGCTCGCCGTGGTGAACTGAATGCGGTGGATCTCGATTTTAACCATATCCCAGATGCGGCGATGACGATTGCGACGACGGCACTTTTTGCCAAAGGTACCACGGCCATTCGTAACGTTTACAACTGGCGCGTAAAAGAGACGGATCGCTTGGCAGCAATGGCCACCGAACTGCGTAAAGTGGGTGCGACAGTCGAAGAGGGGGAAGATTTCATTGTGATTACGCCTCCAACTAAGCTCACCCATGCGGCAATCGATACCTATGACGATCACCGGATGGCGATGTGTTTTTCTCTGGTTGCGTTGAGCGATACGCCAGTGACGATCAATGATCCGAAATGCACGTCAAAAACGTTCCCCGATTACTTTGATAAGTTTGCGCAATTAAGCCGCTAAAGTGTCACTCTCTGCCCAAAACCGATGGCGATAAAATCGGTTTTGGAATAGATGTAAGTGATTGAAAAAAGCCTCATTACGAGGCTTTTATTATTTTTGTAGGGTAAATTCCGGTGAGAGATGATGAGCGAGATATTTAAACATATTAAATACCGCTGTGGTTTTCTCAGTAGGAAGGCCTTGTTCAGTGAGGAAATACTCACCTTTAAACACTAGCACGCCTTCTTTCTCTTCCACTTGAGTGGCACGCATGCCTTCGATGTAACACTCATGATCTTGAATTAACTGGTTAGCAATCAGTAAAAGTTCAAATTCAGTGATCGGTTTTTTATGGCTCATGGTGATAACTCCTTACCATTGGATGCAGGCATTATAAGTAGGTAACCGGTGACAACCTTGACAGAAAGCAGGAAAAGGGCGATTTGTTCTCTAGATGAATTTGTGAGTTATTGCATATTTCGTCGTTTTGGGGTCGCGGTATACCGCGCTTCACTTTAGTATGGGCGCGTTTTTGACAGCAGAACAACATTTCGTCGATTTGTCGAGCAAATAAAAAGCTTTTAGAAAAAACAAGTTGATCTTCTTGTTATCTGGCTCGATAGTAAAAAAGAATTACATTTTAGAACGTCATGCGATTTAAATCGCGCCAAATGATGAAGGACAATTGAGTCAATATGGGTAAATCACTCGTTATCGTCGAGTCGCCAGCCAAGGCTAAAACCATCAATAAGTACCTTGGTAAAGACTTTATCGTGAAATCCAGTGTGGGACACGTGCGTGATCTGCCTACAGCAGGGCAAACGGCCACACCGACCGGTAAAGCGGCGGCAGCATCGACTAAGAAAACATCTACTACTGATAAAGAGCAGCAGAAGCGTGAAAAAGAACGCGCAGCGCTGATCAAAAAGATGGGTGTCGATCCGTATCACGGCTGGCAAGCCAATTACCAAATTCTGCCCGGTAAAGAGAAAGTGGTGGCTGAGCTGCAAAAGCTCGCGAAAGACGCTGACAGCGTTTATCTCGCAACCGACTTGGACCGCGAGGGAGAAGCCATCGCTTGGCACCTTCGTGAGATCATCGGTGGCGATGAAAAGCGATATAAACGAGTGGTATTTAACGAAATCACCAAAAACGCCATTCAGCAGGCTTTTAAGCAGCCTGGTGAACTGAATATGGATGGCGTGAACGCTCAACAAGCACGCCGTTTCATGGACCGCGTGGTGGGCTTTATGGTATCGCCATTGCTGTGGAAAAAAGTGGCGCGTGGCCTTTCTGCTGGTCGCGTACAGTCTGTCGCCGTGAAACTTCTGGTTGAGCGTGAACGCGAAATCAAAGCATTTGTTCCGGAAGAATTTTGGGACATCAATGCCGATACCTTGACCGCAGACAAGCAAGATTTTCGCCTGTTGGTGGCCCAAAAAGACGGTTTAGCTTTCAAGCCCGTGAACGAAACGGAAGCCTTGGCGGCGGTTGCTGCGCTCAATAAAGCGCAGTACGAAGTGTGCAAACGCGAAGACAAACCGACCACCAGTAAACCGAGTGCACCTTTTATTACGTCAACCCTGCAGCAAGCCGCGAGTACTCGCCTTGGTTATGGGGTGAAAAAGACCATGATGCTCGCTCAGCGTTTGTATGAAGCGGGTTACATCACCTATATGCGTACCGACTCAACCAACTTGAGTGCGGAAGCGGTTGAGAATCTGCGTGGCTACATCACCAAGCATTACGGTGAGGCGTATTTGCCGAGCCAGCCAAATGTGTATGGCAGCAAGCAAAATGCCCAAGAGGCGCACGAAGCGATTCGTCCTTCGGATGTGACGGTCACCGCCGACGATCTGGAAGGAATGGAAGCGGATGCACACAAGCTGTATGCCCTGATTTGGAATCAGTTTGTGGCTTGTCAAATGACACCTGCGCAATACGATTCCACGACAGTCAGTGTAAAAGCGGCAGAGTACACCCTGAAAGCGAAAGGTCGTATCCTCAAGTTTGATGGTTGGACTCGCGTACAGCGCCCGTTGGGTAAAAACGAAGATCAGATCCTGCCTCCGGTGAAGGTCGGTGATAGCCTAAAGCTCGTCAGCCTAGATCCGAAACAGCACTTTACCAAACCGCCAGCGCGTTACACGGAAGCGGCATTGGTGAAAGAGTTAGAAAAGCGTGGTATTGGTCGCCCATCGACGTATGCATCGATCATTTCCACCATTCAAGACCGCGGTTATGTGAAAGTCGATCAGCGCCGTTTCTTCGCGGAAAAAATGGGCGAAATTGTCACCGATCGTCTTGATGAGAATTTTGATGACTTGATGAACTACGATTTTACCGCGCGTATGGAAGAGAAACTCGACCAAATCGCCGAAGGTGAAGTGAACTGGACAGCCGTACTGGATGAGTTCTTTGCTGATTTCAGTCGCGACCTCGAAACGGCGGAGCAAGATGAAAGCTTAGGTGGCATGAAGCCTAATCACATCGTGATGACCAACATTTTGTGTCCGACCTGTTCGCGTCCGATGGGGATCCGCACGGCATCGACAGGGGTGTTTTTAGGCTGTTCTGGTTATGCATTACCGCCGAAAGAGCGCTGCAAAACCACCATCAACTTAGGTGACGAAGAAGGGGTGATCAGCGTTCTCGAAGAGGATGTCGAAACCGCAGCACTGCGTGCTAAGAAGCGTTGCCCAATTTGTGAAACGGCGATGGATGCGTATCTGATTGACGATAAGCGTAAGCTGCATGTTTGTGGTAACAATCCGAACTGTGAAGGCTTTATCGTTGAAGAAGGCGAGTTCAAAGTCAAAGGCTATGAAGGCCCAACCGTCGAGTGTGATAAATGTGGCTCAGACATGGTGCTGAAAAATGGCCGCTTTGGTAAGTACATGGGTTGTACCAACGACGCTTGTAAAAATACGCGTAAGATCCTGAAAAATGGCGAAGTTGCGCCACCGAAAGAAGAGCCAGTGCATTTCCCTGAACTGCCCTGTGAAAATTCGGATGCGTATTTTGTGCTGCGTGATGGTGCATCTGGCTTGTTCTTTGCGGCGAGCAATTTCCCTAAATCGCGTGAAACGCGCGCGCCTTTGGTGGAAGAGTTGAAACGTTTTGCTGAGCGTTTGCCAGAAAAATACCAGTATCTGACTTCTGCACCCGTACATGACCCTGATGGCTTACCTGCTGTGGTGCGCTTCTCTCGTAAAGAGAAAGAGCATTATGTGCGTACCGAGACAGAGGGTAAACCTTCCGGTTGGATGGCGGTTTACCAAGAGGGTAAATGGTTGGTCACGGATAAACGCAAAAACGCGAAATAATCCGACTCATCCTTTGTTCAATCAAAATAAGACAAGGCAGTCTCGCTGCCTTGTCTTATTTTTGTATCAGGCTTTGCGAAGCAGTTCTGAGAAATACCAGATTGGTATTGATGCTTTTCATCATCAATTTGCCAGAGTGTGACTCACGAAAGAGTCTTACACTTTGATCCTGCCTACTATGAGATTAACCACTCAATCTGAGTCCTTTTAGCGAGTTCTGGCGTTACCTTCTCGCAAACTTTGCGCCCCAGAACCCAACGCTCTTTCTCAGTCCGATATTTATCCGCTACGTATTCTTTTCTATGTATTGAGCGATTTTCTTCGCTAAATCATCATTTTCATTATTTAGGAGGTGAGCTGACATTCAGGCAGTTAATGTGCCGTGATGGCTGAATATGAGGTTTATGTCATTGAACCACCAAAAGAGTGTGAGTTGGAATAAGTCTTTTCCATCTCGTCTTGTTTCACCACTGAGATTTTAAGAAATTGATTGGTATTCGGCCAAGGATTCGATAACGTATAGCCAACCGATTGCATTGTTTATTCAGCACATTTGTGCTGGCTGTCGTACTGATGTTGCTGTCGGTTAGCATGGAGCGCCGAGCCAGGACCCCCAAAGCAAAAATTTCGTGGTTCGGCAAATATTATAAAAGAATGGAGAACAACACATGGCTGGAGTATTAGGCATGATTTTGGCGGGAGGAGAAGGGTCACGTTTGAAGCCGTTGACTGAAACCCGTACCAAGCCGGCAGTTCCTTTTGGTGGAAGCTACCGTTTAATCGACTTTGCACTCAATAATTTCGTGAATGCCGATTTAATGCGGATTTATGTTCTGACGCAGTTCAAATCGCAATCGCTATACATTCATATGAAAAAGGGCTGGAATCTTTCCGGGATCACCGACCGTTTTATCGACATTATTCCTGCACAGATGCGTGATGGAAAACGTTGGTATGAAGGCACTGCCGATGCGATTTATCAAAACCTCCGTTTTGTTGAGATTGTCGCGCCAGATCAAGTCTGTATTTTTGGCTCAGACCATATCTACAAGATGGATATTCGCCAAATGCTCGATTTTCATCGCCGTATGGAAGCGGAATTGACCGTTTCTGCACTGCGTATGCCGATCAGCCAAGCCTCTCAGTTTGGGGTGATTGAAGTGGATGAAAACGGCAAAATGGTCGGTTTTGAAGAGAAACCGAGCAATCCCAAATCGATCCCCGGTGAGCCTGAGTGGGCACTGGTCTCGATGGGTAACTACATTTTCGAAGCGGAAACGCTCAGCAAAGAACTGCGTGAAGATGCTGAAAATAACCAGTCCAGCCATGACTTTGGCAAAGACATTATCCCGAAAATGTTCCCGCGCGGTAAAGTCTATGTGTATGACTTCACGACCAACAAAATTAAGGGAGAGAAGGAATCGACCTACTGGCGTGATGTCGGAACCATCGAATCGTACTGGTCGGCACATATGGACTTGCTCGACAAAGATCCAGAATTTTCGCTATACAACCGCAGCTGGCCGCTGCACACCTACTATCCTCCTTTGCCACCTGCGACGTTTGTGGATGTCAAAGACAAGAAAGTCAAAATTACAGATAGCTTGATCTCTGGGGGAAGTTATATCCAAGGATCAACCATTTATAAATCAGTTCTGGGTTTCCGTAGCAACATTGCTGCTGGCTCTTTTATCAGTGAATCTGTTATCTTGGGCGACGTAAAAATTGGAGCTGGCTGCACGATTAAGCGCGCCATTATCGATAAAGATGTCGAGATCGCCGCCGGTACCATCATTGGTGAAGATTTGGAACTGGACAGAAAGCGTTTCCACGTTTCCGATGAAGGGATTGTGGTGATTGCGAAAGGTAGTAAGGTAGGATTCTAGAATGGAACAATTCAACGTTTGGTTTACCGTTTCAGAAGTACAGGGGCTGGTAAAAAGTGGTGGCCTAGCCGATGTGGCAAAAGCGCTGCCACAAGCGTTGAAAGCGTTGCACCAGCAGGTAGCCATTGCGCTGCCTGCTTATCGTTCAGTACCGGGAAAGGAAGACGCAGAGTTAGTACTGGAAACAGAGCTGACACACTGGCCGCACACTCAGTATCGTGTTTTAAAACGCGAGCTAGACGGTGTGCCAATCTATCTAATTGATTGCCCTGCATATTTTGACCGCCCGGCGCTGTATGCTGAGAATAATCAAGCCTATGCCGATAATGGTGAACGGTTTGGTTTTTTCTCTGCAGCGTGTTTGGACGTACTGCCGAAACTCGGTATTCAGCCTGACATCATTCATGCGAATGATTGGCACACGGGTTTGGTGCCTTTTTTGCTGAAAACCCGTTATCGCTATGACAGCTTTTTTGAGCAAGTCAAAAGTGTGCTGACGGTGCACAACGCGATTTTTAAAGGGATCTTTTCCTACCATCAATTAGAAGTTATTCCTGAGCTCAATTTATCGGGTATGGAATTTCTGCAATACGGTCACGATCATGTGAGCATGCTGCGGGCGGGGATCGCTTTTGCGGATAAAGTGAATGCGGTGAGTCCTAATTATGCGGCTGAGCTTTTAACGCCTCTTGGGGCTCACGGGCTGGTGGATGATTTTGTGCGCCGAGCGCGCGATTTACACGGCATCGTCAACGGTTGTGATTACAGCGAGTGGAATCCAAGAACCGACCATTATCTGCCGGTAACCTACAGCGATGAGCCTGAGTCTATGCGCAACGGGAAAGCGCTGTGTAAAACGGCGCTGCAGGAAGAGTTACACCTGCCGGTTACCGATGTACCTCTGTTTGGTATGGTTTGCCGTTTAACGCATCAGAAAGGCTTTCATTACCTGTTGCCGATTTTAGAGCAGTTCCTGCGCAATAACGTTCAAGTGGTCATTGTGGGTACTGGTGAGCCGGAAGTTGCTGCGCGGCTGAATAAGATCGCTCATTATCATCGGGCCAAGTTTGCGTTTGTCGAGACCTACAGTGAGCGTTTAGCGCACTGGGTTGAAGCGGGATCGGATTTCTTCTTAATGCCTTCTGAATTTGAAGCCTGTGGGCTCAATCAGATTTACAGCATGGCTTACGGCACTCTGCCTATTGTTCGTGAAGTGGGTGGCTTGAAAGATACGGTGAACGATTACGATAAATTCCCGGAGCGCGCGACAGGCTTTGGTTACCAAGAGCCCACGCCAGAAGCTCTATTGATCACGATGCAGCGGGCACTCTTGTTTTATCTGCAGCAGCCAGAAGAGATGCTGAAGGTGCAACAACGTGCCATGCAGCAAAACTTCAGTTGGGAAGAGTCTGCCCAAGAGTATATGAAGATGTATCGGCTCGCGCGATTTGGCTAACGATATCACCGTCCGATTTGAAGCGGCTGCAGTGTTGGCTGCCACTCCAAGTCGTTTGGGTCTATGAAGCATCTCTCAGGCACCGCAAGGTGCCTTTTTTCTGTTTCACTCAACAGTTTCTTACAACTGGGGGGATTCTCTTGACTAAGATTATGGTAGTCTTGGCCTGCGTAATTAAGAGGTTTCAATGTCTTCCCCTATGACTGCCATTGCCGAAAAAGTGCTGTTTCACAAAACTTATCTTCACCCGACAAGTCAGGAGTGGGTGGTGTTCGTTCATGGTGCGGGGGGCAGCTCATCCATATGGTTCAAGCAGATCAAAGCGTATCGGCAGCATTTCAATTTATTGCTGATTGATTTGCGCGGCCACGGGAAATCCAATCAGTTACTGAGAGACTGGATTGCCAATCGCTATACGTTTAAGACTGTGACGCTGGATGTGCTGAAAGTGCTTGATCACTTGAAAATCCAGTCGGCGCATTTTGTGGGCATGTCGCTGGGTACCATCATAGTCCGTAACCTTGCTGAGCTTGCCACGCATCGGGTCAATTCTATGGTGCTTGGTGGCGCGGTTACACGGCTTAATGCGCGTTCGCAAGTGTTGGTTAAGCTAGGACACTTAAGTAAGCACCTCATCCCGTACATGTGGCTGTATCGCTTATTTGCTTACATAGTGATGCCGCAGCGTAGTCAAAAAGAGTCTCGCCATCTGTTTATTCGTGAAGCGCAAAAGCTCTGTCAGAAAGAATTTAAACGTTGGTTTACGTTAACCGCTGAGGTGAATCCGCTGATGCGTTATTTCCGCGACCGTGAATTGCCGATCCCAACCTTATATTTGATGGGAGAGAAGGACTACATGTTCATCCATCCTGTGAAAGAGATGGTGGCGCTCCACGCACAAAGTGAGCTGTATGAAATCCCAAACTGCGGTCATGTATGTAATGTCGAGCAGCCTGAGCTGTTTAATCAGCGTTCTATCGAGTTTATCCAGCGCCAAATCCGTTAATCCCTCACTGAGCGGTTTGGCTAAAACCACACTGCCAGCAGGCGGAAAATTGCCCTTCATGATGCTCCCCACACTCTGGGCATTGCCAGCATTCGGCGGGTGGGGGATTGAGAAATTCTCGGATGATTTGCTGCGCTGCGGTTTGTTGCTCCGGTTTCTTTAACCAAAGTGAAGGGGCGCTGCTGGAATCCATCGGGATCTCGCCGCGCAGCGCAAACAGCATTTCTCCACGCAACTCACACGCTATCCCTTGCTGATGCAAAAGCTGCATCAGCATGTGCGCTTCAAGCGGATGAGTGGCCGTGTAGATTTTCATTGTCCTTCCTAGCTTACTTTTACCAAGAGTGACTTACTTCACTGGCGATTGAGTGGCACGCTGCTGAAATTTACCCATGATCCATTTCACCACTATCGGAAATACGCCTAACAAAACGAATGAAGCGAGCACAGGGAGCGACACAATTTCGCCTAGGCTTGAGATTTCCGCCAGTTGAGTACCCGCATTGAGATACACCGCCGTACCCGGCAGCATACCAAGTTGGCTGACCCAGTAGTAACGCCAAGTGGAGATAGGCGTTAGCCCCATCACTAAGTTAATCAGGAAAAATGGAAAAATCGGGATCAGTCGCAGAGAGAGTAAATAAAACGCGCCATCTCGTTCAATACCTTGATTGATGGTTTGCAATTTATCAGCGAATTTAGCTTGCACCCAATCTCGCAATAAGAAGCGGCTACTGAGAAAGGCGAGAGTGGCACCAATGGTACTGGCAAAAGAAGCCAGCAGTAAGCTCAACCAAAAGCCAAATAGTGCCGCTCCCAACAAAGTCACGACCGTTGCGCCGGGGATTGAAAATGCGGTTAGGAGAACATACACCACAAAATAGATCAGTGCGGCTTGCAGCAAATGGGCATCAATATAATTCGCTAATTCGGCTTGTTTGGCTTTCGCAACATCAAGAGTGAGGTATTGGCTAAACTGCGTCACCAAGAGCGCGGCAATGGCAATCAAAACAAGGGCGATGATGAGTTTTTTATACATTCGAGTACCTAGTCATTACTTTATGGTTTGTGGGGCGTGATATTGCCCGTTTTACTTGGCTCTTCAGCGGTGTGGGCTACGATTCTTCACCCAACCATAGACTATCTCTGGTTTGATGTGGGTGCACACAGTGACCGCCGACTTGTCACTCCAAGTCATTAGAGTATCGCTCATTACTCAAGTATATCGTCTGTCACTGAATTTACTGGAGATACATAGAGAGCCTAAAAGTAAAGACAGGCCAAAGGCCGTTTTTCTTTCAAAAAAATAACGCGCCACTTTGGACGCGTTATGAAATATAGGGTGTGTAAAAACACAGGATGATTACAGGCGTTGATGAACTCAAAATGAAACTCAGAGATGCCTTAATAGCTCATCACGACGATTTTGTGGGATCACCGACCAATGTTTACCTTCGATTGCGCCTTCTAGAGCCCATAGCAACTCTAAACTCACCTCTGCCGTGTGAGTTCGTTGAACCGCTTTATAAGCTTCAACAGAACCAAGAGTCTGAAGAGACTCGACGGTGTCGATACCTGCTTTTTTGAGCATTCTTTCTGTTGCTAAACGCAAGTTAGGAAGATCTTTCAAACGATCAGGTTTCGCTTGTGCTTGAGTTTCACGTTCGGCCTTAGCGACCTCCAGTGCTGCACGCGCTTCATTGAGGATAGAGTCTGGATGACTCCAACAATCTTCAGGTAGAGCGTAGTACTTAGTTACAACGGGGAAGCCACGTTTTTTGTAAACATAAGGTTCATAACCTTGCTGTTTATACTTTTCGATTGTGGCGTCATCTGCACGGATGTGCAGCGTATCGTTAACCACAAGCGCAAACATAGTTTCGTCGACGAAAATACCAAAGCCACCAAACATTGAACGAGATTTAACACGTCCTAGCTGCTCAAAGAGCCGCATTGAATCTTTTAATACTGGTTTATCCATGCTGTTAGTCTCGGAGTATTGTTACATACGCCACCAAGTCAGGTCCGAGAAAATTAGCAAAAGCATGCATTCATAGTGTCAATGATGAGTCAACAAAGTGTATGCATTTTGCCATCGGTAACCCCGCTACCTACCACGTCTTCTGGTTTAGGCCGGAGGCTTTGCGTCCCACTCTTTCGAATGGTTTGCCCTGTGCGTGACATTTTTCCTGATAAAAATTAATCATTCTTGGGTCATTCTCACATACTGATATTTCAAATGTGAGAATGAGCCCTACTAATAATACTCGCACTACATATGTTTTGTCATATTTATGTGACAAGCTTTCAAATATAGGCGTTATGAATTGTCAAGAAAGTTAGGATTTTGTCAAGTCTTTCACCGTGTCGCGCTCTACGATCTCTGGGTGCATTTCGAAAATTCGGCGCTCGTGTTCTTTGTCTTTAATGCGTTCTAGCAAAATTTCAAACGCGTTCTTACCCACACGACGCTTAGGTTGGTGCACTGTGGTCAGTGGTGGAGAGAAGTATTCTGCTAACTCGATATTATCGTAACCGATGACAGACATATCTTCTGGAATACGTATGCCTTTCTGTTGCAAACGGCTCATCAAACCTAATGCCATCGTATCGTTGAAACAGAATACCGCCGTGGGGCGCTTGTCCATCGCAATGATTTTATCCGCCGCTAAAACGGCAGTATCACACTCAAAGTTACCTTCCAAGATCCAATCTTCATTGACGGTCAACTTGGCTTCCGCCATCGCGCGACGGAAACCTTGAATGCGCTCTTGGCATGCGGCTTTGACGAAGTGACCACTCAAACATGCAATCTCAGTGTGACCGCGGTCAGTGAGGTATTTGGTCGCGAGGTAGCCGCCTTCTTCGGAGTTATCGATGATTTTATCGGCGTGCGACGTTTCTGGACCCCAATCCATAACCACTTTTGGAATATCTTTGTGCGCATCCAACATATCTTGCAGCTCTTGGGTCAGGTCTGAACACATCACCAAAATGCCATCAACCCGTTTTTCGGCCAGCATGCGGATATAATCGCGTTGCTTTTCATAGATGCCGCCTGTGTTACATAGGATCAGCGTATAGCCTTGACGGTAACAGTAGCTTTCCACACCGTCGATAACTTCCGAGAAAAACAGGTTAGTAGATTGCGTCACTAACATACCAATCGTGCGAGTGGTATTGCACTTTAAGCTGCGTGCCACGGCACTTGGCGCGTAGTTCAGCTGCTTAACGGCTTCCATCACTTTCTCTTGGGTGGTTTCTGCCACAAAGCGAGTTTTATTGATGACGTGAGAAACGGTAGTGGTTGACACGCCCGCAAGGCGTGCCACATCTTTAATCGTAGCCATAGAGTGTTCCTGTCGATGACTGCTGCCAGCGAATAACATCGGTGGATTTAATCAGCAGAAGTAAGGCGAGACTGAGCGAATCTTCACACTCTGTGCGAGCACATGTCCAACACTATGCCGTACGTAAAGCGCTTCAATCACTATGCCTAAAGTAATAAACCTAAAGTAATAAAAAACAAAAACCGCCGAGAAACAGCGGTTGAAATTTTTACTCGTTTTTATCGTTTGCGGATGGATTTTAGACTGCAAATCTCTCCGTCGCAACGAAATTCATTCACCAAACTATAAGCCATTTCACAATTAATTCGTCTATCCCCTTCCTATTTGACCCTGCCGTGGTGTTGGCTACCACACGAAGCCGTTTGGGATAGATAAAATAGGCTGGCTTTCCGCTTTGCCTGTCTGGCTAATGGGTCTCTTGGATCAGCTCATCAAGACAGTGTTTATCTTGCTGAATAAAGGCTAACGCTAAACGAGCGGCGGCTGAGTACAATCCGAAAGCATCAAATTGAGTGCAACGTTCAGCAAAGGCAGGTAGCCAAGTGAGTAAGTGTTGACTTATGAAGTCGGACTGAGCTTGGAGCGCTAAACTCAGTTGTGCTGAGTGCTCAATTTGGTTAGCACTGATTGCTAGATGCGCTAAAAAATCGAGCTGGATGGCAAGATGATCCTCGGGCTCATTGAGATTTTGTTCAACCTTAACCCCATGTGCGCTGAGTAACTCACGCATTTGCTGCGCAGGCTTGCCATTGAGTAAACCTTGATCGGCATAGACAGAAGCATAGGGCAGGGCGGAATCACGGTCTGATTTCAAAAAGAGATCACAGAAATCTGCAGCGAGCTCCAGCTGTGCATCTTGGCGATCTTGCAAGCGATTGAGCGCCTCGACCAAGTGTTTAACTTCGCGGCTCAAGCTTTGCTCATCAGCGAGCCCGCTTAAAAAAGTACGAACTTCTGCTGAGTGATAGCGAGCAATATCTTGCTCGCTCAGTTCTTTAAAAAACAGGCTCGACAGCCACCAATAGATTTCAGCACGCTTTTCATTGAGGATTTTCAGTTCTT
Organism: Vibrio cholerae; assembly: GCF_008369605.1. Classification (NCBI taxonomy): domain Bacteria; kingdom Pseudomonadati; phylum Pseudomonadota; class Gammaproteobacteria; order Vibrionales; family Vibrionaceae; genus Vibrio; species Vibrio cholerae. The sequence continues at coordinate 1,187,057 of NZ_CP043554.1, forward strand.
GCATCATCTCTGCACTCCCAATCGATGTGTGCTTAGTCTAAACCATAAAAATGAACAGCTATCACGGTGATTGTGACAGTTTGTGAAAAGAAAAGAATAGGTTGTTAATCTGTTAAAAGAAGTTTGCTTTGCATCAAGAAAAAGTGAGGTTTCTCACGATTTTTCTCGAGTTATTAACAAATATGAATAGAATAACCCTGCGATACATCCAGTTATTTAAAATGGTGCATTATGAGCTATCACGTACTTGTGGTTGAAGATGACCTCGTCACGCGAAGTAAGTTAAGTGGTTACTTTCAAAATGAAGGTTACCAAGTGACGGAAGCAGAAAGTGGCGCACAGATGAGAGAAGCGTTAGAGCTCAATGACATCGATCTGGTTTTGCTGGACATTAATTTGCACGGTGAAGACGGTCTGTTATTGACGCGAGAATTACGCAGCCAGTCGGAGATTGGCATTATTTTAGTGACAGGACGCACCGACAGTATCGACAAAATCGTTGGCCTCGAAATGGGCGCGGACGATTATGTCACCAAACCTGTTGACCTACGCGAGCTTCAGGTTCGTGTAAAAAACTTATTATGGCGAATTTCCCTCGCACAGCGAGAGAGAATTACCGACAAACACGATGACAAACTGGTGCATTTTGGTGAGTGGACGTTCGATGTTCAGCGCCGTGCATTAAGCCGTAACGGTGAGCCAGTCAAGCTCACTAAAGCGGAATACGAGTTGTTGGTTGCGCTTTCTTCTTATCCTAATCAAGTGCTGAGCCGTGAGCGGATTTTGAACATGATCAGTCACCGTGTGGATGCGCCAAACGACCGTACGATTGACGTATTGATCCGCCGTATGCGCGCCAAAATGGAAATGGATCCGAAAAACCCGCAAATCTTTGTGACGGTTCACGGCGAAGGGTACATGTTTGCTGGAGATTAAACTTCGAAAGTGTCCTTATTCTTTTCTGCATTGTAAAAATTAAAAAACTGGCTAAATGCCAGTTTTTTAATGCTACTTATGATCCCTAAAGCGGATGAGACTAAGGTGCGCTTGGTGCCTCTTCAACCACCGGTGGAGTAAGCACAGGCTCACCGCTATCCCCTGCCACAGTATCTCGCAGGGTTTGCCACATCAGTCCTAAAGTTTCATGCCAATACTGCTCAGTTTGCTCAAGATAGCGCGATCTTGGAATGTATTTATCCCAAGGCTGAATAATATTGAGGTGGCCTAAGTAATTGGTCGGGGCAGGAATGGGTGTTAAGCCCGCCGATTCAAATTCACGCATCGCACGCTTCATGTGGCTGGCTGAGGTGACGAGCACCATGCGTTTTTGTTGCACGAAAGCGGCCGCTTGGCGCGCTTCTTCCCAAGTATCTTTAGCGGTTTCCAGCAAAATAATATCCGATTTAGGCACGCCTAACGCCAAAGCGACACGCGCCATCATCCGAGCATGGCTAACTTCGCTGCCGCCAGCGTAACCGGAGAGGATAAGTTTCGAACCCGGATACATACGACTAATACGAATGCCTTCTGTTAAGCGCATGAGCGCAGCACGAGTAAGCTCGGAGGTGGGGGGAATATCATCATCAATGACATGGCCATTCCCGAGCACCATCACGTAGTCAAGAGTACCTTCTACGGGTAAAAATGCCGTGTAAGTACGTTCAAGTGGCATCAACAAACGAGTCGCCACGGGTTGAAAGGAAACCAGAAATAGCCCAGTGAGGGAGAATAACACCACTAGGCAGCCAGTTTTACGTTTTGCCGTGAACATGATCAACATCAGGCCCACGAAACCAATGATCAGCAGCGCTGGCAGAGGCATCAACAGTGAAGAAAATATTTTTTTCAGCTCAAACATAGAGAAAACAGTCCGAAAAAACAGCACTTGATTATAAAAAGAGTCGAAGCCTCTTTATTCCTGCCATTCGTATGACAGAATAGCAGGCACGGTTCGTTATCATAACTCAAGCTACTGTGACAGAAGATCGCAATTTCGACGATATTGCCCACAAATTTGCAAAAAATATATACGGTTCTGACAAAGGTGAGATCCGCCAAGTCATTGTTTGGGAAGATTTGGAGCAGCTTCTCAGTCAACTGGACACGCAAAAAGTTCCCTTGCACGTGCTCGATGCGGGTGGCGGCTTGGCGCAAGTATCGCAAAAAATCGCTCGCCTTGGGCATCGAGTGACACTCTGTGATCTTTCTTCGGAAATGTTGCAATTGGCCGAACAGGATATTGCAAACAATGGCCTGCTTGAGCAGTATCGCTTCGTCCATTCACCAGTGCAGACGATTCAAGCACACCTTGATGCGCCCGTGGATTTGGTGCTGTTTCATGCGGTGATGGAATGGTTAGCGGAACCCCAACCGGCGTTGCAAAATTTGCTGGCGCAAGTCAGACCGGGCGGCATGGTGTCGGTGATGTTTTACAACTATCACGGTTTGGTTTACAAAAACGCCGTGTGTGGCAACATTCCGCACGTGCTAGAGGATATGCCGCACCGCAAACGGTTTAAATTACAACCGCAGAAAGGCTTGCTCCCCGAAGAGGTCTACCAATGGATCGAAGAATCGGGTTTTGAGATCTGCGGGAAATCCGGTATTCGTTGTTTCAGTGATTACATCGGAAACATGAAAAACATGGGCGAATACCAGTATGAGGATTTGGTGGCACTGGAGCGCAAATTCTGCCGTCAGGAGCCTTACCTCTCATTGGGTCGATACATTCACGTATGGGCTAAGAAAAAACAATAACAGGACACACAATGAGTGAGTTTACTCAGGATACTGTGCAAAAGCCTATCGACGAACTCGTCACTTGGGTAAAACAGTATGACTTCTCATTGAATCTGCCTACTGAGCGGCTGGCATTTTTGCTCGCGATTGCTGTGCTCAGTAATGAAAGATTTGATGAAGAGCTCGGAGAAGGAGAACTTCACGATGCATTCGCGATAGTCACGCGCTTGTTTGCAGAATCGGGAGAAGCCTCAGCCTTTCGGGCTAACAATGCGATTAATGATCTGGTCAAGCAGCGCTTATTAAGCCGTTTTACCAGCGAAATGACGGAAGGTGCCAGCATCTACCGTTTGACGCCGTTGGCGATCGGCATTACCGATTACTACGTTCGTCATCGCGAATTTTCCAAACTCAAACTATCCATCCAACTCTCTATGGTGGCGGATGAGATGGCGAAAGCTGTGGAATCAGCGCAGCAGGGTGGCAGTGTCGCCCATTGGCGCAAAAACGTGTTTGGTGTACTCAAATATTCGGTGAGTGAAATCTTCGATCGCATCGACCTTAACCAGCGTGTGATGGATGAGCAGCAGCAATCGGTCAAAGAGCAGATTGCGGATCTGCTGAATAAAGATTGGCGCGATGCGATCAACAACTGTGAAGCCTTGCTGTCTGAGACTTCCGCCACACTGCGTGAGCTGCAAGATACCTTGCAAGCGGCAGGCGATGAGTTGCAAACGCAAATCCTCGATATTCAGGAGTGCGTGTATGGCGATCTGGAATTGGATTTCATCGAAGAGACGCTGTTTGCGCTGCAAATGAAGCTCGACCGCATCACGAGCTGGGGGCAGCAAGCGATCGATCTTTGGATTGGTTACGATCGCCATGTCCACAAGTTTATTCGTACCGCGATTGATATGGACCAGAACCGCGCGTTCAGCCAACGTCTGCGTCAGTCAATGAACGACTATTTTGAACAACCTTGGTATCTCACTTACGCCGATGCAGAACGTCTATCCGATCTGCGAGATGAAACCTTGACCCTGCGTGACGAAGAAGTTACCGGTCATGTGCCGATGGAAGTGGAATACGAAGAGCTGCAACAAGTGAACGATGAACTTGCGCAGCGGATTGGCGACATGCTGAAAGTGCATAAAGAGCAAGGCGCAGCGATTGATTTAGCCCTTGTGCTGCGTGATTACCTAGCTAGCCATCCACGAACCCATCATTTCGATTTAGCCCGAATGGTTGTCGACCAAGCGGTAAGGCTGGGTTACTCCGAGTCCGACTACCGCGCTATCCAGCCTGACTGGACGGCGATCAACGATTTTGGCGCAAAGGTACAAGCGAATGTCATCGACCGATATTAATGAATACATGCCAGAGAATCTGGCCAAAGCGATTGCGAACCCGCTGTTCCCAGCGTTAGACAGTTTGCTGCGAGCGGGGCGTCATGTCTCCAGTGACGATTTGGACAACCACGCCTTCCTGTCGGATTTTGAGCCGGATTTGGCGCTGTTTTATCAACGCTACCACACCGAGCTAGTACGCGCGCCGGAAGGCTTCTTCTATCTGCGTCCGCGTTCCACTTCTCTTATCAACCGCAGTGTGCTCTCTGAGCTGGATATGCTGGTGGGTAAAGTGCTCTGTTTCCTCTATTTGAGCCCTGAGCGTTTAGCGCATGAAGGCATCTTCACTAACCAAGAGCTGTACGATGAGCTGTTGACCTTGGTGGAAGAGAAGAAGCTGATGAAGCTAGTGACCAACCGTGCCAGCGGCTCGGATCTGGATCGCGAGAAGCTGTTTGAAAAAGTGCGAACCTCGCTGCGTCGGTTACGTCGCCTCGGAATGGTGATCACCATTGGTGATACGGGCAAATTCCGCATCACTGAAGCGGTATTTCGTTTTGGTGCGGATGTGCGTTTGGGCGGTGATTTGCGTGAAGCGCAGCTACGCCTAATCCGTGATGGTGAAGCCGTGGTGCATACCCCAGAACCAAGCCAGCAAAGCCTGTTGGAAAACCCAACAGCTGAGTACGACGAAGAGCAAACCGAGTGGGAAGATGAAGCATGATTGAACGAGGTAAATATCAATCGCTAACCATGATCAACTGGAACGGCTTCTTTGCGCGTACCTTTGACATTGATAATTTAGTGACCACTTTATCTGGTGGTAACGGTGCGGGTAAGTCTACCACCATGGCGGCGTTTATCACCGCTTTGATCCCAGACCAAAGCCTGCTCCATTTTCGTAACACCACCGAAGCGGGGAGCTCGCAAGCGTCACGCGATAAAGGTTTGTACGGTAAGCTGCAAGCGGGGGCGTGTTACGCGGCGCTGGATGTGGTGAACTCACGTAACCAACGTTTACTGTTTGCGGTGAAGCTGCAACAAGTGGCGGGACGCGATAAGAAAGTCGACATCAAACCTTTCTTGATCCAAGGTTTGCCAAGTCATGTTAAACCGACCGATGTGTTGGTCGAAACCGTGTCCGACAAACATGCGCGTGTTCGCCAAATCAATGAAGTGAAAGATGCCGTGGGTCAAATTGAAGGCGCGCATTTCAAATCTTTCCCGTCGATTGTCGACTACCACGCGCAGATGTTTGAATTTGGCGTGATCCCGAAAAAACTGCGTAACAGCTCAGACCGTTCAAAATTCTACCGTTTGATTGAAGCTTCGCTTTATGGCGGTATTTCCAGCGCGATCACCCGTTCACTGCGTGATTATCTGCTGCCACAAAATGGCGGAGTGAAAAAAGCCTTCCAAGATATGGAATCCGCGCTGCGTGAAAACCGCATGACGCTGGAAGCGATCAAGACCACGCAAGCGGATCGCGATCTGTTCAAACACCTGATCACCGAATCGACCAATTATGTGGCTGCGGACTACATGCGCCACGCCAATGATCGTCGTAACAAAGTGGGACAAACTTTGGTTCTGCGCGGTGAGCTATTCTCTTCTCGTGAAACCCTGATTGAGCAAAACAGCTTGCTGAACCGTGTTCACGAAGAGTTAGAACTGCTGGTTGAGCAAGAGTCGGCGCTGGAGCAAGATTACCAAGGCGCGTCTGACCACTTGCAATTGGTGCAAAACGCGCTGCGTCAGCAAGAAAAAATTGAACGCTATCAAGAAGATCTCGAAGAGCTGAATTTCCGCCTCGAAGAGCAGATGATGGTGGTCGAAGAAGCCAATGAACGAGTGATGCAGGCTGAAGAGCGTGCGATCATTAGCGAAGAGGAAGTCGATAGCCTCAAATCGCAATTGGCCGATTATCAGCAAGCCCTCGATGTGCAGCAAACCCGTGCTCTGCAATACCAACAAGCCGTGCAAGCGCTCGATAAAGCGCGCCGCTTACTGGATAAGCCAGAACTCACTGCGGAAAGTGCGCAAGCGTTAGCAACTCAACTGAAAGCGGAGCAGGAAACGCGCACCAGCGAACTGTTGGCACTTAAACACAAGCTGGATATGTCTTCGGCCGCGGCGCAGCAGTTCAACCATGCGTTTGAACTGGTGAAACGCGTACTGGGTGAGGTAGCGCGCAGTGAAGCTTCGAAGCAAGCGCAGCAAGTGATCCGTCAAGCGCGTGAAGCCCAAAATGTGGTGCAAAATGAAGCGCAGTGGCAAGCACAACAACGAGACCTTGAGCGTCAACTTGAGCAGCAACGCAGCGTGCGTGAGCTGGCAACCCAATACCACAAACAACATATGGTGGCCTTGGATGATGCCGCGACCGTCGAGTTAGAGCGTGAGCGCCACTCTGCACTGCTAGAAGAGCTGGAAACCGAGCAGGAAAACTGCCGTGAACAACGTGGTCAACTGCGCCATCAAGAGCAAGAGCTGCAAACGCAAATCGCCCGTTTTGAGTCGATTGCGCCAGCATGGATCAAAGCTAACGATGCGTTAGAAACGCTACGCGAGCAAAGTGGTGCAGAACTGGCCGATAGCCAATCTGTCATGGCGCACATGCAGCAAGTATTGGAGCTGGAAAAAGCCCAATCCATGGCGAAAGATAAGCTCGCCGAGCGCCGCGCGAAACTCGATAGCGAAATTGAGCGTTTAGCGTCTCCGGGGGGCTCTAACGATCCGCGTCTGAAAGGTCTGGCGGACACGCTCGGCGGTGTGCTGCTGTCGGAAATCTATGACGACATCACCATTGATGATGCGCCGTATTTCAGCGCGATGTACGGTCCTGCGCGTCACGCGATTGTGGTATCGGATCTCTCTGGCATCAAAGAAAAACTGGTTGAACTGGATGACTGTCCGGAAGATCTCTACCTCATCGAAGGCGATGTAGATGCGTTTGATGACAGCTCATTCAATGCCGAAGAGCTGGAAGGTGCGGTGTGCGTTCAGCTTAACCAGCGCCAAATGCGCTACTCGCGCTTCCCAGCCATTCCACTGTTTGGCCGCGCGGCGCGTGAGCAGCGTTTAGAGCTGCTGCGAGAAGAGCGTGATGACGTGGTTGAGCAACACGCCAAAGCTTCGTTCGATTCGCAAAAGCTGCAACGTCTGTACACCAGCTTCAACCAGTTTGTGGCGATGCATTTGCAAGTGGCGTTTGATGCCGACCCTGAACAAGCCTTAGCGAATGCGCGCGATAAGCGTAATCAACTGCTGCGCTCCATCAGCGAATTTGAAGCGCAAGAGCAGCAACTGCGTAGCCAGTTGCAAGCGAGCAAACAAGCCTTAGCTGCGCTAGACAAACTCGCGCCGCAAATGAGTCTACTTGACGAAGAGTCGCTCGAAGCGCGTTACCACGAGCTTGAAGAGAAGTTGCAACAGCTGAGTGAGGCCAAAGCCTTTATCGCTGCGCATGGCCGTACCATCAGCGAGCTGGAAAAAGTGGCGGCGGTACTCGATGCCGACCCAGAGCAGTTTGATGCGCTGGAGCAGCAATACCAGCAAGCGGACCAAGCACTGCAGCAACTCAAAGCGCAAATTTTTGCGCTGTCGGATCTGCTTGAACGCCGTCACCACTTTGCTTATTTCGACTCGGTAGATCTGCTTAACCAAAGCAGTGAGCTGAGTGAACAGCTCAAAGCAAAATTGGTGCAGGCGGAAAGTGAACGTACCCGCAGCCGTGAAGAGCTGAAACAGGCGCAAGCTCAGCTCAGCCAATACAATCAGCTATTGGCGTCACTGAAAAGTTCGCACCAAGCTAAGCTGGAAACGGTGCAAGAGTTCAAACAAGAGCTGCAAGAGTTTGGTGTGCATGCTGACGAAGGTGCGATTGAACGTGCTCAGCGTCGCCGCGATGAGCTGCAAGAGCGTCTACACACTTCGCGCAGCCGTAAGAGTGAATACGAACGCACCATCACCTCCACTGAGCTGGAAATGAAAGCGCTGGTCAAGCGAATGAAGAAAGTCGAGAAAGATTATCAAGATCTGCGCACTTTCGTGGTGAACGCGAAAGCGGGCTGGTGCTCGGTACTGCGTCTTGCGCGCCAAAATGATGTTGAACGTCGTCTGCACAAGCGTGAGCTGGCTTACCTGTCGGCCGATGAACTGCGTTCAATGTCGGATAAATCCTTGGGTGCGCTGCGTCTAGCGGTCGCCAACAATGAAGATCTGCGCGATGCACTGCGTCAGTCGGAAGACAACTCACGCCCTGAGCGTAAAGTGCTGTTCTACATTGCGGTGTATCAGCATCTGCGTGAGCGCATTCGTCAAGACATCATTCGCACCGACGATCCGGTCGAAGCGATTGAAGAGATGGAAGTGGAGCTGGCTCGTTTGACCGAAGAGTTGACCCAGCGTGAACAGCGTTTGGCGATCAGTTCAGATTCGGTAGCCAGCATCATCCGCAAAACCATTCAGCGTGAGCAAAACCGTATTCGCATGCTCAACCAAGGTTTGTCGAACATCGCCTTTGGTCAGGTGAACGGTGTGCGCCTAAATGTGAAAGTGCGTGAGAGCCATGAAATCCTGCTGGCAGGATTGTCTGAGCAGCAAGCGCAACATAAAGATCTGTTTGAAAGTGCGCGTTACACCTTCTCAGAAGCGATGGCCAAGCTGTTCCAACGTGTGAACCCACACATCGATATGGGTCAACGTTCAGCGCAAGTGCTGGGTGAGGAGCTGCTGGATTACCGTAACTACCTAGAGCTGAGTGTGGAAGTCAACCGTGGTTCGGATGGTTGGCTGCAAGCGGAATCGGGCGCATTGTCGACCGGTGAAGCGATCGGTACCGGTCAGTCAATCCTGCTGATGGTGGTGCAGAGCTGGGAAGAAGAGTCGCGTCGTCTGCGCAGTAAAGATATTGTGCCGTGTCGCCTGTTGTTCCTCGATGAAGCCGCGCGTCTGGATGCCAAATCCATCGCCACCTTGTTTGAGCTGTGTGAGCGTCTGGATATGCAGTTACTGATTGCTGCGCCAGAGAACATCAGCCCAGAGAAGGGCACCACTTACAAACTGGTACGTAAAGTGTTTAAAGATCACGAGCACGTACATGTGGTGGGGCTACGCGGTTTTGCGCAAACCGAAAAGCCCAAAACAGCGGAGCAGAAATTCGCCGAAGAATTGGCCGGTGAGTTGACGGAATAGTCGAGACCCATCAGGGCTTGATATGAAAACGCCTTCCATTTGGAAGGCGTTTTTTTGTAAGGGCTCCACTCTAGGCAGTGGAAAATGAGCGTAGCCCTTGAACCGGTGTCAGATTAATAACAGGCTTCGAGGATGTTGAGCACTTCTTCTTTGGTTAGCGTTTTATAACCGTTACCAAAAATAATCGTCGATTGTGCAATCTCAGGCAGCATAGCTTTGGTTGCTCCCAGCTCGGCTAATGACGTGACAATGCCACATTCCTGCGTGAAGTGTTCTAGCGCATCCAGTCCGGCCTGAGCGATTTGCTCTGGGCTTTTCCCTTCTGGTGAAATGCCCCAAACCTGAGTGGCAAAACGCACGAATTTTTCCAATCCATAGGGGTAAATTAAGCGATAGTAAGGCAACGAAATCGCCGCTAATCCCATGCCGTGTGCGCAATCTGTGTAAGCTCCGAGCTGATGTTCAATCATATGGACTTGCCAGTCCTGACTCTTGGAAAGCCCTGTGACTGTGTTGAGTGCTAACGTTGCATTCCACATCAAATTACTTCTCGCTTCGTAATCTTGCGGGTTCTGTAGTGCTAACCGTAAGTTATCGATCGATGATTTTAAAAGGCTTTCAATCACATAATCAGTGGTGTTGGCGCCTTGATCGGAGAAGTATTGTTCCATCAGGTGTGACATGGTATCGAACACACCGGATACCATTTGATATTGAGGTACGGTGAAGGTGTATTCTGGATTTAGAATCGAAAACTTTGGAAACACGTTGGCAGGAAATACGCGCCCCGCTTTGTATTTCATCGCTTCATGAGTGATCACCGAGCCGCCATTCATTTCTGAACCTGTTCCGACCATCGTCAGAATTGAGGCTACAGGAACGATCTCATGATCCACATTTTGAAACTCTACCCAGTATTTTTGGAATGGATCTTGGCCTTCACAATAGGCTGATACGGAAATGCCCTTTGCACAGTCAATCACTGAGCCACCACCGACAGCTAAAATCAGGGACACCTTATGTTCACGAACTTTGGCAACACCTTCCATCATTTTGGCGTAAGTTGGGTTCGGCATTACGCCGGATAATTCCACCACGTTTTTCCCCGCAGCGCTGAGCATGGCGAGCACTTGGTCATAAAGACCATTGGTTTTTATCGCATTGCGACCATACACCAGCATGACGGTTTCGCCATAGTGAGGGAGTTCATCTTGCAGTTTTTCAAGTGCGGTGCGACCAAAATGAATTTTGGTTGGGTTGTAGTAGGAAAAATCGAGTTGCATGGTCACTTCCTTCTCTAAGGTCGATGAGTTAAGCCTGCGGCTTGCCATTTTCAAACTGAGTTCGGGCAAGCATGGCTCTATTTGTGGTTCATCTTACGCAGTTAAGGGGAGTGACTGAATATCCAATCCTCTTTGATTCTTGCCTATTTTTCCTAATCGATGATTTGGCTTTTATCGCGCCATTCATTTTTTGTTATTGGATTTAATCTAATTTACTGTTTTATATAGTTTTATAAATCCAGTTGTCATCTTGCTAGTTGGATTGATTGCTTAATCCTCCATGTGTCCTATTTCTTGTTAGCGCTGCTGGACGAATGAAATGATCATCATGCATCTTGTATCTTGTATTCGAATTTAGAGCAGGTTTGCGGTACGCAGTGTTTTGATGTCTTTGACTGGTGGGGATCCAAAAAGTCGACTGTACTCTCGGCTAAACTGTGACGGGCTTTCGTAGCCAACCTTAAAGGTGGCAGTCATGGCATCGATATTTTCAGCGAGCATTAAACGGCGAGCTTCACTGAGGCGGAGCTTCTTTTGAAATTGCAGTGGAGTCATCGCCGTCATTGCGCGAAAGTGGGTGTAAAACGCGGATTTACTCATCCCACTTGAGTTGGCAAGCTGGCTGACATTCAAAGGTTTGACGAAATTGTGCTTGAGCCAATCAATGGCTTTGGAAATTTGATGACTATGACTGCCGGGAGCAACAATCTGGCTCAGCCGAGCACCTTGTTCAGTCTGCAATAGCCGATAGAAAATCTCGCGCTTGATGAGAGGCGCAAGAATGTTGATGTTGGCGGGTTCATCAAGTAAGGCGACTAGTCGGGTAAAGGCATCTAAGATCGGAAGGGATAGCTGACCTACAGCAATACTTTGTGACGGCGAATGATTGGGCTCAAAAGTAAATTGACTGTCCACAATCAACTGGGAAATTTCCTGCATATCTAACTCAAGAATGATCCCCAAGTAGGGGATCTCTTCACTGGCTTCCATGATGTTGGCAATCACGGGCAGATCGACTGAGGAAATCAAAAAATGGTTGGCATCATATACAAAGCACTCTTCACCGAGAAAAACACGCTTTTTCCCTTGTGCGATCAGGCAAAGACTGGATTTGTGCGTGTAGCTTACCGGTTGGGTTTCACTTGTCCAACGGCTGAGCCGCAGGCCGCTGATCGCAGTTTCCATCTGGTTGTTCTGACCTGTCCATTGCTCAATCTGTGAAGCGAGGAGACGAGTGGCTGCCGAGATGTTAGGAAGAGGTTGCATATGGGCTCTGTGGTATTTAGGTGCGAAAACTAGAGTATTTATAGCATCTCTCGTATGAATGTGAAGAGGATTAGATAAGCTTAAGATGACACATAATAAGTAGGTGTTTTGTGTTTTTTGTTTACATCTTACTGTTTATTAATGGGTATTTTCGTATTTTGTGTCTTTATCTGTGAGCTGTGACAAAGGGGAAAAATTCCATTTTGGATTTTTAGGCAATCATTCGCGAGAAATAGGTTAGCGTAATGAGCGGTTGAGGGCATAGCTTATGGAGGTGTTTTGACTAAATCTTAATTTCATCTCAGAGGTATTTTCATCATGAGTCATCATCCTGCCGATCGTCGATCCCAAGTGCTGTCTTCACTACAAGAATGGTCTTCAGTGAGCTGTTTTCCATTGGGTGAGATAAACCAAGCCTACGCTAATTACTTTTCTGGTGTCAGCTATTTAGCGTTGCTTAACCAGACTGATTTGCCGGTTTTTAATGTGACCTTTGAGCCGAGATGTCGCAATTTTTGGCACATTCATCATCAAGGTGGGCAAGTGTTGCTGGTGACGGCTGGGCGAGGTTGGTACCAAGAGGAGGGCTGCCCCGCACGGGAATTGCATCCTGGCGATACTGTTTATATCGCCCCAGGCACAAAGCACTGGCATGGTGCAGCGCGAGACAGCTGGTTTTCGCACATTGCGGTGGCGATCCCTGCGCAAGGGGCGAGTAACGAATGGCTAGAGAGTGTCTCTGAGCAAGAGTATCAATTGCTTCCTTAAACAGAGACGAGAGTGGATTCGTGCGTGATCAGCACGGTTACTGCCGCTCATCTTTTGGCGAATCCATCACCACCATGGTGGTAATGGATTTGACTACCGCACATTCGCCAAGCACATCGGCATGGAAGCGTTTATAAGCCACCAGATCTTTGGTTTCCACGCGCAGTAAGTATTCGTTCATGCCGGTGATGTTGTGGCATTCCACCACTTCTTTAGCAAAGCGTACATGCTGCTCAAAACTGAGCTGTGACTGCTTGGTATGGCTGTTTAAGCCAATCGCCACATACGCGATAAAACCGACCTCAAGCTGGTTTTTATCCAATACCGCACGATAGCCTTTGATGATTTTCTTACGCTCTAAATCTTGCACGCGACGCAGGGTGGCGGAGGGCGATAACCCTACGCGTTCTGCCAACTCTACATTCGAGACTCGGCCATCGAGTTGCAGCTCGTGCAATATTCTTTCGTCAAACCTGTCCATAATTCTCTTTTGTTGTGCATTCAGTGTTTTGTTCGCTCATATAAACACAAAATTGCGTCAGGGAGCGATTAATATTTTTGTATCTGACATTAATCGAGAACATCGTTATGGATTACACCTTATTCGGGCCGCTGTTGGCGTTTGCTTTTGTTTCTACTTTTTCGCCAGGCCCTAACAACATCATGCTAATGACTTCAGGAGCCAATGTTGGTTTTTGGCGCACCATCCCGCACATGCTGGGGATTACGTTTGGTTTTAGCATAATGGTGCTTCTGGTCGGCGTAGGCTTGACAGAACTGTTTCAGCGTTATCCGATCCTTCAACAAGGGCTACAGATTCTCTGCACTTTGTATTTGGTGTATCTGGCAGCCAAAATTGCGCTGAGCCGACCATCCAAAGAGGGGCAAGAGTATCAGCCAATGTCTTTTGTGGCGGCGGCGCTGTTTCAGTGGGTGAACCCGAAAGGTTGGTCAATGGCGCTCACGGCGGTGAGTGTATTTAACCCGAATGCGAGTTGGCTACAGCTCGGTTTGATTGCGTTGGTATTTGCGTTAGTGAATTTACCTTCAGTCAGTGTGTGGACTGCCGCTGGCAAACAACTGAGTTACTGGATGAATCATCCCAATTATGTGCGTTGGTTTAATGGCGCGATGGGAGGATTGTTACTGCTTTCGGTGCTACCGATGCTTTGAAAATACCCCCTCCCGACCTCCCCCTAAAAGGGGGAGGAGAGAAGAAGGACCTCCCATAGACATGGGGGGGGAGAAGGAACTCTCCCGAGAAGCGAGTGAAGAAGGCAACTAGGGTTTAACGTGCGCGTTGTGGCTGACGTTGAGTCTTACCACGGCTGGCCGGACGACCAGAGCCTTGTGGTTTACCGCCTGTCGCTGAACCACGTTGACCTTGCTGGCCACGGTTTTGTTCACCGCGAGCAGGTTGGTTATTCGTCGTTGGTTTACCGCCTGTCGGTTTGCTGCCGGCAGGTTTGCCCTGATTCGATTTATTGCCGCTGTTCGAACGACCTTGGCCGCCAGATTTGTTACCACGCAGCGCATCAAAGCCCGGTTGGCTATGAGTATGCTTGGTCGCAAAACGATTCGCGCCATGACGACCTGATTTGCGGCTTTGTGCTGGGGTGACTAGGTCTGAATCTTTTTCAGGGATCAGACACTCAGGGCGATCACCAATCAGATGACGTTTGCCCATCGCAATCAGTGCTTCACGAATCATCGGCCAGTTGGCAGGATCATGGTAGCGCAGCAGGGCTTTATGCAAGCGACGTTGCGCTTCACCTTTCGCCACTGGCACCTTTTCCGGTTTCTTGTATTTCACGCGTTTCAGCGGGTTCACTTCTGCGTGATACATCGCGGTCGCATTACACATTGGCGATGGATAGAAGTTCTGTACTTGGTCACAACGGTAGTTGTTGGATTTCAACCACAGTGCGAGGTTGACCATGTCTTCATCTTCAGTCCCCGGGTGAGCGGCAATGAAGTAAGGGATCAGATACTGTTTTTTACCTGCTTCAGCGCTGTATTTTTCAAACAGCTCTTTAAAGCGATCATACGTCCCCATGCCCGGTTTCATCATCATGCTCAGTGGGCCTTTTTCCGTATGCTCAGGAGCAATCTTCAAATAGCCGCCAACGTGGTGAGTCACCAGCTCACGCACGTACTCAGGCGATTCAATCGCCAAGTCGTAACGTACACCAGAAGCGATCACCACTTTCTTAATGCCCTCCACATCACGCGCTGCACGATACAGATCGATGGTGTGTTTGTGGTCGGTATTCAGCTTATGACAGATTCCTGGGAACACACAGCTTGGACGACGACAGTTCGCTTCTGCTTTTGGATCTGAACAGCCGAGGCGATACATGTTCGCGGTTGGGCCACCCAAATCGGAAATTACACCGGTGAAGCCCGGTACTTTGTCACGGATTTCTTTCAGTTCATTGATGATCGACTCTTGTGAACGGTTCTGGATGATGCGTCCTTCGTGCTCGGTGATAGAGCAGAATGAACAGCCACCAAAACAGCCGCGCATGATGTTGACCGAAGTCTTGATCATGTCGTACGCCGGAATTTTCGCGTCGCCATATTTAGGGTGCGGAACACGGGCGTAGTAAAGGCCAAACACGAAATCCATCTCTTCAGTGGTGAGCGGGATCGGTGCTTGGTTAACCCACAGTTCACGGTCACCATGACGCTGCACCAGCGCACGGCCTGAATAAGGGTTGGTTTCTAAATGCAACACACGGCTGGCGTGCGCGTACAAAATACGGTCATTCACTAGCTTTTCAAATGAAGGCAGACGCACCGCGGTGGTTTTCGCATCATGGCGTGATGGGCGAATGGTGATAGGTTGAGCTTCTTCTTTCTCATCACCTTTGGTCGCGCACTGGGTTTCCACTTCATACGGATTGCTGGGCACAAACGGTTTGTTTGGCTGATCAATGCGGGTGGAATCGATAATCTTAAAATGTTCAGGGACTTGAGCCAAATTGACAGCCGTACCGCGAATATCAACCATCTTATTAATTGATTCGCCATTGGCTAAGCGGTGTGCCACTTCAACCAGCGCGCGCTCGGCGTTACCGAATAGCAAAATATCGGCTTTCGCATCCAGCAGGATAGAGCGGCGAACTTTGTCTGACCAGTAATCGTAATGCGCGACACGACGCAAGCTGGCTTCAATACCACCAAGCACAATCGGCACATCTTTGTAGGCTTCACGACAACGTTGTGAGTAAACCAATGAACAGCGATCAGGACGCATGCCACCTTTATTGTTTGGGGTGTACGCATCGTCGTGACGAATTTTTTTATCCGCCGTGTAGCGGTTGATCATTGAGTCCATGTTACCGGCGGTCACACCGAAAAACAGGTTCGGTTTGCCAAGCGTCATAAAGGCGTCTTTAGTTTGCCATTCTGGCTGAGCAATGATCCCAACTCGGAAACCTTGTGCTTCAAGCAAGCGGCCGATGATCGCCATACCAAAGCTCGGGTGATCAACATAAGCATCGCCGGTCACGATAATCACATCACAGCTATCCCAGCCTAATTGATCCATTTCTTCACGACTGGTCGGTAAGAATGGCGCTGTGCCGAAACACTCGGCCCAGTATTTTTTGTAGTGGTGGATAGGGGTAACTTCGCTGTGCATATTTTGGCCTCAAGATTAAGAGGGCGGCATTATAGCGGCTTGCAAGGCCAGTATCTACCGTAACATTGCCCCGATTTTGCTAAGGGATTATTTCACTCTTACTTGCGAAATAATCCACGAAAGGAATCAAGGCCTAAAAGAAAAGTAGGCAAGTTAATGTTTAGTTACTAATACTTTAGTTAGGGATAAGTTAACGTTATGCGTCAGAGTTCATTGTATGGGGTGACAAGCTATTCTAAGGTGGTCACAGAATCAACATCATCAGTTTAGGGATACCGGATGAGTGTGAATGTATCAACCGTACAACCACAAAGTATCGGCTTACAAACTCGTTATGCACCACTCGATTGGTGTTACCAGTTAGCCAGTCAGCATATGGATTACGATGTTGTGATGTGGCAGTCACTGGTGGGAAATTCTCGCTCGATTACCAAGCCCGACGATTTTCTTGAGTACTTGCCTTTGACTCAGCGCGAGCATGCCGCGGGCTTTTTGGTGCAAGCAGATTCAGCGCCACAGAGTCTCAATACCTTATTGGTGAGCGCCGAAAAGCTGGTGGCCTTAGTCGAGTTTTCGGTTGACGAAGTGAGTAGCCAGTTTGTTCGAGGGACGATTACACCATTACTAATTTTCCATTCTGGTATGGAATCCGCCTTTGCCTTTGATGCTTTATTTGATAATGACCATCATGGGGTTGTGATTACCGATGATCAAACGCGAATTTTGGCGTGCAATCGTTATTTTGAGCAGCAAACGGGATATCAACAAAATGAGCTACTGGGGTTAAAAACCAGTATGTTCAATTCGGGCAAACATTCGCAGCATTTCTATGTGGATATGTGGCAGCAATTGCGTGAGCAAGGTGGCTGGAGCGGCACGATTTTATCTCAGCGCGCTTCTGGTGAAGTCTGGCCACAAGACCTATCCATTAAACGTTTAAGTCCTCAGAAAGGGCAGATCTTTTATATCGGCTTTACCACGGATCTGGCACCGCATTTGGATCGCGTACTGGATAAGCAAGCGGGCGATGTCGAATTACTGACACAATTACCGACGCTGTCTAAATTCAGTGATCAGTTGAAACAGCGTTTACCTAAGCAGCAAACCACCACTGGATTTGTGTTGGCGATACAGCCTAAATTCAGCAGCGATAAATACTATGCGCAGATCCGCCGGCTGGCTGCCAGTTTGGCTCAGAACCGGCAAGTGCAACTGTGTGGTTATCACGGTGAAGGGATTTTTCTGTGTCAGTTGGATGCGGAGAAAAACCTAGAAGCTCAGCCTTTGGTAGGGTTACAGCGCACTTTACGCCAGTTTTTTATTGAGTTACGACAACGAGGTGGGCAGGAAGCTCATCAAGCCGTTGCTAAGGGGCGTTTAGGGGTTTCGGTGTTAAATGTGGATACCGATAAAATAGAGCGCCTCGTTCCCCATGCCATCCAAGCCATGTTGGAGCACCACGCGGGGGAAACTCGACATATCAACTTTTATGATCGCGCAATCCATCAGCAGATTGAGCGTCGTAAAACACTGGAAAAATGGGTGCAGAAATGGATAGCAAATGGCGATGTCGAAGTGTTTTATCAGCCGATTGTGGATAGCCAGAGTTGGTCTGTGGTGAAGTTTGAGGCGCTGTGCCGTTTTCAAGCTCCTGAGATTTTACATGCATCAACGCAAGAGTTAATTTCGATAGCCGAAGA
Organism: Vibrio cholerae; assembly: GCF_008369605.1. Classification (NCBI taxonomy): domain Bacteria; kingdom Pseudomonadati; phylum Pseudomonadota; class Gammaproteobacteria; order Vibrionales; family Vibrionaceae; genus Vibrio; species Vibrio cholerae. Next base: position 1,205,001 of record NZ_CP043554.1, read on the forward strand.
GCTGGGGCTGATCAATCAGTTGGATGAGTTGATTGGCGGTAAAGCCTTAAAGGATCTGCCTAAAATTCACGCTTTATTTGGTCACCATGTGGGAGTCAGCATCAATCGTTCGTTAAACAGCGACTTGAGTGCTGAGCAGATTTTACAAAGCGTGGTTGACATGCTCGCTGAAACGCCGACTTTGGCGAAAAATATCACGGTGGAGCTAACGGAAACGGCTTACTTTGACTCTCAATCACAGGGAGGCGAAGTGCTGCAGCATTTACGAAATCGTGGAGTCACTGTTGCGATTGATGATTTTGGAACGGGCTTTTCTTCGTTCTCTTACCTCACGGAGTGTCAGTTTGATTATTTGAAAATCGATCGAGAGTTTGTGACCAATATCGAAGTGGGGTCACGCCGCTATGCCATCGTAAAAATGATGACCGATCTTGCCCATACTTTGGGTGTTAAGGTTGTCGCCGAAGGGGTAGAGACTGAGCATGAAGTGTATGTCCTCAAGTCGCTGGGGGTAGATCTATTACAGGGATTCTTTTTCGCCAAGCCTTTGCCACTGAGTAACATTATTCATGCCTCGGATTATCGTAAACATCTTAAGCTGACCAACCGTGAAGCCGATAAGCAATCAAGCGAAATTACAACATTGCAAAGTTTAGCGTTTTTCACTCAATATCGGCTCGACCCCGGAGATCCACTCTCGTTGGCGGTGGAATACTTTAACGCGGTGCAGTCCGATGTTTTACCGGTCGTTACGGCTGGAGAATGTGTCGGCTTGGTGGATAGAGCCGCGCTGAATTTACACCTCACGCCGACGATGGGCACTGAATTGGAAACGGCACGTGAAGCCGCTATTTGGCGCAAACCCGTCAATCAAATCATGCGCACGCCGCAAGTCAAACTGGCTCATGATACAGACCTCAAGCTATTAGCCTCGTTGCTCAAAACCAATCCACCGCCACCTTGGGTTTTAGTCGAGGGTAATAAATACAAAGGGATTGTGACTGCGCCGCGTCTGCTCGCTTATTTAGCGAGTTGATACAGTCAGCAAGGCTGAGAGGAAATATCGGTTCCCCAAAACGCCACTCATAAAAAAGCCCGCTTGGCGGGCTTGGTTTAGGTTGAATAATGAGTGTTGTACGAATTATTGATTCGATGAGTGCGCTCAGCGCTTAGCCTTTAGGATTAGCCTTAGGTGTCATGATCAGCTCTTGTGACATAGTACCTTTGCCAAATAACGTTTGAGCACGTTGGTTGATGTCATCCAGAGTGATGGATTGCGTCAGTTCCTCAACCCTGTAGATGGTCTCAACGCCATAGTGATGAATCGCATAACGCAACATGAAGTAAGCTTGCTGCTCCGGTGATTTGTTGAGCGGTTTCATATCAATCAAGAACTTCTGTTTCACCACATCCAACTCTTGCTGTGTGACACCTTGAGCCAGCTCACGCGCGACCTCATGCATCACTTTGGCCACTTGTGGTTCACTTTTGGGGTCGACTAAAGCTGACAATACCCAATCATTGAGAATGTCTCCATCGACCACGTATGGGATCACCTGTGGCGTGTAGTCTAAACCTTGATGCTCGCGAACTTCAGCCAGTAAACGCTGAGTCGCAATACGCTGCAACATATCATCGATAAAGACGGTTTTTGCGGTACGCGGCTGCGTTTCAGATATCAGACGCAAGGAATACTGGGTCGAGTTTTCATTGTTAAGTGCTAACTCTAAGCGTGGCGCAACCGGTTTGATCAACTGGCTGGTCATAGGGGAAAGCGTTCCCTTGCTCAAAGGTATACTTGCTACGTACTGACGCAACATCGGGGTGATTTGAGAGCGCTCAATATCACCGACGATGACCAGCGTATTATTGCGTCCTTCACTGAAGAGACGTTGATGAACCTGCTCAATTTGCTGTGCCGTGACTTGAGCAATCTGCTCAGGGGTACGAATTCTGTAGGGACTTGTTTCGATAAAGCTTTGGTTGGTCACCGTACGGAAGAAAGCACCAATAGGGGAGTCAAAGTACGCACTACGATTTTGAGTAAATTCGGTTTTCACTGAATTGAGCTGATCAGAGCTGATTTTGACTTGAGTTGACAATAAATGGAGTATTTCCAACAGCTCAGGTAACTCTTGCGCTTTACTATTGGCTTCGAAACCATGACTGGTCGATGCAATATAGCTATAGAAACCAATGTCTTTCTGACGAAGGTAGCGATCAAACTGAGAGCCGTTCAACGTATCGAGGCCACTTCGTGTCTGTACTGCAGGAGCAATCTCGGCGGCAGGGAGTAGGTCTGCAGGTAACGCGAATTGGCCACCCGAACTGGCGTATTGAACAAAGACGCGATCTTTGGCTTCAATATTGCGCAGATAATAGGCATCAATACCGTTATCAAGCTGCCAATAAGTCACCTGTGGGTCGTCATTGATATCGAGTTGTTTCACCACTTCGCCCGCAGTAAATTGCTGGGTGAATGGGCTATCGATTTGTTGATCGATAGGCTGATTGCCAGGTTGCGCTAGGTCGTTACGCCATTGTGGCAAGGCTTTTTTCAATGCTTGCGCATCTTCAGTGGCCGCAACGCCAACAACCCAGACAGGGTTTTGGCTCAATTGCTGTTGGATATGACGATTGATCATTTCTGGTGTCGCGGAAGCAATAAACTCGCTCAAGCTCGCTTGGTAATCGAGCGTCGCTTGGATCGGTGTATCAAACACAATCGAGTAGACTTTTTGATTGGCATGGCTCGCTGGGGTCATGGCTTCGCGATCTTCTTGCAAAAAGGTTAAGTGCTCACGATAACCGCGCATAATGATATCCAACTCATTTTTGGTCACCCCGTAATCACGCATTGAAGAGAGGGTTTCCAGCAACAAGGCTTGCACTTTCTCTCGTTGTTCGGCCGCAAACCCGACGCTAATGAGAGTGTAACGTTGACCTTCAATTTCATAATGGGTTGCGTAAATGCCGGTTATGGCCTGCGCTGCATCATTGAATGCCGCTACTAGGCGTGTGTGCAGGAGTTGTTCGCCGACATCATCGCGCCAAAACTCTTGCTGGCTGGCATAGTCTTTAATCGCTGCTGAGCCTTGGGGGAAGATCAAGGTTAGGCTAGGGGATTCACCTGCAGTCACCGGAGCGACTAGGTCTTGGTTATTCAGGGCTTGGTGATAAATCGAAGCTGGCTTTTCGGTGGAGCCTTTCTTCCATGAGGAGAAATAGTTCTCAACCCACTGTTGGCCTTGTTCAAGGGTAAAGTTACCAGTAATAACCAGTTCCGCTAATTGAGGTTGATACCACTGTTGGTAGAAGGCTTTCAAACTGTCTGGAGTGGCGGCTTGCACCAACTCGCGTGAACCGAGGGGATCGCGATCCGCGTAGGAGGTTCCTTGGATCTGGTGCAGATAAAACTGCTGCTCTAAGCTCATGTTTTCTGTGCGTGAGGCGCGAAACTCTCCCAAAATCACCCCTTTCTCTTTTTCGACTTCATCAGCGTCAAACGCTAAACCGTCAGCAATATCAGCAAACCACAATAGCGCTTTATCGATATTTTGCGCATTAGGTAGGTCGAGCTGATAAACCGTGCGGTCGTAGCCGGTTAAAGCGTTAAAGTCCGCACCAAACTGGGCACCGCTTTGCTCAAACATACGAATCACATCGTTGTGCTGATAATGGCGGGTTCCGTTAAATGCCATATGTTCGATGAAGTGAGCGTAACCCGCTTGCTGCGCGGTTTCTTGCATTGAACCTGCGTGAACGTACAAACGAATAGAGACTTCTTGTTCACTGTCTGGGTAGAGATGGTAAGTAAGGCCATTGGGCAGTGTTTGAGTGACCCAGCGTTGGTCGGGTTGGAGTGCGCGGTTGGTTTGTTGTAAGGTGCAACCGGCGAACAGGATGCATAAAATGCTGACTAATAATCGAATTTTCATATCATTCTCTAGTTATAGTTGGACGGAAACTATAACGCATTGTGATGTTTTGTCGCTTCACTTTTGTTTGGCTTGCTGCACTTTTAGCCATTTTGCGATCTGGTCTGAGTAGTTCACACCACCGGAGTTTCATCCACAGAGGAAATTCGCGGCCGCTGCTTGGGGTTCTCGAAGGAGGTTTGCTATTATCTGCCACCTCGACAGCTCTCTGATTTGGCAAACTATGCTTTATTCTCTGATTTCCGTATTCGCACCTATGTTATTGGGCGCGCAAATCATTTTGACACTGGTGCTGGTCAAGGGGGAAATTTGCCCCGGACAGCGTGGTCGTATCCACAAAGTATTGCCTGCGTTAGCGGTGCTCTGGTTGGCCGTGGCGTCGATCAAAATTGAAGCGTTTCTGGTGGTGTTTGCTCTGTTTTACTTCTATTCGCAAGTGCAGACTAAAAAAACGCGTGAGGAAGGCCCGCTTTGGGTGATGTATTTAGCCAATGGTTTAGCACTGGCTTACGTCGGGATTTTGATCAGCGAAGCGCCAGCATGGCCCGCATCGCTCACTATCTTTGCGGCGATTTTCCTGCTGGGTGCGATGTTCGGACATTTGCTACTGACACTGGCTCGCTCACGCTTACAAGCCTTTCATCGAATCTTGCCTGTGGTAGGGATTGTATCTGCCATGCTCACTGCGTTATGCCTCTTGCCTTATGTTTCTGGTTTGAATGACGAGCAACTGCAAACACTATTGATGCCGATTGTGATGAGCTTTGGCTTATTGATTACGGGTATCGTGGCGTGGTGCTGGCATTTGATCTCTGGCAAAACCGTCAATAAATGGCAGTTATTGCTCGCCGGGCTTTTGGTGCTGGCATCCGCAACCGGATTCCACGGTTTGTATCAAATGCCGTTGTAGCGCAGTGGAGTGAAGTGCGTCGCACAGATCACTTTTCGTTACCCAAATAGCGACTATGCTTGATGAAGTTGGGGAGCGGAAACGCTGAGTGAAAACATTCAATCAGGAGTGATGTGATGGATCTGAGCAACGTACGAAACTTCGATAGCGTGATCTTGCTGGGCATCGTCAATGAAAAACTGCGTTTGGAATGTGACAGTCTGGATGAGTTGATCAGCACTTATGAAATGGATATTGAGCATCTGGTCGGTAAGTTAGACGTACTGGGTTATCAATACGATCCTCTTACCAACCAGTTCAAAGCTTATGCTCGGTAGTGATGCCTAAAGTGAAGCCATCTTGATCCCATCAAGGTGGCTTTTGCATTGTTGGCGTGCGGTAGCGAAAAAGGCTTGCAGGTAGCGTTTGTCTTTTTCGCTATGGCGAGTGGCGGCAAACAAGCGACGCCATAGCCCTTTACCTAACGGTTTACTGGTGATGAGCCCTTGGCGTGAAAACTCGCTGATTGCCCAATTGGGTAGTGCCGCAACACCTAATCCTGCCGACACCATTTGTACCAGCATCAACGTATTGTCGGCTTGCTTCCAGCGTGCGGGCTCAACGCCTGCGGGTTGCAAAAAGTGCTTCACCACATCCAATCTTTGCTTTTGCACCGGATAGGTGAGCATGGTTTGATCGGCTAAATCTTGGGGCTCAATACCGGCTTTGTCAGCCAATGGATGGTTGGTGGCGGTGATAAGGCGCATTTCAAAATCAAACAGTGGCTCATAATGCACTTCTGAGCGTGGCAAAATATCTGAGGTGATCACCAGATCCAATTCCCCCGCTAACAGCGCGGGTAGAGGTTCAAACCCAAAGCCGGACGAAAAATCCAGCGCCACATTTGGCCAGCTGACCTGATATTCGCGCAGGGCGGGCATTAGCCATTGAAAGCAGGAGTGGCACTCAATCGCCATGTGCAGGCGTCCATTCACATCTTCTTTAAGGCTTGCCAGTTCATTCTCGGCGCGTGACATCTTAGGCAAAATATCGTCCGCCAAACGCAGCAAAATTTCGCCTTCGGCGGTAAAACGCACTGGGCGTGTTTTACGCAAAAAAAGCTGCCCGCCAATTCGCGCTTCCAAGTCTTTAATCTGATGCGAGAGCGCAGACTGGGTGAGATGCAACGAGGTCGCGGTGGCGGTCAGTGAACCGGTATCGCGTAGCGAGATCAGCGTTTTCAAATGTTTCAGCTCTATCATGAACTCTCCTCACTTATCCCTAAGCCAACATGAATTTTTAGCTAAGTTACGCCGATTTTTCGGAGCTGTAAACATCTAGATGGCTATAATCTTCCTGCTTGAAGCCGCAGCGGTGTTGGCTACATTCGTTCACCCCAATCACATAGTGTGTCTATGCTCATGGGGATGAACTCACTTGCCGCCTACCTGCAACTCCAAGCAGTTTGGTTATAAATAGTAAAGGTAAATTGATAATCGCCAGTGCCAACATGAAAATTACTAATAAACAAGTTGAATAAATGAACCTTGTTCTCGAAGGCGTACAACGCGATAGTTTAGCCATCCAGACATCTTTCGATGTGCTGAGGCAGCTTAGAGCTTCTACGACCTATTAAGAACAGACAAAGGATTTTCACATGACAACGACACACATTCTTGGTTATCCCCGCATTGGCGAAAAACGCGAACTTAAATTTGCTCTTGAAAAATACTGGCGTGGTGAGATTGACCAAGCGGCTTTGAAACAGGTCGGCAGCCAAATTCGTCAACAAAACTGGGCATTGCAAAAAGAAGCCGGATTAGACTTTGTGACCGCGGGTGACTTTGCTTGGTACGACCATGTACTCACCACCACGCTGTTACTCGGCCATGTGCCTAAGCGCCATAACCACGGTTTTCCTGATTTAGATACGCTGTTTCGCGTAGGCCGTGGTCAGTCACAAAATGCCTGTGGCTGCGGAACGGGCAGTGCGGCTTCTGATATGACCAAGTGGTTCAACACTAACTATCACTACATCGTGCCGGAGTTCAGCTCTCACGACACTTTCAATGTGAGCTGGCCACAACTGTTTGAAGATGTGAATGAAGCGCTGCAAGCGGGTCACGATGTAAAACCTGTGCTGCTTGGCCCAATCAGTTACCTCTATTTAGGTAAAGAAGTGGAAGAGGGTTTTGATCGTTTAACGTTGTTGCCGCGTCTATTGACCGCTTACCAAGCGATTCTGAGCAAGCTGGCGAAGCAGGGTGTGCAATGGGTACAAATCGATGAGCCTATTTTGGCGTTAGAGCTGGAACCCCGTTGGCAAGAAGCATTTAAACTGGCTTATCAGGTGATCCGCGGTGACGTCAAACTGCTGCTGACCACTTACTTTGATTCAGTGTTAGACACGCTTGATAAGATAGTGGAACTGCCGGTTGATGGTCTGCATGTGGATATTTCGGCCGCTCCAGCGCAGCTCGAAACTATTGTGAACCGCTTGCCTTCCGATTGGGTGCTTTCTGCGGGGGTCATTAATGGCCGTAATGTTTGGCGTGCCGATTTGAGTGCCATTCTGGCTCGTCTACAACCTGTAAAAACCTTGCTGGGTGAGCGTTTGTGGGTCGCCAGTTCCTGTTCACTGCTGCACAGCCCAGTCGATCTGGATCTGGAAGGCGATCTGAGCGCAGAAACCCGCAGTTGGTTTGCGTTTGCTAAGCAGAAAGTGACTGAAGTTGCGTTGCTTGGGCGTGCATTGGAAGGGGATGCAGCGGCCATTTTGGCTTGTGATACCTATAGCCAACCAATTGTTGCGCGCAAATCTTCTCACACGGTGAACAAGGCTTCTGTGCAAGCGCGTATCAATAATATTACGGCGGCATTGGCAGAGCGGAGTGCGCCTTATATTGAGCGTGCTCATCACCAAGCAGAAGTATTGGGTCTGCCTTTCTTACCGACCACGACCATCGGCTCTTTCCCACAAACAGGAGAGATCCGTACTGAGCGTAGTGCGTATCGCCAAGGCAAGCTGAGCGAGCAAGAGTATGTGCAAGCACTGAAAGGCCATATTGCTGATGCAGTGAAACGCCAAGAAGCACTAGGGCTAGATGTGCTGGTACACGGTGAAGCGGAACGTAATGACATGGTGGAATACTTTGCTGAAAACCTCGCCGGTTTCCAAACCACGCAGTTTGGTTGGGTGCAGAGTTACGGTTCACGCTGTGTAAAACCAGCGATTGTGGTGGCGGATATTGAACGTGAAAAACCGATCACGGTAGAGTGGTCAACTTACGCGCAATCTCTCACGTCTAAGCAGATGAAAGGGATGCTGACGGGGCCTGTGACCATTCTGTGCTGGACCTTCCCACGTGAAGACATCAGTCGCCAAGAGATTGCTCAGCAATTGGCGTTGGCACTGCGTGATGAAGTGGCGGATTTGCAAGATGCAGGCATCAATATTATTCAAATTGATGAACCCGCGATTCGTGAAGGTTTACCACTGAAAAAACGCGATCATCAAACCTATTTAGATTGGGCAGTACAAGCGTTTAAGATTTCCGCAGGTAGCGCGCGTCCGGAAACGCAAATTCATACCCATATGTGTTACAGCGAATTCAACGAGATCATCGAATCGGTTGCGGCACTGGATGCTGACGTGATCACCATTGAAACATCGCGCTCCAACATGGAGCTGCTCAAAGCGTTTGAAGAGTTTAACTACCCGAACGAAATTGGCCCAGGCGTGTACGACATTCACTCACCGAACATTCCTGCACAAACATGGATTGAAGATCTGCTGCGCAAAGCAGCAGAAAAAATTCCAGCGCAGCGTTTGTGGGTCAACCCAGATTGCGGTCTAAAAACCCGCAACTGGCCAGAAGTGGAAGCGGCACTGACCAACATGGTCAACGCAGCGAAAGCACTGCGCGCGGAATGGCAAGGCTGATATACGCTTCCTACTTGAGGTTTACCTACAACGCCAAGTAGTTTGAGTAAACCGTTAGAAACCGCAAAGGCCTCTTATGAGGCCTTTGTTCTTTTCGTTTGTGTTGTTCAAGAGTCAATCTGGAATATCCCCTTGCTACTTGAAGCTGCAGCGGTGTTGGCTACGTTCGTTCATCCCAATCACATAATGTATCTATGCTCATGGGGATGAACTCACTTACCGCCTACCTGCAACTCCAAGTCGTTTGGGTATAGCTCGATGACTGCAAACTCGCTTAACCTTGCTTGCAGCTCTCTTTCGTGACCAACTGATCGGCCATTAATTGACCACGCGTGTTGCGCATTTGGATGCGGTAGCTGATCCCAACATCCAGATTCGAACGGATGTCTTTGTTAGCACAGAAGCTACTGACCGCGCTTTGTAGTACTTGCTCGGTCGGTTTGGCATTATTGGCATCCGTGTTGTACACCATCATTAGCTCAACAGTACTGCCTTTGGCGGTAGCACGGAGAACATTCAGTGGGCCAAACTCCAATGGTAACTCGGTCGAGAGTAAGCTGGCGCGGTTACCCGCCAATAGCTCAAGGTTACGCTGTTTTTCTGCTGAGCCAGAGCTGCAACCGACGAAAAGGAGAGTCGAGGCGATAACGCTGCTCAGGACGATTTTTTTCATATCAGAATACTTTTTTGAAAGGTTTAACAATGACGTTGGCATAAACACCCGCGGCGACATAAGGATCGGCATCCGCCCAAGCTTGTGCTTCAACTAAGGAGGCGAATTCCGCGATCACGGTTGAGCCAGTAAAGCCTGCCTGTCCCGGATTTTCGGAATCGATGGCTGGCATAGGGCCTGCAGTGAGCAGACGGCCTTCATCTTGCAGTTGTTGTAAACGCTCCAGATGTTTTGGGCGCACGCTCAGACGTTTTTCTAATGAGTTCTCGACATCCTGCGCAAAAATCACATACCACATAACACTTTAATCCTTATCAACTGACCAAAAGCAAAGTCAATACTCTACGCAACTCGCTTGTGAAACACAGCCTATCAAGATGATTTCTGTGATCCATTGCTGAGGCTTATTGCTCTGGGGCGGCCATTTGCATCAATCGCCACATAGTTAAAGGTGGCTTCACACACTTGAAAACGTTCGCCGACCCCCTCTTCTTTGACCGGCTTAACCCACACTTCGAGATTGATCGACATCGATGTGCGGCCAATCTTGGTGCATTCGCCGTAGCAACATACCACGTCACCGACTTTGACAGGTTTTTTAAAAGTGATACTGGAAACAGAAACAGTCACGATGCGTCCACAGGAGATCTCTTTAGCGAGAATACCGCCCGCTAAGTCGAGTTGAGACATGATCCAGCCGCCAAAAATATCGCCATTTGCATTCGTATCGGCAGGCATTGCGAGTGTGCGCAGCAGAAGCTGGCCTTTAGGTGAATTTACGGTTTGATTCATTTGGGGATCCACAGCAAACAAAACAGCGACCGAATACGGTCGCTGTGGATTAGGGGGCGGATTATAACCACAAATTCGTCACTGGATCATCCCTTTATACCCAGCCAATCTCCTTCCTGCTTGAAGTGCCAAATCGTTTGGGTATGCCATCAGGACAATTTATTGGTTTTTCTGTTTGGGTTCATGGGGAAGGTGTTTGTAGATGTAGCCCCCCGTGAGCAGAGTAAACACTAAGGTTGCCGCCAACAGACCAAATACCTTGAAATTAACCCAGACATCAAGCGGTAGGTGGTAGGCAACATAAAGATTGAGTGCAGCGCAGCCGCTGAAAAACATCACCCATGCCCAGTTAATGGTTGACCATACTGCATCCGGCAAGGTGAGCTCTTTACCGAGCATCCCTTTGATCGCAGGTTTACCCATGATTTGGCTGATGGTTAGACCGAGCGCAAAAACCACATACACAATCGTCACTTTCCATTTGATGAAGTTATCGTCATGCAGGGCTAAGGTCATGCCACCAAACAGAGCAACCATCACGAATGTGATGAGCTGCATTTTCTCCACTTTTTTGTACATAGCATAAGTGACAATCACTTGAACTGTCGTGGCGGCGATCAGCGCCCCTGTTGCTACGTAGATGTCATAAAACTTATATAAAGCGAAAAAAATGATCAGTGGAATAAAGTCGAGCAGTTGTTTCATTTTGGGTACGTCCAGTCAAATGAGTGGCGACAGTGTAGCGAAACTCTTTGGCAAGAAAAACTGTTAAGCGATGTTTGGATTCTCTACAGAGGCAAGCGCCGGTCGCTTAAGCCATGCTCAAGGCTGTAATGATTTGAAGTCAGGAGGGAGGCGGAGATAAACAAAGGATGGCTTTCGCCATCCTCATCTGTCACACATGACGAAGATAAGTGCACTTACCTGAGCCATCAGACTAGTTCGAAAAGTCATGTAATTCGTGAAGGTAGCCTTCGCTTCTTAGGGCTTCGAGGGTTGACGCTAATTCATCATCGGACATGGTTAAACAGCTGGATTTACCCGTCATGCCATACAAGGTCTGCTGATAATCAAGCGCAGAGTAATAGCCCATACGATCTTCCAACAATTCACGCATTCCTATGTGAATAAGGTCGTAGCAGTGGTGACGTTGTAATTCCATAATCAAACTCCTTGATTGCTGTTTGGAAAGTGGAGGCGACCCCAACGTTCATTTTTGCTCAAACAGGCACTTCTATCCAAAAAGTCACTTCCATTCCCAAAGTCACTTCTATTCAAAAAGTAGCATCTACCTAAAAAAGTCACTATCTAAAAAAGTAACCTATACCCCAAAATAGCTAAGCAAAACCGATGCCACAATCATGACATTTCAAGATTCACTTTTAATGGCAACAAGGCTTGATAGGCCTGCATCACTGGCTCTGGGATAGGTTGTGTGATTTGAAAACCCAGCGTTGGATAATCTCGGATGCGTTCAAAATCGCCCAGCATGGCATTGAGCACAAAATCACTGGTGAGCTCTGAAGTTAAATAGTCAAAAAAACTGCCTGCGGGTGAGGTAACCTGCACACTTTCGACCGATTCTGGCCACTGTTGCATAAATGTCGCATAAGCGCGACGTTCCATATAAGGTTTTTGCACCAGTAAGATGCGTTTGGCAGGCCGAGCTTGTTGCACCAATAGCTGATGGCTGAAATGTAGATTTTCGCCACTATTGGTCGACTGTGTCTCAAGCAAAATCGCGTGTTCAGGGACACCAGCATCTTTAGCGATCGCGGCAAAAGTCTCCGCCTCACTGTGGTTAAATACCCCTTGAGTAAAACGGCCAAAGCCACCAGAAAACAGTACATAAGGGGCAAGGCCTTGGTGGTAGAGTTTTGCCGCATGTTCTGCCACACGGACATCGTTACTGCCGAGCACCAAAATCAGATCCGCAACGTCGGGTTGTTGTTGCAACTGCAAGTAATCCCAAAGGGTTTCAATCTGTTGATACAAGCGTTTACTCATAACCGTGCACAGCCTCTAAGGTGTGAGAGAAATGAAAACGGTAACCAGCTGCCAATAATTTGTCGCACACAATCCGTTTCTCCTCTTTATCACACAGCGGTGGCAGAGGCAGGTCGCTTGCTACTGCGTCGAGTGCGGCCTGATAAAACTCCGCTTTACTGACCGTGTTGGGGGTTGTGGCGTTGATAATCGAGTAGGGGAGCTGCTCTAGTGAAAAATGAGCGATACCAATCGCGTCATACAGATGCAGCATATTGGCTGGCGCGAGTCGGCTGACTTGTGCCATTTTGCTGACAAAGCGTGATGGGTGGCGTTTAGGCCCTATCAGGCCACTGCAACGCAGAATGGTGTAATCCATACCTGAGGTGATCACATGCTGTTCTGCTTTGAGTAAGATGCGCGCTTTCGCATCAAAAGCGGAATTATCCAGTGCCAATGCCAAAGAGGCGTCTTGTTCATTCATCGCTTTGGCGATATCGGGATACACAGAGGTTGAACTGATCATCACCAGTTTTTGAATATTGGCCTGTTTGGCATGCTGCACCAAGTTTTGCCAATGTTTGGCATAGTGCTCGCCAGCGCCTTGACGAAAACCGGGAGGAAAGCAGCCAATGACGGTATCGCATTGCCGCTCAAGTAAAGCATCGCTTAAACCATCGGGTTGATCTAATTGGCAAACAAAACTCTCAATACCTTGATCTTCAAGAGTTTGAACAGCTTGTGGGGTAGTGCGTGTCGCATACACAATATGGCCTTGTTGCTTAAGCCATTGTGCCAGTGGCAAACCTAGCCATCCTGCACCTATCACGACAACTCTTTTCATCAGTTCATCCTTTATCTAAGACCGAATGAGGTGGCTACCGTAACACAGTTGGAATCAAGGGAGAAAGGTAATGAGCGCAGTAAAGCGCTCATTCAAAACAGGATTACGCGTTCAGTACACGCAGTACACGGTCAGCGTGTTCGGCAATCTCGATGCCTTCATCGGTGAGGTAACCACCATCAGGTTGAGTACATAAGCCTTTGTTATACAGACGAACCACCGCGGCTTGTACCGCTTCAGACGCATCGTGGTGCACTTTGATGCCGGTCGCTGCGCTGCTCAAATCAAATTGCAGCAGTAAATTAAGCTCATCGATGTGCTGTTGAGTGAATTTCATGGCTATTACCTTTTTAAGCTGTTGTTGCGGCAACAATAGGCTGCGCAGCATCAACACGCAATCTTGTGCTCGCAGAACTGTTAGCTTGACCCGATCTGGTGTTTTTTTCAGCGCAAGATGAGGAAAATGTTTTGAACAACAGCACAAAATTCACGGCGAGAGGAGTAAAGGTTAAGGTGACCACCGAACGCGAAAGTTGAGGTGAATAGACTGAGAAAACTGCGCTGTGACTCCAAGTAGGACGGGTATCTAAACATTTTTCGTGAACATGACAAATAGCCCTTGAACTCAAGGGGAAATAGAGCGATTATCCGCCACCTCTTCTGTTGTGTGTCAAAATGTAACAAGCTCATGGAACATAACCAATTCGATTCTCTTCTCCCACCCCAGATGGCAGAACGTGCCGCCATTACGGGTGAAGGTAAAGCTAAAAAAGCGGCGTACAAATCTTTCCTGTTGGCGATTTCTGCTGGCATCCAAATCGGTATTGCCTTTGTTTTTTATACCGTAGTCACTACTGGTGCTCACGATATGCCTTACGGGGTGACTAAGCTGCTCGGCGGCTTAGCTTTTAGCTTAGGTTTAATCCTAGTCGTCATTACTGGCGGTGAGCTGTTTACCAGTTCAGTGTTGATTTTGGTGGCGAAAGCGAGTGGTAAAATTTCGTGGAAAGAGCTGGTTCGCAACTGGACGGTGGTCTACTTCGGTAACTTATGTGGTTCGATTATCTTAGTGTTTATCATGCTCGCCACCCGTCAGTTTATGGAAGATGGTGGTCAGCTTGGCTTAAATGCGATGGCGATTTCCCAGCACAAATTGCATCACACCTTCTTGCAAGCTTTCGCGCTTGGATTGATGTGTAACATCCTAGTTTGTTTGGCGGTTTGGATGACCTTTAGTGCCCGCTCGTTAACTGATAAAGTGATGGTCTTGATCCTGCCGGTGGCCATGTTTGTCTCTTCCGGTTTTGAGCACTGTATTGCCAATATGTTCCAAGTACCGATGGCGATTGGGATTAAGTATTTTGCGCCAGAGAGTTTTTGGGCAATGACAGGAGCGAATATCGCTCAGTACGCAGATCTCAACTTTGTTAACTTCATCGTCAATAACCTCATTCCAGTGACCTTAGGCAATATTGTTGGTGGCGGTGTGTTTGTTGGCATGTGGTACTGGCTGATCTATCTAAAAGATTAATACTGACAACCATCAGCGCCTCCCCAATACCCCACAATCCCTGAGTGTTACTCGGGGATTTTTTTACCTGTTTTTCCTTGCACTCATGGGGTTATCGTCGTGGTGCAATCGCTTTTCGACACCAGTAGCCTTATCCACATTTTCTGTGGATAACTCAGAGCAAACGCCGTGTGTAACCTTATCGAATTGAATTCTGTGAGGAACGGTGCGCATTTCTTGTGCAAGCTGCCTACTTTTGGGGCGCAGCAATGCCAATATTTCCTTCTCACCCGAAACTGTAGCGGTGTTGGCTAGTGTCATTCACCCCAATCGTTCTTTATCGCCAATCTGCAACTCCAAGTAGTTTGGGTATAGATATTTACGGTTTGTCATTATTTGAATGGTGAAACGAAAAATATGCCTTGGCAAAATAGGCTGTTTGTTTTTATTTTGTTTTAAATTCACAAAATAAAAACAATATTAATTTGTCATAACTGTTCATAATTTTTCATCTCATTTTTTAATCAGACACAACTCCGTTCTAACTCAAAAAAGTGTTGATTAACAAGGGTTGGACGATGGTTTTAGATTGAACCCTATTAAATGTATGGTCTAACATTCGCCTTAATTAAACTTGATTTGTCGCCGCTTTGAAAAATAAGGGTGGCGGAAATTTCAGCAAATAAAGTAGGCAAATGTATGAGTGATGTTAATAAAGTCGAAAGCGGTGAAAAGCGCTCTCTGGAGTGGAAGTCATTCCTCTTCATCACTGTGGTTCTTTTTCCCATCTTAAGCGTGGCTTTTGTGGGTGGATATGGATTCATTGTGTGGATGCTGCAGATGTTCGTGTTTGGTCCTCCAGGTCTGCACGGCGGTTTCTAACCACCTCCATTTCTACTGTTGAATGACTTAGCTAAGAGAAGAAAGCATGAAATCGTTAATTTTAAAAATGTGGCGCACCATGACGCGTCCCGCGGTACACATTAGCTTGGGGGTATTGACTCTCGGTGGCTTTATTGCTGGCGTGATTTTCTGGGGTGGTTTTAATACGGCTTTGGAAGCGACCAACACGGAAGAGTTCTGTATCAGTTGTCACACCATGCGTGACAACGTGTACCAAGAGCTGCAAACCACAGTGCACTGGAAAAACCACTCTGGCGTACGTGCGACCTGTCCTGATTGTCACGTCCCGCATGAGTGGACGGCGAAAATCGCACGTAAGATGCAAGCTTCAAAAGAAGTATTCGCACAGATCTTTGGTGATTTAGATACACCAGAAAAGTTTGAAGAGCGCCGAATTGAACTGGCAAAACACGAATGGGATCGCTTTGCGGCGAACAAATCTCTGGAGTGTAAAAACTGCCATAACTACGAATCGATGGATTTTGATCAGATGTCCGCAACGGCGCGCATCCAAATGAAGCAAGCGGCTGAGCGCGATCAAAGCTGTATCGATTGCCACAAGGGGATTGCCCACAACTTGCCGAAAAACATGGAGAGCTCAAGCGGCTTGATTGGTGAGCTCGAAGGTATGGCATCCAACACCAAATACTCCAATGGCGAAACCTTAGTCAGCGTGCGTTTCCTCCCTGTGTATGAAGATGATCAAGCCAAAGTGGAAGCGGGGCTGCTTAATCCAGCTTCTGCAGTGAAAGTGCTGACTGAAAAAGGCGACATGATGCAAGTGGAGATCAACGGCTGGCGTAAATCGAAAGGCTTTGGCCGTGTGATCCAAGAAGATTTCGGTATGAACATCGCGGTGGCGTCGCTACTGAAAGAGGCCGCCATGTCGGATGCGATTGTGACCACGGGTGAGCAGAAAGTCGATGACATGACGGGTCTACCTTGGGAGCAAGTCAGCGCGAAAGTGTGGATGAAAAAAGAAGCCATGCTGAACGACATCAACCCAGTTTGGGAAAAAGCGCGTGAAGCTTACAAGACCAACTGTTCTGTCTGTCACACCCAACCGGATGAAGCGCACTTTGATGCCAACACTTGGCCTGGCATGTTCGACGGTATGTTGGCATTCGTCAACTTCGATACCGACAGTGAAGCGCTGGTACTGAAGTACCTGCAAAAACACTCTTCAGATTTCGCTGAAGGCCACCACTAAGCAACGTCATACGGAGTTATAACATGGCGATTACACGAAGAAGTTTTCTGAAAGGTGTCGCAACCACCAGTGCGGCGTCGATCATTGGCCCAAGCCTACTGACCTCAGTTTCTGCCCAAGCGGCAGAAACCACGGGAACTTGGAAAGTCTCTGGTTCTCACTGGGGCGCATTCCGCGCCCACATCTACGGTGGTAAGGTACAAGAGTTGAAAGCGTTGGAGTTGGATACCCACCCAACGGAAATGCTGAACGG
Source organism: Vibrio cholerae (assembly GCF_008369605.1). Lineage (NCBI taxonomy): Bacteria > Pseudomonadati > Pseudomonadota > Gammaproteobacteria > Vibrionales > Vibrionaceae > Vibrio > Vibrio cholerae. The sequence continues at coordinate 1,221,942 of NZ_CP043554.1, forward strand.
CATTCAAGGCATTCTGTACAGCCCATCTCGCGTGCGTTATCCAATGGTGCGCCTCGATTGGCTGAAAAAACACAAATACAGCGCAGAAACCCGTGGTAACAACCGTTTTATCCGTGTGACTTGGGATGAAGCGATGGATCTGTTCTACCGTGAATTAGAACGTGTGCAGAAGCAATACGGCCCATGGGCACTGCACGCAGGCCAAACGGGTTGGAACCAAACCGGTGCTTTCCACAACTGTACCGCGATGATGCAACGCGCTGTGGGTATGCATGGTAACTACATCACCAAAGTCGGGGATTACTCGACCGGTGCTGGCCAAACCATCATGCCTTATGTACTGGGTTCAACCGAAGTTTACGCGCAAGGTACCTCTTGGAGCGAGATTTTAGATAACTCAGACAACATTATTCTGTGGGCAAACGATCCGGTGAAAAACCTGCAAGTGGGTTGGAACTGTGAGACGCACCAGTCTTTCGGCTATCTGGATCAACTGAAAGAGAAAGTCGCAAAAGGCGAGATCAACGTGGTTTCCGTTGACCCAGTGAAAAACAAAACGCAGCGTTTTTTACAAAACGATCACTTGTACATCAACCCACAAACTGACGTGGCGTTCATGTTGGCGGTAGCGCATGTGCTGTATACCGAAAACCTGTACGACAAGAAGTTCATTGAAACTTACTGCTTGGGCTTTGAAGAGTTCATTCCTTACGTGCTGGGTAAGAGCAAAGATAAAGTTGAGAAAACGCCTGAGTGGGCAGCGACAATCTGTGGCGTGAAACCCGATGCGATCCGCAATTTCGCCCGTATGTTGGTGAATGGTCGTACTCAGCTGCTGTTTGGTTGGTGTATCCAGCGTCAAGAACACGGTGAGCAGCCGTACTGGATGGGCGCGGTACTGGCGGCCATGATCGGTCAAATCGGTCTGCCGGGTGGCGGTATCTCTTATGGTCACCACTATTCAGGCATCGGCGTACCTTCAACGGGGTTTGCGGGTCCTGGCGGCTTCCCACGTAACCTTGACCAAGGTGCGAAGCCGAAGTGGGATAACAATGACTTCAACGGTTACAGCCGCACGATTCCGGTTGCTCGCTGGATTGATGCGATTCTTGAGCCGGGTAAGAAGATCAACCACAACGGAAATACAGTCACGCTGCCCGGTTTCAAGATGATGGTGATTTCGGGTTGTAACCCTTGGCACCACCATCAAGACCGCAACAAAATGAAGCGTGCGTTCCAGAAACTGGAGACTGTGGTGACGATTGATTTCAGTTGGACGGCAACCTGCCGCTTCTCTGACATCGTACTGCCTGCTTGTACCCAGTGGGAACGTAACGACATCGACTCTTACGGTTCCTACTCTGGTAAAGGCCTGATTGCGATGCATCGTTTGGTTGACCCGCTGTTCCAGTCACGTACTGACTTTGAAATCATGACCGAGCTGACTCGCCGTTTTGGCCGTGAAAAAGAGTACACCCGTGGCATGGATGAGATGGAGTGGGTACGTTCACTGTATGACGAGTGTAAGAAAACCAACGAAGGTAAATTTGCTATGCCAGAATTCGAAGAGTTCTGGGAAAAAGGCTTCCTTGATTTTGGTACAGGCACACCTTGGGTTCGTCATGCGGATTTCCGCAAAGATCCTGAAATCAATGCATTGGGTACGCCTTCTGGTTTTATCGAAATTACGTCACGTAAGATCGGTCGCTACGGTTATGAACACTGCCAAGAACACCCAATGTGGTTTGAGAAAACCGAACGTTCACACGGGGGGCCGGGCTCTGATAAATATCCGTTCTGGTTGCAATCATGCCACCCAGATAAGCGTCTGCACTCACAAATGTGTGAAGCCGAAGCATTCCGCGCGACTTACGCAGTGCAGGGGCGTGAGCCGGTGTACATCAACCCACTGGATGCGAAAGCCAAAGGCATTAAAGATGGCGATCTGGTGCGTGTATTCAACGACCGTGGTCAGCTATTGGCGGGAGCGGTGCTGAGTGACAGCTATCCACGTGGCGTGATCCGCATTGAAGAGGGGGCTTGGTATGGCCCGCTGACTGAGAAAGTTGGGGCGATCTGTACTTACGGCGATCCCAATACACTCACTCTGGATCTTGGTACGTCAGAGCTGGCGCAAGCCACTTCTGCCAATACCTGTATCGTTGATTTTGAGAAATTCCGTGGTGAAGTGCCTCCTGTAACCTCATTCGGTGGCCCAATCGAAGTCATCTAGTCATCTCTTTAACGTAAAATGCGCGTTATCCCTCAAGCCAGCGTTCAACGCTGGCTTTTTTCTTCTCTTTTATCCGTAAATCCGCTTAATCTGTCGCCAAATGAACCGTTGGATACGGTTGGAACACACAAAACGTGAACCAATTAACGTCATGCGTAAGCCATTGGTCAGACACTCAGAGCAAAAAGGAGAGAATCAATGAGCCATCTCAGATTAGCGAATGGGCGAGAAATCCTAGTGCAGCAAGCGGATATTGAGCTGGAGATCGCAGGCAATGAGCTTTTTGCTCGGTATATCGGGTTACACAATCGACCTTTTGAGCGCCGTTATCCACTGTTTAGCACTTTACTGGATGTCGAATCGGATGCCCGCTTAGTGGGGGATGGCTTTCAAATGCTGTCGCAAGCCTCAGGGACGCTAAGCCATATCCAAGAAGTTGGACGATGCCCAGATAACAATCTCAGTTACCGCATCTACCCGCATGATGCGCCAAAGCGTTTTTACAATACCTTGATGATAGAGGCCGCTGGCCGCTATCTGTTGTTTGGCTTTACTTCTTGCCAGCGTTTTGCGGGCTTTTTTGAAGTGCACCGTCACCCACAGCATTGGGTGTTAAGCGCGTTTATTGATGGGGAGGAAACCCGCCCACAAGACTGGATCACCAATCAATTGGAATCGGTGATTTGCTTAGAAGGCGAATCCATGTCGGAGCTTTACCAAGCCTATGCCGAGGCGATTTCTCGCCACCATCCGCCAAGGCCCCATCTCAAAGATCCCGCACCAATGGGCTGGTGTTCTTGGTACGCCTATTATGCAGAGGTGACCGAGCAAGATATCAAAGAGAATGTCGCGATATTAGCAGAGCGTCACCCTGAGCTGGAGTGGGTGCTGCTGGATGACGGTTATCAAGCCTTTATGGGCGATTGGCTTACGCCATCCCCAAAATTCCCCAGTGGTATTGAGCAAGTGATTGCCGATATTCGCGCCCAAGGTAAAAAGCCCGCTATCTGGCTTGCCCCTTTTATCGCGGAAGCGGATTCTGCGGTCTTTCGTCAGCACCCAGACTGGTTTGTGAAAAATGCCGCAGGTCAGCCACTCAAAGCCGAAGAGATCACTTATGGCGGTTGGCGTTGTACTCCTTGGTATGTGTTGGATTGCTCTCATCCTGACGTGCAAGAGCATTTGACCCAAGTGGTCAAAACCTTACGTGAAGAGTGGGGCGTTGAACTGTTTAAGCTGGATGCCAACTACTGGGGAACGCTACAAGGCCAGCGTTTTCAATCGGGTGTTACGGGTGTAGAAGCGTATCGAATGGGCATGCAAGCCATCGCGGAAGGCGCAGGCGATGGGTGGCTACTCGGTTGTAATGCGCCGATGTGGCCTTCACTGGGTTTGGTGGATGCAATGCGTGTGTCGGATGATGTAGAGCGCAATGCCGATCGCTTTTGCCAAATTGCGCGTGAAACCTTAATGCGCAGTTGGCAGCACCGGCAACTGTGGCAAATCGATCCGGATTGCTTAACGCTCACCTCGCTGCCCAATCAAAGTGCCGATCGCGCCAGCTACGAATTCCACCGTAATTTACTGCTCGCCAGCGGTGGTTTGCTATTGTCAGGTGACCCACTGCCGAAATTAACACCGTTTGCAAAACAGAGCCTGAAACGTTTACTCAAACGATTCCAATACAGTCAGAAGGCGGCCAAAATCACTTCCTTGAGTATGCGCCATGCCTTCTTACCGCTGACCGATAAGAATGATCTGCACTGCTTGTTTAACTTCAACGGTAAAGCTCAGGAGTTTACTTTGGTCGCCAATCATCCGGTGCAATGGTATGACTATTGGACAGGAGAGCAATTAAGCAGCGAACCTTCCAAACTGCTCATCGTTAACTTAGAGAAGGGGTTACAAAGCCGCGCCATTTTTACAGTGGGTTAGTTTCAAATAGGACGGGTATATATCAATTAAGACAGAGGGGCTAATGCCCCTCTGTCTTTCAATTACATTTCAAACAACCAAAAGTAACCGTAGCCCACTATCGCGGCGGGAATTGAGGAATAGAGCGTGGCCATTAACGCGGCTTTCGGTGCTAACGCAATGGCGGGGAATAGCGCATCACCATCGTTCGAAATCGCATTCGACAATTGAGCTGAAAATGGCAGTGCACCCGACAAGTACAGACTGGTGACGAGGATCTGCGGTCCGCAGCCGGGTAAGAGGCCAATCACAATGCCGAGTGCAGGCATCCATACGCCCCAATTCCCCCAATTTGCGCCAATTTCAAATCCCGTAAAGTGCAGGGTCAATTCGAAGGCAAGAAAGGCGATGATCACCCACGCACTTACGAAGTTGGTATCTTGCGCGGCTTTTTGCATCGGGTGTGAAGTGCGGATTTTATCGTCTTCACTCACGGTGGATTGATAATCTTCAATTTCTTGCGTGAGCGCCCACAGCAACATGCTGCTAACGGCCAGTAAAGCACCGATCCATTCGATACTCATTTCAGGCAGTGACAACACTTGGTTGATGTCGATTTGAAATGAAGAGGCAAACGCCACTAGGGATGCAGGGAGTAAAAGGTATTTCCAGAATAACCCTTGGAGATTGATCGCTTTAAAAGAGACGGCGCTAGTGGCGGAGCAGCAAGATGTCCGCAGTTTATTGCTCAGTTCAGTGAGCGCAGGACGCATAAAATCATCCCGATGCAGAGCATTGATCACTAGACCAGTGATACAACCCGTTACAACCCCAATCCCAATCACATAAAGCCCAGTCACTGGTTGGCTGGCGAGCAGCAAGAAAGCGGCATCGCCCATCGTGGCCGTTAATACCGCGACCAAAGCTCCAAAACCCACTTTGCCGCTGACAAATTGCGTAGTGACAACAATCGCCCCTCCGCAACCTGGCAAAGCACCCAGTAGAGCGGCAATCACCACTTGTAGGTTTCGCGAGCGGTGATAAGCGCTGACTAAAGCGTGTGCACCATCCAGCCAGCGAGACACCCAATGATAAATCGCTAAAGTAAAGGCCACATAAGTTGACACTGCCCAGAATGAATCCGCTAAGGTTTCGACTGTCACTGCGCGAGTATTCTCACTGACAAGCAAAGCAAAGAGAGCGATAGGCAGCAGCAGTCGCTTGTATCTGAGGTTAAACAGAGAGACAAGGACGCGATGATTTGCCATGTTTGGCCATTTTAGAGAGTTCATAGAATACCGCGCGCAATGAATGAGAATTATTATCGATAATATAGTTGAGAACTATTCGCAATTTCAAGCGAGTTGTAGGCAGAAAAAGGTTTTTTTGATTTAGCACCATGAAGAAATTATGAAATTGAGTAGAGTGCACCCTTTGTTTACGCCCGTTTGATGGCAAAGAGAAAATAGGTAACAGAATGATTTTAGTCGTTGGTCATAAAAACCCAGACAGTGACAGTATTTGTAGCGCATTAGTGGCGGCTGAGCTTTTAAAAGCGCGTGGCTTAGAAGCGAAGGCGGTACGCCAAGGTGAAATCAACCGTGAAACGCAACATATTCTGAATGTGGCAGGCGTTGAGCAACCAGAATTACGTACCAGTGTGGCGGGCGAACAAGTGTGGTTAGTGGATTACACCGATTTAGCGCAAGCACCGGATGATCTCAATCAAGCCGAAATTCTTGGGATTGTCGATCACCATCGTCTTGGTGATGTGATGACAGTGAATCCACTGGAAGCGTGGATTTGGCCTGTCGGTTGTACCAGCACTATTTTGTTCAATCTGTTCAAAATGGAAAATGCAGAAATCACACGCCCACTCGCGTTACTGATGATCTCTGCCATTTTGTCTGACACGGTCGGCTTTGCCTCACCAACCTGCACGCAAAAAGATCGTGATGCGGTGGCTGAGTTATCGGTATTAGCGGGCATTACCGATCTGGAAGGCTTTATCAAAGCGCTACTGATTGCGAAAACTGACATTGAAGGTTTAAGTGCGGCGCAGCTGGTCGAAAAAGATCTTAAAGCTTACCCATTCAATGGCCGTGAGTTGGTGGTTGGTCAGGTTGAACTGGCTACGCTAGAGCAAGTCGCGGATATGATTGATGCCTTGGAGGCAGATCTGCAACGTCGTTGTGATGAGGAATCATTGGCGCTTGCAGCACTGATGCTGACCGACATCACTACCGCGCAAACTCGTCTGCTGTTTAAAGGAGAATGGTCAGAAAAACTGGCTAAGCATGCAAAAGACGGCGTACTGATGATGGAAAACACCCTAAGTCGTAAGAAGCAAGGTTGGCCTTGGCTACAAACGGAACTGGCTTGATTGCCACTTCGCGGTTAACATTCTTGTTAAGCAACGCTCACGCTGTATGCCGTGGGCGTTTTTTTATCTCTGATTGTAGGCGGGAGCCTGCAATTTCATCGTTCAGTAGAATGGCAACATTAGGTGGGGAAAACATGTCCAATCCATTAACCGCAGAGCAAATGGCGCTCATCAACCAATATGACCAAGAGCAACGATTCAACTACTGCCTGAAAGAGATTGTGGCTAACCAGCAAGTGTGGATTTTAAAAGATGAGCACGGCTGCGTAATGCTTAATACGGAAGAGGAAGAGTGTGTTCCGGTATGGCCGCATCGTGAATTTGCGCAAGCGTGGGCAACTGGCGAATGGGCTGAGTGTGAGCCAGAATCGATTGGCTTGAACAAATGGTTTAGTCGCTGGACACAAGGGTTAGAGCAGGATGATTTATCTGTAGTGGTTTTTCCAAATGATAATGAAGAAGGGGTGATTTTGTTCCCTGATGAGTTCGATTTTGAACTGAAAAAGCTTGCTAACCGTCGCTAAGTTATTGTCGGCCATTTTTTGCTGGTGAAACTGAAACTAGCGCAACCACTCATACAGCGGTGAAGAACGCGCTTCTTGCACCGCATTCTCCAACACACCTTGCTGCTCGTACTGTTTGAGCTTTGCTTTGAGCAAACTTTGCAGTTGCGGTTGTCTCATGCCACTGCTTAATTCAGGTTCGTAGAGCAGCTTGAGTAAAATCACATCCAATGGGGACAGCAAATCTTCCGGCGTTTTATCGTTAAAGATCGAAGGGTAGGCGAGCTCTGAATCATTGGGTAATCCCATCACCTGAGTGATCTCCTCGACAATACACGCCAGCAGTTTGCCATGGTCACGAGCTTGATCGACCGGAATCACGACTGAAGCCGCAACAATCTCAGAGGCAGAATTGGTGGAATAATTGGCCTGACAGATTGCACCATGCATGGTTTGAGTGGCGGATTTACCCGCCAACTCTTCTAAGGCTTGTTGCCACTTTGATTGTTGGGTGAACACCCAAATTACGTTGGCCTCAGTGCGGCTGGTCACCACCTGAATCGAGTGCCCAGTGACTTGGGTGAGGTGTTGTACATGATCGCGTGCTAATTGCTCATGCAGGGCTTTATCAGGCACTTGGTGATCAAAATAGATGCGTAGAGGCTCACGCCATTTACTGAGTGGTTTTTCACCTGCGGAGTACTCGTTACGCAGTGCAACGTTGAGAAAAGCCCGTTCAATAAAGGCGGGATCGCGCCAATTCTCTTGACCAAAGGCACATTGGCTAATAAGGGTGAGAAGCCCGAGCGCAATCCCTCTTTTCATCATTCAATACTTAAAGGTGGGAGCCTTGGTAAAGTGGCTCTCAATCATGCGTTGGGTGATGGGATGCTGAGGATCCGCCAACACTTCGTGAGTTTCCCCCGCTTCGACTACGTCTCCTTCATGCATGACGATGATTTTGTCAGTGATGTGCTTGATCACTCCGATATGCTGGGATACATACACAAAGGAGACGCCCATCTCTTCTTGCAGTTCCAAAAACAGATTGAGGATTTGCGAGCGCATCGCCATATCCAGACCGTTCAACGCCTCATCGGCAATAATGATGGAAGGCTGTAAGATGAGCGCACGAGCCAAGCAGACACGCTGTTTTTGTCCAGTCGCCAGCATCTGCGGATAGAAGTAAGCATGCTCTGGCAGTAAACCGACACGTTGCAACGTATCTTTTACGCGGCGCATTCGCGCTTCAGGTGTCATGCTGGTATTTCGTTTCAGCGGCCCTTCTAGAATCGTCCCAATCTGTAAACGTGGATTGAGCGAGGTATTCGGGTCTTGGAAAATCATCCGGATCAATTTACAGCGCGTCGAGTAGTCTTTGTGTTCTAACAACTCCCCGTTGACGCGGATCTCGCCACCGGTCGGTGCAACCATCCCCGCTAACATGCGAGCGAGGGTAGATTTTCCTGAGCCATTTTGACCAATAAAACCTATGGTTTGTCCTGCTTCAAGAGTAAAGCTGACCGGCTTTACCGCATGTTGGATCTGTTTGCGTAAAAAGCCTGAGCGAGTGACAAAGTCTTTGTGCAGATTGGTGACTTCTAACAGCGCACTCATTGTGGCGACTCCATGTTGAGCGGGAAATGGCAAGAAAATTTATGGTTTTTTACCCAGCGCGAATGAGGGACTTCAACACACTGACGCTGAGCGTAAGGGCAACGTGGCCCTAAGCGGCAGCCAATCGGTAAGTGTTGCAGTGGCGGAATTGAGCCGGGAAGAGATTGTAATTTCTGTTTGTGCGGGATCCAGTCACTAAAATCTGGCATGGCTTTCAGCAGCGCTGCGGTGTAGGGGTGCTTTGGCTCTGCCACAATTTTTGCAGTTTCCGCCGATTCCACCGATTGCCCGCAATACATAACCGTAATGCGATCCGCCCACTGAGTAATGGTGGTTAAGTCATGGCCGATGAGCAGAATCGAGGTGTTATTGACCTGATTCATGCGACTCAGCAAACGCAAAATTTGCGATTGAGTGATGGGGTCCACGTCGTTGGTGGGTTCATCTGCGATCAGCAATTTCGGTTTAGCGGCAATGGCCATCGCAATCATCACTTTCTGACACTCGCCATCCGTCAGCTCATAAGGGTAGCTAGACATGATGTCTTTGTGATCTTTGATGCCGACTTTGTGCAGCAAAGCAATCGCCTGCTTTTTCCGCCATGTGAAACGCTCCCACCAGCGTCCTTCGAAGGTGCGAAATGGGATGGACTCAATCAGTTGTCGTCCAACCTCTTCAGATGGATCAAGACAGGTGGAAGGCTCTTGGAAAATCATTGCCACATCGCGTGCGATCACGCGTCGGCGTTCACGCGGGGTGAGCTGCAACAAATCAATATTGCCAAGACGCATACGGTCAGCCGTGACGCGCCAGTTTTCTTTACAGATACCAACAATCGCTTTCGCAACCAAGCTCTTACCTGAGCCTGATTCACCCACTAAGCCACGAATTTCCCCTTCATTCATGGTCAAGCTCATACGATCAACCGCTTTCACAAGACCTTGTGGAGTATCAATCTCAATCGTCAAGTGACGAATATCAAGTAACGGCATTATTCGACTCCCGCATTGAGGGCTTGGCGTGCACCATCGCCGACCAAGTTAATCACTACCACCGTAAACATAATGGCTAAGCCGGGGAGAGTCACTGTCCAAGGGGCAATATAGATGAGCTCGACTGAATCACCGAGCATCGCTCCCCACTCTGTACTGGGCGATTGAGCACCAAGCCCTAAAAATCCGAGCGCGGTGATATCCAGAATCGCAATCGAGAGTGCCATGGTAATTTCCGCTACGATAATGGGCAGAATATTAGGAAAAATGGAATGCCAGAGCAGATAAAATTCATTCGCTCCGTCTAATCGCGCTGCCATGACATAATCTTTTTCCACTTCATTGTGTACCGCAACATACACGGAGCGAATAAAGCGCGGGATCAGTGCCAGACCAATCGCCAGTAAAATGTTGAACTCACCGGCACCCAGAAAGGCCACAAAAATGATCGCCAATAGCAGTGAGGGGATAGACATCACCGTATCGAGAATATGGTTTAAGGTACTAGAAAGCAGTCCTTTGGTCATGCCAGCCAGTGCACCAATGGTTCCACCGACTAGGGTTGCAATCAGTGTAATCAGGACGGCAGCACCTATGCTAAACAGCGAACCATCAATCAGGCGAGACAAGATATCTCGCCCCAGATCATCGGTGCCAAGGAAATAATCAACGGTACCTTCGGGCTCCCAAGAAGGGGGCAGGAGCAATACGCTGGAGTGCATTTGCGGGTCGTAAGGTGCAATCCAAGGCGACAAAATGGTCACCAATGCAATAAAGAGCAAAGACCACAAGCCAAACATGGCGAGATTATTCGCGCGAAAGCTTCGCCAGAAACGCTCAAACTGGGTTGGAATATGTTCTTCTTGATAAATACTATCGCTTAACATACCACTCTTTCCTTACCAAGGGGTTAGCTGCTGCGCCAATCAAATCAGAGAGGATATTGGCCGTTAAGACCAGAGTACCGACAACGATAACGCCTGCTTGAATCGACATAAAATCACGGTTGGCTAATGCATCCAATAACCAACGGCCGATACCCGGCCAGTTAAAGATCGATTCAGTAATAATGGCTAAGGTCAGCATGCTGGAAAGTTGAACGCCAAATTTCGGGATCATCGGCGGAATCGCATTGCGTAAAACGTGCTGAGTGACGATTTGATAGTTAGACAAGCCTTTAATTTTGGCGGCACGGATATAGTTTTGGTTCATGACTTCGGCAACCGAAGCGCGCATTTGGCCGATGACTTGCGTGGTTGGCGCTAGCGCCAGCACTAAGCAGGGCAGAGTTAAATGCTCTATCACACTTTGCAGCGCTTGGCTGCGATAGGGGGACTGCGACAAAAAGGCATCAATCAGGGCAAAGCCGGTAACGTGATCAATTTGATACAGCAAGTCATAGCGTCCCGCCACAGGAAATACCGGGAAATGCAGTGAAAACGCCATGATCATCATCAGCGCCAGCCAGAAAATAGGGGCAGAATATCCCGACATCGAAATGAACGAGATAATAGTGTCTAACCATTTCCCTTGTCGCATTCCCGCCAGTGTTCCGATAGGAATTCCTACGAGCAAAGAGAGGATAAACGCGATGGTACACAGCTCAATGGTGGCCGGAAATACCACCAGTAACTCATGGATAATCGGTACCCCATATTTATTGAGGCCAAAGTTGAATTCCATCAGTTGCACCAAATAGCTTGACCATCCTTGCCAAAAGCCGATCAGCGTCCAAGGCGAGTGCGGGTCAAATCTGGCTAAGCTGTAGCCGACCATGGTCAAGATAAGCAAGGTGATGATAAATAAGTTAAATTTACGGACCGTATAGACGAACATTACTCGGCCACCCTCTCGACAGTATTAAACGGTTGGACATTAAATGGACTAATGCGAATGCCCGTTAATGATTTGCTATAAGCGGTAAACTGAATGCCGTGGGCGAGAGGAATCACCGGAAACTCCTGATTGAGGATATTTTGCGCCTGATGATACAGATTGAGGCGATAGCGCGGTTTATTGGCTTCTAGCGCCAAGTCCAACAGAAAATCAAAATCACTGTCGCACCACATGGAGACGTTGAGACCTGCACGGTTGGAATCACAAGAGAGTAAAGGGCGTAAGAAGTTATCTGGGTCACCCGTATCTCCCGTCCAGCCACTTAAGTACAGGTCAATATTGTTGCGTATACTCAGCTCTTGGCGCTCTGAACGATCTTCACTGATGAGGCGTAATGTCACCCCAATGTCGGCGAGATTCGCTTGGATCAGCTCTGCCGTTTTGCGCGGGCTAGGATTGTACGCTTTCGGCTCTACAGGCACTGACATGGTCAGCTCCAGACCCGTTGCAAATCCAGCCTCACGCAGCAAAGCTTGCGCGTAGTTGCGATCATAGCGAATCTGCGCCGTATCTTGCTGATAGGCCCAAGAGGTGGGGGGCAAGATGGTAAAAGCAATGCTTCCGGTGCCGTAATAGACAGAATCTAAGATATTTTGTCGATTAATCGCGAAATTGAGTGCTTTACGCACGCGATTGTCATTTAACGCAGGATGTTGAGTGTTCACCGCGATAAAGGCCACATTCATCGCAGGTGTGGTTTGCAGCACAATATCTGGGTTCTTTTCAATCGCGGGCAGCTGGCTGGAAATCGGTGCATTGAGCACATCACATTCATTGCGCAGCAATTTGGCCAGCATGCCAGTCCCACGTTGTGAAATATCAAACACCACTTGCTCGACTTTTGCCGCACCTTCCCAATATTGGGGGTGACGTTTCAAACGAATTAAATCGCGCGGATGGTATTCGGCAAGGTAAAAAGGCCCAGTACCCAGAGGAAGGTTATCCAGCTTCTCTTTTTCATCATCAATGATGAGCTGATTGGCGTATTCCAACGACAGAATCACCGCGTGGCTAGTGGCGATGTTGGATAAAAAACTGTTATCAGGCCGGCTAAGGACAAACTTTACGGTTAAGTCATCGAGCGCGCTGACATCAACCAATAGATTCTGAAAATCAATGCCTTTAAACCACGGATATTCGGTTTGGCCCATTTTGTGGTAAGGATTGGTCGGGTCAATAATGCGTCGAAAACTGAACACGACGTCATCGGCATTGAGTGGACGTGTCGGGCCAAACCAAGGAGTGGTTTGAAACGCGACATCGGGACGCAGCTTAAACACATACTCAAGTCCGGTGCTATTAACGGTCCAGCTACTGGCTAAACTGGCAACGGGTAAGTGTGTTTCGGGGTCTATCGTCAGCAAGGTGTTGTAGAGCTGCGGACCGAGTGCATCAGTGGTGATATCGTTATCCGCTAACTGCGGATTAAAGGTGCTCGGCGCACTTTCACCACAGTAGACAAAGCCGCTACTGCGGATCTTACTGTGGTCGATGTTTTCTCCGCAGCCTGCCAGCAGAGTCATGCTGCACAGCCCTAGCGTAAATCGTAATAATGCATTCATAGTGATCTGAGTCAGTCACGAGGCGTTGGCCAGAGTCTGGCAAGCCTCAAAATCCCGCTAATTTACCATTGTTTTTCGAACGAAACCAAGTGAAAAGGCGCATTTACCGCATATCACTCAACGTGAGGTGAGGCGTTTTCACTGTTCATTTGTGGGTACTTTCTCATCATGCCTCGAAATTGATGATAGCTGAGTCCCAGCAACTGCGCGGCGTGCTTTTGATTAAATTTCGCTTGCGTGAGTGCCGCTTGTAACAACTCAATATCACACTGTTGCTGCCATGCCTTGTAGTCAAGAGGCAAATGGAAGTCGGTACGAGTGGTATGGCGAACGTCCACCTGCTCAGATACGTCGGTGACAATGTCACTAGATTGGAACGGGTTAAAGACTAACTGATCAATTGGTTGGCTATTCAACCCATGTTGATACACCGCGCGCTCCACCACGTTTTTCAGCTCACGCACATTGCCCGGCCAAGAGTAGGCTTGCAGTTGGTGTAATGCATTGGGGCTAAAGCCAACAAAGAGTGGCACTTGTAGTTCACGGCACATGCGAATAGCAAAATGTTCGGCAAGCAGCGCAATATCTTCTGGTCGATGGCGAAGTGCGGGCAAATGAATCACGTCAAACGCCAGTCGGTCCAGTAAGTCTGCGCGAAATGTGCCTTGCTGAGCCATTTGCGGTAAATTCGCGTTGGTTGCACATACCAAGCGCACATTCGCGTTTAATACTTGGTTGCCACCGACACGTTCATATTGGCCGTATTCGATCACGCGTAGCAGTTTTTCTTGCACTGAGAGTGGTGCAGTGGCCAATTCATCTAAAAACAGCGTACCGCCTTCGGCACGTTCAAAACGTCCTTGATGGCGTCCTTTGGCTCCAGTAAACGAGCCTGATTCATGACCAAACAGCTCTGAATCGATCAGCCCTTCACTGAGCGTTGAGCAGTTTAGCGACACCAGCGGTTGTTCCCAACGTTTTGATAAATAGTGCAAGCGCTGGGCGATCAACTCTTTACCCGTTCCGCGCTCGCCAATGACCAGCACAGGACGATCGATCGGCGCCAAACGTGAGACTTTGTCTAACACCGCTAAAAACGCAGGTGACTCTCCGAGCAAGCTCTGTTGCATCCTCTATTTCCTCAAAGTGGTGAAATTGACCAACTGTTGGTGAATTTCATCATAGCATGCTGAGTGAAAAAGTCGGTATATTTGTAATTGTTTGAAAAGTATGGGTTTAAAAGTTGGCACGTAATTTGGATTTATCTTTGCAACCAACGCACAGCATGGGGCTGCAGCGGTAATCTCAGTGTTTGGCACTGAAGGATAGGAGAAACGTCATGGGTATTTTTTCTCGTTTTGCAGACATCGTAAATTCCAACATCAGCGCGCTACTGGATAAAGCAGAAGATCCAGAAAAAATGATCCGCCTGATTATTCAGGAGATGGAAGATACGTTAGTGGAAGTGCGTACCAATTCAGCCAAAGCAATGGCAGATAAAAAAGAGCTGGCGCGTAAAGTGGGGTCGATTGAACAGCAGTTAGAGGATTGGCAGAACAAAGCGACGCTGGCGCTGACTAAACAACGTGAAGATTTGGCGCGCGCGGCACTGATCGAGAAGCAGAAACTGCAACATGTACTGAAAGGCTTGCACACAGAGCAGACGCTTGTCGAAGAAACCATTGAAAAGCTGACAGGCGAAATTGGTAAGCTCGAAACCAAAATCACTGAAACCCGTGCGAAACAGCAAGCGTTAGCGATTCGTAGCCAAGCGGCGAGTCATCGTCGCGATGTGCAGCGTCATTTGCACGCGGGTCGTAGCGAAGAAGCGATGGCAAAGTTTGAACAGTTCTCGCGTAAAGTCGATGAGCTGGAAGCAGAAGCCGATCTTTATGCACAATCAGGCCAAGCGCGCTCTTTAGAGCAAGAATTTGCTGAGCTACAAGCACAAGATGAGATTGAAAAAGAGCTCAACAAGCTTAAAGCTCAGATGAAATCAGACCAATAATTGGGAGTAGACTATGTCCTCATTTTTTATCGCTGTGCCATTGATCGTTTTTTGTATCTTTGTTGCACCGCTGTGGCTGATCCTCCACTACCGGAGTAAACGCAAAACCGGGGATGGTCTATCGGATGAGGAGCTGCAACTTCTGCGCACCCTGTCGGATAAGGCAAATCGCTTGCAAGACCGCGTGGAAACCTTAGAGCGGATCTTGGACGATGAAACCCCAAACTGGAGAAATCGCTATGAGTAAACGCGAGCTGTACCGCGACCCATATAACGGCAAAATAGCGGGGGTTTGTGCAGGGTTAGCGAATTACTTCGGCCTAGAAGTTTGGCTGGTGCGAATTTTAGTGATCACCGCCGCCTTGCTGGGTGGGACGTTTTTAGTGCTGGTCGCTTATGTGGCCATGGCTCTGATGCTGGAGAAGCTACCGAAGCAGTACCGCGAAGATATTCGTAGTCAGCAAGCGCATACGCTGAAAAGCAAACCTTGGGCACAAGGGCAAGCACCAAAAGAGCTGTTGCACACGCTAGATCGCGATCTCAGCCAAGTCGAGACTCGAATTCGTGGTGTGGAGGCGTATGTCACCTCCGAAGCGTTTAAGGTCAACCGCGAGTTTCGCAAACTCTAGTCACCAGCGCCAATTACAAATCGTAGTGAATAGATAGGTGCGAGTTATTATTGAGCGGTATGAAATGCCGCTCTCACTTTCGCTAATATTTGGTTAAAAATCGATGGCGTGAGTGGAGTTAACGCACTGATTCACCTATGTTTGAGCTATGTCTAAGCATAGGTAATTGGTATGAACAAAACCCTTTTGGCCTTTTCTATCTGCTCCACTTTGCTGGTGGGGTGTGGAAAAGAGCTTCCTCCCGTGCCTGAGCCCGATTCGCGGCCAGCTAAATTGACGACTGTGTCCGTAGGTAACAACACCTTTTCTCGCCAATTTCCAGCCACTACGGCGGCTGGCGATCGCGCGGTGCTCGCTTTCCGTGTACCCGGACAACTACAAACCATTGATGTTTTAGCCGGACAAGAGGTGAAGAAAGGTGAGGTACTTGCCAGACTCAACCCTGACGAATATGCGTTGTTAGAACAGCAAGCCAACGCCAATTTTCAATTAGCCGATGTGCAATTTCAGCGGGCACAGCGATTACGACAAGACAAAGTCGTGTCCGAGCAGGATTTCGACCAAGCTCAAGCCAATCACAATTCCGCGAAAGCCACCTGGGAACAAGCCAAAGCCAATCTGCGTTATACCCAATTGATCGCCCCTTATGATGGCACCATTTCGCTGATCCCAGCAGAGCAGTATGAGTATGTCGCAGCCAAGCAAGGGGTGATGAATATTCAAACCAATCAACTGCTCAAAGTGCAGTTTCTCCTTCCCGATCATTTGCTTAATCGCTTTTCTCGTGAAGGTGTAGAAGCGCATATGGTGTTTGACTCGTTCCCTAACCGCCAATATCCGCTGCAATTTCAAGAGATAGATACCGAGGCCGATTCCAAAACCCGCTCCTATAAAGTGACTATGGTGATGGAAAGACCCAATGATGTCGGCATTTTGCCGGGTATGGCGGGACGTGTAAGCCTCATGGCTTCGAGTGGTAGCGTGACGGTGATCCCCACTTCTGCATTGTGTGCAGAGCAAGGGGGAAAATACGTATGGCGAGTCGATGAAGCGGGGCTGGTCAGTAAAGCTGCGGTCACTTTGAATGAACAACGCCAAGTGCTTACAGGCTTAAATGATGGCGACCGGATCATTATTTCCGGTGTCAGTGGCGTGACCGAGGGCATAAAAGTGCGTGAATGGGTCAAGGAGCGAGGACTGTAAGATGAAAATAATTCGTTACACCGCTTGGTTGGCTCACTTACTGTTGATCGCAGGATGCAGTGAACCCACGAAGCTTGAACGCGATACGTTACCGCGAGTAAAGGTGGCGCAGGCAGGAGAAAAAGTCAGTGATAAGCTCTTTTTTCCGGCGGTGGCCAATGCGGCTGAACGTTCTCATTTGAGTTTTCGAGTGGCAGGTGAAATCAGTAAGTTCCATGTCAAAGAGGGCGCTCGCGTTAAGCAAGGCGACATCTTGGCTGAAATTGAGCCGACCGATTACCGTTTGGCTGTCGATAATGCTCAAGCACGATTTTCCGTGATTGATAGTCAATATCGGCGTTCACAACCACTGGTCGAAAAGGGCTTATTAGCCAAATCACAGTTTGACGAAATTGCTGCGCAGCGCCAAATCGCTCGTGCTGAGCTTGAGTTGGCGAAACTTCGTCTCTCCTTCACCCAATTACGCGCACCAATCGATGGCATCATCTCGCGTGTCAGTGCCGAGCAGTTTGAAAGTGTTCAGGTTGGCCAACAAATCGTCAATATTCACAATATCGATAGCGTTGAAGTTTTGATTCAACTGCCTGATCGCCTGTATGCGACACAACCGACGGCCAGCGAGTTGGCGAAGATAGAAACCGTGGTGCGTGTCCCAAGTGGTCAAGTTTATCCCGCACGTATCAAAGAATTCACCACTGAGCCAGACCCTGCCACGGGGACATTTACTGTCACCCTTTCTCTGCTCATGCCAGAGCAAGAACTGATCTTGGATGGCATGGCTGTTGAAGTGAGTGCCAAAGGGCAACATGTCGGGCTAAACCCACTCAACACCATCAGTATTCCGATTGAGGCGATTTTTAATGCCGACGGTGATGAGTTAGACAAAACCGCTCAATATGTTTGGTTGCTCAACAACGACAATACGGTGAGCAAACGTCAGGTGCGGTTAGCGAAAGCGTCACGCAGCCATGTTCAAGTCAGTGAAGGAATTAACGCGGGAGATCGTTTAGTGGTCGCTGGCGTTGCAAGATTGAGAGATGGAATGAAAGTACAAATCCTTGAGGAGCGTGGCCATGAGTGAACAGAAGCTGACCCCGCCAGAGAATAATGAGAACCAAGGTGTTGCCGCTTACTTCATCAATAATCGCGTGATCAGTTGGATGGTTTCGCTGATTTTTTTGATTGGAGGGACGGCCGCATTTTTTAATTTAGGACGTTTGGAAGACCCCGCTTTTACCATTAAAGATGCCATGGTGGTGACCTCTTATCCGGGGGCAACGCCTCAGCAAGTGGAAGAGGAAGTGACTTATCCGCTGGAAAAAGCGATTCAGCAATTAACTTATGTCGATGAGGTGAATTCGATTTCGAGCCGTGGTTTATCCCAGATCACGGTGACAATGAAAAACAATTATGGCCCGGATGATTTGCCGCAAATCTGGGATGAGCTGCGGCGTAAAGTGAATGATTTAAAAGGCGCTTTACCGCCGGGTGTGAATCCGCCTTTGGTGATCGATGATTTCGGTGATGTGTATGGCATCTTGTTGGCGGTTACTGGCGAAGGTTACAGCTATAAAGAGCTACTTGATTATGTGGATTATCTGCGCCGTGAATTGGAGTTAATTGATGGCGTCAGTAAAGTCTCAGTGAGCGGGCAGCAGCAAGAGCAGGTTTTCATCGAGATCTCGATGAAACGGATCAGCACGCTAGGGATTTCGCCGCAAACCGTCTTCAATCTGCTCTCGACACAAAACTTAGTCTCGGATGCCGGAGCGATCCGGATCGGCTCTGAGTATATTCGCATTCATCCGACAGGTGAGTTTGACGATGTGGAGAAATTGGGCGACCTGATCCTGAGCGAAAGGGGCGCACAAGGGCTGATTTATCTACGCGATGTGGCCGAAGTTAAACGTGGCTACGTGGAAGTTCCAAGTAACGTTATCACCTTTAACGGTAAGCTCGCGCTTAACGTGGGGGTCTCGTTTGCTCAAGGCGTCAACGTGGTGGAAGTCGGGCAACGCTTCGATCGCCGTTTAGCCGAGCTCAAATATCAACAACCGATCGGGATTGATATTGCCGAAGTGTATAGCCAGCCCAAAGAAGTCGATAAATCGGTCAGTGGTTTTGTGGTGAGCCTTGGACAAGCGGTCGCCATCGTTATCATCGTATTATTGTTCTTTATGGGGCTGCGCTCGGGGCTGTTGATTGGTCTGATCCTGCTTTTGACTGTACTGGGCACCTTCATTTTCATGCAGTATTTCAAAATCGACCTACAGCGTATTTCATTGGGCGCGCTGGTTATCGCTTTAGGGATGTTGGTGGATAATGCGATTGTGGTGGTCGAGGGGATTTTGATTGGCACGCAGAAAGGCCGAACGCGCTTGCAAGCGGCAACGGACATTGTCACCCAAACCAAATGGCCACTGCTCGGAGCGACAGTGATTGCCGTGACTGCCTTTGCGCCCATTGGCCTGTCGGAAGATGCAACGGGTGAATACTGTGGAACCTTGTTCACGGTATTGCTTATTTCGCTGATGCTGAGTTGGTTTACAGCCATTTCGCTGACGCCATTTTTTGCCGATCTGTTCTTCCGTGGTCAGAAAGCGCCAGCCAGCGGTGAAGAAAGCGATCCCTACCAAGGTTTTATCTTTGTGGTCTATCGCCGATTCCTTGAGTTTTGTATGAAGCGCGCTTGGCTAACGATGGGCGTGTTGGTGCTCGGACTTGCAGCGAGTTTGTATGGCTTTACCAAAGTGAAACAAGCTTTCTTCCCATCATCGACCACCCCTATGTTTATGGTCGATGTTTGGATGCCTGAAGGGACGGACATTCGAGCGACGGATGCCATTTTATTAGAGCTGGAAAAATGGTTGTCGGCTCAAGAAAGTGTCGACAGCGTGACCACTACCGCAGGCAAAGGTCTACAACGCTTCATGCTGACTTACTCACCAGAGAAAAGTTATGCCGCTTACGGTGAGATCACCACACGGGTTACGGACTACCAACAGCTCGCTGCCTTGATGGCGCGTTTTCGGGCGCACTTAGACGCCCGCTATCCTCAGATTAACTACAAGCTGAAACAGATTGAGTTAGGGCCAGGTGGCGGAGCCAAAATTGAAGCGCGCATTGTAGGTTCAGACCCAACGGTACTGCGCAGTATCGCAGCGCAAATGATGGATGTGATGTACGCTGACCCCGGTGCCTACAACATCCGCCACGATTGGCGTGAACGCACCAAAGTGTTGGAGCCGCAGTTTAATGAAAGCCAAGCGCGTCGTTATGGGATCACCAAGGCGGATGTGGATGAGTTTTTAGCCATGTCATTCTCGGGTAAAACCATAGGGGTGTATCGTGATGGCACCACCTTGATGCCGATTGTGGCACGTTTGCCGGAAGAAGAGCGAGTGGACATTCGTAATATCGAAGGCATGAAAATCTGGAGCCCAGCACTGAGTGAGTATATTCCATTGCAGCAAGTGACTCTTGGTTACGAAATGCGTTGGGAAGATCCGCTGATTGTGCGTAAAAATCGTAAGCGCATGCTGACGGTGATGGCCGACCCAGATTTGTTAGGTGAAGAAACCGCGGCCACGTTACAACAGCGTTTGCAGCCACAGATTGAAGCCATTCCTTTACCACCGGGTTATTTCCTTGAATGGGGCGGTGAGTATGAGTCATCCGGTGATGCTAAAGCTTCTTTGTTTAAAACCATGCCATTGGGTTATTTGTTCATGTTCCTTATCACCGTATTCTTATTTAACTCGGTGAAGGAGTCGCTGATCGTTTGGCTGACAGTACCTTTGGCGGTGATCGGGGTGACGACAGGTTTGTTGGCGCTGAATACGCCGTTTGGGTTTATGGCCTTGCTCGGCTTCTTGAGTCTTTCGGGTATGTTACTCAAAAACGGCATTGTGTTACTGGATCAGATCGAAATTGAAATGCACTCCGGCAAAGATCCGTATTTGGCGGTTGTCGATGCGTCTTTGAGCCGTGTTCGCCCCGTCTGTATGGCGGCGGTCACCACCATACTCGGTATGATCCCATTGCTGCCGGATATTTTCTTCCGGCCTATGGCGGTAACCATCATGTTTGGTTTGGGCTTTGCGACCGTACTGACTCTGATTGTCGTGCCGGTACTGTATCGCTTATTCCATCATGTAAAAGTCCCACAATAGCGATAATGTCAGTGAACGCTGATTATAGACCTTAAAATACGTGGCTCTTTGGAGCCACGTTGCTCATTGAATGAAGAAGGATAAGCATGATGAATGCGGAACAGGGCGTATGTGCTTGGGCGATGAACCATCCCTTAGAGCGTGAATATCACGATAAAGAGTGGGGCAGAGCTGTGCATGATGATACCAAGCTATTCGAGTTTCTTACATTGGAAGGGGCGCAAGCGGGATTAAGCTGGCTCACGGTATTGAAAAAGCGCGAAGGGTATCGCCAAGCCTTTTTAGGTTATGATTTACAGCGCCTTGCACAGTGTGATGAAAGCCATGTTGAGCAGATCATTGCCGAGTATGATGTCGTAAAGCATCGCGGCAAAATTGCTTCTGTGTTCTCGAATGCGCGAGCCGCCTTGGCGTTACAACAGGAGTTCGGCTCTTTAGACGCCGCGTTGTGGCAATTTGTCGGTGGTCAACCCAAAATCAACCGCTGGGTAAGCATGAGCGATGTCCCCGCCTCAACGGAAGAATCAAAAGCCATGAGCAAATTTCTGAAAAAACGTGGCTTTAAGTTTGTAGGCGAAACAATTTGCTATGCCTTTATGCAAGCGTGTGGTTTGGTCAACGACCACTTAGTTGGCTGTCCCAATCACTCTAATGCAGACAAGCTCTGATTTACCAAGAGCTGGTTTGGGAAAATACGGAAAATCAAAGCAAATAGGGGCATGAAGCCCCTATTTTGATCATGGAACGAAAAACGGCTATGCATGCAGGATTTGGTTGTAGCGCGCAAAACCCGCTTCCAGATCGGCGATTAAATCTTCGACATCTTCTAACCCGATATGAACCCGGAGTAGAGTGCCGCAGAAGTGAGGATTCGCGACTGAGCGAAGAGAGGCAAAGGCTTTGGGTTCGTGGGCTAAGATCAAACTTTCAAATCCCCCCCAAGAAAAGCCCATGCTGAAGTGTTGCATGCCATCGAGAAGAGCGGTTGTGGCTTCTGGATGCGTCGTTTTCAACACAAAAGAGAACAAACCATTGCCACCAGTAAAATCACGTTCAAAAAACTCGTGCCCCGGACAGGTTGCTAACGCAGGGTGGCGAACATGATCGACCTCTGGGCGAGTTTGCAACCACTGGGCAATCTGTAAACTGTTTTGTTCATGCTGGCGTAAACGTACATCGAGGGTGCGCAATCCACGCATTGCCATGTACACATCGTCAGGTGAGGCATATTGTCCCATCAAATAGCTGTGTTCACGCAGTTGTGCCCAATACTTTTCATTGGCGACCGCAGTACCGAGCATCACATCAGAATGACCGACAATGTATTTGGTCGCGGCTTGAATGGAAATATCGACGCCATGTTCGAAAGGTGAGAACAGTACCCCAGCCGCCCAAGTGTTATCCAACATGACAACGATGTCGTGCTCGTGAGCGATGCGAGAGAGTGTCGGAATATCCTGCACTTCCATGGTCAGTGAGCCTGGTGATTCGGTAAACAGAACCTTGGTATTGGGTTGAATCAACTCGCGAATACCTTCGCCAAGCATAGGGTCATAATAGGTGGTTGATACACCGAGTTTTTTCAGGACTTTCTCACAAAAGTCACGGGTGGGTTCGTAACAGGTATCGACCATCAAGATATGGTCACCTTGCGCAACAAAAGAGAGAATCGCGTTGGTGATGGCCGCTGCACCACAAGGGTAGAGCACACAACCTGCGCCGCCTTCAATCTCAACCATTGCTTCTTGAAAAGCGAAGTGAGTTGTGGTGCCACGACGTCCGTAAAACAGGGTTTTGTTGGCGCGATTGATCGCCGCTTGGTTTTTTTGTGCGACCGTATCAAACACCACAGTAGAAGCGCGTTGTACTGGGGGGTTAACCACGCCAAGTGTCCATTTTTTGTTGCGTCCCGCGGTAACGAGGCGGGTCTTTTTACCTTCTGACATCTGCTGTCCTTGTCTGACTTTACAAAACGTTATTTAAGCCGTTATTTAAACCATTATTTAAACCATGGTGCCGTGCCGGATGGCAACCCCACTCAGTGAGAAAATCACAATAATGGGTTAAACAGATAAAATACGCGCTCCAAGAATCGGTTGTACCATGGGCGCTGCTCCCACTCGGCATAAACGACGGAATGAGACTGATCAATGTACTGCTGCTGCAGCCAATGCATCTGTTGAGTAAATTCCAGATCATCCACTGCGAGTGTAAGCTCAAAGTTAAGCCATAAGCTGCGCATATCCAGATTCACCGTCCCTACTAAGCAGAACTGCTGATCAATCACGACAGACTTGGTGTGCAACAAACCCCCATCAAACTCATGGATCTGTACGCCAGCTTCGAGCAATTCGCCGTAAAACGCTCTTGAAGCCCATTGCACCATGAGCGAGTCGTTCTTTTTCGGAATAATAATGTCGACTTTGATGCCACGTTGCGCCGTCATTTTTAATGTGGCCAGCAAATCTGCGCTTGGCACAAAATAAGGTGTAGTGATGCAGACTGAGCGATTGGCTTGGTTGATCGCTAACGTCAGCACTTGAGAAATTAAATTCTCAGGCATACCAGGGCCAGAAGGCACAACTTGGATTGGATGCTGAGGCTGATTTGGTTCGAGGCGGCATTCCGGATTTTTCGGCAACATGCGTGAGCCGGTTTCAAATTCCCAATCCCAACAATGAATGGCCGAGAGGACATTCACGGTCGGTCCTGTCACTCGAACCATAATATCGATCCACTGGCCCACGCCAGCATTTTGCTTGAAGTAGGCAGGGTCAACCATATTCATGGAGCCGGTGTAGGCGATTTCATCGTCAATCACAATGATTTTGCGATGTTGGCGCAGATCTAGCCGACGTAGGAAGATCCGCCAAGGGCTGACTTCTAACGCTTGTACTACCTCAATTCCGGCATCACGCATCATTTTTTCCCAAGGGCTACGGAAAAAACGTGGGCTGCCAGCAGAATCGAGCAACAGTTTGACGTTGACACCGCGTTTTGAGGCTTGAATCAAGGCCGAAGCAACGGCATCGGCCAAACCACCAGGATGCCAGATGTAGAACACCATACGAATTTGAAACTGGGCGCGTTCAATATCATCAATGATGGCGTGCAAGATTTCATTCGGAGAGTTGAGTAAAGATAAGGTATTGCCACTGAGTGCGGGTATGCCCATCCGGTTGTTACACAGCTCATCAATTCGTGAAATGTGTGCTCCCATCCCTTCTTGTACATGGGCTTGGCAATCATTGAGAGAGCGGAACCAGTGGCCGAAAGGCGTAAACATCTCTTTAGCGCGTTCGGCTCTTTTACGGCCGAGGTTGAGTTCCCCAAACAGGAAATAACAGAGCACCCCCACAAACGGGATGATGTATATCACCATCAACCAAGCTAAAGAAACGCTGACCGCACGTCTTTTCAAGACAACGCGAATCGTGACACCGGCGACCAAAAGCCAATAGATGCCGATACTGAGCAAAGTGAGGAAGTGATAAACCTTGTCCATGCCTATCCAATAACAAACTGATATTCAAAGGGGATAGTAAAGCGAAAGCATAAGAGAAGGAAGCGAACCGGCCAAATTAATACGATAGTTAGGCTTATTCAAGTCGTTTGGGTATAGGTAGGATGTTGTTGTTATTAATTTGTAAAAATGAGTGTAAGACGTCAAGCTTTGGATGAAAAACAAACAAACGCACCAGAAATATTACTGGTGAATAGCAAAATAGACCGTTCGGGCTTCCAATTTTATTCTTGAACTGATTTACTTGCCATACTTACAAAGTTAGTGATGATTCTGTCATGTGTAATTTTATTTTTACACCTACAATCATAAGCAAACAAACACAATTCATTGGTAGCAAATATGGCAAGTGGTTCTAGAGGTCAGTTCACCTCTCGATTTGGATTTATTATGGCCGCAGCGGGTTCTGCGGTGGGCCTTGGCAATGTGTGGGGCTTCCCAACTCAAGCTGCCAGTAATGGTGGTGCCGTTTTCCTTTTGGTTTATCTCTGTATGGTCTTTCTTCTCGCTTACCCGATGTTGGTGGCGGAGTTAACCATTGGGCGTTATGGTCAATCTAACCCGATACGTGCATTTCGCTCTGTTTGGCCGCAAGGCAAATGGGGTGCGATTCTGCTTGGTGTTATCGGCATGGTCGTGGTGTCACTCATCCTTAGCTTTTACGCCATCGTCGCAGGCTGGCTAGTGGGCTCCCTGTTTGGTAGTGGCTTAACACTGATTGGTGCCGACAGTGCAAGTCAGTGGCTCACCTCGTTCAGTACTGAGCGAAATCTCATTCTGATGGTGTCATTCATGGTATTGACCATGTTTGTGGTGCGTAACGGTGTCGCTAACGGGATTGAAAAATGGTCTACCCGTTTAATGCCACTGCTATTTGTTCTGTTTGGTTTACTGACGGTGTACATCTTCACTCAAGAGGGTGCTTTGGATGGACTCAAAATGTATCTGGTACCAGATTTGAGCCACTTTACGCCTGATGTTGTGGTTAGCGCGATGGGCCAAGCCTTCTTCTCGCTGTCACTGGGTGTATGCGTGATGACCACTTATGGCTCATACCTCAACAAAGAAGCAAATTTACCGAAAACCGCAGCACAAGTGGCTTTGATTGATACTGGTGTCGCCTTCATTGCTGGCTTGATGGTACTGCCTGCCATGTTTGTTGCGAAACACAACGGTGTGGAGATTTTCTCTCCATCCGGTGAGCTACTCAATTCTGATACCTTAGTCTTTACCGTGTTACCTGCGATGTTTGACACCATGGGGGCGGTAGGTGCTTTGATTGGTATTATCTTCTTCCTTTTGATGATCATTGCCGCATTGACTTCTTCCATTTCTATGTTGGAAGTGCCCGTCGCTTGCGCAGTGGAAGAGTTACAGCAGAAACGATCTAGTGCGGTGTTATGGATTGGCGGTTTGGTCACGATCATTTCAGGTGTGATTGTGCTGAATTTTTCCAGCTTGTTTGGTTTAGTGATTAATTTCACCACGGTTTACTCGCAACCGATCATCGCACTTTTGATTACCTTGATTGCGGGTTGGATTTGGAATCGTAACCAGATCCTATCGGAGCTGAAACAAGGCTGCCCTGACATTGAAAACAGCCTATTTTGGAAAATCTGGCCTTGGTATGTACGCCTCGTGTGTCCTGTACTGATGTTGATGGTATTTTTTGCTTAATCGAAATATCAGAGGGATAGGTTTTACAGTAAAGCGGCTTTTCAGCCGCTTTATCTTTTGGTTTTGGGTATATAATCACGCCGCAAAGTGAGGCGTATTTATGTTCGATATTCTATTTACCTATCCTGATTTTCTGCTTATCAATAAACACCCCAACGTATCGGTCCATAAAGATGATGGCGATACCATGTTGCTGCAAGAAGTGGCGACGCAAACAGGGGATGACCAGCTCTACTTGGTGCATCGGTTGGATAAGATGACGTCAGGGATTTTGTTGTTGGCAAGAAATGCCGCCGCGGCCAGTGAACTTTCGCAAGGCTTTGCTAAGCGCAAGGTTGAAAAATTCTATCTGGCGATTGGCAGTAAAAAGCCGAAGAAAAAACAAGGTTTGATTTGCGGAGATATGGAGCGCTCACGTCGCTCATCATGGAAGCTGGTGAACTCGCAAGAAAATCCGGCGATCACGCAATTTTTCTCTGCGACCGCGGCACCGGGGGAGCGCATGTTTTTGTGTAAGCCCCATACCGGAAAAACCCACCAAATTCGCGTAGCGTTAAAATCGATTGGTTCTTCGATTGTAGGGGATCCTATTTACAATACGGCGGATGAGTCTGATCGCGGTTATCTGCACGCTTTTGCCTTGCGTTTTACCTATCAAGGTGAGGTTTATCAATGGCTGTGCGATCCGCGCCAGTTTTCACACTTAGGTCAAAAATGGCACGAAGAAGCGGTGAATCAAGGGATTGAAAATTGGCTATCACCTTGGGATTTGCCCTGGCCAACGCTGAAAGTGGGGGTGAAAGAGTAGGCGAGCGTTCTCATTTTGCCCTCAACGTATCGATCAACTCACGTGAGGGCACGAACTTTACCCTTGTTCGACGTGTTGCAAGGTTTGAAAACCGTAATAGATGCGTGTTGCCGTAGTAAACCAACAGGCAGCACCAAACAGCCAAGCTAGGGTTGAAAAAGAGTGAGGCAATAAACACATCAAGATGAAGCAGGCGATGGTTTCTGTGCCCTCTGTCAGACCGCTCATGTAATACAAGGATTTGTGCTGATACACCGGATTGGTGATGTTACGTTTACTGGCCATGACTGCAAAAGCAAGAAAGCTACTACCCGTCCCGATAAAGGCAAAAATCAAGAAAGCGCCCGCTACCGCGTTATGTTCTGGGTTCGCGAGGACAAAGCCAAACGGCACTAAAGAGTAGAACAGAAAGTCGAGGCTAATATCGAGAAATCCTCCCGCATCTGTCAGCCCTTGGCGGCGCGCGAGGGCACCATCCAGTCCATCACAGATCCGATTAACCACAATCAATAACAAGGCGAGCCAGTATTGCTGCATCGCAAGCGCAGGTAATGCTAATGCCCCAATCACAAAGCCAAATACCGTGGTTTGATTAGCGGTGACGCCCGCTTCATCCAGCAATCCTGCGGCTTGATGAAGTGGCCAGCGAATGATTTTTATCGCGTAGCGATCAAGCATGGTTTACCTCTGTTTCTTGCTCAATGACGGGCCATTCAATGACACGACTGCCCACTGGCACATCCTCATGGTCATGAGTGACCATAAGTGTTGGGATCCCTGCGCTGGTCAGCTGATTGAAAACCCAATCTCGAAATTGGCTGCGTAAGGCTTTATCTAATTTACTGAAGGGTTCATCCAGCAGAACCAATTTAGGCTCGGCGAGCAGCATACGCATCAAACTGATCCGTGCCCGTTGGCCACCGGAAATCTGCTCGGGAAACGAGCAAGCGAGCTCAGTGAGGGCAATTTTCGTTAAAGCGGCATAAGCGTTTTTCTTACGTTGTTCGCCTTTAATCGAATTCGGCAACGCAAACGCTAAGTTTTCCCACACATTGAGGTGTGGAAAAAGCCAATCTTCTTGAAAAAGCATGCCTACTTGGCGTTGATGAGCCGGTAAGGTGTTGAGCTGCGTATCCCCAAGTTTCATCGAACCTTGAAACGTAAAATCCGGGGCGAGATGACCCGCAATCACGCTCAGTAAGGTGGATTTGCCGCAGCCACTAGGGCCCATTAGGCTCACAATCTCGCCTTCTGCGATAGTCAAATTAAAGTCTGCCAAAAGGCAGTGGCCACCTTGTTTATGGATGGCGAGGTTTTCGAGAGAAAATATCATGAAATACCGTTGTCAATTGTGCTGCTCGGTAGCGGTGAATTTGCATGCGTCCGAGTAGCAGAGCTATTGAAAAGAACACAAAAGGCAGGAGTGCTTGGCAGAGGGCGTAAATGGCTGTCACTCGACGATCGTAACCGCTAGAAAGGGCAACGGCCTCTGTTGTGATAGTGGTTAGGCGTCCGCCGCCGAGCATCAAGGTGGGGAGATACTGCGCCAGACTGACACTGATCCCGACGGCCCACGCATAAAGCAGGGCAGGAAACAGCAATGGCAATTTGATTTTCCAGAAAATTTGCCATTCGCTCTTACCCAAACTGCGTGCAATCTTTGAGAAATTCGAATTGTAGCTTTGCCAAGGGCCACTTAAGGCTAAGTAAACTAAGGGAAATGCAAAAAATGTGTGTGCCCATACCACCCACCAAGTATAGGCTTGAGAAGCCATCAGCAGAGTCAAAACTTGAATACCGAACAACAAGGAGAGTTGGGGCAGCAACATAGGTAATGCGATGATGTAAACCGGGATCGCCCGTTGAGTGTGCAGCCGATACTCTTGGGCAAGGATGCCCAACAATAACGCTAAGCTACCGGAACCAAGGGCAAGCAAAACGCTGGTTTCCATGTTGTGCAGGACATTCGGCCACTCGTCATACCAAAATTTTCCCGTCCATTGGGTTGGGAAGAGGTCAGGGAAGCGCCAGCGCTGTGCCAAACTCCAAATCAATGTGAGCGGAATCATGGCTCCTGAAATGGTGAACAAGAGCGTGAGTATGCTTTTGTGAGGCAAAGGAAAGTGAGAGCGACCGGAAGATTGCCACGCGCGATAGCCGCGAGTGAATAACCACTCAAGCGCAACAATCGCCACTAACACGATGCTTGCGAGAAGTAATAGTACTACCGCACCGGAGGCGGCTCTGGGGAGTAGGTTCAAATCGGGTTCATTAAACCACTGCCAAACTAGGACTGAAAACGTTGGGGGAGTAGTCGGCCCTAACACTAAGCTGAAATCGACCACGGAAATAGCGTATGCAGCGACGGCAAACAAGGTAAAGCGGATTTTGCGCAGCCACTGTGGGAAAACAATCTTCCACCACATTTGTGGCTCCGAATAACCCAGTGAAGCACTGAGCATTTTCATCTTGGTTAAATTCAGTTGCTGTAAAATGGGCAAGCTGATCAACAGAATAAATGGCACTTCCTTCAGCGCCAGAGCGATAGTAAGTCCGATGGCGTAAGGGTCGTGCACCAACCACGTCACCTCATGCGAGTTGTCACGGAGTTCGAAGCCATAATAGAGCAAACGAGCCAACCAACCGGTCGAGGCAAACAAAAAAGCAAAACCGATCGCGAAGGCTACATGGGGTAAGGCAAGCAGGATAGATAAACTGTTTTCTATGCGCTTCCAGCGAGGATGAAACCAAAATCGCTGCAAAATGGCGAAGCTCATCAAGAGGGCAAGATAAGTGCTGAATAGGGTCGAAGTAATAGAAAGGAGCAAGGCGTATTCAACGCCTTGCCATTGCCAAACTTGGCTAAAACCCTGCCAAGATACGTGGTGATGCCCAAGTACTGGCAGATAGCCTGAGGCTGAGATCAAGACTCCCGCCAACCCAGGTAGGATCGGCGCGACACAGAGCAAAATGAAACCCCAATAGGCGGTTCTAAGCATGGTCTGACAACCGTTACTTTAAGCTATTACCGTAGCGCTTTTGCCATTCTGCTTCGAGCGCGCTTTGCCAACTTGGGTGCGGCTCAGCAATCGCAGGGAATAGGATGGTATTTTTGGCACTGCCTGTCAGAAACTGAGGTTTCAATATGGAAGGATCGCCCCAAATAGACAAATCCCCTTTACGAGATTGTGCTTCGTCACTCAGGAGGAAATTAATCGCCACCAGCGCCCCTTCTTTTGCGTTAGCGTTCCAAGGAATTGCTAAGAAGTGGATATTGGTTAAAGCGCCCTTTTTCATCGCATAGCTTTGCGCTGTCGGTGCGAGCTTGCCAGTAGCTTGCGCTGAAAATACCGCATTCGGGTTAAAGGTGATCGCGAGGTCTAGTTGACCATCATCCAGCAGTTGCATCATCTGGGCAGAGCCAGCGGGAAACTGTTTGCCT
The DNA here is from genome assembly GCF_008369605.1 of Vibrio cholerae. NCBI lineage: Bacteria > Pseudomonadati > Pseudomonadota > Gammaproteobacteria > Vibrionales > Vibrionaceae > Vibrio > Vibrio cholerae. The sequence goes on from NZ_CP043554.1 coordinate 1,252,504, forward strand.
TTGCGCCAAGCCACAGCATGCAATTCATCTAAGTATTGCCATAGTGGTTGGGTGAGCTGCTCAAATGTGGCAGGCTCTACGGCTTGATTGAGTTCTGGCGCATAGTGAGTCAGTTCGATCAGGGCTGCTTTCAAGAAGCTGGTACCATGAAATTCAGGGGGCTGTGGGTAGCTAATGCGGTTTGGAAAAGCCTGCGCATATCTGAGCAGCTCGGCAAATGAAGCCGGAGGATTGTTCACTTGCTGCTTATCATGAATAAACACCAATTGTCCGACGCCCCAAGGCGCTTCTAAGCCTTCAGTTGGCTCGGAAAAATCGCTGTCAACGGGTAAGCTTTTGTCGACTTTCGGCCAGTTAGGTAAATCTTCGACAAATGGCCCGTAGAGTAACTGGTTGTTTTTCATTGATTTGAAGTTTTCACCGTTAATCCAAACCAAATCGACACTGCCTTGCTCATTTTTTCCTGCCGCTTTCTCTGCGATCAAACGGGTAGTCGTTTCGGCGATATCCGTTACTTTCACATGCTGCAAGGTGACGCCATAGCGGGATTTGAGTAGGTCAGCAGACCAGCGCAAGTAGCTATTAATCTCTTGGCTGCCACCCCAAGCATGGAAATAAACCGTTTGTCCGCGGGCTTTCTCGGTAGTCTCTTCCCATGATTGCGCAGAAACGCCAAATGAGAGGGCGCAGGTCGTGAGAAAAGTCAGCATTTTTTTCATGAATTGTCCTTAAAATTTCGGCTTTACAGTATTTCTAGACCGGGTGAAAGATGCTTGTCTTTCATTATGAAGGAAAAAATTCAAAATGCTTGTTTTGCTTGCCTTAAGTGTGGCGAGGTCAGGATTAAAGAGGGTGAAATAAAAACGGCAGCGATGTGCGCTGCCGTTATCTTATGCCGACGTTAAACGACTGCTCTGGGAAAGGCGTTATTTAACCCAGTCACGCAGGGTAAAGGTTAGCGTGTGAACATCGTTCTTCAGCGTCAGCGTCTCTTTGGTCAAGGTGATCTGGCTCCAGTCGGTCAAGGTTTGTGACACGGCTTGCTCCGTATCCATGGCATCACCAATGCACATTTTCATGGTCATGCCCATTTTCTCAATGCGGAATTGGTTATCTTTGAGTTCAGCCTTACCAAAGAAGTTATTACAGCCGGCATTCCCGCTGGCCATCATCTGTTCACCGATCTCCAAACGTGGTGCTTGTTCGTGTTCGCTTTTCACCACATCTTTGCCATCAATTTGAGTCAGTTGCCAATTATGGTGTTGAAGATCTTGAGCGGTAATCTGCACGGCATCACCATTGCTTGCACAAGCGGTCATCAATACAGGAAGGGTGATTGCGGCAAGTAATGATTTTGAACTAAGCTTCATATTATTCACTCCGAATGTGGAAACCCGCACAGTATAGTGAATAAAACACTGTTTTTGTCAGCATAAGGTCATGGTTTATATGAAACTTTGAACCTAGTCGCCTTATAAGCCACTACGAAGCCAGTAGAAAAGGATGTGATTCACTTATGGAGCAATTGGAGTTTTTCAATATTGTCAGCCCTTGCATTGGGGTATGCAGTGTCGATGAGAAAGGCTATTGCAAAGGTTGTTTACGTAAGCGTGAGGAGCGTTTTGAGTGGCTGAGCATGACTCCTGCGCAGCAATTACATGTGATTAAACTCTGTCGGCAACGTTATCGCCGTAAACAGCTGGAGGCGCGTGGTCAGAGCAAAACGGAAAATCTGAGCGAGAGTACAGTACCGCCGACTGACGCTCAGCAGACTCTGTTTTGACCTGTCTATTCAGACCACAAATCACTGACCCAACCTCCTACTTGATCATCGAAATGGTTGCCCGCAAATTTACGCGGTTCATTAGCACTCGGATCTTTTACTTGGGTCATCATTTCATAAATGTAGCGAGCCATGGGATCGCTGCAGCTTTCTACTTGTTGCTTACGAGTGGCGACCTCTCTTATCAGTTTTAGACGATAACTCTTGCTATTGCGTTTCATTGGCAAACCTCCAATTGTTGAGCGACTGAGTTTAAAAGTTAGAACTCAGTCACACTATCGTCAATGGTCATTTGCCGTACATTTTCTAATGGTATTCTTGCGCTCTATTTCGCTATCTCGTTCATATTTTTCGGTGCTATCACTCTGTTTGCCCCAATAGAGGGCTAATCGAGCGATTTTTTAAAGCGCAGCGCAGCCAGCATCAATCCAAAGAGAGTAAAGAGCGCGAGCCAGAGCGTATCGCGCCACAAGTCAGCTAAATCTGCCCCACGTAATACAATGCCACGGATCAAACGCATAAAGTGAGTCGCGGGGAGCAGTTCAGAGAGCCATTGTGCCGCGGTAGGCATTCCTTCATACGGAAACATGAATCCGGAGAGGAGAATGGAAGGAAGTAGAATAAATACTGTCATCTGCATGGCTTGGAGCTGGGTGTTGGCGATGGTGGAAATGACTAAACCCAAGGTCAAACTGGCAGAAATGAAGAGTAAAGTGCCGAATAGAATTTGGCTTAACGCGCCATTAATCGGAACGGCAAAAATAAAATGCCCTAAACCAAGAATAATCGCCACTTGGATCAAACCAACAAAAATGTACGGGACGATTTTTCCTATCATCAACTCAATGGAATGGACAGGAGTGGTGATCAAAAGCTCCAAATTGCCTCGTTCGCGCTCACGCACAATTGCTGCACTGGTAAACAAGATCATGGTCATGGTTAAGATAACCCCGAGTAAGCCGGGAACGATATTCACCGCAGAACGGCGGCTGGGGTTGTAAAGTAAAGTGATTTCAAAAGTGGGCGTTAAAGGTTGGATGCCGAGGGTTGGAAGATCGGTAAGCGGCATATTTTTTAGCCCTAACAGCGCGCCTGCGATCATGGTATCTGAACCATCAATCAACCATTGCCCTAATTCACGTTGTTGTTGGCTGCGTGCGACCAGATCGTTCGGCAAGATCAGCGCTGCGCGAATATCACCACTGGCAATCGCTTTTTCCGCCTCATTAACCGTGAGATAGTGCTGCTTGACGCGGATCACTTGAGTGACTTTGACGGATTCCACAAGTAACCGACTGAATGAGGAGTCGCTTTGATCCACCACGCCAATCGGTATATTGCGCACATCGGTATTAATCGCAAAACCAAATAGTAAGAGTTGAATGAGTGGGATCATCACAACCATGCCAAAAGTAATGCGATCGCGTGATAACTGACGAAACTCCTTCACCAAGACCGCTTTAATGCGAAACAGGCTGTTCATTGTCGCCCCTTACCTGTGACGGTAACAAAGACATCTTCTAAGCTCGGCCGGGCAAGGGTTAATTCTGCAGCGGCCAATTGAGGAAAGGTATGGCGAAGCCATAGGATAGGGTCAATGACATCACGATGGACTAGTACGCGTAAGCGAATGCCGAGCTGTGCAGCTGAGCGAACTTGCGAAAAATTGAGCAACTGTTCTTTTAGACTCCGTAGTGCCGGAGCTTTTATTTCTACCACATTTACCCCCATCTGCTGCATCAATTTTTCAGGCTCATCGTCAGCGCGAATTTCCCCCGCTTCCATAATGGCCAAACGGTGACAGCGCTCAGCTTCATCCATATAGTGCGTGGTAACCAGAATCGTGGTGCCTTGCGCGGAAAGGTCAAACAATTGCTCCCAAAACTCACGGCGGTTCTCTGGATCAACCGCAGACGTAGGTTCATCAAGAAACAGTAACTCAGGGTTATGCATAGTTGCAGCGGCCAATGCCAAACGCTGTTTTTGTCCACCACTCATGCCTGAAACACGCTGCTTACGTCGTTCATCTAAACCATAAGTTTTGAGTTGCGCTTGGGTGCGCTGTTGTAATGTACTGCGATTCATACCGAAAATCTGGCCAATAAACTGCAAATTTTCTTGCACCGTAAGGTCGTCATACAGCGAGAATTTTTGCGTCATATAACCAATTTTCAAACGCAGCAGTTCGGATTGCTTGGGAATTGAGAGCCCAAGTACGTTGACCTGCCCAGCGGTAGGCTGCAGCAAACCAGTTAACACGCGAATCGTGGTCGATTTACCGCAGCCATTCGGCCCTAAAAAGCCGTAGATGCTGCCGCGTTCTACTTTTAAGTTAATGTTTTCTATAGCGGTAAAATGCCCAAATTGTTTGACGACATTTTCGGCATGGATGGCGTAATCGCTCATTGCGGCTCCTTACGGCAAATCGACTTGGGCGGGCAAACCCGATGGCAGAGCCATCGCACTCTCAGGCAGATCCACTTCGGCCAAATACATCAAACGTGAGCGCTCTTTTTCTGTTAACGCATAGTAAGGAGTAAAAGAAGGCTCATTCGCGACCCAGCGAATTTTGCCTTGATATTGATCTTTGATGCCGTCCACATGCACGGTCACCGTTTGGCCAACCACAAACGCTGCGCGGTGAGTTGCGGGCACATAAACCCGCGCGTACGGTAAGCGGTCGGCTTGCACAATCGCGACCACAGCATTGTTCGCTACGCGTTCACCAAGATGGTAAGGGAGACTATCGAGAATGCCATCGCGGGTGGCAAGGATAGTCAGTTCATCGAGTTTTTGTTGTTGCAAGGTGACATTGGCTTGGGCTACGGCCAGTTCGGCTTTGGCTTGTTCTATGTCTTCGATTCGAGCTCCAGCGGTCAATTTAGTGAATTCTTCATGTGCCGACGCCAGCTCTGCTTGCGCAGAATCACGCGCCGAGCGTGCAGCATCCACTTCCGATTGACTGATCAACCGTTTTGCCACCAACTCTGCTTTACGGTTTAGTGTCAATTCTGCTTCTTTGTGTTGAGCCCGTGCTTTCGCAACGCGAGCTTGGGCAACGGCGATATCTTCGGGGCGTTCGCCGTTCGTCAGTTTATTCAATGAGGCCTGAGCTTTGGCTTGTTGTGCCAATGCTTGAGTCAATAAGGTCGTTTGGATCTGGCTATCGAGCTTGACTAGCACATCACCGACTTTAACGTGCTCGCCTTCTGCGATGGGGAGTTCACGAATGATTTCGTTACTGGTTGCGCTGAAAGTGATGCGATCGCGCTCTAGGGTTCCTAATGCTTGAGGTGGGTTTTCTGCACTACAAGCACTGAGCAGCAACGCCAGTAGGCTTGCTATTGAGAGAGATTGAATCATGTGTCCACCGCCATTGTGCTCAATAACCTACATCTAAGTGTATGTTGTGATAAAGGATTGTTGCACTGATTATTGGCCAACTCTGTGACAGGTTGAACTGGATTTATTCATCAGAAATGAGGCAGTGTGGAATTTGGCTCCCAACCGGGAGCCAATCGCGCAGGAAATTTAGCGGAGTAAACTGTAGAGCAGAGCAGAAACGGCGAGCAATCCAACCAGTAACACGAAGAAAGTGCTGAAACGTTTTTGATGTTCACGCAGGGCGTGCACCTTAAAGACGGCAATCATCGGCATTATGAATAGAATCATTGCGATGACTGGGCCAGAAAGCGCTTCCATCATGCCCAAAATGCTTGGGTTGAGGATTGCAGCGATCCAGATGGTGACAAATAAAAAGCCGATGGTGAGACGTTCCGCCAAACGTAGTGATACCCCTAAGTTTTTGGTCAGTAGGCCAGATAAACTTTCGCGCGCCCCTAAGAAGTGGCCGAGGAAGGAAGAGGTGATGGCGATGAAGGCGACCAGAGGCCCGAGCGTCGCGATGAATGGGTTGTCAGTGACATTGGCCAGATAAGTCAGCACCGAAACGTTTTGCGCTTTGGCTTCTTGCAGTGCTTGTGGCGAAAGGGCAAGTACACAAGAGAAGACAAACAGCAACACAAACAAAATTAAGACCACACTAGTGTGGCGCAGAATCTGCTCAGACTTTTGATCGGCTTGTTCACCATAATGACGACGCTGGATATTGGCAAAACTTGAAATGGCGGCCGCATGGCTGAATGAGAACACCACTACCGGTACGGCCAGCCATACAGTGTGCAGAAAATCGCTGGTTTGCGGAAAATCAAATGAAGGCATTGACCAGTAAGGGATCAAATACAGCGAGAGTAGGGCAAGGATCGCCGCCAGCGGATAAACCATGATGGCAAAAGCGCGCAGCATGATTTTCTCGCCACTGAGCATGATAGCGATAAGCCCAAACACTAAAGCACCAGAAAGTAGTGCGCGTGGCGGCGATACCATGTCCGCTTGGTTAACCAAGAAACTATCGACTGTGTTGGTAAGGCCAACACCGTAGATAAGCAGAATAGGAAAAATCGATAAAAAATAGAGTAGGGAAATCAATCGGCCAGCATTTTGGCCAAAATGTTCTTCCACCACATCAGTAAAATCGGCATTTGGACGACGTGATGAAAGTACAAAACGCGCCAGTCCACGATGCGAAAGATAGGTCATAGGAAAGGCTAAGACTGCCATCAGCACCAGCGGCCAGAATCCGCCTAAACCAATATTGATCGGTAAAAATAAAATCCCTGCACCTACTGCTGTACCGAATAAGCTCAGTAACCAATAGGTATCATGTTGAGTCCATTTTGAGGAACGGGCAGCACTAAAATGGGTTACTTCCTGAGAGTCTTTCACTGAAATCTCACTTCTCTAAAAATAATAATGTGGCGAATCCTACTCCTATTAGTGGTTATGATCATTTTGCGACACTGGTCATAATCACTGAAATTTTCCGTATGTGCTTAGTTTGCAAACTATGAAAAATTGAAAAACTCAGGTTATTAATCTAAGTTTGTGGTTTTTATTTGAAATTAAATACTAAAATTTTATGTTTTTTAGTAAATTTGATTGTTCGCTCGATTTTTGCTCAATGATAGGTGAGTCGATGCCTAAAGGGAATCGACGCTGGTATGCGGCACGCTTTTCGCGCACAATCGCTGTCATAACTCTTCTTATCAATCTTATGAACCATGCGTACTCGTTTTCCTGCTGAATTGCTGCTTGTTGTGACCACCTTATTAGCTGCGGGAGGCTGGGTTTTCTCGAAGCAAGCGATTCAAGAATTGCCCCCGTTTGGCTTTATTGGCTTACGCTTTATCGCGGCCTCGCTTTGTTTGTTGCCATTTTGCTTGAATGCGTTGAAACAAGCCTCACGGCAAGCGTGTTTTCAATCGATGGGGGTCGGGGTTTTACTCGCCGCGTCACTTTTTTGTTGGATCCATGCCATTTCAATCAGTGATACCTTGGGTGAGGGCGCGTTTATCATGAGCCTCTCTATGTTGTTTGTACCGCTATTGGCATGGCCGATTTTCGGACAGCGACCGATTCGTGCCTTTTGGCTTTCACTGCCCGTGGCTGTTGTGGGGCTCTTCTTGTTGGCATGGAATGGCACTTGGCAATTTGCCGCGAATCAGTTGTGGTTTTTAGCGGCCTCATGTTGTTTGGCGCTGCACTTTAACTTCAATAGCCGTTTCTCAAGCCAGCTTCCGCCTATGTTATTGACTACCTTACAATTGTTTACTGCAGGCTGTTTGGGTATCACGTTATCTTGGTTAACTGAAAGTTGGCCTGCGACCATCAGTCTAGTGACCTGGAAGTGGTTTGCATTGAGTGTGTTATTGGCCACTAGCTTGCGTTATTTAATGCAAACCATGGGACAAAAGAGTGCCAATCCGACGAATGCGGCGCTACTGATGCTGTTGGAGCCGGTGTGGACGTTAGTGTTAAGTGTGGTGATTTACCAAGAAACCATGCCATTTAACAAAATGTTGGGCTGTGGATTTCTGTTAGCCTCTTTGCTGTTGTATCGAGTCAGCTTGCTGCGTTTGCGATAACTACGGAGCAAAGCAAAAGGCCTCATATAACACCGCCAGCATGACGCTGGCGGTGTTCGTTATCCATTCAATCTAATACGGATTAAGCCAATTCAGGCAAGATCAGTTTGGCGATTTCAAAGTAGATGATAAGGCCAGTACCATCGACTAAGGTTGCGATGAACGGTGCGGAGACTACCGCTGGGTCGACATTCATACGGCGCAGTACCATAGGAATGACCGATGATACCAGCGCGCTCCATAGCACTATCGCCAGAATCGTTAGCATCACCACCAAACCGATTTCAGGGCCGACACCCAGCGTCCAAGCACGGATCCACGCAGCCATTGCCATCGCCAGCGCAACCAGTGTGCTGGTTGACAATTCTTTGCGAAGTACGGTGCCAAGATTGCGTAAACTCACTTCACCGACAGCCATGGCGCGCACTATGGTGGTGGTAATTTGCGTACCACTATTACCACCGGTACCGATGAGTAGCGGAATAAAGAAGGCGAGGGCGATCGCCGCTTCCAACTGCTCCTCAAAAGAGCGTAAAACCGTGCCCGTGTAGGCTTCCGCCACAAACAGCACCAAAAGCCAGACAATGCGTTTTTTCCACAATTGCCAAGGTGACGTTTGTAGATAGCTCGCATCAAGTGGCATGGAGCCACCTTGCATTTCAGCATCTTCCGTGGTTTCTTTTTCTAAGATACTGACCGCTTCTTCCAGATGGAAAAAACCGACTAACTGCTGCTGATGTACGACGGGCAGCACCGATAAGTTATGCTCAAGCAGCAGACGCGCCGCTTGTTCTTGGTCAAGATCGGCATCGAGAGTCAGACATTGTGGCTCAATAAGGTCACTCAACGCCTGATCGGAATGCGCCATCAGCAGCGCTTTAGGATCAATCGCCCCAAGTAGCAAACCATGTTGATTGACGACGTAAAGACGATGGCGCGCTTGTGAATCGCCCCAAGATTCATACAGCACCTCTTTCGCTTCAACCACAGTTTGTGATTCAAGCAGAGCCAGACGCTGCGTATGCATATGTGCGGCAACGCTCTCTTCTCCCCAGCGCAGACGTTCACGATAACGCTCCGCATTGATCGGATTCATCATGTTGAAAACGCCATGCAGCTCATTTTCATTTAAGCTACGTAAGGCTTTTTCGACAACGCGAGGATTGGCGTAAGCCAAGCCAAGATTGAGGGCGTTGCTATCCATAACACACAATAAATGACCTGCACGGGGAGGAGATAGCAACAGGATCAGTTCAGCCAGTTGTTCACCAGTGAGCTGTTGTAAAACAAAATGAATTTCTGGTTCGGTGAGTTTGAACAGTTTTTCCACCCACTTATCGCGACGTGAAGAGTGCGCGAGTTTGCGAGCAAATTCATTGAGTTGTTTCAGTTGTGCTGCCGCAACAACAGAGTGGTTTGTTTTCATTACATTCATCACACATACCTCATGTGACTCAGGACAGACCTGAATTGTTTGAACTTTGATGCAAGAAAACAGCAGTAATTGGACGAGCGAAAAGGAAATGGTATGAAAAAGGCTTCATCCCCGAGTCCCAGCTTCAGCACTGCACAACGTATTCGCTCACGCGAAAGCCACTTGGGTTAACACCTTAATCCGATGAAAACTGTCCTGATCTTGGGCATCTCTGGATGTCGTGAGATCAGTGGCCTATGTTTGTACAGGAGCCTCGCCTAACGAGATGCTGTAATTACACAGTATATTTCCCTTTGACAAAAAATAGGCTTGAAGGCCATGACTCCCTCATCAAAAGGATTTTAATGCTCAACAGCTTGAGCGGCGGGGATTATAGGTGTGATAGTTTTGCCAGTGCAAGCCGAAATGTGGTGAAAAATGTAATAGTTACGTAAAGTTTTGGTCAGAATTATGCATTTGCATGATATTGCTTGGTGCTGAATAAAATAATATTCATCTCACTAATTTTCTTCTGTAGGAATTTTCTCTCAAAAAGATCACAACAACAGAATAGGAGGATTTATTTACGCTAAAGCTATTAATAACGTTGCCTATTTTATCTTTATTACATTATTATTTATCTATAAGTGTGATCTCTGCCATGGGTCTGTGACGATTGAAACGATATTTCTTTACATTACTGTTAAGTGTTTTTGCATTATTTGTGCGTGCTGCAGATTATTTGGCTCCGAATGAGCAAGCGTATCTAGAGCAAAAATCTACAGTCACCATTGCAGTATTAAAAGAAATCTGGATGCCTTACTGGGGGGGGACAGGTCAGGAGCCGATAGGTATTGAGCATGATTTTGCCTCAGGGATAGCCAAAGAGCTCGGGATCAACATTGAGTACAAAGGCTTTGATACCATTGAAGCTTTACTTAACGCCGTCAGCATGGGTAAAGCGGATATGGCGATAGGGTTTGGACAAACCCTTGCGCGTGAAGGAAAGTTCCTATTTTCTAAGCCTTTATATGAGAATGTACGCGTTATTTGGTTACGCGATAAAGCCATGGAAGAAAAACCCTTTGCCAGTTTAAAATGGGTCTGTATTCAAGGCACATCCTATTGTGAAATTCTCAAAGATCGTGGTTATCCCAATATTATTATGGCTCGTAACTACAGCAGCTCTGTGGAAATGATTCGTCAAGGGATTGCGGATGCGACGGTGACAAATTATGTGTCCTTAAATCACTACTTAAGCCAAAAGCGTTTAGCATTGGGTAAAGTGATTTTTGATCCAGACTTGGGCGTACAAACAAACCGTATATTGATCAATAACAATGAGCCTCTGTTATTGTCAGCAATCAATAAAGTTATTGACGCTGACAAACAGGGACTGACGGAGAATAAATTAAATTCGGCAGATGTTTATTTCCTAAATGATCAAGCGAATTTAAATATTTTACGAAATGAAAATGTTAATCCAGTCGTTCGCTATACAATTCAAGACGATTTATTTCCGATGTCATATTGGGATGAAAAAGAGAAAAAATACAAAGGTTATGTACATGATTTATTAGAGAGAATCAGTACTAAGAGTATTCTTAAATTCGAGTTTGTTCCTGCCTACGGCCGAGATGTAGAAGATATGCTGCGTCATGGCAAAGTGGATCTTATCCCTAGCTTTAATATGACTTATGTCGATGACCGATATTTCATCCATACAGGCAGATACACGGATATCCAATTTGGCTATATAGAAACAACTCGGCCTTATACCACCCCAATTACTGGCATTCTTGATCGCACAGGCAAGTTTAACGCTTATATTGCGGTACAAAAGAATTTATCTGATGTGAAAGTATACCGCAGCATGTATGACCTTGAGCAAGCGTTAGAAAAGGGGGATATTACGCATGGGCTTCTTAATAAAGTACTGATTAATCAGATGTTGTTGGATGGTCATCAAGACGCTTTCAAACTCTCCCCATTGACTGAGGGGCAAGATCTTCGAGCCGATATGACGATGCTTGTACGTAAAGATGCCCGAGGTTTACAAAACATGCTGCAAAAGGTGTTAGCCACCTTCAGCCAACAAGAGATTGATGAAATCAAAGGTGCCTATGACCGCGTCACAGTCTATTTTGGCTATGACAAACAGAAAGTCCTGATATATGCCTTAATCATATTGTGTGGTTTATTAAGTATCGGACTTATCCTCACCTTATCGCTCAGTCGTTTACGCGGTAAATTACGCAGCTCCGAACAAGTTGCCAAGTTATCTACTGAGCAGCTACGTTGGTTGACGGAATTACTGGACGCCATTCCGAGCATGATATTTATTTCGGATGCAAAAGGTGAGGTTGTTTTAACCAATGCGGCTTATCGGAAAATTTATCACACCTGCTGTGAAAAAGGGTGTGTTCAACCGCAGCCTGAGTGTTCATTTCTTGCGCTTCCAGACCAACATGAAGCGGAATTCTCGATCATTATTCAAGCTCCAAAATCTAATTGCTCTATCGGCGAACACTATTTTCATGTGACACGCCGTGCCATTTCTCACCCGATTAATCAACGTAAGTACTATTTAACGCTGTTCAACGATATTACGGAATTAAAAGAAACTGAGCAGGCTTTGCGTCAATCTAATGAGCAAGCGTTACAGGCGGTAGAAGCGCGAAATCATTTCTTGGCAGTCGTCAGTCATGAGTTACGTACACCGATTGCGGCGATGCTGGGACTGATGGAGATTTTGGCTTCACGTTTAAAAAGCAGCGAAAGCCAACTGCTGTTGACCAATGCGATAAGCTCGGCAGAGCGTTTGAAATTACACGTTAACGATATTTTGGATTTCTCAAAGATAGAGGCGCAGCAGTTGCAGCTGGATATTGGGCTGTACAATTTAGCCGATGAACTTGGGCCGTTATTGCGTGGGTTTGAAGCCAGTGCACAGCTCAAAGAGATTGAGTTTGATGTGATTTGGTCGCCGAATTCGTTACTGCTTGCGAACTTCGATTCCTTGCGTTTTAACCAGATCGTGACCAATCTTCTTTCTAATGCGATCAAATTTACTGACCAAGGACGAGTGGTTTTTAAAATCGACGTTGCCCCTGAGATGTTAACTATTGTGGTCGAAGATACCGGTTGCGGAATGACTCAAACGCAAATCGAGTCGCTGTTTGTTCCTTTTGCACAAGCTGACAGCACAATCACTCGTCGCTTTGGTGGAACAGGCTTAGGTATGTCGATTGTCGCCAACCTGATTGAACTGATGAATGGCAAGATTGAGGTGAAGAGTAAGTTTGAGCAAGGGACGCAAATCCAAGTGAACTTGCCTCTTGTGACGCAAACTTGTGATGAGTTTCGTGGGCAAGTCGTTGCTATGTCTTATCGCTCCCCTTATATGCTGTGGGCAAAAGCGCTGGGAATGCGAGTGGAAGAGAATGAAGAGTGGGTCGAGCAGAGTGGCCACAATATTTATCCAGATTTGCTGCTCAATAGGCTCAGAGAGGTCTCCAATCTGACTCAGGCTCAAGCTGAGCCTGCCCATTCTCGTTTGCTACAAGGTCACGTATTAGTGGCCGATGATGATGCGATTAACCGTTTATTGATCAAAAAACAGCTCAGTGAACTTGGTTTGAGTGCCACCTTGGTGAGTGATGGATTGCAAGCTTTCGAAAAGCTCTCGCAACATCCTAAGCAGTATGATTTGTTGATTACTGACTGCCATATGCCACATCTTGATGGGTTTGCTTTAACGCGAAAAGTGAAGCAAGAGATATCCCTATTTAAAGGTGCAGTTGTGGGTTGTACTGCAGAAGATTCGCGCCTAGCTGCAGAACAAGCTCTGCAAGCGGGTATGGATAAGGTGATTTACAAACCTTATACCTTAGCCAATTTGCGCAAAGTACTCAGTCGTTATCTCACAACTCAATGGGTCGCACTGCCTGAACAATCTTGGCTTGACGCTTACCAAGAAGAGGAGCGCGAGGAGATGGCAATGGTAGTGGCTGAGTCACTTGCTCAAGATATCGCTTTACTCAATCAGCCAGACTGTGATGTCAAAGCACTGGCACATCGAATCAAAGGGGCAGCCGGCTCCCTTCAATTGCAGCGGTTAGCCGATTTGGCTAAAACCGTTGAGAAACAAAACGATCCACAACAACTTGTGGCCGATAAGCAGCAACTGATCAATGCCATGCATGAAGTGGTCGAGCAGGCACAACAGTGGCTTCATCAGCATCAGAGCGAATAACGTTATGAAAATAATGATAGTAGAAGATGATCGAATTCAGGCGACGAGCCTGAAGCTCAAGCTAAGACAGCTTGGGTTGGATGACGTCATCTTGGCTGAAAACGGATTTGCTGCCTTAGAACTGTGTAACAAAGTGGGTATCGATTTGATGTTTTGCGATATTCGAATGCCGCAGATGGATGGGATCAGTTTGTTATCACAACTGAGTTTACAGGCACCTAAGCTAGGTGTGGTGATACTCAGCGCGGTGGAAGATACGATTCTTGAGTTAACACACAACATGTGTAGTTTGGCTGGATTTGCTTATGTTGATCGCCTACCTAAGCCCTACGAAGTGGAGGATTTACAGCGTGTTGTCGAGGGGTTTCAAAAGCAAACGGAGCCTAAAACCAGTCACAAACCTGCAATCACGCTAACCTGTGACGAGATTGAACAAGCTTTTCTGCACGACCATATTTTTAATTACTATCAACCACAGTTTGATTTTCGCAGTGGGGCGATGGTCGGCGTTGAAGCGCTAGTACGTTACGAGCACCCAACTCATGGCATGTTAAGCCCTGCGGTGTTTCTGCCTTTAATTGAGCAGTGTGGCTTGCATGAGAAACTCTTCCTTACCGTATTAGAAAAGTCGGTCTCTGCACTGGCCAGTATTGGTGCTGACTTGCAGCTTTCCGTCAACATCAGCCAGCGCAACTTGCAACACTCAATCTGTGATCCCATTCTCGCCATCTGTGAGCGGTATGGCTTTCCCGCAAGCAAACTGACTCTAGAGATGACAGAACATGAAGTATACAACGGAACCCCGACCTCATTGGCTAACCTTGCTCGCTTGCGAATGTATGGTGTTGGCTTATCGATTGATGATTTTGGTACGGGTTACGCGTCATTAGGTCAATTGGCTCAACTGCCATTTACGGAACTCAAGATTGATCGCAGCTTTGTGCATGACTTGGCAACCAACTACAAACACCAACAATTGACCAATATGTGTTTGTTGCTGGCTCAATCTTTGGGGTTGCACTGCGTCGTCGAAGGGGTAGAGAACGAAGAGACATGGCAATACTTACGTCAACTTGGGGTAGATACTTGCCAAGGTTACTACGCGGCTAAGCCCATGCCGATTGCTCAGTTGAGCGAGCTTTACACTAAAAATCGTCGTCAGTGTTTAGGTTGTCAAAGCATGGATGATGGCTGGCAAATCTTGCTGGTGGATAACCATATGCTCAGCGCCACGGCATTACAAAAAGTACTCAATAAAGAAGAGAACGTCAGCAAGGTGTTTGTGGCACAAGATATTGAGCAGACGCTGCACAAACTGCGCGATTTACCGATCAACCTGCTGGTCGTCGAAAGTCGGTTTTTATCGACAATCAGTCCTGCGGCATTTCACGAGTTGCTTGAGCCTTACTATCGAGGGGCTGTCTTGGTGCTGCATGATGGATTAACCGCTGAAATTCAACAGGATGATTCCAAAGCCATCGTCGTCAAAGCGAATACTTTGATGGAAACCAGTTCTCGGATCTTACAGCAAGCGCAGCAGAGCAATGTGCATCCACAGGCGCAACAAGAAGAGCTTGCTCAGCTTTCTGAGCGAGAGTTGACGGTTGCGAAAATGTTAGTGGAAGGGCTAACAAATAAGGAAATCGCCCTACAACTCGATATCAATCAAAAAACCGTAAGCACTTACAAGACTAGGATTATGACTAAGTTAGGGATTAAATCGGCCATGGAATTGGTGCGTTTTGTAACATTAAAATAGTACCGAGAGTTATGGCTGTTCCTACTTTTGCTGAATTAAAAGTTTTAATCATCGACGATGCGCCGATAGTGATTGCCAGTTTGCGTAGTATGTTGCTCAAACTGGGTTTTGCTGAACCCAATATTGTGTGGAGCAAAAGCCCACGAGCCGCGGTATTCATGGCCGGAAGGCAGAGATTTGATATTTTTATTTGCGATTACAACTTCGGTAAGGGGTTGAATGGTAAGCAAGTTTTTGAGGAGCTAAAACACTATAAACTCATCAAGCAAGATGCGGTATTTGTATTAGTTACAGGTGAGAATTCGGCGTATGTCGTGCATTCGATTCTGGAGCTCAAACCGGATGAGTATATCCTAAAACCCTTCAATATCATGACCTTGCAGGAGCGTTTGACTAACGCTATCTCACGCAAACATGCGCTCAAAGCCCTCTATCAAGCAGAACGCGATGGCGATGCCGAATTAGGTCTGAGTTTGTGTGATGAGCTGGAGCCTTTTTACGGCGATTACTATTTCGTGATCCAAAAATTTCGTGGGGAATTTTTAACTCAGTTGCGCCGTTTCGATCACGCGCGCGAAGTCTACCTCGAAACGTTAGAGCATAAAGACTTTGATTGGGCAAAAATTGGTCTTGCGAATGCCCTCAAGCAGACCGGGCGTCAAGTCGAAGCCACACAAGTGATACAAGAACTGCTGGCGAGTGCTCCCAATAATGTGCGAGCTCGGGTGGAAGCGGCGAGCATCAGTCTATGCAATAACTCAATTCCTGAAGCCATTCACCATTTACAGGTTGCCAACCAAATTGTCCCCGGACATTCAGAGCGTGAATGGGTACTGGCGAATCTGTGCTTATCGGTTGGGGATGGGGCCTCTGCTCTCGAGCGCTATCGCTTGTATGTGGAAATTAACAAAGAGACTTATCGTAACAATCATCAGATGCACCTCAATTTTATTCGTACTTTGCTTTATGCCGCCCGACAAGCGGAATCGGAACAGCGTGACCTTTGGGTGCAAGAGGCGAAATCCATTCTGAAAGGGCTTTACGATAAAGGCCAGCATGAAGACCTGCTTGCCCAACTCGAATTAGTGGCTGCGCATTTAGCGATGGAAGAGGGTGAATTTGGGGTTTCAGTGGAAATTTTAAACAAGATTTATCGCGCTAAACCGTTCGAATTGTTTGAAGACCGCTACCATTTTACGTGGCTACTCAATGTGATGGGTTTTGACTCTGAATTTGCCAAATGCATCAGTTGGTGTAATGAAACCCTGTTAAATCAAGAAACAGACATCGTTTTAGAAAGTAAAGTGGCCTTAGCTAAGGCATTAAAAGAAGCGAATGAAGAGAAGCTGCAATGGCTTGAACAACGCTATCACGCACTTTGTAATAAACAGCAGACCATTGACTCGCTGCTTGCGATTTACATCGAAATTTTAGAGAAGTGCCCGACATTGCGTACTGTATGCATGAAAGTGGTGACGATATTTTCTCGCTACTGGCCGACGGCATTAACGGAATCGGAAGCAGAACGCTGGCTGAAAAGTTGTCATCGCACCATCCGACAACTGATGAATGAAGAAGAGTTACAGCAAGCTCAATATGCGGAGTTGTATCGAAAAGCACTCACTTTTCGTAGTCGCTATCGTTTACAGCGAACCGAACCAGTTGAAGCGTAACCGCCCTCTACAGAGGGCGATTACGCCGTATCATCAGTCGAAATAGGCCACCATTTCGACCGTGTCGCCGAGTTGTTGTGCGTTTAACGAAAAGTGTACATAGCCTTCTTGTTTCACAGGAATACGCAAATACTCATGACTGCCCGCACCAGTTGAGGCGTGCTCAAACTGCTCTCGAGTTGGCCAATACGCTTTTGCTGCAAACAGGTCGACATTGCCTCGGTTTTGTTCTGAAGCGGTGAGCCATACTTGTACTTCACTGACGCCTTTTGGCACGTAGATGGCGACGTAACGTTGTCGATGCACGGTAAGGCTTTGACTGTTACCCGCTTCTAAAAGCACAGGAGCAAGATCATCTTTGATAGTCGGTTGCTCATTAGGCTGTTCAGTGACTAGGTGTGTGTTGAGGATGACTGCTGAGTAATCCGCACGTCCTGTCACACTTAAATAGTAGCGTCCGGGTTTGATGTAACCATTCTGCTCAGGTTTGAAGGTAATTTGCTCGTTGCTGCCATAGGTAAATTCCGTTACCTGATAATCATAGTAATGGGCAACCTGCTGGTAGCTCATGTACAGATCGGCATCTCCCTCCCCGGAGATCTGAACGTGGAACTCTCGGCTGTACTCTGGCACATCCACATAGAACAGATGCTCGCTGTACGCCTTTCCTGTCAGTGTTAAGGACGAATTGGCCGCTAACTGAGTGACCGCATTCGGTTCTGGGGTAGGCTGTTCTGGATTATCTGGATTATCTGGATTATCGCGTTGCAATGTATCCAGCCACGCCGAAAACTCGGTGTTATAGCGTTCACCCAGTAATTTGACACTCTGTGCCCACTGATCAAACTGCCCAGTACGAGAGAGTGCCAGCAAGCTTTCCACGTCTTGTGGATGCTTTTCCAACATAAAGCGTACCGCTAAGTAGCCCCAGCGATAAATGCGGTTCGTATCATTCGAGTAGGTGGTGGCAAACACATCAGAAAGGCTCAATTTACCTTGAGAAATCAGCTTAACCGCCGCTTGGTAGCCCTGCTTATAATGCATATATTCCGCGAAACCTTCTAACCACCACACAATATGACCATGGGCTAAGTTATCACT
This sequence comes from Vibrio cholerae, assembly GCF_008369605.1. Taxonomy (NCBI): domain Bacteria; kingdom Pseudomonadati; phylum Pseudomonadota; class Gammaproteobacteria; order Vibrionales; family Vibrionaceae; genus Vibrio; species Vibrio cholerae. Next base: position 1,270,473 of record NZ_CP043554.1, read on the forward strand.
GAACGAACCATACTGGTTGAAGCGCGCGTCCAGATAATGAGTGTACTCATGCTCTAAATTGAGAATCGACAAATCCGCATCATTGGCATAACGATAGGCGACAAAACGGGCTTGATTGTTTTGATCCGCAGGGTTGCCTTCTAAATACTGCCCGCCATTGTCGGTGGTATTGCCAAATAAAAACGAGGAGTAATTGACATAGCTGCTGTTATTGGCAAACACCACCACCTCAACACGAGTGTTGTAATCATCGGCGACCGGTGCCAATCCCGTATTTACCACTTGGTGAAAATCTTGCTCTTTTTTATCCAATACGTCACAGGCTTGCGCGGCTTGCGCATCGGAAAGATCTTGCGAGCGAATAATGGCAGGGCCTTGGCATTCAAAGCGGTTTGGTAAAATGCGCGCGGCTAAATCGCGCTTCGCTGCATCAAGATCGATACCGAGCTGTTGCAGCACCTCAGGTGCGTAATAGTGCAACATCTCAACGGCAGCTAACCACAATTTGTCGTGTTTACTCCCTAAAGGATAGCGAGCAATCACTTGTCGCATCACATGACGAGCCTTTTGCTTGGTAATGGCATCTGGGCTAATCAATAAGCGGCCAGTTTCACGCAGAGCGTTGTAAACCAAAAACTCAGCGTCGGTTTCTAATGCCCACTCATTGTCCAGAGCGAATCGATACAAGGTATCAATATGTTGGGTGTTGGCGGCTAAGTAGCGGTAAAACTCCGAGTTACCCACATGGCCAGACATCGCACGGAATAAGTTATTTAAACCATCGACCCATTGTGTATCTTGCGCCGTTTCTCGAGTGAAGCGGTGCAGAGCTAAGATCATCGCATCCATAGTGAGCGGTAACTGTTTAACGTTATCCACCATTAAACTTAGGCTCTTCATTGCGCCCACCTGTTCACGGCCTTGGTCAAAAGCATGCGGATGACGTAAAAAGCGGTCGATCGATTGAGCAAAGCGTTGACTGAGTGCTTGAGAATAAGGTTCACGCCCAGCGTTATAACGCACGTAATACGCTGCGCGAATGAACTCACCATAGTTTTCCAAGCGACGAGCTTGCTGCGCTTCACCAGTATAGCGAGCAATTTCAGCATCGAGCACAGTTTGTAAATGCGCTAGAGAAGCTTCGCTATAGAGGTTATCCAAGGTTGCCGTTGGTGCGTAAAACCATGAGCTGTAACAAGCTTGTGTAGCCGCGGCAATTTGCGCAGGAAGATCGCGCGCGGGCTGTAAATCTTGTATCTCACAAGCTGCTTGTGAATAGGAGGAGTAAGAAAGACCTGCGATGACGCACGCCAAAGCAATGGGGTGATGTTGGATACGTTGTTGAAAAGACACTGCAAAACCTATTTATGATGAATATATTTGGGCTGTGGTTTATAAGGTCTTTCTTGGTTTCAATAAAATCTGATGCGTATGAATTATGAGGCTTATTCAATAAATGGAGTTTTTATTCTAATTTAATGAATTGAGGTCACTTTTTATACATTTTTCTGTTGGATGGTTTAGTGATAAATCACTAATAATTCGAGGATATTTAGTGTGAAATCCGTTCATACTCTGCAATAGATAGAAATGTTCTATTCACATTGCTTTACATTTTATTTTTCCATGATATGGTACCGTTCCCATCAATAGTCTGGGTGGGAGTTATCAGAGGTATCTATGAACAAAACATTTTTATCAGGAGTGGTTGGAACACTTCTTTTTACATCTTTTCAGTTCAGTGCTTCTGGAACGGAATCCGGAGTCTCTAGCCGTATTATTGGTGGAGAACAAGCGACTGCAGGCGAATGGCCTTATATGGTTGCGCTAACCGCTCGAAATAGTAGCCACGTTTTTTGTGGTGGTAGTTATCTTGGTGGTCGTTATGTTTTGACTGCTGCGCACTGTGTGGATAAAGAAGATCCTGCTAAGGGGGATGTACTGCTCGGTGCTTTTGACATGAATGATGCTAATACTGCAGAGAGAATTCATGTCAGACAAATTTATGTGCATAATAGCTATATCGATGCTTCAATGGGCAATGATATTGCTGTTCTTGAATTGGAACGGGATCCCTTACCTCGAAGATCTGTGCAAATTTCAGATTCATCGGATTTCAATGAGTTGACAAAAGATTCGCCAATGACGGTGATCGGTTTTGGTAAGCGTAAAGAAGTCGATGGTGAGAAATCCGATCCTGCAACCATATTACACCAAGTACAGGTCCCCTTTGTTCCACTCCCAGAATGTAAAACAAAAGGAAGTGATGAGGACGCTAAAGATGATTACTCCAAACTAACCAATAACGCGTTTTGTGCCGGTTCGTTTGGCAAAGACGCTTGTTCCGGTGACAGCGGTGGCCCTATCTTTTTTGATTCCAACAATGGTCGAAAGCAGATGGGCGTTGTTAGCTGGGGGGATGGCTGTGGTCGAGCCAATAGTCCTGGTGTTTATACTAACCTCAGCGTTTTTAATGATTGGTTAGATGATCAGCAACTAGGTCTATCCTATCGCCAAAAACGAGACTTAGGAGTAGTAAGACCAGGTTCGTATACTCATAATTTAACTTTTACGAATAACGGTAATGCTGACATCAACTTGGGCAATACCTTTGTTTTTGTTGTTGGCATTTCTAGAACAGACGCTGCTGCGATTGTGAATAATAGCTGTACAGGAGTGTTAGCTTCAGGAGCGAGTTGTGACGTTGAGTTTAGCTATAATATTACTGAACATAAACAGAGTTATGTGAAATTGATAATAGGATCAAGTACTTATAAGACGGGTGCTGTTCATGCCTACCTCTATTTTGATGCTTTGGACGCTGCGCCTTCAGAAACAGTAAGCTTTTTAGCGAATTTACCTGTCCATAATACCCACGTGAATGATCACCCTTGGACGGTTGTCGGTAATGGTCTGCAGACTTCAGCTTTACCAGCTGGAGAAGAGTCTGTAATTTTGTTGGAAAACCTACCTCAAGGTAGACTCAAATTCCACTATAAACTGTCGTCAAGTGAAGTTCTCGATCAGCTATTTGTCTACGTGAATGATAAGTTTAAGGGTAAATACTTTAACAACACGGAAAATCTAGCCACACTTGATATGTATGGTACGAGTAACAAGGTTCGATTTGTATACAGAAGACATAGCGGTAGTACTGATGACCAAAGTCGAGCCATATTGAGCCAAATAAGCTACGATCCAAAATTCTTTGATCTACCTCCACCGCTTGATATTCGTATCGGTGATAGTGGCGGCGGTAGCCTAGGTGGGGCTGCCTTAGCTCTCCTCTTTGGTTGTGGCTGGTTACGTCGCCGTCAACGCGTCTGATCTATCGATTACCAATTTTGTTTACTCAAAGCCAACCGTGATAGGTTGGCTTTGTCGTTTTTGGCAAATCGTTGGGAGAGCTAGTCCGCCGACCACACATTGCGAATATCTGGCCAACCCCAGTTGGTGAGCGCAACATCATGTAATACACCGTGGAAACGCAAGGTTTGTCTATGGTGGAAAAGAGGCGCCAGCCAAGATTCACTGACCAGAAGTGAAGCAATCGGCTCCAGTTGATCGAGATATTGAGGTAATTGCGCTTGCTCACGTACGGCATTTAATTGCTGCATCAGCCATATCACCTCATCTTGGCTGGCGCACGCATGCAGAATCGGGTTGCTGAATAACATAGCAAAAGCGGAAGCGTGGCAGTTGTCATCCAAATTAATGTTGGTCAGTACCAAGGTTTCATCCAGCTCGTCCTTGAGCGCACGTTGATTCAATTCCCGATAAGTGTAAGTGTGAATGCTTAATGTAATGCCTTGAGCTGCAAGCAATCTGGCAATCGCTTGGGCACAGGTCTGTAATGCGGTGTAGTTGTACAAGGCCAAGGTCAACTGCGTGGGAAGCGCAACTTTCGGAGCTGGAGATTTCAACACAGCGCGCCAGCTTGGCAGCAAGTTGTGCGCGGGTTCGACGCCAAACATCACTCCGTGACAGCGAATATCTTGCTCAATCGTGTTTGGATTGAGTAGCTCGCTGAGTCGGTGTGCTTGAGCTTGATCCAACGGTTGCTTGGCTCTCTGGTTAAACAGCACCATTAAACACCCATCTTCGACGCGGCTTTGCTGTTGGGCGGCAGAGGTTAAATGAGGCGAGTCTGATAGTGAGACTTGATGATGGCTGGTCGTATTGGCTTCCGGCTGATTAGTTTCAATGAGTGGGCGACTTAAACGCTCCTCATCGACTTGCCAAATGGTCACACGATCGGTCAAGGCTCGACAGCCGTAGAATTGACTGAATGCTTTGAGCTTGAGTTTATTGCGGGTGTGTTCCTGAACTTCAAAAGGGCCACAACCGATCACAGGAACAATTTGTCCTTCATGAAATTGGCTGTAATTCAATTGACTGACCGGTTGAATGGCGTATTTCACGCCAGAAATCATCCCTGCAAATCCCGGATCTGGGCGCTCTAAGTTGAAGACCACTTGAAAAGGGGTTGGCGCTTTAATATCGCTAATATGTGCCAGCTCTGCACGGTGTGTTTCTAGGCTAGAGAGTTTAGCAAACAGACTGACAATGGTATTGGCATCCAGCGGCGCACCATTATGAAAGGTTAATTCGGGTCGCAGATAAAACGTCCATTGCCAAGTGTGCGGATCATAATGCCAATGATGCGCCAGTTCGGGGTGTACATGGCCATTAGCATCAGAGCTGACCAAACAACTGTAGATCTGACGGATCAAAAAACGCTCGCTACTTCGCTGAGGAAGATGGGGCAGCAGCGGTTCAAACGGACGCTTATAAGTGAGCTGAATATGCAGTCGTCCTTCTTGTACCGTAGCACCAGACGTTTTCTTTAACAGTTTGGCAAAAGCGACCTCATCGTTATCTAAAATCGCTAATGCTCGTTCGTATTTACCGATCTGTACTCGTTTGGCCGCCAGTTGCTCCTTGAGTGGCTCAAGTTCTCTGTGCAGCAATAATGAAGAGCGGTGATGTCGTCCTGCCTTCGGTGTCCAAGTTAACCAACCCAATTGATTCAAACGCACCAGCAAATTTCTTGCGTGACGAGGACTCGTAAACAGTCGCTCCGCCAGTTCAGGCAAAGTGGTTTTAATATCGTGACCCACACCTAAGGGAGTCAGCCTAGCGTAATAGCGCAATAAATTGAGATCAGACATGGTTACCTCAACGCTTAGCTCATCTGCGGCTATTGTAGTGAAAAAAGGTGGAGTTAATGGTGAAAACCTACGGGTTGTTTGTTCCTCATTTCTCGACCACTCAGTGCGAAATCCCCAATTTTCTGCGTAAAACGGTGTAATGCGGAGCAAAGTGATTTAAATCGCTCACTTTTTTGTTTCCTTAATCAGGATGACAATAAAAGCATCAACACAACAAGGAGTGCAGAGTATGTTCATATCACCCCTTAACGAACAGACGATGGCCGCCTACTATCAACAACGGCTGCAGCAAACTCATAGTGTGATTGAGCGAATGGCGTTGGTTGCGTTATTTGAGTTGCTCTTTACTCAAACGCCCCCTGAGCCAGAACAGCCCAAATCATCAACCCCATAACGAGATAAAACCCGCAGCACTTGCACTATTGCTCCTGACGCTTCCCCCAAGCTGATACGCAAGTGCTGCTTCTTTACTACCTGCGTAGGGTGACTTTGTGAGCACATAGCCAATAATGTACAGCTGAGTTCGCTAAACTCTTTCCCTCACTCAATGAATAGGAGAGGGTGATGGCAATCCGTAATGTGGTATTTGATGTTGGTAATGTGATTGTAAAATGGGCACCGCAAGACATTGCCCAACTGACGTTTGGTGAGGGAGAAGAGAGTGCCTTCATGGCAACGGCTGTATTTAAAAGTGAGTTCTGGCGCGATTTGAATAAAGGAAAATACACTGAAGCGGAAGTGAAACGCGCACTCCATCAGCAATTAGGACTTTCCTCTGACACTCTAGAACAACTCTTTTTCCATATTAAAAATACCCAAGTTTTGCTGCCCGGAACCTTGCAATTAATGGATGATCTCCTCAAAGCAGGTTATCGCCTCTACGCGTTGACCGACAATGTGAACGAGATTGTCGCTTACTTAAAAAAACAATATGGCTTTTGGCCCAAATTTACTGGCGCAGTAGTGTCGAGTGAGTGTGGTTTGCTTAAACCTGATCCGGCGATTTACCAGCATCTGGCAGACTCCGAGCGCATTCTCCCGCAAGAAAGTGTCTTTATGGATGATATGCCAGCCAATGTCGAGGGGACGCGCCAACAAGGATTTCATGCCATTCAATTTGTTGATGCGCACCAAGCAAGAGTACAGCTAGCGCAAATGGGGCTGCACTTTTAAAGGTCAGCACTTTGGCTAAAAAGATGAATACTTGATGTGGTAACGTCAAGCCGTTTGGTTAGCGCAATGAATAGGGCAGGTGAAAAACCTGCCCTATGTGTTTGTTTGTCTTGTGGCTATTTCGTCGAATAAATCGTCAAAGGCTCAAATGTTGCCGTTGCATTGCCGTTGGCTCCCGGATGATCGGTGTATTGTGTGTCTTGCATTAGGGTATAAAACACATCAACGAAGTCGTCATCATTTACAAGGACACCATCGGGAATGGCCTCGATAATTTTTCCCGTGATCTGCGCAATAATCGCGTAGCCTTGCACTTCAGGATCAGGGATAAGTTTGAGTACCTCTTCCGCCACTTTCACCAGTTGTTTCGCTAGCTCTTTATAATCCGTGCCATCATCTTGCTCCATGAGGATCATGTCCGCAGCACCCCAGCGATAGCGAGTCCAGTGAATGACTACCTGATTCGGGAAATAATCTTGCTTATCGTAATCCAGATAAGGCATATCAATCAGATCAATGGTTGGTTTATCGCGGCTTGGATCAACTCCAGTGACTAGCGCATAAATTTCGGCACGGCCTGAAATCCAAGGTTCTTTGTCATCTTGCAGACGAATTTTCTTTAAAACAGTGGTGGAAATGGGCGCTGTATCGGCGGATGCAGAGCGACTCAAAGAACGTGTCGATGCTTCAATTGAGCTACTCTCTTGCGTAGACAATTGTGGACTTTGCCCTAAGCGCTGCATTTCCGCACGCATGGCTTGCAGACCCGCTTTGAGTTCGACGGCGCTGTCGTTATCAACCACAAAGACGGGAACATCTGGTAATTGGTAGACATCGAGTTGGTGGATTTGGCCATACACATCATAAGCTTCAATGTATTGCCAGCTATCATCGTTACCACTCGGCTCAAAAGCAAACAGCGGACTTTGTCCTTCTTGCCACTCTTTGAGCATCGAAGCATCGGCCAAACGCAGTTGCAGAAGTTGCTCTGTAAACTGGTCAATACCTTTTAAGGTGCGCACATTCTTATCTGCAGAGCGTAATTGTTGGCTCATCTCAGTATTTGGCGCGGATTCCACCAGTTCAGAGACTGAAATGCTCAAATTATCTGCACTGATTTGTGTTTTGAGTGTGTGCGCGTAAGCGGCATAGTTTTGGCTGAAGGATTCCGCCAATTGACGCTTTTGTGCAACGACGGCATCCGCCTTCGCTTGCGCTGTTAGTCCGGTGTTGCTTTGTGTTTCTTCTGATTGGCAGCCAACCAGTGCAACAGTCAGAAGCACTGCTATGGAGAGTGGTTTATGCATAGGTGAACCCTTTTTCTTGTTGTAGTGAATAGAGCCATAGCTCTATTGGGCTCAAACTACCACGCTTTGCACGTTACACAGAGAGAAACTATTCAGCAGATTTATCTTTGTGGCTCAAGATCAAATTCTGCAACATAAGGGTGAGATCGCAGCATAAAGTGCTACTGTGCTCGGGTGAATGATTTTTAGAGTTGTCAAAGTTTGGTTAAACGTCGAATTATCTTCTGTTTCAAGCAATTAGCATCACGTAAACCTATTTAAGGCATTTCTCCCCACTTGAAGCAGCAGTGTTCGCACGTTCGCTCACCCTAATCACATCGTTTGAGATGTTGATGAGGATAAACTCGTTTTTCGTTTCGCTGCCACTCCAAGTCGTTTTGGGATATGTCAGGCATTGTAACGCGCGACTTCCTGTTGCATGCTCTCGGCGAGTCTTGCCAACTCCAAGGTTGCTTCAGAGCTTTGTTGTGCTCCCAACGCGGTTTGGTTGGAGATTTCGCTGATGGTGATGATGTTTTTATTGATCTCCTCAGTCACCGCACTTTGCTCCTCTGACGCCGTCGCAATTTGCGTGTTCATGGTCGAGATACGATCGACGTTAGCCGTAATTTGAGACAGCGCCGTCCCTGCCAAACGTGCTTTTTCAACGGCTTTTGATGCTCCAGAAACCCCTTGTTCAATTAAATTCGCCGAATCTCGACTGCTCTGCTGTAAGCGCTGCACTGTCTGTAGGATTTGTTTCGTCGATTCTTGGGTGCGGCTTGCTAAGGTTCTGACCTCATCGGCGACGACTGCAAATCCGCGTCCTTGTTCACCCGCACGAGCGGCTTCGATCGCAGCATTCAGCGCCAATAAATTGGTTTGCTCTGAAATACTCTGAATCACATCCACAACACTGCCGATGTCTTCTGAATCTTTGGCCAGTAACTGCATGGCGGCAAGCATCTTTTGTAAATCGTTGGATAGCCCTTCAATCATCGCTATATTTTCCTCAACGACCTTGCGTCCCTGCATCGCGGCTTGTTCTGCTTCTTCAGAGGCTTCTGCAGCAAGGCCTGCACTTTGCGCGACTTCGTGTACGGTGGCGGTGAACTGATGGATTGCGGCAGCAATTTGCTGTGTTTGCGACTGCTGTTCGACGATATTTTGCTTCGTTTGCATCGCAACGGCCGCGTTTTCCTCGGCAGCCGTCGCTAAAGCAGAGACTGAGTGGCGATTACTGCTAATGACTTCTTGAAAGCTCGTTACAATTCGGTTGACGTATTTAGCAATATCCGAAAATTCATCGTTCCCAGTGACGGGGATGCGTTGAGTGAGATCGCCAGCGGCAATATGGGTGGCAGAACTTGCTAAGTGATGCACTGCATTATTGACTCGCTTAGCAATCAGTAGTGCTAAGCTGGTAGTCACTATCAAGGCAAAAACACCCAGTAAGCTGACCATCCAGATAAATTGGTTAATCTCGTGTTGAGAGGCAGAAAAGTTATTTTTTCCTTCTTGGGTTTGAATGTCGAGAAAGGCTTCCGCCGCTTTTTTGATCTCGTTATAAAGAGGGTTAATGACTTGGAGCAGAATTAAGTTAGCCGCATCGTATTTTTCAGCCTTGAGCTGTTGGAGAGCGGGTTCAAATCCTTGACGAGTGACTTGATCCAGCTTTTCTTTCAAAGTTTGGATCACGGTTTTTTCTTGAGTATCCAATACGGTAGCTAATATTTCGTTATCCACAATACGGTGCAAATTGGTCAGCGATGTTTGGATACCTTCGACGTGCATTGTGATCGGATGATCATGCATCAACGCGTATTTGGAGGATGGGTCATGTTGGAAAGCTAATAGCAGTTGGCTGCGCGCGCTGCCTAATTCATCCAATATGCGTCCAGCACGAATCGTATGTTGCATTCCTTTTGTATAAAGCGATTCAATCGAATCTGAAGCACTTTGCATGCCTGTCAAGCCTTTGAAACCCAAGAAAAGAATGGAAACCACGATCAGCACCACGATCAGTTTTAAGCGTAGGCCAACGCTATGCAGTGAGTTTGTAGTGCCCGCTATTATTGTACGATGAGAATTGTTATGTTGATTGGATACCATCATCCATCCCCCGACAAAAAGTAAAAAGTTAATGAAATTATACTGATTTGAGTATGGTCCAAACTGGATAATTTGATTGAATTTCATAACGTTATGATAAGTAGATCATGATTTTTACGGATGATATTCACAAGGATGACGGACTACTGACAATATCAGACACTGAAAATGAACCCACTGTTATAAAATACCCATTGAATGCTCTTGGTATATTGATGTTAATTATCATCACTATCCAGAACGTATTTGAGAGAACCTTAATAACTGGAGTGGAGAGATGCCAACAACCGATCAAGCGATAGCCATTACTTTGCCTTCTTTGATTCATCGTATAGGTAGCGATACCGTTAAGCGATTGAAACTGCAGGCACAGACTTTTGATTGCGAGTTAAAGCGTATTCGTCGCTCGCGAAATTGGCAGTTATTAGGTGAAGCTGCCTCGATGCAGAATTTTGTTTTCCAAATCAAGCAGACCGAATATCAAGTTGCTGAATATCTGATTCGACGCGTGGAAGCCGGTTTAAGGCTGCCGAGCGACAAGATTGAATCCATCGAAGTCCAGTTGCAGCGTTTAGTTCAGCAAAATCCGTCCATAACCTTAGCGGAACTCATGGCAGCTACACATTGCAGCTTGATGCAGGCGCGAGCGGCTCGTTTTGCAGAGGAGAGCTTTGAGTGACCCTTTTGATGAAGTAAGATTCAATAGAATCTTTGCTTTATGTGTCGAATATAACTAGTCTTTAATGAGTCTATAATTAAGGCATAGTCAAATGCATATTATTCCTGTGGCGTCAGATCCCAAAACTTGTTCATGTGGTGTGAATGAAAATTCGCTCGATTTTGATTTTACTATGGCATTTCAACCTATAGTAAATTGCAGAACGCAAGAAATATTTGGCTATGAAGCTTTAGTGCGAGGTTTAAATAACGAATCGGCTTATTCGGTTATTTCAAGAGTTAATGAAGATAATCGCTATTTATTTGATCAAATGTGTAGAGTTAAAGCGATTGCTCTTGCCGCCAAGTTAGGACTGACCAGTAAATTAAGTATAAACTTTCTCCCCAACGCTATTTATGTGCCAGAGCGTTGTATTCGTACTACGTTAGAGGCCGCGAAACGTTACCAGTTTCCGATCGAAAATATTATGTTCGAATTTACCGAGGCTGAGCGGGTAGAAGATGTTAATCACATAAAAAGGATTGTCGAATACTATAAATCTTTGGGTTTTCAAACAGCAATTGATGATTTTGGTTCTGGCTACTCAGGGTTAAATTTATTGGCTGATTTTCAAACCAATATTGTAAAAGTGGATATGGGGTTGATTAGAAATATCCATGCCGATCAGGTTCGTCAGTCGATCATGAAAAACTGTTTAAAGCTGTTTAGTGATTTAAATATTCAACCGCTGGCTGAAGGTGTGGAGAGTCATGCTGAGTTTGCTTGGTTAAAAGCGGCAGGCGTTGAGTTAATGCAAGGCTATTATTTTGCAAAGCCCGGCTTTGAGAGCCTACCAAGTGTCAATCCTGAGTTCAGCGAAGCGTGAATTGTAAATTAGATTGGTTCTAAAACGGTGAAACCCCGACAGTTGGTAGCTATCGGGGTTTCGAATTTTTAGATTTCTCGGTTGGTAATGCCGATGATCTTATTTATGCAAAAGGCTGGATTTAATCCGAGTAATTCCTTGGTAGGGAATTAGATACGGATGAAGTCCATGTGCTCAACTTTTGGCTTGTACGCGTGGCGTTGAACGTCTTGAGGCTTCACTTTCACTTCTTGGCCGTCGATAACCAGAACGATAGCTTCGTAAAACTCAGGCTTGTCCATTTGGTTCATCACGTCATCGTGGTTCAGTGAGATAGAAACTGGAGCTGCTTCACCACCGTAAACGATCGCTGGGAAGTAACCAGTGTTACGTAGGCGGCGGCTCGCACCTTTACCTAGATCAGTACGTAATACTGCTTCGAATTTCATAGTATTTACTCTCAAATTAGTAAAAAACAGAGTGACAGGGCAATGCGACCTTGCCCGTGTCGTAGAGTTTCCAAACCTATAGGAGGGTCAGAAACGAGCGCGGATACTAGCATTCATTGCTCTCTCGGGCAACTGAAAATCCGTTTTTGCACCGCATTTAATAGGATTTGACGGCTTTGGCAGGGCGAGTGAGTTGTTTTAAGGTCAGTGTGGCTTTTAAGCCGCCTAACTGACTCTCTCCCAAAGCCAATGCTCCACGATAACTGTGCGCCATTTCACTCACAATATTAAGTCCAAGCCCAGTGCCGGGCGTGGTTTCATCCAAGCGCACTCCGCGTTTGAGGGCTTTTTCGCGGTTCGTTGCGCTGATGCCTGCGCCATCGTCTTCCACGCAAATCTGTACCCAATCGTCACTCAGTATTTGGCTGTGTACACGAATTAAGCTGTTGGCCCATTTGTAGCTGTTTTCCAGAAGGTTACCGATCATTTCATCTAGGTCAGTCGGTTCAACGGCCACTTCTAAGTCCGAATCCAGCTCATTCACCAAGGTGATTCCACGTTCAGCGTAAACCTTATCAAATGCTTGTGAAATAGCATCGACTCGCGCACTGGGTGCGGTTTTGACCGAAAGAATATTGGCGGAACCCGCCATACGAGCACGCCCTAGATGGTAGTCAATTTGCTGCTGGATCTGCTCAACAGAAGGCTGTAACTGGCTTCTGAGCTGGGCATCATTCAACTGAGCGACTTCGTTTTTGAGCACAGAAAGTGGTGTTTTTAATGCGTGGGATAAGTTTCCCGCATGGTGTCTGGCTCGCTCAAGCAGCTCTTGGTAATGAAAGAGGAGAGCGTTGAGATCATTGACTAGCGGTGAAATCTCTTGTGGGTAATCGCCATTCAACGCATTTTGCTGGCCATCTCGCAAGGCTGAGAGTTCGCGCTGCATTTTCGAAAGTGGGCGGAGTGACCACGTCACTTGTACGCCGGTTAAAACGAGTATTCCGCTGAACAATAGAGCCAGAATCATCCACAACTCTTTGCTCACGCGCTGTAGCGTGGCTTTTAGCGGGGCATCGTCTAAGCCTATCGTGATTGTGATGGGTTGTGAAAATTCGGGCAGATAAACCGTACGCTTTAATACAATTAACGATTCCTCTTTCGCGCCAAGATAAATCGTACCGTGAACATGGGTTTCTTCGGTCAAAAAGCGATCCCACAACGAGCGTGAGCGAAGCGTTTGATCGCCTAAAGTGGCTGACCAGTAAAGGCCACTATAAGGCTGGGTAAAACGGGGATCGGCAAGTCGAGTGGTGAGGGTTAATTGTCCTTGTGGATTGGCTTCCAAGTTGGCGGTGATCTCATCCATCGACAGTTGCAACTGGTTTTGCACATCTTCCAGCAAATATTGATGGATGAGATTGGGGATCAAATAACCGGCGGCCAAGATCATCGCGCCTAGCCATAGTGCCGCAGCAAGAAGCAAGCGGGTCTTTAGGCTGAGATGACGTAACGCCCGAGATTTAATTGGCATGCAGCTGATACCCAAGACCGCGCACGGTTTTGATCACATCCGGCGCAATTTTCTTACGAATGCGCCCGATGAATACCTCAATGGTATTGGAATCGCGGTCAAAATCTTGCTTATAGATATGTTCGACAAGTTCAGTGCGTGAAATTACTTTCTCAGGGTTATGCATGAAATAGGCGATCACTTTATATTCGAGGGCGGTGAGGCTAACCGCTTGCCCTTGCCACATTACTTTGGAAGTGCGCGTATCTAAACTCAGGTCACCGACTTGCATCACCGGGGAGGCATTGCCAGACGCACGGCGCAGTTGGGCGCGAATACGAGCAATCAACTCAACCATTTCAAAGGGTTTGGTGAGGTAATCGTCCGCTCCTGCATTCAAACCTTCGACCCGTTGAGTGAGGGTGTCGCGTGCACTCAAAATCACCACAGGAGTGTTGATGTTTTCGTCTCGAATGCCTTTAAGTACGGTCAAACCATCCAATTTCGGTAGGCCGAGATCGAGTACGATGACGTCCCACTCTTCCGCGGTGGCGCGGTATAAGGCATCGATACCATCTTGTGCCAGTTCGGGAACCCAACCTGTTTGCTCTAATGCCGAGAGGATCTGCTGGCCTAACTGAACATCATCTTCAACAACTAATATTTTCATGGTCTGCTCGATTATTTTTTGATGGCACGAATCACATTACGCCCGCGAATGGACATCAGCTCCAACGTAGCGGCGTTGTATTCGACACGAAAGACTTGATTGTCATACACCAATTTCAGCTCATAAATCCACTCATCGTCATCTTCGTCAAGCTCGACTTTGATCAAACGCCCATTCAACTGCTGATCGACCGTGGCATAGAGTTCGGCAAAAGGACGAATCAACCCTTTTTGGACGGCGCGATAAACGTCATCTTGGTCTTCATCAATTTCAATTTGCGTCCCTTCACGATACGAGCCTTGTTCCCAGTCTCGCACCTTGTTATCAGCGTGAGTGGGCAGTGCAAACCCTAGCAACAACAATAGGAGTAGGAGGCTGGCTTGCGGTCTTTGCTGCATACGAAAAATCTGCATAGTCAATACCTGAATGTTGAATCTGTTGCCGAGTATAACGAGATAAAAATGAACAGAAAGTGAATTGTGAAACCCCCATCGCTATGGTTTAAATGATGAACGTCTGCTTTGGGTTTGCCTAGTCTCGCCTTTCCCACTCTCTGTCTAATTTTGGTTTGTCTATACCAGAACTACTTAGAGTTGCAGGTAGGCGGCAAGAGAGTGAATCCCCATGAGCATAGATAAACTATGTGATTGGGGTGAGCGAACGTAGCTAACACCGCTGCAGCTTCAAGTAGGAAGGGTATAAGCTCGGTTTGATAAGTGAACGTCGGTTGGGGAGGCGAACTCATCGGCAAATACTTTGTCTCGAATGGCCCAAAAGCGGCCCGATTTTCGCGCAATCACAAACAGGGGTGGACGAAAACGGTGCTGATGATCCACGACTTTGGCGGGCGTTGCTGCCTCAAAAGGCCGATGTTTGTCAGCCAGATGTGGACGTACAAATTGGTCGTGAAATTGCTGCTTTTGGCGCGGCGTATTCAGTGGCCAAAACTGGTGTACTTGCACCGCATCTTGCCCGTGGTAAGTCACTTGAAGCTGGCTTTTCCCTTTGGCGTCTTTATGAACTTTTAGGCTCATGTCGGTACATTCAAACACCAGCGCATCTTTCAGGTTGAGTGCCTCTTTGAGTTTCTTATCGGGGTCCACTAACGTGGCGTCACACTCATGGCAGATGCGAGCGGCGATGTCGTTATCCGCACCACATTCATTGCAGTATTTGGCACGAAAACGGTAGCCACAATGCTCGCGCTCACCCGTCTCATCATCGGTGAAATAGCCTTGGCAGCGGCGGCCATAGTGCTCAATCAGAAAGCCGTTCGCATCGAGCTTGCCCCAGAAGTTATTGTTAAAACCGCAAGCGGGGCAGGGAATGGTGATGATTTCGCTGTCTGAATCGGGTTTCGGATCGCCCACTTCAGGTTGATACAGATCGTACTGATTACCCGCATAGTCGAGCACCAAACAGTCGGATTTGCCCGCCGCAAGGCGTAGCCCGCGGCCGACAATTTGTTGATAGAGACTGACCGATTCCGTTGGCCTTAAAATCGCAATCAAATCGACATGCGGCGCATCAAATCCGGTGGTGAGTACGGAAACATTGACCAAAAACTTAATCTGTTGCTGTTTGAACGCTTGGATAATGCGATCACGCTCTGGCGTCGGGGTATCCCCGATCACTAAAGCAGCGTGCTCGGTAGGCAGTAAACGGTAGATCTCTTCGGCGTGACGCACGGTCGCCGCAAAAATCATCACCCCTTGTCGCGCTTTGGCAAGCTCGATGATCTGGGCAACAATTTGCGGAGTGGCACGCTGTGACTGCTCAATCACCAAATCGAGTTCTGATTCACGATAGCGCCCGGTATTGGCCGGTTTCAACTGCGAAAAGTCATAGCTCATGACGGGGGTATCAATCAATTGAGCGGGGGTGAGAAAACCTTCATCCAATAAATAGTGAATGGGTAGCTCAAAAATACAGTCGCGGAAAAAACGCGGCTCTTCACTGCGCACTAAACCACGGGTGTGATACTGGTAAATCCATCCCATCCCGAGCCGATAGGGAGTTGCGGTCAGTCCGAGCACTTTCATGCCCGGATTGAGTTCCAGCAAATGGGTGATCACTTTTTGATAACTGCTGTTTTTGTCATCGGGGACGCGGTGGCACTCATCAATCACCAATAGAGAGAACTGATTTTGGAACTCGGATAAGTTGCGCACCACCGATTGCACTGAGGCAAACACCACTTGTTGATCGGTTTCTTTGCGCCCCAAGCCTGCGGAAAAAATCGCGCCGGTTAAGCCATAGCCTTCATATTTGGCGTGGTTTTGCTCAACCAACTCTTTGACATGGGCCAACACCAATACGCGGCCACGGGCAAGGCGCGCAAGCTCTGCGATCACTAAGCTTTTTCCTGCGCCGGTCGGGAGCACAATCACGGCCGGGGTAGAGTGCTGGCGAAAATAGTGCACGACGGCTTTCACTGAGTCGGCTTGATAAGGTCGTAACGTATACATCCGCTGGGAGTTACCGAGGTTATCTGGGCAATTGACGGCTTTTGCATCGTTTGATGTCGGCCGCAAACAATTGCGCTGGGTAATTATTGTGTGAGGTCTGTATAATAGCCGACTTCCAGCAGATGAGGTAAGCATGCGTTTAGACAAATTCCTGTGTGATGCGCTCGGTACAACGCGCAAAGAGGCCACTCAACTTCTCAAAAGTGGTGAAGTGACCGTCGATGATGTGGTGCAAAAAAGTGGTGCATTCAAACTCAAAGAGACGTCGTGCGTTGAGTGGCAAGGCCGTGAAATTACGTTGCATGGCCCGCGTTACATCATGATGCATAAACCGGATGGTGTGGTCTGTTCACATGAAGATGGTTTTAACCAAACGGCGTTTACCTTGCTTGATGAAGTGAATGTTGAAGATTTGCACTTTGCAGGCCGCTTGGATGTCGATACCACAGGTTTACTGCTGATCACTGATGATGGGCAATGGTCGCACCGAGTCACATCACCAAAACATAAGTGCGAGAAGACCTACCGCGTGTGGTTGGCGGATCCCATTCAAGCTGATTACGCAGAGCAATTTAACCGAGGTATTGAATTGCGTGGTGAACGTGAGCTGACTTTGCCTGCGCAACTGGAGGTGATCAGTGAAACGGAAGTGCTATTGACCATCCATGAAGGAAAGTATCACCAAGTGAAGCGTATGTTTGCCGCTTTAGGTAACAAAGTCATAGGGTTACATCGTGAACGCATTGGTCAGATTACCTTAGATGAAACCCTTGAACCGGGGGAATACCGCTATTTGACGGAAGAAGAAGTGGCCTCAATCTGGAAATAAACCAAGATTTAGGAAATAGATTGTTTCTGAATTAGCACTAGTTAATCGCGGCGATTATTAAGATCATATACCCAAACAACTTGGAGTTGCAGGTAGGCGGCAAGTGAGTCCCCATCAGCATAGAGAGACTATGTGATTGAGGTGAACGAACGTAGCCAACATCGCTGCAGCTTCAAGTAGGAAGGGTATAGACCGATAGGGCTTAGCGCTGAATTTAAGCGTTAAGTCCTCCCACGTTTTATTGCCTCATCAAGCAATCTCTAATTCGCATACACTTATGGTGGTACGCGAAAAACCCAATTTAACTCTACGGAGAAGTATGTCTACCTCAACCGTGAATACCCAACAAACACCGCAAATGAGTTTGTTGCTTTATATTGTGCTCGGTGCGCTCGGTGCGTTGACACCGCTGGCGATCGATATGTATTTGCCAGCCATGCCGACCATTGCCCGTGATTTCGGCGTTAACGCTGGTGCGGTGCAGATTACTCTAACTGCCTATACGGCAGGCTTTGCCATTGGCCAATTGCTGCATGGTCCGCTGGCCGATAGTTATGGTCGCCGTCCGGTGATGCTGTGCGGTATCTTCCTCTTTGGTATTGCTGCTATGGTGAGCGCGACGACCAATGGTATTGAAGCCTTAACCTACATTCGTGCCGCGCAAGGTTTTGCGGGTGCGGCGGCGGCCGTGGTCATTCAAGCGGTGGTACGCGATATGTTTGACCGCGAAGATTTTGCGCGGGCGATGTCGTTTGTCACTTTAGTGGTGACGCTGGCTCCTTTGGTTGCGCCTATGATTGGCGGGCACTTGGCGATTTGGTTTGGCTGGCGTTCTATCTTCTGGGTGCTGGCGCTGTTTGCGGCACTCGTTATCGCGATGGTGATGTGGAAAATCCCAGAAACGCTGAGCCCTGAAAATCGTCAGCCGCTGCGTTTTCGTAGCACCATGCGCAACTATTTTGATTTGTGCAAAAACCCTGTAGCTATGGGGCTGATTTTCTCTGGCGCATTTTCGTTTGCGGGTATGTTCGCGTTTTTGACAGCCGGCGCGTTTGTGTACATCGATATTTATGGTGTTAGCCCAGACGGTTTCGGATACCTGTTTGGCCTTAATATTGTCGCGATGATTGCGCTGACCACGATCAATGGCCGTTTTGTCAAAAAAATCGGCTCACACAACATGCTACGCTTCGCACTCTTTTTACAGTTGATGGCGGGGATTGGTCTGTTTGTTAGCTGGGTTCTGGATTGGGGATTATGGGGAACCGTACCATTCGTGGTGTTGTTTGTCGGTACAATCTCAACCATTGGCAGTAACTCGATGGGGTTGTTGCTGAGTAAATACCCGCGTATGGCGGGAACCGCATCATCATTAGCGGGCACATTGCGTTTTGGTACGGGCTCAATCATCGGCGCTGTCGTGGCAGCGTTGCCGGGTACTGAAACATGGCCAATGATATTTGTGATGGCGGCTTGTTCTGTGTTATCAGGTGCCTTTTACTGGACGTTAGGAAGAAAAGCGTAATGGCGAATTACCATTTAGAAATTCAAAATGTGGTCAATACTGCACTGGCAGAATTAGAGGCCGAACATAAAGCGGGCAAGCTTGCCAATGCGCCAGTGGCTAACAACCATTTTTTAGTGCATTGGGTGACGAAAGCGCTGAAAGCACAACGTTTTCACCGCTGCGTGGGTGATGATTTAACTCAGTGGCAGAAAGCGGGGCGCTCAAAAGGAACAGAATCACAACTGTTACCGACCTTTCAACGCATCTCCGCGTATTACGCGCATTTTTTTGCAGAGCAAGAGCACACACCGATCACGGATAAACAAATAGAAGCGTTTTTGGATGAGATGGAGCAAGCAGGTTGGGAAGTTTCCACCTCTGAGCCGTTAGTCAATGCAGGAAAAGTGCAGATTTTTACTGACGGCCAGAATTCATTGGCTCTTTGCTCTGTGCAGTGTGAAGCTTGTTTTGATGGTGAACGGTTAGTGAAACCAATGAACTGGTTTGTGCGCGGTCACCACGCTGGCTTTATTGAGAAAGCCTTTGCGGCGGGATTTATGGTACACAAGCAAACCGATTACAAATCGAATGTGAAATACCATGGTGAGTACCTGATTTTCCCCGCCAACCAAGGTACTCAGTTGGCGGAAATTCCGATTTCTTTTCGTGCTAACTAACTTTTCGTGCTAACTAAATAGCTCAGTTAGATCAGTTTGAAAAACGGCGCTCAAAAGCCTGACTGCAGGAAAACCTCATCCCGTCGCTTAATCTCGGCGGGATTTTTTTATGATGGCTTTTACCATGCCACGAAAGATAAACAGATGCGCTGGCATCATGGCATACCAGTACATCAAGCCGAGAAAACCTTGTGGATGCCACCACGCCGTTACATTCAGGCGTCGCTTATCGCCCAAATCATCAATGGTAAATTCCAAACGTCCTAGCCCCGGGCCTTTCATACCAAACAGTAAGGACAAAAACTGCTGTGGTTGGCAGCGGATCACCTTCCAAGAGTCGATATAATCTCCCACTGCGAGCTCAGCACCAGCGGGATAGCGACGAATCGGCTTACCACCACCAAACAGCACATCCAACCATTCACGAGTACGCCACAGAATATTGGCAAAAAAATACCCTTGATCGCGGCGGCCTATGGTGCGGATCACTTTCCACAGCTCGTAGCTGCTTAACTCGGTTTCGATGCTGGCCCCCGCTTGCTTGGGGTAATAACCAAAACCCGGTTGCCAACGGACAATCGCGTGAGGGTCAAATCCCCATACTTGGCTACGCACAAAGGTTCCTTCACTGCTGATCGCCGCTTTGACCGCCTCTCGATAGGCGATCAAGGGCTGTGGATAGCGTGCTTCAATCGCTTGGGTGTCGGCAATAAAATCATGTGTTAACCCTTCCAGCAGCGAGCGTCCAATTGAGCTTGGCACCGAAGTCACCATACCGAGCCAGCGTGCAGCCATGCTTGGAGTGAGAAAGCGCGTCGACCATAAGCGATAGGGTTTCCCGGTCAATTCACACAGAATCTGAAACTGTTCGCGATAGCTTAGAATATCAGGCCCGCCAAGCTCAAACGTCTGATGCATCTTTGGCTGCTCTTCGGCAAATTTCAGTAAATAGGTGTTGAGATTAGCTAGAGCAATCGGATTGGCTTGGGAGTCAACCCATTTAGGCGTAATGAGTACTGGCAAGTTGTAGACAAAATCGCGCATGATTTCGAATGCAGCCGAGCCAGGGCCGATGATAACCCCCGCTCTCAGCTCCGTTATCGGGATCCGTGACTGGCGCAGTATCTGCCCAGTAGCGTAACGCGCTTGTAAATGAGGGGAGCGACCAGACTCCGGTTGGAGCGAGCTTAAATAGATCACATGTTGTACTTGGCTATGCGCAAGATCGAGCGCGTCTTTTACGTTTTGTGCCAATGAAAGCTCGTAATCGACAAAATCCCCGCCATGCGCCATGCCATGAACCAAGAAAAAGACCAAATCATAATTGGGGATGGTGGCGAGCGTTTTCTGACGATCCGCTAAATCCAGAGTGAGCCGAGTTAAGTTGGGATGAGTGGGCAAGCGCGCATGCAATGTCTCGATATGACGAGAGGCGGCCGTGGTATGGTATCCCGCATTCAGTAGCAGTGGCAGCAACTGCGCCCCTACATAACCTGATGCACCTAACACTAATACCTTTTTCATCCGACGGTCCTTTTTAATCGTTTGTTGTGCTTATGCGTGCGTGAGTATAATAGCGGCTGTTTTTTCTGCCTACTCTGTCCTTAACCTTAACAGGTAATAGGGAGTCCTCACACTTTGGAGTGATACTGTGTCTGTTGTCTCTCAAGTTTTATCCCACATGAGAGGGGATTTCTTCCGCCGCTTGATCGCGATTGCTCTGCCGATCACGCTACAAAATATCATGTTCTCCAGCCGCGGTTTGGTCGATGTGCTAATGCTCGGACAACTGGGAGAGGCCGAAATTGCCGCAGTAGGTGTCGCGGCACGAGCGACCTTTGTGACTACGATCATGCTGGTGGGCGTGACCACAGGCGGCGCACTGCTCACGGCGCAATATTGGGGCGCGGGCGATCGCAAAGGTGTGCGTGAAAGTACGGCACTGACTTGGTTAGTCTCTAACTTCTTTGCCTTTTTCACGGTATTGCTGTTCCTGTTTTTCCCACAGCAAATCATGTCGTTAACCACCGATTCCGAGCAAGTTAATGCGCTGGGTAGTCAATATCTGATCATCACCTCGTTCACCATGTTTGCGGTGGCCTGTGTCAGCAGTATGGCAGTCGGACTTCGCGCGATGCACAAGCCCGGGGTAAGCACGTTTTTCAGCGGTATCGGCATTGTGTCTAACGTGGTACTGAACTGGATCTTAATTTTCGGTAAATTTGGATTCCCAGCGATGGGTATTCAAGGGGCGGCGATTGCCACCGTGTTGAGTGGCGCGATTGAAATTGCTTGTTTGTACAGTTACTTGTATGGCAAAAAACATTTGATTGCCTTTGGTCTTCAGGACATCAAAGCGGTCATCGATTGGCCGAAAATTAGCCGTTTTCTGCGTTTGTCATTACCCACCACCTTTAACTTTTTGATCTGGGCTGCCGGTTTATTTACCTACCACGCTATCATGGGGCAGACGGGGGTTCAGGGGCTTGCTGCGCTATCCGTCATGACGCCGGTTGAATCGATTTCCCTGAGTTTACTGATTGGCATGTCTACTGCGGCTGCAGTCTTGGTGGGCAATCAACTTGGCGCGAAAAACTATGAAGCGGTGTACTACCAAGCGATAGGTGTAACCACATGCAGTGTGCTGGTCGGTATTGTTGTCGCGATTGGTCTGTATCTGGTGCAAATTCCGGTGCTTGGTGCGTTTACGGCGTTAACACCTGAAACGCGCGAGTTATCAGAAAAATTCATGCTGATCTTGTGCTTAGGCATCGTGCTGCGTTCATTCCCGATGACCGCGATCGTTGGCGTGTTGCGCGCGGGCGGCGATGTAAAATTCTGTCTCGGCCAAGACATCGTCGCGCAGTGGTGTATTGGTATCCCGTTAGCCGCCTTTGCTGCGCTAGTGTTAAAGGTCGAACCGGAGTGGATTTACCTGCTGTTTTTGACTGAAGAAGCGGTGAAGTGGTTTGGTTCACTACACCGTATGAAAAGCAAGAAGTGGATGAAGAATTTGATTGAAAATTAGACACCCATCGTTCGGTTGCAGCAAATTAATGCATATAGTGTGATCTGCTAGCCAAAATACTTTCTACGCTTAGGGTTTTGGTGTAGATTCTGTGTCCGGTTTCATTTTCGGCAATGAGTGGTTCGATGTTACAGCTAATAGACCTATGCAAAGGCTATGTAGATGGTGATGAATTTCATCCTGTTTTGCAGGGAGCTGAGTTGACGTTGAACCAAGGCGATCAGTTGGCGCTCATGGGCGAGAGTGGATCTGGTAAAAGTACTCTACTGAACTTGATCGCCGGTCTGGATAGTGCTGACTCGGGGGAAATCTGGTTTCCCGGATTTCCCATGCATCACACTTCTGAGCACCATCGCACGGCATTTCGTCGTGACAATATTGGCCAAATCTTCCAGCAATATAACTTGCTACCCACACTCAACATTGCCGATAACATTCGTTTCTGTCGTCAACTGAAAGGCTTACCTGAAGATGCCAGTTTGTGGCGACAAATTCTGTCGGCTCTCGATCTTATGCCTTTGTTGGGTCGTTACCCAGAAGAGGTGTCTGGTGGTCAACAACAAAGAGCGGCGATTGCGCGCGCTTTGTATATGGAACCGAAAATTTTACTTGCTGATGAGCCGACCGGCAGCTTAGATGAACGCAATGCCGAAGCGGTAATGCGCTTGCTCACGACTCTGACTCGTCAGCTCAATTGTGCTTTGCTTTTGGTGACGCACAGTGAAAAAGTTGCGCAGCATATGGATGGCTGTATTCGTCTGCAAGGAGGACAGCTGCATGTTATGGCCCGTAGTTAAGGCGCTATTGGGTCATTATCGTCGCTATCCATTACAGATTTGTCTGGTCTGGCTTGGTCTGACTCTCGGTGTCTCTCTATTGGTGGGCGTTACAGCCATTAACCATCATGCCAGACAAAGTTATGAGCATGGTGAGAAGCTATTTTCTAATCCTTTACCCTATCGTATCCGCTCCAAGCATATTGCTAATAAAATTCCGCAAGGCTTATATATTCAGTTACGTCGTGACGGTTTTCAGCAGTGTGTACCTTTCGATGATTACCGTTTTAGTACTACCTCAGGTTTAGATCTGATTTTACAAGGGGTTGATCCCGTCGCTCTACTCTCTCTCGACAACGGCAAGCCTTTAGCTCAACAAAGTGGTTTGCAACTAATGAACTCACCATATCCGGTGATGGTGAGCCAAGAGCTAGCCAAACTGCAAGATTGGCAAGAAGGGGGCTACATTGCGCTGACGGATGGTTCTCAGCTTGGCCCGATTGTGATTGATAGACATAACCAAGTCACGGGAATGCGAGTAGTGGCCGACCTATCTTTGGTCCGTATGCTCAAAAAAGGCTCTGGATTGACGGTGATCGCGTGTGCGGATATGCCACCGGCCAAGCTCGATAAACTGAAAAAAAGCTTGCCCAATGGCTTAACGCTCACCCGAAGTACACGTTCAGAGTTGGAGTCTTTAACGCAAGCTTTCCATCTCAACTTAACCGCGATGGGCATGTTGGCCTTTTTAGTCGGTATCTTTATTTTCTATCAAGCGATGTCACTGTCCATGGTGCAGCGTCAGCCTTTGGTGGGCACGCTAAGACAAATTGGTGTTAATGGTTGGCAACTGGCCAAAGCATTGCTGATTGAACTGTTGGTATTGGTATTGGTGAGTTGGGTATGCGGTAACGTCTTGGGTTTACTGCTTGCCAATCAATTAATTCCATCTGTCGCGAGCAGTTTGGGTTATCTGTATAACGCCAATGTGGACTTAGCGATTGGTTGGGATTGGTCATGGAGCAGTTACAGTCTTTTAATGGCACTATTGGCGGCCTTTGCTTCTTGTACATGGCCTTTGGTGCGTTTGTTGCGTTCTCAACCCATTCGCTTATCGGCACGCCTGTCACTGGTTCGCTTTGCGGGGAAAGAGTTTAAGCTACAAGCGCTATTGGCCTGTGCTTTGTGTGTGGCGGCGGTCGCGATTTATCAAGCCCCGAAAAGTCAGCAATCAGGGTTTGCGATTATTGGCTTAATGCTGCTGAGCGTTGCGCTGTTTACTCCCTACATTATCTGGACGTTATTCACCAGCTTTTCTTACACGCTGCGCTGGGTCAAAGTGCGTTGGTTTTTTGCCGATGCCGCCGCGAGTATGAGTTATCGTGGTGTCGCCACGATGGCATTTATGGTCGCTTTAGCGGCCAATATTGGTGTTGAAACCATGGTCGGAAGTTTCCGAGACACCACAGATCGCTGGCTGAGCCAGCGCCTTGCGGCCGATATCTACCTTTATCCGAGTAACAGTGTCGCTTCTCGTATGAGCCAATGGCTTGGCCAGCAACCTGAAGTTGATGCGGTTTGGTGGCGTTGGGAAAAAGATTTCGCATCGCAACACGGGCCAGTACAAATCGTCAGTACGGGCGCTTCGGATGGTGAGCTAGACTCACTCACCGTCAAACTGGGAGTGCCTAATTATTGGTACCATTTGCATCATGCTCGGGGGGTAATGATCAGTGAATCGATGGCGTTGAAGCTTGGGATTCGCCCCGGTGACCTGATCGATTTACCGGAGCCGATGGGCTCGGGGTGGGCGGTTTTTGGGGTCTATTACGATTACGGCAATCCTTATCATCAAGTGATGATGTCCCATCAAAACTGGATGAAAGCCTTTGCCGGCACTGGCAACGTGGCTTTGGCGGTTGTGCTCAAAGAAGGGCTCACCGGAGAAAGCGTCAAAAAACGCCTTGATACCATTTTCAGGCTGGATGCGGATCGTATCTTTGATAACACCAATATTCATAGCCATGCGATGCGGGTTTTTGATCGCACGTTTTCGATTGCGGGAACGCTGGGCAATATCACCTTATTTATCGCCGTCTGTGGCATTTTCTTCTCAACTCTAGCGGGAGAAACATCGCGTTTACGCCATATCTCTTTGTTGCGTTGCCTTGGTGTGTCAGGCAAAGAGCTGGTGCTGATCGGCGGAATGCAGTTATTTGTTTTCGGCGCTATCTCTTTATTGATTGCACTGCCTTTGGGATTAACTTTGGCCAAATTAGTGATTGATGTGGTGATCAAACATTCGTTTGGATGGACTATGCAGTTGCAAATGGTGCCGGGAGAGTATGTGTACACAGTGGTGTGGTCTATGATGGCTTTAATTTTGGCGGGCGCTTTGCCGATTATTCGCTTGGCAAGAAAATCACCGATGAAATCACTGCGAGAGGCTTTGTAAATGCGCCGCTTTCGTTTGCGCTTGAAACCTTGGGTATGGCTCTGCCTTGGCGCTCTGTTTTTTATGGTGGGCTTTATTGGCTATGAGCAGGATGAGTATCACAGCATGTTACTGCACTCGGCTGATCCTGAACACTCGACGGTACAGGCAGTGTTTGAACCCGTTTTACCCAATCATCCCGTTCGTTTACCGGCTGATTTTGCCTCTCGCCCTGAATTTGAACAAGAGTGGTGGAAGCTATACGCGTTGCTGGAGGATGAACAAGGCAATCCGTTCAGTGTGCAATGGAACTTGTTGCGTTTGGCGCAAGATGAGCGTGATACGTTAGGATGGCAGACGCCTCAGCTTTATTTTTCTTCTATCGTGATTAATGGCAAGAAAGTGAGCCTACGCGATCAAAAAATAGCTCGTGGCGGCATTGGTCAAGCCGGAATGGGCGATCAGCCTTTTCGGATGTGGATTGATAACTGGACTTGGCGTTCATTGGGCATAGGGCCTTTACCCGGTAATTTGCACCTCAGCGCCGATCACTTCGCCCTAAATCTGCAACTGCGTGCGCTTGGTCCTTATGTGTTATCGGGGGAGCGCGGTTATCAGGTCAAACAAGAACTGCTTTCTCTTGCGAGTTACCAGTTTCAACTGCCCTATATCGCAGTTCATGGCGATTTGGTGGTAAGTCCTGAGCTACCCGCATTGAGAGTCCGCGGACGCGCTTGGTTGAGTAAAGAGTGGGGCAGTGAGTTAGTCGCTAACGATCTGGCGGGCACGGATAGTTTCGTCATCCCACTCAATGATAAGCAGTGGTTGACGGTGAATCGCTTTCGCCACCGTGGAGTGCCAGATTCTGTGTACGGCATGCTGCATAACCTCAACGGTAAGAGTGTCGCGTTGTTGAATCAGGATATTCAACTCGAAGCGCTTTCTTCCTCTTCATTGAGTAATGGAAAGCGAGTCCCTCTACGTTGGCGGTTAGCGATTCCTAAGTATCAAGTGAATGTATCTATTGAGCCATTGGATCGTGACGCTTGGCAGACATTCTTAATTCCGTATTGGGAAGGGCGTATTAAAGTGCTTGGAAGCCACAATCAGACCGGTTTTATGCAGTTATCAGGCTATTAATTTCCTGTGATGATTATTTAGGGTTTGACAAAAAGGCGCGTTAAGCGCTTTTTTGGTTATGAGAACAAGATAAAACAATCAGTTACTATTTTTGATCTTGGTATGAAACTGAGACTGTCTATACTCAATTAAGGTGAAATTCGCAGTGAAATACTCATGGATTCGAAAAAACCGAAGTAAATCCTCATTACAATCGATTTTTCCATTACACTAAGCCTAGCTACACTCTGGAACATTCTTTTGTTAATCAATTATTAACATAATTTAAGGACAAACCTATGTCTGACATGATTCGAGATTTCTTCAAGATGGAATCTGCGGGGGGCATTCTGCTGGTGATTGCGGCGGCCATTGCTATGGTCATTGCCAATTCAGCAATGGGTGAAGGGTACCAAGCATTTTTACATACCTATGTCTTTGGTATGTCGGTTTCACACTGGATTAATGATGGCCTAATGGCGGTGTTTTTCTTATTGATCGGTTTAGAGGTCAAACGTGAACTGCTGGAAGGGGCGCTGAAATCCCGTGAAACGGCGATTTTCCCTGCGATAGCGGCGGTAGGCGGTATGCTCGCTCCTGCATTAATCTATGTAGCCTTCAACTTTAACGATCCGGCTGCCATTCAAGGTTGGGCGATTCCTGCGGCCACCGATATTGCGTTTGCGCTCGGGATCATGGCGCTACTGGGTAAGCGTGTGCCTGTGAGTTTGAAAGTGTTTCTGCTGGCGCTGGCGATTATTGATGACCTTGGCGTAGTAGTGATCATCGCTCTGTTTTACAGCAGTGATTTATCAACCATTGCACTCACCATCGGCTTTATCATGACGGGTGTGCTGTTTATGCTTAATGCCAAGCACGTCACTAAATTGAGTATTTATTTGGTGGCAGGTCTCATCCTATGGATCGCCGTATTAAAGTCGGGTGTTCACGCCACATTGGCTGGAGTAGTGATCGGTTTTGCTATCCCGCTGAAAGGCAATAAGGGTGAGCATTCACCGTTGAAACACCTTGAGCATGCACTGCATCCTTATGTTGCCTTTGCGATTTTACCTGTGTTTGCTTTTGCGAATGCTGGTATCTCACTGCAAGGCGTGTCATTAGCAGGGCTTACTTCTATGCTGCCACTGGGTGTAGCGCTGGGTCTGCTCCTTGGTAAACCACTCGGCATCTTTAGCTTCAGTTGGGCCGCGGTCAAACTCGGGGTAGCAAAACTGCCAGAAGGGATCAACTTCAAGCATATTTTTGCAGTATCGGTACTGTGTGGTATTGGTTTTACTATGTCGATCTTCATTTCATCACTGGCCTTTGGTCAAGCGAATGAAGCTTATGATACTTATGCGCGCTTAGGTATTTTAATGGGGTCAACCACCGCGGCATTACTTGGTTATTCTTTACTGCGACTCTCTCTGCCGCTCAAAAAAGCGTAATCATTTCATCAGGCTTTGAACAATTCTAGCCTCCGCAATGCGGGGGCTTTTTTGTAGTTTCACACTATGACAGTGTGCTGAGTTTGCAACTCAATTGAGAACCTAGAGTGAAGTTAAAGTGCAGAAATTCTTATAACCATTCATATCAATAAGGCTATGCAACCGATGCGAATAATTATTAAAAACGATTGCGCTTGACTTTCTTTTTATGATAAGGTTCGCGCCAATCTCGGACTGAGCTTCTGGGGGACACGCGTGGTGACCATTCAGGCTGATTGTGACACCACGTAGGGTAGGTATCGACAAGTCCTTTTGTCGATAGACGGGATACTCTTGCTGCGGAGCGGCATGTGAATGGGAAACCCAACATTGAACTCACTTAACTTATACACATTAATCAGCTTTGTACTTCCTTTATGCCCTGTTCAACAGGACAGTAGCATTACTGAACCTTGATTCTCTGATTTAGCAATTCGTCATCCAAGCGATGACCCACATTCCGGCTTGCCTATGCGCAAACGCGGAGCATTTTGCTATTCGCCATTTCCATAACCTAAACCGGAAAGGCGGAAACGAATCATCTCAAGGGGAAAAAAGATGAGTACAGCCTTTGAAGTCGATAACCAAATCGCAACTCTGTTTTCAACTCAAGTGCCGTTGCTAGACGGTCTTTACGATCTCACTCCAGACCAAGTGCTGCTTGATCAAGCTGCGCATGAATCTGAAGTGCGTTCTTATCCACGCCGTATTCCTATTGCCATTAAGCAAGCCTATGGCTGTTTGGTGGAAGATACGCGTGGGCAGATTTTCTTGGATTGCTTAGCCGGTGCAGGTACTTTGGTGCTCGGTTATAACCATCCAGAAATCAATCAAGCACTGAAAGCACAACTCGACTCTGGTCTGCCATACCAAACTCTGGATATTGCAACCGAAGCGAAAACCCATTTCATCAAGACCGTGAAAGGCTTTTTGCCTAAGGCCTTGGGTGAAGATTGTGTGATCCAGTTCTGTGGCCCATCGGGTGCCGATGCGGTTGAGGCTGCAATTAAGCTTGCCAAACAAACCACGGGTCGTAACACCATGTTTGCCTTCCGTGGTGCCTACCACGGTATGACTAACGGCACGATGGGGATGATGGGTAACCTCAATACCAAAGCGCGCCGTACGGGCTTGATGTCTGATGTGCACTTTATGCCTTTCCCGTACAGCTTACGCTGTCCGTTTGGTTTAGGGGGTGATGAGGGGGCGAAAGCCAGTATCCGCTACATCGAACGTCTGCTGAATGATGATGAAGCGGGGATCATGAAACCTGCTGCGATCATCGTTGAACCCGTACAAGGTGAGGGTGGTGTTATACCTGCGCCAGCATTCTGGTTGCGCGAACTGCGCCGCATTTGTGATGAGCATGGCATCCTGTTGATCTTTGACGAAATCCAATGTGGTGTAGGCAAAACAGGCCACAACTTTGCATTTGAAGAGTCCGGCATTATTCCTGATGTGCTTTGCTTATCAAAAGCGATCGGCGGCGGTTTACCCATGTCGATTCTGGTTATCAACAAAAAGCACGACACATGGCGTCCGGGCGAGCACACCGGAACCTTCCGTGGCAACCAGCTTGCAATGGTATCTGGCGCTAAAGCGCTTGAAATCATTCAGCGTGATAACCTCGTTGAGCACGCGCGTATTGCGGGTCAATACCTACGCGCTGGCCTAGAAAAAATCCAAAGCCGAGTCAACTGTGTTGCTGAAGTACGTGGTAAAGGCTTGATGCTCGGTCTTGAGATTAAAGATCCAAGCGGCGAACTGAACAAGTTTGGTGAGCCAAAATCAGCACCACAACTGACACTGGCAATTCAACGTGCGGCACTTGAGCGCGGCTTGATGGTAGAAAAAGGCGGCCGTGATGGTTCCGTGATTCGTTTCTTGCCACCAGTCATCATCTCGTTTGAACAGCTCGATTTCGCGTTACGCGTGCTTGAAGAGGCGATTCTTGCTGCAGGCGGCGGCAAAAAAGATCCTGAGCAAGTTAACCAAGAGTGGAAAAAACACTTTATTCACACTGGCCACATGGGCAGCCAAGAGTTCTCACAAGTGATGAACCATACGACCGCTGCGATGAAAGCCGTGTTTGAAGAGGTGAAAGCACCCTATTCAGGCCTTGATCCTAAAGTGCTGGAAGAAGCGATTTACGCGGTGGATCTAGATAACAAAAATGCTTCACTAAAAGAAGTTATCTCTGAGACCGCAGAGTTGATCGCGAAGAACTCCATCATGGTTCAACACCCTGACTGTATCGCGCATTTGCACACGCCACCCTTAATGCCTTCCGTTGTTGCTGAAGCCATTATTGCGTCATTGAACCAATCCATGGACTCATGGGATCAATCTTCTGCAGCAACCTTTGTTGAGCAGAAAGTGGTGGATTGGATGTGTGAAAAGTATGAACTGGGCGCGCAAGCGGACGGTATTTTCACCAGCGGTGGCACGCAAAGCAACCAGATGGGCTTAATGCTCGCTCGTGACTGGATCGCCGATAAGCTCAGTGGCCATTCAATCCAGAAATTGGGTCTACCTGAGTATGCGGACAAACTGCGTATTGTGTGCTCGAAGAAATCACATTTCACGGTACAAAAATCGGCATCTTGGATGGGCCTCGGTGAGAAAGCCATTCTTGCTGTTGACGCACTACCTAATGGCACGATGGATATGACTAAGCTCGAAGCTGTGGTTGAACAAGCCAAAGCTGAAGGGCTGATTCCCTTTGCCATTGTGGGTACCGCAGGCACTACCGACCACGGTGCGATTGATGATCTGGTGACGATCGCCGATGTGGCTGAGAAGCACGCACTGTGGATGCATGTGGACAGTGCCTATGGTGGCGCGCTGATCCTGAGCAGTCATAAAGATCGCCTCAATGGCATCGAGCGCGCTCAATCCATCAGTGTGGATTTCCATAAGCTGTTTTTCCAAACCATTAGCTGTGGCGCATTGCTGCTCAAAGACAAGCATAACTTTAAGTATCTGCTGCACCATGCAGATTACCTAAACCGTGAGCACGATACGCTGCCAAACCTAGTCGATAAATCGATTTCGACTACTAAACGTTTTGATGCCCTAAAAGTGTTTATGACCATGCAAAACGTGGGACCTAAACAACTGGGCGCCATGTACGATCACCTGCTCGCTCAAACATTGCAGGTGGCGGAACTGGTACGTCAGCATCAAAGCTTCGAGCTTTTAGCTGAGCCATCTTTGTCTACCGTGTTATTCCGCGCGGTAAATGAACAAGCTGCTGATCTGGATGAATTGAACAAAGCCGTTCGTCTACAGGCGCTGGTACGTGGTGTCGCTGTGCTTGGCGAAACCATAGTGGATGGCAAAACGGCCTTAAAATTCACAATCTTGAACCCATGCTTGACGATGTCGGATTTCGACTCTCTACTGGCTAAAATTGAAGCTCTAGCTGCTGAGCTAGCGAACTAAAGGTAAAGGAACTATGTCTATTCTACAGATTGGTGCAGGCGGTGTTGGTTGGGTGGTGGCGCACAAAGCCGCACAAAACAACGATGTGCTGGGTGATATTACTATTGCGTCTCGCTCGATTGCGAAGTGTGAAAAAATCATTGAGTCGATTAAGGGTAAAAACAACCTTAAAGACTCTTCCAAGAAACTAGAAGCGCGTCAGGTTAACGCGGATGATATCGAATCACTGGTGAAACTGATTAATGAAGTAAAACCAGATTTAGTCATTAATGCTGGGCCACCATGGGTCAACGTCGCCATTATGGAAGCGTGTTACCAAGCGAAAGTTTCCTATTTGGACACCTCCGTTTCGGTCGATCTCTGTTCCAAAGGCCAGCAAGTACCTGAGGCGTATGACGCACAATGGGCGTTTCGCGACAAATTTAAGCAAGCCGGTATCACCGCGATTTTAAGTGCAGGTTTTGATCCGGGTGTAGTCAGCGTATTTGCGGCCTACGCAGCGAAATATCTGTTCGATGAAATCGACACCATTGACGTTTTAGACATTAACGCTGGCGATCACGGCAAGAAGTTTGCGACGAACTTTGACCCTGAAACCAACCTATTGGAAATTCAGGGTGACTCCATCTATTGGGATGCAGGGGAGTGGAAACGCGTACCTTGCCATACTCGGATGTTGGAGTTTGATTTCCCTAAATGTGGCAAATTCAAAGTGTACTCCATGTCGCATGATGAGCTGCGTTCGCTGAAAGAGTTCATTCCTGCCAAGCGCATTGAGTTCTGGATGGGTTTTGGTGATCGCTACTTGAATTATTTCAATGTGATGCGTGATATTGGCTTATTGAGCCCTGAGCCTCTGACTCTGCAAGATGGAACGGTTGTTAAGCCCCTGCAAGTATTGAAAGCGATGTTGCCCGACCCCACATCGCTTGCGCCGGGATACAAAGGTCTGACCTGCATTGGTACTTGGGTACAGGGCAAAAAAGACGGTAAAGCGCGTAGCGTTTTCATCTATAACCATGCTGATCATGAAGTGGCTTACCATGATGTGGAGCACCAAGCGATTGCCTATACAACGGGTGTGCCTGCGATTACCGCGGCATTGCAGTTTTTCCGTGGTGAATGGGCAGAGCCGGGTGTATTCAATATGGAGCAGCTTAATCCTGATCCTTTCCTAGAAACGATGCCATCGATCGGTCTAGGCTGGGATGTGATGGAACTGGAGCCCGGACAGCCAGATATTCAAGTGGTGAAATAATGCACACTGAGAGTGAAAACCTCAGTGATTAACTCTATACCCTTCCTACTTGAAGCGGCAGCGGTGTTGGCTACGTTCGTTCACCCCAATCACATAGTGTATCTATGCTCATGGGGATGAACTCACTTGCCCCCTACCTGCAACTCCAAGTAGTTTGGGTATAAACAGCTATAACCGAAGGGTTATGGCTGTTTTTCCATTCTTGTTATCGAGATATTTGCCATCACAAGCATGAATGGAAACATTGCAGGATATAGGAACAAACATGCTAAAAGACGAATTGAAAACCCCATACTTCATGATTGATGAAGCAAAACTCATCGCTAACCTAGAAATTGCTAAGCACCTGAAGGAAATTTCGGGTGTGAAGATGGTGTTGGCACTGAAGTGTTTTTCAACTTGGGGGGTTTTTGACATCATCAAACCCTATCTGGATGGCACAACCAGTTCGGGTCCGTTTGAAGTGAAACTAGGCTATGAAACTTTCGGTGGTGAAACTCATGCTTACTCAGTAGGTTACAGTGAAGAGGATGTAAAAGAAGTCATTGATATTTGTGACAAAATGATCTTCAACTCACAATCGCAACTGGCCGCTTATCGCCATCTTGTGGAAGGCAAAGCATCGCTAGGTTTGCGTATCAACCCCGGCGTCAGCTATGCAGGTCAAGACCTTGCTAATCCCGCGCGTCAGTTTTCACGTTTAGGGGTACAGGCCGATCATATCGATGAAAGTGTCTTCGATTCGATTAATGGCGTGATGTTCCATATGAACTGTGAAAATAAAGACGTTGATGCCTTTATTGGCTTACTGGATGCCATTTCCGAACGTTTTGGTCGTTATCTCGATAAATTAGACTGGGTGAGTCTAGGTGGGGGCGTCTTCTTTACTTGGCCAGGTTACGATGTTGAGAAATTGGGCGCAGCACTGAAAGCGTTTGCTGAGCGTCACGCTGTTCAGCTCTATCTTGAACCGGGTGAGGCGATCATTACCAAAACCACGGATCTTGTGGTGACAGTGGTAGACATTGTGGAAAATGGGATGAAAACCGCGATTGTCGATTCCGCAACGGAAGCGCACCGCTTAGATACGCTGATCTATAAAGAGCCTGCATCGGTGTTGGAAGCCAGTGACAACGGACAGCACGAATATGTGATTGGCTCTTGTTCTTGCTTAGCGGGCGATCAGTTCTGTGTGGCTAAGTTTGATGAGCCGCTTCAGGTCGGGCAGAAACTGCATATCCTGGACAGCGCGGGTTACACCATGGTTAAACTCAATTGGTTCAATGGCCTGAAAATGCCGTCGGTTTATTGTGAGCGCAAAAATGGCCAAATCCAGAAGATCAACCAGTTTGGCTATGAGGATTTCAAACGCACCTTATCTTTATGGTCAATTGAGTAGCGAGTACATATTTTGTCTGGACTCGAAGCGGTGAGGTTAAGCGATTAGGATTACTCACCCTTGGTGGCGATAGCCAATAAAAAACAACAAAAAAGCCGTGAGTAATCACGGCTTTTTGATGTGTGAAGATAGTGATTACATAGGAAGTGTCGTAAAAATCGTCCACTCTTTGACCACTTCACCTTTGTAGCCAACAACCGTTGCAGTAACACGACGGTTACGAGCGTGACTCACATCATCGGTACCTTCTACTTCCAAAACGCTATCCCCGTATCCGACAATGTTCACGCGCTCTGGCGCTACGCCATAACGCAGTAATTGGTCACGAACCGCTTCTGAACGCTGCTTAGAGAGGGCAAGGTTATGTTCCGCGCTGCCTACTTTGCTCGCGTAGCCTTGTAACTCAATAGATGTTGAAGGATAGGTTTGCAAAAACTCAGCCATTTGACGGATTTGCGTTAAAAACGCAGGCTCAATCGAGCTCGAGTCATTAGCAAACAGAATATGTAATTGCTGCATCTGTGATGATTTGACAAAGGTGCCACAGCCATCATTATCGATTTCAGAGCCTTTGGGTGTATCAGGGCAAAGATCGCGAGCATTGATAACACCGTCTCTATCGTCATCTTGCAGATCCGCAATCTGATTCGCGAGTGGAGTAGGACGATAGTCGTACTCATCACCTTCGTGCTTTGTATATTGACCTTGATTTGCCAATGCCGACGTGGTTACAGTGCAAAGAAATAGTGGCAGAGCCCATGATTTGATTGACATATTAGTACTCCACCTTAGCTGTCCATTCCTGCGGGATATCGACTCTTAAGGCATCTAACAAGTTACCAGATGCATTCATGACACGATATTTTGCATATTGTTCAGCATATCGTGCATCGAGGTAGTCCTTGCGTGCCTCGAAAAGCTCATTCTCAGTGTTGAGGAGATCGAGCAATGTACGCTGGCCGATTTGATACTGTTTACGATACGAAACAACCGTTTTGGATGCAGAATCAACGTGATCTGCCAAAAACTGTTTCTGTTGCAGAGTGAGATCCAAGGCACTCCAAGATAAGCGAAGCCCTTCCTCAACGGTACGGAAGGTTTTTTCACGCAGATCCTTGGAACGATTGAGTTGATAAGCCGCACTTTCTGTACGATCACTGTCACTGCCGCCATTGTAGAGATTGTAACGCAAACGGAGCATCGCACTGAGCTCATCACTGCTGCCCTCAATACCGCCTGCATCATTACGCCAGCTTTGAGCCGCTTCGAAAGAGAGTGTGGGGTAATTTGGCGCTTTAGACTGCTTATACTGGAAGCGTGCTGCATCCACATCCGCTTGAGCAACCTTAATCACAGGATGATTTTCTTGCGCCATATTTAAAGCATTTTCTAATGACGGAGGTATCGCATTTTGATCGGCACGAGGAAACTCTAAGCTCACAGGTTCTTGACCCACTAAGCGGCGAAACTGAGTGTAGATGTCAAAAAGATTGTTTTGTGCAGCCACCAAGTTGCTGTGCGCTTTTGCTAAACGAGCCTCAACTTGAGTCACATCGGCTGTAGAGCCAATCCCTGAATCGGCGCGCTTTTTAATATCGCGGTAGATATCTTTATGAATAGCCAGATTGTTTTCTGACAGCGTTAGAATTTCAGAAGCTTTGGTTGCGTCCAGATAAATCTTGGCGACTTCCAAAGCCATGTTAGAGGCATCGGCTAATAACTGATAGCGATCCGCCTCAGCTTCCGCTGCCGTTCTATCCATATCATTCAGTGTGGCAGACCCATCCCAAATCAATTGAGTGAGGGTAAGGGTGGCATCTTTACGGGTTAAATCTGTGTTTCTATTACCACTAGATTCTGCAGGATTAATCGCCTCATAACCGATACCTGCATCAAGATCGATCTTCGGTAAGTAAGCGCCTGACGATGCCTCTGCATCATATTCACGACTTTTAAATTGATTAAATGCGCTTTTTAGCTCCGGGTTGGATGCCAACGTGATGGATACAGCTTGCTCCAACGTTTGCGCAGAAACCGGATTGCTCAATGCGATAGCGAGCGCAATCGCCTTTAATGGTAATCCTTTCAAAACGTTCTCCCCAGTGTGGGCCATTACTCAATGAATGACCTTTAGTCTAATCCAGATTCATTATCATTTATAAGACATATAGGATATTTGACGTCAACAATATGACGCACGCGAGAATCGTATCACATATTTACTTAAATAAACCCCTGTGAACCAGTCATAACGATGTAAACTAAAAGTATTAAATCATTTCAGTTGTGGATGATTTTGGAATAAAGTTAACACTTCCAAAGTGTTGTGATGTGACTTTAGTTCAAGATTTATGTTGTTGCTAGATGAGACAGCATAAGCGGTACGTCTGTGATGTAAAGATTTAAACATGTTTTTAACTAAAGTTAGCGTTTATCTGAACTGATTTTGTGGCGAAGGAAGAGTGTCAATTATCAATACACTCAAAAGTATTAGGGTCTGAGGCTTTATATGGGAATTCATGCTTTGTTGTCTTTAACAAATCTAGCAGCAAATCAGCTGCTCGTGATTGATAAAAACGGAAATATCGCGATCATCAACGCAGGAGAGGCGGTTCCTGAAGGTGCGATTATCCTCGACCCGAATAGTAACAATTTGATGCCTGAGCAGGAGCCACTGCCCGTAGCACAACTGGTGGATGCTGAGGGTAACGTCCAGCCGATCACCGACGATATAGAGCAGATTTTAGCCGCATTAGAAGAAGACGCAGACCCGACTGCACTAGATGATCTCGCCCCAGCAGCAGGTGGCCTTCAAGGGTCATCCATCACGGGTAGCGCCTCCATTGAGCGTGATGGTGTTGAAACCATCGCGTCAACACAATTTGATACATCCGGCTTCGAAGCCATTGGCCTATCAAGAACGCAAAGCTTGAGTTTGCTGAACCTACTGCAAGCTCCTACGGCTCCAATTACCCCTATTCCACCAGTTGATCCAGAAGAGCCTGTCTCTCCCATTGTAATTAGCAGTATTACAGGCGATAACGCAGCCGAAGGTAGCAACAATACCTTTTCCGTGAGCCTATCAGGTACTACTGCCGCGGAAACTACAATTGTGCTGACACTGGCTGGTGACACTGCGACCAAAGGTGTCGATTTCAATGGTACGTCAGTTATTGTCGTTATTAATGGTGTGAGCCAGACAGTGCCAGTTAATGAAGATGGCACCTTCCAAGTAACAGTGCCGACCAATACAAACAGCTTTAGCGTTCAAGTCTCTACCATAGATGACAATATCTACGAAGGAAATGAGACCTTCACCCTAAGTGGTGCGGGCACAAATAGCATAGTCACAGGTACAGCGACCATCACTGATGATGGCAGCAACGGCGGCACAGACGATCGCCCAGCGGTATCGGGCATCAGCAGCCCAACCGTATCAGAAGGGGAAAGCGCCACGTTTGACGTTAGTCTGAGCAATGCGAGCACGATAGCGACCACCGTCACTTTGACATTGGCGGGTGGCAGCGCGACTGCAGGCACAGACTTCACTAGTAGCGAAGTGACCATCACTTATCAAGATGGCACCACACAAACCGTGGCCGTCAATGGTGATGGTACCTTCGAAGTGGCGATCCCAGCTGGTGATACTACGTTCAGCATCTCGGTTCAAACCACCGATGATAATGTTTTTGAAGGCGATGAAAGCTTTGCATTGAGTGGCAAGACCGCGACGCAAGAGACGGCGATTACCGGCACGGCGACCATCACAGACGAAGCGACGCCGAGCCCCGAAGACACGGTGACGGTGACGTTAACTGGCCCAGACAGCATCGTTGAAGGCGAAACGAGCGGCGAGTACACCGTGACATTGAGTGACGCGGCGCCAGAAGGCACGATGATCACCTTAAGCTACAGCTACACCACGGCGTCGGGCGACGACATTGTAGAGACTGCGCAAGCGGTGGTGGGCGCCGACGGCAAGACGGCGACCTTCACCATCGCGACGGTGGATGACAAGTTAGCGGAAGGCAGCGAAGCGTTCACAGTGAGCGTGAGTGACGTGCAAACGCCAGAGGGCGAGGCGGTGTTCGAGGCGCTGAACCTTGACAACGCGAGCAAGCAGACCACCATCACCGACGAGACGACAACCGACCCAACGGATCCAAACCCGAGAGACACGGTGTTTGCGCAAATCAGCGTAGACCAAGCGAGCGTGACGGAAGGTGGCGAACTGACGTACACCATTACGTTAGTGGACAAAGACGGCAACGCGGTGAGCGTGCCAGCGGGTCAATCGGTGGAAGTGGCTCTGAACTGGAGTGGCGCAGCGGCAGGCGGCGCGGACACCAGTGCGTTGCCAAGCAGCGTAACGGTGATGGGCGGCAGCAGCAACGCCAGCTTTAAGGTGCAGACAACCGACGATGCGTTGAATGAAGGCAGCGAAGCGCTGAACGTTCAAGTGACGGGCGTGACCGACACCAACAACAGCTTCGAGCACGTGGCGGCGGCGACAGGCAACGCTGGACAAGCGAGCAGTGTGATCACCGACGAGACGACAACCGACCCAACGGATCCAAACCCGAGAGACACGGTGTTTGCGCAAATCAGCGTAGACCAAGCGAGCGTGACGGAAGGTGGCGAACTGACGTACACCATTACGTTAGTGGACAAAGACGGCAACGCGGTGAGCGTGCCAGCGGGTCAATCGGTGGAAGTGGCTCTGAACTGGAGTGGCGCAGCGGCAGGCGGCGCGGACACCAGTGCGTTGCCAAGCAGCGTAACGGTGATGGGCGGCAGCAGCAACGCCAGCTTTAAGGTGCAGACAACCGACGATGCGTTGAATGAAGGCAGCGAAGCGCTGAACGTTCAAGTGACGGGCGTGACCGACACCAACAACAGCTTCGAGCACGTGGCGGCGGCGACAGGCAACGCTGGACAAGCGAGCAGTGTGATCACCGACGAGACGACAACCGACCCAACGGATCCAAACCCGAGAGACACGGTGTTTGCGCAAATCAGCGTAGACCAAGCGAGCGTGACGGAAGGTGGCGAACTGACGTACACCATTACGTTAGTGGACAAAGACGGCAACGCGGTGAGCGTGCCAGCGGGTCAATCGGTGGAAGTGGCTCTGAACTGGAGTGGCGCAGCGGCAGGCGGCGCGGACACCAGTGCGTTGCCAAGCAGCGTAACGGTGATGGGCGGCAGCAGCAACGCCAGCTTTAAGGTGCAGACAACCGACGATGCGTTGAATGAAGGCAGCGAAGCGCTGAACGTTCAAGTGACGGGCGTGACCGACACCAACAACAGCTTCGAGCACGTGGCGGCGGCGACAGGCAACGCTGGACAAGCGAGCAGTGTGATCACCGACGAGACGACAACCGACCCAACGGATCCAAACCCGAGAGACACGGTGTTTGCGCAAATCAGCGTAGACCAAGCGAGCGTGACGGAAGGTGGCGAACTGACGTACACCATTACGTTAGTGGACAAAGACGGCAACGCGGTGAGCGTGCCAGCGGGTCAATCGGTGGAAGTGGCTCTGAACTGGAGTGGCGCAGCGGCAGGCGGCGCGGACACCAGTGCGTTGCCAAGCAGCGTAACGGTGATGGGCGGCAGCAGCAACGCCAGCTTTAAGGTGCAGACAACCGACGATGCGTTGAATGAAGGCAGCGAAGCGCTGAACGTTCAAGTGACGGGCGTGACCGACACCAACAACAGCTTCGAGCACGTGGCGGCGGCGACAGGCAACGCTGGACAAGCGAGCAGTGTGATCACCGACGAGACGACAACCGACCCAACGGATCCAAACCCGAGAGACACGGTGTTTGCGCAAATCAGCGTAGACCAAGCGAGCGTGACGGAAGGTGGCGAACTGACGTACACCATTACGTTAGTGGACAAAGACGGCAACGCGGTGAGCGTGCCAGCGGGTCAATCGGTGGAAGTGGCTCTGAACTGGAGTGGCGCAGCGGCAGGCGGCGCGGACACCAGTGCGTTGCCAAGCAGCGTAACGGTGATGGGCGGCAGCAGCAACGCCAGCTTTAAGGTGCAGACAACCGACGATGCGTTGAATGAAGGCAGCGAAGCGCTGAACGTTCAAGTGACGGGCGTGACCGACACCAACAACAGCTTCGAGCACGTGGCGGCGGCGACAGGCAACGCTGGACAAGCGAGCAGTGTGATCACCGACGAGACGACAACCGACCCAACGGATCCAAACCCGAGAGACACGGTGTTTGCGCAAATCAGCGTAGACCAAGCGAGCGTGACGGAAGGTGGCGAACTGACGTACACCATTACGTTAGTGGACAAAGACGGCAACGCGGTGAGCGTGCCAGCGGGTCAATCGGTGGAAGTGGCTCTGAACTGGAGTGGCGCAGCGGCAGGCGGCGCGGACACCAGTGCGTTGCCAAGCAGCGTAACGGTGATGGGCGGCAGCAGCAACGCCAGCTTTAAGGTGCAGACAACCGACGATGCGTTGAATGAAGGCAGCGAAGCGCTGAACGTTCAAGTGACGGGCGTGACCGACATCAACAACAGCTTCGAGCACGTGGCGGCGGCGACAGGCAACGCTGGACAAGCGAGCAGTGTGATCACCGACGAGACGACAACCGACCCAACGGATCCAAACCCGAGAGACACGGTGTTTGCGCAAATCAGCGTAGACCAAGCGAGCGTGACGGAAGGTGGCGAACTGACGTACACCATTACGTTAGTGGACAAAGACGGCAACGCGGTGAGCGTGCCAGCGGGTCAATCGGTGGAAGTGGCTCTGAACTGGAGTGGCGCAGCGGCAGGCGGCGCGGACACCAGTGCGTTGCCAAGCAGCGTAACGGTGATGGGCGGCAGCAGCAACGCCAGCTTTAAGGTGCAGACAACCGACGATGCGTTGAATGAAGGCAGCGAAGCGCTGAACGTTCAAGTGACGGGCGTGACCGACATCAACAACAGCTTCGAGCACGTGGCGGCGGCGACAGGCAACGCTGGACAAGCGAGCAGTGTGATCACCGACGAGACGACAACCGACCCAACGGATCCAAACCCGAGAGACACGGTGTTTGCGCAAATCAGCGTAGACCAAGCGAGCTTGACGGAAGGTGGCGAACTGACGTACACCATTACGTTAGTGGACAAAGACGGCAACGCGGTGAGCGTGCCAGCGGGTCAATCGGTGGAAGTGGCTCTGAACTGGAGTGGCGCAGCGGCAGGCGGCGCGGACACCAGTGCGTTGCCAAGCAGCGTAACGGTGATGGGCGGCAGCAACAACGCCAGCTTTAAGGTGCAGACAACCGACGATGCGTTGAATGAAGGCAGCGAAGCGCTGAACGTTCAAGTGACGGGCGTGACCGACACCAACAACAGCTTCGAGCACGTGGCGGCGGCGACAGGCAACGCTGGACAAGCGAGCAGTGTGATCACCGACGAGACGACAACCGACCCAACGGATCCAAACCCGAGAGACACGGTGTTTGCGCAAATCAGCGTAGACCAAGCGAGCGTGACGGAAGGTGGCGAACTGACGTACACCATTACGTTAGTGGACAAAGACGGCAACGCGGTGAGCGTGCCAGCGGGTCAATCGGTGGAAGTGGCTCTGAACTGGAGTGGCGCAGCGGCAGGCGGCGCGGACACCAGTGCGTTGCCAAGCAGCGTAACGGTGATGGGCGGCAGCAACAACGCCAGCTTTAAGGTGCAGACAACCGACGATGCGTTGAATGAAGGCAGCGAAGCGCTGAACGTTCAAGTGACGGGCGTGACCGACACCAACAACAGCTTCGAGCACGTGGCGGCGGCGACAGGCAACGCTGGACAAGCGAGCAGTGTGATCACCGACGAGACGACAACCGACCCAACGGATCCAAACCCGAGAGACACGGTGTTTGCGCAAATCAGCGTAGACCAAGCGAGCGTGACGGAAGGTGGCGAACTGACGTACACCATTACGTTAGTGGACAAAGACGGCAACGCGGTGAGCGTGCCAGCGGGTCAATCGGTGGAAGTGGCTCTGAACTGGAGTGGCGCAGCGGCAGGCGGCGCGGACACCAGTGCGTTGCCAAGCAGCGTAACGGTGATGGGCGGCAGCAGCAACGCCAGCTTTAAGGTGCAGACAACCGACGATGCGTTGAATGAAGGCAGCGAAGCGCTGAACGTTCAAGTGACGGGCGTGACCGACACCAACAACAGCTTCGAGCACGTGGCGGCGGCGACAGGCAACGCTGGACAAGCGAGCAGTGTGATCACCGACGAGACGACAACCGACCCAACGGATCCAAACCCGAGAGACACGGTGTTTGCGCAAATCAGCGTAGACCAAGCGAGCGTGACGGAAGGTGGCGAACTGACGTACACCATTACGTTAGTGGACAAAGACGGCAACGCGGTGAGCGTGCCAGCGGGTCAATCGGTGGAAGTGGCTCTGAACTGGAGTGGCGCAGCGGCAGGCGGCGCGGACACCAGTGCGTTGCCAAGCAGCGTAACGGTGATGGGCGGCAGCAGCAACGCCAGCTTTAAGGTGCAGACAACCGACGATGCGTTGAATGAAGGCAGCGAAGCGCTGAACGTTCAAGTGACGGGCGTGACCGACACCAACAACAGCTTCGAGCACGTGGCGGCGGCGACAGGCAACGCTGGACAAGCGAGCAGTGTGATCACCGACGAGACGACAACCGACCCAACGGATCCAAACCCGAGAGACACGGTGTTTGCGCAAATCAGCGTAGACCAAGCGAGCGTGACGGAAGGTGGCGAACTGACGTACACCATTACGTTAGTGGACAAAGACGGCAACGCGGTGAGCGTGCCAGCGGGTCAATCGGTGGAAGTGGCTCTGAACTGGAGTGGCGCAGCGGCAGGCGGCGCGGACACCAGTGCGTTGCCAAGCAGCGTAACGGTGATGGGCGGCAGCAGCAACGCCAGCTTTAAGGTGCAGACAACCGACGATGCGTTGAATGAAGGCAGCGAAGCGCTGAACGTTCAAGTGACGGGCGTGACCGACATCAACAACAGCTTCGAGCACGTGGCGGCGGCGACAGGCAACGCTGGACAAGCGAGCAGTGTGATCACCGACGAGACGACAACCGACCCAACGGATCCAAACCCGAGAGACACGGTGTTTGCGCAAATCAGCGTAGACCAAGCGAGCGTGACGGAAGGTGGCGAACTGACGTACACCATTACGTTAGTGGACAAAGACGGCAACGCGGTGAGCGTGCCAGCGGGTCAATCGGTGGAAGTGGCTCTGAACTGGAGTGGCGCAGCGGCAGGCGGCGCGGACACCAGTGCGTTGCCAAGCAGCGTAACGGTGATGGGCGGCAGCAACAACGCCAGCTTTAAGGTGCAGACAACCGACGATGCGTTGAATGAAGGCAGCGAAGCGCTGAACGTTCAAGTGACGGGCGTGACCGACACCAACAACAGCTTCGAGCACGTGGCGGCGGCGACAGGCAACGCTGGACAAGCGAGCAGTGTGATCACCGACGAGACGACAACCGACCCAACGGATCCAAACCCGAGAGACACGGTGGCGGTGACGTTAACTGGCCCAGACCGTATCGTTGAAGGCGAAACGAGCGGTGAGTACACCGTGACGTTGAGTGATGCGGCGCCAGAGGGCACGG
The DNA here is from genome assembly GCF_008369605.1 of Vibrio cholerae. NCBI lineage: Bacteria > Pseudomonadati > Pseudomonadota > Gammaproteobacteria > Vibrionales > Vibrionaceae > Vibrio > Vibrio cholerae. The sequence goes on from NZ_CP043554.1 coordinate 1,314,413, forward strand.
TGATCACCTTAAGCTACAGCTACACCACGGCGTCGGGGGGTGACATTGTGGAGACTGCGCAAGCGGTGGTGGGCGCCGACGGCAAGACGGCGACCTTCACCATCGCGACGGTGGACGACAAGTTGGCGGAAGGCAGCGAAGCGTTCACAGTGGGCGTGAGTGACGTGCAAACGCCAGAGGGCGAGGCGGTGTTCGAGGCGCTGAACCTTGACAGCGCGACCAAGCAGACGACCATTATCGACAACGACGTCCCACCAACGGTCTCTATTAGCTCTAAAGCTGTAGTGTCAGAGGAAGGCCTAGATCTCGGACTTAAAGATGAACAAGGATCTCCAGATACCACAAATAGTGCTGCTGCTTCTGGCATGATTACTATAGGCGATGTTGATAGTGACGCGGTAACTGTAACGTTATCTGGTCCAAATGGCATTACATCTGGAGGTGAGAATGTGGGATGGGCATGGAATGAAAGTTCTCATACGTTGATTGGTTTCACTGGCTCAGTAGCTGCTGGTAACTATCAAGCTGTGATGGAAGTTGTCCTCACCCCGCCAAATGACAGTACGAAGGGCGATTGGGGCTATGAAGTTAAATTGTTAGAGCCTATCGATCACCCTACAAAAGATGTAGAAGATGCCCTTAGCTTTGATATCACAGTTTCGGTCTCTGACGGTCAAACTACAACGGATACTAAACTCAATGTCACGATCGAAGACGATGCGCCAATTGCCGTTGAGATGGAGCCTGTATCTTTAACAGTTGCAGATATCCCTGATGTTTTGGTAGGTAAATTCAATTTAACCAATTACAGCGGTAACAAATCTTCTATTGATGGCGGTAAGTTTACGATCACCGCAAAAGGTTTTGAATCTGCGAACTCTTCTAAACTGGTTGATGCATATGTCAATGGTGGTTCTGAGGGGCTAGGTGTAAGTAGCAATAGCTCGCCTTATCATAATCTTGAAAATGAAGTTGATTTCCGTAAGTTTGCTGATGGAACAACCGCTTCTGAAGAGATCATAGTTAAACTCGATCCCAATACCGTTGCTTATGGCGCTAAGATTGAATTTAGCAAAATGTTCGGTGGGGAACGTGAGAGTGGAGTCGTTGAATTCTGGCGTGATGGTAAGCTTGTAGCGACTCAAGTGTTTACTTCTGAAGAAACCAGCGGTAATTACGCTAAGAATTTCTCAGTACAACAAGGTGGCTTTGATACGATGGTAATCAAAGCTACAGATAATGGTAAGCCCTTTACTCATAAGGATAACAGTGACTTTACTGTTAAAAGTATTGAGTTTATCGGCTCCGATTCACCCGCAGTAATTGCTTACGGCTCTGGTACCGTTATCCCTCAGTGGGGGGCTGATGGTCCTGGAACACTGAAACTTATTGGATTAAATGAATCAACGACTTTAGAGACAGCCAACGGATCACCCGTTAATGTGGTTGCAGAAAGCGCGAACACTATAGTGGGTAAAGATGCCAATAATAACTTGGTGTTTAAACTTGAGTTCACTCCGGCAACCGGTAAGTGGGAGTTTTATCAGTATCAAAATATGAAATCGCCAATAGGTGATGCAGATATTGACTTTAAAGTACAAGTCACAGATGCGGATGGAGACAGCGCACAACTTGGTTTTGCTGTTAAGCCGATGTCTCCACCAGTGATCGGTGAGCTGACACTTAATATGTCAGAAGAGGGATTACAAGGCGGTATTGCTGATGGTTCGTCAATATCAAATTCCCAAGATACGACAAACAATACTAGTGCAGATGGTCAACTGAATTTGTCTAACGTTGCTCAGTTATCGATGGGAATACCCACTGGTAACTATACGTCGAATGGAGCCGCAATCAGTTGGGTATTATCTGCGGATAAACAAACGCTCACTGGGTCTGCGGGAGGTAATAAAGTCGTTGAATTTACTTTAGATAACCAAGGTAAAGTGCACAGTACCCTCCACTCTCCAATTGATCATACCAATAAGTCGGGTGAGGATAGCTTGGCTATCAATATCCCACTTGAGGCGAAAAACGCTGCAGGTGCGATTGGAACAGGCAAAGTCACTGTTGTTATTGAAGATGATGCACCTGTTGCGAAAGAAGTGTTCCACGTTGCAGAGTCTGAGCTAAAACAAGGTGCCAATGTTCAATTGATTCTAGACATTTCTGGCTCAATGGATACCAGTGCAGGAAATGGCAAGAGTCGTCTGGATGTGATGAAAGAATCAGCTAAACAGCTGTTAGAACAATACCAAGCGATGGGACAAACCAAAGTTCAATTGATTGTTTTCCACAGTGAAGCAGAAGTTAAATCACAAGGTAATTCAGTCTGGATGACTGTTGAACAGGCAATAAATCATATTAATGAGCTATCTACTAAAGGAACTACTGATTACGATCACGCAATTGAGTTAGCAGAAGACAATTGGTCAGGTCTCAATACCGGTGGATTACTAAGAGGAGCTACTAATGTTAGCTATTTCCTCTCTGACGGCGAACCTTATGGTGATGATGACGGTAATTCAAACGCTATCAATAGAAATGAGCTAAAGAGTTGGATAAAACATCTAGAAACTCAGGAGATCACTGCGCTCGCTTATGGTATGGGTAATGATGTTCCTCAAGGTGAGCTGGACAAGGTAGCTTACGATGGCTATCTAAAGTCCGATACCAATGCCGTTGTAGTACCTGATGTTAATAAGTTGCCTCCAATTCTATTGCAATCAGTCATTCAACCGATTGGCGGTAATTTGATCAATTCTGGTGATGGCTATGGTATTGGTGCGGATGGTGGCGTAATTAGTACAATCACTATCCAGGGTATTACGTATTCATTTGATGGTCATTCGGTTAGCACATCAGGTCAGCCAACGTCACTCAAGTATGATTTTGACGCCTTGGCTAAAACGTTATCAATTTATATTGATAATAAGCATTCGTTGATTGTTGATTTGGATGATGGTAACTATCAGTTCTTTGGCGCGTCTGTAACGCCTGCGATTAAGCTTGAGTTCGGTTATACCCTAAAAGACAACGATGGGGATGTCAGTTCCAACACCATGACTTTTGTGGTAGGGCACGATGTGAAGTCTTCGGGGGATATTATTGATGATGTTCGCCTAGACTTTGCTGGTACCAGTTACGAAAAGCTTTTATGGTCACAAGCTCCAGCAGGAAAAGACAATGCGCTTGTTAAAGAACATCAAGATGGCGTTGTTGTTGATGTTGGCGCTGGCGGTGACAGTGTCTACTTGGGCAAAGGTGATGACATTATTTTCCTCGGAGATAGCCATGCGTTGCTTGATAACAACGCCAACTCTCAGATCAATATCGACAACGCCCAAGCTAAACTTGAACTCTTTATGAACGGCCCGGATAGCACTATTTTACTGAATCCTGACCAAGGTGAAGATAGTGCGCTGAGTACAGCCGCGTTTAGCACGGCTCACATTGATATTGCTCACGGTGGTGGAGGTGATGACCGAATTTACGGACAAGGTGGTGTTGACCTGATGTTTGGCGGATCTGGTAATGACCAGCTTTATGGTGGTGAGGGTAACGATGGTCTGCGTGGGGGTACAGGAAACGATACTCTTGATGGTGGCGCAGGCAACGACATTCTCATCGGTGGCTTTGGCAATGACATCCTAACTGGTGGCTCAGGTGACGATCTTTTTAAATGGGTTGATGGCGATTTAGATAATAGTAAAGATAGGATTACCGACTTTACGATTGGCCAAGACAAGATCGATTTAAGCGATTTGTTCTCTGATGAAACCAGAACGTTAGATCAACTGCTTAATAGCAATGTTATTGAGATTACTGATAAAGGACAAAACTCGGAAATCGTTATTAATAAGGGACCTACAGAGCATGTCACAATCCAGCTCGATGGAGTAACCGCGGGTGATTTACTCTCCAAATTGGAAAACATAATCCAGATAAAAGATTAGCCACGCTTAAATAAAAATCCCGCCGACTGGCGTAATGCATGTGAATTAAGCTGAGTTACGCTTTCTAGAAGGCCTAGTCGCATAGCGACTAGGCCTTTTCTTTACTGCTCTTGGATATGTCCTCTCCCGCCTCTCTGGAAGCACAAAGCTCTCTGCCATGTCGAGGATATATCGGAGCACTTCTGGATATCTTCCAGGTGCGACAGCCGGGAGCATCTGCAACTGACTAACCAAAAATATCGATGCCTGCTTAAAGCCTATTTGGTATGGCATTACCGTGTCCAATGAATACGCCATCTGACACATCATAAAACGCAGCAGGTTGTAGGCGAGCAGCATCCCCCAAAGCTCCTGTTTGACTAACGCCGGCGTTTTACTTCTTAGCGTTAGGCTATTTTGAAGCATGTACTGCTTCATCTCTCGATAACCTAATTCGATTTCCCAACGATGACTGTAGAGCTCTGCAATATCTGCCCCTATGTACCGCTTGGGGTCGGTCATTGAAGTCAGCAGTTGGACCTCTTTCCCTTTTACCTTGGTGGTAATGAGTCTGGCTTCCAGTGTATCCGGCGCATCTGCCCATTTCTTTTTCGCTTGAGCAGTCAGCGAGAGTTCAATCAGCTCCTGACCGCGTCCCAGTTTTCTCAATGTCTTATATTGCGCCCCTTTACGCAGGGGAATTAGCCAGTGCCTTTCCTTACCTTGGCTTTGCCAACGATGGAGAAGTCCTAAGGCATAAAAGCCTTTGTCAAACGGGGTAAGGCTATTATCTGGGGCTTTGTCGATAAGCTGAGCAGTGAGGTCAACCTCACTGACGGAGACGGAGTCAAAGGCGGCACTGTTGAGCAGATGGCTCGTTAATTCCATGTGGCAGACCATGGGAACTTGAGGATAGTCTGACGTCGTGGTTTGATTACCTGTTCGGCTAAAAGCCTTATCGTTGTCGGCCGTATCTGGTGTTCGCCAGACCACGCCATCAACAGCATGTAACGTGAGCCCGTACCAGTCAGGATGTGGGGTTTTGTCATGCCACAATTGCTGAGTTTGGTTGAACACCGCTTCTACTGGCTCATGCCCCAACTTCTTACGGGCATGGATAATCGCACTCGGCGCAACAAAGGGTTTCTTACCCGGAAGTAATATATCTAGCTGAGAGACAACTTTACTCATCGATAGATGCCGATAAAGTGACATACCCACAATGCTCCATACCATCAATTCCATGGGGAGCCTACGCTTACGAAGCGTCGCGACGCCTGTGTCCTCAAGACATTGATTAATGAGTTCAGGGCAAAGAAGATCGGATAGACCATTGAGTTGGTCAGCAGAGAATTGATGTATTCGGTCGAGGGCTTGTCTTAAGAACATAAAAAAATCCGAGTGCGTAGAAACACTCGGATTTTGACATCCTCTCAGGATCGTTCAACCGATCATTTTTTGCTTAACTGATCGGCATTGCGCCGACTGGCGGGATTTTTGTCTCTGGAGAGAATGAAGTCTACTTAGTATTAGCTTGCACGATTGTGGAGATCAATACGCTGATGTGTTTAGCGAAACAGATAAGGGAAAAGCTGTTTTCTTTCTTGTGCAGAAAGGCTGCTGACTCTTGCGATATTGGTCTCTGGGATGGCTTCTGGATTTGGGTAGTGTTTTAGCACTTTTTCCATGCTCTCTTCGCGGATCAGGTGAAAGATTGGGTAGGGTGAGCGGTTGGTGAGGTTCTCATCATCCTCTGGATCTGTGCCTGCAAAGCAGTAATCAGGATGAAACGTCGCGACTTGAAAAACACCTTCCCAGTCTTGTTGGCGAATTAACGCTTCCACCCAGTCGATGTAAAAATTGTAATCAACAAAATCGTGCAGCAGGTTTGGTACAACGACGAGAGTGGTTTCAAGCTCTTGCGGCTCTTTAGTATCAAGTTCAAGCAACTGATCGTAAATATCTTGCAGCAGCGCTTCTTCATCACGGGCTTCACTGACATAGATTTTAATTTGCTGATTACGCTGCGGTTTTGCGGCAAATGGGCATAAGTTTAAGCCGATCACGACCTGATTAAGCCAGTGATCGACTTCTTGAATAATGGTTTCTGTTGACATGTTGAGCTCAGATTCTTCGTTTTACTTGTATCATGTGGCGCTGAGCATAGCACAACTTAGGCCGAAGGGCTGGCCAAAGCCTGACTACCCTGTGGCGTTTGTTTCTTTTGTCGGCTTAAGCGCCAACCAAGGATAAACAAGATGAAGTAAAGTCCCAATCCGCCGAGTGTGACCATTTCCCAACCACCGTGTTGCCAACAGTACAGCAGGTAAAAACCACCTAAACTACCGCCGATGTAGTAGTGAACCAAGTAAAGTGCAGTCGCGGTGGCTTTGGCTTGTGTGGCTTTTTGACTAACCCAAGCGTAAGCCAAAGTGTGGGTGAAAAAGGCGCCGAAGCTAATCAAAATCAAACCGGCCAGCATGGCGGGTATCGCTTCAATCAACGCAATCAACATGCCCGCCATACTGATGAGTGCGCCAAGCATCATGCCGGGAATCGCTGAGAAACGCCGGTTCCAGTTGGCGGTGAGCTTTGAGCTCAGTGTTCCAGCCAAATAACAGACGAAAATCAGTGAAGCAATACCGATGGGCAGTGAATAGGGTTCGGCGACTAAACGAAATCCCATGACGGAATAGAGGTTAACAAACAGCGCGAAGTTAACTCCGCCAATCAACATAGCGAGCCAGAGTGTGCGGTTTTGCAGATGTTTGACCAACGCACGATTGTGATGGAAAAACAGCCCACGCTGTGGTTTGAAATGCTGTTGAACGGGCAGCAAATACGCGACCAAAAGTGCGCCGAGCAGAGTAAAAACGGCCATTGCAACGACTGCATGTTGCCAACCAAGGGCATCGGTGAGTAACCCTCCAGCAATGCGGCCGGTAATACCGCCCAATGAGTTTGCCGCAATATAGCCACCAATCGCCTTACCAAACGCTTGCGGAGAAAGCTCTTCCACCATGTACGCCACCGCAACCGAAGCAAAAGCCGCTAAAGCCACGCCCATTAAAGCGCGGGTGAGCACTAAAAACCAAAATTGCTCAGTATAAAGCATGGCTAAGCCAATCACAGGCATAGCAAATAAGCCAGTCAGCATCACTAAGCGTCGCCCAACGGCTTCCGAAGTGACTGCCCAAGGCACGAGGCAAAGTGATAAGGCTAAGGTTGACGCTGCAAACAACCAGTTAATTTGGGTTTCCGAAACCGCAAAGTGATTCGCCAAATAAGGCAGCATAGGTTGGAAAAGATAAAGATTGCAGAAAACTAAAAATGAGCCGAAGGCGAGGGCAAAGGTCACTTTTAAATATTGAGGAGAATGCAGTTCAATCATACAGCGGATCCAAGATGCAAAAAGGCGGTGATGTGATCACGATAGCAGTGGCATCTCGATTAATGAAATATATTAAAAATATGGTTGCGATATACAGGATATATGATGGAAGTTCGACAACTGCGTCACTTTGTGACCGTGGCAGAATGGGAAAGTTTTACCTTAGCCGCGCAGCAACTGCATATTGCGCAGCCTGCACTGAGCATTTCGATTAAGAAATTTGAGCAGCAGCTGGGTGTTACCTTATTCAAAAGAGATGAAAGAAAAGTCACGCTAACTCATGAAGGTGAAGTGTTGCTTGAGCATGCCAAGCGCATTTTGCAGCAAGTCAGTGACGCGCAATTGGCGGTTGATGAGCTCAACGGCGTCGTGAAAGGTGAAGTGCGCCTTGGCACGCCAAGCATGATGGGCTCTTACTTTTTCCCGCAAATCATTATGGCGTTTAAAAGCCACTTTCCGAATCTGAAAATGACGGTGATTGAAGCGGGTACTCAATCGATCCGAAAAATGCTGCTCTCAGGCGAGTTGGATATTGGGGTGATTTTGAATCACGATCTGCCGGACGATTTGGCAGCGGATCCGCTGCTCTCTTCGCAAATGGTTGCTGTGGTTGGCAAAAATCATGAGTTAGCTGAACGTCGTCATCTTACTTTTGCCGAGTTTTTTGAGCATGAACTGGTGATGTTTAAACCCGGTTATTTTCACCGAGACTTTATCGATAAAGTGTGCCGAGAACATAAGTTTACTGCAGATTTTTCTTTTGAAACCAATTTGTTACCTATGATTTTAAGCATAGTGAAACATGAATATGCGATTACCGCGCTGTTGGAGTTGGTGACCAGCAATGAACCGGAAGTGAAGGCGATTCCGTTTGAACCGCCGGTGTGGCTTGATCTTGCATTGGCTTGGCGTAAAGAAGGTTATCTGTCCAATGCCGATCGTACTTTTATCGAGTTTGTGAAAAAGTACGTTTAGCGCCAAGAAGAGCATTCATCTTTGCTGCTATTAATCTTTACTGCTGTAGATACGTTCAAAATTGGTGTGGTTCCAGCCGATCATCAAACGATCACCAATTTTTAGTACTGGTACACTGCGAGCGCCGAGAGCATCAAGCTCTTTGCGGCCGCGTTCCATTTTTGCGTTGCATAAGCGGTACTTAATGCCTTTTGAGTCCAGATAACGCTGGGCGTCTTTGCAATGTGGGCATTTATCTTTTATGTACAAAACCACGCGTTTCATTGGAATCTCTCATGTATCAAAAGGGCGCAAAGTGTATCGAGAGTCGGCTGGAGATGCAAATATCCCCTTCCTACTTGAAGCGCTCATACTTATTGGTGTAAGTGATTCTTGAGTGGAAATTGAGTAAACTTGCCGACCTTTTTTGTAACCCGAACTGAGCACGCGAAATGAGTATGCACCCTGCACTGAAGTACATTCAGGGATATCCCCAACACATTGTTGAACAAGTTGCTCAACTGATCGCAAACGACAAGCTGATACCTTGGTTTGAGCAGCGTTATCCTGAGCGGCACGATATCCAGAGTGAAAAAGCGCTGTTTGACTTCACCATGGCTTTAAAAAACCAATATATGAAGAAAACGGCTCCGCTCAGTAAAGTGGTGTATGACGGAAAAATTCATCTAATTAATAATGCGCTGGGGTTACACAGTTACGTTTCTCGGGTGCATGGCAATAAACTGAAAGCGAAAAATGAAATACGTATTGCCAATGTGTTTAAACAAGCACCTGAACCGTTACTGCGCATGTTAGTAGTGCATGAACTGGCGCATTTAAAAGAGAAAGAACACAACAAAGCGTTTTATCAGCTCTGTTGCCATATGGAACCGAATTATCATCAGCTTGAACTGGATGCACGGCTATACATGATGGTGCTAGAGCTCAAGGCAGGCAAAGCATGAACACTCCACTTAAGCCAAAACATGGGCAAAAAACAAATCGAAAACCGAAAGCCAATAAGCCAGTTGTGAAAAAGCAGCAAACTAAGAAGCCGCCAACCCACAAAGCACAAGGTGAAGAAGTCGCTGCCGTTAAATCTGGGTTGCATCCACGCAATCGTCATCGCGGGCAGTATGATTTTCCGGCACTGATTAAGGTCGTGCCAGAGTTGCAATTCCATGTGATGAAAAACCCTAAAGGGCAATGGACGATTAATTTTGCCGATCCGATCGCGGTCAAGTTACTCAATAAAGCGCTTTTGGCTCTGCATTACGGTGTCACCTATTGGGATATTCCAGAGGGCTTCTTATGCCCGCCCATTCCGGGTCGTGCGGATTACATTCATCGCGTGGCCGATCTGCTGCTTAAGGAGAATCCAAAATTAAACCCTTCGCAAGTCACAGCACTGGATATTGGCGTGGGCGCAAATTGTATCTATCCGATTGTTGGAGTGACGGAATACGGATGGTCATGGGTTGGCAGTGATGTCGATCCTGTCTCAATACAACAAGCGAGTTTGATTGTTCAAAGCAACTCGAAGCTGCAAGGCCATATTGAATTTCGCCTGCAAAAGAACAGCCAACATATTTTTAACGGCATTATTGGGGCGAATGAGCTTTATACGCTGACGACTTGCAACCCGCCTTTTCATGCATCCTTAGCTGACGCTCAGCAAGGAACCCAGCGAAAGTTGACCAACTTACAGGCAAATCAGCGCAAGAAAGGCCGCTTAGCAACGCCAACGTTAAGCCACTCAAGGTTAAATTTTGGTGGTCAGAAAGCCGAGTTATGGTGTCCAGGAGGAGAAGCGGCTTTCATTGGTAAAATGGCGGTAGAAAGCCAGCAGTTCGCGCAGCAAGTGCTTTGGTTTAGCACTTTGATTTCTAAAGGTGATAACGTTCGTGGCATGAAAAAACAGCTGGAAAAACTCGGGGCTCAGTCGATACATGTAATAGAGATGGCACAAGGGCAGAAGATAAGTCGCTTTATTGCTTGGAGTTTTCAAAATGCAGAGCAGCGCAAGCTGTGGTGGCAGGCAAAATGTTAAGCTTTAAACAAGTTACTGAACATGAAAAGTAAAAAGCCAATCGCTCCTAAATAAAAATCCAGGAGGGGCAAGATGAGAATTGAAGACGTTCCACTCTACGCACCCTGCCAGCCTCATTGGCTGTGTGTTCCTTTTATGAGTATTTTTGCGTTATTGCTCTTGATTGGGTTGGTTTTCTTTATTCGCATTATTTATCGCGAATACTTAAAAATTCAGCGCGCACAAAAAGTGCGCCGATTGCGGCGCACTCATTATCGAGATCGTCAGGGCGGTGGTCGTCCGACCAATATCAAATAAAGCTTAAGAGAGTGAATTTAATAGGGTTTGATATTTTTGCTCTAACGCTGAATTTCCAGCGCGTTTTTCTAATTCAATCAGTAGTTTGAGTGAGGCTTTTTGATAGCCATAACGCTGATTCAAGTCCATTAAACGTAAGCGAGCGGGTGTGTAGTCGCCGGCTTCGATCTCCATTTTAGTCAGCTGTAAAATGGACAGAAGACGATTTGGATCGTGATCGATAGCACGTTTGAAGTATTCACGAGCGTTATCCGTTTTCCCTGCTTTGAGAGCACACAATCCGGCGTTCTCGTAACTGGCTGAAATTAAGTAGTAATAAGGTTGCTCGACCGCTCGGCGAAAGTATTGATCAGCCGTGTCATACTCACCTTGCTTACACAAAAAGGTACCGAAGTTATTCAGCACATTACCGTTTTTCGGGTGCTCGCTTAGTGCCGTACGGTACATTTTCCGCGCAGAATCATTCTCACCAACAGCCTCATAATAGTGCGCCATTGAAAGTTGTGAGCGGTAATAATCCGGCGCATGCTGTAGTGCTTTTTCTAAATTTTCCCGTGCTTTGATCATGCTGCCATTTTCTAAATAGCCTAAACCAAGGGCAATGCGCGCCTCTGCCATCTCAGTTGGGTCACTTTGCGTTGCGTTACCCGCCGTTTCAGTGACGGTGACGCAACCTGCTAAGGCGATGATGAGCCCTAAACCAAACACATTTTTCATACATCCCTCCCGTTAACGCACCAATGATAGGCAATTCAATTGGGAGGCCGAGCGGTGAGGGTTAAGTCTGCGAGTCAGTTGGCAAATCTATTTATGTATCCCCCTTCTGGCTTGAAGCTGCAACGCCAAGTGGATGGGATATCAGGCAGAAGTTAAAGGCGGAAAGGCGAGTAAAGGGATAAAAGGCCGCACATGGCGGCCGAAAGGATTATTCGTCTTTGGTAAAATTGGCTTCGCTGAATTTTTCCAAATCATACGGTGTTTGTTGATAAACGCAGTAGTTAAGCCAGTTGGCAAACAGCAAGTGCCCGTGGCTACGCCAACTGGCACAAGGTTTGTTATCTGGGTTGTCATTGGGGTAGTAATTGACGGGGATCGCAGGATTAAGCCCTTCGCCCAGATCACGCACATATTCACCATGTAGGGTGTAAGCATCGTACTCAGGGTGGCCAGTCACAAACACGTTACGCTTATCTTTGGTCGCTGCGAGATAAACGCCCGCCACATCGGACGTTGCCAGAATATCGAGATCAGTATGCTCAGCCAAAAATTCCGCATCAAAATCTGCGTAGCGAGAGTGCGGAGCGAGAAAGCGATCATCAAACCCACGCAGTAGAGGGTGAAACGGCTTGTGGATGTCGTGGTAATAGACACCGGACAGTTTCTCTTCACGCGTACGTTTGGGCAAATTGTACAGCAGCTTCAGCCCAGCTTGCGCCGCCCAACAGATGTAAAGAGTGGAGGTCACATGCGCTTTAGCCCAAGCCATGATGTTTTGTAGATGCTGCCAATAGGCGACATCCTCAAATTGTACTAAGCCCAGTGGCGCGCCCGTGATGATTAACCCATCGAAGTTGCGATTTTTGACCAGCTCAAATTGGCGATAGAAGGTGTTGAGATGCTCTTCTGGAGTATTTTTGCTTGGCCTGTCATCGATGCGCAGTAGCTCGATATCGACCTGCAAAGGGGAGTTGGACAAGAGGCGTAAAAACTGAGTTTCCGTCTCAATTTTTTTAGGCATTAAGTTTAACAATAGCACCTTGAGTGGGCGTATTTCCTGCGTCGAAGCACGCGATTCGGACATAACGAAGATGTTTTCGTTACGTAGCACATCACTCGCCGGTAATTGGTCGGGGATTCTAATCGGCACAGCTTTCTCCCTAAGCATTAATTTGGACGTCTAAACATCCAGACTTATAACTCAACCGAAAATTATTGTCGATAGCAAAATGCAACGAACCTCAATCTAAGTTAGTATCTCTCGGCACAATTGACTACTGTGAATCAAGTATGCGACCTCATTTAACCCTTATTCGCGGTTTGCCAGGTTCGGGGAAATCAACCTTGGCGAAGACCTTGTCTGCTGTACATCTGGAAGCAGACATGTATTTTGTTAATCCACAAGGTGAGTACCATTTTCGCCCCGAATACTTGGCGCAAGCCCATGAATGGTGCCAACAACAGACGGAATACTGGCTGCAACAAGGCAAAGACGTGGTGGTATCGAATACTTTTGTTCGGCATTGGGAGATGGCGGTATACCGAAAACTTGCCCGACAATATCGAGCTAAGCTGACGATTCTGGTGTGTCGAGAGCGTTATCAAAACGTGCATGGGGTGGATGAAGCCACTGTCGAACGCATGCGTCAACAGTGGCAAGAGTAGACATTATTGTGGGTGTTTAGCGGTACGCTGAAGATCTCGGCGTAAAAGATAAAACGCCAAACCGCCCCATACCAAAGCCTGTGCCCAAAGGAGTGTCCATTTTGGTGCTATGGTTGACCAACTGGCCGCCATTTGGTTTAAACCCAGAAAGCCTTGGATTGCCGGCGTGCTTGGGAAGCACTGCGCAAGCCAGACTAAAGGCGCGGGGATCATTTCCAACGGCCAAATAAATCCAGCGGTAAAAATCAGTGGCATGGAGCTAATTAACACCACCAAAGTGACCAGTTCGCGTCTCGGAGTCACTGCACCTAACGCAATACCGACAAAATTACAGGCTAATAAAAACGGCAAGAGCAAACTGATGAGATCACTTGGCTTTGCTAACGTATTTACGCCGTGCAAATCAAAACTGGCACCGAAATAATAAAGACTCAGCAAGTAGTAGACTGCAACCAGCACAAAACTACGCACTAACAACAGTTTGGCAGGAGCGACTCGGCTCCAATAGCCGTGACCTTGCTTTTGTGTCCCAACCATCAATCCAGCCGCCATGATCAGCGTTTGCTGCAGGATCAATACAAAAACGGCGGGTACGACGTAATCGACATAGCCCATACGTGGGTTAAAAGTGGGTTTCAGGTTGGCACTAGTTGGCGAGAAATGCTGCGCGGCAAACGCCATCGGTTCACCTTCGATGACCAAACGACTGACTTTGGTTTGTGCTGCGAGTGTGCCGCCCGCTTGAGCTAAACCTTCAACAATCGTACCGTAAACCAGAAAATAGGAAGCATCACCCGCATAAGCGAGCGTTGGGCTTTTCCCTAACAATAAGTCTTTGTAGAAATGCTCAGGGATAACCAGTATGCCAGCCACTTTCTTGTCTAAGAAAGCTTGTTTGGCATCGGCAATGGTGTGATCACGCTGAACAATTTTGACTTGCGGCGTGGCATCCACCATCCGCTCCAGTTGAAAACTGGCCTGACTTTGATCGAGATTGACCACAGAAATGGTCTGTTCACGGGGGATCTGCTTGGCGTAAGGAAGCGGGTAGAGGAAAGAATAAAACACCACACCACCAAAAACGGTCAGCACGACAACAGGGTTGGTGAAGAGTGCTTTTAATTCTGCTTTAAATAGCTCAAATAGGGTCATACGGCAGCTCCCATTTCCCGCGCTAAATGTTTGCGGATCAGAAGTAGCGCCAAACCAAGCGGCAGAAGATAGCCCCACATATTGACCATAGGTTGTAAAGAACTTAAGGCCTCAAGCCCATAGCTCACTTGGTTCACTTGCACTTCAATGTAGTGGCTGATCGGTAATAAATTGCGCCACGCTTGAGCAAGCGTGTTCATATCGCTTGCCGGAAAGGTGATCCCCATAAAGGCAAAACTGGGCGCAGTGAAAGCGCCAGCAAAGCTCATCGCGCGAGCGGGATCGAGCGTGAGGAAGTAGAAAAATGCCCCCATGATCACGCATGCCACCACGGTAATCGATTGAGCAAACAGCAAAGTGGAAAAGTGACCAAACATAGGCCAGCGCAGTACATCATAAAACCAGCTCAAAAAACCAAGCCCTTGCAGCATGAAAATGGGGAGATAGGGCAATAGGGTTCGGGTTAACTGGGTTAAGGGAGACTGCGCGAGCCAAGACTTTAACCCGTAATGACGATAGTTGGCTGCCAGAATCAAAATGGTGCTAACGACAATGGTGATTTGCCACAATGCGGGGACAATCGCCGACACTAAAAATTGCGCGTAGTTGGTATTTTGGTTAAAGAGTGGCGTTATTTGCGTGCGCACGGGCACCGAGCGCCCCATGGCCGCAAGGGTAGTATGCGTTTTGGTGGCGAGATTTTTTATAACATCCACTTGAGCATTAAATGTGCCTTGTGCTTGCACCACCGCTGAGTTAACGAGCTTACCGACCAAGATCATTTGGCTGTTGTAGAAGGTCGTTACTTGCGGCTGCTCTTGACGATAAATGGCTTTATCGAATTGTGCGGGGATCACCATAAAGCCATAGATCTGATTACTGCGCATTGCTTGGCTGGCTTCATCGACGCTCGCAAAATGCTGACTGACAAGCAGTGTCGATGTCGCATCGACCTCACGAATAAGCTGGCGTGAAAGCTGACTGTGGGAAAAGTCCACCACACCAAACGGCAGATCGCGCGCTATGCCTTGGGAAAAAATCCACCAAATGGAGACGGCGAGCAGAATGGGCACCCATGTTAAACAGGAAAGTAACCATTTATCGTGACGCAGTAACGTCCATTGGCGGGGGATGGCGTGCTTCATTTTAAGTTCAACCACAACTTATAACTTAACAACAACGCTCATGCCCATGCGCAGGCCTTCGGTTGGCGTGACTGGACGTGCTTCCACTTCAAACGTACGTAGGTCAAACCCTTGAGTGGCATCGGTTGAGCGCCAAGTGGCGAAATCGCCCATCACGGCGACGTGAGTAACTTTAAACTCGATGGATTTATCCAGAGCCGGTAAATAAGCCGTAAACTGAGCACCTTGGGTAAAGTGTTTGAGCAGATCTTCACGCACGTTAAATACTGCCCAAGTGTCTTGCGTATCGACCACTGTGACGACAGGGAAACCTTGCGGAGCCAGCTCACCACTGTGCATCAAGACTTGTGATACTTCACCATCAAACCAGCTCTGGATTTTGGTATCTGCTGCATACGCCTCGACTTCGGCGACAGCACCAGCAGCCATGCGTGCTTTTTCGAGCGCGGCTTGTTTCGTTTCTTCTCGTGCACCTTCTTTGGCTAATTGATACATCTGCAACGCTGCACTTTCGGTGTATTTGGCAGCTTGCCATTGGGTTTGCGCTTCGTCCCGTTTTTGTTCGGACACCACACCATCGTTGTAAAGGTTATTGACGCGCAGATACGTTTTTTCAGCCAGTTCTGCTGCCGCTTGGGCTTTGAGCCATTGATCTTTGGCGGCCTGAATCTGCTGTTCACGCGCACCATTTTCTGCTTCTTGAGCCAGTGCCCCCGCGGCTTTCTGGCCGGCGATCGCTTGTTCCAACTTGGCATCAATTTCAGGGCTGAGTAGAGTGAAGATCAGTTGGCCTTTTTCCACTTGATCGCCCTTGCGCACCAAAACTTGGTCAATGCGCCCCGGCACTTTAGAGGAGATGCTGTACTGCTGAGACTCAATCTGGCCTTGCAATGTGACTGGTTCAGGTTGATAGGCTTGATAAAAGCGATAGCCAATCCAGCCAACAACAGCGACAGCGGTGAGCGTCATTAAGGTCGTTTTTACCGTTTTCATTTGGATTCCTTTTACTTAGCCGTGGCGCTTTGGTGCAGTGAAGAGAGAGCAACTGCGGATTGATGGTAAGTGGAGAAGCTGCTCATCTCGCTCGACAGAGCCAATAATTTGTTTAGTGAAATGAGATAGTTAAAGCTCGCTAGCGATTGTTGGGTGCGAATGCTGGCCAGATAAAGCTCGGCATCCACCACATCGACAGAGGTGGATAAACCTTGGCTGAACGCTTTTTGGCGTAAACGCAGGTTCTCTTGTGCCAAATTCAGACTGGAATTGAGTCCTGTGACTTCTTCTAACGCTTGTTCTGCTTCGAGATAGGTCTTTTCCACCAGCACGCTGAGATCTTGTTTCGCTTGCGCTTTTAAATAGCGCACTTGATTCACTGCGCTATTGGCTGCTTTGACTTGTTCACTACGCCCGCTGTTTTCAATCAGCGGAATATTGACGCCAACGCCAACCAACCAATCCGGTTTCATTTGGCTAGCGAGTGAGTCATCTTCATGCAAGCTATAATCGCCATACAGATAGACTTCTGGGTAGTATTTCCCTTGCTCAGCTTTAATGAGACTGCTGGCTTGCTTTTCTTTGGCATCGAGCAGGCTTAAGCCGGGATAGGTATTGAGTGTTTGTTCGATGAAGGCGTGCATGGGCGGTAAGCTGGTATTGATGAACAGCATGCCACTCGGTTCTACGGTTTCTGTAGCGCCTAAAATTTGGGTTAGCGCACTTTGCGCAATGTCCAAGGTTTTTTGTGCTTTTTTACGCTCAACTTTGGCTTTATCCAGTGATGCATCTGCTTGCAGGCGCTCGACATGAGCAATTTGTCCTTGTTGCTCAAGTTTAAGGGCATTATCTCTGTGTTGCGTGAGTCCCTCTTCAACCGCGATTCGGGTAGCGAGCACCTCTTTGGCCAACACCACGCTAAAGTAATATTTGGCTAAATCTTCATATCGCGCTTGTATTTCCATCGCGAGCTGACTTTGCGCTTCATCTTCTTTACCTGCGGCGGCATCTTGCGCAGCAGTAATTCGTCCGCCAGTAAAAATTGGCCAAATCGCCCGGATCGAGGAAGTGAAAATATCGCGTTCAGTTATGGTAGATTGAATAGAGCCAATACCCGCAACCAATTGAGCAAGTGTTGGAGGAAGTGCAGGCAGTACCTGACCCGTACTATCAAAAATCTGCTTGCCGGAAAGTGTTACATCCTGATCAAGCCGCGTAAAATTGGCTCCCACACTGACCGAGGGTAGATTGAGATTTTGTGTGGCATCTTTCAGATGAGCGTAACGTTCCACATTGGCTCTTTGCGCCGCAAGCGAGTTGTTTTGTTGTTGCAGCAAGTCCCAAGCTTCTTGAAATGAGAGAGGCGCTGCATGAGCAATCGGCATAAATAATATAGAGCAGATCGCCAGAGAGAGAGATTTCACTTTCATTTTGAGCTCGACAGAATGAATTTAGAGCTAATGCTCTATTTTTTGGATGATGAAGTCAAACAAAGAGTTAAGGGCTGCAGTATAAAAAACTGACTTGCAAGAGCAAGCCAGTTGTTTGAGTAATCGGTTTTGACGCCCAAAAACGTGTCTTGAACGTAGGAAAGTGATCAACAATGAGGGTAGGAGGGGCAATAGTAATCGGCTCTCCAAACTAACTTTTTGGTTCCCTGCATGGTCGTCAGTACGTCTTTGCCTGACATTTGAGGAAAAGCGAACAAAACACGCATCTCATCATGCGTTTCTGGCTCGATTTCGTAAGCCCTCACATGAGTAAATGTCGAGTGTAAATGCTCACAAAGCATGTCTTTGGATAGGCAAATTCCAAAAGCATCTCTTCTCATGTCTCTATTCCTTCTGACGTGTTATTGAGTGAACTTGGCCGCAATTTCTATTCTCAGTCTTATGCCTGAATTGCATCCCAGTTAGGTTTATGCTCACTGCGCATTAAGTATACTGCTTAACCTAGAAAGGTGCCGGAGCAAAGTGCCTATTTGTTGTGACCTGTGCCATAAAACAGATATGCAATTGGTTTTATTTTTTTTGATGCCATGATCTGCCTTGCTGGCATATCGCTAACGTGAATCTCGTGCCAGCCTCACAGTTATGTATTGCGAGCTTCGCCCCAATGTTAAATTGATGTTAGCTTTCACTCGCTAGCAAGGAGTGAACAATGGTGTGGAGCAGTATTACCTTCCGCAAGAGAATGCTGATCATCATGACCTTATCGGGTCTGATTGAGCTGCTACTTTTGGTTGCCGCAGGGTTTATGTACGTCAAACATTCTCAAGAGCAAGAGGTTGGCCAGAAAGCGTTGGGCGTTGCGGCATTCCTTGCACAAACGCCAGCGGTCATCAACATGATCAAGACCGGCCGTGCTTCAGATGACCAGCAGCAAAGCTATCGTGAACTGACCCAACTGATAGGCGCAGCATTTATTGTGATTGGCGACAATCAAGGTATTCGATTAGTTCATCCCATTGATGAAAGGATCGGTAAGCCTATGGTTGGGGGCGATAACGAGAGAGCGCTAGTGGAAGGCGAAGCTTATGTCTCTTTCGCTCAAGGTTCGTTAGGCAAATCGGTTCGTGGTAAAGCGGCGGTGGTGGATCAACACGGTCAAATCATCGGTGTCGTTTCGGTTGGCTATTTAATTGAGCGGCTACAAGACCGCGTTGAGCCATTTTTATTCTATCTGATTGCTACCGCGTTACTGGTGGTTGGCGCCAATGCACTGGTTTCTAGCTATGCCTCGCGACGTTTTCAGCGCGCTATTTTGGGGTTTGAGCCGGAAGAAATTGCCCGTTTGTACGTGGAACTGGATGTGACCATGAGCACCCTCAAAGAGGGGATCATCAGTATTGATGACAAAGGGATCTTACGTTCGATCAATAAAAGTGCCTGTGAAATTTTGGGATTACGCCGCGAACAAGCTCTTAATCGACGCTTGACCACCATTCTGCCAGAAAGCGATCTCTATACGGTTTTGGCGACCGGAAGAACCGATCACGATATTGAGCTCTATCTGAATAAGCATTGGATAATTGCCAACCGCAGCCCGATCGTGGTTGAGGGAAAAGTCGTCGGGGCGGTATCCAGTTTCCGTCTCCGTGATGAAATTAATGAACTCACTGAGCAGTTGGCTCAAACCCGTGAGTACGCAGAGATGCTGCGTTCTCAGACCCATGAGCACAGAAATAAATTGAATACTATCAGTGGGTTATTGCAAATGGGTGAATTGGATGCCGTGCAGCAACTGATTGGTCAAGAAACCGAGCACTATCAAGTGTTGATTGAGTTTTTACGTGAAACAATTAAAGACCCTCTGATTGCAGGGATGCTGCTTGGCAAAACAGAGCGCGCTCGTGAGCTAGGCTTGGAACTCATGGTGGAAGAAGGGGCGCGCTTAGAAACGCTGCCGATTCATATCAAAGCGGAAGATGTGGTGACCATTCTCGGTAACCTTATAGACAACGCGTTTGAAGCGACCTTAACCGCGATACGCACGCTGTCGCCGGTTCCACCGGAACGCAGAGTGATTGAGGTCTCGATCAGTGATTTTGGTAACGAAATCATTTTGGAAGTGGATGATCAAGGTTGCGGTTTACCTAAAGAGCTGGAACATTGGCAGCTAACGGAAAAAGGGGTGTCGAGCAAAGCCGTGCAAAACCGAGGGGTGGGGCTGTTTTTAGTCAAACAGCTTGCCGATCGTTATCAAGGACAACTGGACATGCACAGCAAAGCGCAAGGTACTCGAATGACAGTGTATTTACCCAAGGATGAGTTGTAATGAAAACCCGACTCCTAATCATTGAAGATGATGCTGCGATAGCGCAGCTTCATCATCGCTATTTGAGTCAGTTAGAAGGCTTTGAGGTAGTGGGGATCGCGATGTCTCAAGCGGATGCGCGTTTACAGATGGAAGTGCTTAACCCCGATTTGGTGCTGTTGGACGTTTATTTACCGGATGGAACGGGCCTTGAGCTGTTGCAATGGATTCGTGGACGTAATGTTCATTGCGATGTGATTTTAATTACGGCGGCGCGCGAGGTGGAGACACTGCAACAAGCGATGCGTGGTGGTGTGGTGGATTATCTGCTCAAGCCTGTGATGTTTCCAAGGCTGGAAACCGCACTAAGAAAATACCAAATGCGGCAAGCTGAGCTAAAACAGTTGGCGGATTTTGATCAGCAAAAAGTCGACAAAATGTTCACCACACATTCCTCAGAAGCCTTACCGCAACGTTTACCGAAAGGCATTGACGCCGTGACATTGGATAAGATTCGGTTGTTATTTCAAACGGCTACCATGCTGACGGCGGACGAGGCAGGTGAAAAAATTGGGGCTAGCCGCACAACAGCCCGACGCTATCTTGAGTATCTTATCACTGCTGGAGAGTTGGAGGCCGATCTCAGTTATGGTACGGTGGGACGCCCAGAACGAACGTACCGTAAATTACATCGTCACACATCCTGATTAGACGGATTGGATAACTGCATCTAAAGTTTAAACAGATTACACGAATGTGATGAGGTCGACAGATGCAATGGCGTTTTTGTTTGACAACAGTACTGGGTGTCGTTCTGAGCTTTAGTCCTAGTGTGAAGGTTCAGGCTCAGGGGCTGGAATCGTTAACCTACTACACAGAAAACTATCCACCACTGAATTTTGCTAAAGAAGACGGTAAACCCGCGGGGATTGCGGTGGATTTACTCCTAGAAGCCGCGGCAGCGGTTAATGTTACCTTGAACTTGGAGCAGATTTTTGTTCAACCTTGGCCACGTTCTTATCGGTCGGCGTTGTTAAAACAGGATGGAGTACTTTTTTCTACGACACGTACAACACATCGTGAAAATTTATTTAATTGGGTCGGCCCTATTGCCGATATCAAAGTGGTAGTGCTGGCACGAAAGTCGAGTCAGATCAAAGTGAATGACCCTATCGAGTTAGGAAATTACCGAATTGGTGTGATCCGTGATGACATTGGAGAACAGCAATTACTGCAACTCGGTGTACCACGGGAATCCATGGTAGAAGGTTCCACCGTCAGTAGCTTGGCCGAGCAATTGCTAAAAAAACGCATTGATCTGCTCGCTTATGATGAAAGAACCGCACTTTGGTGGATGAGCCAAGATAGCTATCCCGTTGAAGAATTTGAAACGGTATACGTTTTGATGCAAGGTTCACTGTATTACGCATTTAACAAAAACATAGATAAGTCGGTATTGAACGATTTACAAAAAGGCATTGAGCTGATCAAAAACAGCGTCAATGAGAATGGTGTAACTCGTTATCAGGCAATACTGGACAAATATTGATAACCATCCCGAGAAGATGTGACGATTATGAGCAACCCAAGCAGTACTATTTTGACTGAAAGCGGCACTAACGAGCTAGAAATCATTGAGTTTCATCTCGAAAAAGTGCTTCCCGATGGGCGGACCAAAACCTGTTATTACGGCATTAACGTTGCCAAGGTTCGTGAAGTTATTCGGGTTCCAGAGACGACTGACTATCCGAATGCCCAGCCACACATGATTGGGGTATTTTCTTCACGGGAAATTTTAACCCCCTTGGTGGATTTAGCCGGATGGCTCGGTGTGCCGACTTCAACGGATATCAGTAAGAAATACGTGATAGTCACCGACTTCAACCGTATGACAAATGGTTTCTTGATCGACAGTATCAGCCGTATTCATCGTATTTCGTGGAACGATGTGGAATCACCTAGCCAGTTCCTCGAAGCGGGTGAGCAAGATTGTGTGGTTGCGGTCGTTCGACAAGACAAAAAGCTCATCATGATCCTGGATTTTGAGAAGATCATTTCTGATATCAACCCTGAACTGAGTATGGAAAAATACGATGTGACGGTGGACAGAAAAGTCGATCTCAACCAGCGTATGGTGACCAAGCGTAATGCGAAAACCATTATGGTCGTTGATGACTCTGCCTTTATACGAAGCTTAATCCAAGACACATTGAGTTCAGCGGGTTACAACATTATCGCTTGTAAAGATGGTGGCGAGGCCCATGAAAAGCTGATGGAACTTAAGCAATCGGCAAAAGAGGAGAATATTCCTGTTAGTGAACTGGTCGATGCCGTCGTCACGGACGTGGAAATGCCAAGAATGGATGGTATGCACCTTATTAAACGTTTACGTGATGATGATTCGTATTCCTCGATGCCTATAGTCATGTTCTCATCATTGATGAGTGATGATAACCGTGCCAAAGCATTAGCACTTGGTGCTAATGATACGTTGACGAAACCTGAGATCGGTAAAATGGTCGCGATGATGGATAAATATATCCTGAATATGTGAGATGGGTGGAGCGTTGCTCTGCTTTTCTCAGGAGCGAGAATGTCGCCATCACTCATGTGTTCTACAGTAAAGAATAATCTGTATCTTGCTGGCAGATGAAAGGTAGAAGATGAAGTCGCAGTGGAGGCGATATGCGCATATCTTGGTTATCCATTCTCCTATGGTTCTCGACAAGTGCTTTTGCTAACCATCAAACCATTACTTTGGTTTTAGCGGCACAAAACGATAGCGGGCATGCCTATTATCATGAGTTGTTGGCTCGTGCTTTAGCCGATCAAGGCATCTCTCTAGTGGTGGAAACGCCATATACTCATTTGCCGCAGAAACGAGTGGTGAAAATGGTTGAAAACAATCAACTGTCACTCACTTGGTTATTGGAAACCCCAGAGCGCAATAAAAAGTTTGTTCATGTCGATGTGCCCCTAACCAATGGTTTGATAGGGCAACGCATTTTATTAATTCCGCCCAGCTTACAAAGCCGTTTAGATAAAGTCTCTAACCTAAATGAATTTCGTCAAACACGGCTGGTGGCTGGGCTAGGTGAGGGATGGCTGGATATTGCCGTCTGGCGCTCCAACCATTTACCTTTTTATATCCAAAATGGAGAGTGGCGTGGCCTATACAAAAAGCTTTCTGTCTCGGGGGCGGTGAACTACTTCCCGCGCGGTGTGACTGAAATCTATCAAGAATCCATTCTCAATCCGCATTTAGCGATAGAGCAGCATCTATTATTTCAATATCAGCGAGATTTTAAATTTTACCTCAGTCCTCAAGCTGCTCAGTATCAAGCGCTATTGGAACAAGCACTGAAGGCGGCGCAAGAGTCCGGCTTAATGCGTGAACTAACCGAGAAGTATTGGGGAGAATCGCTCTCCTTATTAAGGCTTGATCAAAGACAGGTGATTGAGTTGCAGGTACCTGTTGAAGATAAATAACCCGTGTTTCCCTAACCACTTTATTTTCCGCACAAAATCAGCAATAGAAACTGGTTTTTCAGTACAACATCAGTTATCAATGACACTAACTCTTTTCTTTGGCTCAAATACTTTATGGTTGAAATTTTTATTGTCGTCATACTGTTAGTTCTGTTCTTTTTCGTGATTCAAAAATATGTCATTCGTCACGATGACACAAAGGACTATGCCTATAAAAAGAAAGGCCCACTACTGGATATGAAGGAAAGCGCTTTCTTTAACGCACTAGTGAGTGCGGTTGGCGATCATGGTGTGGTCTTAGCGAAAGTGAATATGACCAATGTGATCACTCCAAGTAAAGTCGCGAACAAAAAGCATTGGTTTATTGCTTACAACAAGATCTCAAAAAGCTACTTTGACTTTGTGGTGTGCGATGCAAGAACGCTTGAACCCAGAGTCGTGCTCGAATTGGATGATGGGAAAGAGCTGCAAAAGGGCAAAGTAGAACGAGAAAAGTTGCTGCTGCACGTTTGTAAATCGGCCAATATCCCATTGATTGGCACCAATATTCGCATGAGTTATCAAGTCGGTAAGTTAAGGCGTTTACTCGCCGCGCACATCGATTTAATTCAAACCGAGCAGGAAGTGCGTTTTTGTAAACGCTGCGGCAGTCCTATGGTGATTAAAGTTGCCACACAAGGAGAATACCGAGGAAGACGCTTCTTTACCTGTAGTCGACAACCACACTGTTCCTACACGGAAAATTACAACGTGGTTTATGAATTTGAAGAAGAGGACAACGCCAGCAATACCAGCGTCTAACCTCACACGTTTTCGGTTTGTTGATTAACCACAGTGGCATTGGTTGAGGCATGTCTGAATAGACGAACCTGATTTCTTCCCGCCTTTTTGGCTCGATACAATTCCATATCCGCAAATTTCAGGAGATCGTTCAGTTGATCTCCTGCTTGATATTCACACACCCCGATACTGATCGTCACTTGTACTCGTTTCTCTCCAAACGCGAACAGATGCTGGCTGACAATCGCTCTTAAGCGTTCGCAAACTCGCCCTGCTTGCTCAAGCGATTGATCAAATAAAGTAACGCAAAACTCTTCACCGCCAATTCGATATAAATTGTTGTCACCGACAACTTGAGTAAAAAGGCGAGTGGTTTCAATCAGCACTTTATCTCCGGTGTCATGGCCGAATTGGTCATTAATCGATTTGAAAAAATCCAAATCAATGACGAGCAAACAGAGTGAGGTTTGATCACTAAACCGTTCAAAATGTTGAAATGATGTAGTGAGTGACAAACGGTTGTGTGCGCCAGTTAAAGGATCACGCGAAGCAAGATAGAGTAGGGAGTTTTCAATTTTACGTCGGTTATCTTCGTAAACATGAGCAACCACCCAAATTCCGATATAAGCAAAGCAAAGATGCAGGAGCACTGACCAAGAGATGGCCGCGCCAGTTTGCTGCAACTGCCAGTAAATAATGTTGCTTTGTATGATCAAAAACAGGCAAGAGGTAACAAAGGCAAAGCGAGCAGAGGTAAAAATGTAAAACAGGATGGGAACGAAGCAGCTCCAAATATAAACCCCCATCATTAAAGGCTTCATATAGGTCGCGAAAAGCGTTGTGCCAGTTAATATAAACAAATAAAGATAAACTTGTTGTTTTGTATGAATACGACGCTTAGCCAGAGAATAAATATACAGGGAGTAGAAAGCGCAAACGAGCTCAAGTGACGCGAGTTCGACTAACTGTGTTGACCAGAAATTGATCAGCGCCATCAAGAAAGCGATCAAAGCCCAAAAGAAACTTAGGCCGCATAGCACTGAAGCTCGAAGCGTTTGTGTATTGTCAAATAACCTAGCATCCATGCACTCACCCTCTCCGGGGCTAAACGTAAGCGTTTATAGTACAGAGTTGAATATCTTGATCAATATTGATCTTGAATGCATGTCACAAAAGTAGACGGCGCTCTAATTCTGCAAACTCTTCGCGGTTCAGTAAACTCAGGCCGTAAAAGAACACTAAAAGCACAAAAAAACATCAAAATGATGACAGAAAAGCCAAACGATTCAAAAACAAAGAAATTGGGCTTGCACGTCAGAAAAACTGCCGCTAATATCCACCTCGTTCTCAAGCGATGCGTCCGTAGCTCAGTTGGTTAGAGCACCACCTTGACATGGTGGGGGTCGGTGGTTCGAGTCCACTCGGACGCACCATGAGAAGCTTAAAAACAGTATGCGTCTATAGCTCAGTTGGTTAGAGCACCACCTTGACATGGTGGGGGTCGGTGGTTCGAGTCCACTTAGACGCACCAGAATTTGTTCAAGATGAACACCCCACAAAGCCCGCTTAACGCGGGCTTTGTGCTTTTCGTCACTACAACTATTTGCGGTTGCTGTGCTCTTGGCAACGCTGATTGTTGGTCTATCTATGCTCATGGTATGAGTTCACATGCCTCTTACCTGATATTCCAAGTCTATCGCTACTGTTTTTTCTTCTTCTTTTGCGTTTGAACGAGGTAATGATTAAACACGCCTAATAGCTCTTGGCTGCGCGCACCTTGCTTGGGAAACAGCAGATAATTACTGTTAGTGAGAAAAGGTGTGGGGTGGTGGGTGATCAAATCTTGCAAGTGTGGAATTTGTTGGTTGATGAGGTAGTAGCCAATATGTTTTTCCTCCGGCACCAGATCGACTCGGCCTTTAGCGAGTTTTTCGAGATTTTTTGCCGCTAAGCCATCGCGTTCCATCGTCAGTACGCCAGAGTCGAGTAGGGCATCCAACTCTTTACCATAGCTGTAGGCCAGTACGCCGCCTAACTTATAAGGGGCTAAATCACTTAAGGTTTTCCAATCAAATGGCTTTTTAACGGGATAAAAGAAAACAAACTCTTCTTGGCTCACTGGCAAGCTATAGAAAAAATCGACTTCACGCTCCGCGCTGTGCATCCAGATCGCAGTGGCATCGTACAAACCGCGTTGGGTTTCAGCATAAGCTCTTGCCCAGGGTAAAAACTGGAATTCCACTTGATAACCTTGCTTGGTAAAAGCTTGGGTGATGATTTCACCAACAAAACCATAGTTAGGTAAATCACTGCCGATAAAAGGTGGCCATTCGCCGGATGCAATACGCACGAGTTTATCCTCTGCGTTGGGGGAGGATTGTGCATACAGCAGCGCGGGACATAATCCTATGATGAGCAAGCAGCAGCGCACATAACGTTTTAAGTATCCGTTGCTCAGCATGACGGTTCCTTGGTGGTCTAGGCTAGTCTTTGAATCATGGGTAAGTTGACTCCTCACTGTCAAATCATAGGTTTAATTTTTATCGGCTTTTTTGATTCAGTTGACGAAATTTAAGGAGTAAGCTTGACCGCGAGATGTCCACATCATGCTGATTTTATGAATATCTTAAGTGGATGTTGTCGTGTTCTAGTGAGTTATCGATGAGGAAGGTATGTCGCAGCCTGTAGATAGAAAAACCTTTTTGGGCATCTTTTTTACGGTTTTTTTGCCAATGTTTTTGGCGGCCGTTGATCAAACCTTGCTGGCTACCGCGACGCCTGCGATTGTGCGCGATCTGGGCAACTTGCAACTTTCTTCTTGGATTGCGATTGGTTACATGCTGGCAAGTGCGGCCAGTGTTCCGGTTTACGGCTGGTTAGGGGATCAGTATGGACGTAAACCGATGTTAATGATTGCACTGAGTATTTTTGCCTTAGGTTCAGTCATTTGTGCTTTTGCAATGAATATGCCGTGGTTGGTGGCTGGGCGCATTGTTCAAGGATTGGGTAGCGGCGGCTTAATGAGCTTATCACAAGCCTTGATCGGGGAATTAGTACCGCCCCGCGAGCGTGCCCGTTTTCAGGGCTATTTTTCCTCACTGTTTGCGGTGGCCAGTATTGGGGGGCCAGTGTTAGGCGGTGTATTGGTAACCTACCTTTCTTGGCAATGGCTGTTTTGGTTTAACCTGCCGCTTGTGGGCATCGCTTTGTATCGACTGGCACGATTTCAATTTGTGCAAAGTTCGCGTAAGTCTGAGGCTTCAATTGATGTGGCTGGGCTTATCCTGTTTCCCAGTATGATGACTCTCATCATCTATTGGCTTTCGGCTGGCGGGCACTATTTTCCGTGGTTCTCGGTCACCAGCATAAGCCTAGTGAGTGCATTTGTTTTAACGAGCTTGCTGTTTATCGCCCAGCAAAAGCGAGTCACGGCTTCCTTTTTGCCACTCCGTCTATTGGCGCGTCGTGAAATACATATTCCGCTGCTCTCCACGTTCATTTTCGCGGCCTGTTTGTTTGCGCTGATCTTCTTTTTACCGATTTTTTTACAGCTCGGCTTACGAGTTAACGCAGCACAATCGGGACTACTGCTTATCCCCCTGTCGTGCGGCATTATTGGTGGCGCCTATACGACCGGTAAAGTGATTGCTAAAACAGGAGTGCCCAAATTTTTGCCTGTGTTTGGTATGAGTTTGAGTAGCTGCGCCTTTGCTGTGTTGGCGATGTTTTCACTCTCTGCGCCCGTGGTGAGTGCGATTGCCGCCTTATGTGGTTTAGGCTTAGGCACTGTGATGCCCTCAACCCAAGTTTTAGTTCAAACATTGGCAGGCAAAGCCAATTTAGGGCGGATCACCGCGATGGCTTCACTGAGCCGCTCGTTAGGGGCATCGGTCGGCACCGCTTTCTTTGGTACATTGATTTACTCCTTACTCCCCGGTTTATCGCCAAACAGTGGTTTGCAGGCGATTGCCGCATTGCCACAAAGTGAGATTTTGCATGCTTTTCAAATTGGCTTTGCGGTTGCGGCGCTGCTTGCGTTGCTCGGGGCATTGAATGCGTTGCGCGCTCCGAAAATTCAGTTGGATGATTACGCTTTTGACTCTTAAATATCACTATATCTAAACGATTTGGAGTTGTAGGTGCAGTAACCAGATTGACTCGCCCTGTACGCTTTGTGTAAACGTTTAACTTTGATGCTTGATGAGAGCATGACATCTCTCCCTCAATTTGGCGGAGTACCACGCGCAATGCGCTGTCACTGACCGTCAAACATTCCCGTTGATTGGGTGTTCCTTGTCTGCTATTGCTTTGACATCCATTACCTTTTTATCAGACTTCACAATATGCGGCGTTTAGAGCAGATGAGTTTGGCTGCCTTAGTGATAACTTGTGAAAGCGTTTACACTGTGCGATTCACTTCACAGAATGTTCGATAGTAGGATTGCTATGCTTGGTAAAAGGCTGGACTGTGCGTCGTGAGCCTACTGTTTGATCTTTGCTAACTGCCTTCTCACTCGATTGTTGCAGTGGAGGGCGTGAGAGAGTGTTCATGTCTGAGCTTAAGTTTAATCCTGTCGATCATCCACACCGTCGATATAACCCATTGACTGGGCAGTGGATCCTCGTTTCACCTCACCGAGCAAAGCGTCCATGGAGTGGGGCCGATGAGAAACCGGCGCTCGCTGAGTTGCCCAGCTATGATGCGCAATGCTTTTTGTGTCCAACCAATGCTCGTATTTCTGGGGATGTCAATCCCAACTATAGCGGCACTTATGTGTTCAATAACGATTTTGCTGCGCTGATGACGGATTCTCCAGCAGCGCCAGAGTCCGATAATCCGCTGTTCAAAACTCAAGGCGTTCGTGGTTTGAGTCGGGTGATCTGTTTTTCACCTGATCACAGCAAAACGCTGCCAGAGTTACCCGTGCATAAGATTCGTGGCGTGATAGAGACATGGAACGAACAAATCGAAGAGCTCGGTAGAGAGTATATTTGGGTGCAAGCTTTTGAGAACAAAGGTGAAACTATGGGCTGCTCTCAGCCGCATCCCCATGGACAGATCTGGGCGAACAGTTTTTTACCCAACGAAATAGAACGCAAAGAGCAGCACCTCAAGGCTTATTACCAACAATATGGCCGCAATTTGCTGGTGGATTACGTACAAGCGGAGCTAAAAGATGGCGCGAGAACCGTGGTGGAAACCAAACATTGGTTAGCGGTGGTGCCTTATTGGGCGGCTTGGCCGTTTGAAACCCTGTTGTTGCCCAAAACTCATATTCGCCGGATGAGTGAGCTCAATGATGAGCAGCGTGATGATCTTGCACTTGCCATCAAAAAACTGACTAGCCGCTACGACAATTTATTCCAATGTGCTTTTCCGTATTCGATGGGCTGGCACTTTGCGCCATTTTTTGAAGCGGGTACCGACATTCACCACTGGCAGTTGCACGCGCTGTTTTATCCGCCGCTGCTACGTAGCGCAACCATTCGCAAGTTTATGGTTGGCTATGAAATGCTGGCAGAAAGCCAACGTGATTTAACCGCAGAGCAGGCCGCAGAGCGTTTACGCGCGGTGAGTGATATTCACTACAAAGAACAGCATAACCATCAATAACAGATATTTTGAGCGGAGCAGCACCAACGCCAGCGCCGCTCTCCCCATTTAAAGTGAGAAGCCCTATGTCTGAATTAATCCAAAACGTGACTACAACCTTTGCACAACTCTTTGGCTATGATGCTACACACCTTGTGCAAGCTCCGGGGCGGGTCAATTTGATCGGTGAGCACACCGACTACAACGATGGCTTTGTGCTGCCTTGCGCGATTAACTACCAAACCGTCGTAGCTGCAGCCAAACGGGAAGACTCACGAGTGCGTTTGGTCGCCGTCGATTACGACAATGACACGGACGAATTTGACCTGCGAGAAGAGATTGCCTTTCAGCCTAAAAAAATGTGGTCGAACTACATTCGCGGTGTCATTAAGTGCTTGATTGAACGTGGTTTTGAGTTTAATGGGGCCGATATTGTGGTCTCAGGTAACGTACCTCAAGGGGCGGGTCTCAGTTCCTCGGCGGCTTTAGAAGTCGTGATTGGGCAAACTTTTAAAGAGCTTTACCAGCTAAAAATCAGTCAGGCGGAGATCGCCCTCAATGGCCAGCAAGCGGAGAACCAGTTTGTCGGTTGTAACTGCGGCATTATGGATCAGATGATCTCGGCGCAGGGGCAAGCGAACCATGCCATGTTGCTTGATTGTCGTAGCTTGCAAACCGAGGCCGTTGCGATGCCAGAGCAGATGGCAGTGGTGATCCTCAATTCCAATAAAAAACGCGGCTTGGTGGAGAGTGAATACAATACCCGTCGTCAGCAATGCGAAGCCGCAGCCAAAACTTTTGGTGTGAAAGCGCTACGCGATGTCACTTTGGCGCAATTGACTGCAAAGCAGGCCGAACTTGATCCTGTGGTGGCCAAACGTGCGCGCCATGTCATCACGGAAAATGAACGCACTTTACATGCCGCTCAGGCCCTGCGTGAAGGAAACATGCCGCGCTTAGGCGAGTTAATGGCCGCTTCTCACGCTTCGATGCGTGATGATTTTGAAATCACTGTCAAGGAGATAGATACGCTGGTCGAGATTGTTCAATCTGTGATTGGCGATCAAGGCGGTGTGCGGATGACTGGCGGCGGCTTTGGTGGTTGTGTGGTGGCCCTTGTACACCCGAAGCAAGTAGAAGCGGTGCAGCAAGCGGTGGCTGAACACTATGAAGCTGCGACAGGGCTGAAGGCATCGATCTATGTCTGCAATGCAACTTCGGGCGCGGGATTGGTTGAGCTTGCATAAGGTTAGAGATGAACGCGTTATTCACCAGCATGACAGCGCAGGCCGCCTATGATGGTCAGCCTGCCAAGCTTATTGAGCTCACTAACCGCCGCGGTATGCGTGTGGTAGTGATGGATATCGGTGCCACTTGGCTCAGTTGCACTCTACCGATGGGCGATGAATCAAGAGAAGTGCTACTTGGCGTAAGCAACATGGATGATTTTGTGCGCCAAGGCAGTTATTTAGGCGCAACG
Source organism: Vibrio cholerae (assembly GCF_008369605.1). Lineage (NCBI taxonomy): Bacteria > Pseudomonadati > Pseudomonadota > Gammaproteobacteria > Vibrionales > Vibrionaceae > Vibrio > Vibrio cholerae. The sequence goes on from NZ_CP043554.1 coordinate 1,345,810, forward strand.
GTGGGGCGTTATGCCAATCGGATTGCGCGTGGCGAACTCAAGATAGGGACACAAACATATGCTTTGTCGGTCAATCAAGCTGGCAATACGTTACACGGTGGCGTTGTAGGGTTTGATCGTCGTCGCTGGCAAATCACGCAGCAAAGCGCACAGCATGTGACCTTTCAACTGCTTTCTGCTGACGGAGAACAAGGCTTTCCGGGCAACCTCCACGTTGCAGTGACCTACCGGTTGGATGAGCAAGGTGGGGTGAATATCGACTACCAAGCCACCACCGATCGTGCGACCGCCGTGAATCTGACGAACCACGCCTACTTTAATTTGAATGGCGCTGAGCAAGGTAGTGATTGCCTCAATCATCAGCTCTGGATTGATGCAAAGCAGTTCTTACCAACGGATGCCTCGGGTATCCCGCTCGGGGAGTTGCAATCGGTACTGGGTAGCGGTTTTGATTTCACTCAACCGAAAAGGGTTGGGGAAGATTTGCTTCAAGATAAACAGCAAATCCGTGCGAAAGGCTATGACCACAGTTATTTCTTTGCGCCAGAGCGTGATATGCACACACCCATCGCTAAGGTCTGGTCTGCCGATGAGAAAGTGCAACTGCTCGTCAGTACGGATAAACCTGCTATGCAGCTTTATACCGGTAATTGGTTGGCGGGAACACCCAATCGCCTTGGTTCGCACTACAAAGATTATGCAGGCCTCGCTTTAGAAACGCAGTTTTTACCCGATTCCCCTCGTCATCCAGAATGGCCGCAACCGAGCTGCATCTTGCAACCCGGAGAAGTTTATCGCTATCAAACACGCTATCAGTTTGTTTTTTAACATCTTGGGCATAAGGCTCAGCACTGAATTGGTAAATCTGCTGCTGAGTCATTCTCTTTCTCGCTGTCGGCAATCACTTGGTTACGTCCTGCTTCTTTTGCTTGATAGAGTGCAGTATCTGCCCGCGAAATAGCAGCGGGTAAACTACCATCGATAAAAGTAAAACCAATCGAAATCGTTGTTCCGTACAAGCTATGATCGTCTTTAACTCGCTGACGCAATCGGTCGAGCATGTGCCAAGCTTCTTTGTTTGAATGGGCTTGGAACAATAGTAAAAACTCTTCTCCACCAAAGCGGATAATGGTGTCTCCATCTCGGACATTTTTGCGCAGACAAGAGGCCACCGCCTGTAGAATGCGATCTCCGGTAATGTGCCCATATTGGTCATTAATTTTCTTAAAGTGATCGATGTCGATCATCGCGGCAATGGAGTGAGGGTGTTCAATAAACTTAGTACTGATTTTATTCAGAAAATGTCGGTTATTGAGCCGAGTTAAGTTGTCGATATAAACATGACGCTGCGCCGCCACTTTTTGTAGATTGAGTCGAGTGAGGAACCAAGTCAAAGTCAGTAACAGGGTTAAACTGGCCGACATTACCCAGTAAATAAGATTAAACAAGCGTACTTTGTCGTTAAACACACTGATCAATTGATATTCACCAAAGTGCCAACGAAGAAAGCTCAACTCCATGTTTTCAAACTGCAAAGTCCCGTAATCATCTCGGTGGCGCAAAATCGTGTAATTCAGTAGAGCGTTATAGTGTGCAATCGGATTATCTAAGAACTGAATGTGATTACCGCGAACCAAGACCAAGCTGATGTTTTTCTGTGGTGCTGGCCAAAATGAAGCATGGTTGAACCATAGCACTCGGATCTGTTTGCCTTGCACTTGAAAAAATAGGATAGAACCTTCTGCAAACGTGATGTTTACTGAGGTAGAAGCGACAAAATCACTTGCTGAAGTGGTGGATTGAACCGCATCGATAATGCTCAACGGGCATTGTTGTGGGGAATTCTCATCCAGCACACATAAATTGCCATGGTACAGATTGAAGAATTCTTGCAACTGTGGAGTCAACGAGTGGGTTTTTAGATGTTCTAGAATCAAGCTTGCGTAGTCAATACGGGTTTTCTGTAGTGCGACAGTCAGTTGCAATTGCTCTTTTTCATAAGCGTGGATCTTATCTTCAAACAATAACTTAGGCGTGTTAATCAATACTATGCTGACCGCTATCATCCCGATAATGATCAGTTCTCCGCGTATAGAGCGAAGCGCAATTCTCCAGCGGTTATCTGTATCCATCATTCTTTTTATTCATCACATCCGGTGTATATACGCTAATCCCAATCCTTGGTTTCCCAGCAAGTAAGCACGAGATAACTTGAGGCTATAACGCAGACATACGTGGAGTATCTTGAAACATTAGGTACTGAAGAGGCGTTTCTGTACGAGCTGACTCGATGTTTAAGACCGTGGCAGAGGAAAAACTCTGCGAATGAGATATTCGCTGAGGCGTAAGTTGAGGGCGACCGAATAAATACCCTTGGACTAACTCGATACCTAAATCCGCTATGGCCAAAAGTTCGGAGCGCGTTTCTACTCCCTCTGCAATTAATTGGCAATCAAGTTGTTCTGCTAGTTGTACCAAACTACGCACAAATTTCAGTTTGATTGGGTTACTGTCAATGTTATGGATAAAGTAGCGATCAATTTTCACAAAATCCGGCTGTAATTCAGACCACAGTTTTAATCCTGAATACCCAGAGCCCATATCATCAATCGCTATTGAAAATCCTTGTGCTTGTAGATGTTGAACCGAGTTTTTCAACTCATCCAACTGCAATGCAGGGGTGCGCTCAGAAATTTCAAACACGACCTGATTGGCGGATAGACGGTGACGCTGCATCAATTGTGGTAATTCCCACTGGTGCTGTTGTGAATGCAGCAACATATCTGGGCTCAGGTTGATAAAAAGCTGTGAATCGATTCCGAAGCTTGACCAAGCTGCCGCCGCCTTGTGTACACAAATTTTCTCTAACTCGGGTAAGCGCTGGCACTGTTCAGCCGCTTCAAACAGAGAACCCGCCGTATGAAGAGGACTTTGTTGAGGGCCTCGACTGAGCGACTCGTACCCTATAGCACGCTCGCTCGCAAGGTGCACAATGGGTTGGAATAACGGGGTAATGCGCTGTTTGCGCAAAATATCACTCAATTCATTTTGGTAGGGGTGGATGTGATTCATGGTTGTCCACTAGTACTTATGCATTAAACGGCTCAAACACTAGTCGGTTGTTGTGACATTTTTATTAATTAATGGCCGATTTTTTGCGGTAAAGGATCCAGTGTGTGCTTTTGTTGTTTTAAGTCAAAGTCCGTGATGCTGACGATATGAACACTCAGTAACGGAGATCTTGTGGCGATAAAAAGAGCGCCTTTCGGCGCTCTCAGATCTGGCTAGGGTTATTCATCACGAGGCCAATGAGGCTAAACGATTTTAGGTTGCCCGTCGGAGGCGGTGGCACCGCCATCAACGGGAAGATTCACCCCATGGACAAACGAGGCATCATCACTGGCTAAAAAGGCGACGACGGCGGCTATTTCTTTTGGTTCTGCGGCTCGGCCTAAAGCGATGCGTTCATTGAATTGATCGCGGATCGCTTGTGGCCAGCCGTTGGTCATATTGGTTTTCACCAAACTTGGACATACCGCGTTAATGCGTACACCTTGCGCACCGTGATCCAGTGCTAGAGCGCGAGTGAAATTGACTACCGCACCTTTAGTCGCGCAGTAGAAGGCTGCGCCCCAGTCACCGCCTAAGCCGGACACGGACGCCGTATTCACCATGCAGCCGCGCGTTTTTATTAGCTCAGGTAATGCATGCATTGCGCAGTAGACCACTCCATCTATATTAACCGAGGCGATGCGTCGCCAATCTTGCACGCTGCACTCCAACACTGTGCCCGGAATATGAATCCCTGCGTTGTTGACGAGAATATCTAGACGCCCGAAACGCTCGACCGTTTTACGTACTAAATCTTGCACCTGTTCGGGATCCGAGACATCGACTTTTTGCGCGTAAACTCGCGCAGAATCAAACTGCTCAATCACAATGGCTAACTGCTCTTCATTCCAATCAGCCAGCGCTAAGGTTGCGCCTTCTTGATATAAACGTTCGGCAATCGCCAGTCCAATACCGTTAGCGGCACCTGTCACTAAGGCGACTTTATGGGTTAAACCTCTCATGCGAAAACTCCTTCTAGGGTTTGAAATACGGGATCTTGATTGGCTTCGGTGCGCGCTTGCATCAATTTGGGGTTATCCGAGTAATCGACTGGAATCGCGACGACGGCAGGGCCCTCGACTTCCATCGCTTGGCGCAGAGTAGGGAGCAACTGATCGGGTTGCGTGATGGCGTAGCCTCGAGCGCCAAAGGATTCGGCGTAGGCTTTAAAATCAATAGGGCCGAATTTTACCCCAGCAGCGCGACGGTATTTCTGCAATTCCTGCATCTCGACCATGTTGTAAGCGTTATCGGCCCAAATGATGTGTACGATATTGCATTTGAGGCGCACCGCGGTTTCGATCTCCATGCTTGATTGCATAAAGCCGCCGTCACCGGATACCGAAACGACTTTATGGCCGGGTTTGAGTAAGCTGGCCGCAATCGCCCAAGGTAGGGCAACGCCCATGGTCTGCTGTCCGTTAGATACCAGCATCTGCCGTGCACGAAAACAGCTCAGATAGCGCGCAATCCATATGTGGAAACTCCCCATATCGAGACAGAGGGTGGTATCGGGTTTGATGATCGCTTGCATGGTCTTAATCAAGGTTAGCGGATGAAATCCCGCATTTTGATAGCGCAAAGGATAGGCTTTGATGGCGTGACGCTGCTGAGTCACTTCTTCCAAAATCGCTAATGCAGTCGGGGAGAGGCGAGTAAAACCGGGTAGTGGGCGGCAGAGTGCCGCCAAATTACTGGCAATGTTACCGACAATTTGTAGGCATGGCTGGTAGTGGATTTGATACTGCGCAGGCTCAATATCGATATGAACGATAGGGCAGCGCTGGCTATTCCATAGCTCAGGATCGTACTCGATCGGATTAAAACCGATGGTGATGATCAAATCGGCCTCTTTAAGCAGCACATCTCCGGGCTGATTATTGAATAAGCCGACTCGTCCGGCGAAATGGTGATAGTAGTTGATGTCTACTGCGCCAGCGGCTTGGTAGGTGCCCACGACAGGTAACTGGGTTTTATGTAAAAAAGCGCTGACCGCTTCAGCAGTGGCTTGGTGGCTGGCATGCAGTCCGAGTAATACGACGCAGCGCTGCGCTTTTTGAATCCGTTCTACGGCTTCCTGCAAACTGTCTGGGTCGGCTTCAGCCGTGGGCTGGTAAGCACTGGGGATAATAATTTCGCTTGAGGTTTTATCGGCCAGCACATCTTGCGGTACGCTGATAAAACACGCGCCTTGGCGACCCGATTCGGCGAGACGAAATGCATTAGCCATGATTTCGCTGGTGGCATCGACATGTTGAATTTCGGCACTGTATTTGGTGATAGAACGAAAAATACTCACCGTATCCATGCTCTGGTGGGTCTGCTTTTGTTGATAGTCACGTTTGACTGCGCCGCCAATAGCGATCATCGGATCGCCTTCAGAATTGGCTGTCGCAACGCCTGTTACAAGGTTGCCGCAGCCGGGGCCAGATGTGGCTAAGGTAACTCCCGCTCGACCTGAAAGACGCCCCATAATACCCGCCATAAAAGCGCCATTCGCTTCATGACGGACTGGGATCATTTGGATTTTGGTATCCTCAATCGCGTCGAAAAGACGGTCGATTTTGGCCCCCGGAATGCCGAAGACATAACGCACACCAATAGCTTCAAGCTGTTGGGCGATAAGTTGTGCTCCGCTGCGCAAGTGAATGTTGGATTGCATAAGTGATCCTTAGTTACCTGACGTTACACCCTAAGTGAAAGTTGTTTCGCGCTAGGTGGATGGGCACTTCCTGCACGGAGATAATCGCAACAGGAGAGCGCTTTCGCCGCCAATCACAAGCATTTCACGGTTGGGCGATTATTTTTCCGCTGCTTCGATGGCAGTACGGATGTTATTAGGGGTGAGGTTCGCCTCAAGAAAGTCACGAGACACCGGAGTGTCGACCACCAAACGCGAAACTCGCCCAATTTGTAAGAATCCAGAACGGATGATGTAATCTTGAATGTGTCCGCCACCCGTACGTTGCTGAGTAATAAAATGTTCGTGGTAGCCGGGCACGTTGATACCTGTGGTGTATTGCGGGCTGCGAAATCCGGCAATCACGCCATGTTGCTGTTGAAAACGAAAAACGGGCTGCTGTTTAACCACCTCTAACATAGGTCGATAGGGCCGCTGCTGTTTAGGTACAGTACGGGTCTGCACACTCGGAAAGGTGCCATCAATGCGAATCGCACAAAATAGGTTGTCGCTCGGGACTAATCGGTCAATCAACTGATGCACTTGTTCACGGGTCATGCGCTCGGTAATGGGCAGCTCAATATCCGCTTTAAAAAAAGTAAAAACGGCGAAAGGCGTTTGCTGCTCAGGATGTGCGGGTTGGGCAGAACCATCAGCGCGCAGTTGAAAGACTTGCCGATCAAATGCGATCAATTCGCCATCCAGTTCATTAAACGTACCAAGACCAAAGTCCCCATGTTCTAAAAGTTGCGCTATGGTGGTTGCACCTTCATAAACCCCAGCGATTAAGGCGCTCATCAATGAGGTTTGATAAATCTCGCCTTCACCACTGATGTGTTGATAGTGGGCAAATTGCTGAGCAATCTCTTGTGAGCATGAACAGTGGGCAGAGAGTAAAGGGTTCATAAGTCAACTCTAATATGAATCTGTGTGTATATTTAGGTTGACTTCTTAGTGGCGCTAAATCCAATATAAATAAGATTTATTTTGATATAGAAAATATATGGGTGGTTGATGGAATTTCGTTACATGAAGTACTTTGCGGCCGTCGCAGAGGCAAAACATTTCACGCGTGCGGCGGAGCAACTTGGCATAGCCCAGCCACCTTTAAGTCAGCAAATCAAAAAGTTAGAAGAAGAGCTTGGCGTCAATCTTTTCAAACGATTATCACGAGGCGTTGAGTTGACGCCCTCTGGTGAGCTTTTTTATCAGGATGCGACCAGCATTCTCCAACAAGTTGAACGAGCCAAAGATCGAGTTAGACAAAGGGCAAGGGGAGAGCATCTTGAACTGCGTTTAGGCTTTGCTGCCTCAACCGCCAGCAGTTCTGTGGTATTAGAAAAAGTGCGCCAACTGCATGAAACGATTCCAGATCTACAATTGATCGCCGTAGAACATCCGATGCCAGAGTTGGCTAGAATGATCCAAGAAAAACAGTTGGATATCGCATTTATGCGTTTACCTTGTTATGCCAGTGAAGCGCTACGGCGAAAGATATTATTTGATGACCCATTTGTGGCGGTGCTCCCCGCCGTGCATACGTTAGCGGAAGTGGAAAAGATTCAGCTCATCCAGCTTAACCATGAAAATGTATTGATGTTTCCACGAGAGGTCGGCCCGGCCCTGTACGACAATATTGAAGCCGCATTCAGCGCAGCCGGTGTCAATATCGCGCGATCGTATGCTGCGCCACAGTTAAGAACGGCAATTACTATGGCGCAAGCTGGGTTTGGCATTGCGATCGTTCCTTTATCGCTCACAGATCATCTTGACCATTCGGTGGTGGTGAAGACGATTCAAGATATGCCGTTTGTCAGTCAGGTTGCTATCGTTTCCGATGCCGGACATCACCACCCCTTACTCAATCGCTGCATTGCGTGTATGGGGGAGTGAATTATCCAGTTCTCTCTCCCTCTCTACCGAGATTGTGGACAACCTGAGCTGGGCTGAGTGATGCGTTGCCAAGTGCCTTGGCGATATATCTCAATCCCTTGATCAGCAAAACGGGCCAGATAGAGCCATTCATGCTTAACCAAATGTTCAACCACGCGGTGTGAAGCCATCACTTGCTCAATCCGTTCGCGTGGCGCATCAATCACCACAGTGAGGCGTAAGGCTTCATGTCGCCATCCTTGTCCATCATGCAGCGATTGCAGGGCTAAGCCACAGCGCAGATCGCCGCCGTTGCCTTCAAAAAGGCCGATATTTCCTCCTACCACATTATGCAAAGTTTTATTGCCACTGCCGAAACGGCGATTATCGACGGTGGAGGCAAAATACTGCATGTTAATCCAGTGTGTGACCAACATCGGGGCCGTCATAATTTGTGTCAGTAATTGCCCTTCGGGATCGCGCTCCGGTTGGTATTCATGCAAAAACACTCGGCCATCGAGTTTCGCCTGCTTTGAACGTTGCCGCGGTGCAATGATAAAAGCGGCATTGTTGGTCAGACCCCACTCAGGGCGAGTTTGCGCCCAATCATGGGCTCGACGCAGAAACGCTTGCTCCAATTGCGGGGCAGATAGGGCGTTGTCCTTGCTCTGAGGCGCTTGGTGGTTGTGATTCAATTCAAGACTTGGCGCGCGTTCTTGACGTGCGCCATGGCTGGCGGCAGTGAGCTGCTGATCAAGTTGTTCTAGCGCCTCGCGATGGCTTGTTGGGATCTCATGGCGATCAAAAAGCGTCATCGATTCTGTCGTGGTGTTGTGTAGCGCCGCGATAAAGTGGACGTCATCGCGCAGCGAAATTCCATATTCAGGCAACGCTTGGCGCACCGCCTGATCATTCAGTAATGCTGCTAATGTGCGAGCGTTGACTTCACCGCTTTGACCGCAGCAGGCTCCACAATCCAGCCCTGCACGCTGCGGATTATTTTGCGTCTGTGAGCCGTGTCCCACGAGTAGCACCAAGCGTGCTTGCTCGGTGGCGATCCCCAACGCTTGCAGAATGTTGGCCGCCATTTGAGCACGCTGCGCTAACGTCTGTGGATCGCGCGTGAATTGCGGTTTGACACTCTGCCACTCATGTTCCGTAAAGGCGAAACGCTCCACCGATGCGCTTGATGCAGGGTAGGATAAGGTGCGTTTAAGGAGCTTGGTTAAATAAGCCAACCCTGTGGTTTCCACCAGAGTAAACGTGGAGGCGGGGAGGTGATGAAACGCGCGCCAGCTAAAGTGTCGCTTGAGTCGAGCACGGCGACGCAAGGCCAATTTCGCGTCTTGATCTTCATCCCCTGTGCTGTCAGAGACGGTCAAGCTCGGCGCTAATAAGCCCGGTAACTGTGGGCGGCTTGCTTCGGTGCCCAATAACTGATAGCGGATCGGTAAGCCAAAAAAGCCTGCGAAGCCAAGAGTTTGAATATTGGGTGATTGCGCTTCTAAGTGGCGGCGAATGACTTCTGAACGCACATCGATACAAAAAGCCGCTTGCACCTCGGGATAACTTGATTGGGGAGCCGACTCTTGTACTGATGTCAGCGCAGCAAAGAGCTGGCGCTGATAGGCGATTTCCGCACTGCGTTGCCACAGTAGCGCAATGCGTAGTGCGCGATCCTCCTCGCACGATTGGCGCGGTGCCCAAGATTGCTGCCACTGTAACCACACAGAGCCCATGCCGCGCTCACCATCATCAAGTAAGTTCTCCCAGCAGAGACGAATCGCCAACAGATCGCGAAGGTGCTCATCGTGCCGACCCTCAAACCCTGCCTGCCATGCGAGATAAGCACACCAGGATGCCCAGCCACTGATGCGCATTAACACGGCTTGTAAATACGTTTCTTGCTGCGTAGGGGCAATAGCGAGTTGCGCTAGAGTTTGCTCGATGGCGGCCATGGCATCCTCGGGAAGCTTGGTGGCTTTTTGTTTTACGCTTGTCTCGTTGAGCAGCAGCGTAATGCTGCGATCGTGGATCATCGCCTCACGCCAAGTGGCAAAGAGTCCGGTTTGCTGATCTGGGCTCCAATCGGCTTGATGATGGTCAAAATAGGCGGCGCAAAATTGCGAAATTTGATGGGTGATGGCGTCATTCCATGCGGGATGATGCTCAAGATCACGCTGGCTATCGACGGTGTCGCACAGCAATGGCCAAGGATGACTCGGCGCTGTTGGCTGTTGTAAAGCGGCAATCAAGGTGGATTCGCTAAGGTCACTGTTTTGTTCAGCGATGGCTTGTTGCAAATCCGCTGATTGGATTTGCTTATTTTGCCAACGAAGGTGGTAATCACTGAGCGTCATGGTCATGGGTGAGGCGGCCAATTGTTTGAGCTCGGCGGCAGCTTGTGCAAAGGGCTTATCAATCCGTTTCCAATAAGGACTCACCGCAATCATGCGATCCAGCGGCCAGTTAGGAGCAATCAAGGCGCAGACTTGTTCGACAAGTGTTGATAATGCTGGGTTAGCGGTGGTGCTTAAAGCTGAGAGCGAACGTGGCGCATTCATACGCGTTCTCCTGTCGTCGGTTGCGCTTGAGTTGATGAAAGAGCGGTAGGCAGAGTTAATTGCACGGGCCAATATTTGAAGGTCAGGCGCGTAAAAGTCTCATCAAGATAAAAACCATGGTAAACCCAAGGATAGAGCCACAGTGATAAACGGCTTTTAGGATAGAGGCAGAGCAGCACTTGCATCAGATACAAAGTGATAAAACAGAACATCACAAAGCTCAGCGCGAGTGGGCTAGCGGGGCGCAGCTCGGGTGCTAAACCCGCAAACAGCAGATGCCATACGAAATAGAGTTGTGTGAGTAGGGCAACCCGCAGCACACCGAGGCTCAAGCCACTTGGTGTAAAACGTCCACTTTGCCAAAGTAGCGGAGCAAAACCTAAGGCGAGAATCGCGACCACCGCATTGGGTAGATGCAAATTGGGTGTTAAGGATTGCCATAAATGGTGCAGTATCAGGATAAGCGCTGCGCTGAGCCCTACCGCGAGCAAAGCCCCCACGGCTTTACCATTGACACTTTGTGGGGCTTGAAAATCATGCAGACGTGCTCGCTCCACCGCTTCGCCAGAACTTAGGAAGGCATAAGCTTTATAAAGTGAATGCGCCACCAAATGGAGCAGGGCGAGCTCATATAAGCCTAAGCCGATTTCCATCAGCATAAAGCCCATTTGCGCGCACGTTGACCAAGCTAAACGAACTTTAATGCTGATCCGAGTCAGCATGACCATGCCAGCGAGCACCGCAGTGAGGCTACCGACGATCACCAGCAACCATTGCGCCGAAGGAGCAAGCCCAATCAGTTCTGCGACGCGCAGCAGAACGAATCCCCCCATGTTAACCACACCCGCATGCAATAACGCCGAGACTGGCGTTGGCGCTTCCATCACCTGAATCAGCCAGCCGTGCAGAGGTAACTGAGCGGTTTTTAAGATAGCAGCGAAGGCGAGTAACAACGCAGCCCCAGTTAAGCTAAGTGGCAGCGAATCCTGCGCGTTTAACGCGAAGTGAATCTCTTGTAGCGACAAGCTACCGACATCGAGATAGATCAAACCGAGCGCTAACAACAAACAGATTTCGGCAAAACGGCTGACTAAGAATTTTTTGTGTGCCACCACGCGTGCGGCTTTGCGCTCTGGGTAAAAGGTCAGGAGACGATGTAGGCCAACGCTGGTTCCGCTCCACGCCAGCACGATCACAAGCAGATGCTGACTGGTGACCAACAAGGCTACGCAGCTTAGGGTAAACAGCGTGGCGGTGACAAAACGCGCTTGCTGCGCTTCGCCTTGCAGATAACGATGGGCGAAGCGGGTTATCACCCAGCCTAGGAGCGAGACGAGTAGCACCATCACGACACCTAATCCATCGACAGGGACTAGGTTGATGCTCGCTTGCCCTATCGCAAAAAGGGTATTTCCAAGCATGGCGATGAAGCCGGCGAGAGTGGCGAACTTGGCGATACGCCACTGCTGTTGAGGTAACCATAAGCTCAATACAAGGCCACCAAGATACAAACTAACAAGGAGCCACTGGGGTGACAGTTCCGACATGGGTCGGCCTCCTGATTGAAAAATAAGATGTTATCGGTGGTGCTATTGTGGTTGCGAAGGAATGAGTAAGTAAAATATATTGTTATTAACAAAACGTTCTATAAAAGAGAACAAAGCGATGCGACATCTGAATTTTCACCATTTACATTACTTCTGGACTGTGGCTAAAGAGGGGCATCTCACTCGTGCTGCGCAGCAACTCAATGTGTCACAATCGGCGCTTTCTTCACAAATTCGTCAGTTAGAAGGTCAATTGGGGCATGATCTGTTTGTGCGCCAAGGGCGCAGTTTGCAGCTCACCGAAGTTGGGCATTTGGTTCTGGAATATGCCGAAAGCATATTTAACTTGAGCGGCGAGCTGCTTTCGATCATGGAGAGCGGTGAATTACAACGGGTACAGCAATTAAGGATTGGCTCGGTGGCGACCTTATCGCGAAACTTTCAGGAAAACTTTTTACGTCCTGTGCTCGGTAAATCGGATGTGCGGCTTATCTTGTCTTCCTCTACCTTGGAAGATCTTCTAGGTCAGTTACAAATGCATAAGCTCGACCTGATCCTTTCCAATCGTCCGGTACCGAGTGACTCAACGCAGCCTTGGCGTTGTAAGCGCATTGCACAGCAAAGTGTCTGCCTTGTCGGACCGCCGAGCGACACTTTGCGCCGTTATCAATTTCCGCAGGATTTACCTAAAGTGAAAACCTTGGTGCCGGGGGCAAGCAGTGAAATTCGGCTGCAATTTGATCTGTATTGTGAACAGTTAGGGTTAGCGGTAACGCCCTACGCGGAAGTCGATGATATGGCGATGTTGCGTCTATTGGCGCGCGATGTGGAAGGCGTCACTGTGGTGCCCGAGGTCGTGGTACAAGATGAAATTGAAACAGGGCGGCTGTGCAATTACGGAACACTGGACGCGGTGACCGAAAGCTTCTACGCGATCACCACGAAACGCCATTTTGATATGTCTATTGTCAATCGGTTGCTCGACAACTAGTTGCGATTATAGGTTGTAGACCTTCGCGCCATAGAAAGGAGGTCGGGCGCTCGGTAGCTGACAATGCCATACAATTCTGCGACAGATTTGTTACAGAGAGAGGGTTATGGTGTCGTGCATAACCAATTTATCAATAAAATGGCGATGTACTGCGAGACAAGACACTCTATTTTGGCGGCTATTCAGGCTAACCGACATGCCCCTGCATTATGGGTTAAACAGAAAACCTACACCTATCAAGAGATGACCGATATGGCACTCTCATTGAGTGACTATTGGCATTTACAGGGCGTGCAGCGAGTTGCGATCCTTTCGGTACGCGATCTCGCGGCTTATTCTGCGATTTGGGCGAGCTATTTGGGCGGTATGACTTATATTCCGCTCAATGCGCGAGCAACAACAGAACAGCTTCAAGAGACGCTGATCGCGACACAATGTGATTCCATCATGGTAGACGCGCAGCAATTGAGTCGTTTGTCCTCCTTACTTGAGACTTGCATAGATCGATTACACATTTATGCGCTGCCTGATGTGGATATGGAACTGTTACGTCAGCAATATCCTCAGCACACTTTTCACACAGTGCAGATAACCGAACAAGATGTGGAATTACTGGTAGCGAAATACCATTTAGATAATGAACATGAGTACGCTTATATCATGCAAACCTCAGGTTCGACTGGTAAGCCCAAACGTATTGCGGTCAGTTACAGTAATTTGCATAGCTATATCAGCCAAATTGACAAACTATTTCCACTCAATGCGCAAGATCGAGTGGGACAATATTCTGATTTGACTTTTGATCTTTCGGTACATGATATTTTTTACAGTTTGATCTCTGGTGCTTGTTTATATGTTGTGCCTGAATTAGCGAAATTAAGTCCAGCGGAATTTATTCGTCACCATCAATTAACGGTATGGCTTTCTGTGCCTACTGTTATTGAGTTGGCCCTACAAAGACAAACCTTAACCCCACACAGTTTACCTTCTCTGCGACTGAGTTTTTTCTGCGGACAAGCCTTGCTGCATGATTTAGCCGAACAATGGCAACAAGCCACTCAGCAGTCGGTGATCAATCTGTATGGTCCAACAGAGTGCACGATTGCCATTACCTATCATCGATTTGTCGCCCATTCAGGTATGGCATCGGTGCCGATTGGCCGTGCTTTTGAAGAGGAGTGTTTAGCCATCATCAACGAACAAGGTGAGTTGATGCGCTTTGAATCTGCACCCGAGGGGTATCGCGGAGAATTACTTCTGTCGGGCAAACAATTAGTCAATGGTTATCTGAATGATCCGCTGAATACGCAAAATGCCTTTTTCCAGCACGAAGGGCGTATTTGGTATCGTTCAGGTGACATTGTCACTAAATCAAATGGCGTGCTGATTCATCTTGGGCGCCGCGATCACCAAGTGAAAATTGCCGGACAACGGGTGGAATTAGAAGAGATTGAAACCGTTGTTCGCCGCGTGACTCAAGCGCACAGCGTGGCGATTGTACCTTGGCCTTTAAGTGAGTCGGGCTATGCCAGCGGCACGGTAGCGTTTGTGGATACCCATACCCAATGGCAACCAGATCTGTGGTTGAGCCAATGCAAACAACAATTAAATCCGACTTTTGTGCCTAAGCGTTGGTATGCCATTGAACAATTACCAAGAAATGCCAATGGCAAAACCGATATTAAAGCTTTACAACAACAATTAGCGAGTCAGACATATGAAACAAGCCATTGAAAATATTCTTATTGAGCGATTACAAACCAGTATTGAGGGTATTTCATCGATACTCACCAATAAATTTTTCGATGAGTTTGATTCCTTCTCTTTCATCGATATTGTCGCCAAAGTAGAAAGCCAGTTTTCGGCACAAATTAATCTATTTGATATGCCATTAACCATGGAATCGTCAGTCAATGAAGTCATTGATTGGTTAGTGAGCGAAGTAGGGGAATAACGTGCGTATTTTTTGGTTAAAAGCGTTAACCTCAGGCTTATTTTATTTACCACTGTCGATAAAAAATGGTTTATGCCGCCTCGTGGCCAAGCCGATAAGTCGGAAAAAAATGGCAGCGGCTTTAACACAACTTAATTACGCGTTACCTGATTTGAGTGACGTAAAAAAGCAGGCCATTGTTGAGCAATCCACGCGCTTATCATTGAAGAATTTACTCGGGTTTTGCCATCTTCAGCGTTACCAATATCAAGTTGAACAGCCAGACTTGGTTCAAGAGATCCTAGATAACCAAGGCGGCGGTATTATCGTTTGTCCTCATATGGGCGTTTACGATGGGGTGACTTGGTGGCTTAACCAGCAAGGTAAAAAAGCCGTCACCATTTTTGGTGCGGGCAGTTCAGGCGATCGTCCGGATGAAAATGCCATGATCTCCCAAGCCGCGAAATTAGCCGGAGTTCCCTATCTGCTACGCAAACAAAACTTGATGTTGGAGTTAGCACAGCGGATCAAACAAGGTGAATGGGTGGTGTTACATACGGATATGCGAACGGAAGGTGTGCCTGTTCGTTGGTTTGGGCAAGCCACACAATTGTCGGCAACGCCTTTTTTCCTTGCGCATAAACTCGCATGCCCGATCTATTTTCATTATGCGCTCAGTGAGGGGATGACGCAAAGACTGCATTTCTCGCGCTTTGCCTTGCACCAAACCGATGACTTAAGTCGCAATATTGCGCAGGATGCGCAGCAGTTAGCCGACATGATGCAGCAAGCGATCACCGCACATCCCGAGCAGTGGATCTGGCTTTATCGGCGTTTTAAGTAAAAGCAATTCGGTGTATCTAAGAAGTTGATGTGGATGATTGAGCGCCACGCGCGATTCGCTGATTCATCACACAAACAGCCTCGATAATCCCTTGACCTCATTAGGGGAATGCTTCATAAAGCCCCCCTGATACGCGATTTATCGAGGCTCTTAATATGTCCGTCCCAACTCAAATTACCTTTTTTGAATTTTTGACCCCCTTGGTGGCCTCTGGCCAGAAGACCATCACCATCCGTGATAAATCGGAGAGCCATTACGTGCCCGGCACTCGCGTTGAAGTGTTCACTTTAGAAACCCAGCGTAAAGTGTGTGAGATAGATATTCTGGCGGTTGAACCGCTCAAGTTTGATGAGATCAACGAGTTTCACGCTGAGCAAGAAGCGATAGAATTACCCAAACTCAAGGCGTTGATCCAAGAGATTTACCCCAATATCGATGAGCTGTATGTCATTACTTATCAACTAGCGAAGTAATCGAGCGCAAGAATCATGGTGAAATAAGCATGTCGAATACACACCAAGGCTTAAAAGCGGTCGCGATTTTAGAGTCGACCAAAGGGATTGTGTCGCTACTGTTGGGATTAGGGCTGCACCATGTTGCCGGCGATAGCCTACAGCAGTTGTTGCTAGATCTGTTGCAGCACTTGCACCTCAATCCTGCCAGTTATTGGTCAGAAAAATTACTGCACCAAGCGGGGCTTCTCACCCATTTCAATTTGAACTGGGTGGCCGCAGGCGCGCTAGTGTATGGTGCGATCCGTTTGATTGAAGCTTATGGTCTTTGGCACAACTTATTATGGACGGAGTGGTTTGCACTGCTCAGCGGAGCAATCTATCTGCCATTTGAAGTGTATGAGTTGTTTACCCATCCTGGTGTATTCAGTATGGCGGCTCTACTGATTAACCTAGTTATTGTGCTTTATATGTATCGGATTATCCGCAATAAAGTGCCGCAAAGGTAAGATGCAAACGGCATGGCGCTCCTATAGACTAGCGGCGCCGTAGTTTGGGACGGTTATCCAAAGAGGACAGAGTAAAAATGAATCCGATTGTGGTCAGTGTCGGTCTGCTGATTTGCAGCAATGTGTTTATGACTTTTGCTTGGTACGCGCATCTTAAAGAGCTGAATAACAAACCGTGGATTATTGCGGCGTTGGTGAGCTGGGGCATTGCGCTGTTTGAATACTTACTGCAAGTACCCGCCAATCGAATTGGTTATACCGCGCTAAATGTTGGGCAACTTAAAATTTTGCAAGAAGTGATTACCTTAATGGTGTTTGTGCCTTTCTCAGTCTTTTATCTGCGTGAACCATTAAAGCTCGATTATTTGTGGGCTGGGCTTTGTCTGGTTGGGGCGGTCTATTTCGCCTTTCGCAGCAAGTTTGCTTAACCTTGATCTAGGCTCCTTATCGATCGTTTAGCGGCATAAAAACCGTAATGATATCTAGAATTCGCCCCTCCAATGAGGGGCGAATTGTTTTATGGCTAAGGTTTTATGACTAGGGTTTTATGGCTAAGGTTTAATGGGCAATCCCACCTTGTGTGAGCTTTTTCGGGTCAAGCAGCGCTTCAAGCGTGGCGCGATCGAGATCCGTCTCTTCCGCAGCGACATCCAAAATCGCGCGGCCTTGCTGGTAGGCTTTTTTGGCAATATCAGCCGCTTTGAGATAACCAATGACAGGGTTCAAGGCGGTGACGAGAATCGGGTTTCTAGCCAAGGTTTTTTCCAGATTATCATGACGAACTTTAAAGGTTGCGATGGCTTTATCGGCGAGCGCATGGCAGGCATTGGTCAATAATTCTATTGATTCTAGTAGGTTGTGCGCGATCACAGGCAGCATCACATTAAGCTGGAAATTACCGGATTGGCCAGCCACGGTAATGGTAGTGTCATTGCCAATCACTTGCGCAGCGACCATAGTCACGGCTTCGGGGATCACAGGGTTAACTTTCCCCGGCATGATCGAGGAGCCCGGTTGTAAGCCTTGCAACTCAATTTCCCCTAACCCCGCCAAGGGACCAGAGTTCATCCAGCGCAAATCGTTAGCGATTTTCATCAGCGCGACCGCGGCGGTTTTCAACTGACCAGAAAGGCCGACCACGCAGTCTTGGCTGCTTAGGTTATAGAAAAAATTGTCGCTGGGCTGAAAAGCAACATGACTCAATTGACTGAGGTTATCGGCAAAAATACGTGCAAAGCGCGGATCCGCATTAATGCCTGTGCCGACCGCTGTGCCGCCTTGCGCCAAGGCTTTGATGGGGGAAAGCGCATGGCTGATGCCTTGCGCGGCGTGGTCGATTTGGCTTTTCCATCCACCCAGTTCTTGTGCGAAAGTCACGGGCATCGCATCCATCAAATGGGTGCGGCCAGTTTTGACCACATCAGCCAACTCTGACTGTTTATCCGCGAGAGTTTGACTTAAATGCGCCAATGCGGGGAGCAGTTGCTGTTCAATATTGATGGCCGCACTGACTTGGATTGCTGTCGGGATCACATCATTACTGCTTTGTCCCATGTTGACATGATCGTTTGGACTCACCGCATAGCCCAACTCACGCGAGGCGAGGGTGGCAATCACCTCATTGGCGTTCATATTGGAGCTGGTGCCTGAACCTGTCTGGAAAACATCAATCGGGAACTGTTCGGCATACTGGCCATCAATCACCGCTTGCGATGCATTGGCAATCGCTTGGGCGATGTCCCCTTCTAAATGACCTAACTGCGCATTGGTCATCGCCGCCGCTTGTTTAATGTAGGCGAGGGCAGCAATAAACGCGCTAGGCATGGTGTAGCGGCTTAACGTAAAGTTATCTACGGCACGTTGAGTTTGTGCTTGATAAAGCGCATCAGCAGGGACTTTGACCTCACCCATGCTGTCTTTTTCAATTCGGTATTCGCGAGTCATAACAGATCCTTTTGGTTAATCAAGCGGGGCTTGAATTCGTTGTAATTGTTGTTTGAGTTGGCGTAAACGCAGTTCACCGTTATCCACTTGTTGATAACATTTGTTGAGCTCCATCAAGAGGATATAGATGGAATCAAGGCAGACGCGGCGGAAAATGCGGCTACGTGTAGGGTCTTGAATGGCATCTAAAAAATGGAAGTAGATTTGGCGTAGAAACAGTTCACACAGCAGGAAGTTTTGCTCTTTTGAACCTTGGTAATGGTGTGAGGCGAGTAAGCGCGCGCAATGAATGTAATCATAGATCACTTCGGGTTCAAAACCGCTCTCCACCTCATGCGCTAGAAATCGATCCTGCGCCTTAAAAAAGGCGTTGTATAACCACGTTCTGTTTTCCATATCCCCCCTCCACTTATTCAAATGATAATTATTATCACATTGATGGTGATTGCAACCGACTTTTGCGTTTATGGACGAAAAAAACAGTCCAACCCGAACAGGAGTGGCGAATCGTGTATACCCAAACTACTTGAAGCTGCAGCAGTGTTGGCTACGTTCGTTCACCCCAATCACATAGTGTATCTATGCTCATGGGGGTGAACTCACTTGCCGCCTACCTGCAACTCCAAGTAGTTTGGGTGTATAAAAATCCTTGGACTATGGCGTTGATGGTTTGATCGCTCACTTAAGGCGTTATTTCTTATCCTTATCAGGTAATGTTTTGTCATTATTTCTCTGAGTTTAGATACACCTTTTCTCTCGGTTTCCCTCATCAAAATTGATACAAATCAAATTTGTCTGGCACGGGCAATTTGCGCTGCGCGGACTAAACCAATCCAGTGCCAATGACGTATGAGTCACTAAAGATGGTGGTTAGTGTTAACCCCATCACTGGTTTGTTTCATTTTTTGAGGAAAAGAGATGTTAGATACCCTCATGCTGTCGCGGATCCAATTCGCTGCCAATATCAGCTTTCATATACTGTTTCCCACCATCACCATTGCGTTGGGCTGGATATTGGTGTTTTTCAAATGGCGTTATTTACGAACACAAGTCAGTGAATGGCTCGATCTCTACTATTTCTGGGTAAAAGTGTTTGCGCTGACTTTTGCTCTTGGGGTGGTGTCGGGCATTACCATGAGTTTTCAATTTGGCACTAACTGGCCGGGCTTTATGGAGCGGGTGGGCAATGTGGCAGGTCCCTTACTTGGCTATGAAGTGATGACCGCCTTCTTTATGGAAGCGACGTTTCTTGGTGTGATGCTGTTTGGCCGAGGGCGAGTACCGGAATGGTTGCACACCTTATCGACTGTGCTGGTGGCTGTGGGCACCAGTTTATCTGCGTTTTGGATTCTGGTGCTCAACAGTTGGATGCACACTCCAGCCGGTTATGAAGTGATTGATGGCGTGGTGCATGTCACCAGTTGGAAGGAGGTGATTTTTAACCCCTCGATGCCATATCGCTTAGCGCATACTTTGCTGGCATCGGCATTGACGGCAAGTTTTTTGATTGCCGGGATCAGTGCTTATCAAGTGTTGCGTAATGCCAAACATCAAGCCGCCAAAATGGGCTTAAAAGTGGCCGTGAGTGTGGCCGCGTTAGCGATTCCTATGCAGATCTTGGTGGGGGATTTACACGGCCTCAACACCTTAGAACATCAACCCGCGAAAATTGCGGCGATGGAGGGTGTATGGCAGACCGAGCGTGGCGCACCGCTACTGCTGTTTGCTCTGCCAAATGAAGAGACTCGCAGCAATGATTTTGCTCTTGGTATTCCGAATTTGGCCAGCTTGATTTTAACCCACGATATGAACGGGGAAATTGTTGGACTTGATGCCTTCGCGCCAGATCATCCCCCCGTCGCACCGCTGTTTTTTGGTTTTCGCGTTATGGTGGGAGTGGGCGTGCTGATGCTGTTGGTCAGTTGGTTTGGCGCTTGGCGTGTATGGCGTAACAAACCGCTACCCAAACCCTATATGTATGCCTTAATTGGCATGACCTTTTCGGGTTGGGTCGCCACGATTGCGGGCTGGTATGTCACGGAAATTGGTCGCCAGCCTTGGTTGGTGAGTGGTGTATTGCGTACCGCTGAAGCCGTGACCCCCGTAGCCAGTAGCTCGGTTGGGATCTCGCTGACGCTTTATCTCATCACTTATGTTGTGTTGTTGGTCGCTTATGTTCACACCCTGTTTTACCTTGCGCGTAAAACCGGACACGCACCGCAAGTTTCACCAAGCTCTACAAAGGCCGCGTTATGATGCAGTATTTGCCAGAAATTTATTTGTTGTTGTTGGGTTTCACCGTGTTTATGTACGCGGTGTTGGATGGTTATGACTTAGGCGTGGGCATTTTACTGCCGCGTAATGATGTGGCGCAGCGCGATCGAATGATCGCCTCGATTGGCCCATTTTGGGATGCCAATGAAACTTGGTTAGTGTTGGCGGTCGGTATCTTGCTGATTGCCTTTCCTACGGCACATAGCCTGATATTTACTGAGCTTTATCTGCCGACCGCGTTGATGCTGATTGCGCTTATCATGCGTGGAGTCGCGTTTGATTTTCGGGCAAAAGCCAAAGCCGACCACAAAGATCATTGGGATTTGTGCTTTAAAATCGGCTCTCTGCTGGCCGCGCTTACCCAAGGCTATATGATTGGCCGCTATGTCGTCGGGTTTGAATCTGCGCCTGAAGCTTATGCTTTTGCGGTGCTGAGTGCGCTCTGTGTGGCCGCCGCCTATGTTTATATTGGTGGCGCTTGGTTGGTGCTCAAAACCGAAGGGGATCTGCAAGTGCGTGCCGCGCGTTGGTCGCGTAAAGCAGGATGGCTGGCGGCGTTAGGGGTGCTGTCGGTCAGTTTGGTCAATCCATGGGTGAATTCTGCAGTCGCAGAACGTTGGTTTAGTTTTCCTGAGGTGATCCTACTTGCGCCGATCCCTATTATCGTTTTTGCCACGATTTTAGTGGTGGATCGCTATCTCAAACGCGTACCGACGGTAAATGATGCGGGTGTGCAATGGCCTTTCTTTGGTGTGGTGCTGATTTTTGGATTGAGTTTCCTCGGGCTCGCGTACAGCTTCTTTCCTGAGATCGTCCCCGGAATCATGACTGCGCAGCAGGCTGCGTCATCACCTGAAACCTTGATGGTGGTGGGGGTTGGCGTGGTGATCGTCATGCCAACCATTCTGCTGTACACCTTTTTTGTGTATCGGATTTTCAAAGGCAAAGCGACCGATCTAAGCTATCTGTGACCTTTCTACACTTGAATCCAAACAAACGGCGCATCACGCGCCGTTTGTTTTATCCGCACCATTAGGTGGTAGTTAAGCCGTGGGCTCATCACAGACGACTTGCCCATCTCGAATGGTCACAATTCGCTTAGTACCTTTGGCTAGCTCATTATCATGAGTGACGACGATAATGGTGCGACCTTCGCGGTGCAGTTCATTGAACAGCGCTTCAATTTCGGCGCCGGATTTTGAATCCAGCGCACCAGTTGGCTCATCTGCCAGCAGAATTTGTGGCTGATTTATCAGCGCGCGCGCAATAGCAACGCGCTGTTTTTGTCCGCCTGACAACTGATTGGGCTTGTGATCTAAGCGATCCGCAAGGCCAACTCGAGTCAAGAGTTCTGTGGCGCGTCGACGGCGATCTTTGGCTTTTACTCCCGCATACACCAAAGGAAGGGCGACATTATCCAGAGCACTGGCGTATTCCAATAGGTTGAAGCTTTGGAACACAAAACCAATCTTTTGATTGCGGATCGCAGCCAGTTGTTGAGTGCTTAGGCTATCGACCGGATGTCCGTCCAATTGATAGCGGCCCGCGGTAGGTTTATCCAAACAGCCCAGTACGTTCATCAGGGTTGATTTACCCGATCCCGAAGGTCCGAGAATTGCCAAGAATTCACCGTGACGAATGGTTAAGTCGACGCCATCAAGCGCTTTAACCACGTTTTGCCCACTAGTGTAATGTTTACAAATTTGCTGTAGCTCCACCAAAGGAGCAGGAGATAAAGACTTCATTATTCACTCTGTAATGCTTGTAACGGTGTCACTCTTGCTGCGTGATTGGCGGGTAACCAAGCAGCAACAATGCCCATGACGGTTAGGGTGACAATCACTATCACAATGACGCTAAGCGACAGCTCTGGAACCGGTTGGCCTAAGTGGTCATAAATCGGATTACCTTGCAAAGGAATGGCGGCGAGTAGGCGAACCATCGCAAATGTCACACCTAAGCCGGCAATTCCTCCCAATCCCATCGTGATCAAAGATTGAGCCAAATAGTGGCAGCGAATGGTATTGGGGGTTGCACCTACGGCCATGCGTACGCCAATGTCGCGTGTGGCCCGCTTCACGGTAGCAAACATCACATTGGTAATGCCTAAACTTGCTACGGCTAAAGTGATAAACCCAATAATGCCAAGGAAGCTTTGTAGTTTCAGCAGAAACTGCTGCATACTTTTCTGGCTCAAAAAGTGGTCTTGCACCATGACAATTTGCTGATCTTGCAAGCTCGCGGCGTATTTGCGTTTTAACACTTGCTGTACCGTGGCTGCCAACGCTTGACGGTCACTGCCCACCCTCGGTTCAAGATTAATTCCGCTGATCGCTTGGTTGGGGTGAAAACGCTGCCAAGTACTGAATGGCGTAAAACCACTGTAATCAATGGGCGAACCCTGCTCAATGTTGCCGCTGTTTTTGGCCAGCACTCCGATCACCGTAAATTCGTGTGCGCCTATTTTGGCAATCTGACCGACAGGATCTTGCTCTAATTCGCCGCCGCTAAACCAGTCGCCCTCTTGCTGATTAAACAGTTGTAACGCGAGTTGATAGCCGAGCACGACCACTTTACGTTGCTGTGTTTCATCAACGGGATTAAACCAGCGCCCGCCGGGTAACAAGCGCAGTTTATTCATCGCCTGATACTCACTTTTGACCGCGTAAGGCATCATCCATGAACGCTTATCTGCAAACGTGATCAGCTCTTGCCACTCGGCCGAAGGAAGTGCGTGTTTGACCATAGGCAGAGCGGCCAAGACTTGGCTATCTTGCTCGGTGAGAGAAAGTGCTTGCCCCTCATGAAAACGGCCATGGGTTTGCGTGGAATAACCGCCGCTGACATGAATCAGGTTACCATTGCCATTTTGGATGGTGCGTACAATTCCACTACGGATCCCTTCTCCGACCGCAAGTAGCCCTGCGATACATAAGGTTGACCACGCAACGGCCAAAATAGTGAGGCTCAATCTGAGCTTTTCGGTCGCCATTTCCTGCATAATTTGTCTTATTGGCAACATGCATTAACTCCGACTACTGAGCGCAATGACGGGCTCTAATTGCGCCGCTCTGCGAGCTGGGAAGTAGGCCGCCGCTAAGGCTAAAATGCTGGTCACCAACATAGAAAGCCAGACGGTGGTGGAAGTGATCACCGGCTCGCCAAGCCACGTGGGTAGGCCAAGGTGATTAAGCAGCAACACGCCAAAGTAGGCCAGTAGTAAGCCGACTAACGCCCCGATGACCACCAGCAGCAATCCTTCTAATAAAAACTGCTGTTGAATTCGTTGCGGTGTAGCACCAATGGCTAAACGTACTCCGATTTCTCGCGTACGCTCGGTCACCGCTAAAAACATCATATTGGCAACGCCTAAGATGCCGACAGCCATAGTCATCATGCCACTGGCGGCGAGAAAGGCTTGAATTCCTCGTAAAATGGCAGTGATCACCTCAACACCACTGCCGAAATCGGGGAGAAAGACCGCCTCTTGATCCTCAGGTGAGAAATGTAATCGCTGAGCAAAAGTGTGACGTAACTGCTCGCGTAACGCCCAGCTTGAAACACCTTGAGCGGGCAGTACCAACATCATGTTCGGTTGGGTATCCCAAATGTCTTTAAATGTGGAGCTTGGAATAAACACTTTTTGGTTATCACCAAATGAAAAGCGGCTGCTTTCATCATCCATAATGCCAATCACTCGAAAAGCGATGCCACGAATTTTGAATTCATCCCCAACCTTAAGCTGGCTGGTGGCAGCAACGTGATCGCCAAGAATGGCCACACGGCGGTGGTTGTGTTGATCATGAAGGCTGAAATCTCGTGAACCTAAGGTGAGTTTTAATCCAGCAAGAGAGAAATACCCTCTATCCACACCACTGACCATACTGCCAATCGCTGTCCCTCGCTGTTGGGTGATGGAGACTTCCCGATGCTCATAGACGATGGAGTAACGCTGGATCTCCGGACGTTGTGCGACTTCACGCATTAACGATTCGGTCAGTTGAATCGGGCGTCTCGCAGGCATGCCTTGCCACACTTCGCTGGTCTGGCCGGAGGCGACCATTTGTGTTTCTTGCAACAGAAAGCGAAAGGATTCGGTTTGAGCACGATAAAACCCTTCGCCGAGCGCCATCAAGATCACCACAGAAATCACCCCCCAGCTAATCGCGGTGATCGCCAATACGCTTTTCAGGCGATGAGCGAGCAAAGTTTGCCAAGATTGCTGTAACAAGAGGCGCATTAACGAAAGGCTCCTGAAAGCTGAGCGATGGCATTATCGTTCAACTGACCTGTTAATTTGAGTAGCTCAATGCGCTGACGCCAATAGCTATACCAACGACTGGCCAGATTATGTTTGGCTCGAAATAGGCTGTTGTGCGCATCGATTAAATCGGAGGCTTCGGCTAAGCCAGCATCAAACAGTTGCTGTTTACTGCGCAGCACTTTTTCGCGATGGGTCACTTGCTGATCCGCCATGGTAATTTGCTGCCATTCAATCTCAACCTGCTGAATTTGTTGACGCAAATTTTGATCTAATCCGATCTCGACTTTGCGTTGCTGTTGCTGAGCCATCAACCAGTTGAGATGAGCTTTTTCGTTATCACTGCGGGTTGCTCCATTTAAATCAATCGGGATGGAGAGCATGAGACCGGCATTGAATTCACCGTTTCGTTGATCGCCGTCTTGATAGCCTGCAGAGGCGCGCAAACTCGGATAATACCCACTTTGACTCTGCTGCTTAGCAATTTGGCTGATCGCCACTTTTTGGATAGCAATCAAGAGCTCAGGGCTGTGATCTTTGGCGGCGGTAAGCCAGTCATCCAGTTCAGCACTGAATGGCCAACTCGGTGTTGGCGTGTGGGTATCCACTTCATCCACTTGCGGGGCTGAGGCATTGATCAGTATTGAGAGTTGGCTGCGTTTGGTTTCGAGTTCAGCCTGCGCATTGAGAATGGTTGACTCTTCATCAAGTTGGTTGACACGTAGCTCTTCCAACTCCACAGATTTTATTTTACCCGCCAGATAACGCTGTTCAGCGATGGCTAATAATTGTGCGCCATCCGCTTGTTTTTGCTGGGCAAGAGTCAAATTACTTTGCGCTTCCGCTAAGGCAAAATAAGCGCTGAGTAACTGATGAGCGAGCTGGTTATAAGCTTGGTTACGTTCAAGTTGGGCCAACACCCAGTCCGCATCGGCTTTATCCAACGCGCTCCATTTTCGGCTATCCCACAAGGTTTGCTCAATGGTGGCGCCATAACTGCTCGAGCCATTTTGGCTTTCTGACCAGTTCATTCCGGCACTGCCTGAGAGTGAAGGAAGGAGATCGCTTTTGGCGAGATACTTATCTTGCACGCTGAGCTGCACCGAGAGTTCGGCAATGTGTGCATCGGGTGACTGTTGTTTGGCTTGCTGCCACGCTTGCTCGATGGAGAGCGCTAAAGCAGAAGAAGATGCCATCAGGCTAGTCAGTACACACGCGGTGAGAAAGCCCTTATTCATGCTGGCCTCCCAGCATGCTGTTATCCACTATGCTGTCTTTTTCGACTACGCCTTCTAAGATCTCAACCTGTACGCCGTCAGAAAGCCCAAGCTTGACCGGATGAGCGGTATAGCCTTGTGCAGAGCCATCCGCAATCAGCACCATGGGCGTTTCGCCCTCAAACTGTAATGCGCGCTCCGGAAGGGTAATAACATCCGCGGCACGTTGTAAGGTGATTTTTGCGCTGGCAGAGAATCCAGAACGTAATGTCATGTTTTCAGGGATGTCTAATTGTCCGATTTCGACTTGAAATCCGTTATCAAAACTTTTGCCATCTTTGTTTTCCGGATTATTTAAGCGCTCCGATTGAATCGCAACTTTGGTCAACTGACCATTGATCACCTGCTCAGGGTAGGGGGCAACGGTAATACTGGCGGGCATGCCGGCATTCAACTGCGCAGCATCATGTTCACTGACACTGCCTTTGAACACGATATTTTTCATATCCGCTAACTGGATCATTTCTGTTGCCGCTTGGCTCGACTCGGTAGAGATGATCGGCTCTCCGACCTCGACTTTGATATTTAAAATCGTGCCACTGATCGGGGCATATAGAGTAGAGGAGAGCTTGGCTTGCCCAATCGAAGCTTCACCGCTGCGGATCAACTCTAGGTTTTGGCGTTTTTGCTGCACTTCGGCTTGCTTAGCTTTGACGTCGGCTTTCGCGCGGACGTAATCATCATAATTGGCAGGAATGATTTGCTGTTTCACTAAGCGCTCAAGGTTGGCTAAGCGTTGTAAGTCTGATTCAAGATTCGCTTCACTTTGCATCAGTTCTGTGGAGGCATCGGTCAACGCCTGTGGTGTTGGATTCGGACGAACCTTAATCAAGGGTTGTCCTTGCTCAACATGTTGCCCTTCACGCACATAAATTTCACCGACAATACCGTTGATTTGCGATTTAATTGCCACCGAATGTGAAGGCATGATTTGACCAACCGCGACCGCCTGTTTCTCTATTGTTCCCCGGCCGACGTTGAGGGTCGGTAATGGGGATGAAGACTCTGGGGTATAAGCGAGAGTGTAATAACCGCCTGCCAAGCCAACACCTACTAAGGTTGCAAGAAGTGTCCAACGTTTTGCCATAAAAAACTCATTTATTTCATCAATCAATTAGAGACGGGATTCAGACTAAGGATGATAAGGAAAGTTCAAAAAAACGTTGTTTTTTAACATGCGAAGGGAAAAATAAAAAGCCCTGTCCATGCTGTATGAACAGGACTTAGTCCGTGAGAATAGAAGAGATAGAGAAGGTCGTCTAATTAGTGATCAATCATATCTGCGAGAATCATTGCCGCGTGTGTTTCAACCACGCCTGAATCGAAACCGTACATGTGGCCATACTTGTTTGCCAGTGCGGTATGTACATTGTTAGTGATCTCATCTTGCCAGCGTTTGAACCAAACAAAGTGGTTACCGTCACTCAACACTGGAGTGTAGGGGGCGACTTCTAGCTGCTTGCCCACTTCAGTTCTGATGTCCGCAATATACTCAAGCAGATCTTTTACATCCTGTTTCGAACCTATATTGCCATGGCCACCGTTAATAAAGTCCCACTGTTTGCTCAGCGGTTTGCTCAGAAGGCTTTGTAGATCTTCTTCGTAACCGTGGAAATGTTCTGCTCCCGCGAAATTGTAAAACGGTAGTTGATCGGGATTAATCATGTCCGCGAAATGCAACACGCGATCGCTTGGGATCAGAATCATGGTGTTATCAGGTGTATGGCCAGAGCCTTTTGGTGCCATCATCTTGATTTTCATTGAGCCAAATTGAACCGTTTGAGGCTTCGTCAGGTCGTATATGTCATTCGGCGCTGGAACTTTCGGGGTTTTCACACCGTTTTCGCCTACTTCGGCGTGTTGGTTGATCTTGTCCGCAACGGTTTGGCTAGCAATAACGCGGATTTTATCTACTTTTGGATAATTTTTCTTAATTAAGTCAACCAGTTGGTTGCCACCACCTAAATGATCTAAGTGGTAGTGAGAATACATAATCGTAGTGATCGGTTTATTCGTGATGGATTGCACCCCTTTAAAAAGCGCATCAATACGACCATCGCCTAGTGGGTCAATCAGCAAGACAGAGTCTTCGTTAACCACAACGGTAGCGTTGTAATAATTGACCCCTATCCAGTAGGTATTCTTGCCCAATTTTTGAACGGTGGCTTGGCTGTTATCAAACTGGCGCTCATACAGATTATTAATTTTTTGTCCCAGTTTCAGAGACTGAGTCGCAGAAGGCTCAACTTCGACTTTCACAGTGTCTTGAACAGTTTCACCAGGGAAAAAAATCGCGCGTTGATTGTCGTGGTCATGGCCTTTAGCACTTGCATTAAAAGTAAGTAGTGCTGCAGCAATAGGGGCTAAAGCTAAGGTGGATAGTTTCATTTTTCTCTCCTCAATCAGGTGGGGAAAAGATAAATGAGAAACAAACATATCAAAAATGCATGCTTGTTATAGTATGTATATCATTTACGCACGAAATTATTAGGTGATGAGATGGTCGCCCCCGAAATCAATTTGCGCAGCATTGATTTAAATTTATTAACGATTTTAGAAAAGTTATTGATTCATAAGCATATTAGCCAAGCCGCACAAGCATTGAATATGAGCCAACCCGCCGTCAGTCGAGCCCTCATGCGTTTGCGTGAACAATTTGGTGATCCACTGCTGGTGAAAGTAAAAAATGAGTACCGATTAACCGCAAAAGGTGAGCGCCTCTGCAGTGAACTGGAGAGAACGCTCAATACCATTCGACACATGTTGGTAGATGACAAGTTTGACCCAATGCACTATTCCGGTGTGTTCACTATTGGTGCATTGGATTTCGAGATGATGATGATTGTGCCGAAATTGTTGGCGCGTTTTCAACAACGTGCCCCTAATTTGAAGTTACAAATCGTACCGTATAACGCCTATATGCCGCTGCATGATTACTTGGAAAAGGTGGCGGATTTACTGCTGTATTCCACTGATGAGTCACCCACCAATGTGTTTAAGCAGCGTTTATTTAATGACAACTATGCTGTGGTCATGTGTAGAAACCATCCATTAGCCAATCAACCGATGACACTGGAGAGTTATTGCCAGAGTCGACATGTGATCATTTCCGGTAATGGTTTGGGCAAAACGGATATGGATCATGAGCTGAAAAAGCTCAATTATCAGCGCGAAGTGGTGGCATCGTTGCCACATTTTTCGATGGTGCCGGAGTTACTGATCAACACCGATCTGATTGCCACCTTACCAAGACGTTTGGTGACTCACTTAGGCCAGCGTTATGAGATAACCGTGGCTGATTTACCTTTCTATACTGCCGATTTTCGAGTGGAACAATTTTGGCATATTATTCATCACAGTAGCCCGATTCATCAGTGGGTGAGGCAAGAGATCAAAAATTTAGTCTATGAAGAGATCGATAAGAAATAATCTCCTATCAAATTTAAAACAAAAGGCTGCCATTCGGCAGCCTTGAAAGGGATGGTGAGATGGATTACACCAGATCAAATCGATCCGCATTCATTACTTTGGTCCATGCGGCAACAAAGTCTTTGACGAATTTTTCTTTGTTGTCGTCTTGTGCGTACACTTCCGAATAAGCACGTAGGATGGAGTTAGAACCAAACACCAGATCAACACGAGTGGCTGTCCACTTCACTTTGCCGCTCTTACGTTCAACAATCTCGTAAGAGTTGCGACCAGTTGGTTTCCAGGTGTAACTCATGTCGGTTAGGTTAACGAAGAAATCGTTGGTCAACGCACCCACGCGGTCGGTAAACACACCGTGTTGGCTGCCACCGTAGTTAGTGCCAAGCACACGCATGCCACCAATTAACACCGTCATTTCTGGAGCGGTGAGGCGCAGCAGTTGCGCTTTGTCGAGCAACATTTCTTCCGGTGTGACCACATAATGCTTTTTCTGCCAGTTACGGAAGCCATCCGCGAGAGGCTCAAGCACTTCAAAGGACTCAACATCGGTTTGTTCGATTGTCGCATCGCCGCGTCCCGGTGCGAATGGTACGGTCACATTCACGCCCGCGGCTTTGGCCGCTTGTTCGATACCTACGTTACCAGCCAGAACAATCGTATCGGCGATACTGATGCCAGATTCAGCGGCAATTTTCTCTAATACCGCCAGAACTTTACCAAGACGCGCAGGTTCGTTGCCTTCCCAATCTTTTTGTGGAGCGAGGCGAATACGCGCCCCGTTGGCACCCCCACGTTTATCAGAACCACGGAAAGTACGAGCGCTATCCCAAGCGGTGCTGACCATTTCACTGATGCTTAGACCGCTTGCCGCGATTTTTGCTTTCACCGCATTGACATCATAGTCTTTACGACCTGCTGGAACAGGGTCTTGCCAGATCAAATCTTCTGCCGGAACATCTGGGCCAAAGTAGCGCGCTTTCGGTCCCATATCGCGGTGAGTGAGCTTAAACCAAGCTCGCGCAAACACTTCTGAGAAGTAAGCGGGATCTTGGTAGAAGCGCTCTGAAATCTTGCGATATTCAGGATCGATTTTCAGAGCCATATCGGCATCGGTCATCATTGGGTTGTAGCGAATACTTGGATCTTCCACATCAACTGGTTTGTCTTCCTCTTTGATGTTGATAGGTTCCCATTGCCATGCACCCGCAGGGCTCTTAGTGAGCTGCCATTCATAGCTGAGCAGTAAGTAGAAATATTCGTTATCCCAACGGGTTGGGTGAGTGGTCCATGCACCTTCAATACCACTAGTGACGGTGTTTCGACCAATCCCACGGCTGGTGTGGTTGTTCCAACCTAAGCCTTGTTCGTGCAGTTCAGCGCCTTCAGGATCAGGGCCAAGGTTAGAAGCTTTGCCATTACCGTGCGCTTTACCCACCGTATGGCCGCCAGCCGTCAGAGCAACGGTCTCTTCGTCATTCATTGCCATGCGAGCAAAAGTGACACGCATGTCTTGCGCCGTTTTGAGTGGATCTGGGTTTCCATCCACACCTTCTGGGTTGACGTAGATAAGCCCCATCATGACGGCCGCAAGTGGGTTTTCGAGATCACGTTGACCAGAGTAACGGCTATTTTCACCGCCAGATTTGGCAAGCCACTCTTTTTCAGAACCCCAGTAAATGTCTTTTTCTGGATGCCAGATGTCTTCGCGGCCAAAGGCAAAACCAAAGGTTTTGAGGCCCATCGATTCATAAGCCATGTTCCCCGCGAGGATCATCAAATCCGCCCAGCTGATTTTGTTACCGTACTTTTGTTTGATAGGCCACAGCAAACGGCGTGCTTTATCTAAGTTGGCGTTATCAGGCCATGAGTTCAGTGGGGCAAAACGTTGGTTACCGGTACCGCCGCCGCCACGACCATCGGCAATACGGTAGGTGCCCGCAGAGTGCCATGCCATACGAATCATCAAACCGCCGTAGTGTCCCCAGTCGGCCGGCCACCACTCTTGGCTATTGGTCATTAACGCTTTCAGATCGCGTTTTAGCGCTTCTACATCAAGCTTTTTCAGCTCTTCGCGATAGTTGAAATCAGCACCAAGTGGATTGGTTTTGCTGTCATGCTGATGAAGGATGTCTAAGTTTAGCGCTTTAGGCCACCAGTCCATGTTGGACATGCTCGCCGAAGTCAAGCCACCGTGCATGACAGGGCATTGACCGCTTGAACCCGCTTTATTGTGCTCCATTGATTACTCCTTGCTTCGCATTATTCCCTTTCAGTTGAAAGTTGCTGCGTGTTGGCCATTTTCATGAGACCCGCACTCATATTGGTGTAGGTGCACAGTTGGCCATTTTGCGACAACCCCAAGTGTCTGGGGATTCTTTGATGAATTTCATCACTCGAAAGCAGAAAATCAGCTTGTATTCGAATGAGTTGAGATACTGTGTTGACGTTTAGAGTCTAGACACGGATCCCCACTAAGACTAATTAGAATTGCCGATACTTGTGATAGGTAACATTGACCATGGTCATATTGCGGACATTTTGTTTTGTAACCGGTTTCGGAAACCGGTTACATTGTAAAAAAGTTTAAGTTATAGTGTCAGCAGTTTGAACTGGCTAAAAATGAATTGCCAATTTTGTGAGAGAGGTCATCTATGGCTAAGTCTATTTTTCCTAACGATTTTTTGTGGGGTGGTGCGGTAGCGGCGCATCAAGTGGAAGGCGGTTGGGATCAAGGTGGTAAAGGCGTGAGCATTGTTGATGTGCTGACTCGTGGTGCGCACGAAGTGCCACGCCGTATTACCGATGGGGTTATGGAAGGCGAATTTTACCCAAACCATCAAGCGGTCGATTTTTATCATCACTATAAAGAAGATATCGCGCTGTTTGCTGAGATGGGCTTTAAGTGTTTCCGCACGTCTATTGCGTGGACACGAATCTTCCCGAATGGTGATGAAGCCGAGCCCAATGAGGCAGGATTACAGTTTTATGATGATCTGTTTGATGAGCTGTTAAAGCACAATATTGAACCTGTCATTACGTTGTCACATTTTGAAATGCCACTGCATCTAGTAAAGCAGTATGGCAGTTGGCTCAACCGCGACTTGATTGATCACTTCACCAAATTTGCGCAAGTCGTGATGACTCGTTACCAGCATAAGGTGAAATACTGGATCACCTTTAATGAAATCAATAACCAACGTAACTGGAAGCTACCGATCTTTGGTTATTGCAACTCAGGTATGCTTTACGCTGAGCAAGACCACCCAGAACAAGCCATGTACCAAGTGCTACATCACCAATTTATTGCCAGCGCATTAGTGGTGAAACTGGGGCACGAGATCAATCCGGATTTTAAAATTGGTAGCATGATCCATATGATGCCGCTGTATCCTGCCACCTCACGTCCGGAAGATGTGTTGTTGGCGCAAGAGTTGATGCGTGAGAAATATCTGTTCAGTGATGTACAGGTTCGTGGCTATTACCCCAGTTATCTGCGCAAAGAGTGGCAACGCAAGGGGATTGAAGTTGTGATGCAAGATGGTGATGAGCAGATCCTGCGCCAAGGCTGCGCCGATTATCTCGCCATCAGTTACTACATGACTAATATTGTCTCTGCAGCGCCAGAACAAGAGGGCGAAACCACCTCTTTGTTTGAAACCAGCCGCTTAAACCCGTATCTTCCTGCGTCCGATTGGGGATGGCAGATTGATCCACAAGGTTTACGTTATGCGCTTTCTGAGCTGTATGAGCGTTACCAAAAACCGATTTTTGTGGTAGAAAATGGCCTCGGCGCGCTGGACACCGTCGAAGCGAATGGTTCAATCAACGATGATTACCGAATTCGCTACCTCTCTGAGCATATCGCGGCAGTCAAACAAGCGATCGACTATGACGGTGTTGAAGTGATGGGTTACACCCCTTGGGGCTGTATCGACTGTGTATCGTTCACCACTGGCGAGTACAAAAAACGCTACGGCTTTATCTATGTGGATAAACACGATGATGGCAGTGGCACCATGGCGCGCGCTAAGAAAAAGAGCTTCTACTGGTATCAACAAGTGATCGCCAGTAACGGTGAGAAGCTATAAATCGTGTCGGCGGCCTTTGGGTCGCCGCTTAATTTTTGTGGATTCAGTTTGAAGGATTGTGATGGCAACCATAAACGACGTGTGTAAATTGGCGGGTGTCTCCAAAGCCACGGTATCACGAGTGCTGAATGAGACAGGCCAAGTCAAAGCACAAACGCGTGAAGCGGTACTTGCCGCCATGCAGCAGCTCGGTTATCAGCCCAACAGTTTGGCGCAGGCGCTCGCCACCAATACCACAAACTCAATTGGCTTGGTGCTGCCGCATTTTGAGAGCAGCTATTTTGGTTCGATTTTGTTTGAAGCCGAACAAGGTGCGCAGAAAGCTGGGAAAAAACTGCTGGTCGTGAACAGCAAAAACAGTGAGCAAGGCGAAAAAGAAGCGGTCGCCACATTAGCGGCGCAGCGTTGTGATGCGATCTTGCTGTACAGTCGTCATTTGAGTGAAGTGCAATTACTTGAATTACAGCAGCAATATCCATCGCCCTTAGTGATCCTCAATCGCCGTTTACATCATCCGCAATTACACAGCTTTGGTCTCGATCAAACGCACATTGCTGAGTTAGCGATGCAGCATTTGTTGAATTTAGGGCATCGTCAAATTGCCTGCATTACATCGCCGCTGGTGAGCGAGACGGGAAAAATTCGTTATCAGGTGTATCAACAAGCGTTACATGAGCAAGGGATTGAGTTGAACTCGTCCTTAGTCATTGAAGGGGATAACACGCTGCTTGGTGGTTATCAGGCAATGCAACAACTGCTGCAACAAGGCATTTCCATGACGGCGGTTTTTGCCTGTAACGATGATATGGCGCTCGGTGCAATGCGCGCCATGCATGAACATGGTATTCATGTACCCAAGCAAGTTTCCTTAATCGGGATTGATAATGAACCTGCGGCGGCATTTGCTATCCCGAGTTTATCGAGCGTGAGTCTGCCGATCGGCGAGTTAACTCAGCAAGCAATCAGTTTGGCTGTCGAGATTGCTAATAAAAAACCACAAGATGCACAGCACAGGCTCTATCAAGGGAATTTGATCGCCCGTGAATCCACCATAGCGCTCAAACTATGAGTAAAACAGCAAATTGTCAGTAAAATTGCGGGGACAGAGCGCGATTTTACGCTTCATCTTGGCTATCCTGCTCCCCGATATTAATAAGTGAAGAAGCGGCATGCTTCTTAGCGAATAACGTAAAAGAGAACACCATGACAATACATCGTATTAATCCAGGCACTCGTTGGTCTGACATCACCGTGTTTAATGGCATTGCCCATTTTGTTGAAGTCGCCGATAGCGACACGTCGGCCGATATGCAAGGCCAAGTTGAGCAGGTTCTCGCGCAAGCAGAACGCCAATTGGCGAAGATTGGTAGCGATCGTTCACGCATCTTATCGGTGACGATTTATATCACGGATTTTGCCGACCTCCCAGTGCTTAACCAAATTTGGGATGCTTGGTTCCCAGAAGGTTGCGCCCCAAGCCGAGCGTGCGTGAAAGCGGAGCTGGCTGACCCAGACTATAAAGTGGAAATGGCTTTTGTGGCGGCTGCGGGCGAGCAGTATCAATAAGGAAACGCCGATGTTTATTGGTCATATCACGCAGCGCCAGTTTTGCGCTGCATTGTCACCTCAGTTGCAACGGCTGATTGATGAAGCATTAGAGCGTATAGCGACACCGCTACCGACGGGTAAACACGAGTTGCAGGGAGAGTCGGCGTTTTTTCTGGTGATGGAAGATCATACCCAACCGCTCGCTCTGCGTCGTAGCGAGTGCCATGCTCGGTATCTCGATGTACAGATTTTACTGCAAGGGCGTGAGCGCTTTGGTTACAGTCTCGCGCCGTTCAATGGCTTGGACGAAGATTGGCTGGCAACACGTGATGTAGCGTTCAGTGCACAACTGGTCGAAGAGCGCTTTGTCGATTTGGCGGCGGGAGATTTCATTGTGTTCTATCCCGGTCAACCTCATCGCCCTTTGATTGCGGTAGAAGGTGAGGGTGAGCCTGTACGTAAAGTGGTGATCAAGGTTGATAAAGCTTTCTTTGAGTAAAAGCTGAGTCGCTGAAGTGAAACCATGAAAAACGCCCATTTGTATGGGCGTTTTGCTGAAGTCCGAAAGCAGAAACTAGTTGATAAAGCGCTCTGGGAAGTCGGAGAAAATGGCATCGACTTTGTCTAAATAGCGGAATTTATCCACTTGATTGAGGGTGTAACACCAAATCTGATAGCCACCATTTTTCAAATCGCGGATGTGTTTTTCTGTGATCCAGCGGTAGTTGAGGTTACAGCTAAACGCATTCACCTGTTTAAGCACTTGGCGATCCCGCTGAGTCAAACGCTCACTCAAAATCCCCAATTTATAACCCGGACAATGCTGGTGCAGTTGTAAAATAATGTCGTGGCTAAAGCTCGACAGTAAGATTTTGTCGGCAACCAGTGGGCTCTGGTCAAGTTGCGCTTTCAACTGTTGTACAACACTGGCCACATCATGCTTATCGACTTTGACTTCAATATTGAGTCCTAAATCGTGCTCGGCGGCGAGCCCCAGCAGCTCTTCCAGCGTCATGATGGTTTCGCCCGCAAAACGAGGATCAAACCAAGCACCGAAATCAAGTTGCTTGAGTTCGGCGAGTGTGTACTCATCAATGCGACCTTTGCCATTACTGCAACGGTCAATCGTATGGTCGTGACACACAACCAATACATTGTCTTTGGTCGGTTGTACGTCAACTTCCACCCAAGATAAACCAAGGTTGATAGCGGCTTGTACACTGACACGGGTATTTTCTGGATACGTTCCAGCCACCCCACGGTGGCCGACGATGATTGAAGGCATCATGCTTCCTTAGTGAGAATCACACTCAAATCACGATTCAATAAGTTCGACGTGGTGCAAAAGGGACAACTGTTGAAAAGCAGGCGTACTTTTATCGACGAAGAGGCGATGCATTTCAGACAGTTCACCACTGACCACGGGAGCATAACGCTCTAATTTGCTTTTGTCTGCAACTAACCAACACTGTTCGCTATGTTCTATGATGGCGCGGGTTAAATTGGCTTCTTCTGGCGTAAAATCAAGCAATTGACCGAGAGAATTGAGCCCGCCCACACCAAAAATTCCAACCTTAATATTAAAGCTACGATAAAAGCGGGTTGTCGCTTCACCGACGGTATCTTCATCGGAATGGCGAACCAGCCCGCCCGCGAGGTGCAAATTGATGTTGGGGTTACGGCTTAAGGTCAGTGCGGCATTGAGGTTGTTGGTTACCACAGTCAAGCCGGGATGATCGAGCAGCGCTTGCGCCACTTGTTTCGGGGTTGTCCCGATACCCAGAAAAATACTGCATCCTTCCGGTAATTCTTGCGCCACCCTCTGCGCGATTCGCTGTTTTGCGGAGAGATTGATCAGATCGCGATTACTGAACGATAAATTATCATTCGGACTAGGTAGCGAAATCCCGCCATGTACGCGGCGTACCATACCTTTGTCGCTCAAATCGTTCATGTCTTTGCGAATGGTTTGTACCGACACCTCAAAGCGTTCAGAGAGTAGGGCGCTCGAAAGCACCCCGTGGGTTTGTTGTAAATATTCCAAGATCTGTTTTTGGCGGGATGATAATAGGCTCACAACTTTCCTTATTGTCGCTATTAACGTGTAGCGATTTTACTGTTTAAAGAACAAGCATGCGGCTGAGTAATAAGCCTTTTTCCTTGTTGATCAAAAAGATGCAGCTGATCAAAGGCAACCCAAATCGGCAATGTTTGATGCACATCGAGCGGAATTTCTGCGGTCACCGCGATGAAATCCTGCTCGCTATCTAGGCCTAAAATCTTGCCATGCACGAGTTGATTCGGGCCTAGCGGCTCTACCACTTGAATATCCAGTTTTAACTCAATGGCATTGGCTAGCGGTTGCAGCGAGGCGTGTTCAGGGCGAATACCTAACGTGATGGTGTGATGGTCGGCCGATGCAAGCTGAGGTAACGAGCAGGATTTACCTGCAATCTGCAGTTGTCCTTGTTTGATGGACGCTGGGAGGAAATTCATGGCAGGGCTGCCGATAAAGCTCGCGACAAAGGTGCTGGCTGGCTGATGGTAAACTTCGGCGGGTGTGCCGACTTGCTCAATTTCGCCCTGTTTAACCACGACAATTCGGTCCGCAAGCGTCATCGCTTCCACCTGATCATGGGTTACGTAAACACTGGTTACGCCAAGTTCACGCTGTAGTTTTTTGATTTCTAAGCGCATGTGCGCACGCAGTGCCGCATCCAAGTTCGAGAGCGGTTCATCAAATAAAAAAAGTTGCGGATCGCGCACAATCGCCCGTCCCATTGCTACGCGCTGGCGTTGTCCGCCGGAAAGTTTGGCTGGTTTTCGGTCCAAGTACTCTTCAATCTTTAGGGTTTTCGCAACCTTAGCAATTTTCGTTGCGATGGTTTGCTTATCTACACCACGATTTTTAAGGCCGTAGGCGAGGTTATCGTAGACACTCATATGCGGATAGAGCGCGTAGTTTTGGAACACCATAGCGATGTCGCGATTGGCCGGTTTTTCGTTATCGACGCGGCGTCCCGCCAGATGAATTTCGCCGGAAGTAATGCTCTCTAAGCCTGCGATGGAGCGCAGAATGGAGGATTTTCCGCAGCCCGATGGGCCGACTAAAACGATAAACTCCCCTTGATGAATCGACAGATCCACGCCTTTCACCGCTTGATGGCCGTTATCGTAAGTTTTGACCAGTTGTTTGATGTCTAACATAACAGGCTCCGCGTGTTTGGCGCTGCGTAGCAGATGAATATTGGAGTTCTGATTATTTTTCACTTTCGACTAATCCTTTTACAAACCAACGTTGGAAAATCACCACCACCAAAACCGGTGGTAGCATGGCGAGGATCACCATGGCAAACGCGTAGTCATAACGCGGCAAGCTGGTTTCATTGATGTTATTGAGAATCTGTTTTATGCCCATCACTATGGTGTTGTACTGCTCATCCGTGGTCATCATGATCGGCCACAGGTATTGGTTCCAACCCACCACAAACATGATGATGAAAATTGCGGCCATCATGGTTTTCGAGAGGGGAAATAAAATATCGATAAAAAAGCGCACCGGTCCTGCGTTATCAAGCTGAGCCGCTTCCAACAGTTCATCCGGTATGGTTTTAAAAAACTGACGGAAGAAAAACGTCGCGGTAGCGGAGGCGATGAGTGGCAGCACTAAGCCTGTGTAGCTATTGAGCATGCCTAAATTGGACACCACTTCGTAAGAGGGAATAATCCGCACTTCGAGCGGCAGCAGTAGGGTAATGAAAATCAGCCAGAACCACGCGCTGGCATAAGGCAAACGAAAGTAGACCAAAGCGTAAGCGGCCATCATCGAAATTACGATTTTGCCAATCGCAAAACCCAAGCCCATGATCATTGAGTTAACGATCATGGTTTGCGCGGTGACATTACCGGCAAAACCGAGGCTTTTATTCCATGCTTCGCGATAAACTGCGCTGAGATTATCGCCAAGAGTCCATTGCAAACCTTCCGAGACAATGGTGTTTGGCTGATGGGTTGAGCTTGCGAAAATCAGCCACAGCGGCACTAGCATAAACAGTGCGCCAGCGATAAGGATCAAATGATCGGAGAGTCGATTACTTTTCATCGTAACTCCTTAGTAATGAACACGTTTTTCAACAAAACGGAACTGCAACCAAGTCAGCGCCAGCACCAACACGAGTAACACCACCGATTGCGCCGAGCTGCCGCCAAGGTCAGCACCAACAAAACCATCGCGATACACCTTGTACACCAGTGAGGTGGTACTGCCGCCGGGGCCGCCATTGGTCATGGTGTCAATCACGCCGAAAGTGTCGAAAAAAGCGTAAGTGAGGTTGATCACCAATAGGAAAAATCCCGTCGGGGCGAGCAGCGGAAAGGTGATGCTCCAAAAGCGTTTGCTGTCGCTTTGGCAATCGAGCAGCGCCGCTTCGCGTACCGCGTAGGAAATTGACTGCAAACCCGCCAGAAAATAGAGGAAGTTGACCGAAACCTGTTTCCAGACTGAGACCAAAATCAGCGCAATCGTGGCATCCACAGGATCGGTCTGAAAGCTAAATTGCCAGCCGATGTATTGGAAAAAGTCGGACAGGACACCAATGTGCGGATTAAACAGAAAACCGCCAATGATGCCCGCGACGGCAGGCGCAACGGCATACACCCACGTTAGCGTGACGCGATACGAACCTTGGCCATGAATGATGTTGTCGGCTTTTACCGCGAGTAACAGCGCAAGTGCCAGCGAAAGAAAAGAGACAATCACCGAAAACAGCAGAGTAAAGCCCAGTGAGTCAAGATAGTCGGTTGAGCTAAACAGTACCTGATAGTTTTCAAACCAAACAAAAGTTGAGGAGAGCCCCCAAGGATCTTCCAACATAAAAGAGAGATAAATCGCTTGTGCGGCAGGATAAATAAAGAATACCGCGATGATCACGATTTGCGGCGCAAGCAGCAAATAGGGCAGCGGAGTGTGAGCGAAATGTTGTCGACGTTGCACAGGAAAACTCAAATTAGACAGTAAAAATAACAAGCCGCCAGCAAAATCTCAGGATAATGCTGGCGGCGTTTGGGGTTATTGCACGGTACGAGCAAAGCGATTCAGTAACTTAGCGCTTTCATCTTCGACTTTATTCAAGCTGCTCTCGACAGTTGAGCGGCCAGAGAAAATGTTATCGAACTCGCGATGCATGACTTCGCGCACTTGTGGGTAGTAACCGAGGCGATAGCCTTTGGTCCATTCACCATCAGGCAAGCTAAGCTGCTTTACACCCACTTCTGCATCCGGGTTTTCTTGGTAGTAGCCCGATTGTTTGGTCAGGTCGTAGGCTGCATTGGTGACGGGCACATAACCTGTGGTTTTATGCCAATTCATTTGCGTTTCGGGCTTGGTCAGGTAAGCGAAGAAAGCCGCGACACCTTTATCTTGCGCTGGGGTGTGACCCTGCAGTGCAAACAGCGCAGCACCACCAATAAAGGTATGGGTTGGGTTTTTGGTGACCGATTCCCAGTAAGGCAGGTAGGTCGTACCGAGATTGAATTTCACGCGGTTACGTAGACCACCGAATGAGCCAGAAGATCCCATCCACATTGCCACTTCGCCGCGCTCGAATGGCGTTTGGTTGGCATCCCAATCACTGCCGTAATACTTGTAGTAACCTTTATCTGACCACTCTTTGAGTTTTTTCACATGCATCAGCATATCGTCAGAGTTAAACATGATTTTCGTCGAGAGATCTTGATAGCCATTTTGCTTATCAGAAAGCGGTAGGTTGTGGCGAGATTTGAAGTTCTCAAACATGATCCACGGCGTTAAGGATTGGGCAAATCCCGCTTGACCTTTTTCGGCTAACTTAGCAGCAACTTGTTCTAGCTGCTCATAAGTTTGTGGCGCTTGCGCGTTAACGGAAGCTAACATGTCTTTGTTGTAGTACAGCACAGGCGTTGAGCTGTTGAATGGCATGCCGACCATTTTTCCCGTGTTATCGGCATAAAAGTTACGTACCCCAGCAATGTAATCTTGTGCGGTGAACGGATAGCCTGACTCGATCATCAGATCTTGCACGGGTTTGGCAACGCCTTTGCTGCTCATAATGGTGGCGGCACCAGCATCAAACACTTGCAAAATATTGGGTGCTTGGCCAGCACGAAACGCCGCAATACCTGCGGTCAGTGTTTCTGTGTACGAACCTTTATAAACGGGAGTGAGCTTATAGTCGTTTTGTGAGGCATTAAAGTCAGTTGCCAACTGATTGACCGTTTCACCCAGTTGACCACCCATGGCATGCCACCAAGTAATTTCGGTTGCCGCTAATGTTGAGGCTGAAAAAACGCCAGAAGCGGTTGCTGTAAGCAAACCGGTTAACCATACCTTATTCATTGATTCATTCCTT
Source organism: Vibrio cholerae (assembly GCF_008369605.1). Lineage (NCBI taxonomy): Bacteria > Pseudomonadati > Pseudomonadota > Gammaproteobacteria > Vibrionales > Vibrionaceae > Vibrio > Vibrio cholerae. The sequence continues at coordinate 1,387,520 of NZ_CP043554.1, forward strand.
GTAAGTTTCGAACGAGACTGTTTGTGTTTCGTTAGAAGGTATAGTGGCGAGCAAAAGTTACAGTGCCGTGGCTGAAAAATGGCAAAAATATGAAAGATTTATGGAAAAGGTATGACAGATACACGGGAGTATTTCACCGCGAATAAGACGATGGCGTGCGCGATTTGGCCGCCAGAATAGACTTAAGACGGTTACGAAGCGCGAATTAAAACGGTATGAATGGAAAACAATGGTTGAACTTGGTTGATAATGAGAGCGTTTCTCAATAGAATCCCAACCATTCCTTAAACGGCTAATCACAACCCATGAAAAGATGTCTCTCACTTCTTTGCGTTTCGGCACTTTTGCCAGCGCATGCCGCTTCGCTCGATCAAGCGCAAGCGATTCAAAACAGTACTAACCAAGCTTCTGCACAGAGCCAGCAAAAAATTGACCGCAGTGCCGAGCAGAGTTTGTTACTGCGTGCGGAAATCGAACAGTTGAACGAAGAAGTCAAAAATCTTCAGGTCTACCGTAATCACTTACAATCTTTGGTTGCCAATCAACAGCAAGAGATGGCCAGTCTTGAACAGCAAACCGAAGAGATCAAACGCACGCGCCAAGGCATAGTTCCTTTGATGTATGACATGATTGAAGGACTGGAGGAGTGGGTTGCACAAGATAAACCGATTCGTCTTGCGGCACGTCAAGAACGCATTGAGAAACTCAAAGAACTGATGCCTCGGGCAGATGTCAGTGATGCTGAAAAGTACCGTCGTATTCTCGAGGCATATCAGATTGAACTCGACTACGGCAATAAACTTGGCACCTATCAAGCCAAAATCACTCTCCCTTCTGCACAAGAAGTGGAAGCGGATGTGCTCTATTTAGGTCGTCTGTCGCTATTAGCACGCAGTTTGGATGGCGAGCAGTTCTGGACTTGGAATTCCAAGCAGAACGCATGGCAAGCAATCACGGATGCCAACAAAAGCGATCTCACTGCCGCTTACCAATTGGCTCAGCAACAGATTGCGCCGACACTGTTGAACTTGCCTGTTTCGTTGACCGCTGCGGAGGCTAAATAATGACACTTAGAAAGACCACCTTAGCACTGGCATTAAGTCTGCCATTTGCCTTTGCAAGTGTTGCTAACGCATCAAATAGTCTCGTCCAACAAGCGACGCAGGAAAAAGCGCAACAGCAACAACACAACCAGCAGCGTGAAGCGGGTTTTGTACAAACGGCGCAAGAATTACAAGCCGCGAAAGCCGAGTTACTGGCTGAGCGTAACCGTCTACAGAAAGAGGCGGATCAGCTATCTAGCCAGTTCAGTGATAACGAAAATACGCTCGCGCGTCTTGAAGAAACGCTGCGTTTGGAAACCGGTAGCTTAGGTGAGATGTTTGGCGTAGTACGCCAAAACGCGAAAGAGCTGCAAAGTGAACTGGATCAATCAGTGACTGGCGTTGAGCCTCGTGCTCATCAGCAGAGCATTGATGACGTGGTGGCCGCCAAAACCTTACCGTCAATGGCTCAACTGCGCGGTTTATGGCAAGCCATGAGTGAAGAGATCCGTGCGAGTGGACAAATCCAAACTACCGAAATTCAGTGGCTCAACGGGCAGGGTGAAACGCAGACCGTACCCGCGTTACGTTTAGGTTCGCTTGGATTAATTTCCGAGCAAGGCTATGTGAAGTGGGATAATGCACGTCAGCAAGCATTGAGCTATCAACAGTTACCATCCGATTTCCCAACCTTCAGTCATATTCGTACTTTAGTTGATGGTGACGTTGTCACCATGAAAGTCGACCCATCACGCGGTGTGTTGCTCGAACAACTGGCGCTCACCCCAACACTTAGCCAACGCCTACAAGCGGGTGGTGTGATTGGTAACGTGATCCTCGTGTTACTGGGTGTGGGATTAATTATTGCTTTGTACCGTGGCGCGATATTGGCCACTCTGCGTCAAAAGATCAAAGCGCAACTCAAAAACCCAGAGCAGCCGGGGAATAACCCTCTCGGACGTATTTTGGCGGTTTACAACAAAGAGCAGCAACGCAGTGTCGAAGCGCTCGAGCTGCGTTTACTTGAAGCTGTTGTGGATGAGCAAAATCATCTTGAGACGGGCCTGTCGATGCTGAAATTGCTGGCCGCACTGGCTCCTATGCTTGGATTACTCGGCACCGTGACCGGGATGATTGAAACCTTCCAAGTGATCACCCAGTTTGGTAATGGCGACCCGAAAGTAATGGCGGGGGGGATCTCGATGGCCCTAGTCACTACCGTGGAAGGCTTGATTGCGGCGATTCCACTGCTACTGGCGCATAATATTTTGAGCGCGCAAGCGGAAGCGATCCGCAACATCCTCGAGAAACAAGGGATTGGTCTTGTGGCACAGCAAGCAGAACGTGATTGTGGTGCCGCGGTTACTCAATCTCGTGTTGAACAAGCAGCATAAGGGCGAGTGATGAATTCAGCATTCTCTTTCCTACTGGATTACTGGCAACCGCTGGATGAGTTTATGGCTCAAGGCGGCGCTGTGCTCTGGTGGTTAGCGGTGGTTGTTTTGCTCTGTTGGCTGTTAGTGATTGAGCGTCTGTTATTTTTGAGCGTTACCTTTCCTAAACAGCGCCAACATTGGGTTGACCTCTGGTTGCAACGTGCGGATCAACACAGCTGGTTTGCTCGCTCCATTCGTGAACAATGGCTGGGCGAAGCACACAATGCGCTCAATCAGAATCTCAACTTAATTAAGGTTCTGGTAGCCATTTGTCCTATGCTTGGCTTACTTGGTACCGTCACCGGAATGATTTCCGTGTTTGATGTGATGGCCACACAAGGCAGTAGTGATCCAAAGTTGATGGCATCCGGTATTTCATTGGCCACACTGCCGACCATGGCGGGCATGGTGGCCGCATTAGCGGGACTCTTCGTCCACGCACGTTTGAGCAAAACCTGTCGTGGACTTGAAATGAAATTAGAACAAGCGTTAAGGAGCCAATCATGAGGCTAGGGCGCAGAACGTCAAAGCAAGAAGAAGCGCAGATCGATCTGACTTCGATGCTCGACATCGTCTTTATCATGTTAATTTTCTTCATTGTGACCAGCTCGTTTGTGCGCGAATCGGGTGTGGAAGTCAATCGCCCGACAGCGGCGCATGCCGTAAGCCAAAAACAGGCTGGGATTTTTGTGGCGATTACCGCGGCCAACGACATCTACATTGATAAACGTCAGGTAGACGTGGAGCGAGTGCAAGCGACTTTAGAGCATCTGTTGTTAGACCAACCGGATGCTTCCTTAGTGATTCAAGCTGATGAGCATGCCTTTAACGGCACCGTGGTCAAAGTGATGGATGCGGCGAAAGGCGCTGGAGTAAAAAGCATTGCATTAGCGGCGGAGAAACCCTAATGGGACGCTTGATCTTAGCCAGCCCGATTGCGTTGTTAGTGACACTGGCGCTGTTTAGCTTGATGGCTTGGATGGTGGATAACGGCGGAAAGAGCATTCCTAAACCGACCGCTGCGCTCAGCTTTACCATGGTCATGGCTGAGCAGGAGCAAGATGTACAACGCAGACAACGTAGCGTACCAGAGCAGCCACAAGTCCCGCAGGTGCCGACACAAGCGCCTGCAAAAGCTGAACAAACGGCGGCACTCGATGTTTCAGACCTCAATCCGTTGATGGACTTAAACCTCAGTACCGCCATGGAAGGGGTCGCCGTTAACGCGCCTCAGTTTGGTGATTTCGCGGTTAACCAGCAGGTGATGCCGCTACACAGGGTTGAGCCCAACTATCCAGCGAAAGCTCTGCAACGGGGAGTGGAAGGTTACGTTATCTTGCGTTTTACCATCGATGAGTTGGGAAAAACGCGCGATATCGAAGTGGTGGATGCTAACCCGAAACGCTATTTTGAGCGTGAGGCGATGCTGGCTCTGCGTAACTGGAAATACCAGCCTAAGATAGTGGATGGTCAACCCGTAAGCCAACCCGGACAAACGGTTCGACTGGAGTTTAAACTGAACAAATGAAACGACGAATCTTAAGTTATCTCTTGCTCTCTTGCCTATCCGTGACGACTTACGCCGCGGAGCTGACACCGTACACGGCCAGTAAAGTGGTGAAAGCGAATCAGCTAGCACAAGAGAATAAGGTGAAAGAAGCGATTCAGATCCTAAAACAAGCAGAACTCAGCCGTAGTTATGATCGCGCTTATGTGGCGCGTATGCTTGGGGTGTTTTATTGGCAGAATGAGCAAATCCCTGCGGCGATAGCATCCTTGAAATTGGCGGTAGAGAGCAACGAGTTACAAGATGATCAAGCGTGGACAACACGCAAAATGTTGGCTGATCTTTTGATAAGCCAACAAGAGTATCGTTCAGCACTCAAACATTACTACACGCTAGCGCAAGCCATTCCCGCCGATCAAAAAGGGGATGAACTCTGGCTGCGCATTAGTCAGTTGCACTTCCAAATGCAAGAGTGGAAGGCGGTACTGAATGGGATGCAACAGTATGCTCAGTTCCAAACCAAGGATGCGGTATTGCCACTTTCACTACAATTAGGCGCACAGCTTAATTTGGAACAGTGGAAGCCGGGAATTCTCACCCTAAAACGCTTATTGGTGTTGGAGCCACAGAAAACCGAGTGGTGGCGTCAGTTAGTCAGCCTAGAGCTGCGAGTTGGCCAGAAGAAAGAGGCGCTCAGCACACTGGCATTGGCGAAGATGCAAAAAGTGGCACTTAACCAACAAGATTTGCGTTTGCTTGCTCAGCTCTATGCGCAAAATGGCATTCCAGAGCGTGCTGCACAAGTGATGGAAAGCCTAGATGAGGCACAGAGCAATCAACAGCTTATTACTGAGCGAGCCATCTACTGGCAACGTGCGAAAGAGTGGGATAAAGCGATCGCTACGTGGCGTTTAGCGGCGACAAAAGATGCTAAATATCACTGGCATGTCGCACAGTTATTGCTGCAAGAGGGCCATTATCAACAAGCACTTGCTGAACTGGATCAGGTCAAAGAGCGTGATAAACAAGCGCAAGTCGCTTTAGCGAAAACGCGTGCTTTGTATAAGCTCAATCAATTTGAGGCCGCATTGGTGCAAGCTAAACGAGCAGACAGCCTCCAATCATCAGAGAGCGCCAAACAGTGGATCAAATATTTGTCGCAGCAGCGTCAAACTCAATCCACCCAAGATTCGTAGCGATGTTCTAGAGTTCGAGATATACCCTTCCTACTTGAAGTTGCAGCGGTGTTGGCTACGTTCGTTCACCCAAATCACATAGTTTGCCTATGCTCATGGGGATTCGCTTATTTACTGCCTACCTGCAACTCCAAGTCGTTTGGGTATAGATGCAATAAACAGGTGATACAGTCAGCTTTGCTATGTAATTCTCTGTTTGCTCAATAACGAGATTTAATGAACTGTTTCGCATCGTGAATGCTTCGCTCTTCCACACATCAGCGTCCCTAATGACAATGTTTGCGCATTCTCATTAGGGACGTGACCATGCTGATACGACTGACGCTCACTGCTGCCGCGATCATGCTGGCCCAGCAAACGCTGGCCAATGATGGGCCGCTGGCTTTTATTCCAATTACTTACGCCAACAACTACCAACACGGCATTGATATTTTCGATTACTGGAAAAGTGAGAAGCTTGACGGTATCCGCGCGATTTGGACGGGGAAACAACTGGTCACACGTAACGGCAATCCTATCTCTGCCCCCGCTTGGTTTACCGAGTCGTTACCCTCTTATTCACTCGAAGGTGAATTGTGGGCAGGGCGCGGCAATTTCTCACTGGTACAGCAAACGGTTTTAGATAGCCAACCAGCTGAGTCCGCATGGCGCAAAATCAGCTTAATGTTGTTCGATATGCCTGATGCGGCGGGCGATTACAGTAAGCGCTATTACAACCTCATCCATTTGGTGAACAGCCTTGATCTCAAGCATATCCGATATGTCGAACACACCCCGATAAAATCTGAGGCGGAACTGCTTTCCTACCTTGATAACATCAGTGAGAAATCGGGGGAAGGGGTAATGCTGCGCAAAATCAGCGCTCGCTATCAGGCAGGGCGAAGTAATGATTTGTTGAAGCTGAAAAGGCATCAGGATGCAGAAGCAACCGTGATTGGTTATCGGCTCGGCATGGGAAAATACAAAGGTAAAATGGGCTCTATGCTGGTGCGGACCGAGGACGGGCTGGAATTTTATATCGGCAGTGGATTTAGTGATGTCGAGCGCGCCGAGCCACCCAAGATTGGTAGTGTTATCACCTACCGCTACAACGGACTCACAACGGAAGGCAAACCAAGGTTTGCCCGTTTTGTTCGGGTCAGAGAAAACTATTGAGGCAAGCTACTGAGCTTGCCCAACCGTAATATGACAACGCGCAAACAGCCGCTGCCAATATTGGGCATGCTGCTGAGTCGCAAGACGGAAAGTTTGATGGCTGGCTTGAATCGGAAACGGTGAGTGAGGTTGCTCAAACAGACCAAGTTGTGCTGATAACTGGTAGTAGGTTCGATCCAGTGAAGCGAGATAAGGTTGTATTTTTTCAACGTATTGGCTTTGGAATACATTGCGTAAGTAGTTGAGTTTGGTCTTATCACGATGAGGCCCACAGACAATCGCATCATCATGCTTCTCTAACTGCTGCGTCATCACATTTAACCAGACGCTCGCACGATCCAACGAAAATTTTAAGTGGCCTAATAAGCGCTGTTTCTCTAGCACTTCTTGCTGAGAGGCTAATGGTTCGGAAACTATGGATTGCTCTGAAACGAGTTGGTGTTGAATCGTGTTGAGTTGGTCTAGTGCTAACAGCAGCTCACTGTGGCTCCATTGTTCATCGTACCACTGCGAACCACTGAGTTGAGTACGCATGGTATCACTGGTGTAAAGCAAATTATGCCAACGTGAAGCCAGCTCCTGCTGTTTGATGTTTTGTATATCGAGCAACTGTGCTTTCAAGGATTGGCTAAGTTGCGGTGAGGTTAAGCAGCCTTGAATGCCATTTAATAAAGCGACCTGGTAATCCCATTCGCGAAATTCATCCTGCACTTTACCTAAAATCGAATTACGCTCGGCAATCAACTCAAATAAGCCGCATTGACGCAGTTCGTAACTGTCGAGCAAGCTAATGGTTACGGGGTCTATAGCTATCAACAACTCACGTTTTTCGGGAAGCGATTGAGCGACCATCGCCGGTGGTGATAAGGCATCACGCTGCTGAACATTGGCGATACGCGATAAGTAGCGATCAAAATCCGCGTCGATTGCTAGACGTGGTTCGCATCCAGTAAGCAGCAAAAGTGCAGCCAGTACAACGCTTAAACGCATAATTCCCTCTCAATGGGTCCTTTTACTTATCCCTTCTTAATCGAAGCTGCAGCTTGAAGTCGGTAGGGGATAATTTGTCAGTCACAGATTGTCTACTTATAACGCTAAGTCCTTTAGATATACGTAATACTGCGCTTATGGTTCTTCTCAATCAATAAAAAGGCCAGCATAGATTGGCTGGCCTTGATGGGATTTTCTATCGATTATTTTGCTGCAAGGTGTAACTGTACGTCATCACTCTGTTTTTGCAGCCAGTACAAACGCTGTCCTAGCATCAGTGCGGCCGCCGAGAGTCCGATGATAAATCCGAGCCAGAAACCTTTAGCACCTAAGGGTTGCTCCGTCAGCCAGTTGGTCATCCCTAGGATATAACCGGTGGGCAAGCCAAGTACCCAGTAGGAGATAAATGTACGATGGAAAATCGCTGTCATATCTTTATAGCCACGCAGTGATCCTGCGGCGACAACTTGTACTGCATCCATACATTGATAGATTGCCGCAAACAGTAAGAGCTGCATCGCCAACGCCACCACCACTTGGTTTTCGGTATACAGCAGCGCGATCTGTTCACGAAACAACACGGTGAGCAACGCGGTAATACAAGCGGTAGCAAGGCCAGTCATTAAACCCACATTGGCAGCAATTGCAGCGCCTTTCGTGTCTTGCTCACCTAACTTATGGCCAACACGAATAGAGACCGCGGCACCAATACTCATTGGGAACATAAACACCAAAGAAGAGAAATTGAGCGCCACTTGGTGCGCCGCCACGACAGTTGATCCTAACGGTGCCACTAAAAGTGCGACCACAGCAAAAAGAGTCACTTCAAAAAAGAGGGCGGCTGCAACAGGAAAACCTAAGCGAAATAGACGGATCAACTCTTTTGGCTGTGGTTTATGGAAAGTCTCAAACACTTTTACATGTGCTAGACGCTTAGAGGTCACGATGTAAAACAGTAGCAGCAGCAACATGATCCAATACACAATCGCGGTTGCAACGCCACAACCCACACCGCCTAGCTCTGGTGCGCCAAATTTCCCGTAAACGAAAATCCAGTTGAGAGGAATATTGAGCAATAACCCAATAAAACCAATCACCATCGCAGGTTTGGTCAGTGACATACCATCGGTAAAACTGCGCAGTGCCTGAAACAGTAAGTAAGCGGGGACCGCAAAAATGACGGCGTGCATATAACCGACGGTTTTGGTCGCCATTGCCTCTTCTACATCCATAAACCGAATGATGAATTGGGTTTGAAAGAGTACCGCAATGATCGGGATCGAAACCAATAACGCGAGGATCAACCCCTGATGAACTTCAAACGGAATCTTGTGTTGGCGACCTGCGCCATTGAGCTGGGCAACGACCGGCACTAAAGCCATCAGCAAACCCACGCCAAACAAAATGGAAGGTAGCCAAATACTGGCTGCGATCGATACCGCGGCCATGTCTATCGCACTGACACCCCCCGCCATGATGGTATCGACAAAGCCCATACCCGTTTGCGCGACTGAGGCAATCAGTACGGGTGTCGCGAGTTTAATTAAATTTGATGCTTCTTTTTTGTAACGATGCACAGAGTTCTCCAAAGAGGGACAAGCAAAGAGGAGCCTAAATAGTGAGTCGCGGGATACTCAACTTATGGCAATGGATGGCATGATAATGAAATGTCGCATTAAGCTCCACGAAAAACTGATTTAAATCACAGATTATCGGGGGATTGATGATAAGACGATGAGGACTAGAGTAGGGGCTTTTGGTTTTAAGTAGTTTGGATATACAAGCTTGTAAAAAGAGCGCCCCGATGGGCGCTCTATACAAAATCGAATGATTAGAAAATTTGTTCATCGTCTGCATCAACATACAACTCAATGGTGTCGTGCAGCTCATCAACTGTCATGTTGAGATGGATTGCGTGACAGCAGGCTGGGCAATCATCATAAAACTCCTGACTTCCGTTCGAAGCATCTAAAGTCAAACGGATCCCGTGGCCGCAATGCGGACAGGTAACTGACTTTTCCGTGAAGTTTCTCATATCTCTCTTCCTTACGTCCTTTGAGATACAGTAATACTAAGCAGGGAAGTTTCTTAAAGCGTAAAATTAAGTCTAAAGTTTGAAGGTCAACATAAAATCAACAATTAAGTTTGCCAGCTATGATCCAAGAAAAATCAATGAGTAACAGTTAAAGCATTCAGTAGGACAATATCTTCTCAATCAATTTCTGTGCTTCATCCAAATAATGCCCACCAAACTGGTTATAGTGGTTTATTACATGATAAAGGTTGTAGATATCTTTTCGTTCTTCATAACCCCAATCGAGTGGCCACACGCTTTCATAGCCTTGGAAAAACTCAGGTTGAAAACCACCAAACCATTCAGCGAGAGCAATATCACACTCGCGATCTCCCCAATAACAAGCAGGGTCAAAGCACAAGGGGCCATTAACGGTGTTGGCGACATTGCCAAACCAGAGATCACCATGCAGTAGAGAAGGGCGCGGAGAGTGGTTGGCCAGACGAGTTTTGACCATCTCAACAAACTCATTGATGTTGGTGAGGTTGACCCCTTTTTCTTGCATTAGCTGTAGTTGCCAACCGATACGCTGCTCTGCAAAAAATAATGCCCACTTTTTGTGCCAAGGGTTAGGTTGAACTGTCGCTCCAATGTAATTATCGATATCGAAGCCAAACTCTTTTTGCTCTCCCCAGCGATGCAGGTTGGCCAGTTGCACCCCAAATTCGTAACTTCGTTCGGCGTCATCTAATGGCTTGGTCGCTAAATAGTTAAGCACCAGATAAGCATGCGTTTTGCTCGTGCCGTGCAGAATGTACTCGGGTACTTGAACGGTGTTGGACTCGCGCATCACACGCAAGTTTTCCATCTCGGCGGTAAATTTGGTCAGATACTCGCGTTGGTTTGTTTTCACAAAATAACGATCTATTCCATCACTAACCATAAAGCATTCATTAATGTCACCCCCATGCACTTTTTCTTTTTCAACGAGGTGAAAATCTTTGCCCAACTGCTCGGACAATTGTTGAATAATTGCTGGCCACATAATTCAAGCTCTCGGTTATTGATCTGCATACTGGCTATAACTTGAATCTACAGTGGTGTTGGCTAGGTTCGTTCATCCCAATCACAATGTTTATCTATGCTCATGGAGATGAACTCACTTGCCGCCTACCTGTAACTCCAAGTTGTTTGGGTATAGTTTATGCCAAGCGTTCCAATATGAAAGTTTATGAGTGCACATAAATCTAACTTGAGTAAAAATTGCAGAAGTAGAAACACCCAAGTGTGATTTAACTCATAAAATCATTATGTTCACTCCCATAATATCGTGCGCAGTGTGCGTCATGAGATGGCACTGCAAACAATTTTTCGAATAATGGGATAAAACTCATCTCAGTCAGTCAGTTTTAGCTCATAATTAAGCCGTACTAAGCAAATTAATCGAACTCCTGGTGGAAAGTGCAGCAACTAGCATTTGCCATCTGTGAAAATAGCCATTCATGTCTTAGTATTAAACAAGATACAAACTAACTGGCGAACAGCAGCAGTAAAGCGGAGAAAGAATGTGGTTGTAGAAACCGATGGATATCTGGCCCTGATTGAACATCTGTCATTCAATATGGATGTCTTCACTCAGGAAGGGGATACGGGAACTGAAAGTGTTGAGGATGTCATCACAGATATGGTGGCAAGCAACATCATGTCTATTTTTGAACAAAACCCTGAGCTTCATTCTAGTGTTCGCTTCCAATTACTGAAAGAAGCCGATTCGGTGGTCGAAGACTTAGGCGAAGTGTTAGCGGGGGTTTGGCATCGCCCCGCGACTAATGAGCAGATCGCCTTTTTGGATGAATACATCGCCCTAGTGAAAAATTTGTTTGACTCAGCCGTTGCGAAATACGACTAACCCCCATTCATTAGTTTGACAACAAAGGCGGATTCTCAATCCGCCTAAAATGCCAAAATTTTGAAGCCCAGTAAGGGTTATCCATTCTCGAAATGATCACGCCTTTCGACGTTGAAGCGTGCATAAACTGCTTATCCCCTAAATAGACACCGACGTGAATATTGGTGCGGGATGTCTTAAAAAATACCAGATCCCCATATTGAGCATGTTCATACGCGATTTTCTGACCCGTTTGCGCTTGAGACTGTGTGGTGCGCGGTAAATCTCGTTGCCATGCGTCGCGGTAAGCAATTTGTACGAAAGCTGAGCAATCAATGCCGTTTTTGCTATTCCCGCCTAAACGATAGGGTACGCCGCGCCACTCTGTGAATACACTCGAAAAATTCGCCAATGGTAGGTTACTCGAATTCGGTTCGGATACAGAAGTATCTGGTTCTGAAGGCGGAGTGGCTGTACACCCGACAAGGAATCCTAGAATAAGCAGAGAAAACGTTTGCTTGACCGTCAACATGAGTCACCTTATTGACAAAAAAATGAAATAAAACTGAAACAGCCACTACCTACCATGGCGTCGACTCTCAAACCTAAGACGCATTTACATGGCTTTGACAAAAAATTTATCCTTAACCCAAACACTCGGTGCGGTGTTTCTATGCATAACCATACTGATGATTAGCTTATCTGTCACCAGTTTACGTGGCATAGAGCGGGTTGGCGCTCAGTTTAATCAACTGTCTGAACAAGCTTTGCCCTTTGCGCTCAATAATGCAGCGTTAACGCAAAATTTTCTCGAACAAGTGAAGTACCTAGGTTATGGCACTCGTAGCCAATCTGAGCAAGAGCTCAATCAAGTGCTCAATGAATGGCAAAAGCTGGATGCTCAAGCGGGAGATGAAATAACAAGATTGCAGCAGAACGTACAATTGCTCTCTAGCGCTGAAGCGGTTCAACAAGCCGAGCAGTTACAGCGAGAGATCCTTCATTTTCAACAGTTAGCCCAATCGATTCTCAAACTTCAACAACTGCAATTGAGTAAAACAGCGCAAATCAGTGAGCAAGCGAAAAAATTTCGTTATGGCTTGAGTTCAATCGGACCTGAAATGGGCCGTATCGCCTCGTTTTTAGCGGTGGATAACCCAGAAGCCATGGATGCTGCGAACCGATTTACCGCCAGTGCTAGCGCAATGGAAAGTGCTTTTTTATTGTTGTTTATCGAAGAAGAGATGTCAGCAGCGCAAAAATACCGCCAAGAGTTAAAAAATCGGGTAGCGGGATTGGAACTGGCGTTTGATGACTTCAAAGAGTGGTACCCAGAAATTAAAGATTACGCAAGCTTAACTGCCCCCTATGAAATGGTGTTAGCCGGCTTTCAAGCGCAAGCAGTGATAGAGCAGATCATTAATAAACTGGAAGACGCGCAACAACAAAATAAGGATTTTGCAAGCGCTGCAGAGGTTGCGCAGCAACTTGTCACGCAGCTCAATCAGTGGTCAACATTGGCTCAACAACACATTGTGCAGGGTAAGCAAGAGGTAACATCAACCATTTCTGCTGTCACCCTAACACAGCAAATCAGCGGCACTCTCTTGGTGCTGGCGATTTTGGCGGTGTGGTTTGGCTTGCGCCGTTGGATAGGGCGAGCGCTGAACAACATCACTCGTCATCTCACGCAGTTAACACAACATAAGCTTAACCACAGATTAGATTTAGTCGGGCCGCAAGATTTTCAAAATGTCGCTGCGCAACTCAATCAAGTGATCGTATCAACGCATGAGTCACTCGCATTAGTCACGCGCAACTGCGAAACGCTCTACCAAACGGCTGAGCTGAGCCATGGTTCCGCAGAACAATCAAACCAAAGCTTAGCGGCGCAAAATCAAGCCTTGTTGACCATGGCTGCAACCATTAATCAACTGGACGCATCAATTCGCGAAATCGCCGGAGTGAGTCACGATTCGTACACGGATTCTGTGGAAGCGGCGGAACATTCCGCGCAAGGTGTGAAAGTGATAGGGCAGAATCAACAGCGTTTACAAGCATTAGAAACCACCTTAGCGGTTAATGATGCGGCGATGTCTGAACTCAATCAGCGCGTAAGCAGTATTCGTGAGATGGTGGATATGATCAGTGGCATTGCCGATAGCACCAATTTGTTAGCGCTGAATGCGGCGATTGAAGCCGCACGAGCCGGAGAGCAAGGACGCGGTTTTGCCGTAGTGGCTGACGAAGTTCGTAAATTGGCCAGTGATACCAGCAAACAGACCACCAATATTCGTGACATGATGAATGAGTTGGTGACTGCGGCCAGTAAATCACGCCAAGCGGTGGATGAATCGCGTAAAGAGATGGTCACCGCCCTACAATCGAGTGAAGAAGTAAAAAGTACCTTTATGCAGATTGAGCGTGCAGTGGCACATATTCGTACTCGAGTCGAGCAGATCACTCAAGCGACCGAAGAACAAAAACGAGCCACGGCGGATGTAAACAAAGCGGTAGCGCAAATTTCCGAACAAGGGCAAGAAACCAAACGTCAGTTGGATGCCATGTTGGAAAGCGCTGAACAAGTCGCAGAGATTGCTGGTCATCAACAAGCGATGTTGCATAAGTATGAGTTGAACTGATTTAACGTTCGCGAAACGGTTGAGTCAGCATTTTATCCAGCCACTGTTCTCGTGCTTGACGAAACAGTGGCAAGCCAATCTTCATTCGCTCATGGCCCATTTCTGGCTGCGCAATATAGGTGTGAAACATCTTGTCCCATATCGAAAGAAAAAAGCCGAAGTTGGAGTGGGTCTCGTGAACTAAAACGGAGTGGTGGACTCGGTGCATGTCCGGTGTTACGACCAGTAAACGCAGCCACTGGTCGATTTTATAGGGCAGCTTAGCATTGCTGTGATTAAACATCGCGCTGGCATTGAGCAAAATTTCAAACACCACGACGGCCAACGGTGATGCACCCAATAACGTCACTGCGCCGATTTTTATCCACGCAGAAATCATTATTTCGAGCGGATGAAAGCGACTGCCAGTGGTGACATCAATATCTTGATCCGCATGGTGCATGCGGTGTAGCCGCCACAACAAAGGAATACGGTGAAACAACAGGTGCTGCCAATAAATCACCGCATCCAGTAATACCACCGCAACGAAGAGCGCGATGAAAGGTGGGATCTCCAACCAATACAGCAAGCCAAACTGTTGGCTTTGCGCCCATTGCGCGGCACTGAAGGCTAAAATTGGCATCAGCGCGGTGATCAAAAGGCTATTAAAGCCAACCAATCCGAGGTTATTCAGCCAGCGAACCCGCTTACTTTGTGACAAGGTTTTGCGTGGACGATTCGATTCCCACAAGGCACAAATCACTAATACAGAGAAAAAAATCGCTAAGCGGATCAGCTCAATTTGTTCACTCATTGGGTTCTCCTTGATTTGGGCCACGTCGAGAATCTTTACTGGCGCAAAAGCCCTGTGGTCAGTAAAATCGCAGCCATTTTTCCGCCAGTAGTCCGAGCCATGAGAATTCACGCTTTCCATCACTTATATCAATATCGCCTAGAACGTTCAACCAAGCCATTTTTGGCGCGGGGTGGCAAGATTAAACGCTGCTTGTACTGTCTGGTTGAGTTGACGCACTGCTTGTGTGCCCATCAGCCCGATATTGAAAGCCAAGTGGCGGTAATGCTGATCGTCTCTGAAAACGAAGTATTTAAACCCAGCAACACTGGGCGCTTAATTGCAGACACAGTGAAAGAGACCCATGTATATCAATGGAGTCGTACGGAGCCAAACCCAGAGATGCTCGCGTTACTCAGTAACCCTGCCTATTATCCGGTGCTGATTTTTCCCGCGGAAACGGAAGAGGACAAAACTCGCGTGTTAAGCCCAATCCCCACAGAGTTTGCAGGTAAAAAACCATTATTGGTATTGATTGATGGCAGTTGGCGTGAAGCGAAACGCATCTTTCGCAAATCTCCGTATCTTGCACCATTGCCTTTGGTATCGGTGGAGCCGGAACGCTTATCGCAATACATCATGCGTAAATCGGAAAACGAACAGCACTTGGCAACAGCAGAAGTGGCTAGCTTGGTGTTGGACATGTTCGGTGATCGACACTCCGCAATGACTTTATCGCTGTGGTTCGAGGCATTTAAAGAAACTTACCTGACCTGCAAATCGCGCAATAAGCCGAGTATTACTAAACCCGCATTGCAACGATGGATAGCACATCAACAAAACGCGAACTGCCTCTAAACTTGCGTGTGACCTTGGTCGCTTATTGTGCAATCAGTGCCATTGGCCAGATAAATAAGTGCCTTGTCACGGACTGTTGAGGGTAGCTTGTGGATAATACGCCTCACTTTTGTGTTTTTATTTTTTCCCTAAGGCTGGGATAGGAAATTGAGGAGAGAAGGCCATGTATTACGGCTTTGATGTGGGCGGAACCAAAATTGAATTTGGTGCGTTCAATGAACAGTTAGAACGCGTTGCCACGGAACGCGTCGCGACACCAACGGATGACTATGCCAAATTGGTGGAGACTATTGCCGGGTTAGTCCATAAATACGATGCGCAATTTGGCGTCGAAGGTACGGTTGGTCTGGGTATTCCGGGCATGGAAGATGCCGATAATGGCTGCGTATTGACCGTTAACGTGCCTGCAGCCAAAGGCAAACCGCTGCGTGCCGATCTGGAAACCAAACTCGGCCGCGCAGTGAAAGTGGAAAATGATGCGAACTGTTTTGCGCTCTCTGAAGCTTGGGATGATGAGCTAAAAGAAGCGGCTTCCGTGATGGGCTTGATTCTAGGTACCGGTTTTGGTGGCGGACTGGTCTACGAAGGTAAAGTGTTCTCAGGTCGTAACCACGTAGCGGGTGAAATTGGCCACATGCGCCTACCGATTGATGCTTGGTTCCATCTTGGTGAAAAAGCCCCATTACTGGGCTGTGGCTGCGGCAATAAAGGTTGTATGGACAACTATCTCTCTGGCCGTGGCTTTGAGCTGTTATACGAGCACTATTACGGCGAAAAGAAAAAAGCGATTGAGATCATCACCGCACAGAAAGAGGGTGAATCCAAAGCCGTTGAGCACGTTGAGCGCTTTATGGAATTGCTGGCGATCTGTTTCGCCAATATTTTTACTGCTAACGATCCACACGTGGTGGTGTTAGGCGGCGGATTATCAAACTACGATCTGATTTATGAAGAGATGCCAAAGCGTGTGCCTAAGCATCTGCTCTCTGTTGCGAAATGCCCGAAAATCGTTAAAGCCAAACATGGCGACTCCGGCGGCGTGCGCGGAGCGGCTTTCCTCAACATTAAATAAGTTGAAGATCAACAGAATAAATTAAGGGCTTGCACTGCAAGCCCTTTTCCCCTTCCTACTTGAAGTTGCAGCGGTGTTGGCTGCGTTCATTCACCCCAATCACATAGTTTGTCTATGCTCATGGGGATTCACTCGCTTGCCGCCTACCTGCAACTCCAAGTAGTTTGGGTATCGGTATTTTAAAATTACAGCTAAAGCATATTGGCTTAGCGAGTCGCTTTTGGTTTTTTGCCTACACCAAAATTCTCTTTAGGTTGTAGTGTGATGATACCGAAACCGAGCTTTTTAAAGTGGTTATCACGGAAGTTACGCACCGATTTGGTATCGGAAATCGCTTCCAGCTGCATCTCCATCTTCAAAAAATCGGTCAGATCAATGCCTTCCGCTTCGGCTACCGCTTCATGAATGTTGTGATGCTTTTCGTATGAGAAAGTCAGCGTTTTCTCTTGGTTTTTGTAGGTGTAGATGATGGTACGAGCCATGTTTCTCTCTCAACGCTAAATAAACGGGCTAGATTCTGCCTTGAAGTGGGATGATTGTCACGCTTTCACCGACTTTTACCGTATCAATCGCCGGAGCAATTTCAATCAAGCAGTTCGCTTCACTCATTGATCGCAAAATTCCCGAACCTTGTTTGCCCGTGGTACGTACTGTCAATTGTCCTTGCGCATTGAACGCATAAACCCCACGGCTGAACTCAGTTCTGCCTTGGCGAGAGCGCAGATCTTCCAACGCAATCGCATTGACTTTCAGTGGTTGCCAACCTTGTTCACCTTGCATTTTACGCAGAGCAGGTTCCACAAAGTTGATGAAAGAAACCATTACCGCGACAGGGTTGCCCGGTAGACCGAAGAAAGGTTTTCCAGCAATCTGGCCAAACGCCAGTGGGCGTCCCGGACGCATATTGATCCGCCAAAAATCAATTTGTCCCAGCTTCTCTAGCGCGGATTTGATGAAATCCGCATCGCCCACAGAGACGCCACCGGAAGTGATCACCACATCAGCTTGTTTAGCGGCTTGCTCAAGCACTTGCATCATTTTAGCTTCGTCATCTTCAATGATGCCAAGGTCGATCACTTGGCAGCCGAGCTGTTTGAGTAACCCCGTCAGGGTGAAACGGTTGGAATCAAAAATAGAGTTTGGCTCAATATCACCACCGGGCGCTTGTACTTCATCGCCGGTCGAAAAAATCGCGACTTTAAGCGAGCGAAATACGTCCGCGTGCGCAAAACCCAGTGACGCCAACATGCCCATTTCAGGAGAGAGCAAACGCTGACCTGTGCTAAACACCGCTTGGCCTTGCGCCAAATCTTCACCTGCTTGGCGTACGTTTTGTCCAGCTTTGATTTTGGCACCCGCAAAACTCACCACATCGCCGTTTTGCGTGGCTTGCTCACGCATGACCACTGTATCGGCACCGAGTGGCATTGGCGCGCCAGTCATAATCTTAACCGCTTCGCCTAGCTCAACCGTTTTCGCGTAATGACTGCCGGCGAGCACTTCTGCCACCACACGGTAGCTATCGCGTTCAAGATCATCACCGCGCAGTGCATAACCATCCATTGCTGAGTTGCGATAGGCGGGTACATTGATAGGAGAGTGTACTTCACGCGCCAAAACTCGTTGGTAGCACTCTTGAATCGCTACCGATTCTGTCTCTGCCAAAGGCGAGATGAGCGAGAGGATCTTCTCGCGGCCTTGCTCTACTGAAAGAAAAGCAGGGGATAAAGTGTCGCAGCATGCCGCCGCATTGTTTTTTGAATCTGAACCTACAGATTGCTGCGTTTTATGTTCATGCCACTTCTTAACATAATCCAAAACGAAATCAGCGATCGCATCGAGATCATTAATGTGCATTTGCGGCAGAGCCGTTTCTACCGTTTCATCGGCAGCAATCGCAATGATGTTTTCATCGTGAGGATAAAGCCAAGGTTTACCGACTTCCGCGCGGTGCAGTTCAATTTTTGGAAACGCGATATTTTTACAGCCTTCAACCAAAATCACATCGAGCTTTTCAGCATCAAATCGAGTTAGCAGATAATCAAACTCCGCTTCGGCATCGGGGGTTTCGGTCATTAGCGCATGACGGTTACGCGACGCAATCAGCATTTGAGAGGCTCCCGCTTTACGTAAGCGGTAGCTGTCTTTGCCCGGCTTATCGACATCAAAGTCGTGATGCGCGTGTTTCAGCAGGCTAATGCGCAAACCAGCCGCCGTCAGTTTAGGCAGCAGGGCCTCTAGCAGCGTCGTCTTTCCGGTGCCAGAATAGGCAGCGAAACCGAGTAGTGGCAGGTTAGGGCGTTGAGGATTCTGGTGTACAGAAGCAATCATGGATGTAACGCTCCAAATTGCGCCAACTCTTGTGGCGTATTCAAATTAAAAAAGCAGCTCGGTGCATCGCTAAAATCGACGTAAGAAGTATGGCATTCATCGTAAAACAAGATGATTTTGCGATCACCACGGGCTAAAAAGGCGCTGAGTTTGGGTAACACGCGTTTATGAAATAGGGTAAACACTGGTTGCTGATGTTCACCATCATGAGCCACTAAGATATCGCTCTCAGGTTTGACAGCCTGACAGAAGCGGGCGACTAAATCATCGCAAATTAACGGGCTATCACAAGGGACAAAGCCGACCCAATCGGTTGGTGCATGGCTTAAACCGGCATGAATGCCGCCTAAAGGTCCCGGATAATCTGGAAACTCATCACTGATCACCGGCGCAAATTGTTGGTATTGGCTTTGGTTGCGATTGGCGTTGATGAGCAAAGTCGGCGTTTGTGGGGCCAACTTATCGATCACATGTTGAATCAGGGGCTGACCATTCAACTGGATCAGGCCTTTGTCTTGTCCCCCCATACGGCTGGCTTGTCCGCCAGCAAGAATTACCCAGCTAGTTTCGGAAGGTTGAAGCGTGGGAAGTGTTTGTGTGGTTATCATTGTTTTCTTTCACAATTTGCAGCAAAGGCGACTCAATCAGTTGACGATCTTTAATCCACCACTGCTTTTTACACAGCGCCGTGAGGGCATTGGTTTGGTGGCTAGTGATGACAAGACTAGAGCCGCGCTCTAATAAATCTCGCGCCATTATAACCAATCTCTCGATAGATTCTTGATCCAATGACGCACTCGGCTCATCCATCAACAAAATAGAAGGTTTGAGGATCCACGCTCGCGCCATCGCCACGCGCTGTTTTTCTCCGCCGGAAAGCACAGAAATATGCTCATCGGCCAGTGTTTCTAGCCCGATCATACGCAAGGCCGTGATCACTTGCGCGCGTTTTTCATGCGCAGACAAGCCACTGAAACGAATGCCGTACACCACATTTTGATAAACAGTGTCATCAAACAGGTAGGGGCTTTGATGAAGATAGACAACTTCTGAGGTCGCGGATGTCAAAAACAAGCGCTGCCACCAAGGTTTACTGCCAAGCACTCTACCATTGCTCGGCTCTAACAAGCCCGCGAGAATTTTCAATAAGGTGGTTTTACCCACACCATTGTCGCCCTTAAGGTAAATGGCATCATTAGGGCCGATGGCGATCTCGGGAATATGAAATAACACGCGATCTTTAAAACGCATGGAAAGCTGCTGTGCGGTAAGTTTGATCGTCATGATTGGCCTTATGTCCTTAAATAGCCTTTGCCCCGTAGGGAAGAGAGCAGAAAGTTGAGCCCTAGCGCTAAGGCAAGCAGCACCATACCCAGCGCCACCCCCTGCGCAAAAGCGCCTTTATTGCTTTCCAATGAAATGGCCGTTGGGATATTGCGGGTCAAGCCCATGATATTGCCACCGACCATCATTGAGCAGCCAACTTCGGTCACGATACGGGAAAAACCGGCGATGGTGGCGGCCATTAAAGGAAAGCGCGCTTCCCAGACTAAGGTTGCAAAGAGCCTAGGTACGGAAGCTCCCAGCGTCATTGACGTTTCGAGTGAACGACGATCAGTCGATTGCAACGCACCATGCATCATGGCAACCAGAATCGGAAAACAGATCAGTGCTTGACCTAAAATCATTGCTTGCTGGGTAAACAGCATCTGCCAATCACCCAGCGGACCTGCGCGTGAGAGCAACATATACAGCAGCAGACCTATCACGACAGTTGGAACCGCTTGCAAGGTATTGATCAGCGAAAGCAGAGTCCATTTACCGCGAAAGTTGGTGTACGCCAGCACAAAGGAGAGCACCACAGAGGGGATGAGCACCAGAGCAATAGCCGTTAGCGAAACACTAAAGGAGACCGCAACGATCTCCCATAGCTTAGGATCTAGACTCACCAACAGATGCAAGGCATCTAGGGTTGTTTGCCAAAGACTCATCGAGGATTACTGCTTGTCCGCATTGGCCACAAAGAGTTTTTGACCATTGACTTTAAACTCGTTAATCAACTGTTGGCCTTTAGGGTTCACCAGCCAATCACTAAACACTTTAGCGGCTTGATATTGGGTGGTTGGGTAACGCTCAGGATTGACAATAATCACTTGGTAAGGGTTAAACAGTTGCTCATCACCTTCAAACAGAATCTTGAGAGCCAACTTATTGTTGTAAGCTAGCCAAGTCCCGCGGTCGGTCAGGGTATAAGCCTGCATTTCTGACGCCATATTCAGTGTTGGACCCATACCTTGACCAATAGAACGGTAGCCACCGAAATTTGGTTCGATTTTGTTTTGTGCCCAAATGCCGAGCTCTTTCTTATGTGTACCGGAGTCATCACCGCGTGAAATGAACACCGCGCCGCTTTTAGCAATATTTTCAAATACTTTTGCGATGTTCTTTTCATCAGCAATTTTAGCTGGATCACTTTCTGGGCCCACCACCACAAAGTCGTTGTACATCAGTTTACGTGGTAGAACACCGAAACCTGCCTCAACAAAGCTGGCTTCGGCTTTCGGTGCATGGGTCATCACCAAATCCACATCGCCATTTTCGCCCATTTTCAGCGCTTTACCTGTGCCAGTGGCGATCACATCCACTTTATAGCCCGTATCTTGCTCAAATTTTGGCAGGAGGTAATCAAGCAAGCCAGAATCGTAAGTACTGGTGGTGGTCGCAAGACGAATACGAGTGTCATCGGCACTGGAAGCCGAGTAACTGACCAAAATTAACGAAGCGGCTGCGAGGGTAAAGGTCGTTTTTTTCATTGTGAATTCCATGACGGTACGTTGGAGGTTAAGTCAGCGATCTAGATCAGCTAATACACTGATAACACTGAATGAAATCAATTGCTGATGAGTTTATACGAAACAGAGGTATAGCAAATGGGATGCCAACGTCATTCTTACTCATTGAGGGCTATTTTCCCTGCAAAAAGTCGGTGATTTGTGGCAAATCTGGCTTAAAGATAGTGACACTTTAAACCGTGTGGGACAAAATGTCGCAAATTACGCCTAGCCAATGTAAGGTTAATTGAGTCGTTCTGTCTCAATACGTTATGGAATCTCTCTATGTCACCAGTTTTGGATCTCAATCAAACCCATTTATATCAAGCCTTCTCTGTTTTAGTTGTTGATGACGAAGTCGGTATGCAACTGGTACTGAAAAAAGCGCTGAGTAAATGGTTTTCGCGCGTCGATTTGGCAGGCAGCATTGAAGAGGCGGAGGTGCTGCGTGGTGAGCATCACTATGACTTGCTGATTTTAGACATCAACCTACCGGGACGCTCAGGGATTGAATGGGAAGAAGCGTTTACCGATCCGGATCACCGCGCGGATGTGATTTTTATGACCGGATACGCGGATCTTGAGACCGCCATCAGCGCTCTCAAACTAGGGGCAAGCGATTTTATCCTCAAGCCATTTAACCTCGAACAAATGCTGCAAGCGGTGCAACGTTGTATGAATAAACGCCTCAATGAGCGTTTGCAGTATGCCTTGCAGCGTGATTTTCAGCGCCACTGCACAACACAAATCATCGGCAGCTCAGTACAAACCGAATTACTTAAGCAACGCATTGTTCAGTTTGCTCCGTCGCGCGCTTCGGTGCTGATTGAAGGGGAATCGGGGACTGGAAAAGAGTTGGTTGCACGAGGTATTCATGAAGCAAGTGGTCGCCAAGGTCCTTTTGTGCCAATCAACTGTGGTGCGATTGCGCCAGAACTGCTGGAAAGTGAACTGTTTGGGCACACCTCTGGGGCATTTACCGGCGCGAAAAAGAGTCGTGAAGGTCTGTTTCGCGTGGCTAACGGCGGCACTCTGTTTTTGGATGAAATCGGCGAAATGCCACTCACTATGCAAGCCTCGCTATTGCGGGTTTTAGAACAACGCGCGGTGCGTCCAGTGGGTTCGGAAAAAGAGGTGAATGTGGACGTGCGAGTGGTGGCTGCCACCAACCGCAATTTGCAACAAGAAGTCGAAAATGGACGTTTCCGCGGCGATCTTTACTACCGGCTTAATGTGCTGAAAATCGAAGTGAGCCCACTGCGTGAGCGCAAGCAAGATCTGCACGAACTGCTGCCGTTTTTCACCAAAATGCTCTGTGCAGAACTGGGGATGCCAATGCCTAAATGGGCGTATGAAGATATCTCTTCGATGCAAGATTATGATTGGCCGGGCAATATTCGCGAGTTGAAAAACTTAATTGAGCGCTGCTTGTTATTGGGCAAACCGCCTGCGCATTATTGGCGGGAATTGAATGGACTACCTAAACAGGCAGAAGTTGAGGTGACAATGTCACAGGCTGTTAATTCTGAAATCTCATTTGGTGACAATGTCACGCAACCCAGCTTGGGATATCCCAACGATTGGCCTCTGCGTGCGGTGGAAAAAGCACATATTCAGCAAATTGTGGCGCTGCATGAGGGCAATAAATCGGCCGCCGCCCGCGATTTAGGCGTGGCACGTAAAACGTTGGAGCGTAAATACAAAGAGTGGGAAAGCGAGGATCTTAGCCATGAAAGCTAAATGGGCTTGGTGGCAAAAATGGCGACACCGTTTTCAAACCACCGTGCGCTATCGGCTGTGGATTCTGACCTCAGCGCCGATTTTTCTCACACTGTTGGCGCTGATTGCGATCACCATTTACTGGTCACTGCACTACACCTGGAACAGCGCTTTAATTGATGTGTCTGAGCGGTTAGGCGTGGCGCAAAACAGTGTAACTCTACTGCAACAGAAACAAGCCAATCACGTTCGCGCGTTTGCAGAATCGTACGATTTTCGCAAGCGTCTGCAAGAGCCGGAAACCCTCAGTACCTTGCCGCGTTGGGTGCAAAATCAAAAAAGTCGCTATGGCTTAGATTTCTTAAGTTTTGAGCGCGTGGATAGTTTAGAGCAGAAGTTTCGCTATCTCGATCTCACCAAGCGTGAATCCTTCTTTGATGTACTAAGTGCCGATGAGCTAGAAAAACTCGACCCCGATTTAGCCAAGCAAGCGCAAATCCCGATTCTTAATTCTCAACAGCTTGAAACTCGGGGATTAGTGAGTCGTACCGTGATTCCAGTGCGCAACGAGTTCGGTGACATCATAGGTTTTTTGGATGGTGGTTTACTGCTCAATAACAGCACAACGTTAGTCGATCAAATTCGAGACCTCATCTACCCAAGCCATCAAGATCAGCTTCGCCCAACGGGCACTTTAACCCTGTTTTTGGATGACTTACGCGTCAGCACCAACGTACCTCTGGATAGCACAATTCACGCTGGGCGCGCGATAGGCACACGGGTGTCATCCGAAGTGTTTAACCAAGTGCTCAAAGGTGGTCAGCAGTGGGTTAATCTGGCGTATGTGTATGATGCTTGGTACATCACCGCGTATCAGCCGATTCGCGATCAATACAACAACGAAATTGGCATGCTGTACACCGGCTATTTAATGTGGCCGTTTTTAAAAACCTATGTCACCAATATTTTAGAAGTCGGGATCACTACGCTTTTCCTGCTGGTGATTTCAGGTTTGTTTGTTTATCGCGGCTCGCGCGATCTGTTTCGCCCAATCGAGCGCATTCACCGTGTAGTGAAAATGGTGCAACTGGGTAAAAACCAACGTATCGGGCAACTTGGGCTTGACGACAAGCACGAACTCGCTCAGCTTGCGAAGCAATTCGACAACATGTTGGATCAATTGCACCAACGGAATGAAGAAATCGTACAAGCCGCGCATGAGTTAGAAGAAAAAGTGCAATCGCGCACCGCCAGTTTGCAAGAGAAAACCGCGCAGCTTGAGCACCACATTGCCTTGCTTAACCAAACGCGCAATAAGTTAGTGGTGCATGAAAAACTGGCGGCACTTGGTGAGCTAACCGCTGGGATTGCCCATGAAATCAATAACCCTACCGCCGTGATTCTCGGTAATACCGAGCTAATTCGTTTTGAGCTTGGTGCTGATGCGAGCAGAGTCGAAGAGGAAATTGATGCCATCTTGCTGCAAATCGAGCGGATCCGAAACATCACCCGCAGCTTGTTGCAATACAGTCGCCAAGGCGGAGTGCAGGACGAAATCACGTGGCAGCACGTCAATCCGATCATTGATGAGAGTATTACCTTAGTCAAAACCGGTTCGAAAAAGCGCGATATTGAATTTGTGCTGGAACTGAAAGCGCATAATTCGGTGGAGGTCAATCGCCATCAACTGCTGCAAATTCTGGTTAACCTACAGATGAACGCGATTCATGCCATGAACGGCAAAGGTCGTATCATTATTCGTAGCGAAGATTGGGTTGAAGATGGACAAAGTCGCGGTGCGGTGATCCACATTGAAGATCAAGGGTGTGGCATTAAGCCAGAAAACCTCAAACGTATTTTCGATCCGTTTTACACCACCAAACGTGAGGGGACAGGGCTTGGGCTTTCCGTATCACAAAGTTTGCTTAGCCAGTCTGGCGGAGAAATTAAAGTGCAGTCTGAATTGGGCGTGGGTAGCACTTTCAGTATCTTCCTGCCTTCCAAAAATGAAGCGAAACTTCGCGAGACCTTGCTGCTTCATTAATCCCCCTACGAAAAGCTCGTTATTTTGTTGGTCATTTCACTTGAGATGACTGACTTTCATGCGCGTTATGCAAATCAGGGCTTGTAGTCTGGGCGCTGAACAAGTAACGTTGCGCAGATTTTTCTATTTGTGATCCCTGTCAGCTTAATTTAGCCACTCGAAGTGCGCCGTTTTAAGTGGGCGGGAATGTTAACGCACTAAGGTACAGGCTTTGATTTCTACAGCGAATATCACTCAACAATTTGGCGCTAAGCCACTGTTTGAAAACATTTCAGTTAAGTTTGGCGAAGGTAATCGCTACGGTCTAATCGGGGCAAATGGCTGTGGTAAATCCACCTTCATGAAAATCCTCAGTGGTGAGCTCGAACCAAGTGGCGGTAACGTGAGCTACGATCCAAACGAGCGCGTTGCCAAGCTGAATCAGGATCAGTTTGCGTACGAAGAGTTCACGGTGATCGATACCGTTATCATGGGTCACAAAGAGTTGTGGAAGGTAAAACAAGAGCGTGACCGTATTTATGCGCTGCCCGAAATGACCGAAGAAGATGGTATGCGTGTTGCCGATCTCGAAGTGGAGTTCGCTGAGATGGATGGCTACATGGCAGAATCCAAAGCGGGTGAACTGCTGCTGGCGGTGGGTATTCCTCTTGAGCAACATTACGGCCTGATGAGCAGTGTGGCTCCGGGTTGGAAACTGCGTGTGCTGCTGGCGCAAATCCTGTTTGCAGACCCAGATATCATGCTGCTTGACGAACCGACCAACAACTTGGACATCGACACCATTCGCTGGTTGGAAGATACGCTGAATGCGCGTAACTGCACCATGATCATCATCTCGCATGATCGCCACTTCTTAAACTCAGTCTGTACCCACATGGCTGACTTGGATTACGGTGAGCTGCGTATTTACCCAGGCAACTACGACGAATACATGACCGCGGCCACTCAAGCGCGTGAGCGTCTGTTGTCTGATAACGCGAAGAAGAAAGCGCAAATTGCTGAGCTACAAACCTTCGTAGCACGCTTCTCGGCGAACGCATCGAAAGCAAAACAAGCGACTTCTCGCGCAAGACAGATTGATAAGATCAAACTGGATGAAGTGAAGGCATCTAGCCGTCAAAACCCATTCATTCGTTTTGAACAATCGAAAGAGCTGTTCCGTAACGCCCTGATTGTTGAAAACCTCAGCCAAGGTTTTGATCATGACCTGTTCAGCAACTTCAACGCAATTTTTGAAGTGGGTGAGCGTGTCGCTATTATCGGTGAGAACGGTGCGGGTAAAACGACACTGCTCAATACTCTAGCGGGTGTACTTGAGCCACGCAGCGGCAGCTACAAATGGTCTGAAAATGCCAATATTGGTTACTACGCGCAAGATCACGCTCATGAGTTCGCCGAAGACATGAACTTGATGGAGTGGATGGGTCAGTGGCGTCAAGAAGGCGATGACGAGCAAGTGGTGCGCAGCTTCTTGGGTCGTATGCTGTTTGGCCAAGATGACATCAAGAAATCCGTGAAGGTGCTGTCGGGTGGTGAGCAAGGTCGTATGTTGCTTGGTAAACTCATGATGCATAAGCCAAACATGCTGCTGCTCGATGAACCAACTAACCACATGGATATGGAATCGATCGAGTCATTAAACAACGCCTTAGAGCAATATAAAGGCACGCTGTTCTTTGTATCGCACGACCGCGTATTCGTAGACTCATTGGCAACCCGCATCATAGAAATTCGTGATGGCAAAATCACTGACTTCAAAGGCACTTACGCTGAGTTCCTGAAATCACGTGGCGTTGAAGGTTAAGTTTCCTAAGCCAATATTTTCCATGCTAAATAATACTAAGAGCCTCTATGTGAGGCTCTTTTGCTATCCGAAAAACGGTCAAACCCTTTATGGTGCAAAAACGTGGTTATGCTTCTTCACTGTGGCCTTTCACATCAAACACCACTTTGTCTGCACCACTGTACACATGGAAGCGACGACCGGAAGCGCGAGCAATCGTGGTAATACCAAAACGTTGCGCCAGCTCAAGCCCCATTTGAGTCACACCCGAGCGCGATAGCAGCACAGGAATCCCCATCTGCGCCACTTTAATCACCATCTCGGAGGTTAAACGCCCTGTGGTGTAAAAAATTTTGTCATCCCCACGCATACCATTGAGCCACATTTCACCGGCCAAAGTATCCACTGCGTTGTGGCGACCGACATCTTCCACAAAAGAGATCACTTGATCCTCTTGGCAAATTGCGCAGCCATGCACCGCACCGGCTTTTTTGTAGGTATCGTTGTAGTGAGTCAATGCTTCCAGAGCAGCGTAGATTTGTGACTGTTTAATTGGCTGCTGTGGTACTTGATAATTCTCAAGCTGCTTCATCACGTTGCCATACATGGTGCCTTGACCACAGCCAGAGGTGACGGTTTTTTTCTTCAGTGCAGGCTCTAAATGGTCAATGTTTTCACGCGTAACCACCGCGGCCGAATGAGTTTCCCAATCGATGATGATGGAATCGAGCGCTTCTGGATCGGAAATAAAACTTTGGTTTTTCAAATAACCCAGCACTAAAGCTTCTGGCCGCGAACCGAGCGTCATCAAGGTCACAATCTCTTTCCAGTTGAGCAGGACAGTGAGAGGGCGTTCACAGGCGATCGATTTCACCAGTTTTTCGCCGTATTCGTCATACACTTCAACTTCAATGGTTTGCAGAGGATTTTCGCTGGTTTTGATGATGGAAGGTTTAGCCACTCTGGATTCCTGTGTGATGCTCGCTTTATTCACCGCCGATCTATCAGTGCAAATCTTAGGGTAGAGCGAATAAGAAAAAGTGCCGTCAATGTAGCAAAAAGGGTGCCGAATCAAAAACAAACTGAACAAAAGTGATAATGTCGCTCTACTTAAAGCAAGGTACTGGTACGCATGGCGCAATTATTGCTTTAATTTCTACTCTGATTGTTAATTTAGTATGGGTTATGACTGAACAAACTTCTCCTGAATCCTTAACGGATGCCGCTCATAGTAAAACCGACAGCGCTTGGCCGCTCGCTTGCAACCTTGAGCCGCGTTTGGTCTCACGTGGCCGTTGGCAAACCACGCAGTGGGTATTGCACAGTTTCAGTTTAACGCCAGAGGCGCAGAGTCAATATGTCGCAACCTTGCACTTGTATCGTGACGAGCGTACTGACTATCGCTTTAACCTCAGTTCACAAGCGCCAAAGCTGTTCTTGGTTGCCGAAGACCCAATTGAAGATCAGCCGCTTAAAATCGTGCAATTGACCGCATCGCAAGCCGTCGCCAGCCGCTATATGGACAGCGATTATCTGGTGCTGTCGGCCGATATGCCGCTACCCGTGCAGGCGTGGATGGAAGCCTATATTGGTCGTCACGGTGAGCTACTGGAAATTCGCCGCAAGAAACGTGAAGGCGCGGGGAGGTCTTGTGGCAACTGAAAACACGTTTTTCTCTCGTTGGTCACAACGTAAATTAACCGCAGAATCAGACCAACTGCTTGATACCCAAAAGAGTTTGGACTCACAGCCTGTGCAAGAGGAGCCGATAGAAAGTGAGTCCGCTGTAGAAACGGAAAGTGGGTTGGAGAGCCACTCGCTCGAACAACCTCATTCAGCAGAGAATGAAGAACCCAGCGTAGCGAGTTTGTTGGTATCCGATGCGTCGCAAGAACTGAAGAAAGCGGCATTGCGTAAGCTGTTTTTAAGCGGTGAGTTTAGCGAAGTGTGTATGCTGGATGATTACAACGCGGATTACAGCAACACAGCAACCCTCACCACGCAAGTCGCACAAACTTTACGCCAATGGTGTAATGAGCTAGAAACGACGCCAGAGGTTAAGTCTGAACAAGCTATACCGGAAAAAGCTATGCCTGACCAAACTATGACTGATTTAAGCATGCCTGATGAAACGATAGCTTCTACGCCTGAATTCGTTGAGGATTCTGCGCGACTTTCTGATCACAATACGCTTTCCTCTTACGATACAGCAGCATCTGGCGCAGTGAATAGTGAGACAAAATATACCGCATAGAGATTAGGGACATTTTGACTTACTCCTCAATAGGTAGAGTGCGACATAATGTCTCACTCTTATTGTGGCTTTTCATTTCTCATCCCGTTATCGATAAATTCTCTGATTTTTCAATAAAATAAATTTGGAACGCTATTTGCTTTAGCTTATGTAAAACGAGCCAACACGCTCGTGATTCTTATAAGCGGAAGCAAGCAATGTTAAACAACCTACTACAACAAGCGACGTCTCCAAACGGTCGGGCGAGACAGTATGCGATTGAGCATACGGTTGAGTTGACCAATCTTATTCCTCCTACCGTAAGTTACGAAAGTGGCGGCCATACCTTAATTATTGGACCCACTATGCTCATTGAGCGTATTACCGAGCCACTGAGTAGCATGGCTTCAATCACGCTCCTTTCTGTGGATGGTGAGCCTGGCACACAAAGTAATTTGTACTATGCCGATACGGTAGAAATTAGCGGTTTCCTCGGCGCATTCTCGGTGAACGTAGAAAACCACGGTAAACGAGTCAATTTGGCGCAAGCCGCGATAGGTGGAAACACCTTTGATATCGTATTGGATATGTCACTCAACGGTTTAATGAGTGAAGAAGTGCCTGTGCCCGGTTATTTCCCAGTAGGACGCGGTTATCCAAAGCTGGCGGATGCGCTGGAAGAGATCCCAACTCTGATGGGTACCTTCGATAAACCTAAGTATTTTCGCTTGGATCCTGACTTGTGCGCGCACAGTTCACGCGGTGTGAAAGGGTGTGAACGCTGTGTGGATGCATGTCCTGCTGGCGCGCTCTCCAGTGAAGGTTCTGATCAAACAGGGCATCGGATTCAAATTAACCCTTATCTGTGTCAGGGAGTCGGAACCTGCGCGACGGCTTGCCCGACGGAAGCGATTCACTACGCACTGCCTAATCCTGCCGACACGCAAAAATTTATTGAGCGATTACTGGCGAATTACCACCAAGCTGGCGGTGAAAAACCGATCGTGCTGATCTGCAGTTCTCGACATGAAAGTTACAACGTCATGGCACTTAAGGTATTGCCAGATAACGTGATTCCTGTGGTGGTAGAAGAGCTGCCTTCTGTCGGTATCGACAGCTGGTTTGCTGCTGTAGTTAACGGTGCAACTCAAGTGTTGTTTGCCGCGAGCCGTCATATGCCACCCACTATCCAGCGTATTCTCAACCAAGAAGTGAGCATGGCGCAGAGCTTGCTGACTCACTTGGGTTTGCCCAAAGAGACGATTGATATTCTTTATCTCGAATCGCTGCGCGAGGGGATGCCGGTACTGTGTGAACAGCCGCTTGGGCTTAAGTTGGGTGACTTAATTGGTAATAAGCGCGAACGTCTGTTTACCGCGCTGGATGCGTTAGCAGAAACACTCAATTCACAACCGAGCGTTCAACCACTCAGTATTAGCGCACCTTACGGCACCATTGAATGCCAAGCAAGCGATTGTACTTTATGCATGAGCTGTGTTGCGGTTTGCCCAACGCGTGCACTGCATCCGGCGGGAGATAGCCCAGCACTACGCTTTATTGAACAAGACTGTGTGCAGTGCGGCTTGTGTGTCAAAGCTTGCCCTGAACAAGCGCTTAGCGCGACGCCACAACTCAACTGGAACAAAGCGGCACGCCAAGGTGTGGTGACCTTGCATCAAGAAGAACCCGCTAAGTGCCTGCGCTGCCATAAACCTTTCGCACCACAGTCCATGATTACCATGTTGCAAACCAAGTTACGCGGTCACTCACATTTCGCCACGCCGGAAGCGCTCAATCGTATTGCGATGTGCGAAGACTGCCGGGTAGTCGACATGTTTGAAGCCATGGCACATGACCCTGAGCAGCAGCTCAAGTATTAAGGAGAAAGCAATGCAAGAGCAATCTATGCGTTCACAGTCAACACATTCACAGTCAATGCGTTCAGATATTTACCTGCTGCTCGCCACACTGCTGCGTGATGTGCCCTCAGCAGAGCTGTGCACCTTTCTAGCCGAATTGGACTTTGAGGCCAATGGCACCGAAATGGCGAAAGCGTGGCAGGCGATATCCGCCGCCGCACACAACGCTCAAGCGGACTCTTTGGCTGACGAGTATCAAGAGCTGTTTATTGGTATCGGTCGTGGTGAAGTGGTGCCTTTTGCCTCATGGCATCTAACTGGTTCATTGATGGAAAAGCCGCTGGCTGAGATTCGTGATGATTTGAGCCGCTTAGGGCTAGAGCGTGATGAGCAAGTGCACGAGCCAGAAGATCACATTTCGGCGCTGTGCGAAACCATGGCTTATTTATGTGAGCAAGGTGATGACGAAAATGCGGATGCGCAGACGCAACAAGCGTTTTTCAACCGTCATATCGCACCGTGGTTTGGCAAACTGGTGAGCCAAATTCGTCAGGCTCCTCATGCCCAATTTTATTTAGCCGTCGCGCAGCTTCTAGATGCTTTTTTGAGTTTAGAACAAGTGGCGATGACACAAGCACCAAGCAGTCGCAAGAATCGTTATCGGATCGAGGTGAAAAACCTGACCGATAAAGCTGAGCAGTGAACAAACCGGAATGAAAAGCAGACGTCTTAAGACGCACAGCTAAGTTGCTAAAACTTAAGCAATAAGGAAGCAATCGATGAAAAAAGAGAACCAAGTAAACCAAAGCAGACGCGATCTGCTTAAAGGGTTAGGCACAGCGGCTGTTGCTGGCGCTGTCGTCGCGGGGGTCAGCACTCAAACGGTCGCCAGTGAAGCAAGCACCGAGAGCAAAGAGCCGCTGAAAAAAGGCTATCACGAAACTCAACACATTCGTGATTACTACAACACGCTATAGGAGCCAACCCGATGAGACTCATCAAACGTTCAGACAGCGTGACCAAAGAGCAAAATCAGCTCGGTATTAGTCGTCGTGCCTTTATGAAAAACACGTCACTGGCAGCGGGCGGAGCGGCGGTTGGTGCCTCTTTGTTTACGCCGGGCATGATCCGTAAAGCTCAGGCCAGCGACGTGGATCGCAGCGCAAAAACGGAAGTAAAGCGTACCATCTGTTCACACTGTTCCGTCGGTTGCGGTATCTACGCTGAAGTACAAAATGGTGTTTGGACTGGCCAAGAGCCGGCTTTTGATCATCCATTCAACGCGGGCGGTCACTGTGCGAAAGGCGCAGCATTGCGTGAACACGGCCACGGTGAACGTCGCCTGAAATACCCAATGAAGTTAGAAGGCGGCAAGTGGAAGAAGATCTCTTGGGAACAAGCCATCAATGAAATTGGTGACAAAGCGCTGAAGATCCGTGAAGAGTCAGGTCCAGATTCGGTTTACTTCCTCGGCAGTGCTAAGCACAGCAACGAACAAGCCTATCTGTTCCGTAAAATGGCTTCCCTGTGGGGCACCAACAACGTTGACCACCAAGCGCGTATTTGCCACTCCACCACGGTTGCGGGTGTAGCAAACACTTGGGGTTATGGTGCAATGACCAACTCATTCAATGACATGCACAACTGTAAGTCGATGCTGTTCATTGGATCTAACCCCGCCGAAGCTCATCCAGTCGCGATGCAGCACATTTTGATCGCGAAAGAGAAAAACAGCTGCAAAATCGTGGTTGCCGATCCTCGTCGTACCCGTACTGCAGCAAAAGCGGATTACTTTGTTTCCCTGCGTCCCGGTAGTGATGTTGCCTTTATTTGGGGCGTGCTGTGGCACGTGTTCAAAAATAACTGGGAAGACAAAGAGTACATCCGTCAACGTGTCTTCGGTATGGATGAAATCCGTGCTGAAGTGGCCAAATGGACGCCTGCAGAAGTTGAGCGTGTCACAGGCGTAAGCGAAGAAGAAGTCTACAACACCGCGAAAATCCTTGCGGAAAACCGTCCGGGTTGCGTGGTTTGGTGTATGGGTGGTACTCAACACACCACAGGTAATAACAATACTCGTGCGTACTGCATCCTTGAGCTGGCGTTGGGTAACATCGGCAAATCGGGCGGCGGTGCCAACATTTTCCGTGGTCACGATAACGTGCAAGGTGCAACCGACCTAGGCGTGCTTTCTGATACATTGCCGGGTTACTACGGTTTGACCGAAGGTTCATGGAAACACTGGGCAAGCGTATGGGGCGTGGATTTCGAGTGGATCAAAAACCGCTTTGACCAAGGCACTTATAACGGCGCATTGCCAATGGAAACTCCGGGGATCCCTGTCTCTCGTTGGATCGATGGAGTACTGGAAAACAAAGACAACCTGCAGCAACGTGAAAACATTCGTGCCATGTTCTATTGGGGTCATGCGGTGAACTCGCAAACCCGCGGCGTGGAAATGAAAAAGGCGATGCAAAAGCTGGATATGATGGTGATTGTTGATCCATACCCAACGGTTGCGGCGGTAATGAACGATCGCACCGATGGAGTGTATCTGCTTCCAGCGACCACTCAGTTTGAAACCTACGGCAGTGTGACGGCGTCTAACCGTTCTATTCAGTGGCGTGATCAGGTGATTGAGCCGCTGTTTGAATCCAAACCTGATCACGAAATCATGTATCTGCTCAGCCAAAAACTGGGGATCGTCGATCAACTGTGTAAAAACATTCGCGTTGAGAACAATCAGCCACTGATTGAAGACATCACCCGTGAATTTAACCGCGGTATGTGGACGATTGGTTACACAGGACAAAGCCCAGAGCGTTTGAAAACGCACCAACAGAACTGGCACACCTTCCACAAAACCACGTTGGCGGCCGAAGGTGGCCCTGCGAATGGCGATACTTACGGTATGCCTTGGCCATGTTGGGGAACGCCAGAGATGAAACACCCCGGCACGCACATTCTTTACGATACCTCGAAAACGGTCGCCGAAGGTGGCGGTAACTTCCGTACCCGTTTTGGTGTGGAGTTTGAAGGTAAGAGTTTGCTGGCGGAAGATAGCTACTCGAAAGGGTGTGAGCTGCAAGACGGCTATCCAGAATTTAGCGATAAGCTGCTGAAACAACTCGGATGGTGGGATGACTTAACCGCGGAAGAGAAAGCCGCTGCAGAAGGCAAAAACTGGAAAACGGACCTTTCTGGTGGTATTCAGCGTGTCGCGATCAAACACGGCTGTATTCCATTTGGTAACGCGAAAGCGCGTGCGATTGTGTGGACATTCCCAGACCGCGTACCGCTGCACCGTGAACCGCTGTATACACCACGTCGTGATCTGCTGGCTGATTACCCGACGTGGGATGATCAAGCGTTCATCTTCCGTGTGCCAACGCTGTATAAGTCGATTCAAGCGCAGGATAAATCAGTGGAATACCCGATCATTCTCACCTCAGGTCGCTTGGTCGAGTATGAAGGTGGTGGTGAAGAAACCCGTTCTAACCCTTGGCTGGCTGAACTGCAACAAGAGATGTTTGTTGAAGTGAACCCGAAAGATGCTAACGATTTAGGCTTTATGGATGGAGATATGGTTTGGGTTGAAGGTGCAGAGAAAGGCCGCATCAAAGTCAAAGCTATGGTGACACGTCGCGTAAAACCGGGCATGGCGTTCTTACCATTCCACTTTGGTGGCAAGTTCCAAGGGGAAGATCTGCGTCCGAAATATCCAGAAGGTACACAGCCTTACGTGGTTGGGGAAGCGGCAAACACCGCCACGACCTACGGCTACGATCCTGTCACCTTGATGCAGGAAACCAAAGTCACCCTCTGTAACATTCGTAAAGCGTAAGGAGCTTACCCATGGCAAGAATGAAATTCCTGTGTGACACCAAACGCTGTATCGAATGTAACGGCTGTGTCACGGCCTGTAAAAATGAAAACGATGATGCGCTGGAATGGGGCATCCAGCGTCGCCGCGTAGTTACGCTCAACGATGGTGAACCGGGTGAAAACTCGATTTCCGTGGCGTGTATGCATTGTACCGATGCACCTTGTATGGCGGTGTGTCCTGCAGACTGCTTTGTGCATACCGAAGATGGCATCGTACTGCACAACAAAGATCTTTGTATCGGTTGTGGTTACTGCTTGTTTGCTTGTCCGTTTGGTGCGCCGCAGTTTCCGAAACAGGCGGCGTTTGGTGAACGCGGTAAGATGGACAAATGCACCTTCTGTGCTGGCGGCCCTGAAACAGAGCCGGGTTCAGAAGAGGAACGTCGTAAATACGGAGCCAACCGTATTGCGGAAGGTAAACTGCCCATGTGCGCTTCTCTCTGTTCTACCAAAGCTCTACTAGCGGGGGATGCGGAGAAAATCTCCGATATTTTCCGTCAACGCGTGGTTGAACGTGGGGCGAAAGGTGCCGGTTGGACGAACGGTGAAGATCTCGCCTATGACGCAACTCGGAGTTAAGTGGCTATGAGACAACAACTTTCTCGCGCCACTCGTTTTGTGCTGCCTTTATTGGCAGCACTGCTGTGCTGGTTGGCTCAACCCGTGATGGCAGAAGAGAACGCAAAACCGGATGTGGTGCAAAAAGAGATGACCCAACTGGCTGGCGCAGACTTTTGGCGTCAGGTACGACAAGGCGAAGCGGGTTACACCACGTCTCAGTCTCCTGAACATGGCGTGTTGATCAGTAAACCGGGTGAAACTTGGTTTATCCTTAAAGAGAAATGGATGTCTCCGGCTGGTGCGGTGGCGATTTTCGGCAGCATAGCAATGGTCGTGCTAGCGTATATCGCAGTCGGTCCGCTGATGCTGAGTAAGCCGCGCACCGGACGTAAGCTCAATCGCTGGTCACGCTCAGATAGGGCGCTGCACTGGAGCATGGCGTTTACCTTCCTGACCTTGGCATTCAGTGGCTTGATGCTGGTGTACGGTAAGCACTTCTTAAAACCGTATATCCCGAGTGAGCTGTGGGGCTGGATCATCTATGCCGCGAAGCAGTATCACAACTACATGGGGCCACTGTTTTTCATTTTGCTGATGTTTGTACTGCTCAAGTGGTGGCGCAAATCCATCTTCAATAAAGTGGATGTGCAGTGGTTTATGAAACTCGGTGGCATGGTTGGAAAATACAAAGGCACACATCCTTCAGCAGGCTTTTCCAATGCTGGGGAAAAAGCCATTTACTGGTTACTGATTGTGTTTGGAACCTTTGCGGCCATTAGTGGTTTGGTGCTCGACTTCCCGATCTTTGGTCAAACACGTCGTGATATGGAACAGTCGAACCTCATTCATATGTTCTCAGCCTTGATCTTAATCTGTGGCTTTATCTTCCATATTTATATCGGTCTGTTTGGTATGGAAGGCGCATTAGAAGGCATGGTGACCGGCAAAGTGGATGAAACGTGGGCGAAAGAGCATCATGACCTTTGGTATGAAGAAGTAAAACGCCGCGGTGAAATTGAAGAGGTAAGTGCGGAATCTCAACCCGTCTCATTCAATCAAACGAAAGGAGAGGTGAGCCATGAATCAAGATAGAGCGCACAAGTCAGTGTGGTTTGTCTACATTGCAAGCTTGCTGACACCATTCACCTGCTTGCTCTCGGGCGTGATTGGCATTATCTATGCGGGTTACCGACTGGATAAGAACCAAGATGGTGAGATAGCGAATTCCCATTACTATGGCTTAATTCGTAGCTTCTTCCTCTATCTCACTTTCTTCGTGGTGTTGATTGTGACGGTAGCGACCACGAACGGCATCATCATGGGTGTGAATCGCTACTGGATGCCGGAGTCTTGGCTTGCCAAGCTCGGGCATGGCATCCCTTATGTAGGCGCACTCATTGCCGTTGGGGCCATCTCGATCTGGATCTGGCGGATGACCCAAGGCATGCAGCAGTATCAAAATAACTTACCGCATTCTCCCTCCAAAGGGCCGAATTTGTAATACAGGTCTAGCGTTCAACACCCAGCACTCGCTGGGTGTTTTTATCCTTGTTACTACTATGGTCTAATCCCCGTATTCTAGGGTTGATAACGCTTCGGTGTTAAGCTTAAACAAAAGCCGAGAAAAGGAATGGGTTATGAGCTTACCGTATCGACATGTTGTGATACTGACTGGTGCAGGCATCTCTGCGGAGTCTGGCATTCAAACTTTCCGTGCTCAGGATGGGCTGTGGGAAAACCATCGAATCGAAGATGTGGCGACACCCGAAGGGTTTCAGCGTGATCCCGACATGGTGCTGGAGTTTTATAACCAGCGCCGCCGTAAGCTACTCTCTGACGCTATTCAGCCTAATCCTGCACACCTTGCTCTTGGCAAACTGGAAAAAGAGTTGCAGGGCAGTGTCACTGTGATTACCCAGAACATTGATAACTTGCACGAACGTGGCGGCAGCCAGAACATTATTCATATGCATGGAGAGCTGCTGAAAGCGCGCTGTCCTGAGTCCAATCAAACGGTCGAGCAAAAAGAGGATATCCGTCATGGCGATCTGTGCCACTGCTGCCAAATGCCTGCACAGATGCGCCCACACATTGTCTGGTTTGGTGAAATGCCGCTACGCATGGGCGATATTTACGCCGCGCTTGAACAAGCAGATCTGTTTGTGTCTATTGGCACCTCTGGGGTGGTTTATCCTGCGGCGGGGTTTGTGCATGACGCACGTATGCATGGCGCGCACACCATAGAGATCAATTTGGAGCCAAGTGCAGTGGAAAGCGAGTTTGCTGAGAAGCGCTATGGTAAAGCCAGTATTGAAGTGCCAAGGTTAGTGGAAGAAATCTTAGCCGCTCAGGCGCGAGCGAAAGAGAGTGCAGCTTAAGTGCTGTTGGTTATTTATGTGATGACTTGAGCAAGAATACCTACATTTAGTTCGCAGCAACGACAAACGCCCCGTTTTTGGGGCGTTTGTTTAAAGCGAAACCGTGCACTTTAATACACGTGCTTTATCTCAAACTATTCGCGGAAGTTATTGTATTGCAGCGGTTGCTCAAGGTTGGCCTCGCGCAGCATCGCCATCACTTCTTGCAAATCATCGCGCTTTTTGCCCGTGACGCGTACTTTGTCGCCTTGGATCGAAGCTTGCACTTTGATTTTGGCATCTTTGATCAGTTTGACGATTTTCTTCGCCAGTAGCGCTTCTAAACCTTGCTTGAATTCTGCTTCTTTGTACCAGTTTTTACCGATATGCACAGAATCCTTGGCTTTCATCGCACGAGCATCCACACCGCGTTTGGCGAGATTACCGCGCAAAATATCCATCATCTGACCGAGTTGGAAATCATCTTCGGCGGCCAGTTTTACGGTCTCTTCTTTCAGCTCAAAGCTCGCATCTACGTTACGAAAATCAAATCGGCTAGCGAGTTCACGCGTTGAGTTTTCGACTGCGTTACGCAGCTCAACCGCATCAATTTCTGAAACAATATCAAAAGAAGGCATGAGGTATTTCCTTAGTGACGAGAACGACGGACTTTGATCGATTGAGCCAGCATATCAAGCATGGTGGCGGTATCTTCCCATCCTAAACAAGGATCGGTGATCGACAGACCATAAGTCAGATTATTGAGATCGTGCATTGGCTGATTGCCTTCCACAAGGAAGCTTTCCGCCATGATGCCCGCAATTTTGTGGCTACCAGCTTCAATTTGCTGGCAAATATCGCGCGCGACATCCACTTGTTTACGGTGTTGTTTTTGACAGTTCGCGTGGCTGAAATCCACCACTAAACGCTCTGGTAAGTTGAATTGTGCCAACTGCTGGCAAGCTTCATTAATCGAAGCCGCATCAAAGTTCGGTCCGCTATCACCACCACGCAGAATAATATGACCAAATGGGTTACCACTGGTACGGTAAACCGTCATACGACCATTCTTATCTGGCGAATAGAAGTAGTGTGACGCTTTGGCCGCGCGGATCGCATCAATCGCGATTTTCACATTACCGTTAGTGCCATTTTTAAAACCCACAGGGCAGGAGAGCGCAGAGGCCATCTCACGGTGAATTTGCGACTCAGTGGTACGCGCACCAATAGCGCCCCACGTGATAAGGTCAGCGATGTATTGGCCTGTGATCATATCGAGAAACTCGGTCGCGGTAGCCAATCCGAGCTTGTTTACATCAAGCAGCAACTTTCGCGCTTTATTGAGACCGGTTTCTAAAGCGTAAGAGCCATCTAAGTTTGGATCGGTGATCAGTCCTTTCCAACCCACCACAGTACGTGGTTTTTCGAAAT
Organism: Vibrio cholerae; assembly: GCF_008369605.1. Taxonomy (NCBI): domain Bacteria; kingdom Pseudomonadati; phylum Pseudomonadota; class Gammaproteobacteria; order Vibrionales; family Vibrionaceae; genus Vibrio; species Vibrio cholerae. The sequence continues at coordinate 1,427,127 of NZ_CP043554.1, forward strand.
AGGTCCGCATCACCACAAAAAGCTCATCAGTATAGTTTTCTTGTAGCGCAGCAAGGCGGCGAGCGTAGTCGATTGCAGCATCGGTATCATGCACCGAACAAGGCCCCACTATCACTAATAGGCGATCATCTTCACCGGTAAGAATGCTTTCAATTTGGCGACGAGACTGCGCGATCCGTAGCGCAACTTCATCAGTGATAGGATGTGCGTGACTTAATTCTGCCGGAGTAGGCATAGGTCCCAATGCTTGGGTTCTTAATTCATCGGTTTTCAGTGGCATAGGAGCGCCTGTCCTTTTATTGCGAAGCGCTAAAGATAACGAATTTGTCAACGAGAATAAACCATTACGCCGAAAACAGCTGAGGAAAGGGGTGTAAATTGAAGTAAAAACCGAGCATTTGACCAAACCGACTGCGTAAAAGCAGACTTATCTCTTCACTTTGCTCAGAAAGCGTCGTGGCTCTGCATTTTGTTAACATTTGTTTGACATTTATTCAGCGATCGATTGAAGTGGTCGGACAACTTACTATTGCGGAGTTTTTATGCTGTCACCCTTAGCAAAAGCCAACCTCTATCTTAATCTGTTCGGCTTTTTCAAAGTCCCTTTGATCTGGGCGTGTCGTCCGAAAATTCTTTCGCTAAACGATCAAGCGGTTGAGGTTCGTATCCCTCTGAAAAGACGTAATAAAAATCACCTCAATAGTATGTATTTCGGTGTACTTGCGGTGGGCGCCGATGTCGCGGGCGGTTACATGGCGATGCACAAAGCCAATCAACGCGGTAAATCGGTTTCCTTGGCGTTCAAATCGGTGAGAGGCGAATTTCACAAACGCCCAGAAGCGGCGGTGCATTTTCATTGTGTAGAAGGTGAGAAGATTGATCGCATGCTAGACGAAACAGCGCGTACCGGAGAGCGGGTTAACCAAGAAGTACACATTATTGCGACCTGTCCTACGCTGCATGGCGATGAGCCAATGGCGGAGTTTTGGTTAACCCTTTCACTGAAAATCGCTAAGTAAGTGGGATGGATTCAATGTCCACAATTCGACTACGGTTCAACACGATTTTCCAGCGGTAGTAAGCCGGCTCACCTTTATGGTGTTTTTCTTTCACGATCAGATTTAACAGATGGCGTTTTTCCACCGATTCGCGACTGACTTGTCCGTTGTTGAGCTGATAAATATGATTTGAGCCTTTATCCATCTGGCGCATGATGGCGCGCAAATCAATCATCATGGTTTCTCGTGTCTCTTCATAGCCACTCATAAAACGGGATGTCGACATTTCCGTATGAGAACGATAATGCAGGATCTGCTCTTCACGCTGCACAATACGTTTTTTCCGAATCGCTTGAATGCGATCCGGCAGCTCACTTAGTTTTTTGTAATCCAGCCACTCTTCTTTGTCGCCCACTTGCTTACCGGTCGTCGGGTCGAAGTAGTGACGTCGCCATTTTGCTTTGCCTTTGCTTATCCAGCGCCACAGCATATCGCGCAGGTCGTCTTTAAAAATTTCCCGCAGGGCATAGATAAAGGACATAGCAATGATGAATGAGGCGGTAATTTCTCCCCAGTAATCACGTGCGGAAATGGCGGTAATGGTCACTGCCACCATCACTAAACCTGTAGCTAAACCTTTCACCGCACGTTTGGTGTTATTCCCCAGCGATGACACTTTTTCATTGAGAATGACCGGATGCTCAATCAGGCGACGCAGTAAACGCATTTTATTACTGAGACGAGTAATATCTTGGTTGGCCTTATCTGAGTTGTACTGGTTAAGGGTGCGATGTGCTTGCTCTTTCTCAACCAGCGTGATCAATCGGTCTTTAATGGTTTTGTATTCATTATCACGGGTCATGTGCGCAATCATGGATAAGAAGCTCTGCTCAGTGTACCAAGAGAGGTAGTTATCAATGTTGGCGTAGTAACGCTTGAGTTGCTCTTCGTAAGGAATACTGCGGCGCAGGCGACGCAAAATATCCAGCGACAGCTCAATCACGCTATCGACTTCTTCTGCTGTCACCGTATCGCTGGTGTTGTTGAGCTGAGAAACCGCTTTATCCAACGCAATCACATACTGATAAGCAAACAAGCTCAAGCTCACCCGATATTGGGTCGTGGAGAGATGCCCACGTTGAGCAAGGCGGCTGTGAACCAGAGGTAAAAGGATCTGGTCGCTGTAATAGGCACGTTGCTGGTGGATTGAACTGTAGAAAAACTCCGACTCCGAAATCACTTCGGGTGAAATATCCAACTCACCAGGAATAAAGAGATAAAAATGAAGATCGAGCTCTTTACTGCCCGTCATCTGGCTGACAATCGTCAAGGTTGCCGCATCTTGCTGCTGTACGGTAATCAACGAAAACTCCTGTAAAAATTGCCCGATTTATTGCTCGAATGCGAGAAAGCATAACAGAGATAACGTATAATCTCTGCAAATTTGCTGTGAGACAGTTTTATATGATTAACATTGGTCAAATTAATAGTTTAGAAGTGGTGAAATTCGCCGAATTTGGTGTTTTTTTGGATGCAGGAGAATACGGCACTACCTTGCTGCCTAAGCGTTTCGTGCCAGAAGGTACTGAAATTGGGCAGTTTATTGACGTTTTCTTGTATTTTGACTCTGAAAACCAACTCGCTGCCACAACTGAAACGCCAATCGCGCAAGTCGGCGAGTGGGGCTTAATGAAGATCGAGGGCGTAAATAGCACTGGGGCGTTTGCCAACTGGGGCATCAAAAACAAAGATCTGCTTATTCCATACAGTGAGCAGCGTGCCCGTTTTACCGCTGGCCAAACCGTCTTAGTTTACGTCTACACCGATAAAGCATCGGGGCGTATTGTCGGCACAACCAAGTTCAACAAGTGGCTTGATAAAACACCAGCGAAATACACGCCAAACCAACAGGTTGATTTACTGATTGCGGAACGTTCTGAACTTGGCTTCAAAGCGATTGTGAATGGCACACACTGGGGCATGATTTTCTCCTCAGATGTCTTTGGCAAGCTGTTCATCGGTAAGAAGCTCAAGGGCTACATCAAGAGTGTACGCGAAGATGGCAAAATCGACCTGTCCCTGCAAAAAGTAGGGGTAGAAAAAATGGATGAGCTCAGTACTAAGATCTTAGAAACCTTAGAGAAGAAAGGAGGTTTCTTACCGCTGAGCGATAAATCGACACCTGAAGCCATTTTTGCCACTTTTCGCACCAGTAAAGGCACGTTCAAAAAGACCATCGGCGGTTTGTATAAGCAAGGCAAAATCGTCATTGAAAATGATGGAATTCGTTTAGCCTAACCCTATCTTTGGTAACAAGAACCCGAAAAAAAGGCCCAAAACGTAAGGTTTTAGGGCCTAGGGGAATGGCTCCAAAGAGCCTGCGCTAATGGAAAATCTAGTCAGTTGCTTAGTTCTAAGCCTAGTACAGATACTGAAATTAGCGACAGGTTTTTAGAATTTCATACTATAGTTCAGCCAATCAAAATAGATTTTTGTCTCTAACTAGCTCTCTTGGCAGTCCATTCTTCACGCGATTGCCTACCCATTTTCCTAACCCAATCACATCGTTAGCGTAACGGACAATCACTTCACCTTGACCACTTTGTCCTTCTGGTCTGACATCTCTGCCCATAAACCATTCTCGTGCTTGCGTGGTATCCAGTTCGACACTGTGAATCGCACTTGAGGATGCAAGACAAGTCGCCACTTGATGCTGCCATCGATAACCGGACTTATGTGCTTCAGCAATTTTGATTCCCATGCGAGAAAAGCGCAGCTCACCCAATAAGGGCTCTAAAGCTTCGGGGAATAGCCACACATCGTTATCGCGCAGCCAGACCTGTGAATCCGAGGGCAGCTCGATTCCAAGAGACTTTTGAAGTTGCTGAGCAATCTCAGCTTGCTGCTTATGGCTCGCTTTGTTAAACGGAAACTTGCCTAATCGCTTGTTGACCTCTGGCGTTGTCACGGAGGCCAGTTTACGAATTTTCGCGACAAAAAAGCCTTCACAATCGTACATTTGCGGGAAAATGTGCAGGAAACCTTCTTCGGTAAGGGCGAGCGATGCGTGCTCAAACAAATTCCCCAGTGATTCAAAGCTAACCGCATCACCATATGTCTGTTTTAAGTGCCAGCACACTTGCTGATTCTCTTCACGGCTCAAAGTACAGGTTGAATACACCAGCGTGCCGCCCACTTTGAGCGCCTGAAATGCGCTTTCAATTAAGGCTTTTTGAGTGTTGGCAATACTTTGAATCGACTCAAGGCTCCAGTTTTTCATCGCATCAGGATCTTTGCGAATCGTACCTTCACCAGAGCAGGGCGCGTCAATCAACACCGCATCAAAACGCTCAGGCAACCAACCTCCAAACACACAACCATCAAAATTACTCAGTGCGGTATTACGAATCCCACAGCGCTCAATGTTGGCGTGCAGCACTTTCACTCGGCTTGCGGAAAACTCATTGGCAACCAACACGCCTTGGTTGTCCATTAAGGCGGCCATTTGCGTGGTTTTCGAGCCCGGAGCCGCCGCCATATCCAACACAGAGTCATAGTGCGCATTCCCCATAAACAGGGCTGAAACGGGCATCATCGAACTGGCTTCTTGGATATAAAACAGCCCAGCCATATGCTCAGCGGTATTACCCAGCGGGACTAAGCTTTCATCGGCATCAATCCAAAACCCATTCTCACACCAAGGTACTGGCGTCAGTTGCCACTCTTTCTCAGCGGCGCGCTGACAAAACTCTGCAACAGAAATTTTGAGTGTATTAACGCGAATGCTTTTGCGCAGAGGCCTTTGGCAAGCTGCAATAAAATCAGCAAGCTGAGTGGGATCTGGCAGTATTTTCGCCATCGACGCGATGAATGGTTCGGGAAGGGAAATGTTCGGATGCACAAGCGAGTTCCGTAGATGAATAAGGGCGGCGATTATAACCAGATAAGGCGGTGACATAAAGGATCGCCGAAAAGTAGAAAAGCAGCACAAGGCTGCTTTTCTTCACGTTATCTTTTGCGACTAAGGCTTAGGGATCGGTGTGCGCCACTTGGTCCATTCCTCTTGGGCTTGAGGGTAGAGGTAGAAAGTATGCCCTTCAGGCGCCGCAGGCGTTAGCTGTTTCTGCTCTGGCGTCGCGAAGGTGATCCCGCCGCGCAACATGCTGTCAAAAGTACCGGCTTTCACATTCGCGCCAGTAATGCCAATCGACATATCGAGCCCAGAGACATTCCAGAATACGCTGTTTTGACGCAGCAAATAGGTGTACTGCGGAGCTATACGAATGGTGGTGATCACGCGGTCGGCAAATTCACCTAAACGTACATCAATCACTTTGCCCACTTCAATATCACGATACAGAATCGGGGTGCCCACACTCACCGAGCCGCGTTTTTCACTCTGCAAAGTGTAAGTATTGCCAGCACCACCATGGCGCGCCTCTTTGTGCAGTTCAAACTCAAAACGACTTTCACCATTGCCAGGTTGTACTTCAATACTTTGTCCCAACAGGTTCTGCACGTTTTCAATACCGCTTAGGCCAATTTTGGCTTGTGAAAGCCAGAATTGTGAATTCTGCTTGGCAATTTTCGGGGCGTATTGTGGCTCGATACGCGCGGCGAGTTTGACGAAATCCGATTCAAAATCAGGAATGATTTCAAATACCTCGCCAATTTGTACGCCTTGGTATTGCACTGGCGTACCCACTTTGACTCCCAATGTGCCAAGTGCGGTCAGCGTGATTTTCTCACCATAGCGACGTGCATGATCGTAGTCGCTGTAGAGTTTCCACATCGATCCGACTTTGTTTTCAATTCCGGGCAGATTATCAAAGGCGATGCCACCGCGGATCAGAGTCTGTAATGGTGCGGCTTTTACATCTACGCCATCCATCGACGCTTTGATTTCTACGCCTGAGCGGTTCCAAAAGACCGAATCTGGTGTCAATAAATGCTGATACTGCTTTTCGATGGTCGCTTCAATCTGCACGCCTTTAGGCGTAAGAGTAAAGCCCGAGATACTGCCGACTTTCAAATTGCGATACAAAAGGGGAGAGCCAGCATTGATTGAAGGCAGTTCATGCGCAAACAGCGTTAATGAACGAGAGCCAGACTGATTGTATTTTGCCAATTCAGCCAGAGACTGACTCGAGTAGAGTCGATACTGTTCAAGCGGTGTGCTACTGCCTTCACTGGCAAAACTGATCGACCCAAGCAACAGTTGTTTCGCGGGTGGAATAGAAACAGAAAGCCCCGACTCCGTAAGCTCAGCCGCCGCACTGCCAGTGACGTAGAAACGGTTTTGCGAGCGGATCAATGCGCCATATTGCTCATCAATCAATACGTTAAACTCAACATAATCGAGTTTAAGATTCACGGCAGTAACGCTACCTACGGCCACGCCGCGATACAAAATCGGGGTTCCCGCTTCTAAACCGAACGAGTTATCTGCCACAAGATTGAAACTGATGCTGTTGGAGCGCGCATACTTAAATTCATTTTTGCGTACGGCCTGAAAGTTACGCGTGCGCTCTCCGGCTCCGGGGATCAGGGTGAGGTAGTTGCCCTTCACAAGATTGGTCAGGTTCTCCACCCCGGTTAATGAGACTTGTGCTTCTTCAAGGACAAACTGGCTGCCGCGATTCAGCATATCGCTAAACGCAGGCTGAATCGCAGCAGAGGCTACGATACTTTTGCGGTTTTCGGCCAGCTGCAAATCAGTAATTTGGCCAATTTCAATACCTCGATACATGATGGGGGCGCCGGACGCGGAGATGTTGTTGTCATCCGGTAAAGTGATCGATACCGCAATACCGCGCCCCGCGGTTTTTAAATCGCGATAGAGACGAAACTGCGCATTTTGTTCTACGGGTTTGCCTTCATCAGGCGAATCGACCGCAATCGAGCCGCCAATCAGCGCGCTTAAGCTTTCTAGACGAACATCGACCCCTTCAAAGCCGATACTGGCACCAATACCACTCACGTTCCAAAATCGGCTTTCCGTATTAATGATGTGTTGGTACTCCTCTTTGATCGAGGCTTGGATAGTCACCGACTGCGCATCGTCATCCAACTGATAGCTAAATACTTCACCAATCGGGATTTTTTTATACACAATCTGCGAGCCGACCGAGATGCCACCTAAATCGCGAGCTTTGAGAGAAATGGTCAAGCCGCGTTGTGCCAGCAGATCCGAGGGGGCTGAGTCCAGCGCTTGATATTGTGTTGGATAATCCTCTTGATGCGTTGAACCCGGTTGGATCGCAATATAGTTTCCTGATACAAGCGCATCTAGCCCAGAAACGCCGGATAAACTCGCCGTCGGTTTGACCATCCAAAAACGCGTTTGATTGGAGAGAAGCTTGGTGGCTTCTGGATAAATATCCGCCTCGACGTAGATACTATCCAATCCTTCAGAGAGTTTGATGTCGCGCACCATCCCCACTTCCAATCCTTGATAGCGAATGGTGGTTCGACCTGCGATTAAGCCTTGCGCGTTTTCAAAATGAATTTGAATCCGCACTCCAGCATCATGCACCGCTTTAAACACCAGCCAACCCGCTAAAATCATGGTCACTATGGGTAAGATCCACAACGGAGAGATGCCCCGACGTTTACGGATTTCCGGTGTGTATGACGTTTGCGTTGTATTTTCTTGACTCATTCAAACAACCTATTGTTGAGTACGAGTGGAGTCGGGCTCATCCCACAGTAAGCGCGGATCTAAACTTTCCGCGGCTAACATGGTGAGCACCACGACCATACCAAAAGCGACAGCCCCGTAACCGGGAGTAAAATCGAGGATCTGACCTCGGTCAACCAATGTCAGCATGATAGAGATGACAAACAGATCCATCACCGACCATTTGCCAATCCATTTGATGCCACGATAAATCATCATACGTTGGCGCTGATGCACGTGACGTTTCAGTTTGATGGCCATTAAGAGATAGGCGAGGCCAATGATTTTGATCACGGGAACCACAATACTGGCGACAAAGATGATCAGCGCAATACCCCACATGCCATTTTTCACGAGCGAAGCCACACCAGAAAAAATCGTATCTTCCAAGCGCTGACCATTGGTGATCAAAATAGAAATAGGGATCAAGTTAGCAGGAAAAATCGCCACCGTTGCTGCTAAAACATAAGCCCATGTTCGTTCTATCGAGTTAGGTTTTCTGTGGTAAAGCTTGTGCTGACAGCGAACACAGTGACCATTTTCTGGCTGTGAAAGGTGGCAGTTATGGCAATGCACCTGCTTGACGGGCAAATCATATTCCGTTTCAGCTTGCCAGGTTTCCCAATAGCGGCGAGTACTGATACGACTAAGCAGTAAGACCGTAAACAGTTGCAGAAGCACCAACCCTAATAATCCGGGACCGATAAAAATATCTGAGTAATCTTTTAGCTTAAAGCAAGACACAGCCACGCTAACCAGAAACACATCGATCATGACCCAGACTTTGAGATGATGAATAAAGAGCAATGAGTAACGCAGCGTCTGAAAGTAGCGAAAACGCAGAGCGAGATGAGCACTGACCACACTCAAACATAAAACCAGTGGCGCAATCGAGCTACAAAACAGCACCAATAACGCCAAGGCGATGTAACCTTCATTCCACAAGGCGAATACGCCTTGCGGCAAGGTGGCTGGGATCATCACACCAAACAGTCGAATATCAATGTAACTGAAAAAGTGGGAAGGAATAAACAGCAGCAAACAAGTGACCGCAAGAGCAAGATCGCCGGAGAGAGAAGGGCTACCGCCACGATAGAGTAGCGTGCCACAACGGGGGCAATGAGCGCTGTGGGCTTGGTCAACCGTAATCGCATCAATAGGCAGTTCGCAGCCGGGGCACAAACGAACTTGACCCGACTGCGATGCATGATGAGATAAAGAGGATGAGGAGGTCATAGGCGGACAACACCATAGGGGCCGCCATTAACACCATTAGTGCTGCGACTGAATACTCCCATAAAGGGTTTGGTACAAGCCTTCTTGTTCGAGTAACTCGTGGTGAGTTCCTGACTGGCTGACATGTCCATCTTCCAATACATAAATTAAGTCCGCTTGTTTCACCGCAGAGAGGCGATGGGCAACAATCAAGGTAGTTCGACCATGCAAAAACTTTGACAACGCAAGGTGCAATGCGGCTTCAGTAGCCGTATCCAAGGCGGAAGTGGCTTCATCCAAAATAACGAATTTTGGATTACTCAGCACCATACGCGCAATCGCTAGCCGCTGTCTTTGTCCGCCTGACAATCGAATGCCATTACGACCAATTTGGCTCTCTAACCCTTGGTCGAGTTTGGTGATCACATCTTGCAGTTGGGCGATGTCCAACGCTTGCCACAAGGCATCATCGCTAAATTGACCACCAAGGGTCAGATTATGCCGCAAAGTGTCATTAAACAGTATAGGTTGTTGTAAAACAACGGCAATTTGATCGCGAATCACATCAAAGCTAATGTCATCACAGTGTTGTCCATTAAAGCGGATTACGCCACTTTGCGCGCGATAAACGCCAATTAAGAGCTGAATCAGCGTCGATTTCCCTCCGCCACTGGCTCCGACTAACGCCACCTTTTTCCCCGCTGGGATATGAAGTGACAAATCATTCAGTACTTGGCTTTCACCATCGTAGGAGAAATGGATATTGTTGATCTCAATATCGACTTCTCCCGGCTGAGTAAAGGGATTGACTTTGCTGATGGGTCGGTACTCTTCTTCTAGCTCTAATAAGCTATTGATTCTTTTCAAAGCGGCCTTAGCGGCATACCAAGAAAACTGAATACCCAACAGCTCTTGCACCGGGCTGAGCATAAACCACAAGTAGCCAAACACCGCGAAAATCTGGCCTATGGTGAGGTCACTGAACACCACCATTAACATGGCTACGGCACGAAACAGCTCAAAACCGAGTAAAAACAGTAAGAAGGAGAGGCGACCAGCGGCTTCAGATTGCCATGCGTATTTGTCAGCATTTTCGCGTACTGCGTCAGCATCGCTGATAAGGCGGTTGAGGAACTCGCGCTCCTTGTTTGCGGCACGCAACTGATAGATACCATCTAACGTTTCCACTAAGCGGTTTTGAAAACGCTCAAACGCTTGGTTTTCGCGTTTTTTCAAATGTTTAACTTGGCTGCCCAGCATCCGAGAAAAGTAGATAACAATCGGGTTCACTAACAGAATAAACAGGCCAAGTCGCCACTCCAACCAAAGCAATACAATGGCGGTACCAATCACAGTAAGCAAAGAAATCAAAAACTTACTCAGTGTAGAGCAAATAAACTGGTCGATGGTTTCAATATCTGTGATGAGGTGAGCGTTGATCCCACCACTGCCGCGCGTTTCATACTGACGAATACTGATCCGCCCTAGCTTTTCAATCATCTTACGACGCATTTCGTAAGTGATGGTCTTAGAAACCAAGGTGAACTGACGACTTTGTAGGATATTCAACAACTGACTGGCAATACGCATCACCACCACCATCAGCAAAGTCAGCATGATGTAACCCGTTGCGGTCTGCCACCCTTGTGGCAGGAACTGGTTCATCACCTCCACACCTTTTGCCGGATGATTGAGCAGCACTTCATCCACCATTAACGGCATGAGCAGTGGGATAGGAACACTGATTAGCGTCGCGACGACGGCAATAAAGTTAGCAAACAACAGTTTGGCGCGATGTTTTTTTACTTGAGTTATCAGCCAAGAGCGGCTAATAGTGTCGTTGAAATACGTCATATTAATGAGAATGCATCCTATTTTAGTGATGCGCATTGTACGTAGTTCGCGAAGTGAAGTCTTTATTTTTCAAATGGAAGTTATTATGAACCTAGAACAGTACCAACGCCTCACCAAGCAAGCGGTCGCTTTATTAGAAGGTGAAACCAATCTCATCGCAAATCTTGCCAACTTAAGTGCGTTACTGAATATGGAACTCACCGAGCTCAACTGGGTGGGTTTTTATTTAATGCAAGAGAACGAGTTGGTATTGGGCCCATTTCAGGGCAAACCCGCTTGCGTGCGCATTCCCGTAGGCAGGGGAGTTTGTGGTACTGCAGTTGCAGAAAATAAGGTTCAACGTGTGTACGACGTTCATCAATTCGAAGGTCATATTGCTTGTGATGCCGCGAGTAACTCAGAAATCGTTATCCCATTCTCGATTAACGGAAAAGTCGCCGGAGTGTTAGACATTGACAGTCCAAACATTGGTCGTTTCAGTGAAATTGACGAGCAAGGCCTAACCTATTTGATGAGCGAAGTAGAAAAGCTGCTCAATTCACAGGCTAATAAGGCATAAATTGCCCTTTGCCTGTGGTTTTTCCTTTGCAGGTCTTTATAATACCGCACATATTTACACATCAATGTTTGGCGGGCAGCCGCAATAACCAGGAATCCTCATGGAAAACACTGAAAAGTTAAAAAACAGCAAAGAAGTGATCGCGTACATTGCTGAATGTTTCCCTAACTGCTTTACTTTAGAAGGTGAAGCAAAGCCTCTGAAAATTGGTATTTTTCAGGATCTTGCTGATCGCTTGAATGACGACCCTAAAGTAAGCAAAACTCAGCTTCGTGCCGCGTTAAGACAATACACCTCTTCTTGGCGTTATTTACATGGTGTAAAACCTGGCGCAACTCGTGTTGATCTGGACGGCAACCCTTGTGGTGAGCTGGAAGAACAGCACGTAGAACACGCACAAGCGGCACTGGCTGAGAGCAAAGCTCGCGTAGAAGCTCGTCGTAAAGAACAAGTAAAGAAAGTGCGTGAAGAAGCGAAAGCGAACAAGCCAAAGGCGAAAAAGCCACAGCAAGCTCGCCGTCCGCAAAACGCACCGAAAGTGGAGAAAAAGCCTGTAGAAACTCGCGCACTGGCTGCGTCTGAGCTTAACGTTGGCAATCAAGTCAATGTGAATATGGGTAAAGGCAACATGGCTGCGACCATCGTTGAAGTCAATAAGGAAGATGTGCGTGTTCAACTTGCCAACGGCCTACAAATGGTTGTGAAAGCGGAGCACTTGCGCGCATAAAGGAGATACTCCTACGCATGAAATGCCGTTCAAAAATATCTCTGATTGCTGCTAGCTTATGGCTGGCAGCCTTTTCAGCTCAGGCTCTAGAAGCCAAACTCAAACCAGAAGACCTCCCTCTTCTTGTTCCTGAAGCTCAACACGCAACGGCAGCGAAACGTGTTACCTCACGTTTTACCCGTTCTCATTACAAACAATTCAATTTAGACGATCAGTTTTCTCAAGCCATGTTTGAACGCTACCTTGAGATGCTGGATTACAGTCGAAATATCTTTACTCAAGCGGACATAGACAGCTTCAAAGCTTGGTCTTTACAATTGGATGACCAATTAAAAGCGGGTGACAATCAAATCGCTTACGATCTGTATAACCTGTCAATGGAAAAACGTTTTGAGCGCTTTCAATACGCACTTTCTCTGCTTGATCAAGAGATGACGTTTGATGCTGATGAGTCTATTGAGCTTGATCGCACGAAATCGCCTTGGCCGAAAGATCTTAAAGAGATTAACGAGCTGTGGAGACAACGAGTTAAATACGATGCGTTAAGCTTGAAACTGGCAGGTAAAGAGTGGCCAGAAATCAAAGAAACGCTCGATAAACGCTACAACAATGCCATCAAGCGCCTCACACAGACAAAAAGTGAAGACGTATTTCAAACTTACATGAATGCGTTTGCTCGTGAAGTTGATCCGCACACCAGCTATTTGTCACCGCGTAACGCAGAACAATTCCAATCTGAAATGAATCTCTCGTTGGAAGGGATTGGTGCCGTGTTACAAATGACCGACGATTACACCATCATCCGCTCATTGGTTGCAGGTGGTCCTGCAGCATTGAGCAAACAATTGGGTGAGGGTGACCGCATTATCGGCGTCGGTCAAGAAGGCGAAGATGTGGTAGATGTAGTCGGTTGGCGCTTAGACGATGTCGTTCAACTGATTAAAGGACCTAAAGGTAGCAAGGTGAAACTGCTCGTGTTACCTGAAGGCAAAGACGCAAAAAGTCACGTTGTCACTATTGTGCGAGACAAAATTCGCTTAGAAGATCGCGCCGTAAAATCTGAAGTGATTGAAAAAGCAGGGAAGAAAATTGGTGTACTAGAAGTACCGAGTTTCTACGTCGGCTTAGCTCAAGACACGGAAAAACTACTGGCGGAGCTAAAAGCGAAAAAAGTCGACGGCATCATTGTTGATTTACGCAATAACGGTGGTGGTGCATTAACCGAAGCTACCGCGCTTTCTGGTTTGTTCATTACCAGTGGCCCTGTAGTTCAGGTGCGTGATAGCTATGGTCGAGTCAACGTTAACTCGGATACCGATGGTAGCATTAGCTATAGCGGACCAATGACCGTGCTGATTAACCGCTACAGTGCATCGGCTTCAGAAATCTTTGCTGCCGCAATGCAAGACTATGGCCGCGCGATCATTCTCGGTGAGAACTCATTTGGTAAAGGTACCGTACAGCAGCATCGCTCTCTCAATCATATCTATGATTTGTTTGATAAAGAGCTTGGCTACGTACAATACACGATTCAAAAATTTTACCGTATTGATGGTGGTAGTACCCAAAACAAAGGTGTCGTTCCTGATATCGCGTATCCAACCGCGATTGACCCTTCCGAAACAGGGGAAAGTGTTGAAGATAACGCACTACCGTGGGACAGCATTGATAAAGCAAAATATGAGCGTTTGAATAACTTCAACACCATCATTGCTAGCTTGGAAGCTAAACACCAACAACGTGTCGCGAATGATTTAGAATTTGGTTTTATCGAGCAAGATATTGCGAAATACCGTGCAGAGAAAGATGACAACCTACTTTCGCTGAATGAAAAAGTACGCAAAGAAGAGAGTGCTAAGGCTGATGAAGAGCGCTTAGCTCGCATCAATCAACGCCAAAAAGCGTTAGGTAAATCGACCTATGCGAGCTTGCAAGATATACCGAAAGATTATGAAGCACCGGATGCTTATCTCGATGAATCGGTTAACATTATGCTTGACATGATATCCCGCTAATTCATTGATTTACTTTATCTTTAATCAAAACGGACCCCATGGTCCGTTTTTTTACACTTTTTTAATTCGTAAAATTAATGTGATGAACATCAAATAATTTCGCATTTCATGCACTCAATGCCTACGCTTACAAAAAATGTGAGGAGAAGTGCCATGAAATGGATATTTACTTGCGTGATGAGCTTACTTTTTACCGCCTCATCACCGTTTCTCAGTGCAAATAATCTTAGCCGTGCCGACTTAACTCAATTTGATCAACCTTTATTGCTCGGCGACTGGTATTTGCTCAATCCCAACCCAGAGCAATCTAGCGAAAACTTTCGAGTCATTAAGCTCAGTTTGGCTTCGGACTACCATTTCTCGATAGATATCCAAAAGAAAGATTTCAGTGTTGACCACTGGAATGGCGCTTATTCTGCAGATGAGAAAACCCTTATTCTCGGCCTAGATAGTTCAGATCCCCAAACTTACCAGTATGAAAATAACCATCATTTGCTGACATTGAATGGTGTAACCTTCACTAAAGGTTTACCCAATACCTTGGCCGGTAGTTGGAGCAGTGCACATATCAAAGATCTTGATGGCGAAAGCCTTGACCAAAGCCTGATCCAATTAACCTTACAGCCAGATTTTATCTTCTCTTTCCACATCACTAATCAAGATGGTAACGAGGCCACCCATCGCGGCGTCTATTACACTGAAGGAAATCGCTTGGTTTTGCTCTATTCGGAAGGTGAGCACTATACCCGTTATGTGCTCGATCAAGATAGACTCACCTTGGAAATTGATGACAGCATGACGGTCGTCATGAACCGCGTGCAATAACACTCATGCGGTATACCACCTGTTTTGATAATGGGCGGCCAAAAACAAAAGTGGCAGGGAGTTTACAGATAAACTCCCTGTTTTTTTGCGTTCAGGGCTTGTTATTCATTCACTGCGGCCTAAGATCTTGCTTCAATAACGCTTTTCTTCCTGTATTCATTAACGTCACAGAACATAAAGTCAAAAGGATTACGACAATGGCTCACACACCTCAAGCCAAATACCGCCTTGATTACCAACCGCCTTCACACACCATCACCGATATCGATTTGGTGTTTGATCTATACGATGATGCGACTCTGGTCACCGCTGTCTCTCAAGTAAAACAGCAGCAGGAGAGCAATACCTTAATTCTTGATGGTGAAACGCTTGAACTGAAAGCGCTCAAAGTCGATGGCCAGGATTGGCAAGACTACAGCGTAGGTGAAGCTTCCCTTGAAATTCGTGGTTTGCCGAGTGAGTTTACTCTCACCGTCGTGACAAAAATCAATCCGCAAGCCAACACCGCTTTAGAAGGTCTTTACAAATCAGGTGGTGCATTTTGTACCCAGTGTGAAGCCGAAGGCTTTCGCCGCATTACTTATTATTTGGATCGTCCGGATGTTCTGGCGCGTTACACCACAACGGTTATTGCCGATAAAGCGCAATATCCTTACTTACTGAGCAATGGTAACAAGATTGCACAAGGCGAGCAGGAAGCGGGACGTCATTGGGTGAAATGGCAAGATCCTCATCCCAAACCTGCGTATCTGTTTGCTTTGGTGGCGGGGGATTTTGATGTGCTGCGCGATCAGTACGTCACACAATCGGGCCGCCAAGTTGCGCTAGAAATTTTTGTCGATAAAGGCAATTTGGATCGCGCTGGTCATGCCATGACGTCACTCATCAACTCTATGCGTTGGGACGAGCAACGTTTTGGCCTTGAATATGACCTCGACATTTACATGATCGTGGCGGTGGATTTCTTCAATATGGGCGCTATGGAAAACAAAGGGTTGAATATCTTTAACTCCAAGTTTGTACTAGCCAATGAGAAAACCGCCACCGACACCGATTATCTCGGGATTGAAGCCGTGATTGGTCACGAATACTTCCATAACTGGACGGGTAACCGTGTGACATGCCGTGATTGGTTCCAATTAAGCTTGAAAGAGGGCTTAACCGTATTCCGCGATCAAGAGTTCTCTTCAGACTTAGGCTCACGAGCCGTTAATCGAATTGGAAATGTGCGCATCATTCGAGGCCCGCAATTTGCTGAAGATGCTAGCCCAATGTCGCATCCAATCCGTCCGGATAAAGTGATTGAAATGAATAACTTCTATACCCTGACCGTTTATGAAAAGGGCAGCGAAGTGATTCGAATGATGCACACCTTGCTAGGTGAAGAAAAATTCCAACGTGGCATGAAGCTGTACTTTAAACGTCATGATGGCACCGCAGCCACTTGCGAAGATTTCGTGGCAGCCATGGAAGACGCTTCTGGCATCGACTTACAACAGTTCCGTTTATGGTACAGCCAGTCCGGTACTCCTACGCTTAAAGTCAGCAGTACTTACCATGCCGCAAGCCAAACTTATGAGTTAACTGTAGAACAGCATACCGAGCCCACTCACGAGCAGAAAGAAAAACAACCATTGCATATCCCGCTGGATATTGAACTGTATGCGCCAAACGGCGATGTTATTCCGCTACAGTGTAACGGAAAACCTGTTTCTAACGTGTTGGATGTGAAACAAGCTAAGCAAACCTTCCGCTTTGAGCAGGTCAAACAGCCGCCAATTCCGTCACTGTTGCGTGAGTTTTCTGCGCCTGTGAAATTGGAATACGCCTACAGTGATGAAGAGCTGATTTTCCTGATGGTGCATGCTCGTAACGAATTTGCACGTTGGGATGCAGGGCAGATGTTGCTTGCTAAATATATTCGCACCAACGTAGAACGAGTCCAACAAGGTCAACCTGTCGAATTGGCAGAGTCGGTGATTGACGCATTCCGCGGCGTGTTACTCAGTGACAACCTCGACGCTGAATTTGTGGCCGAAATGCTCTCGTTACCAAGCCATAACGAAGTGTCCGGCTGGTATAAGCGTGTGGATGTTGATGCGATTGCCCAGGTGCTCACCTCACTCAAAACCATTTTGGCGACCGAGCTAGAAGATGAGCTCAGTGCAACCTACCATACGTTAAAACAAGACACTTACTCGATTGAACATGCGGCGATTGGCAAACGTACACTGCGCAACGTGTGTTTGAGCTATCTTGCCTACACTGCTCAAGGTAACGCGTTCGTACAAAAACAGTACGCTCAAGCGAACAACATGACCGACACCATTGCGGCCATGACGGCGGCTAACCAAGCGCAGTTGGCGTGCCGTGAAAGCTTGATGCAAGACTACAGCGAGAAGTGGAAACACGATGGCTTGGTAATGGATAAGTGGTTCACGCTGCAAGGCTCCAATCCATCACCACAAGTATTGGATGTGATCCAGCAAGCCATGCAACATGAAGCGTTTAGCTTGAAAAACCCGAACCGTACTCGCAGTCTGATTGGAGCATTTTTAAATGCCAATCCAGTCAATTTCCACGCGAAAACAGGGGAAGGCTATCGCTTTGCTGGACACATTCTGCGTGAACTTAACAGTAGTAACCCACAAGTGGCTTCACGTTTGATTGATCCATTACTTAAATTCCGACTCTACGATGAACAGCGCCAAGCACTGATTAAACAAGAGCTGGAGCAATTAAAAGCGATGGATAACCTCGCGCGTGATCTGTTTGAAAAAGTCAGCAAAGCGCTGGAAGCATAAACCAAACTCAACAGGTAAACTCGGTGGCACTCTGTGCCACCTTATTTTCCAATGAACTATTATTTTTTCTCGCTAAACATTTCTTATCAAACCTTTGTTACGCATTACTCGGGCGTAGCAAGTCATGTCATGGTCACCACCGAGCAAGGTTTGCGTTTACAACTCCCTGCAACACGTTTGCGTCCATTTTTAAGCCAAATTGGAGTAAAAGGTCGATTTCGATTAACAACTGACCAAAATAATCGTTTCGTTAAGTTAGAAGTTCTGTAAAAGCATTATTTTGTAGTGGTTTAAATAGGTACTTTAGTCACAATCTCACACTTTTACCCCATAACAACCCCAAAACAATTAACTATTTATAAATAAAACTCTTACAATACGCCCTGCATTACCATCAGTAAGCGCTATGCTTACTGCACACCCCCTACAAAAATAAGAATCAAATTCTGGAGTCGACCATGACTGCGCGTGAAACTTTGATGCCAGTTTTGCTTGAAAAAGTTTATCAACTGATTCAAGACAAACTAGAGCTTGCTCAACAACCCTTAGTGACTCAACTTGGACAACACCTGTTCAGTAACATTTCACAAGACGACCTAGTGGAGCGTAACGAATCGGATCTTTATGGTGCAGTGCTCAGTTTATGGCACCACATCAATGAGAAAAAAGCCGATGAACGCTCAGTACGAGTATTTAACCCAACGGTAAGTCGCCAAGGTTGGCAATCGACCCACACCATTGTTGAGATTGTTCTACCAGATAGTCCCTTTCTGGTTGATTCAATCAAAATGGCATTAAGCCGCCTAGGATTGGCATCGCACTTAATGCTCAACGGACCTGCTCATATTGCACGTCACGACGATGGTTCGATCAAAAGCATTAATCAAGGAGAAGGGCAACTGACCTCAATGTTCCACATTGAAGTCGATCGCCTAAGCAGCAAGGAAGAGATGACGGAGCTGAAAAACGAATTGCTGGATATCCTGCATGACACTGCTCTGGTGGTGAAAGATTGGAAACCGATGGCGACCAAGCTTGAACAAGTGATCAATCAGCTGGAAGCGGATAAAAAACAGATCCCTGTAGAAGCCGAACGCCTACAAGAAACCATTCAGTTTTTACGCTGGCTAGGTAACCATAACTTCACCTTTATGGGTTACAAAGAGTTCGATTTGGTAGAGAAAAATGGCGATACCGAACTAACGCCAACCAAAGACACCGGACTTGGCTTATTCTCTGACAACGAGCGAGTACGAAGCGTAAAACTCTCTCAATTCCCAGATTCAGCTAGGCTCGAAGCCAAAAAGCCTTTCCTGTTGATCTTAACGAAAGGCAACAAGCAATCACGTATCCATCGTCCTGCTTATACCGACTATATCGGGATCAAAAAGTTTGACGCGAAAGGCAAGGTGATCGGTGAGCATCGCTTTACTGGCTTATACACTTCCGCTGTGTACAACCAAAGTGTTGAAGGCATCCCGCTGATCCGCGAAAAAGTAGGGCGCATTCTTGCGGCAAGCGGCTACCGCCAAGGCTCTTACGCCTACAAAGCCCTGCACAATATTCTTGAAAACTACCCACGCGATGAGCTGTTACAAGCCCGTGAAGAAGAGCTGCTTGAAGTAGGCATGGGCGTTGTACAGATGCAAGATCGTGATTTACTGCGCCTGTTTGTACGTAAAGACCCATTCGGACGTTTCTTCAGTTGCATGGTGTATGTGACTAAAGAGCGTTACAACACTGAGCTGCGCCGTAAGACACAACAAGTGTTCAAACAGTATTTTGGCTGTGAGCAAGATGTTGAATTTACAACCTATTTCTCAGAAAGCCCACTGGCGAGAACTCACTATATTGTGCGTGTCGACAATAACAACATCAACGTAGATGTGAAAAAGATAGAGCAGAATTTAATGGAAGCCTCAACCTCGTGGGATGATCGTCTCGCAGAAGCCATTGTCGCCAATTTCGGTGAAAGTCGTGGATTACCGCTGTCAAAAGAGTATCAACGTGCCTTCCCACGTTCTTACAAAGAAGATGTGATGCCGGGCTCTGCACTGGCAGATATCGAGCACCTTGAAGCGTTAGATGAGCACAATAAACTGGGCATGCTGTTCTACCGTTTACAGGAGACAGCCAAAGATTCCAAAGCGGTACGCTTAAAGCTGTATCACAAAGACGAACCCATCCATCTATCAGACGTTATGCCGATGCTAGAAAACCTCGGCTTACGCGTGATTGGTGAATCGCCTTATGAAGTAGTGAAAGCCAATGGCCAAGTGTACTGGATCCTTGATTTCTCTATGCTACATAAGAGCGATAAGCAGGTGGATCTGCGTGAAGCACGCGACCGATTCCAACAAGCGTTTGCCGCTATCTGGGCAGGAGAGCTGGAAAGTGATGGCTTTAACCGTTTGATTTTAGGTGCATCACTATCAGGTCGTGAAGTTTCGATCCTGCGTGCTTATGCGCGTTATATGCGTCAAGTCGGCTTCCCATTTAGCCAGCACTATATTGAAGATACACTCAGCCACCATCCCGATCTTGCACAAGGATTGGTGGATCTTTTCGTGCGTCGTTTCGATCCGAAATACAAAGGCGGAGAAAAGGGCCAAGCTGAGATCATCAAATCTCTGACAGAGCAATTAGATCAAGTACAGAGTCTCGACGACGATCGAATTATCCGTCGCTATATGGAGATGATCAACGCGACGCTGCGCACCAACTACTATCAGTTGGATGAGCTCAAGCAGAACAAACCTTGGCTATCTCTCAAAATGAAGCCAAGTGAGATCCCTGAAATTCCTGCACCAGTGCCTGCGTTCGAAATCTTCGTCTATGCCCCAGACATTGAAGGGGTGCATTTGCGCGGTGGTAAAGTCGCTCGTGGTGGGCTGCGTTGGTCTGATCGCCAAGAAGATTTCCGTACTGAAATTTTAGGCTTGGTCAAAGCACAACAAGTGAAAAATACGGTCATCGTGCCTGTTGGTGCAAAAGGTGGCTTTGTTTGTAAGAAACAGTATCTCTACACCACACGCGATGAGATTTTTGCAGAGGGCCAACGCTGCTACAAACGCTTTATTCGCGCTTTACTCGACGTAACGGATAACATTATTGAAGGGCAAGTGGTTCCGCCGAAGAACGTGGTTCGTCATGATGAAGATGACCCTTATTTGGTGGTGGCTGCGGATAAAGGCACCGCAACCTTCTCTGATTTAGCAAACTCAGTGTCAGCGGAATACCAATTCTGGCTCGGTGATGCTTTTGCTTCAGGGGGGTCAAATGGTTATGACCACAAAGCGATGGGCATTACCGCCAAAGGGGGTTGGGAATCGGTAAAACGCCATTTCCGTGAAATGGGCATTGATTGTCAAACCACCGATTTTACCGCGATTGGCATCGGAGACATGGCCGGCGACGTGTTTGGTAACGGTATGTTGTTATCAAAACATATTCGCCTACTGGCGGCCTTTAACCATATTCATATCTTCATTGATCCAACCCCGGATTCTGCGAGCAGTTGGGAAGAGCGTAACCGTTTGTTTAATCTGCCTCGTTCAAGTTGGGAAGATTACAATCCGAAGCTGATTTCTAAAGGTGGTGGTGTCTTCTCGCGTAAAGCAAAAGCGATTACGCTGACGCCTGAAATGCAGAAGATGCTCAACACTAAAAAAACCACGTTGGCACCCAATGAGTTGATCAAAATGATCCTGAAAATGGAAGTCGATCTCCTCTGGAATGGTGGCATTGGTACCTATGTGAAATCATCCATTGAAACACATACCGATGTCGGTGACCGAGCCAATGACGGATTACGTGTCGATGGACGTGAAGTAAACGCTAAAATCATCGGCGAAGGCGGTAACCTTGGTATGACTCAGCGCGGTCGTATCGAGTTTGCACTCAAAGGTGGACGCGTTAACACGGACTTCGTGGATAACGTCGGTGGCGTAGACTGTTCCGATAACGAAGTTAACATCAAGATCTTCCTCAATGGCTTGGTGGCTAATGGTGATTTAACACTCAAACAGCGCAACCAGATCCTTGAGTCGATGAAAGATGAAGTAGGAAGCATCGTGATTGAAGATGCTTATGGACAATCTGAATCGATTTCCGTGACCGAAGCGCAGGGCGTATCACTCATGAAAGAGCAGATCCGCTTTATCCATCACATGGAAAAAGCGGGGTATTTGGATCGTGCTTTAGAGCACATTCCGGATGATGAAACTCTACTTGAGCGTGAAAGACAGGGCATGGGATTAACACGTCCTGAACTTTCGGTGCTGATGGCCTACGGCAAAATGGCGTTGAAAGAAGAATTGGCCAGTGAAGAGATTGCGCAAGATGAATTCCATGCCAAACAATTGGTTAATTACTTCCCAACTGAGTTACGCGGTCACTATGCGCAGCAGATGGTGAACCATCCGCTACGAGTAGAAATCATCGCGACAGCCTTAGCAAACCAAATGGTTAATGAAATGGGCTGCAACTTCGTTACGCGTTTACAAGAAGAGACCGGCTCTAGCGTGGTCGATATTGCGAATGCGTATGCGGCCGCGCGTGAGATTTACGGTTTAGGTATCGTGCTCGAAAAAGTACGCAAACTGGACAACATAGCGCAAAGTAGCGCCCAATATGATGTCATGTTCCTCGTGCGTCGCACTTTGCGTCGCCTGACTCGCTGGTTACTGCGCAACCGTACAGGTAAGCCATCCGTGATAGCAATGGTCGAACGCTATCAAGAGGATGTCAAAGCTATCACCGAACAATTGGATAAAGTTTTGGTGAAAGAGGAGATTGTTGAGCATAATTCCATGGCTGAAAACTGGATAGAGAAGGGCATCGAGAAAGAGCTTGCGCATTATGTGGCGCGTCTTTCTAGCCTTTACTCTGTACTGGATATCTCGGCCGTGGCGAAAGAGAAAGGCATCGCAGTCACTCAAACAGCAAAGCTTTATTTCCATCTCGGCGATCGTTTATCTCTGCACTGGTTCTTGAAGCAAATCAACCACCAAGCCGTTGATAACCATTGGCAAGCATTAGCAAGAGCCTCTTTCCGTGAGGATCTCGATTGGCAGCAACGCCAGTTAACTGCTCAAGTGCTCAGTAGCAATTTGAATGATGCTCAACAGGAAATTGAACTGGCACTTGATAAATGGCTAGAGCGTAACCAAGTCTCAATAAGCCGTTGGGAGAACATCCTCAGCGAGTTTAAAGTCGGTACCGTTCATGAATTTGCCAAATTCTCAGTGGCATTGCGAGAGTTGACCTTGCTCAACTTAAATTGTCTCACTGTAGAATAAGCATTGAATTGCCTGACGAATGAGTCAATAATAACGCCCCGTTTATTCGGGGCTTTTTTCTTTCGGAGGCATTATGCTTTACCGCTTAGCCAGAGCTGGCTTTTTCCAATTGGATGCCGAAAAGGCACACGATCTGGCCATCTCTAATTTCAAACGTTTCACTGGCACTCCTTTCGATCTCTTCTATCGTCAACAACTTCCTCATCGTCCAGTTCAATGCATGGGCTTAACCTTTAAAAATCCAGTCGGTTTAGCAGCAGGGCTCGACAAAAACGGCGAGTGCATCGAAGCGTTTGGCGCGATGGGCTTCGGATTTGTTGAAGTAGGCACAGTCACACCAAGACCACAAGCAGGTAACGACAAACCACGCCTGTTTCGTTTAGTGCATGCTGAAGGCATCATCAATCGAATGGGCTTTAACAATCTGGGTGTTGATCACTTGGTTGAGAATGTTAAGCGAGCCAAATACGATGGGATCATCGGGATCAACATCGGTAAAAACAAAGATACTCCGATTGAGAAAGGGGCAGAGGACTATTTGATCTGTATGGATAAAGTTTATCCTTACGCAGGTTACATCGCCGTAAATATCTCTTCTCCGAACACCCCAGGACTTCGCTCTCTACAATACGGTGAAGCGCTGGATGAACTGCTTGCTGCATTGAAAACTCGCCAAGCTGAATTAGCAGCGAAACATGATAAATATGTCCCGCTTGCACTTAAGATTGCACCAGATTTAAGTGACGATGAAATTCAGCAAATCTGCCAATCACTTTTGAAAAACAAAATCGATGGTGTCATCGCGACAAACACCACCTTAGATCGTTCATTGGTTGAAGGGATGAAGTTTGCCAACGAAGCTGGCGGCCTCAGTGGACGACCTTTGCAAAACCGCAGTACAGAAGTTATTAAGTGTCTGTATAAAGAACTCGGTGAAGAAATTCCGATCATCGGGGTCGGTGGTATCGATTCCTACATCTCCGCCAAAGAAAAGCTCTTAGCAGGAGCAAAATTAGTTCAGGTCTATAGCGGCTTTATTTATCAAGGACCAGGGCTGGTCGCCGATATCGTCAAGAACCTGTAAGTTCCCCGATTTATCAGCGGAATTACTGAGGAAATGTCTAACGCATTTCCTCTTTTTTTTTCTCTGCACCTTCATAGAATTACTGATATTCATAGGCAAGGGTAGGTCACATAGCTTACCTCATCCTCCCAAATGTATCGTTGAGAGTGGAACAATGCTTAAACCAAGTGACAAATGGAGTTGGTACTTCTCAGATAGCGAAGGTTATCTGATGCTCAACCTTGGTGATGATATGCTGTTTCGTACCAATCTCAGTCGCAATCTTTTGGTGGATTGTGCATTCATCGAGAACCCCTTCACCGTAGATGACGCTTCTGATTTTCAGTTGTACAAAGAACACATTGCCTGTCTACCTCTGAGTGAGCCTCGTAGAGCGGAGTTGGCGCTGTACTGTGTGGCCGCAAAACGCTTCCACAAACCCGTACAGCCTAAAAGCTGGTTTTTTGATGTACAGGGAACCGGTTATACCCCACAACAAGGTCAGCTGATATCTCTACGAAACTCCCTTAACAGCGGTATTTTTATTGCGTTAGAAGTGGGGGAGAACGCCACTCTTTGCGCGTACAGTGATTTGGTTTCTTTTGCTTTAAACGGCAGCAAAACACTGGAATTTGGTCAAGTAATTAAAGTGATGCACGACAGAATGTCGGATGTGAATACACTTTTGTATACACCCCAAATGGCCATGGTCAGTTAATTTTTTATTCAACATTCGTTCCTTTCCTATTTCGTTCCTTCATTTCTTATCGGCGTAAGCCGATTTTTTTTGCCTTTAAATCGAGCTAATTCGTTAGGCAATGTGAGCTCGGTACAAAATTTAGACATCTATTTTTTACTTAAACACAGTGAAACAGGGCATTCACTTTGTATTTTTAAGTCGGAAATTCCCGTTTTATGACCTTTTGTAACTTATTTACAGTGTAAAAAATGCATCTGGTATAGTCCAAAATAAGCATGAATAAGTAGTCACTAACGAGAATAAATGCTTAGTTAGCAAGCGTTGGAACAGGAGTGTGTACACACTGACCGATATGATCGGCATAGAAAGGATCGAATGGGTAAAAGAGAGATTTTTTGGCTTGGTGATGAGTTAGCTTTAGGTATGGTTCACATTGTCAGTTATAATCTGAGACCATTTTTATCAGCAAAAGAACACTATGAATCAGTATCTAGCGGTGACGTCTAACGGCCTTGAGAATCTATTAGTTGAAGAATTAACCCAACTGGGTATTAACGATGCCAAACCCGTTCAGGCCGGGGTTAAATTTAAAGCAACCAATGAACAGATCTATCGCTGCTGTCTATGGAGTCGTCTCGCATCAAGATTTGTTCGTATTGTGGCTGAATTTAAGTGTCAGAATGACTTAGATCTCTATCTTTCAACAACTTCAGTCAACTGGGTCAACTATTTCCACAGTTCTAAAAAGCTCGTTGTTGATTTCAATGGCACGAACCGAGAAATTCGTAATAGCCAATACGGCGCGATGAAAGTCAAAGACGCCATCGTAGATTGCTTCACTAAGAAAAATCTTCCGCGTCCGTCGATCAGTAAAGATCTTGCGGATCTTCATATCCATGTCCGCTTACACAAAGAGAATGCACTGCTTGGTATCGATATGGTGGGTTCAGGCTTGCATGCTCGCGGCTACCGAACTGAAGCAGGTAAAGCGCCATTACGTGAAACATTAGCCGCCGCAATCATTCTGCGCAGTGGTTGGGATGCCAGTAAACCGCTTCTCGATCCTATGTGTGGCTCCGGTACCTTACTGATTGAAGCGGCGATGATGGCTGCCAATATTGCTCCAGGCTTACAACGTAAAAAGTGGGGCTTCGAAGCATTAGAAGATTTCGAACCAGAACTCTGGGCAAGTGTGAAATCAGAAGCCAGCGTGCAAGGTAAACGTGGAGTCAAAAAGGTAGAAACTCATTTCTACGGCGTAGATAACGATAACCGCGTATTGCAGACGGCTAAAGATAACGCCCGCCGTGCCGGTGTAGAAGAGCTAATCAGCTTTACCTTGGGTGATGCGGCAAAAGTAAAACGCCCAGAAAACTTCGCTGAAGGTATTGTGATTTGTAACCCACCGTATGGTGAGCGTTTAGGCACTCATCCCGGTTTGATCGCTCTGTACACTGCATTTGGTGCACAGCTTAAAGCTGAGTTTGGTGGTTGCCACGCTTCTATTTTCTCGAGTTCTGATGAATTACTCAGTTGTTTGCGCATGCGTGCGGACAAACAATTCAAGCTGAATAATGGTGCGTTACCATGTCACCAAAAGAATTACACCATAGCCATGCGAGAGCAAAACAGCGTCAGCAATGGAGGCTCTCAAGAAATCCTCATTGCCCCCGATTTTGCCAACCGTTTGAAGAAAAACTTCAACAAGATTGGCAAATGGGCTAAGCGTGAGGGGCTCGATTGCTTCCGCCTCTATGATGCGGATCTTCCCGAATACAATGTGGCTATTGATGTCTACCAAGATCATCTCATGATCCAAGAGTACGCAGCGCCAAAGGATATTCCTGAAGAGAAAGCGAAGCGTCGTTTGACCGATATTATTCGCGCAGCCATTCAAGTGTTGGATGTCGATGCGAACAACGTCGTGCTCAAAGTTCGTGAAAGACAAAAAGGCACGTCGCAATACGAGAAACTCGGCCAGCAAGCACAGACCATGCAAATTACCGAGTATGGCGTGAAGTTGATCGTCAACCTATACGATTATCTCGATACTGGCTTATTCCTTGACCACAAAATTACTCGTCGTCGTTTAGGGCAAATGGCACAAGGCAAAGATTTTCTCAATTTATTTGCCTATACCGGCTCTGCGACAGTACATGCTGCTTGTGGCGGTGCAAAATCGACGACGACCGTCGATATGTCGAAAACTTATCTTGAATGGGCCAAAGAGAACATGCAGTTAAACGGGCAGGTTGGGCGTCAGCACCAGTACGTTCAGGCCGACTGTCTACAGTGGCTCGCGAATGCCCAAAGCCAGTACGATCTTATCTTTATTGATCCGCCAACGTTTTCTAACTCTAAACGTATGGAGCAGACTTTTGATGTGCAACGTGACCACGTCACGCTTATGACCAATCTTAAACGGTTGCTGCGCCCAGAAGGGACGATTGTTTTCTCTAATAACAAGCGCCATTTCAAGATGGATATGGAAGCGCTACACGCTTTGGGGCTCAACGCTCAAAATATCTCGCATCAAACCTTACCGCTGGATTTTGAGCGAAATAAACAAATTCATAACTGCTGGCTGATCACCCATCAGAGTTAGGAAATTCAATGATAACCTTGTACAGCACTGAAGGATGCCATCTCTGTGAGATGGCCTATGCGTTACTTAATGAAGTAGGGCTCACCAAACAAGTTAACGTGGTAGAGATTGCCTTTGATGACGAGCTATTTTCTCGTTACGCGGTCACTATACCGGTTATCGCTTACCAAGGTAATGAACTGAATTGGCCTTTTGACATACAAGAATTAAGAGAGTGGTTAAAACATAATGGCATTAATTACCATCCATAACGGTTTGCTGGCCTTTGGCGATCACCCATTACTGGATCACGCTGATTTCGCCTTACAAGAAAATGAAAGAGTGTGTCTGGTTGGGCGTAATGGCGCCGGAAAATCCACGCTGATGAAAGTACTCGCAGGCGAGATTCTGCTGGATGATGGCAAGATGCAAGTCATGCAAGATGTCGTCGTATCCCGTTTAGAGCAAGATCCGCCTCGCAATCAAGCGGGTACTGTATTTGATTATGTTTCAGGTGGTCTGCAAGGCATTGGCGAACAACTCAAGATCTATCAAGATCAATTAGATCTCGTAGCAACAGATCCAAGCGAATCCAACATTAATAAGCTTGCACATATCCAAGAGCAGCTTGAAGTTTCTGGTGCTTGGCGCTTTGAAGATCGAATCAAAAATGTGCTAGGTTCCTTAAAACTAGATGGCCACACCAAATTAACCGACCTGTCTGGTGGTTGGCAGCGTAAAGCTGCATTAGCGCGAGCGCTGGCGTGCGATCCCGATGTCCTGCTTCTTGATGAACCAACCAACCACCTCGATGTAACAACGATTGAATGGTTAGAAGGTTTTCTGAAAGATTTCCGAGGTTCTATCATTTTCATTTCCCATGACCGTGCTTTTATTAAGTCTATGGCAACCCGCATTGTGGATCTCGATCGCGGTCAACTCAGCTCTTTCCCAGGAGATTATGAAAATTATCTTACTGAAAAAGAAGAGATGCTGCGGGTTGAAGAGCTGCAAAATGCCGAGTTTGATAAAAAGCTCGCTCAAGAAGAGGTTTGGATCCGTCAAGGTATTAAAGCACGAAGAACTCGTAATGAAGGACGAGTTCGGGCACTGAAACGTCTTCGTCAAGAACGTAGTGAACGTCGTGAAGTGCAGGGTAAAGTGAACCTGCAAATCGATGATTCCAACCGCTCAGGGAAAATCGTTTTTGAAGCCGAAAATCTTCATTACTCGATCGGTGGCAAAACCATTGTTGATGGTTTCAGCTTCAACATTATGCGCGGTGACAGAATTGCGTTAATTGGTCCTAATGGTTGTGGCAAAAGTACCTTACTCAAAATTTTGCTGGGTGACTTACAGCCCGATAGCGGCAAAGTACACTGTGGTACTAAGCTTGAGGTCGCCTACTTTGATCAATACCGAGAGTTACTCGATCCTGAAAAAACCGTTATCGATAACTTAGCGGATGGCAAACAAGAAGTGATGGTAGGCGGGCGTCTTCGCCACGCGTTAAGCTATCTACAGGACTTTTTGTTCTCACCCAAGCGGGCAAGAACCCCAGTAAAAGCGCTATCTGGTGGTGAAAAAAACCGTTTGCTGCTTGCGCGCATTTTGCTTAAAGCCAACAACCTCTTAGTGCTTGATGAACCAACCAACGATTTAGATATCGAAACTTTGGAACTTTTGGAAGAATTACTTGCCAATTACCAAGGCACTTTATTGCTGGTCAGCCACGATCGTGAATTTGTCGATAACACCGTCACCTCAAGTTGGATTTTTGAAGGCGACGGTAAGATTGAAGAATTTGTCGGTGGCTACCATGACGCTCAGCAACAGCGTGCCCAAGTTTTACAAAGCAGAGCTGCTGAAAATATCGTCAAAAAAGAAAAAGTGGTTGAGGAGTCTCCCAAATCCGCACCATCGAAAACTAAGCAGAAGAAATTATCTTATAAACTGCAGCGCGAACTTGAAGCTCTTCCGCAAAGATTAGAAGAGCTGGAAGTTGAGATCGCAGAGTTACAAGACATCGTCAATAGTCCAGACTTTTTCAGTCAGCCTGTCGATAAAACACAACCCATTTTAGACAAGTTAACTGCAACAGAGCAGGAACTCGAAATTGCTTTTGAGCGTTGGGAAGAGCTTGAAGCGATGCAACAGGAAAGTGAATAGAAAACATGAGTCGTATTACTTTTAAACGTTCGATTTTAGCCAGCGCCGTATTACTTGCTACCCAAACGGCCAACGCGGCACTCTACCAAGTGATGGAAGTGACCCCAAGTACAGGGCAAAGCTACGGTAGTGCATGGGGTGTGGCGATCCAAGCAAGTAACCCTGATACTATTGCAAACTGCTTCACGAGCTCGTCAATTGATATTGGTTCTCCTTCTACTGGTACAATTGCATGTACAGACTTTGCTTTAGCAGGTGAAACTCGCATTGAAAAAGCCAGCACAGGTAAAGCAGTCGATGGTTTAAGTTACCGTGATGAAGTGGCTTTCGGGATTGATAATGCGTTCGTGTATGTACAAGAACGCAATGACTTTGAACGCTATTGCTACAACGAGCTTTTGTATTCGACGTGTAATACCTGGGCAGATCCCCATTGGAATCGCTGGCAAGCAGAGATCAATAGTACGCAAGTTCCTAACTCAATTGCTTTTGTTGGTACTGGAACAACGGGCGAGCCTCTTAATGATGGTGTTGATGAAGCGCAAAACGTGATGATAAATAGCCTAACGGAGAGCGCAGAACCTATCGGGATCAATGTAAAAACTGGTGACGTGACAACGTATCGTAGAAATACTAATGCCATTCAAGCCCGTCTACCATCAACAATCAGTGCACCTAATGTAGCTGATGCCTTATATACCCGTGCATGGAAAACAGATGGTGTTTACACTGTTGGTAGTATTTCACGAAGCTCAAACAATAATGAAGGTGCCTATTTTTATTCCAAACCCACAATTTGGAAAAATGATGGCAGTGCCGTTGAATTGAATTGGCCGAGTACACGTGAAAGTACCAATAACCGTTTAGCACAAGGTAGCATCCGAGATGTCCTCGTACGTGACAATAAAATATATGCTGTTGGTTATAGTTCTTTCGATGCCGACAATAACTACATGCAGGCCTCAGTTTTCCAACTAGATGACACCAGTAATTTTTCTAATGCAGCAAGTTGGACGACCAAAGCCGTTTCAGGTGCGGAATCTAGAATTGGTGGCGATTACATTCACAGCAATTCGGTAGTCACCGATGTAAACAAAAACCTCGTCGCGTTAGGTTCTGCTAAACGTGCAGGTAGCCGCCCAGAGAATGGAGCCGCGGGCAATCGATTATTTGTTATCGAAGATGTTTCTGCTAGCACTCCAACAGCGAACTTCTTAACCGGCGGCATCTTCTTCACAGGAGCCGGCGGCAAAGCAGGGGCAATTAACAGCTATAACGAGATTGTCGGTCAAGTCGACGCAAACGACACCCGTGAGAATGATGGTAAACCGCGCCGTAAAAGAGGGTTTATTTATCCATACAGTGCCAATGGCAGTGATCCAAGCCGCATGGCTATTTTTGCTAATAAGGCTTGGTTGTTAGATGATCTCACTAATGACAATACCGCAACAGGCAACAACAACCAGTTCCGCATTATTGATGCCACAGATATTAATGATGCTGGCGTTATCTCTGCAACTGCGCTGAAATGTTCAGGTGGATACGATACGACAGCACATAATTCATTGTGTAGTAACCGCGAAGAAACCGTCGTCGCCGTGAAGTTAGTTCCAATTGTGAATGCAACAAGTGCTAACATTCAACAGCGTTCAACCGAAGAGCAAGCCTCTGAACGTAAAGGGGGTAGCTTCGGATTAGGGCTTTTGATGGTGCTTGGTGTACTAGGGTTCCGTAGAAAATAGGGATTTTTGTCAGGAAGGGCACAAGCTCACAGATTTGGGTTTGTGCCTTTTTTATTGCTTGAGAAAGGCGAATAATTGATCGATTCTGTATTGGTGTGGTCATAAAAGATCCACACAAGTTTAATAGTTGTACGTTACACCAAAGTTACCGTATGAGGACAGAACTATGAAGAGACAAAAGCGTGATCGCCTAGAAAGAGCTCAATCGCAAGGATACAAAGCCGGTCTAAACGGTCGATCCCATGACGAATGTCCCTATCAACAGACGGAAGTACGCTCTTATTGGTTAGGTGGTTGGCGTGATGCTAGAAACGATAAACTTTCTGGTCTCTGCAAATAATTTCCCATACAACAAAGCTTGAAAAGGCTTATCGCTAGGAAAACAGCCCGAAACGGGCTGTTATTCGTTAGAGATTCTATCTTTAAAACGCAGATGTATCTTGGAACAAGCCAACTTTAAGATCTTTGGCTACGTATATTTCTTTGCCATCAACAAGTACGCGACCATCGGCTAAACCCATCACTAGCTTACGGTTCACCACACGCTTCATGTTAATTTCGTAGGTGACTTTTTTAGCTGTTGGTAAAATTTGTCCTGTAAATTTCACTTCGCCAACGCCAAGCGCGCGACCTTTACCTTTACCGCCAACCCAGCCAAGGAAAAAACCCACCAGTTGCCACATGGCATCTAAGCCCAAGCATCCCGGCATCACTGGGTCTCCTGGGAAATGGCAATCAAAAAACCATAAATCAGGCGTGATATCGAGCTCAGCTAAGATCAAACCTTTACCAAATTCACCTTCAGTTTCTGACATCTTGGTAATGCGATCCATCATCAACATATTTGGCGCTGGAAGTTGAGGATAGCCCTCACCAAACAACTCACCTTGGCTTGACGCTAAAAGATCTTCTCGATTATACGAATCACGTTTGTTCTGCATTATTGGTTACTCCATTTTTTGTTGGGTGCATGTTAGTGAACACGTGTACGCCAAACAACTCCGATCAGTGCCAGCTAAGCCAGTTTTTGATCCGTTCCACAATTCCGTGCGGTTGCACAAGTTTTTCAAAATTATCAATTCTTTCTGCGATCTTTGCGATCACGCTGTCTTCATCTTCTCCACGGAAAGGTTTACCCATGAGAAGAGGAATCGCTTCATCCACCGTCGAAACAGGCCAGATGTTGAATTCACCATTCTTAATGCTTTCTACTACTGATTTATGAAGCGCCAAGTGTTTCAGGTTCGAACTTGGCAAAATCACACCCTGTTCTCCAGTTAAACCTTGGTGACAACAGACGCGATAAAATCCTTCAATTTTTTCATTCAGACCACCGACCGCTTGAACTCGGCCAAATTGGTCAACAGCGCCAGTAACGGCAATCTGTTGGTCAATCGGATACTCAGAAAGCGCACTCACTAATGAACATAATTCCGCCAGTGAAGCGCTATCACCATCAACTTCACTATAAGACTGCTCAAAAACAATCGAAGCAGAAAAGGGCAGAGAACCATCAAGATTCAAGGCACTACTCACAAAAGCTTGCATAATCATCATGCCTTTAGCATGCAGGTTGCCGCCTAACTCAACTTTTCTCTCTACATCCGCAATGTCACCATCACCAAAATGGATCACACAGGAAATTCGAGCAGGCTCACCGTAAGGCATTGGGTGTCCAGTAACTTCGATGACTGTCAAGCCATTAACTTGCCCGACTTGTTCACCCTGGGTTTCGATGATCACTTGACCGTCAAGAATGTCGTCTAGAGCTCTTTCGGGTAAATAAGACTCGCGCAGATAGCGTTTATCTAGAGCAATTTCAATATGTTCAGCGTCAATCAACGGATCTTCAGATTCAAGGCGAGCTTCTTCAAGTAACGCTCGATGCCACATTAAACAAAGGGGGGCGTAATGTTGATCTTCAGTATAACGAGCACCAGCCGTCATCAGAGACTGGATGGCAGAGCTGGTTAATGAAGGCAAATTGTACTGTTCACACAACCAGCGTAAGTAGCCGAGGTAGTCTTCAATCGTTTCTTCTTCTATCTTGAGATCTAATTCAAGCTCTGAAAACAAACATAAGCCGGAATGAATATCAGCATCTAAAAAATCCAGATCGCCAAGCTGCGTGCGATCACCGACAACAATAAGTTTAACGTCGTAACTTGAACCTAAGCGATTAGGGAGCGGAGATTTTGGATCGCAATTGATAGGAGAGACAGTTTCACCCAAAACGGCGGCTTTTACTGTTGGCCAATAGCGTGGATTAGCCAGCAATAAATTCGCTGAAACAATCAAATAACCGCCATTCGCTTGTTCGAGATATCCTGACGTTTTATGAACTAGACCACCATGCTCAACTTTGACTTGGCCTAGAATCTCTGAAATATCTAACGTCTCTGTACTCACGACAGGAACATCAAGATCCTGCTCAAGTAATGCGTCTTTAAAGAGAGAGCGATAAATCGAGTTATCGGGAGCATTAATCAAGAGGATTCGACTAAACCCTTTAAGGTGAACAAACTGTTCAAGCGCACTGGTTAAACGAGGCTGAATCTCGATCAGTGAAATGGGAGCTAGGTTAGGGTAGTTTTCAAAGACTTTGTTAAACTGCTCAAATTGAGGCGTTACACTGCGCCAGATGCTTTGGGTCATTGAGATATCGAACTGATTGAAAAGAGCCAAATTATATAGAAAAAGCCGAGCAGCGAACAGTGAAAGTCGACGATGATCTTTCTCGCTTTTTTGATAGGGAGAATTGCAAGTCTGCAGACAGTGGGTTACGCTGTCACTGTATAACAATGGAAAGTGGCCGAAGATGAAATATCAACAACTTGAAAATTTAGAATGTGGTTGGAAATGGCAGTATCTCATCAATAAATGGAAGGATGGAGAGCCCGTTACTCGCTATATTGATAAAAGTGAAATTGAAGCTGCGGTACAGAAGCTCAGGGCGATAGAACATGAACCAACCCATGTACTGTCTTGGATTGAAGAACATATGTCCTCTGAGCTCGATAACAAACTTAAACAAGCGATCAGAGCCAAGCGTAAGCGCCACTTTAATGCAGAACAAATCCATACACGCAAGAAATCTATTGATTTAGATTACCGAGTTTGGGAAAAATTATCCCTAAAAGCCAATGAGTTAGGTTGTACATTATCCGATGCGATTGAGTATCTACTCAGCGAGGCTTCAAGAAGTGAAAAGGCAAGCAAAACCGTCAACAGTTTAAAAGAAGATCTCAGTCGGTTATTAGCAGAATAAGGAGATGTCTCTTATGGATATGCTGTATGTAATACTTGTTGCGGCGATAATTATCTTCTGGCTAGTCGCGATCGATAGACCCATCTTGGTGGTCAGCTTCAAAGATGGTCATCTTGTTCGTAGCAAGGGACATTTTCCGCCAACATTCAAACATAACCTTATCGATATCGCTCAACATGAACCTTTTTCAGGGGAAATTAAGGTGTATCAACAAAGGACTGGAGCCAAGCTGGCGTTTTCGAAGCAAGTCCCGAAAAAGATCCAGCAAAGAATCCGCAACGTATTCCCACACCAAGGATTTACACGCCAAAGCTCGACATTAAAGAAAGGTCGCTAAGCGTATCATCCTTGCTCGACATCGTCATTGCAAGAAAAAGCAGGTTAAGCTCCAAACAGCACAAGTTCAAACTCGCCAAGAAGATATTTCTGTTACATTTTCCTCCTTGCTTAATCTTGGTGAGGTGAATTTGATGAAGTTTTTGAGGCGAGTAATGTTGAGCATTTTCCTCACAATTTTTAGTCAATCGACGCTTGCGGACGATGCGGATTTGAATCGAGTGGCAAAGAAAATCAAGACTCAAATTGAAAAGTCGCTCAAAAAGAGCAAAAAACCACTTGAAGGTTACTGTGATGTTTTTGTTGATTTAGATTACACACATCCGAAAAACGCTGTCGTAAAGAAAGTTTCCACATTAGGTGACAACGAACTTTGCTTTATCGCAAAGAAAACCATAAAAGTAGGCAATAAATATGCTTATGATTGGCCAGAGAGATACATAAGAGTTCAAGTGGTTTCGAAATGAAATCCGTTACAAAAATCATCCATAAATCAAAACACCTTAGTGCGCATTAGGTATATTATGTTAAATGGCAATATAAAAGCAAATCGCAAACCCCAATCTGCTCCCTATTCTTAATCCAACATTAAACATAACCGTATTTACCATAAAATACCTAATAATCATATTTATCATTTGACAATGTTAAGTATGATTATTAGTGACATTGTCACTGTACTTACGTCAATTGTGTATGCCAAAGTGTTTGTGTAATCCCTTGATTTGAAAACCTGTTACCAACACATTTCAAATGTGTTTAGGTTTGCTTCGCTAAAAAAGAACTCCACACTAAGGCGGAGTTCTTGGATATTTTGGCAGCTTGTTTTTGCTGCTTAAATTTGGGCTACGCGATTACACCATCAATCCTTTTTTGTGAACCACGTCTGACCACGCCATGCTGATCGCAGCTTGAGATTTACTCTCTAGGCTGTCGATAAAGCCATTGTCACCCGCTTGCGGTTCAAAACCACTCATCGCTTGAACCAGAGCGTCAATCGCACTATCCGATAGCATGGTGTATTCACGTTCACCCGACAGGTCTTTCTCACTCATTCCGATAACCACTTGAGCGCGGTTACCATTAAAGTAATCACTGAATGTCACCGAACCAATATGCTCAAACTTCGATTGGTCACTGTCGTTAGACGGATCACGCAAAATCGACAGTTTCAGGTCATACCCGCTGCGCTCGAACCACAGTTTCTGCCAATCGATACCATTGAAGACAATTTTATCTTCGCTGCGAATGTCTTGCACAAGGTTGTCGATAACATCACCGCTCACCACAAAGCTGTCCACATCCGTGCCACCTTTGAAAGTATTTTGATAACCACCAAGTACCATCAGATCACGGCCTTCACCACCGTTGAACTGGCTAAACTTAGAGATGGCCGCTGCAATCAGGTGATCATCTCCATCACCACCGTTTAGCACGGCATGGTAACCCATCAGTTTCACCACATCGTTATCCGCACCGGCATTGATACGGTTATAGTTACCAAAGACATTGGCAAAGTCATTACCTGATCCGAGTTCCACTTGGTTATTGTTGCCAATCGTAACGGAGTAGTCTTGATCATCTCCCGTATCCACACGGTTGAAGTTGCCAGAAGTCACCACATAGTCACGACCTGACCCTGTATCAATTTCACCACCTTCGCCAAAGACAAACGACTGGTCGTCACCAGCACCAAGGAAGACATGGTTAATGCGTCCAGCAACCACTGCTGTGTCGTTGCCATCGCCACCAAACATCATGTTTTCACGTCCCATCAGAACGCCCATGTCGTGGCCTTCTCCACCCGTGAAGATGTTTGACGTGCCTGTTGCGTAGAACACATCATCGCCTCGTCCGCCCCAGAAGTTGTTGTTATCTCCGAGATACGCACCGAGATCTTTACCATCACCACCCCAGTTGAAGTTGTAGTTTCCTAGGGAGATGTTGATATCACCATCTCCTTGGAGATGGCCACTATTACGAAGGAAATCAAACGTTTTCTCCTTCATGTTCAACAAATCAGCAGTGAGATTCTGTTTGAGATTCTCCACCAGTGACTTCATTTCCTTCTGCTTATCTTGGCTGAAAATAGTCGCAAACAAGTTAGGCAGGTTAAGCGAGTTAAAGCCAAGGGCACGATCTTGTGTTTCTGCTGTTTCAGTATTGCCATCAGCCATAGTCGCACCTTGCGCACTGTTCACGTTCGCACCATTAACAGAAACCGAAGAATTGTCCTTTTCCTCTTCAGGCGCTTTCTCTTTCAGCCCATGAGTTTCAGCAAAAGACTTAATGCCATCCGCTCCCATGTCGATACCCGCTTTCAGGCTATCTAGCAACTTAGCTGGGTCGACAAAAGCCTGCAGTTGATCTCCGCTGAACTCACCGATGACTTCCTGCATCTCTTTGAGAATCACCACTCCATCGACGGCTTGACCATTACGCGAAACAATTTGACCTGACGCGGTGTAATCCACACCAAAAATATCCGCCAATGTCGTTTCAGCCCCTACTCCTGCTAACTGGCCGAGTAGCTTATTCTTGAGCTGGCGCGGCAAATCTTGTGGCGTATAAGTGAAGGTGGTTTTTGCTTGTCCCGTTGCGGTGAACTGCTGCGTCATGAGACCAAACAGTGAACCTAAGTTTGTATCCAAAATCGACTGAATGTTATCGCCGAACATAAAGTTCCAGTTACCCGTCGTGACTTGAATATCCGCCCCTTGTCCACCTACGGCAAAGTTAAATGCTAGCTTTTCATTGGCTTGACGAAGCTTATCAGCGCGGCTGAGCTGACTCGTGCCACTATTACCGTTACCGCTTAGCCACTGATTGTATTGCTTATTCAGTGTCGCTTCTGCATCGTGCTTCAGGCCACGGCTATCACGTTCATTTTGTGAATCCAATTCAACTAATGTGGTGTAATCCACACTGCTACTTTGATCCAAACCAGACATATCTTTGACGAACTTCTTCGCGCCAGACAGTGTCCATTGCTGCTCTTGAGCGGCAAGCCAATCTTCTCCCTCTCCAGACGTAGCAATACTTTGCAGCACACCAGAAATACGCGCGGCACCGTCGAATGGATTGACGAGTGGTGGAGTTGGGATCGACTTATCCATCATTAGGATCAGATCATTACTGTGTCCGAAATTAAAGCTCACATTACGGTTACCGAGGAACATTTGCGCTCCTTCCAGTGCTTGATAGCCACCGATATCGACACTGTGTTTGCTTTCACCGTCACCGATATGAACCATAACGTTATTGTCACCAAAGGCCAGCGATTTAAAGCCACCAGTACCGACTTTAATACCCACATTCGATGTGCCCCAGTTCACCGCCGTAAACTCCCCTTCGCCCACGTTAACTTGAATGTTACCTGAGTAGCTGAGTTGATTACTGTTGCTAGAATTAGCAATCACTTCCGTTTCTGGCTTGCGTTTTTCTGGCGCATCAAACACGTCATTATTGTCACCGATCGCGCCACGAGCAGGCTCATCAACGTCGCTGACACCAATACGAGAGAGATCGATGTCGCCTTCCGCAATACCATTGCGAATACGTTCATCCTTGGCAACAACTTCACCTTGCGCGTCCCAGCTTAGCGAAACTTTGTTGTTTTCTGCCTTTTGAACCCAATCGCCATTCGCGTCCTTGGTATGCTTACGTCCCGCCTCGTCTATGGCCAGTTCAGAACTACGAACAGAGACATCGACACGAAGACCATTCGCATCCATCGCGTTAATAAACTGATGACCAAAGCCTTTTTGCTTGTCGTCACTCACCAAAGAACAACCAACAATACTGATGTGATCCGGTTTGTTGTTGATGTTTTCGGCTTGATTAAACGACTGTTGGAACTTGGCCAATTTCACGGCCAACTCATCGGCACTGTAACCACTTAAGCGAGTATTGTTACTTTCTGAGTGATCGCGACCATGCCCCACCAACTGCCAACGTAGCTTTCCATCCAGTTTTGACGGATCGCCATACACCACGCGATAGTTGCCGTCTGAATCGAGCTGCACCACCACACTGCTTTCTGGATGCTTACCCGCAAGGTTCGCAGCCGCTTTTGCAACAACATCATCGTTCTCCATTTGCACGATAATTTGACCGTCGAAGCGGGTTTCACCACCATCTGTCGTTGGTGTAACCGTAATCGGGCCCCAGCCATTAACATCTTGATTATGGAGTATTTTTCCATCCGCTAATGCTTCTTTACTATCCACCACTTGCAGATGATCATCCTTATTTGAGACGCCTTGATCCTTGGTTGATGTGGTATCCAACCCTTGTTGATCTAGGTCTTCATCTACACTTGCACTGCTGGACAAACCGGAGACAATTTGATCCGCATATTGACTCATCAAACGGTTGCTTGCTTCGTGACCATAGAATGTCTGCTCACCAGTGACGTTGTAACCAGAGGCAGTGAGTTTGGTACGAAGTTTCTCACCTTCGTTACCCAAACCTTCGTTATCGGTCAACAGCAGAATGGATGTTTCTTTTGGCAAACCTTCGAGATTTTTCTCTACAGAGAACTGGCCGTTAACCGCTTTCGCGATAGCCCCCACAATGCCCGCTGGATTCGCCACTTCGTGAGCGGTGATGGCTTTGGTCATGCTTGGCATAGGACGGTCAAGCAATAAGCCAGACACCGCTTGGCCGTTTTGCGCGGCATAACGTGCTAAATCTGCGGCAATTGGACCGCCCATTGAGTAGCCGTGAATGATGATGTTGCTTGGGTCAATACCCTTATCATTCACTAGGTAGTTGAACATGGTGCGAGCATCTTGGTACAAGCCTTTTTCGCTTGGTCCACCGTCGCTTTCACCATAGCCACGCAGGTTGACTGCGAGCATATCGATACCTTGCTTCTGGTAGTGATTTCGAATCGCGCTCGCTTGCTCTTCAGCAGAAGAACCAGAACCGTGCAGGAACAATACGACTTTGCCGCTTGTCGTGCTCGTTTCACCTTCCCTTGGGGCAGTTCCCTGATGGTAATACCCCGTTAGACGGCCCGCTTCTCCTTGCAGAGTGATTTTCTGCGATTCACCTTTTTCCACCGCATGATCAAGTAGGGTTTGCGTGATTTCGCCAATCTTACGGCGAGCCTCTTTATCACCATACAACTCGTTATTGAGGAATCGAGTCAATGGGCTCAGAGATTCTTTATCGCGCGGTGGCGTACCATCATTTTCAATCGCCACGTTTTCTTTGGGCTTCTCATTGCCTGACAAGGCATCAAGGACATCAGTGACTTGATGACTTTGCTTCTTCGCGGCAATTTCCATCTGAGCTTCCTGCAGTGCCTGACCAAAGTTGAAAAGCTCGGTCGGCGTCCAAACACCAAACTTAGGCAGCCATGTATGGCCAATCAGTTTATCCGCCCCGCCGGCTTTCAACACTTTAGCCACTGTGCTGGAGCAGTTTTTGGTCAGTAATTGATAGCGAGCATCCGGATCGTTGCTTAGACGATGCCATTCTGCTTGCATTGCCGCCACATCGAGGCCTTCAAGGTTAATGCGGAATACTCGACCTTGATCGGCTTGGCTTGCTTTGAAGGTTTCGATCTCTTCCAGTGCTCTTTCTGCAAATTGGCGAACCACATTGCCGATGCGCTTTTCAAGCAGTTCGGGATCGTCACTTCTTTGAGCCTGTAGTCTGAGCTCTTGCGCAAAACGGTTTGCCACGTCCATCATGTCATAACTGGTGTCATTCCATTGTTCGACAAATGGTTGGAAAACATGTGCAGGAATACCTGTCGTTTCGAGCATATCTGGGTTACCCAGTAGTACGCTCGCGTAACCTTCAGAAGCCTCTTTAAATGAAGCGTCAATTCCTTTCGCAGCATTGAGCTTCTCGATAAAGCGTTTCAGCTTAATGTCGCCATCATGCAAACCAAAGCCATCGTTTTCTTCCGAAGCAACATCATGCTCAAGCGTGTCATTTTGATGTGCAGGTTGACTGAAGTCGCTCCAGCGCAGCTTAAGATCAGGTTGGTCTTTTGTGGCCACATTCAAGATATTGCTGATATTGGATGACTTGCTGCCTAGTGGCCACCAGCTTACGTAATTTTGCTGGTTAAAATCAGCTGCAGCTTGACCTTCAAGTTGCGTGCGACCTTGGCCTATTTGCAATGCGGCATGACCTAGCGCGCTATGATCACTCGGTTTCCAAACGTACAACGTGGCGCTGACAGGTGACAGATGCTGTTCAATCGCTTGATGTACTTTATTCAAACCCGCGATATCAATCCCTTTACCGTCTTTGGCAAGATCTTTGGCTGATAATCCAGCAAAAATTGTATCCGCAACGGTTTGACCGTACTCGTTACTTACTGTTAACTTCACTTTTTCAAGCACAGCTTCGCGGCTACCTAGCAGATCGATATTGGCAAGATTACCTTTGCCTTTGGTAACAAAGTCACCATTTTGATCCAGATAAAGGTGCTTACTCTCTTTCAAGTTAGCGGCTTCTAGCTGGTCATATAGTCGGCTGAAACTGTCTTGCGCTTGGATAGTTTGCTCAGCAACTGACAGCAGTGAAACTTCACCTAAACGCGTATTCACCTGATTTAACAGTGAATTCATCGCTTCAACACGACCTGAGTCTGGGTGTCCGAGTACATAGCCTTCAATTTTTTTACGCAAGTTGAGCAGTTTTTCCACGGACTCCGGTTCATAATCTGCGTGCTCAGTGATGCTGGCGTGGTAATCAGTCAATGCGTCGATCACTTGCTGATAGCTTTCACCGCGGATCTTACCCGTTACATTCGCCGCATCCAGTAGTTCAGTGACTGACATCAGCTCTACTGTGGCGTTGTATTGCCATGCACCATCGACTTTTTGCGCCAACACATGTGTACGACCTTCATGGTGTGAAATCACCTTGTTATCCACCAAGAAGAGCTCGTCTGGCATTTGTTCGAAATTATCGAAGTTGGCCAGAATGAAGCGTTCGATGGCTTTGTGCTGAGCCGCGTCTTCAGGGTCCTCAAGAATAATGGTTTTACTCTTGTCTTCGGTTCCTGGCCAAGCACGCACTTCGAAGCCTTCATCTCCTTCTTGTACCAGTAGATTTCGTTCGGTACGCAGTGCATAGAATGGCAGCATGTCATTTAACATGGTGTTAATTATGGAAGCGACGTTTTCTTGCTGCTTGTTATGCTCTAGATTCGACGTTTCACCTAAAGCGTGTAATTCTTCTTTATCGTTAGAAGCAAGCTTGGTAGATGTGAGCGTCTCATGGTTATCAGTATAAGGAGCGGTAATTTTCGCCCATTGTTCAGCATGCTGCGTCATCAACCATTCAGCTTTGTGATTGGCGGATGCACTGGACTTAGGATTTTTGACTGGCGGCTGTCCTTTGCTTGCTCGATACTCCTGATACCAAGCATCGAAATCCTCACTACCGCTAACCAAAGCATTTACTTCAGTAATGATGGCTTTACGGCTTGCCGAGTCAAAATGATCGAGTGCCTTAACATCCACTTTCACCGTTGACGCTGTTTTGGGTACAAAGTCACTTAATGCACTCGGTACACTGCGAAACTCAAATAAGATCGCTGGTTCAGGCTGTTGCACACTTCCTGTCGTCGCATTATTGATTCCATGTCCAGCGACTTCTCCACCATATTGGAAGTATTCAAACACGTTCTTAGCAAGGCTTTCTGAATAGGTGCCTTTCAGCTTTTCCGCAATTTGTTGCCTTACGTAGCGTGAGTCTTCCGCACTCAGAAGTTCCAGCATTCTAACGGGTTTAGTTCTTGGCAATATGCTCCAAGCATTTTTGACTTTCGGATCCGTTAACCCTTGAGCATTCGGTGAAAAACCTTCAGAGGCAGGATCCCAATCATTGATGTAGATCCCATACTCTTTGGCCAAATCTGCTGTTTTTGAATAGACAGACGTGAGATAGGCATACACATTTTGTGCTGTAGCGGGATCATCCAACGTGGTGTTTTTCGCGTTTGCTAAAAACTCATCTCTCAACCCTGCTTGATACCAAGGCGCAGATTCAAGCAGTCTGACTTCCGGCGACGAGCTTGTACCAAATTCTTTCGCACTGATCGCCATTGTTGCTTGTTGACCACTAGGAGTCATTCCTATGGTCTTGCCTTGTGCATCAATAGAGGTTCCGTTACCCGCCGCGATAAGATGCTTAGAGTTCGATATAACCAGTGTGAAACGACCGTCATCACTCACTAAATGAGGTAAGCTTTGGTGGTTAGACTGATTGATATGATCGGTAAACTCTTTCGCAAGCCATAGCATTGCCTCTTTACGACTTTCAATCGCTGCTGTATCACTGATTTCACTAGGATATGTAACCAGTTCAATCGTATGCGTCTGCCAGTTGTTCACCCCTTGAATATCATTGATACCCACTGGGTTGCTATAACCACCTTGATTCATATCCTTGGTTAGCATGAACAATGGGTTACCTTGTGAATCATGCACATAGCCAAAAGTCTGCGCTGAGTTTTTCGGTAAAACCACCACCAGACCGGATAGCTCATTTTCTATACCAATGGATGTCGATGCGAAATGGCTTTTAAATCCGGGGACACTTTTCGAAGCCAGTTGACCCGTTGGTTGACTTCCCTGTACCGCACTTAGACTTTCGAGGTTCACCCCTGAGATACGGACGTCTCTACGAGTCACTTCTTGGCGATCTGGTTCAGGCGAGACTTTGGTAGGAACAACAATGCTCTTGCTATTTGTTTCAGAGAACATAGAAGTCATACTGCTAACGCTGTTTTTCGCTCGAATACCTGCGT
This sequence comes from Vibrio cholerae, assembly GCF_008369605.1. Taxonomy (NCBI): domain Bacteria; kingdom Pseudomonadati; phylum Pseudomonadota; class Gammaproteobacteria; order Vibrionales; family Vibrionaceae; genus Vibrio; species Vibrio cholerae. The sequence goes on from NZ_CP043554.1 coordinate 1,470,747, forward strand.
TAATTTGCAAACGGTTCACTGCGTTGGTCGCACCTTCTAGCGCTTCTTGCTCTTGTTCGGTCAAACCTTCACTGAATCGGCCATCGGCGTTGGTTTGGCTGTCGGTTTTGACATGACTGTCTGTTTCGCCAGCGCCTTCCACGCTATGAGCGTTACCCGAAAGGCCACTACCAGTCACGCCTTGACGATCAGGACGATCACCTTCGCTTTGTTTAGCACCTTGAGCATCAGCTTGCGCTTGGTTGGCTTTGTTTTCCGCCACTTGCACATCACGATCGCCGCGTGATTGAGCGTTATTTACCGCATGATGTGCATCAGATTCCGCTTGTTGCGCATCCTTACCTTTTGCTAAAGCATCAGCTTTACGTTTTTCAGCATCGGCTTGAGCATCAGCAATATCTTGCTCTGCTCCCGCTCGATTTTGCTCGCCTTTGGCGACTCCCGCTTCAGACTTCGCAACCGCATCTTTGACTTTATTTTGATTGTCCGCGTGCGTCTGCTTCGCCTCAGCAATCTTCTCATTCGCGAGCTGCTTCGCATCGTCGAGTTGAGTTTGAACGCCAGCCAACAGACCGCTAGCAAATTCGTTACGCCATTGGTCGCCTGACTCGCCAGTATGCGTTGCTTGGCTATCAAGCACATCGAGACCTTGCGCCAGTTTTGTCAACTCAGCCGTGATAGCTTCTGATTCTTCTTGCACCGCATCACGTTGAGCTTGACCGTTATTTTCTAAGGCTTGTTGGTCGGTCGACTCCAACTGACTTTGTGAACCTGCGACAGCATCAAGCTGTTTCTGTTTTTCTTGTTCTAGACGTTGGCGATCCGCTTCTGCACGCTCTTTATCGGATAGAGCATTCTGCGCTGCTGGGTTTTGCGTTGCGTGCTCACGGATTGCATTGGCTTGTTGCGATGACTCTGAGGTCGCCACCACATTATCTAGGATGTAGCCCAGTCCATCATTGTGGCCTGTGCCTTTGAATTCGATACGGTTACTGCCAGCCTGCGCGGTCAGCTTTAAGGTTTTTTGCTGCCAAGCAGACTCGTCACCCGACGATGAGAATACCACTTCACCGTTCCAAAGAACTTCGATGCCTTCGTTATTAGAAAGGCCCGCGCGTTTTGCAAAATCAAAGCTCACCGCAATAACTTCACCTTGCGCTAGATTAGCCAGATCTTGATAGAGACTGGTGTTGGTATAAGTATCGAGCTCGGTCACACGTGCGCCGTGACCTTCACCCTCTACACCATACACACTGCCTGCATAAGAGGCTTCAACCCCATGAGTAGATTGCCAGCCATGTTCGCCCAGCTCGAAATCCCCATTCACAATCAGATTCGGAGCTTGAACGGAAGAATCATCAACATTGAGCGCATGCTGCATCTTGTTGAGATCTGGGGTATCAACCTTAGTCACGCTGCCCGTGAGACTATCACCGAGGTCAGAACCGACTTCCTTAATGGCATCCATTTGGAAACCATCCAGTTTGGTGATTTCAGGTGTAGTAATCGCACCACGACCTTTATGCGTGCCGGATGAGGAGGCTTCATCGCCTTGCACTAAGTAGTTGATGGCTTGGCTGCCACCGACACCGAGTACAGTTTGTTTGATGTTATCAAACAAGGCAGAGAGCTTGTTGCTGCTGGTATTGCTCGATGCCACCGCTAAACTATAGAAATCGCCGTTACCGACTTTGATGGCGACGTTGTTTTGTGCGTAGGAGGCATTGATGTTGAGACCGTCCCCAACGTGAATATTGGCGTTAGCTTTGCCCTTCATCACAGCGACATTGAGCCCATCACCCACTTTCGTGTTGATGTTATATTTGCCCCAAGCGACGTTGACGGATACCCCATCACCGACCTTGGTGTTGATATTGGCATCGCCGTAGGCAGCAGTGACACTTAGACCGTTACCCACGGTGGTGGTGATATTGGCTTGGCCTTTTGCCGCCGTCACCTGCATACCATCACCCACTTTGGTAACTATGTTGCCTTTACTCCAAAGTGCGTTAAAGCTATCACCATTACCCACTTGAGTAACAATGTTGGCTTCACCTTTTGCCAGTACCACGTTTTGGCCATTACCGACTTTAGTAATGACGTTCGCTTTACCCCAAGCGCCAGTGTAGTCGTCGCCATTGCCCACATGAGTAATGATGTTGGCTTCGCCTTGCACCACGGAGACTTCTTGGCCATCACCCACCTTGGTGATGAGGTTGGCTTCACCTTTGGCAAAGTTATAGCGATCACCGTCGCCCACTTGGGTAAACACGTTGGCTTGCCCCCAAGCGACATTAACACCTAAACCATCACCGACTTTGGTAATGAGGTTGGCCTTACCTTTGGCAATACCAATGGTGGTGCCGTCACCAACGTGGGTCATCACGTTGCCGACATCGGAGATCAATAAACCAACGGTTGTACCTTCACCCACCTTGGTGAGGATATTGCCTTTACCCGCCAATACGGCTGCGGTGGTAGCATCACCAACATGAGTCACGACGTTGGCTTTGGCCGCGGCCACCACACCCATGAAATCATCACCCACTTTGGTAACGATATTGGCTTCACCCAGTGCGAGTACACCGGTTAAGCCATCACCGACATGGGTCATGATGTTCGCTTTACCGAACATCGCCGCTAACGTGGTGCCGTTACCAACCTTAGTCATCACGTTCACTTCGCCAGCAAACAGCCCTAGGCTGGTACCATCGCCAACATGGGTCATGATGTTCGCTTTGCCGACCATCAGCGCCGCCGTGAGATCATTGCCCACTTTGGTCATGATATTGGCTTGGCCGATCATCGCCGCAAACGTGCTGCCATGACCAATATGGGTAAAGATGTTGGCGTTCCCCACCATCGCCGCGAGTGTGGTTCCATTACCCACTTTTGTCGCAACGTTACCTTTGGCTAACATCAGTGCCACCGACATGCCATCACCAATGTGAGTGAAGACGTTGGCTTCTGCTACCATTAACGCGAGAGCATCACCGTTGCCTACTTTGGTAAAGACGTTACCCAAGCCGCCCATCAGCGCCCAAGCATTCCCTTCTCCCACATGAGTAAAGATGTTGCCCGCGCCAATCATGACTGCAATAGAGGTTCCATCACCCACTTTGGTGAAGATGTTACCCGCCGCGCCCATTACGCCAAGGGTTTGGCCATCACCCACATGCGTCAGCACGTTGCCAACGCCAAGCAGAATGCCGGTCGTGTCGCCGTTACCTACTTTGGTGAGAATGTTCGCACCGCCGACCATGACACCCGTTGTGGTGCCATCACCCACATGCGTCAACACGTTTGCGCCACCGCCCATCACCGCAAGGGTATTACCTTTGCCTTTTTTGGTGAGAATATTTGCACCGCCAAGTGCCACAGCCGTGGTATTCGATAATTGATCATCATTGCTGATTTGGGTTATTACGTTCGCGCCACCCAGCATACCCGACGTGAGTTCACCCTCACCCATTTTGGTCAGTACGTTTGCACCGCCAGCGAGTACCGCAGCAACATCACCTTTGCCGACTTGCGTCATCACATTGAAACCGCCCGCCGCCAACCATAATCCGTTGCCAGAGCCGATTTGGGTATGGGTGTTGTAGCCACCGAGCATGGCGACACGACTGTTGCCATTGCCCTTGTGCACAGAAATGTTGCCGTAAGCCAGCAAATGCGCAAGGTATTGACCATCGCCAATTCGAACCAATACGTTTACCGCACCGCCCGCGTAAACATCCATCTTGCCTTGCTTGCTTTGGTGTACCAATACGTTCGCCAAACCCGCACCGCGGAAGGTGAGATCCCCTTCCTCGCCACTTTTGACAATCACGTTTGCCGCACCACCACCGTTAAATTCGGTATTACCAAATTGGGAGCTATGCAAAATCACATTGGCAATACCGCCACCGTTGAAATGCACATTACCGCGAGTCACATTGGACTTGATGACGTTACCGCCACCGGCACCGTTGAAACGAACATCACCTGAGCTTTCACCGCTATCGTTTGCGGGTTTAAACAAGGTTTGATCTGTGTATTCTTCGATATCCGCTACGGTTTCGCTGGTACTTCTAACGGCGTTTACGCTGTAGTGCAAGTCACTGAGCGAGTAGCCACCTTTGCCCATTGGGTTATACCCAGTTGCAGATGAAATATCTTGGTTGGCTATATTGGCCGTGTGATCACCTTCTTTATACCAAGAGCGAGCTTGATATTTCAGTGCCCCGGTTTCGGGATCGTTTGCCAGTTCCACCACCACAATTTTTGTGTAAGGCCCAAGCACTTTGGCATAAATGTAAGTGTTGGGTTGGCGGTTGGATTTTACCGCTTTGACATCCACCTTAGTGCCATCAGCATAAATCGCATGACCGCCCATTTTGGCATCCGACAATGACACCTCTTTCGCATCAATCACCGCACCATTGGCGTAAGTCACCCACTCGTATTCAGTCAGGCTTTTTTCAACCGCATGAACGGTGACGGATTGCTGATGTTCAACTTTGAGGTCAGATAGCGTGTAGGCGCCATTGATATTAACGGCTGTGAAACCACCGTTGTCGGAAATGTCTTGATTCGCTAAGTTGCTTAGATGGTTACCCTCTTTATACCAAGCCGTAGAGTAATATTTCAGTTCTCCAGTTTGAGGATCATTGCGTAACTGTACTTTGTTAATTTTGGTATACGTAGAGTCTGCGAAAGCAAAAAGATATGTATTAGGCTCGCTAGCCGATTTCACCGCTGTGACATGATGATCTTGCCCTATCCATGAGCCACTCATCACGGCCTTAGTTAATACAATCTCATCAGCCTTAGCATTGGTCATGCCTTCTTTCGCAAAGTCATTTCCAGAACCTTTACGAATAATGGTGTTGTACGCACCGCCACCCGAGAAATGAATGTCACCATGAGCCACATCAGAGTAAAGACTGTTGTAACCACCCACACCTTCAAAACGAATATTGCCGCGGGTTTGTGTGTAGACATCTTCGGCCTGATGTGTCCGCTCAATGCGGTTTGAAGCCCCAGCACCTTGCAGAGTAATATCGCCCACTTTGCCTTTACGGACTAAATGGTTATCCGCACCTGCGCCACGGAAGGTGATGTTACCGGTTTCAACGCGTGAACTGATGCTGTTCGCGGCACCGGTACCATCAAAGGTCACATCGCCATGCGAGCCTTGATAACGGTTAAACCAAGTACGGTCTAATTTATTACCTGCGCCTGCTCCTGTAAAAGACAGGTTCCCTTGGTTGGTTTCATGCCAGAGGGCATTGTATCCCCCCGCGCCTGCAAAGGTGACATTACCGCTCAACCCTTTACGGGTAATGCCATTATAAGCCGCGGCACCGCCGTAACTGACATCACCATGATTACCTAAGTGGTCAATCGACACACCACCGGCGGCACCAGCGAATGACACATTGCCATCGCCACTTTTATTAATGTCTGCATACCCAGCTGCGCCTTTTACAGTTAGGTGGCCAGTGGAATCTTCCACTTTGAGATAGGCAGATCCGCCCACGACCGTATCGTTGCCGCTACCGGTGTACACCGTTGCACCAATCGATCCAACAGTGACGTGGTCGTCACCGCCGTAGGCATGAATTTGTCCCCCAAAACCAATGGCTACAATGTTGTTGTTTCCATCGTCGGCGGAATAGTTTCCTGTGAAGAAGTATTCAACACTTCTCCAAAATGGTTTTCCCATAAGCCAAACTCTTCTTTTAGGGATTAAATAGAAAACCACTGCACCTTTCGGATACAGCGGTCATTTTGAGCATCCACCTTGCCGCGGACAGTACAGACTTTCTGCCCCTGCCACGGAAGAAATACACGACGACGAAGATCATTGACGACCTCGCGACCATGCCCGAATGGAGCAATCATCTCTGGAATGTAGATTTGCTGGCCCGAACGCCAGTCGGATGGAGTTATTTCGCGCACACCAGAGAGCAGCTCATCTCGGATCTGCTCAGAGACAAACGCCCAATTACAAAAGGCAATTGGACGCCCATGCTCATCTTCGTAATAGCAAAACTGGTTTAGCTCAAACGCAGGCAGAATGCGTTGCAGCCATTCTGCAACCACATAACGACGATGAAGCGGCGAATGCTGGCTGAGCAGCATCACACCACCTATCATCTGTTGTATTTGCGCTAATGTGAGATTTGCAGGTTGATGTGTAATAGACATGTGCCCAGTATCAACCGATGCGCGGTTACTTTTTCACCTGAGCAGGACGTTTCTTCGCTGCGGTTTTCTCTTCCGCGGCGGCGTCTTCTGCTGAATTTGCGGTGGCATCACCTGCTGGCAGAAATCCAGCAGCAACAAGCTTATTAAATTCGGCTTCCATTCTAGGATCTTCTAACATGTTTTTGATCATAGAAACCATGTACATAAAACCGGATGCAGGCATATGAACAACTTGCTTTAATTCAAGATCATTATCGCTTTCAGCCATAACGCCGTGCGCCATATTTTTTTGATCCTGACCTACGAAATAAAGAGAAAACACACCTTTATTGTAGTTAACACTCGAGACTGTCTGAACGAACTTCTCCATCATAAATTTCCCCATTTATTTTACACAGATATGAAAAGATGGTTTCTATGAACCAATCTTTTCCAGCAAGCCCAAAGGGCAAAATATAACAAATCAAACCTAGGGTTATTATTGTATTATTTATTTGAAGGCGGGATATTACATCGTTAAATCATGGCTATCAACCGACTTAAACACATTAAATTAGAGTATATATTCTAATTTAACAGTGCGGTACTCCCTCAATTTCACACAGATGCAATCATCATACAAATTGCACATTAACGTGACTCATATCATTAATTTATATCAAAATTGGCTACAAAACAGACTATTTCAGCATTTATCATACAACGCTGACGGTAATTGAGGATTGAACATGTTAACAAGCGGTGATAGGATGCCGCCCTTTCAAAAATGCTGTAATACATCGGCGAAATAATTTAATGATATCCAACAATGAAAGACTCACGCTGATATGCATTCATTTTTATTTAAGCGTCATCAGCGGTAATCGAGAAAAAATAAAAGACGAAAGTCATTTAACTGACACTAAAAACTTCAAAGAAGAACTGAACAAAATACAGAAAGAACACAAAGTTAAAATACGCACAAAATTTTCACAATTTAAAAACATCGAATCACTAAAAACACCTGCAATTTTATTTGATCAGCACGACTTACCATTTATTCTAGCAAAAACTAATAAAGATAAATGTTTAATACAAAGACCTAATAAAGAAACTCCCGAAGTTATCTCTTATCACGAACTTAATTCTGCTTGGAATAAAAAATCGTTAGTAATACAGCAAGCACAATCGCGCTTTGATATCACTTGGTTCATTCCTGAATTCCTCCAGCATAAAAGAGTGCTGAGCGAAATTCTTTTATTTTCGTTCGTACTGCAAATTCTGGCTCTGATCTCACCTCTGTTTTTTCAAGTGGTGATGGATAAAGTCCTGGTCCACCAAGCTTGGTCGACGTTGGATGTACTGGTATTTGGTCTAGTGATTACAGGGGTGATCGAAGTGGTGTTACGCGGATTGCGCGAATATCAGTATGCCCATACCGCCAACCGAATTGACATACAGCTTGGACTTAAACTGGTGCAGCATCTGTTTGGACTGCCGCTCATGTTTTTTAAATCACGCCAAGTCGGCGCGATTGTCACGCGTGTGCGCGAGCTCGACACCATTCGCGAGTTTTTGACTGGCTCTATGTTTACCTTAACGGTCGAGCTACTGTTTATGTTCGTCTTTCTTTACGTCATGAGCTTACTTTCTGCTCCGCTCACAGGGCTATTTATCGCTACTGTGCCCTGTTATGTCCTTCTCGCTTGGTGGCTCACACCAAGAATGCAGGCGGCGATTGAAAAGCAGTTTTCACATGCTGCGGCAAATACCTCATTTCTCACTGAAACCGTAGCCGGTAGTGAAACGCTGAAAAGTTTGGCAGTTGAGCCGCGATTTATCCGACGCTGGGATGAACAAACCGAAAAAATGGTCACAACGGGTTATGACGTCCAGCAGCTTAATAACCGCTCTAACCATTTAGTGCAGTTGCTGCAAAAAATCACCAGCGTCGCCATTTTATGGTTGGGGGCGACGGAAGTGCTCTCACTTGAGATGACCATTGGTCAACTGATCGCTTTCAACATGATGACCAACCACATTGCGCAGCCCTTAGCGCGGATGGTCGAGCTGTGGGGACAATTTATTCAAACTCGGGTCGCCATCGAAAAGCTCGGCGATATGCTTAACCTACCAGTAGAACAACACACAGGGAGTGACAATGTCACTATAAGCGGCGCTATTAGTTTCAAAAACATCCTCTTTCGTTATCAACCGGATATTCCTCCTACCATTAATGATTTGTCGCTAGACATCCGTGCAGGTGAAACATTGGGGGTGGTCGGCACCTCGGGCTCAGGCAAAAGCACCCTCGCCCGTCTGTTGTTGCGACTTTATAGCCCTGAGCAAGGCAGTATTACCATTGACGGCATTCCACTCAATCACATCAATGTTCAACAGCTCAGACAGCGAGTGGGTGTGGTATTGCAAGAGAACTTTTTATTTCACAAAAGCGTGAGTGAAAATATTGCCCAATCTAAGCCTGAGGCAAGTTTGGAAGAGATCATTGAGGCTGCAAAACTCTCTGGCGCACATGACTTCATCCTCAAACTTCCCATGGGTTACGACACAGTATTAGCGGAAGGTGGTCAATCGCTTTCAGGTGGTCAACGGCAGCGTCTCGCGATTGCACGCACCCTTTTATCAGATCCGAAAGTGCTGATTTTGGATGAAGCAACCAGTGCGCTGGATGACGAATCTCAAGCAGTCATTCAAGCCAATATGGCCAGCATTGCCAGAGGCCGTACGGTGATCACGATTGCTCATCGCTTGTCTACGGTGCGTGATTGCGATCGCATCATAGTGCTTCATCAAGGCACGATTGTTGAGCAAGGCTCACACCAACAATTACTCGCCTACGGCAAACAATACAAACAGTTATGGCAGCTTCAGCAAGAGCTCAAACAAGAGGAAGCCTCCGCATGAACACCATCATGAAGCGTTTCTTTGGTCAAAAGTCACCACACCAACCCACGGAACATCACTATGAGTTTTTGCCCGCACATCTTGCTTTGGCTCAGCGTCCACCCTCGCCTTTTGCTCGCGTCACTGCGCTTACGCTCAGCTTAGGTGTGCTCGCAGCCTTGCTCTGGGCGTATTGGGGGAAATTAGATGTACAGGCCACCGCTACTGGCCGCCTTGTTGTATCTGGGCGTTCGCAAGTGATCCAGTCTTATGAGCAAAGCCGACTGTTAAGCATCCATGTCAGAGATGGTCAACGAGTTGAAAAAGGCGCCCCATTGCTGACTCTTGATACCTTGGGCGTCAATCAAGATATTACGCGTTTGGTCAGCCAAGCAGAGTTTCAAACGAACGAGTTGATCCGCTATCGCACCTTACTTAATGGCCAGCTCTTGACTCATGACCCAATGTTTACCGCTCTACCAGCCGAACAACAAGCTTTGATCCATGAAAACTATCTCAGCGAAAAAAACGAATTCGACTCAACGCTGGCAAGCATCACCGCCGAGATGAAGGTGAACCGCACGTCGCAAGCCGCGCGCCAAAGCGATATCCATGCGTTGTTGCAGCTCACAGAAAACATCAGTCAGCGCCTTGCCGCCCGCAAAAAGCTCAACCAAGTCAAAGTGATCGGTCATATCGAGTATCTTGAACAAGAAAAAGAGCTGCTCGAAGCGCAGCGCCAAGTCGCCCAACAGCGAGCCGAGCTGGAAGTGCTTAAATCACAATATGAAAGCCTTGAAGAGCGGCTAGCGGGCTTCAAAGCGCAAAAGCAGCGAGAGTGGTTGGAAAAGCGCAGACAGGCCAGATTGCAATTGGCTTCTTTAAATCAAGAACTTTCTAAGGTTCGTGAGCGTGAGCAACTCGAAATCATCCGCTCGCCCGTTGACGGCACTGTGCAACAGTTGAGTGTCTATACCCTTGGGGCAGTACTGCAACCGGCACAAAACTTGATGATCATTGTGCCTGAGAACCGTGTGCAACAGGCAGAAGTGCAAATTCTCAATAAAGATGTGGGCTTCGTGTATCCAGGCCAATCGGTCACGGTCAAAGTCGATGCCTTCCCCTACACACGATACGGCACAATCGACGCAGAGCTACTCAGTATCTCGCGAGACTCAACAACAGATGAACAGTTAGGGCTGGTGTTCCCTGCTCAAATTCAGCTAAAAACCAACCATATTATGATTGATGGACAAACGGTCGAACTCACTCCCGGCATGTCGGTCGTCGCGGAAATCAAAACCGATAAACGACGTGTGATTGACTATCTGCTTAGCCCGATTCAGGAATACCAAGCTGAAGCGTTGAGGGAGAGATAGCAATGAACACCCGTTTTACAACCGACGCTCATAGGCTTGCTGAACAAACGTTACCACAAGAGTCTCCAAGAACTAATTGGGGTATCGAAGCTGTGGTCTACGCAGGTCAGCAATTTCACAAAATATCGACCAGCTCGCAACTGAAACACGCGCTAGGGGTAAGCCACGCCAATCTCACTGACATGGAAATGAGAGAGGCCGCCGACTATCTTGGCCTGAAAAGCCAAATAACAAAGCTCAGTATTCAAGCGTTCAATACGCTGCCACTCCCCGCTCTTATCGAATATCAGGGTGGCTGGAAAGTGATGATCCAAACCGATGATAACGGTTGGACGGCCTACGATCCTGCAACCGACTCTCTGCACACACTCTCGTTCACATCGGCTGAATCCACCGCGCATTACAAAGTCATGCTGATTGCAGATGAGTCTCTGAGCGTCAAAGAGGTCAAATTTGGTTTAAGCTGGTTCGCCCCTTCCATTCTTCGTCAAAAAAGCCAACTGCGAGATGTGTTTCTTTACGCCATCGCGCTACAGATATTTGCGCTGGTTAGCCCGATGCTGTTTGAAAATGTTATCGATAAAGTGCTCGTGGGACGAAGCCTATCAAGCTTGCATGTGCTGGCGCTGGCGATGTTAGCGTTAGCGATAGCTGAGCCAGCATACAGCTATTTACGCAATACCGTATTTGGCCATCTTGCAAGCCAAGTGAATGCCGAGCTGTCAGGCCGACTCTATCGGCACTTAGTCGGTCTGCCATTAACCTATTTCAAGCAGCGCCAAACTGGGCAAATCATTGCGCGAGTGCGTGAAATGGCGCAAATCCGTCAGTTTCTGACGGGTTCGACTTTGATGCTATTACTTGATCTGATTTTTGTGACGGTTTTTCTCGCTGTCATGTTCCATTACGCCAGTACACTGACTTGGTTAGTGATTGGCTCGCTTGTGATTTATTTTGTGTTGTGGCTGATTGCAGGACCGCTGATCCGCAAAAAAGTGGAATCTGAATACGAGTCCGACGCTAATGCCACGACGTTTTTGACCGAAGCCGTTACTGGTATTGAAACCATCAAAACGACCGCGACGGAGCATCGCTTTCTTGAGCAGTGGCAACGTATTCTTAGCCAGCAACTAAACCGTAGCTTTGATGCACAAAAATCGGGGCTCATCGCTGGGCAAGCTATCGCTCTGGTGCAGAAGCTGACGGCGGCACTGCTGCTTTGGTGGGGCGTGAGCGCGGTACTCAAAGGTGAAATCACTCCCGGTCAGCTAGTGGCCTTCAATATGCTCGCAGGCCATGTGACTCAGCCCGTTCTGCGACTGGCACAAATTTGGCAGGATTTTCAGCACACTCTTATCGCACTGAGAAGGGTTGGCGATATTCTCGATGAACCGAGAGAAAACAGTAAACAAGGCTTAGCGTCCGTGCCCGAACTCGACGGTGGCATTGAGTTTAGTAACATTCGCTTTCGTTACCACCAAGATGCCCCTGAGGTACTGGCCAATCTATCACTCAAGATCAAACCGGGGCAATTTATCGGCGTTACGGGACCATCAGGTTCAGGCAAGAGCACACTCACTCGCCTGCTGCAACGCTTGTACGTTCCGCAACATGGCCAAGTGCTGGTGGATGGAATGGATCTTGCGATTGCGGATCCCGTGTCTCTGCGCCGCAATATGAGTGTGGTACTACAAGAGAGCATTCTTTTTTCCGGAAGTGTGGCGGACAATATTCGTTTATGTAAACCGCAGGCCAGCGATGAAGAAATCCGCCATGCCGCTCAATTGGCAGGTGCGTTAGCGTTTATTGAAGGACTTCCCCACGGTTTTAACCAGCCTGTCGGCGAAAAGGGCGCGGCACTGTCTGGTGGCCAAAGGCAACGTATCGCCTTAGCGAGAGCCTTGCTGGTCGATCCTAGAATCTTACTGCTGGATGAAGCGACCTCTGCTCTCGACTACAATTCTGAAGCGGCAATCATGAGCAATATGGATGAAATATGTCGTGGTCGCACTGTGATCAGTATTGCCCATCGCCTCAATACCATCCGCCATGCTGACAACATCTTTGTCTTGGATAAAGGACAAGTTGCCGAAAGCGGTACACATGAGGAACTGCTTGCCCAGCAAGGGCTGTACGCCAAACTTTGGACGCAACAAGTGGGAGAATAGCAGGTTGAGAATTCGGTAGAAGATCCGCAGGTTAATGCAGGCTGTGATCTACCAATCTAGCTATGGATTAAGGAAACGTTTCACAACCTCCATGATGTCTTTGCTGCGGATCGGTTTTAGTACAATGTCATTCATTCCCGCATCAATACAGTTTTGCTTGTCACTCCCGGCAGTGTGAGCAGTGAGTGCGATAATGGGGATTTCAATATGTTTATCTCGGAGTATTTTGGTTGCAGCAATACCATCCATAATCGGCATTGAAATATCCATTAGCACCAGATCAAATGCGTGGTTTCTTTCTAAAAGCTCCACCGCTTGTAGCCCATTTTCTGCAATCGTGACATCATAGCCCAACTTATTCAGTAGTAATTGAATAACCATTTGATTGGTCTTTGTATCTTCCACAACAAGAATGTGATGGTTTTTTACATTCACGACTTGTTGGGATGAGGAAGTACTCGGTTTAATATTTTTCAAGCGAGATTGAAGTGGAATATATAAAGTAAAGGTTGTGCCTATACCGAACTCACTTTCAACTTGGATTGTGCCTCCCATCAATTCAACCAAATGTTTGGTAATCGCAAGGCCTAACCCTGTACCACCATAATTTCTTGTAATTGAATTATCCGCTTGAATAAAGGGGGTAAATAATTGTTCTACCCGATTCTTTTCAATCCCAATTCCTGTATCTTTGACTCGAAATACGACACCATCCTTGGTGTAGTCTAATACTACATCCACTTGTCCTTGTTTAGTGAACTTGATGGCGTTACCAACAATATTAAAGAGTATCTGTGTGAGTCTTGCCGAATCGGTGTAGTACTCTAATGTTGGATTCTTATTCGATTGAACATAAAAATGTACACCTTTATCTTGCGCAATCTGTCTATGATAAACCAAAGATTGGTCTAGTTTCTTTTCTAGATCCAACCAGTGACAGTGTAATGAAAAGTGCCCAGACTCGATTCGGCTTAAATCTAAAATATCATTGATAATAATGAGAAGAAGTTCGGCAGAGTTTTCCATCTGCTCAAGCAGCTCAACTTGGTAACTCGTTGACTCTCCACGTAAAATATCAATCAATCCAAGCACCGCATTCAACGGAGTTCTGAGCTCATGGCTCATCATCGCGAGGAAGTTAGACTTAGATTGGTTAGCTTGCTCTGCCAGTTTTTGCGCCAAACGCAGTTCACGCGTTCTTATTTCTACGAGTTTCTGTAACTCTTCTTTATGTTCAATATCTGAGATAGCTCTTTCTAATAGCGGCCTAAAACGTGACAACGTCTCTTTTGCTTCAAGAGAAAACTGACCTTTATTCTGTCCCAATAAGATGAGGACAGAATCGCTGATTTGAGCTTGAATCCCAGTAATCAAAGCGGAATAAACCGGCTTCTCAATCGACCCCATTAAGCAGGCAAACTCATCTAACTTACAAGGTTCAAATAACAGAATGCACTCACCATTCAGCACACGCTGGAATTTAACTCCGTTTGGCCAAACAACATCATTAAATGAGGCGTTTGAGGCAATCGCCGTACGAAACTGGTGACCGTTTTTATCTTTGGAAATAACAATAAAATCATCAAACTGAATATATCGATTCAATAATTTTTTTAATTCTTCAAAGATATGATTTTTGTTGGTGGCAACACTGAATGCAGAGATAGCAGCGAGAATTACCCTATTCTCTTCTGCAAGCTGTTTTCCTCGTTCAATGCTTCTTTGTAACTCAAGAGTCAATTCATTTACTTTCTCTGTGTATTCAGAATCCATTTTCATGCCTCATAAAATACAACAGAAGAAATCATTAAGTTACCGTGCGCATTTTCACCATTAATAAAACGGCCTTGCTCTCCAAAAGTGAAGGGACAAATAAAAGCGCAACCATTGAGCTGCTCCATTATTTTCTGTTGAACCTTATGTATATCTTGACCAAGCCTCAACATGGAACCAGCACAGAATATAGTTAAAGAACCAAATAACGCCCGATCTTGATAACTTTTATAACTCGCTTCCTGAATAACGCGCGTCACACGTTCAATAAGCTGATTTTGCGATCCCGTCATCAAGCTTACTTGCTCTCCGACTTCCACATTCGCAAACATTTCTAGCCCGCCATTTTCAGTCCTTCTCACGGGGTGAGTAAGCTTATATTGCGGTGAACAGCTCTCCTCCTTTCCCACCACTCTCCCTAAAGGAAACCGAGTCACATGTTCGAAAAGGTACTGTTCCGTGATTTGAATTCCCGAGTGATCCCCAATCCACTCTTTATACAGTCCACTGGCCGATTCGTTATCAATTTCCTCAATCACTCGACCTTTGGCTTTCGTGATCACACCAGAAAATTCGGTTGGAGAATACCCAGCGCTGAATCCACCAAAAACCGACTGCGATGGAAACATCAATTGCAATGCAATGCCTTTATCGGTAGCACCTTCCTGCGTGAAGATAGACCAATTTTGACTGATGAAATTATCCGCAGCACTCCCGCCAATAATGGGGACTTGAGAGCCAAACTTGTTATCGATTCCTTCAATCAAAACTTCTTCAATACCGGGTGTAGCATGCAAAAGCACAAGACTAGGTAACTCTCCCGTTCTATCGGCACTTTCTAGTGCATTATCAATCGCTTGATCAATTAACTCAGGGATGGGGCGATTATCGCAAAGAGAGATCAATGCCGTGCCGTAAGCAGCCTGAGGACTATCATAAATCCCCATGATTCCCACTGCCGGATTGGAAAAATACCCATCTTGCGTCATCACACCACGACAGGAAGAACATCCGATAATTGGAATGCCGGGAAATGCCGCTTTTAACATTGAGGATAAAAGTTGAGCATCGTATTCTTCAGTGAAATAGCAGATTAAATTCGATAAACCATTGCTATCCATAGACTGTTGTAGTTCATGGATACAAGAATAGACATCAACTTGAGTAGAAACGGTTGTTTTTAGCCGCATTGAACGAGTTTTGTATACGTGAGATGACACTATTTATACCTGATATATCGGAGTGTTTAAATAGCGCCAATCTATGGTTTAGGCGTTGAGTGATGATTCTACGGTAGGTAACGCAGTTTTAGTGTGATGCCATGGTTAATTTTAAGCTCGATATTGTCTTGCGTTGTTGGGGACACTAATAGCACTCCAGACTGGAATTCCGTCGAACCATTCACTTCGATTGACCATTGCTCATCCCATGGAGAAATGGAGTACTTGGGAACGTCTCGTGACCCGAGTTGAGAGACAGCCACCCGCTTCCCCTCTATATCAAATTGACAAGGCTTTTCCATTCCACAGGTGATGTGCGTACCACTTTCATGTGAGAAGGTTCGCCATAGAAAAGCACTAATCAACACCAGCAAGGTGATTAGGATTTGAGCAAGTCGGGCTTTTGTGAGTTTTTCGGCTGCCATGAACGCGGGCTCCTCGTGTAACAAACTTCAAATTTTTGAAATAAAAGGCCAAAACCTGATGGAGTGTAAGGTTACTACACTGTCATTGAATTGTTAATTGAAGTATAGTTAGACGTTGAAAATGCCACTTTTTCATAAAGTCAGCAACAAGAATTAACAGTTTAGATGTCATTGTTTTTGTTGTGGATTTGGGTGGTGTTACGACGAAAGTCGTGTTGGAAGTAAAAGTGTAGTTAATTAAACATTGGAAGCATGCAAATGAGCCAAGAAAAGCAGCTTGAACAAAACTACAACTATACCGTGGTCCGCCAATTTACCCTGGTAACAATTCTCTGGGGTATCGTCGGTATGGCTGTAGGGGTTTTGATTGCCGCTCAATTAGTTTGGCCACAGCTAAACTTTGATACGCCGTGGTTGACGTACAGTCGCTTACGTCCTCTGCATACTAATGCGGTAATTTTTGCGTTTGGTACAAGTGCCCTGTTTGCAACATCATATTATGTTGTGCAGCGTACTTGCCAAACTCGTCTGTTCGGTGGACCGTTAGTTCCCTTTACCTTTTGGGGATGGCAAGCGATTATCGTTTCCGCTGCAATCACCTTACCTTTGGGTTACACCTCAGGTAAAGAGTACGCAGAACTGGAATGGCCAATCGACATCGCCATCGCAGCGGTTTGGGTCGCTTATGCGGTTGTGTTCTTTGGAACCCTAGTAAAACGTAAAACATCTCATATTTACGTGGCTAACTGGTTCTTCGGTGCCTTTATTATTACCGTTGCGGTATTGCACATTGTAAACAGTATGGCGCTCCCCGTTTCGATGGGTAAGTCTTACTCTATCTACGCTGGTGCCGTCGATGCCATGGTGCAATGGTGGTATGGTCACAACGCTGTAGGTTTCCTGCTCACGGCTGGCTTCCTAGGCATGATGTACTACTTTGTTCCTAAACAAGCTGAACGCCCAGTCTACTCTTACCGTCTGTCTATCGTTCACTTTTGGGCTCTGATTTCTCTCTATATTTGGGCTGGTCCGCACCATTTGCATTACACCGCACTACCTGACTGGACTCAGTCTTTGGGCATGGTAATGTCTCTCGTGCTGTTCGCACCCTCTTGGGGTGGGATGATCAACGGTATCATGACTCTTTCTGGTGCATGGCATAAGCTGCGCTATGATCCGATTCTTCGTTTCTTGATCGTTTCTCTGTCTTTCTACGGCATGTCTACGTTTGAAGGCCCGATGATGTCAATCAAGACCGTCAATGCTCTATCCCACTACACCGACTGGACGATTGGTCACGTTCACTCTGGTGCGCTTGGTTGGGTAGCTATGGTGTCGATTGGTTCTGTATACCATCTGATTCCACGTCTTTTTGGACAAGAGCGCATGTACTCTGTCAGTCTGATCAACGCTCACTTCTGGTTAGCCACGATTGGTACAGTTCTGTACATCGTTGCAATGTGGATCTCTGGCGTAATGCAAGGTTTGATGTGGCGTGCAGTGAACTCTGACGGCACACTGACATACAGCTTTGTCGAGTCAGTGCAAGCGTCATATCCGTTCTATACCGTGCGTTTCATCGGTGGTTTCATCTTCTTGTCTGGGATGTTCCTGATGGCTTACAACGCCTATAAGACCATTTCTGCACCTAAAAATAGCCTAAAAGCTATTGTGCAACCGGCATAAGGAGAATTAAGCAATGAGTTCTAATTCTAATAATCGCCATGAACTACTTGAGCGTAATGTCGGCTTACTGGCTATTTTCATTGTTTTTGCCATCAGTTGGGGTGCTCTGGTTGAGATTACTCCATTGATTTTCCAAAAACAGACCACGGAAGAAGTACAGAACCTCAAACCTTATACCGCGTTGCAACTCGAAGGTCGCGACATTTACATCCGTGAAGGTTGTAACGTTTGTCACAGCCAGATGGTGCGCCCATTCCGTTCTGAAACCGAGCGTTATGGCCATTACTCTGTGGCAGGTGAAAGTGTTTGGGAACACCCATTTTTATGGGGCTCTAAGCGTACTGGTCCTGACTTAGCACGTGTGGGTGGTCGTTATTCTGATGAATGGCACCGTGTTCACCTATTGAACCCACGTGAACTGGTTCCTGAGTCAAATATGCCTGCATTCCCATGGCTGGCAAAAAACACTCTGGACGGTAAATACACGCAACAAAAGATGACCTTGTTCCGTGACAAGTTTGGTGTTCCGTACACAGATGAACAAATCGCAAATGCGACAAAAGATGTAGAAGGTAAAACAGAGATGGATGCCATCATTGCTTATCTTCAATCTCTTGGTCATGCAATGAAATAGCAGAGGTAATTATGGATATCGGTACTATTCACAGTATTTGGACCATAGTGCTGTTCATATGCTTTATAGGCGTGGTTTGGTGGGCTTATGGCAAAAAGCGTAAAGCGCGTTTTGATGAAGCTGCAAACCTCATCTTCGCCGATGAAGAGCAAAATACCTCGAAAAACAAGGAGTGACTAAGTAATGACTACATTCTGGAGTCTTTGGATCATCGTGATTACTGTGGGTACTTTGCTCGGTTGCGCTATTCTGCTCGTTTGGTGTCTGAAAGACAAAATGGGTGTTGAAGAAGGCGTTGACATGGGCCATGAGTACGATGGCATTCGCGAGTTGAACAACCCGTTGCCAAAATGGTGGACCTATCTATTTATTGGTACTTTCATTTTTGCAGCCATTTATTTAACCCTTTACCCAGGTTTAGGCAGCTTTAAAGGCATTCTCGGCTGGCAAAGTTCAGACCAGACCGTACGTTCTCTTGAAGAATCACGTGCTTCGATTGCTGCCGCACAGCAAAACAAACAACTGGTTCAGTATTCAAAAGAACTGGACGACGCTGAAGCTTACTACGGTGAAGCTTTCAAACGTTTGGCTTATCAAGACGGCACCACTAACTTACGCGAAATCCCAGATATCGCTGCCGATAGTGATGCTTTAAAAGTAGGTCAACGCCTGTTTTTACAGAACTGCTCTCAATGTCACGGCTCAGATGCTCGCGGCCAAAAAGGCTTTCCTAACTTGACTGATGATGCATGGCTGTATGGTGGTGAACCACAAGCGATTGTGACCACCATTCGCCATGGCCGTATTGGCCAAATGCCAGCATGGAAAGACATTTTAGGCGAGCAAGGTGTGAAGGAAGTCGTTAGTTACACCTTAAGCCTGTCGGGTCGTTCTGTGAATGCTAAAGAAGCAGAAGCAGGTAAAGCTCGTTTCGCCGTTTGTTCTGCATGTCATGGTACTGACGGTAAAGGTAACCCAGCCTTTGGTGCACCAAACCTAACGGATAATGACTGGTTATTTGGCGATTCACGCGCAGAAGTAACCGAGACGGTTATGAACGGTCGCTCAGGTGTTATGCCTGCGTGGATCAATACTTTAGGTGAAGAAAAGATTCAATTGGTTGCCGCTTATGTATGGAGCTTAAGCAACTCAGAGAATAAGTAACATTCTAATAACAGCCCCTTTTCAAGGGGCTGTCTTTCTTATATTTTTAGCCTCTTTTCGTTGTAGAGAACTTTCTTATGGTAAAGCCTTGGTATAAACAATTTTGGCCTTGGTTCCTGATCATACTACCTCTCACTGTAGTGATCTGGACGGTCGTCACCGTTATTGTTTTTGCAAATAACTCCGTTTCATTAGTCACTGAGGATTACTATAAAAAAGGCAAAGGCATTAATATTGATCTTACTAAAATCAATGTCGCCAAAGAGTTGGGATTGAACGCTACCGTTCACTCTGAAGGTAGCACGGTCATCATTGAATTCGACAAAGGTCAACTTGCTCACTTCCCTGCTATTCAAGCCATGTTTGCTCATCGCACACTGCCTGATCGCGATTTTTCTCAGCTGATTACGGCAGATGCAAAAGGAATTTATCGCTTAAATCTGGAGAATGAACTGCAAGGCCCTTGGTTTATCGAACTGACTCCGCATGATGGCCAATGGCTTGTCCAAGGTCGCGTCACCTTCCCCTCTTCTCCAACGGTATTAATGAATTAAGATCATGGACAAAACGTGTTATCACTGCGGTGAGGATGTACCTGCCGGCACAAATTTCCACGTTGATATTTTGGGTGAACAACGTGACATGTGCTGCCCTGGCTGCCAAACGGTTGCTCAAACCATTGTCGATAGTGGCCTCGTTTCTTACTACCAATTCCGCACTGCGCCAGCGGAAAAAGTGGAATTGGTTCCCGAGCAATTGAAAGCTTTGATTCACTACGACAATAGTGATGTCCAAGCCGAGTTTGTGCGTAGCAAAGATGACCACTCTGAGGTGACATTGTCACTCGATGGTGTTTCATGTGCCGCCTGTGCGTGGTTAATTGAAAAACAGCTACACACCGAGCCGGGCGTCGTCTCTATTCGAGTCAATACAACAACCAATCGAGCGCTCCTCAGCTGGGACCGAACCAAAACCCAGCTAAGCCATGTATTAGCTCAAATTCATAAACTGGGTTATAAAGCCGCGCCTTTTGAAGCTGACAAGCATGAAGCGCAATACCACGATGCCATGAAAACATACTTGTATCGTCTTGGTATCGCGGGATTGGCGAGCATGCAGGTGATGATGCTAGCTGTCGCACTTTATCTCGAGGCGTTTGGCGATCTGGATGCCGAGTTTAAAAACTATTTCCGCTGGGTGAGCTTAATTTTTGCTACTCCTGTCTTACTCTACTCGGCTCTGCCATTTTACTTAAATGCATGGCGCAGTATTCGTGGTCGCACTTTAGGCATGGATGTCCCCGTCTCTCTCGCACTCATCTTTGCTTATATAGCAAGCTTAGTCGCAACCATTACCGAACAAGGTGAAGTGTTCTTCGAATCGATCTCCATGTTTACCTTCTTCTTATTGGTAGGCCGCTTTTTAGAGATGAGAGCGAGACGTAAGGCGGCTGCCGCAAGTGGTAACCTGTTGAAACTCATTCCCGCGATTGCAACAACGTTAGACGGTCAACAAGTACCGGTAAAAACGCTCAAGCCCGGCGACTGTGTACGAGTTTTGCCTGGTGAACACATTCCAGCAGATGGTGAAATCATTAATAACCGAGTTCATATTGATGAATCTATGTTAACGGGTGAGTCTTTACCCGTTGTCAAAGCGACAGGGGATCACGTGTTTGCTGGAACACTGAATGGTGATGAATCGTTTGATCTGCGTGTCACCGCTTCAAAAGCCGATTCAGTTATTTCCAATATTGTGAGACTGCAAGATGATGCTCAATCCTCCAAGCCAAAAATTGCGGAAATTGCCGATATTGTGGCGCGTTACTTTGTTGCCATCATATTAGTTATTGCTGCAGGCACATGGTTTTTCTGGCATCAGGTACGACCTGAAGATGCGTTTTGGATTATGCTTTCGGTATTAGTCGCCACCTGCCCTTGCGCACTTTCTCTCGCAACACCGACCGCCTTGACGTGCGCGACCTCCAGTATGGGTAGCGTTGGGGTAATGTTACGCAAAAATCACGTGTTCGAAACGCTTTGCAAAGTGAATCATTTAGTCATCGACAAAACGGGCACCCTCACCCATGGCAATATTGAAATTAGCACTGTCGAAACACTGGATTCATTAACGAAAGAATCTTGTCTGGCGATAGCGGCTGAACTTGAGAGCCATGCCAACCACCCAATAGCCAAAGCCTTTCGTCCTTATAAGGCAGAAAATGTCACGGTGAGCGAAGTAAGAAATATCATCGGAAGCGGGATTGAAGGTGTCTTTGCAGGACAAAAAGTCAAAATTGGCAGCGCAGAATTTGTGTTAGGCAATCCACTAGATTCCGCACACAATTGTGTTTTCTTATCGCTGGATGGACGACATGTTGCCACCTTCCACTACCGAGATCCAATTCGTAAAGAAGCTAAAGCGTTTATAGAGAAATTCCATGCTGCAGGAATCAAAATCACTTTATTGACAGGAGACTCACAAACCAATGCCCAAAGCGTTGCTAATGAGATGCAAATCGATAAGGTAGTCGCCCAGGCGAAGCCCGAAGACAAGCTTACCTATCTACGAGAATTGAATAAAACCGACGTGACTATGATGGTTGGTGATGGTATTAACGATGCTCCAACACTAGCTGGTGCTCATATTTCTGTTGCGATGGGCGGAGGTACAGATGTCGCTAAAGCCTCAGCAGATATGGTACTCATTGGTGATCGCTTAGATAAATTGCTTGAGGCAAGAGAGCTCGCGCTGAAAACGCGTAAAATCATTCGCGAAAACCTTGCTTGGTCGTTGGGTTACAACTTACTGATTTTACCTCTTGCCGTGGCAGGATTAGTCGCGCCCTATATTGCAGTGGTAGGGATGTCGGGAAGTTCGATTATTGTCGTGACCAACTCACTTCGTCTGCTGAAAAAGCAAGGGAGATAACCGGTGGAAAGCTTATATTTGCTCATCCCAATTGCGATTGTGTTAGTTTGTGTCGCGGTCGGTATTTTTTTGTGGGCAGTCAAAAGTGAGCAATTTGAAGATCTTGAGCGCCAAGGCCACAACATCTTATTTGAAGATGAAGAGAGCCAAGATAAGGATAAACGGTGAGTCCTGATTATTTGGGGGCTTGGGTGGTAGGCCTGCTGGGAGCGGGTCACTGTTTGGGCATGTGCGGCGGCATTAGCGCTTTGCTCACCCTTGATCCGTCTAAAAGCTCACCAGCACTGCTACTTTATTACAATCTAGGTCGCCTGCTGAGCTACGCCTTAATTGGCGGCATTGTCGGTGGCATCACCGCTTCACTGACAGAGCTCATTGATGTTCAATCCGCCTTAGTGTGGCTTCGAATTTTCGCAGCTGTGTTGATGATTGTATTAGGCCTTTACATCGGACGCTGGTGGTTTGGACTACTGTGGCTTGAAAAAGTCGGCCAGAAAATTTGGCCATGGATTTCACCGCTAGGCAAAACTCTTTTGCCGCTAAAAAAACAGTGGCATGCACTACCCTTCGGCCTTGTGTGGGGCTGGCTTCCTTGTGGTTTAGTCTACTCTATGTTGACTTGGTCTGCCGTGGCAGGCAGTTTCTCACAAGGGGCACTTATTATGTTGTCATTTGGGTTTGGCACCCTACCCGCCATGCTAGCCAGTGGCTGGGGAGCTAATAAATTAATGCATTGGCAAAATTCGCATTTATTTCGTCAATGTGCGGCAATACTGGTGATTGGGTATGGGCTCTTCACTGCCTACGACGCCGTAAAGCTGATGATTAATCTGGGTTAATGGTTTAGAGGTCGCTGATGTATTTTAACTACCCTTTAGGGTTAAGCGATGCTAAAATATTGACGTACATCAATTAGTGAAAGGTTGTTATGATTTCTGAAAAGCCTGCTGCGAAGCGCATTCAATCGGGTGGTTGTGCTATTCACTGTCAAGATTGCAGTATTAGCCAACTCTGTATCCCTTTTACCTTGAATGAGTCTGAGCTTGATCAGCTTGACCAGATCATTGAGCGTAAAAAACCGATCCAGAAAGGTCAGGAGCTGTTTAAAGCGGGTGACGAACTGAGATCTTTATACGCAATTCGTTCTGGTACGATTAAAAGCTACACCATCACTGAGCAAGGTGATGAGCAGATCACAGCCTTTCATCTGGCTGGTGATTTAGTTGGTTTTGATGCAATTACTGGAGATCAGCACCCAAGCTTTGCTCAAGCGCTTGAGACCTCCATGGTTTGTGAAATCCCGTATGAAATCTTGGATGACTTGTCTGGCAAAATGCCGAAACTGCGTCAACAAATCATGCGTTTAATGAGTAACGAAATTAAAGGCGATCAGGAGATGATCCTGCTGCTTTCAAAGAAGAACGCTGAAGAACGTTTAGCGGCCTTCTTGTACAACCTTTCTACTCGTTTCTCTCAACGCGGTTTCAGCCCAAGAGAGTTTCGTCTCACCATGACACGTGGTGATATTGGTAACTACCTAGGTCTTACTGTTGAAACCATCAGCCGCTTGCTCGGTCGTTTCCAAAAATCAGAAATCCTAAGTGTTAAAGGCAAATACATCACTATTCTCAACCATGCAGAATTGATGGAATTGGCTGGCGTCTCTAAAGAATCTAAATAACTTCAATGATGTAGCTCTTAATGAGCTACATCATATTTCTTCCAAATACCTCTTCTTTTTACTAAAACTCTGCTCATAACTAAGCTAAAGTGAAGCTAACAAACCTCCTCACTGAACAAGGAGTTTCTCATGAGCATTTACAGTAAAATTCTTGTCGTGGCTGATATCAACCATGATGAACAACCTGCTTTGGCTCGGGCAATGCAACTGGCGCAAAAAAGCACCTCCGTCAGCCATATCACTTTCTTCCTATCGATTTACGATTTTTCTTATGACATGACCTCCATGCTTTCTCTCGAAGAGCGTGATGCCATGCGCAAGGGGGTGATCCATCAACGAGAACAGTGGATGCGCTCCATTGCAGAGCCTTATCTAGATAAATCCGTTCAGTTTGACATTAAGGTGGTGTGGCATAACCGTCCTTACGAAGCGATTATTGGTGAAATTTTTGCGGGTGAACACGATATCCTGATCAAAGCGACTCGCAAACACGACATGCTAGAGTCCGTTATTTTCACTCCAACCGATTGGCACTTGATGCGTAAGTGTCCGACACCGGTCTTGTTAGTCAAAAATGCTGACTGGCCAGAAAATGCCAATATCATTGCCTCTGTGCATGTTGGCTCCGAGCTAGATACCCATATTGATTTGAATGATCGTATGGTCGAACAGCTCCTTAATTTGAGCAAACGCTTAGGAGCGAGTCCTTATCTTGTCAACGCTTATCCAGTCACTCCAGCCAACATCACTATTGAGCTGCCGGAGTTTGATCCAACCACCTATACCGATGCGGTTCGAGGACATCACCTTACGGCGATGAAGGCTCTTCGCCAAAAACATGGTTTAAGTGAAGAGCAAACGCTTGTCCAACAAGGATTGCCCGAAGATGTGATCCCAGAAGCGGCCAAACAGCTTAATGCAGCTATGGTGATTCTGGGCACGACAGGTAGAACGGGACTTTCGGCGGTATTTATCGGCAACACTGCAGAACATGTCATCGATAAAATTAACTGTGATGTGCTTGCCCTCAAACCCAATGGCTACGTAAGCCCTCTCGATCCACAGACAGCCATTTAACCCTCCTCAACAGTCCCTGCCATATGGCAGGGATTTTTTATCTCTTCACACTATAGATCTGGCATCTCTGCTATTTATCCGTATCATACGCACTTCATTTTGTTCTGAGATTTAAGATAGCAAGCAATGACAGCGCAAACTCAAGAGTTGACCAAAGCTCAACAATACAATTTCAATAAGTTGCAAAAACGTATTCGTCGCAATACTGGTCAAGCAATTGCAGACTTTAATATGATCGAAGATGGCGACCGGATTATGGTATGTCTATCTGGCGGTAAAGACAGCTTTACCATGCTGGATATTTTGATGAGCCTGCAAAAAAGTGCGCCTATCTCTTTTGAATTGGTTGCTGTCAATCTCGATCAAAAACAACCGGGATTTCCTGAGCATGTCTTGCCTGAATACCTAGATAGTTTGGGGGTTGAGTACAAGATCGTAGAAGAAGACACCTACTCCATCGTGCAAGATAAAGTGCCTGAAGGCAAAACTACCTGCGCACTCTGCTCTCGTCTGCGTCGCGGTATTTTATATCGTACCGCCAAAGAGTTAGGAGCAACCAAAATTGCTTTGGGTCACCATCGTGATGACATCTTAGAAACTCTGTTCTTGAATATGTTCTACGGCGGCAAAATGAAAGGCATGCCACCTAAGCTAGTATCAGACAACGGCGAACATGTGGTTATTCGCCCGTTGGCCTACTGCCGTGAGAAAGACATCATCAAATATTCAGATATGCGCGGCTACCCAATCATTCCATGTAACTTGTGTGGCTCACAGCCTAACTTACAGCGCCAAGCAGTAAAACAGATGCTTAATGACTGGGATAAGCGCTTCCCTGGCCGTATTGAAACCATGTTTAGAGCCATGCAAAACGTGGTGCCAAGCCACCTTGCAGACTTCTCTTTGTTCGATTTTAAATCGATTGATAAAAACTCTGGCGTCATTAATGGTGGTGATATTGGCTTTGATAAAGAAGAAATTGCACCGCAAGTCGTGGAAGATGAAGACTTAGTGATGGAGTTTGACCCATCACTCCAGTTAAATGTCACCAATATCTAGGTGACTTCAAAAGCATAAAAACAAACAAAGGCTGTCTACTGACAGCCTTTGTTTTAGTCTTTCAATCGCTAAAGCTTACTTTTTTGCAGAAGGTAAGTAAGGTAAAACTCGCAAAGCTGGAGCCGGCAGTTGCATCCACCCTTCTTTACCAATTTGCGTTAGCGCTACTTGCGCCTTGTGATCCACAATAGCAATGGATTGACCATTACTGAACGTAATCATTCCCTCTGTCTCTGGGGCGAATTCTAAGGTAACGCCTTCAACCGCGGGCGTAAACCAACTGGCGAACATGCCGCCAAGCTGTTCAAGCATTACCTGCATCTGCGGCAACAAGACCTCGACTTCCTGATAAGTTACTTTACCCTCAAACGACTTTTTCGCCATCACCACCATAGAATAATCACAGCGTTTATCTTGCGGTGTATTCACAAAAACCAGTGGATTCGCCTGTCTCAGATTGTTATCGAGTGGGATCACCAGCTCATTACTAGGGCCAATAGGTAACTCTTCGTAGTGTTCTTCCTTTTCCATCCACGCTTTTTCTATCACGCAGTTTTGTTTACTCTGTGCATCAACAAAGAAAATCCCCATTTTTACATCAGGATGATCTTCTTTTGTGTTGCTTTTCATTTGAGAGAACAACTTGCTGTAGGTAAACATATATTGCTGCGCCAAAGCTGGAGCACTTAGGCTTAAAAACAAAGGGGCAAGTAGGAGGTAAGATTTTGATTTCATTCTAATTATCGTTCCAATATTCTTGATTCGCTAACATCATGGCTTGTAAATCACGCACATAGGCTTCACCACGCTCGGAATATTTTAAAAGGCCATTACTCATCGCTTTAGCACTTTCATCACTGTTGGGGTTGATTTTCTGCTGGCGAAGCTGAAAGCGTATTTCACGTAATTCTCGATAAGCCGGATTACGATTGACATTCATAAAATAGCTCTGAATTGAGTCTTGAACGCTGTCAAATTTAGCCACTTCATGGAACGCTCCTTCTGCTCTCGCTAAGGGTACTAAGCCACATCCCGCGCTATAACACCATTGGCCAAAATAGTTGTTGGCTTCTTTGGCAAATCTTGAGGTTCCCCATGCCGATTCATTCGCAGCTTGAGTTAAGACTAAGGCTTCAGGTATTACATCGACGCGATGAAACATTTCCTGTAACCAAGCGTTATCAACGTTGTTTTCTGTCAGTGCCACAGAATACGCAGTAGCCAAATGTTGTGCTTGTGCCAGATTGTGAGATGAGAGCTGACCGTCGGCAAAATCCTTTTTTATTCGCTTCAATAGTGTTCGTTCTTGAAGAATCCGCGAATTTTCATACCTCACACCGGGTTTTAAGTAGTTAAAAAAAGCCTCTTTCCGTTCAGCAATGTCGTGGATTGCAGAGAAATCTGGGGCTGCACCGACCACTTCTCCTCTGAGCAAAGGTAACTTGAACTTCTTCGGTTTCTCAAATCGATACACGCCAAACATGGCGATGAAGACAATGATTAACCAAACTAGGGTAATGGTTATTCGCTTATGCATCAAAAATTCCAGAAGAGTTGTTGCTATCAGGTTGGTCAGGCTGAGCTTGATCCGTTGCGATGATTTTCAAGCGAATGCCAAACATGTTGCGATAAATAATGCCTTTAACATGAAAGAAGAAAGGCAAGAACAACACTAGACCAATACCGTACAGAAGTACGGCCATCATGAACAGCACCATCAAGATCGAATAGATAGCGATTAACGGGAAAATCTTTTTATTCACTGCTCGCAATGACAATAACAAAGATTGCATAGGTGGGACTTTCTTTTCACAAATCAATAGTAATGAGTTACTAAAAGCCACAGAGAGATACATAGAAAGGAATGGCAAAATCATCCCTGCCACACCTTGTAACAATAAACTGAACAGAGTGGCGAGGATAACAGGGATCGTAAACTGTAATCCTTTCGTGATATGCCGAGTTTGGGTTTTTAGCCCTGCCGCGTGACTCATCGCCATTAAACTGATGCCTGCATAAATCGGCGCGCTGATCACTTCATAGCTAAAGTTAGCAATAAACATGGCTTGGACTAGGCCTTCGGGCAGCGCACCGCCCCCCTGAAACACAGACAGAATCACGGAGAGATCGCCGATCTGCAATTTGAACGCAAAATAAAAAATCGCCAACTGCACCAAAATCAGCGCAAAAATGGCAGGCGTAAAATTAATAAAGTGCTTGACTGTAATACCCCAAGCTTCCTTGAGTACATCACCCACTTTTAATTCATAACTTCCCGATAGCGCTTTCTCTACCGAGCCGCCAAGATTGAACTCTCTTTCGATATCGTTATTCATAAAATGCCCTAGTTCGGTCGAATGCGCAGATAACGTCACGCTTCAACGTGAAAATTGTGTTCATTATACTGAAATGCTGCTCAGGCTAAAATCTGATTACCAATATCATCTTGCTTTATTGTCGATATGATTGATAATTAACCGCTTGATAGCATTAAGAGTTAAGCAAAATCAGTATGCTAGACAAACTCTATTCAAACTGGCAAAAATTTTTCTGTTTCAAGGTGAGAAAAAGACTTTGAAATCGTGCTCTTGGTGTTTATGATGCGCCCCTTATTTTTGTTTAACTACAGGTCCAACAAGTAGGATTTTCTACAGGCCGAGGTGGGAGAAATACAGACGTTGAACGAACAACATTCAGTAGGAAAGCCAGTCATTCGTTTATCTGGCATTAGCAAAAGTTTCGATGGTAAGGAAATCATTGGTAACCTAAATCTTGATGTGAATCATGGCGAGTTCTTAACCATCCTAGGTCCATCGGGCTGTGGTAAAACGACGGTGTTAAGAATGATTGCTGGTTTTGAAACTGCAGATCAAGGTCAGATTCTGCTAGATGATCAAGACGTTACTCAAGTTCCTGCTGAACAACGACACGTCAATACGGTCTTCCAAAGCTATGCTCTATTCCCCCACATGACAGTGTTCGAAAACGTCGCTTTTGGTTTGCGCATGCAAAAAGTCCCTCAAAGCGAAATCGAACCTCGTGTTATGGAAGCACTACGCATGGTGCGCCTTGCCGAAATGGCACAGCGTAAACCGCATCAACTTTCTGGTGGCCAGCAGCAGCGTATCGCTATTGCGCGCGCAGTGGTTAACAAACCTAAAGTACTGCTACTTGACGAATCGCTCTCCGCTTTGGATTACAAATTGCGTAAACAAATGCAGAGCGAGCTCAAACAACTACAACGTCAATTAGGCATTACCTTTATCTTCGTTACTCACGATCAAGAAGAAGCGCTGTCTATGTCAGATCGCATCATCGTTATGCGTTCAGGCAAAATTGAACAAGACGGCTCTCCTCGTGAAATCTACGAAGATCCAAAAAATCTCTTTGTTGCTCGTTTTATCGGCGAAATCAACGTCTTCCAAGCAACGACTATCGATCGTATCGACGAAAAACGCATCCGCGTTGACATCGAAGGTATCGAGTCGATTGTTTACTATGAAGATGAAGTGAAGGCCGGTGACAAGCTGCAAGTGCTCCTCCGTCCTGAAGACTTACGTATCGAAGAAATCAAAGAGTCAGAAGAAAAAGGCATTGTGGGTCACGTGACTGACCGTACCTACAAAGGCATGACTCTGGAATCAGTGGTAGAACTGGAATCCGGTATGTGTGTGATGGTTAGCGAATTCTTTAACGAAGATGATCCAGATGTTGATCACTCTATCGGACAGAAAGTTGCCGTCACTTGGGTTGAAAGCTGGGAGGTAGTCCTCAATGATGAGCAAAAAGCTTAATCTACAAAATGCGATTGTTACCTTAATCGTAGGTTGGTTAGTGCTGTTTGTACTGATCCCCAACCTGATGATTATTGGTACCAGTTTTCTGACTCGTGATGAAGCGAACCTGATTAAGTTTGCATTCACCTTTGAAAACTACACGCGTCTGCTTGATCCACTATACGGAAAAGTGATGCTGCACTCGTTCTACATGGCGATTGTTGCAACATTAATCTGTCTAGTGATTGGTTATCCTTTTGCGTACATAGTGGCGAAAATGCCTGAAAAATGGCGTCCATTTATGCTGTTTTTGATTATTGTTCCTTTCTGGACCAACTCACTCATCCGCACCTATGGTTTAAAAATCGTACTCGGCACGCAAGGTATTCTTAATCAAGCGCTAATGTCTCTGGGCCTTATTGATGCACCACTGCGCATTATGTTTACCGAAACAGCCGTCATGATCGGTCTGGTTTACATTTTGTTGCCATTTATGATCCTTCCGCTCTATTCGGCTATCGAAAAATTGGATGGCACTTATATTGAAGCGGCGCGCGATCTCGGTGCCAACAAGTTTCAAACTTTAGTTCGCGTGATTTTACCGCTGACTATGCCTGGCATTATTGGTGGTTGTTTGCTGGTTCTGCTCCCTGCCCTCGGTATGTTCTACATAGCTGACCTACTTGGCGGTGCGAAAAACCTACTGATCGGTAACGTGATTAAGAGCCAAGTACTCAACGCCCGTGACTGGCCATTTGGTGCCGCAACCAGTATTGCACTGACTCTGGCCATGGCGATCATGCTGTACGCCTACTATCGTGCAGGTAAACTTTTGAATAAGAAGGTGGAGCTAGACTAATGGGACGTTCAATTAGATTTAGCTTTATGAGTTTGGTGTACTTATTTTTGTACTTACCAATCATCGTTCTGATTGCAAACTCATTTAACGAAAACAAGTTTGGTATCAAATGGGGCGGTTTTACCACCAAGTGGTACCACGCTTTGATGAATAACGACAGCTTAATGCAAGCCGCTTGGCACTCCATCAACGTAGCGGTGTTTTCTGCTACTGCAGCAACCTTGATCGGTAGTTTGACGGCGGTTGCCCTCTTCCGCTACCAATTTAAAGGTAAGAAAGTGGTGAGTGGCATGCTGTTTGTCGTGATGATGTCACCTGATATCGTGATGGCTATTTCGCTGCTTGCTCTATTCTTAGTGATGGGAGCGAAACTGGGCTTCTTCACTCTGTTGATTGCGCACATCACTTTCTGTCTGCCTTTCGTTGTGGTGACGGTTTACACTCGACTCAACGGCTTTGACGTTAAGATGCTTGAAGCAGCAAAAGATCTCGGCGCTGGCGAATGGGTGATTTTAAAGAAAATTATCCTGCCACTGGCGAAACCTGCGGTTGCCGCAGGTTGGTTACTGAGCTTTACCCTATCTCTGGATGATGTGATCATCAGTTCATTTGTGACAGGGCCAACCTACGAAATTCTGCCATTGAAGATATACTCAATGGTGAAAGTGGGTATTTCACCTGAAGTAAACGCACTGGCGACCGTCATGCTTGTGGTTTCTTTGGTACTTGTTGTCGCTTCACAGTTGTTAGCAAGAGAAAAAGTGAAGTAAAATCCACGTCCGTTTGGAAACACGCGAAACAGAATGACGGAAGTCATTCTGTTTTTCTTTGCAACGCCCAAAAGGGCAACGTTTAGTTTGGAGCTAACGTCGATGAAAAAACTGGCTACTCTTTTAGCAGGTAGCGCATGTGCGCTTTCTCTGTTGTCTGGCACAGCGGCAGCGGAAGATAAGGAACTGGTGTTTATGAACTGGGGACCGTATATCAATAGCGGCATCCTAGAACAGTTCACCAAGGAAACGGGAATCAAAGTGATTTACTCAACTTATGAGTCAAATGAAACTTTGTATGCAAAACTCAAAACGCACAACCAAGGTTATGATCTGGTAGTTCCTTCTACCTACTTCGTGGCAAAAATGCGTGATGAAGGAATGCTGCAAAAGATTGACAAATCTAAGCTGAGCAACTTCAAAAACCTAGATTCCAACTACCTAGACAAACCTTACGACCCAAACAACGACTACTCAATTCCACACGTTGTAGCGATTACCGGTCTCGCGGTTAATACCGACATGTATGATCCTAATGACTTCCAAAGCTGGGGCGACCTATGGAAGCCTGAGTTAAAAGGTCAACTGATGTTGATGGATGATACGCGTGAAGTATTCCATATCGCTCTGCGTAAACTGGGTTACTCAGGTAACTCTACGGACGACAAGCAGATTGATGAAGCGTATGCCGAGCTACAAAAGCTGATGCCAAACGTACTGGTTTTCAACTCTGACAACCCTGCAGCTCCTTACCTTTCAGGTGAAGTAGGTCTTGGTATGCTGTGGAACGGCTCAGCAGCAGCGGCACAGAAAGAAGGTTTACCAATCAAGCTAGTCTTCCCGAAAGAAGGCGGTATCGGTTGGGTTGATAACTTCGCTATCTCTTCTGGTGCCAAAAACGTCGATGCAGCACACAAGATGATCGATTTCTTGTTACGTCCTGAAATTGCAGAGCAAATTTCACGCGACACAGGTTATCTGACTGGCGTTAAAGCCTCAAACGACAAATTCCAAGATGTCGCACCACTGTTCCCATCTCAAGAAGATCTGGACCGTGTTGAGTGGCAATCTGCCGTTGGCGATAAGACAGTGAAGTACGAAGAGTACTTCATGAAGTTGAAAGCTGGCCAATAAGGTCTAAGAAAAGCATCAAATAGGCAGCCATTGCTGCCTATTTTTTTTTATCTTGTTATACTCCCCTCTCCAACGCCTAGTTAGGTTCTTTCTATACACTATGGGAACGTAATGAAAAATAAACTGTTTGCGAGTGCTCTGTGCGCAGCAGCATTGTTCACCACCAATGCAATGGCTAAAGACCAAGAACTTTATTTCTACAACTGGTCTGAATATATCCCGAGCGAAGTCCTAGAAGACTTTACCAAAGAAACCGGAATCAAGGTTATCTACTCTACCTACGAATCCAATGAAAGCATGTATGCCAAGCTCAAAACGCAAGGCGCTGGTTATGATCTTGTGGTTCCTTCCACTTATTTTGTCTCTAAGATGCGCAAAGAAGGCATGCTGCAAGAGATTGACCATTCAAAACTTTCACATTTCAAAGACTTGGATCCAAACTATCTCAATAAGCCTTTTGATCCAGGCAATAAATTCTCTATCCCTTATATCTGGGGAGCGACGGGTATCGGCATTAACACCGATATGCTGGATAAAAAATCACTCAAAAACTGGGGCGATCTGTGGGATGCCAAATGGGCAGGTCAATTAATGCTGATGGATGACGCTCGTGAAGTCTTCCATATCGCCCTGAGTAAGCTGGGATACTCGCCTAACACGACCAATCCCAAAGAGATTAAAGCTGCTTACCGTGAGCTGAAAAAGCTGATGCCAAATGTCTTAGTGTTTAACTCTGACTTCCCAGCCAATCCTTACCTCGCTGGTGAAGTGTCACTAGGTATGTTATGGAATGGCTCAGCGTATATGGCTCGCCAAGAAGGCGCACCAATCCAGATTATTTGGCCTGAAAAAGGCACCATTTTTTGGATGGACAGCATCTCAATTCCTGCCGGAGCCAAAAATATCGAGGCCGCCCACAAGATGATTGACTTCTTACTGCGTCCAGAAAATGCTGCAAAAATCGCCTTAGAAATCGGCTATCCAACACCCGTCAAAACCGCGCATGACCTACTGCCCAAAGAATTTGCGAATGACCCAAGTATCTACCCACCACAATCAGTGATAGACAATGGCGAGTGGCAAGATGAAGTTGGAGAAGCTAGCGTGCTTTACGATGAGTATTTCCAAAAGCTAAAAGTGAACGATTAAGCCTTTTCTATCCCCCATGAAAAAGCCACCGACGACGGTGGCTTTTTTGTATCTTCAGAATGCGATTCACTCTAGAGAGTGAAAAATCGAACGCTCAAGTTATGTGACGAAAATAATCGCTTTAATTCAGCCTGATAGATTAAATCACTTATAAACCTATCTCTTCTGAGAGCGCCTTAATCTCTTCCAGATCCATGTGATGCACACGGATCATCTGATCAATTTGGCTTACCCGTGAATTCGCTTCATCTTGTTTATCACAGGCATCCGACTTCGCATCCCAAGATTTCCCTTCAAGGTAAATGTCACACTCTTTTTTCAGTACTTTGAGCTTGGGAACCAGAGAATCGCGCTCTTTTTGTAATCCCTCGAGTTCTTGTTTGATTTTTAGTTCTCGTTGGAACAACTCTCGAGAACGCTCAAGCATGGTCACTTGCATATCGGCTTGACGATTAAGCTGATTATTTTGTGTATTGGCCAGTTCCAATGCAATTTTCTGCTCGTTCAGTTGCTGTTCTAAATTAAGATTTTGCTTTTCGAGTTCAGCAACGTATTTATCACGCTGTACAGCCTCTGCCTGCCACTCTTCTCTTTGCTTCTCTAAAGCCTGATCCATTTTATGTTGCCACGCTTCCTCTTGATTTTGCTCAGAAAGCTCAGCCGCTTTAGAAACTTCTGCTTTCGCATTATTGAGTTGTTCAAGCTGGTTTTGTAGTGCTTGGTAAGACGTCTCCCAACGACTGGTGGTGACAGTGGAACCAATCAGACCACCCAAGGCAATACCTAATACCGCAGCAATCGCGATATAGAGATAGCTCTGTTTATCTCTTCGTTCGATAACAACAACTTCTTCGTTGTCGTCAAACTCATCATGTTTATTCACGCTCGCTCCTCTTGCGTCAGCGAATCAGTTCAGAAATCATCAAGAAGGCCGTATAAGTGACAAAGGTCGCCAAAATGACGATAACGACCCCCTTCTGCAATTTTTCATTGGTACGGTAGCGAATCAACACAAACGCTAATGCTATCAGTAAGGCTATTGCAATTAATCTCACCATCTCCCGCCTCCAAGCGTGATTATCTTATAACACTTATACGTAGTTTAACGTCAGAGAAAAGTGGATTAGCAAAAGACTTGCGCAACATTTCATCAGTTGATTTCTTTTGTAGGTGACATCACATTTTCTTTTCGCTAGTATCCGCCTTGCAAATCGTTTTATTCAAGACGATTGTTCCGTTGAAGACTGCAGGAGAGTGGTTGTTAACCAGATTTTAACATCTGAGCCAAATAACCCGCCGAAGAAGTAAATCTTTCAGGTGCATTATTCTTAGCCATATATTGGCAACGAATAAGCGAGGACTGTAGTTGGAGGAACCTCTGGAGAGAACCGTTTAATCGGTCGCCGAAGGAGCAAGCTCTGCGCATATGCAGAGTGAAACTCTCAGGCAAAAGGACAGAGGAGTGAAAGGCCAATCTTTTAGTGAGCTCGCTAGAGCTCTGCTGTGCATTTTTCGCACCCTTTCTCTCTTCTCCTTATGTTTATTTTTTAAGGGGAAATCATGAATAACCTGCAATCTTTTCTGCAAACTGTTGATAGTTTAGTGTGGGGTCCACCACTGTTAATTCTTCTGGTCGGCACCGGTGTCTATTTCACCTTCCGCTTAGGCTTACTGCAATTTCGACGCCTGCCGACGGCTTTAGCTATGGTATTTGGCCGCGAAAAATCTTCAGACAAACAAGGTGATGTATCAAGCTTCGCCGCATTGTGTACTGCTCTTTCTGCCACCATTGGTACAGGAAACATCGTGGGTGTTGCGACTGCAATCAAACTCGGCGGTCCAGGTGCCCTGTTCTGGATGTGGCTCGCCGCCCTGTTTGGTATGGCAACCAAATACGCAGAATGCTTACTCGCGGTGAAATATCGCCAAATCGATGACAAAGGACAAATGGTCGGCGGGCCAATGTACTACCTGCGTGATGGTGTGGGATCAAAAACACTGGCAGTATTATTTGCTGTGTTTGCCGTAGGGGTTGCCTGCTTCGGGATTGGTACTTTCCCGCAGGTGAACGCGATCTTAGATGCCACTCAAATCTCTTTTGGCATCCCTCGTGAAGCCTCTGCGGTAGTACTGACCGTACTGGTTGCCATTGTCACTATCGGTGGTATTCAATCCATCGCTAAAGTCGCAGGAAAAGTGGTTCCTGCGATGGCGCTGTTTTATATCATCGCCTGCTTAAGTGTGATTGTTACCAATGCAGACAAACTCGCAGACGCAGTGGAATTGGTGCTGGTATCCGCGTTCACCTCAACTGCTGCAACTGGTGGCTTCTTAGGTGCGAGCATTATGCTCGCGATTCAATCGGGTATTGCCCGCGGCGTGTTCTCCAATGAATCTGGCTTAGGCAGTGCGCCTATGGCGGCGGCGGCGGCGAAAACTGACTCCTGCGTTGAGCAAGGCCTTATCTCTATGACGGGGACTTTCTTTGACACCATTATCATCTGTACGATGACTGGCTTGGCTCTCATTCTAACCGGCGCTTGGCAAAGCGATCTTTCCGGTGCTGCGATGACCACCTACGCCTTTGCCACAGGCTTAAATGCACAAACTATCGGCCCGATGCTGGTTTCCATTGGTTTGATGTTCTTTGCCTTTACGACCATTCTGGGTTGGAACTACTACGGCGAACGCTGCATGGTGTTCTTATTCGGAACCAAAGCGGTATTGCCTTATAAAATCGTCTTTATTGGCTTGATTGCCTCAGGCGCATTCCTGCACCTCGATTTGATTTGGATTATCGCCGACATTGTAAATGGTTTAATGGCCATTCCGAACCTTATTGGCCTTGTTGCCTTACGCCATGTGGTCGTGGAAGAAACGAAGCAATATTTTGCCGCGCGATATCAATACACCGAAGCAGAAGCCCAAGTTCAATAACACCTAGTCGGTCTAAGCACAAAGAAAAAGCGCCCAACGGCGCTTTTTCTACTTTTAAACCTTTATTACACGCTAGGCTTGAGGTTTCTCTAAGAGAAGTTTGATACCTAATGCGACCAAAACAACTCCCGTTGTACCTTCCATCCAACGCATAAAAGAAGCGTTTTTCAGAAGGTTTTTAGCGCTACTCAAAGCACCGGCTAAACCACATTGCCATACCATCGCAATCGCAAAATGAATCAACGCCATCAGCAAAGATTGCGCTAACGGTGAATAGTCAGGATTAATAAATTGAGGCAGAAAAGCTAAGTAAAAAACGGCAGTTTTCGGGTTCAGCACATTCGAGAGAAAACCCTCACGCAGCGATCGGGTTAAGCGAAATTGTGCATGAGCTAGGCTCGCAACCTCAATGCCCTGCCCTGTTTTCATTAATGAGCGTAAGCTCGAAATACCCAACCAAATTAGGTAGGCCGCACCAATCATTTTAACGATTTGAAATAGCTCAGCCGATTGGGCAAGAATCGCAGAGATACCAATGGCAGAGAAAGTCGCGTGAACAAACAATCCAAAACAGATACCTAAGCTAGTTGTACAACCATCCGCAAACCCAGCCCGCGAGGTGTTACGGATCACCAAAGCAGTATCTAGCCCCGGTGTTAAAGTCAAAATAGTAATAGCGATAAGAAAAGCTTCGAAATTCTGGATAACCATATCAATCCTTGAAGGAAAATCAGCAAGCCTTTCTTATACCGCAAAGCCTCTCATGTGTCTTATGAAGATTTTTCAACTCACGCTAAGTTACTCGCCAAGCGTTTTAATCTCATTGATGGAATAGACTTTATTCACTTTATCCCAAGGGATAGGCTCTAGCTCAACACCTGCATCCTTAGCGCGTTGCTGAACATCAGCAAAAGAGGAAGATTTCCGATAAGAATCAAATTTAACGCCATTACTGTCACGATCAAGTATTTCGTCAGGAGCTAACTCCGTAAGATAAATAGTCTCACCACAGCCACTCAACCACACCTTAGCTTGCCCATTAGGCAGAAGACCAAAGACAAATCGAGTACGATAACAAGATTCAAAGAACTCACCATCGCTTCGAGTATAACCGACCTCTGTCGCACTCAACTGTTTTACGTTGTCAGGAATATCATATTTAGTGACATAAAACTTAGTGTCGAATAAAGAAACCCAATATACATAGAGTGTATCAGGCAAGTGATTGGTTCCGGTACCAATTTGGTTTCTGCTTGTAATACCTAATGCATGTGGAAGACCAAATCCGTCATAGTCTGGAAATCTATTACGTATATACTCAACATCGCTATCACTCACAAATGTCATAAAGTTGTGAATTAAGACTGTCCAATCCTCTTTATTATTTACTCCATAAACTTGTGTAACTCGTACTGGATAAAAAGAAGGCATAGTAACACCGACATACCAAGGCTCACCAGGAACTGATGCAGCATTAGACGTGCAAGCATTTACTAAAAATAGGGATAGAATTACCAATGTCTTTTTCATTTGCCTTCCTCACAAAAATAACTTGCTCTTTTATAGCAACCAGCTCTTTCATCCCAGAGTGGTGACATCCCAATATCATCCCCCGATGAATGGTGAAAGAGATTCAATTCCATGAAACTTGCCTTTAGTTCTGGGATTGAGAGTTTCTGTTGCAACGCTGAATATTCCCCATGTTTAGCAAGTTCTAAGATTTTTTGATTAAGATCGGTAAATAAACCGCCATAATCCTCAACGTTATAATCTACTCTTTCAGGGTCTTGCCATAATTTTGCATTATTATCTGAAATCGGAACTCCATGAAACTCTGCCAAACCGTACATTAAACGTAAGTATAAACGTGAGAGGTCGCCTTCTACTTGACGTTGAATATAAAGTTTGCCTGTCACTCGCCCACCATCGTTCTTACCTTCTTGGCGAATGTCCAACGGTTCAATCACGTAATCCTCTTCTTTCCACCCCGTAAGCCTATCTCGTACTTTATATTTTTCTAGCTCATTTAACACATACTGCTTAGTTTTCTCTTCGTCCCAGCGTTCGGAAAACGTACGACTCACACGCTTAACAAGCTTCTTCTCTAAAACAGGTAACAAATAGTCTGGATTGTCAAAACTGAGCCTAGAGTGATAGCCGCCCCCAATATCTGAGTGAGCGCCTGGCAAAACAAATTCATGAAAATGTTCTTCATCCGTAGAATTAAGATGGTTCAAACTAAAGTTATCTCGGCATTCAATGGTCGGTTCCGCAGTTAAATGTACAGCACGCCTGACTCGTCTAGGGTCAATCCATAGTCTTACATCACCATTATCCGTGTGTGTATTGAGATCTAGGCCCAAAGGGGAATTTTTAGAAAAAATATTGACTACTGAGGCCACTGTATCAAACAAACCAGAAAAGGTAATTTCACAATTGGCTTTTAATTCATTCGATTCATTCCAATCGAAACCATACACTAGCGGAAATTTAGCTTCCTGACATGCTTTTGAAAACGTAGTCGAAAATTCACCCTTTTCACCATCCAGCACCACATTCACAAAATGCCTTGCTGCGGCAGCTCCTCGACTAAACCCAAATACATCGAGTTGAAGCTTTTCGATTCCATCTGCTTTTATTCCGAGTTCATCTTTGACTATAGTCGCTACTTTATCCATATTCTTAGAAAGAGCTTCAATTCCCGTTGTAACTTTAGCCGTTACTCCATACTTACCAATTCCTAAGCCTTGCCCGACAACGATCGACTCATCTGCAGGAGCAATCGCGGTGCTATTTCCCGTACCAATCCCAGTGATATACTCAGCATGGCTAAACATATTTTTTTCTTTAAAAAATTTGTCTTGAGAGTATAAATCGAACAGTTTTTGAACATTGGTTAATTCATTACTTGCACTACCCGCAACCGTTTCCATTTCTCCCTCATCATTTTTAAATAAGGAGAGAATAAAATTGTCTTTTTTCGGATAGGTAAAACAATCATTAGAAAGTGCCGTAATTGGAACTTCTTTTTTTGTTCCATTACCGTTTTTGGAATTAATCTCGCATTCAGCATCGTACTTTGCTTTCCATTTACGATAATAATTTTCTAATTGTTGTTTTCCCCATTGGGCGCTGTAGGTATTGTTAGCGGTACCATCAAAGAACATTCCGACTCGAAGAGTAATAAACTTGTATGCCCTAACTTGAAGAATATAGGTTTTATCTGTAAAGAGTTTTAACGTTCCGGCTTTGCCTTTTTGATGGTTAGTTGGCAATACGATCTCTTGCGGTAATTTGGTCAAATCACCCGTCGTAATTTCTTGATAAACCACCGGGCCACTCTTGTGGGCACTGTAACTGCTAGAAAACTCTTCAACCGGTTTAGCTGTCTCTTCATTTCTTGGGTGACTTTTATCTTGCGCAGCTTTTAACCACTGATCGTAATCCAACTCAATTTCAACAGGACCGGGCGCAAGATTTTCAATCAGGATAGGTGAAGCATTAAGTTCAATTGGATGCTTATTTTTCATTGCGTCAATCAAAACACCACTCACACCTTCAAAGGGCTGGTTATGTTCATCCCGCACAATAATTTCAATCCAATGTTTGAGATTCTCACAAGGTTGACAATGTGGATGGGCACCTGTGCTACTCATGCTAATTTCTCCCGAATTTGCATTATTTCCTGAAGTTCTTGTTGATTAAGATGAAGAGCATCACTCATCTGCTCTAGAGTGGTTAATGAGGCTTTCCACAAGTGATTTAAAACTAAGTACTCTGCATTATCGTGCCCCAAATTAGCCTTCTTAGCTTCATCTAAAATGGTTTTAATCGATTGTTGTGGCTCATCAAGCTGTTCCATTACGTAAGGAAGCTTTTCCCAAAAACGTCGTTCTAAAACTTGGGCATGCACTTCGGTTCGATAAAGTGGCATCAAATGATAAGGCTGAATTTTCCACCAAGGGGCAGGTTGATAGATAAACTCGAAACTACGCGTATTTCCCCATTCCTGAAATACTCCTTGCTTAACGGCGGCTAATTTTTCTACCGGCCCTAAAAAATCGTTACGTTCCAGATCTCGCATCGCATCCAGCATAGGCAAAATGACCTGCCTATTATAAAAACGAAACAGTACTTCTTCGCCTTCCAGTGCTGCAACCAAAAGGCTTTGGAGATGGCTTAATAATTCACTTGTAGAACTATGACTGGTTAAGAAAATACCTTGCTGTAACAGCTCATCCGACAATTCCAGCACCTTGTCGGAGACAGGAATTAACCAAGGAGACAAACTCATCACAGGAGCAAATGTCTCGCCGTGAAATAGAATCTGAGTGCCGTCAAATCCTATTCCGTTATTCGCTGCGATGACGCATTTAAAAGCTTGTTGATCTAATAACCAGAAGGTGGGTGTTTTTTGCTCCATTAGCCACTGCTGAATCATGAGTTTGCTCCCGCTAAAGGACACACCTTCACCGCAGGAACATTCGCTTGCTCGGCCTGTAGCAACGCTTGGTAAGAGAGGGTTTGCGGTGGAGCCAGTGTCACGGCAGGCTCTAAGCCGCCCGGTAAGGCGGGCATTGCACCGCCAAAGCCGCTACCACTTCCGGCACTGCCGCCGGAATTGAGATTGACCAAAGCACCGGACAGATGCACCCCAGCCGGATCGACTTTAACAAAGCTGCCGCCCGCTTTAACGGTAATCTCGGAGCCCGCTTCAATCACGACTTTCTGTCCCGCTTTTACATGGATCTCTGTACCCGCTTCATTGACCCAAACTTTGCCTGTTTTCACATGCAGCGAGCCTTCAATACTCAGCACTTGCTCGCCAGTCACCGCTTCTCGACTTTCCCCTTCCACCGTCAGGTGTTGGTTGTGCTTAATCTGGGTGAACTGGTCGTTTTCAACCGTCAGATGTTGGTCGTGACGAATGACCGTGGTATGGTCGTTTTCAATCAAACCATCGAAGTCTTTCTGCGCATGCAGGTAGATTTGCTCTTTGCCCGCTTGGTCTTCAAAACTGAGCTCGTTAAACCCTTCCCCTTGGTGCGTCTCGGTGCGCAGCACGGTTTTGGTTTTGTGCTCTGGCAAGGTGTATGGCGGCGTGTTGGTCGCGTGATAAGTGCGTCCGGTAATAATGGGCTGGTCTGGGTCGCCGTTTAAGAAAGAAACAATCACTTCATGGCCGATGCGCGGAATGGCGATAAAGCCGTATTGGCTGCCCGCCCAACCTTGCGACACCCGTACCCAACAGGAGCTCTGCTCGTTACCGTTCGAGTAGCGGTCCCATGGGAAATGGATTTTCACGCGCCCGTGTTCATCACAGAAGATTTCTTCCCCTTCAGGGCCAACAACCGTCGCTATCATTGGGCCATCGACTTGCGGTTTA
Organism: Vibrio cholerae; assembly: GCF_008369605.1. NCBI lineage: Bacteria > Pseudomonadati > Pseudomonadota > Gammaproteobacteria > Vibrionales > Vibrionaceae > Vibrio > Vibrio cholerae. The sequence continues at coordinate 1,513,033 of NZ_CP043554.1, forward strand.
GGTTGTGGCTCGGCGCGCCAGTGAAGATGGCCCGGAATTAAGCTGAACTGGTTGTTGTAGGTCGTTGCACCACTGCCGCCCTCTTCTTGTAGCGCTTGCGGCTGCTCACCTTGGTGGTTAATAGAGACCACCACCCAATCGCGGTTCATCGCGGGGTCAAGGTGCTCTTGCAGGTCAAACTTATAGCCGGCACGCAGTAGCGGCTCGTTACTCTGCCCTGCAGCAGTGTGGGCATGGCGGCGCAGGTAGTCTAAACGGATTTGGCTAAAGGCGGCGCCGTTCACATCATCTTTGTAGCGTCCCGGCGCATCAAAATGTTGGTAGCGGGTTTGCTGATAATCCAGCTCAGTGCCCAGCACGGTTTGTAAAAACGAGTACGCCGGCTTTTTGAAGCTGTAGTCTTTGAGTTGAACTTCGCTCACTTCCGCTTGGGTGCGATAGGTTAAGCCGTGGATGTACGGCGTATCCATCGTGCCGCCCGCTAAAGCGTTGTACGGGATGGGCTCCGGCAATTTGCTTAAGCTGTCACTGGCATCACTGAAATAGAGGGTATGTTTGCCCGCTTCATGGACAAAGCTGTACACCAAGCCTTCTTCGGCAGCGAGGCGGTGCAGAAAGTCGATATCACTTTCACGGTACTGCACACAAAACTCACGCTGCACGCAATCACGCTTGAGTGCAAAAGCGTAATCGTTGATGCCCATCTCTTGCAGCAAGATAGAGAGAATTTCAGGGACAGTCTGCTTTTGGAAAATGCGGCTGTTGTGGCGCAGGGATAAGCGCTCTAAGGCAGGGACTAAAGTGAGTTCGTAGAAGGTGTGGTGATGGCCGATATCGCCTTGGCTAAAGGCACGTACAATGCCGTGCACGCGCTGCACCAACTGTGAATTGCGGTAAAGCTTGAGCTCAGCACGCTTATCGACCATCTGCTCAGCGGTCAGATTGGATACCCGACTCGCCAGTTGCACTTCGTAGCGAAACCCATAACAGGCTTGCCCTAAAAAAACACTATTAGAGAGTGACTCCTGCCCGTGAAAGCCTCTGACCACCAGAGTCTCATCTTCCAGCCCTTCCACCTCAATGCTGTACGCTAATGTCGCCATCCTGCCTTTCCTTCCCCTACATTAAAAATGGCAAAACCTTAAACCCACAATACCGCGCCAAACGATACTCTGGGTTTAAGGTTCACAGCCGCCCACCCGAAGGTGAGCGACATTCTCGCAGCGTAAATTACGCTTCGATTGGCTTACGCCAGTCATCAGAGCCTGAGGTGCCCGCGTTAACGTGGTCCCAAGTGATTTTGCGGTATGACAGAGACACAGTCACATTCTGAGTAAAGTCAGATTTTGCTGGGTCTTGGCAGTGTGGCATTTCACAGTGGATATCGACGATAGACGCGTTTTCCAGCTTAGTGGTGAAGAAGTTTTCTTGTTTGCCTTCGATAGAGGTACGGTACCACTTCAGCTCAACCGACTTCAGCTTCTCACCTGAAGAGAGCGCGTTGTACAGCAGAGGAACCGCTTTGTTCAGCGCCACAGTGAATTTGAATGGCTTGTGCACACGTTGGCCTGAAGGCTGACCAGATTGTGGGTCAGTCGGTACGGTTACGACGTGGTCAAACTGCTGAACCAGCATCTCATCTTCGTGGCCTTCAACGAATGAATCGCCGATAGAGTCAGCAGTACATGCGCCTGCAGTGATAAGACCCTGAGTTTGGCCTTCGATAGAGATATAACATGGAGTTGGCATGGCTATTTCCTTTCAATAAATCATTTTTAAATAAATGAATGAGTTAACGCGCTCTGCGCACCGTCGCGATACAAAGAGCAAGTGGGATGCCAACTTTTACACCATTCAAAATCAATAAGTTATAGAAATAGTCCCATCAACAAAGCAAAAAGCTGCCCAACGCTGAGCAAGATCTTGCTTGGCGGGCAAAAATCCTCTTGATGAAAAAACGCGCTTCTGATCACTTGGTTATCTGCACCTTGATTGATACACTTCGCTTTCGTTTATCGTCACGGAAGGCTATTTCCATGAATGCGTTCAATAAATTAGTAAAACATTCTAAAAAGATTTCTAACTTTAATCATTTGTCGTCCATCGTAGGTTGGGACCAAGCCGCCGTCATGCCCAGTGGCGGTGCTGAAGCGCGCTCACAAGCCATGGCAGAGCTTTCTGTGCATATCCATGGCCTAATGACCCAGCCACAACTGGCTGATTGGTTTGCCGAGGCAGAAAGTGAAACGCTCAATATCGAGCAGCAAGCCACCCTGCGCGAAATGAAGCGCCAATGGCAACAAGCGACGGTTCTGCCTGAAGCCTTAGTCGAAGCGCAATCCCTAGCTGGCTCCAAATGTGAACACGCTTGGCGTAGCCAACGCAAAAATAACGATTGGGCAGGTTTTGAGAAAAACTGGGCGGAAGTGGTCAAGCTTTCTCAAGAAGAAGCGCAAATTCGTGCCGAAGCAACTGGGAAAACCCCTTACGATGCGATGCTGGAGCTTTATGAGCCGGGCACAACAACCGAACAGCTCAATCGTGTATTTAGTGATGTGAAAACTTGGCTACCAAGCTTAATTGATGTGGTGATTGAAAAGCAGAGTAGCGAAAGCTTTATCGCACCTAAAGGCCATTATCCTGCTGAAAGCCAAAAAGCGCTGGGGCTGGATGTGATGAAGCTACTTCAGTTTGATTTTAACCACGGCCGACTTGATGAAAGTGTGCACCCCTTCTGTGGCGGCGTACCGAGTGATGTGCGCATTACCACACGCTACAACGAAAGCGAGTTTGTGCAATCGCTGATGGGCATTGTGCATGAAACTGGCCATGCGCGTTATGAGCAAGGTTTACCTAAGCATTTGGCCGGCACTCCGGCTGGCGAAGCGCGTTCGATGGGCATTCATGAATCACAATCTCTGTTCTTTGAGATGCAAGTGGGTCGTAGCCCTGCGTTTATTGCCCATCTAGCTGAACTGGCAGGCAAACATTTTTCGGCGATGAATGATCCGGTCTTCCGAGTGGAAAACATTCAAAAACTTTACACGCGCGTGCAGAAAGATTTTATCCGCGTCGATGCGGATGAACTCACCTACCCAGCCCATGTGATCCTGCGTTTTGAAATCGAACGAGATTTGATGAACGGCAAGATCAAACACACTGATGTGCCAGAACTTTGGGATCAAAAGATGCAGGCTTATTTAGGCCTAAGCACCAAAGGCAACGATCAAAATGGGTGTATGCAGGATATTCACTGGACAGATGGCAGCTTTGGTTACTTCCCAAGCTACACCTTAGGTGCCATGTATGCGGCGCAATTTATGGCGGCCATGAAGAAAACCGTGGATGTGGATGGCGCGATTCGCCGCGGCGATCTCTCACCGATTTTTACTTGGTTGTCTGAGAATATTTGGAGTAAGGGCAGCTTATTCAGTACCGATGAATTGGTTAAACAAGCGACGGGGGAAACCCTCAATCCAGAGCATTTTAAAGCTCATTTGAGTCAGCGCTATCTGAAGTAATCTTTCACGAACCCCACGAAATGTGGGGTTCTTTATTTCCTCAAAATCTCACGTCTTCACTGTCATTTTTCAGCGCAAACTAGATAATTTTTGTAAATGAATGCAACGTAATTGCAACAATGACACAGCTCACTTAATATGTGACCCGAACTTTTGTATGAGTTTATCAACGGCGCAGGAAATGCCGTTCAAATCGATCACTTTTAAGGATGTAAAGTGCTATGGCCCAACTCTCGTTTAAAAACAAGATAATTGCGCTGATCATCGCGATTATCTCGCTGACCATCATCACCTCGTATTTTAGTGTTAACTATTTTATCAGCGATTACATCAAACAGGCGGATAGCCAAAACATCACGCATAACATTGATTTGATGCAACGTAAGCTTGAAAACGAACTGAACAGCAAATTAGCTCTCGCACAAAGCCTGAACTTCAGCATGATGGATATTGGTGAAACTAAAGCGAGCTCTGGATTCAATAAAATCATAAAGATCGTCAACGGATATGCCTTTGATGATACGGGCAATATGAGCGAAGAAGATGCACAGCAGTATGTGAGTCTCGCTGAAAATCATGGTGATGCTGTGATGGTTAGCCCTGTGACATTCAATGAGGGACAGCCGACGATTACCTTTTCAGTCAAGCGTTTCGATGAGTCAGTAGATTTCTTCGTGTTCAACCTTTCCACCTTTAGTCAAATGATGACCGATTACGCAACCGAGGGCAGCTTTGCGGAATTGATGGCTAATGGAAATGTGATTTTCTCGGATAAGCAAGGGGTAAACCTCACGCCCATTACTCGTCCAATCAATTTTGCTGGACAAGATTGGCAGTTGATTGGCTACATCGATTTAACCGCGATTCAAGTCAATACCGATCAGCTCAACTGGAAAATTACCCTCGCGCTTTTAATCTGTGCCTTCGTCATTATTGTTGCCAGCGTGACTATGCTGCACGTTTCATTTAAGCCATTGAGCCGCCTTAACACTTTGGTTGCCAACCTATCACAAGGTAATGGTGATCTAACCCAACGTCTCGCCGTTGAATCAAAAGATGAAATTGGTCAAATCTGCAACTCCATCAACCTTTTCATTGAAAAACTGCAGCAGATGTTTATCGACGTAGCTGACTCATCGAAAGAGATTGATCGTGCCGTTGTACATTTAAGCAACCAAGCTCGTTCCAATCTCAATACGCTTAATCAACATACGCAAGAAACTGAACAAGCGATTACCGCCATTGAAGAGATGAGTGCTAGCGCAGGCTCTATTGCGCAAAGTGCGGATGATGCCGCACTACTTACCGAACGAACAAATCGTTATGCTGATGAATCAAAACAAACCGTTACCGAAGCTGTCAACAGTGTCAATGGACTGGTGAACCAAGTCTCCTCGATGGCAGAAACTATCACGCGTATGAGCGAGGACACGAAGCAAATCAATTCCGTATTACAAGTCATCGGCGCGATTGCAGAACAAACTAATCTACTGGCGCTCAATGCGGCGATCGAAGCTGCTCGTGCTGGTGAACAAGGCAGAGGTTTTGCGGTAGTCGCTGATGAAGTTCGTGCATTAGCCTCTCGAACACAACAGAGCACTTCGCAAATTAATGACATGCTCGCGACCTTAAAAACCACGACAGAAAACGTAGTAAAAGAGATGGACTCAACCCGTATTCATTGTGAAGAAACCGCTGAACGCACCAATCATGTGATGGATTCGCTCAATGTGGTGACTGATTCAGTCGCTGAAATGAATAATCTGAATACTCTTATCGCCACATCAGCGATGGAGCAGCGGCAAGTTACACACGAAGTGAGTAAAAACATGGCGGCAATTCAAGAGATGGTGCGTAAGCTCAACATGAATGCCGCGCAAGTCACCTCGGTCAGCAATGAGTTGCAAAATACCTCACATGCATTGAGTGATGTGGTAGGACGGTTTAGAGTTCAATAACGCTTTAGTCTTCACCACATTCATAAGCTCGAGAGAATAAAGGCGTAATGCCATGTGTATTACGCCTTTGACGTTTAATGAACAGCAGAGGTATCCACCGCTTGCTTGGGTTTTGGCGCAAACCAAATCATGCAGGCTGCAAATACAAAGATCAGTGCAATCACGATAAACAACTGGTTGGTTGCCACCATCACACTCTGATTTTGCAATATCCAGTCCATCGCAGAGCGCGTCTGCTCGGCACTCATTCCTGAATTTTGCATCGCTTGTGTCGCAACACCCGCTTTATCAGTTAAGCCTGCCAACTCAGCATGCACATAACGTGTTTCATGCTCCCATGAAGTGTTGATCATTGAGGTGGCAAACGCACCGGACAAGGTTCGGATAAAGTTCATCAAGCCTGCAGCTGATTCCATTTCGTGCGGTTTGACACTACCAAGGGCTATCGCAGTCAATGGCACAAAGAACAACGGCATGCCGATGCCTTGGAAAAATAAAGGCCAACTGATTTGCGAAAACGTCATATCTACTGTGTTAAAGCCACGCATGAAAGTCCACAGTCCAAGCCACATCACGCCAGCAAAAACAAAGGGCCGAGGGTCAAATTTCGAGGATAGATTGGCCACTATCGGTGCCAAAAATACCGCTAGAATCCCCATACTGGCGGTAGCGTGGCCTGAGATGGTCGCTGTATAACCCATGTAAATTTGCAACCATAAAGGTGTTACCACAGAAATACTAAAAAAAGCGCCGAACGCGAGTGACAACGTCACCATACTAATACTGTAACCTCGATGTCGGAATACCTTTAAATCCACGACAGGGTTTCGCTCCGTTAGCTCCCAAATCAAGAATGCAATGAAACCAATCACAGCAATCACCGCCAAAAACACAATGCGCGATGACTCAAACCAGTCATGATCCTTACCTTCATCCAACATTAATTGCAATGCGGCGACCCACACGACCAATAACGCCAGCCCCACTTTATCAATTTTTGAATGCGTCGTTTTGGTTTCAAATTTTTTCAGCAATTTCCAACACAGTAACGCCGCGGCAATAGCGAAAGGCATTTTGATGAAAAAGATGTATGGCCAACTGAGTTGGTCACACAACACACCGCCAAGAATAGGTCCCATGATAGGTGCCACGAGCGTGGTCATCGACCAGATACCAATCGCAGCATGGCTTTTGTTTTTGGGGAATATTCGCATCATCAAGGTTTGTGAAAGTGGCATTAAAGGCCCTCCCACGAAACCAAGCAGCACTCGAAACATCACCAGCGTGCTCATGCTATTGGCTAAACCACAGAGTAATGAAAAAACACCGAATAACAGAAAACAGGTGACAAAGACTCGAATAGAGCCAAATCGCGAAGCCAACCAACCCGTAAGAGGTACCGAAATCGCCTCTGCGACCGCATAAGAGGTAATCACATAAGTCCCTTGGCTAGTTGAAGTTCCTAGGCTACCAGCGATATTGGAGACAGAGACGTTAGCAATAGTGGTATCCAAAATAGCGAGAAAGTTGGCCATTGCCAGACACAGGGCACCGAAAAACAGTGCCCATCCTGACAGAGGTTGCATCTCATTGTCAGCGTTATGACTCATGGATTCACCTTAGCCTTGCTCTGATACTTTGGCGGCGCGGTACTGCACTAAGGTTTGTGGATCGGTAGTTCCAGCAGTATCTATCGTGGCAACCATAGATAATCCCACCTGCAATGGATAAGCTTGCAAATCTTTCGGATCCAACTCGATACGGATCGGCAAACGCTGCACCACTTTAATCCAGTTGCCTGTGGCGTTTTGTGCAGGGATCATCGAAAATGCGGAGCCCGTACCGCCGGAAAAACCAGCGACCACACCATGGTAGGTCACATCATCACCATACAGATCTGCCGTTAAGGTAACGGGTTGTCCAACTTTCACATCGCGCAATTCCACTTCTTTAAAATTGGCATCGACATAAATATGGTCAGTAGGCACCACGGTCATTAAAGGCATCCCCACCTGTACACGACGCCCAACTTGTACTTGGCGTTTAGCGACGATTCCACTGATCGGCGCACGAATCACCGTACGCTCGAGATCGATTTTCGCTTGTTCATAACGCGCTTTTGCCAGTAAGACTTCAGGGTTGCTATCGACGGTCGTGTTATCGGTCAACGCTGCATTAGCTTTTTGTGAGCCAATGGTCGAGAGCTTAGTTGCCTGTGCTTGCGCCATAGCCGCTTTTGCCGCATTAAGGTTTGCTTGTGCCTGCGCAAAACCGGTTTTGGCATTCGTCAGCTCTTCACCAGAAACGGAGCCGGAACGCACTAAGTCTTCCCGACGAGATAAATCGATTTTTGCTCGTTCAAAGTCCGCTTGCGCCGCTTTTAACTGCGCTTTCACACGCTGCTCATTGGCTTCTTGTGCTTCCACCATAGCACTTAAACCTTCGTCATTAGCGAGATAGCTACGTACATGGCGTTTTGCGAGTGCCAAATCCGCCTCAGCTTGAAGCAAAGCTAATCTCGCATCGGTATCATCCAGCTGTACAAGTACGTCGCCTTGTTTGACGTACTCGGTATCCACTACATTCACTTGCGCGATAATCCCGCCCACGGCCGGCGTGACTTCGGCGATTTCCGCCGCAGCATAAGCGTTGTCGGTGGAAATGTAGCGTGAACCGATAAAGTGCCAATAGAGTGCATAACTCCCCCCGGCAACCACAATTGCGGCCGCTAATCCGAGAAACCCTTTTTTACGCGATTGAGCTGCGCGTACACCATCAAATTCGGTGTTGCTATTATTTGAATTCATTGAAGATAACCTATTAAGATTCTGTTGTTTCAAAACCGCCGCCTAGCGCATGGATCAGCGCAAGATCTAAACTAAAAGCGCGTGACTGCAAATTGACCAATGCTCTTTGGTTATTGAGTAAAGACTCTTCAGCTACCAAAACATCGAGATAGGTGGCTAAACCGCCTTGATAACGGTTCGTCGCGATATGCAGTGCTTGTTCAGCTTGCTGTACGGCTTGTTCGGTTTTATTAATTCGCGCTTGCAGAGCTTGGCTACTGGTCACCACATCGGCGATTTCATGCAAGGCTTGCACTAACGTGCCATTGTATTGAGCGACCGCTTCTTGGTAACGAGCTTCTGCCGAAGTCAACTGCCCCTCTAAACGCCCACCCGTAAATAGTGGTAAGTAGATCGCAGGCCCAATTGCACCTGCGTCATTACCACTATCAAACAAATGATCCAGACCAAATGCCTGATAACCAATAAACGCTGACAAAGTGACATCTGGATAGAATTGTGCTTGCGCAATACCGACTTGCTGTGCTGCGGCTTCTGCCCGCCAACGCGCAGCGGTGATATCAGCACGATGCCCTAATAATCCAACGCCAGCCTCCGACGGCAAGCCATAACGAGAGGTCAAGGTGATATGGGGTTCTTCAATCGATGCAGCGCGATCAGGCCCTTGCCCCACCAAAGCGGCCAAAGCATTTTTCTGTAATTGGATCGATTCTTGAATACCAAGCAACTCCGCTTCCACACTCGCAGCAACCGCTTTCGCTTGGCTGACAGAACCTAGCGTTTCTAAGCCATTGGCATAACGTTTTTCTAAAAGCTCAACGGTTTTGTTGCGCACTTGTAGCGCGGCATGCACGGTCTCTTGATTGGCATAAAGACGAGCTAATTCGGCATAAGCATTAGCAATCGATGTGCTGATCATCAAACGCGCAGCCACACTCTCTGCCTCAGCGGCAGCAAGCTCGGAAGTCGCCGCAACAACCGCTGCGCGATTTTTTCCCAAAAAGTCAAAGTCATACTGAAAATTCAAGGTTAGAGTGCCATAGTCATTCCAACCATCGGGAGGCGTAGCAGATTGATAACGTTCACTGACTTTACTTTCCGTGGCGGATGCCGCTAACCCGAGATCAAATGATCGAATTGCGCCTGCTTGACGAGCAAAACCTTGTGCCCCTTTAAGCCGAGCCATTGCCATCTCTAACGATGGTGAGTGCTGCAACGCTTCCTCAATCAGATGGTTTAATTGTGCATCTTGATAGCGTTGCCACCAATTCGCTGATGGCCAGTCCATTTCAGCTTGGTGAGAAAATGTGTTTGTCGAGCTAAGCTCATTCGCTTCCCACATCGTCGCAAGATCAGGGTAATGATCGGGTACTGAGCAACCCGTTAAAACGAAAGCACTCAATAGAGAAGCCGTAAAATAAGGCGCTGCTTTATGCAACAAACCTACCGTTTGAACGCTATTTTTCACATTTGAAAACCTTATAACTAAACCGTACCGTACAGTTATACTCTTGACAGAAGGAAACCGTCAAGGGAAACTTATCCACAATTTCTAACTGGAAATAGATGAACTCATGCGGGTAAAAAGTGAAGAAAAAAGGCAAGCAATTCTAGAGATTGCTAAAGATTCCTTTACAAAACAAGGTTTTGAACAGACTTCCATGTCGCATATTGCGAAGATGCTAGGGGGCTCGAAGGCCACGTTATACAACTATTTCAGCTCGAAAGAAGAGATTTTCACGGCGGTTATGGAGTCATCAGCGACAGAGCAAATCGCCCTCTCTTTCCTCTCACTTGACCATAATCGAGAGTTAAAACCCGCCTTATTAGAATTTGGTTACAATTTTTTGAACTCGGTTTTAACGCAAGATGCGATGTCCATCTATCGAATGGCGATTCATGGAGCCGACCGATCTGCAATCGGCAGACATTTTTATGAAAATGGCCCGAAACGAGGTTGGGCACGTTTAAGTCGCTACATTACGTGCCAAATTGAATGTGGTTCATTGAAAGAGTGTGATCCTTGGATCGCCGCCATGCATTTCAAAGCATTGCTATCTGCACAATATTTTGAGCCCTTTTCATTAGGTGCGATTGAAAAACCGACCTCAAGTGAACTTAAAGCTACGACCCAACGCGCGGTAGAGGCCTTTTTATGCCTGTACGCAGCTGATTGAACTGAAAAATAGAATAGAAAAAGCCGGGAAATTCCCGGCTTTTTCTGAAGTGTTCGTATTAATCTTGCACCGCACGCTTATGTTTGGGCACATAGTTCAAAATCGAAATCGGCACGGGCTTTTTCGGCTCAAAGCCTTCTACCACGCGACGCTCAATCAAATGGCCTAAGCGGCTTTCAATCATGCACAGATTTTTGAAGTTGTCTTTTGAGACAAACGAAATGGCTTCGCCGACAGCCTCTGCGCGCCCTGTTCGACCGATTCGGTGGACATATTCATCGGCTGGGAAGGGCAAATCGTAGTTCACTACACGCGATAGCTGGTCAATATCAATGCCGCGTGCTGCGACACCTGTTGCGACCAAGTATTTGATTTTTCCTGACTTAAAATCTTCAAGTAGTTGGGCGCAAATGGCTTGGCTACGGCCACTATGAAACGCTTCCGCATGGATGCCCCGCTTTTCAAGTTGAGAAACGAGCTTGGCTGCACCATGTTTGGTTTCAATAAAAATCAATGCCTGATCCCACTGCTGCTCATTGATTAAATGGCTCAACAATGCGGATTTGGTGTCTTTATCGACGGTGATCAGCCATTGGCTAATATTGCTTTTTGAGGCTTGGTTGGCGGCAATACTGATTTCATGCGGATCGCGTACTGCGGTTTTCGCTAACTCACGCACTTTACGTGACAGTGTCGCGGAAAAAAGCAGAAACTGTACTTCACTCGGCAGGCAGTCAATGATTTTGTTGATCGACTCAATAAAACCCATATCCAGCATGCGGTCGGCTTCGTCGAGTACCACCATTTCTATCTCTTCGAAATAGACGGCGCGTTGCCCATAGAGATCCATCAAACGCCCCGGTGTGGCCACCAGCACATCCACGCCATCAATCAAGCGCTGCTTCTGTGCTTGTTCATCGACGCCACCAAACACCGCAAGGCTCTTTAAGCCCGTGTCTTTACCGTATTGCTCTACTTTTTCCGCCACTTGCATCGCAAGCTCGCGGGTTGGCACTAAAATCAAGGCGCGGACACGTTTTTTACGTTGCGTTTGCCCTTGGCGCAGTTTTTCCAAAATAGGCAGGACGAAACTGGCGGTTTTACCCGTGCCTGTTTGCGCAGCGGCAATCAGATCACGTCCCTGCAAAATCACTGGAATCGCTTGGGTTTGAATATGGGTCGGTTTTTGGTAACCAAGTTGCGCTACGGTTTGTACCAGAACGTCACTTAATCCAAGTTGAGAAAAAGACATGAATTTACTCGAGCTTACTGCCAGACCTAACAGAGGTCTAGCCTAAATATAGAAGGGTCAGATTCTAACACTAACCCAAGCAACCGCTGTGTTTTTTCTTCTTACAACGCTATTGTTTCAACATGAGATGATGAATGAAGCCATGGTTTAGGCTCACTACTGGATGGCTTTTCGGCTCATCTTATTTATCCACAATATCACTCACCGTTTTTTGTACATTTTCCGCTGCATGCTGAATTTGCTCAATCAAAGACTGGGTTTGTTGCAGCATATGATTGAATTCAGTGACTTTGGCTTGGATCTGCTCCATGGTTTGCCCTGACTGTTCGGTGAGTTGGCTGTTGCGTTTGACAATATTGTCAATTTCGCTAGTTGCTTGACTGGTATTCGACGCTAAACTGCGCACCTCATCAGCCACTACAGCAAAGCCACGTCCATATTCACCTGCTCGAGCGGCCTCAATGGCGGCATTTAAAGCTAACAAATTGGTCTGCTCAGCAATTTTGTTGATGGTTGTGACTATTTGCGTGATTCTCTGAGATTGAGATGAGAGGTCCGTCATCAATGCATTTGCACCCGCAATTGACTCTGTAATACCACTCGCTATCGTTGCCGCAGCGTCAATCATCTCGCGCCCCGACTCTGCCACACGAACCGTTTCTGCAGACGTTTGCTGAGCCATTTGCGACGCTTCTTTGGTTGCATGAGCTTTTAACACTTGATCTGTAACATCTGAAGCAAATTTAACAACTTGAGTCACGACACCGGCATCATTAAAAATCGGGTTATACGTCGCCTCTAACCAAAGATCTTGACCGTGGCGAGTGCGCCGATGGAATAAACCGGATTTAAACTCCCCTCTTGCGAGCTCACGCCAAAAGTTTGGATTTTCTTTATAGAAACGGTCATCACAAAACATACGGTGATGTTTGCCAACAATCTCTTCCAGTCGATAACCCGTGGCTTTGAGAAAGTTCTCATTCGCCTCTTTGATGGTTCCATCCGGATTAAACTGAATCATGGCTGATGAACGATCCAGAGCATGAAATACCGCAGCCTGCTTGTCCGCCGTAATTTTGGCTTTCGTCACATCATGGGCAACTTTGGTCACCTTATATACATCGCCCACACGATTACGTACTGGCATATACGTTGCCTCTATCCAGATACTCGAACCATCTTTCTTGAGTCGGTGAAACATTTTTCGTTGCGCTTGTCCTTGGGCTAGGCTTTTCCAAAATTGTGCATATTCCAAGGAGTTAACAGTCTCGGGATCACAAAAAATTTTGTGATGTCGACCAATCACTTCTTCTTTGCTGTACCCCATTGCGCTCAAAAAAAGTGCGTTTGCATCTAAAATTTTGCCTTGCGGATCAAACTCGATATACGCAAGGTTCTTTTTAAGTGCAGAGACAATGTCGCTGTCATGATTGTGTTGTTCCACCTCTGATTGGGCGGCAGCTTTTTTCCAAAATGGCATAAATGGCTTCCAAATCAATGACTCTCAAACTCATTATAGTAAAGAGCCTTATCTTTTATGTTGTAATACTCTACTCGTTTAGTGACAACACACTATTACGAAATAACAAAGCGTCCCATCAATAATTTTAATCCTTGGGCTTGTTGTGCCAACTCTTCACTCGCTTGAGCCGTTTCTTGTGCACTGAGCATGATGGTTTCCCCAGCATCGCGAATATCCGTCATGTTGTGGCTAATCTCATCTGCGGCAACCGATTGTTCCTCACTGGCTGCCGCTACTTGGGTATTGGCGGACGTGAGTTCTAGAAGAGCAAGATTAATCGAATCGAGCTGTTTTTTTGCGGCGGTAATCGATGAAAAGCTTTCTTCTATCTGACGATCGCTTGAGTCAATCATCTTAGTAGCCGATTGCGCACGTTCCACTAAGGTCTGGATCAAGCCCTTAATTTCATGTGTTGCCTGTTGGCTGCGAGATGCCAGAGCTCGCACCTCATCCGCAACCACAGCAAATCCACGGCCTTGTTCACCGGCACGCGCCGCTTCGATCGCTGCATTTAAAGCCAGTAGGTTAGTTTGTTCCGAAATTCCTTCTACGACTAACACAAAACTTTCGATCTGCCGAGTACTGGCCTCTAACTCAACAATCATTTGCTGTGATTGCTGGGCATTAGCAACCAATTGACTAGAAACCGTCTCAGTTTTACCCAAGACATCGCAGCTGTAGCGTGCATTTTCCTGTGCCCTTGCTGTCGCAGCGGAGGACTCTTCCGCACTGCTCGCCACTTCCGTAATCGTGATTGCCATTTGCGCCATTGCGCTGGTGACTTGTTCTGTATTGGCTTGCTGCTGTTGTACTGACTTCTTATTGCTTTCTGCCGAAGAAGCAAGTTGTGTCACGGTTGAGGCAATCGTATTTGCTCTGTCTATTACCTCACCGACGATGTGGCTCAGAGATTGAGCCATGGTATTCATACTGGTAATGAGCTGGCCAATTTCGTCACCTGTAGTGACTTTAGCTCGCTTGCTAAAATTTCCTTCAGCCATTTCATTGGCCAACTTACGGGCTCTAGCAATCGCCATAACGATTTGTTTACTAAACGCAAGCCCGAGAATTAACCCGAATAAAATCGCAAAGGCGCTTAAATAAATCATTCCCCATAGCGCCTCACGTTCTTCTTGCTCTGTCACTAAGACAGATTGCTCAGTTGCTTGCTCGATTTTACGCAGAATATCGATTAAACGCTGATCTAGGCTGATTTGTAATTGTTCAATCTGCTCGGCATCTGCTACTAATAATTTAACCTCTCGGCCAGAACGAAGTTCATTCAGCAACTCATTGAGCTTTCTTTCAAATTCTTCATGTTCACGACCTAATGAGTCAAGGTCTTGCTCTAGATTAGCCAGATAGCTACGTATTGAGGGGGAAATCGTATGTTCTATAGAAGATTCAAGTAGTTGACGAGATTGGTTAAATTCTTGCTTGAATTTATTCACTAACTCCATGAGCTGTGCTTGATACTGATTTTGCTGCTGCTTGCCTTGACTACTTTCGATGCCTGCTGCGCGGAAGACTCGTTCAAGAGTAATCGCCCCTTCGAGTTGATGAACGGTCATGTCGGTCATCAATTTGGCCAAAGGTAAGTTATCGTGAGCTATCGCCTCTATCTCAACCGCTACTCGTTTCATCTTAGTAATAGAATAAGTGGAAACCATTAACGTTAGAGCAAGTAAACACCCAACCAGAGCAATCATTTTTTGGGTAATCGATAAATTATTAAACCATTTCATCACAGTGCGCCTCACGTTCCATGTCACATGCCATAAAATATGGCTCCAAAAGTGTCTCAACCTACTCGGCATCAAAGCCTTTAAGTAGATAGAAAAAACCGCTAGCCGACGCGAGGTACTAACCTCTAGTACAAATTTTTCTTTTTGTTTGTTTTAAATTTAAGCCTTTGCTTAAGTATTTTAGATTATGAAACAAAGAATGCTTAAACCCGTTCACCACAATTCATCTAATTCATTGTTTAATAAGAATATAAATAAGTTACCACTTTAGTTTAATGAACATGTAAAGCTTTGCATCTAGAGCAAATCATCGATAGAGACATATGCAACATAGTTGGAAAATCTTGAAATTCAAGAGCAAACAATTATAAAAATATCAACTAAAAAATATCGATTCAGATTTGGCTCAAATCCTCTTCCCTATCCTCAATAAAAATAAAGTAAATCCTTGTTTTTAATTAGTTTAAATTTAATTAGTTTGAAACTGGAAAATTTAAATCATTGTCTATACTGATCTAACATCTTGGATGAATATCTCATTTTGGAGATGGATTACATCTGTTACATCAATGGCAAACAACGAGGTTTTCCATGGCGCTCAAGAAACATATCACTACCAGTGCTAGCTCATCATTTAGTCCGAGCAACCATAGCACTTCGGCTAATGCCCCCAAAAAAGAAGCTGATGATTTGCGTCGCCAAGCAAGAACATTAGCCAGAAAACAACAAGCTGCCGAACGAGTGGCTTCTGCTACAGCAGAATTATTGGCTGGATTAGAAGAAAGTTCTTCTGCCATGACTCAACTACGTAGCTCTATGGAACAGATTGCGGTGGGTGCGGAAGAATCTTCATCGGCTACAAAACAAAGTGAAACGGCGGTATCACAGATGAATAACTTCATCAATGAACAAGCCACCTATGCCACTCAATCTAAGCAAATTTTGACTAAACTCGAACAAGATATTGTTGATGTGGCTAATAAAATCAATGAGATGGTATCGAACGTCCAAACCTCTTCAGAACGACAAAACGATTCGGTCAAACGAATGATCGAACTTTCCGAACAAGCAGCCAAAATTAATGATGCAGTGAAACAAGTCATACATATCGCGGATCAAACTAACTTATTGGCGTTGAATGCGGCGATTGAAGCGGGTCGTGCAGGTAAACATGGGAAAGGGTTTGCGGTGGTGGCCGATACAGTTAGAACCTTAGCTGAGAAGGCCGAAAAAAATGCGGCCAACATTGAAAGTCTCATCAAGGACATTTCTAACGGTGCGGAAATGGTTTCAAACGGAGTGAAATCAAGCTCTCAAAAAGCAGAAAGTGAAGTTCAGAAAGGCCATGTCGTCAATAAACAACTTACGCTCATTCGCAATGAAATGGTTGATTTAGTGAAAGATTCAGAAGTGTTATTGAAAGCTGCGGATGAGATGTCTTCTGCAGCAGTTATTGCCTTAAAAGGTTCCGAATCTGTCTCACAAGCCGCTCAAGAACAGTCGGCCGCCTGTGAAGAGAGCTTAAAAAGTCTAGATCAACAACAAATCGCGCTTGATGGTGCTGTCACAGCAGCTCAGTCACTTGATGAATTAACCGATGAGCTACGCACATCCACCGATATCGTTAAATCATCTGAAGAAGTCGCTGCCGCTGCCGAAGAGCTCTCTGCTGGCATTGAAGAGATCAACCGCTCATCGAATGAAATTATGGGTGCTCTCAACCAGATCAGCTCTGGTGCACAACATATGGCCAAGTCGGTTGAAACCGGGATCACTAGCTTAACGCAGATAGAACAAGGAGCTCGCCTTGGTAAAGAACGCGCAGAAAGCAGCCTGAAAGCTTGCGAGAAAATGTTGACAGGTATAGAAGAAAACAAAACTACTGTTGACGAGATGATATTAGCCATTACGGAATCTACCAAAGCTGCAACGGAAAACCTGAATGAAATGGCGAATATTGAACGTATTTCGCGACAGATCGATAAAATCGTCGATGGTATTTCCAATGTCTCCATTCAAACCGCCATGTTGGCTGTGAATGGTGCTGTCGAGGCAGCACGCGCAGGTGAATATGGAAAAGGTTTTGCTGTTGTTTCTACCGATATTCAAAACCTCGCCAACGATGCTGCTGAAAACGCTGAACAAATCAAAGATCAAGTTAAGAATATCCAAGAGCAAATCAACATTGTTCGTAAAGATTTAGCTGACATCCTTTCGACAGTGATGGAAGAGGCTCAAAAAGCAGCTCTGACCATCAAACAACTGGATAATGTTCGCTCTAGGATGAGTGATGTGGTGTTAGGAAGTAAACGTATTTCTGAAAGTGCCGAGGGCATCGAGCGTTCGATTGCTGATGCACGCGCGGGAATGCAACAAATAGCCACTGCAGCCGAAGAATCCTCTCATGCAACGGGTGAAGCCGCTACTGCGGCTCGTCAGCAAAGCTCAAGTACTTCGGAGCTGGCATCCGCAATTGAAAATATTGCCGCCGTTGCCGATGAACTTCAATCAATCTGATTGAGGTGAACTATGACCAGTGAAGCCCTTGTAGACAACGAGCTTGAGCATGAAGAGAACCTCACACAGTATGTCAATTTCATGCTGGGTGATGAGTTTTTTGCTTTACACATGCAAGAAGTGGAAGAAATTATCCGCCTCCCAACTACGTTTTCCGTACCACTCACACCCAGTTATTTGATTGGGTTATCCAACTTAAGAGGACAAATTCTTCCCGTCCTGTGTCTACGGACTTTACTGTGCATGGACAGAGCCTCTGCGACGGAAGCCACGCGAGTGATTGTCATTACAATTGGCAAGACCAAGATTGGATTCACCGTCGATCGTGTTGTGAATGTCGCAACCCCTGACCCTGAGATGATAAAGCCGACCAATACCGCGGGCGGCAAAATTGATCCAACCTTAATTACCAACACCATTCACTCGGATAACCAGATTATCCAAGTACTGAATTGTCATCGTTTGTTAGACAACTCTGTCGAAGAAGAATTGGAATTAAGCACGCAGCGTTTTAACCACCTCTCTTCTCAGTCTCATTTTGGGGATGTGATCGATGAAGAACGAGATGATGATGAAGACATGCGACAGCTCGTGTGCTGCATGGTAGATGGGCAAGAATACGCCTTTCCACTAGAGGACACTCAAGAAATTGTGCGTATACCCGAGATTATCACCAAGGTCCCTCTTACTGAATCCGCCATTCTTGGAGTGATCAATTTACGTGGCAAAACGCTCCCATTGGTCAGTCTGAGAACGCTGTTTGGATTACCTAGCATTAGCTTTAGTGATAGTCACCGTGTCTTGGTGGTGAATATATCCCTCTCAGAGAAAGAGCGGCTTCCCGTGGGGGTTGTTGTGGATGCCGTACGCGAAGTCATACGTCTGCATGTAGACGTGATGGATAGCGTTCCAGAAATCATGAGTAAAATGGGACAAGCCAATGACATTTCGGCCATTTGTAATCTTGATGATGGCCGACGCACACTCAGCGTTATTTCTGTAGAGCAACTTTTTGACGCTCAAATCGTAGATCAATTCTCCGAAGCTTACCCACAGGAAGGAACTGATATGTCGACGATCGACGATGTAAGTATCCTAGAAGATGACAATACCGACATGCAGTTGGTGATTTTTAAGTTGGATAAAGAAGAATTTGGCATCTCCATTCATACCGTACAAGAAATTATCCGTATTCCAGAAAACATCAGCCGCGTTCCTAAAACCGATGATTTTATCGAAGGAGTGATTAATTTACGCGGTAACGTTTTACCTATCGTCGATATGCGTAAGCGCTTTCATCTACCCGAGATGGCACGCCATGAACGTCAACGTATCTTAGTTGTGAATTTTGAGAAGATTTCAACAGGTTTTATCGTCGATTCCGTCAGTGAAGTATTAAGAATACCGGAATCCCAGCTGGAAGATGCACCCGTGTTGAGCGAAGAGCAAGCACAACTAATGCGCCAAATGGTCAATCTCAGCCCTCGAATGATAGGTGTACTGTCCGCCGATCAATTGATCAGTAATACCGAGATGTACAAGTTACACATGGCTGCAAACGATATGGATAGCTAAGTTTTAAGGCTGGAGGGAACATGAAAATTTTAGTTGTCGATGATTCTGCGTTAATGCGCACCACCATTAGCGAAATATTGCAAAGCATTCCGAATGCCGAGATTAAAACAGCACGTGATGGTATGGATGCCATCGACAAAGTGATGAAATGGCAACCGGATGTGATGACGTTAGACATCAATATGCCCAACATGGATGGTCTAACTTGCCTTACGCAAATCATGGTTGAACGTCCCTTGCCAATTGTCATGCTCTCATCCCTCACCCATGAAGGTGCCATTACAACGCTCGAAGCGCTTTATCTTGGTGCGGTAGACTTTGTCGCCAAACCCGGAGGCACTATCTGCGGTCGATTACAAGAAGTCGCACCACTGATCCGTGAAAAAGTTCGCGCGGCAGCGAAAATGAGAGTCAAAGTTCACACGCAGCTTTCGGTATCACCAGCAGAAGTAGAGCACAAACATAAGTCACCTGTGGTGGAAAATAATGAAGACCACCAGCTTGCGATCATGGGGGTTTCGACAGGAGGGCCCGGCACTGTTGAAACGATACTGCGCCATCTGCCCGCCGATTTCTCATTACCTATTATTGTTAACCAACACATGCCAGAGAGCTTCACTGCCGCCTTTGCACAAAGGCTTAATCGCCATCTGCAACAACCCGTGAAAGAGATTAACCGTGCTTTAGTGCTTGAGGCTGGTACCGTTTATGTTTGCAAGGGTGACCGAGACTGCATTGTCACGCTACGTGATGGTAAATTGGCTGCCATGCCCACGCCAAATGATAGCCATTTTTCATGGCATCCCAGCGTCTCCAAACTGGTTGCCAGCGCCATACGCACTTGTGGAGAAGATAACTTATTGTGCGTCATGCTCACGGGAATGGGCGACGACGGTGCCAATGAAATGGCTCAGGTTGCTCAAGGAAACGGTATTGTTTTTGCCCAAGAACCCACAACCTGCGTAGTCCCCAGTATGCCGGAAGCATTACTTAAACGTGTACCCCATATTCCAACAGGAACTCCAGAGCACTTAGCTTATCTGATGACCGAAGTGGTGAGACAGTCCAGTAGGGAGCTTCACTATGGCAATCATTAAACGCAGCGCTGCTACAGACAACCCAAATATTGAGATACCTTCTACTCCCGAGCAGATCGATGTGCTGAGCGCAGAAGCGCTGATGGAAGCTCTACAAGGTGATGACCTCGAGCAAATTTTACGTGCGATTCATCAGTTGGAAGCTGCGGACTCAGTTGAGTTTCAACAACATCAAGCGGCTTTATTTACTTTGCTCGATCGCGATACAGAACAAAACCCTTGCAGTGATGCTGTTTTCTCACTGTTAGCCATCCGAAACAATGATGAAATCACGACTCGTTTGATCCCCCTGCTCGATTCAGAAGCTCCCTATTTACGTAATCAAGCGATTGAGATTTTACAACATAGCCCGCAACAGCTGGAAAGGCACATTCAGGATTTACTGAACCATCAAGATCCTGATGTTCGGATCTTTGCTATCGATATTATCGGGCTTTTACCTCATCAATCGGTGCCAGAATGGTTAATGCAAGTCCTCCAGCACGAAGAACACATTAATGTGATTGGTACAGCGATCGACAGAGTCGCTCAGCTCTCCGACCCTAACTTCTCGACGATATTGGGGGAGGTCAAGCAACGATTTTCTCATGTACCCTATCTCGTTTTTGCCTGTGATGTGGCTATCAAACGGTTAAATACCTAAGGTCAGCATTATGAATGAGATTGTCATTACCGATACTGACTTCTGCCGATTCCGTGATTATTTTTATCAAAAAACAGGCATTTTTTTTGAGAACAGCAAACGTTATTTTGTTGATAAACGCTTATTACAGCGCATTGAATTAACCGAACACCAAAGTTTTCGTGGTTATTTTACTTATCTACGCTTTCAAGCCAGCGGAGAAGAGCTGCAAGCCGTTATCAACGCACTCACCGTCAATGAAACCTATTTTTTCCGCGAGATTAGTCAGTTGGAGTCCTTGGTTGAAGAGGTTTTGGATGACATCGTACGCCATAGGCCAGGTGAGCTAATACGCATATGGTCTATGCCCTGTTCTAGTGGCGAAGAGCCCTATTCAATTGTGCTGTTTTTACTGGAACATTGGCCAAAGCTAGAACAGGTCGATATTGAAATTATCGCCTCAGATATTGATACCGGCATTTTACAAAAAGCAGCACAAGGTATTTTCAGTGCTCGTTCTGTTAAAAATTTACCCAATAGTTCTCTCAACAAATATTTCAGCTTACGGGCTGATGGCAGTTACCAATTAATTGACGATATTCGTCAATCGGTACGTTTTACTCAAACTAACCTCAACAACCGAGCAGAAGTTCAAAAATTAGGCGCTATGGATGTTATTTTTTGCCGAAATCTGTTGATTTATTTTGATGATATTTCGCGCCGTAACGCAGTGGAATCTTTTTACGAGCAACTCAATCCCGGTGGTGTTCTCTTCCTCGGCCACTCAGAGTCGATGAGCCGTATATCCTCAATTTTTCATGTAAAACGCTTTCGTAAATCAACGGGATACTACAAACCGCACAAGGGGAAAAAGTGATGAAAAAAGTAATGGTCGTTGATGACGCTTCTACGGTGCGTATGTATCACAAAGCTTTACTCGAAGAGATCGGAATATTCATTTTAGAAGCCAGTAATGGTGTTGAAGCCTTAGAACGAGCGCTAGAAATGCCCGTGGACCTATTTCTGGTGGATATCAATATGCCCAAGATGGATGGCTTTACTCTCGTTAGGGAAATACGTTGTCGCCCTGAGCTGGCGGGCATTCCGACTGTCATGATCTCAACCGAATCCCAAGAAAGCGATAGACAACAAGGTATTCATATGGGAGCGAACTTGTATATGGTGAAACCTGTGAATCCTGAAGAATTACAACAAACTGTTACCTTGATGCTTGGGGGGTTGAAATGAACCCAATAATGCAAAACTTCATCATCGAGAGCCGAGATTTAATTGAATCCGCGGCACGAGGTCTACTTGCGTTAGAAGCGAATCCCGATGACAAAGCCATCATTAACGAGTTATTCCGAGAAATACATACCGTAAAGGGAGCCTCAGGTATTCTCGATAATATTGCGCCTTTCACCCAATTAGCGCATCGAATGGAAGATTTGATGCAAAAAGTGCGTGATGGACATGTGGCTTTAAACGGTACAATGCTTGACCTGATGTTGGGCTGCTGCGATCAATTTCTCTTATGGATTGAAGAATTAGAACAACACCAAGAGCTCTCAGCAGAGGCGGTATCGATCAGTAAACAGATGATTGCTCAGTTAGCGCCTTTAACTCAAGCCGCGCCAACACACACGCCTATCTCTGCCGTAGCGGCGCAAGAAGAGACGGCCACCCTCTCCATCAGTGAATTAACGGAGCTATTAGGACGAGATTGCTTCAACGATGTAGAAGCGCTTTTGGAATATCCCGATGCTTTACTCTTGATTTATACCCCCGATAAACAGTGCTTTTTCTCTGGGGACGACCCATTGGCTTGGATGCGTAGTGTTGAAAAGGTCTCTTGGCGTAAAGTGGTGCTCATCCCAGATTCTGAGCCTTTCGATACCTATCAGGCTCAAATGCAGTTTCTGCTGCTGACTCAATCAGCGAAAAAAGACCTAGAGCAGCAACTTGCTCCGATAGAAGGCCAATACCGCCTTTACCGCATTCAATCGGACAACCTACCCACAGCACCGATTGATCAGCGCACACAATATGTCGAGCGAATTGTTAAACAACAAATCGCGTTGCTTAGAGAAGAACAAGTTTCGGAATCCGTACGTGCTGGTACCTTCTTATCGATTAAAAATCTCTACTGTGCCCTGAGCCAACAAATCAGTGATCGCCCTGCTCCCTTGCCAGAATCTGTCTCGGCCGATGAACTTATCACCTTGTTTGATAACATTTTACTCTCTTTTGCTCATCGAACCGCCATCATCGATAAATGCGAAAATGAACCTGCTCAACCCTCCGCTATCACGGTTAACGAGCAGTTAGACAAGGTGAAGAAAAAACAGATAAAAACACTGAAGGTGGATCAGGAAAAAGTCGATTTATTGATGGATTTGGTCGGTGAGCTGATTGTTGCGAAAAACTCGATGCAATATCTCGCCTATCGTGCAGAAAATGAGTTTGGTGTTCGTAAACTTGCACAAGATATTAAAGCAGAACAGAGTGTGATATCGCGTCTTGCTGAAGACCTACAGTCTGTTGTGATGCAGGTCCGCATGGTACCACTTGCGACCGTTTTTCAACGCTACCCACGCTTGATCCGCGATATCTCACGCAAACTGGGTAAACAAGTCGATCTGATCATCGAAGGTGAAGACACTGAGGCAGATAAAAGTATTGTTGAAGATCTCTCCGAACCTTTAGTGCATCTGATCCGTAATGCCCTCGATCACGGAATAGAATCACCCGACATACGTCGCGAACAAGGGAAGAATCCAACAGGAAAAATTACTCTAAGCGCTTTTACTCTTGATGATTCTGTCATCATCAAGATGAGTGATGATGGTAAAGGCGTTGATGTCGAACGTGTCAAAACCAAAGCTTTGGAACGCGGGTTAGTGGAAGCGAGCAAACTTGAGCGGATGAGCCAACAAGAGATTATTCACTTGATCTTTGAACCCGGCTTTTCAACGGTTGAACAAGTCAGTGATCTCTCAGGACGCGGTGTGGGTATGGATGCAGTTCGTACGGCTATTGAACGCAACGGCGGCACTCTCACACTCTCCTCAGAGCCGGGGAAAGGCAGTGAAATTACCATGATCCTGCCACTTTCTATGACCATTTCACGCGTCATGATGTTTGAACTTGAGCAGCAGTCCTTTGCTATTCCCATTGAGTCGGTTATCCAAACGTTAAAAATTTCCCGACACAAAGACATTCGCCGTGTAAAAAATCTCGATACGTTCATTTTACGCGGTGAAACTGTGCCTATTTTGTATCTCAAGCGTGCGTTTGAGATGAACTCTGCCCAAATTTATCCCGACATCCAACCTATTCTTGTTGTCCGTGTGGGTGATGATGTATTGGGACTTGCCGTAGATCGATTACAAGAGGGACAAGATGTCATCATCAAACCTCTTGAGGGTGCTTTGGCCACATTCTCCATCTACCGTGGTGCCGCCATTATGGGAGATGGGCGTGTCCTTTTAGTGCTCGATACTGAGGAGGTAGTAAAACATGCCCGTTGAATATAAAAACCGAGTGGCCTATTTAGTCGATCACGTCGGTGTTGAAGAGGCAGAAACATTATTAACATGGATGGAATCGACACCAGGGTCTAGTGTTAATTTAAAGCACTGCAAACATGTGCACTCAGCGGTATTACAAGCACTAATGTTTGAGAAGCCTCGCGTGACTGTGTTGCCCAATGATCCCGAACTTAAAGTTTGGTTATCGGCGGCCAACATCATCGGAAAAGGAGAAAATAATAATGTCTAAAAGCATTCTGATTGTTGATGACTCTAGTACTGTTCTTATGAGTGTCGATGCCATGCTCTCTAAACTGGGTTTCCAAGTCGAGAAAGCAAAAGATGGCGTTGAAGCAGAAACTCGACTCAAAGGTGGTCTAAAAGTCAACCTCATCATTACCGACATCAATATGCCTCGTATGGATGGTATTGAGTTGATTAGCAAAATTCGTGCGATTGCTTCATATCGCTTTACCCCAATTTTAGTGCTCACTACAGAACAAGAACAAGCCAAACGCAATGAGGCTCGCGCCAAAGGTGCAACAGGTTATTTAGTTAAGCCCGTAACCGGAGATCAATTGAAAGCCGTGATTCAACAAGTTCTCCCAGGTAGTATTTCGTGAGGTCGTTATGATTCGTTACCTATTTGAACGGCTAGAGAATAATAAAAAACGCTATCTTTTCTTCACTATCACTCTAAGCTGCACAGTGCTTCTGTTGGGCTTAGAACTGGTTCGACACTGGACTCCGCAATGGTTTTATCTACCGTTTGCGATAACCGCACTTATCTTAACGATGACCGCTTTGGTTTTCTCTCAGGGCAATCTTTTTGTGCGTTTCCTACAACAAATCCATGAACAAGAAACCATGAAACAAAAAGAAACCGTTTCTGCCATTTGCGATTGGATCGATGAATATCGCGATCTCAATGGCTTAGTCGCGGATCATATTGAGAACGTAAATTCTGATGCACAAAAAGCCACTGAGGATATTCTCAATCACATTTGCTCATTGGATCACGCAGCCGCTAATTTTACTCACTACCTCAAAGACATGGAGTTCGATTCACAAAATATGGTATCGAGCTTGGATGAACACACCTTAGTTATCTCAAATCTAGCCGATAGTACTCGCAGCCTGATGAGCAATATCCAAACAGAGCGCAAACAGGTTAATGATGTATTAAACCGAGTAATGGGACTTAACGAGATCACCGAAGTCATTTCAAAAATTGCTAATGAGACCAATCTACTCGCCTTGAATGCCGCTATCGAAGCAGCTCGCAGTGGTGAAATGGGACGTGGCTTTGCCGTTGTCGCAGATGAAGTGCGACATCTTGCTCAGAGAGCTGGTGAGGCAGCCTCACAAATTAGCGAAGAAATAGAAAGCCTTCGTGCAGAAGTGACTCAACGTTTTGAAGTCGCCAATAAAGAGAGCAGCGAGCAAAACATCAAAGCTGATATGATGATTGAGTCCGTACAAAGCTTAAGACAAAGTTTCTCTTCTGTTCGTGAATTAAGCGAACGACAAATCACCCAAATCATGTTGTACAACAATGATCTTGAGAAAAATATCAGCGGTAGTATGGCCTGTACTCAGTTCCAAGACATCGTCCGTCAAAAGCTCGATAGCATCGAAGCTTTAATGCGTGAAAAACACTTATTGGTGGGTGATGTCTTTAACGGTATGCGCCTCAATGATCTGCGCCATCGGGAACTAGAATACACAGAAACCCTGCGCCGCCTGTCATTGGAGTATAGGCACGACTTTGAAAGACACTGTAACTATCGCGATTCAGATATGAACAGCACAAAGCAATCGACGTTATCCACTTCAAATCCATTACCGAAAATTGAGCTGTTCTAGCCTAACTAGCCAGAGCCGAAACTCACGGCTCTGGCTTTATACTAACTTCTGCCGTTAAGCACTCATTTTGAGTCCAGCAATACCCGCGATGATCAGAAATAGACTGATCAGCTTAATCAAGGTTAAGGTTTCGCCAAACAAAAATGCGGCAGCCAGTGCCGTTCCTACTGCGCCAATTCCCACCCAAATGCCGTAAGCCACGCCAAGAGGCAGAGTGCGCAACGCGATCCCGAGTAACACAAAACTAATGACCAGCGCCGATAAGGTAGCGACAGAAGCCAGCGGTTTGCTAAAACCTTCACTGTATTTGAGGCCAATAGCCCAAGCGATTTCACAAATACCGGCGAGAAAGAGGATTAACCACGCCATATATACACCTCATATATGGGGTCGTCCCCGAAGAAAAGATGGAGCGGTGAGGTCGTCCTCACTTCCTGATGTGCCGCTAAGACTAGCAAAGCTTACGGGTCTTGGCTAGCTTGGCTTGGCGCGATGCAAAACTCGCAAAGCCGTGTTAATCCATCTCCGGTTGACGCTTGTTGGGTTGTCGCGGCGAAGTTCTCGGTTTAGCTTGCCGCACATGGCGCGCGAGGATACGCATCGCTTCGGCTTGTACCGCAGGCAGTTTCTGCCATTGCCATAAGCGATCCCGCGCTTGCTTGGCACTGGCTTCCAAATCCATCACCGGCTTGAGGTAAGGGCTCTCAAGCGGTACTTGATACATCTGCGCTTCAAGCGGTGTCATCAGCCAGGGTTCAAAGAGCAGCGGTACAGGCACTTGCGCCAACTCTGGCACCCATTTGTGAATAAACTGCCCTTCACTGTCATGCTCTTGTGCTTGCTTGGTCGGGTTATAAATGCGGATAGTATTGGTACCCGTGACCCCTGCTTGCATTTGAAACTGCGGATAATGAATGCCCGGTTCAAAATCGAGGAACAGTTGCGCCAAATAAGTCACGCCCGCTCGCCAATCGACATTCATATGATGAGTTAACACGCTCACCAACATCGCGCGCATACGAAAGTTGAGGTATCCGGTTTGAATTAAGCAGCGCATACAGGCATCGACCAGTGGAATGCCGGTGTGCCCAGTTTGCCAAGCCGCTAACTGCGCGGCGGGGGCATCGCTTGATTGCTGCAAGAGTGAATCATAAGCGCGGTTGACGCAGCGAAACTCCATCTCACATTCTGATTCAAATTTTTGGATAAAGTGACAGTGCCAATGCAGACGTGATGAAAGCGCAATCAGGCTGCGGCGAAATCCCGCTACCGACCAGTGTTTGAGCAAAGTTTGATACATCTCCCGCAGTGAGATATTTCCCCACGCAAGATAAGGCGACATCCGCGAGCACGCGTGGCGCGCTAAGCTCGGACTTGAGATGGAGCGGTAATACTCTCGCCCTCGACGCACGAAAAAATCCTCCAGCGTCGCCCACGCCATATCACTGCCACCAGTTTGCATGCCCGCTTGTTTACTCTGCCATGTGGCAGGGATATCGCTGCGCAAACCAAGCGTTGCGGCATCCAGCTTCAGCCAATTGGCGCGTGTTAAATCAGGATCGCAGCAAGGGGAGCGCATTACTTGCTGCCAATGTTCATCCCAATTTTTTCGGGTTTGCGCCCCGCGGATCACGGCAGCATAAGGAAATTCATGCCAGACGATGTCGTGTTGCTGGCACCACTGTGCCAGCGCAAGATCGCGCTGAAAAGTGCAGGCTAAACCGACTTCTTGATGAGAATAAATCGCCTCAATGGCGTAGCGCTCAGCAATACGTGCAAAGCAGGTTTGCCAATCGGATGTGACGATCAACACCTCCCCTTTGCTCTGCGCCAAATCACGATTGATGGCTTGCAATGATTGCCACACAAAGCGCCAGTGTCGTTCGCTGTAATGCGCATCGCCAAGCAGCATTGGCTCAAACAGATAGAGTAGTAACGTCGGTCGCCCCGAAGTTAACGCCGCTTGTAATGGCGCGTGATCGGTCAGCCTTAGGTCACGCTTGAGCCACACCAGATTGATCTTTTCCATACTCTTTCCTTGTTTTCTCTGCCGCTTGTACGCGACAGAAGAGGAAAAGATCGCTCCCGTGTTCTATCTATCGCCTCGCTTTCTATTACCTCACTTTCTGCCTATTACCGCGTTTTCTATTTATCACCTTATTTTCTATTGAACACAGAGAGAGGCTAGTGCCCTTTCAGCGCATCTTTACGTAGACGCCAAGCGGTCAGTACCATCGCTACAACCGCCAGCACGCTCATGCCGATGTACACCAAACTAAAACCTTGGGCGAGCACGTCAGGCGTTACTGATGAGGCTTGGCTGCCATGCTCACTCACGGTAACACTTTGCGGCACACGCAGATAAAACAGCGCAGAACAGAACGCCACCCCAAGCGCACCACCAAGCTCACGGCCAAAGTTAAACAGTGACATGCCAATCCCCCGATCACGGGCAGGCAACACACTCTGTACCACCACATTAAGAGAAGGCAGAGTAAAACCAAGCCCAAGGCCGCCAATACCTAGCGAGAGATGAACCCACAAATCGTAGTGAATCTGCCAGATGGCGAGCGCAGCAAGCAGAAAACCGCTCACCACCAGCGCTTTGTATCGCCCTGAGCGAGCCACCCATTTGCCACCAAGATAAGCCCCGATGGTGATACTGAACATGAAAATCACCATCACGGTGCCACTTTGCGACGGTGAAAAGCCTTTCTGCCACTGCAATTGCAGCGGCATATAAACCAAAAGCGCGAACATCAACATTTGTGAGGCCATGATAAGACCAATCGCGGTCAGGTAACTGGGTAAGCGTGCCAAACGCGCAGGCAAAATCGGGTCACTCACCTGTCTTTCCACAAGGATTAACAGCACCAAGCAGAGTAACAGAGCAAAGGCTCCCCACCCCGCAGGCAAAAAGGAGTGTGAGGAAAGCTGAAGCAGCAGCAAAGTTGTGGTGAGCATTAAAAGCCCAGCGCCCAGCCAGTCAAATCGGCTGTGGCGTTTTTGGTTAAGGTGTTTAAGATGGCGGTTGACCATATACAGAGCCACCATTCCCAGCGGTAAATTAATGCCAAACACCCAGCGCCAACTGAGATGGTCAGCAAAATAGCCGCCAAGCAAAGGGCCCGCGACACTGGAAACCGCATACACTGCCGAGATATAGCCTTGGTATTTGCCGACTTCACGCGCCGGAATGGAATCGGCAATCACGGTGAACGCCAAAGCAATCAAACCGCCGCCGCCAATTCCCTGCACCACTCGCGCCCCTATCAAGGTTGGTAAGTCAACGGCAAAAGTACACATCGCTGAGCCAACAATAAAAATACCGATGCTGATATTGAGCATGCGTACACGCCCAAACAGATCGCTCAATTTGCCATACACAGGCAATACGGCTGTGGCGGCGAGTAAGTAGGCGGTGATCACCCAAGTTAAGGCGCTTCCCGCCGAGAGATCTTGCCCAATCAAGGCCAGCGGTGTGGTCACTATGCTTTTTTCTAGTGAACCAAGGGCAATCACTAGCGCAACGCTAGCAAAAATAATTCGCGGATGAGGGGCATTGGCAGCGGGAATAGGATCGGAATGCATGAGCTCTCTTTCAAGATAAAGTCAAAGGGAATGTATTTGTTGTGGCACAAGATAACCAAATCACAGCCATCCGAAAATAGGATAGAATGGGACGCGAAATTGCAAAAATGGGATTAATCATGAAACTTGATGATTTGGCGCTGTTTTTAACCGTGGTGCGTTGCGGCAGTTTTGCGCTAGCAGCGAAACAGAAATCGATGTCCACCAGCACATTGAGCCGCCGTATTCAGCAACTTGAACAAGATACGGGCAGCATTTTACTGATCCGCAACAGTAAAGAGTTGGTACTGACCAAAGAAGGTGAACAGCTATTTCACAGCTACGCCGAGCTGTTTGCCCAAATTGAGCGCAAACAAGAAGAGGTCGAGCAAGCGAAACGAGATTACCGCGGCGAAATCGCGATAAGTGCACCCGTGTTACCTCTGCGCCACCAATTAACCCCTTTGGCGCTGGAATTTGCCGAGCTGCATCCGAATGTCACATTGCGCATGCAAGTTGGCTCAGGGCTCGACTATTTCAGCCAGCGGGATCTGGATATCGCGCTGCGTTTTGGCCCACAGCCGGAATCCGACTGGGTGGCGCGTAAACTGGCGCGTAACCCTTCCGTACTCTGTGCCAGTGCTGAGCTTGCTGCCAAACTCAGCACAGTAACGCCTGCCTTAGCGCATCCCGAGCAGTTAAAAGAGCATCCCCTACTCAGTCTCAACCATAAGCTGCCGTGGATTTTTCATCACCACAGCGTTGCGCAAAAAGTGCAATTTATTCCGACGGCGCGTTTGTGCTCCGACGAACTGGACACGATAGTGCAAGCCACCTTGCAAGGCATGGGCATCGCCCGCTTACCAAGAGGATTAATGGAGCCACTCCTGCGTAGCGGTCAGCTCATAGAGCTGCTCCCCGAGTGGGAAATTGAAGGCGCAGATGTGTATTTGCTCCATCCGCAGCGCCGTTTTTTACCTGAGCGCACTCAAGCCCTGATTGATTACATCATGACGCACTGGTCACGTGTCGCATTCAGTTATTGGCATCAACCTTAACAGCACCAAGCGACTGCGATGAACGATGACGCCGACAGCGCTCCGAACAATATTTGACTTCATCCCAACACTGCTGCCATTTTTTACGCCAAGCAAAAGGTCTCTGACAGACAGGACATATTTTCTGCGCCAAATAGGCTTTTTTATGCGAACTCACCCTAAACCCGGCATCACATCAGTTATTCAATTTGAAGATATACGAACGTTGCGTCTGATTGGCTCACCGCTTGTCAGGGTTTGGGAATAATAAGAGAGCAAAAGAGAACAATAAAGAAATCAGGGCAACATACTTTGTGAATACGCTTGGTGAGCCCCTCCTCTGAGTGAGGAGGGAATCGAGAATAGGAAATGATAAGCAGGAGCGCGGTTACAAAAACGTACAGGTGAGGCTCAATCAATCTGGTCGATGAACCAGCGCTG
The DNA here is from genome assembly GCF_008369605.1 of Vibrio cholerae. Taxonomy (NCBI): domain Bacteria; kingdom Pseudomonadati; phylum Pseudomonadota; class Gammaproteobacteria; order Vibrionales; family Vibrionaceae; genus Vibrio; species Vibrio cholerae. The sequence goes on from NZ_CP043554.1 coordinate 1,544,270, forward strand.
AAACTCTTCTAGAGGCAATTGGTATTGTGGCAATTCCTGCATCAATTGTGAAAGGCACGGTTCAAGCGCCGTTTTGTTGTAGGTGAGCCCGCTTAAACGCAGCGCCAATTGCTCCATCGGATAAGGGTCCAGCATGTCGCTGAAAATCGTGGCTTGCACAATCGTGCCGCGCTCAACTTCAAGATACACCTCGACGCCACCCCAGCTAAATCGTTCATCCATGTGGTGAGTAAAAGGTGGCGTTTGTCCGAAGTTCCAATCCCAACTGCTTTGCTGAGCGAATTTTTGCTCAAATCCCGGCAAATCAAAAAACGACTGCGGCGAGATCAACTCAGGCTCAACCTGCTGTTGGTAATATTCGCAATAAGCTTGCATGATCGCTTCACACACTTGTTGGTGCTCAATATCCGCTTTTACCGTGTTGAGGTTGATAACTCGCGATCTCACCGAGGTAATGCCTTTCGCTTGCAGCTTTTTAAGATCGGGATTGAGGTAATCGGCTAAACGGTTGAGATCGGCACTCAGCAGCAGCGTGCCGTGGTGAAATCCGCGATCCAGCGTTTCGCGATAAGCAGAACCGGAAAACTTACGAATACCCTGTTCATCTTCTAGTACCAGATCATTGCGCCCGTTGGCGACCCCATGAATCCCCAACTTTTGCAGCCCCGCCAACACAATCTTGGTTGAGACCTCTTTATCGTACTCCGGTTTACCCGCCATAAAGGTGAAGTTGGTATTGCCCAAATCATGGAAAACTGCCCCGCCCCCAGTCTGACGACGTGCGAGTTTCACTTTGTCCTGCTCCATACGATCCGTTTTGCATTCGCGCCACGGGTTTTGCGCACGACCAATCACGACGGTATCGGCGTTACGCCACAAAAAAAGCACACGCTGATCGGCGGGCATAGAACGAAAAATCGTGTCTTCGACGGCAAGGTTAAACCAAGGGTCCGTGGAGTCAGAGAGCAGAATGCGAGTCTTAGTCATGGTTGTTGCGTACCAAGCAATAGAAAAGATGCACCATGTTACGCAATTCTGCGCAGATAGCCAAACGCCTTGCTTTCAATATATTCGCCACACAAAAAAGCCTTCCGAAGAAGGCTTAAGATCATCAGCGAAAACAGACCTGTGCCCAGCGCGCCAGACCCGCCGTAACCGAACCAAAGTAGTTACCACTGACGATAGGCACGTTAGGCAGAGCTTGCTCAACACCAGCCCGTAAAATCGGTGAACGTGCGCTACCGCCGGTCATAAAGATCACATCCGGCGTCACGCCGCCGAGCGTCACCGCTTCTGTCACCAACTCAATCATTTTGGTCTTGGGCACGTCAATTGCTTCGATCATCGCTTCGCGTTGAATTTCAACTTCTAGCAGTTCGGATAGCACTTTGATTTGCGCAATCGCTCGCGCCGTGTCAGAGAGCGCAATCTTCGCCTCTTCGGCTTTTTTGACAAGGCTGTAACCCAAAGTATCGTGATAGACCGCCAGAAGTCGCGCCAGTTTTTCCGGCTCACGCGCCTCTTTGTGCAGACGTTTTAAATCGGCCAAATTTTCACGGGAAAAGAATTTGGCTTGCGCACTCACATCGTTAATCGCAATCGGATTCCAAAATTGGGTGATCGGCATGTCTAGTCCGCTTTGCGTTTGACTGCCAAAACCAAAGGGCGTCATCAGGGCTTTGAAAGCGAGATGAATATCGAGATCGTTACCGCCTACGCGCTGACCTGTATGCGCAATCAGACTTTGCGTGCGATCCGCTTTGCCGCGCCATGATGGCCCCATTTGAATAAGTGAGCAGTCGGTGGTACCGCCGCCAATATCCACCACTAACACTGTTTTGTCTTCGGTCAGTGTGGCTTCGTATTCTAGCCCAGCAGCGACAGGCTCAAACTGAAACTCAAGATGACGAAAACCAGCGCGAGTGGCCGCACGGCGCAGAATCTTTTCCGCTTGCTGGTTAGAGTCTTCCCCGCCTCGACCATGAAAATTGACCGGGCGACCAATGACCGCATCCTGAATCACTGCATTAGAACGAGCTTCTGCTTGCGCTTTGATGTTGGCCATCATGGCGCAAACCAGATCTTCAAAAAAGCTCAGTTGAATGTCGTGTAGCCCCATCGCCCCCAAAAAGGATTTGGGCGATTTCACGTAATACACTTCATGGGGATCGGAGAGGTAGAGATCAAGCGCCGCCTGACCAAACACTACATCAGCAAACTGTAAATCGATGCCTTCTTCACGATTAGACGCCACCGAACGACGCAGAAGTTGCTCACCGAGTGCATCCGCTGGGGCAATTTGACGATGGCGAAATAGATGCTCAGATACCGACTCACGCGTGGGCGCAGCAAGTGTCGAAGGAATATAGAGGCTGTCACCTTCAAGTGGGATCAGCACAGGATTGCCATCCTGCATGCTCGCTACCGAGCAGTTGGCCGTACCATAGTCAAATCCAATAAACATCTACCCACTCCTACTCTTAAGCGAAAAAAGGCCGGCGATCCTATCGCAAGCCTTCTCTTATCTCTAGAAGAAATTGTTGTTTTTGATACTCACTCACGGCGCGCCCTCTCCTAAAGCCCCTTCCCAGATTCAGGTCATCGCTATGCCATTACTTGGAACAGCAGACATGAAAAAGCCAGCATGACGCTGGCTTTAGCATTGCGATTAAAGCAAATCTTACAAGAAGTGGAACGTCGCATTGAATGAGAGCGTGCCAACGTCTGTGCTATCCATGGTGTAGTTCATGTAGCTTGCGCCTACTGAGAATGGCCCCATGATGAAGTATTCGGCACCGATGCCGTACATCACGTCGATACCATCATCGATTTTGCCACCGTTGATGTCTTTATCCCATGAGTGCAGGCCGCCTTTAGCGTAAACGTGCAGAGGGCCGAAATCCATGCTTGGTTTCACTGCAAAGTAAAGAGAAGAGGCTGACAGCTCTTGAGTTGCATTGATTTCAAAGTCACCGTGGTTCACGTAACCCGCTTCTAAACCAATGAATGGCAGAATACCTGTGCCAGCATGCACAGAGTAAGCCGTACCATGTTTGCCTTCATAATCCGATTGACCTACTGACGCACCGCCATAGATCCATGAATCCGCCATCGCGGTTGAAGAGGCACCCAGTAATGCCAGAGCAAGTAATGTCTTTTTCATAATTAACCTTCTTTAAATAGTGGGGCAACGTTGACGGCGGCCAGTCGTTGCCACATTGAGTGCAAATTCCGTCATCTCAGCTTGTTAAGCAAATTTCGTACCTATTTCTTATCGAGTGCCACGAAATTCGCCTTCATGACTAACAAGCCTCAATCGCGTTGATGATCCGCTTATCCGAAACCGGATACGGCGTACCCAATTGCTGAGCAAAATAACTCACGCGTAACTCTTCGAGCATCCAGCGGATTTCTCGCACGTTATCAGGAATCGCCATCCCTTTCGGGATCTTGTTCAGCAGCTCTTTATACTTGTTGGCTACCGATTCAATTTTCAGCATATGCAGACGATCTTTGTTGGGATCGACCGGCAGTTTTTCCATCCGGCGTTCAATCGCGCGCATGTAACGCAGAATGTCCGGCAGACGTTTCCAACCACACTCAGTCGCAAAGCCGCTGAAAATCAGCCCTTCGATTTGTGCTTTGACATCCGAAAGCGCAAAGGCCATCGTGAAATCCACCTTACCTTTCAAACGTTTATTGATGTTGTAAGCCGTAGTCAAAATAGTTTCTACCTGCTTGGCAATCTCAACTACCGTATCGCCAAGCTCGGCACGCACATGCTCTTTGAGCGCTTCAAATGCTTGTGGCTCCCACACCATGCCGCCGCGCTCTTCAATCAGCTTATCAACGCCGCAGGCAATGCAGTCATCAATCAAATCGAGCACTTTGCCATACGGGTTAAAGTACAAACCGAGTTTAGATTTGTTCGGCAGATTGGCGTGCAGATATTTGATCGGCGATGGCACATTAAGCAGAATCAAACGGCGCTGGCCGGCACGCATCGCGCTAAGCTGCTCTTGCTCGGTTTCAAACAGTTTGATTTCGACGCTGTCTTTCTTATCGACTAACGCCGGATAAGCTCTAACTTCAAAGCCACCACGCTTTTGCTGGTACACTTTCGGTAGCTCACCAAACGACCACGTATGCAGATCGCGCTGCTCAATATCATCATCGGCGACTTGCGAAAGTGTCTCTTGCACTTTCTCTTTCAAGCTCTCTTTCAGCTCATGCAGATCGCAGCTTTCATTGAGCTTGCGATTGCGATGATCCACCGCGCGATAAGTAATTTTTAAATGCGCAGGCAGTTGATCCAGTTTCCAATCTTCGCGCAATACCGTCACACCCGTCATGCGGCGCAGCTCTTTTTCCATTGCATCGAGCAGCGGCATTTCAAACGGTGTTACACGCGCCAAAAAAGCGTCAGCGTAATTGGGGGCTGGCACAAAGTTTTTACGCAGCGTTTTCGGCAGCGATTTAATTAAGCTCACCACCAACTCATGGCGCAAACCGGGAATTTGCCAGTCAAAGCCATGTGGCTCAACTTGGTTTAAGATTGGCAGCGGAATGTGTACCGTCACACCGTCACTGTTCTCGCCCGGCTCAAACTGGTAACTGAGTTTGAGTTTCAGATTGCCTTGATGCCAGAAATTCGGGTAATCCAGATCGGTAATGTGGCTGGCATCGCCTTTGAACAGCATCTCTTTTTCAAAGCTAAGCAGATCCGGCGTTTTACGGCTTGCGGTTTTCCACCACGCATCAAAATGGCGACCAGACACCACTTCGGTGCCGACACGTTGGTCATAGAATTGGAACAGCTCTTCATCATCAACCAGAATATCGCGGCGACGCGATTTATGTTCTAACTCTTCTACTTCGGCGAGCAGCGCGCGGTTTTGTTTGAAGAAGGCGTGTTTGGTTTCCCAATCCCCTTCTACCAGTGCGCTGCGAATGAAAATTTCGCGGCTGAGCACAGGATCAATCGTGCCGTAGTTGACCAAGCGTTTCGGCACAATCGGGATGCCATACAACATCACCTTTTCATACGCCATCACCGCCGCATTTTTCTTCGACCAATGTGGCTCACTGTAACTACGTTTGATCAGGTGTTTCGCCAGTGGCTCAATCCAATCCGGTTCGATTTTCGCGACCACGCGTGCCCACAGTTTGGAGGTTTCCACCAGCTCTGCCGACATGACCCACTTCGGCTGCTTTTTAAATAAGCCAGAGGCAGGGAAAATGTTGAAACGTGCGTTACGTGCGCCGTGGTACTCGTTCTTCTCCTGATCTTTCATACCGATGTGCGACAACAAACCGACCAAGATCGCACTGTGCACCGCATGGTAACTGCCCGGCTCATCATTGAGCTTAAAACCCATTTCCCGAGTCGATTGATGCAGTTGGGTGTACACATCCTGCCATTCACGCACGCGCAAATAGTTGAGGTAATCGAGCTTGCACTGACGGCGGAACTGGTTACTGCTCAACGCTTTTTGCTGCTGTCCGATGTAGTGCCATAAATTCACTAACGTCAGGAAATCTGAATCTTCATGGTTAAAACGGCGATGTTTGTCATCGGCCGATTGCTGCTTGTCGCTCGGTCTTTCACGCGGATCTTGAATCGACAACGCGGAAGCAATAATCATCACTTCTTTCAAACAGCCGAATTTCGACGCCTCAAGCACCATGCGTGCCAAACGTGGATCAATCGGCAAACGCGCTAGCTGCTTACCACTTTCGGTGAGGCGTTTTTTCGGGTCTTTGATTTGATCGTTGATAGCCCCTAACTCTTCGAGCAGACGCACGCCATCTTGAATGTTGCGCTTATCTGGCGCTTCCACAAAGGGGAAGGCTTCAATATCGCCCAGCCCCAATGCCGTCATCTGCAAGATAACCGAGGCTAAGTTGGTGCGCAGAATCTCAGGGTCAGTAAACTCAGGGCGTGACAAGAAATCCTCTTCCGAATAGAGACGGATACAGATCCCCTCTTCGGTACGTCCACAGCGGCCTTTACGCTGGTTAGCGCTGGCTTGGGAAATCGGCTCAATCGGCAAACGCTGCACTTTGGTGCGATAGCTGTAACGGCTGATCCGCGCGGTACCTGGGTCGATAACGTATTTGATGCCCGGAACCGTTAGCGAGGTTTCCGCCACGTTGGTGGCCAGCACGATGCGACGACCCGCATGAGGTTGGAAAATCTTGTTCTGCTCACCGGCTGACAAACGCGCATACAGTGGCACAATTTCCGTATCACGCAGGTTGCGCTTTGAAAGCGCATCCGCGGTATCACGAATTTCGCGCTCACCGTTCATGAAGATCAGAATGTCGCCCAGCCCTTCATCGCACAGCTCATCCACCGCTTGGAAAATGCCTTCCAGTTGGTCGCGATCGCTTTCGCTGTCATCATCCCCCGCCAGAGGGCGATAGCGCACTTCCACCGGATAAGTACGGCCTGAGACTTCAATGATCGGCGCATTGCTAAAATGCTTCGAGAAGCGCTCAGGGTCGATGGTCGCCGAGGTGATGATGACTTTGAGATCGGGACGACGCGGCAAAAGCTGCTTGAGATAGCCCAAGATAAAGTCGATGTTGAGGCTGCGCTCGTGCGCTTCATCGATAATGATGGTGTCGTACTGGTTGAGGAAACGATCGTTTTGGATCTCCGCCAGCAAGATACCGTCAGTCATCAATTTGATTTGAGTCTGATCCGAGATTTGATCGGTAAAGCGAACTTTATAGCCCACAAAGCTACCGAGTTCGGTTTCCATCTCTTCGGCAATGCGGTTTGCCACTGATCGCGCAGCAAGACGGCGCGGCTGAGTGTGGCCAATCAAACCGTATTTACCGCGGCCTAATTCTGCGCAAATTTTCGGTAGCTGAGTGGTTTTGCCTGAACCGGTTTCACCGGCCACAATCACCACTTGATGATGAGCAATCGCCTGCGCAATATCATCACGTTTTTGGCTAACTGGCAGCAGCGCAGGATACTCGATTTTGGGCATCTGCTGTTTACGCTGCTCAACCACCATCATGGATTGCGCAATATCGAGCGCGATTTCGTCAAATACCGCGTTGCGTGCCGATTCATTTTTAATTTTACTGGCACCATCAATGCGTTTACTGAAACGAAAACGGTCTTTGATCAGGCACTCTCCGAGCGCCTTTTTTAAACTGGCAGCGCTATTGGCTTTGGGCTGAGCTGCCGAGTCGGGTGTGGGCTGTGACGAAGTCAAAGCATTTCCTATTGTTATCTTTCCAAAAAACTGCGCGGATTGTACCACAGAGTTTTAGTAACACGCCCATGATCCCACGCTTTAGCCACCTTTACCTGCCTACAGAAACAGCAAATGCAAGCCTAATACTCAAAAGAAGCTTCGTTTTCGGCGCGATTGGCCGCTAAAATGAAGATAGAACCTTAAGGAAACGAAGCGATTGTGAAAGCCTCTGAACTGAAAACGATTTTAAACCAGCTCCCCGATGACCTTGATCCTGATGTGGTGATGGGGGAAGTGTGGCTTCCAGAGCGCTTAATTGAAGCGCAGCTTGACGATGACATGCTGTTTCTCACCTTTGATAACGCGCCGGAAGAAGGAGAAGGCGAAGAGGAAGGCCGCGGCTTTGTGGAACATGAGATGGAATTGATCCGGTCACAGCTCATGACGATTTTGGCTGAGGACAGCGGCCCCAAAACCAAAGCCGAAGCACTACTGGCGTTGATTACTCTTGCCCACGAACGCACTAGCTCAGAATTTATCGAAATTTTAGGTGCTATGCTTGAAGAGTGACGCTCAAGGCCACATTGTTTAACCTACGACTCCCAATCTCCAAGGCTTGCCTATGTTTAATGCACTCACTTCCCTGTTTAAGCAGCTTCTTGAAGGCCAAGACTTAGCTCAACACTCTGCCACACCGGATCTGGCCATCGCCTGTCTGCTCAGCGAAGTGGCTGGCGCAGATCAACAAATTTCAGCGCCAGAGCAACAAGCTAAGCTGGCACTGTTGCAGCATTTGCTCCAATGTACGGCTGAGCAAGCCAGCGACTTACTCATGCGCGCAGAGCAAGAAGTCAAACAATCGGCCTCACTGTACGATTTTACTTCCCAGCTACGTAGCCTCTCCCAAACACAAAGGTTTGAGCTGATCAAAGCGATGTGGGAAGTGGCAAATGCCGATGGCACGATTGATCCGCTTGAAGATGCGGTGATTCGTAAGGCCGCTGAGCTGCTGTATGTCGATCATAGTCAGTTTATTCGCGCCAAACTGATGGCCGCAGACAAACATCAAGCACCAGAATAACGCCGCGCGTTATCGGCTCAGACACACTCTCCTATTTCTCAAAGACAAAAAGCGCGAAATTCGCGCTTTTGTACTTGGGCTTTGCTCTAGAACTTCTTGTCTAAAAAGTCACTAGAGTGGTGGTGTCATTCGCCAATAGAGCATCACAGCGATACAACTTAGAGCATTCACCAGCCAACAGACGTAGAGTGTATTTTCCATTCTTGTACTCGGCTTTGTGGACAACCATACAAAAGCCTAGAACAAGATCTGAAACGTTGCATAACAATTTGCTGAATATCACATTACAGCATGGTTAACGCTAACTTTGCCAAGTTGTAGGCATCAACATAGCCTGAGTGCTGACGCCCTTCCCATTCAATACCTTGCGATTCCTGAGCCGCGCGATGACCAATGCGTTTGTCTTTCAAACGATGTTGAATACGATACAGGGTGGCAAGGTTCAGAAACTCTTGGAACGGGACAGAAAGGCCCTTTTCTCGACACTCGTTAAGCAAAATGAGGTCATCGCGCCCCCATGAGGCGTAAATTTTATTCGAACCACCGAAGTTTTTGACCATAGACTGGATCACCTCAGCTAAAGGCCGACCCTGCTTTTCGATTTTGCGCGGTGTGATCCCAGTAAGTTCGGCGCAAAACAGCGAGATTTCATCTTTTTCCGGTTTGACAAAGTATTGCGCGCGCTTGACGATTTCTCCCGCCGCGAGATCGATTTCTGCTAGACCAATTTCAATGATTTCACCCGTGGTTCCCACTCCGTTTTCGTTCCAACAACACATTTCTAAATCGAAGCACACAACACGGTTGTAATTCATTCTTGGCTCTTTCTCTGTTACATAAAGTCGAACATCCTACCTGAATTGAAGGCATAATTCGATTCTACCTTGCTGCATTGCTGCGCAATCGATACACGATTTCGACCTTTCGATTTACTGAGATAGAGCTGATCATCAACACTCTGTAAAATCTCCGGCTCACTGTACTCACAGTTAATGCTCGCCCCAATACTGATGGTTAAGGTTAATGGTGTTTCGGAATTGAGCATCACAGGTTCTGCTTCGACCACTTTACGGATCCGCTCTAGATAAGTATAAAGCGCCGTTTCATCGGTCACGGATGACAAGATGGCAAACTCATCACCGCCGAAACGGGCAAAAATATCCGATTCAACCAACTCTTTTTTCACCACATCAACCACATGCGTTAAAGCGTAATCCCCTGCTAAATGCCCATAGCTGTCGTTGATTTGCTTAAAGCGGTCGATATCAAATGAAATCAAGGTAAAGGATTGTTTTTCATCTAACATTTTGCACAAATGCTGACTAAAGAAGCGGCGGTTATAGATGTTGGTCAAACTGTCATGCTCCACCAGATAACGCAGCTCTGCGGTACGCTCCTCAATCATATCTGTCAGCCGTTGTTTCTCTTCCAGTTGCATTCGCATGATGTAGCTAAGCAGCAGAGAAATAATAACGCCACCCAACCCTAAGCCCAGTAGCACCCACTCTTCACTATGGTTAATCGGCTGATGCAGTTCAAACTCCAGCACCCAATCACGGTTTGGCAACACCAATTTGCGCTCTATTTTGGGTTCATCATCCGCTCGCCACATCGGGCTTTGATAAAGAACCGGACTGTCTTCCGAATCAAATCCGGTATCAATCACGCGCATATCGAGATCTTGTTCCATGACGCTGATTTGGACCAGTTTCTCGAAATAGGTGGATAGGCGCACCACCCCGACCATCACACCAAGTAAGCTGCGATCATCTTCTGAAGAAAAAACAGGGTGATACACCAACATGCCATCTTTGACGATCGACTTATCAATTCCGTCTTGTAGCAGGCGCACTTTATCCGAAACATTCGGCCGACGATTAACGACAATATCCGCCAATATTCGTTTGAAACGTTCACGCTCCGAGTAAAAGCCTAACAGTTTACGATTGTCATAATTGAGTGGATATATATCCGATAAAACGTATTTCGCTTGGTCATCCGTACCGAAACCGTATTTGATCTCTCCCGTTTTTGGCACCGTGTACAAAGTGAACTCAGGAAAACGTTGCTGCATTCGCGCGGTAAAAGTTTCAGCCTGAGGCGGCTCAACTTTCACTAACCATTGTAAAGCAATCAGGCTTTGTGAACCTTTAAGAGTCTCTTCTGCGAAAGTGTGAAAACGCACCCAGTCATCGCTTGTGCTTGAGCGGAAAAAGTTGGCGGCAGAGCCGATAAAATGGATATCACTATCGACAAACTGCTGCAGTGCCATAGTTTGCCTATCCGCAAGGTTTTCCAACAGAGTACGATTATGGCGCAGCTGTAATGAGTATGCGGTGTAAACCACAAACACAGTCAGAAGCAGAGAAAACAACAGTACCAGCAAGGGCACAATCACGCGCACATGTTTGAGCATCCACTTCTTCCTTATTATGTTATCTATCATGAAAAATCATGATGAAGATGTGTGATATATCAATATCCTTACTTCAGTTGGGACGCTAGATTCAAGTCATTTTCAGAGCATTCAGTGATAAACCGAGCGCTTACTCACGAAATGCAGGGGTAGATGGTGCAAAATTGACCACACTCACTGCTCACAAAGCCACCAATCAAACCTTATCCCAGCCTGTAAATCGGGATTCATCGCTGCCTTTCGCCTTGAATATGGTACTATCCGCCCCTATTTTGAGCTTAGTCTATAACGCAGCTTAGCGAAAAAGCCTGAGTTAACACTGGCACAATGAAACAAAGTGCACCTGATACTCATTATTTTCGCTAAGCGTATACCAACCGACTCGACGCTTCAGGTCAGTGGTAAGTCTGTCAATCTCCGTAAACACATAGACAAACTGTGTGATGAAAGAGAGCAAACAGCCCGCCCGTAGCTTCAAGTCCGGGTATAGAAACTTGTTGTGCCTTGAGCACAGAGTCTGCAAAAGAGAATTCACGATGAATATCGACCTAAACCTGATCCCAACCACTTTTGATATGCTCCATGCTGGGCTAGCAGCTTCGTCAGTACTGCTATTGATTGTTGCCATTGCTCGTAAAGGCAAAGTGACAGAAAAGATCGTAGAAAAACCCGTCGAAAAGATTGTGACGGTTGAAAAGCCAGTAGAAAAAATCATCGAAGTGGAAAAGATCGTCGAAATTGAAAAAGTCGTGGAACGAGTCGTTGAAGTGGAATCCAAACTCGCAACCACCTCAACCGATTCAGCACTGCAACTTCTCGCACTGCTGCAAAAAGAAGCTCGCCTGATTGACTTCTTACAAGAAGAAGTGAGCCAGTTTTCGGATGAAGAAGTGGGCGCAGCCGCTCGCGTGATTCATAGTGGCGGCCAAAAAGTGCTGCGCGAATACCTCACGCTATCGCCTATTCGTAGCGAACAAGAAGAGAGCCGCATCAGCGTCGAAGCGGGCTTCAATACGCAAGAAATTCGCCTAACCGGTCAAGTGACTGGCCAAGCGCCATTCGTTGGCACTCTGATTCACAAAGGTTGGCGTGCAGATTCCATAACCCTGCCGAAACTGGCGGACAATTACGACACCTCGATCCTCGCGCCTGCGGAGGTAGAACTGTAATGGAGATGCCAATTCATTCCGCCAAATACAGTGTAGGCATCGACCTTGGTACAACCCACTGCGTACTCGCTTATCAAGATGTACAGAGTGAAGAGAGCCGTGTTGAAGTGATGTCGATTGCGCAAATGACAGCGCCGGGCACTGTGGAAAACCTCAACCAGCTCGGTTCTTTCGTTTATCAACCCCATGAACATGAAATGGCCGCCGCTTCACGCCGTTTGCCTTGGAGCAGTGAACCAACAGCACTGATCGGTGCAATTGCGCGCAATTTGGGCTCAAAAACCCCGATTCGCCTCGTCGCAAGCGCCAAATCATGGTTATGCCATGCGGGCGTTAATCGTCGCGAAGCCTTTTTGCCATCGGGCAGCCCTGAAGATGTCAGCAAAATTTCCCCACTGCGTGCCACTGAGCTTTATTTAGAACACTTGCAAGCGGCATGGGATCACGCCCATCCTGATGCCCCATTGGCTGAGCAAGATGTCACCATTACCGTTCCTGCTTCGTTTGATCCTGCCGCCCGTGACTTAACCGCGGAAGCGGCACGTAATATTGGCCTGCAGCATTTTACTCTGCTCGAAGAACCACAAGCGGCGCTGTACAGCTGGATTGATAACCGCCACGAACAGTGGCGCAGTGAAGTGAGCGTTGGCGATGTGGTGCTAGTGATCGATATTGGCGGCGGTACCACTGACCTTTCACTGGTCGAAGTGACCGAAGAAGAAGGCAACCTTGCCCTCAAGCGTATTGCCGTTGGCGAACATATTCTGCTCGGTGGCGATAACATGGATCTCGCCCTCGCCTATCGTCTGAAAATGAAGTTGGCGCAGGAAGGCAAAGAGCTGCAAATGTGGCAAGTACAAGCCATGACACACGCATGCCGTGATGCAAAAGAAGCACTCCTCAGCCAACCGGATTTGGCCGCAGTGCCGATCGTGGTACCAAGCCGCGGTTCTAAACTGCTCGGCGCAACACTGAAAACCGAACTGACTCGTGAAGAAGTTCAGCAAACGCTGGTCGATGGTTTCTTCCCTGCGGTTTCCATCAACGAGCATCCACAACACAAAATGCGCGGAGCTTTGACTCAAATGAGTTTGCCTTACGCGCAAGATGCCGGCATTACTCGCCACATCGCAGCATTTTTAAGCAAACAGGCTAATGCTCAAGGTCAGAACCACGCAGAAAGCATGCCTTTCGCGATGGCAGGAATTCCGGGCATGGCCGCTCCACAAGCCGATTTCATTAAGCCAACTGCTATTTTGCTAAACGGTGGCGTGCTTAAATCCACTCTGCTTGCCGATCGTTTGCTAGAAACCATCAATGCTTGGCTAACTCAGGCTAATGCGGCGCCTACCAAACTCTTAGCCGGAGTGGATTTAGATCTGGCAGTGGCACGCGGCGCGGCTTACTACGGCGTTGTGCGTCAAGGCCAAGGCGTACGCATCCGTGGTGGTATTGCTTCGGCTTACTATGTCGGCATTGAAAGTGCGATGCCAGCCATTCCGGGCATGTCACCGCCGATGGAAGCACTCTGTGTTGCTCCATTTGGTATGGAAGAAGGCTCGAGCGCGCAAGTCGCGGATCGCCAGTTTGGCCTAGTGATTGGTGAGCCTGTGCACTTCCAATTCTATGGTTCAACCGTACGCCGTGATGATGTTGCGGGGACTCACCTTGTCGATTGGGCCAACGATGAACTAGACGATCTGCCAACCATTCAGATCACCTTACCTGTTTCTGAAGGTCGCCGAGCAGGAGAAGTGGTTCCGGTTACGCTGGCATCACGAGTGACTGAGCTCGGTACGCTCTATCTTGAAGCGATTGCGGCTGATAATGGCCAAAAATGGCATGTGGAATTTGATGTGCGTGACAACCCACAAGACGAGCCTGCACCACAGCAACATTAGAAAGACTACAGCGGCATCCTTCGGGGTGCCGCTCATCCTTTATGAATACGAGGTATAGCATGTCATCACCACGTTTTCTGGTTGGCATTGATTTGGGCACGACCAATACGGTGGTCGCTTTTTGTGAACTCAACGATGCTCTAGAACAATCTCCCGTTGAGATTTTCCCCGTTGATCAATTGGTTGGTCCTGGCGAAGTGGTTCGCCGTCCACTTCTTCCTTCTTTCCGTTATCACCCTTCACACGGACAATTCACAAATTCTGATTTAACCCTGCCTTGGGAATCACAGTTGGTGAATGGCGATCTGCCGCAAGTGATTATTGGCGAATGGGCACGTGAGTTGGGCGCAAAAGTGGAAGGCCGACAAGTTTCTAGTGCCAAAAGCTGGCTTTCACATCCGAACGTTGATCGCAGCCAACCCATTTTGCCGTGGGCAGGAGCAAATGATGTCGAAAAAGTGTCTCCTATCATTGCCAGCGCCAGCTATCTCAACCATATCCGCCAAGCGTGGAATCATCGCCATCCTTTAAACCCGTTAGAACAACAAGAAGTGGTAGTAACCGTTCCCGCTTCATTTGATGAAGGTGCACGTAAACTGACCATTGAAGCCGCTCAGTTAGCCGGATTGCCGAAAATCATGCTGCTCGAAGAGCCGCAAGCCGTTTGTTATGACTGGCATCATCGTCACCAAGCTCAAGCGAACGATATCTTGCAAGACGTGCCGCTGATATTGGTGTGTGACGTGGGCGGCGGTACAACCGATTTAAGCCTGATTGCCGCGCAATTTGATGAGCAAGAAACGCTGCAACTCAACCGGATTGGTGTGGGCGATCATTTGATGCTTGGCGGTGATAACATTGATCTGGCTTTAGCGCATGTGGCGGAACGTCGCTTTAACCAAAACAAAAAACTCAGCGCGGCAGGTTTATCCAAGCTTATCCAGCAAACCCGCCAAGCGAAGGAAAGCCTGCTCTGTGCAGACGCACCAGAGCAGATGAAAATCACCCTGCTCGGCAGCGGCTCAAAATTACTCGGCGGTACTCAAAGTGTCGCCCTACACCGTGACGAAGTACACCAGATCGCGCTTGATGGATTTTTTCCACTGACCCAGCGTGACGTACTACCAGAGAAACGCCGCAGTGCGGTTGTGGAGTTTGGCTTGCCTTATGCGTCTGACCCTGCGGTCAGTAAACATATCGCTGAGTTTTTGAGCCATCATCAAGGCGTGGTGCCCTCTGAGCCCAATACAGAGTCCACCGACCTGTTGCCGACAGCGTTATTACTCAACGGTGGCGTCTTTAATAGTTCGCTCATCACGCAAAGACTCATCGCGTTACTGAGTGACTGGTTAGGCCGACCAATCACCCTACTTAATAACCCTCACCCAGACTGGTCTGTGGCATTAGGCGCTGTGGCTTATGCCAAAGCAAGACGCGGTGCGCAACTCAAAATCGGTGGTGGCGCAGCGCGCTCTTATTTCCTTCATCTACAAGAAAAAAATAAACTCGGCAAAGCCTTATGTTTGCTCGCCAAAGGCAGTGAAGAAGGACAAGAAATTCGTTTAACCAGCCGCCGCTTTGCCCTCACGGTCGGTGAACCGGTGCGCTTTAATTTGTTAACCTCGACGCACGAGCACATCACACAAGATCAACGGGTACAAAATGGCGCTCTGTTTACCATTGATACCGATAAGTTTCAGCCCCTGCCGCCTTATATTGTTACGTTACCCGCACTCGATCCCACCGAGCTTGCCGCCAACCAAAAGCAGCGCGTAGAAGTGCAATTGGCCTGCCAATTAACCGAGGTGGGCACGCTGCAAATCGTGTGTGTCAATCCCAATGATGAAAAGCAGCGCTGGCAGGTCGAATTTGATATTCGTCACAGCGTAACCCAAGCCGGAGAGCTGGAGGACAGCGTCGCTACTTCTCCTAAGTTACAAGAGGCGAAAGATCTCATCAGCAAAATCTACAGCGCCAATAAAACCAGTGCTGACCAACAAGCGATCAAAACGCTGACCAAAGAGCTAGAAAAACGCTTAGGTAAACGGGAAACGTGGGATTTTTCCACCTTACGCAGCCTATTTGACACGCTTGCCCTTGGCCGTAAGCGCCGTCGCCGCTCAGAGCCCCATGAAAAAAACTGGCTACGTCTGGCCGGCTTCTGCTTACGTCCCGGTTTTGGTGATGCAACCGATGGTTGGCGGATTGAACAGATTTGGGCGCTGTACCAACAAGGTATTCAGTTTACCAATACGCAAGGTTGGACAGATTGGTGGGTATTCTGGCGTCGTGTTGCGGGTGGTTTGAATCAAGAACAGCAAGAAACCTTGCTGGCAGATATCGCCAAGTATCTCCATCCCGGAGCAATGCGAACGCCTGCTTCAACCAAAGAAGCCCAAGAGAAAAGCTATGAAGCCATGGTGCGTCTCGCCGCCTCTTTAGAGCATTTGCAGGTGGAAGACAAAACTCTACTCGCCACTTGGTTTTTAAATAAGGCACTCAACCATACTCAATATCAACAAGCACATTGGTGGGCATTAGGACGATTGGCCGCTCGCACACCTTTTTACGGCAGCCTGCATACCTGTCTGCCCAAAGAGCAGATCCAGCAGTGGCTCCCTAAGCTCTTAGAGCAAGACTGGCAACAAGAGCCAATGTGCGCTTTTGCCACTGTGATGATGTGTCGCAAAACGGGGGATCGCACTCGCGATATATCGGAAGAATGGCGCACACAAGTGTTGGATAAGCTCAAGCAGAGCCGCGTGGCCGATTCATGGATTAATCTGGTTAGTGAAGTAGTCGAACTGGATGAAGCGGAAACTCAACGCGCCTTTGGAGAAAGCTTACCCAACGGGTTGATTTTGCTGGCTCACTGAGCGAGAGCGACAAGCCCAAACAACTTGAAGTCGCAGATATACCAAAACTACTGGGAGTTGCAGGTATTGAAATTAGGAGCCGTTAGGCTCCCATCCTATAAACAATCTGAGCTAACTCGCGCTTACGTCTTGCAGCATGATTCGGTTTCGTCCTTGTTGCTTCGCTTGGTATAACGCCTTATCCGCTTGGCGTAATACTTCGCCATATTCATGTGAACTTTCGAAAATCACCGCGCCGATACTGACCGATACTTTGAGTGGTTGCTGTTCAACATGAAAACCAACCGAAATCGCATCACGCACCGAATCAAGGGCTTGCGATACTCGCTCAAAATCATTTTCACGGGCAAAGATCGCGAACTCTTCACCGCCATATCGAGCGACCAAGCATTCCGTTAATGCCAGTGACTCTAAATGGCGAACCACATAGGTGATCACTGAATCACCAATATCATGTCCATAGGAATCATTGATCTGCTTGAAATGGTCAATATCAACTAAAGCCACTATAGATTTCTGCTTAGACTGCTTCAATTTTTGCTGTACTTGCTCTTTAAAATGACGACGGTTAAACGCACCTGTCAGTTCATCTTGAATAGAGCGTAAGCGATGCCATTCTATTTCCTCGAACAAAAACAGCATTAGCATGGTGCCAAGAATGATAAAAAAGAACAGGTTCTGCACCACTATGGTCGAGGCGCGAAATACCGCCAACAAAGGTAAAGTTTGATAAGCGACGAAAGGAACGTAGAGCATGACCATCATCACCGCCAATACAACAGCGAAAAGGGTTTGCTCTGGCCGCCCACGCTGACCATTTTTTGCCGCAACGATTGCAGAAATCAGATACACCGAAGACAAGCTTAACGAAGCAATCAAGATGCGCAGTCCTATGTCTTCAGGATTCAAACGGAACAAGAGATATAACAACAAAGCAAACGACAAGGAGTGCGCCATCATCAGTAGGTATAAGCCACTTTTGATCGGCTTTTGATACCAGCGCAATACGGCAAATAGCATGCAATAACCGCCAAGTTGATAGAGCAAGTTATTGACAAAGATGGCAAATCCCATCGGTAAAATAAAACGCAGCGAAGAGGTGGTATAAGCCAAGCCGTAAGCCAAAAACAGCAGCACAAACCAAGTGGCCGTATCCAATTTATGTTCAATCAGCTTGCTTCTTAACATATAAAGAAAGAGCGCGGCTATTGCACTGCATGCGATGTTATTAATCACCGTGGCAATTTCTAAAAACGAAAGATCCATCATGCTTGGTCGTCCTGAATGCACAAAAATAAAATCAACTTAAACAACATTTTGGCGCTCTTCTCCCCAAATAACTACTAAAATATAAATTATCTAACAACTTAAGCTCGCATTAACGACCTGAACGGGTGTAGAATTCGCCTCCCAAACAAAACTATAGTCTTATTAAAGACAAGTAGACTCGCGTCGTTGGTTAGTAACTGCTGTGACAGTTTGCTCTTTTGCTTAATTTCGATTTTCGTGAATAGCCTCACCTATGCAGGAAATCGAGGTATCAATAAAACATAGATTCTATGCCCAGATAACCTAACGTTGCGGAAAAGCGGATACCCTTCGATCTTCCACTCTTTCGCAATCATATAGGCTGGGTATACAAGCTCAGGTTGCAAATAAGCCAATGGAACAAGATAAATTTACACATGTTTTTCGTTTGCCAGGGTCAATCCAAGTGCGCATTGCCAAATGGCAGCAAACTTTTCGAGGTAAGTCTGATTTAGTGCTCCATCAAGCACTGGTCGCACGCAATCATCAATATCAACAAGATGAATTTCTGCCTAAGGGTTGGTGCGTCAATCTGTTTGATCCGGACGACATTTCGATTACTCATCACGGTGATTATATTCAAACCGCAATGCGCACTATGATCGATAGAAAAGTGTCTTATAAGCGCATTTATCTGTCTCGTTTACCCTTAGAGCAGGCAGAAGCAGAATTGCGTCAATTTAAAATAGTGTGGATCAAAAAACATAACACGGTTGCGCAGCGCTTTAATCAAACCCAAAAAGCCGCATTCTTAAATTATGCTCAAGAAGAAATTGAGACACTCTACCCTGCCATTCCTGAACAAGGCTTTGACCGTGGATTGTGGAATCGCTTGGTCAAACAAGAATTTGGCCCAGCCGAACACTACGAAGACCCCTATTTTGTCGTCGAAAATGTGGCGGCAAAGAAAGCCGCCGAGCAGAGACAATCACAGCATAAACCCGCAAAATTTGCCGCTCGACGTAAACCGAATCCGACGAAGCCTTTTCACGCGAGACCCGCAGCGCCCAAAAACGCGCGCTACTCATCGTCATGACAGAAACCGCAGCAACGGGATCAGAACTCGGTTGCTGCGGCCTTTGTGCATCAGCTCACTAAACTGGTGTGATCGTGCTTATCTTGGTGGGCGCAATACACCGTATTGCCGGATTGATGTTTTGCGCTGTACATCGCCTCATCAGCAATACGCAATAATTCAGGTACTTGGGTCGCTTGCTCTGGATATAAGGCAACACCAATACTCACCCCAATCTCTAAGCTCTCTTGGTTAAGTTGAAGCGGCTTTTGTAATTTTTCTAGCATCTGATAAGCCTTATTGATAACGCCACTGTGATCCTGCAGCAGATCTAGGCATACCACAAATTCATCCCCCCCTAAGCGCCCACAAAAATCCGATTCTCGTATCGACCCTTTGAGCCGTTGAGCGATTTCTTGCAAGACAAGATCACCTACTTCATGCCCTTTGGTGTCATTGATTTCTTTAAATTTATCTAAGTCAAAAAACAGTAAAGCCAGCTTCATGTTTGAGCGCTTCGCTTTAATTAACGCGTGACTAAGCTGCTGTTTAAAGGCACGGCGGTTCAAAATACCTGTCAATGAATCTCTTTCTGACAAGAAACGTAATTCCGCTTTTTGACGTTCTAATTTGGCGGTTTTTCTTGCCACTTCCGCTTGTAACTCGTCTTTGGTAACGGTTGTGCTTTGCAGCGAAGCCTTCATTTGATTGAAAAACTGAGTTAATTGAACAAACTCTTGTTCATTATTTTGAGTGGAAATTCGGCTGGCGAGATCCCCTTTCGCCATTTGTTCAATCCCTTCTTGGAGAGTTTTACATCCATGTCGGAAACGGCGTAACACCACCAGCGCGATACCACAGACAACCGAAGAGAAGAGCAGTAAGTGCGCCATGGTGGTTAACAATAAATAGCGTTGATTATTAATGCTCTCTTCCATGACTTGACGCTGAAAATAGGCCAGCTCCTCATTCATATTTTGCACCAAAATATTGTATCGAGAGTGAAGTAGCTCATAAGTTCCGATGCCATCGACCAACTTAGTAATGCCCGATTCTTCTGCCATGTAGCGCTCTTGTTCTAATAGCCCGGCTAAACTGTTATTCATTCTTTGGATGCCGGCTAAGTGTTGGCCAAAGACCGTTTCCATCTCGAGCTGGCCAGCCAAAACCTGCTGCGCACGATAAACTTGCTCTAAGCTATGAGCATCGTTGTATTGCAGAAAGACCCAGAGCTGGCTACGCAACATGGCAATGCTGTTTTGGATTTCCAAAATCGTATCCAGCTCAGCATTGGTTTGCTGCTGCCGCTGATCTAAGTTCAGTAATGAGAAAGCAATAAAACCAACTAACAGCAGTGATGCAATAAACAGTAACGTCATTTTGCGGTTTAATGAGTTGATCAAGGCTGGCCTCCATCGTTTTTCACCGCTTCGCTCAACAGGTCGTCAGCCATTAATTGCCGATAATCGGGCAATTGACCATGCACTAACTTGTTTTCTAATGCCCAGCGTCCCTGAAGTTGTAAGTTCGTTAATAACGTATTACCGAGCGAGAGACGAAATGAATAATCTTGCCATGACCATCTCAGCTGTTTTTCATCAATATTCAGCACACCTGCCACTCGGTATCGAGTGCGTTCTGGGTTTTGATGAATCCAATCAATCGCTTGCTTCAGGGCTTTTAAAATCGCAAGACTGCGCTGCTTTTCTTCTTCCGTCGTCGGTTTTATGGTTAATAAATTAAACGATAAGGTGTAAATGCCCGGCAAACTCAGGTTGGTCACTTTCGATTCCGCAGCAACCCCAATTTTGTATCCCCAAGGCTCCCAAATCGAAATGGCATCCAGCTGTTTATCAAATAACTGCTGATAAAGCTGATCCGCAGTGCCATACACTTTATCGATTGGAATTCCTTTCAAATTATTGGCCAAAAGTAATGAATCAAAATAGAACTCACTTGCGCTCGCTCTGATCATACCGACACGTTTGTTGTGTAAATCCGCAACCGAGCGAATCGTCTCGCTTTCTAATGCAAGGAGCTTCAAATCGTTATCTGATTGCACAAAGCTAGCAAGAATAAGAAAATCCTGACGCTCGAAGCTGCTAAACATTGCCACAGATTCTGACGCCGTCGCGTAACTCACCTCCCCTTGAAACAAGGCTTGGCTGCATTGCACTCCACCACTGCATGCCACGAGCTCAACATCAATCCCCTGCTGCTTAAAAAAGCCCAGCTGATCAGCAAGATAAAAAGGGGAAGAAAGAGGTGTTTGTGATACCGCTATTTTGATTGGAGCAGCATTGGAGTTAACGCTAATCGCGGTTGCCAAAGGAGTCAGCCATCGCCACGCTACGAAAGCGATGGCGAGAATCGATAGGTAAACTATCCATCTTCGGGATTGCCGAGCCAAAAACATGCCAACCTCTGAATCTGTATGAATATTGTTCTATGGTTTAGTGTAGTTGCTAATCGGTGATTCGCGAGTGTTGCCCTTATGGGCAACACTCAGCGTTTGAATTGAGAAAGGATTGTGTGTCTACCGAGATGATTTGTCGGTCATTTACAGGTTTAACTAATGAGTGACATCATCAGTACGTTCACCAAAATCGGCTTGATCATAGATATCGGCCAAGGTTTTTTGGCGTTTTTGGTTACTTTTGCGATATTTCTTCGGTTCAAAGTATTGTTCAACGTGCTGCAAAGTTTCCTCATGCTGTTTGGCAGATTGAAGAAATTCAGGGTTATTCATCGCTTGCTGACGCAGACGATTAACACGTTCGAGTGTGTCCCAAAACATATTATGCCCTCCTTCACTGTACATAATTACAGCATAGTCAACTTTATACTCTTGTCAACCGGAATACTGTTTTTTCATACAGTTCGATAGGGCGTCAAATGATAAACAAGCCAATGATGTACGTTTCAATCGCACGTTTAATACATTACCCTGCTGCGACTATCACAAAATGAGATAGCAATCAGAATAACTCATTGTTTATCAAGTTAATGAGGAATATATTTTCCGAACTAACATCACATATTCAGAACATGAAACTCTATTTTAAACGCTCGTTGCTTGTCTTTAGCCTAATGTCCTCATTCTGCGTCGCCTCTGAACGATCTGCATGGGAAGAGGTTTACGCCAAATCTCAACACAAACAAACAGAGACGGCCCTAAAACTATTACAGGATCGCTACCATTCCCTTCCTGAAGGGGCGGAAAAACTCTATTTAACCTCTAAATTACACGGCTATTTCGTGCTCAAAGGGCAGCCCTATTATGGTGAATTGGTCAATTCCCATGATACTTACGCGCTGACAGAACAACGCTTCCTAGACGCGTTGAATCATGAAGAAAGTCTCGATTACCACTCTGCAGAAGAAACCTACTTAACCTTCTACGCCGAGATGAAACAAAAAAACGACCAAGATGGCATGGTGCTATTTGAATACCATCTTTGTCGTCTTTTCCAGCGGCATGGCCGCCCGTACCAAGCTCGTTTCTATTGCTCACAGATGGATCAGCGCCTTCTTAATGCTGAAGATCCCCTATTTCCTCGCTATCGCGGCCTACACCTCGTCGCCAATAATTTGGAGTTCTTAGGAGAATATGAAGAGGCGCTGCAAACTTACGATCTGCTTCTCAGTCTGCTGCCTGATTATGTCGACCCATCCGGTATTTATAACGATGTCGGGCTTCTGATGGGGACATTAGGCCAGTATGAATCGGCCTTGGACTACCTCAATAAAGCATTGGAGTATCGACTCGAACAAGGCAACCCACTACTTATCGCGCAAGTAGAACACAGTTTGGGTGATACTTACTTCAAGCAAGGTCGATATGAAGAAAGCATCCTCTATTTTGAACAGGCGAAAGCCCATCTTACTCCCGCTAATTATCTGTTTGGGTTGGCTTACGTGCACCTAGGTTTAGGCAAAGCGTACATTGAACTCAATAATTTCGTTGAAGGCGACCAACATCTCTTTCAGGCTCTCGAGTATGTCAATCAACATAAAGACCAACATTTGCAGGGACTGATTTACTTATCACTTGCGCAAGCCCATTTCAAAGAGCAGAAATACGCGCAAGCGATTGACTATGCCAATCAAGCTGTCGCGATTAGCGAGAGCGCTTCTCTGCCACGCATTAAAGCGCAAGCTTATTTACAGTTAGCCAAAATTGCGGAGGCTGAGCAGCAATACCAAGAAGCATTAAGCTGGTATCGCCAATATGCTGAGAGTGAGCTGTTGCTGCGCAACACAGAGCAGCGTAAAGCTTTTGAAGCGCTCGATCTGGCGAAAGCGGAATTAGAACAAAAACGCGGCGTCAATTTTTGGCGAGAAAACTACCAAGCGTTGGCCGAAAAATATGAAATGTTGAAGTGGCAACGTGTTTCACTTTCACTATTAGTGATTGTGTTTGCACTGATTCTGCCCATTGCCCATTATCGTCGCAGAAAAGAGTGCGATCAAAACCGACAAGATAGCTTGCATGGGGTATTAAGCCGCACCAGTGGATTAGAGCGATTAACTCATATTGAAGCCTGCCAGCAAACTGAGCATGTCCATTTGCTTGCTCTATTGGATATTGACCAACTGAGGCAGTTCAATGAACGTCACGGCTATGAACGGGGCGATATTGCGTTACAAAATACAATCAATACCTTGCTGCACCAGTTGCGTGCCAAGGAGTTTGTGTGTCGCTTAGGGGATGATGAATTCTTGGTGGTTATGCCAAACTGCAGACGTACTCTTTCGGAAACACGGCTGTTTGCGCTTCATCATGCGTTAAATGGCAAAACACCAACCGATGCTAAATCAACAGTTGGCTTGAGCGTTACCCTCAGCTATTTAACGGTAGAGAGTGGTTTGGCGAGTTTTACGCACTTTTATCCTAAGCTGGATAGCGCTCTAAGCATCGCCAAACAGAGCGGCAATGGCGGCTTAATCGATGCCGCCGATCCCACTAATGCGCTGCTGACTGCTTGCTCTTAAGCGCACTCATTATCACATCCCGATTATCGAGATACGCTTTAAGCCCAGCCTGACGTAAACCACAGGCTGGGCATTCTCCACAGCCATCACCTATCAACCCGTTATAACAAGTGAGCGTTTGGTGACGAACCAGATCCAATGCTCCCAGTTGATCGGCCAATGCCCACGTCTCAGCTTTATTCAGCCACATCAATGGAGTGCGAATCATTAAAGGCAGATCCATGCCTTTCGCGAGTGCTTGGTTCATCGCTTGTACGAATTCATCACGGCAATCGGGATAACCGGAAAAATCCGTCTCACAAACCCCAGTAATGACCGTGGTCGCGCCGATTTGGTAAGCATAGATACCCGCTAAAGTTAAAAACAGAATATTGCGTCCCGGAACAAAAGAATTCGGCAGTCCATTGGCTTGTAGCTCATGAGAAACCGGAATGTCATCACGCGTCAGCGAGCTGATGGCCAGCTCATTGAGTAAACTCACGTCCATGACTTTATGCGCAGTGACGCCAAGCTGCTTCGCCAGTTGCTGGGCCACTTCTATCTCTAATTTATGGCGCTGGCCATAATCAAAGGTGATCGCATGCACTTCATCAAACTCTTTTAACGCCTGAACTAAACAGGTGGTTGAATCTTGCCCACCACTGAACACGACGACGGCTTTTTTCATGATGCGCTCCCTTTAAGCAATGTTGAGATATTTATGGGTTTGGATAGATAAACGCCAATTGCGAGCAATACAGGTGCGAATGCACAACTCTGTCGCACGCGGCTTTTGGCTAATCGGCTGCAAAGCGATTGCGGTTTGAGCACTGACCTGAGCTCGTGCAAGCAACTCATCAAGATTGTCGATATCTTTCTCGGTCGCCACGGGATGTTTAATTTCGTTGGCACGTTGCAAGGCTGAATCCAGAATCGGTAACTTCCCTTTCATCGCGACCTTGGGTGACACTGTCACCCAAGTGTTCTCGGTCGCATAGACTTCGTAAGTACCACTGGTTTCAATTTGGCATCGGCAACCCATTGCCTCAAACGCTTGAGTTAACTCGGTCAAATCGTAAATGCAGGGCTCACCGCCCGTAATGACGATATGTTTTGCCTGATAGCCTTGAGCTTGATAGCGTTGAACCACCTCTTGCGCACTGGCCTGACACCAAGTTGGCGCGTCACTGGTTTTCAGCAAAATTTGTGAGAATGAGGTTTGGTCTGAGTCTAATGTTTCCCAAGTCTGCTTAGTATCACACCAAGCACAACCGACTGGGCAGCCTTGCAAGCGCACAAAGACCGCGGGCACACCAGTAAACACGCCTTCGCCTTGGATAGTCTCAAACATTTCATTAATTCGGTACAAGATGAACGACCTAACATGGATAAACAGTTGCAGGTGGCAGACCATAATGGAGATAGCGATCGAGGTCAAATTAAATGCGTCTATCCCCTTCTTAGTTCAAGCTTCAGCGATATTGGCGACCGTTGTTCACCCTAATTACATAGAGCATCTAGGTTCGTCATATACCGCCTGCCTACAACTCCAAGTAATTGGGGGATAACCAGACGACTTAGAGCAACAAATTGCTGCGAATGGAAAGCGCAAAATTGCTCTAATTTTCATTTTTTATCACTGTGGCTCACAGTTTAAGCACGATCTGTATATAATCGAGCTCGTTCTCTTTTTCCACTTTATGTAGGTACCCGATGTACAAACTGATTGCGCTCGATATGGATGGCACACTGCTCAATAGCCAAAAACAGATCTCTCCTCGCACCAAGCAGGCTATTGCTCAAGCTCGTCAGCAAGGCATTCAAGTGGTTCTGGCTTCTGGCCGCCCTCTTGATGGCATGCGCAGTAAATTGGAAGAGTTACATCTGACCACGGAAGATGACTATGTACTCTATTACAACGGCTCTATGGTCGCGAATGTCGGTACTGGGGAGATTATTCATCAGCAAATCATTGATGGCAAAGCGGCTAAGCGTGTGGCAACACTCGCGCAAGAGTTTGGGCTCAATACCCATGCCTTTAGCCAAATTCACGGTTTGATCACCCCTAAAACCAGCCAATATACCGAAGTGGAAGCCAGCATAAATGGCCTCAATATTACCGAAATGGACTTTGCACAATTGGCAGATGACCACCCGATCATTAAGGCGATGATCGTCGGAGAGCCAGAAAAACTCACTCAAGCCATCGCTCAATTACCAGCGCAATGGCGTGAAGAATTTACTGTGGTACAAAGTGCGCCCTTCTTTCTAGAATTTCTTAATACGGGCAGTAATAAAGGCATCGGCGTACAAGCGATTACGGAGCATTTAGGCATTCAAGCCAGTGAAGTGATTTGTATGGGAGATGCGGAAAACGATCACCACATGCTGCAATACGCAGGCCTCGGTATCGCGATGGCGAATGCCATGGAAGAGACCAAACACATTGCGGATCACATTACACTAAGCAACGATCACGATGGCGTGGCCGTGGCGATAGAACGCTTTGCGCTAGGCTGTTTCAGCGAAGCTTAAGTTTTGATGGGTAAGTTTGGGTAAGGCGTGTTATGCCTTACCTGCTCTCTTTTATCCTGGTCTTTTAACCTTGCTGAGCCATTTTGAGTACTGTGGCTTTGCCTTGTAGCAAGGCGTATTCACTGCTTCCGGAAGGGATCAACACACACACGTTTTGTGCTTCTTGCTGAGCTTGTAAGAGTAAAGTGCTCAATTCAACCGATGAGTTGAAGCTCTGTCGCTGTGCATCTCGACGACACAAATCCACAAACGCATATGGACAATCTTGGGTATGCAGCACCAACTCTGCTTGTTGCATATAGCGAAGCGCTTTCAGTGACAACAACTCAACATCCGCTCCAAACTCGATCCACGTCGTTGCAGAAACCTTGTCCGTGGATTGAGTAAGCAGATGAATATATATGCATTCTAATGACTCTCTATCTTGCGCATTTTTGACTTCCGGATGGGCAAAAAATCGCTCCCAAAATTGACGACGTAGATCAACACTCGGTAAGAAATCTTTGATCGAATTACGCTTTGATGCACCGAAATCCGCCAAAAGTGCAAGATTTTGCGCTAAAACGGCTTCCAAGGTTTCACGAATATTACGAATCAACACTGGAGATGCGCCGCCGCTGGAAATGGCGAGCTGAATGCGGCCTCTTTCAATCATTGAGGGGGTAATGAAGTCGCAGTATGGCTGATCATCCACCACATTGACTAATATGCCCTGTTCTTTCGCATCCTTGTACACCTGATGATTCAATTCTGGATTATCTGTGGTTGCCCATACTTGAACATAACGTTTATCTAACCAGTGTGATGAATAAAAATGCTGAATCCAGTGACATTTCCCCTGTTCAATCCAAGCCTGTAAAGCGGGAGCCACTTGCGGCGAAATCACGGTGACTTTAGCATCCGCTCTCAATAGCGCATCAATCTTTCGGCAGGCCACTTCGCCGCCCCCGACGACCAAAACGGGTTTATTGGTCAAATCCAAAAACAGAGGAAAATAGCGCATAGTACATCTTATGGTTGTTCATCCTTAACTGGCACTCATGCTACCAAAAATGGGGCAAGAAAAGCATCTAATAACCAGAATGAAATAAAATCTGTGCAAATTTCACCCATAAATTAGTAGATCCGACTAATCCTTAACAAATTAATAGAACTATTAATTAGAACTTCGTTCACTCACCGCCACGCCATCCTGTTGCACCACTCTGTCACTCAGTTGCACTATTTACATTTATTTAACACTTCGCCATTCTTGGCGCAGTTAAGGAATGGGGAAATTAAGCAACTCTTTTCACTCGTTGTTTGAGAAATCTGACATCCTTACCTACGCTTACAACTGGTTGATTTGTCAATGTGCAACCACATAGGCATCAACCTATAACTGAAGAAACACAACATAGCTGAACTCTTGTATCAGGTGTCACCTGGTCAAAAACGGATCAAACAGGAAGGATACAAATGGCGAATAAACTCACTGTTCTTGCTTCTGTCGTCGCAGCCTCGTCTGCCATGCTGAGCCTCTCGGCATCAGCCGCAGAAAGCACTCTAGACAAAGTGTTATCTCAAGGTTTTATTACTTGTGGCGTCAGTACAGGCTTACCGGGTTTTTCTAACCCAAATGCAAAAGGGGAATGGGAAGGGATCGACGTTGAATATTGCCAAGCAATGGCAGCAGCGGTTCTAGGCGATAAAACCAAAGTTAAATTTGTACCACTCACCGCAAAAGAGCGTTTCACTGCGCTGCAATCCGGTGAAATTGATGTTCTGTCTCGTAACACAACATGGACTCTGCAACGTGATAGCGCCCTGGGTCTTAACTTTGTCGGGGTGAACTACTACGACGGCCAAGGTTTCATGGTGAAAAAAGATTTGGGTGTGAAAAGCGCCAAAGAACTGAATGGCGCGTCAGTCTGCGTTCAATCGGGCACCACAACAGAACTCAACTTGGCAGATTACTTCCGCAATAGCGGTATGACTTACAAACCTGTGGTATTTGATACTGCAGCTCAAACTTCAAAAGGCTTTGATGCTGGTCGTTGTGATGTTCTGACGACTGACCAATCAGGTCTGTATGCACTGCGCCTCAATTTAGAAAAACCAGACTCTGCGGTCGTTCTACCTGAAATCATCTCTAAAGAGCCTCTAGGCCCTGTGGTTCGTCAGGATGATGATAAGTGGTTCAACGTCGCTAAATGGGTACTGTACGCCATGGTCAATGCTGAAGAGTACGGTATCACATCGAAAAACGTCGATGAGATGATGAAGTCAGACAACCCAGAAGTAAAACGTATCCTTGGTCTTGATGGTCCGAAAGGAACGGGTCTTGGCATTCGTGATGACTGGAGCTACCAAATTGTTAAGCAAGTGGGTAACTACGGCGAAAGCTTCGATCGCACGGTCGGCTCTGGCTCACCACTAAAAATTGACCGCGGTGTGAATGCACTCTGGAATGCGGGCGGCTTTATGTACGCACCACCTATCCGTTAATTGATAACTATAATCCCGACCACCTTAAAGCTGCAGTACGAGACGTGCGTACTGCGGCTTTAAGTAAAAGGAATCTGCGCTTGGCTTAGCTCCGAGCACAAAAATGGATAAGAGGTTATTGTTGTATGAAACCCACAAATAAAGCGACGCCAGAGACTTCTGACGCGCATTCCAAGCATACCAATTTGCTTTATAACCCAACCTTCCGTTCGGTTGTGTTCCAACTTCTCGCCGTTTGTGTACTCGCATTTTTTCTCTACACCATAGTGAATAATGCGTTAACTAACCTTGAATCTCGAGGGATCGCAACGGGTTTCGCTTTTCTAGATCAAACCGCTGGTTTTGGTATCAGCCAAAGCTTAATTCCCTACGATGAAACTTACAGCTATGGCCGAACGTTTCTGGTGGGTTTGCTCAATACCGCTCTGGTTTCAGTACTCGGCATCTTATTAGCGACCATACTGGGATTTTTGATTGGCATTGCTCGCCTCTCCAGTAACTGGCTAATCAGCCGCTTAGCAGCGGTCTACATCGAAACATTTCGTAATTTGCCACTGCTACTGCAAATATTCTTTTGGTATTTCGTTGTGCTTCAAGCCTTGCCATCGGCAAGGGAAAGCATGCATCTTGGCGAGTGGTTTTACCTCAACATAAAAGGGCTGTATCTCGCCAAGCCAATCTTTGAATCCGGTAGCATCTGGGTTCTGGTTGCCTTAATCGCTGGTATCATTGCCTGTTGGGTATTGAGTATCTGGGCTACAAATCGCCAACGTTTAACGGGACAGCAAACCCCGATGGGACGATACATACTCTTACTGTGTGTCGCTTTTCCAGTGTTGGTTTATTTTCTACTTGGCCAACCTATCACAGCAGAATATCCCGTACTACGCGGATTCAACTTCCAAGGCGGGATCTCGGTACTGCCTGAACTGGCGGCATTACTGGTCGCCTTGACAATCTATACCGCATCCTTCATCGCAGAGATTGTGCGTTCTGGGATCAATGCGGTCAGCCACGGGCAAACGGAAGCAGCAATGTCTCTCGGTTTAACTCGTACGAAAACCTTAAAACTGGTCATTATTCCTCAAGCACTCAGGATCATCATTCCACCGCTGACTAGCCAATATCTGAATCTAACCAAAAACTCCTCACTGGCCATGGCTATTGGCTACCCAGACTTGGTTTCTGTATTTGCGGGCACCACCCTCAACCAAACAGGACAAGCGATTGAGATCATTTCGATGACCATGTTGGTCTATCTCACGCTGAGTTTATTAACTTCAGCCTTAATGAACCTGTATAACCGTAAAGTGGCACTGGTGGAGAGATAATTATGGCAACACATCAATTTCAACCTAGCCTACCGCCGCCATCCAACACAACAGGGGTCGTCGGTTGGTTACGGAAAAATTTATTTAATGGCGTGTTTAACTCAATCGCGACCTTGGTGTTAGGTTACTTAGCTATTCAAGGTCTCCTAAATATCCTCGATTGGGCGATTTTCAACGCCAACTGGAGCGGAACCACGCGTAACGACTGCACCCTTGAGGGCGCTTGCTGGGTATTCATCAGTGTTCGCTGGGAGCAGTTCATGTACGGCTTCTACCCCGCGGCAGAACTGTGGAGACCAAGGCTATTCTTCTTCACTCTGGCTCTTTTTGTCGCACTGCTGGCTTATGAAAAGACACCAAAGCGAGGCTGGATTTGGCTGGTTTTCGTTAACATCTATCCCTTCTTCGCTGCCCTACTTCTTTATGGTGGTGTCTTCGGGCTGGAAGTGGTTGAAACCCATAAATGGGGTGGATTGTTAGTCACTTTGATCATCGCTTTAGTCGGCATCATCGCTTCACTACCAATTGGCGTTGCACTGGCTTTAGGACGTCGCTCCGACATGCCCATAATTCGCAGCTTATGTACCGTCTACATTGAGGTATGGCGTGGGGTGCCTTTAATTACCGTACTGTTCATGGCTTCGGTAATGCTGCCACTCTTTTTATCTCAAGGCAGTGAGATAGATAAGCTACTGCGTGCCTTGATTGGCGTGGTGATGTTCAGTGCCGCGTACATGGCGGAAGTAATCCGTGGTGGTTTGCAAGCGATTCCCAAAGGCCAGTATGAGGCAGCCGATGCGCTCGGTTTAAGTTACTGGAAAAAAATGGGGCTGATTATTCTGCCGCAAGCGCTGAAAATCACCATTCCATCGATTGTAAATACCTTTATTGGTCTGTTTAAAGACACCAGTCTGGTGTTGATTATCGGCATGTTTGATGTGCTCGGCATCGGACAATCCGCCAATACCGACCCGAATTGGCTCGGTTTTGCTACAGAAAGTTATGTTTTTGTCGCGTTAGTGTTCTGGATCTTCTGCTTTGGCATGTCGAGATACTCGATTTGGCTCGAAGGCAAACTCCATACCGGTCACAAACGATAAGTCACTTTGCAAGGAACGTATTATGACGCAACAACTCAACCAAGATTTTATGATTCAAATTAAAGACATGAATAAATGGTATGGTGAATTTCACGTCCTGAAGAACATCAACCTGAATGTCAAAAAAGGCGAACGTATCGTCATTTGTGGACCATCTGGCTCAGGAAAATCGACCATGATCCGCTGCATTAACCGCCTTGAAGAGCATCAAAAAGGGCAAATCATCGTAGCGGGGAATGAGCTCACTGAAGATTTGAAAAACATCGAGCTAGTACGCCGTGAAGTTGGCATGTGTTTTCAACACTTCAACCTCTTCCCTCATCTGACGGTGTTGGAAAATTGCACGCTCGCACCGATTTGGGTTAAGAAAATGCCTAAAGATAAGGCGGAAGAAATTGCCATGAAATATCTCACTCGGGTCCGTATTCCAGAGCAAGCGGATAAATATCCCGGTCAACTCTCCGGTGGTCAACAGCAACGCGTAGCCATTGCTCGCTCACTCTGTATGAATCCACAAATTATGTTATTTGATGAGCCAACCTCTGCCTTAGACCCCGAAATGGTGCGTGAAGTGCTGGATGTTATGGTTGAACTTGCCGAGGAAGGCATGACCATGTTGTGTGTGACCCACGAAATGGGCTTTGCGAAAGAAGTCGCAGACCGAGTTATTTTCATGGATGCCGGAGAAATCATTGAGGAAAACAATCCCAAAGAATTCTTTGAAAACCCGCAATCGGATCGTACACAGAACTTCCTTGCTCAGATCCTGCATCACTAATCGACGGTACTCACTTCATCGTCATTGATTCAGAAGCGTTAATCGCTTCTGAATTCTTTTAAAATCATGCAAATAAAAAGACATCATTCGGTGAATGAGATGAAATATCGTGTTACAACTGCACATAACCTTAACCACCGATTTTGATTATTATTGAGTTAGACAGCACAAGGGGCTTGAAATTTATGGCATTGAGCCTCATAACTGTCCCTGTAGCAATCAGTACTTTTAATAGAGGAAAAGTATGAATACGCCAATGTTTACCAGAACTTCCAGCTTGGAACGTACTCTTGAAACCAACAAGGTTTTGAAGAATACCTACTTCCTGCTTTCCATGACCCTTGTCACCAGTGCGATTGCCGCAATGGCGACTATGGCTATCGGCATTTCTCCTATCGTTGCTTTGGTGATGCAGTTGGCTGCCATTGGCATTTTGTTTTTCGTGATGCCAAAAGCGATTAACTCATCATCAGGCCTAGTATGGACGTTCGTCTTTACTGGACTGATGGGGGGAGCTCTTGGTCCAATGCTGAATTTCTATGCGGCGATGCCAAATGGCCCAATTGTTATTGCGCAAGCACTCGGCCTGACTGGCATGGTATTTTTAGGTCTGTCGGCTTACACCATTACTAGCAAGAAAGATTTCTCTTTCATGCGTAATTTCCTGTTTGCTGGCTTGATCATTGTGATTGTTGCGGCATTGATTAACATCTTTGTTGGCTCAACGGTGGCTCATCTGGCTATCAGTAGCGTTTCTGCACTGGTATTTTCGGGTTTCATTCTGTTTGATACCAGCCGTATTGTGCGTGGTGAAGAAACCAACTATATCTCAGCAACGATTTCTATGTACTTGAATATCCTGAACCTGTTCACTAGCTTGTTGAGCATTCTGGGTATCATGAACAATAACGATTAATCGCTTAGATTGTTTTACGGTAAGCCCGATGAATTCATCGGGCTTTTTTATGCTTGAACCACACCTTGAGCTTCGCTACCCTATGCGCAAATTGACAACCACAGACACTCACCATGCTGGAATACCAAGGCAAAACTATCGACACTGACGCCCAAGGCTATCTTCTTGACTTTACGCAATGGGAAGAAGGGATGATCGCTCTTTTAGCAGAGCAAGAAGGGATTGAACTGACAGATGCCCACTTAGAAGTGGTTCATTTTGTCCGTCGTTTCTATGAGGAGTTTAAAACCTCCCCTGCTATTCGTATGTTGGTCAAAGCGATGGAAAAAGAGCACGGCCCAGAAAAAGGCAACAGTAAATATCTGTTTAAACTCTTTCCGAAAGGCCCCGCCAAACAAGCAACAAAACTGGCTGGCTTACCAAAACCGGCGAAGTGCTTATAAGATTTAAAAACTCCATAGCGAAGTCATCGTATTAGGCTTCGCTTTGACACTCTTCCGACTTAACACTATAGAATTTCAAACCCTGGATAGTCATAATCTGTATCACTGCTTAAGCGGCGCACTTGCCGAACGCTGGCAGTTTTAGGACCTTCTTGCAACCATAGATACAACTCTTCTAATCTTTCAGGTGTGCCACAAGCCACGACCTCTACATCTCCGTTATTGAGATTTTTTGCGTAGCCCGTTAAACCCAACTTCAGACCTTGATGAGACGTGTGATAGCGGAAACCCACACCTTGCACATGACCTGAAACGATAAACTTACTGCACTGTTTTTCCATTTTTTTCATCCTGATTTATGCCATTGTTCAGACCACAGAATGCTCTCTTCCCTGTGGCATAAGAAAGCCAGATTCATCGATACGACTTTAATGAAACTGGTTCAAGCATAGCCGAAATCCACGTTATCCCAAAAAGAGTTGATAACCCCTTACCTTCGAATCATAAGGAAGGGGCTTTTCTTTTGCTTTTCTTCATCAGTTCCACGACAATAGCCGCCCATTTCTATTTCCATCTGAGTAGCGTAATGACTCCTGCAATTTATTTGGTCAAAGGTCGAGACAAATCTTTGCGTCGTAAACATCCGTGGATTTTTTCTCGTGGGATCAGCAAAGTCGAAGGGACTCCTGAACTGGGAGAAACTGTCGATGTTTACTCCTTTGAAGGCAAATGGTTAGCCAAAGCGGCCTACTCACCGCATTCACAAATTACTGCGCGTGTCTGGAGCTTTGAACAAGAGCCGATTGATCGCGATTTCTTCATTAAACGCATCGAACAAGCACAATTATTGCGCAACGATATTATCGAACGTGATGGCTTAACCGGTTACCGTTTAATTGCCGCAGAATCAGACGGCTTACCCGGCATTACTATCGACAAATATCAAGATTATTTGGTCTGCCAACTACTGAGTGCCGGTGCCGAGTATCAAAAACAAACTCTGGTCGAGGCATTATTACATTGCTTCCCTGAGTGCCATATTTATGAGCGTTCCGATGTTGCGGTGCGTAAAAAAGAAGGGCTGGACGAGCGCGTTGGGGTACTGCACGGTGAATTACCACCTAAATCAGTCGTAATTGAAGAAAATGGCGTTAAGATCAGCGTCGATATTGTGGGTGGACACAAAACGGGTTTCTATCTGGATCAACGCGACAGCCGCTTCCAATCCATGAAATACGTTAAAGAGAAAGAAGTGCTGAACTGCTTCTCTTACACGGGTGGTTTTGGTTTATACGCACTCAAAGGCGGAGCTAAGCGTGTGATCAACGCAGATGTCTCTCAACCAGCCTTGGATACGGCTAAGTTCAATGCTGAATTGAACGGTTTCGATATCAGTAAAAAGCGTGCGGTGTTCTTGAATGCCGATGTATTTAAACTGCTGCGCGAATACCGCGACCAAGGCACACGTTTTGATGTGGTGGTGATGGATCCCCCCAAGTTTGCCGAATCTAAAGCCCAGCTGGATGGTGCATGCCGCGGCTATAAAGACATCAACATGCTGGCCATGCAGATCTTAAACCCAGGTGGCACCCTGCTCACCTACTCGTGTTCAGGGTTAATGGATCAAGTGCTATTTCAGAAAATTATTGCCGATGCGGCTCTCGATGCTGGACGCGATGTAAAGTTTGTTGAGCGTTTTGAACAAGCGGCCGATCACCCAACCGATACCGCTTATCCTGAAGGTTTTTATCTCAAAGGCTTTGCTTGTAAGGTTTTATAAGCGATGGCGTGAGCGAACGTTAGCAAGCATAGAAAGCGGTCTCAATGGAGGCCGCTTTTTACTTGCCACTCTTCACTTTTCACCACGCGGTTACGCCCGAGTTTCTTCGCCGTCAATAATGCATGATCCGCCAGCTTCAAAACGGTTTCATAACTCTCCGCCTGCTGCGCATCGGCAAAGCCAATACTCACTGTCACGTTTAATCCCGGTGCTACTGCAGACAAATCAACCTGTTCAATCTTACAACGCAGCTTTTCAAAATAACCCCAAGCTTGCTTAGGATCTCCTACATATAAGATGGTGAACTCTTCACCGCCCCATCTCGCCACTCGGGTTTTGTCGCCAACATACCCAAGTAACTCTTGTGATACCGCTACAATGGCTTGGTCGCCGATAATGTGCGAATAACGATCATTAATCTGCTTGAAGTGATCAATATCCAGCACCGCAATACTGACTTGCTGATCTGGATTTTGCAGACGAGAAAAGGCTTGTTTGAGGTACATATCAAATGCGCGGCGATTGGCAAGCCCAGTTAAATCATCTTCTTTCGAGAGTCTCTCAAACTTTTCCGCTTGTAGGCGCAATTTTTGGGTTTGCAGCGCAACCTGCTCAACGAGATACAACTCACGCCGTTTCAAAATACGAATTCGCCACATCACCAGTGACACCGCCAGCGCCAAAAACAGCATGCCAGCCATGACAATCACCTCTTTACGCTGCCACCAATGAGGTTCAATGATAAATACGTAACTAAACGTGGCATCATTCCACTCACCATACGGATAACGGGCGCTGACAAAGAATCTATATTTACCCGGCGCTAAATTGGTGTATTCCGCTTGGGTACTATGGCCCCGATATGACCAATCTCGATCGAACCCTTCAAGTTTCGTGCGATATTGCAAACGCTCTGACATCACAAAACCTAGCCCCACGTATCCGAAGCTCACCCGATTGGTTCCAGCCGCAGCAATGTACTGCTGATCAGGATTGATAATCTCGCTGTCAAAACTGACCGATTCGAGAACGACCGGTAAACGCAGTTCACTCAGTTGCTGCAGACGCTGCACCTTGATGCTCGCCACCCCTTTCGCAGTGGCAAAAAGCAGCTCACCATTTGGCAAACTTGCAGACGCAGGGTTGGTCCCTCCATTCGCCTGACTGGTTGCCATGCCATCACCTTCATCAAAATGTTCGAATTCAAGCTGTGTGCTCATGCCATCAGCGACCGCTAACATCTGATCATAGTTGAGCTTCCATACCCCACGGTTGCTGGATAACCACACATGCCCTTCACTATCACGTAGCATTTGGAAGAATTTATCGATTGGTAAGCCTGCGGTACGACCGACAAGGGAAACGCTTGCATCACTCAAGCGATAACGCACGATGCCTCTGTCTGTGGCCATCCAGACATAATCGGATTCCATGTAGAAGCCAAACACATACTGTGCTTGCTCTTGCTTAGTAAGATCAACCGGACGAATTTTGCCTTGAGCATCAAAATAAGCCACACCAACGGCACTACCAACCCACAGCTTCCCTTCCGAATCCAAAGCGAGTGCCATGATGTAATCATCAGGCAAGGGGGAGTTGTTTTTGTTGTATGTCGTCAGCACACCTTGCGGCGTTCTTTTGACAATACCATTTGAAGTACCAATCCAAAGATTATCTTGTGAATCGGTGATGATGGCTCTGACTTCGCTGCTTGGCAAACCGTTATTTTCATCCAGCACAGGACGCAACTGGCCGTTTTGCCAAAGGAGCAATCCTTTTTGTACCGTTCCAACCCAGACTTTTTCACCTTGCTGGTCTGCTTTGGCCAGACTGAGTATCGAAGGACGAGCACCGACTTGAGGCATTAACGCGCTATGTGCCAAGCCCTCTTCAATAATGCTTAATCCACGACTGGTGCCGACCATGACTCGTCGGTCATCTAGAGGCAACAAGGTTCGGACATAATCGCCCACTAATCCTTTATCACTGTTGATATTAATGAAAGGCGCATCACGCAGTCGCATAATGCCAGCATTGGTCCCCACCCATACACTGCCTTCGATATCCTGATACCAAGAAAGCACTCGGCTATAAGGCAAACCTCGACTAGGCTCCAAAAATTGCAGTTGCTGATTTTTCAAACGTGCAATGCCGCGATTAACCGTGCCAATCCACCAGTTCCCGGCACGATCTTGCTCCGCCAGCGTCACCACTTCTTTTTCAAGCGGTACAAACAACGATTGGAAGCCTTCTTCAGTATTGATCCAAACACCTTGATCTGTTGCCACGACAAGTTCTTGATTCAAACTGATGGAAATATAGTTAATTCGCTCATAGCGCCCAATCGGCAGTTCCATGGCTGACGCTTGCCAATCATTAAAGCGATACAACCCTTTATCGGTGGCCGCAAAAATCACTCCATGCTGATTTTTTACTAAACGATACACACTGGCATCAGTCAGTAACCATCGATCAGGCCCATAGAGGTTATTACCCAAATAAGGTCGAACGACCACACCGAGACCTTCAATCGCGAGCCACAAGTTTTGCGCATCATCAATCAATGCACCATTGACTAAACTGGGCGCAGAACGAAAAGATTGCCAGCCATAACTCTGTCTGTGCGTGATACTCCCTCGAGCACCAGCCACCAACAACCCATTGTTGTCCATGGGTAATAAGGTGCGAGTTCCGGAGTCAACCATTCCAGTTTGTGGATTGCGATCAAACACTTGAAAATTGATGCCGTTATATCGCACCACGCCTTCCCAAGTGGCAAACCACAAATAACCATCGCGTGTCTGGGCAATACTATTAATACTGTTGTGCGGTAAACCATCAGTGGAAGTCCACGTCTCCACGAAATAGTCCGAAATATGTTCGACTACGGCATAAGCAGATGAACTGATGATCAGCAAAAACACTGAACAGATCTGCACTCCGCAGCAAGCTAAAAGCCTAATTCCTGTCATTATTCTAATGGTCCTTTATACTGGAAGACCGCCCCTTTAGGGTCTTATACACCTTGAACTTGAAGCGGCAGCGGTATTGGCGGCAACCCCAAGTTGTTTAGGTATAATGGCTTCCAGCATTAAGCTGGATAATCTTATTATTCGCTGATCATCTGGGCGTGAGCCAAGTGCACCATCACCAATGATGAAAAGCGGTTTTTTATTTTGAAGCCTAGCTTTCCTTTACTCACTTATCATAAAAAGTGATTCAGGTTTTAGTGACATTGCATGACGACAACGATATCCATTCAGGTACTTGGCTGTACCCATCCTTTTTATTATCCGCCAAGGTTTCGTTACTTATTCTTTCGTCGTCAATCGAAGTGGTGGATTATCTAATTTCTGATCACACTATTCACCGTGTTTTTCTCATTTTTGTCGCACACAATTCATTATAAAAAATAAACTTTATTGTCGAACTTTGCCAAGATTTCAACCGAAAGAGTGAACATGCGCATCCTATACTGAAACAGTATGTCGATCCTCTAAAATATATCCCCAATAACACTCTGTATTTGTTTGCTCGATAAGGGGCTACACTACGGCTAGACTCATTCCGAGCTAGGGCTCGAAATCGTGTAGAGATATACCACCTTCATAAGGAAAACATAATGATTCAAATCGGACAAACCTTACCAGATGTTCAACTGAGCCAAAGAACCAGTGAGGGTACACTGACTCACTCTGTAACCACCTTGTTTGCTAACAAAAAAGTCGTACTGTTTGCCGTTCCAGGTGCTTTCACTCCGACTTGCTCAGAAGCACATCTACCTGGCTATGTCGTCTTGGCAGACAAATTCAAAGAGAAAGGCGTCGATATGATCGCTTGCGTTTCAGTTAACGATGCTTTTGTGATGAAAGCGTGGGGCGAAGCGCAAAATGCGAGCGAAATTACCATGCTGGCTGATGGCGACGCGAGCTTCACTAAAGCCTTAGGTCTCGAAATGGACACAGGTAACTTTGGTGGCGTGCGCTCGCAACGCTACGCCATGGTTATTGAAAATAACGTAGTCACTCTGCTCAATGTTGAGCCACCAAAAACCTTTGAACTGAGCAAAGCAGAAACTGTACTAGCCAGTTTGTAATTCTAGTCCTCAAAAACCCGACACTGGATCTTTTGACCGCGTGTCGGGTTGATCGCCTTTCTTGAACAACTCTCGTTGCAAACCTTGAACACTATTACTTTAAAGCTACTGGCTTAAACGCTCACCGCTTAACTGCGGATAGCTGGCTAATAGCGTCTTTGCCTGCTCAAAATCAAAATCTTCAATTGCAGAAATTAAGGCGGCTTGCTGCGCCGAATCCCACTGGGAAACTTGGCGAATGGACTTACTCAGGCTTAATGCGGTGACATCATAATCATTGATCGCCTGTTGCAACTGCTGATACCACAAACCCCAATCTAGGTTCTCCGCCAATAGCGGCTCTTTATGCTGATGTTCCCACGCAGAGAGTTCATCATCGACTTGGGTTAGCAAGCTTTGAGCTTGTTGAAGCTGCTCAAGCGAAGGTGGGACTTGCTGCTCTAGACTCTGCTCCATCTCTGCCGCCAACTGAGCTAAAGCTTCCAATCCTAAATTCGCGGCAGAACCTTTCAGAGTATGAGCCACTCGGGTCGCAGAGCTCCAGTCTTGCGCTTCGATTAGCCCTGTTACACTGTTCAGCTCATCAACTTGGCTATCGATAAAGTGACGCAGAATTTCAAAATAGCGTTGTTGATTGCCCCCAATCCGGAAGATAGCTTGTTCCAAATCAACGCCCGTCAACTGAGGCAGATCCAACAAAGCGTTCATAGCAGGTTTTGATGCGCTGGGTTTATTTGGGGAATGCGATGAAAAGCTCTGCTCATCACTCACCTGAAGAAAATGCCTGAGTACCTGATAAAACTTATCCACTTCAATCGGTTTGGAAAGATGATCATTCATGCCTGCTTGCAAGCAGCGTTCAATATCTATCGCCATCGCATTAGCGGTCATAGCAACGATGGGTAAGCTCTGCCACCGCGGATTGGCTCGAATATGCTCAGTCGCGGTGATCCCATCCATGACCGGCATCTGCATATCCATTAACACCAGATCAAAATCGGCATGCTCTAACCTCTCAAGCGCTTCTTGACCATGATTGGCGACCACGACATTAAGGCCAGTGTCTTGGAGTAGGCCAAGCGCAACTTCTTGGTTCACCTCATTATCTTCGACTAACAACAGACTCTGGCCGACAAAATTCGGCCTGCTGTTGTGATGCGCTTCGTTCGTTTTATGGCGTACATGCTCAATTCCATAACTGGTCACAATCGCATCCAGCAGATTCGAGGGATTAACCGGTTTGACAATTAAAGCGTCAACCAACTTGCTGTTTTCGCCTTCAAGGTTAATCTCACGTCCATAAGCCGTCACTAAAAAGCTCTTCATGTGCCCACGAAGGCCGAGGGTTTTCACTCGCGTCAGTAGCTCAATGCCATTCATACCAGGCATGTTCCAGTCAACAAACAACATATCAAAGGGTTTCTGTTGAATTTCCGACAGCGCCTCAAACCCATTACTCACCGTTACGACGTTAAAACGCATAGCGGTCAGTAAAGAGTCGAGAATGTGGCGAGCAGAATCATTATCATCCACCACTAACACTCGCTTATCCGCTAGGCCATGCACAGGTTGGGAAATATCACGCATTTTGGCATCTTGCAGACCACACACCACAGAAAACTCAAAGGTGGAACCTTTACCTTCTTCACTATGAACGGTAATTTGCCCTCCCATAAGCTCGACCAATTGCTTACTGATACTCAACCCAAGCCCAGTGCCCCCATATTGACGCGTAATGCTGTTATCTGCCTGCGAGAAAGCATCGAACAAATCGTCCAGCTTGTCTTGGGCAATGCCAATCCCTGTATCTTTGACGGCAAATCGCAGCGTGACTTGCTGTTCATTCAATTGGCTCACTCGTGCAGACAGTACAATTTCGCCTTGTGAGGTAAACTTCACCGCATTACCACACAGATTGACCATCACTTGACCAAGCCTAAGTGGATCGCCAATCAGCCCTAGTGGGATGTGCGGGTCGATATCCATCAAAAACTCAATGCCTTTCTCTTGGGCTTTCAATGAGACGACTGCCGTCACATTATCCAGCACATCATCAAGATTGAAATCGATCCGTTCTACATTGAGTTTACCCGCCTCCATTTTGGAAAAGTCGAGAATGTCATTGATGATGCCCAGTAAGTTTTTGGCGGATTCATTAATACGAGTCACGTATTTGCGTTGTGTCGTATCGAGTGGGGTATTCAATGCCAGATGTGCCATACCCAAAATTGCATTCATTGGGGTTCGGATTTCATGGCTCATATTCGCTAAGAAGTCACCTTTGGCCTGACTCATCGCGTCCGCCGCCTCTTTGGCTTTGCGGAGTTCATCTTCCATCTCTTTGCGTTCGGTCATATCCAACAAAATACCGACGATACCATTGACCTTGTCCGCACGATCGCTAAAAGACGCCTCGTAAACCAGCATTTCACGCTGAACACCCGTGTAATCGACCAAAGAAACTTCGTAATTTTGGCTACTTTGTTGCTGAGTCAACACTTGGTGCGCCGCAGCAAAGCGCTCTGCAACCTCAGCGGGGAAAATCTCTTGCGGCTCTTTATCAATCACTTCGTTATTGTATAAACCCATGAGATCCAAGAACTTGGCATTGACAGTGAGGAATTTACCATCTGCACTCAAGCAGTACATCGGGTTGGGTGTAGCATCGAGGATCTCTTGATTGAGCTGTGATTGTTCAAGCACTTTTCTTTCTGCCAAACGTTGCTGCTCCGCATTTTGGCTAAGTTGAATCGCGACAGAGAGATCGTCAAGCATCTGCGATAACCAATGGTATTGCTGCATTGTCAGCATGCCTACAGTTCCTAACTCCAGTAACGCTATCGGCTGATTATTGACCTGTAGAGGTAGGTAATACACCTCATTGAGTGCAATCACTCCTGAGGTAGAAACCACTTGGAAGTTGCCATTGAGGGACTTCATTGCATAAGGCTTGCCCGAACGCAGCACACTATAATGCGTTGTCGTTGGATCACTGTAGTCACGTTGTGCAGACTCCGACTGACCAACACCGGCAATGCGTGTCAGTACACCATTTTGATAGAGATAAAGACCTATCAGTTCAACGGGGAAGTGGTGCAGTAAAAACTGTGTCACCTGATTGCACAAGGCTTCCGTGGTCGGATGGTTGCGAATGATGATGTTGAAGTCTTTCACCAAGGTATTAAAACTGAGCTGCTCGGCAATATGGTGAAACACCACATTCAAACTATCGATAAAGCGTTGTAATTCGCCATACGCTTTTTGAGTCAGGGTAAATTTATAATCTTCACTGCGAACTTGTCTCACCACCGTTTTCAGTAAAATACTCAATGGCGCAATATAAATAACCCAAAGTAGCATGAAAGAAGCGATGATGACCAACAGTGATAAACTGACTAAAACTAAATTAACTCGTTCATAAAATTGCGCTTTTTCATCAGCCGCTCGCACTTCAGATTCAATACGATCTACGATATTGGAGTGCGCAGATCCAATTGCAGCCATAATTTTAGCTTTCTCGAGAAAATACTTTTCGCTATAAAGCAAAGAACGGGCAAAGTTAAGATCAGGTTCCCCGGTGTAGCGGTATTCCCCCGCAAACTCTCTCTTCCACCCCTTCACCGCCATGAAGGCTTCACGCTCCAATGCGACTAACTGATCCGATAACGATAAAGCATTTTGTAATTCAAGAAACTCGACCGACCCAATGCCGGATTGACGAATGCGTTCAATCAATGTGGGATAGCGCTGATTAGCGTTTGGTGTAAGTTCACTCGAATCGTTAAGTACAACTACATCCCAAAACTCGTAATCATTATTGCTTGGTGCTGGCAGTTTGCCATTACGGACATTCAAAACTTGGTTAAACATACGCAACCATCGCTCATTGCCAGTGCTAGCATACGCTCGGGCAAACTTAGTCAAGTGGTCTGAGCTTTGTTTTAACTCTTGAGATAGACGATAAAAGTGAAAAAGCTGCTCGCTGTATTGATGGCTCTCTAGCCTAAGATCTGCGACTTGCCGAGTCACTTTAAACATGGCAACCGCCAATATCGCCATCATGCAAAACAGTAGTACGAACATCGCTTTTATCGAGCGCATGCCATCTCCTTCTCTACACAGGATTTTGTATAACCTATTTTCAAAGTTTAGCTATAGTTTAAGCAACTCATGTCACTTTAATCTTAAATGCCTAAACTTTGTGATGAATAGGATGTTTCACATGTCAATGGAAGACCTTAGCCAATGCACGATACTGATCGTCGATGACTCGCCAGACAATATCGCCTTTATGTCGCAAGGGCTGGCACAGTACTATCGAATCAAGGCTGCTCGCTCAGGAAAAGTGGCACTCGAGATTTTGGCGCAATACCCTATCGATCTGGTTTTACTCGATATTGTCATGCCAGAAATGTCGGGCTATGAGGTAATTAATCAAATCAAACATAACCCGCATACCGAGCATATTCCGGTGATTTTTCTTACAGGTAAAAGTAATCCCGAAGATGAGCAATTAGGCTTTGAGCTTGGTGCCGTTGATTACGTTTTTAAACCGGTCAGCATTCCGCTGCTGAAATCGCGCGTTCACACTCACTTACAAAATAAGCGCTCTAAAGACATTTTATTGAATCAAAACGATTATCTGGAAACCGAAGTGCTGCGACGGTCCGGAGAGTTGGATCGCATGCAAGATGCTGTGGTGTTTGCGCTGGCCAGTCTTGCAGAAACACGCGATCCGGAGACAGGTAATCACCTACTGCGTACCCAACATTACGTGAAAGTATTAGCCCAGCGTCTCGCCACCACGGACAAATACCGAGATGTACTGAGCCCGACCGTGATTGATACTTACTTTAAAGCGGCACCGTTGCACGACATAGGTAAAGTCGGCATTCCCGACAATATTCTGCTCAAACCGGGCAAATTGACCCCAGATGAGTTTACCACTATGCGCAATCACGCCTTGCTGGGTAAGCTTGCTCTCGAAAAAGCGGAGAAACTTTCCGGAGCCTGTACCGCGCTCATCAATGTCGCAAAAGAAATTGCCATGGGTCATCATGAAAAGTGGGACGGTTCAGGTTATCCACTAGGACTCAAAGGCGACGATATTCCTCTGAGTGCCCGCTTGATGGCTCTCGCCGATGTGTATGACGCTTTGATTTGCCG
Source organism: Vibrio cholerae (assembly GCF_008369605.1). Taxonomy (NCBI): domain Bacteria; kingdom Pseudomonadati; phylum Pseudomonadota; class Gammaproteobacteria; order Vibrionales; family Vibrionaceae; genus Vibrio; species Vibrio cholerae. The sequence continues at coordinate 1,588,856 of NZ_CP043554.1, forward strand.
CCGCGTTTATAAAGAACCGATGAGTCATGAAGAGGCCAAAGCGATCATTTTACAAGGCCGAGGTTCACATTTTGACCCTATGGTGATTGATGCCTTTTTAATAGAAGAGCAGAACTTCATCGACATTGCACAAAAGTTTGCCGATGAAGAATCTGCTATGGTACCGATTCAACTGGGTCAACAAGCGTCAGGCTGATTTTCTGGAGCAGCCTGCGCAAACGCAGGCAAAGCACGTAACCTTGCTGCGATCTGCTGTAAGGTGGGATAACGACTCATATCGAGATCAAATCGCTCAGCGTTATAAACTTGAGGCACTAAACAGACATCGACCAGAGACAAGCGATTACCCACACAATATTCCCCTGCCGTATAGCGCAATTTCTCTTCCAAACCTTGAAAACCTTTATCAATCCAGTGGCGATACCAACGATTTTTTTCTTCATCGGCCACACCAAGCTTTGCGGTAAGATACTGCAAAATCCGCAAGTTATTGAGCGGATGGATATCCGCTGCGATGTCTAACGCTAACGCTTTCACCTGATAACGCTCGGCACCTCGCTCTGGGATCAAACGGGGGTCGGGATAGGTTTCATCCAAATACTCAATAATCGCCAGCGATTGATTCAAGCAGAGTTCACCATCGATAAGCACAGGAATCAACTCGTTAGGATTGAGGCGATGAAACTCGGCATGATGCTGCTCCCCTCCCTCACGGCTGAGATGCACGGCGCGTGACTCGTAAACCAACTGTTTAATATTGAGGGCAATACGCACTCGATAGGCGGCTGACGAACGCCAATAACCATAGAGAATTAAACTCATCACACTTCCTTGTTGTACTGCATCACCTGTTGCTCAATCGCACCAAAAATACTCTGTTGCTGTGGATTGAGCATCTCAATTCGCACCGTATCACCATAGCGCATGAAGGATGTTTTAGGCTCACCATCACGCAGCGTTTCTATCATTCGCAGCTCAGCAATGCATGAATACCCTACGCCACCTTCACGGATTGCACTGCCATAATCGGTTCCCTGCTTATTGGAAACGGTGCCCGACCCTATGATCGAGCCCGCACACAGTGCTCGTGTTTTCGCTGCATGAGCGATTAACTCTGGGAATGAAAAAGTCATATCCACGCCGGCATTGGGACAGCCAAACAGTTCGTGGTTATAGGTGGTACGTAATGGCAGGGCAAGGCGCGCGCCATCCCACGCCTCACCAAGCTCATCTGGAGTCACCGCGACAGGTGAAAAAGCCGAAGAAGGTTTGGATTGATAGAAACCAAACCCTTTAGCGAGTTCGTTGGGTATCAGACCACGCAGTGACACATCATTGACCAGCATCAGTAGCCGAATGGCCTGCGCCGCTTCTTGCACTGAGCTTCCCATCGCCACATCGGCAGTTACCACCGCCACTTCTGCTTCAAAATCGATTCCCCACGCTTCATCGCTCATCAGGATCGGACTCCGCGGGGCTAAAAACGTATCTGATCCCCCTTGATACATCAGAGGATCCGTCCAGAAACTGGCGGGCATTTCTGCGCCACGCGCTTTGCGCACCAATTCAACGTGGTTAACGTAAGCGGAACCATCCGCCCAATGATAGGCTCTAGGCAACGGAGATAAACACTGCTCTGGGTCGAACAAACGGGCAGTAATAGTACGTTCATTCAGTGCGAAATAGACATCTTGTAACGATGCCACCACCGCATCCCAATTATCCAACGCCTGCTGTAAAGTACTGGCAATCTCAGGTACCGCAACACAAAGGGTTAAGTCACGGCTGACAACCACCAACTGGCCATCTCGCGTACCATTATTCAGGGTCGCTAACTTCATATCGCCCTACTCCTTTTTACTCTGCCAACTGTAAACATACTGACGATTTTCCACCTGCTGCGCTGCGTCACTAAACTGTAGCGCATGGCGGGTATCAATCATGACCGCCACTTCATCGGTGAATTTTTTGCGATATTCCAAGCCTGCTTGGAACGCTTTCGGATGGGGGCCGTGAGTAAAACCCGCAGGGTGGAAGGTCACCATGCCGGCTTCAATATTATCGCGGCTGAAAAAATCGCCAGCGTGGTAAAACAGCACTTCATCATAATCATCATTGTTGTGATAAAACGGCACTTTCAGCGCGCCGGGATCACTTTCAATGGGACGAGGGACAAAAGTACACACCACAAAACCTTGGCCGACAAAGGTGGTATGTGCCGAAGGCGGAAGATGGTAGCGATGCGACATCAGCGGGCGAATATCACGCCAGTTGAGGCGCACGACAGAGAGATCGCCATGCCAACCCACCGCATCCAAAGGATTAAACGGGAAGGTGATGGTGCTTAGCTGCCCATGACGCTTCACCTGCACTTGCGTCTGCTGCTCAGAATATTGTGCGCGGAATTGATCATTGATCGAAGGCACGTCCAACACCGCAGGGTCAAAGACCGCGTGATTGCCGACTAAGCCTTTTTCGGGTAACGCATAAGCAGCATCGGTGTTTTCAATCATCAAAATAAACAAGGGCTCAATCGGCTCTAGACGCCAGTTGGTCGAGCGCGGGATCAGCACATAGTCGCCATCACTGACGACCATATGGCCATAGTCACAATAGAGATCCGCTTTACCTTGATGGATAAACAGCAGCTCATCACCATCGGCATTGCGCGCCAACGCTGGCATAGCTTGCTCTAGCTTCCACACCCGCACTTTCACTTCATGGTTGTGCAGTAACAGGGGCACTTGCCAAGGAGACAAAGCATGGATCCCTTGCACATGATTGAAGTTGAAGGCGCGTGGACGCAGTTCGCCTTCCCACTCGCTCCAACCTGTCGGTGCATGTTGATGATGAAAATGCGCTGCGGGGCCAAAAAAGCCACTGCGCCCCGCTTCACGTTCGTAAATCGCCTGCTCTGGGAAATCCGCATGCGCCTGCCTTGAACAAGTGCCTTCACGATGCGGAAAAGTGATCCATTTATGCATCAGTCAATACTCCACGGCGGATCTGATCTTCTTCAATCGATTCAAACAGCGCTTTGAAGTTACCTTCACCAAATCCTTGATTACCTTTGCGCTGAATGATTTCAAAGAACACAGGCCCAATCACAGTTTGAGTGAAGATTTGCAGCAAAATGCCATCTTTCATCGGTGCACCATCAATCAAAATACGTAAGTCACGCAGTGCTTGCACATCTTCTTGATGTCCCACCACTCGCTGATTCACCTTGTCGTAATAGGTGTCCGGCGTGGGCATAAAGTCCATGCCACGTTCACGCAAGGTTTTCACAGTGTGGTAAATATCCTCGGTACTGAGCGCGATATGCTGGATACCTTCACCTTTGTACTCACGAATAAACTCTTCGATTTGCGATTTATCGTCAGAGGACTCGTTGATCGGAATACGGATTTTGCCACAGGGCGCGGTCATGGCTCGGCTCACCAACCCCGTCAGTTTGCCCTCGATATCAAAGTAGCGAATTTCACGGAAGTTACCAATCCGCTCATAAAAACCGGCCCACAGGTTCATGTTGCCACGTTTCACGTTGTGGGTGAGGTGGTCAATTTCATACAACCCCACTTGCGCTTTGGCAAGGCGCTCTTTGCTATCAGGGTAGAAATGAAAATCGACATCATAGATGCTGCGATCGCCATAACGATCCACAAAATAGAGCAAGCTATCGCCAATCCCGATCACCGCCGGAATGCTTAACTCCATAGGCCCAATCTCAGTTTTGTACTCGACGGCACCATTGGCCTGCGCATGCTTGAGAGCAATCGCCGCGTCTTTCACGCGAAACGCCATCCCGCATACCGAAGGGCCATGCTGTTTAGCAAACGCTTCAGCTTGGCTACGAGGCTGTGCGTTGACAATAAAGTTGATGTCACCCTGACGATACAGCCAAGCTTCTTTAGAACGGTGTTTAGCAATTTCGGCAAAGCCCAGAGAGGTGAAGAGGTGTTTGAGGCTGGCAATGCCCTGCTCATCAGCGGCAGTATATTCCACAAATTCAAAGCCATCTGTACCGAGTGGGTTTACGCTATCCATCATCATCGTTTCCTTGGTGTGTTGAGTTGAAGTAACCATGGCTGAAATAATTCATAAAGAAAATCCCAGCTCTGCAAATGGTTTAACTCACCCCAAACCATCAAAAGGTAACAATTTTATTACATTCAACACATCTAAGATCAACGCCACAAAAACCCTTGCCCTAATCCTACAAAATTTAAACACAACCCATTGAATATTAATAAATAGTTAAAATTTCATGTCTAAATTTCGTGAATTCACACTCGCCTAAGGGGAGTAAAGCCAGGCTTACAATGTAACAATATTGTTACTTTCAATTCATGCCAGACGTGGCTGGAACCTCTCTATTGACACCATTAAGTCTTGCAACGCTCTGGTTTCTATTTCCCTCTGGTTTTCAGGCTTTTTTTGATTTAACGCATCATCAGTCAAGTCAATTGCAGGCATGGTGACAACTTCTGTTCCCTAAGAGGTATTCCTATGAGTCTGATTAATACCCAACGCCTTGTTGACCACTTCCTGCAACTGATTCAGATCGATAGCGAATCGGGCTATGAAAAAAAGATTGCTGAAACGCTCGCGGAGCAACTGGGCGAACTTGGTTTCACCGTACATAAACTCCCTGTTCCGGCGGAGGTGTCAAACGGCTTTAACCTGTATGCCCGCCTAGAAGGCACACTCAATGACAGTATTCTGTTTAGTTGCCACATGGATACGGTTAAACCGGGTATCGGCATTGAGCCTGTGATTGAAGATGGCATTATCCGTTCCAAAGGCAACACGATTTTGGGTGGCGATGACAAATCTGGCATTGCCGCGATCCTTGAAGCGGTACGTGTTCTGCGCGATAGCCAGCAAGCGCACAAAACCATTGAGATTGCTTTCACTGTGCATGAAGAAGGCGGTCTGAAAGGTTCTGAGCATTTTGATATGAGTAAGGTGCAAGCAGAGAAAGCGATTGTTCTCGACACAGGCGGCCCAATCGGCACTATCGTGCGTGCAGCACCGGGTCAGCAAAAAATCGTCGCACTGATCAAAGGTAAACCCGCTCATGCTGGTTTGGTACCGGAAGATGGGATCAGCGCCATTGCGGTGGCCGCTGATGCAATTACTCAAATGAAACTGCTGCGAATTGACGAAGAAACCACGGCTAACATCGGTATTGTGCAGGGCGGTCAAGCGACGAACATTGTGATGCCTGAGCTGAAAATCGTGGCGGAAGCGCGTTCACTCAACGATGCCAAACTCGAAGCGCAAGTTCAGCACATGATTGAAACTTTTGAACGTGCCGCGGAAAAGCATGGCGCAACCGTTGAGATTGAATCGACTCGCGCTTACAACGCCTTTAAGTTGGAAGAAGATAACGCGCATATCCAAGCGATCAAAGCGAGCTTTGAAACAATCGGTATTGAGCCGAAAACCAAGCTGAGTGGTGGTGGCAGCGATGCCAATAATTTCAATGCGAAAGGGTTAACTACGGTAAACCTCTCAACCGGTATGGCTAAAGTGCATACTACTGAAGAGTACATCGCGATTGCGGATATGGTGAAAATTGCCGAATTCGTCTGCGCTTACACTACCGCCTAATCAAGTACTTGAGTCATCAATAAAAACCGGAAGCAAATGGCTTCCGGTTTTTATTTAAACTGATTTTAATATGTGGAACTTACTATCGGAGCTTTTAAGCCGCGGCGAGCCAATAACACAAACAGTAAAATCAGCACGGGATAGCGCAGAGTTTCACCCACTAACATATAGAATGAACTGTGATTGAAGGGCTCAATCAACAAGGAGATTCCCTGATCGGCTAACAGTAACAGCGCGATCATTAGCAACACCCCACGCAATGAAAGCGTTGAAGAGCTTGGTGTTAAGAGGGTCACTAGACCAGAGATCGTCACCAATAACGCAAGCCATTGCGTAAAAATGGGTTGCGGCCAGATGATAGCAAGGATCACGCAAGCGACGGTCAATCCCCACCAAACCGACTTAGAGCAAAGTAGGCTCTCGACATTCACACCCGGTTTTAAATCGAGGCGAATAATGTGCCAAGCAACCAAGGCTCCCACTAAGGTACCAGTGGCAAGATCACTGAGAAAAGCACTACCCGAATAAAAAGAAGCAAATGAGAGCCAAGCAAACAGACCGACCCACACACGCATCACCCAACGCTGAGTGAACTCTTGTTGCACATGCCACAGCAGCACACCTAAGCAGCTCCAAAGCGCGATAGGCAAATTCGGGAAGGCAAAGCCGTAGCTTGGAAACAGCTCTAATGCAGGTTGGTAAACATGTGGTCTTGGTAACGCGAACCCCTGCTGAGCGACGAGGCACAGCAAGGATGTGACCGACATAGCAAACAGAATCTTGTAACAATAAGGTTTGCCAAGCTGCCAATAGAGCAAAGGAAACAGAACCAAAGCGACCACGGGAAGATTAAAAATCATCCCGCTTAAGATCAGGTTTTGTAACCAAGGCATACTCTTTTTTAGTTGGGCGACACCATGTTGTAATTGCCCCAACCACTCTAATTCCACCTGCTGAAATTGAGGAGCCGCTTTATGGAGCTCTGCCACATAATCTACCGCTTGCTCTTGGCTTACTTTGAATAAATCGGCAATAAAAGACCACTGTTCTGGATAACGATACTGCTCAGCCTTGATGAAACTTGGATTAACCAACATGGCAGAAACGGTTTCTACCCCATAATCCGGCGCAAACCAGATCGGCAGTTCATACCCTCCAAAACCATTTTGGTAAGAGTAAGCGATCACCTGAGATTCACTGACGCATTCATAGACTACCGCGGTCGATGTCTGGCCAATCAGGCGTCCAACAGAAACCACCATGCCAGTCTCTTGCCATGTTTCACGCTGAGCCGCCATTTGGGGTGTTTCACCCGCTTCAATCGTACCGCCGGGCAAGGAGAGTTTTCCGGTGAGCACTTCTTGGGTCATCACTAATTTATGATCACCACGGATCAGACATAAAGCGCCGCGATAAGCTGCCTCTTCTTCTTGGCTAGATAACGCCGAAAAAGAAAGCCCCATGCAGAATGTGAAACCCAACATTAACCAAAATGCGCGAACATGTGCCAACAAGATTGTTTCCTTTAAAAAAACGAACTGACCTAAACCAGCGGTTTACGCAACCAGTGAATATGCTGAACGAAACCAGCACACTGATAAAAATCTTGGGCAGACTGGTTAAAGTCCCAGACTTCAACAAACATCTGTTTTACCCCGTAATCTTTGAAAACCCGCTCTAATTTATGACATAGCTGACTGGCAATCCCTTGTCCACGAAAGGCCGGAAGCACATAAAGCTCATCGACACTTCCCATTGCAACCGCCTGACTCACGGTCGAAACCAGCTCACAAAAATGGCCCGTAATAAAGCCCACCACCTGCTCACCTTGTTTGGCGACATACACCAAACACTGCGGGTCATCCAAATAACGGGCAATACTCTTCTCTTGTTCAATCTCTTCCGCGGTCTTGAAATGTTCAGGGCATTGTTGATGGTGTTCATCATGCAGCTCAAACATCAACTGGTTGAGTTGTTGTAAATCTGCACTGCTTGCCGAAGAGAGTGAGATATTGGCCATTTTGTGATTTTTATCAATTTATAGTGGGGCGAAATTGTATATGAAGCTCGGAAAAAAATCAGCTTTCACTGTGGGGATTTTGTGCAATCAGATTGTTATCTGTGTCACAGAGATGAGATAGGCCATTAAAAAGTGCTCCATGAGGAGCACTTTATGTTTTGTTCATTGCATTTTCAGTGCTGAAACAGGTTTTCCAGCTCATTGAGGCTCATGGGATCGTCAATAGTCGACGGAATGGTGTAACTCTCACCATCGGCGATTTGGCGGATGATACGCCGTAAAATTTTGCCGGATCGCGTCTTCGGTAAGCGTTCGACCACTATGGCATGCTTAAAGCAAGCCACCGCACCAATTTGATTGCGCACACTGGCGACCAGCTCTTGCTCCAACGTTTGCGCATCAATCTTCACTCCATCTTTGAGCACCACTAAACCCAGTGGCAACTGCCCTTTCAGCTCGTCGTGGACGCCAATCACCGCACATTCCGCGACAGCCGGATGCGCGCCGACAATCTCTTCCATCTCGCCTGTCGATAGTCGATGCCCCGCAACGTTGATCACATCATCAATGCGTCCCATGATGAAGAGATACCCGTCGTCATCAAGATAACCGCCATCACCGGACACGTAGTAACCGGGGAATTGCGCCAAATAGCCCGACTCAAAACGGTCATGGTTGCGCCACACGGTTGGCAGGCAGCTTGGTGGCAGTGGCCGTTTCAGTGCGACAAAACCTTGCTGATTGGCGGGCATGTTTTCGCCAAGCTCATTAAGAATCTCCACCTGATAACCGGGGATCGGTTTGGTTGCCGAGCCCGCTTTGATGGGCATAGATTCAAGACCGGTGGGATTTCCAGCAATCGCCCACCCCGTTTCTGTTTGCCACCAGTGATCAATCACTGGCTTGCCGGTTTTGGCTTGTACCCATTCCAAGGTCGGCGGGTCAAGCCGCTCTCCGGCCATAAAAATGGTGGTTAACGCCGACAAATCGTACTGTTTTACATAATCGCCATTTGGATCTTCTTTTTTGATGGCACGAAACGCGGTCGGCGCAGAAAACAGTGCGGTGACTTGGTACTCCTGACACACTCGCCAAAACGCGCCGGGGTCGGGTGTGCGTACCGGTTTACCTTCATACAAAATGGTGGTGCAACCGTGAATGAGCGGCGCATACACAATATAGGAGTGACCGACTACCCAGCCCACATCCGAAGCTGCCCAAAACACTCCATCTTGCGGCATGTTGTAGATGATCTGCATTGAATACTTGAGCGCAACCGCGTGGCCGCCATTATCGCGCACCACGCCTTTCGGTTTGCCTGTGGTGCCTGATGTGTAGAGGATATACAGCGGATCGGTGGCGAGCACAGGCACACAGCCGTGCGGCGTGGCCGATTGCACGACCGTATTCCATTCCAAATCGCGTGCATGAGTGAGCTCGGCACGGCATTCGCTGCGCTGATAAACCAAGACTTTTTCAGGTTTCCAGCGGCTATCCATAATGGCTTTATCGACCATGGGCTTGTAGGGAATCACCTTATTGATTTCCACGCCGCATGAGGCGGTCATGATCACTTTCGGCTCCGCATCTTCAATCCGAACTGCCAGCTCATTCGGTGCAAAGCCACCAAACACCACCGAGTGAATCGCGCCCAAACGCGCACAAGCCAGCATCGCCATCGCCGCTTCTGGGATCATCGGCATGTAGATGATCACGCGATCACCCTTGCTCACCCCCTGTGCGGCCAGCATACCAGCAATTTTCGCGACACTGTCACGCAGTGCCGAGTAACTGTAGCGCTGCTTTTTGCCTGTCACAGGCGAATCATAAATCAGCGCCGTGTGATCACCACGTCCTTGTTCACAATGATAGTCGAGTGCTAACCAACAGGTATTGAGTACACCATCGGGAAACCAGCGCTCAATACCGTGCTCGTCATTGGCCAAAATGGTTTGCGGCGGTTGAAACCAGTCGATCAGCTGCGCTTGTTTGCGCCAGAAGGCTTCGGGCTGCTCTTTCGCCCATTGATATTGCTCTTGATAGGCAGACATCGCATTACTCCTTGCTCTCACTGAGGGCAGCGTAATTTTCGGGAACGCGTACCCATCCTTCCATTAGAATTCTGGCGCTGCGACTCATGATCGCGCGCTCTATTTGCCAGCCTTGTTCACCTTGCTTGGCTTTCGCTCCGACTTTTAACGTGCCGGAGGGATGACCAAAAGTGACTGACGTACGCTCACCGCCCCCGGCAGCCAAATTGACCAGCGTGCCCGGAACGGCGGCGGCAGAGGCAATCGCCACAGCGGCCGTGCCCATCATGGCGTGATGCAGCTTGCCCATCGAGAGCGCGCGCACCAACAGATCCACCGAATCCGCTTCTACTCGCTTACCGCTTGAAGCTAAGTAACTTTTAGCGCCACTGACAAAAGCAATTTTTGGCGTGTGCTGACGGTTTTGCGCTTCTTCAATGCGCTCAATCAGACCCATTTTCAGTGCGCCATAAGCGCGTAGCGTTTCAAACTTGGCCAAGGCTTGTGAGTCACTATTGATAGCATCTTGCAGCTCAATGCCTTGATAGCCGAGCGCTTCAGCATCCACAAAAATGGTTGGAATGCCCGAGTTGATGAAAGTTGCATTGAACGTACCGACACCCGGCACTTGCAAATCATCCATCACATTACCAGTTGGGAACATAGCGCCGCTGTCATCCGCAGGATCAACAAAATCAACCTGCACTTCGGCAGCCGGAAAGGTCACGCCATCGAGTTCAAACTCACCGCACTCCTGCACTGCGCCATTGACTATCGGCACATGCACCACAATGGTTTTGCTGATGTTGACTTGCCACACTTTCACCGCCACTACGCCATTATGCGGAATGCGCTCAGCAGGAATCAGCCCAGCATGGATTGCAAACGGCCCCACCGCAGCGGAAAGATTGCCGCAGTTTCCGCTCCAATCGACAAACGGCTTATCTATCGCCACTTGCCCGAACAAATAATCCACATCGTGATCAGCACGCGAACTGGCACTGACAATCACGGTTTTGCTGGTGCTTGATGTCGCGCCGCCCATGCCATCAATCTGCTTGCCGTAAGGATCTGGGCTACCAATCACTCTCAGCAACAATGCGTCACGAGCCGCACCAGGAAGCTGCGCTTCAAGCGGCAAATCGTTCAGACGGAAAAACACCCCTTTACTGGTTCCCCCACGCATGTAGGTGGCAGGAATACGAATTTGTGACACTGTCTCGTTCATACTGCCTCCTACTGCGCCAAAAAATCTTGCGCGAAGCGTTGCAACACACCACCCGCTTGGTATACGTGCACTTCATCGGCTGTGTCTAAGCGACACGTCACCGCCACATCGAGCCTTTCGCCGTTTTGTCTGGTCACGACTAGCGCTAAATCGGCACCGGGCTTGATCTCACCCACCACATCAAACAGCTCAGTACCATCGAGCGCTAACGAGTGGCGATTGACGCCCGATTTAAATTCCAACGGTAGTACGCCCATCCCAACCAAGTTGGTGCGGTGAATGCGCTCAAAGCCTTCGGCCACAATCACTTCAACGCCAGCTAAACGCACACCTTTGGCCGCCCAGTCGCGTGATGAACCTTGGCCGTAATCCGCTCCCGCAATCACAATCAGCGGTTGTTTGCGGTTCATGTAGGTTTCAATCGCTTCCCACATGCGGGTTACTTTGCCTTCCGGCTCAATACGCGCGAGAGAACCTTGTTTGATCTGCCCGTTTTCTTTGACCATTTCGTTAAACAGTTTCGGGTTGGCAAACGTGGCGCGCTGCGCAGTCAGGTGATCACCGCGGTGGGTAGCGTAAGAGTTAAAATCTTCCTCCGGCACGCCCATTTTAGTTAGGTATTCTCCAGCCGCGCTGCTCGCCAAAATGGCATTGGAGGGCGATAAATGATCGGTCGTGATGTTGTCACCCAAAATCGCCAGTGGTCGCATGGCTTTCAAGGTTCGCGGCGCCGCGAGCGCGCCTTCCCAATACGGCGGACGGCGAATATACGTACTCATCGGCCGCCAGTCATACAGCGGTGAGCTCGCGCTTTGCGTCTCATCGAGTTTGAACATCTGGATATAGATCTGCTTGAACTGCTCCGGTTTCACCGCGCGGCCGACGACGGCATCAATCTCTTCATCACTTGGCCATAAGTCATTGAGATAAATCGGCTTACCTTGCGCATCGTGACCCAGCGCGTCACGCTCAATATCAAAACGCATCGTGCCTGCTATCGCGTAAACCACGACCAGTGGCGGCGAAGCCAAAAACGCTTGCTTGGCATATGGATGGATACGGCCATCAAAGTTGCGGTTACCAGACAGCACAGCTGTTGCGTAGAGATCGCGTTCAATAATTTCTTGTTGAATGGCAGGGTCGAGCGCACCGCTCATGCCGTTACAGGTGGTACAGGCATACGCCACAATCCCAAAACCAAGCTGTTCGAGTTCAGAGAGCAGCCCAGCCTCTTCCAAGTACAATTTGGCGACTTTCGAGCCCGGCGCGAAAGAGGTTTTCACCCAAGGTTGGTGTTTAAGGCCGAGCTGATTAGCTTTTTTGGCGAGCAGCCCTGCCGCAACCACGTTACGCGGGTTACTGGTGTTGGTGCAGGAAGTGATGGCGGCGATGATCACCGCGCCATCAGGCATCAAGCCCTCTGCTTGTTGTGCGTCTCGTTGCTGAGCAGGTATGGCAATGCCGCGCGCGCTCAGTTCCTTGGTCGGCAAACGGCGATGCGGATTGGAAGGCCCCGCCAAATTGCGCTCAACGCTGGAGAGATCAAACTCCAGCACACGTTCGTATTCAGCGTGCTCTAAGCTGTCCGCCCATAAACCTGCGGCTTTGGCGTAGCTTTCGACCAAAGCGACTTGCTCTGGCTCGCGGCCAGTGAGTTTTAAATATTGAATGGTCTGTTCATCAATGTAGAACATGCCGGCGGTCGCGCCGTATTCCGGCGTCATATTGGAGATGGTCGCGCGATCGCCGATGGTCAGCGCTTTCGCTCCTTCGCCAAAAAATTCCAGATAGGCCGAGACCACGCGCTCACGGCGCAGAAATTCAGTTAAAGCCAACACAATATCGGTTGCGGTAATACCTGGTTGGCGCACTCCGGTCAGTTTCACGCCGACAATGTCTGGCAAGCGCATCATGGAAGGGCGACCGAGCATTACGGTTTCCGCTTCAAGGCCGCCCACACCAATTGCCAGCACACCGAGTGCATCAACGTGCGGCGTATGGCTATCCGTGCCTACGCAAGAATCAGGGAAAGCCACACCCTCTTTCACCTGTATCACCGGCGACATTTTTTCGAGGTTGATCTGGTGCATGATGCCATTACCGGCGGGGATCACGCTGACGTTTTTAAACGCGGTTTTACACCACTCGATAAAATGGAAGCGATCTTCGTTGCGTCTGTCTTCCACCGCACGGTTTTTCTCAAACGCATCAGGATCGCAGCCGGAATATTCCACCGCCAACGAGTGATCAACAATCAGCTGAGTCTCCACCACAGGATTGACTTGCGCGGGGTCGCCGCCTTGTTCGGCAATCGCATCACGCAAGCCCGCCAAATCAACCAACGCGGTTTGGCCGAGAATATCGTGGCACACCACGCGCGCGGGATACCAAGGGAAATCAAGATCGCGTTTACGCTCGATAATTTGCAGCAGACTTTCGCTCAATTGTTCCGCTGGGCAGCGGCGAACCAAGTTTTCGGCCAGAATACGTGCCGTGTAAGGCAAAGTTTGGTATGCGCCCGGTTTTAACGCCTCGACCGCCGCGCGCGTATCAAAAAAATCGACCTGAGATTGCACAGGGCTTGGCAATAAGGCTTTACGATACAGACTGTTCATGTTTTTGCTTCCATTGCTTAGCAACTAAAAGATAGGAACTAAAAGATGCTGCTGGCCATTCAAATGGCTCTGAACCCTCCACTGGAGGGTTCGTTGTACTTGTTCAGTGTTAGCCACGCTGTTCAATCGGCAACCAAGTTTGATGCTCAGGCCCCACATAATCGGCGCTTGGGCGAATAATTCGGTTGTTGACACGCTGCTCATAAACATGCGCCGCCCAGCCGGTTAAACGGCTCATCACAAAGATTGGCGTAAACAATTTGGTCGGAATGCCCATAAAGTGATAGGCCGAGGCGTGGAAGAAGTCCGCATTACAGAACAGATCTTTCTCGCGCTTCATCACCGCTTCCACACGCTCAGAAACAGCGTAGAGATGAGAATCCCCCACCGCTTCAGAAAGCGCCTTCGACCACTCTTTGATTAATGCATTGCGTGGGTCACTCTCACGATAAATCGCGTGGCCAAAGCCCATGATTTTCTCTTTGTTCGCCAACATGCGCATGATGCCCGCTTCCGCTTCATCGGCACTGTGCCACTGCTCAATCATCGCCATCGCGGCTTCATTCGCTCCACCATGCAAAGGCCCGCGTAGCGTACCAATCGCGCCTGTCACACAAGAGTGAATATCCGACAAGGTTGACGCGCAGACTCTTGCTGCAAAGGTAGAAGCATTGAATTCATGCTCAGCGTACAGAGTGAGCGAGCAGTGCATCACTTTTTTGAACAGCTCGCTCGGCGCTTGGCCAGTGAGCATTTTGAGGAAATAGCCGCCAATCGAATCTTCACTTTGATCGGCGGTATCAATACGCACCCCGTCATGACTGAAGCGATACCAGTAACAGATGATCGCCGGAAACAGCGCCAACATACGCTCGGTCGCCGCTTGTTGCTCAGCAAAGGTATGTTCAGGCTCAAGGTTGCCAAGAATGGAGCAGCCCGTGCGCATCACATCCATCGGATGCGCTTCAGCAGGGATCAATTCCAGTGCTTGTTTAAGTTTTTCGGGTAAACCGCGCAGGCCAATCAAACGAGTTTTGTACTGATCCAGCTCTGCTTGCGTTGGCAGATGCCCCACCAATAGCAGGTGCGCGACCTCTTCAAATTGAGCATGATGGGCCAAATCGGTAATGTCGTAACCACGGTAGGTTAACCCGGTTCCCGTTTTTCCCACAGTACACAAAGCGGTGCTTCCCGCGCTTTGGCCGCGCAGCCCTGCTCCGCCTAACTCTTTTGCAGCAGACATGTCGAACTCCTTTTCTGGCTCTCCTTTTGGTGCTAGCGCACCGACCTCTTAGTGTCCACCTTCAAGTGTTTTAGGAGAGCAATTTCACGTTATTGGATTTAATGTTCTCTTACTCGCGCAGCCACATTGGCTGTCAAACATAAGAGGGTTGTTTTCCTTGGGCTTCCCTCGACTTAAGAGGGTTGTGAAAACAGCTGATCCAGCTTGTCTTCGTATTCGTGGTAATGCAGATAAGCGTAGAGCTCTTTGCGCGTTTGCATTTGATCGAGCAGTGCTTCCTGATTCCCGTGTTCCAGCAAGTGGCGATACACATTTTCCGCCGCCTTATTCATGGCGCGGAAAGCGCTGAGTGGGTACAGCACCATATCCACATTCACCGCCGCTAATTGCTCACCGCTGTAAAGGGGAGTCTGACCAAACTCGGTAATGTTGGCCAAAATCGGCACAGGTTTACCTGTGGCACTACGCAGTGCAGTCGAGAACTGCTCGTACTGTTTCAGCTCAGTCATGGCTTCAGGGAAAATCATGTCCGCGCCCGCTTCCACACAGGCGATCGCTCGTTCAATCGCACTGTCCATGCCTTCTACCGCTAAGGCATCGGTGCGCGCCATGATCACAAACTCAGGATTGATGCGCGCATCCACTGCTGCTTTCACGCGATCCACCATCTCTTGCTGGCTAACAATCGCTTTATTCGGACGATGGCCACAGCGTTTTTGCGCCACCTGATCTTCCATGTGCACTGCTGCGGCTCCGGCTTTTTCCATCGCTTTGATGGTGCGAGCAATGTTAAATGCGCCGCCAAATCCGGTATCAATATCCACCAGCAAAGGCAAATCGCAGGCGTTGGTGATGCGTTCCACATCTACCAACACGTCATTGAGTGTGGTGATGCCCAAATCTGGCAAGCCGTACGAGGCATTGGCAATGCCACCGCCAGAGAGATAAATCGCTTGATGGCCGATACTTTTCGCCATCATGGCGCAGTAAGGATTGATGGTGCCGACGATTTGCAGTGGATGATGGGTTTTCACTGCCAGCCTGAATTTGGCGCCAGGACTTAAACTCATGGGATTCTCCTTAACCTTGTTGTTGGGCATCCAGCATTATTTGTTGTTCGATCAATTGACGACTGCGCGAGATGTGGCGACGCATCAGCATTTCGGCCAACTCTTCGTCTCGTTGGCGGATCGCACGCAGAATAAATTTGTGTTCTTCCAAAGCCTCTACCGGACGCGAATGCGAACGTGGCGATTGGTAACGATACATGCGCAGCAAGTGGTAAAGCTCATCACACAGCAAACCAATCAGTTGTTGATTGCGGCTGGCCTGAATAATTCGGTAGTGGAAATCGAAATCACCCTGCTGGTGAAAGTAAGAAGCGCCTTCAACCTGATCGATATGGGTCGAATGTGTCGACAATAGGCTTTCTAAGCCGGCCAGTTCGATTTCAGTAATATTGCGCGCTGCTAACCTTGCGGCCATGCCTTCCAGAGCTTCGCGCACTGCATACAGCTCAACCAATTTGGTGGGTGACAATTGAATCACTCGCGCACCGATGTGCGGAATACGCTCTATCAAGCCAAGCCCTTCCACTCGCATTAACGCTTCACGCAGTGGGCCACGGCTGACTTGAAACTGTTTGGCGAGCTCAGGTTCAGAGATTTTACTGCCCGGCGCGAGCTGACCTTCAACAATGGCTTCAATCAGATACTCAGTCAGATTCTCTGATTTGGTGCTCTCTTTTTCAGTGCTCGCTTGGCGGACTAACGGACTACTTTTCATCAATCGTGATTCTCATCTTCGCACCTAACTGTTCACAACTCACTCTGTGTTAAATGCGCATCGCTATCTTGGTCTGATGAAAAAATAGCCCATAAAAGTGTCGACAATCAAGACAATTGTCGACACTTTAGACTAAGGTATAAAGTTGAACACGGGGAGAAAGAAAGGGAAATTGAAGTAAAAACCTTTAAAAACAAATAGTAAAATAAAGACTTCTTTTTTATTTCTCACCGACTGGTTGCGTATCATGATTAATATCTGTCTACACAACACGCCTTTCCATGACGTCAACATAACCTCAATCAAGACCGTAAACTTTATGAACATAATTCACTTAATGCCCAATATTGCTTTTATTGACGGATTAAAGACATTTATTTAACAGCTTATTAACCTTGGTTACATGCTCATTATCAGGAGCAGTGGTACCCCAAACCTTGGCCACAGAATCCTCACGATTGACGATAATGACTGACAAGCGTTAATCATGTCTCTTTTCGTGAGGTCGTGGTGAAAAAGAGATACCCCAATGACTTGAATCGTAGCCGACACCGCTGCCGCTTCAGATCAAAAGGGGACAAAACAATAAGCATCAACGAGCTGTATGATGCGCCAACATAAGGAACGTGAACATGCTGAAGTTTTTTAAACCCTCCCTCACCGCCGCCATGCTGGCCGCTACTTTTTCTTTCTCTTCTCTCGCGGCTGACCTTGAAAAAATACACTTTATCGTACCCGGTGGTGCTGGTGGTGGCTGGGATATGACGGCACGCGCCACAGGCGATGCGCTTATGAAAGCGAAATTGGTCGGGAATGCTTCTTACCAAAACCTCTCTGGTGGCGGTGGCGGTAAAGCGATCGCACACCTGATTGAAACCGCCGATCGTCAGCAAGATACGCTGATGATTAACTCGACCCCGATCGTCATTCGTTCGCTGTCTGGTGTTTTCCCTCAATCTTTCCGAGATCTCACGCCAGTTGCCGAAATCGTCTCTGACTACGGTGCGTTTGTAGTGGCAGGTGATTCAAAATACACCTCTTGGGAACAAGTGGTCGCGGATTTCAAAGCCAACCCTAAGCAAATCAAAATCGCAGGCGGCTCAGCACGCGGCAGCATGGATCACTTAGTCGCTGCGGCGGCCTTTAAAGGCCAAGGCTTAGACCCGAAAGAAGTACGTTACGTGGCTTATGATGCGGGTGGCTCAGCCATGACTGCCCTGCTCTCTGGCGAAACTCAAGTCCTTTCAACAGGTCTGGGCGAAGTGCTGGAGATGTCGAAATCTGGTCAAGTGCGCGTTTTAGCGATCACCTCTCCAAAACGTTTGGACATCGCACCCGATATTCCAACCCTTGCCGACTATGGCAACCCAACCACCTTCGTTAACTGGCGTGGCTACTTTGCCGCACCGGGCGTGAGCGCAGAAAAAGTCGCGGAGTGGAACGAAGTGTTCAAGAAGATGTTTGCCAGCGAAGAGTGGAAAGTGATCCGTGACCGTAATGGCTGGATTGACAGCTACAAAGGTGACAAAGAGTTTTACGCTTTCCTTGAAGAACAAGAGAAGCAAATGGGCGACCTGATGCGTGAACTCGGCTTCTTGAAGTAATTGCAGCAGAAGCGGAGCAATCCGCTTCTCTCACACTGTTTGCCGAGTAAACGTAAACACCGTCACTCCTTTGTTTATGGGTAAAGTTTGTTTATGGATAAAGTTCCTTTGACTTGCAGTCATACCCAAACACCTTAATGCTGCCTGCATTTTTGCTGGTAGTGTGACAGGTTTGGTTAATCCCCATTTATTAACTTGTGTTTACTCGGCTCTTTCTCGCACACCGTTCACAAACCCAATGGAGTTGGATATGTCGGACCTGCCAACCAAAATTTTCACCAAAGAAAACTTACTCTGCCGTGACCGAGTGGGAGCCATGTTATTCCTGCTGTTCACCCTTGGTTACGGCTATCAAACCTCACTCATCACCATGTTTCCGGGCGATGAGTTGGAACCCTTTAACGCCCGGACTCTGCCTACTATTTTGACTTATGCGGGCATCGCCCTATCGCTGTTACTGCTTGTTGTTGGGCAACCCGATAAGAAAAGTGGTGCGGTATTGGAGTTTAATTGGAAGTTACTGATTGGCTTTTTGGTACTGATGGCGCTGTACGGCCTTGGCCTGACTTATCTCGGTTTTGTGCTGGCCACTTCCTTCTTCTTACTTGCTGGTTTTTACCTGCTGGGCGAACGACGTAAAAGCATCCTGTTTGGTGCTTCATTCCCCTTCGTGCTCGCTTTTTATTTGTTACTGACCAAAGGACTGGATGTGTATCTTGAACCTGGTCATCTGTTTACTTTCGGATAGGAAATCATCATGTTAGACGGAATTTTACAAGGGCTGGCAACGGCGGTAATGCCGACCAACCTGATGATGGTCATGATCGGCTGCTTTGTCGGTACCTTCATTGGCATGCTTCCCGGTTTAGGCCCCATTTCAGCGATTGCGCTGATGATCCCGATTACTTACGGATTAGAACCCGCTTCTGGCCTGATTTTGATGGCGGGCGTTTACTACGGCGCGATTTTTGGTGGCTCAACCTCATCGATTTTGATCAACGCACCGGGGTGTTCTTCAACCGTCGTGACCGCATTTGATGGCTACCCAATGGCGCAAAAAGGCCAAGCGGGTAAAGCACTGGCACTCGCCGCTTACGCTTCCTTCACTGGCGGTACACTGTCTGCCATTATGTTGCTGTTTGCCGCGCCTGCCCTAGCCAAAGTATCACTCAGCTTCCAATCGTCCGACTATTTCGCGCTGATGCTGGTTGGCCTTTCCGCCGTGGCCGCCTTTGCCGGCAAAGGCCAAGTCATCAAGGCATGGATGATGACTGTACTCGGTTTAATGCTTTCCACCGTCGGTATTGATAAAGGCATTGGTGTCGAACGCTTCACCTTCGGTCTGACCGATTTGATGGATGGCTTTAGCTTCCTACTCTTAGCGATGGCGACCTTTGCCCTTGGCGAAACCTTAATGGGCATTTTAAAACCAGATGCAGACAACAGTGCCAACGAACAAGAGCAGATGAAAAACATCGGCAGCATGAAACTGACTAAGGAAGAAGTCAAAGAAGCGGCTCCGGTTTCACTGCGCTCCTCAATCCTTGGTTTCTTCACTGGCGTACTACCCGGCGCAGGCGCAACCATTGCGGCTTTCTTGGCTTATGGAATGGAACGTAACCTCGCCCCCAAAGCTAAAAAAGAAGAGTTCGGTCAAGGCTCGCTTCGTGGCTTAGTGGCGCCAGAGTCGGCCAACAACGCGGCATCCAGCGGTTCATTCGTACCACTGTTAACACTGGGTATTCCAGGTTCGGGCACCACTGCGATTATGTTGGGCGCATTGATCGCTTACGGAATTCAACCGGGTCCGCGTCTGTTTGTTGAGCATCCCGATATTTTCTGGTCAGTCATCATTTCAATGTACGTGGGTAACATCGTACTGCTGATTCTCAACTTACCTTTGATCCCGTACATCTCCAAACTACTGGCAGTACCACGCACTGTACTGTTGCCGATGATTCTGTTCTTCTCCATCACCGGCGTGTATTTGGTGTCGTTCAATACCATGGATGTGTATGTGATGATTCTGGTCGCGATGGGCGCAATTGCCCTGCGTCTAGCGAACTTCCCACTCGCCCCCCTCCTGCTCGGCTTTATTTTGGGCGGTTTGATGGAAGAGAACTTACGCCGTGCATTGATCATTACGGATGGCGAAATCAGCTTCCTGTGGGAACGCCCAATCACTTTAGCCTTTACCGTATTGGCGATTGTGACACTCCTCAGCCCACTGTTTGGCCGCTTGATGGAGCGTAAAAAGCGTCCAACAGGAGTGAAGCTGCCGCACTGATTCTATTCTTTGCAAGAAGATAAGCGCGCCACCGCAAGGTGGCGTTTTTCTATATTTCGCGACGATCTGTTCACTACTCTTGGAACAATCGACGTTCTCAGTCATTGTTTAAAATATCTCAATAATTTCCATCATTAGAAATCAATCATTCGACCCGCAAAACCACAATTCCGGGTTTTGAACGGATATAATCCATAAAAGGAAGATCGACAACTTTATTGTATTTGGATAAGGATGAAGCGTTACGGTAGAGAATTTGATTATTTTCTTTAACGATAATGCCGGTATGAGTGACATCTAACCCGATTTTTGGAGAATAAACCCCGACTAAGTCACCATTTTGCAGATTATCGAGGACAGATTGAGTAATTTTATCACTCGGAATATAAGTGATCATTCGTGGAATAACTCCTAAACCTTGAATATATTCCCCGCCTTCTACTTTTTGATTTAACTGTTTAGGTACAGTGATAGCATCAGGACTCATCTTTTCAGTAATATCGATAGCAATCTGTGGTGATAATGCATACCAATCACTGAAGAAGTGCTTGCGATCATAAAAATGAATATGGGACTTTTTATAGCGAATATTCATCAGGGAACTGAAAAATGATGGTGTATCGGAAGCTTGGCTTAACGCTACGACATAATCTAAATAGGTAAAACAATCCATCCCATCAAAGTTCACTACTAGCGCGTATGGCTGGTCGGAATGATGAACTAATGTATTCGCTTGATAGGGAGTATCCATAAATAAGCGAGATGTATGAACGAGTAAGTCACCCGATGTTAAATATGCATTCGGTTTTATTTCACTTTCGATAATAGAGTTTACTTTCTCAAGAGTACGCTCGCTAATACTAATGGAATATTCATCTGAGTGATGTGTTGAACAGGCAGCGAGTAATATTATCAGCAGAGCAATAAAAGGCCGTTTGAGCATCGATTTTTTATCCTTATTATTGTGACTCATAAATCATGTCATTTATTCATAATGGCAATGCACCCTGCCTACTTGTACTTTGCACACTCTACCACTGTTCTATCCTTTGTCGACATTCAGTTTATGCTGTAAAAAAGCCGCCTAAATTGGCGGCTCGATTAGCCATCATACCCAAACGGCTTGGAGTTGCAGACAGCAAGTGAGTTCATCCCAATGAGCATAGATAAACACTGTGATTGGAGTGAACAAACGTAGCCATCACCGCTGCAGCTTCAAGTAGGAAAGGGATATTTTTCAAACTCGCTTTAGTTTGTAACTGATAACCCTAGCAAGTCTTTTAGAAAAATAGATTAGTAGTTATAGTTCACACCAAGAAATACTTGGCTGGCTTTAGTAAAGTTGACATTGTCCAAGCCATCAAATTTGTTGCTAGCCAGATATTGATACTTATAACCTAACTCTAAATTCCAATGTTCAGTGAACATAACGCCAGCACCAACAGACGCTGCGAGCAAAGCTCCAGTGTTACTTTGATTTTTGTCAGCACGACTTAAGCTTCTTACTGAGACATCTAATTCATCATGATATAGACCAATCTCTGCACCCGCTTTTACGTAAAACAGATCATTGAAGTTATGTTGAATATTCTGCCCTACACCAAGGATCGCGAGTTGACGCTCGACGACAAGCTTATTGTATGCATCAAATAGTGTAATTTCCGTATTACCATAATCTAAAAACACATAACGAGTGGTCAATTACTGTTCATTCAGTTGCTTGGTCGCTCCCCAATGAATACCTAGCATGGCGAACTTTTCATCGATATCTTTGAGATCTGAACTTGTATCTTTGCTGAAATCATTACCAAAATCAGAGCTTTTGAAACTAATACCAAATTGGTTGTTGGACATGGTTTCTTGGGTTGTTTCCGCTTGCACAGAGGACGCGAATAAAATGCTAGTAGCAAGCAAAGAAATAACTGTTTTCATAAAAAATAACCTTTAGGTATTTATAGTAATAACGAATATCTTTTGCACAAAATCGATTAAATTTCACTCATTAATTCACAATAATCAGATTATGAACCTTAGAGACTATCGACATTGAGAAAAGAGTCGGCATTTTACTCATAAACACAAAAAATGAAAGTCAAATAATTCATTCACTTTTTGTAAGTTAGTCTCTCATTTAACTTGTTTCTCTGCTCGGTGTAGAAAAATCAAAAGCTTTTAATTCCAATTACGCCCCAAAATATAAAAGCGTCACCATTATCGCAAATGGTGACGCTCTCGTTTTAACGTATCAATGTTTCGTTTTGGGATACAGGATAACCAAACTCATCAGACCGAGTAAGACCGCCGCAAAAACGGAGGTAAAACGCACCAGATCATCGGAAATTGCACTGATGCTGGTTGAGGTAATTCCGTAAAACACCAAAACGACATAGCTGGAATACATCAGTTGAATCGAGTTATAGCTGGCTTTCTTGGCTACCGCATGAATACCCATAAATAGCGAGCTCACCAGCGCAACACCCAAGGTCCCCACCAGATTTGCTTGCAATAAACTCATAGCAAGCGGTGGAATCGCATACAGCAAACTGGCATAGGTCGTCAGGAGTCTTCTTAAGCCATAATCTTTGCCAATACTAGGGTCAGGATCTTTAATCATTAACGCGACAACGATGGTAATGATGGTACTTTGCTCCAAGTCCAATTGGATAGTACACACCATCATGGTCATGACAATGATCGCTTTAAACAGGGTTTGCCAGTCAAGTAAGTATTTGGTGGTCGATGCTACAGGAGCCACACTCGTCGCCAGCGGCTCACCGCCCGGAAATAGCCAGTAAGCCAGATAGGCAGTAAATCCTGCGATAAAAATATTTTTTAGTAGCGCCATAGGGATTTGCTCAACGCTAATCCCTTTCTGCTGCGTAAAAACGGCAATCATAGCCGTGGAGACGATGAGCAAGATGGCAAACACGTCTTGTGGATTTTTCTTAGTACGCTCCATACACCAGTAAAAAATTCCAAACAAGAACAGGTAGTAAACATGCACATAATCGGTCAGCAGCTCACTCATTAGAGCCTGAAACCAAGCCGTAATGAACAAAATCCCGCCCATGATAAACACCATAATCACAGGCGGTGGTTCATGAGTTGTGGTGAGAAAAACCGCACACATCGCTGGCGCGAGTAAAGGCAAATCTGTCCCAAATACGTATTGCCAGAACAGCAAAAGTACTGGGAATACCGCAACTCTTATAATTGGGTTGGCGGCACTACGATACATAGCTGATATAACTCCATGCCCAGATCCACACATCTTGCAATCTTTCACCTAGGTAGCTTTCATCAGGATAAAAACCGACCACGGCGCGACCACCGTATCTGAGTTCCAAATCTGCCGGTAACTCAGTGAACTCGATATTCACAGGGAAACGTTGTGCTTTAGCACTGCTGGTTGGTGAAGTCATCAGGCCATTACTGGCATCTTGTGCAAGGCTACCATTACCGCTGCTTCCCCAACCGATGGAGGAGATTTGGCCGGTAAACACCTCTCCGGGATAGGCATCGAAAACAATTTTGACTTTATCGCCCGATTTTAAATGGGCCAGAGAGTTTTCTCTCACCATAGCGGTGAGCCATAGATTGTTGTTATTAATAAAAGTGAGTAGTGGTTGTCCTGCCGCAGCGTAATCACCGACGGCCACATTCATGTTAGTGATTACACCATCTGCAGGTGCGATAAGTTTGGTGTGATTAAGGTTGAGAAGCGCTTGTTCTTGTCGGTTTAACACTGATTGAATCTCAGGGTTATCAATGCCTCTTGGGCCAAACTCTTGTTTTGCTTTCTCTAGAGCGGAGGAGGCTTGAGCCAGTCCGGCTTGCGCTGTCTCTAGTTCAGCGAGGATATTGTCCATTGTCGCTTGGCTGATAGTGCCTTTGTCTGCCAAGACGCGGTTACGCTCGACATTCTTCTTGGCATTGGTGACCTTTACACGTGCCGCAACTTCATTGGCTTGAGCAACACTGATCGCGGCCGAATCAGCTTGATATGATTGCGCGGCTTGTTGCAAATCGAACTTCGCTGCTTTCACCGCCAGTTCAAATGGACGTGGGTCGATAGTGACCAGCTCATCTCCCGTCTTCACACTACTGTTGTTAGTAATATGCACTTGTGCAATTGGGCCAGAGACTTCAGGACTAATGCGGATCAATTGACCATTAACGCGCGCTTGATCGGTCATAGGCGTCATTCTGTCTGCCCACAAGGTGTATAGCCAAAGGGCTGCAACCAAAGCAAAAATATAGTAAGTGAAGGAGCGAGCTTGATTAATTTTTTTATCGCTTTTCTCAGCACTCGTTTTGGTATTATTTTCTGACATTTTCGGTTCCTATTTCTCGTTTACTGCTGTTGTTCCAGTAAATTGACTTTCTTATAGATAATACTTTTCTTGGTTCGTACTTCGACGGCAATCGTAATGATGAAAGCAAACAGGCCAACTAATAGCACGGCACTCGAAGAAGAAACCGACACCTCACCAACGTATTTGGTCCAGATTACAGCAAGAGCCACAAACCAACCAAATAGCGCCGCCGCCTGCCCAACCGCAATCGGCACAAGGTTAGACCAAAAACCGCTCTGAAGTTGCTGCACATGCTGTGGATGGGATTTGTTCAGTTGATGAAGAAACAGCTTGGAAGTGATCAGCGATAAAATAATCCCTAAACCGAAGGTGAGAGACACGGCCTGTCCCCACACGGTCACCTCAGAATTTGTGATCACATTAAGTGACATAGGAACGCTATCCATTCCTTTGAAATGGTAGCTCGCGATATAACCATTGATGGCTCCGTTAATCACCCCGCCCACCAATGAATCTTTCACTTTGATATCCACGTTTCGCACCTTGAATGTTATTCAATAAACTGCTGCTGAGTATAACGATAATGCTCGAACAAATGCATATTAAACATGGCCATTTTTCGATATTCTTTTGCCCCAGTGTGCTGATACGCAATGCAAAAAGCGAAAGGAAATCAACCATGAGGCTCAGTAAACCACTACCCAACATCAGTGAAAAAAATAATTTTATCTACTTCACGTTAGCCTTGATCATACTGCTGATCTCCTCAGCTCTTGTACAACTACTACAAGACAATGTGATGGACTACGTCATGCAGGGCATCATTGTCGTGATCTTTATTGTTTGCTTCGTTAGCTTGCACTTTGACCGCAAATGGACGCATTTTTTAAGAGGCTTGGCGTTGGTATGGGTAGGGGCTATCGTGACGCAACATCTCTTTTATATCAAAGAGATGAATATCTTGATGCTGGCACTCATTTTTGTCTTTTTTTATGGGACTTTCCAATCTTTAGTTAGGCAGATTCTATTTTCAGGAAAAATTGACACCAATAAGCTAATTGGCTCTCTCGCCTTATTCTTATTGCTTGGACTAATGTGGGCCGTGGCTTACCTACTCTTGTTAGAGTTAGACCCGCAAGCATTTCACGGTTTGCAAGCCATTCCGTGGGCTGATAACTTTTCTAACAGTGCTTACTTTAGTTTCGTAACGTTAACCACTCTCGGTTATGGGGATATTAGCCCCGTGACTCCCATTGCCAAAACACTCGTCTATTTAGAATCAGTTGTTGGCGTTTTCTATATGGCGGTGGTTGTATCAAGCTTAGTCAGCTCAAATTTAGACGGAAAACATCATCAATAAATGGCGATCGATTCGCCCTGCTGAGGAGATGTGAAGGTGAGATGAAAAAGGCCTGATAATCATCAGGCCTTAAAAACAGACAAATCGACAATCTGCTTACTTCTTATTGGCGTATTTCATTGAATCCAGCGCTACAGCGAAGATGATGATCGAACCTTTAATGATGTACTGCCAGTAAGGACTAACGCCGATGTAGGTCATACCGTAGTTGATTACGGTGAAGATCAGTACCCCGGTTACGACCCCAGCGATACTCCCCACCCCGCCAGCGAATGAGACACCGCCCACCACACACGCTGCAATCGCATCCAACTCATATAAGAAGCCTAAGTTGTTGGTAGCACTACCAATTCGTCCTGCTTCGAGCATACCGCCAAACGCATAGAACACACCGGAAAGCGCATACACTTTAAGCAGAGTCAGAGGCACGTTAACACCCGACACTTTCGCCGCTTCTGGGTTTCCACCAACCGCAAAAATGTTTTTGCCGAACACGGTTTTATTCCACAGCACCCACATAAAAATGATCGCGATAATGGCGTAGAAGGTGATGTAGGAGAACCTGAAATCGCCGATGCGGATAAAGCCTTGAGTGAAGGTAGTGAAGCGTTCATCAAAACCCGCAATCGGTGATGCACCGACCGAATCGTAGTACAGCGAGTTAATGCCGTACACGATGATCATGGTGCCTAAGGTCGCAATGAATGGCGTTACTTTGAGGTAAGCCACTATCACACCGTTCACCAAGCCGATAATCGCACCAATCAAGCAGACACTAATGATCACCGCCAGAATGGGAATTTCACCCAAGCTTGGGAATACTTTGTTCACGTTATCCATTGATTGCAACAAAGTAGCGGAAATCACCGCGGCGAGACCCACTTGGCGACCAGCTGATAAGTCAGTGCCTTGAGTCACGATCAAACCGGCTACCCCCAACGCAATAATCACGCGCACCGAGGATTGAGTCAGGATATTACTGAGGTTACGTAAGCTTAGAAATGAGGGCTCTTGAATCACAATAATCGCCAGCAGAATAAACAGCACTGCGTAGATTGCGCCCTCTTTTAAATGTTTAATTGCAAATGATTTGACAGCATCCATAGTCATTTCCTTAGAGGTATCGAGAGGCCAGTTCTAGAATTTCGTTCTGAGAAGTTTGTTTGGTATTCACAATGCCCGCATTGCGGCCGTTGCTCATCACCATGATCCGGTCGGTAATTCCGAGCAGTTCCGGCATCTCAGAGGAAATAATGATGATGCCTTTGTCTTTCTTGGCCAGCTCTAAAATCAGCTGGTAAATTTCGTACTTTGCGCCCACATCAATACCGCGTGTGGGTTCATCCAACATCAAAATCTCCGGTTGAGTCAGCAGCCAGCGCCCGATGATGACTTTTTGCTGGTTACCACCGGAAAGCGAACCGATATGAGTTTGATGCGACGGGGTTTTCACCCGCATAGAATCAATCACCCATTGCGTATCACTTTTCATCTTCTTGTCACTGAGTAGACCGTAAGGCGTTCTGTACTCGTCCACGTTGGCAACGAGAGAGTTAAAAGTGATGTCGAGGTTGGAGTAAATCCCCGTCGAGCGGCGCTCTTCGGTCACGAGTGCAAAACCGTTTCTGATCGCTTCATGCGCATCGTGATTTTTCATTTCACGACCATGGAGCAGAATATGTCCGGCACTGCGTTCACGCACACCAAAAATGGTTTCCACAATGTCGGTACGACGCGAACCGACGAGACCCGCCACGCCCAAAATCTCCCCAGCTCGTAGTTCAAACGAAATATCTTGAATCGAGGGTTGATTGAGTGCGGTGAGATTCTTCACCTCAAGAATGACATTCTTCGGTTCGTTGCTTTTTTCAGGGAAACGCTGGGTCAGTTCACGGCCAACCATCATCGAAATGATCTTGTCCATGTCCAACCCTTTCAACGGACGCGTATCGACCCACTGGCCATCACGCAAAATGGTGATCTCATCGCAAATAGAAAAGATCTCTTCCATTTTGTGCGAGATGTACACCACCCCACAGCCTTTTTCTTTGAGCTTTTTGATGATGGTAAAAAGATGGTTTACCTCTTTTTCGGTCAGGGATGAGGTAGGTTCATCCATGATCACCACTTTGGCATCGTAGGAAAACGCTTTGGCGATCTCGAGCATCTGCATCTGTGAAACCGACAAGGTCGCAACTTTGACCTTCGGATCGATATCAATATCGAGTTCGGCAAAAATCGCTTTGGTATCCCGATACATTTTGTCGTGATCGACAAAAAATCCTTTGGTGGGATAACGGCCAAGCCAAATATTATCCATCACCGAGCACTGTTTTACTTGGTTCAACTCTTGGTGAACCATAGAGACACCGGATTCCAGCGCCTCTTTTGATGAGGAGAAGTTCACATGCTGGCCAAGAAAAATGATATCGCCTTCATCTTTCTCATAAATACCAAATAAGCATTTCAACAAGGTAGATTTGCCTGCGCCATTTTCACCCATCAAGGCATGAACCGAATGCGGACGCACTTTTAAATTCACCTTATCCAGAGCTTTCACTCCGGGGAACTCTTTACTCACCCCTGTCATTTCCAACAGGAATTCATGTGTTTGATTGACCATGGCATCACTTTTATTATGCAAAAATTCAGACAACCCATATCAATGCGTGGTACACACGGCGTGATATCTCTGTGCGGCAAATCCGTTGATCTGTCGCTGAATCTTTCGATGTTGCAAAAATATATCCAAATTACTTAGCGTTGCGGCTTCAACTAAGAAGGGATTGTGAAGAGGGGAAGTCTCCTTCCCCTCTTCTCGCCAAGGTTATTCGACGTTATTGATGTCAACGCCTACGTAAGGTACGCGAACGACCTTATTATCAATCGTCCACTGAGTGCCTTCGGCAGCAGGTTTGCCATTGGCTAGATTACGCGCCAATTCAAAGGTCGCTTTAGCTTGGTTTTGCGCATCATTCAGTACAGTACCCGCCATGTCGCCGGACTTAATGAGTGCCAAGGCTTCTGCCAGAGCATCGACACCAAATACTGGGATTTTTTGGCCAGCACCGCGCAGAGCCTCAATCGCGCCCATCGCCATACCGTCGTTGTTGGCAATCACGACTTCGATTTTGCTGCCATTTGGACCTGAGAGCCACGCGTCCATTTTGTCTTTCGCCATCGCGGTATCCCACATGCCGGTATCCATGTGCAGCTCTTGGGTTTTAATACCGTTATCGTTGATGGTTTTCACTGCATAAGTAGTACGCGCTTCCGCATCTGGGTGGCCAGGCTCACCTTTGAGCATCACGTATTGCAGCACGCCATCGCCGTTTTTATCCCACGTTGGGTTAGCTTTCCACTGCGCAGAAATCAAATCGCCTTGAATGATGCCAGACTCTTTAGAGTCAGTTCCGACATAAAACGCTTTGTCATAACTGGCCATCGCTTCAGCGGACGGTTCTTTGTTGTAAAACACCACAGGAACGTCGTCGATTTTAGCTTTCTGGATGATGGTGGGTGCAGCCGCCGGGTCAACAAGGTTGATCGCGAGCGCTTGTACGCCACGCGCCAACATCACATCGACTTGGTCATTTTGCATCGACTGGCTATTTTGCGAGTCATTCATGAGGATACGCGTGTTGCTATCCGCCGCAGCTTCTTTTTCAATCGCTTGGCGAACAACCGACATAAAGTTGTCATCGTATTTGTAGATGGTAAAGCCAATGGTGGTATCTGCCAGAGCTTGTGTACCAAAACCCATACCAGCAGAAAGCATTGCTAAAACAGTTAACTTTCTCATTGAACAAGTCCTATTTGTTGTTTTGTATTACGTGTGTAGGGAACAACGCTTACTCGACCTTTTTGTACAAAAATCCACTTGCACAGTCAGTGAAAACGTTTACTCAGAAGTATAGTTTTAAAAAACACAATTAATGTGAACCAGTTAAAAAATTGTTCTTCAAACCGCCAAACTGTAACCATTTGTTTAAATAGTTTGAACTCAATAACAATTTAGCCCTTATATGATGACAATACCCGTGCTCACTCAGTGGCATAATGTCATATCTAAAAAATCAATGAGTGATAACGTTTACACCAAGCTAATGGTGGTGATAAAAATTGAGCTGCTTATGAAGTGATAGAAGTATAGATGGTGTTTTAACAAGATGACGAAAAATACCCATTCATTCGCTACTCACGCTCCACAGAGACGACAGATAAGTTTGCTGATTTCATTATTGGCATATGCCAATAATGAGCGCAAGATAGCGACGTAATCTTATTTAGGAGAACTAAAATGATTCTAGCCGTTCCTAGCCGCCACGGTGTGCCGTTTAACCATTTTGCCAAAGCGCCCTCATTTTCCGTTATCGATTCCAATACACAGCAGTTACAAGCGGAATTCCATCTTGAACTTGACCCATCAAAGTCCTGTGGCAAAAAGTCAGCGATTCTGCATCAGCTCCGCCACTATCAAGTCGAAGCAGTTGCGGTTCGCCAAATCGGACAATCCATGCTGCAAGCCTTGTTTAACGCAGGGATCCGCGTCTATGCTTTACCTAGGGGAATTGCTTTAACCGATCTGGTATTAACACAGTTACAGCCAATCACGGATTTAAGTTATGGCAAAGCCTCACCAAATAAAGTTCATGGTGAACGAGGATGTGGTAAACACAGTAGCAATCCTTCAGGCTCGCGTAGCACATTCGTTTCGCCATCGACACACCTGTTTCAGCGTGGGTTTTCCATCAAACGGTTATGGAAAGGAGAAGAGAGATGACGTATCTACTGGCTTTCGGTGCCTTTGTGCTCTTTGCGGTTTTAATGACGTTAGGGGTGATGGCTAAGCGCAAACCAATTCAGGGTAGTTGCGGTGGGCTAGCTAACGTGGGGATTGATAAAGAGTGTAATTGTGAAACCACTTGCGATACTCATCAGCGCAAGCTTTACCAAATTTCCGAACCCAAAAAATAAGCCCCCTCTGCAGCTTCAAGCAGGCAAGACATAAACGATTAAGGCAGGAAATCTCCTGCCTTAATCTTATTGTGCTTATATTTATTGTGTGCTTGAGGGGTTCATCGTAGGTCGGCACTCTTGCTCATTCGGAGCCAGATAAGGCGATAAAATCGGTGCCATACCTTTCAATACCTGCACCGGCAGTGCCGAGGTAAAGGTAAATTTCTCTGAATCACTTCCCGCGACGTACGCGGTTAGTGTTCCAAAGTGACGATCGCCCAAATAGAAAACAAAGGTGGCAGTTCGGTTACGCGCTAGAGATTGCACAACAGTACCAGCACGGTTGACCGTTTGTAAGCGGTTATCGCCCGTTCCGGTTTTACCACCCAATACTATCGGCGTACCATCCGGCAGTTTAAACACACCAGAGATCCGTCTTGCAGTACCACTGTCCACCACCTGAGATAACGCCCCGCGCAACGCTCTTGCGACTTCGACAGGCAAGACACGCACGCCTTGAGTTTCAACAGGCGTGAACTCGGTTTCAAACGGAGTATCTTGCGCAAAATGCAGATGGTTAATCCGTTTCGTCGGCACACGTACACCATCGTTTAAAATAATACCCATTAATTCAGACAAGGCGGCAGGCCTATCACCCGAGCTACCCAGTGCAGTAGCAAGAGAAGGCACAAGGTGATCAAACGGGTAACCTAAGCGTTGCCAGCTTTGGTGAATATCCGTAAAGGCTTCCACTTCCAACATGGTGCGCACTCGGCTGTCACGGGCATTACGGTGACGAGTTTTAAACAACCAGCTGTACACTTCTTGGCGTTTATCACTGCTGGCCGCAACAACATCGCTAAAAGATGCCTGATGGTGTTCATTGAGATACCCCAATAGCCACAGTTCAAGCGGATGTACCCGAGCGATGTAACCTTGATCCGGCAGTGAATATTTACCACGTCCATACTTGTTATACAGTTTCTCAAGCTGTTTATCGGTGAGCTTATCGCGCGTAATAGGCGGTAATTTATCATCCATAAAGTGCACAAACTCGCTAACAGATG
Source organism: Vibrio cholerae (assembly GCF_008369605.1). Classification (NCBI taxonomy): domain Bacteria; kingdom Pseudomonadati; phylum Pseudomonadota; class Gammaproteobacteria; order Vibrionales; family Vibrionaceae; genus Vibrio; species Vibrio cholerae. The sequence goes on from NZ_CP043554.1 coordinate 1,620,986, forward strand.
CCTCTGGCAATAGGTAACGATGTACCGCTGCTAAGCGGTCGGCACTCGGTTTTAAACCTTCGAGCAGCGTCGCCATACGCTCGTCTGTCGTTTTGTCTTTGTATTTGCGCCAGAAGCGAAGTAGATATGCTCTACCCTCTTTATCCGCAAACTGACGCAAATATTCCATGCGGCGCGGATCTTTATCATCCTTCATCAATTGAGCTCGATACCCTTCACTGTATAGGGTGTAGCGCTCAATATCTTTCATTAGTCGCACGAAAGGCAGGTTGATCGACTCACGCAATGCATCACGCATCGTCACGATACGTTCATCATCTTCTTTACGGAAGTTATTGAAGGTATGGATACCTCCACCGGTAAAAAAGCGCTCTTTCGGATCTGCGGAATATTCACGTTCCAATGCCGCTTCTAACATAGTCGCCAAATCGCGTTTTGGACTCGTCAGTAACCATTCCAATGACCAGACGCTCAAAGTATCTTGTGCCTCTACCAGATGGCGGCGAAGTTCCATTACCGACAAGTCATGATATTTACTGTGTAGTTTGGCGATAATCTCAAGATAAGTCGTTAATACACGCAGCTTAGCGGTAGAGCCCAACTCCAACTTACTGCCTTCATTGAGGTCGAACGGTTGATTGGTGTTGTCGGTTTGCACACGCACTTTGAAACCTTCATCCGTTCGTTCAAACAGTGTGAAGCTGTAACGCACATCCGCCGTTTTTTCTGCCGCCAGTAAACGGAAACCAAGAATGCCCACTTGCGCTGCGTACTCAGGATTCGCCAATTTCTGCAAATAACGAGTAACTTCACTTTGTAATTCAAAGTTCAGCGTGGTTGAGGCGCTAAGATCCATTCGGTCAAGATCATACAAACTCACCCCAAGCTGACGGCTTAAATGGGTACGTGCCGCCAGTAAACCTTTATTGGTATTAATTCGAGTCACCGCAGGTTGACGCACAAAATCACGGAACTGTAATCTCGCGTTCAATGCCGCATCCATTAATGATTTTGAAATCATCTTTTCACGGTAGAAAAGTCGTATGTGACTGTCAGTTAAGGTATTTAAATCCGAACGACCCGATACCGCTAAGTAGTATGACGGGCGACGATGAGCAATCATCAGCGCAACCACCTGACGCAATGCCAAACCTTGTTCGGCGAGATCGACAGACTGATTGAGTCGAGTGTCCAGCAGTTGATTGACACGCTCTGGATCCGCTGCAAACCATACCCACAAACCATCACCTAAACCATGCACTTCACCATAACCGGGCGCAGCCGACAGCGGCACTGAGTTCAAATAAGCCCACACCACCAACTTACGTGCCTCTAAGGTATTGGCCCCAAGTCGATAAGCACGTACGCTCGCCGAAACCATTTGGCGAATTTTCTCTTGTGGGCTGTAAGTCAATCCATCTTCTGAGTGACGGTATTTCTCAACTTGAGTCGCCAGCGTACTTCCGCCCGCCGATTGCCCATCCAAATCGAGCGCTTTACCGACCTGAGTCAGAGCCGCTTTAAAAAAGCGTGGCCAATCTACAGCAGGGTTCACCAGCGGATTTTTATCGCTCAACAAATCGCGGTTTTCGATGAACAATAGCGACTGCACAATCAGATCAGGGATCGCGTTAAAGTCTGCATAGTGGTTGCCGGGATAACGGAATTGATAAACGGGTTCAGTACGGCAATCAAATAAGGTAAGTCCAGCTTGCACTTTTTCCGTGTAAGGCACATACAGTCCATATTGCGCATAACGCTGAAGCTCATCGGAAAAACGCACTTGCTGGCGAATTGTAAAACCACGCTGCAATAGACGCTCTTGAATATTCGGTAGCGCCACATAACCTAAACGCTGGTCGAAAGGCCCGTAACTCGGGAACGCAATTTTGTCGCTGGCTCCCGGCTCAACTTGATAGGTCAACCCAGCCGCATAACGACTGATTTCACGCGATTGCAGTGTTGAGGTTTCCATTTCATGGAACAGAGCAGCACCACCTGCTGTACCAATAAGCAGTACCGCAATTAGCCAGTATCGAGGTTTGTTTTTTTGTGCGCGTCGACGCTTTTTTAACACGCGGCGAGGAATTGAGTCAGAAGCCACTTAGTTGAATCCGTTTAATCACTGAGAGTGTAGCCATAAAGCAACAAGAAGAACTCATCGATAACCGATGATAATAGTGTAGAAGTGTAGAGAAGTTACTGAGTTTAGCGAACAGCATTTTCTTATCTGGTTAAAATCGTACCTGATGTATTTTTCGAACACTATGCATGGCGCACATCATTGCATAATGCCGATCGTGTGAACAGTACCTATGAAAAGAAAAAATACTCGTCGTGCCACATATACAGAACTCTATTTTGATAAACATTCCGTTTTCTGACAGAAACAAACAGAAATATTCGTTTTACTGATGATATTTTCAGTTAGTATTGGACGTTTGTTCCTTGATGGATAAACCGTAAATACGAGGTCCCCATGTCTAACCAACCCAGTCTCTACATTATCGAAGACGACACTAAACTTCGCGAAATGTTGGCCGAGTACATGACCAATCAAGGTTTCCAAGTAACCACTTTTGCAACTGGCGAAACCGCTCCCGAACAAATTCTGCTTAATCAGCCTGATCTGGTTCTGCTCGATCTTATGCTACCTGGCGAAAATGGTCTGACAATTTGTAGACAGATCCGTGCACAATTTCTCGGTAAGATTCTCATGCTTACCGCCAGTGATGATGATTTTGACCATGTTGCCGCCCTTGAAATGGGCGCCGATGACTTCGTCAATAAACCCATAAAACCCAGAGTGCTTTTGGCACGGATCCGCATGCTGATGCGCCGAGAAGAGCGAACCGCCGCCAGTGCCGATGCTACCCATTTATTGCAATTTGGCGGCTTGTTACTTAACCAAAGCCGACGCCACTGCGAATTGGATGGAGAAGTGATCAACTTATCGGATAGTGAATTCGATCTGCTGTGGCTCTTAGCTTCAGCGGCGGATCAAGTTGTATCACGCGAGTTTTTGACCAAATCACTTCGGGGGATTGAGTATGATGGGCTAGATCGGACAGTCGACAACAAAATTGTCACTTTACGTAAAAAGCTATGTGATGACTCTAGCACGCCGAAACGGATCATTACGGTACGCGGTAAGGGATATTTATTTGTGCCTGACACTTGGTAAACCTAAGTTGATTTAAAGGAAACCTATGCGCCGCATTTACATCGAGTCACTTGTCTCACTGATCGTGCTGTTTTTTGGCAGCTTGGTCAGCTATAGCTTTATTGTCTATGAATTAGATACCGACTATGACTACGTACTGGAAGATTATCAGGCAGAAGCCTTACAGACTTTATTAAGTCAAATTCGTCGGTTAGACAGTCCAGAAGCGGCGAAAACCGCACTGCGTGGCTATGCCGAACATATCCACAAAACGGTCGACTTACTACCAATCACCGAATTACCACCAGAGGTACAACAGCACTTTTCGAGTGAGGCAGCGCATTCTCCTATTTTCCACGATGATGACCGTCATTTATGGCTTCAGTTGGACTCCAACGAGCAAATTTATCTCCTCAAACCCGACAGCCACTCCCCTGTCTATCAAGCCATAGATCGCGCCGATAACCTATTGTTTGTCTTTATGTTAGGTGGGTTTGCTCTCTATTGTATGTTCTTAATTTGGTTTTTGAGTCGCCGGCTACGTGAGTTGGAGCGGGTCACTCACGATTTCGCAAATGGTAATTTGCAAGCGCGAGCGAGTACTAAAAGCAGTAAAAGCGTGGGTAAGCTCAACCATAGCTTTAACATGATGGCCGATAAAATCTCTCACCTGATCCTCAGTAACAAAGCGCTCACCAATGCCATCGCACATGATTTACGCACCCCGATCTTCCGTATCCAGTGGCAAGCTGAAGTGTTAGCCGAAAGCCAGTTGAATGCAAAACAGCAACAGCAAGTTGCGAGCATTATTGAGGACACGGAGGAAATGGAAACCATGGTGGATGAACTGCTGTATTACGCCAAACTAGAACACCCAGAAAGCGACATCCAGAGTCAGCATTTAGAAGTTAATCAGTGGCTTGCCGACTTTATTGACGAGCAAAGCCATAAAAGCAGTTTACAAATACAGTACCTCCCTTCTCTGCAACCCTTAATGCTGGATGCCGACCCTCAATTGCTCACAAGGGCATTGGTGAACCTCATCCGTAATGCAGAAAAGTACGCAGGTGATCGTCTACTGATTGAAGCGAGTACCGTTGACGCTAAGCTCTGCATCGCCATACACGACAATGGACCGGGGATTGAAGAGCAACATTGGCCGCATATCTTCGATGCCTTTTACAGCACTGACTCGTCACGCAACAAAGCGCAGTCAGGTTTTGGTCTTGGGCTTGCCATCGTTAAGCAGATCATGGCGCGTCACCAAGGTGAAGTCACGCTGACCAAGAGTCCATTGGGCGGAGCTTGTTTCTCGCTATGGCTACCTCTATACCCCAACAAACTGGAGTTGCCAGTAAACAAGCACTGAGTTGATCCCCATGAGCATCAATAGACGATGCGATTGGGGTAAACCCTCGCGACCCGCACATGATTTCAGCTTCAATTAGAAAAGATAAGTAGACAGGGATAAGCCGCTCTGACAAAAGTCAGACATAGCCATACAAACTATTGATATTGTCCTCGCTAGCGATTTTGTACAGTGTTCACATCCAAACATAAGCTCTTACTTGGAAGGACATAATGAAAAAGATCGCACTATTTATCACAGCATCACTTATCGCAGGCAACGCTCTAGCTGCCCAAACTTACATTCGTAACGGCAATATCTATACCCACGAAGGTCAATGGGCTGCGGAAGTGGGTGCTTTTGGCAGTACTGACCTACTCAAGGATCAAGACAAATCTTACGGTGCTTTACTGAACTTTGGTTACCACGGTGAAGATTTCAACGCTGATCTTTCAGGCCTCAACTACCGCTTCTTTGGCAACACAGGCGATATCGTGAATCTAGGCACTTATCTGACTGGCAGCGGCGTTGCTTATGACCAAGATTCAGCAAACAGTGTCAAAGGCATGGACAAGCGCAAAGCCACGGTTGACCTAGGTTTAAACGCCGATATCGCGCTGGGTGACGGTACGGTATCAACCTACTTCCAACACGATATTCTTAATGAGAACAAAGGCTACAAAACGGGCGTTAACTACTTCCATATCATCGATTTGGGTGTCGCTGACTTAGTACCTTTTGCTGGTATCAGTTACCAGAGTTCGGATTACAACAACTACTATTTCGGTGTAAAAGACAAAGAAGCGACCGCGCAACGTAAAGCCTACCATGCGGGTGGCGACTTCTCTTACAACCTAGGTTACAAATTGGTTTACCCAATTAATGACCGTTGGGAAATCACCCAAACCAGTGCGTACACTCGTTTAGGCTCTGATATCGCTCATTCCCCCATCGTCGACAGCGCAAACCAGTGGCTCGTTGGTGCAACCGTCGCTTACCACTTCTAGTCGGCTAGCACTTCTAAACGATACCGCCTTCAGACAGGAGCTCCTCCTGTCTGATTTTTCTGCTTGAACTGCCCTGCGCTACCGAAATGGCTTTGATATGAACCCACGCATTGATTATTTAAAAAGCTTATCCACTCTCGCTGCTGAAATTTATCCCGATATTCGCGGGGTCAAGAAGCTTCGCTATAACGCTCGTTTCTGTCTGTGGGGGATCTTGATGCCGGATACCTTGGCTCGTATCCAAGATTTACTGAATCAGCCCTCTTTTCATCCGGTTCGCCAACACTATCCACGCACCTTGGAAAAACCGTTGAAACCTTATGTTTGTGTGAAATGGTCACCCCAAGAGCGTGCACAACGGCTTATTGAACATTTTGCGTTTCTGGAAAAGCGCCATGCTCAACTGCTTCCACTCATTTATCGTCATCAAGGCTGGTCGCTGTTTCAACACGAGTTGTTTTCGATTCAGCTCTGCCACGGCCCAGAGCGCGAAGGTTCACTTGCTCTGGTCTTGCTCAGTCAAGATCACCAACCCCTGTTCACGCTCGCGTTCAATATCAGTGGTCGCAACAAACCTGTGATTCATATTGGCGCGTTGCAAGGCCCGGGACCCAACGTTGAAAATCGCCAAGAGATCATCCGTCAATTAACCCATCAGTTGCATGGATTGCGTCCTAAGGCGCTGATTATGGAAGTCCTGCTGATTTTGGCACGCTACTGGAGTGTAGAGAAAGTCTATGGTGTGACTAATGAGGGGCATGTTTATCAGGCGCTGCGTTACATCGGCTCAAAACGCAGTTCGGTACGCTTTCAGTATTCCGAGTTATGGCAAGAAATGGGTGGTGAAGCGATTAACCCTTATTGGCATTCGCTCCCAACGCATCCACCGCGTAAAGACCCTCTCAGCTTGTCGAAAACTAAGCGCCGACTCTATACCAAACGTTATGCTTGGCTAGCCGAGCTTGAACAGTCGATTCAAGCTAATTTGCAGCCTTGGGATAACGAGATTCACCACTAAGCTCACCTAACATCGCCTTTCCCGACTTCAACCACGCAGTCGGGAAAGCACAATGGTATTATCCAACTCGCTTTGCCATTCGGTGTAATCTAAACGCTGATCAAACACATAGTGAGTCACTAAACTGCGGACAGAATCCACCAAGGTTTTAGCGCTCCACGGTTTGTCAAAGTAGTGATGAATCCCAGCCGTGTTGATGGCATTAATGGTGTCGGTGTGGGTGGCTTGCCCAGTGAGTAAAACCTTTTTAGTGTGTATGAAGCGAGGGTCAGCGCTGATTTCACTGAGCAACTCGACGCCACTTTTGCCCGGCATCACGTGATCAGAAATCACGACCGCCACCCATTCCCCTTGGGCATCAAGGTCATCCATCAGCTCCAAAGCTTCGTCTGCCGATTCGCAGTCTTCAATATTGATCCAGCGGCTCAAGGGCTCTAAATCCTGTAACACCGCACTCAGTACTTCGCGTTGATCATCCACGCAAATGATGTTCAGTTTCTCCATGGTATCCCTCAACTGGTAATTTAATCCTAAAAATGGTTTTGTCCTGATCGCTTTTCACCGCAACGGTTCCGCCATAGCCAGAGACAATACGTTTGACAATCGCCAGCCCCAGCCCAAGCCCAAACGAGAGTCCCTCTTTCTTGGTGGTAAAACTGGGTTGGAAAATCTTACGCCGCGTGGCCTCATCTATTTCTGGTCCATTATTGGCGACCGTCACGTATAGACGCTGGCGAGAACAGCGGGTTTGAATATCAATCGTAGGTTCCGTGGTTTGCGCCATCGCATCACAGGCGTTTTTAATTAAATTGATCCACACCTGTACCCACTCGGTTTGCGAGCCTTTGATGATGGGTAAACTTCCCGGACGCATCCGCACGGACACACGACGTAAGTCACTTTGTAACAGGGCCAAAGCGCGATTGATGGTGCTGTTCAAATCCACTTCTTCATCCAAGCGAATATCCGCTCGACCGAGCTGCTTAACCGATTTGACTATCCCAACCGAATGTTTTGCGGCCAATCGCAAGTCATGCAAATCTCGCCCCATCTGCCAATAACGAATCGCTAAATGCGGATTTTTCAGCCAGTGAGCGGAAAGCTCATTAGCGGGAACCGCGCGGGCTAACTCGCGGGCGATATCTTTGGGTAGCTGATACTGCTTTTCAAACACAGCACCGCGTTCACGCGCTTCACTGGATGACACTTTCTGCCCAAACAGCAAGCCAAAATCAAAAAACTGACTCGCTTCTGGATGCACTTCTTCCAGTAATTCCATAAACAAGGCTTCTAGGCGTTCTGTTTTACTGCTGACCACCCCAATGGCATTGTTGAGCTCATGAGCAATGCCCGCCGCGAGCTGGCCCAGCGTCGTCATCTGCTCAGCAGAATATAGCCGCTCTAAAGCGCGTTCTTTGGCAACCGCTTCTTGAGTGGCTCTTCGCTGCCGCTGAGATAACTCAGCCACAATCACAGGCATGAATTGAGTGCTGAGTGAACCATACTGCTCCACATCCTGCACTGGTGTATCACGATCAATCCACGCTAACTCGACCTCACTATCGGCAATCACAGTGGATGACGCCGTCCACAAGCCAGAGAAAAAACTGTGTACCCCAATAAATGCGCCGGAAGCGGCAGAAAATACTTTAATGCGCCGCTCACCTTTTTCAGCAAAATAGCCAGAAACGTGGCCACTTCGTAAATAGTAAAGCCGATCGTTATAACCATTTTGGGCAAGCAAAATTGACCCAGCCGGTAAGGTAATACAGCGATCGGTATGGTTGAAATAGCGCTCAATAACGGCCGCTAAGTTGGACATAACGTTTCCTTAATGGCCGACCATGTTGAGGATCCACACCATCACAAAGCTCATCAGTACCCCCAAAATCCCCAAGATAATGCCCACTTTTGCCATTTGTTGGCTCTGTACATTCCCTGTTGCATGAGCCAGCGCATTCGGTGGCGTACTGATCGGCAATGACATCCCTAAAGACGCCGCAAAAGTGACCACCAGAATCAGCGTCACCTCACCGCCCAAAGGATTGAGTGACGTCATGGATGCCCCAAGCGCAGCCATGATAGGCATCAGCAAGTTAGCGGTTGCGGTGTGTGACATAAAATTCGCCATCAGCAAACAGAGGATGGCCGCACCGAGAATCACGACATAGGGCGAATATTGGTCAAACGGAATACTGTGGACAACCAGTTCTGCCAGACCGGTTTTATCTAAGGCTAAACCTAAAGCAATACCACCGGAAACTAACCACAACACATCCCAAGAGATCATTTTTAAATCTTCTTTGCCAATAATGCCGGTCACCGAAAAGACCGCGACAGGGATTAAGGCGACCGAATAGGAGTTCATACCGTGCAGTGAACCGAGCATCCACAATAAAATGGTCGATGCAAATGTGATGTAAACAACGATGGCTTTGGGCGTCTTTAAAAACTTACCTTTGATGGTTAATTCAATGGTTTTCTGCTCAGCGCGATACATAAACTCAATCAGCAGCCAAGCGAGCGCCATTAAAATCACCACGAATGGGATCCCAAATGCCATCCATTCGGCAAACGTAATTAAGTTATCGCCCACCAAATATTTCAACGCGATTGCATTGGGTGGCGTCCCTATTGGAGTACCAATACCTCCAATATTAGCGGCCACCGGAATACAGAGCGCAAACGCCACACGCCCCGGATCTTTAGGACCAAAAACAGCAATCACTGGCGTTAAAATAGAGAGCATCATGGCCGTAGTAGCCGTGTTCGACATAAACATCGAGAACACTGCGGTGATCATCATTAAACCCAACATCACGTACTTCGGATTATTGCCAAATGGTTTGAGCAGTACGCGGGCTAAGTTGACATCCAGCCGGTATTTGGTTGCGGCCATCGCGAGGAAAAAACCACCTAAAAACAGCATGATAATAGGGTTGGCAAAGGTTGCCATGATTTCAGTTGATTTCAGCAAAGCACCAAATTCGCTTGTCCCCTCGCCCAACCGAAACAAAATGAAGCCTTTATCGGACAGCATCAGCACTTCGAACACAATGATCACCACCGACGTGGAATAGATAGGAATCGGTTCAAATACCCACAAGAGCGCCGCTAATAGGAAAATCGCGATTACCCTTTGTTGTATGACAGTCAGCCCCTCGAAAGGGAATGCGGTGGTAGGAAGCATCAAGACCAACATGGGGATCAGCAACGGAATAATATATTTAAGATAAGGGCGCATCATATTCACTCTTCCTGAGAATCGATTATGTGTTTGGCGAGGAGCTGGCACGCTATCACCGCGGCAATCGTCATTATTGATGCTTAAAAAAGAAATGTTTGGTGTTAGATCAATGATTAAAGTTTCTTAACAGGGGAATACACAAAAGTGAGTCACAGTTAACAAATCGTTCACTGAAAATGGCTCTTAAGGCAGAAATAATAAAAACATAAATAAATTTATCTGCGCTTTCTGTGGCATTTGCTAACTTTATTTATAAGAGTCGTCAATTGACAATTGAAATGATAGTATGCGCCGACTTTGGGACATACGTAACTTTGTCGCAGATAAGGATGTTGTTATTCACGCGACTTTGAGTGACATCAATCTAAAGGTAAAACATTCATGTTTCTAAAAAATTTGTCGATAGGCAAAAAAATTGCAGCCTCGTTTTCGGTTATTGCAGTAATTAGCCTAGGATTCGCCATCTACCTGATTTCAGAGCTAGATAAAATCCAATCTGAATTACTCAACTACACCGATGACACCTTACCGGCAATGGAAAATGTCGATGCGATAAAAGACAAGATGTCTTACTGGCGGCGTACCCAGTTTGCGGTACTGCCAATGAAAGATGAAGCGCAAATTCGCCAAACTATCGAGCGTAATAATCGCGTTCAATCAGAAATCAACGATTCTCTGGTGGCTTACGGTAAAACCGTATGGCCGGGCGAAGAAGAGCAAACCTTCAAACGTCTCATGGGAAATTGGAATGCTTACACGGCGGTCACCGATCAATTTAACCAGACGCTTTTGACCCAAGGTGCCGATGAGGCTTACCCCATTTTGGCCAACTCACTCAGTACTTTCGAAGCGTTAGAGAGCGATTTCACGCTCCTGATCGGCATTTTGCATCAAGCTATGGACAGCAACAAAGTGCAAATCTTAAGTTCAGTGAAGACGCTCAACTCCACCTCAGTGGCCAGCAATATCGCTATCTTAGCCATCATGGTATTCATGACTTGGCTGTTAACTCGCCTAATCTGCGGTCCGTTGGCGATTGTGATGAAGCAGTCGAATGCGATTGCCAAAGGCGATCTGTCGCAGACAATGGATCGCTCCTCCATTGGTAATGACGAATTGGGAACCTTGGCCAATGCGTCTGAGCAGATGCAGCAAAACCTCCGTCAACTGATTGATGAAATCATTTCAGCGGTGACTCAGCTTAGCAGCGCAGTAGAAGAGATGACGCAGATCTCTAACCAGTCTGCAGACGGTATGAAAGAGCAGCAGTACCAAATCACTCAAGTAGCAACGGCAATGACGCAAATGAAAGCGGCAGTGGCGGACGTAGCTCGTAACACCGAAGATTCTGCTAGCCAAGCGATGGCAGCCAATCACAAGTCACAAGAAGGGGCTCGTGAAAATGCTTCTATGGTTCGCTCGATCCAACAAGTGGCCGATATTATCGGAGAGGCGGGTCAAACCGTGAGTGAACTTGAGCAGCAATCTAGCCAGATCAACGTTGTGGTTGATGTGATCCGCAGTATTGCCGACCAAACCAACCTCCTCGCGCTCAACGCGGCTATCGAAGCGGCACGTGCCGGTGAATCAGGCCGCGGCTTTGCGGTAGTTGCGGATGAAGTTCGGACTCTGGCGGGTCGTACCCAAGATTCAACCGGTGAAATCACCACGATTATTGAAAAACTGCAAGTCATGGCCAAACAAGCCAAAGATGCGACTGAACGTTCTCGCTCCAGTATCGATAAGTGTGTCGAACAAGGTAACCACTCTCAGTCTTTGATGATCTCTATCGAAGAGTCGATTGCCAATATCGCCGATGTGGGTACACAAATCGCCAGCGCATGTAGTGAACAAGATTCGGTCGCGGATGAACTCAGCCGCAATGTGGAAAACATCCACTTGGCGTCACAAGAAGTCGCGCAGGGTTCACAACAGACAGCCCAAGCTTGTCGTGAACTCACTCAGCTCGCAGTTTCGCTACAAGATACGCTACGCCGATTTAAGATTCGTTAATTTTCACGCCGCCTACAGGGCGGCGTCTTTCTCTATACTTCTTGCGACTTGGAGCAGCCGCTTCTCAGTCGCAAGAAGAATGTTCCATCAATGATAACCACAGGAGATATCATGCATTTTAAAGCCACGCTGCTTTCTCTCTCTATCGCGGCGACTTTGCCTTCTTTCTCTCTCTCTGCTGCGCCATTACACATCGACACCGCTTTACCGGATGCCGCTCAAATTCAGCAAAGTAATTCTTGGCTGGAGATTAGCTTAGGCCAATTCCAAAGCAACATCGAACAATTCAAATCACACATGAACGCCAACACCAAAATTTGCGCCATCATGAAAGCCGACGCTTACGGTAACGGTATTCGTGGTTTAATGCCGACCATTATCGCGCAAGGCATTCCTTGTGTAGGGGTGGCAAGTAATGCAGAGGCGCGTGCGGTGCGTGAAAGTGGATTTAAAGGTGAACTGATCCGTGTGCGATCTGCCAGCCTAAGTGAAATGTCCGCGGTACTCGATCTCAATATCGAGGAGCTGATTGGTACCCACCAACAAGCCCTCGATCTGGCGGAGCTTGCCAAACAAAGTGGTAAAACGATCAAAGTCCACATTGCGCTGAATGACGGCGGCATGGGCCGTAACGGCATTGATATGACCACGGAAGCAGGCAAGAAAGAAGCCGTCTCTATTGCGACTCAACCTTCGTTGAGTGTCGTTGGCATTATGACCCACTTCCCGAATTACAATGCGGACGAAGTGCGCGCAAAACTGGCTCAATTCAAAGAGAGCTCAACTTGGCTAATGCAACAAGCCAATTTGAAACGTGAAGAGATCACACTGCATGTTGCGAACTCTTACACCGCGCTCAATGTGCCAGAAGCACAACTGGACATGGTTCGTCCGGGTGGCGTGTTGTTTGGTGATTTGCCAACCAACCCTGAATACCCATCGATTGTTTCTTTCAAAACACGTCTGTCTTCGCTGCACCATGTGCCAAAGGGCTCAACTGTGGGTTATGACAGTACTTTTACTACCAGCCGTGACAGTGTGCTGGCGAACCTGCCTGTGGGTTATTCTGATGGTTACCCGCGCAAAATGGGCAATAAAGCCGAAGTACTGATCAATGGACAACGCGCCAAAGTCGTGGGAGTGACATCGATGAACACGACTGTGGTTGATGTGACCGAGATTAAGGGCGTGCTCCCCGGTCAAGAAGTGGTTCTGTTTGGTCAGCAACAGAAGCAAAGCATCGCGGTCAGTGAGATGGAAAACAACGCTGAGCTGATTTTCCCTGAGTTGTATACGCTGTGGGGAACCAGTAACCCACGTTTCTACGTGAAATAAGCTATACCCAAACAACTTGGAGAAACCACCCAATCGAGGTGGGCGCATACGCCCACCTATCTCCACAGACCTTTTTACGGCATAATCTCTTCGCACTTTCTGCTGAGTTTTTCATTATTTATGCCAACAATAAAATCTCCTTTACTCATTGCTATTCTTAGCTTGCTCGCCGCTATGATCACCATCCAATCCGGAGCATCGATTGCGAAACAGTTGTTTCCACTGGTCGGCCCGGGCGGTACCGTAGCGCTACGCATCAGCCTCTCTGCCCTGATTTTAATGCTGATTTTCCGCCCTTGGCGTGCACGCCTCAGCTGGCCACAATGGCGCTCTATGTGCATTTATGGTGCAAGTTTGGGTGGGATGCAGCTGAGTTTTTACTTCGCTATCGAACGTATTCCACTGGGTATTGGGGTAGCGTTAGAATTTTCAGGCCCACTGCTGCTCGCCTTACTCTCCTCTAAGCGTAAGAAAGATCTGATATGGGTTGCGTTGGCTATTCTCGGTATTGTGTTCTTATTACCGGATATGAACGGCGTTGATGCGTTAGATCCTATTGGCGTTGCGCTCGCATTAATTGCTGGCGGTTTTTGGGCTGGCTACATCTGGTTCGGACAACGTGCTGGCAGCGTAGGCTCAGGCGGTATGACGGTTTCGATTGGGATGCTGGTTGCCGCAGTCATCTATTTCCCAATCGCCACTCAATTGGCCGAAGCCTCGATTTTTAGCTGGTCGATTCTGCCGATGGCACTGCTGGTCGCCGTAATGTCGAGTGCCCTACCTTATAGCCTTGAGATGGTGGCACTCAGCCGACTCTCTACACAGCATTTCAGTGTATTAATGAGCTTAGAGCCTGCGATTGCCGCGATGGCGGGGTTAGCCATTTTGGGTGAAAACCTACAATGGAGCCAGTGGCTGGCGATTTTTATGATCATTACTGCGTCCATGGGCTCTACCCTGTCCGCGGCGAAATCACCGACTAAAGTGACTCAAGAGTAAAAGCACCGCGGTCAATCATAGGAAAGAAAGAGATAAGAAGAGAAAAATCCGGCCGATGCCGGATTTTTTATGGGCGCTGCCCGAATTTTACTTTGCCTTCGCTACTAAACCAGAGCGCTTCTTTACGCCGACGACCGAGCAAAAACGGGCCATCATCGTAAAACAGAAAGTTCTTCCAATGGCGCTTAAAGACTGACCATTTGGTCTCCAGTACGTTGTATTTCTCGTAACAGAAATACACGGTGACATCATCTTGCCATGGCAGATGGGCTGCCAATGCTTCCGGCAATTCTGGTTCATCGCTCTCCCACTCCGCCATCCAGCCTGTCTCACCAGACCAGCTATTGGCTTTGCGTGGCCAGTCGTGAGAACTCAAACGCTCAGCATCAGGGCTCATGTCACTGATGTTCTCTTTCCAAAATTGCGCCGCGCGCAGTGGTTCCATCGGTTTTATCTGAGCGAGATCAGCTTCAGGCACTGGCATCGACGCATGGGTAAAAATCCATTTTCTTTGGTATTGATCCAAAGGCAAATAAGACATTGAGTTTCCTTAAACTTTCAGCCAGCCGTTTTGGCTCGCTTGTTCAATAATGTGTTTTGCGTACTCCCAAAGGGTTTGGGGTTCGCCGAACGGGTTATTCTTTCCAATTGGGATTGATCAGCGAAGTCAGGTTGTGGTCTTCCCATTTACCGTTGATCAGTAAGTAATCTTTAGCATGGCCCTCAAGCACGAAACCCACGCGTTTGAGCACATTTTCACTGCGTTTATTGTGCGGAATGTAAGAAGCCATTATGCGATGCATGTTGTGCTCGCTAAACATGTACTGACAAGCCATCGTCAAAGCACGCGTCATGATCCCTTTGCCTTGCGCCTCATAGGCCAGCGAGTAACCGACATTACACGCATGGAATGGGAAGCGGATAATATTGCTAAATGAGATGGTGCCTAACATGGCATCATTTTGCGCATCCAAAATCAGTAGATAGTAACCGAGCTTCATTTTGTGCAATTCATTGAGCTTAATTAGCCTTTGCAGCCAGCCGGACTCAGTAAAAAACTCAGCTTCACGCCTTGGCTCCCACTCAATCAAGTGGCTTCGGTTATCCACAAAATACTGGCTTAAACGCTCGGCGTCGTTGATTTGCGCGCAGCGTACAACAATGTCACCATCGGTTTGATAGAAATGGCATTCGCTGTTTAATCCATTCATCAGCGCTTCCTTATTCCATAATCCCTCAGCTTATTCGCGATCGACGTGTGAGAAACATTGAGTCTTTTCGCCAACTTACGACTGGAAGGAAAAGATTGGAACAGACGATCCAACACTTGCGATTCGTACTCCTTCATGATGTCGTCGAGCGAACCATCGAGGTTGATACTAGGCGCAGAACTTACGCTGTCCACTTGCGGTAGGTGGAACGGTTCAATACCCAGCACATCCCCTTCAATTTCAGTTAAGGCACGCAGCACCATATTGTCCAGTTGGCGCATATTGCCCGGCCACTGATACTGACTGAGTTTATCCAGCAGATCGTCGGTCAACTTAGGTTTGAGCATGCCCAACTTGTTACAGTGTTTGGTGATGAAGAGTTCAAGCAGCGGCTGTACATCACTTGGGCGTTCACGCAGAGGTGGAATACGCAGCGTCAAGACATTGAGGCGGTAGAACAGGTCCTCCCGAAAACGGCGCGACTCGGCCAAATCCGCTAAATTATGACGTGTGGAGGCAATCACACGCACATCCACGTGGATTTCATGCTCCTCCCCGACACGGCGGAAAGTGCCATCTTGCAAAAAGCGCAGCAGCTTAATTTGCAAATGTGGACTCATTTCACCAATTTCATCCAGAAATACAGTGCCACCATTGGCTTGCTCAAAAATCCCTTTATGGCCTTGTTGATGGTTAAAAGAGCCCGGCGCATGACCAAACAATTCGGTTTCAGCCACATCATCCGGCATCGACGCGCAGCTCAGTACCAAAAAGGGTGCAGAAGAACGATCCGAACGGTTATGGCACGCCTTAGCGAGCATCTCTTTACCTGTGCCGGTTTCCCCTTCAATCAGTAGAGGTTGATCAAGCATGGCCAATTTTTTCGCTTGGCTCATCAGGCTTTTGTGTCGATTCGAAACACCCACAAAATGTTCAAAGCCTAAGTTGCTCTGTAGTGGGATTTGAGTTGTGCTAGTCAATCCCGCATTCGCAGCACGTAACATCATCATCGCGCTGGCTAAGGTGGATTGTTTGGCATCGCTCGAAATGTAGACGGGCATGATTTCCATCACATAATCCAGTCCATCCAAGACCACATCTTCACGCAGACGAGACTTACTGCCTTCCAGCCAACGTGTGAAGTTGAAGACGGGCATCAAGGCTGAAATTTGCTGGCCGATCATGCTGGATTCTTCACGATTGAACAATGCAGCCGCAGCGTGGTTAGCCATATCCACCGCGCCTTTGAGGTTGATCGCCAATACCGCATCAGGCAAGTTATTGAGCAGAGAAATCAATTCGGTGTTGTGCCGTTCAATCGGCATGAACTGGATTTTACGGACATCTTTCACCCCGGGAATGCGGCGAATTTCCGCCATCAGTTCACTGAAGGTTTCAAAATCAATATCAGGACAATTGAGGTAAATAATACCGATCACATCGATTTCGATCCCTCGCAGATCGATGCTTTTGGAGGCGAGAATATCCAGTAACTCGCGAGTCAGACCTAATCGGTCTTCACAGAGGACTTCAAGACGCACTTTAATAGGATCCTGTTTGAAAGTGTCACGAAAAGTTGACAGTAGTTTCGCCCAAGCCCAGATCGGCGTCAAGCGATCCGTGATAACGGATCGCAGTTTCCGAGAATGAAAGGTTATTTGGCGAGCAAAGCAGCAACTTTACTCACGACTTGCTTACGAACCGCACTCAGTTTGAGTTGACGATCGGGGTGCCATGGCAGTGGACGCAGCAACCCTACCGCTTTAATGCCCAAACGCGCTGTCAGAATACCCACGCCTACACCCTGCCCTGCACGGGCAGAAAGGCGTCCTGCTATATCCATCGAAAACAGATCAACGCTGGCATCGACAGCCAATTCGCTCGCTCCCGCTAACGCCATGTTGAGCAATACGGCTTTAAACAGTTTTATGCGTGACCAGTAACCGAGTTCAACGCCATACACTTTTGCCAGTTGATCCACCATGGAAAAGTTACGCCAAGCCACCAGCCACATATCAGCAATCGCGAGTGGGCTAATCGCCACTAATGCGGCCGCTTCAGTCGCATAACGAGTGACAATTTGGCTGGCTTGTTTATCTTGCTCCGCGACCACCAACGCATCGTATAAATCGATAATTTCTGCATCACTATGACTGCTATTGAGCGCCGATTGCCAACGCTGGTAACCCTGTTTATCAACCTGACCTTCTTTGGAGATCTGCTGACAAAAGGCTTGGCCTTGGCCAACTGCATCATTCTCCATTAAGATTTGCGCTTGTTCTTGAACACTAAAATGCTGACGTAGACGACGCAGTTTCCACAACTCTTTCGCGATAGCGCCCAATCCTAACGTCGCCAAAGCACTGATAAACCCCACCCATCCTAGGCTGAGCCAGTCCGAATCTTGAATGGCTTGTACTACGCTATCGATAGCCTGCCATGCGACTAAACCACTGAAAGCCGCAAACAAGCCACCGGCAAACCATTTGCGCCCTTTGCTGGGTCGAATGATGGTGTCGAGCTCTACTTCCAATGCCTCTTCTGCTGGCTCTTCCATGTTCATGGGCACAAACTTTTCTTGTGCGCTAAACTGCTGCTGGGCCGTCAAGCTCGGCGTTTCTAAACTACCTTGCAGTGGCTCGCTAAAAATCTGTTTGGTTTTAAGATCGCTCATCGCAGTTTATCTCCAATCAGAATGTCGAGGGCTTTATCGACTCGAATGTGCTGGCATGGCTCATCCATCGCCGTGGGCAGTGGGCGAAACGCCGTAAAATCAAACGCCTGACGCTGCCAATAATCGGGATCTGGCAGTTTGCGCGGAACCTCTCCGGGAAAGAGCGTGATGGATTCACCTTCCAGTGTGACACCTTGAATCGCCGCCACCTTCTGCTCTCCCTGCATGATGTAACCCGATTGAGTGGCGCGCACCGAAGCCATGCTGATGCAGTTCATTTCAATATTTTCATAGGCTGCATGCTGCCAGGCGGGATGGATCATCTGCTGCAATAGAGAAACCATATTGACATGTTGCTCCGGTGTCACATGGTCAGCCTTAGTGGCCGCAAAGACGACTTTATCGATTTTGGGTGCAAATAAACGGCTGAGCAAACCACTGCGCCCATAGCGGAAACTGTGCATGATTTGCTCCAGCGCGCTGCGCATATCCAAAAACGATTCATGCCCAACATTGAGCGGCGATAAGCAATCCACCAACACAATCTGGCGATCAAACGTCGCGAAATAGTCCTTATAAAAGACTTTTACCACCTTGTTTTGGTACTCCTGATAGCGCGCTTGCAGCAAAGCGTAATAGCTCTGCTTGCTCACTGAGCCCTGCGGCGCATGACACGGGAAAAATTGCAGCACAGGCGCACCTTCCAGCTCCCCTGGCAACACAAATCGTCCCGGCTGAACCCAATGCAGCCCACTGGCTTTACATTGATGCAGATAGTCGGTGTAACTCGCGGCAATCGACGCCAAGGTTTGCTCATTGGCTTCTTGGTGAAGATCAAGCTGCTCCACAGCGTCACACCAAGACTTAGCGAGCTCTTTGCGTAAGCCATGCAGAGCATGAAATTGCTGTGCTGACCAAGTGGCGTAATCCATCTCTAATAGCGGTAAATCGAGCAACCACTCTCCGGGATAGTCGATAATGTCGAGATAGAGAGTTGCACTACTGGTGAGTAGCTTTTTGCTGCGTTTTTTCGGCTTGTATTTGATCGCCAAACGAATTTCGCTCACATCTCGGGTTGGCACTGGCCAGTTTGCAGGGCTGCTTTGCAACTCGGTTAACGCTTCATCATAGGCAAAGCGTGGCACCATCATGTTGCTTTGCGGTACACGCTTTGCGCCAATCAAGCGCTGCTCACGATCCGCCGCTAACAGAGGGAGATTATGATGGCTGGACGTATGCAGCAGTTGATTGACGAGAGAGGTAATAAACGCCGTTTTACCTGCGCGCGAAAGTCCCGTCACCGCAAGACGGACATGAGAATCGAGGCCACGATGGATAAAGTCGCTCATTTCTTGACGAATACGCTGCATTGTTCACTCCAAATCAGGATTTCGCACAGCTTAATAAGCTCAAGCTTAATGTGAGATGAATATACCCTTCCTACTTAAAGTGGCAGCAGTGCTGACTAACTGAAACGCTAAGTCATTCGGGTATCGCTTTTGCTCAGGTAAGTACTAGGCACAGAGCAAAATCACAATGGGTAATGGCTCGCTCCTGTCTATAAGCTATAAGCCATTCAAGTCACAGGAGCGATAAGAGGAATTAATCTTCTTCGATCAGTTTGTAGATGACAAACAGTGCGATCTCAAGCAGCACAAATAAACCGCAGGTGATGGTGACGTATTTATCATTAAAAATGCTGATACCGTTCAAAATAAGGTCGTAACCGACCACAGCACCGATCACCACAGCAATAATGATTTGTAGAATCTGAATAAAACGAGGCATGCCTACTAACTCCTGACCTATCGATAACGAAATGAATTGTATACCAAAACTACAGCTTCGAGTAGGAAAGGTATCCTATTAAAAAGGTGCAACTTACGTGCACCTTTGTCATTTTTTTGCCAAGTTCCTCGCTGAGAAGAGAGAGGCAAGCCTTTACTTGGCCGCTTCAGCGATTTTGACCCGCCAAGTATCTGGGCCGATTTGGTGCGCATTCGCGCCCGTTGAATCCACAGCAACAGTGACTGGCATATCTTCGACTTCAAATTCGTAGATTGCCTCCATGCCTAAGTCTTCAAACGCGACTACACGAGCTTTCTTGATCGCTTTCGCCACTAAGTAAGCAGCACCACCGACTGCCATCAAATAAACGGCTTTGTGTTTTTTGATCGATTCAACGGTAGCTGGGCCTCGCTCAGCTTTACCAATCATGCCCATGACGCCGACCTCTTCCAGCATCATGTCGGTAAACTTGTCCATACGAGTTGAAGTTGTAGGACCTGCTGGGCCAACCACTTCATCGCCTACCGCGTCCACAGGGCCAACGTAGTAAATGAACTTGTCTTTCAAATCGACACCGTCAGGCAATTTTTCGCCCTTTTGCAGCATGGTTTGAATGCGTTTATGGGCGGCGTCACGACCAGTGAGGATCTTGCCAGACAGCAGAACCGTTTCACCGGTTTTCCACGTTTGGATCTCTTCACGGGTGATGTTATCAAGATTGACACGACGCGTATTCGCGCCCGCTTCCCAAGTGATTTGTGGCCAATCTTCTAACTTAGGCGGTGTTAACTGCGCAGGGCCGCTGCCATCGAGTGTGAAATGCACGTGGCGTGTCGCCGCACAGTTGGGGATCATGCAGACAGGCTTGGAAGCGGCATGTGTCGGTGCCGATTTGATTTTCACATCAACCACTGTGGTCAAACCACCAAGGCCTTGCGCGCCAATACCGAGCTTATTCACACGGTTGAAAATGTCTAAACGCAACTCTTCTTCCGCATTTTGCGGACCACGCTCGATAAGCTCATGAATATCAATGTGTTCCATCAAGGCTTCTTTGGCGAGGACGGCCGCTTTTTCCGCCGTACCACCAATACCAATGCCAAGCATGCCCGGTGGACACCAGCCCGCGCCCATCAAGGGTACGGTTTTTTCTACCCATTCCGCAATATCATCGGACGGATTGAGCATCACCATCTTGGTTTTGTTTTCACTGCCGCCACCTTTGGCCGCAATTTGAATATCCACTTTATCGCCAGGCACCATGTTGATGTGCACCACAGCAGGGGTATTGTCTTTGGTATTGATGCGCTTGCCCGCAGGATCCATCAATACTGAAGCACGCAGTGGGTTATCTGGGTTGGTGTACGCTTGGCGCACGCCCTCATCCACCATCTGCTGCACCGTCATGTCGGTCGAATCCCATTGCACGCCCATACCAATATTGACGAAACAAGTGACAATACCCGTATCCTGACAAATGGGGCGGTGGCCTTCTGCAGACATGCGCGAGTTAATCAAAATCTGCGCTATCGAATCTTTCGCCGCTTGGCTTTCTTCACGTTGGTAGGCTTTTTCTAGGGCTTTTACAAAGTCTAATGGGTGGTAGTAGGAGATGTACTGCAGCGCATCAGCGACACTGCTGATCACATCTTGCTTGCGTATTACCGTCATTGCTCGCCTCGTTATTGTTATGCTTCCGTGTACTGCGACTTGGGTGAATTACTGCTTCCAAAACCGAAGGAGACGCTCACTCTTTAAGTAGCAGCTTTGTATGAGATTTTTATGATACTCTTGCTTTCCCTGCGATGCTACGCAATGAACGGTTTCTCTGTCACAAATTACACAAATGAATAACAACCAAATTTTGTCAATTGAACACAAAAAATTAACTTATCATCCTGATATTGCTAAACAATTTTTCACATCCATTGAGCAGCAACCTTGGGCAATGCTGCTGCGATCCGCGTCTACCACCCATATGGATAGCCGCTTTGATATTCTGGTCGCCAATCCTTTCGCCACTTTAGTGACTTTTGGTGATGAAACTGAAATTCACGCCCAGAACGGCGTGACATTGTCACGAAAAGATCCTTTTGCGCTGCTTGCTGACATCCAAGAGCAGTATCTTCCTCAAGTGACTGATGCGTCGGATTTACCTTTTGTTGGCGGTGCTCTGGGGTATTTTGCCTATGATTTAGGACGCCGAGTCGAAGTCCTCCCTAGCTTGGCAGAA
Source organism: Vibrio cholerae (assembly GCF_008369605.1). Taxonomy (NCBI): domain Bacteria; kingdom Pseudomonadati; phylum Pseudomonadota; class Gammaproteobacteria; order Vibrionales; family Vibrionaceae; genus Vibrio; species Vibrio cholerae. The sequence continues at coordinate 1,643,022 of NZ_CP043554.1, forward strand.
CAAGACATTACTATGCCCGATATGGCCGTGGGCATCTATTCTTGGGCGCTTGTGGTCGATCACCAACAGCACACCGCGCAATTGGTCGGACAAAATGTTGAAGACGCTTGGGGTTGGTTAAACCAACAAGAGGCGATAAAGCCAAGCGAAGTAACTGACTTTGTTCTCACATCGCCTTGGCGCTCCAATATGAGCTATACCGCCTATCAAGATAAATTTGCTCGTGTGCAGGCGTATTTACGCTCGGGAGACTGTTACCAGATCAACCTCGCGCAGCGTTTTCAGGCTCACTACACTGGTAGTGAATGGCAAGCGTATTTGAAGCTGGAAAAAGGTAACCAAGCGCCCTTCTCCGCCTTTTTGCGTTTGCCGCAAGGCGCAATTTTGAGTGTATCTCCAGAACGTTTTCTGCAAGTTTGCGATCGAGTGATTGAAACCAAACCGATCAAAGGCACACGTCCACGCCATGCCGACAAGCAACAAGATGCCCTACTCAAGCAAGATTTAGTCAGCGCAGAAAAAGATCAGGCCGAGAATTTAATGATTGTCGATCTGCTGCGTAATGATATTGGTCGTGTGGCAAAGCCGGGTAGCGTGCATGTACCTAAGTTGTTTGATGTGGAGAGCTTTCCCGCCGTACACCATCTGGTGAGCACGATTCGCGCAACACTGGATGAGCAATACCAAGCCGCCGATCTGTTACGCGCCTGTTTTCCCGGCGGTTCGATTACGGGAGCGCCCAAAGTGCGGGCAATGGAAATCATTGAAGAGCTCGAGCCGCATCGCCGTAGCGCTTATTGTGGCTCAATTGGCTATCTCAGCCGTCATGGAAAAATGGATACCAGCATCACGATCCGCACTTTAGTGGCCTATCAGCAGCAGCTTTACGCTTGGGCGGGTGGCGGCTTGGTGGCTGACAGCGAAGGAGCTGCGGAGTATCAAGAAACGCTAGATAAGTTAAGCCGAATTCTTCCAACCCTAGAATCCTAACTCTTAGTTTGAACCACCGTCAGCACCGCCTATGCTCGCTGGCGGTTTTCTTCTCAAGCCATCCCCTTCCTACGTACAGCGTCAAGTCGGTAGAAAGGGGATATCATATCCGGCAAATGTGCAGTAACCGACAGCGCATCCTTTTGAAACACGCTATAACAGGTGTTATACGTTAATCACGGTATAGAGGCCTGCTTTGCAAAACATTAGCCGTCACGAGTTTATCCAGCAGTTTCAGCTCCATTTACCCGCCGCCTATCCTCAGGAAAGCTTGCGGCGCGTCGCACATTTAGCACCAGAGAAGCTACGTAAAGCGTCGGTATTGATTGGCGTAGTAGAACGCCCGCAAGGCCTACAAGTGATCATGACCAAGCGCGCAGCACATTTGAGGCATCATCCCGGGCAAATCAGTTTTCCCGGCGGAAAGTACGAAGAGAGCGACCACTCGTTACAGCAGACGGCAAAGCGAGAAGCACGAGAAGAGATTGGCATCCCAGAAGAGAAAATTCGTATTGTTGGTCAGTTGCCTGAGTTAGTGACCGTAAGCCAATTTGCCGTGACGCCTTTTTTAGCTTTTGTCGAATCCGACTACCCGATTCAGCTCGATCACAACGAAGTCGATGAAGTGTTTGAAGTGCCGATCAGTTTTTTGCTTGATCGAAAAAAGATCTACAGCGGGACTTTTCAGTTAAAAAACCACCGTCATAAACTGTTCGCCCTCTCCTATAAACAACATTTTATATGGGGTATGACCGCACAAATCATCCAATCCCTTCAAAAACAATTTATTAATTACAATGAGTTAGTTTGAAGGCCTATTTTTCTCACTTTGGGCAAGGCAATAAAAATCATTAGAAAATCTAATCAAAAAGACAAGCAAACGTTTTCCTGACCATTCACTGAGAATTTTTCACGCAAACATAACTAAATCTAATCCAACCCATTAACAATTCTCACATGTGGCACGCCAATTTCGTGATCAAAAATAGGTTTTTGATAGAAGTTTCAATAAGTACAACCAATCATGATTTAGATCTAGTTTTCTTATGTGAAAAATGTGCAAAAATGCGCTCCGACTTATTTCCTGTTCCCAAAATGAGTAAAAACATATGAATACTACAACAGCGGCTACTTCTACAGCACGTTCTGCTAGCAAGTGGACCTATAAAGATTTCACCTGGGCTCTGTCCCTTTTCGGTACAGCGGTTGGTGCAGGTGTCCTGTTCCTACCTATTAAAGCGGGTGCGGGTGGCTTCTGGCCATTAGTTCTTCTCGCACTGATTGCCGCCCCAATGACTTGGTTTGCACACAAGTCTCTCGCTCGTTTCGTATTATCTGCAAAAAATCCTGATGCAGACATCACTGACACGGTTGAAGAACATTTTGGTAAAGCTGGCGCTAACCTCATTACTTTTGCTTACTTTTTCGCCATCTATCCTATCGTTCTGATCTACGGTGTGGGCATCACTAACACGGTGGATTCTTTCCTCGTTAACCAAATCGGCATGGAGTCGATTCCTCGCTGGTTGCTATCTGGTGCACTGATCACGGCGATGACTGCTGGTGTGGTATTTGGTAAGGAGCTGATGCTGAAAGCCACTTCTGCCATGGTTTACCCTCTGGTATTTATCCTACTGGCGCTCTCTTTCTACCTGATCCCAGATTGGAACACTTCCATGATGGAAGTCGCACCTGACTGGTCAGCAATGCCTGCTATCGTATGGCTTGCGATCCCAATCATCGTGTTCTCTTTCAACCACAGCCCAATCATTTCTCAGTTCTCTAAAGAGCAACGCCAACAGTTTGGTGATAAAGCCGTACAAAAAACGGACATGATCACTGGCGGTGCAGCGATGATGCTGATGGGCTTCGTGATGTTCTTCGTATTCTCGGTAGTTTTGTCACTGTCTCCTGCAGAGCTGGCGATGGCAAAAGAACAAAACATCTCTGTTCTGTCTTACCTAGCTAATGAACACGCTTCACCGATCATCTCGTACTTAGGTCCAATCGTGGCATTTGCAGCGATCACCTCAAGCTACTTCGGTCACTTCTTAGGTGCTCATGAAGGTCTAGTCGGTCTGGTGAAATCACGCAGCAACATGCAAGTCAGCAAGATCGAAAAAATCTCTCTGGGCTTCATCGTCATCACCACTTGGATTGTGGCAATTGTGAACCCAAGCATCCTAGGTATGATTGAAACCATGGGCGCACCAATGATTGCTGCTATCTTGTTCCTGCTGCCTGTATTTGCAATGCACAAAGTGCCTGCAATGGCTAAGTTCAAGACTTCAGCACCTGTACAGATTTTTACAGTTATTTGTGGCTTGGCTGCGATTAGTTCTGTAATCTACGGCGCTCTTTAATCTCTACCTCTGCGTATGAGCTTAAAACACAAAACATAACTATACCAAAAGCCTCCCTACCCTTAGGGGGGCTTAGTTTTGAGGCATTCAAAATGATTAGTGTATTTGATATCTATAAAATCGGTGTTGGTCCTTCAAGTTCACACACGGTTGGACCGATGAAAGCGGGTAAAGAGTTTATTGACGAACTACGCTCAATGGGAAAATTGCGCGACGTCACTAAAATCACCGTGGACGTTTATGGATCGCTATCACTGACAGGGAAAGGTCACCACACGGATATCGCTATCATCATGGGTCTGGCAGGCAATACGCCAGAGAAAGTGGATATCGACTCGATTCCGAGCTTTATCGCTCGTGTAGAAGAAACAGAACGTCTTCCTGTTGGTATGCACTGTCATACCGTCTCTTTCCCTCGTGAAGGTGGGATGAATTTCCACCGCACTAATCTGCCTTTGCACGAAAACGGCATGCAGATTCACGCATGGATCAACGACGAGAAAATCTTCAGCAAAACTTACTACTCTATCGGTGGTGGTTTTATTGTTGATGAAGAGCACTTTGGTAAAGAGAACGAATCTCTTATTCAAGTGCCTTACGCTTTCCGTTCAGCGGAAGAGCTGCTGAACCAATGTAAAGAGAGTGGCCTCTCGATCAGCACGCTCGTTATGGCGAACGAAAAAGCCATGCATTCTGACGAAGAAGTGCGCACCTATTTCGCGAACATTTGGCGTACCATGCGTGAGTGTATGGAACGCGGGATGAACACCGAAGGCATCCTACCTGGGCCTTTGCGTGTACCACGCCGTGCGGCAGCGCTGCGTCAACAACTGCTGACGTCCGAAAAAACCACCAACGATCCAATGGCGGTGGTTGACTGGGTAAACATGTATGCGTTTGCGGTTAACGAAGAAAACGCAGCAGGCGGTCGCGTGGTAACGGCACCGACTAACGGTGCGTGTGGCATTATCCCTGCCGTACTCGCCTACTACGACAAATTCATCCAAACCGTGACGGAGAAAGACTACATCCGTTACTTCGCCGCGTCTGGCGCGATTGGTGGTCTGTACAAGCGTAATGCCTCTATCTCTGGTGCGGAAGTGGGCTGTCAAGGTGAAGTGGGTGTCGCTTGCTCTATGGCAGCAGCCGGTCTTGCTGAGCTTTTAGGCGGTAGCCCAGAGCAAGTCTGTATGGCCGCTGAAATCGCGATGGAACATAACCTTGGTTTGACTTGTGACCCAGTTGCAGGACAAGTACAAGTGCCATGTATCGAGCGTAACGGCATTGCAGCGGTGAAAGCGATCAACTCAACCCGTATGGCGCTGCGTCGTTCCTCTGCCCCACGCGTTTCACTGGATAAAGTGATTGAAACCATGCTGGAAACCGGCAAGGACATGAATGCTAAGTACCGTGAAACCTCACAAGGTGGCTTGGCAATCAAGGTGATCTGTTAATCAGAACCTTTTGTGGTTACAAAAACGCCCGGATATCCGGGCGTTTTTTTATGCTTTGCATAATCAGATTGCATCTCAGATCAATGCGCTATTCACCGCGATAAATACAACCCGCCGTGCAGGTTTCTTTGATCTCGACTTTGCTCAGCAGCGGTAAACTGGGCTTGAGCTGTTGCCAAATCCACTTTGCCAACACTTCACTAGTTGGGTTTTCTAACCCTTCGATATCATTCAGATAATAGTGATCGAGACGATCATAAATCGGTTTGAATGCGGCTTTAATTTCCGCAAAATCCACAACCCAACCTGTATGGGGATCAACCTCACCTTCAACATACAGACGAACTAAAAAAGAGTGTCCATGCAAACGACCACACTTATGACCAGCGGGCACATGCGGTAAGTGGTGAGCAGCCTCAAACATAAACTCTTTGTATAATTCTGTTTTCATCATCATTCTCGGGGCATAAAAAGAGCCGCAATACTAAGAAATCTCTGCTGCTGAAACAAGGCTATTCAAAACATAATTCGGACAAACCGCCCCTCTCACACCAGCGACTGAGAAACATTCCTCAATAATCAATGCAATATACCCAAACTACTTGGAGTTGCAGGTAGGCGGCAAGTGAGTGAGTCCCCATGAGCATAGATAGACTATGTGATTGGAGTGAACGAACGTAGCCAACACCGCTGCAGCTTCAAGTAGGAAGGGTATAGCTAAGAGTCATCCATGTGATAGGCTTTAACTCCCCCCTAAGAGTATGCGTCATACCTCATATTTAAACTCACACTTTGGTTAAGGTCACACTAACAATTGGTCTACGTTTGTCACCTAGTGAATTAACGCTATATTTACATAAGTCGGGGTCACTTATAATTACAAAACTATCATGAACTCATCCATTCTTAGTAAATTGCTGCTGACATTAATCACCGTGTTTGCCTTAGTTTTGGCGGGCTCAACGTCTTATCAATATTGGCAGCAAAAAGATCTCATTCATTCCGTGTTAAGTGAGCAGCTGCACGACAAAGCCAGTAACTACTTTGATAGCCTGAACATGATGATGCTGACTGGCACCATGGCACAAAAAGAGACGCTACGCCAAAAAGCATTAGCACAAGATGGCATTGAACAAGTTCGCGTCATTCGAGCGCCTTCTTTAAATAAGATTTATGGCCCCGGAAGCACGGATCAACAACCGAAAGATGAAATTGATCAACGGGCATTACAAGGCGAGACCATTATAGAGCCCTATCAAGCCGATTGGGGAAAAGGCATTGTGGTTGCCTTACCGATGAAGTCGAGTGAAAACTATCGTGGTACTAACTGTGTGGCTTGTCACATCGCACCAGAAGGTGAAGTGCTTGGTGTAATTCGTCTTGAGTTTAATCTTAACCACTTAACGCAAATGGTGAATCATCGCACTCTTATTGGCGTCGGCATTATGTCGGTTATTGCGCTGTTTGGTTTTATGTTGACGCTGTTTTTCATGCGTAGAATTATCGTTCTCCCTTTGCAAAAAACGTCGGCCTTTATGTGTGAGGTGAGTAAGAGTAAAGATCTTTCCCATCGACTCGAAAACGATAGAAAAGATGAACTCGGGCAACTGGCGGTATCCATCAACTCACTGATGGATACGGTGTCAGACAGCTTGCAACAAGTGCAAGACACTTCCCATTCCCTTGCTGATTCGGCTAAAAAGCTTACGAATGTTGCACAAGTCACCGATCAGGCGGCCAACAATCAACAAAAAGAAACTGCAGAAGTGCAAACCAACATCACGGATATGCAAGGTAAGCAGCAACAAGTGGAGTTTGCGACCGAAGAAGCGTCTAAATTGGTCAATCACACCACCAGTATTGTTCAGCAAAGTGCCAAGCAAGCACACGCAGCCAGTGAAGATATCAAAAATCTGGTGGGCGATATTGAGGCGGTCAAACAACGTATTGTGGAATTAAATAATCAAACTGGCCAAGTATCATCCATTCTTGGCGTGATCAAAGGCATTGCCGAACAAACTAACTTACTTGCGCTGAATGCCGCTATTGAGGCGGCGCGAGCGGGCGAACAAGGTCGCGGTTTTGCTGTCGTTGCAGATGAAGTGCGTCATCTTGCATCACGCACCACGGAAGCCACCGGAAATATTGAAAACATCATCGCAGGATTTCAGCGTGACAGCCAAGCCTCGCTCTCTTCGGTCGATACCGTCTGCTCTCATGCGCATCAGCGTTCATCCGAAGTGGAAGAGCTCTCAGCGGCCATGACTCGTGTGGTCAGCGAAATGCAACAAGTGCTAAGCCATGCTATGGGCATTCAAGAGCAGACCAAACGCACCACGGAAGTCAGTCATGAGATCCAAAATAAGGTTGATGTCATCACTCATCACGCGAACAACACATCACAATCGGCAAGTGAGACGCGTGAGATCAGCATCGATCTTGAACATTTATCACAACAATTAGAATCCTTGCTGAATCAATTTACTTTGATTGCTAAGAATTCTGCGCGGAAACCACATTAAAGGTTGAAGCTGACAAATTGACAGGTAATATGTTCCGTTGAATCTGTAAAACTCTCTACAACCCGATGTTTCGTCTATTTTTTGCGCAATGAATGCAGCAAATGGCATCGGGGTGTCTTTTATCTCAACGGAGACTGTAATAAACATGACTTACGCGCCTGTAAATGACGTACTCAGCGGCAAGCTCGCAGTAGACAGTGAAGTCACTGTTCGCGGCTGGATTCGCACACGTCGTGATTCCAAAGCTGGAATTTCGTTTCTTGCCATCTATGACGGCTCTTGTTTCAACCCGATTCAGGCCGTGGTTCCTAATAATCTCAATAATTACGACAACGAAGTTCTGAAACTCACTACGGGCTGTTCCGTTGAAGTAACCGGTAAGATTGTTGAATCTCCAGCTTCAGGCCAAGCATTTGAGCTAGCAGCAACCGACGTAAAAGTAGTCGGTTGGGTTGAAGATGCCGACACTTACCCAATGGCGAAAACTCGTCATTCAATTGAATATCTGCGTGAAGTGGCTCACCTGCGTCCACGTACTAACGTGATCGGTGCGGTTGCGCGTGTTCGTAACTGTTTGGCGCAAGCGATTCACCGTTTCTACCATGAGCAAGGTTACTTCTGGGTTTCAGCTCCACTGATCACCGCTTCTGATGCAGAAGGCGCAGGTGAAATGTTCCGCGTTTCAACGCTGGATATGGAAAACCTGCCGCGTACTGATGCAGGTAAAGTGGATTACAACCAAGACTTCTTTGGTAAAGAAACCTTCCTGACCGTATCAGGCCAGCTCAACGCGGAAGCTTACGCTTGTGCGATCAGCAAAGTGTACACTTTCGGCCCAACATTCCGTGCGGAAAACTCAAACACCAGCCGTCACTTGGCGGAATTCTGGATGGTTGAACCTGAAGTTGCATTCGCTGACCTGAACACTGTAGCAAAGCTGGCGGAAGATATGCTGAAGTACGTGTTCAAAGCCGTACTGGCAGAGCGTCGTGACGATCTTGAGTTCTTTAACGATCGTATTAATAACGAAGTGATTGCGCGTCTTGAGCAATTTGTTGAATCTGATTTCGCACAAGTGGATTACACTGATGCGATTGAAATTCTGAAAAACTGCGGCAAAACGTTTGAGTTCCCTGTTGAATGGGGCATTGATTTAGCTTCTGAGCACGAGCGTTTCCTTGCAGAAGAGCACTTCAAAGCACCTGTTATCGTGAAGAACTATCCAAAAGACATCAAAGCGTTTTACATGCGTATGAACGAAGATGGCAAAACCGTTGCAGCGATGGACGTCTTGGCACCGGGCATTGGTGAAATCATCGGCGGTTCACAGCGTGAAGAGCGTTTGGATATTCTTGATGCGCGTATGCGTGAATTTGGCATCGATCCTGAGCACATGGACTGGTATCGCGACCTGCGCCGTTACGGCACAGTGCCGCACGCGGGCTTTGGTCTGGGCTTCGAGCGTCTAGTCTCTTACGTCACTGGTATGGGCAACGTGCGTGACGTGATCCCATTCCCACGTACCCCACGCAGCGCGAGTTTCTAATTCCGCTCTGTTGAATGTAAAAACCGTCTCAAACGAGACGGTTTTTTATACCTCAAGCTCACTCTTATTGGCTTTTCTGTTGGCTTTTAGCCATTTGCAGTAGATAAAAATGGTGTATCGGCCCATAACCTTGGCCGATCCTCAATTGATCGGCATGCACAATCGCTTGGTGGATATACTGTTTGGCTTTATCCACCGCTTCCACTAACTCAGCCCCCTGCGCTAAGTATGAAGCAATCGCAGATGAGAGTGAGCAGCCCGTGCCATGCGTATTCTTCGTAGCAATACGGGGCGCACAGAAATGACGACTATCACCACTTTGAATCAGTAAGTCATCACTGTTGGCTTGCTGATGGTCGTGACCGCCTTTGAGCAGTACCGCTGGTGTGTTTAACTGACTAAGCACGGTAATACCCTGCTGCGGATTCTGCTGCCATTCTTGTTGTGTCATCCCCACTAAAACCGCCGCTTCTGGCAGATTAGGCGTAATGAGATTGGCTAACGGTAATAGCTCACGTATTAACGTCTCGACCGCCTCTGCCGCCAATAAATGATGGCCACTGGTTGAGATCATCACTGGGTCGAGCACAATCCATTTCGGTTGATATTGGCGTAATTTCTTAGCAACCAGAGCGATGATTGGGGCATCCGCCAGCATACCAATTTTGACTGCCAAGACGGGAATATCGCTAAACACGGCGTCTAACTGTTGCTCAACCACCGCTAATGGCAAAGGAAAAACGGCGGAAACACCCTGCGTATTTTGTGCGGTAATCGCGGTAATCACTGAGCAGGCATAACCCCCTGTCGCTGAAATGGCTTTGATATCGGCTTGAATTCCAGCACCACCACCGCTATCTGAGCCTGCGATAGTCAGCACTATGGGAGTATGAATAGAAGAGATTGTTGACATAAAAGCTCCTGTGAAAACAGGAACTGATCCCAAACTGCAAATCAATGGTGAGACAATACCAGCGGTTGAGGATAGTTCCCTACGTCAGTCCTAACTGAATCAGGTTCAACGGGTCTCGCTACGCGATCTCAGCCTTTAATTCGCACGTTGTTATACCCAAACTACTTGGAGTTGCAGGTAGGCGGCAAGTGAGTTCATCCCCATGAGCATAGATAAACTATGTGATTGGGGTGAACGAACGTAGCCAACACCGCTGCAGCTTCAAGTAAGAAGGGTATATACGCTCTCAGGCTCCCCGACTACAGGACGTATCTTAACAGTATTCCTTGATACAAAAAGCAATTATTGCTCCTCTCAATCGTTACACTCTGATACGACCACTCAAAAAATGTTCGTTTTAAAGTGGTCATCACCCAGCAATGTCTATAAAATCCGCGCCTTTATTCAAAATGATAATAAATCGCACTCACTTTAATGATGCTGCTTATACTTAACTAGCCGTAACTTATTGACCATTTGGGTTCTATCACTTGCTATGAAAAACACGATTTACCATGCCCCACTGACGTTTGGACTTTATGCGCTTGCTGGAGTGCTCTTTGCGCTTTACACAAGCCGAGTCTGTCCTTTTCTCGCGACATTAAGCACTCGTGAAATCGCCACTCAGGTGGGTGCTGTCTTCATCCTCGCATGGCTGATTCGGCATACTCTGCTTCGCCAGCACATTTGGGCAAGAAAACAGCAATTTATCCAATTGGACACGGCACTCCTCTTCGCAATGAGCCTGCCTTTAGCGCTTTACTACAATCTGCAATACCAGTTCACGTTAGACAGTAATTTAAAAGTACTGTTTGGAATGACCTTATTTGGTTTCTTCACCGGAGCGTTATTGCAATTAAGCAGTAAGTTAAGAACGCTGCGCCAAATGCCTCAAAGTCAGAACCTTGCTCTCTCTTCTGATGAGCGACGTTCCTTAGTCAAACAGCTGATTGGCTTGATCGTCCTTTTAATCAGCACACTGACGGTGATGCTCAGCATGGTCGCAATCAAAGATATTCACTGGCTGGAAAATAACCCTGCGCGCCTACTTGATGGCAGTGGCAAGATCAGCATTGTGAAAGAGTTTGCCTTTTTGTCCTTGGTGTTAGGCGGCTACATCACGGCCATTCTCGTACTCTGGAGTCGAGTGATGAAAGAGATCCTCGACCATCAGGAGCGCTCATTGCAAGCCGTGACGCAAGGCAACCTCCAAGTACGCCTTCCCGTCTACTCTAACGATGAGTTAGGCAATGTCGCCATGTTGACCAATCAGATGTTAGACAGCTTAGAAGCTACGCAAAATGAGGTCAAAACCACACGTGATGTGGCTATCGTCAGCTTATCGGCTCTTGCGGAATCACGAGATAACGAGACAGGGGCACATATTCTTCGCACTCAAGAATACGTCAAAGCGTTAGCAGAATATCTCGCTGCTTTTCCCCAATATTCAACGCTGTTAACCCCGGCTTATATCGAACTACTCTACAAATCCGCGCCATTACATGATGTAGGCAAGGTTGGCATTCCAGATTCGGTTCTGCTCAAACCGGGCAAACTGACCGATGAGGAGTTCTCCGTCATGAAAGAGCATCCGCGTATCGGGGCGCAAGCACTTGCGATTGCTGAGCGCCATTTAGGGACGAGCTCCTTCCTCGCCATTGCCAAAGAAATTGCTCTCACTCACCACGAAAAATGGGATGGCACGGGTTATCCGGCGCAATTACAAGGAGAAGCCATCCCGCTTTCCGGTCGCTTAATGGCGTTAGCCGATGTGTATGATGCCTTGATTTCAGCTCGGGTCTATAAACCGGCTTTTAGTCATGACAAAGCCAAAGCCATTATTGTCGAAGGCAGTGGTCACCATTTTGATCCTGCCGTGGTCGAGGCTTTTCTCGCGGTTGAGGAAAAGTTCGTGGCCATTGCAGCACACTTTAAAGATGCCGCATAAGGTTGTAGTTATACCCTTCCTGCTTGAAGCTGCAGCGGTGTTGGCGACGTTCGTTCACCCCAATGACATAGTTTATCTATGCTCATGGGGATGAACTCACTTGCTGCTTTGCTTTGCTTTGCTTTGCTTTGCTTTGCTTTGCTTTGCGGATGCTCAATCCATGACGATGGAAAGAAATGAAAATTTAATACGTAATGATCTGAACATCGCCAAATCTTATCTTATTGATGTATTGCCTCAATAACCGGACAAAAATTCATCTCGCCTTAGGCTGAAAAGCCTAAGACTTTTACATCACAAATGACCGACTATTCGCAGTTTTTCAGCCAAGTAAAAATTTTTCGATATTTTCTTTCAGGTGCTGTTGTCACCAGAATACGAGGGAGGTATAAATACGGTAAATTTTGATGAGTTCAATCATCCCTTCCCACCCTAACTTGACATGGATGTGCTTTATGTTCGAAAAAGTCGTTGCCGCTCCCGCTGACCCTATCCTAGGTTTAACTGAAGAGTTCAAAAAAGACCCTCGTACCGACAAAATTAACCTCGGTGTAGGTATTTATAAGAATGAAGCAGGTGAAACCCCGGTTCTCGCTACTGTAAAGAAAGCAGAAGCCGCACTGCTTGAGTCAGAGAAAACCAAATCTTATCTCACGATTGAAGGGACAGCTGAGTACGGTTTAGCAGTACAAAAACTGCTGTTCGGCGCGAATTCAGACATAGTGACACAAAAACTGGCAAAAACAGCGCAAGCCCCTGGTGGCACTGGTGCGCTGCGTGTGGCGGGTGAATTTATTAAGCGTCAACTGGGCGATGTGAAAGTCTGGATCAGTAACCCAACTTGGGCTAACCATCACGGTGTGTTCAATGCCGCTGGCTTAGAAACTACGCAATACGCTTATTATGATGCCAAAGCCAAAGACAAAGATTTTGCCGCTATGCTGGCAGATTTAGAGCAGGCAGAGAAAGGCGATGTGGTTTTACTGCACGGCTGCTGCCACAATCCAACGGGTATTGACCCAACAGAGCAAGAGTGGGAAGTACTGGCGAAATTGGTGGCTGACAAAGGCTTACTGCCTCTGTTTGACTTTGCTTACCAGGGCTTTGCTTCAGGTGTGGAAGAAGACGCGGCTGGCCTACGTATTTTTGCGAAATACAACTCTGAGATTCTGGTTGCCAGCTCTTTCTCAAAGAACTTTGGCTTGTACAACGAACGTGTCGGTGCCTTCACGCTGGTTGCACCTTCAACAACCGTTGCAGAAACGGCGTTCTCACAAGTTAAAGCGATTATCCGCTCTATCTACTCAAACCCACCGGCTCACGGTGCTGCCGTTGTCACTTATATTCTGAACAACCCAGAATTACGCGCAGAATGGGAAGCCGAAGTCGCGGAAATGCGTGAACGTATTCAAGAGATGCGCGTACTTTTCGTTAACACATTGAAAGAAGTGGGTGTAGACGCTGACTTTAGCTTTATCGAGCGTCAAAACGGCATGTTCTCTTTCTCTGGCCTAAGCAAAGAGCAAGTTGCACGCCTCAAATCAGAGTTGGGTATCTATATCGTCGGCTCTGGCCGCATCAGCGTAGCGGGGATGACCAAATCAAACATGCTACCTTTGTGCCAAGGCATTGCTGCGGTGATGTAATCGCATCGTCAATGACTCTCTTAAACCGGCTGGAATATGGCCGGTTTTTGTTTTTTTACTGTTCATATACCCAAACTACTTGGAGTTGCAGGTAGGCGGCAAGTGAGTTCATCCCCATGAGCATAGATACACTATGTGATTGGGGTAAACGAACGTAGCCAAAACCGCTGCAGCATCAAGTAGGAAGGGTATAGATAGACTCCTTTCCCTCTCTCTGCGTGCTCCGATTAGCCCTAAGGCAATAAATTGAGGTAGTATGGTCTGCCATACCGCCAAAAACATTGCCTAACGCATGTTTGTAACGATAGGAGCCTCCATGGACGCCGAGTTAATCGAGATTCAACAATTCCTGCAACAGCATCCGCCTTTTGATGCCTTACCCAACGAACGACTGCCTGAAATCGCTCAACAAATTGAAATTGCCTACTTTCGTAAAGACACACCGATTATTGGCTATAAACAAGCCATCAGTGATTTATATTTGGTTCGTAGTGGGGCGGTCGAAGTCTATCGACGTCATGGTGAGCTGTACAATCGACTGACGGAAGGCAGTCTATTTGGACAAATGGGGTTATTAACGAGTAACCAAGTGTCTTTCGCGGTCACTGCAATTGAAGATACGCTGCTGTACTGTTTGCCTGAAGCGCTCTTTCACCGTTTACACCAAGAGTTTGATAGTTTTGCCGATTTTGTTGAAGTAGAGCAAGCCGTACGCTTGCGTCAAACCGTTGCTAAACAAAAAGAACAAAATGATCTTATCACCAGCAAAGTCAAACAGCTGTTAACCCGTTCAGCACCAACGATAGACAAACAAGCCTCTATTCAACAGGCGGCACAGCGTATGGCAGATGAAAACGTCTCTGCGCTACTGATCCTCGATAACCAGATCCTGCTTGATACGGAAGATGACTCAACGCCCGTAGTCGGCATTGTCACGGAACGAGACCTCTGCCGACGCGTCTTGGCGCAAGGTATGGATGTCACACAGACCGTCAGCCAAGTCATGACTCATGAGGTCATCTCGCTGGATCATAACGCTTACGTCTATGAAGCTATGCTCGCCATGCTACGCAATAACGTTCACCACCTCCCTGTATTAAGAGAAAGGCAGCCGATTGGTATCATCGACATGACCGACATCGTACGCCATGAGTCGCAAAACTCATTGCTTTTAGTCAGTCGTATCTACCAGCAAACTTGTATTGATGATTTGGCTCAACTCGCCAATGAAGTCAAAGCAAGCTTCGTACGTTTAGTTAACGAAGACGCCAATTCACACATGATTGGTACTGCGATGTCGACCATTGGCCGCGCTTTCACGCAGCGCATCATTGAATTAGTCGAGGCCGAGTTGGGTGCTGCGCCACTACCCTACTGTTTTGTCGCCTTTGGTTCGATGGGACGCGATGAACAGTTGATTGTGACCGATCAAGATAATGCTCTGATTTTAGATGATCGCTACGATGTGCAGCAGCATGGTGCTTATTTTGCTCAATTTGCTGAGTTGGTGTGTAGGGGATTAGACCGCTGCGGATACCCATTGTGTGATGGTGAGATCATGGCTAGCAATCCAAAATGGCGCATGACTCGCAAAGAATGGGAAACCTGCTTTGCTGACTGGATTGATAATCCCAACCCGCAAGCTCTGCTCAATGCGTCGATTTTTTTTGATCTCGATGGTGTCTATGGCCGCACCAAATGGGCCGAGCAACTGTCTGGTTTTATTGTACGCCGCGCCAGACGCAATCAGCGATTTTTAGCCTGTTTGGCGCGTAATGCGCTCAATCGCACGCCGCCACTGGGCTTTTTTAAGAATTTCGTGATGGAAAAAGATGGACGCCATAACAACTCCATCAATTTGAAACGTCGCGGGACAGCACCACTGGCAGATTTAATCCGCGTACATGCCCTCGCCGCAGGTTCACGCGCTAAAAACTCGTTTGAACGTTTAGATGATGTAATTGAAGCAGGATTGCTCCCACAAGGTAAAGGCAAAGATCTGCGTGATGCCTTGGAATTCATCGCTATGGTGCGGATTCGCCATCAAGCGATTGATGTTGAACAAGAGCGTGAGGCCGACAACAGTATCGAGCCGGAACATCTTTCGGATTTTGAACGACGCAACTTAAAAGATGCGTTTCAGATCCTCAGTAACGGACAGAATTATCTTAAGTATCGTTACCAAGCCAACCAACATTTTAAGTGAGCGCCATGTTCGATTCTGCGATTTACTGGCCCGCTCGATTTGCTCACTTAGCCCAGCAGGCTTGGCAAACCCATTTACAGCGCTTTTATGCTCAACCTCTGGTTGAAGGCTCAACACCGATTCATCAGTGCTCACTGGTTGCCCTCGATTTTGAAACAACGGGACTGAATGCCGAGCAAGATGCCATTGTGAGTATCGGTTTAGTGCCTTTTACTACTCAACGGATTTTTCTTAGTCAAGCTCGGTATTGGTTAGTAAAACCCTCTCAACCGCTTGAAGAGGAGTCGATAGTGTTCCATGGGATCACGCACTCCGAGTTGCAGCATGCGCAAGCTCCAGAACAGGTGTTGAAGGAATTACTCGAGGCGCTGCACGGCAAGATTGTCGTCGTACACTTTAGGCATATTGAACGTGATTTTTTGCGCCAGATTAGCCTGAATATATGGGGCGAGGCGATCGAGTTTCCCGTGTTGGATACATTAGAAATTGAACGTCAGTTACTGGATAAGCAACGCTCGCTGTGGCAACGGATTGCACGTCGACCTTTACCCTCAATACGCCTTGGGCAATCACGGATGCGTTATCACTTACCGCCCTACTCACCTCACCATGCGCTGACGGATGCCATTGCGACCGCAGAACTTTTTCAAGCGCAGTGCGCACACCATCTCCCACCCCACACTGCCATTCAGTCTCTGTGGCTTTAGGCTCTGTGCTCTGTGGCTAAGAGCCCTATATAGGTCTTTGACCGCGAATCGAAACTCGAAACGACGAGATGCATAAGAACGAAAAAGGAGCGCATCAAGCGCTCCTTACTCTGACTTTGTCAGTGACGTCATTACAGTTTAAAACGACGGATCTCTTGTTCTAACTCATGAGACAGTTCAGACAACTCTGCAGCTTGTTCAGCAGCGGAGTGAGCTTCTTGCGCGAGATCATTTGAAACATCACGAATACCTACGGTATTGCGAGTGATTTCCGAAGTCACAGAGGCTTGCTCTTCAGCCGCTGACGCAATTTGCGTCGCCATATCACTGATACGTTCTACAGTTTTATGGATCTGCTCCAAGCTAACCGAAGCTTCATTCGCATCATCAACACTGGTGTCCGCGAGGCGACGACTGTCATCCATAATACCTACCGCTTTACCTGTGGTGGCTTGCAGCGTTTCAATCATCTGCTGGATTTCTTTGGTCGACGCGTGGGTACGTTGACTCAATACACGAACTTCATCAGCCACGACAGCAAAACCACGTCCTTGCTCACCCGCACGGGCAGCTTCAATGGCCGCATTCAGCGCCAGTAGGTTGGTCTGTTCAGCGATGTTCTGAATCGTCGACAGAATCGTACTGATTTGGTGACCATGTGCTTCCAGCTCTTGAATAACTTCGGTCGCGACTTGTACTTCTTCAGCCAAAGATTGAATCGAACGCTGCGTTTGAGTGACTTGACCCGCGCCATGGACACACGCCGTCACGGCTTCACCTGCGTTTTGCGCCGTGTGATCCGCATTACCCGCAATTTCTTGAGTGGCAGCAGCCATCTCATTAATTGCGGTAGCCACCATATTGATTTCGTCTTGTTGCAAGCGAATTCGGCTACTGCGCTCTTCCGCTTGTGCCGCCGTCACTTTCGACTGCTGCGCCAATGCGGCTGAAACATGGCTTAACTTGAGTACCATGGTGTGCATGTTGCTCACAAAGGTATTGAAGTTGCTTGCCAGTTGTCCAACTTCATCATCACTGCGAGGTTCTAAACGTTGTGTCAAATCGGCATCACCAGAGGCAATTTCCTCCAGCGCTTTCGATACACGACCCAAATCACGGAACAAGAAGCTGACGAGCCAAGAGACAATCACAACCACAATCACAGTGATCAGTAGCGCAGTAGTGATAAGGCCTGTTAACAACTCAGAATGAGAGGCGTATTCGGTATCGCTGTCCATCTGTACTGCGAAATACCAAGGTGTATCGGGTACCGCAGTGAAAAAGAAGAACTTCTCCACGCCATTCAGTTTAAGCGCAAGCAACTCACCTTGATTCGCAGCACGCTCGATAGTGCGCATGTCCAAAGCAGAAGAGAGCGTCGTCACAGGCTTCAGTAGCAAGGATTTGTCTGGATGCGCTAGGAACGAACCGTTTTGACCATCAATCAACATGGTTTGTGCATTTTTTCCTGCGTCCATGCTGATCACGTCCGCAATCAGCTGATCAATGAGAACATCTGCGCCAACTACACCACTCATATTACCGTTAAGGCGAACAGGTTCTGCAATCGTCACAAGCAGTGCGCCAGTTATCGCATCACTGTAAGCGGTGGTGATGATCTGCTTACCCGCACTGGCTGCATCTTCATACCAAGGGCGCGTACGTGGATCGTAATCCGCACGATTACGCTCTGGATGTGAGCGATACATCGCGCCATCAGTCGTACCGTAAAAAATATCGTCAAAACCACCCGCATTGCGCGCTTGTTGCAGATAAGGGACAACATTTTGTGCTTCAATGTGAGCATTAAACGCAGTACTAATTGATTTACGAATAGAAATCCAATCTGAGATGCCTTTAGCAGCGGTCGAAGAAATTGCGTCAGCACGAGTATAAACCGCATTGCTGGTTTGCTGTTGCAATTGACTGGCGGAAAACCAAGTCAATGCCGTCGCCATCACCACCACTGCCGATAAACTTGCGCCAATCAGTTTGTGTTTTAGTGTTAATTTCATTATGTCAAACAAAAGGTTGGAACGAAGGAGTCGCGATAGTAAACACTATTCGATTAAAGCGCACTCGTTTTGTCATTTTTTCTCACAACTTGTCACAGACCAGAATTAACCTTTTATGTTATAAGGTCTTAAACGACAAATTACTGGCTTATGCCAAACTTTTTGCTCTCACGCAACGTGATTTGCCTTCCAAAATCACATATAACTAAAGGATATAAGCTTATGAATAGAAAATATCTGATAAAGACAGTTCTCAACAACATATGTTGTGCATTTTTTTACAGTTCTGCTATCTTTCGCGCTTAATGAGACCTGCAATTTCCTGCGATACCGTCCGGTCAGCAAAATTGCAGTAAACTCTTAAGCTATCTTCGTATTTCACTTTGTTATCGGTTCATTTCTATATGATTCGTGTGTCCAGCGCCGTGCAACGTCATGCGCAAAAACTGATTGTACTTTTTTCCCTGCTGTTTGGGGCTTCTTTGCTGATGTCTGATAATGGTTTTGCTACAGACATTAAAAATACTAATGCCTCTTCTCCAGTGAATTCAGAGTCTACTAAGCCAACAAAAGCTGGCGAAGTTAAAAATGTGGTTCGCTTTGCCAAAACGGGATCGTTTGATAACGACACCGTTGTTCGCCTAGCTCGCCAACTGGCGAAAAAGCCTTATGTTGCCTTAAAAGATCCGCTACCAGAGAGTTTGGCCAATATCAGTTATGATGAGTACCGCGATATTCGTTTTAAACCCGACAGTGCAGTGTGGAAAGCAGATGGCCTACCATATCAAATGCAACTATTCCATCGCGGTTTCTTCTTCCAAGATCTGATTGAAATTGCACTTGTTGAAGGCAACCAAGCCACTCACCTAAGTTACGACCCCAATATGTTCACCGCTGGCGAAGTTCTACAACAGAACCTGCCGACTGAAGATATTGGTTATAGTGGTCTTCGTGTGCATTACCCTCTCAACAGCCCATCCTATTTTGATGAACTGTTTGTATTCCAAGGAGCAAGCTACTTCCGTGCTCTGGGTAAAGGCAATGCCTATGGCTTGTCTGCGCGTGGCTTGGCCATCAAAACTGCCGATCCAGCGGGTGAAGAGTTCCCTATTTTCCGTGCCTTCTGGGTGGAAAAACCAAACTACGACACCAACTTGATTGTGGTCCATGCCCTGCTGGATAGCCCAAGCGTGTCTGGTGCGTATCGTTTCTCTATTCGTCCAGGAGAAAATACTCGTATGGACGTTGAGGCGGTACTCTTCCCACGCGTGGAGTTAAGCAAAGTTGGTCTAGCTCCGGCAACCAGTATGTTCATGCATTCGCCAAATGGCCGTGAGAAGACTGATGATTTCCGTCCTTCTGTGCATGATTCTGATGGTTTATTGATGATCAACGGACGTGGTGAACGTTTGTGGCGTCCATTGGCTAACCCTAGCACACTGCAAGTGAGCGCCTTTATGGACAACTCACCGCAAGGCTTTGGTTTGATGCAGCGTGAGCGCGATTACGCCAACTACCAAGATTTGGAAGCCCATTACGAAAAACGTCCAAGTCTGTGGGTTGAACCGGTCGGTAACTGGGGTCCTGGTGCTGTCGTGTTGACAGAAATTCCAACTCAATCAGAAATTCACGACAACATTGTCGCCTTCTGGAAGCCAGCACAACCTCTTGCAGCAGGCAGTGAATATCGTTTCTCTTATCACCTCAACTGGGGTGCGCAACCAGAAGCGAATCCACAAGCGATCACTGTAAGCCGTACTGCGAGTGGACGTGCCGATATTGCCAAACCAACGCCAAAACGTTTGTTCGTGATTGATTACCAAGTCCAAGGTGCCAAGCCTGCACAGATGCCAGAACCGAAAGTGCGCAGCAATGCTGGGGTAATCAGTAACGTTGTACTGCGTGATAACCCTGCCAATAATGGCTATCGCCTCTCATTTGAATTTGATCCAGGCGAAGTGACGCTGGCTGAATTACGTGCAGAGCTCACTTTGCAAGAAGCGCGTCCTGTAGAAACTTGGTTGTATCGTTGGACCCTGTAGTAAGTACTCGGATTTTTTATGACAAACCCAATGGTTGAACAAGGAGCCTCCCAGTTAATGGGAGGCTCTGCCATGCCACCAGAACAACACGGCGAAATGCCGGAACAAAATCTTAAACGACTGAGTGAAGGTTTTCCGCGTGACGCTATTCAAACGGATGGGGTCAAATCCTGCTCGTGGCGACGTGTGTTTGTGGTTGGTTTTGCTTTACTCATTTCTGCTTTTGCCATCTTTGAAATGCGCGGCGTATTTTTGGTCGGTGGACTAACGCCTATCGAATATGCGGTACTGGTTCTCTTTGCTATCAACTTCTGCTGGATTGCCTTAGCCTTCTCAAGCTCGATTGCTGGATTTTTTGTTCTCGCGAGTCGTAAACACGCCCCCAATACAGAGCAACCCCTAACGACACGTACCGCAATTTTGATGCCGACTTACAACGAGGCACCCGATCGCGTCTTTGCCGCAGTAGAAACCATGGCTTTGGCTCTAGCGAAAACTGAACACGGACATGCCTTCGATTGGTTTATTCTCAGTGACACCACCGATCCTGAAGTGGCGTTATCTGAAGAGCAAGCCTTCTGGTTGCTGCGTCAACAAACCGCAGGCAAAGCTAACGTCTATTACCGCCGCCGTCGTAAAAATATTGCGCGCAAAGCGGGTAATATTGCCGATTTCTGCCGTCGTTGGGGCTCGGGGTACGACCACTTATTAGTATTGGATGCCGATAGTGTGATGCAGCCAAGTACTATGATTTCATTGGCTCAACGGATGCAAAGTGACCCAGATGCTGGATTGATTCAAACCATTCCGGCGCTGATCAATGGCACGACTCTCATGGCTCGTGTGCAGCAGTTTGCCGCTCGCATCTATGGTCCAGTGGTCGGTACTGGTCTGGCTTGGTGGGTACAAAAGGAAGGTAACTTCTGGGGTCACAACGCGATTATTCGTACGGAAGCCTTTATGAGTGCCGCTGGCCTACCGCATTTATCTGGTAGACCGCCTTTTGGTGGACATATCCTCAGTCACGATTTCGTAGAAGCCGCTTTAATTCGTCGCGCAGGTTGGAGTGTTACCATCGCCGCGGATCTGAGTGGCTCTTTTGAAGAGTGCCCTCCTTCGATTATCGATTTAGCCGTGCGCGATCGCCGTTGGTGTCAAGGCAACCTGCAACACAGCCGCATCATAGGCACCAAAGGTCTGCACTGGATCAGTCGTTTGCACCTGACTACGGGCATTATGTCCTATCTCTCTTCGCCATTTTGGCTGCTGTTGATTTTGTCGGGTTTGTTACTGGCACTGCAAGCGCACTTTATTCGTCCTGAGTATTTTACCGAGCAGTTTTCACTGTTCCCGACTTGGCCGGTCATGGACTCCGCACGCGCATTGCAACTGTTTTACATCACCATGGGTATTCTATTTAGCCCGAAAATTTTCGGATTACTGCTGCTGATGTTTGATGGTGAAATGTGTCGTACCTTAGGGGGACGACTGAGAGTCATACTCAGCGCGGTGACAGAGATCCTACTGTCTGCACTGGTCGCTCCCATCATGATGCTCATCCACTGTGGCGCGGTTGTGTCGATTTTGTTTGGACGTGATAGTGGTTGGGCTCCTCAACGACGTGATGACGGTAGTTTGCCAATCAAAGACTTGCTGTACCGCCACCGTTGGCATATGACAGCAGGAGTACTCCTTGGTTATGCCGCTATGCTCGACTCATGGACCCTACTGGCGTGGATGTCTCCAGCCTTAATCGGTTTGTGGTTCTCTGTACCACTCTCTGGGATCACGGCGTCATACACCATCGGAGCTTGGTTTAAACAAAAACGCATTCTTGCGACTCCAGAAGAAATTGAAACACCAGCGATTGTGCTTGCTGCGCAAGCTCGTCGTGACGAGTATGTGGTGGATCTTCAGGAAGTATGGAACGCACGCATGGTACTTGCTGATCACAACCTGATCGCTCTACATATTGCGATGATGGATAAACTGCCGTCGCGCCAACCTGGCACCGCGATTGAGCCTTTGGATGCGGTAGCACGCATTAAAGTACAGGAAGCGGAGAGTCAGGAAAGCCTACTGGCGCTACTGACCAAAGTCGAACTGAGTTATGTTCTGGGCAATCCCCTGCTGATCCAGCAGGTAGCCAAACTGCCGCCCAGCTTAGCGAACCAGACTGTCTAAACTGAAAGTGTCGTCTACACGATTGTGTTCGCGACACTTTTTTATCCGCTCTTACTTTTTATCCCCGCTGACTTTTTACTCCCCTATTACTTAACGCTTACAGCAGCGTTAGCGTTGGCTGTAAACTTCAAATCACTGAGGGTCGTTTATGAGTCTTGCCTTTCAGCTATTTTCGACAGTGGTTGATCGGCGTGACGCTTTTTTAAGATCGGGCGAAAGCTTTGCGGGCCGACTGTCGGTTGCTGTTTCACCATCGCAATCAATGACTGCACCGCCGCACGTGCCATTTCGCTGATCGGGAAATGTACCGCCGTCACCGTTGGATATAGACTCTCACACAAATCAACACTGTCAAAACTGACGATAGAAATCCGCCCCGGCACCGCAATACCTTGTTCATGTAAATACTGCAGCGCCCCAGTCGTCATCTCCTCACTACACGAGAAAACAGCCGTGATCTCGGGGTGGCGAGCGAATAGCTGCTGCATCGCAAAATAACCACTTTTGCGACCGTAATTGCCTTCTTCACACAGTGACTTGCTCGGGAGAATCCCCGCTTGAGCTAAGGCATCGAGATAGCCTTGCTGCCGTAGACGACTATTGTGTCTATGTAGCGGTCCGGTGATACAAGCAATTTTCCTGTGGCCTTGCTGAATGAGATGCTCCACCACTATCTGGCTTGCTCCACGATGGTCAAAAGTAATGCAGCGCTCTTCCAAACCTGCCACATAACGATCGAGAAGAACAAAGGGAGTCGGCTGCTGAGCTAATGCTCGCAAATCATCGTCTGATAAATACCGGCTGTGCAGAACATACCCATCGCAACGCAGATCGTGAAAGCGCTGTATCGCCTCTCTCTCTCCTTGTGCAGAGTGATGGCCTTGTGCTGTGATCAAAAACTTATGGTGCATATCCAACTCAGTTTGCACCTGTTCCATCATTTCACCAAAAAAGCCACCTGTGTAATACGTGACTAGAAGACCCATCATATTCGATGAGGAGGTCGCCAAAGAACGGGCTATTGCACTCGGCCGATAATTAAGTTGAGCCATTGCTTGCTCAACCTTACGCCGCGTTTCCTCTTTAAATTTCCCCTCACCATTGATGATCCTCGATACGGTAGAGCGGTTCACACCTGCAAGTTCAGCAACATCTTTAATTCTTGCCATATTAGAGCCTATAGGAAGTCAGAAACTTCAGAAAAACAAGGAACTGCGAGCTTGCACGACACTCCCTTACGGAAGTCTCCACTCGGCGAGACAGCTCCCATCATACACAGGAGTGCAGAGGAGCAGAAATCAAAGCCGAGTAATCCGTGATTTCGATATCATGCGCTACCAACAATTGTATTAATTGTGCGCTAGTTAGAATGCGCAACTCTTCTTCTCTTTGCTTGGCATAACCGCTGCACTTTTCGAGTAATGGATCCACGAACGCGGGATGGCACATAACCTCAACCAGATCGAAGCGTTCTTTTAGCTCAAGC
This sequence comes from Vibrio cholerae, assembly GCF_008369605.1. Taxonomy (NCBI): domain Bacteria; kingdom Pseudomonadati; phylum Pseudomonadota; class Gammaproteobacteria; order Vibrionales; family Vibrionaceae; genus Vibrio; species Vibrio cholerae. The sequence goes on from NZ_CP043554.1 coordinate 1,667,083, forward strand.
AGATGTTTCATTAAAGGGTCGATGCCCAAACGTTGATCATAGAAAAAATCAGTGAAATGATAACGACAGCCGAACGCCTCCTCCCCTGCCATACCAATATCCCGCAGTGGAACATGGTATTTTTTAGCCACTTCATAAATGATCGGAGCCAATTGAGGATGAGTATGGGCGTGATGATGGCTATCAAGATGACTTAAAGTGAGTCCAAGCTTTAGAAAATGTTCAACCTGGGCGATAGCTTCATGGTATATCGCCTCAGGTTGATAGTCTCTACGCTGCCAAAAATCACGATAAGCGGTGAATACGCCATGTTCATCGGTTAAGTTTCTTTCTCCCGTTAAAGGGCGTCCTGCTGTAAACCTCAGATGAAGGCCAATTTTTAATTCGGGAAGCTGTTTTGCCAATTGAACTGCATGCTGCTCTGCAGGCATGCCCACCATTAAAGTGGTTGATTTTACGACCCCATCAAGGTGGGCCTTGACAATACCTTGGTTGACACCTTGAGTTAAACCAAAATCGTCCGCGTTAAAAATTACCTTCATTGAGAGATTCACCTTATTACCGTTACCATGTGGTGAGTTTAAATTGGGGTAGATAAACGGCATTTTCACGCAGAATATCATCCAAAATGGCTTTCGCCCGACCAATATCAGGCACCAATGGGTTATTCGTTAAAGCCATCAAAGCAAGGTGATAGTCACCGTGTACCGCAGCTTCTATCGCAAGCTGCTCATAGGCTTTCACTTGATGTAGCAATCCACTGATTTTTGGTGAAAGTTCTCCGACCGCAATCGGTTTTGCTCCCCAACTGCCCACCACCGCACTGCATTCAATCACAGCATCATGAGGTAATGAACTGATCGCTCCATGATTCTGCACATTAACCACATGAATACTATTGCGATTATTGTAGATGGCATCAACAAGATTTAACGAGGCATCCGAATAATAAGCACCGCCACGCGCTTCTAACTCTTTAGGCTTATGAGCCAGATTTGGATCTTGATAGAGCTCAAATAAGGCCTTTTCAGTGACCATTACTTGCTCAGCTCGCGTTCCTTTCTCTTGAGCACTTTTTTTCTCTTCTGCCAACATAGCATCCGTTTGGTAAAAGTAGCGGTGATAAGGGCAAGGAATCGCGCCTAACGCTTTTAAGAACTCAGGATCCCAAGGTTCTTCCCAGATATTTTTCATGCTGAAATTGGCGCCATCACCCACCTTTTCTAAAACGGTTTGAGTGATATTTTGACCATCCAACCAAGCTTGGTGCACCCAAACTAAATGGTTCAGCCCAGCGAACTCGAGCTGAAGGTCTTGAGGTTCACAGGCCATCATTTCAGCAATCATCATTTGCATAGAAACGGGAACATTACATAATCCTATGCTTTTGACTTTTGAGTATTTATTGACTGCTTCCGAGACCAAGCCCGCAGGATTGGTAAAGTTGAGCATCCAGGCATTGGGTGCTAGCTCTTCAATGTCTCGGCAAATATCCAGTATGACTGGGATCGTTCGAAGTGCTTTGGCAAAACCACCAGGCCCTGTGGTTTCTTGCCCAATCACATCATATTTCAGTGGAATTCGTTCATCATTCGCGCGAGCGGCAAGCCCCCCAACCCGAAACTGGGTCATAACGAAATCAGCGCCGGCAATCGCCTCTCGGCGATCAAAGCCCGCTTTAATTTCAATGTCAGCTCCAACTTTGTCGACCATTCTCTGCGCAAGATCTCGAATGATCTGTAATTTTTCCGCACCTGCTTCAATATCCACAAAGTGCAACTGCTTCACTGGCAGAAAATCCAATCTTTTGAGAACCCCTTCCACAAGCTCTGGGGTGTAACTACTGCCACCGCCGATGACTGCCAGCTTTAATGCATTTCGAGACATTTTGCTTCCTCACCCGCCAAGTGTTTGTGTAAAGCCACCATTTCAGTCGCCATTTCCTGTGCCAGAATTGTCGTCATTAAATGATCTTGAGCATGCACCATCACCAAGGTCATTGGTACTTTGCCTTCACCCTGATCGGCTTCAATCAATTGTGTTTGAATTAAATGAGCTCGGTTTAAGCACTCTTTAGCCTGACACAATTTCTCTTCTGCCTGCTCAAAAGATCGAGTACGCGCTAAACGTAATGCTTCATAACACAAGCTTCTCGCTTCACCCGCGTTGCAAATAATTTCCATCACGATAAGTTCTTGTTCCATTTCTCTCTCCCGAAGCTAAGGCTGCCCACCGGCAGCCTTAAACGGCTTATGCCGTGACACCTTGTCCACTTGGTTGCGCTGCTTTGACTTTACTTTCCACAGGTTGCTCTTGTTCAACCACTTGCTTCTCAAACATTTTGAAGAAAGGTAAGTAAATGAGCAGATCAAGGATGAGTAAACCCACGACCAGCAACACAGGCGTAAACGTCCAACCACTACCCCATGACGCACCGATAATGGCCGGTGTTGTCCATGGCGTGGTTGCCACTCCCATACCGACAAAGCCCAACTGAATCGCAAAATAAGCAATGGTGGCATTGATTACGGGAGCGAAAACGAAAGGCAGGAATAAAATCGGGTTCATCACCACTGGACTACCAAAAATCACAGGTTCGTTAATTTGGAAGAATCCTGGTACCGCACTCATACGACCGATGCTTTTTAAATGAGCTGAGCGGCTGAAGGACATCAAAATCACTAACGCTAAGGTTGCACCTGAACCACCGATAAAGATGTAAAAATCCCAGAATGGCTGTGTGAAGATATTCGGGACGGGCTGCCCAGTAACAAACGCATCAATGTTAGCACTGATATTGGTTAAGAAGATGGGAGATAGCAGACCGACCACAATCGCAGCCCCATGAATGCCCGCAAACCATAACAATTGACACACCAGCAGCGCGCCGATAATCGCTGGCAGTGTGTTTGACGCACTGATCAACGGTTTGAACATCGCCATCACTGCATCAGGGATCAACATGCCATATTCGGATTGTACAAAAAGGCTCAGCGGATAAAGCGTCAAGAAAATCGCCAAGACAGGCAACAAAACTTCGAATGAGCGAGCAATCGCAGGTGGAACTTGCTCTGGCATACGAATGGTAATGTTATGCTTTTTCATAAAGCGATACAGTTCGACGGCAAAAAAAGCACACATAACTGCCGTGAAAATCCCTGTGCCGCCCATATGCGCCATCGATAGACTGTCTTCTTTGGCGGGCGCCGCGACCAACAAAAAGCTCATCAGTGACAGAACTGCACTCGTGATACCGTCCATTTTGTAAGCTTTCGCTAAGCTGTATGCCACACCCAACGAGACAAATATGGTCATAATGCCCATCGACATATTGAACGGCATCATGATGATATCGAAATGCGTCGTAGCGAAGTTTAACCACACGCGACCAAAAACATTGGTGGTATCTTCAGCAAAAGGAGGGAATGCAAAAATTAAAATAAAACTACCCACAATAATAAATGGCATTGCCACAATAAAACCATCACGCATGGCACGTACATGGGGCTGATTCCCCACTTTTGCTGCAATGGGGGCTATATGCTTTTCTACGATTCCAATTATCGCATCATAAAGCTTCATAGGATTCACCTTATATTTAAGATAAAGAGTTCCCTATCCTCATTTAATTAATGAGGATTGAGTGAAAATATTGTCCGAAAAACAGATTTAGTTAATTAAATCTAAAGCTTGCTGAAGAACCTCGTCACCTTTCATCATGCCGTAAGCTTGAGGAGAGATAGCTGCAATGTTTTTGCCATATTCATCGGCCGTTTTGCGTAGCTCTTCCAACTGAAAACGGACTTGAGGCCCTAATAAGCAGACATCATATTCTTGGATGGCCTCTTCAAATGCATTCACTGATAACGCATCAATTTTGCACTCAATTCCTTTACTTTCAGCAGCTTGCTGCATTTTCTTCACTAACATACTGGTAGACATACCAGCACTACAGCAGAGTAGGATCTTTTTCATGCTCTACACTTCCCTTGTTTAAATATCGACCTAAAAACTGTAGCAAAATAAATCCGCATTAAAAAGCGCAACCGGTTGCGTTATTCGTGAACAAAATCCCATTTCGGATAGTTAGCGCTATTTTTATCGATACACTTCTGGATAGGATAATGAGAAGAAATATATAAGCCTACCTGAAGGACTTGTTATTTCTATCAATATAAACACTAACAACGTCACTCTTAAATTTCTGATTTAAAATAATGGATACTAAGATGAAATTAAAAAAATTGGCTCTATTTACCGCGATATCGTTAGCCATTTCCGGTCATTCTTTTGCAAACAGTACCCCTAAGGGCACGATTTATTTAACTTTTGATGATGGCCCGGTCAATGCTTCAGTAGAAGTCATTAAGGTTCTAAACCAAGGCGGGGTAAAAGCCACTTTTTATTTTAACGCTTGGCACTTGGATGGTATCGGTGATGAAAATGAAGATCGTGCTCTAGAGGCTCTAAAGTTAGCTCTAGATTCAGGTCATATTGTCGGCAACCACAGCTACGATCATATGATTCATAACTGTGTGGAAGAGTTTGGCCCCACCAGTGGCGCAGATTGTAATGCAACCGGTAACCATCAAATCCACTCGTATCAAGATCCCGTTCGTGATGCGGCCAGTTTTGAGCAAAACTTGATCACATTAGAAAAATACCTGCCTACTATTCGTAGCTATCCAAACTACAAGGGATATGAGTTGGCTCGCCTACCCTATACCAACGGTTGGCGTGTCACAAAGCACTTCCAAGCTGATGGTTTATGCGCGACATCCGACAATTTAAAACCTTGGGAGCCGGGTTATGTGTGCGATCCAGCTAACCCATCAAACAGTGTGAAAGCCTCGATTCAAGTGCAGAATATTCTTGCTAATCAAGGCTATCAAACTCACGGATGGGATGTGGATTGGGCTCCCGAAAACTGGGGTATTCCTATGCCTGCCAACAGCTTAACCGAAGCCGTTCCCTTTTTGGCCTATGTGGATAAAGCCTTAAATAGTTGCTCACCAACCACTATCGAACCAATTAACTCGAAAACACAAGAGTTCCCTTGTGGCACCCCACTGCACGCCGATAAAGTGATTGTGCTCACCCATGATTTCTTATTTGAAGATGGCAAACGCGGTATGGGAGCGACACAAAACTTACCTAAACTTGCCGAGTTTATCCGGATTGCCAAAGAAGCAGGTTATGTCTTCGATACGATGGATAATTACACTCCTCGTTGGAGCGTAGGTAAAACGTATCAAGCGGGAGAATATGTTCTGTACCAAGGTGTGGTGTATAAAGCGGTCATTAGTCACACTGCGCAACAGGATTGGGCTCCATCATCCACGTCAAGCCTTTGGACCAACGCCGATCCTGCGACAAACTGGACACTCAATGTCTCCTATGAGCAAGGCGACATCGTCAATTACAAAGGTAAACGTTATTTAGTCAGTGTCCCACATGTTTCACAACAAGACTGGACACCAGACACTCAGAACACCTTATTCACAGCTTTATAAAAAGCTGCTCCTATAGCCAACCTACAGATTCAAGTAGGGATGGTATCTCTATCGTCAGATAGTTTGCGCGGAGAGCTCTCCGCGCTTTTTTTTGAACATTTTGGCTAGGAAATGATTGATGCGGATTTTAGTTTGCGCCGCCCTTTTGACAACGCATACCGCGTATTAAGATTGGTGGAGACGCTTGCTGGAAGCCATGAACTCAGGTTCGGTTTTTAACCCTTTCCATAAGCTGACACACATCAGTAGCAAGATCACCGTAAATGGCAAAGCTGTAGAGATAACGCCCGCTTGCAGCGCTTGTACCGCTTCCGTGCCTCCAATCCATAGCAGTGCAACCGCGACTGCGCCTTCGAGTACTGCCCAAAATACACGCTGCAATACTGGTGAATCTAATTTGCCGCCTGAGGTAATACTGTCAATGACCAGTGAACCCGAATCTGACGACGTAATAAAAAACACCAAAACCAACACCACGGCAATCACGGATAGCACCTTACCGAAAACCAGCGAATCAAACATCTGGAACATGGCTAGCGAAACATCGGTTAAGCCATTTTGACCTAACACGCCGATTTCATTAATCACTTGATCCACGGCCAGACCACCAAATACCGACATCCACACCAGTGTCACTAACGTTGGGATCAGCAAGACCGCCACAATGAATTCACGAATGGTACGTCCTTTAGAAACACGTGCGATGAACATGCCCACGAACGGTGACCATGAAATCCACCATGCCCAGTAAAAGACCGTCCAACCTTGGAACCACACTTCATCTTCACGACCATGAGGATTACTCAGCGGGATTAGGTTTTGTAGGTAAGCCATTAAAGTCGTCGGAATCGAAGTCAATGTGACGCTATAACCAATCACAGCCACCAGTGCGAGCAATAAAAACGCGACAATCATATTGATGTTAGAGATGACTTTCACCCCGCCATCAATACCTCGAACCACAGACAATGTGGCTAAACCTGTCACCACACAGATCACCGCAATTTGTAGCCCGATGCCCGATTCAAAACCAAATACATGGTGGATACCAGAAGCCGCTTGCTGCGCCCCAAGACCGAGAGACGTTGCCAGACCAAACAGTGTGGCTAATACCGCAAGAATATCGACCACATGCCCTGCCCAACCCCAAGCGCGATCACCCAGTAACGGATAAAAAACCGAGCGCATTGAAAGTGGCAAGCCTTTGTTGTAGCAGAAAAAAGCCAATGATAGAGCAACAACACCATAAATGGCCCACGGGTGAAGTCCCCAGTGGAACATGGTTGCTCCCATCGCCAGTTGCGCAGCTTGAGGAGTGTTGGCTTCTACGCCCAGTGGTGTTTCATACCAGCCCGTATAATAGGCCACAGGTTCTGCGACACTCCAGAACATCAAACCAATCCCCATCCCTGCAGCAAACAACATCGCTAACCAAGATAGAAAAGAGTGATCCGCTTTCGCGGCCTGTCCACCTAACCGAATTTTGCCAAACGGTGAAATGACCAATCCGACACAAAACAGTAGGAATAAGTTACCCGACCAGATAAACAACCAGTCGAAGCTCGCAATAATGCTCTGCTTTACGGTATCAAGCCCAATCTTAGCTTGGTGGGCATCCACGAGTACGGTCAGTAGTAAAAATGCAGCAATCAAACCTGCACTGATCCCAAACACGGGATTGTGTACATCAAACCCCCATTTCTGCACATTATCTTGGCCTACGGTGTAGTCCGTATTATCGATACTGTACTTATCAATTTCTTTTGTCATGTATCCTCTCTGAGTCATTTAAATCGAGCTCAACAACAATGACAACAAAGCATTTTCGGTTTTTTAATCACAAATTGCTTTGTACTCATTGTTAATTCCATTCATTAAAAGCACGATTATTTTACATGGATCACAGAAAAGATCCAGTTTTCAGGCCATTTAAGTCAGTTAAAGATAGAAAACCCTTTGTTCATGTCAAAAAATAATATCAGAAATTAGCGAAATTTAATTCTTATTCAAAGCATCCATATAGAATGCAAAATTCAAAAAATGTCGCAATAACGCTATGGGTTACTGTTAGCTCAACACTTTAAAAATCCAGGTAAGTAAGGTATGGTTCGCGACAGATTCAGCACAAACTGGGTGAACCCTCTGTGGAAAAACACGAAGAAGTATTAGTCGCACTGCGCCAGATCATCCGCGCCATTGACCTACACTCCAAAAAACTTAATAAGGACGCCGGGCTCACCGGCCCCCAATTGATTTTGATGCGTTCAATTCATGACTTAGGTGAACAGGTCACCATCCGTGAGCTCGCGGTGCATACCAATATGAGCCAAGGCACGGCTACCACGATTTTGGATCGACTGGAGCGTAACGGCTATGTACAGCGCGTGCGCAGTAACAGTGATAAACGCAAAGTTCATGCTCACTTAACCGATGAGGGGCGTAAGCTGCTCGCACAAGCACCACAGCCTTTACAAGAGAGCTTTGTTGAGCAATTCCATCAATTACAAGATTGGGAACAGAGCTTACTGCTCTCTTCTGTACAACGCATCTCTGCCATGATGAACGCGCAAGATATGGATGCCGCGCCGATGCTGACGATTGGTAGCATCACGCAGCCAGAATAGTTCACTCCAGTAAACCATGTTGTAGCGCGTACTGAGCTAACTCTGCCGTGGAGTGGATGTCGAGCTTATGCTTAATATTTTGCCTATGGGTTTCGACTGTGCGATAACTGATATTCAGCAAGGTCGCGATTTTCTTACTGCTGCAACCTTGTGCAACCATACGTAAAATTGCCTCTTCACGACGGCTCAGCGGGTTTGGCTTATTCGCCACAGGTAAAATCTCTTGGCTAAACAGTGTCGAGGTGGTGGATTCGCAGAAGTACGTCGCGCCTTGATTAACTGTTTTGATCGCTTGCACCATTTTCAGTGCTGAGATTTCTTTGAGCATGTATCCCATTGCGCCGGCTTGCATCACTTGCATAATGTACTCGCGGTTATCATGCATGGTCAGCATCAATACTTTGGTGTGAGGAACTTCTTCTTTGATCAAGCGGGTGGCTTCAATACCGTTCATGATCGGCATACTCACATCCATCAGCACCACATCCGGTTGGTGAAGTTTGACCAATTCTAAAGCTTCCAATCCATTACTCGCCGTGGCGACGACCTCGATTTCCGGCTCTTGCTCTAAACGCGCAATAAAACCATCCAACACCACCTGATGATCATCCACCATCACCACTCTGATTGGTTTATCCATAAACACTTCCATCCAACTTCAGTAAAACCGTAATTTCGGTGCCCAATTGTGGCTCGCTGCTTAATTCAAATTCCCCACCAATAAACTCCACACGTTCGCGCATGTTACGTAAACCAATCCCGCGTTTTTGCAGCGCTTCTTTGCTGGAAAATCCTACCCCATCATCACGCACCATAAGCTGCAACATATCACCCATTTGCTGCAGTAACACCGTGACTTTCTCGGCTTTGGCGTGTTTTTCAATATTATTGAGTGACTCTTGCACCACTCGATACAGCGTGGTGGCCACTTCCGATTTTAGCTTGCCCGGTTGGGTATCAAACAACATCTCGATCTCCATTTGTGAATGCAGTTTGAAATCCTCAAGCAGCGTCGTGAGTGCCGCTTGTAAACCGAGATCATCCAGCGCACTGGGGCGCAAATGGTGTGAAATTCGCCGAACTTCATTAATTGCAGTCATCAACGAGTGCTGGGATTTTTCCAGATGCACGATCTGTTTAGGGTCGTTCAGTTGGTTGGCCAGTAACTCAAGATGACACTTGCTAGATACTAATAACTGATTAATTCCGTCATGCAGTTCGCGGGCGAGATGCTTCTTTTCATCTTCCTGAAACAACACGGTTTTGTGTACCAAATCTTTGAGATTCTTATCCGCCAAACGGTGTTCATGCAGGTTGATGGCTAAGGTCAACACAATGATCACCGCTACAGTGACTATCAAAATCACCACGACTGAAAAAAAGGTGGTGTCAATATTTGCGTTCACTGCCGCTTGCATCTTCTCGACTTCATGACTGAGATCTTCAATGTACAAGCCAGTGCCGATCATCCATTCCCAGTCGTCAAGCCAAGCCGAATAGCTGAGTTTAGGGACCGTCTCTCCACTTGAGGGTTTGCGCCACAAATATTGGTGATACCCACCACCCGATTGAGCTTGGAAAAGAAGCGCTTGGATGAGAAAGTCACCGCGTTCATCTTGCAACTGCCATAAGTTTTTCCCTACCAGCTCAGGCTGGATCGGATGCACCAAGTTCGTGCCCTGAGCATCATAAGCGAAAAAATAGCCATCAGATCCATAACGAATATTGGTTAATACTGCTTTGACCTGCTGTTTGGCTTCCGCTTCACTTAAGTTGGGATTACTGGCAATCAACCTCACCGCATCAAACGCCACCTCGACGCTGTCTTTGAGTGAGGTTTCGCGCTCTTCCATCAGCTTAGCTCGGAAGATCTCAATTTCACGCTGGCCTAAGGTTTTAGCCTGATGGATCGAAATCCAACTGATGCTTGCTGTGGAAATTAAGAGAGGCAGTAAAGCCAGCAAAATCAATTTGGCTTTGAGAGGCATTCCATTTCCCCATAAAAAAACTGCTTTCCGACCCTTCGAAAAGCAGTTTCACTCTAACAACTTGTTGTTGTGGATTGAATTTCGATACGCTCACTCTTGAGTCGGATCACATTCCATAAAAGCTTGGGAATACCATCAACGAAATCAACACCAAAATCTGGATCAGGATAAAGGGCACCACGCCGCGATAGATGTCCATGGTGGTGACCGACTTTGGCGCAACCCCTTTCAGATAGAACAAACTAAACCCGAACGGCGGAGTTAAGAACGACGTTTGCAAGTTCATCGCAATTAAGATAGCAAACCACGTCATATCCACATCCATCAGCACGGCGACTGGAGCCAAAATCGGTACGATGATGAAACAGATTTCTACGAAGTCGATAAAGAAACCCAGAATTAAGATCACCAACATAGTGACAATCAAGAAGCCCCATTTATCTCCGGGCAGATTCATCATCCACTCTTCGACCAGCTCATCACCACCAGTATAAGTAAACGCCATCGAGAACGCGGTCGCGCCGAGCAAAATAGCAAATACCATGGCGGTCACTTTGACGGTTTCTTTAGAGGCATCATAGACCATTGACCAACTGAATTGACCATACGCCAATGCCAGTAAAATCGCGCCCGCACCACCAAGTGCTGCGGACTCTGTGGGCGTCGCCACACCAGCGAAAATCGAGCCCAGAACCACCACAATCAGCGCCAACGGCGGGATAACCGCTTTCAGTGCTTTCACCACTTCTTGACGACGTGATAAATCGGCATCAGGTTCAATAGGCATCGCCGCTTGCGGATTCAGCTTGGCGTAAATCAGGATGTAGATGATATACGCCGCCACCAGCATCAAACCCGGCCAGAGTGCGGCTTGGAACAGATCGCCAACCGGAACCCCAAGCACATCCCCCAATAGAATCAATACGATAGAAGGCGGGATGATTTGTCCAAGGGTCCCCGAAGCACAGATGGTGCCACACGCCAACCCTTTGTCGTAACGGTATTTGAGCATCACAGGCAGTGAGATTAGTCCCATCGCCACAACCGATGCCCCCACTACCCCTGTCGAAGCGGCGAGTAAAGTGCCCACCAATACGGTAGAAATCGCCACACCACCGTGAATGCCACCAAATAAGCGCCCCATCGACTCTAATAGCTGCTCCGCCAGCTTGGTTTTTTGTAGCACCAAACCCATAAACACAAACAGCGGCACCGCCATTAACACGGTGTTTTCCATGATCGATTGAATGCGGTAAGGCATGAACGCAAACATCTCTATGCCTTCAGCCCACACGCCAAAAATCAGCGCAATGCCACCAAAAGTAAAAGCGACGGGGAAACCCAGTAGTAGCGCAAACAGGGCAACGAAAAACATCACAATACCAATCATACGTTTCCCTTACTTAGTTTGGTCTGCGTGCATCAGACGTGGGTTAAACACTTTATTGAGCGAGTGGATGATCAAGCCGACGCCACTTATCGCCATGAAAGTGAAAGAGACTGGGATCATCGCCTTGATAATCCAACGATATGGCAAACCACCCGGGTCACCGGACGTTTCACCCAGCGCGTAGCTTTCTTTGGCAAAGTCGATCCCGAAATAGACCACCAACAAGCAAAACGGCAACAGGAAAAACAGAGTGCCAAGAATGTCGATCACCGCCTGTGCTTTCATCGATAAACGTTCATAGAACAGATCGACTCGTACATGGCCGCCCGCTTTAATGGCGTAAGGAATACCAAGTAAAAAAACCGTGGCAAACAGATGCCACTCTAATTCTTGAAAGGCGATAGAAACATCGTTAAAGGCATAGCGCATCACAACGTCATACACGACGTTGGCCACCAACAGAATAAACAGAATACTGGAGAGCCACCCCAGTAGATCGCTAAGACGGTTAAATAACCGCTCAACATAAATCAGACTTCTCATTACACACTCCCTGTCTAATCAAATTGCTCCGTGTCACGAATGTGCACGGAGCTTATCGTTATGTGCTTTTCTTGGGCTTCCTGCACACGCAGTTCAGCTTATCATTGTGATTCGCTATTGAGGTAGGCTCGCAGTGAAATATCTGTCCAACTACGTGTTTGTTTTAGATAGTTGGCTTGCGATTCTTGGATCTCTTTAGCCAGTGGATCTTCTGCTGCGTGTTTCGCCAGTAGTCGGTCGTTAACCTCACGGAGGGCTTTAATCACAGGCGCTGGGAAGGTCTTCACTTTCACATCTGGGAACTCTTGGGTAATCGAAACCCAGTTTTTGCCACTTTCATGAACTGATTGAACATACATGTCGTAAGCGGCTGTGCGCATCGCAACACGTAAGATTTCACGCAGATCTTCAGGCAATTTATCCCACGTCTTTTGGTTGACTAAGAATTGCAGCTCAGTTGCTGGCTCATGCCAACCGGTGTAGTAATAAGGCGCAATCTTGTGGAAACCCATACGTAGGTCAAGTGACGGTCCTACCCACTCTAGCGCATCAATGGTGCGACGCTCGAGCGAGGTGTATAGCTCTCCCGGAGCAATGTTGGTGGGTTTGGCACCGAGCTCCGCTAACACTTCTCCGGCAAAACCGGGAATGCGCATTTTCAGCCCTTGCAGATCTTCAACGCTGTTGATCTCTTTTTGGAACCAGCCGCCCATCTGCACGTCGGTGTTACCACCGGGGAATGAGAGCATATTGTGTGGAGAGTAAACCTTCTCCATCAGTTCCATACCACCACCGTGGTAGAACCATGCGTATTGCTCGCCCGTCGTCATACCAAAAGGCATAGAGGTAAAATACAAAGTGTTCGGAACTTTGCCTTTCCAGTAATAAGACGCGGAGTGTCCCATGTCGTATTGGCCCGATTTCACCATATCAAATACACCCAGTGGCGCTTTATGTTTGTTGGCAGAATCAATGCGAATTTGTAAACGGCCATTGGACATTTTCTCCGCCATTGCCGCCATATTCTTTGTGGTGTCGCCGAAGATTGGGAAGTTAGGTCCCCATGTCTCAGCCAGTGTTAAACGGTAAACTTTCTCTTCTGCAAAAGCGGAAGTTGTGAACAGCGCAACACCCGCTGCAATAAGCAGCACGCTTCGCTTCATAACTCGTGATACAGATTGATGAATCAGACTCATGGTTTGACGTCCTTGGTTATCCATACCTGCGCACCCTGCAACAGGCTCGTCAACAATGTGGTCGATATTCGTAAGACAAGAAATCGGCGAGACCACGCAGCAAAGTAACACCCCAACCGCACGACTTAGCCATTCGTCTTAAGTATTACTACGTAGGACAGAAAACAAAACCTATTGAAAAACAAAATGATAAAGAAAGATTAATGAATATATGATAGGGAAATACGTAGTCATTTCTACGTGAGAGGATTTTAAAGAAAAGAGTAAAAAATGTGACAAAGGCATAGCTATCACTTGCAAGACGATAACAGCTCAAGTGAACTAGGAGCCAGTAGATACCTTGGTCAGCAGTAGTAAAGCTCCGATAACGGAGCTTTACTTAGAACTTACACCGCCAGAGTGTAAGTCACTTTATTGCCGACTTGGTTTTTCTCAACCAGCTTTTCATCGAGCAGTTTTTTTAGCGCGCCCGCGGCCCATGCAGAAGCTTTCGCTTCCTCTTGGCCTGCAAGCAAACCAATCGCTTTGGGGTTAATCCCCTCAACTGCACCACGCACAATCTCGAGGACTTGCTGCTGTTTTGGCGTCAGTTGACAAGTCACCGTTGGCGTTGCCGCTTGCTCAGATTGGTGTGCCGAAAGGGCCTTTGAGTGCACGGATTGCGCAGGTTGCTGCACAGAGGTGCTCGATTTTACCGTGGCAAGGTTAGCAACGATCGCTTTAATGCGTTTTTGCAGCTTAGCCTGCACTTTACGCTTATGAGCTAGTCTCATCGGGTCGGTCTCCATTTCACTGCCCAAAGGCAGTCATAAAATTTTGAAGCGCGCTTTATAGCAAATTACGTTCGACGTTTGTAGGGATGAGGTCAAGTTCTCGGCGACAAATGATCTTTAGCCCGCTTAGATGACTATAATTTGGGCGACACGGCCAAAGAGTGAGAAGGGCATGCCCACTTTGCAACTTTACAATCATCAGATCCATTTCACGCCTTTCGTGATAAAGGGACTGTTAGCCTTGGCTGGCCTTATCACTTTAGTAGTGATTGGCATCGCCGAATCCCTTTTGCAAGCCGTGGTCGGAATACTCGCGCTCATGGCTTGGGCAGGCATTGCCTACTGGTTGATGTTAAAAGGACAAGTGGCTTACACATTAACGGCAACCCATCTCCAGCAGCATTTTTATCAAGGCGGTTGGGTGGTGAAATGGAATAATATCAGCCAGATTGGTGTTTGCAGTTACGAGCGGGAAGGCTGGCATCAACCTCTACCTTGGGTTGGCATTCGTCTTAAACATTACGCGCCCTACCTCAACAGTATTTGCCCTCGCTTATCGACCCAACTGTTGCTCAGTCAACGCGCCTTACTCTATCTCGGTGCTCAACAAAAAGCGCGGCATCATCAATTTGAAGATCTGGTATTGGATTCCACACCCTATGTGGACGCCGAGGGTAAACAATACACCGGACTGCAAGCCATGCTGGCCAATCGAATGCAGTATCAACGTGACTTCTTTGGTTACGATATTTTTATTTCAGAGCAGGACTTAGATCGCAGTGCGGAAGAGTTTGTCGGATTGGCTCGGCGCTATCTTGCCGCTGCCGAGCCAGGGCATCTTCAGTAGAGCGGCATTTCGTCCGCGACAAATGGGTTGCTGGCACGTTCACGGCCAAAGGTAGATTGGGGGCCATGACCGGGGATGAAAGTGACATCGCTGCCAAGCGGCCAGAGTTTATTTTTGATAGACGCAATCAGAGTATTGAAATCCCCTTGTGGGAAATCCGTACGGCCAATACTGCCGTTAAACAGCACATCACCCACAAACGCCAAACGTGCCGCTTCACTAAACAGCACAACATGACCTGGTGTATGTCCGGGAGTATGGATAACTTGCAGAGTTTGCTGACCAAAGTGGATCACATCACCATCATCGAGCCACTCATCAGGTTCAAAGGCTTCCGTAAGCGGAAAGCCAAACATTTTGCTTTGCCCTTCGAGCCCTTGTAGCCAGAAATTATCCGCTTTGTGCGGCCCGACAACCCGAGTTCCACCGAGAGCTTGCGCCAGTGACTGCGTACCACCAACGTGATCAAGGTGACCATGAGTCAGTACCAGTTGGGTTACTTTTACGCCTAGCTCCGCGATCAACATCGCGAGCTGTTTCACATCACCACCCGGATCCACCACTATGCCTTCCATGGTTTCATCACACCACACGATAGAGCAGTTCTGAGCAAAGGCCGTAACAGGCACCACCTGATATTGTAAAGACATAAACCTATCCTGTCTGATTCTTAACTGGCAGGCACTATGTCATTAACGCCCGCCTTTGACAAGTTAGGCACCGACCCATTGGCGTACAGGGCCGGTATCAATGTGGATAAATTGGCTTTTCGGATAGTAACCAACACCGCCCGCTTGCAAACTGATCGCCGCTTCACGGATTTTCTTTAGCGACACACCATCCAAACGGAAATCGATGGCTTGCCCAGACATGTGGTAACTTTTCTTCGCCACGCCTTTTGATTTACTGCGTAGCTGCTTGTTGGTCGCGGGAGAGCGGTAACCAGAGACAATATGCACCTCGGCTTGAGTGCCAAGTAGCAATTGGATTTGGCACAGTTGATCAAACAGCAACTTATCCATGGCATGCACTTCGTCACGACGAAAATCACGGCATAAATGATTCAGCCGTTTCAATTCAGAACGAACGTAATTTTTGCCATTAAAATAGCGCGTTTCAATGCTTTCGCCTGTATGTAAGTTGCTTAATGCCAATTCTCTTGGCTTGGCGGCATAACTCGCGAACGCGATGCTGGGCGTACAGGCGGCTAAAATTAATCCGCCCGCAGTCAGTTTTAAGAAATCTCGACGTGTTGTTTGCACTTTAATTACCTACCGAACTGGGCTCTATCGATACGGAAAGTACCGGACTCTGGGTTCGATATCAAATGCATAAAACGTGCTAACTATCACTGATTCTAGAGAGAATCTCGCTTATTCCTTGAGCAGAAAGGAAAAATATCTGCTGTCAAATTTTAGTCAAATTTGGAGACGCGTCACCATTGCCGAGAGCTAAAGCATCATAGTGATAAATATCATCACGATAATGTAGCACACCTTCTTCATACCACACGGTCTGATAGATGATGTGGACTGGAATGCGCTTTTTGAGCGCAATCGCTTGGGTGCTCACTGGAAAATCGTCGAGCGTAATGCCCTGATTAGCGAGCAAGGTTTGCGCAAACTTTTCAGCGTTTTCTACCCGAATACAGCCAGAACTGAACGCCCGAGACGCGTTATTAAATAGATGCTTGCTCGGCGTATCATGCAGATAGATAGCGCGTGAATTGGGCGTATTAAACTTATAGGTCCCAAGCGCATTTTGCACGCCAGCCTGTTGGCGCAGACGGTATGGGAAGGTTTCCGGTTCAACGGTTTCCCAATCAATCAGCGCAGGGTCAATCACTTCTGGATCGCTCCAACCACGAATGATTTCCATATGATGATTGGCGAGATACTCACTATCACGTTTCACCATGGGTAGGATGTCTTCCACCATGATTTTATGCGGCACATTCCAAGTTGGATTGATGATCAGTGAATCGAGTTTGGTATTCATCACCGGTGTCTGTCTGGTGGTTTTGCCTACCACCACCTTGGCTTCAAAGACTTCGCGGCCGGCATCCCAATACTTCATATCAAAACCGGGCACATTGACCACAATCATGCTGTCTTGCTGGGTTGGCCATAAGCGGATCCGCTCTGCATTAAGCGCTAATAAGGCAAGGCGCTCAGTTACGGATGTGTTCAACCATTTCATGGTTTGTGGGCCAATCACGCCATCAGGCTGCAAGCCATGCATCTTCTGAAACTGCTTGATCGGTTTTTCAAGCGAGGCGTCGTAATAGGCCACATTATTCAAGATGGATGTGGTATCCAGATTCACCAGAGCTAAACGCTGCACTAAAGCTTCACGGTGGCTTAATGGGTCACCCGGACGCTTAAGCCGCTCCATCTGCTCGTATAGTGCCACCTCATTAAACTCAATGCTCGAGAGTGATTGATACGCCTGCAGCAGTTGTTGATAAGCAGGGTCTTGTGGGGTGTATTCATCCATTAAGCGAGCGAGCGACAGGTTACCGATCGCCATATGCAAAGCCAGTTGCGCCTCTTCACTCGGCGGAGCAAGAGGTTGATCAAGTTGACCTTCAAAAAACCAAGCAATACCGACTTTTGGTGCCTGCTCAGCATAGCTGAGGTATTGCAGTAAAGTGTCGGTCGCTAACACATCATACTCATGCCATCTATCTTGCTGACGATAGCTTTTGAGCGCGAAAAGTTGTCGGCTAAACAAAGGGCTGAAACTCGCACGGTGAATCACCTCAAGCTGAGCTTCAAAATGGTTCGCCGTGGCAAGATCGCTCCACAGTAACTGATCATTATTACTGTGATAAATTTGCTCAACCAAAGCCGGGTTGGTGATCTGTTCATTGACCGGCGAAGTGCTATCAATCCACCCCAATTCAACAAAACGCTGGGTGGCAGAACACGGAATAACAAAGAATAACAATGCGATAGCGGCAACGACTCGGCTTTTCATCAAAACGCCCTACTGGCTGAAGATGCACTAAGTATGGCAAAACTCAGCCGCAAAATTAAGCTATTGATAGGACTATTTTCACTCGTGTCTCATCTTTATCGTCGGTCGTTCTATTCCCAAATGAATGAGCGTTGCAGGATGACGGCAAGCAAGGCGGCGGCAAGTACGTTCATCCCCATAAGCCCAGAGAGACTATGGGGGAGAACAAACGTGGCCAACGCCGCTGCCACATCAAGTAGGAGGGTTATGCCTAGATCGCTGACCAATGGTTGTCCCACATCACATTGCTCATATGCGATTGCGAGAGCGCAGGTGCAGATTGCAAAATGATTTTGCCCGACCCCGAACTGATTTGAAAAGCACCATGGCGAACAACCACGCCGGAAGCATCGGCTAAAGCGGCTAATTCCACCAATTCGCCCGTGGCTTTTGACCAGATCCCATAGCAATTCCCGGGGGGAGAGGTGGCAAGAATCCACTCATCGGTCGCCGCAATACTGGCAATGTAGTGATTAAAACGAGCCCACTGCTCAGGCTCTGCTTGTAATGGCTTAAGCGGACCAGTCCCCGTGTGCATGGCAACTAAGGGAGGATAATCGTCTGGCTGGCCGCGATATTGCTGACCACACAGGACTGTGTTATCCCCATCATGAGCCAAATGACGGATGCTCAGATGGCGATCAGGTAAAGTGATTTGCTCCAGTACCTCACCTTGCGCTGAGAGGTAAGTCAAACTTGGCTGCATACTCTCTAGATTTAACGGCTCACGGCCAAAAGTGTGTACACCACCAACCCCCACGACTACGCGACCATCGGCCATCAAGATCACTTCGTGAGGACCAATCCCAAAACCGCTCCATTCCGCGACTTTTTGATAGTGGTGAGTCACATCATAAACGCCAATCACACCACGACTGGTTTTCTGATCCCCTTCCGTGGCATATAAGTAGCGGCCATCATGTGAATAGACACCATGTCCGTAGTAGTAACGCTGCGTATCGGCGGGACGCAGCACAATTTGCTGAGCCGTTTGATAATCAAACACCGACATAAACTGACCGGGACGGCGTGCAAAAGCCACCGCATGCGGCAACGTTGGGTGAATGGCAATACCATGCCCTCGAGCAGGTAAGGCAAGCTTACCAACCGCCTGCCCAGCGTTATCTGCCATCACTACACTAAAGCGTTCTCGCCCTTCTATTGCACAGCCAATCAAGGCTGGCTGGGGCGATCGAGCAGAGCTACAACCGCTGATTAGCCAAGGTGTCGTGCAGCCAAAAAGCGCCACTTGCAATAAGTGGCGACGTGTTGCATCAGTCACCATCGGTTGCATTAAACCCTATGACCACTCCGAGTCCCACAGCCACTTCGTCGTGCAGCAAATAGTTCAGTTGCTCGAGCTTGTCGCGCAAAACTAAACCCTCGCGATACCCCGCTTTGGTTTGCAGCAAATCAAACAGGCTTGCTTGTTGCGGCCAAGTTTCGATAATCCCGGCCAACTGAGTGGTGACGCGATCCGCCGTGGCAACCATACCTTGTTGGCGCAGCATCGCATCCATACCTTTACCATCGGCAAGGTATAAGGCTTGAATCGCCAACAAGTTATAACGCATATTGCTCAGCGAGGTTTTCGAGCGCCACGACTCCGAGAAATAAGGCCGTGGCTGACCAATATTGGCCAGCGGCCGATTGAGCTTAGAGAGCGTAAACTCCAACTGATTGGAAAGCAGCGCGATGTACTCCGCACGCCAAGTGCGATCATCCAAAGATTGCCATGGGTTCTCTTGCCAAGCCTTAGCAATGTGAGTGGCATTACGCTGCACAGTCGCACTGATAGCCATTGCGGCTGGACAAGCTTGCTGCGGTGCAGTCAGCAAAGGCGATGCGCTATCGAAAATGAGCCATTCCAATGCCCCCAACCCTTGCACTGCCACACTCTGTTTTGCAATATCGTCGACTTCCCATACTGGCGGTTTGGCGAGCAGCTGCTTCATTTTATGCCCAGTCGTGTCTTTTTTATCTGGCCAGAATTGCATATTCCAGCTCAAATCTAATGCAGCACTCGGCCCACGCTGCTGTCCTTGTAAGGCCATCCAACCTTGCATGCTGGCTTGCCACTCTTGTTTCAGTGGTGATATATCCGTCGTCGGCGCTTGGCAATAGTGAGCCATACGCTGCTGTAACTGCTTGGTTTGCTCAGCGAGAATGTGGGCAGATTCACGCTCTAGCTCGAATACCGCTTGACTAGGATGCTCCATGTCTGGAGCACTCTGACATGCAGCCAGTAAAGACACCGCTAGCAGAGTCACTGTTTTTTTCATCTTTCTCTCCTAAAGTGAATTCAAAAAGGCCACCAGCGCTTCACGCTGCGCTTTATCAAACTGCAGTACCTTATCGCGGCTCGCCTGCGCTTCACCGCCATGCCACAGCACCGCTTCCAGCACATTGCGCGCACGGCCATCATGCAAGAAATAGGTGTGTCCATTGACTTCTTGGGTATAACCTATCCCCCACAAAGGGGCAGTACGCCATTCACGCGCAGATGCCAAGGCCTCTGGACGACCATCACTCAAGCCTTCGCCCATATCATGCAGCAGCAGATCGGTGTACGGCTGAATTCGCTGCTTGGAAAGCGCAGGACGCTCAGCCAGCTCTTGCGTCAACACATTGGTTTTATGGCAAGATTGGCAACCCGCTTGGGCAAACAGTTTCTCCCCCTGTTGTACCTGTGGATCTTGCACGTTACGACGCACAGGCACCGCTAAGTGCTGAGCATAAAACTCGACGAAATCCAGAATGTTATCGCTCACTTCTGGTGAGCCACCATTCGGTAAATCACGGCAGAGTGTCTGCTTTTCGGTGCAGTTTTCTTGCGGAAAGAGATGACTGGTTAATCCCAGATCGCCATTAAAGGCCGCCGCATTTTGCTGCATGATGTTGGGTTGGCCCGCTTTCCAGCCAAAACGGCCAATCGCCATTTCGCCAGTGCGTACATCGCGCACTTGGTTAACACGGCCGGAAATACCATCGCCATCGCGATCCTCAGGGTCAGCCCACTGTAATAAGGTCGCATCCGGGATCGCTTCTAACAGTCCAAGTCCAATCATCGGCGGCGCAACCCGCGCCGACATTTGCACATCTGGGTGCATCTCACCATAAGCGAGATCCAAAATCTTTAGGTTCGGTTTCCGAAGTGCCACAGGAGTACCATCGGCAAAAGTGACGACCACTTCATCATACGTAATGTGGATTCGCCCTTCTGGTTTTTGGTCGGGTAGCGAAAAATCTTGTAGCTGCCCGCCATAAGTCGGCTCTGGCACTACGCCATTGACCGCATAGATGGCTTTTTGCTGCTCAGTAACCGCAGGAATACTCAAACGCACCAGCATGGAAACCGCTTGTGTGTCATTAGGCTCTGGTGGATGGCCTCGTCCGTCTTTAATGTGGCAGTTTTGGCAGCCATTGGTATTAAAAAGAGGTCCTAGTCCGTCGCGCGCATCCGTCGAAGCGGGAGCGGGAACCCAAGGATTGCGGAAAAAGCTGTTACCAACACTAAAATCAAGGCGTTTCGCCATCGGCAAATTCGCGGCCGGTATCGAAAACGCATTGGCTCCCTCTTTCGTGGTACTGGTTTCCCCACCCGATTTAATCTCTGTTGCCAAAGCAAAGTTGCTCAAGGCGCTCGTGAGTAATAACAGAGATAAAGACGACTTCATGACATGGTTCCTGTAAAAAAACGACCCAATCCCCGATTCCCTTTACCGTATAAGTAGCTGCGGAATTGACGCTGCATACCAAACTATTGAGGAATTATCATCGACGTAAAGCGAGATTGGGTTTTATTGCA
This sequence comes from Vibrio cholerae, assembly GCF_008369605.1. Lineage (NCBI taxonomy): Bacteria > Pseudomonadati > Pseudomonadota > Gammaproteobacteria > Vibrionales > Vibrionaceae > Vibrio > Vibrio cholerae. The sequence goes on from NZ_CP043554.1 coordinate 1,688,783, forward strand.
AAAATAAGTTATCCCTTTCTCCATGCATAAACCAAAGGCCATTGCGCGAAGAAAGGGATGAGGACAGTGACAAGATTAAAACTCGTGATCTGCCGTATCTGGGTTTAGATTATCGATCCCGATGATGCCTGCCGCGCGCTCAATCGAACCCGTTTGCGCGACGAGCGCCATAATGGCTTGATTGATAATCGCATGCCCTGCCGCGTTATCTGCCGCGATCAGTTGATCAAAGTGCTGGTTATTTTTTTCAGCTGCCGTGACTAACTCACCCACTTGCGTGCGCGCCGCTTCAAACTGTTGCAGGATCTCTTTTGCCGCATTGGCATCTTTCTCTGCAACCAATTGGTACAGACTTGGGCCTTTTAGCTCGGAACCATCGGCGCGAGTGTAGCTACCCGTGTAGATATTGTAGATACCTTGTTCGTTGTAGTAGTGCGAGTTATGCGTGTTATCCGAGAAGCAATCGTGCTCATCTTCCGTTGAATTCGCTTCCAGCGCGACTTTCATACGTTCACCCGCCAATTCACCCAGTGATAGCGAGCCCATACCAAACAGCATTTTACGCAGACCATTTTCCGCTGACTCACTCAGCAGTTGTTGGCGATAATTATCTTTTTCGCCACTCGCCCACTGCTTCTCCATCCACTCCAGATCGGTCACCAACAGTTGCGCGGCGGCTTTGAGGTATTGTGCACGGCGATCACAGTGGTTATTGGTACAGGCTTTGCCTTGCAGATAATCCGTGTATGAGCGAGCACCGGCACCGGCTTTAGTGCCGTTTAAATCTTGTCCCCATAACAGAAATTCAATCGCGTGGTAGCCCGATGCCACGTTGGCTTCAGAGCCACCGATTTCGTTGAGGCTGGCCAGCAGCTCAGGCGTGATCTCTTTCACATCAACTTTCGTTGCGCCAATGGTCAGTGCAGTATTGGCAATGATATTGGCATTTGCGCCTTCATTGCCCAGTTCATGTTGGTAACTTCCTGCCACATAATCGATCAAACCTTCATCTAGCGGCCACGCGTTCAACTGACCTTCCCAGTCATCGACAATCGCGTTACCAAAACGGAACACTTCTGATTGTTGATAAGGCACACGCGCCGCCAACCACGCTTGTTTCACTTCTTCCAGACCTTGTGCGGTCGGAGCTTGTAAGAAACGGTCGATGGTTTTTTGCAGTTGCTGCGCAGTCACACGTGAATCGGCATAAACGGCATGCGCAATATCGGCATAATGTTCAACCACTTGGGCTTGAGTTGGCGCTGCAGCGAAGCTCGCTGATGTAGTGAGCGTCAGTGAAGCTAAGATGGCGGAAGAGAGAATAGACTTAACGTTCATGGAGCGTCCTTGTTGAGCTTGATATGAATTGCAAATTATTATCATTTGTTATTTCGATGCAAATAATACAAATTTACAATTTTTTTTCAACCTGAACACACAAAAAACCCCACAAGTGTGGGGTTTAATAACATGCGATATTATCGGCAGTAACGCGAATCTATTTATAAAACTGAAGGTTACAGTTTGAGTTGATGCTTACCGTGAGAAACTTTGGCTTTCAGGTAATTTTCATTACCGTCTTTGATGTGTGCTGAGGTATGAACCACCTCGACAATCTCAATGCCATGTTCTTGTAACTCACGGATCTTTTTCGGATTGTTCGTCACCAAGCGGATCTTCTTCACTCCCAAGGCTTGTAGCATTTGTGCGGCTTCCGTAAAGTCACGCAGATCATCCCCAAAACCGAGGTGATTATTGGCTTCATAAGTATTCATGCCCTGACTTTGCAAGCGATACGCATCAATCTTGTTATACAGACCAATACCTCGCCCTTCTTGACGTAAATACAGAATGATGCCGCCTGATTGCCCCATGCGAGTAATGGTTTCTTCTAGCTGTTCACCACAGTCGCAACGAGACGAATGGAAAACATCGCCCGTTAAACACTCCGAGTGCATACGCACAAGCGGGGCTTCTTGGGTGGTATCCGCTGATTTGAAAATCACTGCAACGTGTTCTTTGTCTGATTGCAGTCCATGAAATGACAGGATTTCTGCGTCAATATTGCTTTTCGCACCGACTTTAAAATCGACTCTGGCTCTTACTTCCGCCATGTTTGCACTCACTTGAATTTCTGTAACGGGATGCACGTTTCTCAACATTTGCATAACTTGTCTCTACTAGTGACCTAACTATGAGGGCTGATACCCCTTTTTTCAAAGAAAAGATCACTCGAAGGCTTAAATTGTTATGTTATAACAAATGCCTTTTTGAGCAACAAAAAACCCAACCGGAGTGGGTTGGGTTCATTCAAGCATCAAAATAGGGATAAAAATAATCAGTTTTGCGACTTCTTCCAGACGCTCAACTCAATCCAGATTTGCTCTAATTGACGTAACTCTTCATCGGTTAATACCGAGAGTGTCGGTTTTGATTGTGGCGCTGAATGAGCTTGCAACGCGCTCAACTGCGCGTAGAACTCTTTCTTCAGCTGGGTAACAACCGAATTGTCCACCTACTCTCTCCACAATTTCATCCATTTCTTAAAAATAATACCTTCTTTCATAATTATTTCTTATCACGCAATAAGATATGGAAGTATGGTCACATAATTTTTACAGTTTAGAGAATAATTACGCAGCGAGTACCTTGGCGAATACCTCAAGCGATCCCAACGCAACGCATTTTTCTTTGCCCTTAATGGACCGAGACTCCACTTTGCACCGCTTCGGTTGGCATTGCTTTGCGCTGTAGTTGACTAAACAACGCCAACAGCAGTAAAGCACTGAAAGCACCAGTTAAAGAAACATACAAGGTACTGAAATAGTTATAAAACTCACCGACTACGCCAACCGATAAGCTCGCCACCAAAGTACTGATACTGAGCATGCTCGAAAATAAGGTGGAAGCCGTGCCCAATCGGTCTTGCATCATGTCCTGCAGCACCACCATGCCTAGCGTCGCGCACACGCCGATAAAAAAGCCATTGAGAACTTGCGCGGCCATCATAGCAACAAACCCAGTGTGGGTCAGCATCACACCGTAAAACAAGATGCCGCTGGTGATCCCAAGCATCAGCAATTTATTTGTTCCCCATCGCTCGGCAAGTTTTCCCGCCATTAACATGACCGGAATTTCACACAATGCGGCCGTGCCAAACAGCAACCCTAGCCAATGTTCAGGCACCATCAACTCACGTGATAAATAGAGCGGCATACTGGTGATATAAAGATTGTTTGAGCCAAAAGTACATACCAAGGTCACGCAGTACAGTACGATCAAAGCACGCTTACGGGGGGAATATTGTCCAAGTTCGACTGGCGTGGTTCCAACGGCGGCGGCGGTTTTCACCCCTGCTGGCAAAAAGCGAGCAATCAGCACTATGCCTAAAAACACTATCAGAGCAGACACCGCAAAGGCGGCATTAAAGCCGAAACTGGCTTTAAGCATAAAGGCCGCCGGAGGGCCAAATACCCAAGCAATCGCAATTCCGGCACGCATGGTAGAGAGGAAGGTCGTTTTATCGGTTAAATGCTGATCGGCGTATTCGCGGCCAAGCGCAAAAAGCTGACCAAATGACGCGCCACTCACGCTAGCAAACAGTACCACCACCATGATGGCGAGACTGTAGCTGCGAATAAACATAAAGCTGACCACAGTGATGAGATAACAGATTAACGAAACCAATAAGATGGTTTTACGCTGCCAATGACGATCTGATTGGCGCGCAAGCCACTGCGAGACGATAACTGAGCTGACGACTGCCAACACCATATACAGGCTCAGTTGCATCGGTGAAGCATCGAGCGCCTCAACAATAAACAGACTGGAGAGTGGGTAGAAAAACGCTCCGCATAGACCCGTAACCAGTGTCGACATAATAAACAGTAAAGCGGTTTTATCTCGATACATGCAGTAACCTCATAGCAATATTCGATGGAATCTCCTTCCTACTTGGCAGCGTCGCTTTATCCCTAAACGACTTAGAGCAGCAGGGGGATTATGGCGGCTAGTGTACTGAATCTGGGCATGAGTTATTGATGTTATTCGAGCCAGTTCTAATACTATTCAGGCAAAATCACTTGATGATTTGACAGAAAATAACCCATTCCTCTAGTCTATCTCCATGCATTGAGCGCAGGAAAACTCACGTAAATCGTTATGCGACCTTTAATTGAAAATGTGATGAGCGGTATTAGTCAGGATTGGGTGCTGCGTGAATTTCGTAGCAAAAGCCAAACTCAAGAATTTTCCTGTCCTTGGCACTACCACACCGAATATGAATTAGTGCTCTACCAGAACCCAGATCAGCGTTTTGTCGGTAACTATTTTGCAGGGGATGCGATTGGCGCGGTTGAGCACAACACACTTTTACTTTACGGCCCCGGTTTGCCACATATGATTGCGGGTAGACAACTGATCAATAAAGCCCAAACTCTGTACTCAACGATTATCTGGTTCAAACAAGAGTGGCTAGACAAGCTACAGAGCGTATTGCCTCAAGCTCAAGCTTTGCAACGCTTGCAGCAACATGCCTCCTATGGCGTGCGTCTCAGTGAGCAAACCGCTACGCGCGTCGCCGAACTCCTAGCCAATGTCGATCAACAGCCTCACAGTTATCAATCTCTGCGCGTGATTGAATCCCTACTTGTGATGGCGGACGATGCGCAGGCGCAGCGTCTATCCGTCGCACCCTATGTGATGACGGCACTCACCAGCAACAGTGACACACATAAGAAAATTCAACTGGCCAAACAATATGTGGAGCAGCACTACGCACAAGCAATAAAAATTACCGACTTATGTCATCAGTTACATTTGAGCGAAAGCTCGGCGTATCGCTTATTTGAAAAGCACTATGGGATGAGTTTTTCTGAGCATTTAAAGCAGTTTCGAATTGGTAAAGCGTGTGAGCTTTTAGCCAGTTCTGCGCTGCCGATTGCGTTAATTGCCGAGCGAACTGGGTTTGGCAATTTGTCGAACTTTAACCGCCAATTTAAAACCCTCAAAACCATGACTCCGAGAGAGTTTCGCCAGCGATTTCAAGCAGTAAGTGGGTAGCAAAACGGCCACCCACTCACGACTCGTTAGCCTTTCTGGCCGCGCTGCGCCGCTTTGCGCGCCAGCTTTTCTGCGCGGCGTTTTTCAATCAGTGCCGCGCTCTCTTCACCGATATGGCTTTCACCACGCAGTTTCGCCAATTGAACTTGCTTTTCACGCTCACGGAAACGCTCTAGCTGCTCTTCGGAATGAGTACCAAAACAGCGCGGACAGCTAACGCCTTGTTCATACTGTTCGCTCTGCTTATCTTCCTCTGTGATAGGCAAACGGCAAGCATTACAGATTTGATAATCACTTTCGGCAAGGCCATGCCCTACCGCAACGCGCCCATCAAACACATAGCAATCCCCTTCCCACAAGCTTTGCTCTTGAGGCACCTCTTCAAGATATTTCAAGATGCCGCCTTCAAGGTGATACACCTCTTCAAAGCCTTGCTCTTTCAAATATGCGGTGGATTTTTCACAGCGGATCCCGCCAGTACAGAACATGGCGACTTTCTTGTGCTTTTGCGGATCAAGGTTTTCCTGTACATACTGTGGAAACTCGCGGAACGTCTCCGTTTTTGGGTTGAGCGCGTTTTTAAAGGTGCCAAGCTGTACTTCGTAGTCGTTTCGGGTATCCACCACCAAGACTTCAGGATCGGAAATCAGCGCGTTCCAATCTTGCGGCTTCACATAAGTACCCACTACATGACGGGGATCTATGCCTTCTACGCCCATGGTCACGATCTCTTTTTTGAGTTTGACCTTAGTGCGGTTAAACGGTGGCTCAGAGGCAGAAGACTCTTTATACACAGTGCCTTTTAAACTCGGTTCGTTTTCTAGCCACGCCAGCAGCGCATCAATCCCTTGGCGAGAAGAAGCGACCGTACCGTTAATGCCTTCTTGCGCCAGCAATAATGTGCCGCGAATGTGGTTCTCTTCCATCAGTGCCAGCAGCGGCGCTCTTAGCTCTTGGTAATGATTGAGCTCAACAAATTTGTAGAGCGCACAGACAACATATTGACTCATGGTATGACCTTTCAATTACAACACCTATAAATTGGGCGGGCATTATACCCAAGCAAACCGATGACAAATACGGAGTGTTTTTGGGGGTATAGCGTCTGATGCGATCAATAGTACTGCTATCTAGGCATAGGCAGGATCAAAAAAGCCGGACGATTGTCCGGCTTTGATTAGGCACTTTATGAATTTCCCTACCTAAGGGTGATTAGGTAGGGGTATGACAGAGCAGATTACTCTTGTTCACCATCATCATCTTGTGCAACAGGTGCATCGTTCTCGACAAGTGCTTCCTCGCCTTCTGGCAATTCCGACTCTTCGATTTCATCGATACGCTGCAGACCTACCACACTTTCACCTTCCGAAGTACGGATCAGGGTCACGCCTTGGGTATTACGGCCCACTTGGCTTACTTCCGCCACGCGAGTACGTACCAATGTGCCGGCATTGGTGATCATCATGAACTCATCACCCTCGGCCACTTGTACTGCACCCACTACGCTGCCGTTACGCTCAGAGACTTTAATCGAAACCACACCCTGAGTACCACGACCTTTGGTTGGGTATTCAGATAGGCTAGTACGTTTGCCGTAACCATTTTCAGTTACGGTGAGTACGTCACCTTCGGTCTTCGGCACGATGAGCGATACCACTTGGTCGCCATCAGCCAGTTTCATGCCGCGAACACCCGCAGCAGTACGCCCCATTGGTCTTACGCCTTTGAACTTGATCTCTGGCTGGCCATTTTCATCCAGCACAGGTTGACCATTTTCATCCACAACGGCGGTTTCTTCGGACTCTTTAAAGCGAACCACTTTACCGAATTTAGAGAACAGCATAATTTCGCTTTCGCCATCGGTAATATCCACACCAATCAGCGAGTCTTCGTCACGCAGGTTGAGCGCAATCAAACCATTCGCACGAACGTTGGCAAACTGATCCAGCGAAGTTTTCTTCACAGTACCGTCACCGGTTGCCATGAAGATGAATTTATCTTCACTAAACTCAGTCACTGGCAGAATCGCGGTGATGCGCTCGTTTTCTTCCAGAGGAAGCAGGTTCACGATTGGCTTACCACGCGCAGTACGGCTGGCGAGCGGCAGTTGGTATACCTTCATACGGTAAGTTTTGCCGCGAGTCGAGAACAGCAGAATGTTATCGTGAGTATTGGCAACCAGAAGACGCTCAATGTAGTCCTCTTCTTTCATCTTGGTTGCGCTCTTACCTTTACCACCACGACGCTGTGCTTCGTAGTCGCTCAGTAATTGATACTTCACATAACCTTCGTGTGACAAAGTCACAACCACATCTTCACGGGCGATCAGCTCTTCCATGTCGATGTCGTGCGTTGCTGCCGTGATTTCAGTGCGGCGTGCATCACTAAAGCCAGCGCGAATCGCTTCAAGCTCTTCACGGATCACTTCCATCAAGCGCTCTGTGCTCGCCAGAATGTGCATCAATGCCGCAATTTCTTCGAGAAGTTGTTTGTACTCATCGAGGATCTTCTCGTGCTCTAGACCAGTCAGCTTATGCAGACGCAGATCCAGAATCGCTTGCGCTTGTTGCTCAGTCAGGAAGTACTTGCCATCGCGGATGCCGTATTGTGGCTCAAGCCACTCAGGACGCGCCGCATCCGTACCAGCACGCTCAAGCATTGCCGCAACGTTGCCAAGATCCCAACCACGGGCAATTAAGCCTTCTTTTGCTTCTGCAGGCGTGGAGGCACGGCGGATCAGTTCAATGATTTCATCAATGTTAGCCAGAGCCAGTGCCAAACCTTCAAGGATGTGGGCACGTTCACGCGCTTTACGCAGTTCAAAAATAGTACGACGAGTCACCACTTCGCGGCGGTGGTCGACGAAACACTTCAGCATCTCTTTCAGGTTAAACAGCTTAGGCTGACCGTTATCGAGTGCCACCATGTTGATACCGAAGGTGGTTTGCAGCTGAGTGTTGGCATACAGGTTGTTCAGAACTACTTCGCCAACCGCATCACGCTTACACTCAATCACAATGCGCATACCGTCTTTATCAGACTCGTCACGCAGTGCACTGATCCCTTCGACTTTTTTCTCTTTCACCAACTCAGCGATTTTTTCGATCAAGCGCGCTTTGTTCACTTGATAAGGGATTTCGCTGACGATAATGGTTTCTTTGCCGTTCTTATCGGTTTCGATTTCCGCTTTCGAGCGCATGTAAACCTTGCCGCGGCCGGTTTTGTACGCGTCAATGATGCCTTTACGGCCACTGATCAGCGCTGCGGTTGGGAAATCTGGACCAGGAATGTAGTCCATCAACTCATCAATGGTGATCGATTCATTGTCGATGTAGGCTAAACAGCCATCGATCACTTCACCTAAGTTGTGCGGAGGAATGTTGGTTGCCATACCCACCGCAATACCGGATGAACCGTTGATCAGCAGGTTCGGGATCTTTGTCGGCAATACCGCAGGGATCTGCTCGGTGCCGTCATAGTTCGGAACGTAGTCAACGGTTTCTTTGTCTAGGTCTGCCAAGAGTTCGTGCGCGATTTTCGACATACGAACTTCGGTATAACGCATTGCCGCCGCGGAGTCGCCGTCGATCGAGCCAAAGTTACCTTGGCCATCGACCAACATGTAACGAAGTGAGAAAGGCTGCGCCATACGCACGATGGTGTCGTAAACCGCACTGTCACCATGAGGGTGATATTTACCGATTACGTCACCTACCACACGGGCAGATTTTTTATAGGCTTTGTTCCAGTCGTTGCCCAGCACATTCATCGCGAACAGTACGCGTCGGTGTACTGGTTTAAGGCCATCACGCACATCAGGAAGAGCACGACCCACGATAACCGACATCGCGTAGTCCAAATACGAACTGCGTAGCTCGTCTTCGATGTTTACGGGCGTGATCTCTTTAGCTAGATCGCTCATAGAGCCATTATCCCTCTATAGTTTGATCGGTATACCCAAATTCTTACTGAAACGAAGCTCACTACAAGATTGAGCGCCAAGTCAGTCGAGAACTGGATATTCTTGATACTTATAAGGTGAAAAAATATAACACATGTTTCCACGCTTCGGCATTACTTTCCCTGACCTTTTATCAGGTTGTGACCTTGGTTGCGTCTTAAATGCCGAGAATTTACACATTCCTTGCACTTGGCAAAGTTAGATGGTTGTTTTTTAAACGCTCATCGCCAAATCTGGCATCTCAACTGGTGCGATTTACTCAGCGCGCTATAATACCCACTCTTCACGGATGCGTAACACAGGCGATACAAGATGGCTTCAATAGACTTGGCTTCGACACCACTGACAGCAACACAGAACGTCGATCCTAATGAAATCAAAAAATTTGAGGATATGGCTTCCCGTTGGTGGGATCTGGAAGGAGAATTTAAGCCTTTACACCAGATCAACCCTCTACGTTTGAACTATGTGCTAGAAAAAGCCAATGGCCTGTTTGGGAAGAGGGTTTTGGATGTCGGCTGTGGTGGCGGCATTTTAGCCGAAAGCATGGCGCGCGAAGGCGCACAAGTGACTGGTCTTGATATGGGGAAAGAGCCGCTTGAAGTAGCACGTTTACATGCCCTTGAGACGGGTACCAAACTCACCTACATCCAAAGCACGGTGGAAGCACATGCTGAGGCCAACCCGCACACCTATGATGTAGTGACTTGCATGGAGATGCTGGAGCACGTTCCTGACCCACTTTCCGTGATCCAGTCTTGCGCCAAACTGGTTAAGCCCGGCGGCCATGTGTTTTTTTCGACCCTGAATCGCAACGTCAAATCCTATCTATTTGCGATCGTGGGGGCTGAGAAGCTGCTGAAAATCGTTCCAGAAGGCACGCATGACCACAACAAATTCATTCGCCCTTCTGAGCTTTTGAAGATGGTTGATCATACTGCGCTGCAAGAACAAGGCATCACAGGTTTACACTACAATCCGTTTACCGATACCTATCGTTTAGGGTCGAATGTCGATGTGAATTACATCGTCCATACTCGCCTTTTTTAGCGCATACTCCACGCTAAAAAATCGATGCGGTAGCACAAGTTACCGCGCTTTTTTAGCCTATTTTTCGTGCGTTTGATTCCATTTTAAACGATCCATTTTTAGGGTGAATTTTTCCTTAAAGATCAAGAAATTTTTTTTCGTTTGTGGTTACGAATAAAGCGATGTGCAAACGGCGATTTTTTACAATCAATTCTGCTCTTAGATCATCAGTAAGTAGGTACTAACTGATTTTTTTAATTTTGCTAGTTATCCACAAAATGTCCCAAAGCTGTAACTTGCAATACCGATGCTATAGCACTATCTTGTAACCCGAACACTGAAGCACCCCTACATATAGTGTTTATGACACTATATGTAGGGCGAGCTCGATCACAAAAGCCTCGATTCAATTTACAAGATTTAGACAAAAACACGGCTTTTATCAGTTTTGTTAGGGAAATGAAGCAGAATGAACCAACAACTTACTGTCACCAAGCGTGATGGCCGCAAAGAAAACATTGATCTGGATAAGATCCACCGAGTGATCACTTGGGCTGCCGAAGGTCTGCAAAACGTATCTGTCTCACAAGTAGAACTGCGCGCTCACATTCAGTTCTATGACGGCATTACGACTTCAGACATTCATGAAACCATCATTAAGTCAGCCGCGGATTTGATCTCAGAAGAGACCCCCGACTACCAATACCTTGCTGCGCGTCTTGCGGTTTTCCACCTGCGCAAAAAGGCCTACGGTCAATACGAACCACCCACACTGCTCGCTCATGTCACCAAGATGGTTGAGAAAGGTAAGTACGACAAGCATTTGCTCGAAGACTATACCCGTGAAGAGCTGGAGCTGATGGATCAGTTCATTGATCACCGTCGTGACCTGGATTTCTCTTACGCTGCGGTGAAACAGCTTGAAGGCAAATATTTCGTACAAAACCGTGTTACCGGCCAAATCTACGAAAGTGCACAGTTCCTCTATATTCTGGTTGCGGCTTGCCTGTTTGCGAAGTATCCCAAAGAGACGCGCCTTGATTACATCAAGCGTTTCTACGATGCGACGTCGACCTTTAAGATCTCGCTACCTACACCGATTATGTCGGGTGTACGTACTCCTACTCGTCAGTTCAGCTCTTGCGTACTGATTGAATGTGGTGACAGCCTTGATTCTATCAATGCAACGGCAAGCTCGATTGTTCGCTACGTTTCACAGCGTGCCGGTATCGGTATCAACGCCGGTCGTATTCGTGCGCTGGGTTCGGAAATCCGTGGCGGTGAAGCGTTCCACACTGGCTGTATCCCCTTCTACAAATACTTCCAAACCGCGGTGAAATGCTGCTCGCAAGGTGGTGTTCGTGGTGGTGCAGCAACCGTATTTTACCCTCTGTGGCATGGTGAAGCAGAATCTCTGCTGGTTCTGAAGAACAACCGTGGTGTAGAAGAGAACCGTGTTCGTCATATGGATTACGGTGTTCAGCTCAACAAACTGATGTACAAGCGTCTGGTTGAAGGCGGTAACATTACCCTATTCTCTCCTTCTGATGTGCCGGGACTGTACGACGCTTTCTTCCAAGATCAGGATGAGTTCGAACGCCTGTACGTGAAGTACGAAAACGATCCTTCAATTAAAAAGAAAACTGTTAAAGCGCTGGAAATCTTTACTCTGCTGATGCAAGAGCGTGCTTCAACAGGCCGTATCTATATCCAAAACGTTGACCACTGTAACACGCACAGCCCATTTGATGCGGCCGTTGCACCTGTGCGTCAATCAAACCTGTGTCTGGAAATCGCGCTGCCGACTTCGCCACTGGCGAATGTGGAAGATGAAAGCGGTGAAATTGCTCTGTGTACCCTCTCTGCGTTTAACTTAGGCGCGATTGAGTCACTGGATGATTTTGAAGAGCTGTCTGACCTTGTGGTTCGTGCTCTAGATGCATTATTAGATTACCAAGACTACCCACTGCCTGCGGCACGTCGTTCTTCAATGAACCGCCGTACTCTGGGTGTGGGTGTGATCAACTACGCTTACTACCTAGCGAAAAACGGTGTGAAATACTCTGACGGCAGCGCAAATGGCCTGACGCACCGCACGTTTGAAGCCATGCAGTATCACTTGCTGCGCGCTTCTATGAAGCTGGCGAAAGAACAAGGTCGTTGCCCACTGTTCCATGAAACCAACTACGCGAAAGGCTTGATGCCAATCGATACTTATAAGAAAGATATCGATCTGGTGTGTGCAGAGCCTCTGCATTACGACTGGGACAAGCTGCGTCACGAGATCATGGAACACGGTCTGCGTAACTCGACGCTGACGGCACTGATGCCTTCTGAGACGTCATCACAAATCTCTAACGCGACCAACGGTATTGAGCCACCACGTGGTTACGTCTCGGTCAAAGCCTCAAAAGACGGCATCTTGAAGCAAGTGGTTCCAGAATTCACTCGCTTAAAAGAGAACTATGAACTGCTGTGGAACATCGGCTCAAACGATGGCTATCTGCACTTAGTGGGTATCATGCAAAAGTTCGTTGACCAAGCGATCTCTGCCAATACTAACTACGATCCAAGCAATTTCGATTCTGGCAAAGTACCGATGAAAAAACTGCTCCAAGATCTGCTGACAGCGTATAAGTTTGGTGTGAAAACCTTGTACTACCATAACACTCGTGATGGCGCGAAAGACGAGCAGACCGATGCTACGGTGAAAGTGCAGGAAGACGATTGTGCCAGCGGCGCTTGTAAGATCTAAGCGCCTGCTTCTAAAGCACAACACGAGAAAATAGTTTAACTCTTTGATTTGCATGCCTCTTGCTTAGGCAAGAGGCCAAACGGATGAAGGCAACAATGGCTTACAGTACTTTTACCCAAAAGAAGAATGACCAACTAAAAGAACCTATGTTCCTTGGTCAGCCTGTCAACGTCGCACGTTACGACCAACAAAAATATGAGATTTTTGAGAAGCTGATTGAAAAGCAACTCTCCTTCTTCTGGCGTCCAGAAGAAGTGGATGTATCCAGCGATCGAATTGACTACGGCAAATTGCCGGATCATGAAAAGCATATTTTCATTTCTAACTTGAAATACCAAACTCTGCTCGACTCCATTCAAGGCCGCAGCCCGAACGTCGCACTGCTGCCACTGGTTTCACTGCCAGAGCTGGAAACGTGGATTGAAACTTGGTCTTTCTCTGAAACCATTCACTCACGCTCTTACACTCACATCATTCGTAACATCGTGAATGATCCTGCAGTGGTGTTTGACGATATCGTTGAAAACGAACACATCATCAAGCGTGCGAAAGACATCGCCCACTACTACGATGATTTGATTGAGCTGACTAATGACTATCACCGCTATGGTGAAGGCCAACATCAGATCAACGGTGAAACCATCACGGTATCGCTGAAAGAGCTGAAGAAGAAGCTGTATCTCTGCTTGATGTCAGTCAATGCACTGGAGGCGATTCGCTTCTATGTAAGCTTTGCCTGCTCTTTCGCGTTTGCAGAACGTGAACTGATGGAAGGTAACGCGAAAATCATCAAACTGATTGCACGTGACGAAGCCTTGCACCTGACGGGTACTCAACACATGTTGAATCTACTGCGCAACGGCATGGATGATTTTACCTTCCTGCAAGTGGCAGAAGAGTGTAAGCAAGAAAGCTTCGATTTGTTCAAAGAAGCCGCTGAACAAGAGAAAGAGTGGGCAGAATACCTGTTCAAAGACGGTTCGATGATCGGCCTTAATAAAGATATTCTGTGTCAGTACGTCGAGTACATTACCAATATCCGTATGCAAGCCGTCGGTTTAGAGCCGGCATACCCAGCCGCGACGAATAACCCGATCCCATGGATCAACGCATGGCTGTCTTCTGATAACGTGCAAGTGGCACCTCAAGAGGCTGAGATCAGTTCTTACTTAGTGGGTCAAATCGACAACGAGGTAAGCGCCGATGATTTCGAGGGCTTTGAACTGTAATGGCTGCAATCAAAATCAACAAGCTGCTGACCATTGAATCTAACTCGAGCCATACTCTGCTTGAAAGTATGGAACAAGCAGGGTTAGAGCCAGAATACAACTGTCGCGACGGGCACTGTGGTGCTTGTCGTTGTCAGCTCATCTCTGGTGAAGTCGAGTATGTTGGTTTTGCCATGGCTTATACACAAGGCAATGAAATTCTACCTTGTATCTGCCGTGCAAAAACGGCACTTGAGATAGAACAAGTCACGTATCAGCTCAAAGCCAAACGCGCTTAACCCATCGCGCCCAACCAATGGTTTTCGACTTTATCAATAAGTCGATGAGGTCGATAACCGTTTGAGTTGAGAAAAGTGAGGTGAACTCTACCCAAACTATTTGGCGTTGCAGCTTCAAGTAGGAAGGGGAAAAGCCATTGAATATGAAGTTGCCGCCATGAATACGGCGGCTTCACAGGATATGCACAAGCCAGAGCTTAGGCTCTGGCTCTATTCCCGCCACACAAAATCGCATCCGCAGTTCTCATGGATACCCACTTATTGCCGATTTCGCGTCCGCCATCATCAAATAGCGATAACCAATAGCCTTGGTTACTGGCGTTATCGAATTGGGTTGGAGCGTGTAACCAGAGTGAAACTACATCCTCAGTTCCGTCGCTATGTGCTTCTCCTAAAACGACTTTTTGACTGGCGATTTTATACCAAACCAAGATTTTCGAGTGTTGAAACATGTCAGCCTCCTGCCGCCACTTTTCGGGGGAGCAGTCAGTGTACCGATCCAACCAAGGGTTTAAAGCCTCTCTTTTGAGACAAATCACGCTCTCTAAATAAATCATCCGCTTATTGATTAGACAAAATACGCATAACGAAAGCTAAACCATCAATAAGCAGAATAAGTAGCGGATTCATTCAGTTAACACCGAACGCATAACGATAAAAAAGCCATTTAAAATCAATCCATTATTGTAAGATTTTGATTTTTAATTGAGCACGCTACTCGGCAAATGCATCTCTTTGACCCGCTCAACCGCACTGTAACCCACAAACATAGAACGTCCAGTGAGATAGCGCAGTAACATGTCCGCAGCCAGTGTTGCGATCCACTCTTTTTGCTCTTGTGCGCTAAAACGACGCACAAATTTGACTGTTTGCCCCCACTCACCATTTGGGGTTGAGAGCGCAACCGAAACGTGATCCTCTTTCAAAGCCCCTGTAACCAGTGCCATTTGGGTACCGCATTTGTCTTTCGTCGCTCCTGCTAGGGCAAACGCTGCTGCTAGTGGGTCTTGATGAGCAAGCTCAGACGATACTCTGTGGCTTAAGATCCAAGAATGGCCGGCGAGGGCTTCAACGTTGGGATCACTCAGCAGCCAACTCGACAACCCACCTTGGGTTGCTTGCTCTGCCAAAGCCAAAGAGAACCCTTTTTCTGCCATCACATGGCCTAAATAGGTCAACATGGGTTCATCAATACTCACCACATACTGTTCTAAATGCGAATGTATGATTTTCAGTAAGCTGAGACGACGTTCTTGATCTTGGTCTGGGCCAAACAGTTTGACTTCAATAAACGGCAGATAAGAGCGATAACCTAAGGTGTAACCTTCCGGCAAATGCATTTTATCTAGCTTATCGGAGATGGAGGATTCCGAAGTGCCGAAGGTATATAAGCGGCTACACTGTTGCCCTTGAACGGAAGGAAATTGCCGCTGCAGATTAGGCAAGATCTGCTCGCTGACCATTTTGTAAAACTCTTTGGGAACGCCCGGAGTGAAATAAAACCAGCAATCGTTGATCTGCATTTTAAAACCACAAGCGGTGCCAATTGGGTTATCAATCACCTCGGCATTGGCTGGCAGCATCGCTTGTTTGCGGTTACTTTCTGGCATCGCTCGACCACGCCCAATGAAAAAGGCTTCCAGTTGACTCAACCAATCAGCGTTCAAAACCAGCGGTTGTTCTGCTGCCTGAGCCGCAGCTTGGGCAGTGATATCATCGCTGGTCGGGCCTAAGCCACCATTGACGATCACCACATCCGAGTTAAAGCTCAGCATCATTAATTCTTCCACCAGAGCAGGCAAGCTATCTCCAACCGTGGCGCGTTTAGCCAGTGAAAAGCCATGCTGATAAAATTCGCGCGCTAGCCAAGCGGCGTTAGAATCGACGATATCACCGTGCAAAACTTCTTCGCCGGTACTGAGCATTGCTATTTTCAACATATTTGCCATCCTGATGTAAATGCAGTTTCCATATTGGCTTACAATAAGCTAATAGAAAAGAATGTTTTATCGACTAAGCTATTTCAAACAAGCGCGAATTATCGGTTCCTTGTTTGTGAGTTTTATGGATAATTGTGACCCTGATCGACATATCACCTAACTGGAGACATCTGTGCTCAAGAAAAACATCACCTCAATGATGTTGTTGACATTTTCCGCCTGCGTAAGCGCACAGCAACAAGATGTGAACTTCAAATCTGATTTTACCTATCCATTGAGCTGTGAACAGAACGGCTGCTATTCAAGCAATTATTATACCGACTCTGTTGGTAACCCTTTTTCTTTGAGTCTCAATGATGCTTCTTCACTCAAGCTCGATGAACCTCTTCCCAAATATTTAATGGTGCAAGACACCCGTGACTGGGATTATCTGAAAGGTCAAACCTATACCATTCTCGGCCTGAGTGTTATGACCGCAGGATTGATGACTTTACTCCCTGAATCCATCACAAAATGGGACGCAGAAGATCGCAAACTGAGCGGCCTTGGTAAAAAGTGGAAAGATAATGTTACCTCAGGCCCAACTTGGGATCGTGACGAACATTTTCTGAACTACATTATGCACCCATACTTTGGTGGTGTTTATTACACGGCGGCGCGTCATGCAGGATTCAACGAGTTCGAATCCTTCCTCTACTCGGCCACCATGTCGACGTTCTTCTGGGAATATGGGGTTGAAGCTTTTGCAGAAGTCCCCTCGTGGCAAGATATTTTCATCACCCCGTTTTTTGGTGCTGTGGTCGGTGAACTGATGTTTGAAGCCGAACAAAATATTGTGGCTAATGGGGGTGAAGTCATGGGCTCCGATACTGTAGGGGGGGTGACTCTCTTCTTCCTCAACCCAATCGGTCATATTCATGGCTGGGTGAGCAGTGCTTGGGGAGGCTCTGCGGATGTTTCCTTCCAAAGCAGTCCTTGGTCAAACAACCCAGATGCAGCCAAATATGCGCTGGATGCCGGTGCTCCATACGATTCACAGTATTACGGCGTCAATTTTAAAATCACCTTCTAATCTGTGCGACAGACTATACCTAAGGTATAGCCTGTCTGCATTATTCGGCTTCACGTTTCCTTTCACCCTCTCCTCGCAAGAGAACCAAATAACCTAAGCTTGAAGCTCAGTGCCAGCCAGAAGGGGGATAAATCTGTGGCGCAAGTAGAATTATTGTCCTTCCGCTGAGACTCCCTGTCCAAAAATTGATTTTGGTCAATTCCACCCCAAGTTAACCTCCTACACTCAAAGAGCGAGCAACGCGAATTCCTTGTCAGGAGGCCAACATGAACAGCACATTTATTGTGAATTTTGTCGGAAAAGCAACGCCTGCCACCATAAAGCAACTGGCAGCCGTCACTCACGAAAATGGAGGTAAGTGGCTAATCAGTAAGGTGAATTTCATTGAAGACAGCGTTGCTGCTGTGATCAAAATTGAATTACCTGCAGACAATGCCAGCACAGTGAAGCAAGCCTTCCAAACCTATCCCGGTCTTTTGGTCGAAATTACCGATGCCGACCCGCATGTCCATAAGAGTGATGCTGTCTATAAGGTCAGATTGGATGCCAACGATCGCGCAGGGATCGTGAATGAAATAACTCATCTGCTTGATGGCCAAGGTATTAGCATCTTAGATATGGACTGCCAACGTGTGTTTATCGCCGGTGGTGGCGGTATCAGCTCAAGCCTATTTACGGCCAATGTCGCTATGCGTCTACCAGTGAATATTGAAATCGATGACGTCATCAATGAGCTTGAAGCGTTAAGCGAAGATACTCGCGTGACGCTCGAAGCTTAACGCTTTTCATCCCATCCTAACGAGGGAGGCTTAGCCTCCCTGCTTGCGTTTGAGTTATTGCACTAACTCTCATCAAATAGTTGAGCTGGTTAACAAAATGAACTGAGGCCAGTGGCAAATCAGCCGTTGTGAACCATCCTTTTATTAGTCCTTATCGGCCTATTCATTCAAACAATAACCTAGCCGAATAAGACCATAAACATTACAGCGCTCAGTTAGGTGGTAACGTCATGTTGAAGCTAGAGAATATCAAGGTCAGTTATAAACTGGCCGCTATTGTCATCGTTGGTATTGTTGGATTTTTGAGCCTGCTCTTTATCTCTGCCAATGCCCTAAAAGAAAACTTGGTTGCTGAGCGTGAAGCACGTTTGAAAGCAGTGATTCAAAGCACCCTCTCTCAGGTGGCTTATCTCAACCAAACCCTACCCAAAGAACAAGCTCAAGAACAGGCCAAAGCCCTGATTAACGCGCTGCGATTTGATGGCAACAACTATATGTTCGTGATTGATGAATCACGCTACACAGTAGTACACCCGATCCGTCAGGATCTGGTTGGTCAACAGATGGGAAATCCGGGTAAAGATACAGAAGGTCAATTCTGGTTCACCATGATCGACTTAGCGCGCAATGGTCAACAAGGCTCGTTGATCTACCCTTGGAAAAATCAACAAGGCAACCCTGCCGATAAACTCTCGTTCGTCAATGGCTTTGCGCCTTGGGGATGGATTTTAGGCTCAGGCATGTTGTTGGACGATATTGAACACGCGGTTTACCAACAGTTCCTCAGAATGGGTTTCGCCACCCTAATAGTGACGCTCGTTATGATAGGTCTGGGTGTTGTGATCAGTCGTGCGGTGATTCAACCACTCGATACCATCAAAGATGTGATGAAAAAAGTTGCCCAAGGCGATCTCACCGCACAGATTCCTGTGCTGGGTAAAGATGAGCTTGGTATTGTTGCCCAGCGCATCAATAACAGTATTGCCGCCGTACATGATGCCTTGGTTGAATCCGTACAGTCCGCCTCTTCTGTCGCGGAAGCGGCGATCCGCATCGCCTCCTCTGCAGAAGAAACCAGCCAAGCCGTGGTTTCACAACGTGACCAATTAAGCCAACTTGCCACCGCGATGAACCAGATGACCGCGACCGTGGCTGATGTGGCAGGCCATGCAGAAGACACCGCGCGTGATACCCTCGATGCCAGCAAAGAAGCGAACCTAGGAGATAAAGACGTCCATTCGAGCGTAGACAGCATTCGCGCCTTATCGGTTGAACTGGGCGTTGCAACTGATCAAGTGAATAAGCTCAAAGAAGGGGTGATGCAAATTAGCGAAGTCACCTCGGTCATCAGTGGCATTTCCGAACAAACGAACCTTCTTGCTTTAAATGCGGCGATTGAAGCGGCGCGAGCGGGCGATCAAGGTCGCGGCTTTGCTGTGGTCGCTGACGAGGTACGGAATTTAGCAAGCCGAACTCATCATTCCACCGATGAAATCCAAACCATGATTAACCGTCTGCAACAACTGGCGGTAAGC
Source organism: Vibrio cholerae (assembly GCF_008369605.1). Lineage (NCBI taxonomy): Bacteria > Pseudomonadati > Pseudomonadota > Gammaproteobacteria > Vibrionales > Vibrionaceae > Vibrio > Vibrio cholerae. The sequence goes on from NZ_CP043554.1 coordinate 1,708,422, forward strand.
ACAGCCAGTGCGATGCAAAAAAGCCAAGCATTGGCGGCTAACAGCGTGGCAACCGCAGAGAATGCGGGCAGCGACTTATCTCTGATTGTGAATCACATTCAGCACGTCAGCGACAAAGCCACTCAGATTGCCACCGCAGCGGAAGAACAAAGTGCCGTTGCCGAAGAGATGAACCGTAACGTAAGTGGCATTAATGATGCGGCGCTGGAAATGTCGCAAGCGGCCACTTATTTAGCAGAAGAGAGTGAAAAACTGGCTGACTTGTCACGGCAACTCGACCAAAAACTGACGGCCTTTAAACTGTGAACTCACTCTTTTTATGAGCAGACAGAGATCGGCATGGGCATTCTTCGAGGAAAGTGCTACCCTTACGGCATTATCTACTGCGAGAGAATAAAATGAGCAAATTAACGGCAGATATCGAAGCGAATCTAGCGCTGTTTATTCAAGAAACCCAAGAAAGCCAACTTGTTTGGGGTTTACGCAATGAAGAAGGTTGGCTCTCTTGTGAGTCGACTGAATTTGAAGAAAGTGAAGTGATGCCTTTCTGGTCATCCAAAGAAGATGCGCAAATTCATAATGTTGAAGAGTGGGCTGACTTTGAAGTGGTAGAAATCCCGCTGGATGTTTTTGTAGAAGATTGGTTAATCACTCTTGATGAAGATGGTGTTCTGGTCGGAACGAACTGGAATGCCAACCTCGAAGGTAAAGAATTAGAGCCATCACAACTGGCCAAACTCTACCTATAACCTATTCCCTATGTAGGTTAATCGGTATTTCGGTTCTCCCTACCGATAAGGCGCATAATTGCGCCTTTTGTTTTTGCTCACTTTGTTTTTCAATCCTGTGATTCATGTGCTGACGTAGCCCCGCTGCACAAGCTTTGTTACACTTGCCCTCCTGTTAAACTCCATTCGGAACGCAAGCATGCAATTAACTAAGCTGACGCAAGAGATCTTCGACCACTTATACCGTGATATCAGTGAATTCCGCCAAACCTTTGATCTGCCTGTCGCTGCACCACAGACCTTAAATTCCCAGGCTGACACCTTACACACTTCTTTGGCGATTGAAGAGCTGACTGAGCTTGCCCAAGCCGACAATAAAACCGAACAAGCGGATGCGATTGTGGATACCGTCTATGTGTTGATGGGAAGATTGGTGCATTTAGGCCACGCTAAGGTAGAAGACAATCTAGCGATCAGCTATTTGATTGACCTACTTTTGCATGTCGCGGCCAACTTAAATATCGACTTTCTTCCATGCTGGGATGAAGTACACAGCTCCAACATGAGTAAAGTGTGTCGCAGTGAACAAGAGTATTTAGATACTGAGAAATTCTATGCTGAACAAGGTATCAAGCTAATGGCGGTTCATCAAGGTGAGTACATTATTGCCAAATGCGCAGAGGATTTTATCTCTGAGTCTAAAACCGTGCGTCAGGGCAAAGTGCTGAAGTCGGTTTATTACCGCCCAGCTAACCTCGCAGCACTCACTCAGTAATCAACCTCTGCTTTACCTTGGCCAGGTATCGAGTATCCAGATAAAAAAAGGCCACCTTAGTCACTAAGGTGGCATACTGCGTCTGATTGGGGCCAATCAGTTCAGCACAAACTCAATACTCTTATACCAAGGCACCATTCAGGAGAGAGTGCCAAGGGATCTGCCGAAGAGTGATGAGCCTAACAAGAACGAGAATGTATCAAATCTAGTATTGCGAATTGTGTGCCAATATTTTTTCCTTGCGTTAAAAAACACAACTCATTGATAAATAAACAAATACTAAAAAACTTTCTCGCCTATTCTTCCAGCAACATGCGCTAAAACAGTGCTCCATGCGCCATGATTGGTCAACTCAGCACCTGATAAGATGCTGGCGTCTTAGGCTCAATCGAACAGCAAGTGAGGATGCCCTTCCAGTTCCACTCGACGAATTGACGTGCCAAACACGGATTGCAGCACTTCTTGAGTCAGTACCTCTTCCGCACTTCCAGCACGGTATAGAACGCCACGACTGAGCAGTAACACTTGATCAGCGTGACGCAAAGTGCGGTTCAAGTCATGATTGGCCATGATCACCGTCAATCCCTGCCCTGCCATGCGCCCAATCAGACGATACAACAGGCTTTCTTGCGCAATATCCAAGGGTGCCGATGGCTCATCCCAAATCAGTAAACGCGCAGAAGGATTCAAAACCGGTGAGACCTGTAGACAACTTCCGGCTAGACGTACACGCTGCCATTCACCACCAGAAAGCTGGTGAATCGAACGGTGTAGTTTGTCATCAATATTGAGTAAACGGCTGATCTGATCGATTTCGCTGGCCACTTCCGAGCGTTCTAGGGCTACGTTCGCAGGAACCGACAGCGCCAAATATTGGAAAACGTGCAGTTGAAAGCTGGGTTTATCATTTTGTGCCAGATAAGCACGATGGCGGGCGAGTTCAGATAAGCTTGCTTGACTCACGTCTAACCCATCAACCTGCACAGATCCAGAGAAAGGGATCATCCCCGCTAAAGCGGCAAGCAAGGTGCTTTTGCCACAGCCGTTGGGGCCAATCACATGCCAAACTTCGCCAGCGTTAGCCTGTAATGACAACGGCAGCAGACGAGAATCCACCTGTAAGCTGTTAACACGAATCATGGTTTCTCACCAACATCCAGATAAAAATGGGCGCGCCCAGAGTGGTGGTGACTACCCCCAATGGCAATTCGCCGCTGCCCAGCGCCAAACGCGCAATCAGGTCCGCACTCACCAGTAATAAAGCGCCGCACAGAGCAGAAAGTGGTAGCAATAGACGATTTTCCGAGCCTAGCGTTAAACGCAGCAAATGAGGAACCACTAACCCAACAAAACCGATCACTCCCCCTAGTGCGACGGAAGCCCCGACCAGTAATGCGATAGCGAGAATGAGCCGCCAGCGAACACGATGAATATCGACCCCTAACTGTTTGGCATGCCCTTCACCAAGCATCAGCTTATCCAAAACGCCACCTTGCAAGACAAGCCAAATCACGACAGGTACTGCCACCAAAGAGAGGAGATGTTGATACCAACTGACGCCTGCGACACTGCCCATTAACCAGTACATCAGTTGACGCAAACCAAGGTCATCACTGAAATAGAAAGCCCAAGTGACTACCGCGCCAGACAAAATCCCCAATGCGACCCCGACCAGTAATAGCCTTGCGGTGGTCAAGCGTAACTTACGAGCCATCACCACCAAGAGCAACGTAAACAGCAGCGCGCCCAATACCGCGGCCGCCATAAAAGCCACAGGGGAATTTAAACTCGGGAAAAACAGCAGCAGAATTACCATCGCCACGCTTGCACCACCCGATACCCCCACCACGCCCGGCTCAGCAAGCACATTGCCTAGCAAGACTTGTAAGGTGGCTCCCGCTACGGCCAGAGAAGCCCCAATGACCGCCGCAGCCAGTAATCTTGGCAAACGCAGTTCCCATACCAACTGCTGTTCGAGAGAAGACCAAGCGGAAAAAGGAGATAGCCACAGCTCTCCCACCAACAAATAAAGGACACACACACTCAAAAACAGCCCGATCAGCAGATAACTGCTGCGCTGCCAGCGTTGCTGTTTATGTTGAAGCAGTCGATGAAAATCCATCTTGTCGTTCATAGAAAAAAGAATGGCCTAACCTTACCGTTAAGCCATTTAAATAGAAAGGAGATCATGACCAAGCAAGATCAGTCGTACACCAATTGGTCATCTTCATAGCGCGTGTTCACCTTACACACCATCAAGGCAGCACGCTGGCCAATGGCCACTTTACGGTTCGGGAAAACAATCGCTTCCCCTTCATTTTTCGCCATTAAAGGCTTATCGCCATCGTGACCAAACACTTCCCCATGCATAAAGGCGGTGAAGTTTTCCACGTCGTCACTGAAGCGAAAATCAAAATCGTCGTGCAGACGCACTATGGTGCGACTGACTCGGTACATCACCGTTTTTCTCGGTAAGTGCTCGGGTTTATGGCGAGAGATGAGATCTCGCATCGCCAGATCAAAGGCCAACAGACGGTCTAATAAATTTTCACCTAAGCGTGCCACTTGACCAAGCTCTAAGGTCAAGGCTTGCGCAGCATAATGCTCGGCCGAATACCAACTAAACGTACTGGAAGGCGCATTCGATAGCATCACGGCTTCAATATGGGCTTGCTCGATAAATTGCATCAGGCTACGGCTGCGCACCGGATGACGCGCTTTCGGACTTACTGCAAACGAATAGTGTTTCGAGCCACGAATGGCACAGTGCAAATCTAGATGCCAACGCGAGTGCTCGTCCGTGTTGGCAAAAAACTGTTTAAGCAGAACTTTGAGGTTATCGGCAATCGCCAGCTCAGTGCTCGGAGTGTGGGGCTTATCATCAAATAAGCGGTTGAGATTCTGCTCAATAAAACGGACATGGCGCACCGTGGCTTGCGGGTGCGCCAGGATAAATAAGCAGCGCTCAGCAACGGGTTGAAATCCGCTGACGATATCGTCAATCCATTTATCCAGCAGTTCCATAGGTGCGGTTTCATCACCATGTACCCCACAGGAGATCACCATATTTTTTGTCGCCGCATCCGTTTGAGCTGGGATCACTTCCAACACGCCACGTTGATGCAGCTTTAAGGTCACACCCTGCTCTGTACGTACGGTTTGCGCGACCATGGGATGGTCAAGATCTAAGCTGTCGAAAAGAAAAGATTGGCGGAAGAGAGACTTCGTCATGCGCTACTCCTTTATTGCACAGCGGTATGTTAAGAAATTGTACGAACAATTTATGCCAAGATGATCGCACTTATCATCACCCATTCAATATCCGTGGTCGTTAACGGCACTCTACCCAAACGACTTGGAGTTGCAGGTGGAGAGTGATCCCCCATCATAGAAATACTCAGTGATTGGGGTGAGCGAATATAGCCAACACCGCTGCAGCTTCAAGTAGCAAGGAATAGATCTTTTTATTCCCAGCCAGACGACGATATAGGCGCGGATTCTACCACTAATTCAATGAGATGCTCCATATTCAATTCGCTTTATGGGCTAACGGCAAAGCGCATTTCCGATGCTGGTCACGCTCACTATCGGTGGCTCACCGGGATAAAGGACAAGCTCAGTCACCGATTGATGAGGAATGGTTAACCGAGTATGCCAGTGTGGGTTGCGCCAATCGACACCCAATACGTGTGCCAAAATCAAACGTATGGTTCCTGCATGGCAGAGGATAAGCGTATCGCTCTCAAGCTTAGGTAGCCATTGTTGCCAAGCTTGACTCACTCTTTGATAGGCCATAGCGAGAGGTTCAGCTTGTGGCAGTGTGTTCTTTGCGGGGTCTTGCCAAAAGGCATCCAATATTGGCCATTGAGTCTCCAAGTCGGCAAAACTTTGTCCATCCAACTCACCAAAGTTAAGCTCTTGGAGCTGCGGGTCGAAATCGAGCATAACATGCGGACGAGCCGATTGGAGCAATCGCGCCAGATCGGCGCAGCGACGTAAGGGGGAGCTTATCACACGAGTAAACGGCAAAGTGCTCAATTGGCTGGCTATCGCTTGTTGCACGCTCGGCTCCACCGCGACATCCGTTATACCATTCAGGGCTGCAGGGCCTTGTGTTTTGCCGTGACGCAGTAACCAAATTCGGATCATGCCTTGCTACTCGCCTTTTAAACGCTGTGGCAGCCCCGCCACGACAAACGTTACCGAATCGGCCAATGTCGCGATTTTCTGGTTCATCCATCCCGCGTGGTCAACAAACATGCGAGTCAATTCGCCCATCGGTACGACTCCCATACCCACTTCATTGCTGACCAAAATAATGTGAGCTGGGGTTTGAGCCAATGCCGCTAACAGCGAATCGACATGCTGCTCAATCCGCGCTGCACAGAGCGCGGCTTCGTGTTCAAAAAGCAGATTATTGAGCCATAACGTGAGGCAATCGACTAACACCACATCTTGGCGTTGAAAACGAGTTAACGCCTCAGCCAAAGCCAGCGGCACTTCATGTTCATTCCACTCTGCGGTTCGTCGGGCTTGATGATGAGCAATACGCTCGCGCATCTCATCATCTAAGGCCGTGGCGGTCGCCACATAATGCAAGGTTGCCCCCAAAGCTTGTGCGGTTTGTTTGGCGAGTAACTCTGCGTAACTCGATTTACCACTACGGGCACCACCTAAAACGAAATGAACCGTCACTTTGCCCCCTAAATCATCACTTCATGCTGTAAAAAAGCAAGCAAGATCAGATAGATCAGAATTTCCATCAACTGCTGTGCGGCGCCAAGGCAATCGCCAGTAAAGCCACCCAAACGTCTGATAAGCCATTGGCGGAAAATCTGTCTGAAAATCAAGCTGGCGGCGATCATCACTCCAATAAACTGCCATGAGAAGTAAAGCAGTGTCGCTAAGGCGGTGAGGGATAACACGGCCACATCCGTACCCGACTGCTGCTGTGCCAGCGGCTTACTTTTACTGCTGTCGGTATCGGAGACATAAGGCGTATTACGAATCAAAGACGCCGCCACCGCGCGGCTTAGGGTATAAGCCAGTAACCAAACAGGAACCAGTGAAGTAAGATCGGCTAATTCGGTGAGTAGCAAATATTTACCCAGCAAAACCATAATCAAAGCGCTAGAGCCATAAGTGCCAATGCGGCTGTCTTTCATGATCTCTAGACGTCGCTCAGCCGTCATACCACCGCCCACACCGTCAGCCATATCCGCTAAGCCGTCTTCATGAAAGGCACCGGTCAATAACAAGCTCAACACCATGGTCAAAAACACGCTGATGTTGGTAGAAAAAAGCTGCGTCGCGAGCGAGTAAACCAAAGCGCAAATCGCCCCGAGCAGGAGTCCAACCAGAGCAAAATAGCGCCCAGCTTGATTCATTCGCTCACTGCTATAAGGCAAACTCACCGGCACAGGAATGCGGGAGAAGAAGCTCACGGCCAGCAAAAACAGCTCCAGTTGATAACGTAAAATGGCCGCCATTACACTGTGACTCCTGCATCAGCAAAACTGGCCATGTGGTTGTAAAACTCCACTGCAGCACGAACAAGACCCAGCGCCAACACAGCTCCGGTACCTTCACCTAAACGTAAACCTAAATCCAACAGTGGCTCTGCGGCCAGCATTTCTAATACTGCGCGGTGCCCCGTTTCTTGTGAGCAGTGGGCAAACAGCAAAAAGTCTCGTACATTTGGCTCGATTAAGGTCGCAACATAAGCGGCAACCGTCACAATAAAACCGTCCACCAGCACTGGGGTTTGCTTTTCGTATGCCCCCATAAATGCCCCGACCATTTGGGCAATTTCAAACCCGCCAACTTGCTGCAAGACATCTTGTGGCGCAGCGCCTAAACAGCGCTCAACACCTTGGGTAACCAACGCTCGTTTACGTTGGTACTGCTCATCCGTAATGCCGGTGCCACGTCCAACACACACTTCAATCGGCAAGCCGGAGAGTGCCGCCAAGATTGCTGCTGCACTGCTGGTATTGCCAATGCCCATCTCACCAAACATCAATAGATTACAGCCCGACTCAACTTCACGATTAATCAACGCCTTGCCAAGTGCGATTCCCTCTTGCACCTGCTCTGAAGACATGGCGGCTTGCTCGGCCAAATTATGTGTACCCGCACCGAGACGCTGCTCAATCAAATCCGCGTGAGCGGGCTGAGCTCGCAAAATACCGCAGTCAATCACCCGCATCGCGGCGTGTTCAGTACGACAAAAACAGTTGATGGCCGCGCCGCCAGCGAGAAAGTTTTGCACCATTTGCTCAGTCACTGCGCTTGGCGCAATACTGACACCTTGCGCAGCGATGCCGTGATCGGCGGCAAAAACCAAAACGGTCGGCTGATGAATCGCCAGTTGAGTTACCGCTTGATCTTGGTTTTGGCTTTGGATGAGTGCTAAATGATGCGCGACGCGCTCAAGTTGCCCTAGCGCCCCGAGTGGCTTGGTTTTTTGATCGATTCGTTGTTGGATTTCGGCGCTGAATGAGCGATCTAACATGCGGGCATCCTTACTTCTTTTTAAGGCATGAAAACAAATGCGGCACAGTCTACTCGCTCTGAACAACAAAGCAAAAGCCTTCACTTATTTTGCCTACTACACCACACTCTCAGCGCAAACGACTTGCCGCCGCGTCTGACATTAGTCTCGGCATCCAATATACCCACCACTACTTGGAGTTACAGCTTCAAGTAGGAAGGCGATAAGACGGATATAAGCATTTGAACCAGTCTGTCCTATACTTTGGTACAAATAGTGCTTCATCTTTTAATGCTTCTGTTTGGTTATCCTGTTTTAACGTTGTCTCTTGCTTGAGACACTACAAGGAGCTGTACCATGATTGCTAACCAAAGATCACCGAAACCAAAGCCGAATAAACCTGCCAATAAAAAAGGCAAGCGCGTACCGTTTGCACTGACCTAATTCCATTGAAAAAGAAATGCCCATCAGGCCTGCGGAACACAGACCTGAGGGCATGAGTCTATTTATGCACTGAGTTTGGTCACAGCAACCGAATTGATGCAGTAACGCAAACCGCTTGGCGGCGGCCCATCAGGAAACACATGCCCTAGGTGCGACTCGCAAGTGTTACAACGCACTTCCACTCGAGCACGCGCTAAGCTTTGATCCATATGGTAGGAAATGGCATTGAATTTGACTGGCTGCGAAAACGAAGGCCAGCCTGTGCCTGAATCAAATTTGGTTGCCGAATCAAATAACAGGGTTTGGCAACCGGCACATTGGTATAAACCCGGCTCAAACAGCTCACACATCGCATTAGAAAAGGCTCTCTCTGTGCCATGTTGACGCATCACGTAATACTGCTGTTCATCAAGCAAAGTGCGCCACTCTTCATCACTGCGCTTCACTTCACGCTCTGGCTTAGGATTGCCTTGGTTTGCAAAATCCAACACCTGTTGCCAGTTCAACATTGCTCTCTCCTCTTGTTGGACTATTGACTATGCTCAAACGACTTAGTACGGCAGCGTCAAGCGGGAAGAATATAGACCGCGGATGCACCAATCTTATTGCATTCAGATCACCAAAATACACACCTGCAAAAGCAGCACAGTTCGGGCAATGCTTAGTCAAATTGATCGCCAATTAGTCAAAGCTCTGTTTTTGATAACCATTAGTTATAAAACATGATTTTTTCTCAGTTTATTTTCGTGATAGCGATCGCTATATTCCAAGAAAATCGTTCTCATTTAGGATAGAACAATCGGCTTGCTTTGATGGCCGTTGTTACTCTCCTTCCCCCTTTTAAGGATTTGCTTATGTCAGTGGTTACCCTTGCAGCACTGGTGATTTTCGCCGGTCTATTGCTCTATCTGTTTGGGCTACAGAAAAAAGCCGCCACCCTTTCTCGTCAAGTTTTGTTTGGTTTAGTACTAGGTAGTGCATTTGGTTTGGCACTGCAAGTAGTGCTCGGTGAAGGCCATCCCGCTATTCAAGAAACCCTATCTTGGGTTGCTATCGTCGGCAATGGCTACGTGGGTCTACTGAAAATGGTCATCATGCCACTGGTGCTGGTATCGATGATCTCTGCAGTGGTACGTCTGGATAAAAACGGTTCACTGGGCAAAATCTCCAGTCTGACTATCGGTATTTTGCTGGTGACTACTGCGATTTCTGCGCTGATCGGTATTCTCATCACTCAAGCATTTGGCCTGACGGCTGAAGGTTTGGTTGAAGGCGCACGAGAAACCGCACGTATTGCAGCACTTGAAAGCCGTGCATCAACGGTTGCCGACCTAACGATTCCACAAATTCTGTTGAGCTTTATCCCAACCAACCCCTTTGCCGATTTAACCGGCGCACGTTCAACCTCCATCATCGCGGTGGTGATTTTCGGCGTGCTCACTGGTATTGCTGCACGCAAAGTGATTGCCGATAAACAAGAGTTAGAAACGCCAATTCGCACTTTTGTTGAAGCAGCACAAGCGATTGTGATGCGTTTAGTGAAAATGATCATGGCGCTAACACCTTACGGTATCGCCGCGCTGATGGCGAAAGTCGTCGCGACATCCAGTGCTACCGACATTCTGAACTTGCTCGGTTTCATTGTGGCTTCTTATGTGGCGATAGCCCTGATGTTTGTGGTGCACGGATTACTGGTTGCTATGGTGGGCGTTAACCCAACCCATTACTTTAAAAACATCTGGCCAGTACTGACTTTTGCCTTCACATCGCGCAGCTCTGCGGCCACGATTCCTCTCAATGTGGAAGCGCAAATCACCAAACTGAATGTACCACCTGCAATTGCTAACCTGTCAGCTTCATTCGGTGCCACGATTGGGCAAAACGGCTGTGCGGGCATTTACCCTGCGATGTTGGCGGTAATGGTTGCTCCAACCGTTGGGATTAACCCACTGGACATTCACTTTATTGTGTCGCTGATTGCGATGATCACCATTAGCTCCTTTGGTATTGCAGGTGTGGGTGGCGGTGCGACCTTCGCAGCCCTGATTGTGCTGCCAGCCATGGGCTTACCCGTTACGATTGCGGCGCTTTTGATTTCTATCGAGCCACTGATTGATATGGCGCGTACGGCGCTTAACGTGTCAGGTTCGATGACGGCAGGCACAGTAACGAGCCGTTTGCTTAAAGAGACAAACGAAGAGCCTGAGCCGCAAACTCAGCAAGCCTAATCTTACCTTGCCAAAGCCGATGCCCAGCATCGGCTTTTTTTGTTGAAAGGCTGAACAAATAATGGGATAGCACAAGGGCAGCAATTGCTATGTCAGGGTCAGGATGGTCTAATAACGGCAATTTTTAGCGATTTGGTAAGCCACATGCAGCAAGAACACCAGCCCACATTCTTCTTCTTTGACTACGAGACTTGGGGAGTCAATCCCGCCAAAGATCGTCCTAGTCAGTTTGCGGGTGTGCGTACCGATATGGACTTCAACATCATCGGTGAGCCTTTGGTAATTTACTGTCAGCTGCCCAACGACTATTTACCTGCTCCTGAAGCCGCATTGATCACAGGGATCACCCCTCAAAAAGCCAATAGCCAAGGTCTGGCGGAGCCCGAATTTATCGCGCGTATTCATGCAGAACTCTCCACACCCAATACCACCAGCCTTGGCTATAACAGCATACGTTTTGATGATGAAGTGACGCGCTACACCTGCTATCGCAACTTTATCGACCCCTATGCTTGGAGCTGGCAACACGGCAATTCCCGTTGGGATCTGCTGGATGTGCTTCGCGCGTGTCATGCTTTGCGTCCTGAAGGTATCGAGTGGCCGGAAAATGATGACGGCTTTACCAGCTTTAAACTGGAACATCTTTCTGTTGCCAACGGCATTGAGCACAGCAACGCGCACGATGCGATGGCCGATGTGATTGCCACCATTGAACTGGCGAAAAAAGTCAAAGCCGCGCAGCCGAAATTGTTCGACTACTTCTTCACTATGCGCCACAAACGCAAGCTGACAGAACTGATTGATATTGTGAACCAAACTCCGCTGATGCATGTTTCTGGCATGCTTGGGCGTGAGCGTCACTACACTAGCTGGATTGTGCCGATTGCTTGGCATCCGACCAATCAAAATGCGGTGATTGTGGTGGATTTGGGTAAAGACCCTCAGCCGCTGCTGGAGCTCGATGCCGAAACGCTGCAAGCACGTCTCTATACGCGGTATGAAGACCTAGCGCCGGATGAGCTACCAGTACCCGTGAAATTGGTGCATCTCAATAAATGCCCTATTCTGGCTCCGGCCAAAACCTTGACCGCAGAAAATGCACAAAAGATTGGTATTGAGCGCGAACAGTGTCTCGCGCACTTGAATGTGATTCGTCAACACCCCGAGATTCGTGAAAAACTGGTGTCGGTATTTAGCCAAGAGCGCGAGTTTAACCAAGAGAGTGATGTGGATAGCCAACTCTATGCCGGCTTTTTCTCCCCAGCCGATCGCGCGGCGATGGAGATCATCCGCACCACTGCACCGGAGAATCTGGGCAGCTTAGCGATACAGGTGGCAGATAAGCGCATTGAACCACTGCTGTTTCGTTATCGTGCGCGCCATTATCCCCATACCTTAACCGATGCCGAGCAACGCCGCTGGGCAGCGCATTGTCGTGACTATTTCGAGCGCAATCTAGAAGGTTATATGTTGAATTTGGAAAATCTGGTGCATGAACATCAAGCTGATCCAAAGAAAATGGCGATTTTAAAATCCGTCTACCATTACGTGGAAAAACTCGCTTGCTAACATCGTTTATTTTTACTTGCTGATTTTATTGATGATAAAAAAAATAGCTCAATACTGTGTCTCCATGGGACTGATTTTTCTCTGTCTGTTGGCGGGCATCAACTTACAAACTTGGTTAGGCATTGCTATTCCCGGCAGCATTATTGGGTTACTGATCCTATTTGGCCTGATGGCTAGCGGTTTAGTGCCTGTCGAATGGGTCAAGCCCAGCGCCACCCTGTTTATTCGTTACATGATTTTACTGTTCGTCCCGATCAGTGTCGGCTTAATGGTGCACTTCGATACGCTACTGGCAAACCTCGCCCCGATCCTCGCTAGCGCTATCGGCGGTACCTTAATTGTCATGGTGACACTGGGACTGATACTGGATCGAATGCTCAAGAAGGGGAAAAAGTCATGTGGCTGATCATAACACTTGGGGTATTTTTCGTCGCCCGTTGGGTGGCTCAAAAATGCAATACCCCACTGGCCAATCCGCTTCTGATCAGTATTGGCATACTTATTCCACTGCTGACTTACCTCAAAGTACCTTTTGAGACTTACTACGCTGATAATCAGTGGTTGAGTTATCTACTCCAGCCAGCGGTTGTTGCTTTGGCTTATCCACTTTACGAGCAGTTGCCACAAATTCGTGCCAACTGGCGAATTATCGCTTTGGCTTGTGGCGTGGGCAGTGTGATGTCGATGATCACCGCCAGTTTGATAGCCGTAAGCATGGGGGCAGATATAGAACTGATTGCCGCCTTGATGGGAAAATCAGTGACAACGCCGATCGCGATGGAAGTGGCACGCCAGTTGGGCGGAGAGCCCGCGATTGCTGCGATTTTGGTGCTACTCGTCGGGCTATTTGGTGCCATTCTTGCCTACCCGATTTACAAACTGCTCAATATTACGCATCCCATCGCCAAAGGGCTGACCATGGGTACGGTATCCCATGCCCTCGGCACAGCCACGTGCGCTGAGAAAGATCCTCGCGACGCCGCGTTCAGCTCACTAGCCCTTGTCGTGTGTGGTGTTATCACGTCTGTATTAGCGCCAAGTCTGTTTGCTTTCGCACTCTGGCTTCAATAATTTCATTTCGAGTGGCGTCACATCTCATACGCTTGCAATCGTTATCATGTGTGACGTCACTCTAATAATGAAACATAAAAATAAATTACATAACTTAACGTGACACTGATCACCTTATAAAATCTCGCATTACCTAAAATAGGATTCCATGCAATGAAAAGGAATGACTATGAGAAACCGTATTGAACAAGCATTACAACAAATGCCTGCTTCTTTTGCCCCATATTTACGTGAATTGGTGTTGGCCAAGGATTTCGATGCCACTTTCTCTGCCGAGCAGTATCAGCAGCTTTTGACCCTTTCGGGTCTGGAAGATGCCGATTTGCGCGTCGCGCTGTTACCTATCGCTGCCGCTTACTCGTATGCCCCCATCTCTGAATTTTATGTCGGTGCGATTGTACGTGGCATCTCCGGAAGCCTCTATCTTGGCGCCAATATGGAATTTACTGGTGCGCAGCTTGGACAAACCGTACATGCTGAGCAATGCGCCATTAGCCATGCGTGGATGAAAGGGGAAAAAGGAGTGGCAGACATCACCATCAACTTTAGCCCTTGCGGCCATTGCCGCCAGTTTATGAATGAACTGACCACCGCGTCTTCGCTGAAAATTCAACTGCCCAAGCGTTCTGCCAAAACTTTGCAAGAGTACCTCCCTGAGTCGTTTGGCCCTGCCGATCTCGGCATTGATTCTGGCCTGATGAGCCCAGTCAATCATGGTAAAACCAGTGACGATGATGAAGAGCTGATCCAGCAAGCCCTGCGCGCGATGAACATCAGCCACTCGCCTTATACCCAAAACTTCAGTGGTGTGGCACTGAAAATGCGCAGTGGCGCGATTTACCTTGGCGCGTATGCCGAAAATGCTGCGTTTAACCCAAGTTTGCCACCGCTACAAGTTGCCTTAGCACAAGCGATGATGATGGGTGAATCATTCGAGGATATTGAAGCCGCCTCTCTGGTAGAGAGTGCAACCGGCAAAATCAGCCATCTTGCCGATACTCAAGCAACGCTGGAAGTGATCAATCCCGATATTCCACTTTCTTATCTCTCACTGTAAACCGAATGAAGAGGCCATTGGCCTCTTCACTTTTTGCTACTAGCTCTCTTAGTCCACCTCTTGCTAAAGATGTCGCGCGCACACTTTTCCATCACCCACCATGACGTTCTGAATAAAGCCTGATAACTTGCGCTTTTTACACGTATCTCTCGCAAGCTATGTTTGAACAAATCATTGCCATTCTCTTTCCTGTGATGAGCTTAGTCTTGATTGGCTATTTGATTGGTCTCTGGCTCAAACCCGATTTTCGCCCGATCAATCGCATCAATATGGAGGCCTTTGTGCCCGCGTTGGTGTTTTCTTCACTGGTCAATATGCCACTGGATACGCAGCAAACACCTCTGTTGCTTGCCGCTCTTGTCGCGGTATTGCTGCCCGGTATTTTAATGCTCCTGATATGTCATTTGGGCCGTTGGTCATTTAAAACATGGGCTCCACTGCACATGTTTCGCAACAGCGGTAATTTAGCGATTCCCCTGTTTACTTATGCGTTTGGCGAAACCGCGCTCCCCTCTGCCGTGTTGCTGTTTGTGGTTTCCATGTGTCTGCACATTAGCTTAGGGGTGGCCATGCTGAGCAAAGGTAGCGTATTGAAAACCGTGCTCAGCGCTCCGGTCTTTTTAGCATCCTCACTGGCTTTACTGCTCAATCTAAGCGGAGTCTCTATCTGGTCCCCCTTGTACAACGCCACCGCTTTACTGGGACAAGCTGCCGTTCCTGTGATGCTGCTTTCGCTCGGCTCACAAATGATCAACCTGCGCTTAGCCGGGCTCAAAGTTGGCCTTGTTTCAACGGCACAATCTCTGCTCACCGGAGCCTGCGCGTTTGCGCTGATTTACTTTTTCATTCCACTGCCTCCCTTACAACTGCAAATGATGGTGCTGTTTACCATGTTGCCCCCCGCAGTGATGAATTATCTGTTCGCCGAGCGTTATCACATCGAGCCTACTCAGGTTGCGGCTATGGTGTTGTTTGGTAATTTCTTCAGCTTATTAAGCCTGCCCATATTGCTGTTTATCGCTCTTTCACTCTGATCCTGCTCGCCATAAAACTGTCATAAACTTGACCAGAATACGGGGTAATCTGACTGGCTACAGCGGGAAGCAAACGTTTTCTTTTGTGCTTTGTTCCAGTATCATGGCCGCTGTTTTTTGCTAATGTTGACTGAATGACTATAAGGATTGTCTATGTTTGGGACAGCGACTCGGGATAACGCAACGCGAGTACTTTTGCTTGGCTCTGGTGAACTTGGTAAGGAAGTCGCGATTGAGTGTCAGCGCCTTGGCCTCGAAGTCATCGCCTGTGATCGTTACGCTGATGCGCCTGCCATGCAGGTCGCCCATCGCAGCCACGTGTTTGATATGCTCGATGCCGATGCACTACAACAAGTGATTGATTTAGAAAAGCCACATTTCGTGGTTCCAGAGATTGAAGCGATTGCTACCAGCAAGTTAGTGGAGTTAGAAGCGCAAGGCTTAAACGTTGTACCTACCGCCAATGCAACTCGCCTCACCATGAACCGTGAAGGCATTCGCCGTTTAGCCGCTGAAGAGTTAGGTTTGCCCACTTCCGCGTATCAATTCGCAGACAGCTATGAGAGCTTTGCCGCGGCAGTAGAAAACATCGGTTTACCTTGTATCTGTAAGCCTGTCATGAGTTCATCGGGCAAAGGCCAAAGTGTTATTCGCACACCAGAGCAGATCGAAGCGGCTTGGCAATACGCACAACAAGGTGGACGCAGTGGCGCTGGCCGAGTGATTGTGGAAGGCTTCGTGGATTTTGATTACGAAATCACACTGCTGACCGTACGCGCAGTGGATGGCGTCCATTTCTGCGCTCCAATTGGCCATCGCCAAGAAGATGGCGATTACCGCGAGTCATGGCAACCACAAGTGATGTCAGAAAATGCCATTAAAGCGGCTGAATATGTGGCAGAACAGGTGGTTAACGCGCTTGGTGGTTATGGTTTGTTTGGGGTTGAACTGTTTGTGAAAGGTGACAAGGTCATCTTCAACGAAGTTTCCCCTCGCCCACACGATACCGGAATGGTGACGCTCATTTCTCAAGAGCTCTCTGAATTCGCTTTGCATGTGCGCGCGTTTACTGGTCTACCGATTGGTCAAATCGTGCAATATGGCCCATCAGCCTCTGCGGCGATCCTCGGCCAAGGCCAATCACAGAATATCCAGTTCAGTGGGCTTGATGACGCCCTAAGCATTCCTCACACCCAAGTACGTTTATTTGGCAAGCCAGATATCGCGGGTCGTCGTCGCTTAGGTGTTGCCCTGAGCCAAGGAAAAACGACGCAAGAAGCCACTGATCGCGCGATTGAGTGTGCGAAGGCCGTGAAGATTCATTACTAATTCAGCTCTTTATCTTTATCAGCACTATCAGAAAGCGCGCTCATTCAGCGCGCTTTTTTCATTTCTACTTAGTGGCGTTCAAAGAGTCAGAGTCACTCGCTTTTCTCAATCACCCAAACTTCTTCGGCAAAGCGGCTTAAGCCCGCTTGTGTGCGCTTATTCAGATGCGGATCTATGCTCGTATCTTGGTAAACTCTGCGCACCTCACACCCCATAAACAAGGTTCGAATTTCCGCTTCAGGAACCGAAAATGGCGGCCCTGACAACTCAGTTTGCACATAATCCATACTGACCAGCAAAATGCGCCCACCCGGTTTAAGCAGTTGCAACACGCGCTGCGCGTACTCTGCGCGCATCTCTTCCGGCAATGCCACTAGCGCCGCACGATCATAAACTAAGTCCACCGATTCAACAGGAGCTGTGAAGAAATCGCCGGTAAAAAGCGTAAGCTCATCAAACTGATACAGTTCATGTTGCGCATTGAGTCGGGTCACTGTCGGGGTATAGAAATGCTCGGCAAAGAAAGAACGTACCGCGATTTGACTCAGTTCAACCCCTTGAACACTGTCATGCTGATTCGCCAGCCAAATCAGATCTTCACTCTTACCACACAGAGGGACGAGCACTTTTTCACTGCGTTTAGGGGCAAGATCAGACCAAAAGCGGATCAATAGCGGGTTCACGTCTTCAAGGTGAAAACCAATCTGGTTCGCCGCCCATTTGTTATGCCAAAACTCAGGATCTCGCATCTTCTACTCCTTTTCATTTGCTGCCGCCAAGAGTAGCGGATCTTCTGCTCCCGCGGTAGCACGAATTTGTCCCTCCCCATCTGTTCGACGGTTACATTTCTTTACCTAAGGCTTTGGAACTCCATCGAAAACTCGAAGTCTGAATGGATGCCTATGTTCTTTCCAAACGATTTGAAGTTGCAGAACCTGAAATGGCAGATAGGCGCAGATGAGTGAATTCCAATAAACACAGACAGACTATGTGATTGGCGTGCGCGAACATCGCCTTTGCAGCTTCAAATAGGAAGAAGATATGTGATGGATAACAAATTCTTACAACTGAAAATCCAGATTGAATTGGAAAAGGAACAACAAGGCCCAATTGATCATAGTGAGCAGAAAGGAACACTAAACCCACTTTGATTGCACTGTCAGAAAACGCCTTCTAGGTCTACTTTTTGACTGAACAGCGCAAGCTAAGGAGAGTGAATGAGTCTATTGCTACGTACCACAGCCTTAATGTTATTGCTGCTGAGCCGTGCTCCTGCCATGGCGGCTGTGCCATTAACCACCAATTCAACGGAAGATAACCGCGAAGAGTCACAACAAAACGAAGTCAGCTCTAAGCTGTTTCGTCATAGCTTAAGTGGTTTGTACGGTATCGCTAACCAAAATTACCCTATTGTCCAGCCTTATCAAGATTTTGATGTGCTGTACAGCAAAGCACATCAAGCCCAAATCGAGCTAGAAACTCTGTGCAAAAGCACCGCACTCTTGACCCATACTCAAGCCTACTTTGCTGGCACAAAATCTCGTCAGCGTGCTTTAGAAAAGATTGAGCTAGAGTTAGATGGTCAGGCCGAGCGTATTACCGATTTAGCCCGAGCCACCATAGTGGCGCATGATGTGGCGAGTCTCGTCACCGCTTATGAGACATTAAGTCGAGAAGCGACGGTCGTGAAAGTGAAAAACCGCTTCAAGAATCCGGCAGAATCTGGTTATCGCGATCTTAACGTTTTAGTTCAGTTACCTAAAACAGGGATTATTGCTGAGGTTCAGTTGCATTTAGCGGCGATTGCGCAAGTAAAAAGTGGTGCAGAGCATGAGCTGTATGAGCAGATCCAAACCATTGAGCGCACCGCGCGCCAAGAGCAACGTGAGTTAACCGAATGGGAAAATGCGCAAATTGCCAAGATGCGCTCAGCCTCACGCGATCTCTATCAACAAGCGTGGC
This sequence comes from Vibrio cholerae, assembly GCF_008369605.1. Taxonomy (NCBI): domain Bacteria; kingdom Pseudomonadati; phylum Pseudomonadota; class Gammaproteobacteria; order Vibrionales; family Vibrionaceae; genus Vibrio; species Vibrio cholerae. The sequence goes on from NZ_CP043554.1 coordinate 1,727,112, forward strand.
AGCCTTATATCACAACGCACATTCAAGCGGCATAAATACCCGACCCAAGCCGCTTCGGACAGCACAAATAAAGCACGCAGCCTAGACATCTCGGTTGCGTTTTTTATTGAAATGGGGATAAAGCAAAAAGACCACGCTCATCGGCGTGGTCTATTGCTCGGTCTTATTTTTCGACTTTGATGTTCTCGACACGGGCTTTCAATTTTTGCCCTGGGCGGAACGTTACGACACGTCGAGCGGTAATAGGAATATCTTCACCGGTTTTAGGGTTTCGACCCGGACGTTCATTTTTATCTCGTAGGTCAAAATTACCAAAACCGGAGAGTTTTACCTGTTCGCCACTTTCGAGTGCTTTACGAATTTCTTCAAAAAACACCTCAACCGTATCCTTGGCATCCCGCTTGCTCATGCCGAGCTGTTCGAACAGGGCTTCAGCCAATTCGGCCTTTGTGAGCGCCATAAAACTTCCCTCAAAGCTAAGTTAAACCTTGCTGCTGGTTGGCAGCGCCAAAGCAATTTTTTATTCGGCCAATCAATAACCTAACTGCCGAACAGTGAAAGTGTATGCCAACCTTCTGATTTTCGCCAACTTTTTTATTACTCAGTAAGCGATTCAAAACGTTACGATTTACATCTCTTTCAAAAAATCACTGATTCTCTCTTGGATGACAAGAGGAAAAAAATCTGAGTTTTTAGTTATTTACATCATTGTCACTAAAATGATTTTCAGACCCTCATCACTATTTAGCGTAGATAATTTTTTTCGATACGCCAAAAATTTTTTCTTAGTTTCATCTAAAAATCAGAGAGTTGTTGGCTCAATTCCAGATTATCACGATAAAAAAACAGGCTCCGAAGAGCCTGTTTTCATCTGATTTAAAGCGAAGATAGACCTAAGCTTAGTCGCGCAGAGCCGCGCCGAATTGGGCAGATACGGCTTGCACAATCGCCTCTACCGCTGCTGCGATATCCGCTTCTTCAAGTGTGCGTTCAACCGATTGCAACGTCAGCGCAATCGCCAAGCTCTTCTTGCCTTCTTCCACGCCTTTACCGACATAAACGTCAAACAGTTTTGCGTCTTTCAGTAGCTCACCACCCGCCACACGGCAAGCTTCAACGATGTCGCCAGAAGCGATGTTGCCATCGACCACCAACGCGATATCACGACGGTTGGCTGGGAACTTAGAAATCGCTGCGGCTTCTGGGATCACGCGTGTGTTGATCGCATTCCACTCGATCTCGAACACAATAGTGCGACCATTGAGGTCAAACTTACGCTCAAGTTCTGGGTGAACCGTACCAATAACACCGATCGCTTTGCCATCAACAATAATCGCTGCAGCTTGACCTGGATGCAGTGCTGGGTGCTTAGTCGCGGCGAAGCTATAGGCTTTGCCCTTCGCTGTCAGTTCAAGAACCGCTTCCAGATCGCCCTTCATATCGAAGAAATCAACGGTTGCCGTTTCCATATTCCAGTGCTCTTCACCACGAGCGCCAGAGATCACACCCGCCAGCATAGGCTCTTGGCGCATGCCATTTTCTGCCGCCGCATCAGGAATGAAGCGCAAACCGTATTCAAACAGACGAACACGAGGTTGCTGACGTTTTTGGTTGTGAACCACAGTGTTCAGCAGACCTTGGATCAAGCTCAAACGCATCGCTGACATTTCAGCAGAAATTGGGTTTGGCAGGATCAGCGCATCAACACCCGGTACAAGCAGTTTCTGTTGCTCAGGCTCAACGAAGCTATAGGTGATCGCTTCTTGGTAACCACGGTCAACCAGCAGATCGCGTACACGCTTCAGCGGTAATTTCGCTTCGTTGTGCAGGTTCATGTTCAACGCGGCCACTGGCGCTTGGTTAGGAATGTTGTTGTAACCATAGATACGGCCAACTTCTTCCACCAGATCTTGCTCGATAGCAATATCAAAACGCCATGTTGGTGCAGTCGCTTGCCAGCCTTCTGCGGTGGTTTCGACCTGCATACCTAGACGCTCTAGAATCTCAACGACGTCCGCATCCGGAATCGCATGACCCAGCAGTTTGTCGAGCTTGCTACGACGCAGTGTCACTTGGTTTGGTTTTGGTAAATCGGCTGCTGATTCTGCTGCTACCACTGGCGCAACGTCACCACCACAGATCTCAACCAGCAGTTGCGTTGCACGCTCCATCGCGGCGTGTTGCAAAGCATAATCCACACCACGTTCAAAACGCATTGAAGAATCGGTGTGTAGGCCGTAGCTACGTGCACGACCACGAATGTGGTCTGGTGCGAAGAACGCACACTCAAGTAATACATCTTTGGTGTCAGTGCTGACGCCAGAATGCTCGCCACCGAATACACCAGCAATCGCCAGCGCTTTTTGTTGGTCAGCAATCACTAGCGTCTCTGCGTTTAATTTGGCTTCTGAGCCATCAAGCAGCGTCAGTTTTTCATCTTGCTCAGCCAGACGAACCACGATTCCGCCTTCAATCTTCGCCAGATCAAACGCGTGCATTGGTTGGCCTTGCTCCAGCATCACGAAGTTAGTGATATCAACCACCGGATCGATAGAGCGGATACCACAACGACGCAGTTTTTCTTGCATCCAGAGTGGCGTTTGCGCTTGCACGTTCACGTTCTTCACGATACGACCAAGGTAACGTGGACACGCCGCTGGCGCTTTCACTTCAATTGCAATCGTATCATTAATGGTCGCAGCAATCGCATTCACCGCAGGCGCAGTCACGTCCGCACGATTCAATACGCCCACTTCACGAGCTAAACCACGGATACTGAAACAGTCCGCACGGTTAGACGTCAAATCCACATCGATAGTCACATCGTTCAGTGACAGAAAATCGCGAAAATCCATACCAATTGGTGCGTTTTCAGCCAGTTCCATGATGCCGTTCGATTCAACATCGATACCCAGCTCAGAGAAAGAACACAGCATGCCGTGTGACGGTTGGCCACGCAGTTTGGCTTTCTTAATCTTGAAATCGCCTGGCAGCGTCGCGCCTACGGTTGCAACCGCAACTTTCAGACCTTGACGACAGTTGGCTGCACCACACACGATGTCCAGAAGCTCTTCTTCGCCTACATCGACTTTGGTGACGCGCAGTTTGTCAGCATCTGGATGTTGAGCACACTCAACCACGTGACCCACTTTTACGCCGTCGAACACACCAGCCACAGCCAGTACGTCGTCCACTTCCAGACCCGCCATTGTAATTTGGTGAGTTAATTCGTCAGTGGTAATTGCCGGGTTAACCCACTCACGAAGCCATGATTCGCTGAATTTCATTGTATATACCTCTTGGGAACCCTGAATTATTTGAACTGTTTTAGGAAACGCAGATCGTTTTCGAAGAATGCACGCAGGTCATTCACGCCATAGCGGAGCATGGTTAAACGCTCAACGCCCATACCAAACGCAAAGCCTGAGTATTTCTCAGGGTCGATGCCTACGCTGCGCAGTACATTTGGGTGCACCATGCCGCAGCCTAGCACTTCTAGCCATTTGCCGTTTTTGCCTTTCACATCCACTTCCGCTGAAGGCTCAGTGAACGGGAAGTAAGACGGACGGAAACGCACTTCCAAATCTTCTTCAAAGAAGTTGCACAAGAAGTCATGCAGGATGCCTTTTAGCTGTGCGAAGTTAACGTTTTCATCAACCAACATACCTTCCACTTGGTGGAACATTGGGGTATGCGTTTGGTCGTAGTCGTTACGGTAAACACGGCCCGGCGCGATGAAACGCAGTGGCGGCTGACGCTCTTCCAGAGTACGGATTTGCACGCCAGAGGTGTGAGTACGCAACATCAGCTTCGGATTGAAGAAGAAAGTATCGTGATCAGTACGCGCTGGGTGATCCGCGGCAATGTTCAGAGCATCGAAGTTATGGAAATCATCTTCGATTTCAGGGCCAGACTCTACAGTAAAGCCAAGCTCACCAAAGAAGCTTTCAATACGTTCGATAGTACGGGTCACTGGGTGCAAGCCACCATTTTCGATGCGACGACCAGGTAGAGTCACGTCGATAGTTTCTGCAGCCAACTTTGCTTCCAGCTCAGCGCTTTGCAGCGCATCTTTGCGCTCAGCCAGCGCTTTTTGCACCGCTTCTTTCGCAACGTTAATCTCTTGGCCAGCAGCACGGCGCTCTTCCGGCGGTAGCTTACCTAGGCTTTGCAGTTGAACCGTCAGTTCACCTTTTTTGCCCAGATACTGAACACGCACTTCATCCAGTGCGACCAGCGACTCTGCAGCGTTAATCGCCGCGGTCGCATTAGCAATAATCTCTTGTAGATGTTGCATCGTTTCCTCGTCTGCCAATCAGCAGTTTCCTTTAGGAGCCCGAGTAGGTTTCTTTGGGAGTCGCAAGACCGCCAATAGTGTCACCGTAAGGGATTCTTGGGGTTTTCAAATAGCTGTACATAGTACCGAAAGCCAGGATTAAAGCCAAATTGAAATCCATCCTGTATGCATTATTGGCGCATTATTCATGCACTTGAAAAGTCTTACATCAATACCCACTAATTAGAAGCACGCGGTGACATGCTAAAAAAACCACATCACCGCATTTTTCATCCAGAAAAGGACTAGCAATGAGAGTAGAAATCGTACCGATTCGACCTGAGTTTGACGCTGAGATTTGCCAAATTATTCAAAGCGTCGGCGCTGAATTTGGCGCGATTGGTGAAGGGTTTGGCCCATCGGATGCCGAAGTGCTTGCCATGAGTCAACACTATCGAGAGCAAGACCGTAGCGCGTATTTTGTTGCGTTATTGGAGGGGAAGGTAGTCGGCGGTGGTGGCATTGCACCTTTTGCTGGCCATACGGATTTGTGTGAGCTGAAGAAGTTGTTTCTGCTCCCCACAAGCCGCGGCCATGGCGTAGGCCGGGCGCTCAGCGAACATTGTTTGAATTTTGCGAAACAGCAAGGCTATACCAAATGTTATTTAGATACCCTTTCTAGCATGACTCAAGCGATCAAGCTCTACCAACAGCTTGGTTTTGAGCACTTAACGCAGCCCATGGCGGGGACAGAGCATAATGGCTGCGACGTGTGGATGCTGAAATCACTCAACTAGCTCGGCGCACCAAAAGCGCAAACACGATTTTTTCCGCTGTTTTTGGCAAGGTAAACCGCTTGATCCGCCGCGCGCAGCAGCTCATGGTGATCTTTCATGTTTGAGGCAAACGCGGCAACCCCCATACTGACACTGCCTTGCCAACGAATATTGTTTTCAAGCGAGATCACCTGCTGTTGAATCGCACAGCAAACCTGCTCTGCAATATAGACACCACCAGCAGTGTTGGTTTCAGGACAGATCACTAGAAACTCGTCGCCACCTAAACGACATACCAGATCATCACTACGAAAGTGATCTCTTAGCATGTTCGCTATCGTGGTTAACACTTTGTCGCCTACATCGTGCCCGTGATGATCATTAACCGCTTTAAACCCATCGATATCGATCATGACACACACGAAAGGCTGCTGGTTGTCTTGCGCAAGATTCCAATGTAACACAAGCTGACGCATGGCTTTACGGCGGTTTGGTAAGCCCGTCAAACTGTCGGTCATGGATAGCGCTTCGAGCTGACGATTGACTTGGTAAAGCTGCTGAGTGCGCTCAATCACTTTTTCTTCCAGTGATTGATTGAGTTTGACGAGTTCTCGATTACGTTCAGAGACTTGATCAAATAACGCATTAAGGGCATTGAGTAATGGCTCCGTCGCGGCATTTTTCTCTCGCTCCTCTTTAGCGTAGGCTTCTTCGGCACTCATGCCAGAGCGAATCGCAATCACTTGTCGCGCCATATTCTGATCGATACCTAAGATGTGGTACGCCAACCAATGGATCAAAAACTCCAATAACTGAACGGCCGAGCGGTCATCTACATCATGGATGAAAGCTTGCATGCTAAACACTTCAGACATAAACGTGCGATGAACCTGAATGTGCTCTTCAAGATGAAGTGCTGAAATGCCGACCTCACGCATGAGCTTCTCTTCTTCTTTGAAGTGGTACTCAGAGTAACGAGAAAGCTCAAACAGAGCGAGACGGATCTCATCTAGTGACACATGATTTTCGGCCAACAGAGAGCTGTAGCGGTTGACGATATTGACGAGAGATTGATGCTGCTCATCAACCTCCTCCAATCCTGTTTCGAAGTATTGATCCCATTTGAATGATTGCATGCTCGGCACTCAACTCTTTAGCCTATACCGCTAACTTACGATTATTCCTTAATAAATCTAGGGCAATTGTAACGAGAAGCGAATCACTCGACGTGACTTTAATCATAAAAACCGGAAAACGTTAGCAAGTGCTAAATAAATCAACGAGAAATATCACAGCGCAGCATGTTGAAATAGTGCAAAAGTACCAGAATAGAAAAAGCATCAAGAAAGCAAAAGCCCGCTCATTGAGCGGGCTTTCTGATTTGGAGCGACACACGAGGTTCGAACTCGTGACCTCAACCTTGGCAAGGTTGCGCTCTACCAACTGAGCTAGTGTCGCGAAATGGAGATGGTGCCCCGGGCCGGACTTGAACCGGCACGACTCGAAAGTCGAGGGATTTTAAATCCCTTGTGTCTACCGATTTCACCACCAGGGCACGCAAAATCTTTGCGATGGAAGACACCATCTTGTGATACCGCTTAACGCCATATCATTTAATTTGGAGCGACACACGAGGTTCGAACTCGTGACCTCAACCTTGGCAAGGTTGCGCTCTACCAACTGAGCTAGTGTCGCAATGGAGGCGCGTCCCGGAGTCGAACCGAGGTCCACGGATTTGCAATCCGCTGCATGGCCACTCTGCCAACGCGCCTCTGTAACTTCAGACTTTCACCTGTTTCGGTGGCTGCCTGACTACGGGAATGCATTCTACGCATTCGAGTTATTGAGTCAACACAATTTTTTTGCCTTTCTAATCGTTTGACTATTTAACGTGCAAAAACGCGATATTTGCTCACTTTATTAGCAAAAAACACCGGATTTTTATAGAGATAACTGGATCCCAAGCTTCACTTTTTTGTTTTACTCGCCTATCACGCAACGATAAAAAAACGGGCTTTCGCCCGTTTTCTAGTGATGTTCTTCATTCAGTAAGTCGTCTTTGGCCGCCGCCAAATATTGCACCATTGACCAATAGGTCAGCACAGTCGCCACATAGATAGAAATGTAGCCAAGCCAAATCATCCAGTCGTCATAACGCCAGATCAGTACCCACAGCGCAAACATTTGAGTCAGAGTTTTTACTTTGCCAACCCATGACACCGCGACACTGGCTCGTTTGCCAATTTCTGCCATCCACTCACGCAGTGCTGAAATGATAATTTCGCGAGCGATCATTGTCACCGCAGGAATGGTGATCCAGATACTGTGATAATGCTCGGTGATCAAAATCAGCGCCGTGGCAACCAGTACTTTATCCGCTACTGGGTCAATAAATGCACCAAAACGCGAGGTTTGGCCTAATTTTCGCGCCAACATTCCATCTAACCAATCAGTGAATCCAGCGACCCAAAACACCATAGCGGCGACAAAGGGAGCCCATTCAAAAGGGAGATAAAAGGTCACCACAAACACGGGGATCAGAAATAATCTGAGCAAGGAGAGAAGGTTAGGAATGTTGAAACGCATAATGTATAGGCTCTTTTCGATGGCGCGTTAATGTTGCTGTATTTTTCTTATTGTTTCAATGCTTGATAAATGTTTTCTGCCAATGCGTGGCTGATGCCCGGCACTTTGGCGATTTCTTCAACAGAAGCGCGTTTTAACTCCTGCATACCACCCAGATATTTCAGCAAGGCTTGACGCCGTTTCGGCCCCACGCCTTCAATACCCTCAAGTGTACTGGTACGGCGAGTTTTTCCGCGCTGCGCGCGGTGTCCTGCAATCGCGTGATTATGGCTTTCATCCCGAATGTGTTGAATTAAGTGCAACGCAGGCGCATCACTCGGTAGATGGAACTCGTCACCATCAATGGTGATCAGCGTTTCCAAACCGGGTTTACGTGTCACACCTTTGGCTATACCAATGATTTTTGGGTACTTAGGCCAATCTTGCCAGCAGGACGAAATGATCTCATAGGCACGATTGAGCTGCCCTTTGCCACCATCAATGAAAATAATGTCGGGGATCTTGCTGCTATCGAGCTGCTTGCTGTAGCGACGTTCCAACACTTGCGCCATCGCCGCGTAATCATCCCCACCGGTGATGCCCGTGATGTTGTAACGCCGATACTCTTGCTTTAGCGGCCCTTCTTGGTTAAACACCACACAAGAGGCCATCGTGCTTTCGCCCATGGTATGCGAGATATCAAAACACTCCATGCGGGTAATCGCATCCATTCCGAGCTCTTCTTGCAGGGCTTTGAAGCGCTGATTGATGGTCATCTTGTGATTAATCTTAGTCGTGATCGCCGTCAGCGCGTTGGTATTGGCGAGTTTCAGATAACGACCTCGCGTGCCGGTGGGATTGACATGGAAAGTAACTTTGCGCCCTGCAAGTTCACTGATCGCGGTTTGTAGCGCCTCGGTTTCTTCGGTCAATCCTCGATTTAAAATGATCCGTGCCGGAATACTGCGAGCTTCACTGTGACTTAAATAATATTGGCTTAAAAAGCTCTCAAACACTTCGACCTGCGAGGTGTCACTTGGAATTTTCGGAAAATGGCTACGACTGCCGAGCACTTTGCCTTGGCGGATCATCAAAATATGGATGCAAGCAATGCCATTTTCTTGTGCAAAACCGAGCACATCCAAGTCTTCCAAACTGTCGTCCGACACAAACTGCTGCTCTTGTACGCGGCGAATGGCTTGAATTTGGTCACGCGCTTTAGCGGCATCTTCAAAACGCAGTTCACGGCTCGCCTGCTCCATTTTCTCAACCAGAATCGATAGTACTTGGTTGTCTTTGCCTTGCAGGAAAAGACGTAGGTAATGGACGATCTCTTGATAGCCTTGGTCAGAAATCAGCCCTTTCACACAAGGTCCGGCACAGCGCCCAATCTGATACATCAAGCAAGGTCGAGTACGGTTGCTGTACACCGTATCTTCACACTGACGGACGGGAAAGATTTTCTGGATCAAATGCAGAGTTTCACGCACTGCACCCGAATCCGGATAAGGCCCGAAATATTCACCACGGCGTTTTTTGGCACCACGATGTGAGGACAGTCGCGGGTGTTTGTGCGCGCTTAAGAAAATATAGGGATAAGACTTATCATCACGCAGCAGCACGTTGTACTTAGGCAGATACTGCTTGATGTAATTGTGCTCAAGGATCAATGCTTCCGTTTCGGTGTGGGTGACCGTCACGTCAATCTTGGCGATGTTGCTGACGAGAGCTTTGGTTTTTTCGCTGTCGAGATTCTTGCGAAAATAGCTGGTTAGACGCTTTTTGAGGTCCTTGGCTTTGCCGACATAGATCACTTCAGCCTCAGCGTTATACATTCGGTATACGCCGGGCTGGTTGGTGACTGTCTTAAGAAAAGGGGCAGAATCAAACGGTGTCGACACTATAACTTCTCAGTATCTAAGATCCCGTGTCGGATAGCTAAGTGGGTTAATTCCACATCACCGTTGATATTCAGCTTGGCGAACAAACGGTAGCGGTAACTGTTGACGGTTTTCGGGCTCAAACTGAGCTGTTCGGAAATGTCCGTCACCTTCTGGCCTTTGGTGATCATTAACATGATCTGCAATTCACGTTCGGAGAGATCAGCAAAAGGATTTTCAGAGGCGGGCGAAAACTGACTCAACGCCATTTGCTGCGCAATTTCTGGAGAAATGTAACGCTGACCGCTGTGAACGATACGGATCGCATTGACCATTTCATCCGGTGCCGCGCCCTTCGTGAGATAACCTGCGGCACCCGCTTGCATCACTTTGGTTGGGAACGGATTTTCGGTATGTACCGTCAATACGATAATTTTAATGTCCGGATTAACACGCAACAGCTTCTTGGTTGCTTCCAAGCCACCAATACCCGGCATGTTCATATCCATTAAAATGACGTCGGCATGGTTCGCACGACACCATTTTACTGCTTCTTCACCGCTGTCAGCTTCCCCTGCTACTTTCATTCCACGGACGTCTTCAATAATACGTCGTATCCCTGTGCGAACCAGCTCGTGATCATCTACAAGGAAAACACTAATCAAACTTGTATCTCCACACTTATCTATTGGCTCTGCACCCACCGAGACAGTGGATTACAGCGAAGCTACCCCAAACCAACGCGGGCAACTTTTCTCCCGTGAATATGATCTGAAACCTACACTTTAGCAAGCACTTATTTTTCAAAGTGTCGAATCGCACATGTGGCACATAAAAATCAATAAGTTAATAAAAATCATATTCGCCTAATTGAAAGGTTTGGTGAATATAAACCGTGATTTTTGGCCTACTTTTGCGTCGCAATCACCTAGGTGCTCGCCCACTCCTGCTTGTGATGCCACAATGCGATGTAATCAGCTTCACTATCAGTATAATGTGCCAGCGCAAAAATGTATGAGTGTTGAAAAAGGTGGGCCAGATTGAAGATTGAACAAGGGTTTGTATTAACGCGTCACGCTCGTGATGTGGCTGGACAAACCCAAATTGAACTTTGGCTCGCGACACCTTCAGGCCCAACACAACTTATCATACGCGGTGAGCGTCCGGTTTTTTTTATTGAACAATCGGCTAGCCAAGAAGTGATGCGAATTGCCGCAGAATTATCAATAACGCCCTCATTATCGCCCCTCTCATTACGTAGCTTTGCAGACCAACCCCTCGCCGCTTGCTACTGCAATACGATTCGCGATAGCCAAATCTTAGCCGAGAAACTCGCTCAAGCGGACATGTTGATCTTAGAGGCGGATATTCGTTTGGCTGACCGTTTTCTGATGGAACGCTTTATCCAAGGCAGCATCGAATTTACTGGTCAGATCACCGATTTCAGCCATTATCGCCAAGTTCAGCAAGCCAAATGTCGCCAAGGTGATTACCTACCGACGCTGAATATGGTGTCGCTAGACATCGAATGCTCCGAAAAAGGGCTGCTCTACACGATTGGTTTGGATAGCCCGATGGACAGCCGAGTGATTATGGTTGGTCAGCCGGAGCCTGCAGAAACGCCGATTCAATGGGTCGAGGATGAATACCAGTTACTCAAAGCGCTCATTGCATGGTTTGAGCAGTTTGATCCTGATGTGATTATTGGTTGGAGCGTAGTGGATTTCGATTTCCGGCTGCTGCACAAACGCGCGGAATTCCACAAACTGAAACTCACTATTGGACGAGCTCAGCAACCGAGCTTTTTCCGTACGGCGAGCCAAACGCAGCAGGGTTTTATCAGTATTCCCGGGCGTGTGGTGCTCGATGGTATCGATACGTTAAAAACCGCGACTTACCATTTTCGTTCATGGTCTTTGGAGTCGGTCTCGCAAGAGCTGCTCGGCGAAGGGAAAGCGATCAATAACGTGCATGATCGGATGGATGAAATTAACCAGATGTTTCGCCACGATAAGCCCTCACTCGCTCGCTACAACCTGCAAGACTGCGTATTAGTGAATAAGATTTTTGCGGCCACTCATCTGCTCGATTTCGCCATTCAGCGTTCACGTTTAACGGGTGTCGAGTTAGATCGCATTGGTGGCTCTGTAGCCGCATTCACCAATCTCTATCTACCACAACTGCACCGCGCAGGGTATGTTGCTCCCAATTTGCAGCCAGAAAACTGGGTTGCCAGCCCTGGTGGTTATGTGATGGACTCGATTCCGGGGCTGTATGACTCGGTACTCGTGCTCGACTTTAAAAGCCTCTACCCTTCGATTATTCGCTCGTTTTTGATTGATCCACTTGGGCTGATTGAAGGATTAAAACTGCCAATAGGCAAACAGGCCGATCACGCGGTTCCGGGCTTTCGCGGTGGTCAATTTCATCGCACCAAACACTTTTTACCTGAGATGATCGAAAAGCTATGGGCAGCGCGCGATGAAGCCAAACGCAACCAAGAAAAGGCTTTTTCACAAGCAATCAAAATCATCATGAACTCGTTTTATGGTGTGCTCGGCTCATCAGGCTGCCGCTTTTTCGATGCGCGATTGGCATCGAGCATTACCATGCGCGGCCATGAAATCATGATCCAAACAAAACAGTTGATTGAAGCGCGCGGTTATCAAGTGATCTATGGCGATACGGATTCAACGTTTGTCGCACTCGGTGGGCAATACTCTCAGCAAGAAGCGGATAACATTGGTCACGCTTTGGTCCGCGAAATCAACCAATGGTGGACAGAGCATTTAAAGCAAGAATATGCCCTTAGTTCGATTCTTGAACTCGAGTACGAAACCCACTATCGCCGTTTTTTAATGCCGACCATTCGCGGTTCGGAAACGGGCTCCAAAAAACGCTATGCGGGTTTAAAAGGGGATGGTGACAATGAGCAACTGATTTTTAAAGGTTTGGAAAGCGCACGCACCGACTGGACACCGCTCGCGCAACGTTTTCAACATCAGTTGTATCAATTGATATTCCACAGACAAGATCCAGAGTCCTATATTCGCACTATCGTAGAACAGACATTGGCAGGCCAATTGGATGAGCAGTTGGTGTATCAAAAGCGTTTGCGCCGACGGTTACATGAGTACCAAAAGAATGTGCCGCCGCAAGTACGCGCGGCCAGAATGGCGGATGACATTAACGCCAAACTTGGGCGACCGTTACAATACCAATACCGCGGAACGATTGAATATGTGATTACAATCAATGGTCCTGAGCCGAAAGAGTATTCCAAAAGCCCTATCGATTATCAGCACTACATCGATAAACAGCTTAAACCGGTCGCAGATGCGATTTTGCCTTTTATTGGCAAACAATTTGATGAGCTTATTGCGCCTCAACTGGGACTGTTTTAGAAACATTTCGACGCTGTACAAACTCGACGAAATCACTACGATTCAGAGATTTACTGTAAAACCAACCTTGTACAGAGAATGGGTATTCATCTCCCATCGCGTCTAATTGCTCTTGGGTTTCGACTCCTTCGATGATCGTTTCCAGCTCAAGGGAATGAGCCACGAGCTGTAAATTGGCAAACACTTTGCGCCCTTTTTCAGAGACCAAAGCCAGCACAAAGGAGCGATCAATCTTGATGCCATCGACATCAAAACGGTGCAGATAGCTGAGGGAAGAATAACCAGTACCAAAATCATCAATATAAATTTTGACGCCTAATTGATGAAGTTGGTTAAACACCCAAGTCAAACGCTGTTCATCCGCCAGTAAACTCTCTTCCGTCAGCTCAATATGAATTAATCCTGCCACTGGGCGAATGATCTCTTCAATCTGAGCCATTACGGTCAAATCCATCAAGGTTTCTGCCGTCAGATTAATACTGACAGGCACATAAACTCCGACATTCGTGAGTTTACGAACATCACGCGTAGCCTGTTTCACTACCCATAAATCCATCTCCTTCATCAACCCAGCTTTGGCAAGGGAGGGTAAAAAGGTTGCCGGTGATAGAATGTTATCTTGTTGATCTTTGGCTCGAATTAATGCCTCACAACCAATCACTTGTCCTGTTCGGTGGCAAACTTGCGGTTGATACTCCAAACAGAACTCTTTGCTGCTCATCATCTGTAGTTGCTGTTCAACTTTAAGCTGCTCACGCTCCCGTTTCTGCGCCAACGCAATGGGATCATCTTGCAGATGAGCCGCCTCTTCTTGACGGCGAGTATACATAGTATCCAACGACGGAATTCGAATCGTTTGCTGGCCATATTGTTCATTAAGACGCAGTACAGAGGGCAAATATAAGAGACAACCGAGAACAATATTGGCCAATTGCAGGAGTAATCCATTCCAGTCACCGCTAGTCGCAATCCAAGCATTGAGAAAAATCGGGCTATTGAACGGCACTGAAACACTCGGGTACGCGACCCAACCGGACTCTACCGCCCAGAGTGATACCACCACATTCACCATAGGTGCGAGGAGAAAGGGGAAGAATAAACGCGGATTGAGGATCAGAGGCAAACCAAATAGGAAAATCTCATTCACATTAATCAGCCCGATCGGAAGACTGGCAATCGCGAGCAAGCGAATGTTTTTCTGTTTTCCGAACAATAGGATAGCTAAAGCTAAAGAAAAGGTTGCACCGCTGCCTCCGATAAACACAAACGTGCCCATAAAGGATAAATTCATTGGATAAGGGGCGGTTTCACCGATCAAAAAATAGGACTCGGACAGCCGACTCGCTTCTTGCAATAATTCCACTAAAGGTAATAAAGCGTAATAACCGTGGATGCCGAAAAACCAAAGCAGCGAGTTTAGGCTAGCGAATGTTAAGCCGAAGGAATAAGGGTCATTGGCATAATCAAAATGCATCAAGCTTGCAAAGATCTGACGAGTGATCGGGCCAAATAAAATTAAATTTATGCCCACCACAACCATGGCCGTCAGTGCCGCAGGCAACACAAGATTGAGTGACTCACGTACTATGCTGCCAGCACTGTTTGAGTGGGTTAAGTGTAAGACCGGATAACGCATCAACCAAGCTATCAGCGGAATAGCATAAATCGGTGTGATCAGTGCTGTGATGATTTGAAACGTTGGCAAATTATTCTCGGCACTCACCGAAGCTGAGGAGACCACCAAATAAATGATGCTCAATAGCGCAATCGGGGGACGTGGCAAATGCCAATGCATGGCCAGTAGATATGAGATGGTGGCCGTCATCAAATAAGGAAAGGTTTCGGCGATCACTTGGTTCGCGCGATACAAAATCAAAACCCATTCAGGACGGCCACCGCTAAACAGCTCGCCCATGCTGGCAATAAACAGGACAAAGGAAGAGATCATTAAGCACGGGATCAGCCACACCATCCCTTCACGAATCGAATGCATCGCTGAAACAAGGTATTGAGAAACCTTGGTTAACTCATTTTTTCTCACCGTGGGTAAGTACTTATTAAAACTCAGCATGCTAAAGAGGCTCAAGTGACGCGTATTAAAAACTTAGCACACTAATTTCTTTATCAATAAATGATTCAGCGGTTAAAACTTATACTTACTGCTTATTCTCAAAAAAGACTAACCAATTCGAAACTCGGTTTTTTGATATTGAGACACCAGCCAAGGACCAAAACTATCGAGTAAACCAACCACCGAGCGTTTGGGAATTGCACGGGGTTTTAGTAGCAAGCCAAGGCGGTCAATCTCAAGCTGCTTCTCTGGGTGATAGCGTAGGAAATGGGTACCGCATTCGATCGGGTCATCAAACCACTGCTTGTCGCGGTACATAATCAGCGAATAGCTGGCACGCAGTAGCTTTTTGGCCACCATCTGCTGAGCCATGATCTGCTCTTGCTCAGTTGCGGCTTTGGCAATTTTATCTCGGTAATAGGCAAGCCAATCCCCCACATCCATATTCCAATGCTTAGCAATTTCCCAGCTTGGCTCGTAATGGCCAAAACATTCGGCCAGATTATCGCCATACACACAAACACAGCAGTGGCGCAGCATGAAACCCCAAGAAAAAATCGCCTCTAAGGTCGCAACTTCCTCAACGGCTGCGATCTTAAAGGAGACATCGGTGATCCACGGGTAGCTTTTTTGAAAACGCCAACGGATGGTGTTGATTAAGGTCGCGCGGTTTTCTTCAAAAGAGCCATAGGTCACTACCACGACATCGAGGTTGGAGCGATTCGGCTTGGCCGTTTTTCGCGCCACGCTGCCGTAGAGGTAAATGCTGTGTAATGCCTGCCCTGCTCCTGCGCGCCAAAAGCGCACCAAATCGGCAATCGCGTTTTGATATTCAGGTTGAAAAGGTTGCTTGGGGTCAATCACCGGCAGAGTCATACCGCTCCATACTCGCTTAATTTGTACAGGCCTTATGTTCTATGATGCGTGACCATCAATCAATAGCAGACTTACCCCACTGGCGAGCAATCAACCAGTCAAACCTTAATTCTTAGCCACGGTGCACGCACCACGTCACGTAGCAGGGGGAGAGATATTCCTTTTCTCCCCTTCCTTTAGTTATAATGCTGCCACTTTTTACACGAAGGATATATTTCATGCCAAAGGCAAGTGAACTCAAAAAAGGTTTTGCCATCATTTCTAACGGTAAGACTCTGCTGATCAAAGATATCGAAGTGACCACTCCTGGTGGCCGCGGCGGTTCAAAAATCTACAAACTACGTTGTACTGACCTAAACACAGGCGCACGCGTAGATGAGCGTTACAAATCTGATGACGTTCTGGATACCGTAGAAATGAACAAACGTCCGATCTCTTTCTCTTACATTGATGGCGATGAGTATGTCTTCATGAACAATGACGACTACACCCCATACAACTTCAAGAAAGATGAAATCGAAGACGAACTGCTGTTCATCACTGAAGAAATTCAAGGCATGAGCGTAGTATTGGTTGACGGTGAAGCGGTTGCGATTGAACTGCCATCTTCTGTTGAAATGGTGATTGAAGAGACGGATCCATCAATCAAAGGTGCTTCTGCCTCTTCTCGTACTAAACCAGCGCGTATGCCAACTGGATTAGTGGTTCAAGTTCCAGAGTACATTGCAACGGGCGATCGTATCGTTATCAATACTGCTGAACGCAAATTCATGAACC
The DNA here is from genome assembly GCF_008369605.1 of Vibrio cholerae. Classification (NCBI taxonomy): domain Bacteria; kingdom Pseudomonadati; phylum Pseudomonadota; class Gammaproteobacteria; order Vibrionales; family Vibrionaceae; genus Vibrio; species Vibrio cholerae. The sequence goes on from NZ_CP043554.1 coordinate 1,743,737, forward strand.
GAGCGTAATCTTATGGCTGAGCTTATTTCTATCGACGACACCATTGATACCGCATACGACATTTTCTTGGAAATGGCGCCAGATAACCTTGAACCTGTAGACGTGATTCTGTTCACGGCGCAGTTTGATGATCGCGGCGCGGCTGAGCTGGTCGATGTCGGCGATGACTGGGATGACCAAGTGGGTTTCGAAGTCGATAAAGAAATCTATGCCGAAGTACGCATTGGTCTGGTGAACGAAGAAAATGATGTGCTGGACGATGTGTTCGCCCGTATGTTGATCAGTCGTGACCCAGATCAGAAGTTTTGCCATATGCTGTGGAAGCGTGACTAAACTTCTCAACGCCAGCTTTCGAGCTGGCGTTGCTCTTTATTGACATTCCAAGATGTTAGATTGAGACATAAACCCAAGCCTTATCACAAAAAATTCCGCTAAACTTAACTCAAGTGCAATCAAACTGTGAGTTAGACGATGCGATTCATCCCATTGCTTAGCCTTATTTGTACTCTGGTGACTTTTCCTAGTCTGGCGAATGAATACCGTTACGGCCCATTCATCAATTACGCCCAAGCACCTCTCGCCAGCCATTCCCTTACTCCACAGCTACGCGACGGATTTTCACTCCCGCGGGATAGCCAAGAGCTGTTTGGTGGATTTTCTGCTGCCAGTATCTGGAGTGATAGTCCGGGTTATGAGGGGGATTACTACCAAAACCAGTTCACCTTAGGTCTTAAATGGCAATTTGCACCCCGTTGGCAGGCGGAGCTGAGCTATCGGTTTAGTCAGGCGTGGGATAACCAGTTGGATTCGCTGACCATGGGCTTTCATGATCTATTTGGTCTGGATCAAAATGGGCGTGATAGTGTTGACAAACACCGTTTTCATATTGCCGTTCCAGAGCACAAGATTGCATGGGATGATTTTTCTGGCTCCACTCTCAGCAGCGCCTTTTCTGTTTACACGCAGTACCAAATCCACACTTCCGAGCAGCATGGTCTTTCACTCGGTGCTACGCTCTATTACAACCAAAATGGCTTATTACGCTTAAACCGTTTTGAGCAAGCACTGCAACTGAACTACACCTATCAGCAGGACGCGCATCGAATTTATGGCCTGCTCGGCGTAGTTCATCACAACAGTGCGACAGGCACGCTACCAACGAAAAAATCGACCCTCACTCTGGCAGCGGGTTATGAGTACCAACTCAATACCAAGCACCACTTGTTTAGCTCTTTTCATTTTTATCAAGGCACAGTGGAAAGCCCCAAGGAGCTTGAGAAACCCGCAACAGAATATGTGCTGGGTTATCGCTACGTAATGCCATCCAGCGCCTTGGAGCTTGCGTTAACTGAAAACGTCTTCAGCACCGATAACAGCACGGATATTGCGCTGCACATCAGTTATCGCTATCGCTTGTAGGCGTTATCACTCAGTAAAATCTGCGCAATGTGGCAACTTACACACAAAAAGTTGCAAAACTTCGATTTCAAAGAAATGATTTGTCTATGCAAATGATTTTTGAAAGAGTTGAAACTTGTCTCCACGCTATCTGCAAATCAAACAATTTATGCTCGACAACATCGAGTCGGGTCGTTGGCCAGTCGGTTATCGTACCCCCACTGAATTAGAGTTAACGGAGCAATTTGGTGTCAGCCGCATGACGGTCAACAAAGCGCTGCGCGATCTGGTCAGTGAGGGAAAATTACAGCGCCGCCCACGTTTAGGCACCTTTGTTTGTGCGGCAGAAGAGAAAGCCGAATCGCCTTTGCTGGATATTCGCAACATCGCGGATGAAATCCTCAGTCGCGGTAAGCAGTATCACAACAAAGTGGTTGAACAGCGTGCGCTGAACGCCGACGAAGCTGTCGCCATCAAGCTCGGTGTGATGGTGGGTAGCCCAGTGTTTTACAGTGAAATCATTCACTACGCTAACGATATCCCGATGCAACTGGAAGTGCGTTGGGTGAATAGTCGTTCGGTGCCACACTATTTGGATCAAGATTTTACCCAAATTACGCCCAACCAATATTTGTCGCAAAACTGTCCACTGAGCGCGATTGAGCATACTGTAGAAGCCATTGTGGCCGATGCGCATGTCAAACAAGCCCTTGCACTTGCGGCTAATGAACCTTGCTTGCTACTCAATCGCCGTACTTGGAGTGGTGATAAGCTGATTAGCTCTGCCCTGCTCTATCATCCGGGTTCGCGTTATAAACTCAGCTCGAAAATTCTGTTCAACCAATAGCCCCACATGATCACATTTTCGCAACATTCAAGTTGCGAACTTTCACGCTTTCCACTATTTATTTGTATATACATTTGAATTATCGATATCTGGATGGAAAGCGATGAATTGTGTGTTGACCGAAGCGCGTTTAGTAACCATGCAACCGGGCGTGCAAGGTTATCAGATAACCGAGCCGCAAACCCTCATCATTGAGCAGGGGCGCATTCAGCACATAGGCCAACATATTGACCTTCCCAGCGATGCGCATTCTATCTCGTGTGCCGGCAAATTAGTCACACCGGGATTGATTGATTGCCACACCCACTTGGTTTATGCCGGCAGCCGCGCCAACGAATTCGAGCTGCGTTTACAAGGCGTGCCCTACCAAGCCATCGCCGCCCAAGGTGGCGGCATTCTTTCTACCGTGAATGCCACTCGTAAGGCCAGTGAAGAAGCGTTGATCGAGCTGGCGCTACCGCGTTTGGATGGTCTGCTGCGTAGCGGTGTCACTTCCGTTGAAGTGAAATCTGGCTACGGTTTAACGCTCAAGGATGAGCTGAAAATGCTGCGCGCCGCCAAAGCGCTGGAGCAGCATCGCCGCGTCAAAATCACCACCACATTACTTGCCGCGCACGCACTGCCTCCTGAATTTCAAGGCCGTAGTGATGACTATATCGCGCATATTTGCCAAGAGATCATTCCTCGGGTTGCCGAAGAGCAACTGGCCACCAGCGTGGATGTGTTTTGTGAGTCGATTGGCTTTAGCGTGGCGCAAACTGAACGCGTGTTTCATGCTGCGCAAGCGCATGGCTTGCAAATCAAAGGTCATACCGAGCAGCTTTCCAACTTAGGCGGCAGCACACTCACCGCTCGCATGGGTGGGCTCTCCGTTGACCATATCGAATATCTTGATGAAGCGGGCGTGAAAGCATTGGCGCAATCGAGCACGGTTGCCACCTTACTTCCCGGCGCATTCTACTTTTTGCGCGAAACCCAAAAGCCGCCGATTGAATGGCTGCGCCAATATCGCGTACCCATGGCCATCTCTACCGATTTAAACCCCGGCACCTCACCATTTGCCGATTTGTCCCTGATGATGAATATGGGCTGTACCTTGTTTGGCCTAACGCCAGAAGAGACGCTGCGCGGTGTCACTTGCCATGCAGCGCAAGCCTTGGGTTACGCCGCAAACCGTGGACAAATCGTAGAAGGCTACGATGCTGATTTGGCGATTTGGAATATCGAACACCCTGCCGAGCTGAGCTATCAAGTCGGCGTTTCTCGCCTGCATGCTCGCATGGTGAATGGAGAGCTAAGCTATGAATCCTAATTTCACCACAGAGCACACTTGGCAAGGCCGCCATGATGCCGAAGATGGCCAAGCTGGGCGTCGTGTGCACTATATCGCTTGTCCCATTCAAGTGGGCGAGCTAGCGAACCAAGAGCCGGGTGTGGCGTTGATCGGTTTTGAGTGTGATGCGGGTGTGGAACGCAACAAAGGTCGCATCGGAGCCAAACACGCGCCCAACCTTATTAAGCAAGCACTGGCCAATCTCGCGTGGCACCATCCCACCCCCATTTACGATTTGGGCAACATTCGCTGTGAAGGTGATGCATTAGAGCAAGCTCAGCAAGAATGCGCGCAAGTGATCCAACAGGCTTTGCCTCACGCGCGGGCCATCGTACTCGGCGGCGGACACGAGATTGCTTGGGCAACCTTTCAGGGTTTAGCACAACATTTTCTAGCAACAGGCGTAAAGCAACCTCGGATCGGCATCATCAATTTTGACGCGCATTTTGACTTGCGCGCGTTTGAATCTGGGGTTGAAACAGCGTTCGTTCCAGTACGCCCAAGCTCAGGCACGCCGTTTAATCAAATCCACCATTTTTGCCAGCAGCAAGGTTGGGATTTTCATTACGCCTGCTTGGGAGTGAGCCGCGCCAGCAATACGCCCGCGCTATTTGAACGCGCAGATAAGCTAGGGGTTTGGTATGTTGAAGATAAAGCCTTTTCGCCTTTGTCACTCAAGGATCACCTGACTCAATTACAACACTTTATTGATGATTCTGATTACCTCTATCTCACCATTGATCTGGACGTGTTTCCGGCGGCCAGTGCGCCCGGCGTCAGTGCCCCTGCCGCGCGCGGTGTGAGCATAGAAGCGCTTGCCCCCTATTTCGACCGAATTCTTCATTACAAAAACAAACTGATGATTGCCGATATCGCCGAATACAACCCGAGTTTCGATATTGATCAGCACACCGCGCGCTTAGCCGCTCGTTTGTGTTGGGACATTGCTAACGCGATGGCCGAACAAGTGCAATCTATCCGTCACCCGTGAATCAAAAGGAGTCTCAACATGACACAGTCATCTGCACAAGGAACAAGACTGGACACTCAGCGCACCATTCGCGCCCCTCGTGGCACGCAGTTGCGCGCCAAATCTTGGCTCACTGAAGCCCCACTTCGCATGCTGATGAATAACCTCGACCCCGATGTGGCTGAACATCCTCATGCGTTGGTGGTGTATGGTGGCATTGGTCGCGCCGCGCGTAACTGGGAGTGCTTTGATAAAATCGTCGAAGTGCTGGAGCGCCTCGACGATGACCAGACTTTACTGGTACAGTCGGGTAAACCGGTTGGGGTTTTCCCCACCCACAAAAATGCGCCACGCGTGTTGATTGCCAACTCCAACTTAGTACCACACTGGGCAAACTGGGAACATTTCAACGAGCTCGATAAGCAAGGCTTGATGATGTACGGCCAGATGACGGCAGGTTCTTGGATTTACATTGGCTCACAAGGCATAGTGCAAGGCACTTACGAAACCTTTGTCGCGGTTGCGAAAAAGCATTTCAATGGCGATGCCAAAGGCCGTTGGGTTTTGACTGGCGGATTGGGCGGCATGGGCGGCGCGCAACCTTTAGCGGCGACGATGGCAGGATTCTCGATGATTGCGGTGGAATGTGATGAATCGCGCATCGACTATCGTCTGCGCACCGGTTATGTCGACAAAAAAGCCAACACGCTTGATGAAGCGCTGGCGATGATCGCCGATACCGATCGCCCAATTTCTGTCGGCTTACTGGGTAATGCCGCTGACGTCTTCCCCGAATTAGTCAAGCGCAACATCACGCCTGATGTGGTGACGGATCAAACCTCGGCACACGATCCACTCAATGGCTATTTACCACTCGGCTGGAGCATGGAAAAAGCCGCGCAGATGCGTCAACAAAATGAAGCTGAAGTCGTCAAAGCTGCCAAAGCTTCGATGGCGATCCAAGTCCGCGCCATGCTTGATTTGCAAGCTCGCGGCGCTGCAACGCTGGACTATGGCAATAACATTCGCCAAATGGCGCTGGAAGAAGGTGTTGCCAATGCGTTCGATTTCCCCGGTTTTGTGCCGGCCTATATTCGTCCACTCTTCTGTGAAGGGATAGGTCCCTTCCGTTGGGCGGCACTCTCTGGCGATCCGGAAGACATTTACAAAACCGATCAAAAAGTCAAAGAGCTGATCCCTGACAACCCACATCTGCATAACTGGCTGGATATGGCGCGTGAGCGAATCCACTTCCAAGGTTTACCGGCTCGTATTTGCTGGGTGGGTTTAAAAGATCGCGTTCGCTTAGGCTTAGCCTTTAACGAAATGGTGAAAAATGGCGAACTTAAAGCGCCAATCGTGATTGGCCGTGATCACCTCGATTCAGGCTCAGTCGCTAGCCCGAACCGCGAAACGGAAGGCATGCTCGATGGTTCAGATGCAGTCTCTGATTGGCCCCTACTCAATGCGCTACTCAACACCGCAGGCGGAGCCACTTGGGTTTCTCTGCACCACGGTGGCGGCGTCGGTATGGGGTTCTCACAGCATTCCGGTATGGTGATTTGCTGCGATGGCAGTGATGATGCCGCCGAACGTATCGCTCGTGTACTGCACAATGATCCAGCCACAGGCGTAATGCGCCATGCTGATGCAGGCTATGACATCGCCAAACGCTGCGCGCAGCAGCAAAAACTCGATTTACCTATGCTCAACGCCGAGCTGGCCAAACTCAAGTGAGGAAAGAAACCATGTTGCACCTGATGATCAAACCCGGCCAACTCAGCTTAAAACAGTTGCGTCAAGTGAGCCGCTCACCCGTGGTGTTATCCCTCGATCCAGAAGCGATTCCGGCGATTGCCGAAAGCGCCCAAGTCGTCGAACAAGTGATCAGCGAAGGACGTACCGTTTACGGCATCAATACCGGATTTGGCTTGCTCGCCAACACCAAAATTGCCCCGCAAGATTTGGAAACGCTGCAAAAGAGCATCGTGCTTTCTCATGCTGCGGGCATCGGCGAGCTGATGTCGGATGAAACCGTTCGTTTGATGATGCTACTTAAAATCAACAGCTTGGCGCGTGGCTATTCTGGTATCCGTCTTGAAGTCATCCAAGCTTTGATCGAGCTCGTCAATAACCAGATTTATCCTTGCGTACCGAAAAAAGGCTCGGTTGGCGCATCGGGCGATCTTGCGCCGCTGGCTCACATGAGCACAGTGTTGCTCGGCGAAGGCCAAGCACGTTACAACGGCAAAATCATTTCCGGTCTGGAAGCGATGAAAATTGCGGGGCTAGAGCCAATTACCCTCGCGCCGAAAGAAGGGCTCGCGCTTCTGAACGGTACTCAAGCCTCGACCGCATTTGCGCTCGAAGGACTGTTTGTGGCTGAAGATCTATTTGCCTCCGCCACTGTGTGCGGTGCGATGTCGGTCGAAGCCGCTCTGGGAAGCCGTCGCCCCTTCGATCCGCGTATCCACCGCGTGCGTGGGCACCGAACCCAAATGGATGCTGCAACGGCGTATCGTCACCTGCTCGATGTCAGCAGTGAAATTGGCCAATCCCACAGCAATTGTGAAAAAGTGCAAGACCCATACTCTCTGCGCTGCCAACCACAAGTGATGGGCGCTTGTTTGCAGCAAATTCGAAGTGCCGCTGAGGTGTTGGAAGTCGAAGCCAACTCGGTTTCTGATAACCCACTCGTGTTTGCCGATGATGGCGACATCATCTCTGGCGGCAACTTCCATGCTGAACCTGTGGCCATGGCAGCGGATAACTTGGCGCTGGCGATTGCTGAAATTGGCAGTCTCTCCGAGCGGCGTATGGCACTGCTGATTGACAGTGCGCTAAGTAAACTACCGCCCTTTTTGGTCGACAATGGTGGGGTTAACTCCGGCTTTATGATTGCGCAAGTCACGGCCGCCGCCTTAGCCAGTGAGAACAAAACCCTCGCGCATCCTGCGTCAGTCGACAGTTTACCCACTTCAGCCAACCAAGAAGACCACGTTTCCATGGCAACCTTTGCCGCACGCAGACTGCGTGATATGGGCGAAAATACTCGTGGTATTTTGGCGGTGGAATACCTTGCAGCCGCACAAGGATTGGATTTTCGTGCGCCATTGAAGTCCTCACCACGCATTGAGGAAGCAAGGCAGATACTGCGTGAAAAAGTACCGTTTTACGATAAAGACCGCTATTTTGCGCCGGATATCGAAAAAGCCAATGCTCTGCTGCAACTTGCCGTACACAACCGTTTAATGCCCGATCAACTGCTACCAAGCCAGCACTAACTGACTGAAAAATCGACATTTCAAGAGCCCTGCGGGGCTCTTATGCTTAAATCACTTGAAGTGGCAACTTTAAATAGCAAGAACATCTCCACTGGATAGACCAATGATCGTAAGATTCTGTCCTATAATGCGCGCAGTTTAGTTGAGATAGCGATAACCATGTTCCTGACTGCATACCATTCAAATCAACAGCACCAATTTCAATTTACTCGCCAACAGGCTAGCCACTTTGCCAAATTGGTCGCGGGTGATTTCAACCCCATCCATGACGAAGATAGTAAACGCTTCTGCGTACCGGGCGATCTGCTGTTTGCTGTATTGCTGCAAAAAGAAGGCATTAGCCAAAAGATGCATTTTGATTTCTCTGGCATGGTGAGTGATGGCGTTGCTCTACACATTGAAAATAAGTGTCAGCGTGAAAGCGCAGTCGTGGATGCCAGCGGCAAAGAGTATTTGCACATGTCACGTGAAGGTGAAGTCAACCGAAACCCTGCTTTTATTGAGCATGTGGTGACCAGCTATGTGCAGTTTTCTGGCATGAACTTCCCGCACATCATGGTGCCTTTGATGGAAGAGCAGCAGATGATGATCAACTGCCAGCGTCCACTGGTGATTTATGAATCGATGGAAGTGGAATTTACCCGTCTTGATCTCACTCATCCAGAAGTAGAATTTGCTGGCGCGACCTTTGATGTGGATGGCAAACGCGGCTTAGTGACACTCAACTTCGTATTTAAAGATGAAGGACAAGTGGTCGGTAAAGGCCTAAAACGTATGGTCGCCAGCGGTTTAAAACCTTACGACCAAGCGGAAATCGATGATCTCGTCAACCGTTTCAATGAGCGCAAAGAAGCCTTCCTTAGCCAGATTGAGCAAGCGGCATAATTCGCAGATCATCTAAATCTAATGCAAAAAAATAACCCGCGCACAGCGGGTTATTTTTTATTATGGTATTGCTAATCAAGCGTTTTTCCGTCTCATCAACAACGGGGCACAAAACAGCAAACCAAACCAGCCGATGGAACCGCCAGAAGAGGCACTTGGGGCAAAAGGCGAAGTATCCAGTTGAATACGAGACGTTGCACGTTTAGAACCTCCCGCATAGCTAAAGATCAACTCAAAGTCATACTGATATTGACGGTAGTGTTGCGCATCAACAGCCACTTCTACACTACAACTTTCACCAGTGGCTAGCGTCACTTTAGTACTGCACCCATCGGATAGCACACTAAAATCAGCGGGCAGACTTGAGAATGTGTTTCCTGTATAGGTCAGCGCATTAGCATCAAGGTTGGTATATGTAAATGATTGACTCACTTTACCTAATGGACGAATACCGAGATTGGCGACTTGATCATAGCTAAGCTGGTTAGTGTGCTTTGTGATCCAATCACGAAAATAACTGACGTTGGTATACACACCATAAGTGCCTGTTTTAGCGCATTGTTCATCACCCCAACTCACAATACCCAGTTGCTCTCGGCCCGTTTTAACTACAATTGGGCCACCAGAATCTCCCTGACATGAATCTTTCGTAAGACGAGCGGCACAAAAGTTGGTTGAATTAGGATCAGAAGAAATACCATTCTGCATAACAATTTGGCAAAGCGACTGCGAAATCAGGTCAACATCTACCTCTTGCAGTATCGGAGTAAATTGTGGCGGTTTTGATTGCACGGTAATCCCCCATCCAGCCACTGTTAAAGGAGTTAATGCTGGTAAAGACGTGCGTGTTGCAGGACCCGCTAAAGTGATAGCAGGCAAATTACTGGTTTGTACTAACTCGACAATCGCAATGTCATTCAATAAGTTACTGGGACTATAACTCAAATGACGGTAAATTTTTTGCGCGGCAATCCTTTCTCCTTGAGAAGAGTTATTCAGATCATACGCACCAATAATGATATCCACACTAGCAGCACTACGACTATCAAAACAGTGAGCAGCAGTTAAGACATATCGTCCACCTAAGAAACTGCCGCCACAAAATTGCCCTTGATAAGCATCTGCACCGCGTTTAACCAGAGCCACAATCGATGGCCATTCGGCAGAGTTTGCATTTGAACCATTAATAATACGAGATGAAATATCTGCTGTGGATTCCGCATAGAGCAGTGTAGAGAAAAGAGAAAAACCGATAAAACACGACAGCAATTTAGAAACCTGATGCACAACTCAATCCTTTCATTAATCAGAAATTATCATTTGATAGCTCGTTATATCCCAACGACTTGGAACGATAGGTAGGCGACAAGTCAGTGACAAGTTTGTTGGGAACAAATTGCGCCGCGCGCCAGCCACTACCACTGCAACGTCAAGTAGGAAGGTTATCCTACGCACAAATCTATAAACCCCAGAAATGTTTCAAACTCTTTTTTCACAAATATGTGAATTTTAGCTAAAAATGCTAAGTAATCGGACATTACAACCAGCGTCTCACTCGCTTTTTGTAATGTAGATAGGCTTCGCCAAACTTGGCTTCTAGAATCCGCTCTTCAGGCTCGATTTGGTATTGATTCATGTACAACAGAAAGCCGCCAACTATCACCAAGCTAAGAGCGTTCTCTTGCCAGTAAGCAAGCCCAAACAGCAGGAGCAGTAAGCCGAGATACATAGGATTGCGGCTGAGTGCAAAAACGCCGCTGTCTACCACAGTGGCCGCGAGATCCGGAGCCATGGGGTTCACCGTCGTTTTAAAACGACGAAACTCCAACAAACCTGCAATCCCCCAGAAACCTGAGCTGCAAAAACAGAGCGCCATGACTAGGCTTGGCCACGGTAGTGTAATGGTTAACGTTGGAAAGAGAATGGAAGAGAGATGGATGAGCGCCAAGGCCACCAGAAAAACCGCGACTGGAGGAACCTTTAATTCTAAATTTTTCATAATCACCTCAATTCAACTGAATGAAAAAGCCCAGTGGAGTCACTGGGCATTCTGTTTATAGCAAGTGTAACAGAGCCTGCAACGGATGCTTAGGTTTGATTTGCTCAAACCGTTTCACTTGGCTACGACACGAGTAACCAGTCACCAAACAGCGTTCTTTCGGTAGCGACGCTAATGCGGGTTGCCAACTCAAATCGTAAATATCGCGAGACATGGTTAATTTATCCACCTCATGCCCAAAGGTACCCGCCATACCACAGCATCCTACCGCCACCGCATTGAGCTGCGTACCAAAGTGGCGGAAGATTTCCACCCACTCTTTTTCTGCATTCGGCAGCTTAGTTTTCTCCGTACAGTGCGCTAATAGATACCAAGGCTGTGCATCGGTTGCCTGAGGCGTAAACTGCGACAGGCGTGGTTTGAGCCATTCATGAACCGTCAGAACCGAAAACTCACCGCGATCTTTGCCTAATATTTCAACATACTCATCGCGATAACAAAGCACCAAAGCAGGATCTACACCCACGAGCGGAATATTGAGATCCGACACTTGAGTCAGAAATCCCGCGCTATTCGCTGCCGTCGAACGAAATTGGCGTAGAAAGCCTTTAATATGTTGCGCTTTGCCATTGGGTTTAAACGGCAGCAATACTGGTTTTTTGCCTAATTTAAGCAGTAGGGCGACAAAATCTTCGACCACATCCGCATCGTAATAACTGGTAAACGGATCTTGCACGATCAACACATGTTGCTCGCGCTCTTCTTGCGATAACCCCGCCAAACGCTGCATATCAAACAGGACGACGGGATGACGGCGTAAACGCTGTGCGAGTGTCGGTACCGACAAGAGTGGCGCATCAACATAACCCACCGTTTTAGCGGTTAATTTTTGCACCGAAGATTGTGCTAACACGCTATTTACCAGTTGCGGAGCCTTCGCCATCACAGGTAATAAGGTTTCGATATTCGCGACTAAATAATCTTTGACTGGGCGCGGATAACGGCTGTGATAGATATTCAGAAACCGCGAGCGGAAACTGGGCACATCCACCTTAATCGGACACTGGCTTGCACAGGCCTTACAGGCCAAGCAACCATTCATCGCTTCGTACACTTCATGCGAAAAGTCGTACTCTTTATCTTTGCTAAAAGCATGACGAACCCGATCCAGCATAGATTTAATTGTTGGAGAGGATTCGAGCGTGGCTTTTTCAAGATCGAGAATATCAATGCCTTGCTCTGTCAGTTGGCGTAACCATTCCCGCACTAATCCTGCGCGCCCTTTCGGCGAGTGGCGACGATCCGCCGTCACCTTCATTGAAGGACACATCGGGGAGCTAGTTTCGTAGTTAAAGCACAAACCGTTACCGTTACACTCCATCGCTTGCTTAAAGCTGTCGCGCACTTTGACGTCAATTTGGCGATCGTAAAAACCGCGTTTAGTGTCGGAGACTTTCACCAGCTCAAACGGTGTATCGAGTGGGGTACAAATCTTGCCCGGATTCATCTTATTGTGCGGGTCAAACGCCGCTTTCACACGACGCAGTTCAGTGAACAGCTCCTCACCAAAAAATTCAGGGCCATATTCCGAACGATAGCCTTTGCCATGCTCACCCCACATCAAGCCGCCATATTTAGCGACGAGCTTAACCACTTGGTCGGAGATTTCACGCATCAACAGTTCTTGTTTGGGATCGCACAAGTCAAGCGCAGGACGCACATGCAATACGCCCGCATCCACATGCCCAAACATGCCATAAGCCAGATTTTTGGAATCGAGTAGCGCGCGAAATTCAACGATAAAATCGGCTAAGTTCTCTGGCGGCACACAGGTATCTTCGGTAAAGGCTACCGGTTTAGCGCGGCCTTTGGCTGCGCCGAGCAAACCCACCGCTTTTTTACGCATATTGTAAATGCGGTTGATGCTCGCTAAATCACTACAGACTTGATAGCCAATAATTCCCGCTTGTTGGTTGGCCATCATCTCATCAAGGCGCGCGGTTAATTGTGCGACTTGCTGATTAATCTGCGTGCTGTCTTGGCCAGCGTATTCGACCATATTGATGCCTTGCATCTCTTTGCCCGGCACATCGGTCAGCAAGTCTTTTACGCTGTGCCAAATAATGTCTTCTTTGGCAAGATTGAGCACTTTCGAGTCAACGGTTTCTACCGACAAAGCTTTCGCTTCAACCATCAAAGGCGCATTACGCAGTGCGGAATCAAAGCTGTCGTATTTCACATTCACTAACGTGCGTGCTTTGGGGATTGGCGTTAAATTGAGTTTAGCTTCGGTAATAAACGCCAGTGAGCCTTCAGCGCCACACAACACCCGGGTGATATCAAAGCGATCTTCGGCTTCATTCAGGGCATTTTTTAAATCGTATCCGGTCAAAAAACGGTTGAGCGGCGGAAATTTCGCGACAATTTGCTCACGTTTGGTACGGCAAACCTGCTCCGTGACTTGCATCGCTTGCGCAGCAAAGGTATTGGGAGCAGGCAAACCTTGCGAAAGATCGGTTTCCAGCAAAGAACCATCGGCAAATACCGCTTGCAGCGAGAGTACGTGATCCGACGTTTTGCCATATTGTAGCGACCCTTGCCCTGAAGCATCGGTGTTAACCATGCCGCCAAGCGTCGCGCGATTACTGGTCGAAAGATCGGGAGAGAAGAAAAAACCGTGTGGGCGTACCGCATCATTGAGTTGATCTTTAATGACGCCCGCCTGCACTCGTACCCATCCCTCTTGCGGGTTAATTTCTAAGATACGATTCATATGCCGAGACAAATCAACGACCACCCCTTTGGTCAGCGATTGACCATTCGTGCCCGTACCGCCACCACGAGGTGAAAAAGTCACTCTCTCAAATTCTGGTTTTGAACTAATCTTTCCTATAAGAACAACATCAGCGGTGGATTTAGGATGTACGACCGCTTGAGGCAATTGTTGGTAGACGCTGTTATCCGTCGCTACCGCAAGACGGCTGGAGTATTGGGTTTCAATATCGCCGGTAAATCCTGCGGTTTTTAACTCGTGTAAAAAAGTTAAAACCACCGGATCAACGTCGGATTGGTGATGGAGTCTTGGTAACATTTGCTTCCTGCCCCTACTACGCTGATCCAATCAGCTTTGGGTTATTGTTAGATTTTAAAGAGTAATCTTTGAATTCGGTCACTTTACAACATTTAAAATGGTGATCAAATCAGAATCTGAGTGCCAGAATGCGGTGAAACAGAATTTTTTCAACTTTGTTATCACCGAGCCATTCTGTTATTTCGCTTATTTAGAACTGTATGGAAAAAACGATGAAAAAAAATCAAATAGTAACAACGGAAGATATCCTACTCATGCTGTGCCAATCGGTTTCTACGGTTCTCACGTCCGCAACGAATTCACCGATTCACTATTCCGCAATGGTACAAAAAATTAATAAAACCTCGCTGAAACCAGATTTCGGCTGTTTTGTGTTGTTTGATGGCGGTTTTACTGGCCTTGTTGTGATCAACTTTACCGCCAAAGCTGCGCTTGAGGTTTACACCAATTACATGCGTAACATGGGCATGCCAGAAGAAGAACTCGCGGTATTACACACCTCCGATGAAGTTGGCGATGTATTGGGTGAGCTGATGAACCAGCTTGTCGGTGACTTCACCAACAAAGTGCGTAAAGAGCTGCAAACCAACATTACCCAGAACCAGCCTAAGATGCTTTCGTTGAACAAACAGGTGCTTTTATCTGTAGATACCAACCTTGATCGTCCACAGGCGCGACGTGTGACATTTTCAACAGCCAATAACAACATCTTTTATCTTGAACTGGCGATGGACAAAACCGAGTTTATCCAACTCGAAGAGTTCGACGTTCAGGAAGATGAAAGCCCTGACGATATTCTGGCCGCAACACAGAAACAGCAAAAATCACATTCAGTTGCTAACCACTCCGAAGAAGACAGTGCGTCTGCCGATTTGTTGGATCAGCTCGGCATCTAATCTAACCCCTTCTCAAAAATCGTTTAGCGTATCAGGCTATCTTGTAAGAGATGGCCTCTTCCCTTTTCCTTAGCCGCCAAAAACGCTAGAATGTCGGACTTTTCTTAAGCCGTACCGAATCTATTTTGCTTGCTAATGGATAAACAAAAAGCCCTTAAAAAAATCGCAAAATGCCTTGAGCTAGGTAATTCCGCCAATATTAATGAAGCCGCAAACGCGATCAAAATGGCGCATAACCTCATGCTCAAGTATGGTCTCGACAAAGACGATATCGAGTTCATCAAAATGGGCAAGACACAGTCAACCCATTTGCTTCCGGCTGCCATTTCTTCTGGGATTTTGCGAGTGATCCGAGGCATCAATACCCGATTCGGTGTGGAAGCCGTATTGCTCAACCATAAAGGCTTAAAACGCGTTGAATTCATTGGAGAAGCAGATCGTGCCATCTTCGCGGCTTTTGCTTTTGACATTATCTATCGCGAAATGAACGAGCAAACAGGCCAATTCCGTAACAGTTTTGCTGGGACCGGAACCTCTTCACTGGAGGTGACACGCCGAGTTAACTCGTTTGTTTCTGGCTGGATTGAAGGCGCTTTAGAAAAATTACCCATCATCACTCCGGACGAAGACTCCATGAACAAAATCAATAGCTATATTGATAAGGAATTTGAGAATATCGACCGTGAAACCTTCAAACAGCAATTGCGTGAAGCGATGAAAAATCTGACGGAAGATTATGAGACGGGACTCAAAAAAGGTCGCCGCGTCTCAGTCAATCGCCCGATTCACGGCGCGCAAGCCCCAAAATTACTCAAATAAGCATTTGTAAGAGATTGGTAAAATGCGCACCCCACTGATTGACGGGGAACGAGAATTCTCGTCTATTGCGCGAAATATCATTCAATAAACGGAGAGAATGTGTTGAACAAAACCACTTTGCTGTTAGCCGCAGTCGTCGCTTTGTCTGGCTGTCAGGCTACCCAACGCCAAAATGCGACAACCGGAGAAACAGAAACCAACGCCACCACTAAAGGTGCATTATTAGGCGCCCTAGCCGGTGCAGCCGTTGGTTTAGCGACAGGTGACGATGCCAAAGAGCGCCGTAAGCATGCCTTAATCGGTGCAGCTGGGGGCGCTGCAGTCGGCGGCGGTATCGGGTACTACTTTGATCAGCAAGAAGCAGAGTTACGCAAAGCATTACTGGATTCCGGTGTTCAAGTGGTACGGGTAGGTGAAAATCAACTGATGCTACGCATGGAAAACGGTATTGGCTTTACCAGCAACTCTTACCAACTCGATAGCTATATCCATAAAACTTTACGCGGTGTCGCGCGTATTCTGGTCGAATACCCAGATACCAGCTTAGTGATTGAAGGCCATACCGATAGCACAGGCAGTGATACCACCAACCAAGTGCTTTCTGAGAAGCGTGCCGAGTCAGTGCGTTCATTCCTGTTATCTCAAGGGGTTGCAGCGGGGCGTGCAATTGCTCGTGGTAATGGTGAGCGTTTCCCTCTATGCTCAAATAACACCGCAGAAGGACGCGCTTGTAACCGCCGCGTCGAGATTCAAATTCTGCCACTCAAATAGTGTTTAAACGCTCATTAGCTTGAAGTTGCAGCCATAACGGCTGCACCTTCAACTAAACAGCGAATTGACCGAACGTTTCATTTTCAGGGAAAGAAAGATCATGCGTTTGCGGAGTTTATGGCTGTTTTTGCTATTTTCATTGCCACTGGCGGCCGCTGATGATGTCACAAGACTCACCCAACTTGCCCAAGAGCAAAATCCGCAAGCTCAATATCAACTCGCTTTGGCTTATCAAACCGGAAGTAGCACCCCACAAAACCTGAATGAAGCGTTTTACTGGTTTTTACAATCCGCTGAATTGAACCATCCACCCGCCATGGCCCAAGTCGCCAACGCATATCTGACAGGCCAAGGAGTGGAAAAAGATCCACTGCAAGCCCAATATTGGCTTATCAAACTAGCTCTGGCTGGAAATCCTCAAGCGGGTACGACCTTAGCCAAGTGGTATGAACAACATCCCACCGCGATTGCGGCGCTCGATCTGGCTGAGATTTGGTATCGAGTCAACGCCAATCAGGACCCAGAATCTGAGCAAGGATACGCGCGTCTACTGGAACAAAAATTCAATCAGCAACGCGAAAGACAGCTCAACAGCATAGGTCAATTGGATAACCTGATTGATCGGGATCTTGCCCGACCCGCCAGCGCACTACCCGTTAATAAAGAAGCGCAAACCATCACCAGTGATTGGCTATTGCCGACTTTGGTGGCGCTCATCTTATTACTCACCATCATCACGATCCGCATGATATGGCGCAGACAACGCAACCATATCGTCGCGGTAAAACACGTTGACTACGAAGGGAAATGGAAAGAGCAACAGTTCATTATCAAAAGGCAAAAACAGCAGTTAGACCATCTCTATCAAGAGTGTAAACGGCTACAACAGAACCAAACCAGCGACCTTAACGGCCAAAAAGTTGCGATGGCCTACGCCTTAATGGGTTTTCACCAAAACCAACGGCCTGACGTCAAAATGATCAAGCTGCGCTACAAACAGTTATCGAAAATTTATCACCCTGACCTGCATGGCAGCGAAGAAGAGATGAAGCGCTTAAATAGCGCGGTAAAAATCGTGATCGATTCAGTTAACAAATCGTTACAGAAACAAGCATAACATCTGAAAATTCCGACTCAAGGCTTGAAAAATCAGCCTATGCGCAATCGATCTCCTTCTCATCCATAATTACAAATAGTTAACTTTTTTTATTTAGACGTGCCATAATCCGCGCGAAATTTACGCCTGATTTAGGTGGGAGAGAAGACAATGTTTAGCGTAGAAGGCATCTGTGATTGGTGTAAACAGCCAAAACTACTGACAAGACATGAATATGTGGATGGTAAAGCACATCATTCTTGTGAAAACTGCAATGAGTTTGCCCGAATGGATGTAAGGCAATTTAATTTAGCCGAGATGGCATTCCGAGAAAAACAACAAGCAGCTCGATAAACTGCATCCCCTTAAACTTGAAAAAGCGCCTTCTGGCGCTTTTTCTGTTTTCTCCGCACATACCTGTATAAGCTGCCGCACGGCTTCCGTGGCATTGCTCACAAAAACCGCATATACCTACTTTTTTCCACCTTTATCAACAAGAAATAAAACCAATACAAATCAAACAGATAACAAAAATCATCGTGTAGCAACGTGAATTTCTGTGCTTTTTTTATCCAAAAACCAGTTGCAAAAACAACCAACCAATAATACTGTATTTACATACAGCATGTATGGAGAGACAGTATTATGCTACACACTGAATTCAAACATTTTGGCTTACATAACTCGCCCACACTCAGCGCATTACGTGCAAAGAATGATCTGGGCGAGGCAAACCTGATGCTGCGACTGGCCAGTTTGTCAGAGCGCCCACAATGGATTCTCTATACCGCTCAATGTCAACGTCCGAACCGTCAATCACTCCATGAGCATCAGATCGATTGTGGCAAGGTTATCCATCTCAAAGCATCAACATGCCACTCTGAAGCAGAGATTGTCGCAAAAGCGATTGCCTGCCGAACCGCCAGTGCGATTGTGGCATCCAATGCGATAGATAGCGTGACTCAAAAGCAGTTGATTCACTTTGCCAAGCAGCATGGCTGTGAGCTGTTTTTTATTAAGCAAACCACGCATTCACTGCACTGATCCATAAACCACCTTTACTTAAACAATCTGGCAGGGATAAATTTAAGCAAACGTTTGCTTTTTGTCTGGCAGCATAAATTAGTTCTGGTATCATGCGCTCAGCCCGCGGTTTTTCACTCAGCGAAATCGCTAAAACGATGTTTGAATTCAGATAGGAATGTCTCAATGAGCCTTGCAGATCAAGTCCTTGCCGTCAATGACGACCTCCCCATTCGTACCCATCAGCCAGTACATAGCGGTAAAGTTCGCTCGGTTTACTGGCTGACTGAGCAAGACAGCCGACGCCTAATTAAAGAAAAAGGTTATCCGGTTGCAGAAGATGCCCCGCTGGCCATTATGGTCATCAGTGATCGTATTTCAGCCTTCGATTGCATTTGGCACGCGGAAGGCGGTGTCCATGGTGTACCGGGTAAAGGTGCGGCGCTCAATGCTATCTCGAATCATTGGTTCAAACTGTTCAAACAACATGGTTTGGCAGAGAGTCATATTCTCGACATTCCTCACCCTTTTGTGTGGATTGTACAAAAAGCCCGTCCTATCAAAATTGAAGCCATCTGCCGTCAATACATTACTGGCTCAATGTGGCGTGCTTACACCAAAGGTGAGCGCGAGTTTTGTGGTATTACCCTACCAGAAGGTTTAGAAAAGGACAGCCAACTGCCAGAGCTACTGATGACTCCGTCGACCAAAGGTATTCTGCGCGGCATCCCCGGCGTGCCAGAAGCCGATGACGTGAATATCTCGCGCCAAGATATTGAAGCCAATTACGCAGCATTCAACTTCAATCAACCACAAGATATTGACCATTACGAAACTCTGCTCAAGCAAGGTTTTGCTGTGATCAGCGAAGCGTTAAAAAGCGTGGGACAAATCTTTGTCGATACCAAATTTGAATTTGGCTACGTAGCAAATCAACAAGGACAGCAAAAACTGATCTATATGGATGAAGTAGGCACCCCTGACTCATCACGCATTTGGGATGCGCAGCAATATCAGCAAGGCAAGATTGTCGAAAATTCCAAAGAGGGATTCCGCCAATTTTTGCTGAACTACTTCCCAGACCCAGACATTTTACTCAACAAAGATCGCATGCCTGAACGTGAAGCGCTCGCGCGTGACAATGCTTTACCGCTGGAAGCGTTAATGGATATCTCGCGGACCTATTTGGGTATTGCTGAAAAGATCACGGGGCAACCTATCCATCTGAGTAATCAGCCAAAACAGGAAATCATCGCAATCCTAGATAAAGAATATGGGCTGATTGAAAGATAAACTCCATCTGCGGCTTTTGTTATGCCTCGCTGCTTTGAATCATAAGCCAGCGGCAAGCACGAGCCAGCAACGGATGAAAAACTAAGGGGCTTATTTGCTTGAACTACTTGGCGTTGCAGGTACACGGCAAGTAGCAAGGGTATAGCCCCTTAATTGCACTCCTACTGAGTGTTCTTCTACTCACCGCACCAGAGAAGTTCTTTAAAGCTTGATCAAAAACTCTTCTTGATTGGTAGATTCAATATGCGCTGCGCTTTTGCTTTGAATCGTGGTTAACTGCTGCTCATCCAAGGCGTAAGGCATGACTAAGGTTAATTCATCAATGCCTTCTTGTTTGGCTAATTTCACTAAAGTGATCACATTCGATTCATCACTCGAACGGGTGGAAAGCTCTTTGAGCGCGACATCCCACAGGCGTTCTTGCGGACTCTGTCCCGTTTTGATCGCATCGAACCAGACAATTCCAAACACTGGAGCAAAAGAGCTGATGGCTTCCGAGAAAGTCCACTTTTTCGCACAGGATGCCCCCAAAAAGGTGGTGTAATCGAACACTGCGCTAATCCTTGCTTTTTCCATTTTGTCCCCCGACGCCATTGGCAACACAGTGCTGCAACTATTGACCAAGCCTTGCTATATAGCAATACGATATAAAAAAACGGTCTGTTATGATGCGCAATCGGTTTCAAAGGCTATATAAAAACCAATTTAGTAACACTGTACCTACATTTTTAAAATGATATGTGCCTTGTTGATTAATATTTTCCTATTCAAACAAAATCGTGCTGCCGAACAATGATTCCTTCTTATTCGATGAAGCGCTAGACGCTGTTATTCCCTTGCTTAACTCGTTGCACATAAATCCCTCACTCTAAACCGATAAACCTGTTTTAAACACTGTGCTTGCGCACAGAAGCAGGATAATCAACAGAGGCAAGCCGTTTGTCTATTTACAATCCAACCAGCAAGTCGGTATCATTTTCGCGTTTCACTTCTACCCTACCAATCAATAGGCCGAACATGAATAACGATAAACGTCCGCTGTATATTTCCTACGCAGGCCCAGCTCTTCTCAGTACTCCTCTGCTCAACAAAGGTAGTGCCTTTAGTGCGGAAGAACGTGCTTCTTTTAACCTAGAAGGTTTACTGCCCGAAGCGACGGAAACCATTCAAGAACAAGTGGTACGCGCATACCAACAGTACCGTGGTTTTGAAAGCGACATGGATAAACATATTTATCTGCGCAACATTCAAGACACCAACGAGACCCTATTCTACCGCTTGGTGCAGAACCATATTTCCGAGATGATGCCAATCATCTATACCCCGACAGTGGGTGCGGCGTGTGAGAACTTCTCCAACATTTATCGCCGTGGCCGTGGCTTGTTTATCTCTTACGCTAACCGTGATCGTATCGATGACTTGTTGAACAATGCCGCCAACCACAACGTCAAAGTGATTGTGGTGACCGATGGCGAGCGTATTCTCGGCCTTGGCGACCAAGGTATCGGCGGTATGGGGATTCCTATTGGTAAACTGTCACTTTACACCGCTTGTGGTGGCATTAGCCCAGCGTATACGCTTCCTGTGGTTCTGGATGTGGGTACGAATAACCCGCAACGTCTTGCTGACCCTATGTACATGGGCTGGCGTCATCCACGTATCACTGGACCTGACTACGACAACTTTGTTGAAGAGTTTATGCAAGCCGTGCAACGTCGCTGGCCAGATGCATTGATCCAGTTTGAAGACTTTGCCCAAAAGAACGCCATGCCACTGCTTGAGCGTTACAAAAATCGCGTGTGCTGTTTTAATGACGACATTCAAGGCACAGCGGCGGTCACCGTCGGCTCACTGCTTGCTGCCTGTAAAGCGGCGGGTAGCCAGCTTTCACAGCAACGTATTACCTTCTTGGGCGCGGGCTCTGCAGGCTGCGGTATCGCGGAAGCGATCATTGCGCAAATGGTGTCTGAAGGCATCAGCGATGAGCAAGCGCGCTCACAAGTTTACATGGTGGATCGCTGGGGTCTGCTCGAAGAAGGCATGCCAAATTTGCTCGACTTCCAACAGCGCCTAGTGCAGAAAAAAGCCAACACGCAACATTGGACAACGGAAAACAACGGCTACTCGCTGCATGATGTGATCCGCAATGCCAAACCGACCGTGCTGGTTGGTGTGTCTGGTGCGCCCGGTCTGTTTAGTGAAGAGATCATCAAAGAGATGCATCAGCACTGTCCACGCCCTATTGTCTTCCCGCTATCTAACCCAACAAGCCGCGTTGAAGCTCTGCCGAGCGATATTATCCGTTGGACTAACGGTGAGGCTTTGGTCGCGACAGGTAGCCCGTTTGATCCTGTGCTGCATGAAGGCAAAACTTACCCAATTGTGCAATGTAACAACAGTTATATTTTCCCGGGTATCGGTTTAGGAGTTTTGGCAGCAAACGCACGCCGCGTTACCGACGAAATGCTGATGGAGTCGAGCCGTGCACTGGCAAGTTGCTCACCGCTTGCCATCAATGGTCATGGACCATTATTGCCGCCTCTGGAATCTATCCACTCTGTTTCGAAGAAGATTGCTTTCGCAGTAGCGAAAAAAGCGATTGAACAGGGTGTGGCTCCAGAAGTCACCGATGAAGCGCTGGAAGCCTCAATTGAACAACATTTCTGGCAACCAGTTTACCGCCGTTATAAGCGCACTGCGTTTTAATTTATGCGGAGAAGCCCCTGCAATCAGGGGCTTTCTAATCTCATGCAACTATTTACTTATCTTGCTCCTGCAGGTCAGGCTCTACTCCCCTACCTGAGCGAAATCTCGATTGCACTGGTCGCATGCACTTTGGTCATGCTCGGTGGTGAGATCAATGCCTTTTTGCGTAGAGCATTACGGAATCAACATTTTCTGGTGCGCACGTTAGCGTTTATCTTTATTAACGCGTTTGGATACGGTTTAATCATCGTCAAGGCCAGCCCTTACGTTGCTCGGACACTCGCGCAACTGGAATCCGGCATGATGCTGACCCTTATCGTAAGCTGCTTTGTTGTGATAGGCCTATGGGCACAAAGAAACCATCAAATCTAACTCTGCGCGCCGTCGTTTTCTCTGCGCTGGCTCACCTGCGAAGATTACCTTGGCGTAAACTAAGCCAAACTTTGCTGTGGCTGACTATTGGGGTTGTCGCAGGCTTACTCGCGATCGATCGCTGGGTCAGTTGGCAAACACAAAATAACATTATTAATGATGCGCAAAATACTCCGCCTTTTCAGGTGGCTGTGGTATTGGGCACCAGCAAATACATAGGTAAGACTCTCAACGAGTACTACACCAACCGGATTGATGCGGCGATAGCGCTTTATCAACAAGGAAAAGTCCGCAATTTTCTGCTCAGTGGTGATAATGCACACCGTTCGTACAATGAGCCGTGGACGATGAAACGCGATTTACTGCGCGCAGGCATTCCAGCAGAGAATATTTCGTTAGATTATGCGGGGTTTCGTACTCTCGATTCGATTGTGCGCGCGAAGGAAATCTTCGATACCGATAATTTCTTGATCATCACTCAGCGCTTTCATTGTGAGCGCGCGCTGTTTATTGCCCGCTACCAAGATATTCAAGCGTCATGCCTAGCAGTACCGGGGCCAAGCAGCCACTCTGGTTTTAAAGTGCGGTTACGAGAAGTGTTTGCGCGCGCTTATGCGGTCTTTGATCTGTTCGTGTTGGATACTCAGCCTAAGTTTCTCGGTCCCAAAGAACCGATCATCGTTGAGAGTGACACCGAGTCAACGTCAAATGACACCTCATCGAATAGCGCTGAATAAATCCTTCTCGATAAGCAAGTCCCTGAATGTTGTCGCGTACCCTGCGGCAACATTCTTAGTGATTGAATTTAGGCTAGATAGACACGACTTGGTGCCGTCCTCACCCTTTTTCTCCATCACTGCTTTTGGCCATTAATCCATAGTGAACTTCGATTCGATTGCGGCCAAGCCGTTTGGCTCGGTATAACGCTTCGTCGGCGCGTGAAACGGTTTCCGTAATCCGCTCGTCGCCCATTTGGGCAATACCGATACTGCACGTGATCGCGCCTCCGTGTATCCAACTGTGGTCGGCGATTTTAGCTCGAAGCCGCTCTGCAAGCTCAATCGCTTGCTCAAGGGTTGTCTGCGCGCAAAACACCACAAACTCTTCCCCACCCCAACGCACTAATTTATCACTTTCTCGGATTTCAGGGCTGATGACCAAAGCAAACTCACGCAGCAGATCATCCCCTAGACTGTGTCCGTACACATCGTTGACTTGTTTGAAGTAATCAATATCGATGAACAGTACGCTAACGTGATTGAGTTGCCAGCGCACTAAGCGCGCTTGATCTTGCAACCAATCACGAATGCCATGCCGATTAATGGCTCCCGTCAATGCATCACGATGCGCCATTTCGACGAACTTTATGTTTTGCTCATGCAATGAGTGATTCAAACGCTGTAAGTGCTCTTGGCGCATACGAGCACGTAAAACCTCACGGCGATTACGACGAATTTCGAGCGCAGAGAGCCATGCTCCTGCCACCGCCCACATGATCAACATGGCAAGAAACAGCTTCTCTCCAGCCACATAATCCCCAATCAATTCCACTTGATGCACGGTCAATTGATATTGCCCTAGTGGACTGGCTGAACCGGTCGCAAATTCAATTTTATTGACGTTGGAAAACTCAGGAGCGGAGTGTTCAATGGCAATACGATTATCAACCAACCACCACGTCATTACTTGCAAGCTGCGAATGGGAATATCAATCACACCTTTCCCAACGCCCGGCACAAACTCTAATCCGTTGTATTTATGAGTATATTCATCATCAAGCTGAGAGTAGATCGGATTGAAATTACGTAAATACAGACGCATTGCCGCAGGCTCTGCAGCGGGGCCTTGCAAGTCCACGTTAAGACGTATGGTATGGATATCACTCAAATCGAGGCCACGTTGAGGGTCGGGATTAAGGTGAATAGAGATGCCACAATATGGCCACGCGTAGCGACTGGCATTCAATTCACAGTCCACTTTGGCAGTATTGCCATTGAGGGATAAGGCGCTGGTCGATGTGCCGCCAGCGGTTTGATCGTTGGTGGTGAAATAGGCATAGTGCTGAGGTTCAATCAACACTCGTTTCGCAGAACCAAACTGCCAGTACAGCAATACGGTCACAATCGTGACCGCGACTAACCCTAATAACACTCTTGGCAGCACTTTCACAACCTACTCCAGCGTCAAGCCACATCATTAACACACTCTCTCTATAATACAAGACGCCCAATAAAGAGAGATTGCTTCCAAAAAAATAGCGGTTAGATGCGGTTTTGTCATCGACTAGAGTATTTCAAGGTTTCTTTTTCAGAGGCATTTCACCTTTTGCTAAAGCTTCAAGTAGGATGGGTATACCCTTCCCACTGAGTCAATATCAGTAGAAAAGGCATATCGCTAGAAGTGAAAGATATCTAGAAGGGCTTACGACTTATGCAAGCTGTGGCAAGCCATCGCGTAGAAGAGCAAATAGATGGTCAATTTCTTCTGTGGTGTTGTAGTGCATCAGACCGATGCGTAGTACTCCACCGCTTGACTCAAGTCCTAATTGACGAACCAGCCCAAGCGCATAGAAATGCCCATTCCATACGCACACATTCTGTTCGCCGAGCATTTTCGCCATAGACTGCGGTGTACAGCCTGTACACGTCAGCGCAAATGTCGGTGTTCGCTTCGCGGCATCTGCTAGCTGCAAACCATGCAGTTTCAGCGCTGGCATATCACTGAGCTTTTGCAAGAAATACTCACTGAGGCGCTGTTCATGCTGCTGATATTGCTGATAGCTCTCAACCAAACGTTCACGTAATCGAGAATTCGGGTCACCCCACTGCGCCAAATATTGCACCGCAGCAATAACGCCAGCCAGCCCTTCAAAACTGAGCGTTCCGGTTTCAAAACGTCCCGGCCCTTGATTGGTTGCGGGCTCAACTTTATAAGGCAGAATCGTGTTTTGCCACTGCGGCGCTACATACACAATCCCGACGTGAGGGCCAAAAAATTTATAGGCCGAACAGGCCAGAAAATCACAACCCAGCGCCTGCACATCCGGCAGGTGATGCGGCAGATAGTGCACCGCATCGACATACACCATCGACCCGACCTGATGCGCCGCCTCAATAATAGCTTCAAGTTCAACCAATGATCCCGTGGTATTGGAAGCAAAAGTCACTGCCACTAAACGGGTGCGTGGATTAATCAACGAAAGCAGATGCGCTTGATCTAAGGTGCAGTCCGCCGTATTGACGCGAGCCTGATGCACTATTGCGCCTTTGTCTTGAGCCGCTTGTTGCCAGCTAGAAACATTCGAATAGTGATCCAATGCGGTGACAATCACCTCATCGCCCACTCGCCAATCACGGCTGATCGCACGGCTAAACTGGAAAGTCAGCGACGTCATGTTTGCCCCAAAGACAATCGACTCTGGGTTGGGGGCATTGAGCAGCGCTTGCAAATGCTCACGAGCACTTTGCACTAACTCCACGGTTTTCTGGCTCGAAAAGTAGTGCCCACCAAGATTGGCATTGTAACGACCTAAATAAGCCACCATGGCATCCAGCACCGATTGTGGCACTTGTGAACCACCTGGCCCATCGAAAAACACCACAGACTTATCATTGACGATTTGCGCTAGCGCAGGAAACTGCTGACGCACTGACTCAGGAGTGAAGCGCATGGCGGCCATCCTTCGCAGTCAAAACAAAAACATCCATATGCCCTTCTTGTTGATGATCCACCGTGCGGATCGGGCAAGCGTTGTGCCACAGTTGGCTATCGGCCAACATCGCAACTTCGCCATTTTCCAATACTTTACGGAAAAATGGCGCTTCATGACTACTGAGATAGAGCATGATTTCGCCACCCACAATGTTGTGGCGATCAATGCCAACAATCGCAATATGATCAAACCCATCTTGGTGCACCCCTTCCGGCGCGACTAAGGTTTCATCGAATACCGCAGCGATCCGCATCTGATGGATCTCAATTTCCTGCCCATCGGGAAGTGTGTTGGCTTCCATAAACAGCGCGCACAACTCACGCATACCGTCACTTTTTAAAGTAGTACTGAGTAACGGTTCGAAACGGCGCACCACATTGCCTTGAAAATGGTTAATTTGATCGGTCTGCATAAAGTCATGCTTGTCCAACTCAACCACTTGCCCATCAATAAAGCGGATCACGGAGTAACGACGTAGCCGATACTGCCCGTCCGCATGATTGGTATGCGGTAACTGCGCAAAAGAGGGAGCGAGTTGATGAATCGCAGAATGACTCAGTTTAGTGATATGTAGGGTATTGGGGTGAGAACGTAACATCATCGACTCCTTAATGGGTTAGTCATACCACCATAAATTTCACATTTTATTTACAATTAAGACTAATCGATTATTTTGCAAAAACAATATTTTTTGACTCAATCAACCATCAGGATTGAAATTTTGTTTTTATATTCTTTATAAATTGAAAATATCAGTGTCTACATCCAAAAGCGCAACCTGAAGATAGGCAAAACCAGAGGCTTTCACTACCTTATGGAAAATAAGGAAGATTGACAGCCTATTAGCATAAAACCATGCATCATGGATCCCGCTCTAACATGAGAATCAGGTGGAACCGACACGAGCTAGCTTCACGTCGTAAGAGCATAAACAATTACGATTTATGCTCAGCGAACCACTTTTATTCGCCATCCATATTCCCTACAATCGAGTCCAATTATTTTCATTGGCTTGCGTCTTAGTTCCGAATTCAAGCCATGAGTTAACTCCCTTTCGTCCTTATCGGAGTACTTCATGAGTAACGTGAAACACAGCAAACTTCTTATCCTTGGCTCCGGCCCTGCGGGTTACACAGCCGCGGTTTACGCTGCGCGCGCCAACCTAAAACCCGTGCTGGTCACTGGTATGCAGCAAGGTGGTCAGCTCACCACGACGACAGAAGTCGAGAACTGGCCAGGCGATGCCGAAGGCTTAACTGGCCCAGCACTGATGGAGCGCATGAAAGAGCACGCTGAACGTTTCGATACTGAAATTGTTTTTGATCACATTAACTCGGTTGATCTCTCTTCTCGCCCATTTCGTTTGACAGGCGACAGCCAAGAGTACACCTGTGATGCCCTCATCATCTCTACTGGTGCCTCTGCTAAATACCTCGGTTTAGAATCAGAAGAAGCGTTCAAAGGTCGCGGTGTATCCGCTTGTGCGACCTGTGATGGTTTCTTCTATCGCAACCAGAAAGTCGCCGTTGTCGGTGGTGGTAATACTGCGGTTGAAGAGGCTCTTTACCTATCGAATATCGCCTCAGAAGTGCATCTGATCCACCGCCGTGACAGCTTCCGTAGTGAAAAAATTCTGATCGATCGTCTGATGGATAAAGTGGCGAATGGCAACATTGTTCTGCACACGCACCGCACTTTGGATGAAGTACTGGGCGATGAGATGGGCGTGACAGGCGTGCGTTTGAAAGATACCCAGTCAGATATGACGGAAAACTTGGATGTGATGGGGGTATTCATTGCCATCGGTCATCAGCCAAACTCGCAAATTTTCGAAGGTCAGCTTGAAATGAAAAACGGCTACATAGTCGTCAAATCTGGCCTTGAAGGTAATGCAACCCAGACCAGTATTGAGGGTGTGTTTGCCGCGGGTGATGTGATGGATCATAACTACCGTCAAGCGATTACCTCTGCCGGAACCGGGTGTATGGCAGCACTCGATGCTGAACGTTACCTAGATAGCCAGGGTAAATAACTTACGCTTCGCGTAACGCCAGTTTTTATTTTTGCCAAGCCCGACGGGTATAACCGCCGGGCTTTTCTTTGTATACTGGCGGCCTATTACAATTATTATTCTCATTAAGCCTTTTCAAAATGGACAAGAAAAAACAGCGTAGCTTGAATCTCTGGCTCAAGCAGCAAAGCAAACTGGCTAAGCGCTGGCTCGCAATAGCTGTTGGGTTGGGTGTGTTATCAAGCCTATTTCTGGTGGCGCAAGCCGCACTCCTTGCATCAATTCTGCATCAGCTGATTATTGAACAGGTCGATAAACATCTGCTCATTCCACACTTCTTTGGCTTGGCTGCACTCATTGCCGTGCGTGCGCTCTGCTCTTGGGGACGCGAAATCGCTGGTTTTCGTTGTGGAGAAGAGATCCGCCGTTATATTCGACAGCTAATCCTAGACAAGTTACGCGACTTGGGGCCGGCCTATATCAAAGGCAAACCGGCCGGCTCATGGGCAGCCTTAATGCTTGAGCAAGTCGAAAACATGCACGACTTCTTTGCTCGCTATCTCCCTCAAATGTCTCTTTCGGTTTTCGTACCGTTTGTGATCCTTGCGGTCGTCTTCCCAGTGAACTGGGCGGCAGGACTGATTTTTTTGCTCACGGCGCCATTGGTCCCACTTTTCATGGCGTTAGTCGGAATTAAAGCCGCCGATGCCAGCCGGAAAAACTTTAAAGCTCTGCAGCGTTTATCCGGGCATTTTTATGATCGCTTGCAAGCCCTGACCACCATTCGTCTATTCGATCGCACCACAGCAGAAACCGAGCACATGCGCGGCGCTTCAGAAGTGTTTCGCCATCGCACTATGGATGTACTGCGGATCGCGTTCCTCTCTTCTGCAGTATTAGAGTTTTTCACCTCGATCTCCATTGCACTGACCGCCGTGTACTTTGGCTTTAGCTACATTGGTGAACTCAACTTCGGTTATTACGGCGCGAGTGTCACTCTGTTTGCTGGGTTATTTGTGTTAATCCTTGCTCCGGAGTTTTATCAGCCGCTGCGCGATCTCGGAACCTATTACCACGCCAAACAACTCGCGGTGGGCGCAGCCGAATCGATCGTCGATTTTCTGCAAACCGAAGTGGATACCTTACACAGTGGCGAGCGTCATCTCACCGATAATGACGATATTGAAATTATCGCCAATGAACTGGTCGTTCTTAGTCCACAAGGCAAACGCTTAGCAGGCCCGCTCTCATTTACGTTGCAAAGCGGCAAAACTACCGCTCTCGTCGGGCCAAGTGGCGCAGGCAAAACCAGCTTAATCAATACCATTTTGGGCTTTATGCCCTACCAAGGCAGCTTAACCATTAACGGCATTGAACTGCGCGAGTTAGATCATGCGCAGTGGCGACAAACCATCAGTTGGGTTGGGCAAAATCCTCTGCTGCTGCACGGCACCATTCGCGACAACGTGACGCTAGGCAAACACAATATCGCCGATGAGCAAGTCACACAGGCTCTGCAAGCAGCTTATGCCCAAGAGTTTGTTGAGCAGCAGGGTTTGGATTACCCGATCAGTGATCGCTCTGCGGGGCTTTCCGTGGGTCAAGCCCAACGCATCGCCCTCGCTCGCGCTATTTTGCAAAATGGCCGCTTTTGGTTACTCGATGAACCCACGGCAAGCTTAGATGCGCGCAGTGAGCAATATGTGATGCGTGGACTGACCGAAAGCATTCAGCAACGCACTGCGTTATTTGTCACTCACCAGTTGCAACCGCTGCAATCGGTCGAGCAGATCTTAGTGATGGAAAATGGCTTGCTGGTACAAGCAGGACATTTTGAAGACTTAAGCCAGCAATCTGGTTTATTTGCCACTATGTTAGCCGCTAACCAAGCGCTACAAGCTGCCAACAAAGGGGATCTCGATGCGTGACCTGCTGCCTTACCTAAAACTGTATAAAAAACACTGGTTCGGTCTTACCCTTGGCATGCTGCTGGCGTTGCTGACCGTTCTCGCTTCGATTGGACTGCTGACGTTATCCGGCTGGTTTTTGTCTGCGGCCGCCGTGGCCGGACTCAGTATTGCCCGAGAGACCTTTAACTACATGCTACCCGGCGCCTTTGTGCGCGGTTTTGCCATGGGACGCACCGCGGGGCGTTGGGGCGAGCGTGTCGTTACTCACAACGCCACCTTCAAACTGCTCACTGATTTGCGAGTGTTTTTCTTTGAGAAACTGACACCGCTTATCCCGGGACGTCTGAGCGCGGTGCGCGATGCCGATATGCTCAACCGCATCGTGGCCGATGTGGATGCCATGGACCATGTCTATTTACGTTTAATCAACCCAGTCACGGTCGGTGTGCTGGGTATTGCGGCTCTCACCGCACTGATTGCTTGGTTTGATCCGCAGCTTGGCATGACCTTAGGTACCATCTTGCTACTGGTTCTGCTAGTGTGGCCCACGCTTTTTTACCGCTTGGGGAAAAAGAATGGTCAACACTTAACGCAGAATAAAGCGGAATTGCGCGTTCGCACGCTAGATTGGTTACAAGGTTACAGTGAACTAACCATTTTCGGCGCAGAACAAACCTATCGTCAGGCAATCTTAACGGCGCAAGACAAACTGCTTCGTAACCAATACGTTAACGCACAAGTCTCAGGACTGGCTCAATCGTTACTATTGCTTGCCAATGGTTGGACACTGGTACTGATGATCTGGCTGGCCGCCGATGGCGTGGGTGGGCAAACTCCGGATCCGCTGATTGCACTGGTGGCTTTTGCAACCATGGCCAGCGTCGAGTTATTGATGCCTATTGCCGGCGCATTCCAGCATTTGGGGCAGACTCTCACCTCGGCTCGCCGCTTAAATGAGATCATTCTAGCCAAACCTGAGGTCGAGTTTACCGCGCAACCAACCGCGCATAATGGCCAATACAACATTGAATTCAACGGCGTCCACTTTGCTTACCAAGCGAATAAACCCAAGGCCATTGATGACTTTACTTTGACTCTCGCTCAAGGTCAGAAAGTGGCGATTGTCGGCCAAACTGGCTCAGGGAAATCGACCTTAATTCAACTCCTTTGCCGTTATTGGGATGTACAGCAGGGTCAGATCACGATTGGTGGAACAGACATTCGAGAATGGCGAGAGAGCGATCTTCGTGCCGCCATCAGCGTGGTGAGTCAACGGGTGGATATTCTCAATGGCACGCTGCGCGATAACCTGAAATTGGCGAAACCGGACGCAACCGATGAAGCGCTCAGTGATATTCTGCAACAAGTCGGTCTAGAGAAATTGCTACAAGATGCCGCGCTCAATACTTGGCTTGGCGAAGGTGGCCGTCAGTTATCCGGTGGAGAAAAACGTAGGATCGGCATTGCGCGAGCACTACTGCATAACGCTCCAATCTTACTGCTTGATGAACCGACCGAAGGGTTGGACAAGCAAACCGAGCAGCACATCATGCAACTGTTGCATGGTCATTTCGGTCACAAAACCGTGCTGTTTATCACTCATCGTCTGGTCAACCTTGAACAGATGGATGCGATTGCGCTGATTGAACAGGGCCAGTTGGTCGAATATGGTCATCACCATACTCTCCTCGCCCAGCACGGTCGTTATCACAAGTTGACACAAAAGCTGTAACGCTTCCCGCCTCTCTTCACTGAGGGCCGTAAGCACAAAACGCAGAGCACCATGTCAAACAATAAACAGCGTCAGACAATAAACAGCAAAAAGCCAGTCAACATGACTGGCTTTTTTTATAAGCGACATCGCTCGAAGAAAGGCGGGCACTTATCCGCGCGGCTTACGCGAGCTTTGTTGCTGGTTAGCCACTTTATTGCGCGTGCTCGATTCACCACCCGGCTTACGGCGCGCAGGGGCTTTTCCACTACGACCCGGAGTAGCTGAAATTCGCTCTTCGTGACGACGTACTGCACGACGAATTTTCTGGCTACGGGTACGCTCACGCTTACGCGTTGCGGCATCAGGCGCCATGTTCAGCACCGTTTCTTTCTCTGGACGCAGTTCTACCAACTCACGCAGGTAGTTCACTTGCTTGAGATCAAGCTCCATCCAACCGCCGCGAGGCAGTTTTTTGTCGAGGAAAATATCACCGTAACGTACGCGCTTCAGACGGCTTACTGTCGTACCTTGTGATTCCCACAGACGACGCACTTCACGGTTACGACCTTCATTGATTACCACGTAGAAAGTATGGTTGATGCCTTCGCCACCGGCGTACATCACATCTTCAAAACGCGCCATACCATCTTCCAGCTGCACACCACGTACTAGATTGCGAACTTTTTCTTCCGTCACGTCACCAAAGACGCGAACCAGATATTCACGTTCTACCTGACGGCTTGGGTGCATTAAACGGTTAGCTAGTTCACCATCAGTGGTAAACAGCAGCAAACCTGACGTGTTGGCGTCCAAACGGCCAACAGAAATCCAGCGTGAACCACGAATTTTCGGCAGACGGTCAAATACCGTACGGCGACCTTCTGGATCATGACGGGTACACAGCTCGCCTTCTGGTTTGTAATAAGCCAGAACTCGGCAGATCACCTCTTCTTGCGCTTTCACAGACACAACATGTCCATCGATGCGCACGACAGCGTTATCATCTTCTAGGCGTTCGCCCAGCACAGCTACCTTGCCATTAACACTTACACGCCCAGCTCGGATCAGAGCTTCAAGCTCACGACGAGAACCATGACCAGCACGTGCTAAAACTTTTTGTAACTTTTCGCTCATTTATCTACCTATGTGTCGTCTTCTCAGACGTCGAATGACGGGTTGCGATGTTAAAATCGCGGCCGCGTAGTATCGCAAATTTTGTGGATAAAAGCACCCGTTTTGTCAGCGATTCACGGCCACCTCATTCAACTACTGAAACGGGGTCGGATCACCGGCTCCGACACGCGCCACTACCACTTCATCATCGCTAAAATCAATCACTGTCGTGGGTTGCTGACCTAAATAGCCACCATTGAGGATCACATCCACCGCATGTTCTAAGCGATCGCGAATTTCCTCGGGATCAGACTCAGTAAAATCGTTGCCCGGCAGGATCAGCGATGTCGACATGAGTGGCTCGCCGAGCGCTTCCAGCAGATCCAAGGCAATTTTGTTATTCGGTACCCGGATACCTATGGTCTTTCGCTTCTCATTCATCAGACGGCGCGGAACCTCTTTGGTTCCTTTGAATATGAAGGTGTAAGGTCCCGGTGTATTGTTTTTCAACAAACGAAACGCCGTGTTATCCACACGCGCATACAGCGAAAGCTCAGACAAATCGCGGCACAACAGCGTAAAGTTGTGCTTATCGTCGAGACGGCGAATTTGACAAATGCGTTCCATCCCGTGCTTATTTTCAAGCTGGCAGCCCAGTGCGTAACCAGAATCGGTTGGGTAAACCACTACCCCACCATTGCGAATAATCGCGACCGCTTGGTTGATCAGGCGGGTTTGAGGGTTCTCAGGATGAACATAAAAAAACTGGCTCATGGTTATTCCTCTTCATCGAGTCTCTCGACTCTATTGCTTGGGGATAAGCCCCAATCTTTCCATACAGGTTCTACTCCGGCAGGTAACCAAAGGTTTCGGCCCAACTCCATCCAAGGAGAAGGATAGTGAAAGTCACTGCCTTGGGAGGCGAGTAGTTGGTATTCCATTGCGTAATCACCCAAGGTTCGTTTTTCCTGTGGTGATTGCTGCGGCTGGGCCACTTCCATAGCATCGCCACCCGCTTCAACAAACGCGGTCATTAAGCGCTTAAGCCATTTCGCCGTCAAGTCATATCGTCCCGGATGCGCTAATACGGCTTGTCCACCTGCGGCGTGAATCGCGCTCACTGCTTCACTCATTGAACACCAGTTAGGCGGTACATAACCCGGATTATCACGAGTGAGGTATTTCTTAAATACTTGCTGCATGTTGGTAGCGTAACCATTATCCACCAACCATTTGGCAAAATGGGCACGCGTGATCGGCGCACCATCGGCAATATGTTGAACCTCTTCTAACACTCCCTCACGCGTCGCTTTTTGTAAACGATGGGCGATCAGTTCAGCACGCTCAACTCGACGTTGCTGCTGCCGCGCAATCAGCTGCCCCAATGCCTCACTGTTTGGGTCGATGTTTAAACCGACAATATGAATGTCTTTATTTTGCCAAACCGTTGAAATCTCAATGCCGTTCACTAATTGTAGCGGATATTGCTGCTGTGCAATGTAAGCACGGGCATCCGCCAATGCAGCCACGGTATCGTGGTCTGTGATCGCCAAAACATCAATCTCAAAGCTGACGGCGCGATCGATCAATTGTTGATAAGTAAACCGTCCATCAGAAGCGGTGGTATGACTATGCAGGTCAATTCTCATATTTTTTATTTGCCTGATTTTTAGGCTTGACTTTTTATCGTCGCACTAGTTAACTAGTACGCAAATGCAAGACTCTCTGTTAGGGCTCACTATGTTACAAGAATTTAACCCAAACCATAAACCCAATTTCAGTCCAGCAGATGCTGAACTGGCTTGGTGGCGCACTTGGACAAGTTCTTGGTGGGCTCACGTGTATTTCTAAGTTTAGATACTCACACACCTAGCCCGCCAACTTGAGCGGGCTTTTTATTGGTTTTTTCCACCTATCACTGCTGTTTAGCTACTTTCTCATCGCGGTGATCAGTGCACAATCGAATCATGGTTAAGGAGGTCTTATGAATAAGGCCATCAACATAAAGAAAACCGCGCCGCTTGAGGTGCTACACAGTGAACTGCCTTATACGCAAGATCCTACGGCTTTATTTCATGCTCTTTGCGCTGGGCGCAGCGACTGCCTACTACTGGAATCTGCAGAAATCGACTCCAAGCAAAATTTGAAGAGCCTTCTGTTAGTGGATGCTGCCGTGCGCATTGTGTGTGAAGGCCATCAAGTGACCTATCATGCGCTCAGTGCAAACGGCCAAGCGCTGCTCAACATCATTCATGGCAACCTAACAGATCGGATTCCTTGCAAAGTAGAGAAAGCGAAACTGACCCTCACCTTCTCTACACCCTGTGATACGTTGGATGAAGACTCACGCTTGCGCGAAGCGTCTTCTTTCGATGCGCTACGTTTAGTGCAGCACAGTTTTGATCTCACTGACCACGGTAAATTTGCGCTGTTTTTAGGTGGCTTATTTGCCTACGATTTAGTGGCTAACTTTGAGCCGCTGGGTGAAGCACCAGCCGACAATCAATGCCCTGATTACGTGTTTTATGTCGCGGAAACTCTGATGGTGATTGATCATCAGCGTGAAACTTGCCAACTGCAAGCCACCCAATTCCAACCAGGCGATGCGCTGCACAGCCAACTCAAAAGCCGGATGCGTGAAATTCGTGCGCAAGTGAATCAAAAATTGCCTTTGCCGAGTGCGCAATCTTTATCTGATGTGGAAGTGACCACCAATATTAGCGATGCAGCGTTTTGCGATATCGTGCGTGACCTCAAGCAGTACGTGGTCAAAGGCGATGTGTTCCAAGTTGTGCCTTCGCGCCGTTTTCGCTTACCTTGCCCTTCACCACTCGCAGCTTATCAACGGCTGAAACAGAGTAACCCAAGCCCTTACATGTTCTACATGCAAGATGAACGCTTTACCCTGTTTGGCGCATCCCCCGAAAGCGCGCTCAAGTATGAAATGCACACCAACCAAGTGGAAATCTACCCGATAGCAGGGACTCGCCGCCGCGGTAAGCGCGCCGATGGCAGCATCGATTTTGACCTCGATAGCCGCATTGAGCTTGAACTGCGCACCGATAAAAAAGAGAACGCCGAGCACATGATGCTGGTTGACTTAGCACGCAACGATGTCGCGCGCATTAGCCAAGCCGGTACTCGCCATGTCGCTGACTTGCTGCAAGTAGATCGCTACAGCCATGTGATGCACTTGGTGTCGCGCGTGGTAGGTCAGTTACGTGAAGATTTGGATGCTCTGCACGCTTATCAAGCTTGCATGAACATGGGCACGCTGACTGGCGCACCGAAAATTCGCGCGATGCAGTTAATCCGCGATGTGGAACAAGCGCGTCGCGGCAGCTACGGCGGTGCGGTAGGTTATCTCACGGGTGAAGGCGATTTGGATACCTGTATCGTGATCCGTTCCGCTTATGTGGAAAACGGCATCGCCCAAGTTCAAGCTGGCGCGGGTGTCGTTTACGACTCTGACCCACAAGCCGAAGCCGATGAAACTCGCGGCAAAGCGCAAGCGGTAATCTCCGCCATTTTATATGCTCATCAAGGGAAGGAATGATCATGGCCAATATTCTGTTTATCGATAACTTTGACTCCTTCACTTATAACTTGGTGGATCAGTTTCGCTCACTCGGCCATGTGGTCACGATTTATCGCAACAATCTTTCTGCGGATGCTATCGAGCAAGCGCTGCAGCAACTGGATAATCCTGTGGTTGTGTTATCGCCCGGCCCAGGAGCACCTTCTGAAGCGGGCTGTATGCCAGAGCTGCTGCAACGCCTGAAAGGCAAGGTACCGATGATTGGTATCTGCTTAGGGCATCAAGCCATCGTCGAAGCCTACGGCGGTGTGGTTGCTGGCGCGGGTGAAATCATCCACGGTAAAGTGTCGATGATGGAGCACCAAAACCACGCGATTTATCGCGGTCTCCCTTCACCGTTGGCGATCGCACGTTACCACTCACTGGTCGCCACGCAAGTTCCATCAGCACTGACCGTGACGGCAGAAGTGAACGGACTCGTGATGTCGGTGGTTAATGAGGCTGACAAAGTCTGCGGCTTTCAATTTCACCCAGAATCGATCATGACCACCCACGGCGCTACCTTGCTGGCCAATGCCATTGATTGGGCATTGTCTTCAACGCCAGCGCAGACTCAATTCGCGTAACCGCACAGGGAGAGAATGTTATGCAAACCATTATTAATAAACTCTATGAACAGCAAGGGCTCACGCAAACCGAGAGCCAACAGCTTTTCGACCAAATTATTCGCGGTGAAATGGATCCAGTATTGATGGCGGCGGTACTGACTGCGCTGAAAATCAAAGGCGAAACGCCAGATGAAATCGCGGGTGCGGCTAAAGCCCTGCTCGCCAACGCCAATCCATTTCCGCGTCCTGATTACGACTTTGCCGATATCGTCGGTACCGGTGGCGATGGCTCAAACACCATCAACATCTCAACCACCGCCGCATTTGTCGCCGCAGCGTGTGGCGTGAAAGTCGCCAAACACGGCAACCGTGGGGTATCGAGCAAATCCGGCTCTTCCGATCTGCTCAGCTCATTTGGGATCAACCTTGCCATGAGCGCGCAAGATTCGCGTCAAGCCTTGGATGATCTCGGTGTCGCTTTCTTGTTTGCCCCTCAGTATCACAGCGGTGTGCGCCATGCGATGCCGGTGCGTCAAACCATGAAAACTCGCACCATTTTCAACATCTTAGGCCCCCTGATTAACCCTGCCCGTCCCAATATTGAATTGATGGGGGTTTACAGCAAGGATTTGGTTCGTCCTATTGCGCAAACCATGTTACAAATGGGTCTGAAACGCGCAGCGGTGGTGCATGGTTCAGGTCTGGATGAAGTCGCGATTCATGGCGAAACGCAAGTAGCAGAAATTCGCCAAGGCGAATTGATTGAATACACGCTCACTCCGGAAGATTTTGGTGTTAGCCGTTACCCACTGGATGCGATCCGTGGTGGAGAGCCAGAAGAGAATCGCGCCATCATCACCCAGATCCTAACGGGCAATGGCACAGCAGCACAAATGGCGGCAGTGGCAGTCAACGTTGCACTTCTTCTGCGTCTATTTGGTCAAGAAGATCTGAAAGCCAACACCCAACAAGCGATCGCCGTGATGAAATCGAGCCAAGCCTATGGATTGGTTCAGCAGTTAGCACAACGAGGTTAAGTAGAATGTCCGAGCAGTTGTCTGAGCATATTTCCGTACAAACCGCGCAAATGGCGCAAGTGCTGGTCAAAATCGTCAATGATAAATACCAATGGATTGAGGAGCGCAAAGCCAAGCAACCTCTTGCGAGCTTTCATCCATTACTGACTCGCTCAGAGCGCGATTTCTATCAAGCCTTGAGCGGCGACAACACCGTATTCATTCTCGAATGCAAAAAAGCCTCACCGTCGAAGGGGCTGATCCGCGAAGCGTTTGATCTCGATTACATCGCCTCCGTGTATGGCGAGTACGCCAATGCCATTTCGGTACTGACCGATGAAAAGTATTTCCAAGGTCGTTTTGAATTTTTGCCACAAGTGCGTGCTCAGGTAACTCAGCCTGTCTTGTGCAAAGATTTTATGGTCGACCCGTATCAGGTTTATCTGGCGCGTCATTATCAAGCCGATGCGATTTTGCTGATGCTATCTGTGCTCAATGATGATCAATATCGTGAACTGGCCGCTGTGGCGCACGACCTTGGTATGGGCGTGCTCACCGAAGTCAGCAACGAGCAAGAACTGGAGCGCGCGATTGCTCTGCAAGCGAAAGTCATCGGCATCAATAACCGCAATCTGCGTGATTTGACCACCGACCTGAATCGCACCAAGCAGTTGGCGCCGCTCATTCCACAAGGCACCATCATTATTTCCGAATCCGGTATTTATACCCATCAGCAGGTGCGTGATTTGGCCCAATTTGCCAATGGTTTCTTGATTGGTAGCTCACTGATGGCGCAAAGCAATCTTGAACTGGCGGTACGAAAAATTGTACTCGGCGAACACAAGGTGTGCGGTTTGACTCATCCTGATGATGCGGTGAAAGCCTACCAAGCCGGTTCCGTTTTTGGTGGACTGATTTTTGTTGAGAAATCCAAACGCTTTGTCGATGTA
This sequence comes from Vibrio cholerae, assembly GCF_008369605.1. Lineage (NCBI taxonomy): Bacteria > Pseudomonadati > Pseudomonadota > Gammaproteobacteria > Vibrionales > Vibrionaceae > Vibrio > Vibrio cholerae. The sequence goes on from NZ_CP043554.1 coordinate 1,783,092, forward strand.
GAACAAGCGCGCCTGACCATGAGCGGCGCACCGCTACAGTATGTCGGCGTGTTTCAAAACCACCCAACGGCGCAAGTCGCCGACATTGCAACCAAACTTGGCTTATTTGCGGTGCAACTGCACGGTGAGGAAGATTCTGCGTATGTAAGCGAACTGCGCGCAGCCCTTCCAGAATCCATTGAAATTTGGAAAGCCTATGGCGTGGCTGATGCCTTGCCAGAGCTACTGCCAGAGCACATCGACCGACATCTGCTCGATGCAAAAATCGGCGAACAGAGTGGCGGCACAGGACACAGTTTTGATTGGCGCTTGCTGCCCAAACATAGCGACCTGATGCTCGCCGGTGGACTGAGCGCCGAGAATGTCGCCCAAGCGGCGCAACTTGGCTGCCGCGGACTGGATTTCAACTCTGGCGTGGAAAGCGCTCCGGGTAAAAAAGACGCCAACCAGTTACAACAGGTTTTCCAACAGTTACGGAATTATTAGATTATCAGCATGGCAACATGCATAAGAAAGGAATGTAAGCATGGCTAAATTAAACGCCTATTTTGGCGAATTCGGTGGGCAGTTTGTGCCACAAATTTTGGTTCCGGCACTCGATCAACTGGAACAAGCTTTTATTGATGCCCAGCAGGATGATGCTTTTCGCGCTGAATTTATGAGCCTACTGCAAGAGTACGCGGGTCGCCCCACGGCGCTGACACTCACGCAAAACATCACCAAAGGCACCAAAACCAAACTCTATTTGAAGCGTGAAGATCTACTGCACGGCGGCGCGCACAAAACCAACCAAGTACTTGGCCAAGCCTTGCTGGCTAAACGTATGGGTAAGAATGAAATCATCGCCGAGACCGGCGCGGGCCAACATGGCGTGGCGACGGCATTAGCCTGCGCACTGCTTGGTCTGAAGTGCCGCGTTTACATGGGTGCGAAAGACGTTGAGCGCCAAAGCCCGAACGTGTTCCGTATGCGCTTGATGGGCGCCACCGTGATTCCTGTTCATTCAGGTTCAGCAACGCTAAAAGATGCGTGTAACGAAGCGCTGCGTGACTGGTCAGCCAGCTATGAAACTGCGCATTATCTGCTCGGTACTGCGGCGGGCCCTCACCCATTCCCAACCATAGTACGTGAATTCCAACGCATTATTGGCGAAGAAACCAAAAACCAAATCCTAGCGCGTGAAGGTCGTTTGCCCGATGCGGTGATCGCCTGTGTTGGCGGCGGCTCAAACGCGATTGGTATGTTTGCCGATTTCATCGAAGAAGAATCGGTGCGTTTGATTGGTATTGAGCCAGCTGGTAAAGGCATTGATACCCACCAACATGGCGCGCCACTTAAGCACGGTAAAACCGGCATTTTCTTCGGTATGAAAGCGCCCTTGATGCAAGATGAACATGGTCAAGTGGAAGAGTCTTACTCTGTCTCTGCGGGGCTAGATTTCCCATCGGTGGGTCCACAACATGCTTACCTCCACGCGATTGGCCGCGCCGAATACGAAAGCATTACCGATGATGAAGCGCTTGATGCGTTCCAAGCGTTGGCACGTAACGAAGGCATTATTCCAGCGCTGGAGTCTTCACACGCTCTCGCGCATGCAATCAAAATGGCGTATGCCGAGCCAGACAAAGAGCAGTTGCTCGTGGTTAACCTTTCGGGCCGAGGTGATAAGGATATCTTCACCGTACACAAATTACTTGAAGACAAAGGAGCGTTGTAATGAACCGTTATCAAGCCCTATTTCAACGCCTAAGCGCCGCGCAGCAAGGCGCTTTCGTTCCTTTCGTGACCATTGGTGACCCAAACCCCGAGCAGTCACTCGCCATCATGCAAACCTTGATTGATGCAGGAGCGGATGCGCTTGAGCTTGGCATGCCGTTCTCTGATCCTCTGGCCGATGGCTCGACGATTCAAGGGGCGAACTTACGTGCGTTAGCGGCAAAAACCACCCCAGACATCTGTTTTGAACTGATCGCGCAGATCCGTGCGCGTAACCCTGAGACTCCGATTGGTTTACTGATGTATGCCAACTTGGTGTACGCACGCGGTATCGATAATTTTTATCAACGCTGCCAAAAAGCTGGCGTGGATTCGGTACTGATTGCCGATGTACCCACCAACGAAAGCCAGCCTTTTGTGGCGGCCGCAGAGAAATTTGGCATTCAACCAATCTTTATTGCGCCACCAACGGCCAGCGATACAACCTTACAAGCGGTGGCTCAACTCGGTAAAGGCTACACTTATTTGCTTTCGCGCGCTGGGGTGACTGGGGCTGAAACCAAAGCCAACATGCCTGTGCATGCCCTGCTTGAACGTCTGCAACAATTTGATGCGCCACCAGCACTGCTAGGTTTTGGTATTTCAGAGCCCGCTCAAGTTAAACAAGCGATTGAAGCTGGCGCAGCGGGAGCCATTTCCGGATCGGCGGTGGTAAAAATCATCGAAACGCATTTGGATAATCCAGCTAAGCAGCTGACTGAGCTGGCAAACTTCACTCAAACCATGAAAAAAGCAACAAAAATTTAACTTACATTATCTTAAATCAGCGGCGCACCCTTTGGTGTGCCGCATCACTTCATTAACAACTCCACTTAAACAAAAGACATTTCAATCAAAAATCAATTCAAGACTTCACATAACCAAAATCAATAGCAAACGTTTTCTTTGCAGATAAAAACGCCAGATTACTCTCGTTTTACTCCGCTATTGAGAAAACGCTCGATGTGCTTATTGCTAAATGTAAACATTCCGTGTAAAAAGCAGGAGCAAAATTTTTGCCCATTTAGTGATATGACACTAGTGGCTAACACTAGGAATTTACAATTTATTAGCACAGAGGTTATGGAAGTGTTAAAGACAAAGGGTTTACTAAACAACATCGGCGTGCAAGTGGTGATCGCCATGCTCGCGGGTACCGCAGTCGGTGCAGCAATGGGTCACGATGCGACGCTATTTGCTCCACTGGGTGCGATTTTTATTAATCTGATCAAAATGCTGGTGATTCCTCTGGTGGCTGTGGCACTGATTTCTGGTGCAGCTGGTCTGGGTGATAGCCATTCTGCTGGCAAGGTCGGTGCAGTGACGTTAAGTTACTTTGCTATTACCTCTGCCGCCGCCGTAGCTCTGGCATTGATCATGGGTGAACTGTTCCAACCGGGTGTCGGAGTCGATGTTTCTGGTGTAGAGAGCATGTTCTCTTCTGAATACGCTGCGCAAGGTGAGCTCCCCACTTTCTGGGCAACCATCATTGGTATGATCCCAACCAACGTTTTCCAGTCACTGAACGAAGCGAACATTCTACAGATCTTGGTTTTCTGTCTGTTTTTAGGTATTGCGATTTCTAAGCAAGCCAAAGAAAAACGTGACCCAGTGATCAACGCGGTGAACACCATTGTTGATGCCATGGTGTGGATGATCAACAAAGTGATGCTGATTGCGCCGATTGGTGTATTTGGCTTAATGGCCGATGCCGTGGGTACTTTTGGTTTCAGCGCGCTGATGGTGGTGTTTAAGCTGTTCGTCGTTTACGTAGCGGCGATTGCGATTTTTGGCTTTGTGGCTTACCCAGTCATGATCCAACTGTTTAGTAAAACGTCGGCGAAGAAATTCATTCAAGCGATGAAAAAGCCACAAGCGGTTGCACTGTCTACGGCCTCTTCTATGGCGACACTGCCTGTCACTATGGATACGGTGAAAAACGATCTGGGTGTGCGCAACTCAACGGCTTCTTTCGTACTGCCTTTGGGCGCGACCATCAACATGTCAGGTAACGCGATCTACTACGGTCTGGTGGCGATCTTCTTTGCTCAGCTGTTCAATATTGAACTCAGCATGGGCGCTTACATTGCGATCATCGTGACGGCGACTTTGGGTGCGGTTGGTCAAGCGGGTGTTCCGGGGCCTTCATTCCTTGTGGTGGCGGTTCTGCTCTCTGCTGGTATTCCTATTGAAGGTCTACCACTGCTGTTTGCACTGGATCGTATCTTTGACATGATCCGTACTGCGCTCAACATTACCGGCGATGCGGCTTGTGCAGTGATTGTGGATTCGATGATCACAGAAGAAGCGGCGGCTGAGCTGGAAAAACGTGAAGCTTAATCGCTGATCATTATCATTCATAAAAAAAGCCAGACATTAACTGTCTGGCTTTTTCTTTATTGAGTCACGGGCAAATTATCCCGCGAAGGAGATGGGTTCGCTTAACGTCCCAACGCCTCTTTATAGTGCTGGCGACAGACTGAAACATACTTATCATTACCGCCAATCGCCACCTGATCCCCTTCGCTGATGGCGTTGCCATGCTCATCGGTACGGATCACCATGTTGGCTTTGCGTCCACAGTGGCAAATGGTTTTCAGCTCAATCAATTTATCCGCCCATGAGAGCAGATATTTACTGCCTTCAAACAGCTCACCGAGAAAATCGGTACGCAAGCCGTAACACAATACAGGGATATCCAGTTTATCCACCACTTCGGTCAGTTGGTAAACCTGCTCTTTAGAGAGAAACTGGCACTCATCCATCAAAATACAGTGACGAGGTTCAGCCTCATGCAATGTTGCGATCACGTGCAACAGATCGGTATCGGCATGGAAAAGGTGTGCTTCGGCCTCAAGGCCAATCCGAGAACTCACTTTGCCAACACCAAACCGATCGTCGATCGCGGCGGTAAAAATCAGTGGGTTCATGCCACGTTCTTGGTAGTTAAACGCCGATTGCAATAAGGTGGTCGACTTACCCGCATTCATTGCCGAGTAATAAAAGTACATCTGAGCCAAAGAAGAAATCCTGTTTGTATCATTTTACTGTCTGCGCTCTCGTGCCGCGCAGGTTAAAAAAAAGGGTGGCTAATGCCACCCTTTGCAAGGCGTTGATTACGCTTTGTCTTTCGTTGCAAGCTTGACCGCAATCGCCAGCTCTTCGAGAGCGGCAGGGTTTGCCAAACTTGGTGCATCGGTCATTAGACACGCGGCGGCTGTCGTTTTCGGGAAAGCGATAACATCACGGATGTTTTCCGTGCCGCACAGCAGCATCACCAGACGATCCAGACCAAATGCCAGACCTGCGTGTGGTGGCGTACCAAACTTCAGCGCATCGAGCAGGAAGCCAAACTTGAGACGTTGCTCTTCTGGCGTGATACCCAGAATGTCAAATACAGCAGATTGCATTTCTGCGTTGTGAATACGGACTGAACCACCACCGACTTCGTAGCCGTTCAATACCATATCGTAAGCGTTTGACAGCGCCTCTTCTGGGTTGGCTTTCAACTGCTCAGGAGAGAGGTTCAGAGGGGATGTGAATGGGTGGTGCATTGCTGCCACGTTACCTTCATCATCGCTTTCGAACATTGGGAAATCCACGACCCACAGTGGAGCCCACGCAGATTCATTAGTAATGCCCAACTCTTTACCCGCTTTCAGACGCAGTGCGCCTAGGGCTTCAGCAACCACTTTTGCAGAATCGGCACCGAACAGAATGATATCGCCAGTTTGTGCTTGAGTACGCTCGATAATCGCTTGAATGATCTCTTCAGTGAGGAATTTCGCCACTGGAGATTGAATACCTTCCATGCCCGCAGCCAAATCATTCACTTTCAGCCATGCCAAGCCTTTCGCGCCGTAAATAGCCACAAATGCGGTGTACTCATCAATTTGTTTACGGGTCAGTGCTGCGCCACCTGGGATGCGCAGTGCAGCCACGCGGCCTTTTGGATCGTTCGCTGGACCAGAGAAGACTTTGAAATCGACGTCTTTCAACAGATCCGCCACGTCCACCAGCTCCATTGGGTTACGCAGATCTGGCTTGTCTGAACCGAAACGACGCATCGCTTCGCTGTATGGCATGATTGGGAAATCGCCCAGATCCACATTCAGCAGTTCAAGCCACATTTCACGAATCATCTTCTCCGTCACGGCACGCACTTGTTCTGCGGTCATAAAAGAGGTTTCAATATCGATCTGGGTGAATTCTGGTTGACGGTCAGCGCGCAAATCTTCGTCGCGGAAACATTTTACGATTTGGTAATAACGATCAAAGCCAGACATCATCAGTAGCTGTTTAAACAGCTGTGGTGATTGTGGCAGTGCGTAGAAGCTGCCTTTGTGTACACGGCTTGGTACTAGGTAGTCACGCGCACCTTCTGGTGTCGCTTTGGTCAACACTGGGGTTTCGATATCAAGGAAACCGTGTGTATCCAAGAAACGGCGTACAAAGCTTGAGGCTTTCGCACGCAGTTTAATGCGGTCACTCATCTCTGGGCGACGCAGATCCAAGTAACGGTACTTGAGGCGTTGCTCTTCTGAGTTCTTTTGGTTGAAATCGAGCGGCAGAACGTCTGAACGGTTAATGATCTCAAGGCTACGTGCCAACAGCTCTACTTCACCGGTTGCCATCTCTTTATTGACTTGGCTTTCTGGACGCGCACGCACTTCACCGGTCAATTTGATACAGAATTCGCTACGCAGTTGGTTAGCCACGGCGAATACATCCGCCATATCCGGATCCACTACTACCTGAACAATACCTTCACGATCTCGCATATCAATGAAGATCAGACCGCCTAAATCACGACGGCGATTAACCCAGCCGCACAGCTCTACAGTTTGTCCTACCAAGGACTTGTTCAGGTGACCACAATAATGGCTACGCATAGTGAATTTCCCAATCTCAATTAGTCATCAAATTTAACGCTGAAAGGTCGTGGAGTACTCGACAGACTGCCTATTCAGCAAAGTTCCATTTATACGCCGAAAGAGATTTAAGATCGACCTTCCCACGTACAATTTGTTGTCTTTTCTTACCCCTTGCTGCTTTTTAACGCAATAATCCCGTCAACCGGAGATTAAAGGCTAACCAGAAGGGAAAAATAGGCGCTGATTATAGCGCTAAAATCTCGTATTCTTCAAAACTCTCGTGATGATGATTTAAGGAGCCCGAGCAGAGTGACGTCCTCTCTTCCCTTGCGACTCGGTTTAACCCTGTGGTCTCACCCTGCATGGCAGAGTGAGTTTTATGGCAGCGGCACGCAAGCTTCTGAACGCCTTGCGAAATACGCCAGCGTTTTTCACACCGTGGAGGGGAATACCACCTTTTACGCGTCGCCCTCGCCCAGTACTGTGCTCAACTGGCGCGCGGCCACTCATGATGACTTTCGCTTCACCTTTAAGCTGCCAAAAAGCATTACCCACCAGCATTTACTGCGTGATTGTAAAGAAGAGCTGCTGAGTTTTTTGCGTTTAATGCAGCCCTTGCACGACCGAATTGGCATGTGGACGATTCAGCTGCCCGCCGCTTTTGGGCCTGAACATCTGGCGCAATTGAAAAACTTTCGAGACTGGTTTCCAGTCGATTTTCCACTGGGTGTGGAGGTGCGTCATCTGGCCTTTTTTGGCAAAGGCGAAGCGGAAAAAGCGCTCAATCAATGGCTGATTGAACAAAACATTGATCGCATCATTATGGACAGTCGCCCCGTTTTTTCGGCGCTGCCGAATACCGAAGCGGTGATTGATGCGCAGCAGAAAAAACCGAAAGTGCCGGTGCATGCGATTGCCACCGCCAAGCATCCGATGATCCGTTTTATCGGCCATCCTGAGATTGAGGCCAACCTACCCTTTTTCGGTGCTTGGCTACATAAACTGCCCGAGTGGATTGCCCAAGGTAAGCAGCCTTATCTAATGATTCATACACCGGATAATGATTTCGCGCCTCAGCTGGCGGTGCAACTTTACCAACAATTACAACAGGCTATCGCGCTGCCTGATCTGGCGCCGTTTCCCGCGATGCCCGAACAACCACAACTAAGCATGTTTTGAACTCACAATCCGGTACGGCTGATTTACCCTAAAGGCGATGTGTTTAATGACAGACGCTGCGATTTTTCATAAAATACGCGCCTTTTATTGAGCCAGCGCCACAAGAGCTGGCACAAGACGCTGCCATGAGGTCTGCTATGAACCCAAAAGATACTCTCTTTTCCGCACCCATCGATAAAATCGGTGATTTCACCTTTGACGAGCGCGTGGCTGAAGTTTTTCCAGACATGATCCAACGTTCGGTGCCGGGTTACAGCAACATCATCTCTGCGATTGGCATGCTGGCGGAGCGCTTTGTAAAGCCTCATTCCAAGATTTACGATTTAGGCTGCTCACTGGGTGCGGCAACCCTTTCTATGCGCCGCCATATCAAACAAGAAGGCTGCCAAATCATTGCGGTCGATAACTCAGCGGCCATGGTGGAACGCTGCAAGCTGCACCTCAACGCTTATCGCTCGGACACACCAGTGCAGGTGATCGAAGCGGATATTCGCGATATCGCGATTGAAAACGCCTCCGTCGTAGTGCTCAACTTTACCTTGCAGTTTCTCGCGCCGGATGATCGCTACGCGCTGCTAGAAAAAATCTACGCCGGATTACGCCCGGGTGGCATTTTGATCTTATCGGAAAAATTTGTGTTTTCGGATCAAGAAGCCCACGAGCTGCTGATCGATTTGCACCACGATTTCAAACGTGCCAACGGATACAGCGAGCTGGAGATCAGCCAAAAACGCAGCGCGATTGAAAATGTGATGCGCCCTGATTCCATCCAGACCCACAAACAGCGTTTTGCCACACTGGGCTTTTCAAGCTTTGAGGTCTGGTTCCAGTGCTTTAACTTTGGCTCTATGTTCGCCATTAAGTAAATCGCTTATTTTGTTAACTATTTTTGTCATTTATCTTCATGTTAGCGACTCTCTGCGCCACGCATGATCCTGAAGTCATGTGCAGAGAGCATAGTTTAGGTATTTAGCCCCATGTTCAACTTTGCCAACGTTTACCAACAGATCGCTCAACATCCGCAGTTACAGTTGTGGCTCAACACCCTGCCTCAGCAATTGACGGATTGGCAAGCTAAGCAGCACGGTGATCTCGATCGCTGGATGCGTAACCTCAAGAAAATTCCGGTCGGTCAACCGGAGGTGATTGATCTGAAAAATGCGGTAGCGGCACACAATCATCAGCCACTCGCGCAAGGTGAACGGAAGAAATTGGAAGCGGTGCTCAAAACCTTTCACCCTTGGCGTAAAGGTCCTTACCATCTGCACGGCATTCATATTGATACCGAATGGCGATCCGATTGGAAATGGGATCGCTTACTGCCACACATCTCGCCACTGAAAAACCGTTTGGTACTTGATGTGGGTTGTGGCAACGGCTATCACATGTGGCGCATGCTGGGTGAAGGGGCGCAGCAAGTGTTCGGCATTGACCCTTCCGAGCTGTTTCTGATCCAGTTTGAAGCGGTACGTAAACTGCTGGGCGATGACCAACGCGTTCATCTCTTGCCACTCGGTATTGAACAGATGCCGGAGCTCAACGCCTTTGATACTGTGTTCAGCATGGGCGTGCTTTACCACCGTCGCTCACCACTCGATCACCTGCTGCAACTGAAAAATCAGTTGGTTGCTGGCGGTGAATTGATCCTGGAAACCTTAGTCGTAGAAGGGGATGAACATACGGTACTGGTGCCGTTTGATCGCTACGCCCAAATGCGCAACGTCTATTTCTTCCCTTCTGCACTGGCTCTTAAAGTGTGGTTAGAAAAGACAGGGTTTGTCGATGTGCGTATTGTCGATGAAAATATCACTTCACTCGGTGAGCAGCGTACCACAGAGTGGATGACACACAATTCACTGCCCGATTACGTTGACCCACAAGACCCAAGCAAGACCATTGAAGGCTATCCGGCGCCGCGACGTGCCATTCTGATTGCCAAAAAGCCATAATTGACACAGTTTTAACTCGCTTATTCGGGTATCACGTTACCCTTGGTAAAGGATGCGCTAAGCATCCTTTGCTATAACTTATCTATACAATCACTCATTAGAAAATAATAAGGTCGCAAATGTTTAAGCGAATTGCACCCTTTGCCGCATTGAGTTTGCTTTCGGGCTGCGCACTCACCAATGGCGATGAATACCATCAAGCGACGCTCTCCGCGATTCAAAGCTCTGAAGCCAATATGACCCAAAAAATGACGAACTTAGAATCACAAATGGGTCTGCAGAATGATTATATTGAAAGCCTTGAAAAACAAATTACTGAGCTAAAAACTCAAGTTAGCCAAATTAAACTGCCACCACCCCCTGCCCCGAAACGAGTCTCCACTGCGAAACCGTCTAATGATCAGAACACCGCTATCAGCAAGCCTCGCCATGATGTGGTGCTGGGCGAAATTGAGAGCGTCACCATTGATGCGATTAAGCAAACCTTTGATGCTCGTATCGATACGGGTGCCGCCACCTCATCACTGAACGCCGTCGATATTGAAGAATTCGAACGCAATGGCAAAAACTGGGTGCGTTTCCACCTCGCTGATGAGAAAAACCCTAAAACAGAGGCTAACTGGATTGAAGCGCCCGTCTTGCGTTATGTGCGTATTCGTCAATCCACCAACGAAAATACCGAGCGCCGCGCCGTTGTCGAGCTTTGGGTAAAACTGGGCTCTATCCATGAGAAAGCGCAGTTTACCCTCGCCGACCGTTCGCAAATGACACATCCCGTGCTGCTTGGCCGCGAGTTTATCCGTGATATCGCCCTAGTCGATGTCAGTCGCAAATACATTCAGACCGAACAAAAATAGGCGAGACGATGACTTCGAAAATTCCTTTTTATATTTCTGTCTTTCTGCTCTTTGCTACAGGTATCACATTGAGTGTTTTGCGCCACCAAGATTATGGTGTGCCATGGACCCCCGGCGAAACTCGTCAAGTCTGGGATATTGAAGCGAGGATCGAGTTTGCAGCACAAGGGAAAGAGGCCAAAGTTTCCCTTGCCGCACCGCTCACGCAAGAAGGCTATACCCTGATCAACGAAACCGCGTCCTCCCCGGGCTACGGCATTTCTTACCTGAATACCGAATCAGGTCGCCGTATTGAGTGGTCGATTCGTCAGGCGAGCGGCCCGCAAACCATCTACTACAAAGCGCAATTTCTGGTCGACCCACAAGCCAAAGCAGTACAAATTCCGCCAACACAACCGATCACAAAACCCGCCTTTGATGGCCCCGAAGAGTCAGCGGCTATCGCCTTGATCGACAGTGCTTCGCAGCGCTCAGCAGATCACGTTACCTTTGCTCGCGAGCTGATTAAAGGACTCAACGATAGCGAGAGCCAAAACGCCTCTTTGCTGCTGAATAAAATGAGTAAAGTCGATGCCACGCAAAAACTGCTCTCTTACGCACTCGTACCCAATAAAGTGGTCGGTGTGATCCAGTTAGAAGATGGTCGCCGCCGTCAGTCGATTCAGCATATGAATGAAGTGTGGAATGGCAGCGCTTGGATCCTGTTTAACCCAGAAACAGGCACCCAACCAACACATCCGAATCTTCTGGTGTGGGATGAATCCAACGTCTCTTTACTCGATGTGGTCGGTGGGCAAAATAGCCAAGTCATGTTCAGCATGATTTCGCAAAAAGTCACGCCTCAACAAGCCACCGACAGCAAAGTCGAGGCAGACGGTTTACTCAATCTCTCAATCCATAGCTTGCCGCTTGAAGAGCAAGCCATGTTCAAGACCATCATGCTGATCCCGATTGGTGCCTTGATCGTGGTGTTTTTGCGCGTGATTGTCGGACTCAAAACCTCGGGGACTTTCATGCCCGTTTTGATCGCGGTGGCCTTTGTACAAACCCAGCTCACCACGGGTATTGTCGGCTTTTTGCTGATTGTAGGTACTGGCTTAATCATTCGTAGCTACCTCTCCAAGCTCAATCTCTTACTGGTTGCACGGATTTCAGCCGTGATCATCACCGTGATTTTGATTATTTCGGTGTTTACTGTGGTGGCGTTTAAAGTCGGTTTAACCGAAGGCTTAACCATCACTTTCTTCCCGATGATTATTCTGTCGTGGACCATTGAGCGGATGTCCATTCTGTGGGAAGAAGAAGGCGCTAAAGAGGTGCTGCTGCAAGGCGGTGGCTCACTGTTTACCGCTATTTTGATCTATCTGGCGATGACCAACACGTATGTACAACACTTAACCTTTAATTTCATTGGGTTACAGCTGGTTGTTCTCGCGGCAATCCTACTGTTGGGAACTTACACCGGTTATCGAATTTCTGAGCTGCGTCGCTTCAAGCCTTTGGTGGAGGAGAAGTAATGGGGTTCTCCTTTTCGTTCTCGGATTACACCTCCCCTTTTAAGCTACGCCGCAAAGGTATCATGGGGATGAATAAGCGTAACCACGCTTATATCGGACGTTACAACGATCGTTCCAAGTACCCTTTGGTGGATGACAAGCTCAAAACCAAGCTGATCGCTCAACGGGCTGGGTGTACGGTTCCAAAGCTCATCGGCGTGATCAGCAATCAAGCCGAAGTGAAACACATCCATGAAATGGTCAAAGACTGGCCGGGGTTTGTGATTAAGCCTGCGCGCGGCAGCGGTGGGAAAGGCATTTTAGTCGTCACCTCCCATCAAGCCGGTGTGTATACCAAACCCTCAGGTTCGACCATGAATAAAGAGGATGTGGAACGCCACATCAGTAATGCCCTCGCCGGACTTTTCTCTCTTGGCGGCAAAAACGATGTAGTAGTGGTCGAAAACTTAATTCAGTTTGATGACTGTTTTGAGGGTTTCAGCTATGAAGGCGTACCCGATGTACGGATTATCGTGTTCAAAGGTTATCCGGTCATGGCGATGATGCGCCTTTCCACTTCCGCTTCGGATGGTAAAGCCAACTTGCACCAAGGTGCGGTCGGCGTGGGAATTGATATTGCCACCGGTAAAGCGGTGCGTGCCGTGCAATTTAATAAACCCGTTACTCATCACCCCGATACAGACAAAGAGCTGGCCACCTTAGTTGTCCCACACTGGGAAAGATTGCTGACATTAGCAGCCAGCGCTTGGGAGATGACTGGATTAGGCTATCTCGGAACCGATATGGTACTGGATAAAGAAGAAGGCCCCATGGTGTTAGAACTCAATGCGCGTCCCGGACTCGCGATTCAGATTGCTAATGGCGCAGGACTCTTGCCTCGTTTGCAGCACATTGAAAGTTTAGGTTCTTCACTGATCTACCCAACACCCGCCGAGCGTGTAGCGTATGCAGTGCGTAAGTTTGGGGTTCACTCACCGATAGCGCAGTAGTCCTGATTTTATTTACCGCGCCAACATGACAAAAGGCTTCCGAATGGAAGCCTTTTTCTTGAGCTATCAACCACATGCCATTAAGCGTATTGCGCTTCAAACTCTTTCATAAAATCGACCAGCGCTTGCACACCCTCTAGCGGCATCGCGTTATAGATAGAGGCACGCATCCCCCCCACAACACGGTGTCCTTTCAATGACACCAAGCCACGCGCTTCAGCCAGTTCCAAGAAGGTATCGTCCAACTCGGGTTTCGCCAGTTGGAATGGGACGTTCATCAGCGAGCGGTTGTCTGGATGGATCTCGTTACGGTAGAAATCGGATGAATCAATATAGCCATAAAGCAGCGCCGCTTTTGCACGGTTCACTTCTTCAATCGCTTTGACGCCACCTTGTGCTTTCAACCATTGGAAAACAAGGCCGGAGAGATACCAAGCAAAGGTAGGCGGGGTATTAAACATCGACTCTTGCTCAGCAAGAATTTTGTAGTTCAGTACTCCCGGTAACAGATCGCTAGCCAAATCCAGCAAATCATCGCGCACGATGGCGATACAGATCCCCGCAGGTCCAATATTCTTCTGCGCGCCAGCGTAAATCACGCCGTATTTCGATACATCAATTTCACGAGATAAAATGGTCGAAGACATATCGGCAACGATCGGTTTGTCTGTGACAGGCAAGTCGTTGATTTCAATACCATCAATCGTTTCATTCGGGCAGAAGTGCACATAGGCAGCATTGTTCGCAATGCGCCATTCGCTCGCAGGTAATACGGCAATTTTGCCTTCTTTTTCAATTTTGGCGTCAAAAACATCGACGGTGCAGTATTTTTTCGCTTCTTTCACTGCGCTCATCGCCCAGTAACCGGCATCAATGTAGGTTGCCGTCTCTGCATCCCCGAGCAAGTTAAGCGGTACAGCAGCAAACTGTGCACGCGCTCCGCCTTGGCAAAACAGTACTTTGTAATTATCTGGGATATTCAGAAGATCGCGCAGATCGCGCTCAGCCTGCTCGGCCACTTGAATGAATGGCTGACTACGGTGGCTAATTTCCATCACCGAAGTGCCAAGATGATTCCAGTTTACAAACTCCGCTTGTGCTTGCAGCATCACAGCCTTAGGCAAGGCGGCGGGACCCGCACTAAAGTTATAAACCGTATCGGTGTTGTGCTCCATGTGTTCATTGCTCCTGCTAACGAAAAGTGTTGTGATTAATACCACTTTTTACGCCAGATAAAAAGCGAGAAAAGAGGCCTTAACGCCTCTTTCCCCAAGCAACGAACGACCGCGCGAGTTTTTAGCCTTGCGACATCATCAGCGGCATTAACAACATGACGAGTGGCATGGTTTTTCCGTTCGGGAATACCACATTACCCTCTTTGATTTCCGCTTGTAGGGTGTAGCCTTTATCATCTTGAGTCATCATTTCCATCATCATGAGCTGGTCAATCCCTTGTGCAATAAATGGGAAAGCCGCCACCAACTGGTTGGAAATATACGTTTTAGTCTGCCCGGTCAGTGCTGGGATGACCGCCATCGGATCTTGCAGTAGATTTTCCGTCCCTTCAGGCACATTCAGTCGCCAGTTCGATGCAAAATCACCACCAGAAATATTGGCCGAGAAGTTATCCACTGAAACGAAGAACCCTTTACTGAACAGTGCTTCTACTTGTGGCAAGATCTGCTCAACATCCTGCTCGGTCATCTCTGGCGCACCTTGATAAAGTTTAGACAGCGCTTTGGTGGCCGTGGTATCCAAATCCCCCAACGTGAAATCTAAAGCGAACTCTTTAAACTCGCCGCCGCTGTATTTGGCATCGGCAATCTTCATTTTGTGAGCCGTGGTAAAACGAGTCTGTGTGGTATCCAACCCTGAAGTGAAATGGTAAGTAAAACCACCCATATCAAACTCCGTTTGTCCCTCTTGGTTGACACTCAGTTTATCCAGCTTGAAATTCTGTGCGCCTAGCCACAAACCATCACTCTCTTTACCTTGACCGTCACCGGTGATCTGGCTGAGTACCATCTGCGCTTGGTTTTCAAAATCCAAAATGATCTTTGGTACATTCAGTTGGAACGTCATTTCACCCAATGTCGTTAAAGAACCGCTCATTTGCGCCGGTTCAATGGTCACTGCGACAGGCTCTTCACCTTGGAATACGTAGTTCCACTGTTCCAGCTTCACCGTGTAATCGGTGTTACCGTTTAACTTGGTATTCGAAAGAATCTGCAGTGGAAACTCAGGGAATTGCGGCAGTGTTGATACCGCTGACACCCCCATCAGGCCATGAGTCAGTGTACTGTCGACTAAAATTTCGGTCGGAATACCTTCTGCTTCTAACTGCGCCACAATCGTCGAGTCTGTGATTTTGTAACGCGTCTGCATTTGTGATGACAGATAACCGCGCTGATAGTTAACCAGTTCAGCCTTGGTTGAGGAGCTTTCAAAATTGTTGAGGCCATCTTTGATCGCAGATTCACCGATTTGGCCCACCGCGAGTGGCCAACACAAACCTAGCGCAACAGCCCCACCCACTGCACCGATCATTTTTATTGATTTCATAGTCGAATATTTCCTTGGGATTGAGTTTCCTTAGTTTAGGTGACGAAACTCGTACAAGATACAAATAATTGTCAACATTTGTGCAAACAACGGGAAAAGTATGAATCAAATCAGAGTATTGAATTGCAACAGTCTTGATTGGAAATTCTCCAACTCTGCTCCCACTTCATCAGCGCCATCCCTGCTAAAGTAACGGCGTGAACCCTTGCCAGAGAAAAGGTTGTGAATCGCTACGCCCTGCTCATTTTAGATAACAATCCATTCAGTATTGAACAATGGCGTCAAGAACTGTCTGGTTTTGCCAGTAAATTCGACCTATGCAGCGCTGAATCCATTGATGAAGCTCAGCAGTGGCTTGAATTTATTGAACAACGTGAACAGATCGCCGCGTTAGTTATCGCCAGTCATCACGAAGCGCTCAATGGTGCGGATTTTTTGATTCGATTAGATAAAGTGGCGCACACCAAACACGCTCGCAAAGTTCTGGTAAGTGGTGGACAAGATATCCAAGCCATTCTGAGCGCGGTCAACGAAGGTCGCTTAGACTACTGCCTGACTAAACCACTGCAAGATAACGTGCTACGCAAAACGGCTTTACAAGAACTGACCTCCTTTGTACTTGAACACGATAAAGACAATATCTTGAGCTACAGCACGGTGTTGGATCAGCAGCGTCTGTTACGCGCGCACATCGATAATAAGATGCGCAGCTACCGTGAAGGATTCATCACGGATTATCACCGCTTATCCGATAGTGAATTAGCCGAAAAAGTGATTGGTGCGCTGTACCAGTTTTTTGATGAGAAAGACGAGACTCAAGCGTGCCGAACCTATTCCGCGCAGCATTTACTGACCGAAGAGGGCGAGCCTAACCGTTTCTTATGGTTTATCACCGAAGGCGAAGTGGCTTTATATAAGCGAGACGATCTTGGTCAACAGCGTGAAGTGGTACGCCATAAAAAAGGCAATATTATTGGCGGTATGTCATTTGTGACTGGCGAACCCTCTTTTTCGACTGCGATCACCCTAACCCAGACTGAAGTGATAAAACTTGATCGTGACGTGTTCGCCAAAGTCATGCACAACGACACCAGTCTACTGCCGCTGTTTACCAACTTACTTCTGCGCCATTTTAATCGTCGATTGCAACGCAGCATTACCACGAAACTTGAACTGCAAAAAACGTTGGAGTCTTTAGAGTCTGCCCATCAACAATTGATGGAGCGTGAAAAAATGGCGATGTTAGGACAACTGGTGGCAGGCGTTGCCCACGAGTTGAATAATCCGGTCGCTGCCATTTTGCGCGGTACTGAAACCTTATCCAGCCATATTGGACATTTGATTGAGGGTGAAGAGCGAGCGCCAACCGAGCAATTAGGTGCGCAACTATTGCAAAAAGCCATGCAGGCTAAGCCGATATCCACTTCCGAAGAGCGTCACAAAGCCAAACTGTTAGAAGAGCTTATCCATCACCGTTTAATCGCCAAAAAAATGGTCAAATTGGGCTTGGATGACGATGAGGCCATGATCCAACTCGCCAAAAGTCGACCGGAAATAGCGCAAAAACAACTTGAACAGCTGGAAAGCTATCACCTCACCGGCAGTACTCTGCGTTCAATCCAAGTCTGTGCACAGCGGATTGCTGACATGGTGAAAAGCCTTAAAGGCTATGCACGTCCTGACGATGAAACTTATCGACTCTCCGATATTCATGAAGGGATAGAAGATACCTTGGTCATTTTTGAAAATCGCCTAAAACGGCATAGTGTCGAAAAAGAGTACGCACAATTACCATTAATCTATTGTTTGCCAATTGCGCTACAGCAAGTGTGGACCAATCTCATCTCAAATGCGATTGACGCTTTTCCTGAACATGGCGTATTGCGAATTGAAACCGAGCAGCAACGTCGTCAAGATATCGACTACGCCGTAATTCGCTTCACCGACAATGGTTGTGGCATTCCACAAGCGTTACAGCAGAAGATTTTTGCCCTCAACTACACCACCAAACGAGAAGGTAACTTTGGTCTTGGGATTGGCCTATCTGTCTGTCAACAGATCATTATGCAACATCAAGGTTGGATTGATGTCGACTCCCAACCTAACCACTACACCACCATGACGGTGTGGCTGCCTTTAATGGTATCCGCACCCACCTTGGCAAGGAGCAAGCCATGAACAAATTTTTGATTTTATGTGTGGATGACGAACGAGAAGTGCTCGACAGTGTGGTGCAAGATCTCGACTGTTTTGAAGAGCATTTCATTATTGAAGCGGCCGAATCGGTTGCGGAAGCGAAATCCGTGATTGAGGATTATCGCCAAGAGGCGATCCCCCTCGCCCTGATCCTGTGTGATCACATCATGCCGGAGCAGACTGGCATTCAATTTCTTATTGAGCTCAACCAAGAAGCCGATACCACCAAAACACGCAAGATGTTACTCACAGGCCAAGCAGGACTGGAAGATACCGTACAAGCCGTTAACCATGCCAGTTTACACTTTTACATCGCTAAGCCTTGGCATGGCGAACAACTGCGCCAAGCCGTAAAAGAGCAATTGACTCATTACGTGATTGAGAACGAAGAGGACTTAATGCCTTGGATTCAAATTCTCGATGCAGAAAAAATTCTAAATGCGATCGCCGCTAAAAGAATGAGCTTTGGTGAATAGGGAATTTGGCACTCTAATTGCTTAAATTTCATATGAACGACAAAACTCTGACATTTTTTGATAGTAGCTTGATACATCAATGCTTTATGATGTCAAACCATGAACCCGGAGTCGATTTTAAGGCTTCAGTCACTGCAACTTTCAGGTAGTGGCCTTGGAATTAATCAGAAGATAAAGGTTTATCTTAATTATGCGTAAAACAATCGTTGCAACTGCACTACTTCTCGTCGCTGGCTCGGCACTGGCTGAAGGTGAGCGTGATAGCCGTACCGTAATGAGCAACTTTAGCTATGACTATGTAGAAGCGCGCATCGGCGCCAGCCCTATGACTTTTGGTGCTGCGATGAGTCGCTCTATTCACCCTAATGCTCATGTGATTGGTCGAATCGACTCAGAATTTGAAAGTGACTACGATGTCGCGGCCGGATTTGGATTCCACGCGCCGGTCAATAACTGGGCAGATCTTACCGGTGAAATGCTGTTTCGTTTAGTCGATGATCGCAAACGCTCTAGCGCCGATACCGGCATGGAACTAAACATTGGTATTCGTCAGTGGTTAGGGCCTCAGCTTGAGGTGGGCGGTAAAGCAGGTTACGTCTCTATCGACAACAATGATGATTGGCTAGGCTCAGTATACGCACGCTTCCACGCAACCGAGCTGTTCTCTCTCGGTGCAGAAGCTCGCATAAACGACTTTTATGACGATCAGTTGATGTTCACAGCTCGCTTTAACTTCTGATCCGTTAGCGTTCGTCGCGATACAGTAAAAAAGCCATAAACCAGATTTCTGGCTTATGGCTTTTTTATGATTGAGAACGTGGGTAACGCTTTAACTTAACGCTGCTGACAACTTTCTAACAGTTGGCGCTTACGCGGCTCTTGCAGCAGTTTCCAGTGAATGCCTTCAATCGCACCCGCAAACTTCCACAGTAGTTTTACATCGACATCACTTCCATAAGCTTGACGCACCTTATTAAACACTTCTGGCGCACCGAGGCTCATAAAAGTTTCCACATCGTCAATGCCCGCTTTTTTTACCATACGCTCCAAAGTCAGTTGCATATTGGGTAAATCCCGTAGACGACGACTGGCTGCTGAGCGTTGAAATTCCCGCTGATTCACAGAAAACTGAATCGAGCGTTCAATGATCGAGTCTAGCTCAGGGTGATGTTGCTCATACAGTTCAGTGATGTCGTAATAGTTTACGGTTGCCGTTGTCTGTTTTTTAACATGGCGATATTTCTCACACCCTAAGGCCAAGAGCTCAGGGTCGAGCTCTTCTCCACCACGCACAAAAATGCGGTCTTCACTGACCAACACATACATAGCGTCGTGTTGAAACAAGCCAATACCACCAAACATCGAGCGTTTTTGGTAGGCGCCAAACTTAGTTACGTAGTCGAAAAACTGTTGCTCATTCATATCCATTGATCCTTTAATCACGTTCCCCGATTAAGGAAGATCACCAGATAGCAGCAATAAAGCGAAAATAATGAAATTGTTTAGCAAGTCTATTCAATCGTTCGTATGAGCTTGCTTGTTTTATGAAGCTAATGATAGTTTACGAAGAGAAATAAGTCTGGACTTATCTCACATCGATGCAATACTTTTGCGCCAGATTATGAGACCAGTATCACAGCGTCAATTTTTTGTTGCTCCTCTATACTTAAACCTCATCTATTAAATCGCTCAATAGTTCAACGAAAAAACCAGCGTAATCGGTAAAATGCATGGAACCGTTTGCTTATTTAGTTTAGCGATAGTTAAAATGCTACCAACTTTGCTTGATCGTGTATTTTATGAGTCACCTATCTTTTTACTGGTTACCCGAAACCAAACATAAACTCATCCAAGGATTGGAAAGTGAATTTGCGCAATTGGTCGAGCTTTCTATCAGTACCGGGAAAATTTCGCTTCCCCCAATTCCAGATGTCGTTTTAAAAATTCAGCGCCTGTGCTTAGCGGAATCGACATCCATATCCGATGTCGCGGACTGCTTAATTGAAGATCCTGGGCTCTCTGCGATTGTGATTCGCGTGGCGAACTCAGTTGTGTTTAATCGTCGAAACATTACGTGCACCGATATTGTCACGGCCGTTTCACGTCTTGGCATTTTGCGCGTTCGTGATATTGTGACGGCGCAAGCTATTGAACAGTTGAAGTACTCCGTCAACCTCAGTAAAGAGTGCAATCGCATCTTACTTAAAAGTGCGACCATTTCTCGCGAAATGGGGGCCACCATGTTACTGGTGACCCAGACATTTAAGTGTGTGGATGCGAAGAAATACCAGTACCTTGAGCTAGAAAAGGCACTACTAGTCGGTTTGTTGGCGGATATCGGTATCTTCTGTCTGGTCAATGAGTACCATTTATATCTACAAAATGGTAATTATCTGGATCCCACTATTGCACTGAAGATTTTCCAATCTCAGTGCTCACCAATCAGTCAATTGGTGTTACGTCACTGGGGATTTGATCATGACTTTTTGGAAGTCGCTTGCAACACTGAGCTGGTAACCGAGCGACAAGAAGTCACTTACCTCGATATTGCTCGTATTGCTCATCACTTACTGATGTTCAGAAAGAAAGATGATGCGATTGACGATCACAATGTCGAGATCAACTCTGAAGGCGCTGAAGTGCTCTACCAGCTCAGCAACTTAAGTGAAATGGAATTTAACAACAAGCTAAGTGATGTGATCAGTGCCAGTGGCATCTGAAGTACCACTGTGAGGATGTTATGCTGTCAGGGATGATCTTTGTTTTTGCACCACTCGTGGTGGGTTACCTATTCATTATTCGTAACCCATCTCATCTCCATCGTTTGAGTCGAGCAACCTCGCATCTCGTTTACGTCATCTTATTTTTGATGGGTCTCAGTCTCGCGGGCTTAGATAACCTACAAAGTAACTTACAAACCATTGTCAAATACACGGCCGTTTTTTTCGTGGTGCTAGGGACATGCAACCTCTTAGTCTTACCTTTAGTTGATCGCTATCTGCCACTTAGTACCGATATCACTCATAAAAAAGTCCCGCTCTCAAGCATGATGTTGGAGTCTGCGAAGCTTATTTTGGTGGTCGGTGCAGGCCTGGTGGCGGGTGTGTTACTGAATCAAGACTTACATTGGGTCGAATCCGCGAGCGGCTGGATCCTCTTCCTTTTGCTGTTTTTTATTGGTATTCAACTGCGCAACAGTGGTTTATCGCTCAAACAGATCTTGCTAAATAAGCACGGAATGGTTATTGCGGCAGTGATCATCCTAACCAGTTGGCTAGGTGGCGTGATTGCTGCGTGGCTACTCGACATGCCAATTTACCAAGCACTGGCGATGGCCTCAGGTTTTGGCTGGTACTCATTAGCCGGTATCTTAGTCGGCGATGCTTTTGGGCCGGTACTCGGCGGAGCCTCTTTTATGATTGAGCTACTGCGCGAGCTAGTCGCGCTGGTGTTAATTCCCATGCTGATCCGGCGCAAACCCTGTACCGCGATTGGTTATGCAGGAGCGACAGCCATGGATTTTACCCTGCCCGTCATTCAAACCACTGGCGGTGTAAAATGTGTTCCGGTGGCGATTGTTAGCGGCTTTATTCTGAGTCTATTGGTGCCGGTTTTGATCCTGTTCTTTGTTTCTCTTGCAAGCTAGATCGCAGGATTTCCCTCTGAGCTCGTTTACAATGTTTCGCCTTGAGATTTACAATTTAGTAAACAATATTTTAACCTAGCGCCCCTAAATGATTGGGTAGAACAAGTCTCTTCGAGTTAGGGGGTTAAGGTTTATCTCAATGAAGTCCCATCAAGAACGACTAAAAATAACAATTCAAAAGGAAAGATTATGAAACGCCTGAGCACTGTTTTACTGATGTCGGTCGTCTCCGCTTCAGCCTACGCGGATAACACCTGCTTCAGCCAAAAATACGATGCCTACATCGATGCTTCATTGAACTGGTATGCCGATCTCACCAAACTGACCAGTGAACGCAACCCAGATTTAGCCGAAGTGAGTCAATGGTTTTTAGAGGGCAGACAGCACCACTTTGCCTTGAATCGCGCGGCTGTTCATTACTACTTACAACATGACCCAAGTAAAGTCGCAACCACCCAACATGTTGAATCATGGTTAAAACTAGAACAGCCAGAAATCAAACAATTGGCGACACGCAGCGATGAGCTTGGCAAGTTAGCCAGCGTAACCTTTGCCGACCGACAAGCCACACCTCACCCGAAAAATTATGAACTGCGCTCCGCGTTGGCAGACCTGCTCAGTCACCCTAAGCAGATCGAATCGGCGCTGAATCGCTATAATCAGGCGATTGAAAAAGTCGAAGCGATGAAGTGCCAATAATCACACACCAGTGCAATCAAGGCTTTCCGAATTAAGACGGGACATTGTTCCCGTTTTGAATTAGATTGTCCCGCTTGAAGCCCATCAATCAGAATAATAACGACGCTGTATGGTATCA
Source organism: Vibrio cholerae (assembly GCF_008369605.1). Lineage (NCBI taxonomy): Bacteria > Pseudomonadati > Pseudomonadota > Gammaproteobacteria > Vibrionales > Vibrionaceae > Vibrio > Vibrio cholerae. Next base: position 1,805,909 of record NZ_CP043554.1, read on the forward strand.
GAACACAAATCCGCGCAAGTCAACTTCGATTCTCTGCTCAAGATCTTCACCGTACCGGAAGGTCCAGACTCAACATTAACTAAAATCGATGAAGAGCTTTCTCGCAATTTAAACCACTTCTTGCGCAAACACATTGTGGCAGAAGAAAAGCCGCTCAAAGAGATTGAGAAAGATTTTTCCAACGCGCACATTCCCGAACAGCCTCAATTCGTTTCCGATCATACCCAACATTTACTGGATACACTGGTGTCACACTCGGTGCACACCGCATCCCCCAGTTTTATTGGCCACATGACATCGGCACTGCCCTACTTCCTGATGCCGCTGTCAAAAATCATGATCGCTCTTAATCAAAATCTGGTCAAAATTGAAACCTCTAAGGCATTCACGCCGCTAGAGCGTCAGGTGCTAGGCATGATCCATCGCTTGATTTATGGCGAGACGGATCACTTCTATCAACAGTGGATGCACAGTGCTGAGCACTCACTCGGCGCTTTCTGCTCAGGCGGGACCATCGCCAACATTACGGCACTTTGGGTTGCTCGCAATAATGCGCTTAAAGCAGAAGGCGATTTCCCCGGCGTTGAAAAAGCGGGGCTCTTCAAAGCCATGCGCCACTACGGTCATGAAGGTTTAGCCATTTTGGTTTCCGAACGAGGCCACTACTCGTTGAAAAAAGCGGCCGATGTGCTGGGTATAGGCCAAGAAGGCTTGGTCGCGGTCAAAACCGATGCGCATAACCGTATCTGCCCACACGATCTAGAGCAGAAAATCACCGAGTTAAAAGCCAATAAGATCAAAGTGTTTGCCGTTGTCGGAGTCGCCGGCACCACAGAAACCGGCAATATTGACCCACTGCGCACCATTGCTCAGATTTGTCAGCGTGAACAGATCCACTTCCATATCGATGCGGCTTGGGGCGGCGCGACGTTAATGTCAAACCGTTATCGAGGACTGCTTGATGGTGTCGAGTTGGCCGATTCAGTGACCATTGATGCTCATAAGCAGCTCTACATCCCTATGGGTGCGGGTATGGTCTTGTTTAAAGACCCGAATGCGATGCGCTCAATTGAGCATCATGCCCAGTACATTTTGCGTCAAGGCTCTAAAGATTTGGGTAGCCATACCCTGGAAGGATCACGCTCAGGCATGGCGATGTTGGTTTACGCCAGCATGCACATCATTAGCCGCCCAGGCTATCAGCTACTTATCGATCAAAGTATTGAAAAAGCGCGATATTTTGCCGACCTGATTGATGCGCAAACTGACTTTGAGTTGGTTTCGCAACCGGAACTCTGCTTGTTGACTTATCGATATCTACCCGCGCATGTCCGCATGGCGCTAGAAAAATCGCAAGGGGTACAGCGTGCGCAGTTGAATGAGCTACTGAACGAACTCACTAAGTTTATTCAGAAGAAACAAAGGGAAACGGGTAAATCCTTTGTGTCACGTACCCAACTCAATCCACACCAATGGGATAAATTGGCAACCATAGTCTTCCGAGTGGTATTGGCCAACCCTCTGACAACCAAAGAAATTTTGCATAACGTGCTGGATGAACAACGAGAAATCGCACAACAAGCGCCAAAGTTGATGCGTCAAATCGAACATCTAACCCAATGCATTCTGAACCAATAATCCTTCGCTAAGAGTTACAGCAAACAGAAATAAAATTTCAGTTTGCTGTAACTCTTGCGTCAATCATGGGCTAGAAGCACCAGATATGGGCAACACCACACCTCAAAAGTGTAGTTTTTATAAAATTTAATTGAGGCTTGTCATATTCTCACGGTCTTTCTGAGAGTTTCGTTTCTGGATCCATCACGCTTAGGTTTATACTCGGCTTATTGGCGTTGGTGGGTTTAACATTTGGAAGCCATTGATTTCTCCCCTATTGTTTCCAAAGCCCAGACCAACGAGTTGTTCTCTAGCCTGCGTGAACACTATGAATACATTAGAAAAAATTCAAAAAAACCTGGAAAACTTTAGCAAGTCTGAGCGTAAGGTTGCCGAAGTGATTATGGCATCACCACAAACCGCTATTCATTCCAGCATTGCTACGCTGGCAAAAATGGCGGACGTGAGTGAACCTACGGTGAACCGTTTCTGTCGCCGCCTTGATACAAAAGGTTTTCCGGACTTTAAACTGCATTTAGCTCAAAGCCTTGCAAACGGCACGCCTTACGTTAACCGTAACGTAGAAGAGGATGATGGCCCAGATGCTTACACCCACAAGATTTTCGAATCGACCATGGCGTGTCTGGATGTGGCGAAAAACAGTTTGGATCCCGTGCAAATCAACCGTGCTGTTGACCTGCTCACTCAAGCAAAACGTATTTCGTTTTTTGGCTTAGGCGCGTCCTCTGCGGTCGCACGCGATGCACAGAATAAATTTATCCGCTTCAATATTCCGATCAGCTGCTTTGAAGATATTGTGATGCAGCGAATGAGCTGTATCAACTGCACTGATAATGATGTTATTGTGCTGATTTCTCATACTGGCCGCACCAAAAGTCAGGTTGAAATCGCCAATCTTGCTCGTGAAAACGGAGCAACGGTGATCGCGATTACCGCTAAAGATTCACCACTGGACAAAGCCAGTTCATTATCGATCTGCTTAGATGTGCCTGAAGACACAGACGTGTATATGCCAATGGCAAGTCGCGTAGTGCAAATGACCGTGATCGATGTATTGGCAACTGGCTTTACTTTGCGCCGAGGTTCAGGCTTTAGAGAAAATCTTAAGCGCGTGAAAGAAGTGCTGAAAGATTCTCGCTACGACAAACTACCGCCTTACTAGGCCACACACAAAGACAGAATAACGGAGCCCAGTGGCTCCGTTTTCATTTTGAGTCAGAATAATGATGGCTTCCAATAAAGAGGAATAGGCTCAATGTTGCCCGCTCAAACGGCTCCCTTCCTCTTTTAGCAAATGGCGAATCTCCACCTCACCTTGTGATGCTCGAGGCTCTATCGCCGCAAGTGGTTGACAAGAGCAGACTTGATGCAGAATGTGAGTCAAGCGCTCCATGGTCAAAGGGATCGGGTTACCTTTAATCGCTGTTGATTTCAGTGCATCTGCGGCCACGCGTTCAAAAGAGGTCGCGCAGACACCAAAATCGGTCAAATTAGGAATCGATAATTTTTCTAGCATCATATTGACCCATAAGATGCCATCTTCCACACAGGCATTTTTACGGCCAGTCAGAATGCGCGAAACGATCTTGTAGCGCTGTAGAATATCACTGCGCCCAGCCTCTTTAGCCACATCAATATTTTCTCGCATTACAATCGGCGCAAGTCGCGCGGTAATCACACTGTGTGGCGCATCCAATTTGCCGCCCAGTGCAGAAGCCAGCCCATGGGCGGCCCCTAATTTGGCATTGGTTGTCGCCATTCCACCCAGCATGGCAGCGAAGGAGAGATCACTGCGTGCTTTTTTATCATCGCGCAAGCAGCCCGCGATCATCGCTCGGCTTAAACGCCGTAACCCTTCCTCACAAATCATATCGGTTAGAGGATTGGGCTCTCCACACACGTAAGCTTCCATAAGATGGGTAAACGCATCCATGGCTCCTCGACCAGACGTCACAGGATCTGTACCGTAAGTCAAAGTGGGATCAATGATCGCAACGTCCGCTAACATCTCAGGACTGCGCAAGCTAATTTTGACTCTGTCTTGCGCCGATTTCAGCACCGCATTACGCGTCACTTCAGATCCCGAGCTAGCAGTAGTCGGAATCGCGATAAATGGCAGTGGTTTGGCTTTGAGAGGCACACTGCGCCCAACCACCTCAACATAGTCATACACGTTGCCTTGATTGGGGATAATCGCCGCGACCGCTTTCCCCATATCCAGCACACTACCGCCGCCTATCGCAATCACCATGTCAGGTTTAAAGCGACGACCGAGCATCGCGGCTTCTTCAACCATAGTGATATTGGGCTCGCCAGAAACTACAACATGTTGGTAGCGCATGTTCTGCTGTTGTAGATAGGCCGTTAGAGGAGCATAGCGCTCAGCGTTTTTCCCCGAGACCAGTAGCACGCTGTATCCGTACTGGCTGATTATCGAAAGGGAGCTCTCTAGCGACCCCTCACCAAAGATGATCCGTGTCGCGGTCATAAACTGGAACATGCTCCCTCCAAGGCCTTTCACACATCAGATAGTGCTAAGCTTGCATCCAAATGGGAGAAATTTGTTTGACCCAGTGCAACTTGCCGAAATTAGCCACAAAAAATCTGCTAGTTCTTGCACAACATCACATAGAAATTGAGGATTTTCAATCTCTTCCATGATAACTGCGAGCCAAGAAGAGTGGTGAGAAAAAGCGAAGCAGAGAGTAAAACCATTGTTTTTATCTATTAAATCAAGAGGAAAAATCACGCTTTATTTCCCCCTTTGAATCGGGCATAGTACCCGCAAACAAAATGAAGGAGAAAGATATGTTTGTGGTCATTTTTGGTCGTCCTGGCTGTCCTTACTGTGTTCGTGCCAAAGAGCATGCTGAAACATTGAAAGCAAAGCGTGATGATTTTAACTATCGCTATGTTGATATCCACGCCGAAGGCATCACTAAAGCCGATCTAGAAAAAACCATCGGCAAGCCAGTCGAAACCGTTCCACAGATTTTCATCGATGAACAACACATCGGCGGCTGCACAGACTTCGAAGCGTACGCAAAAGAGAATCTAGGTCTATTTGACTAATAAAATGATAAATCGAAAAAGCCTGTGAATATCGCAGGCTTTTTTGTTCGTACGAGATTCTGCAGACTTAGGATTTTTTAGCTATTTCGCTCCAAATAATGCGCATCCGCGCAAAAATTCACTTATCTTTTTGCAATATTCGGATACAATTCCCAAAATTTTATTATTTCCCCTCTTGTCACGCGTGAATTGAGTTAAATCGTGAACATCGACGTCGTTTTGTTGCTAGAGCAAAATCCAATTTTGCTGATATTTGTTGTCCTCGCCATCGGTCTCTCTTTCGGGAAAATTCGCTTTGGCAGCTTCCAATTGGGTAATTCGATTGGAGTGCTCATCACCTCTCTGATCATGGGACATCTTGGTTTTTCCTTTACACCGGAAGCATTAACCATCGGCTTTATGCTCTTTATTTATTGTGTCGGCATTGAAGCGGGTCCTAACTTCTTTGGTATTTTCTTCCGCGATGGTAAACACTACTTAATTCTAAGCTTAGTGGTTTTGATCACTGCGACTTGGATTGCCTACTTTGGTGGTTACTATCTTAATCTGGATTATGGCTTAGCCGCCGGGATGATGGCGGGCGCATTGACCTCAACGCCCGTACTGGTAGGTGCTCAGGATGCGCTCAATTCTGGACTTGCCGCGGTACCAAGACATATGGATTTGTCACTGATTCTAGATAATGTCTCGGTCGGTTATGCGATGGCCTACTTGATCGGCCTTATCAGCATGATCATGTTTGCTAAATTACTCCCTAAGTTGCAAAAGCAAAACCTGTCCGATTCTGCTCAACAAATCGCGCAAGAACGAGGGTTAGGCAGTCAGCGTAAAGTCTATCTGCCGATCATCCGTGCCTATCGAGTCGGACCTGAACTGATTAACTGGATCGACGGTCGTAATCTGCGCGAGCTGGGTATCTATCGTCAAACAGGCTGTTATATTGAGCGTATCCGCCGACATGGCATTTTGGCCCATCCTGATGGTGATGCCATTTTGCAAGAAGGGGATGAAATTGCTCTCGTAGGTTTCCCAGATAGCCACGCTCGTCTTGACCCGAGCTTTCGCAACGGCAAAGAAGTGTTTGACCGTAACTTGCTCGACCTACGAATTTCAGAAGAAGAGATCGTGGTAAAAAGTGACAGCATTGCGGGAAAACGCCTCTCCGATCTTAACCTTTCGGAATACGGCTGCTTCCTTAACCGAGTCGTTCGTGCACAAATCGAAATGCCGATGGATTTGGATATCGTGCTCGCCAAAGGCGATGTCCTGCAAGTCAGCGGCGAGAAAAGCAAAGTAAAGGGGCTGGCAGATAAAATCGGTTTTATCTCAGTACACAGCCAAATGGCCGACCTGCTTGCCTTCTGTAGCTTTTTTATTCTTGGCATTCTGTTTGGTTTGGTCACCATGACCTTTGGCCAAGTTTCGTTTAGCTTAGGTAATGCGGTGGGGTTACTGCTCTCTGGTATCACTTTGGGCTTTTTGCGAGCCAACCACCCGACTTTCGGTTATGTTCCGCAAGGCGCACTCAATATGGTCAAAGACCTTGGTCTGGCCATCTTCATGGTCGGGATTGGGCTCAATGCAGGTAGCAAAATGTTCCAGCATCTCTCCGAAGTAGGTGTGCAAGTGATCGGCTTAGCCTTTTTAGTGAGCGTTGTACCTGTCGTGTTCGCTTACTTGGTTGGTGCCTACATTCTAAAGATGAACCGCGCTCTATTGTTTGGTGCGATTATTGGCGCGCGCACCTGTGCTCCGGCGATGGATGTGGTTAATGAATACGCTAAGTCTACCATTCCAGCACTGGGTTACGCGGGTACCTACGCGATTGCCAATATCTTAATGACCTTAACGGGCACCATCTTTATCTTGCTCAGTTAAATTGGAGTTATCCAATACTGTGGATCAAAAAAGGCACCTTGCGGTGCCTTTTGCGTATTGTGAGATGTCTAGTGAACCACCTCTTCACGAGTACCGAAATACTCGAAAGCCAGTCTGTCATCACTCAGCGTCACTTTCACTGTGCCACCATCGACTAACGAGCCAAACAACAGCTCATTGGCGAGTGGTTTCTTCAGTTGTTCTTGGATCACACGTCCCATCGGACGAGCACCCATCTCACGGTCATAACCTTTCACTGCTAACCAGTGGCGGGCATCTTCCGAGACTTCCAGAGAAACGCCACGCGCATCCAACTGAGCTTGCAGTTCCACGATAAATTTATCGACCACTTGATGAATCACACGCTCATCTAAGCTATTGAACCAGATAATGTGATCAAGACGGTTACGGAATTCGGGAGTGAACACCTTTTTAATTTCCGACATCGCATCATGACTATTATCTTGCTGGATCAAACCAATCGATTTTTTCACCGTTTCAGCTACACCCGCGTTGGTGGTCATCACAAGAATCACGTTACGGAAATCGGCTTTACGACCGTTGTTATCCGTCAGCGTACCGTTATCCATCACCTGCAATAGCAAGTTAAAAATATCGGGGTGCGCTTTTTCAATTTCGTCCAACAAAACAACCGAGTGCGGGTGCTTAATCACAGCGTCCGTCAGTAACCCACCTTGGTCATAACCCACATAACCTGGAGGTGCACCAATCAAACGGCTTACCGAATGGCGCTCACCGTATTCCGACATATCAAAACGTAGTAGTTCGATACCGAGCAGCTTAGAAAGCTGCAGAGTCACTTCTGTTTTACCAACCCCAGTTGGGCCTGCAAACAGGAAAGAACCGACTGGCTTATGTTCTGCGCCTAATCCAGCACGGGTCAGCTTGATCGCCTCTGTCAGCACATCAATCGCCGCATCTTGACCAAACACCAACATTTTCATCTTCTGATCCAGATTCTTCAGAATGTCTTTATCAGAAGAGGAGACGGATTTTTCTGGGATCCGCGCCATTTTGGCGACCATGGATTCAATTTCCGCCACACCGACCGTTTTCTTACGACGGCTTGCTGGCATCAAACGTGCCCGCGCACCCGCTTCATCAATTACATCAATCGCTTTGTCAGGCAGATGACGCTCATTAATGTATTTGGCTGAAAGTTCAACCGCAGCACGCAGCGCTTTATTGGTATAGCGCACATCATGGTGAGCTTCGTATTTGGTCTTCAATCCCATCAAAATCTTGGTGGTATCGTCCAATGAAGGCTCTACAATATCAATCTTTTGGAAGCGGCGAGATAGCGCACGCTCTTTCTCAAAAATGTTGCTGTACTCTTGATAGGTGGTTGAGCCGATACAACGCAGTTTACCGCTACTAAGCAGAGGCTTAATTAGGTTCGCCGCATCGACTTGACCGCCAGAAGCGGCACCCGCACCGATGATGGTGTGAATTTCATCGATAAACAGGATGGCGTCTTTCTCTTTCTCAAGCTGTTTCAAAATCGATTTGAAACGTTTTTCGAAATCACCACGATATTTGGTGCCCGCTAACAGCGAACCAATATCCAGTGAATAAATCACACTACGCTGAATCACTTCCGGCACATTGCCTTCAACAATTCGCCATGCCAAGCCTTCCGCAATCGCAGTTTTGCCGACACCCGCTTCTCCCACCAGCAGTGGGTTGTTTTTACGACGGCGACACAGAACTTGAATCGTGCGTTCCAACTCTTTGTCACGGCCAATCAGTGGATCGATCTGGCCTTGTTTTGCTAACTGATTAAGATTGGTCGCAAAACTTTCCAAACGCTCGTCAGCACTCACCTCTTCAGAAGTATCACTGCTGCCAAACGAATCGGAAGAAGAGTCTTCACTATGGTTAGACGCTTTGGTAATGCCGTGCGAAATAAAGTTGACAATGTCCAAGCGGCTGATGTCATTTTTCTTCAGCAGATAGGCCGCGTGCGACTCTTGCTCACTGAAAATCGCCACCAGCACGTTGGCTCCCGTCACTTCGCTTCGACCGGAAGATTGCACGTGGAACACCGCGCGTTGCAGTACGCGTTGGAAACTCAACGTCGGTTGTGTCTCGCGAGTTTCGTCATTTTTGGGGATAAGGGGCGTGGTCTGGTCGATAAAAGTATCCAGCTCACGGCGTAATACATCAATGTCGGCTTGACAGGCTAACAGGGCTTCCCGCGCTGCATCGTTTTCCAACAATGCAAGTAGGAGGTGCTCGACGGTCATAAATTCATGTCTTTTGTCTCGTGCCCGAGCGAACGCGCCGTTTAGACTCGACTCTAATTCTTTGTTAAGCATAAGGCCTCCTTAAGGAACAACCACATTGCCCGGCAAGTTTAAGCTTGCTCCATCGTGCACAAAAGTGGGTGCTCATTTTCCCTTGAGTACATCGTTACTTGAGCGACTTTCGTCTCTGCAACTTCTGCAGTAAACGTGCCACATATTGCTTTTCCTTCGTAATGCACTTTGAGCATCACTTGCGTCGCTCTCTCTATATCCATAGAGAAAAAGCGCTCAAGAATCTCAATTACAAAGTCCATCGGTGTGTAATCATCGTTGTTTAACACCACGTGATACATAGATGGTGGCTTAACCGCCGTCTTTTCTTTCTCCAGCAAATCAAAGTCTGGAGAGATCCATTCAAAGTTTTTACTCATGACACTTCAATATTTGAGGGCTTCTTACAGAGAATTCAACTATAAAGTGCTGTAAAACTAGCCGTTTAAACTCACTGACGGCATCCGCACTTTAATGAATTTCGCCTCTTACTTAGAGACTAATGCAGCAATTGTAACGCTGCAAATAAAACATTGCGAATGACGATCACGAATAGCGCGATTGCTTACTTTACCGACACCAATATGCAAGTTTGTTAATAATTTGCTTCGCGATTTGCAAATGACAAATTTATATAATTGCAATTGCAAAATTGAGTTTGCATATCAAACTGTGTGCTTTTATACGTTCGTCCTATTGACTGCGTTCAATCATCGTCTAAATTGGTCAATTAGTGACTAACGTTAAGCATAGGCTGAATCGCTATTCACTTTTGAGAAGTCAGGATGTCCTAGGGACAAATTGACGTTTCTCTTAAAACATCAGTTATAAAATGCATGAGGGATGTATAGCATGGCTACAGGTACAGTGAAATGGTTTAATAATGCCAAAGGCTTCGGTTTTATTTGCCCGGAAGGTGAAGACGGAGATATTTTCGCTCATTACTCAACCATTCAGATGGACGGATACCGTACACTCAAAGCCGGTCAACAGGTTTCTTATCAGGTGGAGCAAGGTCCTAAGGGATACCACGCGAGCTGTGTTGTGCCAATCGAGGGACAATCAGCAAAATAGTGGATTGATTGCCACACTAGCGTGCTTTGGCAATTTGCAAAGCACAAAAATAGAAACCCGCCCAATTGGGCGGGTTTTGTTTTGGTGTCTAAACTAGATTAACGGTCAATGATCGCGTTGAAGGTCGAGCTAGGACGCATAAGCGGAGCCACCTTCGCAAACTCAGGGGCGTAATAGCCACCCAAATCGCCAGGCTTGCCTTGCGCGCCATTCAGTTCTGCGACAATTTGCGCTTCTTTCTCTTCAAGCGCTTTTGCAATCGGAGCAAACTCAGCTGCGAGATCTGCATCTGCCGTTTGTTCAGCCAGTGCTTGCGCCCAGTAAGTCGCCAAATAGAAATGGCTACCACGGTTGTCAATTTCACCGACACGGCGTGAAGGCGATTTGTTCATATCGAGGAACTTACCCGTCGCTTTATCAAGCGCATCCGCCAACACTTGTGCTTTACGATTGCCAGTGACCACACTCAAGTGCTCCAGAGATGCGGCAAGCGCTAAAAACTCACCCAGTGAATCCCAACGCAAGTGGTTCTCTTTTTGTACTTGTTGTACGTGCTTCGGTGCCGAGCCGCCCGCGCCCGTTTCAAACAAACCACCACCGTTCATCAACGGAACGATAGAGAGCATTTTCGCCGAAGTACCCAGTTCAAGGATTGGGAATAAGTCAGTCAAGTAATCACGCAGCACGTTACCTGTTACAGAAATGGTGTCTTGTCCCGCCTTCATACGCACAAGTGAGTATTGCGTGGCTTCAACCGGTGACAGGATCTTGATTTCCAAACCAGAGGTATCGTGATTAGGTAGGTACTGATTCACTTTCTTGATCAGCTCAGCGTCATGAGCGCGTGCAGGATCCAACCAGAAAACGGCTGGCGTGTTGGAAGCGCGAGCACGAGTTACCGCCAATTTTACCCAATCTTGGATAGGGGCATCTTTTACCTGACACATGCGGAAGATGTCGCCCGCTTCCACGCTTTGTTCAAGCAGCACTTTGCCCGCTTCGTCAATCACACGCACCACACCTTCAGCATCCAGAATAAAGGTCTTATCGTGTGAGCCGTATTCTTCTGCTTTTTGTGCCATCAGACCCACGTTGGGCACACTGCCCATAGTGGTTGGGTCAAACGCGCCGTGCTGTTTACAGAAATCGATAACGGTTTGGTAAACGCCTGCGTAGCAGCGATCGGGAATCGTCGCTTTGGTGTCTTTCTGCTTACCATCAGGGCCCCACATTTGGCCTGAAGTACGGATCATTGCTGGCATAGACGCATCAACAATCACATCGCTTGGGACATGCAGGTTGGTGATACCGCGGTCAGAGTCCACCATCGCCAGAGCGGGTTGAGTCGCATATACCGCTTGAATCGCCGCTTCAATTTCTGCACGTTGCGCTTCTGGCAGCGATTGAATTTTCGCGTAGACATCACCTAGACCGTTATTAACGTCCACACCCAGTTGATCGAACAGTTGACCATACTTATCAAAAACCGCTTTGTAGTACACCTTCACCGCATGACCGAAGATCACTGGATCCGAGACTTTCATCATGGTCGCTTTCATGTGCAGTGAGAACAGCACGTCTTGCGCTTTCGCATCCGCGATTTCTTTTTCAAAGAAGGCAATCAGCGCTTTTTTGCTCATCACGCTGGTATCGATGATCTCTTTATCTTGCAGCGCAAAAGGCTTTTTCAGCACTTTCACTGCACCCTCTTTACCCACGAACTCAATCGTCACTTTAGTTGAGCCGCTCACCGTCATCGACTTCTCGCTACCGAAGAAATCTTTATCGCTCATGCTTGCAACATGTGATTTTGAATCCTTACTCCAAGCGCCCATGGAGTGCGGGTTTTTCTTGGCGTAGTTTTTCACCGAGGCTGGCGCACGGCGATCGGAGTTACCTTCACGTAACACGGGGTTTACCGCACTACCCTTGATCTTGTCATAAGTGGCTTTGATCGCTTCTTCTTCGTAGCTGCTCGGTTCTTCTGGATAATTTGGCAGTGCATAGCCTTTGTCTTGCAGCTCTTTAATCGCCGCTTTGAGTTGAGGAACAGAAGCTGAAATATTGGGCAGTTTAATGATGTTCGCTTCAGGCGTTTTTGCTAGCTCACCCAGTTCAGTCAACGCATCGCTGATACGTTGTTCTTCGGTCAAATGCTCAGGGAAATTAGCCAGAATACGGCCAGCTAATGAAATATCGCGTGTTTCTACGTTAATGCCTGATGAAGCAGTAAATGATTGAATAATCGGCAGTAATGAATACGTTGCCAGCGCTGGGGCTTCATCAGTAATGGTATAAATAATTGTAGGTTTATTGGTAGGCATGAACTTTCCCTATCTGTTCTAACAGCACCATTGGATGCAATGACACTGTGTGACTGTCCGTTCTCAAGTCGGCGACATCCCCTCAACCTGAGTACGATCTTCTCACTCTTGCAAATCCTGTGTTCGAATGACGTTGAGCCGCCTTCGAGCTCGTCCTTGAGTGAAGGTATTTATAATTAAACAAATTGAAGACAATAGTCTATTATCTTGTTCGTTAAACCTTTTCCCGGGCGCGCAAATGATAGCCGATCTCGCCTCTGCGGAAAACTTTCAAACACAGTTTATTTACATTTTTGCAAGGTGCTTAACATGTCATCTCGCTTGTCCAGCGATGCCACCTCCTCTTCTTCCGATCAACGAAAGTCGCATTTTAAACAAAGAGCCGCGAGAAACGCAGGCCATCCACCAACGAGAGCAAATCGAAAAAGTGTTGCTAACAAGAAAAGAAATGCCACTCAAACGGCTTTGTCACCTAAGCGCCCCCTTTCTCCTGCTGAGCGTAAAGTGGTCCTGTTTAATAAACCTTATGACACTTTAAGCCAATTTACCGATGGGGACGGAAGAAAAACCTTGGCCGACTACATCCCAATTAAGGATGTTTACGCGGCAGGCCGTTTGGATCGTGATAGCGAAGGGCTACTGATTTTGACCAATGATGGGATTTTACAGGCTAGATTGACTCAGCCGCAATCCAAAGCGCCAAAAACTTACTGGGTGCAAGTTGAAGGTGCGCCACAAGAGAGCGACCTTGAGGCATTGCGCCACGGAGTGACCTTAAAAGATGGCCCGACTTTACCGGCGAAAGTCGACATCATGCCCGAACCCACGCTTTGGCCACGCAATCCGCCGGTGCGTTTTCGCGCAGCAATTCCGACCACATGGTTAGCCATTACTTTAATGGAAGGGCGTAATCGCCAAGTACGACGCATGACGGCGCACATCGGTTTCCCGACTCTACGCTTGATTCGTTACTCCATGGGCGATTGGAACTTGGGAGATTTGCAGCCCGGTGAGTGGCGGGAAGTGACGCTTTAACACTCTGATTAATCAACGATATATAGCCAAACTACTTGGAGTTGCCGGTAGGCGGCAAATGAGTGAATCCCCATGAGCATAGATACACTATGTGATTGGGGTGAACGAATACAGCCAACACCGCTGCAGCTTCAAGTCGGAAGGCAATAACGCCCCAATAATGGGGCGTTATTGTTTGGTTGGAGAAACTCGTCTACCAATTACTTATGGCGTTCTTTCAGCTTATTGATCACATCATTCATGGCTAAGCCTTGCTCTTGCAGCAACACCAACAAGTGATACATCAAGTCGGCGGATTCGCAAATCAGCTCCTCCTTATCCCCTGCCGTCGCCGCCAGCGCGACTTCAACCCCTTCTTCACCCACTTTCTGCGCAATGCGTTTGGTGCCACGCGCATACAAAGAGGCCGTGTAAGAAGAACTGGGATCGGCATTTTTGCGCTCTGCCAACAGTTGTTCCAACTGATGAAGCCAAACCATTTGTGACTCTTCTTGTGCATCACCATCCCAACAGGTCACGGCGCCTGTGTGGCAGGTTGGGCCAATCGGGTTCACTTTCACCAATAGCGTATCTTGGTCGCAATCCAGCGCGATATTTTTCAGTTGCAACACATGACCTGAGGTTTCTCCCTTAGTCCACAAACGCTGTTTGCTGCGCGAGAAAAAGGTCACTTGTTGAGTATCAAGGGTTTTTTGCAACGCCTCAGGGTTCATATACCCCATCATTAAGACTTGGCTGGACTGAAAATCCTGCACAATCGCTGGCACAAGTCCATCGACTTTCTGCCAATCAATACGGTCGGTTAGCGTGGCAAATGGGCTTGCTGGATTCATCGTCTCACCTCAATTCCTTGTTGTTTTAGATACTGCTTGAGTTCACCGATATTGATGATCTGCTTGTGAAAAACCGAAGCGGCTAAAGCGCCATCGACGTTCGCTTGAGTAAAGGCTTGCGCGAAATGTTCCATCGCCCCTGCACCACCGGAAGCGATCAGCGGAACTCGGCACACCGAGCGCACTAAGTTGAGCTGCTCAAGATCGTAACCATTGCGCACACCATCTTGGTTCATCATGTTCAGTACGATTTCCCCAGCGCCGCGCTTTTGCACCTCTTGCACCCAATCGCAAGTTTGCCACTGAGTCGCTCGGGTGCGGCTTTCGTCACCGGTAAACTGATAAACCTGATATTGACCTGTTTCTTTATCAAAATAAGAGTCGATACCAACTACGATGCATTGCACGCCAAAGCGATCCGCAAGATCGGTGATCAGTTGTGGATTCGCCAGAGCAGGTGAGTTAATTGACACTTTATCTGCACCGAACTCCAAGATTCGTGCAGCATCTTGCGCCGATTTGATTCCACCCGCGACACAGAAAGGGATGTCGATCACTTCCGCGACTCGCGCGACCCAGCTTTTATCGACAACGCGACCATCACTGGAAGCGGTAATATCGTAAAACACCAGCTCATCCGCGCCTTCTTCGGCGTAACGTTTGGCCAGTGGCACAATGTCTCCAATGATTTCGTGGTTACGAAACTGAACGCCTTTCACTACCTGTCCATCACGTACATCCAGACAAGGAATTATCCGTTTTGCCAACATGCGAATGCCTCCTGCGCGGTAAATTTGCCATCCAATAGCGCGCGACCGACAATCACACCCGCAACGCCTGTGCCTTTCAGTGCCTCAATATCGGCGAGTGAACCAATGCCACCGGACGATTGAAACTGCACTTGTGGGTATTGACGGCAGAGATCGAGATACAGCTCAACGTTCGAGCCGGCTAGCGTGCCATCGCGGGAAATATCGGTACACAGTACGTGCTTTAAGCCAACCGTTAAGTAGTCATCAATCAAAGCTTCGATCGTCACGCCGGAATCTTCCTGCCAGCCAGAAATCGCGACTTTGCGCGTACCTTGTTCATCAATGTTGATGTCCAACGCTAAAACAATTTTCTCAGCGCCGTATTTTTCCATCCAGCTTTTGACCAATTGCGGCTGTTTAACCGCGGTTGAGCCCACCACCACGCGCTGCGCACCTGCTTCAAGCAGATCCACCACGTCTTGTTCGCTGCGTACTCCACCACCAATTTGAATATTGGCGGGTGTGCTCGCGAGCAGGCGAGCAATCAAATCCAGTTGGCGTGCTGCGGTATTTTTCGCGCCAGTTAAGTCCACCAAGTGCAACCAACCTGCCCCTGCTTGGTGGTACAAATTAAACTGCTCTGCTGGGTCTACTTTATATTCGGTCACTTGTCCGTAATCACCTTGATACAGACGCACAACCTGACCTTCAATCAAATCTAATGCGGGAATAATCATTGTGGTTCCTTGTATTGCGCCAGCTTTGACCAGCGCTTGTCCCTAAAGCTCAAGAAAGTTTTGAATCAAGCGTGCGCCCGCTTTTGAAGAGCGCTCAGGGTGAAATTGCACCCCGTAATAGTTCCCCGCTTGAATCGCTGCGCTAAACGGCTGACCATACTCGCACTGGGCAATGGTGTAATCGCCAACGGGCATGGCAAAGCTGTGCACGAAGTAGAAGTACGCATCACGTTCTATACCGTTAAACAGTGGATGCCCCTCTTTCACTTGCACCGTGTTCCAGCCCATGTGTGGCAACGGCAGATCGCCGGTTTGCAGCAAACGGACTTCGCCATCGACCAGCCCTAAGCACTGCACAATCTCATCGGCTTTCTGACCTTTTTCTTCCGACAATTTGCCAAGCAATTGCATGCCAAGGCAGATGCCAAGCAATGGTTTCTCAACCCGTTTCACCAACTCGATCAAATCACGTTCGGTGAGGTTTTTCATCGCTTCGCTCGCGGTGCCAACTCCGGGCAGAAACAGTTTATCTGCCGCGAGTACCACTTGCGGATCGCGCGAAATCGTCACCGCATAACCTAATCGTTCAATGGCGAATTTGACCGAGGAGATATTGGCGCAGCCAGTATCAATAATCACCACATTCTGAGTCATCAGAGCACCCCTTTACTGCTCGGCAGATCGTTACCTTGCACCGTGATGGCTTGACGCAGCGTGCGGCCAAACGCTTTAAACAGGCTCTCAATGATGTGGTGATCGTTATCGCCACTGGAAGAGAGGTGCAGAGTACACGCCAAAGTATCGGTCAATGAGCGAAAGAAGTGATACACCATCTCAGTCGACAGATCGCCCACTTGCGGGCGGCTAAAGCTCGCATCAAATTTCAGATACGGGCGGCCCGAGAGATCCAACGCGCACTGTGCCAAACACTCATCCATGGGCAATGTGAAACCAAAGCGTCCAATACCACGTTTGTCACCCAGTGCTTCACGCAGTGCTTGCCCTAGTGCCAAGGCGGTATCTTCCACCGTGTGGTGATCATCAATGTGCAGATCGCCCACCACTTTCAGTTGCAGTTGGAAACCGCCGTGGGTCGCGATTTGATCCAGCATGTGATCAAAAAAGCCCAAACCCGTTTCGATCTGATTACCGCCAGTTTGGTCAAGATTGACTAGAACCTGAATATCGGTCTCTTTGGTTTTACGCACCACTTGGGCAACACGCGGCTTGGTGGTGAGATCTTTAACGATATCCAGCCAACCCATAGTTTGCGGGTGGTATTGAATACCGCGAATCGCCATATTTTCCGCCAGTTGCAGATCGGTCATGCGATCGCCAATCACGGCTGACGATTTGAAATCGACTTTGCCACCTTGTAGATACTCTTTGACCAAGCCAAGTTTCGGTTTGCGGCACGAACAGTTATCACGCTCAAAGTGCGGGCAAATCAACACATCATCAAACTTCACGCCTTGCGATTCAAAAATGTCCATCATCATGTTATGCGGCGCATCGAAATCGGCCTGCGGGTAGCTTGAAGTGCCTAAACCATCTTGATTGGTCACCATCACCAAACGATAACCCGCCTCTTGTAGCTTGAGCAGGCTTGGGATCACATAAGGCTCAAGTTTGAGTTTGTCCAAACGGTCAACTTGGAAATCCACTGGCGGCTCAACAATTAAGGTGCCGTCGCGGTCGATAAAAAGAATTTTTTGTTGTTTGCTCACAAGAATGTCCTTTTCATCAGCAGCCCGCGCTGCGAGCTGCTGTAAACAAAATTACTGGTAGTAGTTACGGATGAACGCGACGGTTTTTTCACACTCTTCGCGATTGCCAACACTGATACGCACACAGTTTTCAATCGGTGAATTACGCAAAATAATGCCGTGCTCCCACGCCGCTTTAAACAGTGCATCACCATCAGGGAATTTCACTAATAGATAGTTACCCCAACCTTCAAAGACCTGCACACCCGGAACCATAGAGAGCCCCACTTGTAGGTAAGCTCGATTCGCGCCGAGATCCAATACTTGGTATTTGGCGCGCGCGAGACCTGCAGGTGATAAGGCTTGCACCGCGATTTCGGCAACCGGCACTGGCACCGGATAAGGCGCGATCACTTTGAGTAACACATTGATGAGTTCAGCATTGGCAAGCGTGAAGCCACAGCGTAGTCCCGCCAAAGCAAAAGCTTTAGAGAGTGTGCGTAGAATCGCCAAGTTCGGATATTGGGCGAGCAAATCAACCGTCGATGCCTCTGGGCAGAAATCGATGTAGGCTTCATCCATCACCACAATCGCGCGATCTTTGGTCATATCAAGCAGTTTGATAATGTCGGCACGTTTCACCAAGTTCCCAGTCGGGTTATTGGGGCTACACACAAACACCAATTTGACGCGATCCAGATTGGCTTCGATGCTCGGTAAATCGAGTTGCCAATCGGCAGTCAACGGCACTTTTTTACGCTCGACGCCAAAGGTTTCTGCACTGATCGCGTACATGCCATAGGTTGGAGGACAAAACAGAATCGCGTCTTGATTGGGTTCGCAGAAAGCGCGGATCAAAAGCTCAATCCCTTCATCCGCGCCGCGCGAAGTCAGCACTTGCTCCGGCTGTACCCCTGCGTAATTGGCGTAGGCTTGGATCATCGCCTTAGGTTGGCAATCACTGTAACGATTAAGGCGCGCAAAATCGGTTTTGTATTCGTTATTGAAAGGCGATTCGTTGGCATTGAGCCAAACATCACCACTACCACCAATACGACGCGCAGAAAGGTATGGGGTTAACGCCTGAATTTGTTGACGAGCCAGTTTTTCCATAATTTATTGAGCCTTCTGTAATTTTTCTACTCGAATCGTAACCGCACGTTTGTGCGCGTCTAACCCTTCCGCTTCCGCCATCGTGACGACGGTAGGCGCGAGCAATTGCAAGCCATCAGCGGTCAGTTCTTGCACTGTCATGCGTTTGCTGAAATCGGCCAAACCTAAGCTGGAATAGGTGCGGGTGTAACCGTAAGTCGGCAGGACATGGTTAGTACCTGAAGCGTAATCGCCTACCGATTCTGGCGACCAATCGCCAAGGAAAATGGAGCCTGCGTTATCGAGCAGTGGAACCAACTCACGCGGGTTGCGCGTCTGCACAATCAAGTGCTCAGGTCCGTAGTAGTTAGAAATTGACACTGCTTGGGTGAGTGATTCAGCAATAATGATCAGACTGGAAGCCAAGGCTTTTTCAGCAATGCTGGCGCGCGAAAGGACTTTAAGCTGCTTTTGCACCGCATCAGTCACTTGATCGGCCAACACTGGTGATGGTGTGACCAGAACCACCTGTGAATCTGGGCCGTGCTCTGCCTGACTGAGTAGATCGGCGGCGATAAAATTGGCATCCGCCGTTTCATCAGCAATCACCAACACTTCAGAGGGGCCAGCTGGCATATCAATCGCTGCGCCACGGAAATCGTTACTCACTTGGCGTTTTGCTTCCGTCACATAGGCGTTACCGGGACCGAAGATTTTGTCGACTTTAGTGACCGTTTCCGTGCCATAAGCCATAGCAGCGATCGCTTGGCCGCCGCCTAAGTTGTACACCTCATCGATGTTACACAGCTTAGCGACGTAGAGAATTTCATCAGCGATGGGCGGTGGTGAGCAAAGCACCACTTTACGGCAGCCTGCAATTTGTGCAGGCACACCAAGCATTAGCACGGTTGATGGTAGCGGCGCGCTACCACCCGGAATATACAGACCCACTTTATTGATCGGACGAGTCACTTGTTCACACACCACTCCGGGCATGGTTTCCACTTTGATTGGCTGAGCTTTCTGCGCCTTGTGGAATTTGCTGATGTTGTTGTATGCCAGCTCCAACGCCTGTTTCATTGTTTCCGACAAACGCGCGGCCGCGGCATCCATCTCTTCGCGAGATACGCGCAGTGAAGCGGGTTTTACACGATCAAATTTTTCAGTTAATTCAAACAGGGCTGCATCACCCTCACTGCGCACTTTCGCAATCACCTGCGCAACTGCGGCAGTGATGTTTGCTCCTTCGGTAATCGCAGGACGTTCTAAAATCGATTCTTGCTGAGCTTCACTCAACGATTGCCAAACAACGGTTCTCATCGCCTTACTCCATCATTTTTTCAATCGGTAACACCAGAATTGAGCTGGCACCGAGGGCTTTCAGTTGTTCCATGGTTTCCCAGAATAGATTTTCCGAACTCACCATGTGCACTGCAACTTTGGATTTGTCGGCAGACAAGGGAAGCACTGTTGGGTCTTCCGCTCCGGGCAACAAGGTTTTGATTTGCGCCAGCTTCTCAACCGGAGCGTGCAGCATGATGTATTTCGATTCTTTGGCTTGTTGCACGCCGTGCATGCGAGTGAGGAGTTTATCGATCAGTGCGGCTTTATCGGCAGCAAAAACACCTGGGCGCTGAATAAGCGTCGCTTTCGATTCAAAAATCACTTCCACTTCTTTAAGACCGTTGGCTTCCAAGGTTGCGCCAGTGGAGACCAGATCCGCAATCGCATCCGCTAACCCCGCGCGTGGTGCAACTTCAACCGAACCCGTCAACATACAGGTGCTGAAATCCACGCCTTGGCGATCCATATAAGCTTTGAGCAGTTGTGGGTAGGTGGTGGCAATACGCTTACCATTCAGATCTTGCGGGCCACGATACTCAGCATCTTTTTCAATCGCGATCGAGAGACGGCAACCACCAAAATCCATACGGCGCAGAGTGATAAATTCGTTACGTTGGTTGAGCGCTAGGCGATCTAAACGTGTTTCTTCAAGCACGTTTTCACCAACAAAACCCAAATCCACCACCCCATCCATGATCAGTCCTGGAATGTCATCGTCACGCACCAACAACAGGTCAATCGGCATATTCAGTGAATGAACCACCAAGCGCTCACCCATGATGTTGAATTTCACACCGCATTTTTTCAGCAGTTCTTGGCACTCTTGGCTCAGGCGGCCTTTTTTCTGTATCGCGATTCTGAGTCGTTGTGTTTGCATGTCATTCTTCCTTTGCAATTTGTTGAATTTAATAATTTTTCCAAAGCTTAAAACGAAAAACCCTCGGGAGGTTTGGTCTCCCGAGGGTTAGAATCTTTTTATGGCTCTGATTTCAACTCCGGGAGATTCCTGTCCCCCGGGTATGCGTACATCTCCCGAAAGACACCTTAGGGATGATGATGGTGATGAATGTTCATTACGAAATTACGCATACTTAGTGGTTTCTGTCTGTTTGAGAACTGCCTTCACACTAACCAAGCTAAGTTTTTTTTTCAACCACAAATTGACACTTTTCTGGTTATTTTTTTATGACGGCTTTAAGAGCTCATCACCACAACTCAAAGCTGCAACTAAGGTTAGCGATAAAAAAAGAGGCCGACTGGCCTCTTATCTCTATAGCGATGCGAATTAGGCAGACACCTGTTTGCTCACTTTGGCTTTTGATAGTGCTGCAAAAATTAAGCAAACCACCACAAAGCTCACGGATGCGGCAGCTAAAGCCAGCCCGAGTGAAGCAAAAATTCCCAGCACCACGTAACCAATCGCTGACACTAACGCAACCGCCAATGCGTAAGGCAGTTGAGTCGCAACGTGGTCAATATGATGACAACGTGCTCCCGTCGAAGAGAGAATCGTGGTATCTGAAATCGGAGAACAGTGATCGCCAAATACGGAACCGGCAAGCACCGCACCGAGCATCGGCAGCATAAGTGCAATATCTGTAGCGCCCGCCATGTCACCCGCAATCGGCAGCATGATGCCAAAAGTGCCCCATGATGTGCCGGTAGAGAAAGCCATCGCGCCTGACAAGATGAACAGAATGACCGGAAGCCAATGTGGGTCAATATTGCCTTGTACGAGAGAAGAGAGATAAGCACCGGTCTTCATGTCACCGA
Source organism: Vibrio cholerae (assembly GCF_008369605.1). Lineage (NCBI taxonomy): Bacteria > Pseudomonadati > Pseudomonadota > Gammaproteobacteria > Vibrionales > Vibrionaceae > Vibrio > Vibrio cholerae. The sequence goes on from NZ_CP043554.1 coordinate 1,827,485, forward strand.
TGACAGAACCTATGGTCCACGCAAAAATCAGGATCAAAATTGCACCAAACATCGATTTCGCACCAATCCATAAGGTTTTTGCGATTTCAGCCATCGGTAGTTTTTGGCGCAACACGGTCACGAAAGCCATCGCCAGACCGACTAATCCACCATATACCAATGAAGTACCAACATTGGTATTTTCAAACGCCCCAAAAATATCAAATGACTGACCACTTTCCGCTAATGCACTTGCGCCAGTCCAAATCATTGCACCAATGGTCGCAACGACCAAAAATACAATCGGCAACATGAGATCGAGTACTGTACCGCGTTCACTTTCACGAATATCAAGCTCTTCATTGAGTTCGTGAGCCTCTTGTGTATCTGTACTCGGGTCTTCATCAAAACCACGCCCTTGAGAAGCGGCAATTTCATGCTTGCGCATCTGGCCGATATCCATTTGGAACCACACCACCGCAAATACCATCAGCAACGCAAAGATCGCATAGAAGTTCATCGGCACTAAACGCAGATAAGCACCTAATGCGGAATACTCCTCGATACCGTGCGAAACTAAAATGCCACCGATAATGGTCATGATATACGCGCCCCAACTTGAGGCGGGCATGACCACACACATAGGCGCAGCAGTAGAATCGAGAATGTAAGCGAGTTTGGCACGCGAAACGTAAAAACGATCGGTCACTGGGCGAGAAATAGAACCGACAGCGAGGCTATTAAAATAGTCGTCAACAAAAATGAATACGCCTAAAAATGCCGCCAGTAATTTAGAGCCACGTTTACTTTTCACCCGGACTTGTGCCCACTGAGCAAAAGCGCGAGTGCCGCCCGACAACGTCAGTAGCGCAGTCATCATACCCAGTAACAGTAAAAAGCCGACAATACTCATATTCCAAGCATTGATCGCGCCCTCTTTGACAAACACGCTACCCACTTGTGTGGCGATATATTGCAACGACTGACCAATAGAATAATCAGCCAGCAGTAAAGCACCTAAAAAAATCCCCACGCCAAGAGAAAGAAGTACACGGCGAGTCACAATAGCCAAACTCAATGCCACCAGCGGTGGTAAAACAGAGAGTGGCGAAGAAGCAAAATCGATTAAATTCATGATCTTCCTAAACCAGTAAAAAATGGTTAGAGATCTACTGCAGACAAATCAAGCGACATCATGTCAACTTAATTTATGTTGAACTAAGCGAAAGGGAAGCGAACACTTCACCCAACCCTACAGTAGCGCTCCATAGTTTAACAACAATATAGACTATGGCAGTGTTACACCTATTGAATGTAACCCCAGCCAACTGCGTTGATGGGCAAGTTGACTTCGGCGGCAACGCCTTTTTCCACAATTCATTGGCATCACCCCAACTGTGGATACTTTTCGTAACCGCTCCTCTACGGCGAAAACTTCATCCTAATCTGCCAATTCATTTGGCTCATTTAGTCTGCTTTTCGCATTAGGTGAGAGACATTTTACTTAACAAAAATATCAATGCAACTAGGTTCCAGTGAGAAAAACAAGTGCCACAGCTCACAAATCAATCATTTCATTGATACTTATTTCATAAAAACACCGCAAGACTTGATATATAGAACTAATATTATTTACCTGTATGATAAGTTCCTGCAGCTGCTTTTATATGCGTCTGCAGTATTCTAAATAGTAAATTCATTAAATAAACATCATTTTATATTTTTACTTTCTTACTATTTTGACTTAATATTTGCAGCGAAAACTTGTCAGTATAATAAGCTAGGTTTAGTATTAACTCGTTATCCAAATTGTGAACAGGAAATGGTAATGTCGGAAATCACTAAGACTTTATTAAATATTCGTAGCCTACGTGCTTATGCACGCGAACTGACTATTGAGCAACTTGAAGAAGCGTTAGATAAATTAACGACCGTCGTTCAAGAGCGTAAAGAAGCAGAAGCAGAAGAAATTGCTGCTCGTGCAGAGCAAGAAGCGAAATTAGCCGCAATTGCTGAACAAATTGCTAAAGATGGTATCGACCTCGAAGCGCTTATTTCTGCGCTATCAGGCGAAACTAAAACGAAAGCAAAAGGCAAACGTGCACCTCGCCCTGCAAAATACAAGTATATCGACACCAACGGTGAAGAAAAAACTTGGACAGGCCAAGGCCGTACTCCTTCAGTGATCCAAAAAGCACTGGATGAAGGTAAATCTCTGGAAGAATTCGCTCTGTAATTTTGCCAGAAACTAAAATGATAAAGGCTCCGGAAGGAGCCTTTTTGTTATCTTTCCCAATAAGCCTCTTCAAGGCTATCTTCTCGCTCAGGAAGACCACGTGAAAGACGTGGTGAGTGCTGCGCCAATACTTCATAACTTGCACGGTTAGAGTATTTGCAAACTTGAGAGAAAGAAGAATAGGTTAAAAACTCATGTTGATGCTTACTTGAGTTAGGGACATTTTCTTTATGGTATTTATTAGCAGCCATATCATGCAGTAGAGCGGATAATGCTGCGTCTCCAGCACCATTGGTATTTTTTATCTTCTCTGGACCGCCCATATACGGTGAAATATGTGAATAAACACGAATAGGATTTATACAACTCTCTTTACGGGCAGGACGGCTAAATTCATAGCGGTTAAATTCTGGGACCGATCCCGGTAATAACGGTAATGACGTTTCACGTTTAGCGGAATCTTCGGTGTAACCCGCCATAAATAAACCGACTGGGCCTGCAGTACACAGTACTAAATCAACCCAATCTAACGCTTTATCTGAGGCTGCGAGCGGATCGCTTTCTCCTGTTAAAGCTAATGCTTCATCTTCATTCATTGCCACCACAGTGACATGATCACGTAAAAATTCTTGCCAGAATTTCGGATCATCTTGAATAACAAATTTAGTACCTAGGGTTAATACCACAGGCACATCATATTTTTTGGCATATTCAATGGCACGCATTGTTGCTTCCGGCATAGGGTCGCCTTCTTTACAACGAACTAAATAAGCCGTGATCACTAATGCAGAAGCACTAGCAAATATTTTTTCAGGAATACTGTCTGGGCGTAATTGGTTCATTTGACCTTCGCTGATCGCGAAAGTACGTTCACCATCTTCGGTAATCAAGGCAAAGCAGCGGCCAATAGCACCATCTACACCTTGTAAATAGTTGAGATCCATCCGGCTAGAAGTGTTACACAGATAGCGATAACCGTAACTGCCAATTTTAATATCTTGGCTCATCACACCCAGTAGCGTGGAGCGATCATCCGCAAGCACGGAGTAATTATGCAGCGTATTCCCTATGGTTCCACCTGCATATTCATTGGTAATCAAACGCTGCTCTTTTAATTCGTTGTATAACGCTTCTGCAGCCTGATCATCAATGACCAATGAGTGTCCTTTACTTAAACCATAACGCTCAATCAAATCTGAATCGACTTTGGCCTCAATATCCACTAGGGTTTGATCAATACCGATAATGTGGGTGCGCGACATCTTCTTATTTTCTTGCGCTTGAATGACCAGAGGATCACGCGCGTGAACCGGAAAATAATGCTTAGATTTGCGTTGGCCAGGAAATTTCATAAAGGTTACTTGGGTTCAAGGATGAAAGGAGCGCCGATTCTACCGCGCACCTTTTAGTGCAGCAATAAAGGAAAAAAAAGCAAACGTTTGCACGCTGAGGATTTTATTTCGCGCTCTTCTCTTAGCGCTTGGAGCACAAGTGATTCAATAGGTTAGCAACATAGCGCTTAAGTTCGGGGAAGTGTGATTAGCGTCTCGGATCTGTCCTCGAAAAATTCTTTCTGTTAGAATCCCCGTCCAAGTTCCTCAAGTGGTAGATAAGTGATGTCTGTAGAGCACAGCGCAAACAGCCAAAAGAAAGTGATTGTCGGTATGTCTGGAGGGGTTGATTCCTCTGTTTCAGCCTATCTTCTCAAGCAACAGGGTTACCAAGTGGAAGGCCTGTTTATGAAAAACTGGGAAGAAGACGATAACGAAGAGTATTGTACTGCGGCGGAAGATCTTGCCGATGCTCAGGCGGTGTGTGACAAACTCGGCATCCCACTTCATACCATTAACTTCGCAGCAGAATACTGGGACAACGTATTTGAATACTTCCTCGCGGAATATAAGGCGGGACGTACTCCTAACCCAGATATTTTGTGTAATAAAGAGATCAAATTTAAAGCCTTCTTAGAATTTGCTGATGAAGTGCTGGATGCGGACTACATTGCCATGGGGCACTATGTGCGTCGCACCTTCCCGCAGAATGGCGAAAAACCGCAAATGCTGCGCGGTTTAGACGGTAATAAAGACCAAAGCTACTTCCTTTATACTCTGAGTCATGAGCAAGTGGCGCGTAGCCTATTCCCAGTAGGTGAACTAGAAAAACCTGAAGTACGCCGCATTGCCGAAGAACAAGGCTTAATTACCGCGAAGAAGAAAGATTCAACCGGTATTTGTTTTATCGGTGAGCGCAAATTTACCGACTTCTTATCTCGCTATTTGCCAGCCCAACCGGGTAAAATTGAAACCCCGGAAGGCAAAGTGATTGGTGAACACCAAGGCTTGATGTACCACACTCTCGGACAGCGTAAAGGTCTGCACATTGGTGGTATGAAAGAGAGCAGCGAACAGCCATGGTATGTGGCGGATAAAGATCTCAAACGCAACGTACTCATCGCGGTACAAGGCGCGGATCATCCCCTACTCAAATCGCATGGTTTGGTGGCGGCTCAGTTACATTGGGTTGATCGCACCCCCATCACAGAACCTGTACGTTGCAGCGTGAAGACGCGTTATCGTCAAAGTGACATCGCTTGTACCATCATTCCCCTGAGTGATGACCGCATCAAGGTGATGTTTGACGAGCCACAAGTGGCCGTGACTCCGGGACAATCCGCCGTCTTTTATCAAGGTGAAATCTGCCTTGGTGGCGGCATTATTGAAGAGCGCATTTAAAGTCAATTTTTAGGAGATTTACGTGGCTAACGCAATTTACGACCGTACCATCGCTTTCGCTGGCATTTGTCAGGCAGTGGCACTTGTGCAGCAAGTCGCCAAAAATGGGTACTGTGATTCTGATGCGTTTGAAACGTCGCTCAAAGCGATTACTTGTACCAATCCAAGTAACACGCTTGAAGTTTTCGGTCACGAAAGTCAGCTCAAGCTCGGCTTAGAGTGCTTGGTCAAAGGGATTGACAGCACGCCATCAGGTAGCGAAATTACCCGTTACCTGATCAGCCTAATGGCGCTTGAGCGTAAATTAAGTGGTCGCCGCGATGCCATGAGCCAACTCGGTGACCGCATTCAAATGATTGAGCGTCAGCTTGACCATTTTGACTTATTTGATGATCAAATGATCAGTAACCTCGCCAGCATTTACCTTGATGTGATTAGCCCAATTGGCCCGCGCATTCAAGTGACTGGCACTCCAGCCGTATTACAGCAAACCGCTAACCAGCACAAAGTGCGCGCCCTACTCCTGTCAGGGATCCGCTGCGCCGTATTGTGGCGTCAGGTTGGTGGACGCCGTCGTCACCTGATTTTCGGTCGTAAAAAGATGATCGAACAAGCGCAGATTTTGTTAGCGCGAATCTAAGTGATGACTACCCACTCGAATTACTCACACCTTTAACTCAATATTCAGGAGAAGAACATGGAACTGTCAGCATTGACTGCTGTTTCACCGGTAGATGGCCGCTACGGAAGTAAAACGATTGCGTTACGCAGTATCTTCAGTGAGTTTGGTCTCCTAAAGTACCGCACTATCGTTGAAATTCGCTGGCTACAAAAGCTAGCCGCCACTGCTGAGATCGCAGAAGTGCCTGCATTCAGTGCCGAAGCGAATCAATTCCTTGATGCGATTGCCGCCAACTTCAATGAGGCGGATGCACTCCGTATCAAAGAGATTGAACGCACCACCAACCACGATGTAAAAGCCGTGGAATACTTCCTGAAAGAGAAAGTAGCGGCCATGCCTGAGCTGCATGCCGTCAACGAGTTCATTCACTTTGCTTGTACTTCCGAAGACATCAACAACACTTCACATGCGTTGATGCTCAAAGAAGCGCGTGACACGGTGATCCTGCCTGAAATTCGCAACGTGATTGACGCAATTCGCAAACTGGCCGAAGAGTACCGCGATATTCCGCTGCTTTCTCGTACTCACGGTCAGCCAGCCTCTCCATCGACCATGGGTAAAGAGATGGCGAACGTGGCCTACCGCATGGAGCGCCAATACAAGCAGATCGCTAACGTAGAAATCCTAGCCAAAATCAACGGTGCGGTGGGTAACTACAACGCGCACCTTTCTGCTTACCCAACGGTAGATTGGCATAAATTCAGCGAAGAGTTCATCACTGAATCTTTGGGCGTAGATTGGAACCCGTACACCACGCAAATCGAGCCGCATGATTACATTGCTGAGCTGTTTGAAGCGGTGGCACGTTTTAACACCATCTTGATCGATTTTGATCGTGATGTTTGGGGTTACATTGCTCTGGGCCACTTCAAACAAAGAACCATCGCGGGTGAAATTGGCTCGTCTACCATGCCACACAAAGTCAACCCAATCGACTTTGAAAACTCAGAAGGTAACTTGGGTCTGGCGAATGCGATGTTTACTCACCTAGCGCAAAAGCTGCCTATCTCTCGTTGGCAACGTGACCTAACGGATTCTACTGTGCTGCGTAACCTCGGTGTGGGTGTCGGCTATGCCATCATCGCTTATACCTCAACTTTGAAAGGCATCAGCAAGCTGGAAGTGAACCGCGACGCACTACTTGCAGAACTGGATCACAACTGGGAAGTTCTGGCAGAGCCAATCCAAACTGTGATGCGCCGCTACGGCATTGAAAAGCCATATGAGAAGCTCAAAGAATTGACTCGTGGTAAGCGAGTAGATGGCGAAGCGATGCGTCAATTCATTGATGGTTTAGCACTGCCAGCGGAAGAGAAAACGCGCTTGAAAGCCATGACACCAGCCAGCTATATTGGCTACGCGATTGAGCTGACGGACAAGCTGTAATCTCGACAAGAGAGACCAAATGACTAAGGGGAGCAACGGCTCCCCTTTTACTTATCGACGACTTATCGACTTGGTTTATACCAGACCGTTTCACTCTTGCTTTTCAAAAAACAGAGTAATCCGACCGACTTCAAGACCAAATTTGCGAATTTTGGTTAAATTAAATACTCGCTTGTCATCTTGTCGATACAGCCAGTCATCGAAGTGTACTTGCACATCGCCGCTGTCGAGTTTCAACACAAAATCGTATTGCCACTGCAGTGCATTACCCACTTCTTTACCGCGAGCCGTTCCAACAATGTCATCCGCTTGTCCTTCGTACTCATCATCAGCCGTTCGGTTAATCGTCCAGATCCGTTGATCCTTCTCCCCATCATCAAACACGAAGTCTTCGACTAAAATCAGTTGGTTATTCTCAATCCGACCTTCAATTACCACCTCAAAACGGCGCGTCTGCTTCTCGGTATAGTCTTGCACCATACCCCACGCATGTGTCGTTCCGACAAAGTAATTGAAGAGATCAAACTTAGGCGTCGTCGCACGATAATCATCAATCTCTGCCGAGCATCCACTAAGCCAGATACAGAGCAGTAATAGCCAACATTTAGCCAATCTCATGGTCGATTCATTCCTATCAATTGATTACGTAAGGTTAAATATTCCGTTTGCGGCGACAGCCAAATGGAGAGAAAAGCATCATTAAACGCTTCATCATCAATGCGGCCTACCGAACGTTCCGTCTGTTGCTGTCGACTAAAGAAAAACTCTCCGCGCTGCCCATCAGAGACATACACTAGGCGATCTCCCGTCGCGACATCCGGCAGTATTTGCTGCAGTTGCTTCAACCACGCTTGGGTTTGCGGTGCGGTGAATCCCAGTTTTCGCCACTGATCCTCAGTAGCATCCACCAACTGTTTACTGCTGATATCGCGCAAATAACGGATCTCAAGAGCCACAGGATGTGGCGAGACATCTTGCGACTCATGATACAGGCCATCAGGCGCTCGCAACTGCGAGGAGTAGATATCCAGCCACAGCCATGAAAGGGTGGCCTGCCCAACAACTGGCCATTCTGCCCATCGCTGGAAAGTTTTATGCTCCGCTTGCGCCGCATTAGCGACGGCGGCGTAACCAAGTCCGCTCGCGAGCAAAACGAATAGGGTTATAAGTCCTTTTTTCATGCCTCATTACCTTCAACAGTAACCAAGTGATACCTATCCATTCCAAAAACAGTGCCAACATGACGATAAAGGTGGGGTATTCCCAACCAACCGCGCCCATTCGGTAACCAAACCAATAACTTAAACTTCCCAAAACGCCTCCGGCGAGACACAGAAGAGTATGGGAATATTGGTTAAGCTGCGGCAGTAAGTGGCCTGCATACCAAGTAAACGCAAACCAGAGTGCCACCAACCAAAGTGGAAATTGATCGTCGGCAAAGGTGAGTAACCCAAGCAGCATATTGCTGCTGTCTATCATGATGCCAACCACCGCCATCCAAACCATTTTTTCAAACAGCGGATGGCGCTGGATTGCCGTTAAGCCATAGGTGGCAACCACCAGTAATGTGGTGAGCCATAACCAGGTTTGCTGCCCCAAGACAGCCAGTGCCCAGAGCAGGTCAAACCACAATGAGATCGCCACTAACGCCATGATTAATCTCGTTCAAAAGTCATGTGCACGGTACTGATGCTACGGGCTAAAAAGCCACCTTCGCAGTAACAAAAGTAATAACGCCACATACGGATGAAACGTTCGTCATACCCAAGATCACGTACTTTCGGCAATTGCTGCTCAAATCGGTCACGCCAGTGTTGCAACGTCAGTGCGTAATCTATGCCGATGTCATGCAAGTTACGCAACACCAACCCAGTTCGTTTGGTGGCTAATTCGGTCAACACACTGATCGAAGGCAAAAAACCGCCGGGGAAAATATATTTCTGAATAAAGTCCACGTTATTGCTGTAGCTTTCATAACGCTGATCGGCAATGGTGATTGCCTGAATCGCCATTTTGCCGCGCGGCTTCAGTAACGCATAGCATTGGCTCAAAAACGTCGGCAAGTAGGCCTTACCCACCGCTTCAATCATTTCAATCGATACCAACTTGTCATACTGACCGCTCAGCAAACGGTAATCTTGTTTGAGCAGGGTAATTTGGTTATTTAGCCCAAGTGCCGTAATTTTTTGCTGTGCGTAAGCATACTGCTCTTCAGAAATGGTGGTGGTGGTGACCTTACAGCCATAGTGCTGCGCCATGTAAATCGCCATCGCGCCCCACCCCGTACCAATTTCTAACACGTGATCGGTCGGTTTCAGTTGTAGTTGATCACACAAACGCTGCATTTTGGCTTGCTGCGCCTGCTCTAGTGAGAGCTCTGGTTGGGTAAACAGCGCGCTGGAGTAAAGCATCTCTTCATCGAGGAACAGTTGATAAAGCTCATTCCCCAAATCATAGTGCTGGTGAATATTATCTTTGGCTTGATCTATGGTGTTGCGTTTGAGCCAGTGAGTGAAACGGTTTAACCATTGAGTCACAGGACTACTTTGACTTTCTAGCTTATCCAGCGTACCGAGGTTGGCAGCCATCAACTGCATCAAGGCCGTCAGATTAGGGCTTTCCCACCACCCTTCCATGTAAGCTTCTGCGGCAGCAATACTCCCGCCCTTCAATACTCGGCTATAAAAATCCGGGTGTTTAACTTCAATCACCGCATGAATGGCATCGGGCTTATCTTGGCCAAATTGTTCATGCGTGGTTTGGGTTTGATCGGGGAAATGTTCTATCACCGTTAAATTGCCTTCGAGATACTGTAATGCACGGTGAATGATACTGCGGGCACCTTTCTGCCAACTGGTGAGAGAGCGGGATATTTCCATCGACGAGCTATTTAACATGAGGTTGCTCCTTATTATTGTTCTGAGTTTGGTCTGGGTGCGCATAAAACGGGGCACCTTTGCGCCACAATTTGAAAGCGTGCCAATAAATGCCCAATACCACTTTTACTGCCATGATCGGCGTTTTGATCAATCGAGGTAATAAATTGCCTGCGCTCAAGGGTTCAGCCTGCATCGCTAAGGTGGCATCAAACTCTTTATCACTACGATGACACTCAAGATGGATCATCAGCACGCGAGTTAAGGGTTTAATTTTCCAGCAGTATCTCTGTTCGATGGGATTGAATGGCGAAACATGAAACGCTTTCGCATGCTGCCATTCAATCACGGCAGCCTCTTCTGAGGTTAATGCTGCTTGTGCTGGAACCGCATAGTAGTGGCGCTCATTCCACGGGGTATTGCTGACTTCAGCCAACAAATAACGCCAACGCTTTTCGCTATCGTAGACGTAGTAAAAGTTGACTGGGCTAAAATAGATTCCGAGATAACGCAGGTGCAGCAAAGCCACCACTCTGCCGCCTTCTATTCGCTCTCCCGTCAGTTGCTCGACCTTATCAAGTACTGCTTGTTTGAGTGGGCCTTGCCCGAGATAATCTTCACGGCGAAAACGCGCCCAATGCCACCAACGCTCACCCAATCCCCACACTTTATCCGCCAACTGTGGCCATTCATCTAAATCAATACAAGGCATAAACAGCGGATAGTTGAGTGCGTGCCCGACCGGCGTAAAACGTCGGTGTCTGACTTGTCCAACCATCAAACAACTTTGCCACTCGGTGCTATCTTGGGGCACAGGCATTAGGCCGCTCCTTGCTCACTGCGCTGTGCGTAAGCTTCCAATTGGGTCACCACATCCAGCGCACTGCGTACCCCATCTTCATGAAAACCGTTATGCCAGTATGCGCCACAAAACCAAGTATGGTTGACACCGCTGATCTGCGCTTTTTTCTGCTGCGCTTCAATCGCAGGACGAGAAAACACCGGGTGATGATAGGTAAATCGGCGCAGTATCTTGCTCGGGTCAATATCCTCACTACTATTGAGTGTGACACAGAACGTCTCAGGCGCTTCAATATGCTGCAAAATATTCATGTTGTAGGTCAAAGATGGCAAACGCGTTTCTTGATTGGCTTCACCTTTCAACCAGTAATTCCAAGCCGCCCAAGCCGCTTTACGTTTGGGCAGCAGACGAGTATCCGTATGTAGCACCACTTCATTCGCCTGATAAGCGAGTGCAGACAGCAGTTGTTGTTCGGTGGAACTTGCATCACTGAGCATGGCAAGAGCTTGGTCGCTATGGCAAGCAAAAATCACCTCATCAAAACGCTCACTCTGACCATTGACCACAACTTCTACCCCACTTGGTAAACGCTTCACTTGAGTGACCGCGCTATTGAGGCGGATGCGATCGCCAAATCCTTGGGTTAAAGGCGCAATATAACTGCGCGAACCGCCGGGGATCACATACCACTGTGGACGATTGGTGACATCCAGTAGGCCATGGTTTAGGAAAAAGCGCGCGAAAAACATCAGAGGGAAAGCTCGCATATCCGCCAGAGAGGAAGACCAAATCGCCGCCCCCATGGGCAGAATGTAGTTTTCACAGAAGTATTCAGAAAACTGATGCTGAGCCAGAAAATCACCTAAGGTTTGCTCATTCGCCAATTGATTATCGACGCACGCTTTCGTTAAACGGTTAAAGCGTAAAATCTCCGCGATAAAACGATAAAACTTTGGATTCAGCCAGTTACGTTTTTGAGCGAATAAGGTCGTCAGGGTATGCCCGTTGTACTCCAAACCGTTAGCATCATTACGCACACTGAAGCTCATCTGCGTCGGTTTACCTTGTACGCCAATCTCATCCATCATTTTGATGAAATTAGGATAGGTTCTGTCGTTATAAACGATAAAGCCTGTATCCACTGCGTATGGCTTACCCGCAAGCTCAACATCCACCGTCGCAGTGTGCCCGCCAATGTAGTCATTGGCTTCGAATAGGGTGATATCGTGATAACGGTGCAGATAGTAACCACAGGTTAAACCTGAAATGCCCGAGCCAATGATTGCAATTTTCATCAAAAAATCCTTATTAAGCCTTCAACAGACGTCGAACTAAGCGACCTTGCCATGCATAAGGCAAAGCACCGAGTAACCGAATCAGCCAAGTAAATCGTTTAGGGAAATAGAGTTGTGACACACCGCGCGCCAAGCCAGCTTTGATCTCCTGGGCGGCACGCTCTACTGTGATGATCATGGGCATGGCAAAAGTATTGCGATCCGTGAGTGGTGTGGCGACAAAGCCCGGAAAAATGGTGGTGACTTCGATACCAAGCGGACGCCAATCGAGTTGAAGCGTTCGTGCTAAATAAGCGACGGCCGCTTTGGAAGCGCCATAAGCTTCTGCTCGCGGCAAGGCCAGCTCACTGGCAATCGAACCAACAATCGCCACACGGTGACCACGGGACAAATGTGGCTGTATACCTTCAATCACCGCCGCTACGCCAAGCACATTGATATTGAACACACGTGCCATCAGTGTGACATCCATCTTGCCATCGTCAATGTACTCACAATCGCCTGCATTTAAAATCCAGAGTTTCGGCTGACATGGAAGCTGCGCTAATGCCGCTTTTGTGCCGGGATGATCGGTAACATCAAACGCCAAGGGAAAAATGTTGGCATATTGTGTATGTAAGCTGTCTAACACCGACTGATTACGTCCACACGCAATCACTTGCCAACCCTGTTTGGCATAATCCAACGCCAGTTGTTTACCAATTCCGGAGGTCGCACCGGTAATGAACACCGCGGTCATTGTCCTAGTCTCCGCTTAATCGCGCGGATAACTTGCCCAAGCACAGGCAATTGCTCATAAAGCATTTCCCCCATATCGAAATAATCGCGATGGTAGGTCACTTTGCCCTCGGCAAAGCGCAAGTGGCTCACGCCTTTCACATCCACCTGTTCGCCCTTGGCTAATTTGGGGTGACGCAAATGCATGGTCCAGACCAAAAACGCGCCCTCATTGACTGCATACTGCTCATGAATGGTAAAAGTGCAGGTCTGAACATTTTGGTAAAGATTCAAAAAATACTGGTAAAGGGCGTCAAACCCTTCGATGCGATGTGCGGCATCTTCAAACACCACATCAGGATGATAGATTTCAATCAGCCTATGTAATTGGCTTTTATCTAATTGTTGATAAAACTGCGCGACGTGTTGTACGTCCATAATGCTCATCCCTAAAGTTATACAAATTTAAGATTCGTATAATGCATTACAACCATAGTTGAGTTTGTAAAGTTGTACAAGATTTTTTCTGTACAACTTTATACTTCATGTTACGAAACTCAGAATGTAAGGGATCACTAAAGAGCGTTAAGAAAACGAGCTCAAGAAGACTATAAATAAAGATAAACAAAACCAGCCCGAAGGCTGGTTGGAAGAGATTACATATTGCGCAGTGCTGCGATACGTTTTTCAAGAGGTGGGTGAGTCATCATTAATTCGGATAGAGAGCGTTTACCTGTGATGCCAAACGCCATCATCGAACCTTCAAGATGCGACTCCTGACCCATTTTCAGGCGTTCTAACGCCGCAATCATCTTGTGCTTACCGACTAACTGAGCGGCACCCGCATCGGCATGGAACTCACGGTGGCGGCTATACCACATGGTGATGAAGCTGGCTAAGAAACCAAACACCAATTCAAGCACCATAGATACACCGAAATAGACCATCATGTTGCTACCTTCACCTTCTTCCGAATCACGTGAAGCCACGATATTGGCAATAAAGCGCGACAAGAAGATCACGAAGGTGTTCACCACCCCTTGCATCAGCGTCATGGTGACCATGTCACCGTTAGCAATGTGGCTAACTTCATGCGCCAACACAGCTTCAGCCTCATCACGCGTCATGTTGTGCAGCAAGCCCGTTGAGACCGCGACCAGAGAATCATCACGCTTTGCACCCGTGGCAAACGCGTTCATGTCTGGCGCATCATAAATCGCCACCGTTGGCATACCGATACCCGCTTGGTTTGCTTGGCGACGTACCGTTTCCAATAGCCAATGTTCCATCTCATTGCGTGGAGTATCAATGACGACACCACCCACTGAGCGTAGGGCCATACTTTTTGACATCAGCAGTGAAATAAATGCACCGCCAAAGCCAAACACAGCCGCCATCACCAACAGACCAGACAAACTCCCTGGCTGCATGCCCGTGACGGCATAAACAATATTCAAAACAACACTAAGCACCAATACGACAGCAAGGTTGGTTGCTAAGAATAACAATATACGTTTCATGACTTAATCTCCGAAGGAAACTTCTCAGCGGTTGTGATGCGCGACTTTACCACACATCGTTTGTTCTTATTTACAACATATGTTCTTCCATTTGAAAAACAAGGTTAAGTAGTAAATTGCAACATTTAATGTCCAGATTCTGTTCAGCAAATGCTGAGCAGCCTAGAAGGCGCAAGGATATAGACTTTGGTCGTATTGAGATAGCCGTAATGAAGGCATAGAGTGCGTGAGTCGAAGGAATTTAACCACAAACAAAGGAAAACACATGGCTGAAGCACATAGCTACCAAATGGCGATTGATTTACTTTGTTGTCATTTAGGTATCAGTGAACAAGAAGCTCGTACTCAACTCGGATTGGAAGCCAAAGAGCAGACGCTGCAGCAGCAGATCGTCGATACTCAACACTCTTTAATGGGTTTGAGCGCAGAGAAATAGCCTCTCGCACACTCAACTTCCATACAATCTGAGACGAAAAAGGCTGCTCATGTTTGAGCAGCCTTTTGTTATTTAGCGTCGTTATGCCACGGTGTCGGGTTCTAACAAGTGATCCAGTTGGATGAACTTGCCTAACTCTTGACGTTTAGCCTTAGGCATATAAGGGATCTCCCCTAATTTCGGTGTACCAAGCCGCCCTTCTAGATGCTCAATGATCTCTGCATAGTGTTCAGTCCCCGGATTAATCCGGTTGGCAATCCAGCCGACTAGCTCTAACCCATCGGCACGAATCGCTTCTGCGGTCAAAATCGCATGGCTCAGACAACCGAGTTTAATTCCAACCACCAAGATGACCGGTAAACGCTCTTGTTTTACCCAAGTAGATAAACAATCGGAATCGGAAGTAGGAACTCGCCAACCTCCCGCACCTTCTACCACGACTAACTCTGCATTTTGCTTATGTTTCGAGAGCTTATTGCTTAGCAGCGCATAATCAATCGTAACATTTTCATGCTTAGCGGCGATGTGTGGTGAAGTGGGAAGTACTAAGGCATAAGGATTGACGTCCTCATACGGCATATCGACGGTCGCGGCTTTCATCAGATGCAAGGCATCGGAATTGCGATAGCCAAACTCAGTTTTATCACTCCCCGCTGCGACTGGCTTATAGCCAATCGTAGCGATATTGTGTGTCGCGAGCGCCTGAAGAATCGCTTTCGAAGCGACTGTTTTCCCAACGTCGGTATCCGTCCCTGCGATAAAAATTGCATTTCTCATCGGTGAATAACCCCTAAACAAACCTGATATGTGGCAGGCACAAGACCCTGTTGGTTACGAAATGATTGGTAGGCCAATTCCACTTTTGCCAACGTTCGGCGACTGATTAGCCCCGTTGAACGTCCACTGACATGATTGGCGCCGATCCCTTTTAGATCGCGCATCAGCATAAAGGCAGTTTCATACCAAACCGTAATTGCCGCTAAGTCTAAGTGATGTTGCGAACATCCGGCTTGCGCTAACGCAATTTTTACCTGATTGATGGAAATGAACTGATTGATATGACGATGATGATCAACGCTGCGCCACGCTTGCTCGAGTTCAAACAGCGAACCGTCTAACAAGGTGGAGAGGAAGGCTTGACCATGTGGTTTGAGTACACGGCGAATTTCGCTCAGCGGCAGCGACAGATCTTCACACCATTGTAATGCTAAGCTTGAAAATACCATGTTAAAACAAGCAGATGCAAAAGGCAGTTGCTCGGCATCCGCTAACTGGTAACTCATGCCTTCATCACCGCAGCGTTGCTTTGCTTGCTCAAGCATGGCGTGTGAGATATCGGCGCACACCACTTGCGCTCCCCGCTCGCGCAGCAGGGCTGAAAAATAACCGGTACCACAACCGAGATCCAATACTCGCAGCCCCTTCAGACAACTGGGCATTTTTTGCAGTAAACGCAATCCGACATCGCGCTGAAAAGCCGCGTGCTGATCATAGTGCGCGGCGGCTTTGCCAAAGGCTTGCGCAATCGCACTTTTATCTTTTAATTCAACACAAAGCTCCGTGGCTGTCATGCTCATGTGTCCTTCTCCATCACATGTTCTAACTGCTCCGATAACCGGCGTATCTGCGCTTGGGTATGTGCCGCCGTTATCGTGATACGTAAACGCGCACTGCCTACAGGCACGGTGGGTGGTCGAATGGCACTCACCCAAATCCCTTGTTGCTTGAGCTCGTGGGATGCGCTCAATGCGGAATCAGAGCTGCCTAACAACCAAGGTTTGATGGGCGTTTGTGTTGCCACAAAACCCGGAATATTGCGGCACTGCTCATCAAAACACGCCATCAGCTCAGCCAGTTTTTCTCTGCGCCAAGACTGACTTTGGATCATCCGCGCAGCATGAGTCAGAGCATGCGCTTGTGCCGGAGGCATAGCGGTGGAATACACATGGTGGCGTGCAAATTGCGTCAGATAATCGCCAACGTGTGCATCACACAACACCGCCGCACCTGCTAAACCAAAGGCTTTACCAAAACTAACGACCAGAATCTCGGGATGAATCCCTGCCGCTTGGCAGCTCCCCGCCCCATGCTCTCCAAGCACGCCAATGCCGTGTGCATCATCCACCATCAACCAAGCGCGCTGTTTCACTAAAGTTGCAATTTGCGCCAAGGGTGCGCAATCACCATCCATACTAAACACCCCTTCCGTTACCACTAAGCTGTTGCTCTGCTCATGCAGTAATTGGCGAAGATGCTCAGTATCATTGTGCTTAAAGCGTTTCATGGTGGCAGGACTTAACATACCCGCTTCCATCAAGGAGGCGTGATTGAGTTTGTCTTGCAGCAGCAAGTCCTCTTTTTCGAGCAGAGTAAACAGCAGGGCTTGATTGGCACTAAAGCCAGAGCTGAACAAGACTGCTCGCTCGTAACCAAGCCAGTGACACAACTCATGCTCTAACTCGGCATGAGCTGAGCTAAAACCAGTCACCATCGGCGAAGCGCCACTGCCAGCGCCAAAGCGCGCCAGACCGGTTTGCCAAGCCTGTATTAGCTCTGCATCATTGGCTAAACCAAGGTAATCGTTGCTTGAGAAGTTCAGGTAAGTACGATCTTGCTGAATCAGTTCACCTTGTGCGCTTCGCTCTAAAAGCTGAAGACGGCGAGTCAGCCCTGAATGTTCACGCTCATTCAGAGCTTGCTCAATCCGCGACTTAAAGCGCAGCGTCATAAAATAAATCGCTGGCGGTTGGGCGCGCGGCTACTCGTTCAACGACTCTATCCAACAACTCATTTTCCGTGATTTCATCGGGCTTTTGCGCCACTTGTTCACGGTTAATTCCTAGCTTTTTAAACAGCAGCATATCGCTGTCTTCCGCTGGGTTGGGGGTGGTCAGCAGTTTGCAACCGTAGAAAATCGAATTGGCTCCTGCCATAAAGCACAGCGCCTGCATCTGCTCATTCATCTTCTCGCGTCCAGCTGAAAGGCGAACCGCAGATTTCGGCATCATAATGCGCGCTACCGCAATCAAACGCACAAAATCAAAGGGTTCCACATCATCGACTTGTTCCAGTGGTGTACCTTTCACTTTGACCAGCATGTTGATCGGCACACTTTCCGGATGAGTCGGCAAATTCGCGAGCTCAACCAATAACCCAGCGCGGTCATTTGTGCTTTCGCCCATGCCGATAATGCCCCCCGAGCAGATCTTCATCCCGGCATCACGCACGTGCGACAAGGTATCTAGGCGATCTTGGTATGTGCGTGTGGTGATGATGTTGCCGTAAAATTCCGGAGAGGTATCAAGGTTGTGGTTGTAATAATCCAGCCCCGCTTGCGCCAATTGCTGCGCTTGATCTGGCGTCAACATACCCAGCGTCATGCAGGTTTCTAGGCCCATATCCTTGACGCCGCGGATCATCTCTTTGAGCAGCGGCATATCACGCTCTTTCGGATTCTTCCACGCCGCGCCCATACAGAAACGGGTCGAGCCTGAATTTTTGGCTTTTTGCGCCGCATCCAACACGCGCTCGACTTCCATCAAACGCTCTTTATCTACATCAGTACGGTAGTGAGCACTTTGCGGGCAATATTTGCAATCTTCTGGACAAGCGCCAGTTTTGATCGACAGCAGCGTGCTGACCTGCACATGGTTGTGCGGATGATGAAGACGATGCACCTGCTGCGCTTCAAACAGCAGATCCATAAAAGGTTTATCCAGTAACGCTTTGACCTCAGCGACCGTCCAGTTATGACGAACTTCCACGTGTAATCCTTATTGGGGTTATTGGTTTTATGCTTGGCTAGTCTACTGACAGGCGTTAGACTGTCAACAACAAGAAAATCACAAGGTTTACATGTGATTATTAATTAATCTTTTATTAATTTTGGAATGATGATGGATTTAGCCTTCGACCGTTGCCATATCTGGCATCCTTACACTTCGACCTTGACACCTCTGACCTGTTATCCGGTAAAACGAGCCGATGGCGTAATGATCACGCTTGAGGATGGGCGCAGCTTAGTCGACGGCATGTCCTCTTGGTGGGCAGCGATCCACGGTTACAATCACCCAAAACTCAATCAAGCGGCGCATCAGCAAATCGAGCAGATGTCGCACATCATGTTTGGTGGGTTAACTCATCAACCAGCGATTGAGCTTTGCCAAAAGCTGCTCAAACTCGCGCCCAACAATTTACAGCAAGTGTTTCTCGCCGATTCAGGTTCGGTTGCGGTCGAAGTGAGCCTGAAAATGGCGCTACAGTATTGGCACAGTAAAGGTCAGCCGAGAGCAAAGTTTCTCACCCTACGGCACGGCTACCACGGCGATACCTTCGCCGCGATGTCAGTGACCGATCCAGATAACTCTATGCACAGCCTGTACAAGGGTTTTCTGCCCGAGCATATTTTCGCTAATTCGCCAGAAGGTGGATTTTTTGATGCGTGGGATGAGCGTGATATTGCCGATTTTCGTGCCAAACTTGCTGAACATCACCCCCAGATTGCGGCCGTAATTCTTGAGCCTATCGTGCAAGGGGCTGGTGGTATGCGTATCTATCACCCCGAGTTTTTACGCCAAGTTAGAGCTTTGTGTGACGAATTTGGTGTACTGCTGATTTTGGATGAGATTGCGACCGGCTTTGGCCGCACAGGCAAACTCTTTGCTTGTGAACATGCGGGAATTCAACCGGATATTCTCTGTGTGGGCAAGGCGCTGACTGGCGGATACATGACGCTATCCGCTACCCTCACAACCCAACAAGTGGCCGATACTGTGTGTGCGGGAGAAGCCGGCTGCTTTATGCATGGCCCTACCTTTATGGGCAATCCGCTGGCTTGCGCAGTAGCAAGCGCGAGTTTATCGCTGATTGAGCAAGGGGATTGGCAACAGCAAGTCGCGAATATTGAAGCGTTTTTTGCCGAGCAACTGCCTAAACTCAATAATTTTCCACTGGTGAAACAGACTCGTTGGCTAGGCGCGATTGGTGTGGTGGAGACTCATCTCCCGGTCAATATGGAAGTGATTCAGGCTCTCTTTGTGGAGCATGGGGTTTGGATCCGACCCTTTGGTCGGTTGATTTACCTGATGCCACCCTATATTAGTCAACCTGAACATCTGCAAAAACTGGTGGATTCAATGGCAGCCGCGTTAAGCCAACCAAACTGCTTTAAGCAATAGACAATATGCTGCGCAACAAACGACAGGCATAAAAAAGCCGACATCACGTCGGCTTTTTTCATTCTTATACGCTTTGAGCGCTAATTTCCCTTTAAAGGAAAACGGGATTAACCGATATGGGTTAAACCGCCCATGTACTTTTGCAGTACCGCAGGAATCGCAATGCGACCATCGGCTTCTTGGTAGTTTTCCAAAATCGCGACCATGGTACGACCCACCGCCAGACCAGAGCCGTTCAGCGTGTGCACCAACTCAGGCTTCTTCTCACCTTTGCGGCGGAAACGCGCTTGCATACGACGCGCTTGGAAATCCCACATGTTTGAACAAGAAGAGATTTCACGGTACGTCTTCTGCGCTGGAACCCAAACTTCCAAGTCGTAAGTTTTGCAAGAGCCAAAGCCCATGTCGCCCGTACACAGAATCACTTTGCGGTAAGGCAGCTCCAGCAGTTGCAGAACTTTTTCTGCGTGACCAGTCAGCTCTTCCAGTGCCGCCATAGAATCTTCAGGGCGAGTGATTTGTACCAGTTCCACTTTATCAAACTGATGCATACGGATCAGACCACGAGTATCACGACCGTAAGAACCTGCTTCAGAGCGGAAACATGGCGTGTGTGCGGTCATTTTCAGAGGAAGTTCAGCTTCATCCAAAATGGTGTCGCGCACTAAGTTGGTCACTGGCACTTCTGCGGTTGGGATCAGTGATAGACGGCGTGGCTCTTCATCACTGGCTTTCTCAGTCAGAGGCTCAGTGTGGAATAGATCTTGACCGAATTTTGGTAATTGACCAGTACCGAACAGCGTTTCCGCGTTCACTAGGTAAGGTACATACAGCTCAGTGTAACCATGTTGATCGGTGTGCAGATCCAACATGAACTGTGCGATAGCACGGTGCAAACGAGCAAATTGACCTTTCATCACCACAAAACGCGCACCCGTGATCTTGGTTGCGCTAGCGAAATCCAGACCGTCGCCCATTTCGCCCAAATCCACATGATCTTTTACTTCAAAATCATAAGTTTTTGGTGTTCCCCAACGAGAAACTTCTACGTTTTCGCTGTCGTCTTTACCGTTTGGCACTGCATCGTCTGGAATGTTAGGCACGGTTTGGGTGATCGCATCCAATTGCGCCATAACCGCATCCAGTTCAACTTTTTTCGTATCCAGATCGTCACCCAAGGTGCCGATTTGTTGCTTAACCGCTTCTGCGCCCGATTTGTCGCCAGACGCCATCAGTTGACCGATTTGCTTGGAGATGGAGTTACGCGTGGATTGTAAATTCTCAACTTCTACTTGAATGGACTTACGTTGTTCTTCAAGAGTACGGATAGTCTCCACGTCGAGTTTAAAACCGCGACGTGCCAATTTTGCAGCTGTTTCGTCCAGCTCAGTACGAAGTAATTTAGAATCCAGCATTGCTAATCCTATGCTTTAAGAGTTGCGAGAAAGCGCGTGTGCTTCCTTTTTAGCCAAAGCCACGCGTATTGAAATTTACCTTGCCAAAGATAACCAAAAGGCACTACTTTTCATAGCGCTTTTGTGGGCTTTTTGCGTTCAAATCCGCCAGATACGCTAACTTTTCAGCAATCTTAGTTTCTAGCCCGCGTTGAGTAGGCTGATAGTAGCGAGTTCCACTCATTTCTGGTGGGAAATAGCACTCCCCTGCAGCATAAGCGCCCGGTTCATCATGGGCGTAACGGTATTCCTCGCCATAACCAAGATCTTTCATCAATCGTGTTGGGGCATTACGCAGATGCGGCGGCACTTCAAACTCAGGCAGATTATGCGCATCCGACAGCGCTTGTTTCCACGCGGTGTACACTGCATTGCTTTTCGGCGCGCAGGCGAGGTAGACAATCGCTTGAGCAATCGCGCGCTCGCCTTCTGCAGGCCCCACACGGGTAAAGCAATCCCACGCTGCGAGTGCCACTTGCATGCCCCGTGGGTCGGCATTACCAACATCTTCAGAGGCAATCGCGAGCAGACGGCGCGCGATATACAAAGGGTCACAGCCTGCGGAAATCATCCGCGCCGCCCAATACAGAGCCGCATCGGGATCGGAACCTCGAATCGATTTGTGTACAGCGGAAATTAGGTCATACCAAATATCGCCCTTGTTATCAAAACGCGACACTTTTTCACCAGCGACTTCAGCCAATAAAGGCAGATCAATCTGCTTGCGTCCCTGATCATCTTCGCGAGCCATGTCGTACAGCAGCTCAAGATAATTGAGCGACATGCGCGCATCGCCATTGACCAGTTCGGCTAGGCGATCCAACACGTTATCAGCAAATACCGCCGCCACTTTGCCAAGCCCGCGTTCAGTATCGGCAATCGCTTGATGCAGAGCTTGCAGAATTTCTTGTTGATTGAGTGAGGTGAGCTTATAAACCCGCGCGCGGGAAAGCAGCGCGTTATTAAGCTCAAAAGAAGGGTTTTCCGTGGTTGCACCAATAAAAGTGACCGTGCCGTCTTCAATATGCGGCAAAAACGCATCTTGCTGCGATTTATTAAAGCGATGGACTTCGTCGACAAACAAAATAGTGCGACGACCACTGAGTTTGTTCTCACGCGCTTTTTCGATCGCGGCACGGATCTCTTTGACTCCGGACGTCACTGCCGATACGCGTTCCACTTCCGCATTGGCGTAGTTGGCTGCCACTTCAGCTAAAGTGGTTTTTCCGGTGCCCGGAGGTCCCCAAAGAATCATCGAGTGAATATGCCCCGCTTCTAATGCACGGCGCAGCGGTTTTCCCGGCCCTAAGATGTGTTGCTGACCAATATACTGCTCCACGGTTTGTGGACGCATACGGGCAGCTAACGGACGAAAATCTTCGTCGCCGGAAAAATCTAAGCTGTAATTACTCACTCGACTCGCTTCCTTGGTGCTGATTTAGTTACGCTGATCGTCAACTTCCACGCCTTTCGGCACTTTGTAGTTAAATACGCTAGCGTTTGGTTTCTGCTGTTTCACCTTACTAAAGGTAAATTCGCTCTGCTGGCCATCTTGCTCGATCACTTTAAAGCCTTGCACAACCCCTTTATCACTGATGGTGATTTGGAAACGACCTTGGTTTGAATCCAGCGCGGTAGGCGTCAGGGTAAATACATCACCCTTTTCTTCCACATGGTACGCATCCCAATCGCTGGCTTTATTACGAGTCAGCAGCACAAAAGGCGTCTGCTCTAAGGCTTCTTCGGCGCGGTACAAGGTGACCTGCTCCACGAAAGGATCGAAATGCCATAAGGTTGTACCGTCAGAGACCAGTAAGTTTTCATCTGGCGTTTCGGTTTCCCAACGAAATAGGCTCGGACGAGCAATATCCACCTTGCCATTTCCGGTCAGGATCACTTTGCCCTCTGGGCTTAATACTTGCTGATTAAAGATCGCGCTGAAGCCTTCACTCATGGCTAAACGCTCACTTAAGGTATCTTTAGGGGCGGCAATGGCCGAGAAACTACAAAATAACAGGGCTAACCATTTGTTCATGCTGACTCTGCTCCAAGCAATTTAGCGATGAGGAAGATAATAAAGCAAAAGCCTAAGCGTTTGCCTTCTCTAACGTGTCAGTGATGTGTAATAAACTATTGCCCACAACACTGTTTGAATTTTTTACCGCTGTCGCAAGGGCAAGCATCATTGCGGCCAATGCCTTTAAACGGATTCACACTTTGTGCTTTAGCGCCGAGCATGGCTTCATCCGCCGCAAGCGCGACTTCGTGCACCATTAAATTCAGTTGCTCGATCAAATCGGCGAGCGCAGGAACTTGTTCATAGCCCGCTTCGCGCATTTGCGCTTGGGTTTGCGCTTCATCAATCGCCAACATCAAGGTGGTCAATAATGCTTGCAGCATGCGGATCGAACCATCTGCAAATGCGCCTTGCTGCCACATGGGTTCAACTTGCGGCCATAATTGCATAAAGCCTTCCGAAAAATCTGCCAAACCTTGCTCACGCGAGGGTGCATGCTCATTCAACAGCGTCAACAAATCGTACCCATTGCCTTTAAGTTGCTGGTATTGGAGATGAATTTGCTCGGTCACCGGTTGTAATAGCGCCTGATGTTGCTCGACAAACAGCTCGGGTAGCCACTGCTCAGGATCGAGCGGACGAGTCGCAAAATTAGCAGCGAGCACCACACCTTCAATAAACAGATCCGACTCAGGGCATTCAATCGCGCTGAGATCGATCAGGGAATAATTCATAGGAAACACTTAAGACAAGGAAAGTTGCGCCGCATTATATACTCAAAGCGAAAGAAGTGGCAGGCTGTCACACTGAACTTGAATCAGAAAGGATGGGTGACATTTATTGATGCTACTACTACAATCTCGCTCCCTTTTCTTCAGCGCTAGCCGGTATTCATCACTATGCGAGTTATTTTAGGCCCGATGGAGGGCGTGTTAGATCATTTGATGCGTGACATGCTGACACAAATCAATGACTACGACTTCTGCGTCACCGAATTTGTGCGCGTAGTGAATCTGCTGCTGCCTGATCATGTGTTTTATCGCCTCTGTCCTGAATTACGGCACGGATCTAAAACTCCGTCCGGTGTTCCGGTAAAAGTACAACTGCTTGGCCAAGACCCACACTGGATGGCTGAAAACGCGATCCGCGCTGCTGAGCTTGGGGCTTATGGCATCGATCTTAATTTCGGTTGCCCTGCCAAAATGGTCAATCAAAGCAAAGGCGGCGCGGCTCTTTTGCAGCATCCCGAGCTAATTTATCAGGTAGTCAAAGCGTGTCGGGACGCAGTACCGGCGCACATTCCTGTGTCGGCGAAAATCCGCTTAGGTTGGGAAGATCCGGAAGATTGTTTTGAGATTGTCGATGCCGTTGCGCAAGCTAAAGCCGATGAGCTCACTGTGCACGCGCGCACCAAAGCCGGAGGCTACAAGGCCAGCGAAATCAAATGGCATTACATTGACCAGATCCGCCAAAAATGCAGTATTCCATTGATTGCTAACGGTGAAGTGTGGAATTACGCCGATGGTCAAGCTTGCATCCAAACCACAGGTGTCGATTCACTCATGGTGTGCCGCGGCGCGCTCAACGTGCCGAATTTAGGCAATGTGGTCAAACACAATCACGCCGCCATGCCTTGGCATGAAGTGGTGGATTTGTTGCTGCGCTACACGCAATTTGAAGTGCGTGGTGACAAAGGCAAATACTACCCAAACCGTATTAAGCAGTGGTTTGCTTATCTGCGCCACGCATATCCTCAGGCTAATGAGCTGTTTGGTGAATTACGTACGTTGACTCAAGTCGAGCCGATCGTTGATCAGCTACATCGCTATCGCGATCAACTCCATCATGCTGCGGCCAAGCTACCTGTCTAACGAGTAAAACAACGGATCAGTAAATCAACTGATCAGTAAACCAACTGATTTTTGCCGCTGGTTTTCGCCACATACAACTTTTCATCAGCGGCTTTAAACAAATCTTCAAAACTGCGATCGGTTGTACTTTCAACCACCTCTATTCCACCGGAGACGGTAAAACCTGGCTCTAGTATTAAAGGGGACTCGCGGCAAACCGCATCAAAAATGCGCTGCATAATTCTCGTGATCTGCTCTTTTTCTTTTGCTGTGACATAAACCACAAACTCTTCGCCACCAAAGCGTGCCACGGCATCTGAGCTACGAATATGGTTTTCAATCTGCTCACCAATGTAGCAGATCACTCTATCCCCCATATCGTGCCCATAAGCATCATTGATCTGTTTGAAGTCATCGATATCCAACACGGCAATGGCTAAATATTGACTGTGGCGTTTGCCTTTCAGAAAGCTTTCCATACCACGTCGATTGAGTAAACCCGTCATCGGATCACGCGCGGCGAGCTGCGCATAATGCTGGCGATCCCAGCGCGTATTGAGATAGATAAGTACGCCTGTGAGAAAGAGGTACACCAGAGCAACGACCAGTAAATTACCGCTCTTCTCAGTAAGAAAATTGCTCAATTCGGACTGAATATCCAACTTATAAAATACCACCTGATGATAGTCGGCATATTCACTGGTGAGCTTGTGTGGACGATAGGCAAACGTTGGAATAGCCATCTCATTCAAATCAATCATTTCAAAACGAGAAGCTAAATGAGGCATGCGGCTAAGCAATTCGCGCAAACCAATATCTACCGCAACGAGTCCTTGATAATCCGCGTCACGGTAAACGGGCAGAATCAGTGTTAATAACCACTCATGTTGCTCTCTGATCACTGAGCGATAAGGCCCATCAACGGCAATCATATTGGGGGCAGCAATCGCATGGCTCCACAAAGGACTCTCGCTGATAAAGTCTTTAATTTGCTGATAGGTTACCTTTTCGCTGATGGTATCCGGCGATGAAATGATATAACCGCTGGTATCCACATAATGCACACCATAAATATATTCATCCATGTCATGCAAAAACGAGAGCATAGGTGCCATGGAGAGTTTGATTTGTAAACTGGGATCATGACTTGGTTTGGAATCGCATAACGAGGCATCCCCAATTAGCATATAACTTAGATCTAATTTGGGAACAGCAAAGCTGGAACTCAGCCCCTGAGCCAGAACTAACCCATCTATCGGTTTGATTTGGCAAACATTCGCAACCACACGGGCTGAGTGTTTAAACAATATATTCTCTGCTGGGCGTTGATTATGCGTGAAAGTGTAATCCAGCGCTGTCACCACTTTTTCGGCGCGCTCAAGCTGCTGTTGAATGTCGGCGTAGGCGTCGTCAATTTCTTGGTTAAGATCGTACAGATATTGCTGAAAGACCGATGCGGCCAGCACAAAAACGATAAACAGTGGCGCACAGATAATCCAAGTTAAACTCATGCGCTGATTCATAATTGCCTGCTAACCTCTAGAAATGAAAAACCCACCATAAACCGATAACGCTTATGATGGGTAAGGATATTGCGTTGCGGCGATTATGCCAAAAAAACACAAAACAGTGTTAGCGCTTGTTCATCATCCGTCTCTTTTTCCTCACCGTTTTCTATTCAAACAGGCACTTAACTCAGTAGCAAACTATCGTCTGCCAACTCTTCTCCACGCACTTTAGAAAACATCTCAAGTAGCTCAGGAACGCCCATATTCGCGCGCTGTTCCCCTGTGACATCCAAGACAATCTGACCTTGATGCAGCATGACGGTGCGATCACCACAAGCCAGAGCATCTTTCATCGAGTGGGTCACCATCATCACGGTTAAATTGAACTCTTTAACGATTTTTTTCGTGAGATCGATAATGAATGCCGCCATACGAGGATCGAGTGCCGCCGTGTGTTCATCTAAGAGCAAGAGCTTGCTTTCTGACAGTGTCGCCATCACTAAACTCACCGCCTGACGCTGACCACCTGAGAGCAAACCAATATTGTCACCGAGACGATCTTCTAACCCCAAACCGAGGATGCTGATCCGTTCTTGGAACAACTTCCGGCGCTGGTTTGAGAGCGCCAAGCTCCAACCACGTTTTTTACCGCGCATATAAGCGAGCGCCATATTCTCTTCGATGGTCAGGGCTCCACAGGTTCCCGCTAATGGGTCTTGAAACACGCGAGCACACAGATTCGCACGCTGATCCACACTCTGTTTGGTTACATCAATCTCATCAATTAACACCTGACCGCCCACGATAGGCGTTTCACCAGTGACCGCACCGAGTAGCGTCGACTTCCCCGCCCCGTTAGAGCCAATCACGGTTAAAAATTGGTGTTCCGGAACCTCTAGCGATACGCCGCGTAATGCGCGATTTTCCAGAATCGTGCCAGGGTTAAACGTCACCTGAATATCTTGCAAACGGATCATACTGCATCTCCTGACACGCTTCCCTGCTGAGAGACTTCGGGCTTCTGAGCAGGTGCGTTACGCTTTTTTGATTTTAAATTCCTTTTAATCTTCGGCATGATCAGCGCCAAAGCCACTAACACGGCTGTCACCAAGTTAAGATCGGACGCTTGTAAGCCAAACATGCCTGAACTGAGTGCAAAGGCAACCGCTAAACGGTACAGCACAGAGCCGACAATGACCGCCACGACAGCGACCCAGATCTTGCGACCGGGGATCAGGGTTTGTCCTAAAATAACTGCAGCAAGCCCCACCACAATTGTACCAACGCCAGAAGTGACATCCGCAAAACTGTTGGTTTGCGCAAATAGAGCCCCTGCAAAACCGACAAAACCATTAGACAGAGCCAAACAGAAATACGTGTAAAACGCAGTGCTTGCCCCTTGGGCTGCCACCATACGAGCGTTGACGCCTGTGGCTCGCAATCCTAAACCGAAATCGCTGTTGAGCAGTCGAATAACCAATAGCGCAGAAATCACGACCAATACTGCGACAACGAGAGGACGAATTAAGACGGGATCACCCAAGGCTTCAAACGGGGTCAAAATGGTGTCTTCACCCAATAAGGCCAGATTAGGACGTCCCATAATGCGGATGTTGATGGAAAACGCAGCAATCATGGTCAAAATCGAGGCCAAGAGATGCAAGATACCACATCGCACACTGAGAAAAGCCGTGACCCAACCGGTAGCGGCGCCAGCAAGAATGGCTAATCCTGTCGCCATCCATGGATTAATTCCTGCCACAATCGCAGTAGCCGCCACCGCAGCGCCCATTGGGAAACTGCCGTCGACGCTCAAATCAGGGAAATCTAGCACTCGGAAAGTTAAATACACGCCCAAAGCTACTAAGCCATACAACAAGCCAAGCTCCAAAGCGCCAAAAAAGGCAAAAGCAGACATACATACTCCTTTCTGCTTACAGAAGTTGAAATACCCCAACTCCTTGGAATATACGCTTCCGACGAGGGGCTAGCGCGTCAAGCGTTACCCCTCGTCATTTGGATAGAGCTTACTTATTTGGTACTGGTTGCACGCGCAAGTACAGCTTCAGGAATGGTGATGCCTAACTGTTCTGCGGCGGTTTTGTTGATCACAAGATCCGAACCTTTTGCCACTTGAACATCAAGCGAACCCGGCTCTTTACCTTCTAAAATAGCCGCCACGTAGTCAGCGGTTTGCACTCCGATTTGGTAATAGTCAAAGCCTAAGCTCGCAATCGCGCCACGTTCTACATAAGAAGTCGCTGCACCAAAGACTGGGGTTTTGGCTTGGTTAGCCGCCACAATCATACCTTCGATTGCACTTGCGACTGTGTTGTCGATCAGGGCATAAATCACATCGGACTTTTCTGCAATCGCTTGGGTAGCGGATTGAACATCAGCACTTTTCAGCGCAGTTGCTTCGACCAGCTTAATACCATGCTTTGCAGCCGAGAGTTTGAGTAACTCCATTAAACTGACCGCATTGGCTTCACCTGGGTTGTACACCACGCCAATCGATTTGACGTTGGGTAGGATTTCTTTAATCAGTTCAACATGTTGCTCAACCGGAGACAAGTCTGACAAACCCGTCACGTTTTTGCCCGGTTGTTCAAGTTGTTTCACCAACTTAGCCCCAACAGGGTCAGTCACTGCAGTAAACACAATAGGAATGGTTTTTGTGGCAGAAACCAGTGCTTGGGCGGTAGGTGTCGCAATACCGACTAAGACATCTGGGTTTTCACCGACAAATTGACGGGCAATTTGGACCGCAATGGCAGGGTTGCCTTGCGCGGTTTTGTAATCAAACTCTAGATTTTTGCCCTCTTCATAGCCTTTGGCTTTCAATCCATCGAGTAGCCCTTGACGTGTCGCATCTAAAGCGGGGTGTTCCACAATTTGTGATACCGCGACTTTGGCTGTTTTGGCCATGATACTCTGGGAAGACAGTAGTGCAGCTCCGGCTAGAACGGCGGTAGCAATAACTTTGCCTGCTCTCATCTTAACTCCTTGATATAAAGCATAGTTTTTATGATGTTGTGTGTGGGTGTAGCTTTAATAGTTGTTATTGGACACTTAGGGTGTCGCTGACAACATTATTACCAGTAACTTTAGGCAAAGGGAAGTAGGATTTAACAGTTAGATAACAGAAAAAAGCTCAGAATTTGGTCAATGTCGAAAATGGAAGTGAAGTTAACTATCTCTCTTCTCAAACGACGTGGAACGATAGAGGATGGTAGGCAAGTTCACTCTCATGAACCCAGATAAACGCTATGATTAAGGTGACCCCATAAAAGATGATCCCCATAACAGATAACCATAGGGATGTAAGATCAACTCTGCTAGAATGCGCCGCCGCGCAGGGATCAACAAGTACATGGCTCATCTCTGCCAAATCTTGGTATACCTACTCTATTTACCCTTAGGAGCCGATAATAATGATGACCGATCAAGAAAGAATCGAACTACAAAAAAATAACCCATTGCACGGCCTTAAGTTAGAAACCTTACTGCAAGAGCTGGTGGATTTTTATGGCTGGGATATTTTAGATACAGCAATGCGCTTTAACTGCTTTCATACCAAGCCTTCGATTGCCAGCAGCGTTAAATATTTAAACAAGACCGAGTGGGCACGAGAAAAACTAGAAAATTTTTATCTCTATCGCTTTAAACGCATGCCTCGCGCTTCCAGTGAAGAGTTTACTCTCCCGCCACGCGCAAGAACTTTCCCTCACGGCCTACTGCCTAAAGAGCCAATGCCATTGACGGTAGACTCTATTTTGAAATCTCAGGCGAAAGCGGCCTCTGCTCATAAAGAAAGAACGTCTCGCGGTCGCTACACTCAGCGCTAACTGATCTTGATCTAATGGGATAGGTTGACTTGGCACACGGCAGTTTCTGTGACCAACTATTCGATATGCTATTCGATATTCGTTGGTCACACTGATGGGACAAATAGCCTACGCGGCAGCATTAAAACCAGCGTTCTAGCGCAGTATCATCCAGTTGCCGAAACGCACGATTCAACACTTGCGCAAGCTCTTTATAGCGCGGTTTGCTTTTGATCGGCTCCAGTGCAAAACCGGTTTCGACGATCTTCATATAGAGTTCGCGATACCAGCTCGCAAGCGCCGGAGGCAATTGGGTATTGGCACGGTGACCGAGCCACCAAATGCCTTGCAGTGGCAAGCTCATAGCAAATAAAGCGACCACAATCGCTTGAGGCATGGCTTGCGTGTTGGTAAACACCATTTGTGTCAGCACGCTGATCGCCGCAACCGCAGGCATCACTTTAATCGCAAAGCGTGTGGCTTTAATCACGCGTTGCTCAGGGAACAGTGGATTTAACTCTTTGCGCATCGGCCAAATATCCATGTACTTCTGGCCATCCTTTAGGCTATGCACTATGCCGACTTTATTATTCATATCCACTTCCTCGCTGCTCTTTGCTCAACCCACTAAAATTTAGTTGAATGATTCAACAAAAGACGCAAAAATTTGACAAAAGCTAATATTGATTCAAATTTTTTTTGTTATATTTGTCCATTATCGCTATGCTTTGCGGACTCTCAATCTCATTGTTGCCCTTATTTACAATTTAGGCAACGTTGAGACGATTCCTGCACGGATTGCATCGACGACTTATACTGACTTTGTCACGTCTTCACGATACGGAAATTGACGTTTTATTGACCGAGATTAGGGCGCATTCATCGAGGCGTCATCTACTCTTGGTACTGATTTTTTTATCCCAACCGATTATTACAGGTAGTCACTCATGTCTAAGCTGGTTTTAGTTTTAAACTGCGGTAGTTCTTCACTTAAGTTCGCAGTTGTTGACGCTCAAAGCGGTGAACAACATCTTTCAGGTCTTGCTGAATGTTTACACCTTCCTGAAGCTCGTATCAAGTGGAAATTGGACGGCAAGCACGAAGCTCAACTGGGCGAAGGCGCTGCACACGATGAAGCTCTGTCTTTCATCGTTGAAACTATTCTTGCTTCTAAACCAGAACTGGCAGCTCAACTGAAAGCGATCGGTCACCGCGTGGTACACGGTGGTGAGCAGTTCACTCAATCTGCACTGATTGACGACGCTGTACTGAAAGGCATCGAAGATTGTGCAGCACTCGCTCCACTGCACAACCCAGCACACATCATCGGTATCAAAGCGGCGCAAAAAGCGTTCCCTGAGCTGAAAAACGTTGCGGTATTCGACACTGCGTTCCACCAAACAATGCCAGAAGAAGCGTACCTGTACGCTCTGCCATACAACCTGTACAAAGAGCACGGTATTCGTCGCTACGGCATGCACGGTACGTCTCACCTGTTCATCGCACGTGAAGCGGCTGAGCGTCTGGGCAAACCGGCAAACGAACTGAACATCATCAACTGCCACCTAGGCAACGGTGCTTCTGTTTGTGCGATCAAAAACGGCCAATCGGTTGACACATCTATGGGTCTGACTCCACTGGAAGGTCTGGTGATGGGTACTCGTTGTGGTGATATCGATCCTGCGATCATTTTCCACCTGCACGACACGCTGGGTTACTCAGTTGAGAAAATCAACACCATGCTGACCAAAGAATCGGGTCTGTTGGGTCTGACTGAAGTGACTTCTGACTGCCGTTTCGTTGAAGACAACTACGGCCAAAAAGAAGAAGCAACTCGCGCAATGGACGTATTCTGTCACCGCCTAGCGAAATACGTTGCTGGCTACACAGCAAGCCTAGACGGCCGTCTGGACGCGATCACCTTCACTGGTGGTATCGGTGAAAACTCTGCGCCAATCCGTGAAATGGTTCTGAACCGTCTAGCGATCTTCGGTATCACCGTTGACAGCGCAGCAAACCTGAAAGCCCGTTTCGGCGGTGAAGGTGTGATCACCACTGCAGACAGCCGTATCCCAGCGATGGTTATCGCGACTAACGAAGAGTTAGTGATTGCAGAAGATACCGCTCGTCTGACGAACATCTAATACGACTTACACTGGCTAACTCAGGTTAGCCAGTGTCATTTAGGGGCTCAGCGTAAGCCTGTCCTGCGTTTGAGCTTTGTCACTTTCAATCTAAGCACCTTAGATTGGTATCAATAGTGTTGAGGTACTTTACCAATGTCCCGTACTATTATGCTTATCCCAATCAGCGCTGGCGTCGGTCTGACCAGCGTGAGCATGGGTCTCCTGCGCGCCATGGAGCGTAAAGGGGTTAGCGTTTCTTTCTATAAGCCTATCGCGCAGCCACGTACTGGCGATGATCAACCTGACCTGACGTCTACTGTCATGAGCCGCAACAGCGACATCAAGATCGGCCAGCCGATGAGTATGTCTGCCGCCGAGACTCTGATCGGTAGCGAGAAGATGGACGTTCTGCTGGAAACCGTGGTTGAGCGTTACAACCAGATCAACAAAGATGCAGAAGTGACTCTGATCGAAGGTCTGGTTCCAACGCGTAAGCACCCTTTTGCTAACCAAGTGAACGCGGAGATCGCCAACACTCTCGGTGCAGAAATTGTGTTCGTTGCCACTCCGGGTACTGATAACCCAACGCAACTGAAAGAGCGCATTGAAGTCGCGTGCTCTAACTTTGGTGGCACCAAGAACAAGAGCATCTCTGGCGTTATCATCAACAAGCTGAATGCCCCTGTTGATGAAGCTGGCCGTACTCGTCCTGACCTGTCAGAGATCTTTGATGACGCTGACCATGCGAAACAAGCTAATCTTGAAGTGATGCAGATCTTCAACACCAGCCCAATTCGTGTGCTGGGCTGTGTGCCATGGAGCATCGACCTGATTGCGACTCGTGCTATCGATATGGCGAAGCACCTGAAAGCTGAGATCATCAACCAAGGTGATATCAATACTCGTCGTATCAAGAGTATCACTTTCTGTGCTCGCTCTATCCCGAACATGATTGAGCACTTCAAACCAGGCTCACTCCTAGTAACCTCAGCTGATCGCCCTGACGTGATTGTGGCTGCGGCACTCGCAGCAATGAACGGTGTGGAAATCGGTGCAGTACTGCTGACTGGCGGCTACGACATCCCACGTGAACTGGTTAGCCTATGTAAGCCTGCTTTTGACACGGGTCTGCCCATTTTCAAAGCGCAAGGCAACACTTGGCAAACGTCGCTGAACCTACAAAGCTTCAGCCTTGAAGTTCCAGCCGATGACAAAGAGCGTATCGAATTCATCAGCGAACACGTGGCAAGCCACATTGACGGCCCATGGGTAGACTCACTGACTGAGGGTGCGCAAGCGTCTCGTCGTCTGAGCCCACCCGCCTTCCGTTACCAGCTGACTGAATTGGCTCGTAGCGCGAACAAGCGTATCGTACTGCCAGAAGGTGATGAGCCACGTACTGTGAAAGCAGCTGCTATCTGTGCTGAACGCGGTATTGCACAGTGTGTACTTCTGGGTAACCCAGAAGAGATCAAGCGTGTTGCTGCTCAGCAAGGTGTTGAACTCGGCTCTGGTATCGAAATCATCGATCCAAAAGTGGCACAAGAGAAATACGTAGCACGTCTGGTTGAACTGCGTAAGAGCAAAGGCATGACTGAAGTGGTGGCGCGCGAGCAACTGGAAGATACCGTTGTTCTCGGCACTATGATGCTTGAGCGTAACGAAGTTGACGGTCTGGTTTCTGGTGCGGTTCACACCACAGCAAACACCATTCGTCCACCACTACAAATCATCAAGACTGCGCCGAATGCGTCTCTGGTTTCATCGATCTTCTTTATGCTGCTGCCTGATCAGGTACTGGTATACGGTGACTGTGCGATCAACCCAGATCCAAACGCAGAGCAACTGGCTGAGATTGCTATCCAGTCTGCCGACTCTGCAGCGGCCTTCGGTATTGAGCCTCGCGTAGCGATGATCTCTTACTCGACCGGTACTTCTGGTCAAGGTGCAGACGTTGATAAAGTGCGCGAAGCAACTCGCATCGCCAAAGAGAAACGTCCAGATCTCGTGATTGATGGTCCTTTGCAATACGACGCAGCAATCATGGAAAACGTAGCGGCTTCTAAAGCACCTAACTCGCCAGTGGCAGGTAAAGCGACCGTATTCGTATTCCCAGATCTGAACACAGGTAACACGACTTACAAAGCGGTACAACGTTCAGCGGATCTAGTGTCTATCGGTCCTATGCTGCAAGGTATGCGTAAGCCAGTTAACGACCTGTCTCGTGGCGCATTGGTTGACGATATCGTCTACACCATCGCCCTGACGGCTATCCAAGCGGGTCAAGAGCAGAAATAAGCGCTTGTCTCAGTAAGCTTTTCTGGTGACCAATAGGCAAAAGCCCCCGACATTCGGGGGCTTTTTTATGCGCTTTATAGATTGCTATCTACCCTTTTCAACCAATTCGTTCACGCTGGTGTGGACTGAGTAGATCCACTTGCGGGCCGACTGGCACAACTTGAGTGGGGTTGATCGTGGTATGACTGAAATAGTAATGGCGTTTAATGTGGTAAAAATCGACCGTCTCTTGGATGCCGGGGACTTGGTATAACTCCCTTAAATAGCCGCTCAGATGTGGGTAATCCGCAATACGCTGGCGGTTACATTTGAAATGCCCGACATACACCGCATCAAAACGCACTAAGGTGGTAAACAAACGCCAGTCCGCTTCGGTGATTTGGTTTCCCGCTAAATAGCGATGCGTTGCCAGATGCTGATCAACTTTATCTAGCGCCGTAAACAGCGCTTCAAACGCTTCTTCATAGGCTTTTTGCGTGGTCGCAAAACCACAACGATACACCCCATTGTTGATGTTGGGATAGATGAACTCATTCCACTCATCAATCACTGTGCGCAGCGCTTGAGGGTAATAATCGGTTTGATTGCCCGTTAACTCATTAAATGCACTGTTGAACATGCGGATGATTTCGGAAGATTCATTGCTCACAATCGTGTGAAGTTTTTTATCCCACAACACAGGCACCGTGACTCGTCCGGTGTAATCGGCTTTAGCATGGGTATAAAGTTGATGTAGTTGAGTGTAGCCGTACAGCGGCTCTGGTATACCAAACTGCCAACCATGTGAGAGCATATCCGGACAGACAATCGTCACATCAATATGCGCTTGCAGCCCTTTGAGAGCACGAAAAATCAAGGTGCGATGTGCCCACGGACACGCCAAAGAGACATAGAGATGATAACGGCCAGATTCTGCAGCAAATTGCGCATCAGGCGTCGCTTTCACCCAGTCACGAAACCCTGCATCTTCGCGTATAAATTCGCCATCATGTTGTTTGGTGTCGTACCAAACATCGTGCCATTTGCCTTTAATTAGCTTGCCCATCTTGCCCCCAAATTCTCATCTTTTAGGCATTATAAGCAACTGGGCACGCCACTTAACCCAAGGCGATTGGTCGTGTTGTTCAAAATATTCGAATACAAAAAAAGCGCGATCCGAACGAGGAATCGCGCTTGGCCCGTCACAGGCTGAATTTATGCCTCAGCGTATAAACAAGAGACTGAGTGAATATCCGAACCTTTAATCACTGGTTTCGTCTTCGCACACTCTGCCGTGGCTTGCGGGCAACGAGTACGGAACACACAACCTGAAGGCGGGTTCATCGGTGAAGGCAGATCCCCTTCCAACATCTGAATGGTCTTATTGCGCTCGATGTTGGGGTCAGGAATAGGCACTGCAGACATTAATGCCTTGGTATAAGGGTGTTTAGGGTTGGCAAACAGTTCTTTAGAGACGCCTAACTCTACCGCATTACCCAAATACATGACCAACACGCGATCTGAGATGTGCTTTACCACCGAGAGATCGTGCGCGATGAACACCAGACTTAAACCGAGCTCTTTTTGCAGCTCTTTGAGAAGGTTAACGACCTGAGCCTGAATCGACACATCCAGAGCGGAAACCGGTTCATCACAGATGATCATCTTAGGTTTGAGGATCAGCGCGCGAGCAATACCGATACGCTGACACTGACCGCCTGAAAACTCATGCGGATAACGGTTGATCACGTTAGGCAGTAACCCAACCTTGGCCATCATCTCTTTTACCCGATCTTTCACTTCTTGCTTGGAAAGCTCGGGATAGAAGGTTTGCAGTGGCTCAGCAATGATATCACCGACCGTCATTCTCGGGTTTAACGATGCCAGAGGGTCTTGGAAGATCATTTGGATTTGCTTACGCGTTGCACGGCGTTTGACTTCCTGCATACGTGTTAAATCCTGACCTAACCACACCACTTCACCGTGAGTCGCTTGCACCAAACCAATAATGGCGCGTGCAAACGTCGATTTACCACAACCAGACTCACCCACTACCCCTAGGGTTTCGCCTTCATACAGACGCACGTTAACCCCATCGACCGCTTTCAAGGTAACGGGTTTGGTCCATGGCCATGCCGATTTCGGGGTAATGTTGAAATGGACTTTAAGATCTTTAACGTCCAGTAATAATTTTTTCTCTACGCTCATTTTGTCCAAGCCTCCCAATCAGAAAAACACGCACGTTGACGGCCGTTACCAAACGGCAGCAAGATCGGAGCTTCTCGCTTACAGCGATCCGTCACGCGATGGCAGCGTTCTTGATAAGGACAGCCGACAGGCAAACGCAGCAAGTTAGGTGGGTTGCCCGGAATTGTCGGCAACACTTCCCCTTCGGTATCCAAGCGCGGGATCGCGCTCAGCAAACCTTCTGCGTAAGGGTGGCTTGGGTTATAGAAAATATCGTTTACTGAACCGTACTCCATTGTACGGCCGGCATACATCACCAGCACTTTATCGCAAGAGCCAGCCACCACCCCCAGATCGTGGGTGATCATGATGATTGCGGTATTGAACTCACGTTTCAGTTCGTTAAGCAGTTCCATGATTTGCGCTTGAACAGTAACGTCAAGTGCGGTGGTCGGTTCATCGGCAATCAGCAGTTTCGGACGACACAGCAAAGCCATCGCAATCATCACACGTTGACGCATACCGCCTGAAAACTCATGCGGATACATGGTGATACGCTTACGCGCTTCTGGGATCTTTACCGCTTCCAGCATGCGTACTGACTCTTCAAACGCTTCCGCTTTCCCCATACCTTTGTGCAGCATCAGCACTTCCATCAGCTGATCGCTCACTTTCATGTAGGGATTGAGTGAAGTCATTGGGTCTTGGAAAATCATCGCGATTTGCTCGGCGCGCACTTTATTCAGTTCACGCTCTGGCAAGTTGAGGATTTCTTTACCCTCAAATTTCGCGCTACCGGTGATTTTGCCGTTTTTGGCGAGTAGCCCCATGATGGCAAATACGGTTTGTGATTTACCTGAGCCGGATTCACCCACAATACCTAAAGTTTCTCCCTGCTTAAGAGAGAAATTGAGATCGTTCACTGCGGTGACAATACCGTCTTGGGTAGAGAATTCTACGCGCAGATCTTTGACATCTAATAAACTCATCATTGCTTCCTTTTTATTCTTCTTGGTTTATCTGTCTTTTGGATCGAGCGCGTCACGCAGACCATCGCCGACATAGTTAAAGCAGAACAAGGTCAACACCATGAATGCGGCGGGGAATAGCAGTTGCCAAATAGCCACTTCCATTGTGTTAGCGCCCTCTTGTAACAGCGCGCCCCAGCTTGTCATCGGCTCTTGAACACCAAGACCAAGGAAAGAAAGGAAAGATTCGGTCAAAATCATGCTTGGGATCAGCAGGGTGGAGTAAACCGCTACAATGCCCAATACGTTTGGCACAATATGGCGCGTAATGATGTTCCACTTACTCACACCACACACATGCGCCGCTTCGATAAACTCTTTGCTACGTAGGCTCAAGGTTTGGCCGCGCACAATACGCGCCATATCCAGCCATGCGATTGCCCCAATCGCGACGAAGATCAGTACGATGTTACGACCAAAAAACGTCACTAATACAATCACCAAGAACATGAATGGGATAGCGTACAGAATTTCCAGAATACGCATCATCACACGGTCAGTTCGGCCACCGATAAAACCTGAGGCCGCGCCATACAAAGTACCGATCAGTACTGCGACCAATGCCCCCATGATGCCGACCATCAGTGAGATACGACCACCCACGAGCGTGCGCACAAAGAGGTCGCGACCAAGAGCATCAGTACCAAACCAGTGCTCCGCTGAAGGTCCGGCGTGCATGGCATACCAGTCCGTATCTTCATAACTGTAAGCGGAAAACATCGGCAGAAAGACGACTGCCAGGGTGATTAACATCAAAACAAACAGGCTGACCATCGCGGCTTTGTTACGCATAAAGCGAATACGCGCGTCTTGCCACAGGCTGCGACCTTGAATCTCAAGGTTTTGTGAGAAGTTTTCAATCGCCGCTAAATTTTCTTTTTTCGTCAACATTATCTAAGTCCTATTAGTAGCGAATCTTCGGATCGATGTAAGCGAGGAGAATATCGACAATCGCGTTAAACAGAATAAATAGGAAACCGATCAGGATCGTTACCCCCATCACCAGAGAATAATCCCGGTTGAAGGCGGCGTTAACGAAGAGCTTGCCAATGCCGGGCAAACCAAAAATCGTCTCAATAACAACCGAACCTGTGATGATACCGACGAAAGCGGGTCCCATGTAAGAAACCACAGGTAGCAGTGCAGGTTTTAACGCATGCTTGACCACGATATAGCCATAGCTCAAACCTTTCGCACGTGCAGTACGAATGAAGTTACTGTTCAAGGTTTCAATCATCGAACCACGAGTAATACGCGCAAATGTCGCGACGTAGAGCAGTGACATACCCAAAACTGGCAACGCCATATACTCAAACCCACCGTCTTGCCAGCCACCGGCAGGGAATAAACTAAACTGGATAGCGAAGATATATATGAGTACTGGCGCTAACACGAACGAGGGCATCACCACCCCTAACATGGCGGTCGACATGATGGTGTAGTCTATCCACGTATTCTGCTTCAAGGCGGCAATGGTTCCGACCGTTACCCCCATGATCACAGTAAACACAAATGCGGCGAGACCAATTTTCACGGAAACAGGCAGTGCACTGGCGATAAGCTCATTCACCGTATAGTCTTTGTACTTAAACGATGGACCAAAATCACCCTGAACAATGTTGGTCAAATAGGTTAAATACTGTTCAGAAACGGGTTTATCTAGGCCATATTTGGCATTGATGTTGGCCATCACTTCTGGCGGCAGAGGGCGTTCTGAAGAGAATGGGTTACCTGGCGCGTAGCGCATAAGAAAGAAAGATATAGTAATCAACACCAACATCGTTGGAATTGCTTCAAATATCCTTTTTGCTATGAATTTAAGCATAAGCTCACTCTTTCAATCTGTGACAAGGAAATGCAAAGACCCTGCACGTGAATTTCACATGCAGCGTCTACGTTATTTATAGTTTTGTCCCCGACGAATGAAGTTGCAGTCATCACTGCAACTTCAACTCGTTAGGAATATGGCTCTATTATTGAGCTTTGATGTAAAGATCTTTGGCGTAGATCTTGTCTTCCGCGTTATTCGATGGGTAGCCACCGACGGTTGGAGAAACAAGACGCGATCTTACGTATTGGTAGATTGGCGCGATTGGCATATCACGAGCCAACAACTTCTCTGCATCCGCATAGAGTTTTTGACGCTCTTCTTCAGAAGTTGACGTTTTCGCTTTTTCAATCACGGCGTCGTATTCAGCACTGTGGTACTGCGGATCGTTTGAAGTGTTGCTCGACAACATCAGAGTCAAGAAAGAAGACGCTTCGTTGTAGTCACCACACCATCCCGCACGAGTCACATCAAAGTTGCCTTGACGACGAGTATCTAGGTAGGTTTTCCACTCTTGGTTTTCCAGTGAGATATCAACGCCCAGAGAAGTTTTCCACATAGATTGGATCGCAGTTGCAATCTTCTTGTGGTTTTCTGAGGTGTTGTACAGCAGAGTGAATTTCAGAGGGTTAGATTTGTTGTAACCCGCTTCTTCCAGCAGTTTCTTCGCTTCTGCAATACGCTCTTTCTGAGTCATTTTGCCGTAAGCTGGCATTTCTGGGCTAAATCCTGCGGTGATTTCCGGAGTCAGGAAGTAAGCCGGTTTTTGGCCTTGGCCTAGAATCGCATCAGAAACCACATCACGGTCAATCGCGTAAGAAAGGGCTTTACGTACGCGAACATCGTCAAATGGTGGCTTTTTGTTGTTGAAGCCATAGTAATAAGTACAGAGTTGGCCTTGTACTTGAACAGATTCTGGATGCTCTTTTTTCAGACGTTTGAAGTGCTCAAGTGGCAGTTCGTTCGTGATCTGAATTTCGCCCGATAGGAAACGGTTCATCTCTGCCACTTGGTTTTCGATGGGCAGATAAGTCACTTTATTCAGAACAGTATTTTTGTCGTCCCAGTATTGAGGGTTACGCTTGAGCTCTAAACGCTCGTTAACCACCCACTTGTCGAGAACGTAAGCACCGTTACCGACAAAGTTTTCAGGTTTGGTCCACTGATCACCAAATTTTTCTACTGTCGCTTTGTGAATCGGTTTCACCGTTGTGTGACCCATCATCATCACGAAGTAAGGAACGGCAGTCTCCAACTCAAAAACCAGAGTATGATCATCAACTGCTTTCGCACCCAGTGTTGATTTGTCTTTCTCTCCGGCAATGATTTCTTTCGCATTCTTCATCTTGGTGTATTCCATATACCAAGAGTAAGGAGAAGCGGTTGCAGGATCGACAGCACGTTGGAAGCTGTAGACGAAATCGTGTGCAGTAACAGGGTCACCGTTAGACCATTTCGCATCTTTACGAATATGGAAAGTAAAGGTTTTGTTGTCTGTCGTTTCCCAGCTTTCAGCGACACCCGGAACCACGTTACCGTTAGCGTCTTGGTTTACCAGACCTTCTAACAGATCACGAATCACGTTGGACTCAGGAACACCTTCCGTTTTGTGCGGATCAAGAGACGCGACTTCAGTACCGTTACCACGAACCAGCTCTTGAAC
Organism: Vibrio cholerae; assembly: GCF_008369605.1. NCBI lineage: Bacteria > Pseudomonadati > Pseudomonadota > Gammaproteobacteria > Vibrionales > Vibrionaceae > Vibrio > Vibrio cholerae. The sequence goes on from NZ_CP043554.1 coordinate 1,869,088, forward strand.
AGGAGCAAGTTTGGTACCAGCAGGAACATTCGCTGCAAAAGAGGTGAATGACGTGGTAGCCACCGCTAAACCAGCACCTAACAGCAGTGCCTGGGTGATTTTGTTCTTATACATGCATAAACTCCAAGTTTTAGTATTGCATCCATGACTTCCATGTCAGGTATTCAGAACGGCTGATTGTTGTCGTTTGTCGTATAAGTTTTAAACAAAAACAACTTACACCTGACAGGGATTGCGGCACACATTAGCAATCATTGAATTAATTTGCCATAAAAATGTCTTAAAAACAGACTATCCTCTTTGGTTTTCTCAGACATTAGTAAAAAACTTCACCACTCATGATTATCTCTAGCGGATTAGAGCGTGGAAGCTGACCTAAACAGACAATGTGCCAGATTATCTAGTGCGCCCTCAATGTACAGCGCATTATGCTAGATAACTCTGATCTATTTAACATTTTGTACACAAACACACCAACTCTTAATGACAATGCGCTATCTCACAACACAAAAACGTGAGCAATATCAAACCTACGTTTCAAGCAATCGTTTGGTATAAGACGACGGATTTTGAGCCTCCTTCAAGCCTATCAATCTGTATTGAGTAAAAACGTAAATTTTGCTGAACAGATAGAGCAACACTTATTCATCACTTTTCTTTACCAGAAAATAATCACCAAGCTGATCAACCATTTTCTATACTTACCCCATTAGTATTAGAAACCCAAAGGTAACTTTATGCGCTACGGTTGGTTTATATTCATCTGGTGTGTTTCATCATTTACTTGGGCCTCCCCCCTCTCTTTTGGCGTCGTCCCACAACAATCCCCTGAAGAATTAGCGAAGCGTTGGGTGCCGATTCTGGAAAATCTTTCTGAAACGACAGGCTTCTCTATTGAGTTTCATACCGCGTCGACTATTCCTGAATTTGAACAGCGAGTGCTAAATGGCGAGTATGATTTGGTGTACATGAATCCTTATCACTACACCTTCTTTCATCAACAGCCGGGGTATGTCGCGCTGGCCAAGCAAAAAGATCAGAAGCTACAAGGCATCATAGTGGTTGCCCAAGAGAGCCCGATAAAGTCCATACAAGATCTCGATGGAAAAAGTCTCGCCTTTCCCTCTCCTGCAGCCTTTGCTGCCACCATCATTCCTCAAGCGCTGTTAAAAAAAGAAGGGATAAATATTGAGTCTCAATATGTCTCCTCACACGATTCCGTTTACTTGAATGTGGCGAATGGCTTTTTTGTCGCAGGTGGTGGTATTAAACGCACGTTTAACAATGCCCCAAAGGCCATCACCAGCCAACTCAGAATATTGTGGGAAAGCCCCAGCTTTACGCCGCACGCTTTCGCCTATCATCCAAGATTGCACTCAGATCAGGTGTCCGCTGTGCAAAATGCATTAGTCAACCTTGATCAGACCGAGAAAGGCCGTTTGCAGCTTAAAGCGATTGGGTTTTCCGGCATTGAAGCCGCTCAAGACAGTGATTGGGACGACATCCGTGAATTAGATATCCAAACCCTCTCTCATCTGCTTAAGGAATAAGCGATGTCGATACGCTTAAAGACCATGCTTGGTGTGGCGTTGATCGAAGCTTTGTTGCTGACGATTTTGATCACCTTCACCCTAAGCTATCTTGAGTCCACCAACTATGATGGATTACAAAAGCGCGCCCAAACGACCATTGCTCTATTTGCCACTATGGTGAAAAATCCAGTACTGGCTTACGATCTGGCCAGTATCGATTCTGCCGCCACGTTAATGATGTCCAATCAAGACATCGTCTATGTCGCGGTCGAAAATCCCCATGGAAAACTCTTAACCTTTAAAGGCAACCGCGATTTATTCGAGGCTTACCATACGATTAACGATCAAGATTTTTCTAAACTCCAATCCATCTATCCCATCACCGATGTTATTGAGGTGAGCGGCACTCTGTTTGGTACCGTATTTATCGGCTTTGATCTCTCTTATCTCGAGCAACAACTCGCTCACGCCCGTAAATGGACACTACTGATTGTGCTAGGGGAAATGGGCTTAGTCGCCCTGTTCTCTTACTTGTTGGGGAATGCCTTGACCCGACGTTTAACGGAACTCAAAACCGCAACCGATCAAATCACCTTCGGCAATCGTGAAGTCCTGCTTGAAATCCAAGGTCATGATGAAATCAGTCGCGTCGCCCACTCTTTTCAACAAATGGTGCAATCGCTGCGCCATTCAGAAGCGACCATGCGAGATTACCAACATCAACTTGAGCAGTGGAATTTGGAGCTTGAAGATAAGGTTAACCAGCGTACGGAAACCCTACTCGCAAAAAATCAGCAACTGGAAGAGATGAATACCAAGCTCACTTTAATGAAAGATAAGCTGGTTGAAACCGAGAAAATGATTTCGATTGGTACACTGGCTGCAGGCTTTGCTCATGAGATTAACAACCCTAATGGCGCACTGAAAAGCCACTTGCAGCTACTCCAACAAGACTTTAATCAACTTAAGGTGGGATTTGAACAGATTGATATTCTGCTAAGCGGAAGTGATTTTCATGGCAAGTTCACCCAAACCAAAAATGCGCTTTATCTCGAAGAGAGTTTTTCAGGGATTGAGGAAAGCCTTAGGGATGCGCTGCACTGTGTTGACCGAATAAAAACGATTGTCGATAAAGTTCAGCGTTGCCAAGCCGAACCCGCGCTCCATGACAGCAGTTGGGTTTCTCCACTCAGCTTAGTGGAACAAGCCATTCAAATTTGCGGATTACGAGAGTGGGTAGTCTGGAAAGAACAAACCCTCTATCCACCGTTGATTTATTGCTACAGCAACGATTTCGTGACCGCGTTGAGTGCGATTTTAAATAACGCCTATCAAGCTTACGCCTCCGATGACCCGATGCTCCGTATCGAACTTTCGCTGCGTCATGATCATCAACAGTTAGAAATTGAGGTGCGCGATTTTGGCCGCGGTATGAGTATCGAAGAAAAACAGCACGCTTTTGACCCCTTCTTTACCACTCATGATGTGGGTAAAGGTGTAGGCCTCGGTTTAACCGAGGCCTACAGCAGCATCAAAAAATACGATGGCGACATACAACTCTTTAGTGAACTGGGACAAGGCACCCGAGTGTTAATTACTCTGCCGTTAGCCCCCAACAAACCGTAACGACCTGACGAATCCTTATCCTATATAAACGGGGATCGGCATATTCATCTCTTGCTCTAACTCTTTGAGTTTACGTAATAAAGGCTCACTCATTGCGTTGCCAGCCGTTAGCATTAAATTGCCATTGGGTAGATAGATATCACGTTTGATAACCATGCCCGGACGTACTTCGCTCAGGCTGACACACAGCTCCATACCCTCTTCAATTCGAGTCACTGCACTCACAATCGTAATAAAGGCTTCCACAACTTTAGGATCGTAATAGACTTCGGACTGCTGACGCAAATAGCCTTGCGCACTTTTGGTGTGCATGCGTCTTGGGTTATTCGCCCCCGCAACGAAGAAGTCATAATCTTTGACGACTTTTATGATCCGCGCGCCAATCGGAATTTGCTCACCACGTAAATGATCCGGCTTCCCTGTACCATCATACAGCTCATCTTGATGACGGATAATTTCCATCAGCGGTTCAAAGCGCTTAATTCGGCCCACAATTTCTGCACCCAAAATTGGATTCACGTTCGGGGTAATGGGGATCTCCGAATCCTGATGCACCTTGACCACTTTCCAGTCATTACTGGTTTCAGCAATCAGGCCGATTTGATGCATAAGCCCACATAAATAAACATGGCTGGCAACGGCCTCTGATAATTTCAGTTTAAGAGCGACCGATTTGGCCTGATTCGCGATCCGCTCTGCATGATCCGCAGGGAACCCCGTACGATGCTGGATAATCGCGGTCACCATAGCCAAAATATCTTTAAACGTTTTATTGCGTGAAGCAAGCAAGGATTCTAAGCGCTTGTTACTCTCTTGTAAGGCGACGGTACGCTCTTGTACTTTCGCCTCCAATTCTTGATTAAATTGCGCAAGTTTATGGTTATTCTCAGCTAATGCCTGATTCGCAACTTCCAGTTCTTTATTGCGTTCTTCCAATTCAATAGTCAGGCGCTCTTTATCCCGACTTAAGCGATAAAACTCGGCGGCTTTTCCTACAATGAGCTTGAGGTTTTCGTTGTCCCAAGGTTTGCTGATGTAGGTATGAATCCCTCCTGCGTTAACCGCACGTACTGTCGATTGAATATCCGCATATCCGGTGAGCAGCAAACGCACCGTATCCGGCTGCATTTCTCGCGCTTTGGCAAGAAAATCTGCACCATCCATCTCTGGCATACGCATATCCGAGATGATGATGTGGATTGGGTTTTCCTGCAGATATTCCAACGCATCAGCGCCGTTATCGAAGGTCACTACGTTGTAATCCATCCGCAACACACGGTTAAGCGCTTTCAAAATATCGTTTTCATCATCAAGTAACAGGACGTTTAACTTCTCATCGTGCATGTTATCCATTTGCATAGCGCTCCCCTATTTTTTATGGAGATGGTTTGTTATGGAGATAGTTCAGGACTTGTTGTGGTGAAATAGCCGGGCTAACTAAATAGCCTTGCACCATGTCACATCCCATCTCTTGTAAAATTTGATATTGCTGAACTGAGTCGACCCATTCTGCAATCACCTGCATAGACAAGGATTTAATGCTAGAAATCATCGATTGTAAAATGACCGTACTTGATTCCGCCTTGCCCAAACTTTGAATGTATCGCCCATCAATTTTCACTACATCAAACGGAATTTCACACAAGTACTCATAACCAGAATATCCCGTACCAAAATCATCTAACGCGCAGCGTATTCCTAATGATTTTAGCTTATAAATCTCATGTTTAGCGGCATCAAAATCCGCAATCAAATCGTGTTCCGTGATCTCAACAGAGAGTCGATGCAACGCATGTTGCGCTTGCTTCTCCTCCGCTACGCTCAGTAACAAACGATAAAAACTGCCGTCAGTGAGCATTTTTCCCGGAATATTTACCCCTATGGTGATGTCTTGTAAGACCGCATCTTCCGTCGTTAAAAAGGTCAAAATGTCGCGCACCATGACTTCAGTTAACGTCGGGATCAAATGGTACTTTTCCAAGATCGGGAAAAAACGATCGGGCATTTCATACAATCCTTTGCCAATCACTCGTCTGGCTAAGGCTTCAAACGCTACGACGCCCCCAGAATCGATGTGCTTTTGAGGCTGATAGAAGGCACAAAAATGGCCGAGTTGGAGGTCACGATAAATATTCAATAGCTGTTTAATTTCCAGCGTCTCGTCCGCATTGCCCAACCCAAAGATAGGGAAATGATCAACCAACGCGCTTTTCTCACATGGCGGATTGACTAACTTCAACTCAACATCAGGCCAAGACTCAATATCGGCAATCCACCAATGCGGCGGCTGAGCAATATCAAAGGCCGCATTATCTGAAGGTGCTGGGTTCTGAAAGCTATCAATTAACTTAAATAATGTTTGATACCAAGGCGTTAAGCGGTGAGTAACCCAAAACCAACGTGCTCCATCTTGATAGATGTGCTCAGTTTCTGGAAGTTGCTGGATCACATGTTGCGAAATGGCTTGTTTTTGCAGGTCCTCCAGCGGCGCCGTCCACTCCATGATCAGCACAAGATAGGGGTGGTCAGCCAGTGACTGTAATAATGAGATCTGTTTGTTGAGTGCTTGCCATGTTTTCAGTCCGGAAACGGTATCAAACTCTTCACGGCGCTCTTTTTCACTAAAACACTGCAAGATAGTTTGCAACAGATAATTTCGCTCCCAAGGCTTGAGCAAAAATTTGTACAGATCGCCTTCATTCAAGGCTCGCGATAATCCATTCATATCCGCCTGCCCAGAGAGGATAAGCGACATGATGTGCGGATAGCGGCGATTAATCTCTATCACCAAATCCGCACCATTCATGCCCGGCATCCGATAATCGGAAATCACCATCTGTACTGGATGTTGCTTTAAAAGCTCTAACGCTTCTTGCGCACAAGTGGCGGTATGCAGATGGGGGAAATAAGGACGCAGCTCGCGCTTTAAGGCATTCAACACCGCAGGTTCATCATCCACTAGCAGAATTTCACGGTTGCTTTGCATCAGAAGGCTCCTTGAGCACGCACCGCTTGTGGCAGTGTCACAAAGACTCGCGTTCCGACCCCTTCTGTCGAACAGAGCTTTATTTTGCCATGGTGTTCTTCGATGATTTCACGTGCCACGGATAACCCCAAGCCCGCTCCGTCACCGACTTTTTTAGTTGTGAAAAAGGGATCAAACACTTTTTCAAGGTGCTCTGCACTGATCCCTTTGCCATTGTCTTCAATCAGCACTTGTACGCGTGGAATGCCTTCTCCCGGCCAACGGACTTCACAGAGTTCAAGACGCACGACCCCTTCTTGGGTTGCAGAGACGGATTGCACCGCATTAATAATCAAGTTGATAAACACTTGTTGCAGCTTGTTGTAGCTGCCACGAATGTAATAAGGCTTTTCTGGTGCGGGATACACAAACTGAGCTCGGTATTTCAGATCACCAATAATCAAAGCCAGTGCCGAACTCAGTACGTCACGCATATCAATTTCTGCCATATTTTCATGCGTATGTGAGTACACATTGAGGCTCGAAACGATATTTTTGATCCGCGACAGTCCCTCTAAGCTCTCCATCAAGATCGCTTCACTATCGGCGATCATCTCATGAAGCCTAGGGTCGGCTATCGGTTGAATTTGTGGATGCTGCCTTATCTGAGCAACGTATTCATTCAGGAAACTGAAGTTACTCATCACAAACCCAAGCGGGTTATTGATTTCATGGGCGACACCAGCGGCTAACTTACCTAAAGACGCCAATTTTTCTTCTTGCTGAACCTGATGCTTATCGATAACGGTTTTGCGAAATTGCAGCATGGAGTAAAGCGCACTTTTGGTAACATCAAATAGCGCATATAACTCATCGCGTTGTGAATGATTAAAACCATCCAACATCGGCTGCATAATCAGCAGGAGATAATGATTCTCGGCGGTGTGAAACTTCGCCGCTAAGGCGCTCTGACAGTCAGGAAAACAGTGTGCGTAATGCTCTCGCCACACCCTTTCCGTTTGCACATTCTGCATGCAGTACCACTCATCTTCAATAAATGGAGGTAATGCGGTTTTGAAGCGAGTCTCCACTGTCAAGCCACTGGTTTGAATAATACGCAAGTGCTCGTCGGATTGACGTTCAAGTAACGCAATCTGACACCCGGGCACTAAATCGCTGATGGTGGTCATTAAACTATCGAACTTACGCTTTGGCTTTACATTGGAAAACAGCACCTTGATAAAGGCCAACAGAGCAAAAGGAATATGGCAATCATTCTCTTGTTCTCGCATAGCTGCGCCAGAAGTGCGTAGTTTGTCTACCATAATGCCCCCATTTACATCGCTTTGGCATCGGTATTGTCTACCGCTTCGGCACTGGGATTCACCGGTAAACGAATGGTGAATTCGCTCCCCTTACCGACTTCGCTGGTGACGCTGATCGTACCATTGTGCTTATTGATAATGCCGTAGGAGACAGATAAACCTAATCCGGTCCCCGAACCGACAGGTTTTGTGGTAAAGAAGGGTTCAAAAATACGCTCGCGGATCTCCTCCGGAATACCGCATCCCGTGTCTCGAATGTGTATTTCAACAAAGTCGTCCCCCGCAGATTGTAAGGTAATGGTGATCGTCCCTTCGCCTTTGATGGCATGGCTGGCATTCACCAATATGTTGAGTAACACCTGATTGATCTGCATCGGCTGGCAAAAAACATCGGGCACATTGGCCGCGTAGTGTTTCTCCAACGTGATGTTGTACTTGATCTCGTTATTGATGATTTTCAACGTCGATTCGATACAGTTTTCTAGATTGGCGTAACTCCACTCTGAACGGTCAACGTGTGAGAACTCTTTGAGGTTTTTTACAATCGACATGACGCGTGAAGAGCCTTCGAGAGATTCGGTAATCAACTCCGCCGTGTCTTCCAAAATAAAATCTACTTGTCCTTGTTTAAGGATCTTCTGACAAGCTTCATTGAGTGCCGTGTCTTTACTCTGACCAATCGTCTGGGTAATGCTTTTCAGAACTTTCTCTAAGCTATTAAAGTAGTCGCTTAACGTTTGTAGGTTCGAGGTAATAAAGCCTACTGGGTTATTAATTTCATGGGCGATCCCCGCAGAAAGTTGACCAATTGAGGCCATTTTTTCCGATTGAATTAATTGCCCTTGTGCATCTTCCAGTTTCTTGATTAACACTTTTTGGGATTGATGCTCTTCTTCAAGCTTTTGCGATACTCGCTTAAGTTCCTGTTGCTGGCTCGCTTGAATCGTGACGTCATACACACAGAGACAGACATGCTCTATCGTCCCATCTTCACTGTGGATCGGGATCACTTCGAGGTTTTGATACATCTGCTCTTCTTCGCCCGACACTGGGCGAGAACTTTTGAAAGGCAAAAGATGCGGTTTCTGCTCCCAACTGCTGAAACTGGAGGATTCAATCACCAGCGCCGTATCAATTTTGCGCTTTAAATAATCGGCGGATTCAGGAAATAGCTCTAGGATGTTCTTCCCTTGCATGGTTTCCCCATCAAAAATGACACGTGATTCAAAATATTCATTCACTTTGACGATCACATAGTCATTACGCACGATACAGAGCGCAAAAGAGAGTTGATCCAGTAGTTCAGAGAGCAATAAACGACTCTTTGCCATACTCGTATCCTTACATCAAGAGTTCGTCGAGATGGGCAAATACCTTATCTAACTCTTTATCAGCAAAACAGATGATGGTTTTGGCAGAAAAAGAGGCCTTCTCAACCAGAAAATTGATTTCCATAATCAAAGACAGACGCCATTGCAAAATTGGCAAAGGCTGATGGGTCGGATCAAAGATGACTGGTGGTTGAATTTTGGTTTTCAATTCAATCTGTTGACATAGACCTTTTAAACTCGCCCCAGAAAGGATGTTGGAGATATCCAAAATGCTCTCTTCAATACTGACTAATCCATCCGCCATACCTTTCGAATGGTTAAGGTCATTGACCACTTGCTCACAACCGCAACGGCTCATTAAGGTGATCAGCTCTCCATCCATTCCGCCGTAGAAAGATTGTCGGGTGTAATAATAATCAGCGGCATAAGACTGCAGCGCACGCATATCTTCCTCTGTCGCGACCCGAATGTTGGGAACGGAGATGGTGACGTGCAAATTAAGCAAGGTCGCAAGCTTACTGGCGGCTCGACCCATAGAGATGTTCATGAATTCCTGCAATGCGTCTTTGTGATCTGCGGAAAGTACAATGCTCATAGCAACCCTGCCTCATGAAGTGTTTGTTCCAGTTGCGCTGGATCGAGTGGCTTTTGCAAAAAGTTCAGCGCGCCCAACTCTCGAACTCGTTGCTGAACCAAGGGTTGAATATCCGCACTAATCACGATAACTAAGCATTTCGCATCAATGCGGTGAAAGTGTTCCAAGACTTGTATCCCATCCATTTCAGGCATGGTGAGGTCGAGAAACATCACATCAGCAAGGCCATTGTTATAGTTCTCTACGGCTTCCTTTCCATTTTGAGCCTCGGTTATCTCTACATCCCAACCGGCAGGAATCGCCCTAATCACGGACTTGCGTGACATCTTTGAATCATCAGCTACCGTTAGTCGAATCGCCATAAACTCACTCCCTTAAAATTCAGTATTTCACTGACTAAGCTGGAAAAAATTGAGTTTCCAGTTCCTTGAGCGCACCTTGTATTGAGTCTGGTGCTTCTTGTACAAGCTGTCGGTATTCATTGATTTGCTTGCAATTTTCAATTCTATTCGCCAGACATGAAAGACTGCCTAGCTGCTCTAAATGCTCACCGCTAAACGAGGTCAATCTTTGGTTGAGAATGATATCCCCTATATCAATATCGTAGCCCCACATAATCAGTATGTATGCCGATATCACATCACAATCGGCATACCCAGGCTGTAAGTGGTAGTAATCCAAAAACTCTTTTTTACTTGCACCATCTTCGAGCAGCAGAATTTTGCCAATTGAGGTCAGTAAATTCGCCACAAAAATCCGGTCTTGATCCTGACGCGGAAAACCCAACTCTCTCACCAATGCTCTGGCAATGGAGCTGGATTTGAAGGCGCAATCTGCCACCCATTGATGATCTTCCGCTGAGTTCACATTACTGGGATGAATTGCGAGCAAAGAGATGGCGATAGACTCCACCAAAACCGCGCCCAAACGCGCAACCGCTTCATGCAGCGAATCGGTATTACGCCGAAAACCAAAGTAGGATGAGTTGGCGATTTGAATGATTTTGGCCACCAATACAGGCTCATGAACTATGGTTTCCGCAATCGCGTCCATACTGCAATTTGGCGAAGCAATCACTTGTTGTAACTTACGAACGGAGTTAGGCAGGATCGGAATTTCCTCTAACGCCCCCAGTCGCTTGCGGCATTCAATATTGAACGGCATTCGATACAGCCGTTCGACACATAAGAAAAGATGTTCAAAATCTTCGTGAGTAAAAGGTTTAGGAAGCACAAATTGCGCATAGGTGTGCGCTTTACGAGGCAATTCTTGGGTCGTATCTCCGGTTAACAGTACCCGCATAGTCTCTGGACAACGCGCACGTAATTCCGTCAGCAAGGCTTCACCATTTTTCCCCGGCATCAGCAGATCGGAAATCACCACGCTAGGCGCGTGCTCTACATCCACCACCCAATGGTTAGCATCTTCAACTAACTCAATCTCCCAATCAGGTCGCATGCGGCGAATCATACGTCCTAACGCTTTGAGCATAAAATCGTCGTCATCGACGCAAACAACTTTCATCGCTTCTACTGTCATCGATTACTCACTTTTTGCTGTTCTAGATAGATGGTGACTTGTTCAAGGACATCGCGACTTCGCTGGCATAATTCTTCCACTTGCCGCACATAGTCACTATGCCACTCTGGGTCGGCGGCCGTTTTCATCTCAAGTTGAAAACAGAATTCGGACAGAGCATCACTACCAATGAACCTTGCCGAGGATTTCATGCTGTGTGCCAAGCGATGCAGCTCACTGACGGACTGCGTTGCAACAATCGTGATTAATTTCGTCAACTGAGCTTGCGTGTTCTCTTGATAGCTCACCAACATAGGCTCTACCAGATCGCTGCCGACCATTTTGGCGATTGTCGAAATGTTAAATGCGACACTCTGCTCCATCTCTTTTTCATTCCAATGTTAGGGTTGCGATATAAACCAATACCTTAACCTCAGTGTAGTTCATTATCGGATATGTAAACGGTAGCGGTGCACACTTTTAGTTTTAAAGTTATCGATAAACTCCATACTAAGGTTTATCGTTCAAAAGCATTCTTGAGTAGGGATCTGGGTCAAATTTTGTTAGAATGCCGCCCTTCAAAACACCGGACACCCTTTCATCGGTGAATGGATGATGCGAGTAAGTTATGCCGAACCACGGAGATTTTTTGTTGAATACCCAACAGCTTTCAGCGATGACACCTGCTGATATTGAATGCGCAGCTCAGTTACTTAAGCAAGGCCAACTGGTTGCGATACCGACCGAAACCGTTTATGGACTGGCGGCCGATGCCACCCAACCTGAAGCGGTGAAGCAGATTTTTAGTGCCAAAGGTCGCCCAGCGAATCATCCGTTGATCGTCCATCTCGGGTCGGCAGAACAACTCTCTGAATGGGCGACCGATATTGCGCCAGAAGCGTATCAACTTGCCGAAGCTTTTTGGCCGGGGCCTTTGACGCTCTTGCTCCCCAAAGCCAAGCAGGTTTCACCTGTTGTGACTGGCGGTTTAGAATCGGTCGGCATTCGTGTTCCCGCTCATCCTGTCTTGCTGGATATTTTGAAGACGCATCGCTTAGCGGTGGCGGCACCTTCGGCCAACCCCTACAAAAAACTCAGCCCAACCTCAGCCCAGCAGGTGCTTGATGGTTTGAATGGCAGACTCGCCGCAGTCTTGGATGGCGGTGAATGCCAACACGGTTTGGAATCCACGATTGTCGATTTAACCAGCAAACCTTTTCGTGTACTGCGCGCAGGCCCGATAACGGCCAGTGAACTTAGCGCGGTATTGGGTCAAGAAGTACTGCAGCCACAAGTTCATCAAGTTGCGGTGCCGGGAAATGTCGATAGCCACTATCAACCGAAAACGCGCCTACGGGTGATTGATGACCTAGCCCGTGAGCTTGCCACTCAATCGGATGAGCTTCGCATCGCGCTACTTAATCTCTCTGCGCTGCAAGCCAGCGAGCAGCGTTTACTCAAGCCGATGCCGCAAGAAGCCAAAGCCTACGGCCAAGCCTTGTACCGCTCTCTGGCCGAAGTGGATAAATGGGGCGTAGATGAAATTTGGTTAGAGCGTCCACCACAAGGTGAAGCGTGGCTTGCCGTGCATGATCGGCTGCGTCGCGCAGCCAGCTAAGCCAATACCCACGCCGAGTACAGAGAAGAAAGGTCACCATTTTTGTGAGCTCACGCAGCAAACTAGACAACCAAACTGAGATGTCTGCAGATATCAGCTTGGTTTTGTCGATGTACATCCCCATTGATGTTCACAAAGCTGGTGAAAAAAACGTGCTTTTCAATCGCCCTTTCAATAAAGATTGATGCACCGCAATGCGCCGACTCGGCAGCCAGATTAATTAATAGCTTCTGTTTCGAAGCGCCACCGATAGGATTTGTAAGATGTCTGATGTTTCTACCACCGTCGATTTTGCCACACAAACCGTACAACCTGTAGTTGAGTCAAGCGGCTCCATTTGGGGTTATGTGGTCGGCGGGATCGTCATCGTGATTGCTGCGGGTTATTTTGGTTTTAGAAAAATTAACAAACCTGCGTTTATGATCAAGCAACTGCGTAAACGTAACCAAAAAGAGATGAAAAAGAATGGCGTGGAAAGTGCCGAAGCCATGAACGACCTCGATCTTGTGCTGGATGCCGTTGAAGCGTACGCCACTGAGAAAAAAATGAAAGGCACGGAAATGGTGAAATTGCTTGCGCCACTCAATGACGCCACCAAGATTAAATCTGCCAGCGATTTCTATCATGCGATGTCTTACATCGCCAAAAGCATTGATAACCAAACGTTAGCGAAAAATCTGCTCAACAAATCTAAGCAAGTGAAATCGAGCTCAGCGTTGATGGCAGGCCTTCTAAAGCGCGCGGGCATTTAATCTCGGTAATCCAATCCATAGTTCAAGAGCCACCTAAGGTGGCTCTTTTTATTTTTCCGGCTTATCCGTAATGGTTTGTAAATACTGATAAGGCGTAAGCCGATACTGCTGCTTAAAGCGCGCCGAAAATCGAGTCAATGATTGATACCCACAAGCCACCGCGACCTCCATCAAAGGACGTAGCTCTTGTAGCAGCGCAAGCGCGTAGTTCATCCGCACTTCACTGAGCACTTCTCGAAAACCCGTACCTTCCGCTGCCAAATGTCGAGCCAAGGTCGCTCGACTCATCGCAAAATGCGCCGAAACCGTTTCAATATTGTGTTCATCACCGGGATTAACACTTAAATAACGCGCTAAACGCTCTCGCATTGAGGCATTATCGCTTGGAAATAGGAGATGTAGCGCTTTCTCATCCCGCAGCTGCGCGTAAAAACCCAGCACAAACTGGCGCTGTGTCTCTTCACTGAGCGATTGTTGGTTCATCTCGTAAAGCAGCTCAAAACAGTAGGCCAGCTCAGCCGTCACTCTCACTCTAGGTTGTTCATTTCGCTCATATTGACTTGATTGAGTTATCCACTCTACAGGTGGCGCTTCATGTAAGGTCAAGGTGCGTGAATAAAACTGCGCCTGCTGCGGTACATTCACAAAGGTAAGATACTGATTGGCTGGCAACATCAGCCAATCAGCAGAATGAAAATTGAGCGTCGTGTCATGCCACCAGAGCTGTTTATTTCCATGTGTTACCCAAATAATGGTGGGCGCATAGATCAAGACATTATGCAGAGGCTGTTTACGCAAACCTTTAAACTGCCCAGTCTGCACGATCACTTTGCTCATTTCTCTTCCTTATTATTCATTCACATAGGTTGCGGTTAGCGTGGCCTGCTCAAGCGCATTAGCGCGCAGCATAAAACCCACTAAAGCATTAGAAGCCCCTTGTGGGATCTCCATTTTTTCAAACGGGAGTGCCCAAACCGTAAATTGATAACGGTGCATACCGTGACCTTGTGGAGGGCACGCACCACCAAAGCCGCTAAAGCCGTAATCGTTGTTCAGTTCACGTACGCCTTTAAGTTGCTTAGCTGCGCCACGCGCCACATTATGTTGATCCGCCGCGATATCCAGTGCTACCCAGTGCCACCAACCACTGCCAGTCGGTGCATCGGGGTCATAAGCGGTAATGGCAAAACTTTTGGTGCCTTTCGGGGCATTGTTCCAGCTCAGTTGTGGCGACAAATTATCACCGCTACAACCAAAACCATTAAACACAAAATGCTTCGCCATTCGTGAACCTTCTTGAATGTCTTGGCTAGTGAGCGTCATGACAGGGCTGCTCAGCGCAGGAAAAGTGATCGCGGCGGCGAGTACAGGTAAAAGATGACGTGCTTTCATTGAGATTCTCCTCGTTAAGTTGACGTGAATAATTTACCTTCTTCAATCACTCAATAAGCAACAATAAAACTCAAAAAACACTCAAGATTCGTTACTTTTGAGTTTTATCGTTACATTCAATCACTGTCAACGTGCAAAAAAGGCTCACGGTATAGCTGTTCAACAGGTTTAACCAGTAAGAAAGCCTGACTTCGTGGCTTGTCCTTGCTCGCTTAGCACGTCATTATCCCTGCCTTAAATACCTCAAGCTCTTGAAGCAAGAGGAAATAAATAGGATATCAATATGTTACTTTCTGCATCCGCTTTGCTTTGGCTACCGCTGGCCTTAGCGATCATGGCGGGCTTCGCTCGTTATCACCGCGTTAGTTGGGGACTACTGATCATCACTCTGCTCAGTGCATTAGGAAGTGGTTACCTCACCTTCGTTGGCGCTGGAATCATCTGTGTTGGTTTTGCCCTGGCGTATCTGGCTGCGAATGGTCAATCACACTGGCGCACGACCGCTTGGGTTGCTTTGCTGCTGTGGTGTTTAGCGCTATTTCTCCATTGGCTACCCGGTTTTTCTAACCTCAAAGTGCTGGATAAAGTGATCGCCAGTGCGCACAGTACCCCTTTCAGCCTTTATCTGAATTTAGATAAACCGCTGGTGTTTTTTGCTCTGTTACTCGCGTTTCCAGCACTACTGGGTCAGTCTAAAACTGCGAACATCAAGGCCACACTGCTGACCTTAGTGCCTTTATTTGCTCTCTTGCCGATCGCGGTTTGGTTAGGCGCGCTGGCATTTGAATGGTCACTACCGGAGTGGTGGTGGATTTTTGCCCTCAACAATTTGCTATTTACTTGTGTGGCAGAAGAAGCGCTATTTCGTGGTTTGATTCAGCAAAAAGCTCAGCAGCAGTTTGGCGCCATTGCCGGACTTTTGATCGCCAGTGCGCTGTTTGGTATGGCCCATTTTGCGGGTGGTCCATTACTAATGATCTTCGCCGCCCTTGCGGGGCTTGGCTATGGTTTGGTGTTCCATTTTACCGGGCGTCTTTGGGTCAGTGTTGGCGTGCATTTCTTATTTAACTTCGCTCACTTGCTGTTTTTCACCTATCCCATGCTGGCGCGTTAAACGCCTTTTCCATTTTTCTTATCCCTTTTTCCAAGCATAGAAAAGCCCAGCCAAATGGCTGGGCTTATGTTTCATGAACGGTAGTTAACTTAGATTTTGCACACCGCTTTCCATGATGCATCGGCGCTGGATGGTGTACTGTTCGTCCACCAGTTGGCTTGCCATACAGAACCATTGTGGATCAGTTGGTCACCGCCTGCCGCGTGGTCGCCACGTGGAAACTCTGGGTACACTTTCAAGCCATTAGGGTTGATGCCGGCATCGGCACAAGATTGACCCGCACCGCCTTCGTTCCCATTGCCGCCATCGGTGGCACCTTCAAACGCTGGCAATGTTGGGAAGTCTTTCTTCAAGCCGACCGTTTCGTTACCCACGATAAAGCGCACGCCGTTAGCCACGCCAGAGACTGGGGTGTAGTACACCATATCGACGCTGTACTCACCGCCCGCAGGGATCGTTTCGGTTGAGCGCAGTGTCACGGCCACTTTGTGGAACAGTTTCTTCTCACCATTCACCGAGAAGTTGCTGCCGGTATGACCGCTTTCAATCACTTTCAGACCAGCACCGCTCCAATCTTTGACGATATCACCGGTTGACGTTGGCATCAGGAACTCAATCGTAGAACCACCCGGAATCGCCACATTTGAGTGGTTGGTAAACACCAATTTCGGGTTGATTGGGTAGTTGCTATCGCCTTCTGGCCATTCTGTGGTCGATACCGTAACGTCAATCACCGAGTCTGGTTGTGGCAGATCGTTATGACGAATATCCATCGGCTTCGCCGCGGCAAACACTTCATGGGCATAAGAAGTCATGTCAGAACCGATCACGTATTCGCGTTTCACCGCATCATACGAGTAGTCACCCGCCATCTCCCAAATCATCATGCCGCCTAAACCGTTATCGACGATGTAATCCAGTTTTGGCTTCAGTGAGTCTTTATCTTCAATGCTCAGGAATACTTTTTTGGTGTCGTTCCAAAGCCATGCCGTTTGCAGCTCTTGACTCCACACACGCTCGTATTTGCCTTCAATCAGGTGTTTCGGGTTGTTTGGATCCATACCCCACGCTGGGCCGTAACTTGGCATACCGTCAATACCCAATTTTTCAGCGTGCATCAGGTTCATCGCGTGCCACATGGGTACCACACCGGCTTTGATTTCGTTACCGTTGGCATCCACATCATGCCAGATGTTATCGGTACCTTCCGCGCCCCAACCACAAACAGTGGTGCCTTCTGGACATGACGATTGGTTTGGCTCAACCGCACGACCCCATAGACCTTTATCGCCGCCGCTCACGCCTTGCCAGCCACGGGTGTAGTAAGGAATCCCCATGTTGATTTGGCTTGGTTTAAAGGCGCCACGGAAGAAGTGGTGCGTCCACGCTTGGTTTAAGTAGCCAATGCCTTGATACTCTGCGGCTGTGTACACGCCCCATTTGGCAAGCTCAGCATCTTTACCATCATCAAACAGTGCGGCTTGTGGGCCGACAAACTCGTTCCACGTACCATGCAGGTCGTAAGACATGATGTTGACGTAATCCAGTACATCTTGCATCGCGAAGTCTTGCATACCACGCAGCAGGTAAGCTGATGAAGGTGACGCGATGGTCAGCATGTAACGACGGCCATCTTCTTCGCCCGCTTTATCCAGCGCTTTGCGCAGTTCGGTCATCATCACCATGTAGTTATCCCACAACTGGCCACGACACTTGTTCGACTGCTCGAAATCGACCGGATTACCGGAATCTTTCATTGATGATGGGTATTCGTAGTCGATATCCACGCCATCAAAATCGTATTGACGAATGAAATCGACCGCCGATTTGTTGAACGCCTTGATGCCTTCCATATTCACTGAACAGGAAGCCAGATCCGTCGTCATTGGATAGAAACCACCGGTTTCCGCCCAACCGCCAACAGAAATCAGCGTTTTCACATCGGGGTACTGTTTCTTAAACTTGCTCAGCAGGTTGAAATGACCTTGGTATGGCAGTGAGGGATCCATCTCGGCACCCGGTACATTTTCCCACGTCATCTTGGTCGCGGAATCATCCACTTGCATGCTGAAATCAGACTTGTTGATGCTGGCGAACGCGTAGTTAATGTGGGTCAGTTTTTCCCAAGGCAAATCGCCGGCGAGGTACGCTGGCAGACCATTTTTACCGGTACGCCATGAGGTGTAGTAGCCGATGATACGGCGCGGGTGATCGTCACCCATACACTCAGTGCCATCTTCACGATAGATCTGTTTGATATCACAGCTTAGGTTGCCCGTGCCCATTTCTTTGGCGTTCACTGTCACCATTGGGGTTTGCGTTTGGTGCCCTGCCGCATCGTAAGCGATCGCTTCAATGGCGTATTGACCCAAAGCCATCGGAGTCCAAGCCATTTGATATGGAGCTTGCGTAACACGGCCAACCGATTCGCCATTCACCCAAAACTCAACTGCGGTGAGATCATTATTTTCGTCTGTCGCATTCGCAGCCAGTGTGGTGACTTTACCCAAAAATACGCTTTGCCCGTTACGTGGATTGGTCAACTCAATCACAGGTGCAACAGGAACTTCAGGCTCAACCGGTGGATCAATTTCTTCGGCCTTGACGGTAATACGTACCGCTTGCTCTTTTAGCAAACCCGAAGCATCTTCCACGATGGCTTTGATGGAGTGAGCACCCTCACCAGCCGCAGTCCAGTTCGCTTGGAATGGCGCTTGCTCAAGTAGTGCAATCTGCTCACCATCCACCAAGAACGTGACGGTTTTTACTGTCGTGTTGGTTGCCGTAACGTTAGCCACAATCGCAACGGTTTGGCCTTCAATGAACTCTGCACCTTGAACGGGTGAAGCCAGCTCTAGCGAAATTTCTGGCTGACCTGGCTCCACTTCACCATCAGTTTCCAGTGCGATCGTGCTTTGCAGCAGGCTCAGGTCAAGCACACCACTGACGCCTAAGGTAAGATCAATGCTTGCCCCCGGCAGCAGTTGCGTTTTTACCCAACTGCCTTGATCAAAGCTCAGCGCTAAGCGGTTGCTAAACACTGAACCTTGCGCGTTGCTGCTAAAGCTCATGCTTGGGTAAGAGATGCCTTGTGCCGACCAAGAAGGTGTTGAAAGTGAAAGGTTGGTATCAAACGCAATGCTCGCATCACGCAGTTCAACTGGCTGATTGCCGTTGTTAGTGAGCGTCACTTTGTAGGTATTCCACCACTGGCTTTCAGTGCCAACAACAGAAGCGTCACTATTGATTGCCGCCTGCGCTGCAGGCATCGCCATTCCCACTGCTAATGCAAGAACGGTCGGCATTAAAGTTAATGCTGATCTTTTCATTATTTCGAGACTTATTTTATTGAACAAAATTTATGTCTCATTATAGAAAAGAAACTGTTTCAGTCTGTTTCAAACGGATGTAAGAAAATGTAACGCGACTTTCATAATTTTAAATAAACTCATTGAGTTCTTGAAAACAATCAGAAAGAAATAATTCATAAAATCATTGAGATCACGGTTCAATAAAATTATCGCTCGCTAGAAAGAACTATAATTAAGATAAATACCCAAACAACAAAATAGGCACAAGATCAATACCACCCCTTTAAATTCAATGCACTAAACCTTAATCAATACAAATTTCAGTCACACTTAATTACATTTAAGGTCAATAATCACTCACGCCAAATAAGTCAGTCCCTTTATTTTTGATCATAAATAAAAAATCAGACAATACTGATATACAAAAACAACATGTTTTTATAAAGATAGCCGCCAAGTCATTAATCCCAGAGTCAGAATAACCTCACACAATAAAAAGTCGCCAATAAACATTTCCAATAAATAATTATCTGTGCATTCCCGTAAAAGCGGATTGGTAAATTATTGACTAGAGGTACATATCGACTACAAAAAATCGACCAAGCTCATTATTTCAGATTCACTTGTGACGTATACACACGATTCGGCAGCCAAAATGAGATCAGCGTCGTCAGCACTAAAAATCCGAAAGAGACCCACAAACAAGCTGCCAGCCCCCAAAGCTGGAAGACCCAGCCGGATAATATCGTGCCGATTAAGCGCCCCATCGCATTCGCCATGTAGTAGAAGCCGACATCAAGCGACACGCCATCGTCTTTGGCGTAGCTGACAATCAGGTACGAATGCAGTGAAGAGTTCACCGCAAATACCGCGCCAAACAGCATGAGTCCTCCGATGATCACCACTTCTGGGTGCCACTGTATCTGCACACCGTAAGCGATCAGCCCCGTGACCAAGGACAGTGCTAATGCCCAGCCAATAGCGGCTCGCCCTGCTGGTGGATTCTCCGATTTGCTGCCTGTGATTTTCGGCGCGAATCCTTGAATAACGCCGTAGCCAATCACCCAAAGCGCCAGAAAGCCCCCGACAGCACTGTGATCCCAGCCAAACACGCTGCCTAAATAGATAGGCAGTGCGATGACAAACCACACATCGCGCGCGCCAAACAGAAAGAGCCGTGCCGCCGACAAGATGTTCACACTCGCCGATTTAGAGAAAATATCGGAAAACTTGGGCTTGTTCTTGGCCTTGCCGAGATCGGATTTCAAACTCATTACGCTGCCAATGAAAACTAATAGCAGCACAACTGCCATAGTAGCCACCGCGTACTGGAAACCGATCAAAGACAACAACGCGCCGCCCAAGAAAAATCCAGCACCTTTTAAGGCATTCTTTGACCCCGTCAGGATCGCAATCCACTTAAACAACGCGCCTTGTGCATTTTCTGGCACTAAGGTTTTGATGGCGCTTTTGGCACTCATCTTATTGAGATCTTTCGCGATCCCCGACAGAGCTTGCGCGGCCATTACCCAAGGAATGGTCAGCCAGCTTGCTGGCACTGCCAGCATCAAGAGTGCGATGATTTGCAAACCAAGCCCGATGTTCATGGTGCGATTCAGCCCAAGCCAAGCTCCAAGCCAACCGCCAATTAAGTTGGTCACCACACCAAAAAATTCATAGAACAGAAACAGCGAGGCAATCGCTAAGCTGGAATAGCCTAAATCATAGAAATAGAGCACCACCAACATACGCAGCGCCCCATCAGTCAGGGTAAAGTTCCAGTAGTTGAACGTCACGAGCATGTACTGGCGAACATGGGCATTCAGTTGGGACAACATAAACACTCTCTTAAAAAGAGCCGCTTATGCGGCCCTTGATCTGGTTATGGTTTGACGATTTGGTGCACGTACTGCACTTGCACTTCTTTGGTAAATGCACCCGGCCTTAATGCTTGCACCTGAGTAATGATGCTTTCCAGCGGCCAGCCTTTTTCCAGCAGCAGATGCGCGGCCAGTAAACCAGTACGACCCGAACCGCCCATGCAATGCAAAGCGACTTTTTCACCGCGGCTGAGTGCCTGATGCAAAGCGGGTGAGCACTGTTGCCAATCTTGCGCAAAGGCGGCATCCGGCGCGCAATCATCTTCAATCGGCGCATGAAACCACTGTAATCCGGCTTTTTCGACTTCCTCAGGTAGCTCACCGACACCATGCTGCTCCATTTCTTCATGGCTCAGCGCCGTCACTACAGCCGAAACCCCTTGCGCTTTCAGTTGGGCAATGCTTTCCGACAGTGGTGTGCCTTTGGTTCCCGGACAAGGCGTGAGCACTAAGCTCGCCTGATTGTCAGCTACCGGTAATTCCCAAGTTGGATGCGTCATTTTTTACTACTCCTTATGCCAAACCGACTTTACGAGCCAATTCCGCGGTGCGCGTGGCGTAACCCATTTCGTTGTCATACCAAGCGTAGATTTTCACCATTCGCTTACCAACCACCATAGTGGAGAGCGCATCCACAATCGTTGAACGTTGATCGCCTTGGTAATCAATCGACACCAGTGGACGCTCTTCAAAACCCAAAATACCCTTAAGCTCGTTTTCTGAGGCTTGTTTTAACAGCTGATTGATCTCTTCCACCGTCGTATCACGCTCCACATCAAAAATGATGTCGGTTAACGAGGCATTCGCCAGCGGCACACGCACGGCGTGTCCATCAATCTTGCCTTTCAGATCTGGGAAAATTTCGATAATCGCTTTGGCAGAACCTGTCGTAGTGGGGATAAGGCTCATACCGCAAGCACGCGCACGGCGTAAATCTTTATGCGGTGCATCCAAAATGGTTTGCGTATTGGTTAGGTTATGGATGGTGGTAAAAGAGGCTTGCGCAATACCCAGTTTTTCGTGGATCACTTTCACCACAGGGGCAATACAGTTGGTGGTACAAGAAGCAGCAGTAACAATGCGATGTTGTTCAGGATTGAAGATATGGTCGTTCACCCCCACCACGATATTGGCGATCCCCTCTTCTTTGACAGGCGCTGAAACGACGACGCGTTTTACTCCTTGTGCCAAATACTGGTTCAAGAACTCGCCTTTACGGTGCTTACCCGTAGCCTCAATCACCACATCACAGCCCGACCAATCCACTGCATCAATCGCTTTTTCTTGTGTTGCGCGAATGCGTTTGCCGTTGATCAGGATCGCATCCGCTTCACTGCTCACGGCATGGTGCCAACGACCTTGTACCGAATCGAACTCCAAAAGGTGTGCCAATGTTGCAGTATCGCCCGCCACATCATTGATCTGTACAAATTCAATCTCAGGCCAATCAAACGAAGCTCTTAAAGCCAAACGCCCGATACGACCAAATCCATTAATTCCGACTTTAATTGCCATCTTCCTTTTCCTTTAAACTTGCTTTTATTCCTTCCCAACTAAGTAGCGACCTTGGCTGCAACGCTAAGCCATTGGGAGATAACTCAACTTGGTTCTCTACACACAGCACTGTGGGCGAGAGGTCATCTCGGCGAGGCGCTGAATATCTTGCTGGTATTCCTGTTTAAGACAGTTGGATTCCACCAACCCTTGGATCTGTTTGCGCATCCATCCCGGCAGTTGATCGGAAATACGATAAAACACCCACTGCCCCTGACGGATATCGACCACCACGCCGCTGGCACGCAGCAACGCCAAATGGCGAGAAATTTTCGGCTGACTCTCATTCAAGGCTTCGGTAAGTTCAGCCACACAAACCTTCTCTTCCCGAGCAATCATCAGTAAGCAGCGCACCCGCGTTTCATCGGCGAGTAATTTGAAAAACTGGTGGGGTAACATAATCAAACTCCAATATATGTGGATATGCAAATATCTTATTGAAGAAAAAATCGATGTCAATCAGTGTTTGATGTATTGGATAAAAATAAATCAACGATGACTGCAACATCTGTCATCAAAAATTAATAAAACCATGAGTAAACAATGAGGTAAGACAAATTGTGCTTGGATAAAAAATCATTCAGGCTAGAAAAATGAGTAGAACCGAGGGTAGGAAGTAGCAATAGCTTAGACTAGGTCAACTTATCCCTTGAACAAGGAAGCTCACAGAATTATTGGGGAAGAATTGGATTTTTAGAACGTCAGATGGGCGGAGACCCCAGCCACATCCCGGCACACACATCATCCGCTGTGGCTGCTTCCTTCCGGATCTGACCAGGTTCACGAACTAGTGTTGCGGGAGGACCAGGGCCCCCATCGATTTGAGTTTGGATTGCTCCAAAGCGGGTGCGATTATTAAACATCGACTTAGGCAATGCAAGCGATAATCCTGATTTACCCCCACATTGCTCATCAACCGAACAGCATTTCACCAGTTTGATTAAACGATGTGTAATCCTTTTACCTTGCTGGCAGCCTGAAATGGCGATTGCGTCGATTCCGCCTTAGCGCGATACATCGCAATATCCGCTTGGTGCATCACCTCATTGAGTGATTCGGTCCGCTCACGATTCTTAGCAATACCAATCGCCACACTCACTTCAAAACTGACATCGCGCTCTGAATCCACAAACATAAAACGTTCACATTGCGCAACCACATGTTCAAGCCGCTTAGCAGAACATTCACCGATTAAAATAAATTCATCCCCACCAATCCGATAGCTGCGCCCACGCCATACCGCTTCGATGCGCTGAGCCAACTGCTTAAGGACTTTGTCACCCACTTCATGTCCATACTGATCGTTGATCGATTTAAACGTATTCACGTCAAGATAAACCAAGCTTAGGCGAGGCGATAACCCGCGGCGGTATCGGTTATACAAAGCGCGACGATTGCGCAGCTTAGTAAGGTTATCGGTATGTGAGATGCCATGTAGGTAAAACGCCACCATAAACAACACGATGAAAGCCATGGCAAAAAGCCATTGAGTACTGCGCTGATATTTCTTTTCCGCAAGTAATGTGGCTCGCCAATTTGGCTGATAATCATAGGTATGTATGATCTGTTCGGTATTGAGCATTTTAATTGCCCGAGAGAAAAGAGGTGCCAGTGTTGCACCAAGTGGATTTTTAGCAAAACCTATCGCAATGTCATATTGGTAGAAACTGCCAATCATGGTGTCTTCTACAATCGGTAACATCTCCGTTGACTCGCGAAGCAAGAGATTAAAATTGGCTCGATTGAGCACTATGTAGTCCACCTCTTTATTCAGTAAGGCTTGAACTTTCTCTTCCTGACTTGCGTAGCTGAACAAGATCTTGTTCGGCAGCATCTGCTGTAACAGCTCTTCAAAAAAATCGTCTTTGATGACGCCAATACGTTCAGCCACCAACTCAGACACATTGCTATACACATCGTCTTTATAGTGTTCACGTTTGACCAAAATCGCTTGTGGGTGGTAGTAGCTTTCACTGAAGTAAGCGAGGTTTTTACGCTGCTGAGAAACCGTGACAGGAGCCAAAATATCGATGCTTTTATCCTGCAAATCATCAAACATGCTCTCCCATGTTTCTTGACCATTACTGACCAATTCGCATTTCAGCAGTAGCATCTCACAGGCCTGAAACACAACATCAGCACTGATCCCACGAACCGAACCGTCTGGCTGATAAAGTGCATATTGCGGGTTGTTCTCTAGCTTAACACGCAATACACGCTGCACGTTGAGTCCGCTCTCAACCACGGATTGACGCAGAGCTTGCTTACGGATGTCCAATTGATACTTTTGGATCGATTCACGCAATAAACGTTGTACGTGAGCCGAATGCGCGTATTTTTCAATCTTGCCCAATAGCGCTGAGTGTTTGCCTTTAGGCGTCACAATAGAAACAGGCTGAATCGGTAATTGGTCGTTAAGGAGTTGTACATCAAGCCCTTTCAGTAGCATAGGTTTGAGCTGATTGATCGCATCAACCACTCCGTCTACTCGGCCACTTTCCAGCAAAGTGAGCGCTTCTAAATGGCCTTCATACTCAACTTGCTGGATATAGGGGTAGTGTTCTTTTAACAAGGCCCCGTAGATGGTTCCTTTCGGGATACCCACGAGGCGCAACTCGGGTAAACGTAGGCCACCATAACTGTAGAGATAGGTGTACTCGATGTTGGTTGGTCTTGAAAAATCAAAACGTTGAGCACGCAAATCAGTGTAAGTAATGTTGGCAGCAAAATCGGCATTGCCAGTCTCTATCGCCACCAGAATATCGTTAAAACTGGGGTAGTTGACGTATTCAATTTCAAGGTTGAAGTGGTGAGCAATCGAATCAAAAAGCACGCGAGTCACCACGTCATCCGCTTCGGTGGCGACCTTATACGTCGTAGATGTTGCGGCTAAACTGCTGGTGGAAATCAATAGCCAACCTAGCCAAAGTAAGACTCGGCGTGAAAAAGCGTTAAGTAGCATAGACGTTGAATAATGGTATGTTGTATTTTTTGCTGCGCATTTTATCGTAAATACCCCCACCCCACTATCAACTTTAGGTAATAAATTTCATAGAGCCACCGATGCTTTATTAGGCTCTCATCTGGCTATTTGATGCACTCAATGGACTATTCGTGCGCTTCCTCTGTGCTTTTCAATACATAGTCTGTGGTCCAAGCTGTGACCAAAATGCAGATCCATACCACAAAGACCGGATTGGGCACTTCTGTCGCGGGTGAAACGACTAACGCAGCAAAACTGACACAAGGTAGGCTCCATCCCAACAAGCTTCCCCAGTTTAAGGAAGGGGTTGCTTTGGGGATCAGGTTTTCGCACGCAGCAATAATTCCGGTTATCAGTAACGCTAAGGTGACCGCATAAAATTGCTCGGCCACCCAGAGCGGAATCACTAAAGCCAATGCCCACCAACTGTGAGCATGATTTGGTTTCCAACCTCGAGCTGCCCACCAGATCAACATCACCATAACTATCTGCACCACAGTCACCATAGGTGAGCCTTCCAGTTTGCCCGCCGATTGCGTTACCATGATGCCCACTTGCAAAGTGAGTACAATCAAAGCACTGACTAAGATCACTCCCCAGTTACTACGTGGAGAAAACGCCACCATCAGCAGCGGAATAAGCACCCACTGACTGATAGACAACGCCACCGGTTGGAGTGGTAAGGTAAGGCCAAAGATCCCCATCGCGAGCAACATGACAACGCTGGAAAATCCTGATTTAGGCAATAGCCAGAGAGCAGGGATCAAAAATGCGATGATCGGAATATCGCCCTCACTCAAACCTGCCACATACGCAGCAACAATGGAAAACAGAATCGCGATGAGAAATTGTAAGGCAGACAGTATCATGCCAACTCCCTATACCTATCCTTGGTAAACTTGTTTCGGGCACTTGTATTATGGACCAGTTTTTACAACAGATCTTTGTCGTGATTCACCAAATTCCGGTTGGTCGGGTTTCGACTTACGGCGCTATCGCCAAAATGGCCGGTTATCCGGGCTATGCACGCCATGTGGGCAAAGCGCTGGGTCATTTACCTGAGGGGAGTCAGTTACCTTGGTTTCGAGTCATCAACAGCCAAGGCAAAATTTCACTACAAGGGGAAGATTTTGTGCGCCAGCGGCAATTATTGTTAGCCGAAGGGATAGAGGTGAGTGACACCGGGAAAATATCGCTACGTAAATATCAATGGCAGCCGTAATGGCTGCCATTGTGCAATCGAAAAAGCTTAACGCAATAACGCCTTATCGCGAGTTATTCGCCATGCACACCAATCAGCATCATAGGTACGTGTTTAGTTGCTTCAGGATCGGTGATCACACCGTAATGAGTATCCGTGATGAAACGTAGCTTACCATCGACTTCGATACGCGCACTCACACTGTAACGATGACTCGCTTTGATCTTGCGGCTGTCATACGCTAGGTTGAACTCAAGTGGTACTTGCATACCATTAGTGATGAAGTTCTGTTTTGCGATAACCGTCGCTGGCGCATCAGCCAAGGAAACGTCTTGTAGGTAAACTGTCACCACCGCATTATCCGGCAACGCAATGCGTTCACGGTATGCCACACTCCCCGTAATCGATTGGATTTTATCTTGTGTCTTGTTGGATTCATTCATTTGGCAGCCTACGAGTACAGAACCAAACAGGATAGAGATAACAATAAGTAGAACCTTTTTCATAGCGCCTCACTACACAACTGGGAAACATCACATTAGAAAACCAGCAAATTATATGCCACCACGGTATTTGTGTCATTGGACAGCAGGATTATTGACAAATGTCTGACTAACATCACAAAATCATCAAACTACAAAAGAGGGTCCTAAGTCATGAGTAAACCGTTAGACGAATTATTAAGTCTGCTGCAATTGGAGAAACTGGAAGAGGGGCTGTATCGCGGTGCCAGCGAAAATTTGGGGCTTCCTCAAGTCTATGGCGGACAAGTGATTGGCCAAGCCTTGTCGGCAGCTCGCTACACGGTCGAGTCAGATCGCACTGTGCACTCTTTCCATAGCTATTTTCTTTACCCTGGCGATCCAGAAAAACCGATTATTTACGATGTAGAAAATCTTCGTGATGGCAAAAGCTTCAGCACTCGCCGTGTTAAAGCGATCCAAAATGGTCGGCCAATTTTTTATCTGACTGCGTCCTACCATGGTGATGCACCGGGATTTGAGCACCAAAAAACCATGCCTGTGGTTCCAGGGCCTGAGAACTTTGCTTCCGAATCCGAACTCGCGGCGCAGATTGCGCATTTCTTACCAGAAAAACTGCAAAAAGCGTTTTGTGGTGAAAAACCGATTGAGATGCGTCCCGTTACTGTCATCAACCCCTTGAAGCCAGAAAAAGCGGAGCCTAAGCAGTATTTGTGGATCCGAGCCAATGGCGATATGCCCGATGACCAGCTCATCCATCAGTATTTGCTTGGCTACGCCTCTGACTGGGGCTTCTTAGTGACCGCCTTGCATCCACATGGTGTTTCTCTGATGACACCAAAATTCCAAGTGGCAACTATTGACCACTCTATCTGGTTCCACCGTCCGTTTAAGATGGATGACTGGCTACTGTTTGCCATCGAAAGTCCTACGGCGAGCAATACACGCGGTTTAGTGCGTGGTGAGATTTATGATCGCCAAGGTAATTTGGTCGCAACAGCCGTCCAAGAAGGCGTGATGCGCTTTTTAAGCTGATCTCACCCTTAGAGCGGCAACTGAGTCGTGTATTTAAGTGACTCCATCGCAAAGGTGGAGGTCACTTTGTTCAACCCTTCGATACTATTGACCAGTTTTTTATAGAATCGGTCAAAACACGGCATATCTTTGACCTGCACCTTCATCATGTAATCGTATTCTCCCGCCATGCGATAAAACTCCATCACTTCGGGAAACTCTTCCACGGCAGTCACAAAGCGGCAGTACCATTCATGGGAGTGGTTATTGGTCGTCACCATGACAAAGGCCGTGAAAGAGAGGTCAAGGGCTTGCGCATCAAGCAGTGCGACTCGCTCGCGAATCACGCCACCTTCTTCCATTTTTTTCAAACGCTTCCAGCAAGGCGTAGTGGTTAAATTGACCGCTTCGGCTAATTCATTGAGTGACACGGTGCAGTCTTGTTGCAAAATGGCCAAGATTTGCCGATCAACTTTGTCGAGCAACATACAAATCGCCTTTTTTAGAGAAAATTTTTCTACAAAACTACAAAAGCATAGGCAAAATGGCAAAGTTTTTCTCTCTAAGCCTAGCTAAACTGATTCGGTAACCTAAGGGAGAAACTGGATTATGTGTACCGACCATCAGTGGATTAACAGTGCAATTCGTAAAATTGAAGCAGACTATCAACGCTCCGCCGACACCCATCTGATTAAACTCGATTTACCTTGCGTCTCTGGTGTCGATATCTATCTGAAAGATGAAAGTACCCACCCCACCGGTTCTCTCAAACACCGCCTCGCCCGTTCACTGTTTTTATATGGACTGTGTAATGGCTGGATTGGCCCAGAAACTACCATTATTGAATCCTCATCTGGCAGTACTGCCGTATCGGAAGCTTACTTTGCTCGCTTGCTTGGCCTACCCTTTATTGCCGTGATGCCAAAGTGCACCGCGCGTAAAAAAATCGAACAGATCCAGTTCTATGGGGGCAAGGCGCATCTTGTAGACCGCTCCGATCAAATTTACGCAGAATCTCATCGTCTCGCGAAAGAGCTGAAAGGCCACTACATGGATCAGTTTACTTACGCCGAACGAGCGACCGACTGGCGGGGCAACAGCAACATCGCTGACAGTATTTTTAGCCAGATGCAGATGGAACAACACCCCGTTCCAAGCTGGATTGTGATGAGCCCGGGGACGGGAGGCACCTCAGCCACTATCGGCCGCTTTATTCGCTACCAACAATACAACACCAAACTGTGTGTGGTTGACCCGGAAAACTCGGTTTTTTATGACTACTACCGCACGCGAAATGCCGAGCTAACCCGTGACTGCGGCAGCAAGATTGAAGGTATTGGCCGTCCAAGAGTCGAGCCCAGTTTTATTCCTGATGTGGTGGATGAAATGCGTGCGATCCCTGATGCCGCGAGTGTAGCGACCATCTACTGGTTGGAGAAAATTCTTGGCCGTAAAGCTGGCGCCTCCACCGGCACTAACCTGTATGGCGCGCTGCAACTCGCCTGCGAAATGAAGCGCCGCGGCGAGCAAGGTTCGATTGTCACGCTCTTGTGCGATAGCGGTGAACGCTACCTTGATACCTATTACAACTCTGAGTGGGTCAAAAACAACATTGGCGATTTAAGTAAATATCTGCACAAGTTGGAAACATTCTCCGCGACAGGCTGTCTGGATTAAGTACTTACTCCATGCAAACCATCCCAGCGCAAAAAGCGATGATTTAGGGATGACCATGAAAAAACGCGCTTAGCAAACTAAGCGCGTTTTTTCATTACGGCAACGAACAGTAAACCAATCAACCTTAAACCAAGGGACGTTGGCCTCGACTGATCAGTTTCAGCAACACATTGTCGGCGGCATCACCGGCCACTCCGGCCAGTTTATCGGCCAGCTTTTTCTTTTGCGTATAACGCAGCAGAAGTACGGTTTTGCTCTTGCACGCGGCAACAATCAAATCATCGGACGTTTGAATCTCATCGACCAACCCCAGTGCTTTGGCTTGCGTGCCAAACCAGTGTTCACCTGTCGCGACTTTATCGAGATCCAACGCGGGGCGATGCTCGCGGATAAAGTCTTTGAACAGTTGATGTGTTTCTTCCAGCTCTTGCTTGAACTTTTCACGCGCTTTATCGGTATTTTCACCAAACATGGTTAAGGTGCGCTTGTATTCGCCCGCCGTGAGCTGTTCAAACTCGATATCGTTCTTTTTCAGCAGTTTATGGAAGTTTGGTAACTGAGCCACCACACCGATAGACCCGACAATCGCAAATGGCGCACTGACAATTTTATCGGCGATGCAGGCCATCATATAACCGCCGCTAGCCGCAACTTTATCTACCGCAATGGTCAGCGGTAAGCCAGCTGCTTTAAGGCGATCCAGTTGTGATGATGCCAAACCATAACCATGCACCATGCCGCCACCAGTTTCCAAACGCAGCAGCACCTCATCACCCGCTTGTGCCACCGCCAAGATCGCGCTCACCTCTTCACGCAGTGAAGCGACTTCTTTCGCATCAATACTGCCGTGAAAATCAAGCACAAACAGATGCGGATCGCGTTTGCTTTCCAATTCACCTTCTTTCGCCGCTTGCTTAAGCGACTTTTCACGACTTTTCTGCTCAGCTTTTTCTTTCTTCTTATCCGCTTTATCGCGCGCTTTTAAAAACGCTTCGTCATGCAGATAAGCCTCTAAACGCTCAACCGTCTCTTTATGCTGTTCGGTCAGATCGGTGATTTCCAACTCCCCTTTGGCACCACCACTGCGTCCGCCCAATGATTTTACTATCACTAGTACTGCGACCAATGCGACTACCACAGTCACAATCTTGGCCAAAAACAGGCCGTAATCTAACAAAAACTCCAAGTGACTCATCCTTCTTGAATACGAATTGGTGTATTGTAACCACCTTGTCACGAAGACTTAAAGCAAATCCTCTTCCAACTCGACTAACCTTGGATTTTTGACACGCCTCAGCCAGAGTTTGCCAGCAGGAAGAGCTAAAAAATAATAAGGAATAAGACGTGAATTATTCAGTCTCAACAGACGCTTTGAAAGAGAAAGTGATTTTAGTCACCGGAGCAGGTGATGGTATTGGTAAGCAAGCGGCGATCAGTTTCGCGGCGCACGGCGCGACCGTGATTTTACTTGGCCGTACCGTGAAAAAGCTCGAACAAACCTATGATGCTATTGAAGCAGCGGGTTATCCGACACCGGCGATTGTTCCTTTAGATATGAAAGGCGCAACCAAACAAAATTATCTGGATATGGTCGATACCATAGAAGATCAATTTGGCCGTTTGGATGGCGTATTACACAATGCCAGCTTGCTTGGCGTACTCAGCCCCTTCGATCAAATTGGCGAAGACAGCTTCGATGAAGTGATGCAAGTGAACGTGAAAGCACAGTTCCTTATGACTCAAGCGCTGCTACCGCTGCTGCACAAATCAGCCGATGCTCGAATTGTGTTTACCACGTCTAACGTAGGTCATATTGGCCGTGCTTTCTGGGCAACTTACGCGATTTCTAAGTTTGCGACTGAAGGTATGATGCAAATTCTGGCCGATGAATTGAGTGAAAGCACCATTCGAGTCAATGCGATTAACCCGGGCGGCACTCGCACCGCGATGCGCGCGAAAGCCTACCCAGCAGAGGATGCAGACAAGTTAAAAACACCGCTCGATATTATGCCACTCTATCTGTACTTGATGGCTCCAGAAGGCCGTGAAGTGCACGGTCAATGTATTGATGCCCAGCCAAAGAAATAACGCGGTTTAGTTTTGGCTTTTACACAAAGACAAACGCCTTGCAAGCAGCAAGGCGTTTAAGCTTTTATAAAAAACCAATCGATATTTCAAATACAGCTAAGATTATCTGTGACAGCCACCACAACCGCTACTACCGCTGCTGCTACCGCCATGACTACTAGAATTGCTAGAAAATGGAGATGGAGTAATCATTGGCGGTTTATTATTATTAGGAAATGGTCTAGGCAGAATAGTTGGTGGCTTAGATGTTATATTTCCTGTTACATCAATTGATGTTAATGGCGGACGAGGCTGACCTGCATTACTATTTATATTCTCAGTTATAGCAGAAGAAACCGCTGGACCAACAATTAGTGCAAGTGGTCCGCTGGCTACACCTACTGCAGTACCAAGTATACTTCCAATGACAACTGGAGCAATCTGAACATCATCACCTCCAGCAGCGGAGGTACCTGCCGCTGCACTCAGATTCTGTACAACTGCCAAACCTATATCCTTTAGTGGTTTTAAAGAACGTTTAGTCCGTTGTATCGGAGCATCATATATATATAACACCATTAACTTCTACTAAGTAAGAGTTTTGAAATGATGTAATCCTAAAAACTTTAGGCACCTCTAATATTTCACCTGGATATAAAATTTCAAAAACTGTTTTATCAAAATTAGAAACTTCTACAACTCCCAGACTATCTTCAGCACCATACATATAAATTGATTGATATTTAGTTTCAAGACAATACTCAACACCACTCGAAAGAAAATAGATATGGCTAGGTATAGCATCTAAGCACACTGATGCATTTGACGATAACGGAAATAAACACAAAAATAACAATAGCCTTGACATTTATAAGAATCCAAATAAAAATAAGAATAGTTATTATTAATAATGGACTGTATAATGTCAACATATAGAATCATCCAATACTTATTCGCCACTATAATGTCTTTTATCACAAGCTATCTGATAACTTTGTTATTTAAACATCAGAATTATTGGGGAATGGAAGAGCATGCTTCAACTATACATGCAGCTATAAATAGTTTAATTGCGATCATAGCAATAAGAACTATTGCTTATTTTGACAATAAAGAAGATAGTAAATGAAGGCTTAATAGTGATTGTTTACGACAATAAATAACCGCTTTGCTACGTAAAAATAATTCACTTATCCATTTACTCCCCAAGCGATGATAATCCACTAAAGCCTATCACTTGGTAGACATATTAAGTAAACGAAGAGTTTTATTATGAATTGATACACAATTCTTCGTGAGTTCCTTGCTACGCAAAAGCCCATGAGAACTATATTTTTATTAATAAACATTAGATCAGGACGATCGCACTTGTGTTTAATATTTGCGCTAATAGAGTGACTTGCTTGTCAAAGGTTTGATAAAAGAGCATATTGCGTTCAAATACCACTCACTTCTTGCTCAAAATATGGACTTAAGTTGGGCAAATAACCTCCATTCGTTCACCTTGGATATTAGAAAGCTTAATCTCGACTCATCAGCACAATGTGATCTTCCCAATCAATCACATCCACTTCATAAACGATCTTACCGCGCACACTTTCATCGGCGGCATGCATGGCGTCTTTCGACCCGGTCAGCAAAGGATGCCATTCTGGAAGTGTTTGACCATTACCAAGCAAACGGTAAGCGCAGGTATCAGGCAGCCAGTTAAACTCTTCAATCTTGTCGCGAGTGAGCTTTAAACACTCTTCACCTGAGCTAAAACGATTGGGGTAATCTTTACAAGAGCAGGTGTCGCTATTGAGCCAGCTACACGCCACATTGGTGTAGTAGATTTCATCCGTATCTTCGTCCATGAGTTTGTGCAGGCAACATTTACCACAGCCATCGCACAGCGATTCCCACTCGGCTTCGGTCATTTGGTCTAACGTTTTACTTTGCCAGAAGGGTGTACTCATTGCAGTGTCTTACGGTTTATCTATCGGGGGGACGATTTATACTCTTTACATCGCTAAAGTGCAAGAAAAGCGCAAGTCAGTGCATCCTATCGAGCTTTCTGTTAGGATGGCCGCCCATTTTTCCAGCGCAAAGAGATTATGATGGATTGTCGATTAGGCTGCGGCGCTTGCTGCATAGCGCCAAGCATCTCCTCCCCGATTCCAGGCATGCCGAATGGCAAACCTGCTGGAGTGCGCTGTGTTCAGCTTAATGAGGATAATTTGTGCCAACTATTTGGCCGCCCTGAGCGCCCAAAAGTGTGTCACGATTTCAAAGCCTGCCCTGTCGTGTGTGGAAAAACCAATCAGCAAGCCTTGGCTAACTTAACCGAACTTGAGCGATTAACTTAAGCATAACGTGGATTCCGCTACGCGACTTCGCCTCCGAACACAGATTAAAAGACAAGTACAGATAAAAGAATGCCGCTCATCGAGCGGCATTGTAATTTTTGAGGCTGAGTTAAAACAGTTTGTGACGGCCCAACAGCGAATGCGATAAGGTCGTGCCATCCACCAACTCAAGTTCGCCGCCCACGGGAACACCATGTGCAATGCGGCTTGCGGTGACTTGATGCTCACGACACAACTCGGCAATGTATTGCGCGGTCGCCTCACCTTCCACCGTCGGGTTAGTGGCGAGGATCACCTCACTGATATCACCGCGTTGCAAGCGATAATCCAGCGTATCGAGGCCAATATCGCTCGGACCAATACCATCCAGCGGTGATAAGTGCCCCATCAACACAAAATAGCGACCAGAAAATTGACCGGTAGCTTCTAGCGCCGCAATATCTGCTGGGCTTTCAACCACACACAACTGACCATTTTCTTTACGTTTTGGGTTGCTACAGATGTGGCAAACATCCTGCTCAGTAAAAGTTCGGCACTCCTGACAATGGCCGATTTCGACCATCGCCTGACTCAGTGCCTCAGCCAGTTGTAAACCACCTTTACGATCGCGCTGTAACAGATGGAATGCCATACGCTGCGCTGATTTTGGGCCAACACCCGGCAGGCAGCGTAATGCTTCCATCAAATGTTCCAGCATGTGACTGGTACGCATAAATTCAGCTCAGATTAGAATGGCATTTTCATGCCCGGAGGCAGTTGCATTCCACCGGTGATTGAAGCCATTTTTTCTTTTTGCGTCTCTTCGATACGACGAGCGGCATCATTGAATGCGGCAGCAATCAAATCTTCCAGCATCTCTTTGTCGTCTTCCATCAGACTTTCATCGATGTTGACACGGCGCACGCTGTGGCTGCCCGTGACGGTCACTTTCACAAGGCCAGCACCGGACTCACCGGTCACTTCCATGTTTGCGATCTCTTCTTGCAGCTTTTGCATACGCTCTTGCATTTGTTGGGCTTGCTTCATCAGGTTGCCCATTCCGCCTTTACCAAACATCTTTATCTCTCTGGTTATCGTTGAATGTTTCACATAGTGTGGGGGTGAGACACTTAGGTTTCAACCCCATTTAAATGGGTCGTACGCTGTCACTATCGAGCTGCGCATTAAATCGACGCTCAATAAACTGCACGTTGGGATCAGTTTGTAAACTGTGCAGCGCAGAAGTGAGTTTCTGCTGGTAGAGACGCTCACGTAGCTCAAGGGGGGTTTCACCCTCTTGCCCGACGGTAATGTTCAATGAACAAGCTTCACCAAGCACATGATTCAATGCCTGTTCTAACTCTTGCTGCGCTTTTTCGTTGTGCAGATGGGCATGACTTGGACGCAACGTTAGAGAAATCTGATCGCCTTGACGAACAAAAGCGGAATTCAGCGCCAATTGCTCAACCATTTTGGCAGTCTCTAGCCGTTGAACCAATGCCGACCACGCGTCTTGCGCGACCGCTTCTTCAATCAACTTCGCTACCATTTCCGGCGTTTTTTCATGCTCTAACGCTTTTTTCAGTTGCGTTGGCGTGACTTCACTTTTTACCGCCACTTCGATAGGTTGCATTGGGCGCCATTGATAGATTTCCTCTTCGGGCTCCAACTCATCTTCATCATTGCGTTCTGGCGACACCTGCACTTGTTGTGCTCTCTGCGCAATACGCTCTAGCGCCGACGCTGGAGTAGCAGATGTCGCGTCAGACTTTTTTCCATCCGCGCCTTTGTTTTGTACTTCTTGTCGCTTAGAGCGCAGTTGATGACGCAACCCTGCTAGGGCTGGCATGCTGGCTTGACTCTGCGTGTCGGTATTGGTGACAACAGAGACTTCTGGAGCGTTTATCGAGTGTGATGCTTCTCGCTGAGTGACTGACACCGCGCTTTCCACCACCGGTTGTGCTGCCATCATTGGCGGTGCGACAGGGTGAGGTATCGCTTGCGAGGCAGGTTGCGATACGTTTGACTGAGCAACAGGTTGTGATTTCGGTGCTGAAGCCGCCGTTTGAGAAGTCGGTGCCGCGATCGTGGGAGCAGTCACTGCCGTATTGGGTGGCAAAATTACACTCGCCAAGGAGACGTGAGAAGGACGAAACGCCATCATACGCAGCATCAACATTTCAATGCCAATTCGCGCCGTGGGTGACAGTGGTAAATCTTGTCGACCTTTGAGCGTAATTTGGTAGTAAAGCTGCACATCTTGCGGCGCTAAGGTTTTGGCCAACGACTCAATACGCGATGCCTCTGGCAGCGATTTATCCAAGGTGGCAGGCAACGCTTGGTACATAGCAATTCGATGCAGTTGAGTCGAAAGCTGTTGCAGCAATCCATCCCACTCTACGCCATTTTGGGCAAGCGTTTCAATGCAATCCATGACTGCTTGTGGCGTTTGCAGGCTGATGGCTTGCAAGAGATGTAGAGCATGATCCGTATCTAGCGTGCCGAGCATGTGCGCGACGATGTCACTTTTCACTACGCCATTGCCCAACGCAATCGCTTGATCGGTCAAGCTAAGAGCATCGCGCATACTGCCATCCGCAGCATGGGCGAGCAGATTGAGTGCTTTGCTGTCGCTCGAGATCTGTTCGGCGTGCAGCACTTTATCGAGCTGCTGCTGGATATTTTCTACACTGATCGGTTTGAGATGGAACTGCAAGCAGCGCGACAAGATGGTCACAGGCAGCTTTTGTGGATCAGTGGTTGCCAGCAAAAACTTCACATACTCAGGCGGCTCTTCAAGCGTTTTCAGTAGCGCATTGAAGCTGTGACGCGAGAGCATATGAACTTCATCGATCAGGTAAACTTTGAAGCGTCCACGCGCAGGTTTGTACTGCACGTTGTCGAGCAATTCGCGCGTATCTTCCACTTTGGTGCGTGATGCAGCGTCAATCTCGAGCAGATCCACAAAGCGTCCCTGATCAATTTCTTGACAGGTTGCACACTGGCCGCAAGGCGTAGCCGTTATGCCCGTCTCGCAGTTGAGCCCCTTCGCAAACAAACGACCTATGGTGGTCTTACCCACGCCTCGAGTGCCACTAAACAAGTACGCATGGTGCAAACGGTTTTGCGCCAAAGCGTTCTCTAAAGCGGTTAAAACATGGGATTGTCCGACCACTTCGCTAAATCGTGTCGGACGCCATTTGCGTGCTAAAGCAAGATAACTCATTCCAATATCCGTTGTCGGTTAGTGACCTTCAAATTCACAGATGCTGTAAACCTGCAAGCCTAACCCTTCAAGGCGCTTATCACCACCAATTTCTGGCAAGTTAATCACGAAAGCAGCGTGCTCGACTTCTCCCCCTAATTGACGGATAAGCTTAGTGGTCGCTTCAATCGTACCACCGGTCGCCAGCAGGTCATCCACCACCAGTACTTTGTCGCCCGGTTTGATCGCATCCACATGAATTTCCAGCGTATCAGTACCGTATTCCAGCTCATAAGATTGAGCGACGGTTTGACGCGGCAATTTACCCGGCTTACGCACAGACACAAAGCCGACACCAAGTTCTAGTGCCAGAGGAGCACCAAATAAGAAACCACGCGCTTCTGTGCCCACAACCTTGGTAAAACCCATGTCTTTGTACTTTTCAACCAGAAGTTGAATGGTCGCTT
This sequence comes from Vibrio cholerae, assembly GCF_008369605.1. NCBI lineage: Bacteria > Pseudomonadati > Pseudomonadota > Gammaproteobacteria > Vibrionales > Vibrionaceae > Vibrio > Vibrio cholerae. Next base: position 1,907,024 of record NZ_CP043554.1, read on the forward strand.
GGTAGGCTTGGGCATCTTCCAGCAAGCTGGTCACATCACGAAACAGAATGCCTTTTTTCGGGTAGTCAGGAATACTTTTGATGCTGGATTTGATCAGTGAAAGAGTTTCAGTTGTCATAGTTACTTTAACTTCAGTTGCTTCATCACCTTAGGTGATGACAGAACAATTTCGGAGCCGTCTGCCACAAGGGAACGACAGCACTGAAAAAACAAAGCCCACTCGAAGAGTGGGCACACTTCCCGCTAATGCTAGTGATTTTCTTGTTGGTTAGCAACCAGCTCATGGGTTGGTAAACGGATAAACCAAGTGATCAAAAGCACAAGCCAGATAAACAGCGCAACCTTGAGCCACAGCCAAGGAACCATCCAGATCGAAAAGGCAAAACTCAGCACGATAAAGAGTGTGGCACGCTTTTTCACCACTTTACTGACCGCGCCATGTTGTTGCCAGTTTTGAATCATAGGGCCAAATGTCGCATGTTGATTCAACCAGCGATAGAACCGAGGACTGCTGCGTAAAAAACAAGCACTAGACAGTAAGATAAAGGGTGTGGTGGGCAGAAGAGGAAGAAATATGCCCAGTATCCCTAGGCATAGACTGGTTATTCCAATAACACTGAACAAAAAACGTGGTAAGGATGAACGCATTAAAATCCAGCGTACCCGTTAAATACACGAATCCAAGTCAGTGTCGCAGGCAGAGTCGGGATCAGCAGGACTGCAACCACGCCTAGAAAGTAGTAGATATTGAAGGGTTCTTTGAACTCTTGGTTTGCCATTGTAATTTTCTCTTTTGGGTGACTTTAAACTGGGCAACTCTAAGGTAGCCTCATTAATTTTGTGGTCGGAACTATAACGAAAGCGAGCTGCAACAAACACTGACAATGTATAAGGTTATTAGCAGCTCGATGCAAAGTTACAATCACACTCACACTTTAGGCGGAAAAATCACCCCTCACAACCTTGATAGAGATCCAAAGTAAAACTGTAGGCACTGGGTTTACTTAAACTGATTTGACAAGCAGCACGAATCGGCAAATCTTTGGTGATGAAATTGCGTAGGCTATTATCACCTAGCTGAACACCAGAAGTAACCCGATTGTGTACGTAGCCGTTTGACCACTGGCAATCAAGCCCCGCAGGTAATAGTGACAAAGTACCATCGGCAAGATCAGCCACCCCAAACAGAGCAGAAACTTTACCAATACACTCAGAACAATGGATTCCCCGTTCGATGATTTCGGCAAGATCTTTTAGCTCGACACTAAAGTTACGCAGATTTCGCAAATAATCATGGAACAAGGCGCGCACCAGCAATGTAGAAGCTGCCCCACACTCACGATGGCTCGCGGCATCAACCACATAGAACACAAATTGACCGTTCATAAGCCAAGCGTAGTCAAAAACCAGTGGCATCAATTCAGCGGACTGTAGTAATCGATAGCTGCATTTCCAGCTCCCGAGCTGAGAATCCTTTTCTGGTAATAGTGCTTCGAGCAATTCTTTGGCAGCATTGGGGTTGTCTTTCAAATATTGTAAATGCCAATGCAACTCTTGCTCTTCAGGGATACTCCCTTGGCGATCAGCACCATACCAACAACTTGCAAAATCTCGTTGATGATCATCATTCGCCAACACTTTTTCTATTGCGCTCGCAAGATGCGAATGATTGGTGATCGGTTTGGGTAGAAAATCTTTAATCCCAAAGCGCAGCGCTTTAGCCACATCGGCCATTTCTTCGGTGGCTGAGACAACAACCAGAGGCCAAGAAGGATAGGACGAACTGACCTCCTCAACGAACTCAATTCCGTTAAGCACAGGCATGGACAAATCACACAGAATCAAGTCTGGCTCGTGATCACGCAATTTTCGCAAACCATCCAAACCGTTTTCAGCTTCGATCACTTGATAGCCATATTTTTGAAGATAGCCTTTGGTCATTCGTCGGAAAACAGGATCGTCATCCACCAGCAAAATCAGCTTTGCTGCCGTTATCTGCGCTTCTTCTTCGCAGTCTTCCGGGATGTGAGATTTATACATAAACATCGACCTCACTAGTAAAGTCTACCGCACAAGTCACCATTAGCTTGCGGCGGAAAAGTTGAATTATTGATTAATTAAAAAGTAGCCGCGAACTGGGCATTACACAAACCGTGGGGCCTGAAATTTAATCAATCACAAGATGTATGGTTTTCAATAAATCATCTTACAAGTTGACATCACGCAAAATTTATCGGCTTATATGTGTATAAATTAGCGATAGTTGCAACATAATGTGTCAGAAACGATGAAACTAGATGACCTAAACCTCTTTCGACTGGTTGTCGAAAATGGAAGCTATACCTCAACTTCAAAAAAAACCATGATCCCTGTGGCAACGATCACAAGACGGATTCAAGCCTTGGAGGATTCCCTAAACCTTAGGTTGCTCAATCGTCACGCTCGTAAACTGACTCTGACCGAAGCGGGCGAACGTTTCTACAAAGATTGCTCTCCCCTGCTGGAGCGTCTCGCTTCAATGACAGAAGAGATCACCGATGAATGTCGTGGTGCGTCGGGGCGCATTCGTATTTCTGCACCATCCAATCTGACAAAACGAATGATGATGCCGATGTTCAATGCCTTTATGGAAAAATATCCCGATATTCATATTGAGCTGATGATGAGTAACCAAGCCGACGATCTCGACCCCACTGAATGGGATGTGATTTTCCGAGTTGGCCCACAGCGTGATTCCAGCTTGATAGCTCGTAAAATCGGTGAAGTGAAAGACATTTTGGTTGCCAGCCCTCAATACTTGTCGAGCCATCCGCAACCGACTCATGCTGAAGAGTTGCATCAACATCAGTTGCTCAAAGGTTATCCATTGCTCAAATGGCAACTGACCAACAGCCAAGGTGAAACTGTCGTCAACAGTGATCGCGGCCGTTTTCAAGCCAGCGCACTGAATGTTGTTCGCAGCGCATGTTCAGAAGGTTTAGGCATTACGCTCATGCCCGATGTGATGCTGCGTGAATTTCTTGAGGATGGCAGTTTGGTACAAGTGCTGTCGGATTGGAGCTCAAATCCGCGGGATATCTACATGCTGTATAACCACAAAGATCACCAGCCAGAAAAAGTGCGCCTGTTTATTGATTTTGTGATTGGCTACCACCTGCAATAAACACTCGTCTTTTTATAAAGCATTTCAATAGAAAAAGGGCTTCGCGCCCTTTTTCTTTACTGCCAGAACTGCGTATTTAGAGATACTCCACGTACTTACTAAGCTCACGTTCGGGCACTTTAGCTGCAGTAGTCCCTGGAGTCCCAAGATAGAGAAAACCGACAATTTGGTCTTCGCCTTGTACATTGAAAGCACGACGGACAACCGGATTGAACATCCAGCTTCCAGAGCGCCAAATTCCCTGAAACCCTTGTGCTACGGCCGCCATTTGCATGGCTTGTACTGCACAACCGGCGGATAGATGCTGCTCAAACGCAGGGATCTTTTCACTGTGAGTGACTTTAGCGATCACGGTGATCACCATGGGTGCGCGAAAAGGCGCATTTTTCGCTTTACTGATCACCGCTTCATCACTGCCGTTGGCAATCTCCGCTTGCTCTAAAATGGCGGCAAGTTTGGCTAACCCTTCACCTTGTGCAACCACAAAACGCCATGGAGTCAAAGCACCATGATCTGGAGCGCGTAAACCCGCGCGCAGAATATTATCCAATGCCTCATTTTGTGGTGCTGGCGCATCCAATTTGGCAATTGAACGACGGTTGAGCAATAAATCGAGCGCTTCCATTTTGAATTCCTTGTTACTTCTTGATTTTATGTTTCATCCTAGCACAGATTTTTGAGAATCACTCGCAATAAGAAAGAGGCACTCGGCCTCTTTCTATTAGTGATAAGGGGATAGTCTCACCGGATACTAGGGGTAGAACTTCTCGCCCAATCCCGCTCTGGTCAACAAACCGTCACATGGAGCAAACCGCTCTCCATATTTCTCAGTGTGTTGGTTCATCATTTCCACCACTTTGGTTAAACCAAGCGTGTCCATGTAACGGAAAGGCCCACCTAAGAACGGCGGGAAACCGATGCCAAAAATCGCGCCCATATCGCCATCACGTGCACTGCGAATAATGCCTTCATCGAGACAACGAACCGCCTCATTGAGCATAGGCAACAAGCAACGCATCGCGATTTCTTTGTCGTTTAGCTTAGATTCCGGGGTTAACTTCAGCAGTTTATAAACGGATTTATCGACTTCTTTCTTCTTGCTGCCTTTGTAGGTGTAGAAACCTTTACCGCTTTTCCGGCCTTTACGGTTATCTTTCAACAACACATCAAACACGTCCGGTCCTTGGAAACGCGGCCCAAGCTCTTTAACCAAAATCGGCATGATCTTGGCTCCGATATCGACCCCTACTTCATCAAGCAAGGTGATAGGCCCCACTGGGAAACCAAAATCCAGTAACGCAGCATCGAGTTTTTCGATAGGTTCACCCGCCATCAGCACTTGCGCGGCTTCATTCATATAAGGCGCTAAAATGCGGTTGACATAAAAACCGGCACAGTCTTTAACAACAATCGGTGTTTTGCCCTGCTTACGTGCCAATGTCACCACGGTCGCAATGGTTTCATCCGAGGTGGTCGCGTGAGGAATCACTTCCACCAACGGCATTTTTTCAACTGGGCTGAAATAATGTAAACCCACAATATTTTGCGGACGCTGCGCTTGGCTCGCGATCTGATGGATCGGCAACGAGGATGTGTTGGTCGCAAAAATCGTTGTCGGTTTGGCATTCGCTTCAATATCCGCCACCATTTGTTGCTTAAGTTTCAGGTCTTCAAACACAGCCTCTATCACTACATCACAGCGATCAAAACCCACAAAGCCAGTCCCACCCGAGAGCTGCGACATCTGCGCTTGCACCTGTGCTTTAGTCAAAATCTTGCGCTGTCTCTGCTTATCAAACAGCTTGTAGTTGTAATTGAGGGCATTGAGCACACCATCATTCGCCACATCTTTGATGCGCACCGATGTTTTGGCTTTCGCCACAGTAACATGACTGATGCCAGCCCCCATCAAACCACCCCCGAGCACGCCCACAGCTGCCACAGGTGCGGGTTTGGCATTCGCACCGAGATCTTTTTTCATCTCTGTGGTCGCAAAGAAAATGGAGCGCAGTGCTTTCGATTCTCGGGTCATCACCAGTTCAGCGAAACGCTTGGCTTCATATTCCAAGCCAGCATGCATCCCTTTTTCTAGGCCATACTGAATGACCTCTAAAATGGCTTGCGCTGCGGGGTAGTTGCCACGGGTTTTCTGCTGCGTTTTCTTGGCCGCTTGGTCAAAAATCAACTTACGCCCCAAGCCGGTATTGACGAGCAGTTTTTCTTTGATCGGTAACGTAACTTGAGCGCGCTTTTTGTGCCCTTTTTCTTCTAGAAGACGTTTGGCCACATCCAACAGTACTGAGTGCGGAACACATGCATCAACCACACCCAATTTCTTGGCCTTTTTGGCACGCAATTGTTTGCCCGTTAAGATGAGGTCCAGCGCAGGCAGTAAACCAATCAAACGTGGTAAACGCTGTGTCCCGCCAGAGCCCGGAAGCAAACCCAACATCACTTCTGGTAAGCCTAGACGTGTTACCTCATCTTCAGTACAGACACGATAATCACACGCCAGAGCCAATTCTAAACCACCGCCTAAGCAAGGGCCGTGAATCGCCGCGACCACAGGGAAAGGTAAATCGGCAAGCTGCTGGAACATCTGTTGCCCCTGCGAGGCTAACGCTTGTGCTTCATGTACCGATTGGCAAGCTTCCAACATGCGGACATCCGCGCCCGTAATAAAGTTATCCGGCTTAAGAGAGTGGATAATCAGCCCTTTGATCTGTCCTCGCTTTTCATTGAGCGTTGCAAAAACGGCTTGCATCTCTTCTGCAAATGCCGCTTGCAGGGTATTCATTTTTTCGCCCGGGACATCAATCGCCAGCCAAGCGTAATGCTGCTCATCAAACGAGAGCTGAAATGCATTGTTGTTATCCATTATTCCACCTCCAGAATCATAGCAGCGCCTAAGCCACCCGCAGCACAAGCCGTATTTAAGGCTAAACCACCGCCACGGCGTTTTAATTCACGCAAAGTTTGAGTGATCATACGCGCACCTGTCGCCGCGAATGGGTGACCATAAGCCAGTGAGCCACCCAGCACGTTAAATTTACTCATATCCACTTCACCAATCGCTTGTGCGCGACCTAGCTGCTCTTGAGCAAACTTGTCACTGGCGAACATCTTCAAGTTCGCTAAGGTTTGCGCGGCAAAGGCTTCGTGCATATCAATCAAGGTGAGATCATTTAAGGTGATGCCTGCGCGATCCAAGGCTATCGGAGTGGCGTAAGAAGGCCCCATCAGCATATCTTTTTCTACGCCAATCGCGGCAAACGCATAAGAGCGGATATACCCCATGATCTCAAGACCAAGCTCTTTCGCTTTACCTTCACGCATCAACATAATCGCGGCGGCGCCATCCGTCAGTGGGGTTGAGTTTGCTGCGGTCACCGAACCGTATTGACGGTCAAAGGCAGGACGCAACTTTGCATAGCTCTCTAGCTTGGAGTCCATGCGAATGTTGTTATCCATATCCAGCCATTTTTTGTATGGCTCAGGAAAAGCCGTCATCACTTCATCGCGAATTTTGCCCTCTGTCCATGCTTGAGCCGCTAAAGTATGTGAACGATGTGCTAACGCATCTTGCTCAGCGCGCGAGATCGCATAACTTTTGGCCATCTGCTCAGCAGTTTGCCCCATCGAAAGACCCGTTGAATATTCCGCGACCGCAGGAGGTACGGGCATCAAGTCTTTAAAAGAGAGGTTACTGAGCAGTTTAAGTTTCTGCCCGACCGTCTTAGTTTTACTCAAGGCTAATAAAGAAGCCGCCAGTTTTTTAGAAACACCAATCGGCAGAACAGAAGAAGAATCCGCACCACCTGCAATACCAATATCTATGCTGCCAGCCATGATACTTTCGGCCACATTGACGGCGGCTTGAAAACTGGTGGCGCAAGCGCGAGTAACGCTGTAGGCATCCGTGTTAATCGACATTCCGGTACCTAGTACAATTTCTCGAGCAATATTCGGCGCTTCTGGCATCTGTACCACTTGGCCAAACACCACTTGCTCAATTAATTTAGGATCGATAGCGGTGCGCGCCATCATCTCTTGCACTACCATTTTGCCGAGATCGACTGCGGGTACTTGACCAAACTCGGTGCTTTGACGCGCAAACGGCGTACGTAGCCCGGCCACAATCGCCACTCGTTCTCCAGAACGAGTCCTGACTTCCTGTTTGCCCATGATTTCTCCTTCGAATAAGAGGTCTGACCTGGCGCATTGTAACGAGAATGTTAAACAAATCAAACAGCCGTTTAAATAATCGTGATTTAAACATTCCTTTCGAGATGAAAAACACTGGCAAACCGGTGTTGGTAGGATTTTTTGCAAAAAAAAACCACACAGAACTGCGTGGTCGGAATGGGTAAAGCAATTAACTTACGCCAATTGAAAAATCAGTTTCCTGATTAGGAGAAAGTAAAGTCAGCCTTCAAAAGGAAGTGTCATCTTTGCTCAACAATGTCAGTCGTAATGACTAACGAGATGACAGGAGCTACTATAACGGCTTCAGAGTATGAGATTTTGAATTAGATCAAGTTTAATGCGATTAAACGACTTGTTGAGGTAGAGAGCCATAACGCGCTGAAACTTCATAAGTCGTGAACTCCTTCGCATAATTTCTGTCCTATCACCATCTTCGAGTCAAACTGCATAGCGCAACAGGAATTTGGCAAAATGAATTGGAATAACACGACGCATACAGGGAGTCCTTGGTGTCGATATTGAATCTGTTTGGAAAGAAAGTTTCCCAACGTCCGGTCAATAATGACATGGACAGACAAAGAAAATACGAAGCACTGGTGCGAGCTTATCATCGCGACCTTTACCGATACGCCTATTGGTTGTGTAAAGATCGCTCGATTGCCGAAGACTTAGTGCAAGAAACCTGCTTGAGAGCGTGGAAATCGCTCGATAGCCTGCTGGATGAAAAAGCAGCCAAAGCTTGGCTAATTACGATTTTGCGCCGAGAAAATGCTCGCCGCTTTGAACGTAAACAGTTTGACTTAGTCGATATCGACGATCACGACTACGAAGCCAAATATAGCGATGATGAGCACCATCAAAATGAGTGGCTGCAAAGGCAAATTTTGAAGTTGGATGTCGAATATCGCGAGCCCCTCTTTTTACAAGTAGTGGGCGGATTCAGTGGTGAGGAGATCGCAGACATCCTTTCACTGAATAAAAATACGGTGATGACCCGTTTGTTTAGAGCACGTAACCAACTTAAAGAGATGATGGATGGTTCAGAACACTACCCGGAGCAGCAAAATGGATGAACTGGAATTTCGCCGCAAAGTCATGTCTGATCCTAAACAGCGCGATAACGACACACTGGATATGATGACCTCAAGTGAGGCTAACGCTAAGTTTGTCGATGATGTACTTCAGCTCGATAAACAGATCGCTCAGGCCTTCAAAGTCGATGTGCCGGATGATTTGGCCGATAAAATTTTATTCAAACAAACGACTTTAGTGGAAGATGAGAAAGTCATCCGCCCGCAGTTTGTTCGAAAAGCCATGGCGATCGCGGCATCGGTTGCCTTTACTGCTGGGCTGCTTGTTGGACAAATCCAGTGGGGCAACCTTTTGATCTCTCCCGCGCAAGCCAGCCTGTCTGACATGGCGGTGCAGCATGTCATCCATGAAGAAGGGTTCGTCAACCGGTTGGATGAGCAAGCAGACATGCAGCAAATCAATGCCAAGATGCGGCCTTTTGCCTACAAAATGGAAGGCGATTTTCCTTATCACGTCTATTACCTCAACCATTGTGGTTTTGGTAAAGACAATGCCGTACATATGGTATTTCAAGGTGAAAAAGGCAAAGTAACTCTGTTTTTTACGCCCATCCACAGCGCACAAAGCAGCTTATTCAAGCAAGATGGGATGGCAGGTATCATTGAACCCGTCGGAAATGCCAGTTTGATCTTGGTCGGCGAGAAGGATGAAAACCTGACCAACATTGCCAATAAGCTCATGCCCATGATCCAATCATCCATCTGATTTTTGCATACTCAACATGACACTGACGCATTGTTGTGAATAGTTAAAATAGAGCGAAAACTCTAAGTTTTAGAGTTTTCGCCTAAATTCCTGCCAAATAGCCATCATTTCAGTAATTTTCTCGCTCAATTAGACAATGGTCGGATTTCTATCTCCTATACTAGCGTCTAGGATCAGCCACCACTGAGCAATTGCTCAAATAAAGCAAAAGCTCATACAACAACGCCCATAAGAGGCGAAACCAAAAAGGAAAAGTCTAATGAACAACATGCGTCTGTTTAAAAAATCCCTGCTTGCCGTGACGGTAACGCTAGCCACACAACAAGCGTTTGCAGCAGGTTTCCAGCTCAACGCACAATCTGCTACCGGCCTAGGTCGCGCTTTTGCGGGTGATGCCGTTATCGCCGATAACGCAGCCGTAATGTCTCGCAACCCAGCGGCGATGGCACTATTTGATGAGATGGCGCTCTCTCTTGGTTTTGAAACTATTACCACCATGATTGACGTTAAAGATGCCAAATATAATGGTGTAAATATTTCAGATACAGATGATGTCGGTGGCACGTCCGTTGCTCCAAATATTCATCTGATAGTTCCAGTCAATGAACAGTTTGCTTGGGGTGTTAACGCTTATTCAAACTTTGGCACAAAAACAGAGTTTGCAGATAACTACCCTGCATCTGAATATGGCGGTCTTACGGATGTTAAAAGCTTTAACTTAGGCCTTTCAGGCTCGTATCGAGTAAATGAACAACTCAGCTTCGGTGCTGGCTTAGATCTTATCTATGGTCAAGGCACTATGAAACGTTTTGCCAGTGCACAATTAGCTGCTGGTTTATCTCAGAAACTAGGTACTACAATTCCAGCTGGCACAGCACTTCTTAACGTTGATAAAGCGGATGGTTGGGCGGTAGGTTTTAATTTGGGCACGGTTTACGAAATGGATGAGAATAACCGTTTTGGTTTGTCTTACCGTTATAGCCCAGAATTTAAAGCTAAAGACGATTACGGTCAGGAGATCACGCTACCACTACCGGATATTGCTGAGTTCTCTGGTTTCCACAAAATCGAAAATACTCAGTTTGCCGTGCACTATAGCGTACAGTGGATTGGCTGGAGTGCTTTCGATAAGATAGATTTTGAAAATCTAAGCTCTTCTCGCTCAACTATTGCAGCGCTTCAAGCTAAATCAACGGGTGGCGTCTTTGGTAAAAAATACGAATGGCAAGATGGCTGGCACTACTCAATTGGTGGTACCTATTATCTGAATAGTGATTGGACTCTACGTGCAGGTTATATGTACGACACTAGTGCGCAAGACTCACTAACGTCAATCTCTGTTCCTGATTCAGATCGTCAATGGCTCTCAGCTGGCTTCACCTATAACATCGATGACAAATCTAATGTTGACTTTGGCTTTACTTATCTAATGGGCAAGGATGTAGGAGTCAAAGAAGATTCTGCAGGAACTTTGTTAACTGCAACAACCCACGCAGACGCAATCCTGTTGGGCTTACAATACAGCCGTACGTTTTAATTAAAACGTCACAACCTATCGTTACTAAGGGGCTGATTTATCAGCCCCTTTCTTTTGCTCACTGCCTAGTTTTGCTTAATGTCAGCGTACAAGCGTGCTATTAACCACCTCAATATCACTACATCTGTACGCTGAACCTTTAATAACCTTTGTTTAATAAATAGAAATATCATCTATAAAATATCAATTTTACAGGTTAAAACTTCAAATCCTACACTTTCATTGATTTGAAGTTTTAAAGCAATTGCTCTAGCCGTAGACTTGCCGCAACAAAAACCAGCAAATTTCAGCGAACAATCCCAATGAAAACCAATAAGACTCTCCTCTCCTGTGCTGTGGCTTTCGGTTTAGCCAGCGTTTCTACCTTTACTCAAGCGGCGGGCTTCCAGCTTGCTGAGTATTCAGCAACAGGTCTTGGCCGTGCTTACGCCGGTGAAGCCGCGATGGCAGACAATGCCAGCGCACAATGGCGCAACCCTGCAATGCTGACCTATTTAGAGGGCACTCAAGTTTCTGCCGGCGCAATTTACGTGAATCCAAACGTGGATGTTGAGGGTACAGTAAACCACGCACAACTAGGTAAAACTCACGCATCTTCAAACGATTTTGCCCACGATGCCGTGATTCCGAATTTCTATCTGTCACACCAGTTAAACGAACAAATGGCACTGGGTTTTGCTCTTGGTACTAACTACGGTATGGAAACCGATCTGGGTACTGATTTTGCAGCCTCTCACTTTGGCAACCAAGCGAGCGTGATCAGCAAAGAAGCGAACCTCAATATTGCTTACCAAATCTTGCCTCAATTGAGTATTGGTGGTGGTGTGCGTTATGTGATGGGTGAAGGTCATTTCGGTGCAACTGCGCCAGCAAAAAATCTGATTCGTCATCCTGTTACTAACAACGTCATGACTTTACCTAAAGGTACAACCTTAAAATATATGGAAGGTGAAGATAACTCTTGGGGTTGGCAAGTAGGCAGTGCATGGCAAATCAATCAAGATCACCGCGTAGGTTTCGCCTATAAATCGGAAGTGGTGATGGATTTTGAAGGCCATGCAGAAGGAGTCAGTTACGGTAGTTATAAACCCGGCATGATGTCTGTGACTCTACCGGCGACGGCTGAACTGGCAAGCTTCCACCAACTCAATGACCAATGGGCGATTCACGCTAGCATTAACTGGACAGATTGGAGTTCATTCAAAGAGTTGACAGCTGTGTTCCCAGAAAAATCTGACCTCATCAAATCAGAAAACTGGGAAGACAACTACCGCTTTGCTTTGGGCACAACGTATCAATACGATGCTAAACTCGCTCTGCGTGCGGGCGTCGCATACGACACATCAGCGGTAGACGATAAAAACCGCACAGCAACCATCCCGGAAACAGACCGTACTTGGGTAAGTGTCGGCGGTAGTTATGTTGCAACGCCACAACTGACTCTCGATGCCGGTTTTACCTATATCTTTGCGAAAGATGCCACCATCAACGAACCTCGTGACGCTTCAGACCAAACTGCAGCCGCAATCGGTGGTGCATTTACGGGCAATGTATCAGGCAATGTATGGCTGATCGGTGTTCAAGCGAACTACCGCTTCTAAGGTCATTCTACTTTATCGAGGCCAGCTTAATGCTGGCCTTGCTGTTTTAGTTTCAGTAAAAACTGCTCTGCCGCGTCTTCAACCAAATCGAGCACCAGCTCAAAACCGCGTTCGCCACCATAGTAAGGGTCCGGAATTTCTTGGTATTCCGAGTCACTGTGGCTGAGCATCAATGACAGCTTATGTTGATGGGATTGAGGGCAGCGAGCTTTCAGCTCAGCTAAATTCTCTTTGTCAGCGGCTAAAATCCAATCAAATTTCACAAAATCTTCATCGCGGATCTTTCGCGCTTTGATGCCAGAAAATGAGTATCCCCGCTTCTCACCTGCCGCTTTTGAGCGTGCATCCGGTGGATTCCCTTGGTGATACCCAATCGTGCCTGCTGAATCGATTTCTACATCAACCTTGAGTTGTGCCGCCTTAGCACGCAATACCGCTTCTGCGGTCGGAGAACGGCAAATATTGCCCATGCACACCACAAGTACCTTCTGCATCTTATATCCCTATTTTTGTTTGGTGTTTGCCACTGACGAGTTGGGCTATCATAGCGACAAGTTTCAGATTGAAAAAGGATTTGCCATGTCCGGCGATGAAATCAAACAAGAGCGTCACAAAGCTCGTCAACAAAAAGTCAAAGAGCAAGTGGATGCCAAAATTGCCGCCGCTCAAGAAGAAAAAGGGTTACTGCTGATTATTACTGGCAATGGTAAAGGAAAATCTACCTCAGGTTTTGGCACCATTGCGCGCGCGGTAGGTCACGGTAAACAGTGTGCGGTGGCTCAGTTTATCAAAGGCACTTGGGAGAATGGCGAGCGTAATCTTTTAGAAAAGCTCGGCGTTGAATTTCAGGTCATGTCGACTGGCTTTACTTGGGAAACCCAGAACCGCGACAGCGATACCGCAGCGGCACAAGAAGTATGGCAACACTGCAAACGCATGTTGCAGGATGAATCGCTGGATGTGGTGCTGTTTGATGAGCTCACTTACATGGTGAGCTACGGTTACATCGAGTTGGATGAAGTGGTCGAAGCACTCAATCAGCGCCCGAAAATGCAATCGGTGATCATCACGGGGCGCGGCGCACACCGCACTTTGATTGAGATGGCCGATACGGTTTCTGAAGTGAAAAACATCAAGCACGCTTTCGAAGCCGGCGTGAAAGCCCTTAAAGGGGTCGATTGGTAAAACAATTAAAAAAATCAATAAGAAAGGGCTGATATTCAGCCCTTTTTAGTTTCATTAGCGATGCATAACCATCAGTTAAATAGACCTTTCAACAACCCATCCACCGCTTTTTTGGTGTCTTCATCTTTGATTTTATCGGTCAGTTTTTCCACGCCGCGATCCACTTCTTTCTTGGCTTTTTGTTTGAGTACATCATCAAATACCAAACGGAACTTCGGAGCACTCCACGCACCTGAAATATTGATCGGGATAGTCACATCGCGCAGCTCATCTAAACTCTTACCGCCCTGACCTTCCAAGGTTCCAACAATCGAAGTACGCACCAGAAAATCAACATTTTGCTGTAGGTAATTGGCTTTACCTTCACCATGAATGCGCAGCAATGGCGATTGCATCTTAAGATCGTTGGTCGTTACTTCACCTTTATTGAGTTTCAGCGTCGTCGTCATCGCACTAAAGTCGGTTTTCTTTACCGCATCCGCTTCTTCGACATTTTGGCCTTTGATCTTGGCGTAGTGGGTACGAATCAGGTGCGCCACGTTAATGCCCTTGACCGCACCATCGGCAAAGTTAATCGCCACAGTACCAACCAGATTTTTCTGGATGCCGCTTGGTGTTAAGCTCTGGCCTTGCACATTCACATCAATATTGCCTGTCCCTTCTAGCATTTCGTTGTTCAGCACATCTTTTAGTAAAGGCTTAACCTGTACCCCTTTGATCTGCTTCTTCACACTGTAAGTCGCGGGCGTTTTACGCGCATCCACTTGCGCGCTAGCTTGCACGGATCCTTGATACAGATTCGCGGTGAAGGATTTCAAATCCACCACACCACGATTGACCGCAAAAATCGCTTTTACATTTTGCAGATGGGCGTTGCTGGCTTTGAATTTATCAATACTGATCTCACCCGCCACATCCAAGGCGTTGAGTGCCGACAAGTCCGGTTCCACTTCTGCTGGGGCATTTGTCGCGGGTGCTGACGATGAGGATGCAGCCGCTTCCTTGGCTGGCGCAGGTTGCGACTCTTGAGCTTTCGTGCCTAAGAAGGCATCCAAGTCAATCTCAGGGCTGTGCAAGTTGAAACGCACTTTCGGAATATCTGCGAGGGTGACATCCGCTTTGCCATCGAAACTCAGCGCATTGGCCGTCAGTTTGTTGAGCAGCACACTAAGATGGTTTTGTGTCAAATCGAAAGCAATTTGCGAGTCTAAACTTAACTTCATCGGTGATTGCGGTAACGCAGCCCCTTCCAGTTCGGCTTGCAGTTTCAGCGCATCCAAACCAACTTTGCTGATCGCTTGATTGACCATCAGTGATGCAGAACCTTGCGCATTAAGCTTCATATCTGCCGCTTTACCCGCCACAGAGAAGGTCAGCGCATTGGCTTTATCAAACTCAAAGGTGTCGAGTTTCAGTTTGACTGAATCGATTTGGTTACTCGGATCACTAAAGCTCGCATCAAGCTTAATGTCACGCAGCGCATACTGCTTGAAATCCGCCGATAGGCGCACTTCCGCTTCACCTTGCGCGGCAAACTTTTGCTGATCTTTATCGCCTTTCGCGGCAAAGGTCGCTTTCGTCCAGCTGTCTGGCACAAACTCAGCAACGCTCAGTTGAACGTCATACAACTTGGCATGCGAACCCGCTTTTTTATCCGTTATTTCCAACACCGCATTGGAGACAGAAACACCCCCTAATTCAATACTCCACGCCGCGGCTGGCTCGCTTGAGCTTGGCTGAGAAGCAGGTGCAGAGTCAGTTGTCGCTAGCGCGGACGCGGACGCGGGTTTAGATTGCGCTTGCGTCAAGGCATCCAAATTGGAGCGACCATCTTTAAGCGTTTCCAGATGGAATTCTGCGCCATCCAAACGGATGTTGCCGATTTTGAGCTGTTTATCGAGCAGTGGCATCACTGAGACATCAATACCCACACTCTCAACTTTAAACAGGTTTGGGCTAGCAAAACCTTGCGGGTTTTTCAGCTCGGTTTTGCCTAACTCAAAACCGATAGATGGGAAAAATTGCCAGCCAATATCGCCTTCAATCACCAAATCTAAGCCAGTTTGTTTTTTGGCTTGCTCTACGATTAAAGGTTTAAATTGGTTGGGGTTAACCAACAACACTAAGGCCAGCAGTGCGCCAACAATCAGCACAACTAAACCGAGAAGAGAAATAAACAGTTTTTTCATCTGCTTTTCCTTGCTTGACGAGAAAAAGAAAGTGGCACTTAAAGTGCCACTTCTACTTTGAAAAATAAAGCTAAGCGATGCAAAGCTCTGGTCAAAATTACGATTTGAGCAATTTTGCGATATGCGCTTTGAGAACATCAATCGCGATACGGTTTTTACCACCACGCGGCACAATGATGTCTGCGTACTGTTTAGACGGCTCAATAAATTGCATAAACATAGGGCGTACCGTCTCTTGGTACTGCTTCAGTACAGATTCCATGGTGCGACCACGCTCTTGTACATCACGCTTCACACGACGCAGCAAGCAGATATCCAGCGGCGTATCCATAAATACGGTCGCGTGCATCAAATCTCGAAGACGTGGATCAGTCAGAAGCAGGATGCCTTCCAGAATGATCACTTTCTTCGGCGTCATGGTGGTGGTTTGCTCGGTACGTGTGTGCTCAGTGTAGCTGTATTCTGGCACTTCAACCGCTTCGCCACGCGCCAGCATTTGCAAATGTTGGCAAAGGAGATCGTGGTCTAGCGCACTTGGGTGGTCGTAGTTGGTTTTAACACGTTCTTCCATGCTCAGATGGCTCTGATCTTTGTAGTAGCAATCTTCCGTAATCACACCGATTTGATGGTCACCCACTTTGGCGCGTAGCTCATTATAAATCGTGCTCGCAATGAGACTCTTACCAGAAGCAGAAGCGCCAGCAATACCGACGATGACACATTGATTATTCTCAGACATGGTTATGCACCCGAACATGGTTGTGAGGAATGAAGGTAAACCGCCTGATTATAGGGAGAATGTGACCGAGATACCAGTTTGCATTAGGCAAAAACAGCCACATACATGTCGGATGGATAAGATTAAACCAGAGCAAACGATTACATTCACTCTGGCTGTTAGAGCAGGATGCTACTTTAATTAACCCACTGGATTTGAATGCTCTCCGGTTTGGCTTTGCCTTGCCAAAACAGCGAAGCACACACACGCTGCGCCAACGCTAAATAGCGTTCGGTATGCTCGCTATTGGGACGCGCCACCACAGTCGGAACTCCCGCATCAATATCCTCTCGCATGTCAATATGCAGCGGAATTTGTGCCAGCAGGGATAAGCCAAATTCAGCGGCAAGAGTTTGCGCTCCACCTACGCCGAAAATATGCTCTTTTTCGCCGCAATGACTACAGATGTGGTAACTCATGTTTTCCACCAGCCCAATCACGGGCACGTCTACTTTGGCAAACATCGCCGCGCCTTTGCGAGCATCGGCTAAAGCTAAATCTTGCGGTGTGGTTACAATCACTGCGCCGGTCACCGGAATTTGCTGCGCGAGGGTGAGTTGGATATCCCCCGTGCCCGGCGGCATATCGATCACCAGATAATCCAGATCCGGCCACTCGGTTTCATTGAGTAACTGTGCCAGCGCCTTAGAAGCCATTGGTCCACGCCAAATCGCCGCATCCGCCTCATCCACCAAATAACCAATCGAATGCGTGGCAATGCCGTGCGCCTCAATTGGCTGCATCCATTTATTGTCACGCACTACTGGTTTAGCTTTGGTTTTACCGAGCATCAGCGGTACTGAGGGGCCGTAAATATCGGCATCCAATAGACCGACTTTGCCTCCTGACTTCGCAATCGCGAGTGCAAGGTTTACCGCCGTGGTGGATTTACCCACGCCACCTTTGCCTGACGTCACCGCAATAATGTTTTTCACCCCTTTGACTGCCGCACTTACGCGAGTTTCCAGCACTTGAGGTTTCACTTGAATGTCAAAGGTTACTGGCGCAATCGCGCCGCTTGCCTGCTGCTTGGCGATCCAGTCACTCAATTCATTGATAAGAGTGTTCGCAGCAAACGGTAGTTGAATCGTGACTTGCTGATTGGGCGTTATCGTAACGACAGACGGTGACATTGCCCAATCTGCAATTAAATCGGGATGCGAAAATTGACTCAGCCATAGGCAGAGATCCTGTTTGGATTGAATAGATTGCATAACTTCCCCTTTTTTACCCATGCTATCACCGCTCAGCCTGCGACTGAACCCCGAAAAAGATAGGGGAATCAACTGTTGCGCGCCTTGGCGTGACTGCGTGCTTAGGGTAGTATTATCGCTTCAATTTGGTCCCTATCAAGAAAAGCGAATATTAAGTATGGCAAACGATCCAAGAAAACTTCTGGTAACTTGTGCCCTGCCTTACGCGAACGGTTCAATCCACCTTGGTCATATGCTTGAGCATATCCAAGCTGACATTTGGGTTCGTTATCAGCGTCTGCGTGGCAATACAGTAAACTTTATCTGTGCGGATGATGCGCACGGCACACCTATCATGCTGAAAGCACAGCAAATGGGTATGACACCAGAAGCAATGATCGAAATGGTGAGCGAAGAGCACCAACGCGACTTTGCTGGCTTCGATATTAGCTTTGATAACTACCACAGCACGCACAGCGATGAAAACCGCGAGCTGGCTTCACACATCTATCTGCAACTGAAAAAGAACGGTTTTATTTCAAGCCGCACCATTTCTCAGCTGTTCGATCCTGAAAAAGAGATGTTCTTGCCGGATCGTTTCGTAAAAGGCACTTGCCCGAAATGTAAATCGGAAGACCAGTACGGCGACAACTGTGACGCGTGTGGTGAGACTTACAGCCCGACTGAGCTGATCAATCCAAAATCCGCCGTCTCTGGTGCGACGCCAGTGATGAAAGATTCTGAGCACTTTTTCTTTGACCTGCCTCAGTTTGAAAGCATGCTCAAAGAGTGGACACGTTCAGGCTCTCTGCAATCAGAAACCGCCAACAAAATGCAAGAGTGGTTTGAAGGCGGCTTGCAGCAGTGGGATATTTCCCGCGATGCACCTTACTTTGGTTTTGAAATCCCGGGCGAGAAAGACAAATTCTTCTACGTATGGCTAGATGCTCCGATTGGTTACATGGGTTCATTCAAAAACCTGTGCGACAAGCGTGGCGATTTGAACTTTAACGAATACTGGAATAAAGACAGCAAAACCGAGCTTTACCATTTCATCGGTAAAGACATCGTTTATTTCCACAGCTTGTTCTGGCCTGCCATGCTCGATGGCTCTGGTTTCCGTAAACCGACCAACGTGTTTGTGCATGGTTATGTGACCGTCAATGGCGCGAAAATGTCTAAGTCGAAAGGTACGTTTGTGAAAGCCAGCACTTACCTGAATCACTTGGATCCAGAGTGTCTGCGTTACTACTACGCGGCAAAACTGAATAACCGCATTGATGATCTCGATTTGAACCTCGAAGACTTCACCCAACGTGTGAATGCGGATGTGGTGAACAAGATCGTAAACCTTGCGTCACGTAATGCAGGTTTCATCACTAAACGTTTTGATGGCAAGCTGTCTGCACACTTTGCGGAGCCTGAGCTGTACGCTGAATTTGCTGGCGCAGCCTATCGTATTGCTGAGCTGTTTGAAGCACGTGAGTTTGGTCGTGCCATCCGTGAAATTACTGCATTGGCAGATAAAGCCAACCAGTATGTGGATGAAAAAGCCCCTTGGGTTGTCGCGAAACAAGAAGGCCAAGACCAAGCACTGCAAGACATCTGTACGGTAGGCATTAACCTATTCCGCGTACTGATGACTTACCTCAAGCCAGTGATGCCTGCGTTGGCAGAGCGTACTGAAGCTTTCCTTAACCAAGAATTGACTTGGGAAGGCGTGGCAACTCCGCTAACAGATCATGCGGTTACGCCATTCAAAGCACTGTTCAACCGTATCGATCCGAAACAGGTTGAAGCTATGATTGAGGCGTCGAAAGCCGAGGCGGCAGCCGAAAAAGCCGCAGCAGATGCCGCAAAACCAAAGAGCGCAGAAACCGAGCTGAGCAAAGATCCGCTAGCGGCAGAGATTGAGTTTGATGATTTTGCGAAAGTGGATCTGCGGATTGCTAAGATTCTTTCTTGTGAAGCGGTCGAGAAATCGGACAAGCTGCTCAAGTTTGAACTCGATATCGGCGGTGAAACCCGTCAAGTCTTCTCTGGCATTAAGTCTGCCTACCAACCAGAAGATCTGATTGGTAAATACACTGTCGTCGTAGCAAACCTCAAACCACGTAAGATGAAGTTTGGTCTGTCTGAAGGCATGATCCTCGCTGCCGGCCCTGGCGGTAGCGACCTGTGGTTGCTTGAACCGCATCAAGGCGCTCAAGCGGGTATGCGTGTGATGTAATTATTGCGTCTTGATTAGCAAGCCAACACCTGAAAAGCCTTTGCAACTGCAAAGGCTTTTTTGTCATCACCCGCTTTCTCAAGCCAAGCATTTCTTTTCTTATCCAGCATGACTCTCTTTACCATTACACGGTCTAGCTCACATTTTTTGCGCATTATGCCCCATAAATGTGCATACCCAATCAACCAAAAACAATAACTTATTGATTTTTAATCATTAATTTTTTGGCATTCAAACTGCAATACTACTCTGTACCCTTCCACATAGGAATGGGATGGTCCAACACCAACACGGAGGTGGCTATGTTTGTGACAATTTCTCTGGTTCTGTCTTTAGCAATTCTTGGCTTGATCTATACGCTCTCTCAGCGGAAACATTCAACACAACAGCGTAAATTTGAACTGCTGATCTGTTTGCGCGAAGTGTTGGCGCTGTGCCGCCAGCACCGTAGTCTCACTCATCAAACACTCAGCCAACAAGAGACGCATTCGCAAACTGAGCACGATCTTTCCAAGCTGCAAAAGCGTTTGTTAGAAAAGTCGGAGCAACTGATCCAGATCGCCCACTTTGACAACAAACCCTCCTATCGAATTTTGCAAAACTCGTTGAAAACGGTGTTAAACGAATGGGAGCAAGCCAATGTGGGGAAAAATCAACGCTTACACGGTAAGTTAATACGCCACTGCATGTATTTGATGGATGATGTGGTGCTCGCTTGGCTTGCGGAATCAGGACGAGAAGAATTGAGTGATGAGTACCACATGAACTGGCAACAAATTTTTGATGCGATGGAAACACTCACCCAATTGCGCTTGTGCATTGATGACTCTCGAAATGAAAACAATGACTTACGTATTCGCCACTATTGTGAGCTGATGCAACGTAAGCTCAATCAGTTAGCGCTGATCAGCCCTTTAACGCTGGGATCACCAGTCTGCTCATCCGCGATGCGCCAATTGAACGAAATCACCGACAGCAGTGACTTAATGCCAGAGAGCCATAAACTCTATCAGTTAAGCACTGAACTTTCGGCCACCATTGCGCAGGTATACGACCATATGCTCAATGATTTGGTGGAAAGCCTCTATCACCCGTTACCACAGCTTGTTGTGGCTTAAACAGGCAGGTAAAAAATATAGGAAATAGAAAGCGCCACATCAAGTGGCGCTTTTTAATTCAGTGAAGAAGATATGCCGCTTATTTCAGCATCTTACGTGCAGCTTCCACCACAACTTTGATAGAACGCGCTTCGGTTTCTTTCAACGTCGCGTGATCTGGGATCTCTTTTTGAGTACGGTTGATGATCACACCCGCCACACAGCCCGCTTTCAAACCAGAGCTCGCGCACATGGTCAGCAGAGTTGCCGATTCCATTTCAAAGTTGAGCACGCCCATGTCTTGCCACTCTTTCATCGAGCCTTGGAAACGACGCACTACGCGACCAGTGAAAGTGTCGTAACGCTCTTGACCTGGGTAGAAGGTATCGGAGGACGCTGTCACACCCATATGGACTGTTGCACCGCTTTCTTGTGCTGCCGCTTTCATTGCGGTCGCCACATCAAAATCCGGTACCGCTGGGAATTCCATCGGCGCAAAGTGCAGACTTGCACCATCCAAACGCACAGAACCGGTTGTGACAATCATGTCACCGACATTCACATGAGGCTGGATCGCACCAGTTGTACCAACGCGCAAGAAAGTACGCACGCCTAATTGTGCTAACTCTTCAACCGCAATCGATGTTGAAGGTCCACCGATACCGGTTGAACACACCACCACAGACTGGCCATCCAGCTCTGCGCGGTATACGGTATATTCACGATGGCTTGCGAGGAAAACAGGGTTATCCATCAGCTCCGCGATTTTCTGCACACGAGCAGGGTCGCCCGGAATAATAGCGAGTGTGGCACCGTTTAAATCTGCTTCAGTCACACCAAGGTGGAATACGGTTTTGGTCATAGGGGGCTCCTTCAATTGCGTCTATTCAGCGCACTTATCATTTAGGGTACGGAGTTACTCTACCCGATAGCTTCGCGCAAATAAGTGACAGCAATCACACCAAAGACAGCAATAAGCATCAAACTTTCATAATTAATCGATTTGCATCACAAACAAATGTATCTGTAATGCAAGTCGATTCCTATTACAGAGAGATACCTCTATCCCCTTCCTACTTGAAGCTGCAGCGGTGTTGGCTACGTTCGCTCACCCCAATCACACTGTTTATCTATGCTCATGGGGATTATGAGAGCCATCCTTGGCTCTCACCAAAGGCCAGCCGATGGCTGTGCAAATTTGTTCCAGACAAATTTGTCACTCTCTTGCCGCCTACCTGCAACTCCAAGTAGTTTTGGTATAGTCGTTGAGACTTGAAACACATACGGAAAAACTAGGAGGCGAACCTCCTAGTTAAATGACCTTATTCCGAAGTCGAAGAGCGGAATTTAAGCAGACGCAGTGCATTGAGCGTGACCAGTGCGGTTGCACCGCTGTCGGCCAATACCGCCATCCATAATCCGGTGATGCCAAGTAAACTGGTGACTAAGAACACCGCCTTAAGTCCCAAGGCTAAGACCACGTTTTGGCGAATGATGGCCAACGTAGCACGAGACAGCTCAATCATCCCCGCCAACTCAATCAAGCGATTGTGAGTCAGTGCTGCATCGGCGGTTTCTAGCGCGACGTCGGTGCCGCCGCCCATTGCGATACCAATACTCGCCTCTTTCATGGCTGGGGCATCGTTAATGCCATCGCCCACCATGGCGACACGTTGATGTTGCGCCAACTGCTGAATGTAGCCGACTTTATCTTGCGGCAATAAACCTGCCCGAAAATCCATATTCAGTTGCTGGCTCATTGCGGCCGCGCTGCGTTCGTTGTCTCCCGTCAGCATCAAGGCGTTAATCCCGAGTTGATGTAAGGCGGCGACCGCTTGACGTGCATCACTGCGCAGCGTGTCTTGCCAAGCAATCACACCAACCACCGCGTCACTTGCCAGCATCACAACTACGGTTTTACTTTCAGCTTCAAGCATTTCGACATGCTGTTTCACCACGTCGGGCAATTTGGTTTCGACCCGATTTGGCGCAAGCAGACGATACTGAACACCATCAATCTGGCCGCTAATGCCTCGCCCAACCAAGGCGGTACGCTCTTGCGCTTGTCGGATGGTCAGTTGCTCCGCCTGCGCTTTTGCCACCAGCGAGGTCGCTAAGGGATGATGTGAGCCCATCTCAATCGCAGCAGCCCGAGCTAACAAGGTCGCGCTATCCCAACCTTGCAGCGGGATAAGGTCTGTGACTTGCGGTTTACCTTCGGTCAAGGTGCCTGTCTTATCAAAGGCAATGGTCTCGATTTTTCCCAATTGCTCTAATGCCGCACCACCTTTAATTAAAGCCCCACGACGCGCCGCCGCCGCTAAACCCGAAGTGATCGCCGCAGGTGTGGAGATCACTAGCGCACAAGGACAAGCGATGAGCAGCAAAGCAAGGCCACGGTAAATCCAAGTCTGCCAATCGGCACCAAACGCTAATGGCGGGACCACAATCACGGCGAGCGCGACCAGCATCATCAGCGGGGTATACCAACGACTGAATTTATCTAAAAAACGCTCCAGTGGTGCTTTGCGCGATTCAGCCTCTTCAATCATATGCAAAATGCGGTCGATGGCGTTTTCACCTTGTTTCGAGGTGATTTCAATCTGCACCACCTTATCCACGACCACACAACCTGCAGAAACCCGCTCCCCTGCTGTTAATTCTACAGGTAAGGATTCGCCCGTTAACGCACTGTTATCCAGACTGGCGGCGGCAAGTAAGCGCCCATCCGCTGGTAAACGACCTCCGGGAGCCACTTCAATGACATCGCCCAGTTGCAACTGCGCGGCAGGAACGGTGACACGCTCTCCATTTTCTATACGAATCGCCGTTTCTGGCACCAGCGCCATCAAGGCTTGTACGCCCGTACGTGCCCGAGAAGCGGCATAAGCCTCCAAGCGCTCACCAATCAAAAACAGCAGTAATACCATGGCGGCTTCTAAGGTTTCCCCCAAATAAAGCGCGCCAATTGCGGCAACCGACATTAAGGTTTCAATCGAGAAAGGAGAACCCGATTTGGCAAGACGCCAAGCTTGTTGAAGGATGGGGAACAGCCCCAATAGACAAGTCAGCGTATAAATCCAGCGGCTCATCTCGCTGGAGTTGACTAAGGCACCTATTGCCATCAGCGTAGCGATACCGATAATTCGTGCGTTTTCACTCTGCCAGAGGGGCGGCTTGGATTGGGATGGTGTTGCCGCTGAACTGGCGGCTGGGTTTAGGCTAAAACCGCTGTCGCGTACTGCTTGTTCGATAAGCGGCGCGGTTGAGGGTTGATTAAAGCCAACCACCAATTTCTGAGTAGCGAACATTACCTGCACTTGAGTGACATCACCCAACTGCTTAACGGCTTTTTCAATTTTTTGTGCGCAAGAAGGACAATCCATTCCTGCGATATACCAACTCTGCTGATAGTGTGATGAACGTGGTTCGTGACGTCGCTCGGGGTCTTCTTCCAACGTCGCACCGCCACCACCATCACTGGTACAGCAACTATCACCGTCACAAGAAGCGCTTACGCCTGCCGCACGAATGGCGACAATTTTGGGGCTTCCGTCACAGCTCGTTTGGTGGCTGTGCATAGGTTGAGTTAACGATTTTGAACGACAAGCATGGTGTTTAGTACACATATTTCCATCTCCTTTTTGTGTGCTGTGATCAGCTTACACCTTGGAGTCAACTTCAAGGTCAAGCGGATTCAAGCACAAAAGCATAAAAAGTTGGACATGCTCATCGGTCACATTAAACCGGATGTTGAAAACAGTTGGTTAAGGTTTTGCTCAAGGCTCGTAGCACATCACGCCGCGTGATCACACCAACCAATTTGCCATCACTCACCACAGGATACATTTTCGGTTTTCCGACCTTCATCATCGCCGCAAGCTCAATAATGGAAGTCTCTGGCGCAACCGAGAGCACCTCTTTGTGCATACAATCACTCACCAAATGGGCATCTTGGCAGTGATAACTGGCATGCACCAGCTTATCCAACAAATCCTGTTCGGATAAAAAGCCAATCACATGCCGCTGCGCATCAATCACAGGGCCGCCCATGTTGTCTGAACGCACCACTTTTTCGAGCGCCGCACTGAGCGACATATCTGGACTGAACGTTACCGCTTGTAGGGTCATATAATCGCTGACTTTCAGTGAGTCCATCCTGTTCTCCTTTATTAAACCCATCTCACGCTGATTGAGTTAAGTGTTGTTCAAAATGAGCCATTTATCCTGTTTCATTTTGTGGTTGCACCACACAATTTCCAAAAATTCATCCTTTTTTATGAACATGAGCTTTTGAGAATGAATGTGACGGCCTACCCGTATCCGTTCTGAGTAAGATCATCTATAAATAGAGTAATAAGCGATCACTCATTAGGAATCAGGTCGGTGACTTCTATTTTTTCCTCGACGATTATTGCCAATCCTGAAATTCTGCAGTTTATTTTTCAATCGCTGCCTGAACCCACTTTTCTTATTAATAAGCAAGGGGTGTATATCGAAGCATGGGGAGGAACAGACAGTGAACGCCATCACAACCCCTCTTATCTGGTCGGTTTAAACCAGTATGATGTGTTGCCGGCAGCACAGGCTGCTTGGTTTACTGACGTCATCCAACAAGCGATCGAGCAGGGCTGTGCCAAAGAGTTGGAGTATGAAATTGATCCAACCCAACTGCCCTGCTTTGAACAAGTGCCAGGCCCAACGAACAAGCAGTATTTCTCTGCATTGGTGATCCCTCTTCCCAACACAGACATGGTGTTGTGGACCGTGCGTAACATCTCTGATTACAAGCACACGGTTGAAAAACTCGCGCAGCATCAGCTGGAACTTGAGCACCTGACTCATATGGATCATCTGACCCAAGTGTACAACCGTTACGCAATGGATTCGTTGCTGCCGCAAGCACTGGACATCGCCCGACTCGATCGGGTCAGCAGCGCATTATTGATGATCGATATTGACTGTTTCAAAGAGTACAACGACGGATATGGCCATATTCAAGGCGATGATGTCCTGCGCAAGGTCAGCCAAACGCTGCGTCAATGGAAATCGAATCTCGATCTCTGCTTTCGCTACGGCGGGGATGAATTTTTGATTTTTATGACCAGAGTCGATGCAAAGCAGAGCCAGCAACGAGCCGAAAAACTGATGGCGATGATTCATGAGCTGAACATCCCACACCTGAGTTCTCGAGTGGCGGATCATGTGACGATTACCATAGGTATTCGCCACTGTGATCAAATAGAGAAAGAAATGACCGCGGAAAAGCTTGTGTTAGTGGCTGATAAAGCGCTGTTTCATGCCAAACATGAGCAACGTGGCACCATTCATATGTTTAGTAGTACCACTTGGCATGAATAGCCTTGTTACTCCCCTTATTCCCAGCGCTGCGCGGCTTGATGATCGCTGTCGCGTGAATCAATCCAGCGACTCGCTTCGGTCGTCAGCTCTTTTTTCCAAAATGGCGCGCGGGTTTTCAAGTAATCCATGATGAACTCGCACGCTGCAAACGCAGCATTGCGGTGCGCACTGCTGACACCAACCAACACGATTTGATCGCCGCTGAGCATATCGCCGATGCGATGAATAACGCGAACGCGTTGTAGAGGCCAACGCTCCTGAGCCATATCGCAAATCTCCAGCAAGGATTTTTCCGTCATGCCCGGATAGTGTTCAAGGTGTAATCCCACCACATTATCGCCCAAGTTCATATCTCGCACTTTGCCGACAAAAGTCACCACAGCGCCCGCTTGAGTCCCTTGCGCTAACGCTTCATATTCTTGAGCAACAGAGAAATCTTCCTTCTGCACCGATACGCGATGATCCATACTAGCCTCCGGTCACTGGTGGGAAAAAGGCCACTTCATCGCCATCGTTTAACTCTGTATCGAATGGCACAATCGATTGATTAACGGCCGCCAATAGCTTACCCGGTTCAAGTGCCATATCCCACTTACCCGGCTGCTGCGCTAAATGTTGGCGCAAGGCTTCTACCGTTGCAAAAGCGTGGTCAACCACCAGACTATCGCACTCCACCAACTCTCGAGTTTGGGCAAAAACAGCACCTTAATCATGCATCCACCTTAAAGTGTCCTGATTTTCCGCCCGATTTTTCAAGCAATCGCACGTTATCAATCACGATGTCTTTCTGGACCGCTTTGCACATATCGTAAATGGTCAGTGCCGCCACCGATGCCGCCGTCAGCGCTTCCATTTCCACTCCGGTTTTACCACTGAGTTTACACAGAGATTCAATGCGTACGCTGTTTTGTTCTAGCAAGGCTTCAAGCTGTACTTCCACCTTGGAAAGCAGCAACGGGTGACAGAGCGGAATAAGCTCCCACGTACGTTTCGCGGCTTGAATGCCCGCAATACGCGCCGTGGCAAACACATCCCCTTTATGGTGCTGGCCAGAGAGGATGAGTTGCAGCGTTTCGGGTGCCATGCGCACATAGGCCTCGGCACGAGCTTCACGGACAGTATCGGCTTTATTCGACACATCCACCATATTGGCTTCACCCGAAGCATTAATGTGAGTGAGTTGGCTCATCAAACCTCCCCTATACCGTTAGGTGCGGCATAAAGTTACATGGGCGATGGGAAGCATCCAATTGCTGTTTAATGATTTTTGTCCAACCGGTGCGGCATGCGCCAGTCGAACCCGGCATAGCAAAAATCACCGTGTGGTTAGCAAACCCCGCAACCGCGCGCGATTGAATGGTCGAGGTGCCAATCTCTTCAAAAGAGACCATGCGAAACAGCTCGCCAAAACCTTCCACTTCTTTATCAAACAGAGGCTTAAGTGCTTCAGGTGTGCTGTCACGTGACGTAAACCCAGTGCCACCGGTGATCAGAATCGCTTGAATGGTTTCATCCGCAATCCACTGTGAAACCACCGCACGGATTTTGTACATATCGTCAATCACGATCTGTTTATCTGCCAGTGTATGGCCTGCTTCTTGAAGCTGCTCTGCCAAGTAACGGCCTGAGGTATCGTTTTCTTCCGTGCGCGTATCTGACACGGTTAAAACGGCGATGTTTGCTGCTTGAAATTTGCTTTCTGCGTGACCCATTTGTTCACCTTTTCAAAATGGTTAAACCTCAATGGTGAGGTCAGATTATCGGTAGAAACTCAGCCGCCAATCGAGGCTAAATGCGGCGTCACACCCGAATTTCCATCATGTAGGAAGTGGGTTTCCGCCTTGTTGTGCAACTGAGTTTGAATTCGTTCAATCAATGCGTTTTCTTGGTGATCGTCTTGCAAAAGATCGCGTAGTTCGATGCCTTGTTCGCCAAATAAGCACAGATGCAGTCTGCCAAGTGCTGACACCCGAAGGCGGTTACAGCTGCGACAAAAATCTTTCTCATAAGGCATGATAAGGCCAATCTCGCCTTGGAAATCCGGGTGGATAAACACCTGTGCTGGGCCATCGTTATCGGCTCTGGCTTTGAGTAACCAGCCGTTACCGAGAAGATAGTCGCGGATCGAAATGCCAGAAACATGATGGCGAGCAAACAGCGCGTCCATTTCTCCGGTTTGCATCAACTCAATAAAACGCAGTTGGATGGGGCGAGTTTTAATCCACGCCATAAATTTGGGCAGTTCAAGGTGGTTAAGATTTTTCATCAGTACCACGTTGACTTTGACTTGCTCGAATCCAACTTCAAAGGCGCGATCGATGCCGGACATCACTTGCAGGAAGCGGTTTTCACCGGTGATTTGCGCAAACATACGCGGATCTAAGCTATCTACGCTGACATTCAGTTGAGTCAACCCCGCTTCGCGCCACTCACCAATATGTTTGGCTAAACGGTAGCCATTAGTGGTCGTCGCGACTTTTTGAATGCCGGGAGTTTGCGCTATGGTATGAATGATTTCGCCAAAATCTTTGCGCAGTGAAGGTTCACCGCCGGTAATTCTGACCTTGGAAGTGCCACAATGGGCAAACGCACTCACCACTCGGCGAATCTCATTCACCGTCAGAAAAGAGGCAGGGCGATCCGCTGATGGCTTGTAACCATCAGGTAAGCAATACGTACATTTGAAATTACAAACGTCGGTTATGGATAGACGTAAATAGTAAAATTTACGCTGAAATCTGTCTTCGAATTGTTGCGCCACAGAACACCTTTCCAAATACGGGAGGCAAAATCATTTCCAATTCTGCCCTTGTGACAAGCGGTCACTGGCTTACAACGCATATTTAAAGGTTTAAACTTAGCGCGGTAAGCTCGGAGTTAAGGCCAAGCACTATGATGTTGCCATCTCTTTAGCTCAGGCTGCTGGTAAAATACTTAATAATTGTACGTGATTCTAGCCTTAACCAGAAAAAAATGGTTACCTTGCAGAAATTAGCCCTAAATGGGTACTCATTATGAACCAAGTTAGCTAAATTGCTGCGAGTTATGAAAAAATAAGAAAAAACTTATGTCTCTATACGAAAACAAAAAAGTGGTTGCGATTGGCGGCGGCCACGGTCTTGGGCGAATGCTGGCAGCGCTCAAAGTGTTTGGTTCCAATGCCACAGGCATAGTCACCACCACAGACAACGGCGGCTCAACAGGACGCATTCGTCACTGCCAAGGTGGGATTGCTTGGGGAGATACCCGTAACTGCATCAACCAGTTGATTACCGAGCCGTCGATCAGTTCAATGATGTTTGAATACCGCTTTAAAGGCGCAGGGGAGCTCAACGGCCACAACTTGGGCAACCTAATGCTCACCGCATTAGATAACCTTTCGGTGCGCCCATTGGATGCGATCAATCTTATTCGCAACATGCTCAAAGTCGATGTCAATATCCTACCTATGTCTGAACATCCATCCGATCTGGCAGCCCTCGCTATGGATGGCAAATGGGTCACCGGTGAAACCAGCGTCGATGAGATGACTCAAGATTTGCGAAGACTTGACCTTGCGCCTGAAGTCCCGGCCACCAAAGAAGCGGTAACCGCTATTCAAGACGCAGACTGCGTGATTCTGGGCCCCGGGAGCTTTTTAACCAGCGTAATGCCTCCTCTTCTGCTGCCAGAATTGGGCAAGGCGATTGCTCGTAATCAAACTGCGAAAGTCATTTTTGTCGAGAACCTATCGCCAGAATATGGACCTGCAGGACGAATGAGTTTAGAGCAAAAATTGGAATGGTGTGAACGCGCCTGCCAAGGGCGCAAAATTGATGTGGTATTGGGCCATCACCCTCATCCAGAGTTAGAACAGCGTTGGAATTTTGTTACCCGAGATTTGGCTTCCGCCAACCGCGACTGGCGTCATGATCGGCAGAAGCTGAGACAAGCTATCGAAGAGCAGTTAATGAACTAAATCGGAGTAGCATTGATGCGTCTGCTTCAGTAACTCAAGCATGTGTTCCACCTCTAGCGAGATGTCCATCATCTCGCCAGATTTGGCGCGACTATCTAACTCCACCGCTTTGGCGCACAAGCGATCAGCCCCAAAACTGGCCGCACTGCTTTTCAGCGCATGGCTGATTTCCTTGAGATACCCGAGTTTGTCCGCGACCGTATCACTGACTAACTTACTTTGGTAATCATTGAGTTCACCAAGAAAAATGTTGACCAAGATCGGCACGTTTTCTTCACCGATCTCCTTCGCCAGTAAGTCGATTTTGCTTTGGTTGATCCATTCTCTCATCGCTTACCGTTCCTTCTCTTTTTCTTTCACTTTTTCATTCCAAGTTTGCAGCTTGCGATAGATGGTTGACGGGCTGACATCCAGATAGGTTGCGGCGCGAGGAATGTTGCCATCACACGCTTCGATGGCTTGTTCAATGGCTTGTTTTTCGGTCATCCACAGCGGAAAAATCTCATGCACGGATACTTTATTCTCATGCGCAAGCGGTAAAGCCCGATTGATCGGCGCGGACATTTGATTAAGAGGAGGAGGCAGCATATCTAGGGTGATTTCACGACCTTCATTGAGCACAACCACGTTGCGCAAAACGTTTTGCAATTGACGCACGTTGCCCGGCCACTCGTATTGGCGAAAACGCTCCACCACTTCAGCCGACAAACGGACAAAATCTTTGCCCTCTTCCTTGGACATAAAGCCAAGCAGTGAATAAGCAATCTCGATCACATCATCACCGCGCGCGCGCAATGGCGGTAAATGCAGCGGGATCACATACAAGCGGTAGTACAGGTCTTCACGAAAACGCCCTTCTTGCACTTCCTTCCACGGATCGCGGTTAGTCGCACACACAAAACGCACATCCACGCTTTTCATTTTGGAAGAGCCGACTTTTTGGAATGTCCCTGTCTGAATAAAGCGCAGCAGTTTGGTCTGCAGATCCAGATCCATTTCGCACAATTCATCCAAAAAGAGGGTTCCCCCATCAGCCGCTTCTGCCGCGCCTTGACGCTCAGTCGCCGCCCCAGTAAAAGCCCCTTTAACGTGACCAAACAACTCACTTTCAATCAGATCTTTCGGAATGGCCGCACAGTTGATGGCGATAAATGGCTTATCTCCACGCTTGCTCGCGGCATGAATCGCCTCCGCGCACACTTCTTTACCGGTACCACTTTCGCCGGTAATAAAAATACTGGCTTTGCTGCTCGCCGCAGAGTCAATGGTGCGGTACACCGCCTGCATGGTTTGACTGCTACCAATAAAGCCTTGATAGTTTTGGTTTTTATTATCAACATCGTTTTTGAGTTTCGAGGCTTTGCGAATCGCATTATTCACTGTGACCCGCAGTCGGTCCGCTTCACACGGCTTGATCAAAAAGTCTTGCGCACCATGACGCATGGCTTCAACCGCCGTATCAATCGAACCATGAGCGGTCATAAACACGATAGGCACATCCGGTGATTTCTCTTTCACTGCATAGAGTACGTCCATCCCCGTCATATCTGGCAAACGTAAATCCAGCAGGATTAAGTCAGGCTCGCGACGACCAATACTCTCGATGGCATCGCGTCCGGTACCCACGATATTGATATCAATATCCAGCGGTGTGAGGTAAGAACGATACAGCGCCGCCACCGATGCCGTGTCTTCTACCATGAGGACATATTTTGTTTTCTGCAAAGATTGATTATGTTGCATAGCCTAGCCATATTATTTTGCATTTTGCTGTAATAATTGCATTTAGAATTGCATTTTGCAAATTTGAATTAAAATTTCTTGATAAATGATGCCAAACATCACACATCTAGACCGATTTGAGTTGGCACGATATGTGCTTGATTACTACTGACCCGCAAGGGTCACCTAGCCAACTGACGTTGTTAGTGAATAATCAATGTTCACAAATAACAGCCAATAGACTCATTCTATTGGCTATTTTTTTATCTGCGTGTTTGAAATCGGTGTTTTTCTCTTCCTAAACACTTGCTCAGTGGCGCCTGATTTATCCCTAATTCACATAAAGATACCTATGATTGGCGAACACTGTCGTGTTATCGCGCAGCTTCCTTTAAAAATGAAAGCAAGGCTAACTATTGGCGATAAACTGCTGACGCAACTGATGAATTTCATCACGTTTTTGCGCCGCTAACTCAAACTCTAAGTTCTGTGCATGCTGATACATTGCGGCTTCTAATTTACTGATCTCTTTTTCAAGCTGCTGAGGAGTCAACACTTGGTAAGCCGCCGATTCTTCAGCTACTTTCGCCAATGGCACCACTTTGCTGTTCTTCTGTTTACGCGATTTCGCAATATCGCCCAGCTCCATGATGTCTTTAACGCTGCGTTTTAAAGGCTGCGGCGTGATACCGCGCTGCTCATTATAAGCCAGCTGCTTCTCACGGCGACGCTCGGTTTCATCGATCGCTTTACGCATGGATTTGGTGATCGAGTCGGCATACAAAATTGCTTTACCATTCACGTTACGTGCTGCACGACCCATGGTCTGAATGAGTGAACGCTCGGAACGCAAAAAACCTTCTTTATCAGCATCCAAAATCGCCACTAAAGCGACTTCTGGCATATCCAGACCTTCACGTAGCAAGTTGATCCCCACCAACACATCAAATACGCCTAATCGTAAATCACGAATAATTTCTACCCGTTCGACGGTATCAATGTCCGAGTGTAAATAGCGAACTTTCACACCATGCTCATGCAGATATTCGGTTAAATCCTCGGCCATGCGTTTGGTTAAGGTAGTCACCAAAATCCGCTCATCATTGGCCGCGCGAATGCGCGCTTCAGAAAGCAGATCATCCACCTGAGTGGCGACCGGACGTACTTCAATGATCGGGTCTAACAAACCGGTTGGACGCACCACCTGCTCGGCCACTTCACCACCCGATTTAGTGAGCTCATATTCACTTGGTGTTGCTGACACAAAGATGGTTTGCGGTGCTAATGCTTCAAATTCATCAAACTTAAGTGGGCGGTTATCTAAAGCTGACGGCAGGCGAAAACCGAACTCCACCAGCGTTTCTTTTCGCGAACGATCGCCTTTAAACATCGCGCCAATTTGCGGCACGGTGACGTGTGATTCATCGATGATCAGCAAGCCATCGTGAGGCAAGTAATCAAAGAGCGTTGGAGGCGGCTCGCCTTCTGCACGACCACTTAGGTAACGTGAGTAGTTTTCGATCCCTGAGCAGAATCCCAATTCGTTCATCATCTCAATATCAAACTGAGTTCGCTGAGAAATCCGCTGCTCTTCCAGCAATTTATTGTTATCCAGCAAATATTGGCGACGGACCTGTAACTCGCTCTTAATCTGCTCTATCGCCTCAAGAATGCGCTCGCGTGGGGTGACATAGTGAGTTTTGGGGTAAATCGTAAACCGAGCTAAATCGCGTAACGTAATCACGCCCGTCAGCGGGTCAAATAAGCTGATGCATTCGACTTCATCATCAAACATTTCCACTCGAACAGCTTCTTGATCCGATTCGGCAGGGAAAATATCAATCACTTCTCCGCGTACCCGGAACTGACCGCGCTCAAATGCCATATCATTGCGTGAATATTGCAGCTCCGCCAAACGACGCAACATGTCGCGTTGGTTAATCACATCACCACGACGCAAATGGAGCATCATTTTTAGATAAGAGTCCGGATCGCCCAGACCATAGATGGCAGAAACCGAAGCGACAATCACCGCATCTTTGCGCTCAAGTAAGGCTTTAGTGGCCGATAAGCGCATCTGTTCAATATGAGCGTTCACGGACGCGTCTTTTTCAATAAAAGTATCCGTGGTCGGCACATAGGCTTCTGGTTGATAGTAGTCGTAGTAAGAAACGAAATACTCCACCGCATTGTTGGGAAAAAAGGCTTTCATTTCGCCGTACAATTGAGCCGCCAGTGTCTTATTAGGCGCAAGTATAATGGTGGGACGCTGCGCGGTGGCAATCACATTCGCTAACGTAAAGGTTTTACCCGACCCCGTTACCCCAAGCAGAGTTTGATGAGCCAAGCCCGCTTCCAACCCCTCCAGC
The DNA here is from genome assembly GCF_008369605.1 of Vibrio cholerae. Classification (NCBI taxonomy): domain Bacteria; kingdom Pseudomonadati; phylum Pseudomonadota; class Gammaproteobacteria; order Vibrionales; family Vibrionaceae; genus Vibrio; species Vibrio cholerae. The sequence goes on from NZ_CP043554.1 coordinate 1,941,410, forward strand.
AATTGCTTAATCGCGGTAGGCTGATCACCAGCAGGTTGATAGTCTGAAACCAATTCAAATGCTTTGCTCATTGCATCCTCGTCACGCTTTTGTGTTGAGCGCTATTGTGGCGGGATGCTGACCGGATGATCAAGCACTTCTTCTCTCGCTTTTTGCCACGTACAACGTGGTGTAAACAGATTTCGTAGTTCCTGTGGGGCAGATCTTAATCTTCGTGAAAATATTCCTAGCTTCCTCAATAGAGGTTTGCTAACATCCTCAGCCCTACATCGGCCTAGCGCCACTCTTGATCCAAAAAATAATCCACCTGTTTTCCCCAGATTTTCTTCTGAACGCATTTTCTTGTCTGTAATTCATCGACCTACTGAGCTGAGTTACCACTGTGGAAAAGCTGGAAATTCCCAACAAAAGTAAACACTTAACGAAAATACCACACCAAAATCAAACTGAGTATTTACTCAAGACTTATTCGCTCAAACATTAACTCAAGATCCATCAACACACTTATCCACAATTTTGGTGGATAAGTGAACACAGCTCAATAGCGGTAAGGGATACAAAAAAGTAAACCCTTTACGACATAAAAAAGTGCGCTTTTTTCATTGAAAATCATTGACACTCACTAGCTGGGTCGTTAACATCCGCGCCGAAACTATTCCTCCTTAGTTCAGTCGGTAGAACGGCGGACTGTTAATCCGTATGTCGCAGGTTCGAGTCCCGCAGGAGGAGCCAAATTTAGAGCCCAGTCAGCAACCACTGGGCTTTTTTATTGATGTTTTTCTCTGCAAGATTCCCGTCAAGATCTCTTATCAATCCCTGCCATTCGCATCCCATTTGCCACTTATTGCGTATAATTTATCTCCATCTACCTAAAACCTTATCTTTCCTTGGTTGTTATTGCTTTGGCAAAGCAGGATAATGCCAGGATCGGAAGCAAACATTTATATAACTATGACCGAATATCTTTTGTTGTTAATCGGCACCGTGCTGGTCAATAACTTTGTACTGGTGAAGTTTTTGGGCTTATGTCCTTTTATGGGCGTATCAAAAAAACTAGAGACCGCCATTGGCATGGGGTTGGCGACGACGTTCGTCCTCACCTTAGCTTCGGTGTGCGCTTATCTGGTGGAAAGTTACGTATTACGTCCGCTCGGCATTGAGTATCTGCGCACCATGAGCTTTATTTTGGTGATCGCTGTCGTAGTACAGTTCACCGAAATGGTGGTGCACAAAACCAGTCCGACACTCTATCGCCTGCTGGGCATTTTCCTGCCACTCATCACCACCAACTGTGCGGTATTAGGTGTTGCGCTGCTCAACATCAACGAAAATCACAACTTTATTCAATCGATCATTTATGGCTTTGGCGCTGCGGTTGGCTTCTCGCTGGTGCTCATCTTGTTCGCTTCGATGCGTGAGCGAATCCATGTTGCCGATGTCCCCGCTCCCTTTAAAGGCGCATCCATTGCGATGATCACCGCAGGTTTAATGTCTTTGGCCTTTATGGGCTTTACCGGATTGGTGAAACTGTAATGAGTACCATCGTCATCGCTGTTATTGCGCTGGCGGCATTGGCCGCCGTGTTTGGAGCCATACTCGGCTTTGCTTCGATTCGCTTTAAGGTAGAAGCCGACCCTATCGTGGACCAAATAGATGCTATCCTGCCACAAACCCAATGTGGCCAATGCGGCTACCCCGGATGTCGCCCTTACGCCGAAGCCATTGCTAATGGGGATGCGATTAACAAATGCCCTCCGGGTGGCCAAGCGACCATTGAAAAACTTGCAGATTTGATGGGTGTCGAAGTGCAAGACTCCGCCCACGATCTGGACAACAAAGTCAAAATGGTCGCCTTTATCCATGAAGACATGTGTATCGGCTGCACCAAGTGTATTCAGGCTTGCCCGGTCGATGCGATTGTGGGCGGTAACAAAGCCGTACACACAGTGATCAAAAATGAGTGCACGGGTTGTGACCTGTGCGTCGCGCCTTGCCCGACCGACTGTATTGAAATGATCCCGGTACAAACCACACCAGAGAGCTGGAAGTGGCAACTCAATGCCATCCCTGTGGTCAATGTGACCGATTCTGCGCCTGCTGCGCAGAAAAGTGCGAATTAAGGATGGGTATGTTGTCATTAATCGAACAAATCAAATCAGGTAAGCTTTGGGACTTCCCCGGCGGCATTCATCCGTTTGAAAATAAACACCAATCCAACCGTCAGCCGATTATCAATGCGAGCATTCCGAATGAGCTGGTACTGCCGCTCAAACAGCATATTGGTAAGGCCGGCGATCTACTGGTGAAAGTGGGCGATCGCGTTTTAAAAGGCCAGCCGCTGACGCAATATACGTCGACCTTCATGTTGCCGATTCATGCGCCGACTTCTGGCGTCATTAGCGCTATTGAGCCGCGCACTGTCGCTCACCCTTCCGGTTTGAGCGAGCTGTGTATTGTACTGACACCAGACCAACAAGAAGAGTGGTTTGATTTACAGCCGCAGCCGGATTTTCGGCAGTTGTCCCCTGAAACACTGTTGGAGCTGATCCGTCAGGCTGGTATTTCAGGCATGGGCGGCGCAGGCTTCCCGACCGCGAAGAAACTGCAATCTGGGCTATCACGCACTGAAATCTTGATCATTAACGCCGCCGAGTGTGAGCCTTATATCACCGCGGATGATGTGTTAATGCGTCAATATGCCCATGAAATTATTCAGGGAATCGAGATTGTTGAGCACATTCTAAAGCCTAAACTCACCATCATCGGGATTGAAGATAACAAACCGGAAGCCGTTGCAGCGCTGCAACAAGCCGCGCAAGACAAACCGATGGTGATCCGCGTTATCCCAACCAAATACCCGTCTGGTGGTGAGAAACAACTCATCAAAATCCTGACTAACTTGGAAGTTCCGAAAGGTGGTATTCCTGCCGATATCGGTTTAATGGTGCAAAATGTCGGTTCATTGCAGGCGATTGCGCGCGCGATTGTACATGGTGAACCGCTGATCCGCCGTGTAGTGACACTCACCGGCGATTGTTTCCGTAAACCACGTAACGTTTGGGCATTGCTCGGCACGCCTGTCCAAGCGCTGCTCAATGAGTTTGGCTACAAAGCCGATAAAAAGCTGCCGCGTCTCATCATGGGCGGCCCGATGATGGGCTTCACTCTGCCCCATGCGCAAGTGCCGATCACTAAAACCGCTAACTGTATTCTTGCGCCAACACGCAATGAGTTAACCAGTAGTGATAATGAGATGGCGTGTATCCGCTGCGGTCAATGCGCCGAAGCCTGTCCGGTATCGCTATTACCACAGCAGTTACAGTGGCACGCGAAAGCCGAAGAATTTGATAAGTGCGAAGAGCTCAATCTAAAAGACTGTATTGAATGCGGCGCTTGTGCTTATGTCTGCCCGAGTGAAATTCCGTTGGTGCAGTACTATCGCCAAGCCAAAGCAGAAATTCGTACCCGCAGCTTAGAAGCGGAAGCCGCTGAACGAGCAAAAGCACGCTTCGAAGAGAAAAAAGCGCGTATGGAGCGGGATAAAGCGGAGCGTGAAAATCGCTTCAAGCAAGCGGCGGAAGATCGCCGCAAAGAGATGCAGCAGCAAGGTGGCTCCGATGCGATTGCGGCGGCCATTGAACGGGTTAAAGCGCAAAAAGCGCAGCTTGAGCCAACCGATAACAGCGTAAAACCGGCTATTGCGGCTGCGATTGCACGCGCTAAAGCCAAACAGGCAGAAGCAGCGCAAAGTGGTGCCAGTGAGCCTGATAATAGTGAAATGGCTAAACTGCGTGAAGAGCGCAAACGCCAAGCTCGGGAACGCAAGGCACAAAAAGGTGAAGTAACTGAAGCATCAACCAATGATGATGCGGACGATAAGCAATCGGCTGTCGCTGCGGCCATTGCTCGCGCTAAAGCACGTAAAGCGGAGCAGCAGGAAACCGAAAGCACAGCTCAGCCAGCAGCCACACCAAGCAGTGACGATGCTGACCCGAAAAAAGCTGCGGTCGCTGCAGCGATTGCTCGCGCTAAAGCGCGTAAAGCAGAGCAGGAAACCGAAAGTACAGCTCAGCCAGCACAAGCCACACCAAGCAGTGACGACGCTGACCCGAAAAAAGCTGCGGTCGCCGCCGCCATTGCTCGCGCTAAAGCGCGCAAAGCAGAGCAGGAAACCGAAAGCACAGCTCAGCCAGCACAAGCCACGCCAAGCAGTGACGATGCTGACCCGAAAAAAGCTGCGGTCGCTGCCGCGATTGCTCGCGCTAAAGCGCGTAAAGCAGAGCAGCAGGAGACCGAAAGCGCAGCTCAGCCAGAACAAGCCACGCCAAGCAGTGACGACGCTGACCCGAAAAAAGCCGCGGTCGCCGCCGCCATTGCTCGTGCTAAAGCGCGTAAAGCGGAGCAGCAGGAAACCGAACGCGCAGCTCAGCCAGCACAAGCCACGCCAAGCAGTGACGACGCTGACCCGAAAAAAGCTGCGGTCGCTGCGGCCATTGCTCGCGCTAAAGCGCGTAAAGCAGAGCAGCAGGAAACCGAAAGCGCAGCTCAGCCAACTCAAGCTACGCCAAGCAGTGACGATGCTGACCCGAAAAAAGCTGCAGTGGCCGCCGCGATTGCTCGCGCCAAAGCACGGAAAGCCGCCCAACAATCATCATCTAATTTAAACGCTGAGGAGAAAGACTAGTGGCCTTCTTTATTGCTAGCTCCCCACATTTACGCAGTAAGCGCAGCACGGCTGACGTTATGCGTTGGGTATTAGCCTGCGCACTGCCCGGCCTGATCGCTCAGACCTACTTTTTTGGCTACGGCACACTGATCCAGCTACTGCTGGCCATCTCGGTCGCGGTGGCACTCGAAGCAGGCATTATGCTGCTGCGTAAACGATCACCAATCTCAGCACTGCGCGATTACAGCGCGGTGGTTACCGCATGGTTACTCGCGGTCGCTATCCCGCCCCTCTCACCATGGTGGGTCGTCGTGATCGGTCTGATTTTTGCGATCGTGATTGCCAAACATTTGTATGGTGGACTTGGGCAAAACCCTTTTAACCCAGCGATGATCGCCTACGTAGTGTTGTTGATCTCCTTTCCGGTTCAGATGACCAGTTGGATGGCGCCCATCAAGTTAACCGCCGAACCCAGCTCACTGGTAGACTCGTTCTCACTGATCTTCGGCGGTTTTGACAGTGATGGTCTATCGCTACAGCAAATCCGTACGGGCATCGATGGCATTACCATGGCAACCCCGCTCGATGCGATCAAGACCTCGCTCAAAGCAGGACACACGATGAGTGAAACCTTGACCCAGCCTCAGTTTAGTGGCTTTGCGGGTATCGGTTGGGAATGGGTCAATATTGCCTATCTACTCGGTGGCCTGATTCTGCTGAAACTGCGTATTATCCGTTGGCACATTCCAATGGCAATGCTGGCAGGTTTGGTTTTCACAGCGTTACTGGCACAACTTTTTGCACCGGGAACAACCGCGTCCCCCATGATCCATCTACTCTCGGGCGCAACCATGCTGGGCGCATTTTTTATCGCGACCGATCCGGTCAGCGCCAGCACGACGGATAAAGGCCGCTTGATTTACGGTTTCTTCATCGGTGCAATGGTGTTTCTGATCCGTAGTTGGGGCGGCTTCCCTGATGGTGTCGCCTTTGCCGTACTGCTCGCCAACATGTGCGTACCGCTGATTGACTACTACACCAAACCGAGAACTTACGGACACTAAGAGCGCGACTTATGCTGACAGCAATTCGAAAAAATGGCCTGATTCTCGCCGTCTTTGCCTGTGTTTCAACGGGTTTGGTGGCGCTGACTTACGCCCTCACCGCAGAGCAAATTCAACAACAAGAGCAAAAGCAGCTACTGCAGGTTCTCAACCAAGTGATCCCACATAAGTATCACGATAACCCTCTGGCGCAAGCCTGTACTTTAGTCAATGATGACAAACTCGGTACAGCCAAAACCATGCATGCTTATCTGGCGCAACGTGACGGCCAGCCCACAGCCATTGCGATTGAGACCATTGCCCCCGATGGTTATAACGGTGAAATAAAATTGATCGTCGGGATCGCTAATAACGGCACCGTGCTTGGTGTGCGTGTACTTGCCCACCAAGAAACACCGGGGCTAGGTGATAAGATTGATTTACGGATCAGTAATTGGGTATTAGGCTTTAACGGCCAACAAGTCACCGCCGATAATCAGGATGACTGGAAAGTACGTAAAGATGGCGGTCAGTTTGACCAATTTACGGGTGCAACCATTACTCCTCGCGCTGTCGTACTGGCGGTCAAAAAAGCCGTGGAGTATGTCAACCAACATCAACAACAGCTGCACAATCAGCCGAATCCGTGTGAGGGTCAATAACATGAGTGAAAACCGAACTCTGATGTTAAATGGCATGTGGAATAACAACCCAGCCTTAGTGCAATTACTGGGATTGTGTCCGCTGCTCGCCGTTTCCTCCACCGTGACCAATGCCCTCGGATTAGGCATCGCTACGCTTCTTGTTCTCGTCGGCTCGAATGTCACCGTCTCTCTCGTGCGTGATTATGTGCCGAAAGAAGTCCGAATTCCGGTGTTTGTGATGATCATCGCTTCGCTGGTGACTTGCGTACAGTTACTGATGAACGCCTACGCTTACGGGCTTTATCTCTCGCTCGGCATTTTTATTCCGCTGATTGTGACCAACTGCATCATCATAGGTCGTGCTGAAGCGTTTGCTTCAAAAAATGATGTGCTCCCAGCCGCGTTAGACGGATTTTGGATGGGATTGGGGATGACCTCAGTACTGGTTGTGCTCGGATCACTGCGCGAAATCATCGGCAATGGCACGCTGTTCGATGGCGCGGACCTGCTACTCGGAGAATGGGCTAAAGTTCTACGCATCGAAGTGTTTCACTTTGACAGCGCCTTTTTGCTGGCACTGTTGCCCCCCGGAGCCTTCATCGGGGTGGGCTTTTTGATCGCCGCCAAAAGTGTGATTGATAAACAGATTGCCGCTCGCCAACCAAAACAACAAAAGCAAGCCATAGAGCGTGCACGCGTGACCAATGTCTAACCTGATCAAGGAAGCCAACCCGTCTAATGAATAACGCGAAACGGATTGAAATTTTAGAACGGCTGAGGGCTCACAACCCCAAACCCGAAACCGAATTAAACTGGAACTCCCCCTTTGAGTTGCTGATTGCGGTGCTGCTCTCCGCGCAAGCGACCGATGTCAGCGTCAACAAAGCTACCGATAAACTGTATGCGGTGGCCAATACGCCACAAGCCATGCTTGATCTGGGTGTGGATGGCGTCAAAGAGTATATAAAAACCATTGGCTTATTTAACTCTAAAGCCGAAAACGTCATCAAAACTTGCCGTATTTTGCTTGAAAAGCATCAAGGTGAAGTGCCGGAAGATCGTGAAGCATTAGAAGCGCTGCCCGGCGTTGGGCGTAAGACCGCCAATGTGGTGTTGAATACCGCCTTTGGCTGGCCGACTATTGCGGTCGATACGCACATCTTTCGCGTCTCCAATCGCACCAAATTTGCGGTCGGCAAAAACGTCGACGAAGTAGAGCACAAGCTACTCAAAGTCGTACCTAATGAGTTTAAACTCGATGTGCACCACTGGTTGATTCTGCATGGCCGTTACACCTGTGTCGCGCGCAAACCACGTTGTGGCAGTTGCATTATCGAAGATCTTTGTGAATTCAAAGATAAAGTGTACCCAGAAAGCTAATTTCCCAAAAAACCGTTATCCGGAAAGTAAGGAGCTCTTAATGTCCAACCATCGTATTTTGCACACCATGCTACGCGTCGGCGATTTGGATAAATCGATCGAATTCTATACTCAAGTGATGGGTATGAGCCTGCTGCGCAAAAATGAGAATACTGAGTACAAATACACCCTCGCCTTCTTAGGTTATGGTGATGAATCCCAAGGTGCGGTCATTGAACTGACCTACAACTGGGGCGTGGCGGACTATGAGAAAGGCAACGCATACGGCCATATCGCGATTGGGGTTGATGATATTTATGCGACTTGCGATACCATCAAAGCGGCGGGAGGCATTGTAACCCGTGAACCAGGCCCAGTGAAAGGCGGGACAACTCACATCGCTTTCGTGAAAGACCCTGATGGTTACATGATTGAGCTTATCCAAAACAAGCAAGCCCATGCAGGTCTTGAAGGCTAATCGCCGATTCTGATGCATGATGCCGTCTTATGGACGGCATTTTTTTGCGCGCTGTTCTTTCCCCCTTTCTCTGCAATGCGTAATTCCCACACAATTCCTGTCATTTACATGATAATAATTATCAATTAATCTGAGGCAACAGATAATCAAGGAGAAGGTGTGATGAATATAAAAGAGTGGGAAAGGCATACCCTATTAGCCGATATCGCTATGCAGGAGTCAGACCACCTGCGCAGCATTCTTCACTATCAACAAGCGCTCACCGTCAGCCAACAGTTGGATGAAAGTGAAGAGATTGACATGGAAGATCGCATGATGATCTCGGTTATCTCTTGCCACAACATGGCCAAGTTTTGGCGCACCATAGGCGATAACCAATACGAGCTTAAATACCTACAACTGGCCTCAGAGCGCGTCCTCACGCTCATCCCTCAGTGCCATAAACCGGGTTGTGAAGCTTTTGTTGACTCTCTAGGCTGCTGCCGTAAAGCGCTGCTCGATTTTATGAAGCGCCACCCTAATCCAGAGATCGCACGCATGGTGCAACATATAGATACCGCCTCAAAATGCGAGATTATTGCTCAGTTTCGCCTCAATTAACGGTATCACCCAACCAATGCGCTCTCCCAATTCAGGTGTGACTCGCTATCACACCTGAGTGCGGCCTAGTGAAATCACCACGCGGCGGTTTTTGTCTTTACCAATCGGCGAAGCGTTATCGGCAATCGGCCGCCGTTTGCCATAGCCCTGCACTTGAATGCGATCTTCCGGCAACCCAATCGATTTAAAGTATTCGCGCAGCACCTCAGCCCGTTGTTCCGACAGATTTTGGCTATTGTTATTGGTGTCTGTTGAATCGGTATAGGTGGAAACCAGAACCAAATCAATATCTTGATTATAGCGTACATATTCAGCGATCTGTGCCAAACGCTTTTGTGACGCCTTATTCAACTCAACACTGGTGCCTTGGTCGTAGTGTAAAATCGTAAACGAGATGTCTTCAAAGCTGTAAGGCAATAGCTTGGAAATACAGTCACTAAATTCATTGTAGGGTTGCTGAAACAGCACTGAAGAGAGCGCAACCTCAATACGTTGATCGCGGCTTTGCCAATCTTGATAACTGAAGGTCGGGTAGCGCCCCTTTTCCAGTTCACTGAGTAACGACCACGCGGTCTGTCCACCAATATAACCATCAAACTGTTTGAAAAACTGCAGATTCGTGATGCGATCTGCGCCTTCCCCCGGCCGCCAAACCGGAGGCATAGAGACTAAGCTGACATTACGGGTATCCCCCATTGGGCGACGCATTTTTAATTCAAAGTCGAGATTGATTTTCTTGCCAGCGCGAGACGAAAACTCGGCGTCACCATAGTTGGGGATCGGGTGCACAAGGCGGCATTCCAACGGAGTATTGGTTGCCATTTGCCACGTAGACTGTTGTGGTGTTGCCATATAACGCACTTCCAACGCCGAAGCGACAGACGCTGATAAGGTGCTTATGGCAAACAAACTTGTGATAACCCATTTATTCATAAATACTTTTTCTCACTACTGATACTGCATGCTCAGGCGATAATTTGCCGCCTGCGAGACTTGGTGGAGTTGATGCAAAAATCTAGCCAGCACGATACTGGCATGACGGTACCCAAACAACTTGCTTGCCGCAAAACAGCCTTGAATGAATCCCTTTCAACCTTATCGCTTCTCTTTATTGAACAATTAATTGCCGCGATTTAGATAAGCTAGGTTTTGCTCCACCGCAGAATCTGCAATAATGCCAGCCTTATCACATAATTTAGAACCCGCATGACTGATAAAAATGACGCGCTAACCTTGAAAAAACGCTTTCGTGGCTATTTTCCTGTGGTTATCGATGTAGAGACCGCAGGATTCAATGCGCAAACCGATGCGCTTTTAGAAATTTGTGCTGTCACCTTGAGTATGGATGAAAACGGCGATTTACACCCAGCAAGTACTATCCATTTTCATGTCGAACCCTTTGAAGGCGCGAATCTCGAAAAAGCCGCACTAGAATTTACCGGCATTTACGATCCGTTTAGCCCACTACGGGGGGCGGTGAGTGAAGATCATGCATTAAAAGAGATTTACAAACTGGTTCGCAAAGAGCAAAAAGCCGCAGATTGCAGCCGCGCCATTATTGTGGCGCATAACGCGCATTTCGATCACAGTTTCGTGATGGCAGCGAGCGAACGTTGTAAATTAAAACGTGTTCCTTTCCATCCCTTTGCCACGTTTGACACGGCAACGCTAAGTGGTCTTGCTTTCGGGCAGACCGTGCTGGCTAAAGCCTGTAAAACTGCTGGGATGGAATTTGACAATCGCGAGGCACATTCCGCCTTGTACGATACCCAAAAAACTGCAGAGCTGTTCTGCACCATTGTCAACCAGTGGAAAGCTTTAGGTGGCTGGCCATTGGTCAATGATGATGAGGACAATAACAACGATGCCGATTTAAATTGAAGCTCGTTCTACCCATGAACCGCTTTAACCAATCAGGCCCATCCCTACCCTTCTTGCTTCTTCAAGTGGGCTGGGGATACACAACATCCCGAGAAAAAATATGAATCCAGTAGTCATTTCCGTTTGTGTCATGCTGCTGCTAGCCCTGATGCGGGTGAACGTCGTGGTTGCTTTGACGTTCAGTGCCGTGGTCGGTGGTTTAGTCGCTGGTATGAGTTTGAATGAAACCGTTGCCGCGTTTGAAAGCGGTTTGGGTGGTGGCGCTACGATCGCCCTGAGTTACGCCATGCTTGGCACTTTTGCGGTGGCCATTTCGAAATCGGGGATCACCGATTTACTGGCGCAAAGCGTGATTCGTCGCATTCACGGCCAAGAAAGCCACGCAGCATCAACCGGGTTAAAATACCTCGTACTCATCTCTTTGCTGCTGATGGCGATGGCCTCACAAAACGTCATCCCCGTCCACATTGCGTTTATCCCCATTTTGATTCCGCCGCTCCTGAGTGTCTTTGCTAAGCTGAAACTCGACCGTCGCTTAGTCGCCTGCGTCCTCACTTTTGGCTTGATCACACCTTACATGGTGCTTCCTGTCGGTTTTGGGGGCATTTTCCTCAACAACATTTTGCTAAAAAACCTGCATGAAAATGGTTTGGAAAGCATCACCGCAAGCCAAGTTCCCACGGCGATGATTTTGCCCGCTGCAGGGATGATTTTTGGTCTGTTGCTGGCGGTACTTTTTAGCTATCGCAAACCTCGTGAGTATCAAGAAACGGAATTGACCGTAGTGCAACAAGAAAGCTCGTCGATCAATAAACAGCATATCGCGATTGCGGGTGTCGGCATTGTGGCTGCATTAGCGGTGCAATTGTTGACGGGGTCTATGATCATCGGCGCACTAGCAGGCTTTATGGTATTCACTTTTGGGGGCGTGATTGCGTGGAAAGAGACGCATGATGTGTTCACAAGAGGCGTGCATATGATGGCGATGATTGGCTTTATCATGATTTCTGCGGCCGGTTTTGCCGCAGTGATGAAAGCCACTGGCGGCGTTGAAACACTGGTCACTTCGCTTTCCACCAGCATTGGTGACAATAAAGCTCTAGCAGCTCTGCTGATGTTAGTCGTAGGCTTGTTGGTGACTATGGGCATCGGCTCGTCATTCTCGACCATTCCGATCATCGCAACCATCTATGTGCCGCTGTGTCTTTCGTTTGGTTTTTCCCCAATGGCCACCGTTGCTCTGGTCGGTACCGCCGCTGCGTTAGGAGATGCAGGATCTCCTGCGTCCGATTCAACCTTAGGCCCAACATCCGGCCTCAATGCGGATGGTCAGCACGAGCATATTTGGGAAACCGTTGTGCCAACCTTTATTCACTACAACCTGCCACTCATCGTATTCGGTTGGATTGCCGCCATGGTGCTGTAACCTCCGCTAACCAAGAGTCCAACCATCACCTCATCCCCTCACCAAAGCGTAGCGGTCGTGAGGGGGATAACGAAAAAGGCTTCCCGCAGGAAGCCTTTTTGATGATTATACGAACCCGTTTTTTGCTTAAGCGCCTTCGTTATGCAGCTCAAGGTTAGCCAGATCTTGTTGAATTTCACGCTGCACTTTCGCGTCATCACTGCGCATCGACTCGAGAAAATCTAAGTACTGCTGATCGATGTCACCCGTCACGTATTCGCCATTAAAGACCGAAGCTTCAAACTTGACGATATCAGGGTTGCCACAGCGAACCGCTTCCACCAAATCCTCTAAAGTTTGGAATATCAAGGCATCGGCACCAATCTGCTTACAGATAGCATCGTTATCACGACCATGAGCAATCAGCTCATTGGCACTTGGCATATCAATACCATACACGTTCGGGAAGCGAATCTCAGGGGCAGCAGAGACGATGTAGACTTTCTTCGCCCCAGAATCACGAGCCATCTCAATGATCTGCTCTGAGGTAGTGCCACGCACGATAGAATCATCCACCAGTAGTACGTTTTTATCTTTAAACTCTGAGCGAATCGCATTGAGTTTACGGCGTACCGATTTCTTACGTTGTTGCTGACCCGGCATGATAAAGGTTCGGCCAACATAGCGGTTTTTAACAAAGCCTTGGCGATATGGTTTATCAATCGCCTGTGCAATTTGTAGGGCGATATCACAAGAGGTTTCGGGAATCGGGATGACTACATCGATATCGAGATCGCTGTAATCATTTTTGATGCGCTCACCTAAACGCTTACCCATCTCTACACGAGCGCTGTAAACGGAAATCTTGTCGATAAACGAATCTGGGCGCGCAAAGTAGACAAATTCAAAGATGCATGGGTTGAGTGCTGGATTATCGGCACACTGTTTGGTGTATAGCTCACCATCGAAAGTGGCATAAATCGCTTCACCGGGCGCGACATCTCGCACGAAGTCGAACCCAACCGCATCCAGTGCGACCGACTCAGAGGCGACCATGTATTCGAGCTGACCATTGACTTCACGCTTACCGAGACACAATGGGCGAATACCGTGTGGGTCACGAAACGCAATCATACCGTGACCAATGATCATCGCCGCCACCGCATAAGCACCACGAATGGTACGGTGAACATTGCTGATTGCACGGAACACATCTTCGGCGGTGACATTGCCCTTTACGGTATCAATTTCATGAGCCAGGACGTTGAGCAACACCTCTGAATCCGAAGTGGTATTCACATGGCGACGGTCTTTTTCAAACAGCTTTTGACGCACTTGGTTCGCGTTGGTCAGATTACCGTTGTGAGCAAGTGTGATACCGAAAGGAGAGTTGACATAGAAAGGTTGAGCTTCTGAGGCGCTAGAGCTACCTGCGGTGGGGTAACGCACATGGCCGATCCCGACGTTGCCTTGCAGGCGTTGCATGTGTTTCGCTTCAAAGACATCCCTGACTAATCCGTTTGCCTTACGCAGACGAAAACGATTGCTTTCTATGGTACAAATACCCGCGGCATCTTGGCCACGATGCTGCAAGACCGTCAAAGCGTCATAAATTGACTGGTTTACAGGCGTTGTACCCACGATTCCAACAATACCACACATGTCCTAATCCTCGATTTCAACCGTCTCCGGCGCTAAATCGCGCCAGAGAGAAAACTTGATGTTGCTTTTAGGTGTTCAAAGAACGGAGCAATAACGCGACTGAATTCAGGCACTAGCTGCGAGCTTTTCCACCACTCTGTGTTTGGAAATGCGGTAAACGCATCCATGAAGAACAGACCTGCTGCGACAATCAACACTCCACGTAGTGCACCAAACACCACACCGAGAATTCTGTCGGTTCCTGATAGTCCTGTTTTTTCGACCAGTTGGGCAATCACGTAGTTAACGATAGCACCGACGATCAATGTCGCCACAAACAGAGCCGCAATCGCCGCTCCATTGCGAAACATGTCATCTTTAATGTTGGTGAAATACACCGCCAGTTTGGCGTAGTACTCCGAAGCGATATAAAACGCCCCAAACCAAATCACTAAAGATAAGGCTTCTTTGGCAAAGCCACGAACAAGACTGATCAGCGCAGACAAGCCGATCACACTTAAAATGACAATATCTAACCAGTTCATGAGTTCTTACATCTTAAGTTGGCGCGCATTTTAACAGAAAAAAACGCGACGCAAACGTTTTCTTATGGGTTTAGTGGTTTAAATTTGAGCAATTGACCTTTGGCACCGGTAATTTTTTCTAATTCCACGAGTTGGGTTTCTAACTTAGATTTTGAAACATCAGGGCCAATAATCACTCGGGTGAAATCATTCTCTTGTTTGACATGCGCTTGGTAACCACGCTTTTGTAAGTCAGCCACGAGATTGCGTGCATTATCGGCATTTTTCAGTGCCACTAACTGAATGATCCACGCGGAATCTTGGTATTCATTCGTTTCTGGAACCTCTGTGACCGTCACGGGCACAGGCTGCTCTGCTGCCACTTTGACTGGCGTACTGTTTTTCACCACCGTCGGCGTTACTGGTGCAACACTGGCTTGATTATCCTGACCGGTCTGAGTGACGGAAACCGGCGCTTCAGGTAAGGCAATGTCATCTTGCACCGGATCCAGCACTTCAAACTTTTCTACCTCGCCTTCCGGCTGCGGTTTAATTGGGACGCTGGCAATCTCTTCTTTAAAATGCGTTTTCTTACCATCAAGCACATCGGGCAGCACAATCACGCCGATGGCGACCAACACTATGGTGCCAACTAAACGGCTTTGAAATTTACTGGCCATTTATTCCCCTCTCTTTTGCCAATGTTCAAGCACTTCACCTACCGTATGGAAAGAGCCCGCAACTACAATGACATCTTGTGCCCCAGCCTGTGTCAACGCGGCTTCAAATGCCGACACTGGATTGGCATATTGAGTAATATCCGCAGGTAAATACTGACAGAGCTGCGCCGCGGTAGCCGCACGAGGGCCAGACAACGAAGCGGGATACCAATGCGTCACCGCCGGGCTTAACTCGGCCACCGTTGAAGCAATATCTTTGTCATGCAACATCCCAAACACCAGATGAATGGTGCGCTCTGGGTAGCGTTGTGTCAGTTGCTGAACCAGATAATGGGCTGAGTGCGGGTTATGTGCGACATCAAGCACTATCGTAGGTTGATGGCTAATCACCTGCATTCGTCCCGCTAATTGGGCATTCCGTAGCCCATCCACGATATTAATATCGCTGATGGCAAGCCCAGAGCAACCAAGCGCCATTAAAGCCGTTGCCGCATTCGGTAACGGCAGAGATGGGACAGGAAGATCGGTCAATTCAAAGCGGCCACTACGCCAATTCCAAGTCGTTGCTGAGGTTTTCTCATAACTAAATTGGATTTCCACCTGATGCAGTTTAGCGCCGATATCATCGGCATGCGCAGCAACGGTTGCGGGTGGCTTAGGCTGCCCACAAATCGCAGGCTTTCCTGAACGAAAGATGCCCGCTTTCTCATAACCAATCACAGCGATGTCATTGCCAAGCCAATCGGTATGATCCAGCGCTAAGCTGGTGATGACACTGACATCGTGATCGACAACGTTGGTCGCATCTAAACGGCCACCCAACCCCACTTCAAGCAGCAACACATCGACTTTCTGCTGCTCAAAAAGATAAAGAGCGGCGAGTGTACCGAATTCAAATAGGCTTAAGCTTATGTCACCGCGCTCTTGCTCAATATGCGCAAACGCTTGGGTGTGCATCTCATCGGCAAGATCTTGGCCATTGATGCGTACACGCTCGTTATAGCGAATCAAGTGCGGAGAACTGTACACGCCAACGGAATAACCCGCTTGCAGTAGAATCGCTTCCATTAATGCACAGGTGGAACCTTTACCATTGGTGCCCGCCACCGTGATAACGGTGGGCGCTGGTTTGGTGAGTTTGGCTTTTTGAGCGACGGCTTGAACACGTTCTAGGCCGAGATCAATGGCGGAAGTGTGTATGTGGGCTAAATAATCAAGCCACACCGCGAGTGGAGATGTGGCTTGAGGAACAGGCTTTTGAGTCATCTAACGTACAACCATAGAATCCGTTGGTTTAGTTAGCGCTTACTTTACCCTTTTTTATTGGCTTCTGGTACCGCATAAGGCGCTTCATTTGGCGCGTCGTTCACAGAAACTACGAGAGGAGACGCTTGGCCAGTCATTTTCGCCAGTAAGCTAGCGACACGCTGACGCATGTCTCGACGATCAACGATCATATCAATCGCCCCATGCTCTAGCAGGAACTCACTGCGTTGGAAACCTTCCGGAAGCTCTTCACGTACGGTTTGCTCAATAACGCGACGACCAGCAAAACCGATCAATGCTTTGGGCTCACCGATATTAATATCGCCCAGCATCGCCAAACTCGCTGACACCCCGCCCATGGTTGGGTCGGTCATCACGGAAATGAAAGGTAAGCCTTTATCCGATAAACGCTCTAGCGCGGCACTGGTTTTGGCCATTTGCATCAGAGACATTAATGCCTCTTGCATACGCGCACCGCCGCTGGCAGAGAAACAGATTAATCCGCAGTTGTGTTCAATCGCCGCTTCAACCGCACGCACAAAACGAGCACCAACCACAGAACCCATTGAGCCGCCCATAAAAGAGAACTCAAAGGCACACGCCACGACAGGAACACCAAGCACAGCACCTTTCATGACGACCAGAGCATCCTTCTCACCACTGGCTTTTTGCGCCGCAGCAAGACGCTCTTTGTAGCGTTTAGAATCTTTAAATTTCAGTTTGTCTTGTGGCTCGAGCTCTTCACCCAGCTCAACACGCTCACCTTGATCCAGAAACGTTTCCAAACGGCGACGCGCTTTCATGCGCATGTGATGATCACACTTAGGACAAACTTCTAGGTTACGCTCCAACTCCGCGTAATAAAGCACTTGTTCACACGATGTACACTTAGTCCAAACGCCTTCTGGGATAGAGGCTTTGCGTGAACTGACGATGTTGCTTTTCTCTAAAATCTTTTCGAGCCAACTCATGGAAGACCTTTTACTCTCAATCTCCCGCCATCAGCAGGAGAGATAAATTCGACAAAAAATGCGTGTGGATTAAAACACAGAAAATGCCAACTGTAGACAAAAAACTGGTTGTACCTATTTCTACGCTTTAGCCAAAGCACAATATTGTTTATTTTTGAGTCAATTACTAGCTGTTAGTTCAAATTATCAGGCAAGAAAAGTGGCCCAATTGGCATTTCGGGCAACCCAAAATGCGCAGGGTAATCGACAGAAACCAAGTAGAGCCCCTCCGCTTTGGCCGTCGCCGCCGCTAAGGTGCGATCTTTTTGTGCCAATAACCATTGAATCCACTCTGGCTTCTGCTCACCACGCCCGACGACTATCAAGCTACCCGTGATATTGCGTACCATATGATGCACGAACGCATTGGCTTTAATATCAATCACCACATAACGACCGTGACGCGTCACATTCAGATGCATGACGTTACGCCAAGGACTACGGGACTGACAATGCACCGCACGAAATGAGGTGAAATCATTTTCCCCCAGCAAGTACTGCCCTGCTTGCTGCATTTTTTCAACATCCAGCTCGTCGTGGTAATGGCTGACACCAGAATTCAAAATCCCCGGGCGATAAACATGGTTGTAAATGACATAACGATAACGGCGTGCAGTGGCACTGAATCGTGCATGAAATTCATCAGGAACCGCCATCGCCCAGCGTACTGCAATATCCTTCGGCAAATTCGCGTTGGCGCCCATGGTCCAAGCGACCATCTGCCGTTCGGCGGTGGTATCAAAGTGCACCACTTGCCCAGTACCATGTACCCCCGCATCAGTTCGCCCAGCACACTGCACTTCCACTGGATGGTTGGCAATCTTACTCAGCGCCTTTTCTAACGCTTCTTGGACACTTTTGACTTCTCTCTGGCGCTGCCAACCGTAGTAGTGAGTCCCGTCATACTCAATACCTAACGCGATTCTCATGCTGTTTGTCTCAATAAAAATGGGTCGGGAAGTATAAACAGTTTGCCAGTAAATTTCTAATCACTACAAAAGTAAAAGGCAGCTAAGCTGCCTTTTAAAGTGTCGAAAGAATCAGAGGGAGCTACACTCGCCCATTCAGCACATCGATCAGCCGTTTAGCTTGTTGGCGAATCTCATCATCGCCGTCAACAATCGCCTCTTCGAGCAGTTTAATCGCCCCTTTCTCATCGTTCATTTCAATGTAGATTTTGGCCAAATCCAGCTTACCTGCTGCTTCCGCACCACTATCCACATCAATATCTCGAATATCGCCAATCACATCAGGGAACTCATCCAGACCCACATCAAGCTTAAGCTCCTCTTCATCAGGGTTTAAGCCTTGCTCTTCCGATTCTACCTGTGCCATGAGCTCGTCGATGGTCATGTAGCCGTCACGCTGTGGGTCGAAATCCAGCAAATCCTCTTGCGATCCCCAGTTTTCAGGCTTCGCTTGCGGCTCTGGTGTTTCACTCGCCCAAATCGCTTGCTCATCCTCAGGTACATCATCCGGCAACTGCGCTTGCTGATCTGGGGTTAGGTGGAAACCATTCCAGTCTTCGCCGCCCATTTGCAACATGGCATCAATATCCATGCCCGCGCTATCAATCGTTTTAGCATCAAGTGGACGATCAAAGCTAAACGGTTTTTCACCATCGGGATTATCACTCAGCCAATCGTGCAGCGCTTCTTCATCAAATGCCTTGTTAGCCAAAGATTGTGTCGGTGGCACATCTTGAGTCGCGTCCAAAAGTTCAGGCTGAACCTCGTCTACTGCGCTTTCAACACTGGCCAGTAAATCCTCATCGGCAACCAGCGCATCACTTTCTGTCTCTTGTGCTAGCGTTTCTGTCTCATCACCGAGCTCTGGCTCAACTTCTGATTCAACGGCAGGCTCTAACTGCGCATCCGCCAAGGCATCTTCTTCGGTGTACTCAGGCAAATCGAGCTCATCAAGCTCGGTAAAGGCTTCTTCCTCTTCGAGATCGCTTGCCAGATCAAGCTCGGGTTCAACTTCCGATTCTGCAACAGGCTCTAACTGCGCATCCGCCAAAGCGTCTTCTTCGGTGTACTCAGGCAAATCGAGCTCATTAAGCTCGGTAAAGACTTCTTCCTCTTCGAGATCGCTTGCCAGCTCAAGCTCGGGTTCAACTTCCGATTCTGCGGCAGGCTCTAACTGTGCATCTGCCAAGGCATCTTCTTCGGTGTACTCAGGCAAATCGAGCTCATCAAGCTCGGTAAAGGCTTCTTCCTCTTCGAGAACGCTTGCCAGCTCAAGCTCTGGCTCAACTTCCGATTCGGCGGCAGGCTCTAACTGCGCGTCTGCCAAAGCGTCTTCTTCGGTGTACTCAGGCAAATCGAGCTCATTAAGCTCGGTAAAGGCTTCTTCCTCTTCGAGATCGCTTGCCAGCTCAAGCTCTGGCTCAACTTCCGATTCTGCGGCGGGCTCTAACTGTGCATCTGCCAAGGCATCTTCTTCGGTGTACTCGGGTAAATCGAGTTCATCAAGCTCGGTAAAGGCTTCTTCCTCGGCCGGCTCACTTGCTAGCTCAAGCTCTGGCTCAACTTCCGATTCTGCGGCAGGCTCTAACTGCGCATCCGCCAAGGCGTCCTCTTCGGTGTACTCGGGCAAATCGAGCTCATTAAGCTCGGTAAAGGCTTCTTCCTCGTCGAGATCGCTTGCCAGCTCCAGCTCGGGCTCAACTTCCGATTCAACGGCAGGCTCTAACTGTGCATCCGCCAAGGCATCTTCTTCGGTGTACTCAGGCAAATCGAGTTCATCAAGCTCGGTAAAGGCTTCTTCCTCGACTGGCTCACTTGCCAACTCAAGCTCGGGCTCAACTTCCGATTCTGTGGCGGGCTCTAACTGCGCATCCGCCAAGGCGTCCTCTTCGGTGTACTCGGGTAAATCGAGTTCATTAAGCGCAGTAAGGTCACTTTCATCATTAGATGCTTCTGCAGCCAACGGCTCCGACTCAGGCTCAATTTCGGTCTCAACTTGTTGTTCGTCGAATGCAGAAGACGGAGTGACTTCAGCCAATTGAGGCTCATCATTCTCTTCTGGCAGCTCCAAATCGTTAAGAGTGAGAGACTCCTCGACAGACTGAGAAAGCGCGTCAGGGGCTAACGCATCATCAGACGTATCCACTGTATTTGATTGCGGCTGCGCAGCCAAATCTGCCAGTAATTCATCCGCCGTTTCATTTGTGGCGGTAGTCTGCTCTGGCAAATCATCCTCAGCCGAAGATAGCTCAAGCTCAGCATTACCCTCTAAAGTTGGTGAGGAGTCATCCTCATCAAATACCCAATCCTCATCTTGAGGAGTACCAAACTCATTGGCGGGTAGCGCACTTGGCTGCGGTAAGTCGTCTTCCAGACCACCTTCAATTTCAGGATTGAAATCAAAATCATCCGCTTGTGCGAAAGCTTCATTTTCATCGAGTACAGGTTCAAGTAACGGATCTTTTGCGGGTGCCGAGTTGAGTAAGTCGTCAATGAAGGTATCGCTATTAAACTCATCTTCGGTTGCCAACTCCGGGAGTGATTCTGCTGGCTCTGGATGCTGCTCAATTTCAAGCAACTCATCAAAAAGCTCAGTACCATCTTCTACACTGAGTTTTTCCGGTGCCACTGAGAATTCTGTAGCTTCGATGGATTCATCATCCAAGTCCAGATCATCCAGTAATTCATCCAAAAGCTCAGTGCTGTTTTGGTCAATTTCAAGCCCAGAGGCAAGCTCTTCGGGCACGGGTTCCCCCAACACCTCATTGAGTAACTGAGTGCTATCTTCCTCTAAATCTAAAATGGGCTCTTCAGGTTGAAGAAGATCCGCAGTTTGGGCATCAAACTCATCGTTTTCTGGCTTATCAAAATCATCTAACAACTCATCTAAAAGCTCGATACTCTCTTCGCTCAGAGGAGCATCTTGTTCAGCGAGTATTTCATCAAGTAATGCCGTTTCATCTATCGCTTTGGCTTCAAGTTGCTCAAGGTCAGCTTGCTCTTCGATAGAGGCAAACAGGTCATCCAAATCTTGGTCACCCGCTACGCCTGCACCGCTGAGATCAAATTCGTCATTATCCTCTTCACTGAGCGACGCCAGCTCATCATTGAGTAGCGTATCCAAGGTTTCGGTATCTTGGATCGCGGGTTCATCATCTAATGCGTCGAGTTCACTGGCGAGTAAGTCATCCAGCAGCGATTGATCCACTTTGCCATCGCTAAGCAGCTCATTCTCTTCATCACCGGATAACAGCGCTTCGATGTCATCCTCCGACATTTGATTTTCATCAGCCAAGTCAAAAGAATTCAGATCATCGTTGTCGGTTGGTTCACTAACATCATTTAGTGCGCGCTCCATCTCCTCAAGTCCGAGCGCTTTATCATCAGCGTTAACAGAAATGCCGTTGGCACTTTCATTTAGAGCATCAAATTCGGTATCGAGATCGCCATCATCATCAATTCCTACAAACAGATCATCGCTGTCCTGTCCATCAAGATTGAAATCAAGATCGGTTTCGTTCAGATCGGCGAAGACATCATCTTCATCCGAGAACGCTTTTTCAGCGTCATTTTCTTCTTTGTCGTCGGTGGTACTGAAGAGGTCATCATCCAACAGCAGGTCATCACCAATATCTTCCGTCTGTTCTGGACCTAAAGTGACAGGCGCCGCGGTTGGCATTTCAGAAGTGATATTGTTTTGCGTTGGATTCTCTTGCTGAGCACTTGAGCGACGGTTAAGCAGCAGAAGCACTACGATAGCAATAAGCAGACCGGGGATTAGCGCTAACAATGCCACTAACCAGCCATTAGAAAGCAAATTATCTAAAGCTGATGGCGCAAGACGCGAAGCTTCTTCCGCTTTACGGCGTTCTTCTTCCAACAATCTCTCGACTTCACTGCGGATGCGGTTCTCATCACCCAGTTCTTCTTTGAGAGTGCTGACTTCCGATTGCACTTGCGAAAGCATCAAGCGCAAGGTGTGATTCTTCTCTTCCAGAGCCATCACTTCAGCATCTGTTGATTGGCTGGGTTTAGCGGGTGTCTTGAGCTCAGTAGGCGCTTTCTCTTGCGGCGCGGTCGTAGGGGTGACTTGAGGTGGCGTTTGCGCGACCGCTTCTACTTTTGGCGTTGCAACAGGAGCAGGACGAGGAGGAGCCACAGGCCTCACTGGCGTATCGGGTGTTTGGTTTAATTTTGCTTGGTGAGACGCCATGATGTTGACAGCGTCTTGAGTACTATTGCGACTGATTTGTGCCAGTGACGGAACACGTAGAGTACTACCTGGGATCAGAGTGTGAATATTCTGATTTTCAAACGCCTGAGGATTGAGCTGATAAATGGCCAATAACGTTTGTTGCACCGTGACGCTGGAAGAAGGCCGTAACTGGCTGGCTATCGACCACAAAGTCTGGTTGGCTGAGATCGGCCCGAAAAATCGACCGGGTTCATTATTAGCCGAATTGCGAACAATATTTTCACTATATTGGGGCGTGGGTTGTACTTGGCCATCAGGGCCAACAAGACGAATGCTTTCTGCACTGACGAAAGAAGTCTGAGTCACGACCATTACTGCCACTGGCAGCAGGAGTCGTTGGAAAAATCGACGCATAAAAGGCTCAGTATGTGCTTTGAATTTTGAAGTACGGAGATTGGTTAAATATATCGGATCCACCTAGCAAAACTATAGACTGGCTGGCAAAAAATGTGTCACGACCGGAATAATCGCAGGAATCTCACACAAATTTCAGTCCTAGCGTGAGGCAACACCGCTTTCTCCACGCCTAAAAACAAAGCCAGCACGTTGGCTGGCTTTGCATTTTACTCTCGTTTTTCGGCTTACTCTTCGTCAATTTTGGCGAAACTATCGCGCAAACCAACAGTGCGGTTAAAGACCAAAGCCTGCGGGCTAGAGTCTTTGTTATCGGCACAGAAATAGCCCATACGCTCAAACTGATAACCAAATTCAGGTTTTGCTTCCACTAAGCTTGGCTCAACATAACCTTGAACTTTTACCAGAGATTCTGGGTTAATGGTTTCGGCAAAGTTATCCGCCGCACCTGGATTGGGTACAGTGAACAGACGCTCGTAGAGACGAAACTCAGCAGGAACGCCTTTTTCAGCAGATACCCAGTGAATAACACCTTTCACTTTACGACCATCGGCTGGGTTTTTACCCAAGGTTTCAGGATCGTAAGAACAGAAGATTGTGGTGATATTACCTTGTTCATCTTTTTCGATGCGCTCAGCTTTGATGACGTAAGCACCACGCAGACGCACTTCTTTGCCTAACACCAAACGCTTGTATTTCTTGTTGGCTTCTTCGCGGAAATCTTCGCGTTCAATCCACAACTCACGGGTAAATGGCACTTCGCGATCGCCCATCTCAGGTTTGTTCGGATGGTTAGCCAGCGTCAAAGTTTCCACTGTGCCTGCGGCGAAGTTCTCAATCACCAGTTTAACCGGATCCAGAACGGCCATCGCACGTGGCGCATTTTCGTTAAGATCATCACGAATACAAGACTCTAATGCACTGTATTCAATCATGTTTTCTTGCTTAGTCACACCAATGCGCTTACAGAATTCACGAATAGCGCTTGGCGTGAAGCCACGGCGACGCAGGCCTGAAATGGTCGGCATACGTGGATCATCCCAACCTGTGACCAATTTTTCGGTCACTAGCTGGTTCAGTTTACGCTTAGACATCACGGTATATTCGAGATTTAAGCGGCTGAATTCATACTGGCGTGGATGGCATGGAATCGTGATGTTATCAAGAACCCAATCATACAGACGGCGGTTGTCTTGGAATTCCAAAGTACAAATAGAGTGCGTAATGCCTTCGAGCGCATCAGAAATACAGTGTGTGAAATCGTACATCGGATAGATGCACCACTTGTCACCCGTTTGGTGGTGTTCAGCAAAACGCACACGGTACAAAACAGGATCACGCATTACGATAAAAGACGATGCCATATCGATTTTTGCACGTAGACAAGCTTGACCTTCTGCAAATTCACCCGCACGCATTTTTTCAAACAGCGCTAGGTTTTCTTCTACGCTACGATCGCGGTATGGGCTGTGCTTACCAGGCTCAGTTAGAGTGCCACGGTATTCACGAATTTGCTCAGGCGTCAGTTCATCAACATACGCCAAGCCTTTTTGAATCAGCTCAATCGCGTATTCATACAACTTGTCAAAATAGTCAGAGGAGTAACACACCTCACCTGACCAATCAAAACCTAGCCAAGTCACATCTTTTTTGATCGACTCAACATATTCAAGGTTCTCTTTTTCTGGGTTTGTATCATCAAAGCGCAGGTTGCACTGCCCTTGATAATCCTGAGCAATACCGAAATTCAGACAGATTGACTTGGCGTGACCGATGTGCAGGTAGCCATTCGGCTCCGGCGGGAAACGAGTATGCACGGTCGTGTGTTTACCATCCGCAAGATCTTTATCGATAATTTGGCGGATGAAGTTCGATGGACGAGCCTCAGCTTCACTCATCTATAGCACCTCAAAATTCATTTAGTATTGTCAGAAAGCGTTTCTGCTTCTTGTACCATCAAGGCTAGAAAACAGAAAATATTGCCGCTAATCATCCACAATTCTTGCGGTGGGCACAATAAAAACTATGGATTTCTTGTGATTATTTCTACGGTTCGATGCTTATATCGCCACTTATCAAACGGGAAATAAGTAAAAAGCCTTCGCTTTCGCGAAGGCTTTGATTCAGGCTAGGGTTTAAACTCGATTAAGGCAGTTTAACGTCAGAAAGATCTTCTTTCGGGCTGATGGCTTTCATCTCACCCGCGACGATTTCTGCTAGAGGGCCAAGGATAACTTGCAGGTTATTTTCACCCAGTTTCACAACACCTTTCGCGCCCAGTTTCTTCAGTACCGCTTCATCTGCAACAGAGCGGTCTTTCAGAGTCAGACGTAGACGTGTGATACACGCATCGATAGATGTCAGGTTTTCATGACCACCCAGTGCTTTCAGGTATTGGCGAGCCAAATCACCTTTAGATGCATCAGCGGAATCTGTTTCTGTTTCCACTTCTTCGTCTTCACGACCTGGAGATTTCAGGTTGAACGCACGAATGGCGAATGTGAACGTAAAGAAGTACAGAGCAAAGAACGCTAGACCAATCACAAACAGAGTTGCAGGTTTCGTTGCTAGACCCCAGTTCAACAGGAAGTCGATAAGACCTGCTGAGAAACCGAAACCATGCAGTGTGCCAAACATGTTAGCCACAACCAGTGACAGACCTGTAAATACCGCATGCATTGCATACAGCGCAGGTGCTAGGAACACAAACATGAACTCTAGAGGCTCAGTGATACCTGTTAGGAATGAACAGAACGCAACAGAGAACAGTGCACCACCCACTTGGTGACGACGCTCAGCTGGAGCGGCTAGGTACATAGCAAGTGCAGCACCTGGTAGACCGAACATCATGACAGGGAAGAAGCCGTTCATGAATACCCCTGCGCTCTTATCGCCGCCGAAGAAACGGTGTAGGTCGCCAGATTTAACCACTTCAGTCACTTCTTTTACCACAGCTGTGATTTCAGGCGTTACTGCATTTTTGAACGCAAAAGTATGCTCTTGACCCACAACTAGGGTTTTCGCTAGAGCTGGATCCACACACAATTTTTCGAGTGCAGGCAGTGCTTGACCAGCGGCTTGAGCACCTGAAACTAGGATCTCTTGACAGGTACCCATGCCGAACCAGAAGTAAGAGTTCAGAACGTGGTGTAAACCTACAGGGATCAGAGCACGGTTCAGAGTACCGTAAACAAATTGGCCTAAAGCACCTGATGTAGAGACGGCATGCGCCAGCGCATCTAATCCACCTTGAATTGATGGCCAGATAACGCCAGAAAGCGCACCAGCAACCAGAGCGAACAGACCCGCCATAATTGGCACTAAACGCTTACCAGCAAAGAATGCTAGCCACTCTGGCAGACGTGTAGCATGGAACGCGTTGTAAGAGTGCCCTGCGATGATACCTGCGAAGATACCGCCGAAGAAAGACATGTTGATTGAAGCATCAATCGTTTTTGCTGTTGCAGTCAGAACAAAGTAAGCTACTGCACCCGCTAGACCTGCGGCGCCAGATCCATCTTTCGATAAACCAATGGCAATACCTAAACCAAACAGTAGTGGCAGTTGGCTAAAAATTGCATCGCCCGCTGCAGCCATGAATGGAATGCCTAACAGGTCTGGTTGACCTAAACGAAGTAAGAGCGCCGCTACAGGTAGCGTAGCGATAGGTAGCATCAATGCTTTACCTAACTTTTGCGCATATCCAAGAATATTCACCTTAAGTTCCCCCTATAGGATTTTTGTATAGTATTGAGAGACTTTTTTTAGTCGCCCAATTTAGTCCTGGTCAGTTTATGACATTAATTTTGCTCCGCAAATTAAAACCTCATCATTTGTGATCCTAATCACCCGTGGTTCTAAGAACGAAATGATTTTGCTAGCCAGATCATAAAACTTATTTTATGATGTAAAAAAACAACTTTTGGACGCTAATATTACAGCGTTTGTTGGTCAGACAGTCACCGTGTTACACTCGTTAACATAGTGCATTTCTCTTAATGCCCTTAGGTTAAACACCGCGAAGAGTGGATTGACCAATGACTTATTTTTAGCCGCAGTTGCTGTGGCCTTTTGCACAAAAGATAATTCGCGACCTGATTGAAGTGAAGCAGCTTGCGCTTTGGCTGTAACCTCGGTGAGTCGCTAAAATGAATCTAAAAATATCGACAAGAGGATTAGCTGATTATGTATGCGCTAACGAACTGCAAAATCTACACAGGCAATGATGTGCTTGTGAAACATGCGGTAATCATCAACGGTGACAAAATTGAAGCCGTTTGCCCTATCGAATCTCTTCCATCTGAGATGAATGTGGTCGACCTAAACGGTGCAAACCTCAGCCCTGGTTTTATCGATTTACAGCTGAATGGCTGTGGTGGCGTGATGTTCAATGATGAAATCACAGCGGAAACCATTGATACCATGCACAAAGCTAACCTTAAATCGGGCTGTACCAGCTTCCTTCCAACGCTGATCACCTCTTCCGATGAGAACATGCGCCAAGCAATTGCCGCCGCTCGCGAATATCAGGCGAAATACCCAAATCAATCGCTTGGTCTTCATTTAGAAGGGCCTTATCTGAATGTCATGAAAAAAGGGATCCACAGCGTTGACTTCATCCGCCCCTCTGACGATACGATGATTGATACGATTTGTGCCAATAGTGATGTGATCGCCAAAGTCACTCTCGCGCCAGAGAATAATAAGCCTGAACATATTGAGAAGCTGGTTAAAGCTGGGATTGTTGTTTCGATTGGACACACAAACGCGACCTATAGCGAAGCACGTAAAAGCTTTGAATCCGGCATTACCTTTGCGACCCACCTCTTTAATGCAATGACCCCGATGGTAGGTCGTGAACCAGGAGTGGTCGGGGCGATTTATGATACACCTGAGGTGTATGCGGGCATCATCGCCGATGGCTTCCATGTTGATTACGCAAACATCCGAATTGCCCACAAAATTAAGGGTGAAAAGCTCGTATTAGTGACCGATGCCACAGCTCCTGCAGGCGCTGAAATGGATTACTTTATTTTTGTCGGTAAGAAAGTATATTACCGAGATGGCAAATGTGTTGATGAAAATGGCACGCTTGGCGGTTCAGCCCTAACAATGATTGAAGCAGTTCAAAATACGGTTGAGCATGTCGGTATCGCTTTAGATGAAGCTCTGCGAATGGCTACTCTGTATCCAGCGAAAGCAATCGGTGTTGATGAGAAACTCGGTCGTATCAAGAAAGGTATGATCGCCAACCTGACTGTTTTTGATCGTGACTTCAACGTAAAAGCGACGGTAGTTAACGGACAATACGAGCAGAATTGATAATGAATGGCGGACAGATTGGTAACGTAGATTTAGTTAAACAGCTAAACAGTGCGGCGGTTTACCGCTTGATTGACCAACAAGGCCCAATCAGTCGGATTCAAGTCGCTGATGTAAGCCAACTGGCTCCGGCCAGTGTTACCAAGATTACCCGCCAATTGCTTGAACGTGGATTAATCAAAGAAGTCGCGCAACAAGCTTCTACAGGTGGTCGGCGAGCCATTTCGCTGACCACAGAAGTCAAGCCGTTCCACTCTATTGCCGTGCGTATCGGACGTGACTATATTCAACTCAGCCTCTATGACCTAGGTGGAAACTCACTGGTTGATGAGCATCATGAATTTCACTACAACACGCAAGACGTGTTGATGTCGAGCCTGATTAAACAGATCAAACAATTTATTCAACAACACACCGCATTAATTGATCAGTTGATTGCGATTGGTGTGGCCTTACCCGGTTTGGTAAATCCAGAAACAGGTGTTGTTGAGTACATGCCTAATGTCGCGATCAATGAATTACCTCTCGGCGCAACCATTCGTGATGAGTTCCATGTTGAATGTTTTGTGGGTAACGACGTTCGTGGTATTGCCTTAGCGGAGCACTATTTCGGAGCCAGCCAAGATTGCCAAGACTCCATACTAGTCAGTGTACACCGTGGCACAGGTGCAGGGATTATCGTTAACGGTCAAGTCTTCTTAGGCTATAACCGCAACGTCGGTGAAATTGGCCACATCCAAATCGACCCTCTTGGTGAGCAATGTCAATGTGGCAACTTTGGTTGTCTAGAAACCGTTGCGACCAACCCTGCTATCACTTCTCGTGTGAAAAAACTGATCGCTCAGGGGTATGAATCTTCGCTCTCTACTCTCGATACGATTACGATTGATGATGTCTGTGAGCACGCAAATGCTGGGGATGAACTGGCGAAACAAGCGTTGGTTCGTGTAGGTAATCAGTTGGGTAAAGCGATTGCGATTACCGTAAACCTATTCAACCCACAAAAGATCGTGATTGCTGGGCAAATCACCGCCGCCAAAGAGATCGTATTCCCCGCGATTCAACGCAACGTAGAAAATCAGTCACTGAAAACGTTCCACCAACATCTGCCGATTGTGTCTTCACAAGTCTACAAACAACCCACTATGGGCGCTTTTGCTATGATCAAACGTGCGATGTTAAATGGGGTTCTGTTACAAAAATTGCTTGAAGACTGAGCTTTTTAGTTAAGCTTACGCAACCGATTGACCTATAATGACGGTGGTATTTTTATACCACCGTTTTTTTATTATTAAATTAAGAACATAGCTCATGGATTTGATACTTCTTTCTGCCGCATTTTTAGCAGGTTTTATCGCTTTAAAATGCCATTTACCGCCACTGGTTGGTTTTTTGATTGCAGGTTTTGCGCTCAATGCCTACGGATTTACCAGTAATGACACCCTTTCTCTGCTCGCCGACTTAGGGGTAACTCTACTTCTTTTTACTATTGGTTTAAAACTGGAAGTCAAAACTTTACTCGCCAAAGAGATTTGGGCAGGGTCAACCATTCATAACTTGCTCTCTACCGCACTGTTTACGCTTCTCTTACTCATTTTTAAGCAGTTAGGGCTCGATAGTCTGGCGGATCTTTCTTTTGATAAACTCATTTTGATCGGATTTGCCCTATCCTTCTCTAGTACCGTATTTGCCGTCAAATCGCTGCAAGAAAAAGGGGAAATGAATGCGACCTATGGCACCTTAGCCATTGGTATTCTGGTTATGCAAGATATCTTTGCTGTGGTGTTCTTAACCGCATCGACCGGCAAACTCCCAGAATGGTATGCGATAGGCTTATTTGTACTCCCTTTACTCCGTCCGCTCTTTTATGAGTTATTGGATTGGGTCGGCCACGGCGAGATGTTGGTTCTGTTTGGGATTTTCTTTGCATTGGTTGTGGGAGCCGGATCCTTCCAGCTCGTCGGAATGAAACCCGATCTTGGAGCACTGATCTTAGGGATGATGCTCGCCAGCCACCACAAAGCCTCTGAATTATCGAAAGCACTATTTAATCTCAAAGAGCTGTTTTTAGTCTGCTTCTTCCTGAACATCGGGCTTTCTGCTCACCCGACTACCACAGGAATTATGCTCGCTCTACTGCTCCTGTTACTGCTACCAATAAAAGGCGTGCTGTATTTTTGGGTCATCCACCAGTTCCATTTCCGTGTCCGCACGTCACTACTGGCCTCGCTATCCCTATTCAACTTTAGTGAGTTTGGCCTGATCGTGGGTGGACTTGCTTTCAAAATGGGCTGGATAAACAGTGACATTCTGGTGGCTCTCGCCGTTTCCGTCCCCTTATCGTTTATCTTAGCCGCTCCGATTGAACGTAAAGGACATGCCATTTATCAACGTTCGGCCAAATGGCTGAAAGAGCAAGCGGCTGAATCCTTACACACCAGGGATCGCCTAATTGATCCTGGAGAAGCGCAAGTTCTTATCTTAGGTATGGGACGTATCGGCCGCGGCGCCTATGAAGAGCTCACTTCACGTCACGGGGAAATCTGCCTTGGGGTAGAAATTCGTGAAGAGGCGGCCAATAGCCATCGTGAAGAAGGCCGTAATGTGATTTCTGGCGATGCAACCGACCCCGATTTTTGGGAACGCATTTTCGATACCGGCAAAGTCAAGCTGGTGCTGCTGGCTATGCCTCACCATCAAGCTAACCAAATTGCCCTTGAGCAACTGCAAAAGCGCCACTATCAAGGCCAAATCGCAGCCATTGCAGAATACCCGGATCAGATAGAAAGCTTGCTTGAGCATGGTGCTCACGCAGCATTCAACATTTACAGTGAAGCGGGTACGGGTTTTGCTCGCCATGTATGCGAACAGCTCAAACCAAACTTCACTCGCCGCTAAAAGATAGGGCGAATATCGCCCTATCGTTTCTTTTTTCACCACTTTTTAAAGCTCATTTAAACAACACGAAGATTAAATAGAAAATTTCCAATCAAAATCTTTTTATTTAAAATAAAACTCAGCATGGGGTTGAAGTTTTTAATCAGAATGGCAAATTAAGTCCAACAGATTAAAAAACATTTAAAAGGAATTCATATGTGCTCTATCTTTGGCATCTTAGACATTAAAACTGATGCAGCAACGCTAAGACCTATCGCCCTCGAAATGTCGAAAAAACTGCGCCATCGCGGTCCAGACTGGTCAGGTATCTACGCTTCTGATAAAGCGATTCTGGCCCATGAGCGTCTGGCCATCGTGGGTTTAAATAGTGGCGCACAGCCTCTTTATAGCCCAGATCGTAAGCTCATCCTTGCCGTGAATGGTGAAATCTATAACCACAAAGAAATTCGTGAACGTTACAAGGGTCAATATGAATTCCAAACCGATTCTGATTGTGAAGTTATCTTGGCACTATACCGCGATAAAGGAGCTGATCTCCTCGAAGAGCTCAATGGTATTTTTGCTTTTGTTCTCTACGATGAAGAGAAAGATGAATACCTGATTGGACGCGACCATATCGGCATCATTCCTCTTTATCAGGGTCATGATGAACACGGTAACTTCTATGTAGCGTCAGAGATGAAAGCACTGGTTCCTGTGTGTAAAACATTGAGTGAGTTTCCTCCTGGCAGTTATTTGAGCTCAAAAGATCAAGCGGTGACACGCTACTATGTGCGTGATTGGAATAGTTTTGATGAAGTAAAAGATAACGTCAGCAGCAAAGAGGAGTTAACTCAAGCCTTAGAAGCTGCCGTGAAACGCCAACTGATGACAGATGTTCCTTATGGCGTACTGCTATCTGGTGGCCTGGATTCATCGATTACCTCTGCGATTGCGAAGCGTTTTGCCGCAATGCGTATTGAAGATGATGAGAAAAGTGCGGCATGGTGGCCACAACTTCACTCTTTTGCGATCGGCTTAGAGGGAGCTCCAGATCTTAAAGCCGCTCGTGAGGTTGCAGAGAAAATTGGTACCGTGCACCACGAAATGACTTACACCATTCAAGAGGGACTTGATGCGATTCGTGATGTGATTTACCACATCGAAACTTATGATGTCACTACGATTCGTGCTTCTACTCCCATGTTTTTGATGGGGCGTAAAATCAAAGCCATGGGCATCAAAATGGTGCTTTCTGGTGAAGGAGCAGACGAAATTTTCGGTGGCTATCTCTACTTCCATAAAGCGCCAAACGCTAAAGAGTTTCACGAGGAAACCGTACGCAAACTGCTGGCGTTGAACTTATTTGACTGTGCGCGTGCCAACAAATCGCTGGCAGCATGGGGGGTAGAAGGTCGTGTGCCTTTCCTAGATAAAGAATTTATTGATGTTGCGATGCGCCTCAACCCAGCCGATAAAATGTGTGGTAATGGCAAAATGGAAAAACACATCCTGCGTGAGTGCTTTGAGCACTATCTGCCCGAGTCGATTGCATGGCGTCAAAAGGAGCAGTTTTCTGATGGCGTAGGTTATGGCTGGATCGATACGCTAAAAGCTACCGCAGAAGCGAAGATCAGTGATCAACAAATGGAAACTGCGAAATTCCGTTTCCCATACAATACTCCAACCACCAAAGAAGGTTATGTGTACCGGGAAATTTTTGAGGAACTATTCCCACTTGAATCTGCGGCACGCTGCGTACCGGGAGGCCCTTCCGTCGCTTGCTCTTCAGCCAAAGCGATTGAGTGGGATGAGTCATTCAAAAACTGTATTGACCCATCAGGCCGCGCGGTGAAAGCCGTCCACAAACAAGCCTACTAAGACTTGAAGTTCTAGCCAGCAGCGCTGCTGCTTCAAGTAGGGCGAGTATAGTGATTAAAAAAGCCAGAGTGATGACTCATTCTGGCTTTTTAATTCCTTCATCACCCGATGATTCATCAACAGAAAAATCAAGACGGTAAAGATAAGATTAGGTGACTTCCCAATCGGTATTTTCAATACTCATTGGTACTTGCTGACTGATCATCTTCACCAGCATGATCGAGCGAGTATCACCATCCGGCTCTAAATAAATCGCTTCAATGCCCGCAAACTGACCTCTTGCGACTCGAACGGTTTGCCCTTTTTCTGGCAATTGTTTGGTGGTGTGCTTCAATTGCTCACAATCAAGCTGTTTCAATTGATAAATCAAATCGCCTTGCAGTTCACGTGGATGAGGCCCCAAGCGGACAAAATCTACGACACCACGCGTAGAACGTACGGTCGTAAATGAAGGTCCATTTTCGAAATCGAAACGCACAAACATATAAGAAGGGAATAACGGCTCCTGAACCATTTGCCGCTTACCACGTAGAATTTTTTCAACGCACACTTCGGGGTAGAAGCATTCAACACTTTGATTTTCTAAGTGCATCTTCGCGCGCTGCTGCTCGCCTCGTTTGCAGTAAAGTAGATACCAACGTTTCATTTATATTCTGTTATGCCAACCTTTTTCGGCATGCTACCACACCCACAGAGCAAATATGAAATGCACTCTTGTAAAAAGCGTTGAGTCCCCCGCACCTGATTTAAATGCATAAATTAGCTTAATCTGTGCATTTTCCAAGCAAACATCCAGTAAGAAATCACCTACCAAAACAATAAAAAATACAAATTAATCATATCGATAGATTCAAAAAACCCATCAAATGGAGCATTCACGCCCAAGTTTGATGACAAGTCCTTTTTATGAAAAATTAGTTTACGCAACAAAAATCACGATTCATTTCTAGGAAGTTTTATTAATTTTCATTGAGTTACATTTATTTACAACTGAATCCTGAGAAAACCTGTATTGCTCATCATTTATTTTGAATGTATAGGTATCAGCCGAATAAAAAACTCTCATGGATGAGTTGAATAAATATAATGTTTGACGGTTGGAGCTTCACGACAGACTTCAACCATTGCACTGCACAATGATACAGGAATGCTTATGTCCAACCTTAATATCTTTAAACAACCGAATGCCTTCTATTTGATCTTCTCTATCGAATTTTGGGAACGATTTGGCTTCTACGGTATGCAAGCCATTCTGACGGTTTACATGGTCAAAATTATGGGCATGGATGAG
This sequence comes from Vibrio cholerae, assembly GCF_008369605.1. NCBI lineage: Bacteria > Pseudomonadati > Pseudomonadota > Gammaproteobacteria > Vibrionales > Vibrionaceae > Vibrio > Vibrio cholerae. Next base: position 1,975,555 of record NZ_CP043554.1, read on the forward strand.
TCCGCTTCTTTCGTACTCTTCGGTGCCTTTTCAGCGTTAGTGTACGGCTTTGTCGCAATTGGCGGTTGGATCGGCGATAAAGTCATTGGAACAAAACGTGCTATTACTCTCGGCGCGATTGTCATGATGGTCGGTTATGTTCTGCTTGGACTCTCCACCGCAGATCATCCGCTTGTTGGGCCAACGTTAATCTACATCGCGATGGGCTTTATTACGGTTGGTAACGGCTTGTTCAAAGCAAACCCTTCGAGTCTACTTGCAAAAATTTACCCAGAGAATGATCCTCGCTTAGATGGTGCTTTCACCATGTACTACATGGCGATCAATTTAGGCTCTTTCTTCTCAATGATCATTACTCCACTCGTAGCAATCAAGATGGGCTATGGAATGGCATTTGGGGTGAGTGCAGTCGGCCTTGCCATCACTGTGGTGAACTTCCTATTTTGCTTACGCATGTTAAAAGGCACAGGCTCTCCAGCCGACCTTATGCCAGTGAACAAAATGTATCTGGTTCTTGTCGCCGTGGGTTCTATCATTGCCAGCCTAGTGTGTAGCTACTTACTACAAAACCTCACCCTAGCACACGCTATTTTAGTTGTTGCGGGCCTGTTTATTCTGGGATGTTATTTTAAAGAAGCGTTCTCTATGTCTGGGATTGAACGCGCCAAAATGCTGGTTGCCTTCATCTTGATGCTGCAAGGAGTCGTGTTTTTCGTACTCTATTTCCAAATGCCAACTTCACTGAATTTCTTTGCTATCAATAACGTTGAGCACCATATCTTTGGTTTTGATGTCGCGCCAGAGCAGTTTCAAGCACTCAATCCGTTTTGGATTATGATTGCTAGCCCTATTTTGGCGGCGACTTACGGCAAACTGGGCGATAAATTGGCGATGCCTTTCAAGTTCGCTTTCGGGATGGCTTTATGTGCGCTCTCCTTCTTAGTATTAAGCTGGGGAACCTTGTTTGCTAACGAACAAGGCATCATTAGCTCAAACTGGCTTATCGCAAGTTATGCTTTCCAATCCATCGGTGAACTCCTAGTCTCTGGTCTTGGTTTAGCTATGGTCGCGCAATTGGTACCACAACGTATGATGGGTTTTGCAATGGGTATGTGGTTCCTCACTTCGGCCTCTGCCGCGGTCATTGCAGGTTGGGTCGCTAGCCTGACTTCAACGCCGGCTAATGTGTCTGGCGCCACCGAATCACTGCATGTTTATGGTGAGGTATTTGCGCAAATTGGTTATGTGACTGCCGGAATTGCCATCGTCACCTTCATGATTGCACCTAAGCTGACTCGCATCTGCCGGGGTGAATCAGAGCCGTTAGAGCTGGTGACGCAATAAAGATTGAATCATAAATACGCCGTAAAACTGAAAACAGCGCCGAATGAGGCGCTGTTTTTGTATGGCGGCTTTATGCATGACTCGCTCACGTTGAAGCTTAACAATGGGCTTTAACCAGCGCGGCCATCAGCTCAATGTGGCTCTGACTGTCATTCAAACAGGGGACATAGTGGAACGCTTCGCCACCACTGTGCAAAAAGATTTCTTGGTTCTGCTCAGCAATTTCTTCCAGCGTTTCTAAGCAGTCCACTGAAAAGGCAGGGCAAATAACATCAAGCTTTTTAATGCCTTGGCGAGGAAGCGCTTCCATCGTCTTGTCCGTGTATGGCTGCAGCCACTCTTCCTTACCAAACTGAGATTGGTAAGTCATCATGACTTTATCTTGAGGCAATCCTAATGCTTGGGCCAGTAACTCTGTGGTTTTTTGGCAATGCTCTGGGTAGATATCGCCATTTTGCGCATAACGTTTGGGAATACCATGGTAAGAGCAGAGTAACAGATCACCTTGTCCATTTTGTTGCCATGAAGCACGAACGCTTTCCGCGAGGGCTTGGATATAGAGTGGATGGTCATGATAATCACGAATAAAGTGCAATTCAGGGACAACAGGTAACTGACGCAACGCTTTGGCGAGACCATCAAACACCGCCGCCGTTGTCGTCGCGGAATATTGCGGATAAAGCGGCAGCACCACTATCTGTTCAACACCTTGTTGCTGCAACTTGCGTACACCCTCCAATAAACTCGGCTCTCCGTAGGTCATCCCTAGCTCAACAGGCCGTTGGCTAAGCTCTGCCAATTTATCGCGTTGACGTCGAGAGTAGACCATCAAAGGCGACCCCTCATCCATCCAGATTGATTGATACAGCTTAGCCACCTTAGGCGATCGCGTTGGCAAGATAATACCATGTAAAAGTGGGCACCATAGCCAGCGACTCATGTCTACCACTCGCTGATCATGCAGAAATTGGCTCAAAAACGCTTTTACCGCTTGAGAGGTTGGCGCTTGCGGAGTACCTAAGTTGGCAAGCAAAATGCCAAGTTTTTTATGATTATTCATGGCTTCCTTCAAAATGCACTGTTGAATACGTTATTACGTCTCTTTCTGGTAAAAAGTTTATAAAAAAAGCGGCTTTACTGCCGCTTTATTTCACCTATCAATGCAATCAGCACATCACAATAATGATTAAGCCAACGCTTTAGCAATATCAGCACTCACTTCGCTCACTTGCTTAGTGCCGTCAAACTTCAGGTATTGAGTTTTACCTGCAGCCGCTTCTTTACCGTAGTATTCGATAAGCGGCGCAGTTTGGGTGTGGTAAACATTCAGACGCGCACGTACGGTTTCTTCTTTGTCATCTTCACGGATCACCAGGTCTTCACCCGTTACGTCATCTTTACCTTCAACTTTAGGTGGATTGTACACTACGTGGTACGTACGGCCTGAAGGTAGATGAGCACGACGACCCGCCATACGCTCAACAATCACATCATCCGCTACGTCAAATTCAATCACATAGTCAACATTGATACCCATCGCTTTTAGGCCATCGGCTTGTGGAATCGTGCGTGGGAAACCATCTAGCAGGAAACCTTTCTCACAGTCAGCCTGAGCAATGCGCTCTTTGATAAGGCCTAAAATGATGTCATCCGATACCAATTGTCCTGCATCGATTACCGCTTTCGCTTGCTTACCGAGCTCAGTGCCCGCCTTAATGGCTGCACGCAGCATGTCACCAGTAGAAATTTGTGGAATACCAAATTTTTCCATGATGAATTGAGCTTGTGTGCCTTTACCTGCACCCGGAGCACCGAGAAGAATGATGCGCATGTTTTATCCTCATACTAATTGATTTTTATACCGAAGCTCACAGCGCTTGCCAATACTCACGGTAAGTTTCGGTATAACAGACAGAACAGCCCGCACAGCGAGCTGGCGTGCAAAAATACACGCGTTAATGACCACATTCAAGTGCCGCATTCTATCACAGAAATCGTTTGGCATACCGCTCTAAGACTAAAGAATGTGATGGGTAAAATTGAGATAGACCTCATGATACTGACGCAAAACAGCCATTCACCTGTTTAGTCACTAATCCGTCCTTCGATAACTTAAAGGCAGAAAAAAGCCCGCCGAAGCGGGCTTGAGATACGATAAGGAATTAGTGGCTAGGTGCAAGCAGTTGGTTCACCGCACTTAAGAATTGTGATGGATCTTCCATCGAGCCACGTTCGGCAAGCATAGCTTGACCCAGTAGCACTTCCGCCCAACGGCCAAAAGTTTGCTCATCCGCTTCATCAGCCATGCGTTTTACCAAAGCATGTTCAGGGTTAACTTCAAGGATGTACTTCACTTCAGGCACAGGCTGGCCAGCTGCAGCCAATAGTTTTGCCATTTGGGTACCCATTTCATAATCATCGGTCACCACGACTGCTGGTGTGTTAGCCAGTTTGAATGTGGTACGAACCTCTTTCACTCGGCTACCTAAATAGCCTTTGAGGCGTTCAACCACAGACTTAAATTGCTCTTCCGTCTCTTTATGTTTCTCTTTTTCGGCTTCATCTTCGAACTGGCTGAGATCCAAGCCTGCTTTGGTGATGGACTGGAACGCTTTACCCTCAAACTCTGGCAAATAATTCATCAACCATTCGTCAATGCGATCAAACATCAGAATGACTTCAATCCCTTTTGACTTAAACTGCTCCAAGTGTGGGCTGTTTTTCGCAGCGGTATAGCTGTCTGCCGTCAGATAGTAGATCTTGTCTTGACCTTCTTTCATGCGCTCGACATAAGAAGCAAGGCTGATGGTTTGCTCTGCCGAATCGACATGAGTAGAGGCAAAACGCAGCAAGCTAGCGATTTTCTCGCGGTTCGCAAAATCTTCTGCCGGACCTTCTTTCATCACCAAGCCAAACTCTTTCCAGAATTTCTGGTAATTGTCAGAATCATTGCTCGCCATGCGCTCAAGCATGGTCAATACGCGCTTAGTACAAGCTTGGCGCAGTGACTGAGTGATCTTGTTATCTTGCAGAATTTCACGCGATACGTTGAGCGGCAGATCGTTTGAATCAATCAAACCACGTACGAATCTGAGGTAAGAAGGCATGAATTGCGCCGCATCATCCATAATAAAGACGCGTTGCACATACAGTTTTAAACCATGCTTATGTTCACGATTGAACAGATCCCAAGGCGCTTTCGCAGGAATGTAAAGTAAGCTGGTGTAGTCATTTTTACCTTCGACTTTGTTATGACTCCACACGAGTGGATCAGCAAAATCGTGTGATACATGCTTGTAGAACTCTTTATATTCCTCATCGGTAACTTCCGATTTAGCACGCGTCCACAGAGCTTGAGCCTTGTTGATCTGCTCCCATTTGGTTTCTTCTGTCGCTTTCCCTTCTTCATCCATCACTGAGGTTTGGATATAGACAGGAATACCGATGTGATCAGAGTATTTGGAAATCACATCGCGCAAACGCCATTCGGACAAAAACTCTTTACCTTCTTCACGCAGATGCAAAATGATGTCGGTACCACGAGACTCTTTATTGATAGTTTCAACCGTGTACTCGCCCTCACCTTTTGAGTACCACTGTACTGCATCTGCTGGTGCACTACCTGCAGCGCGAGTCCGCACCGTCACCGCATCCGCCACGATGAAAGCCGAGTAAAAACCCACCCCAAACTGACCAATGAGCTGCGAGTTTTTAGACTGCTCTTGAGAAAGTTTTGAGAAGAATTCAGCCGTACCCGATTTAGCAATCGTACCTAAGTTTTCGATGACTTCATCACGGGTCATACCGATCCCGTTATCCGAAATGGTCAACGTATTTTTGTCTTTATCAAAAGAGAGTTTTACGCCTAATTCAGCGTCGCCCTGATAGAGTTCAGGATGAGAAAGTGCTTGAAAACGCAACTTATCAACGGCATCGGAGGCGTTAGAAATCAACTCACGCAGGAAAATTTCTTTGTTGGAGTACAAAGAGTGAATCATCAGGTGCAGCAGTTGTTTAACTTCCGATTGAAAACCACGCGTTTCTTTATTAGTGGTTGCAGTCTCGCTCATAATCGCTCCGTTTACTTCTGTTTCAAACAATTGATCCATTGAGACTCAATGGAATTACCTTGATGTGCAAGTGAGATATGGACAAAAAATGTAAATTCAAGGTCAAAACTCATAAAAACACTGTTTTTTGATCAAGATTGGATTATTCTAAGTCTGCATTTTTATCAAAGAAGATAAAAAAACCAGTAAAGTCTGAGTGTTGGGACAGGGAGATGCTGGGACATTAGATGTTCGGATTAGGACACAACTCAAAAGAGATATCGATGAGTCATATTGGTACTAAATTCATTCTTGCTGAAAAATTTACCTTCGATCCCCTAAGCAATACTCTGATTGACAAAGAAGATAGTGAAGAGATCATTCGATTAGGCAGCAACGAAAGCCGAATTCTTTGGCTACTGGCCCAACGTCCAAACGAGGTGATTTCTCGCAATGATTTGCATGACTTTGTTTGGCGAGAGCAAGGTTTTGAAGTCGATGATTCCAGCTTAACCCAAGCCATTTCGACTCTGCGCAAAATGCTCAAAGATTCGACAAAGTCCCCACAATACGTCAAAACGGTTCCGAAACGCGGTTACCAATTGATCGCCCGAGTGGAAACGGTTGAAGAAGAGATGGCTCGCGAAAGCGAAGCTGCTCATGACATCTCTCAACCGGAATCTGTCAATGAATACGCAGAGTCAAGCAGTGTGCCTTCATCAGCCACTGTAGTGAACACACCGCAGCCAGCCAATGTCGTGGCGAATAAATCGGCTCCAAACTTGGGGAATCGACTGCTTATTCTGATAGCGGTCTTACTTCCCCTCGCAGTATTACTGCTCACTAACCCGAGCCAATCCAGCTTTAAACCCCTAACGGTTGTCGATGGCGTAGCCGTCAATATGCCGAATAACCACCCTGATCTTTCAAATTGGCTACCGTCAATCGAACTGTGCGTTAAAAAATACAATGAAAAGCATACTGGTGGGCTCAAGCCGATAGAAGTGATTGCCACGGGTGGACAAAATAACCAGTTAACGTTGAATTACATTCACAGCCCTGAAGTTTCAGGGGAAAACATAACCTTACGCATCGTTGCTAACCCCAAAGATGCCATCAAAGTGTGTGAGTAGGATCTTGCTATGCAAAATAGACACATCGCCATGGGTATTCTTCTGCTCTCTCTGCTGCTCAGTAGCTGGTTATATTGGGGGAGTGACTTCAAACTTGAGCAAGTGTTAACCTCTCGAGAATGGCAGTCCAAAATGGTCTCTCTGATTAAGACCAACAGCAACAGTCCGGCTATAGGGCCACTCAGTCGGGTAGACGTCACTTCCAATGTGAAATATCTGCCTAATGGCACTTATTTGCGGGTTTCAATCGTAAAGCTATTTTCCGATGACAATAGTGCAGAAAGCGTTATTAATATCTCCGAATTTGGTGAATGGGATATCAGCGATAATTACCTTTTGGTTACGCCAGTCGAGTTTAAAGATATTTCGTCCAACCAAAGCAAAGACTTTACTGACGAGCAATTGCAGCTGATTACTCAACTGTTCAAGATGGATGCGCAACAAAGTCGTCGAGTCGACATTGTTAACGAAAGAACCATTCTCTTTACCAGTTTAAGTCATGGTTCTACCGTACTGTTCAGTAATTCTTAACCTGACTGAACGTAGAATAGGACATAACAAGGACGTCACCATGAACAAAGCCCAAATCGAGATTTATTACTGCCGCCAATGCAATTGGATGCTGCGGTCTGCATGGCTGAGTCAGGAGCTACTGCATACCTTCAGCGAAGAGATTGAGTATGTCGCCCTGCACCCCGATACGGGCGGACGCTTCGAGATTTTTTGTAATGGCGTGCAGATTTGGGAACGTAAACAGGAAGGGGGATTTCCAGAAGCCAAAGTGCTGAAGCAAAGAGTACGTGATTTAATTGATCCTGAGCGCGATCTTGGGCATGTTGATCGCTCCTCTTCTACGCAAAGTTAAGCGATTCCCAAACGACTCGGAATAAAATACGGCCAACATCGCTCAGCTTCAAGTCGCAAGGGGATGTCGAACTTTAGATTTATTGAAGGAGGCAACTGGCCAGCGTTTCGCCAGCAACCGATATCACCTTCATTGTATCGCCTTCCAACACGCCATAGCTCGCGGCATAATCACCGCGGGGAAACGTCATAGAACCCGGGTTAACTAGGTATATTGAGCCAACTTGTTCGGCCACAGGAATGTGCGTGTGGCCATGCACCAAAACATCCCCATCGCTAAGCGGCGGCAGCTTATCTTTATGGTAAAGATGCCCATGAGTTAAAAATAAGCGTCGCCCTGAACTTAACAGTACCCATGCTGAGTCACTCATCATAGGAAAACTCAACAGCATCTGATCGACCTCACTATCACAGTTCCCACGCACAGCAATGATCTGCTGAGCAAACTGATTCAATTTTTCAGCGACGGCTACGGGGTTGTACCCTTGCGGGATAGGATTACGTGGCCCGTGATTTAATACATCGCCCAATAAAATCAGAGATTGCGCCCCCGATGCTTGATAAAGCGCAAGTGCTTGTTCGGTCGCAGGTAAAGAACCATGCAGATCTGAGACAAAAAATAGTTTCATGGTTAACCTCTTAAAATACACTGCGTAATTGTAAGGCTTTCTTTTCTACCGTGCACCGTTGTTTTGTCACCCAACTCACCGTAAACAAACTCTATCTTAGGATGAATAAACCTAGCCAACAGCACTACGATCTTAAATAAGGAACCGATACCGCTTCAAATTGAGCAGGATAAACGGGTAGATGCCCGCATAACCCATGAGCCAGATTTGACAAAGCCCCCTTTCACTCTTCACTATTTCAATACTGCGTTATACCCAAACGACTTGGAGTTGCAGGTAGGCGGCAAGTGAGAAATCACCATCAGCATAGATAAACTATGTGATTGGGTGAGCAAGCGTAGCCTGCACCGCGGCAACTTCAAGTAGAAAAGGTATAGTTCGAATCACCGAACCCGCTTCACACAAGGAGTCACCATGAGAATTTTAATTACGGGAGGAACCGGATTTGTCGGTTTTGAGCTGATAAAGTTGCTCAGTAGTCATGAGCTGCTGGTTCTCACGCGTGACCTAACCAAAGCCGCTCAGCGCTTTGCGCACATTCCAAGTCAGAATCTTCAATTACTGCGCTCGTTAGACGAGCTCTCTGATTTCAACGGGATAGATGCCATCATCAATCTTGCCGGAGAACCGATTGCCGATAAACGCTGGAGCAAAAGTCAAAAGCAGCGTATTGCCCGTAGTCGCCTAGACATCACGGAACAATTAGTCGAGAAAATTCACGCTAGCGCTCACCCACCCGCCGTATTTTTAAGTGGATCTGCCGTGGGTTTTTATGGCGACCAACAACAGCATGCCTTTGATGAAAGCCTTCAGGTAAGAAGTGACCATTTTTCTCACCAAGTTTGCCAGCAGTGGGAACAGCGCGCCCTCAAAGCACAATCTGAACAGACGCGGGTCTGTTTATTACGTACAGGAATCGTGCTAGCACCGGAAGGTGGGGCACTCAAAAAAATGCTCCCCCCTTATCGACTCGGGTTAGGAGGGCCGATTGGAGATGGGCAACAATACATGCCTTGGATCCATATGCAGGATATGGTGCGCGCCATCCTTTTTCTGCTTGAAACCGAACACGCTCAAGGTCCTTATAACCTTTGTGCCCCACATCCTGTGACCAATGCCGAATTCAGCCTCACATTAGCCACCACATTGAAGCGTCCGCACCTTTTTAAAACGCCGCAATGGCTCATAAAAATGTTATTGGGTGAAGCCTCTGAATTGCTGCTCGATAGCATTAGAGCCAAGCCGAAAAAACTGACCGACCTTGGCTTTCAGTTCCACTATTCACGCATTGATCGAGCCTTTAATCAGCTCCTTACGGCATCACAATAAGCCATAACGGACACAAGCAAACGCATACATAATAGGATTGCGATGACCAAATCGATTTTCATTACTGGCTGCTCAAGCGGCATTGGTTACATGGCGGCGAAACAATTGCAGTTACGGGGTTATCAGGTGATAGCATCATGTCGTGATGCACAAGATGTTGCGCGCCTATCCCAAGAGGGTTTGACCTGCATTCAACTGGATCTCACCTGTGAAGCCAGCATCAACCAAGCGGTAGAGCAAGCGCTAGAACTTTCCAACCATCGGCTTTATGCACTGTTTAATAACGGAGCTTATGGCCAACCGGGCGCTTTGGAAGACTTACCCGTACAAGCTATGCGCGAACAGTTCGAAGCCAATTTTTTTGGCTGGCATCATCTGACGACCCGCTTGCTTCCTCACTTTCGTCGTCAAGGTTACGGACGCATTATTCAAAACAGCTCTGTACTCGGCTTTGCCGCCATGAAATATCGCGGTGCTTACAATGCCTCCAAGTTTGCCATCGAGGGCTGGACAGATACCTTAAGACTGGAATTGCAAGGGTCGGATATTCATATCAGTTTGATTGAACCTGGTCCGATTGAAACTCAATTTCGCGCCAATGCCTTACACGCCTTTAAGCGCTGGGTAAACATCGAACAAAGTGTTCACCACCTCGCCTACCAACAACAAATGCAACGTTTGAGCAAAACGCACTCCAACAACCGCTTTGTCTTACCGCCAGAGGCTTGTCTAACACCCCTTTGCCATGCTCTGGAAGCACGCAAACCGAAGATCCGTTATCGCATTACGATGCCAACCAAAGTCTTTGCAGTATTAAAGCGACTTTTACCCACACGCTGGCTAGACAAATTATTATTTAAAGCCGCATAAATTATTTAATTGTCATTATTTGGTAACAATTGCGCGGCAAACTTCATAATGCTCACTGGATTAATTCCTAGACATTGAGTAAAAATATCAATATTTATCAAGCGTTGCATGTGGTTCGACAAAAAATGACATTAAACCAATGGAATTGGATCGGTGTCGGTGTTGCGCTGACCTTATTTATACTGCTTTAAACACCTTTGCTTGCTCGCTCGTAAGAGCCACAAAATCACCACCTTCGGGTGGTGATTTTGTTTTAATCCTTGCATACACCAACCTCTTGCATCACTGTTCGACGACTCAGTTCAAACAAGAGAACCGATCCCATCACGCGATCACTTTATCTAGGAAGGAACTTACCTAGGCTTGAGTTTTGAAGCCTTCATCCCCATAGTTTATTCAGCGATGTGCCATCCAAACCAAGGATTTGCTATGCAAGCAGCCAAGATTATTGACGTTTCTCAACATAACTTTCACCAAGTGCTCCAACACTCCACCCTCTCACCAGTACTTTTTTATTTTTGGGCTCCAATAAGTCATGAGAGTGCCGAGCTGTTACCCGCGATTGAACAACTCACAGAACGTTATCAAGGAGCCTTTGTTCTTGCACGCTTAAATTGCCAAGAAGAACAAGGGATTGCTGCGCAGTTTGGGATCCAAGCGATTCCGACCATTGCGCTGTTTATTGAAGGTAAACCCGTCGATGGATTAGGCGGCCCCCAGCCAATTGAAGCGGTTGAGGAAATGCTTAAGCGTCATTTGCCAAGCGATGAAGAGCGCCTCATGTACCAAGGATTCGAGCTTGCAGAGCAAGAGCAATTTAGTGAAGCATTATCTCTGCTCAGCACATTGAGTGATGAGTGGCGCAATAAAGGTGAGGTCAAACTCACTCTAGCTCGCTGTTATCTAGAAACCGGCGCAGTAGAAGCGGCGCAAACCGAGCTGGCCAACATGCCACTTGAATACCAACAAGGTGAATACAAAACGCTGATCGCGAGACTCGAATTACATCAACAAGCCGCGAATAGCCCAGAAATTATCGCTCTTGAGCAAGAGTGGAATAGTGACCCGCAGAATCCCAATATTGCTATAGAGCTTGCCAAACAATATCACCATGTCAAACGCGACGAGGAAGCCCTCTCCTTACTCTGGTCTTGGCTCAGTAAAAATCTAAACACCTTAGATGGTGAAATGAAAAAAACCTTTATGGATATCCTAACCGCCCTAGGTCAAGGTCATCCATTAGCGAATCAGTATCGTAAAAAACTCTATTCACTTCTTTACTAACCCAAGTCCAACCGATTCACGACGTGAAGCATACAGCCAACACTGCGGCTGCTTGAAATAGGAAAAGACATATGGCGCTCTAATATGAGCGCCATATTTATATCCTCAAACGACTTGAAGTTGCAGGTAGGCGGCAAATAAGTGAATCCCCACCAACACTGGTACACGAAGTAATTGGGTTGAGCGAATACTGCCAACACCACTGCAGCTTCAAGCAGGAAGTATAATCATCAGCTATAAAATTGATTGTTAACCCTTCTCTAGGATAGTAAATAGCATTAGTTGCTGTTAACTTAGTCACAAGTCACTGATTGGGAACGTTTTCGGCTATTTTTTTAGGCAAGAGGCGCTCATTCTTAGCTGACTAAATATTCGCTCATCGCTTTAACGGCAAGTAGCAAGCTATTACTTTAAAAAACAAGGATACGTCATGGCTATTGATTCATTGATCACTATCGCAGTTCTCGTACTGGCTGTGGTTATTTTCATCTCCTCTGCAGTAAAAACCGTGCCTCAAGGTAATAACTGGACGGTCGAAAGATTTGGGCGCTACACACAAACACTCAAGCCCGGACTCAACCTAATCATCCCTTTTATTGACCGTGTTGGTCATAAAATCAATATGATGGAACAAGTTTTAGATATCCCAGCTCAAGAAGTCATTTCCAAAGACAACGCGAATGTTGTGATTGATGCGGTCTGTTTTGTACAAGTCATTGATGCAGCGAAAGCCGCTTATGAGGTTAGCCAACTGCAACATGCTATCCGTAACCTCACCCTCACCAATATGCGTACCGTATTAGGTTCAATGGAGCTGGATGAGATGCTCAGTCAACGTGACATGATTAATACCAAGCTGCTGTCAATTGTTGACCATGCCACCAGCCCGTGGGGTGTAAAAGTGACACGTATTGAAATCAAAGATGTACAGCCACCTGCTGATTTGACCGCTGCAATGAATGCTCAGATGAAAGCTGAACGTAACAAACGGGCTGAAGTCCTTGAAGCTGAAGGGGTGCGCCAAGCGCAAATCTTACGTGCGGAAGGTCAAAAACAATCCGAAATATTGAAAGCTGAAGGAGAAAAGCAAGCCGCTATTTTACAAGCTGAAGCGCGCGAGCGTGCTGCCGAAGCGGAAGCCAAAGCAACCACTATGGTTTCAGAAGCCATCGCTAAAGGTGATATGCAAGCGGTCAATTACTTTATTGCTCAAGGCTATACCGAAGCGCTGAAAGCCATTGGTCAAGCAGAGAATGGTAAGATCATTATGCTGCCACTTGAAGCAACAGGCCTAATGGGTTCTGTCGCAGGAATTGCAGAAATGTTTAAATCATCACAAACCACTAAGTAGGTGCCCCGTGGTAGAGCTACTCTCACAATTGAATTTCTGGCATTGGTTGGCCTTGGGCCTACTTCTATTAGCCGCTGAGCTACTCGGCACTGCAGGTTATTTTTTGTGGCTTGGCCTATCAGCACTATTAGTTGGGGTATTGCTGGCCGTAATGCCTTTTGGTTGGCAACTGCAGTGGCTAGCTTTTGCGAGTTTTTCTCTGGTCACGACTTGGCTTTGGTGGCGACGTCAATTTAGCCGAGATAAAAAGCAAGATACAGAACGCGACCTTAACCAGAAAGAAAAACAGTTACTCGGACGTATTATTCCGATAACCGAAGATACCCCAGCAGGAGAGTTTCAAGTAACACTGGGTGATACGGCTTGGACAGCGCGCTGCGATCAGCAGCTTGCGGCTGGGAGCCGTGTTTCTGTCGTTGCTGTGGATGGGATTATCTTAGTCGTCCAACCTATCGAAAAGTCTATCATTCTGTAGGCAACTTCAAGTCGGAACTAAGACCCTACGGGGTCTTAGTTTTATTGTTTGAACAACAATGTCCCTTCAACTGTTCTATGATTGGGCAATCGCTGCCTTGATCTCCGGGACAAGAGGCAATCCACTCTTCTAGCTGCTGCTTAATCATGGTGAGCTCGGAGAGTTTTCTCGAGACTTCTTGCCACTTTTCTTGCGCTCGCGCGCGCACCGCTGCGCTCGTTCGGTTTGGATCATTGGCAAGAGTGAGCATGGCTTTACACTCATCCAAACTAAAACCGACTCGCCGACAGCGAGCAATCAGCAGTAAATCATCCACATGCTGCTGAGTGTAAGTGCGATAACCACTTTCAGAGCGCAATGGAGGGGTGATGAGACCTTTCTCTTCGTATAGACGAATCGACTTGGCAGTCAGCGAGGTGAGTTTGGCAATCTGGCTAATATTCATAATGACACCTCTTTATTTAGCAAAAATAAAAACCAATATTTCAGAAAGCTATTTCACAATATACCTACTAATCACTAAGCGTATTAACCACTTGCAGGAGGAGGCGATACATCATGTGTTGCCCATCAAGAGAGAAGATTGGGCATACCCAAGAAATATACACCAATAAAAAAACCAGTCAGATTAACTGACTGGCTTTAGCCGCTAAGGATCTATTAATAGGCGTTATTAATGGAAGCTGTAAGGGATGATTACTTGTAGACGTAAATCTGTTTCATCTGCATCAGATGCGCCCTCAAATTCATCACGCTCTAAGATTGTTCCATGCAGACGAACAGTTGTACCCTTTAACGCACCAGCTTGAACAGAATAAGCAACAGTAGCATTTACTGCATATTCACTTTCGTAATCCCAATCACCGGATGCGCCACTCGCAGCTGAGTCAGAGCCCGTACCAAAGCCAAACCCTAAGTAGTAGCTCCAACCATTACCTTGATCGTAAGATACACGGTTGTACCATGCAACTTCACCTGATTTGTTCCAATCAGACAATGCATCCCACCATTGAGACCAGTTACCATTATTCATACCATAAGTATGAATTGTACGAGGAACAAAGTCAGAACGATTGTCTGTATCTGTATACATCAACTCAGACATCCATGAAAATTGTCCGAATGATTTGTTTAGTGATAGACCTGTATGGAAACCTAAGCCATCATATTTGACTTCATCATCAACACCATAGAAGTCAAATGCCACTGTTGTAGTATCGTTAACAGTGTATTTTAAGTAGGCTTTATACGATGTATTATCTGTTTCAGCGTGATAACTAGTAACCTTACCAGCACCCCAATCAACATTGTTTGCGTATTGAACACCTGTCGCCTGACCTACACCTAACTGCATAAATAAACTGTCAGTGAGGTTGCCATTTAAGCCCAGCGAATGCAAATAACTCCAAGAAGTATCAGACCATAATGCAGGCGCGTAATCGTCTTGGCTTAAAAGCCATGGTGCAGTAAATTGGTCCGCTCCAAAATACGTTAGATTGAAATTACCAATTTTTCCATTTAGTTCAAAACCACGGTATGTACCAGGTACAAAACTCCATACGTTACCAATAGTGCCATTACCATTGGCTTGAATCATACCAAAACGACCATCAAAGTTTTCGTTAGCTTTAAACTTCAAAGCAGCCTTGTAAATTTTTAATTGTTGGCCGTCACCAGCCCCCCAATCAAGGTTATTACAGGTGGAAATTTCATTACAAAGATACCCTTCACTATCACTATAACGGCTCTCGTTGTACAAATCGCCGGAATAATAACCAGCAATATCTGCACCTAGCCATCCATCATGATAACCAGAAGTGAAATCTAGAATAGCGTTATAAGACGAATAATTTAATCGACTCCAGCGATCGCCATTTTCACCACCTGGTTTCCCAGTAGTCCGTGTACGTGAACGAGTATCTACAATGAATGCAGCATTAAGACTCGAGTCTTGCATAAATTCATTTACTTTCTCTACATACTCACCACCGCCAGCAGATTCAGTGTTTGCTGAAGCGGGAGCAACAGCAACAACACCAAACATGGCTGCTGTTAGCGCAGATATCTTGAAAAATTTGTCCATGGATAACTCCTAAAAATGGATATAGCTGTTTTTTGAGTTTCTCCCTTAAGTTGGCCGCCGAAGGGAGAAGTCATTTCCTTTTCGAGTATCGAAACCGATTCTCTTAGTTGTTGGCACACTGACCGTGTATCCATATCCGTAGACTAACTCTCGGTTAGAAAACATCAATCAGAACTTAATTTTTATCTAAAAAAATATGAGCCACGGCAAACTTCTGGGGAGTAAGTGATCGAGATCCAATTATTACTAGCACAAAGCCAGAGCAAACCTAAATAACTGATAAGTATAAATTTTTATTATTGGTCAATGTATTTTATTTGAAATGCGTCGAATAAAAACAAAATGAGGGATGACTTTTAAAAACAATAAAAGTCCTGAACTTGATATAAATTGGCGAGTTGTTTCTGAGCAAAAATAAACCCCAGCACAGGCTGAGGTTTAGACTTGGGATGAGCAAGAAGTTCAATCTATTTATAAAAAATGCAGCAGATCCAACATGAAACATACCGAATCGAGTTGGAATTGTAGGTAGGCTGCAAGTAAATTCATCCCTATAAGCATAGGCAGGCGATGTTGGAGTGAACACACATCGCCAACACCACTGCCGCTTCAAATATTAAGTGAATAGGCTTATTTCAAAAATTCGATTAATGCTTGCTCATCGAAAACTTGGATACCCAACTCGGTCGCTTTGGCTAGCTTAGAGCCCGCTGCTTCTCCTGCAAAAACAATATCAGTATTTTTTGATACGCTCCCCGTCACCTTAGCACCTAAAGCTTGTAGTGCGGCTTTCGCATCATTACGAGACAATTGAGTAAAACTGCCGGTTAACACAACAATTTTGCCCGCTAGAGCAGAGTCTACCGCCACGGGCGCAGCCGTTAGCGCCGGCCATGTGATGCCTTGTTCTAGCAATTCATTGATCACTTGTTGGTTACGGTCTTGCGCAAAGAAGGCCTGTAAATGGCTTGCAACAACCACTCCGACATCGGGGACTTCGATAAATTGTTCTAAACTCGCTTGTTGAATCGCTTCCAAACTTAAAAAGTGCTGAGCCAAGTTGAGTGCGGTAGCCTCGCCGACTTCACGAATACCCAGTGCATATAAAAACTTAGGTAATGTGGTTTGCTTCGCTTTATTGAGAGCATCAATCACATTCTGCGCCGATTTGGGGCCCATTCGCTCCAAAATCGTGAGCTCTCCCGCTCTTAACCGGAATAAATCAGCAGGTGTACTCACCATTTCTCGGTCAACCAGTTGCTCAATCACTTTATCGCCCAAGCCTTCTACATCCATGGCCTTGCGAGAAACAAAATGCTTCAATGCCTCTTTGCGCTGAGCTTGGCAAATCAGTCCACCGGAACATCGAGCAACCGCTTCTCCTTCAACCCGTTCAACATCCGATTGACAAACTGGGCAACGAGTAGGAAATACAATAGATTTTGCATTCTCAGGGCGTCGCTCTAATACCACCGAGACGATTTGTGGGATGACATCCCCAGCACGGCGGATCACCACCGTATCTCCGACCATCACTCCCAAACGCTCAATCTCATCGGCATTATGTAATGTGGCATTACTTACCGTAACACCACCGACAAACACAGGTTCCAACTTAGCAACAGGGGTAATCGCGCCAGTACGACCTACCTGAAATTCAACATCATTGAGCAAAGTAAGCTCTTCCTGCGCAGGAAATTTATAGGCAATCGCCCAGCGCGGCGCTCTAGCCACGAACCCCAATCGCTCTTGCAACTGGATATCGTCAACTTTAATGACGACGCCATCAATCTCATAAGCCAAAGACTGGCGACGTTGCAAAATGTCTTGATAAAAAGCTTTGACTTCGGCGAGAGAAGTTACCAGTTTGGTTTCTGGACAAATCGGCAGCCCCCAGCCCTTTAATTGTAAAAATCGTTGATAGTGGCTGGTCGCTAACTCTCCGCCTTCAATAACACCAACACTGTAAGCATAAAAAGCCAGTGGACGTTGAGCGGTAATTTTAGAGTCGAGTTGACGTAGGCTCCCCGCCGCGGCATTACGAGGGTTCACAAACTGCTTTTCACCTTTTTTAAGCGCTCGTGCGTTAAGTGCTTCAAACCCCGCTTTAGGCATAAACACTTCACCGCGCACTTCAAGACGAGTTGGAAAATCTGCGCCTTGCAGGCGTAAAGGGATTGATTTAATGGTACGTACATTTTCTGTGATGTTTTCGCCGGTCGTACCATCACCACGAGTCGCCGCGCGGGTCAGAACACCATTTTCGTATAGTAAACTGACCGCCAAGCCATCCAGTTTCGGCTCACAACAAAAGGCACTATGCTGTACCGCCGGGATCCTATCCGTCATACGGCGATAAAAGCTTTCTAATTCACCATCATCAAAGGCGTTATCGAGCGATAACATCGGAATTTCATGCACGACAGATTCAAATGCATCAAGCGGACGTCCTCCGACTCGTAAACTGGGCGAGTCCGAGCTCATCAATTCCGGGTGAGCCGCTTCCAATTCCAGCAGCTCGCGCATTAAGCGATCGTATTCTGCATCCGGAATGCTGGGGGCATCTTCTACGTAATAGCGGACACCATGCTCATGCAAGGTTTTTCTTAATTCTGTTAATCGTTGCGCGACATCTGACATCGTAATTCTCTCGGATGATGAAAAAAGGCTCCGCTACGGAGCCCTTTTAGTATAACTAGGGATATCTCTATCTTGTTACTGACGAAGTAAAGCAGCGCGCTATCGCGTGGTGCTTGAATGAATACCCAAAACTTAGGCTTGAGCGGCTCGAACTTTAAACTCTTGAATTTGCTTACGATAAGCATCAAGTCGGTTCGGAGTCATTAAGTTACGAGCATCGTCCAACACATGCCCACCAAGATCATCGGCAATTTGTTGAGCGGTTTTTAGCATCAACTTGAAGTTTTGCTCAGGATCGCCAAAACACGGCAGTGTCATAAAAAAGGAGATGCCTTTGGTTGAAAAGTCCGCAGGATCATCATGCATCAGCGTACCAGGTTGCATCATATTCGCGACACTAAACAACACTTTCCCCGTTCCAGAGAGATCCGCATGGCGATGGAAAATATCCATCTCACCAAACAACAAACCATTTTGCTGCATGCTATCGAACAGTTTGGTTCCGATAAAAGGCTGGTTACCAGCGCAGTGTACATTGAGCACAATCACATCCAGCTTTTCTTCCTGCGGCTCTTGTACCTCAATCTCGGTCACCGCTTCAGGTTGCCCCTTAGCCATTGGCACGTTTGGCACAACTCGAGGCATCTCAACCTGAGGTTGAACCTTTCTAGGTTGAGGTTGGGATTGAGGCTGAACCGGAATGCGCGCTTCCTCATCCTCTTCTTCATCCAGCTCATCATGGGCCGCGAAATCAGAGATCAGAGGATCATGCTGTTGATTCGGAATGCCAAAATCAGGCTCTTTGCGTTCCTTGCGGATGATTTCGAAATCGTCTTCCGCCGCAAAGGCACGCGAAGGCGGATCATCACTTTCGACTTTCATCTTGCGCAGAGGTTTATCACCAAACTTGGACTTTCCCTCTTTTTTGCTGGTCCACAGACCATGAAACAGCAACGCCGCTATCGCCAACGCGCCAACAATTATCAATACGAATCGCAGTTCCTGCATCTTAAACTCTCAGTATCCCGTTTGATGTTCTGAGCTCTAGCGCCCGACAGGACGTTTATCAGGGTGTGTTTTTGACTTGTCGGGGTACTTTACCAAAACTCTCGTTGAATTTAGAACAACTTAATGTGAGAAGTTGAAAAGATGACGCGTTTTTTGCAGTTTCGTCATTTCACTTCAGTATCAATCAAGTACAATCTTCACTCGGTTTATCAAGGAGAATACCGTTTTTATGCAGATCAGCTCACGTTCCGGGTTCGGCTACTTCTCTTACGGCATACGTTTGGCTTTAACGCCAGGCATACGTCGGTTCGTTGTTCTTCCGCTACTGGCTAACATCATCTTAGTCGGCGGTGCTATGTACTACTTATTCAGCCATTTAGACACTTGGATCAGCGAGTGGATAGGACAATTACCTTCGTTTCTCTCTTGGCTAAGTTATGTACTTTGGCCGCTGTTAGCATTAACCATTCTCGCTACTTTCTCCTATTTTTTTAGTACCTTAGCCAACTTTATTGCCTCGCCATTTAATGGTCTATTGGCCGAAAAGGTGGAGCAGCATCTATCAGGTGAACGCATCGGTGAGGAAGGTGTCTGGGCACTGGTCAAAGACGCTCCTCGAATCCTTAGTCGAGAATGGCGTAAACTGCTTTACGTGCTTCCCAAAGCACTTGGCTTATTCCTGCTATTACTGATCCCAGCACTTGGGCAAACCCTAGGCCCTATTGCTTGGTTCCTGTTCACGGCTTGGATGTTGGCTATACAGTATTGCGACTATCCCTTCGATAACCACAAAATCAGCTTCCATGACATGCGTAACACTTTGAAACAAAATCAAAGTAAGGCCTATGGATTTGGTATGCTGGTCGCTTTTTTCACAAGCATTCCGATTGTGAACCTCTTCATCGTCCCAATTGCCGTGTGTGGCGCGACGGCGATGTGGGTGATGGAATTTAAGACACAACACTCCCCTGTGCGCCAATAACAAGCACCACATAAGTTATAACTTTTTAATCCTTTTCGCTTAGTGAATATGAACTTATTCTCTGTCCATATTCACTAAGTATTCACGCACACTCACTGCGTAACGAATGAAGGAACATCGCCATGAGCAAAATCTACGAAGACAATTCACTGACTATTGGTAACACTCCACTAGTGCGCTTAAACAAAGTCTCTAACGGCAAAGTGCTGGCTAAGATTGAAGCACGCAACCCAAGCTTCAGCGTAAAATGCCGAATCGGCGCCAATATGATTTGGGAAGCTGAAAAGCAAGGCAAACTCAAGTCTGGCGTTGAATTAGTAGAGCCAACAAGTGGTAATACTGGTGTTGCCCTAGCGTTTGTTGCTGCAGCTCGTGGATACAAGTTAACTCTGACCATGCCTGAATCGATGAGTTTAGAGCGTCGTAAGCTACTCAAAGCACTTGGCGCCAATTTAGAACTGACTGAAGCAGCAAAAGGCATGAAAGGCGCGATTGCGAAAGCAGAAGAGATTGTTGCCAGCAACCCAGAAAAATATTTGCTCCTCCAGCAATTCAATAACCCAGCTAACCCGCAGATCCATGAAAAGACGACAGGCCCAGAGATTTGGGATGCAACAGATGGTCAAATTGATGTGTTTGTTGCTGGTGTTGGTACTGGCGGTACATTGACGGGTACCAGTCGCTACATCAAAGGCACTCAAGGTAAAGCCATTCTTTCTGTTGCGGTTGAACCGGCTGAATCACCGGTCATCACACAAGCACTGGCGGGAGAAGAAATCAAACCTGCTCCACATAAAATTCAAGGTATCGGTGCCGGTTTTATCCCTGGTAACTTAGATTTAAGCTTGATTGATCGTGTTGAGCGTGTCACCTCAGATGAAGCGATTGAAATGGCGCGTCGCCTAATGGAAGAAGAAGGCATTCTCGCGGGGATCTCTTCTGGTGCTGCGGTTGTTGCCGCTAACCGAATCGCACAATTGCCTGAATTTGAAGGAAAAACTATAGTCACTGTGTTACCAAGTTCAGGTGAACGTTACTTGAGCACAGCTCTATTCGCAGGCATTTTCACTGATAAAGAAAACCAGCAGTAATACGTGGTTAAATCAAATTTTCGTTTAAAAAAGCCCCAGTCAGGGGCTTTTTTGTTGATCCCTGCCTCACCTTTGGTAATATCGGCATGTTTTATTTTTAGCTTCAAAATAAAGAAGCAGACGGTTTACGCTCAATTGATCAAATTGCAAAAAATAGCAAAGGCAATTGATAAAATTTTGACCAGCCTTAGTTCTAACACGAAAAGCCTGTGACAGTGCTAGCACAAAGCAGTTTATGCGGTTAAGCTAAATCTGGTTAACAAACTTACAAAAAATAAACTCATTGGGGTATAAAACATGTACGAGAAGCAAGTAGAAATCACTGCAGAAAACGGCCTTCACACTCGTCCTGCTGCACAGTTTGTTAAAGAAGCAAAAGCCTTCGATGCAGACATCACTGTGACTTCTAACGGTAAAAGTGCAAGCGCGAAAAGTCTGTTCAAGCTGCAAACGCTAGGTCTGGTAAAAGGTACTGTCGTGACTATCTCTGCCGAAGGCCCTCAGGCAAAAGAAGCTGTTGAGCACCTAGTTGCTCTGATGGACCAACTTCACTAATCCGGTCTTCCTTTCAAAGCCATTTTGTTCACGCAAAATGGCTTTGTTGGAAATAACCCGAGAAATACGCTAAACGTTACGGTTAGCGATTGTCCACTCTCCCGTTTACAGTTGACCAGTTTAAGGTAAGGCTATGATTTCAGGCATTCTAGCATCTCCAGGTATTGCTATTGGTAAAGCATTACTTCTTCAAGAAGATGAAATTGTCCTAAACACAAACACCATTTCTGACGATCAAGTAGAAGCCGAAGTTGAGCGCTTTTACACTGCGCGTGATAAATCTTCTGCGCAGTTAGAAGTGATCAAACAAAAAGCACTTGAAACTTTTGGTGAAGAAAAAGAAGCCATCTTTGAAGGCCATATCATGTTGCTTGAAGATGAAGAGCTAGAAGAAGAGATTTTAGCCCTCATCAAAAAAGAAAAAATGTCTGCCGATAACGCAATTCATACCGTTATCGAAGAGCAAGCCACTGCGCTTGAATCTTTAGACGATGAATATCTCAAAGAACGTGCAACAGATATCCGTGATATCGGTACACGTTTTGTGAAAAACGCTCTGGGCATGCACATCGTATCGCTGAGCGAAATCGATCAAGAAGTTGTCCTTGTTGCCTACGATTTAACGCCTTCTGAAACTGCGCAGATTAACCTGAACTACGTTCTCGGTTTTGCATGTGATATTGGCGGCCGTACCTCTCACACTTCTATCATGGCTCGCTCTCTAGAGCTGCCAGCGATTGTCGGTACTAACGACATCACTAAGAAAGTGAAAAATGGCGACACATTAATTCTGGACGCAATGAACAACAAGATCATTGTGAATCCAACTCAAGCACAAATTGAAGAAGCCAAAGCGGTTAAAGCGGCTTTCCTAGCGGAAAAAGAAGAGCTCGCTAAGCTGAAAGATCTTCCAGCAGAAACGCTAGACGGCCATCGCGTTGAAGTGTGTGGCAACATCGGTACCGTGAAAGACTGTGACGGTATCATCCGTAACGGTGGTGAAGGTGTCGGCCTATACCGTACTGAATTCCTGTTCATGGATCGTGATGCCCTGCCAACAGAAGAAGAACAGTACCAAGCCTACAAAGAAGTCGCGGAAGCGATGAATGGCCAAGCGGTTATCATCCGCACCATGGACATCGGCGGCGACAAAGATCTGCCGTACATGGATCTCCCAAAAGAGATGAACCCATTCTTGGGTTGGCGTGCCGTGCGTATCAGCTTAGATCGCCGTGAAATTCTACGTGACCAGCTACGCGGTATTCTGCGTGCTTCTGCACACGGCAAACTTCGCGTTATGTTCCCAATGATCATTTCAGTAGAAGAAATTCGTGAGCTGAAAAATGCGATTGAAGAGTACAAAGCTGAACTGCGCACCGAAGGTCATGCTTTCGATGAAAACATCGAAATCGGTGTGATGGTAGAAACGCCAGCTGCAGCAGCGATTGCTCATCACTTGGCAAAAGAAGTCTCTTTCTTCTCTATCGGTACCAACGATTTAACTCAGTATACCCTAGCGGTAGACCGTGGTAACGAGATGATCTCTCACCTCTACAACCCACTCTCTCCAGCGGTTCTGACCGTGATCAAGCAGGTGATTGATGCTTCTCACGCAGAAGGCAAATGGACTGGTATGTGTGGTGAATTAGCGGGTGACGAGCGTGCAACGCTACTCCTACTCGGTATGGGTCTGGATGAGTTCTCAATGAGCGGCATCTCGATTCCAAAAGTGAAGAAAGTGATCCGTAACGCCAATTATGCGGAAATCAAAGCGATGGCTGAAGAGGCGCTTGCCCTGCCAACGGCTGCAGAAATTGAAGCTTGCGTAGATAAATTCATCGCAGCGAAAGCGTAATTATCGGTTGATACCAAGGAGATAGGCGATGAAAATAGTCGTCTATCTTTAGCGATTGGTATACTATACTTCGACAGAACAAATTTAAAACGTTAGGAGCATGACACAATGGGTCTGTTTGACAAACTTAAGAAGCTAGTCTCTGACGACAGCGCTAACGCAGGTGCAATCGACATCATCGCACCTCTTTCTGGTGAAATTGTAAACATCGAAGATGTACCAGATGTGGTTTTCGCTGAGAAAATCGTTGGCGACGGTATCGCGATCAAGCCTGCTGGTAACAAAATGGTAGCTCCTGTTAACGGTACTATCGGCAAAATCTTCGAAACCAACCACGCGTTTTCTATCGAATCAGATGACGGCGTTGAGCTGTTTGTTCACTTCGGTATCGACACGGTTGAGCTGAAAGGTGAAGGCTTCAAGCGTATTGCTGAAGAAGGCCAATCAGTGAAAATCGGCGATACTATCATCGAATTCGATTTGGCACTGCTCGAAGAGAAAGCAAAATCAACTCTGACTCCTGTTGTTATCTCTAACATGGATGAAATCAAAGAGCTGAACAAACTTTCTGGTTCAGTGACCGTAGGTGAAACACCGATCCTACGCGTGACCAAGTAATCGCTTGGTTCGATTTAAAACGTTCGATGTAAAAAACGCTGCCGAGTGCAGCGTTTTTTGTTTTTACGGCCGAGTCTTTTGACATAGCCAATAGCGCCTAACTAGCGCTCATCTCAAACAACATTCAATTCGTAAAACCAAGGGCATAACGCAGCACTTGCGTTTTCAGTGGGCCAGAACGCTCAGCCAATGCCAACGCAGCATTACGCAGAAACTTCACTGGTGTCATTGAGTTACTGAAGGTTTTGTAGAACAAGTCCATCCCTGTTTGCATCAGTAAATTATCGGGACGACGGCAGCGTTCATAGCGTTCAAAAGATGCCTGATTTAACGCCTGCTCTTGAGTTTGCGCCAGCAACACGGCCACATCTTTAAAGCCCAAATTGACGCCCTGCCCTGCTAATGGGTTTATGGTGTGTGCTGCATCCCCAATCAAAATACAGCGATTTTTCACATACTGCTGAGCATGACGGCGCGTTAATGGGAAAGCACCGTGTTGCAACACTTTAATATTCCCCAACTCGGCCGGAAAATACTGCAGAATTTCGCTACGCAATTGCTCCGGATTAAGACCGCTGAGCTTGCGAATACGCTGCGGTGTGTCATACCACACCAAAGACGCCTGATTGCCGCCCAAAGGTAAGTAGGAGCGCGGCCCTGTTGGAAAAAATTGCTGCCACGTGGTTTCTTGTTGGATCTGCTCCGTCTGCACATTAATCAACATACAGTGTTGACGATAATCCCACGCCGTTACACCGATATGCGCCAGTTGGCGCACCTGGGAATTTGCGCCATCCGCACCGATTACCCAATCACACTCAATTTCAGCGCCCGATTGCAAGGTAACACGGCATCCCTCTGCACTCACATTCAACTGCGCCAATTGTTCGGGACACATTAAGGTCAACTGCGGATAAGCTGCAAATTGCTGCCATAGTGCTAATTGAATGACTCGGTTTTCTACCATGTAACCTAATTGTGGCAACCCGAGCGACTCACAAGAAAAATGCGTTCGACATTCTGGGTGTTCCCACGTTTCTAAGTGACGATAAGGACAAGCACGCATACCAACAACACTTGACCAAGCACCCAGTTCTTCTAGCAGTGCTACCGAGGTTTGCGAAATCGCAGAAACACGCACATCCATAGGCTGACTGGGCTCAAAAGCGTGCGGCGCGCCAGAATCAATTACCGCAACCTTGCGTCCTTGGCGAGCAAAGCCCAGTGCAGCAGCCGCGCCCACCATGCCGCCCCCCACCACGAGGATGTCAAATTTGTTGCTACTCATACCTTTTCCCACCCAGTATTTTCTCTTCACGGCATTGTACGGAGTAAGGGAAATATTGCGACATTTTTTACGTTAAATCCTTGCTCGTAATAAGGTAAAAAGCCAATCACAACAAGGGTTACAAGAGAATTCCGCCAATTACTAGTCAGTCGGTTTTTAAAGCAGTACAATACGCCGCTTACCGCCGAGAGGGCGGCTAGAATGTGAGCTACAGCTCAAATGATTGAAGAACTATTGAACGAGCGAAAGTGAGATGAGTAAGAAACTGCTAATTAAAACTTGGGGCTGCCAGATGAACGAGTACGATTCATCGAAAATGGCTGACCTGCTTAATGCTGCAAACGGCTATGAGCTGACAGAAATACCCGAGGAAGCTGACGTTTTACTCCTAAACACCTGTTCGATTCGTGAAAAGGCACAGGAAAAAGTCTTCCACCAACTCGGTCGTTGGAAAACCCTGAAAGACAAAAAACCCGGAGTCGTGATCGGTGTCGGTGGCTGTGTTGCCACTCAAGAAGGTGACTCGATTCGCGATCGTGCACCTTATGTGGATGTCATCTTCGGCCCACAGACACTCCATCGTCTGCCTGAAATGATTAAACAATCGCAAACCAGCGACGCGCCCGTGATGGATATCTCTTTCCCTGAGATTGAAAAATTCGACCGCCTGCCTGAGCCACGTGCGGAAGGCCCAACTGCGTTCGTTTCAATCATGGAAGGCTGCTCAAAATACTGTACTTACTGCGTAGTGCCTTACACACGCGGTGAAGAAGTCAGCCGTCCTATGGACGATGTCCTGTTCGAGATCGCTCAGCTTGCCGAGCAAGGGGTGCGTGAAGTTAACCTGCTGGGTCAAAACGTCAACGCTTACCGTGGTGCCACTCACGATGGCGGCATTTGTTCTTTCGCTGAATTACTGCGTTTGGTCGCCACCATTGACGGCATCGATCGTATCCGCTTTACCACTAGCCACCCACTCGAATTTACGGATGACATTATTGCAGTGTACGAAGACACGCCTGAGCTCGTGAGCTTCCTGCACTTGCCAGTACAAAGTGGGAGCGATCGCATTCTGACTATGATGAAGCGTCCACATACGGCGATTGAGTACAAATCCATTATCCGTAAGCTACGTAAAGCACGCCCAGATATTCAAATCAGCTCTGATTTTATCGTTGGCTTCCCTGGGGAAACCGACAAAGATTTCCAAGACACCA
Organism: Vibrio cholerae; assembly: GCF_008369605.1. Taxonomy (NCBI): domain Bacteria; kingdom Pseudomonadati; phylum Pseudomonadota; class Gammaproteobacteria; order Vibrionales; family Vibrionaceae; genus Vibrio; species Vibrio cholerae. The sequence goes on from NZ_CP043554.1 coordinate 2,002,220, forward strand.
TGAAGCTGATCCGCGATGTCGATTTCGACATGAGCTTTAGCTTTATTTTCTCACCTCGTCCAGGCACACCCGCCGCTGACTATCCTTGCGATCTGTCGGAAGAAGTGAAGAAAGAACGTCTGTACGAATTGCAACAGCAGATCAACAGCCAAGCTATGCGTTATTCACGCCTGATGCTGGGTACTGAACAGCGTATTTTGGTTGAAGGCCCATCGAAAAAAGATCTGATGGAGCTGCGTGGCCGTACTGAAAATAACCGTGTAGTGAACTTCGAAGGCTCACCGGATCTGATCGGTCAATTTGTTGATGTGAAGATCGTTGACGTTTTCCCGAACTCACTGCGCGGTGAACTGCTGCGTACCGAACAAGAGATGAATCTGCGTATCGCGACCTCTCCCTCTGAAATGAAAGCGAAGACTCGCCGCGAGGATGAGCTTGGGGTTGCTACATTTACTCCTTAATCTCGTATACACTGTCAATAAGCGTCCGGTCAAAATCGGACGTTTATTGACATACTGAGAGGCAAATTTGAGCAATAAAATCATAACCTTAGAAATTAATTTAGAACCATCCGATAACCACCGACTCGCCAGCCTATGCGGTCCTTTTGATGACAACATCAAGCACCTTGAACGTCGCTTGGGTGTCGAAATCAACTACCGCGGCAACTTCTTCACTATCGTGGGTCAACCTCATACTGCCGCTGCTGCACTCGACATCATCAAAACACTTTACGTTGAAACGGCTCCGGTGCGTGGTCAGATTACCGATATTGAACCTGAGCAAATTCACCTTGCCATCAAAGAATCCGGCGTGCTTGAACAACACAGCGAATCCAGCATTGCTCACGGCAAAGAAGTGTTTGTCAAAACCAAAAAAGGCGTGATCAAACCGCGGACACCGAATCAAGCTCAATACTTGATGAATATGGTGACCCATGACATCACCTTTGGTGTTGGTCCTGCTGGTACCGGTAAAACTTACCTTGCGGTCGCGGCTGCTGTGGATGCGCTTGAGCGCCAAGAAATTCGCCGAATTCTATTGACTCGTCCAGCGGTTGAAGCGGGCGAAAAGCTCGGTTTTCTGCCGGGCGATCTAAGCCAAAAAGTCGACCCTTATTTGCGCCCACTTTACGATGCTCTATTCGAAATGCTTGGTTTTGAGCGGGTAGAAAAGCTGATTGAGCGCAATGTGATTGAGGTCGCTCCGCTGGCGTACATGCGTGGTCGTACCTTAAACGACGCGTTTATTATTCTCGATGAAAGCCAAAACACGACCGTTGAACAGATGAAAATGTTCCTGACGCGGATTGGTTTTAATTCGCGCGCCGTCATTACTGGTGACGTGACGCAAATCGACTTACCGCGCGGCGCAAAATCCGGTCTGCGCCATGCGATTGAAGTGCTCAATGAAGTCGATGAGATCAGCTTTAACTTCTTCCAAGCTGACGATGTGGTGCGCCACCCTGTGGTTGCTCGTATCGTTAACGCTTATGAAAAGTGGGAAGCGCAAGATCAAAAAGAGCGCAAAGAGTATGAGCAGCGTCGTCGTGAAGAACGTGAAAATAAATTACTCGAAATGCAGCGCGCGGAAATGACGCTAAGCCACAACAATGAGTCAAATCCCTCATGAGTATTGAACTGGATTTGCAATTGGCAGTCGAAAATGAACATGGGCTACCAAGCGAAGCGGAGTTTGCGTTGTGGCTCACTCGAACCATCACACCGTTTCAGCCACAAGCTGAGGTGACGATTCGGATTGTCGATGAAGCAGAAAGCCATGCGCTGAATTTGAACTACCGTGGTAAAGATAAACCGACCAATGTGCTGTCTTTTCCATTTGAAGCTCCTCCGGGGATGGAAATGGATCTGCTTGGCGACTTGGTGATTTGCCGCCAAGTCGTTGAGCGTGAAGCGATTGAGCAAAATAAGCCTTTGCAAGCACATTGGGCGCATATGGTTGTACATGGCAGCCTGCATCTGCTAGGTTATGACCACATCGAGGATGATGAAGCCGAAGAGATGGAATCTCTCGAAACCGAAATTATGCAAGAGATGGGATTTACCGACCCATATCTGGCAGAAAAAGAGTAACCCTTATCCTTTTAGATAAGGCCTATGTGAGCTATCACACATCTGATAGCGTTAGTGAATTGAGACATAATGAACGAAGACAATTCTCAGAATTCGGAAGGTCCGAGTAGAAAGTCCTTCTTTGAACGCCTAAGTCAACTTTTTCAGGGAGAGCCGAAAGATCGCCAAGAGCTGGTCGATGTGATTCGCGACTCTGAAGTCAATGACTTGATTGACCATGACACCCGCGACATGCTCGAAGGTGTGATGGAAATCGCCGAAATGCGCGTGCGCGATATCATGATCCCACGCTCACAAATGGTCACTATCGATCGTACTCACAACCTAGATGCTTTGGTTGCCATCATGACAGATGCGCAGCACTCACGTTATCCAGTGATCAGCGAAGATAAAGACCATGTGGAAGGTATTCTGCTTGCGAAGGACTTACTCAAATATCTAGGCTCTAACTGTGCCCCATTCAACATCCAAGAAGTGATCCGCCCTGCGGTCGTGGTTCCGGAAAGCAAACGGGTTGACCGTCTGCTCAAAGAATTCCGTGAAGAGCGTTACCACATGGCAATTGTGGTGGATGAGTTTGGCGGCGTATCTGGTCTAGTCACCATTGAAGATATTCTGGAAGAGATCGTCGGCGACATCGAAGATGAATTCGACGACGAAGAGCAAAAAGACATTCGCCAACTGAGCAAACACACCTTCTCGGTGAAAGCGCTCACCACAATTGAAGACTTTAACCACACTTTCGGCACCAAATTCAGTGATGAAGAAGTGGATACGGTCGGTGGTTTGGTGATGACGGCATTCGGCCACTTACCCGCGCGCGGTGAAGTCGTAGATATTGCAGGCTACAACTTCAAAGTGACGGCGGCGGATAGTCGCCGAGTGGTGGCTCTTCAAGTGACCGTTCCCGATCTGGAAGCCCTTTCGCACGTTGCGGAAGAGTAGTCCCCACTCTCTTACTAAGTAAGAGTAAAGAAAAGAGACGATGAACAGCGTATTATCTCATCGCCTAATGCGGCCGCTTGCGGCCGCTTTTGTTGGCGTCATAACTCCTCTGGCTTTTGCCCCGTATCAATTTTGGCCTTTGGCTCTACTCAGCCCATTTATCCTACTGCTTCTGCTCCACCAACAAAGCGCCAAGCGAGCGGCTTTGATTGCTTATCTCTGGGGGATTGGCCAATTTGCGGTGGGTATCAGTTGGGTACACGTCAGTATTGATACCTTTGGTGGCATGCCCAAAATCGCTAGCCTGTTTTTAATGACTCTATTGGTCGGCTATCTGGCGCTTTATCCAAGCCTTTTCGGCTGGCTACTTAATCGCTTGTTTCCGAACAACTCACGCAGTAAATGGCTGTGTGCTGCCCCAGCTTTGTGGCTGATTACCGATTGGCTACGTGGTTGGGTGATGACGGGTTTTCCTTGGCTGTGGCTTGGTTACAGTCAAATTGATAGCCCTCTTGCCAACTTTGCCCCCATCGGTGGCGTAGAGCTCATCACTCTGTTACTGCTGTTTTGTGCAGGTAGCTTAGCTTATGCCGTGCTTAATCGCCGTTGGCTGATGGCTTTCATCCCTCTTGTGGTTTACGCAACCGGTTATGGCCTCCAAGCCATGCAGTGGGTCACCCCACAAACTGAGCGCACAGCCTCACTGGCCTTGATTCAAGGCAATATCGAACAGGGATTGAAATGGCTGCCTAGCCAGCGCTGGCCAACCATCATGAAATACACCGATCTTACTCGCGAAAACTGGGATGCCGATGTAATCATTTGGCCAGAAGCAGCGATCCCCGCTTTTGAATATGAAATCTCCTCATTTCTGCATAATCTTGATGCTGCAGCTCGTATGAATCAAAGCGCGGTGATTACTGGCATCATCAATCAAAGTGAAAATAAGCAGTACTTCAATAGCGTGCTGACCGTCGGTGATACGCCTCATGGCGAATACCGTTATGACCTGACCCAGCGCTATCATAAGTACCACTTGTTGCCTTTTGGCGAATTCGTGCCGTTTGAAGAGATCCTGCGTCCATTAGCACCCTTCTTTAATTTGCCGATGTCCTCCTTTAGCCAAGGGGCTTACGTGCAACCGAATTTGATTGCAAAGGGATTCGCATTTGTCACCGCACTCTGCTACGAAATCATCTTCAATGAGCAGGTACGCGATAATGTGACGCCGGAAACCGACTTCCTACTGACGCTTTCGAATGATGCTTGGTTTGGTCGTTCGATAGGCCCATTGCAACACATGGAAATCGCTCGCATGCGCGCCTTAGAATTGGGCAAGCCGCTGATCCGCGCCACCAACAATGGAGTGACGGCCGTCACCGATGAGCGTGGACGCATTATGGCTCAACTGCCACAATTCGAAACTGGCGTGCTAAAAGTAACGGTCACCCCGACTCGCGGTAGTACACCTTACTTCCTATGGGGCACAACGCCACTCTATCTCTGGGTAGGCTTAGCGATTGGGTTCGCTTTCTGGCGCCAGCGCCGGGCTAGATAAGTAAAAGCAAAACGGGAAGTTATCTTCCCGTTTTTTTATTCTAACTAGGGTTTGAGAGGTTGGCGGCTAAACGCTTTACCGCCACATTGCGAACAGGGTTCAATTTCCGTTGGATGATTAAATTCGGTTTTATGACCGCACTGGTCACAGATCAACACGCCCAAACCAATCATTTCTCCCGCCTGATACAGCCCTTGGTGTTCTAAATCAGCAAACAGCTCGACCCATTCCACTTTGGTGCGGTCGGTAATATCCAGTAGCCCCTGCCAGATAGAATTGGTGATCATCAGATAGAATGGGCTGCTTTTGCTTTGCTCAAAACTTTGCGAGAACTCTTTAAGGTCAGCTTTTACATAAGCGGAGATCAGCGCAAGCTCATCCTTGGTCAAATCATTCGCCGCATCAACGTATTTCGCAGAGGATTCAACGATCTCATTCACGCCATCTGGGCTGTGTTTGAGCGTTTCTACGACCTCTTCCAGTAAGGCTTCATAACTTGCTTTCTGTTTTGGCATCTCTCACCTCTCTCAAGCCTGATGGCTGCCGGATTAGCTATTGTTGTAACCCCCTGCTTTCTGTATTCTATGCCGAACCGAAAGACTTCGTTCCTACTGAACTCACAAATTCCAAGATGGATGTCATCGATGCAAGAGCAATACAACCCGCAAGATATTGAACACAAAGTTCAACAGCACTGGGACAACAACAAAACCTTCGTTGTAAGTGAAGACCCAAATAAAGAAAAATTCTACTGTCTTTCCATGTTCCCTTATCCAAGTGGCCGACTGCACATGGGTCACGTGCGTAACTACACCATCGGTGATGTAGTCTCTCGTTTCCAACGTCTGCAAGGCAAAAACGTACTGCAACCAATCGGTTGGGATGCGTTTGGCCTGCCAGCTGAAAACGCAGCGGTAAAAAACAATACTGCGCCAGCACCTTGGACATACGAAAATATCGAATACATGAAAAACCAGCTCAAGCTACTGGGTTTTGGTTATGACTGGAATCGTGAATTCGCGACTTGTCGCCCTGAGTACTACCGCTGGGAACAAGAGTTCTTCACTAAGCTGTTTGCAAAAGGTTTAGTGTACAAAAAAACCTCATCAGTCAACTGGTGTCCAAACGACCAAACGGTTCTGGCTAACGAACAAGTGGAAGATGGCTGTTGCTGGCGTTGTGACACTCCGGTTGAGCAAAAAGAGATCCCACAGTGGTTTATTAAGATCACCGCCTATGCTCAAGAGCTGCTTGACGATCTGGATAACCTAGACGGTTGGCCTGAAATGGTTAAAACCATGCAGCGCAACTGGATTGGCCGCTCTGAAGGTGTGGAACTGAAATTTGCCGTTAAAGGTGAAAACACCGACCTTGAAGTGTACACCACGCGTCCAGATACTCTGATGGGGGTTACTTATGTCGGTATCGCTGCAGGCCACCCTCTAGCGACAAAAGCGGCAGCGAATAACCCAGCCCTCGCCGCCTTCATCGATGAATGTAAAAACACCAAGGTTGCAGAAGCTGAAATCGCGACCATGGAAAAGAAAGGCATGGCGACAGGCCTAACGGCGATCCATCCTCTCAACGGCCGTGAAGTACCTATCTATATCGCGAACTTCGTGTTGATGGATTACGGTACTGGTGCGGTAATGGCTGTGCCTGCGCACGACCAACGTGACTTTGAATTCGCGACCAAATATGGCCTAGACATCATCCCTGTGATTAAGCCTGCCGATGGCAGCGAGCTGGATGTCTCTGAAGCGGCTTACACTGAAAAAGGTGTTCTTTTCGCTTCTGGCGAATTTGATGGTTTGGATTTCCAAGCTGCCTTTAATGCGATTGCTGCCAAATTGGAAGCAGAAGGCAAAGGTAAGAAAACCGTTAACTTCCGTCTGCGTGACTGGGGCGTGTCTCGTCAACGTTACTGGGGGGCTCCAATCCCAATGGTGACCACTGAAGATGGTCAAGTACACCCAGTACCAGCAGACCAGCTGCCCGTTATCCTACCAGAAGATGTGGTGATGGATGGCGTGACTAGCCCAATCAAAGCCGATAAAGAGTGGGCAAAAACCACCTTTAACGGTGAGCCGGCCCTGCGTGAAACCGATACCTTCGACACCTTTATGGAGTCTTCATGGTACTACGCGCGTTACTGCTCACCACAAGCGGATGACATTTTAGATCCAGAGAAAGCCAACTACTGGCTGCCGGTTGATCAGTACATCGGTGGTATTGAACACGCGTGTATGCACCTGCTCTATTCACGTTTCTTCCACAAACTGCTGCGTGATGCAGGTTATGTGAAGAGTGATGAACCGTTCAAAAAGCTACTGTGCCAAGGCATGGTACTGGCGGATGCGTTCTACTACACCAATGACAAAGGTGGTAAAGAGTGGGTGTCGCCAACTGAGGTTAAAGTAGAACGTGATGGCAAAGGCCGCATTGTTTCTGCAGTGGACACCACTGGTCGCCAAGTTGAACACTCAGGCATGATTAAAATGTCTAAGTCGAAAAACAACGGCATCGACCCACAAGAGATGGTCGATAAGTACGGTGCTGACACAGTACGCCTGTTCATGATGTTCGCTTCACCAGCAGACATGACATTGGAATGGCAAGAGTCTGGTGTGGAAGGTGCAAACCGCTTCCTGCGCCGCGTATGGAAACTGGTGCGTGAGCACACTGAGCTCGGCCAAGCTCCAGCTTTAGATGCTTCAGCACTGAATGCAGACCAAAAAGCACTGCGCCGCGATGTGCACAAAACCATCGCTAAAGTGACCGATGACGTAGCACGTCGCCAAACTTTCAACACGGCGATTGCGGCAATCATGGAGCTGATGAACAAGCTGACGAAAGCGCCGATGACTGAAGCGCAAGATCGCGCGATTCTGGATGAAGCACTCAAAGCCATCACGCTCATGCTTTACCCAATCACACCGCATATCTGTTTCGAAATGTGGGTGGCACTGGGTCAAAGCAATATCGATACAGCAAGCTGGCCGACGTACGATGAAGCCGCACTGGTCGAAGATGAAAAGCTGATCGTGCTGCAAGTCAACGGCAAACTGCGCGGTAAACTCACTGTTGCTGCCGATGCTACTCAACAACAGGTTGAAGCGCTCGGTATGCAAGATGAAAACGTACAGAAGTTCATTGATGGCCTCACCGTACGTAAAGTGATTTACGTACCGGGCAAACTGCTGAACATCGTTGCCAATTAACTCACATTTTATCGATGAGTCACTAAGCCATGAGAACACTCGCTGAACTGATGGCTTATTTTAATGTCAGTAAACAGGGTTCGCCCTGTTTACTTATCTCAGCTTATCGCACAGCAAGTTTTCGCTCTTGGTGAGCTGAGATAAGTATTTTGCCTAATAACGAGACTGAAGCATCCATGCGTAACACTCTTTTCCCTACTTTGAAATGGTCACTCTTGGTTCTGATGACAAGCTTACTCACGGCTTGTGGTTTCCACTTGCGCGGTGATTACGATATTCCCCAAGAACTCTCTCGTATGTCACTGACCAGCTATGACCAATACAGCACCTTTACTCGTATGGTGCACCGTCAGTTACGTTTGAATAAAATCGATCTTCAAGCTCCAGCTGAAGATCTACCTAATCTACATCTACTCAGTGAAAGTACTGGTGAACGCACCCTATCGCTTTATCAAAACACGCGTGCAGCCGAAATTGAGCTGACCTTTGTCGCAAGCTATCGCGTCACCGTACCTGAGCTGGGCAGCCGCACCTTTACCACTAGCGTAACACGCAGCTACTTAGATAACCCACTGACTGCATTAGCAAAATCCGTTGAGCGCGACATGATTGAAGATGAAATGCGCAAGCTAGCTGCCAGCCAAATTGTGCGCCAGATGGCACGTTTAAAAGCAGACTTTGCACGTAAAACGTTGGATGATGAAAGTATTGAAGACGAAGGGATCACTGACTATCGCGTTGATACGCAAGAAGTAGCCAACCCAGTGTCAACAGAAGGCAGCAGTGAGTAGTTTCGATGCGCATTTACGCTGAAAAACTGGCTGAATCACTGCACAAAACGCTCTATCCGATTTACCTCGTATTCGGTAATGAGCCACTGCTGCTCCAAGAAGCCAAAACCGCCATCGAAAAAACGGCACAAGCGCAAGGTTTTTTGGAAAAACACCGATTTAGCGCGGATGCCGGGCTCGATTGGAGCGCGGTGTATGACTGTTGCCAAGCTCTGAGTCTGTTTTCATCTCGCAAACTTATCGAAATTGAGATCCCAGAATCTGGGGTCAATGCTCAAACGGCAAAAGAACTTAGCGCACTGGTAGGCCAACTTCACCAAGACATTCTCTTGCTGGTGATTGGCCCCAAACTGACTAAGGCGCAAGAGAACGCAGCTTGGTTCAAAACGCTTGCGCAGCAAGCCTGTTGGGTTAACTGCCTCACGCCAGAATTGAGCCGTTTACCTCAGTTTGTTCAGCAGCGCTGTTTTGCCCTCGGTTTAAAACCGGATGCCGAAGCGGTACAAATGTTGGCGCAGTGGCATGAAGGTAATCTCTTTGCATTAGCCCAGAGTCTCGAAAAATTAGCGTTACTCTACCCCGATGGTCTACTGACTTTAGTGCGCTTGGAAGAGTCGCTGAGCCGCCATAACCATTTCACGCCTTATCACTGGATGGATGCGCTATTAGAAGGCAAAGCCAACCGAGCTCAGCGTATTTTGCGCCAGCTCATGCTCGAAGAGAGTGAGCCAATTATTCTGATCCGCACCGCGCAAAAAGAGCTGATCCAACTGCTTAAATGGCAACAAGAGCGCCAACAGCTAGGTAATTTGGGGAGTCTTTTTGATCGCTATCGTGTCTGGCAGAATCGAAGACCACTCTACTCTGCCGCTTTACAGCGCTTACCGAGTCGCGCCCTACTTCGGTTGGTCGGAATATTAACTCAGGCTGAATTACTGGCAAAAACGCAATACGAACAGCCAGTATGGCCAATCTTGCAGCAACTAAGCCTTGAATGCTGCAATCCTCAGGCAAACCTACCTTTGCCTCACTAAAAGCGTGATATACTGCGCCCTTTTAAGCGAAAGCTGTATTTTATTGATGATTTTCAGAGGACATTCTCTTGCAAGGTGAAGCACTTAAAGACTTTCTTTTCGACAAAGCTGACGACATGAAGGCGGTCGATATCGTAACTCTAGATGTAAAAGAGAAATCCAGCGTTACTGATTACATGATTGTCTGTACTGGCACATCCAAAAGACATGTCGCCTCTATCGCTGAACACGTGGCCAATGAAGCCAAACTTTCTGGCCTGCAACCACTGGGTATGAACGGCGAAAATGAAGGTGAATGGGTCGTTCTGGATATGGGTAGCGTAATGTTGCATGTGATGCAAGAAGCGCCACGCGAACTCTATCAATTGGAAAAACTCTGGGGTTAAGTGTGAAGATTCAACTGATCGCCGTCGGTACTAAGATGCCTAAATGGGTCGAAGAAGGCTTCCAAGAGTATCGTCGTCGCTTCCCTCATGATATGCCTTTGGAATTGGTAGAAATTACCGCCGGTAAACGTGGTAAAAATGCTGATATTGCGCGTATCTTACAAAAAGAGGGCGAAGCGATGCTGGCCGCAGTGCCCAAAGGCAATCGAATCGTCACCTTAGATATTCCCGGCAAACGTTGGGATACGGAAGAGCTCGCAGTACAGTTGGAAAGCTGGAAACTGGATGGGCGTGACGTGTCGATCCTGATTGGTGGACCAGAAGGCCTTGCGCCCGCCTGTAAAGCCGCGGCAGACCAAAGTTGGTCTCTTTCTCCACTGACCTTGCCTCATCCACTAGTGCGCGTGGTGATGGCAGAAAGTTTATACCGTGCGTGGAGCATTACTACTAACCACCCTTACCACCGAGAATAGAGTGACATGTTACGCCAGCATACCCCTATCCGCGACCATCAAGCCGAAACGCATCTGTTTCGTAATCGTGCCATCGTCTCTTTTGTCGGGATCTTGATCTGCATGGGTCTGCTGGTGACCAACTTGTACAATATTCAGATCAACCAATATCAAGACTACAAAACGCGATCCAACGATAACCGCATCAAAGTCGTTCCGATTGCGCCTAACCGCGGGCTGATTTTTGACCGCAACGGTGTGCTTCTGGCGGAAAACCGTCCGGTATTCAACTTAGAAGTGATCCCAGAAAAAGTGCCAAATATGGAAGAGACCATTGCGCGCTTGCAACAACTCATTGAGATCAGCCCAGAAAAGCTTGCCGCCTTTGAAAAGGAACGCAAACAGACTCGCCGCTTTAATTCTGTACCGCTGCTGACTCAGCTTACCGACGATGAAGTGGCGAAATTTTCCGTTAATCAACATAAATTCCCCGGCGTTTCAGTCACCGCGAACCTCAAACGCTATTACCCCTATGGCGAAGTGCTGACCCACGTGATTGGTTATGTATCGCGGATTAACGATAAAGATCTCGAACGCTTGGACAAAGAAGGTAAAAAAGCCAACTACCAAGCCACCCGAGACATCGGCAAACTGGGGATTGAACGCTACTATGAAGACTTACTGCACGGTACCGCTGGTTATCAGGAAGTCGAAGTCAACAGCCGTGGACGTGTCATTCGCACCCTTAAATACGTCCCCCCCATTCCGGGAAAAGATATCGTGCTCAATCTCGATATCGAACTTCAGCTCTATGCCTACAAGCTGCTCGAAGGTCGCCGCGGCTCGATTGTCGCTCTCGATCCTAAAGATAATGGTGTGCTCGCCATGGCATCGAGCCCAAGTTACGACCCCAATGCATTCGTGCATGGTATTTCAGGTAAAGCCTACAGCGATTTACTCAATGACAAACGTCGTCCATTAGTAAACCGCACCACGCTTGGCATTTATCCGCCGGGGTCAACCGTCAAACCGTTTATTGCGGTGTCCGCACTGCAAGATGGGATCATTACACCCAATACCACCCGTAATGATCCGGGTTACTGGCGCATTCCCAATACCGATACTCGGCCTTTCCGCGACTGGCTACGTTGGGGCCACGGCCGGGTAGACATCATTAAATCTCTCGAAGAATCGGTAGATACCTTCTTCTATCAAATCGCCTATGACATGGGGATAGATAAACTCTCCAGTTGGATGATGCGCTTTGGCTTTGGGGATCTGACGGGGATTGATATTTACGAAGAGAGTAAAGCTAATATGCCAACACGCGAGTGGAAAATGGCACGTCACAAAGTGCCTTGGTATCAAGGTGACACCATTCCGGTTGGGATTGGACAAGGCTATTGGACTGCCACACCGATGCAAATTGCTAAAGCGACGTCGGTTTTAGTTAACCACGGTAAAGTGATTGCCCCGCATCTGCTGCGTGCCACCATAGATAACGGTGAACAGTTCTCAACCCAAAAAGAGACCGAGTACACCACTTACCCACCGATTGATGGCGTGCCGAAAAAGTATTGGGACATGGCTATCCATGGCATGTATCTGGTTAACCATGGTGCTAAAGGAACCGCACGTCGCGCCTTCCAGAATATGCCTTACGAAAGTGCGGGAAAATCAGGGACAGCGCAAGTATTTGGTCTGGCGGAAGGCCAAAAATATAACGCAAGTGAGTTAGCAGAGCACTTACATGACCATGCTCTGTTTACGGGCTTTGCCCCCGTCAAAGATCCCAAAGTCATCGTCACCTTCGTATTGGAAAATGGCGGTGGCGGCTCCAGTAATGGTGCGCCAGTCGTGCGACAAATTTTCGATCACGTGATTTTGGGCAAAAAAGAAGAAGAGCCAAAAGCAGAATCAAAAGAAGAGGTAATACAGCCATGAAGATGGATCCTGCAACCGGACAAAACCGGGCGCTGTTTGAGCGTTTTCATATTGATCTGCCTCTACTGCTTGGCGTTCTTGCCCTAATGGGATTTGGCTTAGTGGTGATGTACAGCGCCAGTGGTCAGAGCCTAGCGATGATGGATCGCCAAGCCATGCGCATGGCCATGGCTCTCATCATCATGGTGATTCTGGCGCAAATTCCACCGCGTACCTATGAGAGTGCTGCGCCTATCCTATTTTTTTGCGGCGTCATATTGTTGGTGTGTGTACTGCTGTTTGGGGAAATCTCCAAAGGCGCGCAACGTTGGCTAGATCTCGGTTTTGTCCGTTTTCAGCCTTCAGAACTGCTCAAACTCGCCGTACCTTTGATGGTGGCACGTTACATCGGCAAACACGCCCTGCCACCGTCGTTCAAAACCTTATTCGCCTCGTTGGTAATGGTGTTCGTTCCAACCATTTTAATTGCGAAACAGCCCGACCTTGGCACCTCAATTTTGATTGCAGCCTCGGGCATTTTTGTAATCTTCTTGGCGGGCATTAGCTGGAAGCTGATTACTGCAGCGGCCGTGGCCATCGGCGCTTTTGTGCCTGTGCTGTGGTTCTTCCTGATGCACGAATACCAAAAAACCCGCGTGCGTACTTTGTTTGATCCTGAATCTGACCCTCTTGGCGCTGGCTATCACATCATCCAAAGTAAAATTGCGATTGGTTCAGGTGGCTTGTCAGGAAAAGGCTGGTTACACGGCACACAATCACAACTTGAATTTCTTCCTGAACGACATACTGACTTTATCTTTGCAGTCATTGCCGAAGAATGGGGTATGATCGGCATCTTAGTCCTACTCAGCCTCTATTTATTTATTATTGGTCGTGGACTTTATCTCGCTAGCCATGCACAAACGTCCTTTGGGCGTATGATGGCTGGCAGTATCGTATTGAGCTTCTTTGTTTATGTGTTTGTGAACATAGGCATGGTGAGCGGAATTTTACCTGTGGTGGGTGTTCCACTACCACTGATTAGTTATGGTGGAACGTCGATGGTGACACTGATGGCCGGTTTCGGTATTTTGATGTCCATCCATACGCACCGCAAAGCGTTTTCGAAGACGATTTAATGAACCGAATTTATTTATACTTACTGCTCGTTTTAATCCTCGCTGGATGTAGCTCTCCGGGGGGGCGCTATGATATGTCTGACGATCAAGCACCCGATACACCACTGTCTGTCGAACATATTGAAGATGCACATCCGCAATATGAACCGTACAGCTTCGGGGGTAATAAAGATTACAATCTGCGTGGTAAGAGCTATCGCATCATTAAAAACCCTAAAGGATTTACCGAAAGTGGCAAAGCCTCTTGGTACGGCAAAAAATTCCATGGCCACCTCACCTCAAACGGTGAGATTTACGACATGTACTCGATGACGGCAGCGCATAAAACGCTACCGATCCCCAGTTATGTCAAAGTGACCAATACGGACAATGGCAAATCGACCGTGGTAAGAGTCAATGACCGTGGGCCTTTCCATGATGGAAGAATCATCGACCTTAGCTATGCAGCCGCCTATAAAATTGGGGTGGTCCAAGCAGGAACCGCCAATGTGCGCATTGAAGTGATTACCGTCGATAAACCCACTAAACCGCGCCCGAAAAGTAAAAACAACGCCCTCGAATATGTGATTCAGGTAGTTTCATCACAACATATCGAACGCGTGCGAACTTTAGCGCAAAACCTCGGTCAGAACTTATCGGCACCGAGCTTCGTCGAGAGTACAAATAATACGCATCGCTTATTCCTCGGGCCATTTACTGACGATGACCTGACGCAGACTTTACTTGAACAAGTAAAATCCGCAGGCTATGACAGCGCATTTATCAAGACGATTAATAAACGTGCTAAATGACCACTCAAACCTGACCTGAGTCTATCTGGTCTGGTTTGAGACGTTATTTTTGTTAAGATTACGGACACTTAAGTAGAACTAAGCATTCACCATGAAAAAATCAATCCTCAAATCTGTGTTAGCGTCTTCTATTACGCTTTCTATCACGCTAAGCAGCACTGCTTTCGCCTCTCCTATCGTGACACCAGACGCACCACAAATTGCCGCTAAAGGCTATGTACTGATGGATTACCATTCAGGAAAAGTGTTGGCTGAAAAAGAGATGGATACCAAACTCTCTCCTGCCAGCCTAACCAAGATGATGACCAGTTACGTGATCGGTCAAGAAGTAAAGCGTGGCAATATCTCGCTGAATGACGATGTCGTGATCAGCAAAAATGCTTGGGCGAAAAACTTCCCTGATTCTTCGAAAATGTTCGTTGAAGTCGGAACCACGGTTAAGGTCAGCGATCTCAACCGCGGCATCATCATCCAATCGGGTAATGATGCGTGTGTAGCGATGGCAGAGCACGTCGCAGGGACTGAAGATGCGTTTGTTGACCTGATGAACGCTTGGGCAAGCTCACTTGGGATGAAGAATTCGCACTTCACTAACTCTCACGGTTTGGACGATCCTAATCTTTACTCTACGCCATACGATCTGGCTTTACTTGGCCAAGCTCTGATCCGTGATGTTCCTGAAGAGTACGCGATCTACTCCGAGCAAAAATTCACCTACAACGGCATCACTCAATACAACCGTAACGGTTTGCTTTGGGATAAAAGCATGAATGTGGACGGCATTAAAACCGGCCATACGAGTGGTGCTGGCTATAACCTCGTGAGCTCTGCTACAGAAGGCAACATGCGCTTGGTTGCGGTGGTGATGGGTACTGACAACGAAAACGCGCGTAAAGCGGAAAGTAAGAAGCTACTGAGCTACGGTTTCCGCTTCTTTGAAACCGTGGCACCACACAAAGCGGGTGAAACTTTCGTGAATGAAACCATCTGGATGGGCGATAAAGACACGATTGCACTCGGTGTTGATAAAGATACTTACGTAACTTTGCCACGCGGACAGGCCAAAGATCTCACCGCCAGCTTTGTACTTGAAAAACAATTGAAAGCACCGCTGAAGAAAGGCGATGTCGTCGGCACACTTTACTATCAATTAGCTGGTAACGATATTGCTCAATACCCATTGCTCGCACTGGAAGATGTGCAAGAAGGCAGCCTATTTAGCCGCCTATGGGATTACTTGGTTCTGCTGTTCAAAAGCTGGTTTTAAACCGTTCACTCAGTAAAGCCAATACTGTCTAAAGAGATTTATCTCCCCAAAAGCCGCTGCGTGCGGCTTTTTTGTGAGCTTGAGATCACGCCCGAATGGCTGTAGTATTTCGTCCCGTTTTTCCAATGCTCAAACTGGAGTTTCACCATGCTGAACATCAACTCTGATGCGAAATTAAAAGATCTGCTCGAATTCCCATGCTCCTTTACCTACAAAGTGATGGGACACGCTAAGCCTGAGCTGCCAGAACGTGTGTTGGAAGTGATTCAACGTCATGCTCCTGGTGACTACAGCCCGCGCGTTAAACCCAGCGCTAAGGGTAACTACCATTCGGTGTCGGTGACTATTCACGCGACCTCAATTGAACAAGTAGAGATCCTTTATAAAGAGCTCGGTGAAATCGATATCGTGCGTATGGTTCTGTAAAACCACGCTATTATTTTATTTATTCAAATATTTTTGAAAGCAGCTTCGGCTGCTTTTTCTTTATTTTTCAAAAAATTAATAAAACCACCTTGTTATCAGGGTCAAAAAGTTCCCCCTGATGTGTAGTTCATTACAGGTAAGCAGTTTATAATCGAAAAACTTTATATATCTCTGGCGGATGACAATAATGGAAAACCAGCTGTTGGTGAGACGCCTTGGCAGACAGGACTACACTCCCGTTTGGCAGGCAATGCATCAATTCACTGATCAACGTGACTCCACAACGCGTGATGAAGTGTGGCTTGTCGAACACAACCCCGTGTTTACTCAAGGACAAGCCGGCAAAGCTGAGCACCTCCTCAATACTGGAGATATTCCTGTTGTACAAAGTGATCGGGGTGGGCAAGTCACCTACCACGGACCGGGGCAATTAGTCGCCTATTTTCTGATTGACTTACGCCGTAAAAAGCTCGGCGTCCGTGAATTAGTGACACACATTGAAAATTTGGTTATTCACACCTTAAAACATTATCAAATTGAGTCAGCCGCACGACCCGATGCCCCCGGAGTTTACGTAAAAAATAGAAAAATCTGCTCTTTAGGTTTGCGTATCCGTAAGGGATGCTCTTTCCACGGACTCGCACTCAATATTCAGATGGATCTTGCTCCATTTTTACGTATTAACCCTTGTGGGTATGCTGGAATGGAGATGATTCAAGTGAGTGACCTGCATCCGGTCAGCATGGAACAGGTTGAAAAAGTATTAATCCAAGAACTCGTTACTCTACTGGACTACGAGCAAGTCGAATTCAGCACAGAAGCATACAATCATGAGTAAACCAATTCAGATGGAACGCGGCGTTAAATATCGTGACGCCGACAAAATGGCTTTGATTCCCATCAAGAACATGCCGACAGAGCAGAAAGAAGTTCTGCGCAAACCAGAATGGATGAAGATAAAGCTACCTGCGGATAGCCAGCGCATTCAAGACATCAAGGCCGCCATGCGTAAAAATAATCTTCACTCAGTCTGTGAAGAAGCCTCCTGCCCTAACTTGGCTGAGTGTTTTAACCATGGTACGGCGACCTTTATGATTTTAGGTGCTATCTGTACCCGTCGCTGCCCATTCTGTGACGTTGCCCATGGCCGCCCCAATGCACCAGAAGCGGAAGAGCCGAAAAAGCTTGCACAAACCATTCACGATATGAAGCTCAAGTACGTGGTGATTACTTCGGTGGACCGTGATGACTTGCGTGATGGTGGTGCACAACATTTCGCCGATTGTAACCGTGAAATTCGCGCTTTGAATCCGCACATCAAGATTGAAACCTTAGTGCCTGATTTCCGTGGTCGTATGGAAGTGGCTCTTGAGGCCTTAAAAGACAATCCGCCCGATGTGTTCAACCACAATTTGGAAACCGCACCACGCCTGTATCGTAAAGTGCGCCCAGGCGCTAACTATAAGTGGTCTTTAGAACTGCTGCGTCAATTTAAAGAGCAGCATCCTCATGTACCGACTAAATCCGGTTTGATGATGGGTTTGGGTGAAACTAAAGAAGAGATCGTCGAAGTATTGAAAGATCTCCGTGCTCATGGCGTCACCATGCTGACTCTTGGCCAATATCTCGCACCAAGTCGCCACCATCTGCCGGTTGAACGCTACGTGCCCCCCGCAGAGTTTGATGAGCTGAAAGAGATTGCTCTAGAACTCGGCTTTACTCATGCAGCCTGTGGACCCTTTGTACGTTCCTCTTACCATGCTGACTTACAAGCCAAGGGTTTAGAAGTCAAATAAGCTTCCTCATCAAGCCTGCACCTCGCAGGCTTGATGCTTTTCACGGGGATGAGATCCTTCACCATAATCTCAACCAATTCCCTGATTTAACCTTGAATCCTACGCTTGGCTTCTATAGGCTTAGGCTAAAGTTTCGATTAATTTTCGCTCGCCCGATGGTGCTTTTGAGTGAATCCTGACCACAAGGAAATAATAATGAATCATATCGGCTTATTTGCCCTCACTGCTGCAGCGCTATTGGCTGGTTGTTCATCGAATACCCAGCAAGATAACTATCGTGAAGCCTCTTTTGAGCTGTGTAATACCGAAGTGAACATTTACTCAGTCAGCGATGATGGCCAAGTACGCATTGTGTGCGCTGATGGCGCGAAGTTTGCCCTGAAAACTGAGAAAACTCTCGATATCATGCGCGATATCAACGTGGATTATTGTGATGGGGAAGGCTTAGGTAAGTTTACCGAAAGCAACAAGTACTACATGTTCAAGTGTAAATCCGGCACCATGATCAGCGTCAGTAAGTAAATACTGACGCGATTGACCAAACAATCACCGCCACTAAAAGCGGTGGTTTAGGGATGACAAACAAAAAAGCCTGCGAACTTCGCAGGCTTTTTTATCAGGACAACCTACCCAAAGAAAGTTGCAACCATAGCGTTGCAACTTCACATGGTTGGGTTTTAGCGCTTAAGCGTAAACAGGCAGACGTTGACAAATCGCCAATACTTTTTGTTTCGTCGCTTCAATCACACCTTGATCATTGATGTTGTCTAGAACATCACACATCCAGTTGGCGAGATCTTTTGCGTCTTGCTCGGTAAAACCACGGCGAGTGATCGCTGGTGTACCGACACGGATACCTGAAGTCACAAACGGGCTGCGTGGGTCATTTGGTACCGAGTTCTTGTTAACCGTGATATTGGCAGCGCCCAGAGCGGCATCGGCTTCTTTACCTGTGATGTTTTTATCAATCAGATCAACAAGGAACAAGTGGTTTTCCGTGCTGTTAGAGACGATCTTGTAACCACGTTCTTGGAACTGCGCCACCATGGCTTTGGCGTTTTTCACCACACGCGCTTGATACTCTTTAAACTCAGGCTCCATCGCTTCTTTGAACGCCACCGCTTTAGCCGCAATCACGTGCATCAAAGGACCACCTTGGCCGCCAGGGAATACTGCGGAGTTCAGCTTCTTGTACATCTCCTCACCGGCATTTGACAAGATCAAGCCACCGCGTGGACCTGCCAACGTTTTATGCGTAGTGGTCGTGACAACGTGTGCAAAAGGCACTGGGCTTGGGTAAACACCCGCCGCAATCAGACCCGCAACGTGCGCCATGTCAACAAACAGGTAAGCACCCACTTTATCGGCGATTTCACGCATGCGTTTCCAATCCACGATTTGTGAGTAAGCCGAGAAGCCACCGATGATCATCTTTGGCTTATGCTCCAGTGCTAAGGCTTCCATTTCATCGTAGTTAATTTGACCCGCTTCATCGATACCGTAAGGGATCACATTGTAGTGCTTACCCGAGAAGTTAACCGGTGAACCGTGAGTCAAATGACCACCGTGAGCAAGGCTCATACCTAGCACGGTGTCACCTGGGTTGAGCAGCGCCATGTACACAGCACTGTTCGCTTGAGATCCAGAGTGCGGCTGAACGTTCGCGTATTCACAGCCAAACAGTTGGCAAGCACGATCAATCGCTAAAGCTTCTGCTTTGTCCACGTACTCACAACCACCATAGTAACGCTTACCTGGATAACCTTCGGCGTACTTGTTGGTCAGTTGAGAACCTTGTGCTTGCATTACACGCGGGCTGGTGTAGTTTTCTGAAGCAATAAGTTCAATATGTTCTTCTTGACGAAGCGTCTCTTCCTGAATGGCAGCGTATAGCTCCGGATCGTAATCAGCGATGTTCATATCACGCTTAAGCATCTGTATCTCCTGACTCAGATTGACTGAAATTGCAAAAAAACCACACAATGACTTCACGCAAACGTTTTCGTCATCACTTTATGGCGCGCATTCTACATAATTTGATCTTTATCATAAAGCCCAAATTCATGAATTTATCATGCAGTTTTTTCATAACCACTACGACAGTATTCATGCTCTAGGTATAAAACCTATCTAAACAACAAAACTGTCAATTTTTTGCTTTACACCCTGTAAAGCGGATGTGACATAGGTTTACCTCAATTTTCCATCCCTAGCTACCGAAAATATCCGCTTTTCATTAACATCCGCGCCATTCTCTCTCCTGATAACGGAATTTATGGAAAAACATTCACATAAAGAAGATTGGATCGCGATTCTGACTGGGACATTTCTTGTCGCACAGGGCGTCTATTTTCTACAAGCGGGACAACTGCTAACCGGAGGAACCACAGGATTAGCGCTGCTAATGACCCAATTTTTGCCGCTGACCTTTGGCGTGCTCTATTTTCTCTCGAATTGCCCATTTTATCTGTTGGCTTGGAAGCGCTTTGGTGCTCGTTTTGCGTTTAATAGCGCGATTTCTGGCGCTTTAGTCTCGATCTTTGCCGATCACCTGGCCATGTTGATTACTCTTGAAAAAGTGAATGTGGTTTATTGCGCGGTAGCCGGAGGGCTATTGATGGGCTTAGGGATGCTGATTTTGTTTCGTCATCGCTCAAGCCTTGGCGGCTTTAATGTGCTGTGCCTCTTTATTCAAGACAGATTTGGCATCTCAGTCGGGAAAAGCCAGATGGCGATTGACGGTTTAATCTTGCTCGCCTCGTTCTTTTTTGTTTCTCCACTGACCATAGGTTTATCGATTTTGGGGGCGTTTTTACTCAATATCGTGCTGGCAATGAATCACAAACCGAGCCGTTATCGCGTCATCTATTAGTCTGTTCTGCTAGTTATACCAAAACTACTTGGAGTTGTAGGTAGGCGGCAAGAGAGTGGATCCCCATGAGCATAGATAAACTATGTGATTGGGGTGAACGAACACAACCACCACCGCTGCAGCTTCAAGTAGGTATAGTGAAAAGAGAGCCTAATAAGGCTCTCTTTGCTTACGTTGCAGTAAACCCGCGAGCATAGTGTTGATCACACTCGCCAGTGTCACCCCAATGAAACTGGCTAAGATGTCTTGAATAGAAAAAGTGCGAAGTGGTGTGAAGGCTTGCATACCTTCATCAATCAAACAGCAAATCGCCACCAACAAACCTGTGAATACGACCGGCTTATAGCTGTGGCTCGTGGCAGAAAGCACTCGATACAGCGCCAACGTCAGCAACATGGCTAATAGGCCATGCAAATGGGTGTCTCCACCCACTGCCCTTTCTAATTGGTAAATATAATCGGCATGCCAGCCGGAAGATTTCAACCAAGAAGCCAAAGCCGTTGACAAGGCTAACAAGCCAAACAACACCAAAGAAACTGGACGCTGTTGATAGATTTGACGGCCTATTTTAAGACGCTTTCGCAAATGGAAATCTCTAATTTGGGCTCACGGCGTGAGGCTAAAGTGCAAGCCAGTTTGAACTGATGCGCCGATTTTAGGTAATCCGCCAAAAGGTGTCGACTGTTTTTGCCGTCTAGTCCGCGCGCCAGATGTTCAATCACCAACCACTTTTGTTCACTATCCCACTGTTTCCAGTGTGCTAACCCCACCTGCGAGATGGCAATATTCACGGCTGGTGTATACGGCCCATACCGGTCAGCATTGCGCATAAATTTATCGAGAGAGTCCTTGCTCGAATGAGGCTGCGTTGCATCGTGAGCAGATAACTGAGCTTCAATCTTTAACAATTCAGCCCAAGTGTCAGGCCAAGTTGGGCGCCGCTCGGCGCTGTACAGAAACGCGGTTTTAGCCGCATGCAACGCTTGCTGCGTATCTTGCTCCTGAGCAAGATACGCTTGCCACTGAAAAATCCGTCCCTGTAAGAAATAATACTGCGGATGTTCAGGGCTATACTCAATCGCACTCTGGATAGCCTTGTGCGCATCATCCACGGCCGAGAGCGTCGCCGGAGAATGATTCCAAGCTAGCAGAGCCTTCTCAGCGGTAACACCATACAAGGAGGCGATCCCTTGCTGGAAGGCGAAATAGATCACCCACAACGCAGAACTCGCCACCCCGACACGCCATCCATACTGAAAAAAAGCGTTCACTTTGCCGCGCCCGATTTCGTCTCTTCGCCATAGTAAGCTTGGTAGTGATAATAGCCGCTGTAGCGTGAAGCCTTTTTCGCATTAAGACGATTGAGTATCACACCATCAATACGACTGCCCTGCTGAGTCAATTTACCCACCACATCCCGCACGACTGGCGTTCGAGTATGGTTGGCATCAATCACCAAAATCACCGAGTCCACGTATTGCGCCAACATAAAGCTATCGCTCACTGCGAGACAGGGTGGTGTATCAATCACAATACGTTGATAGCGAGTACGTAAATCGGCCAACAGTTCACTAAATTTGCTTGAAGAGAGCAGCTCTAACGGGTTGGAGGCATAAACACCCGCAGTGAGAATATCGAGCCCGGATTGCTCATCATGGTAGACGCAATCTTCTAAGCTTTGCGTGCCATTGAGTAAATTGGTGACGCCCGGTTGTGAGCCAGAAATGCCAAAACGGTGCGCAATCGCCGGTTTGCGTAAATCACAGTCAATCAGCAAGGTTTTTTCCATTTGCGCCAATGACAAGGCCAAGTTCAGGCTAGATGTCGTCTTCCCCTCTCCGGGTAGACAAGATGTAAGCATCACGACATGCTGATCTTGATTGACATGCGCAAGCAGATAGCTGGTCCGTATCGTACGCACCGCTTCGGTTAGCTCACGCAGTTTCTCATCAAAATAGGCTTTCGCATCCAGTTTGCCACGCTGTTTACGTACCACAGGAACAACGCCCAATAAACTCAGTGCCAGCTGTTTCTCGACCTGTTTGATGTCGGCAAAGGTATCAGTCATCGCATCAGCGATAAACGCCACTACACAAGCAAAACCAAACGACACCACAAAGGCAAGCAATACAATCAATTTTTTATTGGGTTTACTCGGCGCTAACGGTGCACTGGCTTGGTCAGTAAAGCGAGCGATCGTGGTATTAAAATCCCCCGAAGCACTGGTCTCTTTTTGACGCGCTAAAAACAGGTCAAACAATTCACGGTTAGTTTGTACTTCGCGCTTCAGCTCAGAATACTTAGCATTTTTTACCGTCAGGGTCTGGAACTCAGATTTACGCTGATTAAATTCCGTTTGTAATGACCGCTCAGACTGTTTGGCCGCTTGCAGCTCGTTATTGATACCATTTAACAGCTGTCTCAGCTCTGCACGCAGATTTTTACGCACCGCTTCTAACTGTGCTGATGCCGATTTCAATTTCGGGTGTTTAGGGCCGTAACGCTTAGAAAACTCAGAGACTTTCCGCTCAGCATCCACTTCAGCGACTTTCAAATCACGGATGGTTGGGTGATTGGAAATTTCAGGAATCGACGACAAAGCCGTCAAGTCACTGTCATTTTTACTGTAGCTGTTCGCCACTTGATACAGGGTTTCCGCGGCCACGCGGCGATCACGCGCTTTGTTCATCTGCGAAGTCAGCTCTTCCAACTCTTGCGTTGCGAGCCCTTCAACACCTTGCACATCAACCAAACCTTCCGCTTGCAAAAACGCTTGTAACTTAGCTTCCGATTCTCGTAATTGAGTACGCAGCTCTTCCATACGGGTATTTAGCCAAGTATTCGCCTTTAGCTCTACCTCTAACTTGGCTTCCAAATGGCTGTCCATATACACCCGCGCAATCTCATTCGCGATTTTCGCCGCCAACTTAGGATCACCTGCGGTGTAGTAGATATTCACCAACTGGGTTTTGCGGATCGGGCTAATCTCCATTCCGCGTTTGAACTTATACAAGATCAGCCGATTTTGGCGATACGCTTCCAAATCAGGATCGGCGACAGTCTCTTCCTGCTTAAATCCCTGTAGGAATGGCATCCACTCTACCAAGCGTTCTTTTAAGCTTGGAGAAGCGTCGCTCTCTGGGCTTAAGTCGAATTCAGGATCGGAGGCTAAATCAAGCCGTTCAATGACTTCTTGAGCGATCGTGTCAGATTTGAGGATCTCAATTTGGGTCAGGTAATACTCCTGACTTTTGGTATCGAGCCCATACACTTCTTCAATGGATACCGCTTTCGCTTGCGTCGATTCAATCAAAATAGTCGCACGCGCTGTGTATTCTGAGCGCATTGAGAGCACGAACAGTAAGGTGATCGCCGTCACCATCACGGAGAAAAGTAAGATGCGCCACTTATAGTTAAGTAGCACATTAAAATACTGACGAATATCGATCACTTCTTCTTGAGTGAATTGTTTGCCTGTCATCTTGTGTACCGTTACACCCTAAAATTAAAAGAAGCTTTCGGCGACTGTCAGTATGTCACCGGGTTGAAGTTTACTCAGCAATGTGGCTTTGGTCGGTTTGGCTTCCGGATCGTCACTACTGGAGATAAACAGATTGGTTTTTGAGGCACGCTCCGTAAACCCACCTGCAATAGTGATCGCTTTGTTCACCGTCAAACCGGGATGATAAGGATAACTTCCAGGCTTCATTACCTGACCATTCACAAAGAAAGGACGGTATTCCAAGATCGAGACGGAGACATTAGGGTTGATCAAATAACCATCCAGCAAACCATCGTGAATCGTGGTTTTGACTTCTTCCAAGGTTTTACCTTTCAAGCGAATTCGGCCAAGGAAGGGATAATCAATGTTGCCGTTGTCACTCACCCGCGTCTCAAATGAGAGTTCGGGCTCATCATAGACTTGAATACGGATCTGATCGCCAACACCGAGACGATAAAAATCGTCATTGGCGACAGCCAATGACGGCCATACCAATAGGCACAGCAAAAAAGAGAGTAGGTACTTCATCATGGGTTACATCACGCCCTGAACAGACAGGTAATACACATTTTGACTATAGCTTAACGAGTCGATATTGGAGTCTTTCCGCTCACGTCCTACACCCAACTCAAAGGTCAGCCAACGGCGAAAATCATAGCTGGCACGTAAACTTGCATTCGTCGTTTCATCATCACGATTCGATGCCGTGTAGTCTTCCTCTAAACGCGTTAATGCGGCTTCAGTCGTCCATTGGGTATTCCAATTGTGTGACCAGTTGACTTGATAGGTCGCTGCGTCAATCGCGTCACCATCGCCATCAGAGTCGGTCGAACGTCGATTGGTCACCAGTTGGAGCGCTGAGTAGGTGCGAACCAGATAAGTCACATCCACATCCCATGAAAAAGAGTCAAAGTCTTTACGGCTGGCTGCATCAAAATCTTTTTGCTGGTAACCAAGCTTTGCGTTGCCTCGCAACTTACCTGTGGCATCCCAAGAAGCACCGAGATAACCAAAGTAGTGATTATTATCTTTGCTGCTGGTTCCCGGTGCGATCAGGTCATAACGACGAGAGTTAGCAATCACTTGCGCGATAAACGAGGTGCGCGGTAATGCCTGATAATAAAAAGTGGAGTTAAAGCGCAGCTCATCCCAATCCTGATATTGAGTAATGGTGCGGTTATTTTGATAAGTAAAATCTTGCCAACCGATATTGGTTTCAATCCGACCAATCGCTTCTGTTGAACCAAAACCATACCCAAGATTGGCACTGTGGCTCTCATATTGGTTGTAATCAAGTCCGAGTGTCGTATCGTTCTCGCCACGGCCTTCATGGGCTAAAGCTAAGTTATACTCAAACCCAATGCGGTGGCGGGAGTTCAATTCCCAATCACTGGTCAAATCAAGGTAGTGATCGGTAAAGTTATCTTGTTGAGAACTAAAATACGTTCCGTTGCGAAAACGGTATCCCAATTGGGTTTTACTGCTTTGCGGCTCGACTATAAAACCGACTCCCGATTCAATCACCGAGAAGGCCGAGCTGTCTTGCTGCTGGTTTGATTTGGCCAAGTTATCGTTATAGCCCGTCGAAAGATTAAGAAACGGCACTACCGCCATCCCAGATTCCGTCACGATAGGATTCGGCGTTGGCTTCGCAACCCCTAATGGCGCATAAGTCACAGCCAGCGTGACCAAGCTGGCTGAAAAAAGAGAAGTCAGTTTAATCGGTTCCATTTGCCTGCACTTATTTAAATCGATATTTATTCAAGAGTAGCACTCGCACTTGCGACGCAAGTGCCCTGTCTTAATACGCGTTTTTTCCAACAAATCCTTTGAAAATAGTCAGGAAGACGATTTTCAGATCAAACCACAGCGACCAGCGATGAATGTAGTCCAGATCGAACTGCACTCGCTTCTCCATCTTGTCGAGCGTATCAGTTTCACCACGCCAACCATTGATCTGTGCCCATCCAGTAATGCCGGGCTTCACTTTGTGACGCAGCATGTAGCGATTCACTATGGTGCGATATTGCTCGTTGTGCGCAACGGCATGTGGCCTTGGCCCCACGATCGACATACTTCCTTGCAACACATTGAAAAACTGCGGTAATTCATCCAGCGATGTTCGACGAATGAACGCACCAAATCGTGTAACTCGTGGATCGCCTTTGGTAGCTTGCTGCACATGAGTGCCATTATCCATCACTCGCATACTGCGAAATTTCCAAACTTGGATTGGCTTGCCATCTAAACCATAGCGGTTTTGTTTAAAAATGATGGGGCCAGGCGAGCTCAGCTTAACGCCAATAGCGACGGCCAATAACACTGGGCTGATCAAGAGCAAAATCAAGCTGCTCAGCACCAGATCTTCAAAGCGTTTCACCCAGTTGAGCAAACCATTAAAGGGGGTATCAAAAATGCTAAACGCGTTGACATCACCAATCGTGTACCAGCGTGAGTGCAGTAAATTAAAAGTAAAAAAGTCAGGCACTATGTAGGTATTGACCGTACTGTCCGAAAACGCATCCAAAATTTGGTTGATACGGCGCTGCGCTTGCATCGGCAAAGCAATATAGACATTTTGCACCTGCCCAGTTTTCGCAAGGCTTAATGCATCATTGATATTGCCCAGCACAGGCGCCCCCTCTTTAAGGCGCTCAGGCGCACGGTCATCATAAAAACCTTGCATCACAATCCCTAGTTCAGGGTTTTTGAGCAGATTATTTGATAACTCTTGCCCTTGAGTAGTCATACCGATAATGACCGCGTTCTTGGTATGCAGACCCTTTTTGTGCATGTAGTGAATGGTCGCAAATGCCAATACACGCCAACCAATCAAGCCAATAAAAGAACCGACAAACCAAGCGCCCATCACCATGCGAGAAAACTCGATCCCCGTTTTGGAGAAGTAAGCCAATAGGGTCAAGCTAGCGATGGTCGCAGCCCAACAGAATGCCGTATGTAAAGAAAGTGAACGCAGCTTTGCTGTTCGCCAACCACTGTAAATATCTAAACTTTCTGCAATGTAGGAGTAAAAAAGCACCCCTAGCAAGGCAACCGAAATATAAGACATGGTAACAACATGCTGATTCGACTTAATCGATATATACATAATTACTAATATAAAAATGCTATCAATTAATCGGTAGAAAAATTTACCGTGATAGTTAGTAATGCGTATTCTGCTTTTTTCCTTCATCACTAGACGCTCCTAACCGATGTAAGATTTCCCGAAGAATAATTGGAATGTATTAAATTCTTTTTTAAAGACTACATCTTTATCAATAGAAATATCTGCATCAATTCTAAGACTGAATAAAAATAAAAAACATGATGAAACCAATTGAAAACAACCAAGTTTCATATAATCCAGTGTTGGCATTAAATTAAAAAAATAAATATAAAACAAACACTTAATCAAATAAAACCTTGAGACTCACTTATTAACCACCATGAAAATAAACTTTAGTTTACTTTTATGATGGTTAATAGGTTAATCAAAACAGATAAATAAAAACGAAAGAACCAATTTAAATAAAAATAAGATTTGTATTACATTTTGGATTTACATTGAATTATTTTTGAGAAAAGTAAAAAACAAATTATTTAACAAGCCACATAGACCAGCCGTGATTTAAAATACCATAAAGAAATAATATGTATCGTTTATCGAAAGGAAAAACAGAACAATATGAAACCCGTACCGTTACCACTAGTGCTATTGATTGCATTTTTTCCTAGCATGAATGCATTCGCAGAATCTGAAATAAACACTACCGCTTCATTTGATCCTGCTCTATGTACACAAGAGAGTCAGTTGAACAGCGCTTTAAATCAAACTACCGATCTACTGACAACGGTGGCATCACTCATGGTGACATGTCCTGAGAATGCCGTGCAAATCGCAGCCCTTGCGAGCAACCTAAATCCGTCACTAACACGAGAAATTTATCTCGTGCTTTTTAGTGATGTTGTGGATGACCAACGAGTACAACTCGCCGTTGACGCAGTGCGCAGTATCGTTCAAGAACAACGTGCCGATGTGGTACAAGCCGCGATTGAAAGTGCTCCACAAGAGCTTGCTCAAGCGATCGTTGATGCCGTTGCCGAAGCTGGGTTGATGGACCCTACCGAGATTATCATCGCCGCCATCGCGGGAGGTGCCGACCCAGGTTCAATCACTGAACCAACCGCGGCAGGTATTGCTACGCCACCACCAATTGCATTGGCTCCGGGCTTAACCAATACCTTTGGAACAGGTAACGGTAATGGTGGTGGTACTGCATCACCAAACTAACCCACATCACTGACTTGATATTCCTACCATACAGCGCGGAAACACCGAATCAACGCAACCGCGAGTTATGAGCCGGCCATGACATGGCGGAGCAAGTTGAAGGATTTCCCTCATTACCCACTTAAATCGATAGAATTTTTAAGTGGGTAAACTGCTATTTTGAGCCACCGAATTTATGCTTTCGTTTCACAAAACTCTATTTTTCGCTTTTTTACTGTTTGTTTTCTGGTTACCAATCCCTCTTGGCAGTAATCGTCCTTGGGCATGGTCGATCAATGAAATTTACGTAGCCTTCTTATTATTAGGCTGTTTGTTTATGCTCCCCGCTGCACAATGGTGGCTAGCTATACAACGAGCGAAAGTCATTCTCATTCCAGTGGCGCTTTTTACTCTATGGTCTTGGGTGCAAAGTTGGCCAAGTTTGGGGCTATCATCCGATCAAGCTTTGGTGTTTATCTCTGCCGTTAAATCCTTACATTACCTACAAATCTGCTTGGTTGCCGCGTTATTGGTCGATACCCCTCAGAAGCTCAAAATACTGGCGATCACTATGATCGCAAGTGGTATCTGTCAGGCCTTCTATGCTGGCGTAATCCTGCTGCTCGAATTGCAAACCTCACCGTTTTTTTCCTTACCGTTAAGCCAACGAGCCTCGGGAAGTTTTGTCTATCATAACCATTTAGCCAATTTTCTAATGCTCAATCTCTGTCTTGGTTTTGGTTTGTTGATTGCTGAGCTCAATCAACAAACAACACAAGGTTGGAGAGAGACCCTAAAAAAATTATTAGCGATACTCCTCTCTGACAAAGCATTTATTCGTCTGGGTTTGGTCATTATGGTGATCGCTCTGGTACTCACCCGCTCAAGAATGGGCAATGTCGCCTTTTTTGTCGCACTCAGTATCGGAAGCTTGCTCATCCTTCTCTTCTATAAAACGAAGCCGAAAAGCCTCTATCTGTTGATCGTGAGCTTATTTATTGTGGATGCTTTGATTGTCAGTAACTGGTTTGGCTTAGATAAGGTTCGCCAACGTTTAGCTGAAACCAGTTTGCAAAATGAATCGCGGGATGATGTGGTTAGTGATGCCTTAAACGCCATTCAAGAGCGTCTCCTTACCGGTTTTGGCAATGGCACGTTTTACTCCACGTACCCCTCTTACAATCAAGGCGAAGTGGCGCTTTTTTATGACCATGCACACAACGATTATGTGCAGTTCACCTTGGAGTCAGGCCTGATTGCCACCAGCGTATTTGGCATCATGGTTTTGTTTTGTGCATGGCGGGCTTTGTCGGCCTTTCGCAATCGAACCAATAAAACTATGCGTGGTATTGGCCTTGGCAGTTTAATGGCGATCATCGGGATGCTGTTACACATGAGTGTGGATTTTCCACTGCAAGCCCCAGCCACGGCGCTCTACTTTCTATTTTGTCTATTAATTGCCAATTGGAGCATGACGCTTCCTACCCCGAAATACCGCTCATCCAGAACCTGATTGCTCTTCATCTCCTGCATGTTCACTGCGAAAGTGATGACTTACAGATTAGAAACAATCACTTACGTTCAACGCGGAGTTTAGGGATGACAATAAAAAATACCCCGATGCATCGGGGTATTTTTATTCGCAGTTCAGTAAAGCGATGAGTCGTTAGTCAACTCGAGGCTAGTAGACAAACTGGAAGCCTTCAACTAACCAACCGCCGGTCCATACATTAATCTGCTTGATACGTTTACCTTGCGGCACAGTGTATGTTTCCACTTTCTTATTGCTCGCATAGTGGGTTGAGCCCAATAACACGCTAGAGCCATCCTTCATCGTGAATTTAATCGCCACGATGTGGTAACCACCCCAGTTATAAAGGCCAGAAGTGACCTCCACTGATTGTAATTGATCAAGTGCAATCGGTGCTCTTAACACACCACCGTTAGTGCCTTGCACCGGCCCGCCGACTAAGTTGTTGGCGGTAGTACCAATGGCATCGATCGCAAAACCTGAACGCAGATACATCTGGTTATCCGCCGTCACGACACGTTGC
Organism: Vibrio cholerae; assembly: GCF_008369605.1. NCBI lineage: Bacteria > Pseudomonadati > Pseudomonadota > Gammaproteobacteria > Vibrionales > Vibrionaceae > Vibrio > Vibrio cholerae. Next base: position 2,032,743 of record NZ_CP043554.1, read on the forward strand.
GATTGTTGAGTATTTGAGTAACCGAAAATTGGAGACTCACCACCCACTGCAGCGCGTAATGTGCTTGAACGGTACGTATTATGGCTCAACCAACTTGGCTCAACAAAAGTCGGCAAAGTGCCATCTTGATTGATGTTGGTGAGATGGAAAGCATGCTGGTTCCAAATACGAGTCGCATTCTTCCAAGGTTTCGCACTGTCCGCTGATTGGTAAACATAAACCCCGTGGTTAATCGAATATTGGCGATCGAAATCGTTCGCTGCAACGATCAACTCAGCGTTGTTATCACCTTCCAGATCGACCACGATAGGGTATTCCCAAAGTGTTGCCGTGGAGTGCGCTAGCGACGCACGTTCTTTGCCCGTTTTGCCATCTAATACACGCACGCGTGCATGATCTTGCACGAGTACTTCATCGATACCATCGTTATCAAAGTCATACGCAGAGACACCAATTTTACCGCTGCCAGTGTCGTCATTCGCTACAGACCAAACACGCTCGCCTTTGCTGTTATACATATCGACAGCGGCATAGCCTGCGTAAACAATCCCTTTTACATCCAGATCATTGGTACCATTTTGCGTAGCTAACTCAAATTGAACACCGTCCAACAACCAACCCGCGGTCCAAGCTTTGATGCCTTTAATTCGGCTACCTGCTGGTACAGTAAAACGCTCGGTCTGCTTGGAATAAGCATAGTTTTTAGAGCCCATAGAAATCACGCTACCATTGCTCATTCTAAAATCGAGCGCTAATAGATGATAACCACCCCAATAGTATTTACCCCAAGTCAGGTCAATCGCTTTAATATCTTTGACGTTAACCGCGGCATTAAGATTGCCTCCCGTACCACCGACTAACGTCGAAGCAGAAGCACCAATCGCATCAATCGCGAATCCTGAACGAACCGAGATCTTACCATCGACGGCCAAAGCAATCGAAGCAGGATTGTTATTAGGCTGATAACCATAGACTTTTGAGAACTCACTCGTTTCAACGGCTTGAGCTTTACCTAAAAAGTTAGATACCGCCTGCACACCACCACCAGGGTTTGCTGTGTTGTTGATTTCCCATTTAATGGTGCCATCGTGTTCTAGCACAGCAAAACGTGCGTTATCGCCTGTCGCAAAAGTGGCAGGTACAGAGGCCACAATCTCAGGCTCAGCATCATTATCTAAGTTAACTAGCGAAGAGAACCAAACCGCATCGTTCGCTTGATACTGCCAATTGATCGCACCGTTATTTTGAAACAGAGTACCACCCGAAAAAACTTCTTGTTGCTGATCGCCATCGACATCAACGTTGATCGAGGACGGCGCCCAAGGATGATTAAAGACCAATCCGCTGTGGTAGTTATACACACCATCTGCAGCCAGAATTTCTACACTGCCATCGTGGTCTAAATCCGCCAACGTGATATCACCGACAATACGCCAGCCACTTTCTGTCGTTGGGATCTGTTTTTTAATGTTGCCTTGGTTATCCAAAATCGTGATGAATTGATCGCGATTGTTGGTAGTCACAATCTCAACGATTCCGTCACCGTCCAGATCGCCTACCGCTGGCGAATAACGCGCATCCGCGATCACACCACCATTCGCATAGCTCCATAGCTCAGAACCATCCACACCACTTAAAGCACGCACTAAGCCGCCATTGGCGTATTTGTTTCCTTCAAACGTCACTACGATCAAATCTGCGACATCTTTTTCATCAATCTTGCCATCACCATTGTCATCGTTCAGTTGCGCGACAATAGGCGTTACCATCACTTGGTTAGAGTTAGGTTGGAAAGCGCTGCCTTGCCAAGACCACTTAAGTTTCATATTGAGTGCCGAGCTGTCACCGTCATAAGGGACAACGCGCATTGAGCGTGGCTTTGAGAAATCAAGCGTTTCGCCATTGTAGGCTTTGACTGCACGCATTTGCTCGTTCTGGGTGTTACCACCAAACACCGCAAGACGGTTGTATGAAAGGTTATCCCAATCACTCAGCATGACCCCCAAACCTAGAGGTGCTTCAACATCAACCTCATGGCCATAAATGTACGCTGGTAGCGAGTAACCAGAGCGCTCACCCTCTTTTAAACAGAAACGTTCACCCGTTTGACGACTCACAATACAAGCCTCAGGATAAGTTTCAGAAGCCAGTACTCGCATTGAACGTGGTTTAGAAAAATCTAAATAAGCACCGTTGTAGGCTTTGACATTCTTAAGATCTTCGTTACCAGTATAACGATCGAACACCGCCAAACGGTTATAAGACAGGTTATCCCAATCACTTAGCATGACAGAGACACCACTCGGAGCCTGAACATCTACTGGATGAGCATAAATCCAACTAGGGAGGGAGTAGCCCGAGCGCTCTCCCACTTTTAAACAATATTTTTCGCCATTCAGGCGGCTGATAATACACCCCTCGGCTTCATTCGTTGTGGCTTGAGCCACGGTACTACTTAACGACAAAAGACCGACAGCAAGTGCAATATAGTGAGACGTCATTTGTAAGACTCCCTTTACCTTGTGTTAATTTTATTCAAAGCCAGAAACAATATGCATCCGGTTGATTGTTGTAATTATTATTTTAAAACCTAGGAACTGGTATCGCGGATTGCTAATAACAACCTGACGGAATTATCAATACCTGAAAGAGCCATTTCAACACAGCACACCTATTTTCACGCCTCAGTAATGAGACATCTCAAAGTTGAGAAATAAGCCGACTACAATGAATCTCTTTCTCTTTTTCAAGAAGCATTTTCTAGGTGCTGTTATACTTAAATCAATTCAATAAAGAGGGTGGCATCTTGCGTTACATATTTATTTCACTTGTTCTGTTTAGCCCAGCTATTTTTTCAGAGGTTAACTCTCACAATGTCATAGAATATGGCGCCATCGCGAATGATGGAGAGGATGATTCGAACGCATTTCAACATGCACTTAATCAATTAAACAATGGTGATGCCTTAATTATCCCTACAGGAGAATATCAAATTTGCAAAACGCTTTATTTAAAAGAAAAGAATAACATTGAAATTATTGGTTCTATAAACAGTAAATTAAAGAAGTGCCGTTCATTTAATGGGGAATACTTACTCCATATCACCTACACACAAAATCTGAAGATACAAGGCCTCAGTTTTGAAGGACTGAATAATGGTGACCTCAAACCTTTGTGGGGAGAGCAAGGTGTCTACCTTGGCAGCACTAAAGGTACCTTAGTGGTTCAAAATCAATTCGCTCGCTTTGGTGACGCCGCATTGCGCATGACGACGGCAAGTCAGGACCACTCGATACCACCAGGCTCTATGGCAATAAAAGTGAGTCATAATCACTTCGAAGACTGCGCTCAAGTCACTACAACACAAGCGACAGCAGGAACAGAAATGCCCGGTACACAGGATATTATTATTGATAACAATCAATTTAATGCTTGTAAATTAAAATTATCTGCACGCGCAGATACTAGAGGAGCTAAGGTCATTAATAATCAATTTGAAAATATTAATGGTACTTCAAATGAAGTCAGTTATTATTCTGACGTTTATTACTCAGGAAACACATTTTCAAATATCAATGGGTTCGCTATCAACATTTACCCAAACTCTAGAACGGAACAAAATGTTCAGTGGGGAAATATCTCCATTATAGGTAACACTTTTGATACCATCCAACAAGGTATACGTTTGCAAAGCTTTAGCATCAATGACTCAAACAACCAATCCATCAAAAACATTCAAATTAGTGATAACACATTTGAAAACATTTACTTTGGGAATAAAATTGAAAGTCAATATAAAGCCATTATTAGAACCAATAGCCAAGATAATCTCGTTTCTTTCGAACATGTCAATATAACTGGTAATCAATATCAATTAAAACCTTATAGTAAATTCATTTCAATTGATCATAAAAGCAAGTCCATCAATATTCAAAACAATGACAGAATTTATAGTGACCATTATTATATGCAGCACTTTATTAAAGATTGATATATAGCTAATGACTTGGATTGACAAGTAGAGAGACAGTGGGTGAATGGAAGAAGAATAGATCATCGGGATGATTAATGAGGAAAGCGATAAACTCACCCCCTAAAATGCCTCATCACATCATTCACTATAATTTAAATAAGAAAATAAAAACCGCCATAGGCGGTTTTTATACATACGACTAAGTGACTAGGTAAATTTATTTTTTTACCACTGTCATTGACTGTTCCACTCGCTCACCAGAAACAATATCTACAACTTGAGCATTAATTGTGTATTCACCCGCTGGATAGCTTTTATCAAAATTAATGCCACGCACTTTTGAATAAGTATTACCAGAAGCAATAACCCATTTCTCTCTCGCGTTGACAGGAATAATCAAACCATCAGGACCTACCGCAGTCATCCAGAACTCGACGTTAGCTTCTCCCTCTCGGCCATTATTTAAATCAACGGTGAATGGAACAAAACCGCCGGTACTTTCCACACTATTAATGCCAAATTGATTTTTGATATCAATAGTCAAACCATTGAGTTCAGGTAAGCTATTTAAATCGACCCCTTTCACAAATTCTTGGTTGGCTTTAAATACTTCTCCATTTTCTGCAACGACTTGAAGAGAAACAGTATATTTACCATCAGCCATATACTCTGGAACCCAGAAACCACGTGTAACGTTCAACATACGACCATCAGTAAGAGCATCAGACTCTTGCTGCGCTGTATCAACTCCAACTACCGCTTTGGCTGGGAAGTAGATACCTTCTGGACCTTTAATCGATAGCCAGTATTTGAACTTCACTGTTTCACAGCTTTCATTACGGATCCCTAGCTGACTAGAGATGTATCCACCGTTACTTGCCAACTGGTTTTGATTTAATGAAAGATTTGCTTCAATCACTGGCTGTAACTCACAATCCACTTCCGCATAAGAAGCCGTTGAAAATAACAATGCCAAGCATGAGGCCAGATAATAATGACGTTTGTTCATGATAGATCCTTTAAAGTTAGACAACCATTTGTTTTTACAACTGGCGCTAAGGCTAATTCATAACTATAGAAAATACATCCGCTTTTTATTAAAGGATCTACCTTTATCAAATCTAAGACAATTGCATTGGCTAAGCATTAATAATATTAAAAAACTTGATTCAACGAATAAAACCCAGAAAGCAAAAATAAACCAAAGTTTATTTTTCACCCAAAGGTTAATTCTTTGGTTTTATTTTTTCATTGAGCAATAACCAAGCATAGCGGCTATTAGTAATTAAATAACGCTTCCACATTCTTCCGGGTTCTTGTAATACACGATATAGCCATTCCAATCCGGCTTTTTGCATCCATAAGGGAGCACGAGAAACATGACCGGCGACAACATCAAATGTCCCGCCAACCCCCATCACAAATAACACCCCTAACTGCTCTTGCCAGCGGTTGATAAAGTTCTCTTTTTTCGGGGATGTGATCGCCACAAACAGAAGTTTTGCACCTGACTGACGAATTTTTTCAACTATCGCTTGCTCATCATCCCAAAAATAACCGTGGTGATAACCTGCGATCACTAATTGTGGGTGTTTTGCCTGCATCACGGCTGCCGTTTTTTCAACAATCTCCGGCTTTGCACCGAGGTAGAATACGGGCATTTGTTCTTGTGCGGCCATTGCATTGAGCTCAAGAAATAAGTCAACGCCCGCCACTCGTTCGGGAACCTGGTGACCTAAAAAGCGTGCGCCCCAAACCACCCCCATACCATCGATATTGATAATGTCACACTCGGTCACGGACTGAGCCAATTCTGGATCCTTACGCATATTGACCAACTTAGCGACATTGACCACCACGTGCTGGGTAAACTCTTGGCGCAAAATGCGATCGCGGATCAGCGCAACCGTTTCACTCATCGAAGCCACATCCATTGGGCTACCCAGAAAATTAATGCGTTTCAATCGGTTATTCCTCATTGGTAATTCTTAAATAAAAACGGAATGAAAAGTACATCCACGCCTGAGTCCAGCGCGCGTAGTGAATTCGGTTAACCCAACGTTTGTTACGTTGATAAACAAACTGATCCCGCTCAGGCATGTATAGCGTTTGAATTGCACGTTGGATGACGCGTTTAACCAAAACAACATCACTCTCCTCACCACCAACACTGAGCAAGGTAATAATGGCCTGTGATACTGAGTGCGGATCCAGTGGATAAGGATTGTTGTGGTAATACTTCGCCGTTCCATCGGCTTCAAATAGATACTGCTTGTAAAAATGAAAACCGCGTGCAATCACCTCATCAAATTCGTTTGTCGCTAAAGTCGTTCGTATAAGGTGTAGCGCTTCTAAGTTGTAGCCAGTATGAAATCCGTCAATAAATCCATGGTGATGACGAGTGCCATAGGCCCAGCTACCATCGGCAGCTTGAGCTTGAGCACTGTTACGCGCAATGCGTAATGCCAACTCGGTGTAATCAGGGCGAGACGTTTCGCGGCCAACCACCGCCAGCCAAGCAGCCGCCCACAAACTGGCGTTGTGTACAAATGCCGTTTCACCGGGGATATACGCAAAAAACTCCCCGCTCTCATTTTGAGTCAATAAATGGCCAGCAATAAAATCACCACTGCGCAGCGCCAAGTCGACCCAATCAGCTCGCCCCGTCAGTTGCCCCAATTGGTGTAAGGCACGGCTGACATAGACTGTCGTGATCACATTAGGCTTCCCCTTAGGAACAAAGAATGCACGCGCTTTCCAATCAAAATGATATCCCCAACAGGCACCATGCCAGATTTGCTCATCACAACGCTGAGTCACTAGCCACTGCGCCAGTTGCTCCGCTTCTGTGAGCAAAGCGGGATCTCTTGTCACTTGATACTCTTCGATTAATCCGAGGATAAACAGAGCCACGCCTTTAGGGTTTCGCGCTTTGGGCACACCTAGCCATGGGCGAAGATTAATCGGTGAGCGTTTGAACAACTGGATCCACGCTAAACCAAGAGTCGAATCTTTGCTTATCGGTAAGCGCTTGAACCAGCTTGAATTGAGCCCATCAAAAGGGTCGTATCCTGCGAATTGTTCTGTGCGAGCTTTATTCAATAAGCATTGGCTAATGTCAGCTACAGTCGTTGATTTCATGATTTTAAAAGCTCATCGTAAAGTGTTTGTAGACGCGGGATCACCGCTTGCAAAGAGAAGTTTTCAGCAAACTTTTGCTTCGCCGCGGTCGCAATACGTTGATTTTCGGCACGCTGTTCAATCAGATCTCCGAGTGCTTGCGCTAAAGCAACCACATCACCGGCCTCAATTAAACGACCTTGCTCACCATCACTGATCGCATCAGGAATTCCGCCTGCTCGACTTGCGACGACGGGAATCCCTGCCGACATAGCTTCTATAACGCCCATAGGAAAACCTTCGTTATAACTGGGTAAGCAGTAAATATCAGTTTGGGTCAATAATTTGAGCTTAGCTTCGCCAGCTATCCAGCCTAAACAGTGAACGGACCCGTTCAAGCCAAGCTGCTCAGCCATCGCTTGATAGGTTTCAATCTCACCATCGCCAGCAAGATACAGCTGTGCTTCAGGGCAGCGCTGCTTAACCAATGCAAAGGCTTGAATCAAATCACCAACTCCTTTGCGCGTTCCTAAACGGCCAAGGAAGGCAATACGGCCAGGTTGAGCAAGGTGGCGATCTAAAGCCAAACTGGGTACGGCGTTATACAGAACAGAAACGCCTTGTCTTCTACCTATGACCTCTTGTAGCCATGCGAGCCATTGAGTTGAAAGAACCAGCACATGATCCGCCAGGGCAAAAGTGTGTCGAATATGCCTTTGCTGATCCATATTGCATTCATCTCGATAGAAATCACGAAACTCGGCACCATGCAGATGCAAAACAACCTTTCCTTTCAAAAACTTAACCAGACGCACAATCACAGACTTACGTCGATAGCTTCCCCTTGATGACATGTGTATATGCACTATGCCGACTCGGTAACGCATAAAGCAGTACAACAATTGGCAGAGTGCCAGCATATAGCGCAATGTCATTCGCCATTTCTGCCCGTGGTCCAAACTTGAGTGTGAGGCAATCAACTTAATGTGGTTTTCTTCTAGAAAACCACAATCCGCGTAGGTTGAGACCACTGTTGCCACACCACCTTGTCCTTTCAGATCTGTGGCGATCATTAGATTAATGTTTTTTCTCACTGTACATCCTTGATGGTACAAATCGCTTGGCGAATCTTACCGTTTGCAGTGCGCTCAAGTGCTGACACTATGTCTATCGTGACATTGAGAGAGCTTCCTAAGCGAGCTTGAGTATTGCTGATTAACTGTTTTTGCTGCTCTTGATTAAATTGCTCAGCATCAGCCACCACTTTCACCACAATCTGCCCTCGTTCATTCTGCACAAATTGGCATGCCATAATCCCAGCGATACCTTTAGGTATATGGTTAAGAATATGCACTTTTTGATCATCTTCACCGACGAGATAATCACCAATCCTTCCCTCAATACGCTCAATCACAGGAAAGACTCGACCACAAGGGCAGGCCTCGTTTTCCGATAAATGCACATGATCACCGGTCTTATAGCGGATCAAAGGGAAATATTGATTATTAAAGTTAGTGCCGACCAACTCGTAACGCCCGTCGCCTGCGGCTAATAATTCCACATGCGAATAGTCGGAGAGCAAATGGTAGCGACCATGCTCACACTGCCCTATCGCAACCACTCGCTCAAATAGGCCATACCAGTCAAAAACTTTGCAGCCAAAGCGTGTCTCAATCACCTGCCTATCTTCTGCTGACAACGATTCTGATGAAGTGATAATGGATTTAAGCTTCGCCGGATAATAACTTTGGTTGGCTTCTAAATAGCGGGCTAACGTAGCAATCGAAGAAGGGTATGCCTGAATCACTTCAACCCCAAAATCGACCATGGCCTGCAGGTAACTCGACATCGTTTGCGGTGTCAGATGGAAAGAGGAAAGCACTATCATCTGCTCAAACCAAGAGTAGCGCCAGAATGGTCCTTGCTTTTGACTTAATGGCACCACCATATCGCCACGGATCCACGCTCGTTTATCCCCTTTACGATATCCCGCCCAAGCCAACTGTCTTGCGACAAAGGCTTGTTCACGAATAACCGAATGCCTATCTTGCAAAATAGTCAGAGGCGTACCCGTTGTGCCACTGGTCGCCCCTTTCACCACCACTGACGGTTTATTTTGTGAGATAAACTGTTTGTGATCACGGCGTAATACGGATTTATCCAGATAAGGGAAAGCCTCAAGCTCAAGATTAGGCACCTCTAAATCCTGATAAAACGGCACATGGTTACGAGCATTCGCCAAGGTTTTTTGTAGCTGCTTGTGTTGATAATCCGCTAAATGAGTACGTGAAAACTCGTTAGCTTGGATCTCTTGCAACACCGCGCGCATCTCACCATTTTCTCTGACCATTTTGCGTGACAGCGCCCGCACAGAAAGCATGACATTTTGCAGCCAGATTGGTGCTTTAACATAAAGTGAACTGGTAAACATCTATTTAAGCGCCTCCATGAAGCTAAATTTTATTTTTTGTCTCCATACTGGATTGCTAAATGTTTCTGAAACTTTTTCATAAGCATTTTCGCCAAGAGTTTGGGCGAGAGAATTATTTATAAGAACATCAACTATTGTCTCTGCATATGATTCAGTATCTCCTAAAGGAATAAGTAAACCATCCACACCATTATCAATAATTTCATTTGCTGACACAGATGAAAATGACAAAGTAGGAAGCATATAGTTCATGGACTCAAGGAGTGACACACCAAAAGGTTCAGCTAGAGAAGTAAGCATACTTAAATCAGCGGCAGCCAAGTATTCAGATACATTATTGACATGACCTGGCATGAGTATATCTTCTTGTAAATTTAATCGTTCCACTTCAGATAAATAAAACTCAAATAAATCACCTACACCAAGAAATACGTATTTTATTTTTAGATCAGATCTACATTTTATTTTACTTATAATATTCAGTGCCAAATCGTGCCTTTTCATATCACGAAATGCAGCAACCATAACTACGATTTTTTCGAAACCACCAGATAAAATATCTTCTCTTAATTTAGCCGCATCTTGTTTTTCCTCTAGAATTTTATTTCTATCTTTAACGTCGATAGAATTATAGACAACCCAAGTTGGTTTGCTTTGAGGCAGCTCATTTGCAACAAAATTCGATATTGTCAAGAATCTATCAACAAATAGTTGATAGAATATCTTTCTAATCCGTGGGTATTTTAAAGCCGGGGGATATCCATGTTCATGGTAGATAACTTTGACCCCTAATATTTTTGACAATATAGGAATAAGATAACGCTCATACCCAAATTGAACATAGACATATTCAACTTGGTGCTTCTTAATAATATTCTTTAGCAAAAGATAGAATTTATGAACATTCCATTTAGAGCAACTATAATAATACAGCTCCGCTTTATCATTATTTATTTTATCAATAAATAATGGTCTACGAAGGCTAAAACGACTACCTTCATGCTTAAATTTATTAGATGGTGACTCAATTGAAGGTACGAACCAGATTACATTACATTCGTCACTTAACTCATTAGCCAGATCTATTGTATATTTTTCAATAGGAGACCATGTATCACACACAAATCCAGGAACGAATAAGACATTTTTCATTTTTCATACCTATAAATCTGATAATTTGCAGATAGAACTAACATTAAAAAAAGTATTGCAGGCGTCTTTACACTTAGTGAGTTGTTAGTCACGCTGGCTAAAATAAACACTCCAATCATGACCATCAATGGCATTCTAGATTGAGTTAAGTGCATAAGGATGGCTAACAAACAATAAATCAATAATAAAGAAAGTGGTAAGCCAAACTTTAAAATCCAATCTATAAAGAAATTTTCGACGACCAATACACCAGATATATAGAAAATGTTATCTAAAAACTGTCGGGAAGCCCCAAAAAACCATTCACTCATAGAGAGAGAATCTAATAATATAAAAACATCAAACCTAGCCTGCGCGCTATTATCAACATAGAGTTTACTAAGTATACGCTCCGATATACCCGTATACATAACAATATACACAACTAATATTATGCAAATGAAAACCACTAGCTGAGTAGTAGCAAGCCTAATTTTTGTAGTTCTGACACCAACTGTTAAAAATTGATATAACGCAGGTAGAGAGACTACAAATAAACCTATCATAAATGCCCCCATTGAGCCTCTCCCCCCAAAACAAAAAAGAGCCAGAAGAGCGGTAGACACATATATTATCGGTGGAATTCTTGTTTTATCACTAAGAATATAGGCTAAAGTTGCTGTAATAAGTGCATTATTTAGAGGATGAGCCATAAATGCAGTGGATCTAAAAAATGAAAAACTTGAAAACTCTACTGGTATAATGCTTTTAGAAAGAACAAATTCAGAAATAGCCAATAATGAGTTTATAAAAATAAGATAAGCCATAATTCTCATAAGACTTTCTTTATAAGACTCATCCAAGCTAATAACCAAAGATATTAGAAGCAAAGGGGTAAATATAGTGTCAATCATATATGCCATACCAGATGTGCCAAATCTGTATAGCCCGTAGCACATAACAATAATAGTTGCCCCCATGGCCGACAGCCAGTATTTCTTTATATAACCAAGTTTATAAAGAAAACCACTCACACCAAACTTGGAGAGATTGTTTATAAATACAGCTATAAGAATATAAGAGTAAACATGGATCTTAAATAAAACAAACCCTCCTTCAGAAACATATTTAATACCAATAGATTCTAATAGATAGGCTCCGAAGAAGTAAGCAAGATATAAGACTAGGCATAACCATAAATAGACTGTTTTCTCCTTCATCTCATCACCATTATTCTTGTAAGGAAATCTTTTATTTTTAAAGCATTTAGGATGAACATTGATATACTATAAACTAAAAATCCAAGACAAACCGAAATAATAATATCTATCCATGGCTCTAAATTCTGGAAAAATGCTTCTTTTAACAATAATGCCACTAACATTAGCCCACATGAGAGCATAACTTTAGCTATATTCAATCCAAATCTATAACGATAGCCAAAGTATAGTGCGATAAACATAGCTAAAATTAGTCCTATAGTATTTGAAATAAGTATTATCCAAGCAGCCCCGTAAACTCCTAATGTTCGTAGAGTAAGGCTCAATAAAGTGATATTCACTAGTATTGATACGAAAGCTACAAACGGGAAGTACTTTGTTTTATTTAAAAACTGTAGACCATGATCTATATAATGCATTTTTAAATTTAAAACATATACTGAAACAGCTAAAATCCAAAATAGCTCTACACCTTGATTCAGATATTCTTGTGATAAAAAAACCTTAATAAGAGGTTCTGCTATGAAACAAATTCCAAGAAGTGATGGTAAAGTTATTGCCACAAGAACATCTAAGTAGTATTGGTGCTTATTTATTAATTCACTTTTATTATTCGTACTTTTTGTCAACTCTGGATATAGCGGAACTGATATAACCATAAAAACCAAACTAATTATACCCATTAAAGTATTTGAGAAAGCAGAGTATATACCAGTCTCTTCAAGACCAATAAACTTACCAATAAATAGCCTATCCAACCTTGAACCAATCGCAATAATGCCACCAGAAATCATAATTGGTAAACCATAAGATATAATTACCTTAAAGGTTTTTATTTCAAAATTGGCTTTTAATTCATTTTTCAAAAAGAACAAGGCAAATAAATTAGATAATCCTAGTGAAAATATAGCAGAAGTAATACTAGGCCATATGTAAAGAATCAAAAAAGAGCAAACAATAGATGATATAGAATTAACCAGGACTCCTTTCCTGTATTTATCGATATCTTCATTCAACCGACATAATTCAACTCTATACATGTATGCTACTTTCATCAAAAGCAATAATGATGATGAGCATAAAATATTTACTGTAAATATTTCATAAACGTACAATGCAATAAAAATAGTAATCAATGCAGGAATCGCGAGCAGTAAAGTCATAACAGAAGTAGTTGAGACTAGATTCGCTTTCTCTGTTATATCAGAAGCAGGGTAATATCTTAGTAATGTAACAATTAGCCATTGCGATGATATTGCTCTTACACCTTCAATAAAAACCATAATTATGGCCAAGATTCCATAATCCTCTATAGAGAGAAAATGAGTCTGCACTGCAATCAAAGCAAATAGGCAAAGCGACGAGAAAACTTGCACCGGAGCATATTTGAATAGACTCGATATCATACTACTACCTTTGAGTACATAGTTTCATATTGTTTAATCACATCAGAAACGGAGAAGTTATCTTCTACATATTTAACAATTTCATATGAACTACTACAGTTATTACTTAAGAATACATCCACTAATTCATCATTATTTTCTATATCTTCAAAGAAGTGCACACCAAGCAATTTAAATTCAGAGTACCTCTCTTTAAAAATACCGACTCTAGTAGTAATCAATGGTAATTTAGCGGCCAGCATTTCCATTGGTGCCAAACCAAAAGTTTCCTCTTCAGAGCAAAAAATTCCAAAATTAGAACTTTTATAAACTCCAATGATCTCAGCACTGTTCATTGCACCAAGAAATCTAACTCTGTTTGATAACCCTAACATTTCAACTTGTTTAACAAGCTCGCTATAGTATTCAATATCAGAGACTGGCCCGATAACACTTAATTGGGAATCTATGCCACTGCTATTCAATAATGCAACAACATCTATAGCCTTATCAATTCTCTTTCTCTTTGTTATTAAAGCACATGTTACTAGTTTTAATTCCTTGTTATCTTTTATATTTCTAGAGCAATAGAAGTAATCACTTGATATTGGATTTTCAATCAATGAAATAGGTTTATTTGTATCTCGAACAAGACTATCTTTTAGGATATTACCAACACAAGTATATTCATCTATATATAAATTAGAAAGCCAAGGAACGATCCTAATATGAAATAGATCATTCATTTTTGAAACCGACTTTCTACCAATTCCTTTATAAGAGTGTAATGTCGCTATCCTTCTTAATTTATTATTAACACCAATAAGCCAAGAATTAATATGAGAATGTACAATATCTGGATTGAATAGTTTCACTTGCTCTAGAACTCGTAAGTTTGTCGAAATAATACCTGGCAATGGAATTATTCTTTTTTCATTTGATGGACAACGTATTACCTGTACATTTTCTGATAGATTGATCACTTCTCCCGTATACTTAACCTGACAAAATGGATCGAAAGCTAAAACTCGATAAAAATAATTACCAGAACTCTTAGCTAACTCGCGAACCAACATCTGGCATACTGAATCCACACCACCTGCATTTTTCTCTCCCCAGTTAAGGGTTGAAATAGGCATGATCAGTAATACTTTTTTCATCAGTTCTCTTCCATCTTCTTCTATGAACTAAATATTTAACTCAGACCGCTTTGTTCAAGTGGTCTGAGTCCTGTCGACATTGGTATCTATTTTTGGGGCTTAAGGTGAACTCATGCCACCACTCCGCGAGTATCAATCACCACTTTCTTAGCAAACTCGGTTTTATCCGCCGCTTTAAATTCTTTGTGATCGACCAGCACGACAACGATATTGGCGAGCTCAAGCGCGCGCTCTAGAGAAACCAACTCGATACCTTGCTTCACAAGTTTGCTTGGTAACTCAGTAATATTAGGTTCAACCGCCAACAGTTGACCCACTTTGCTCTCAGCCAGATGTTTAGTGATATCTAATGCTGGACTTTCACGCAGATCATCAATATCCGCTTTAAACGCTAAGCCTAAGCAAGCAATGATTGGCTTTTTGAATTGGTCAGCCGCTTGTTTAACTTGATCCACAACCCAATGAGGTTTGCCATCATTGACTTCACGTGCAGTACGGATCAATTGCGCTTCATCTGGACAGCTATTAACGATAAACCACGGATCAACCGCAATACAGTGACCACCAACACCTGGGCCTGGGTTAAGAATGCTCACACGAGGATGACGGTTGGCTAAGCGGATCAACTCCCATACATTGATTTTCAGCTTGTCGCACACCAAAGAGAGCTCATTGGCAAAGGCAATGTTGACATCACGGAATGAGTTTTCGGTCAATTTAGCCATTTCCGCCGTACGCGCATTGGTGACAATGCACTCACCTTTTACAAAGGTTTTGTACAGGGCAACCGCCTTTTCGCTACAAGCTTTACTCACGCCACCAATCACACGGTCATTACTCACAAGCTCTTGTAGGACATAACCCGGCAACACTCGCTCAGGGCAGTACGCAATCTTCACATCCGCAGCGATGCCTTTTTGCTGAGGAAACGTCAGATCCGGACGCGCTTCTGCAAGCCATTGCGCCAATTTTTCTGTTGTGCCTACTGGGGAAGTACTCTCTAAAACCACCAAGTTCCCTTTAGCAAGAACGGGAGCGATGGTTTTTGCCGCTGCTTCAATGTAGCTAAGATCAGGTTCGTGGTTATCCCCTTTAAAAGGTGTAGGAACGGCCACCAAAAACGCATCGGCAGGCTCTGCGCTTAAAGTCGCTTTGAGTTTCCCGGTCATGACAGCACTGCGTACCACGATATCAAGATCCGGCTCCACAATGTGAATTTCACCTTTGTTGATGGTATCCACTGCATGGGCGTTGACATCAACACCGACCACATCTAAACCACGAGAGGCCAAAACGGCTGCTGTTGGCAGACCAATATAACCTAGGCCAATCACTGAAACTTTATTAAACATCTGTCATCCCCTGATGAGTCTATTTCGCTAAAATGTCCGCAATACGTTGACAAGCTTTACCATCCCCATAAGGGTTGTGTGCCTGACTCATGGCTTGATAAGCCTGTGGGTCAGTCAGTAGTAAGCTTAACGCATCACAAATTTGTTGTTGGTTGGTACCGACTAATTTCACCGTGCCCGCAGCCACCGCTTCAGGACGCTCAGTCGTTTCACGCATCACCAGCACTGGCTTACCCAGCGAGGGCGCCTCTTCTTGAATGCCGCCAGAGTCAGTCAAAATAATGTGCGCGCGGTCCATCAAGTAAACGAAAGGCAAATACTGCTGCGGTTCAATCAAGACAATATTGCTGACACCTTTTAGAAGCTTATTGACTGGTTCACGCACATTCGGATTGAGATGCACGGGATACAAAATTTGGCATTCGGGATGCTGTTCTGCGGTAGTGATCAGCGCTTGGCAAATACGCTCAAAGCCACCACCAAAACTTTCACGGCGGTGTCCTGTTACCAGAATCAGCTTTTTGCTCGCATCAAGCATTGGAAACTGACTCTCTAAAGTGGCTTGCAGATCCATATCGGTATGGATCTTTTCACGCACAGCCAACAACGCATCAATCACCGTATTGCCAGTGACGAAAATATTCTCTGCGTTATAGTTTTCTTGCAGCAGATTGGCACGCGAAGTATCTGTAGGTGCAAAGTGGTACTGCGTGAGTGCAGCCGTGAGTTTACGGTTGCCCTCTTCAGGCCAAGGGGAATAGATATTGCCCGTTCTCAGACCCGCTTCAACATGACCTACCGGAATTTGTTGATAATACGCGGCTAAAGAGGCAGCAAACGTGGTAGCGGTATCACCATGTACTAAAACCACATCTGGCTGTTCACTACTCAACACTTGCTGCATACCGAGCAAAATTTTGCTGGTCACGCCATTGAGTGTTTGCCCAGGCTCCATGATGTTGAGATCAAAATCAGGCGTAATCGAAAACAGCTCTAATACCTGATCTAACATCTCACGGTGTTGGCCCGTTACACATACCTTGGCGACAAAACGATTGTCTTGACAGAGTCGCTGCACCAGAGGTGCCATTTTGATTGCCTCTGGGCGCGTACCAAATACGATGAGAACTTTTTTCACTTCCCCACATCCTCTTTAAAAAAGAAATTTCACAAAATTCAAGCAATAAAGTCCCACTGCTCCTTAAATGAGGAACATATACATAAGCGAACACTGAATTATTTCGTGTTGTTGTATTAAATCTCAACGAGGGAGATTACCCATGTATGTCAGCTTATTATTTAAATTCGTCGTTATAAATAATCTTATTTACTTGAAAATTTATGGCCTTCTTAAAGGAACAGAAAAATAAACATATAGTTTAAGCGCGATATAAACTTTAGTTTATTTTCATTCCAACTTATCTTTTAGACACACCCAAAAGCGACTAAGTTATTGAGATAAATTTTCGTTGCACGCATTTATCCCCAGCTCTTGCCAAGAATCAACCAAAGCCACCGCTCCAGATTCAATCAACAAAGCTGTACGTTGGAAAAATTCACTACTGCGCCGATAGGGATCGGGTACTTCTTTTTCTTGTCGATTCGCCTTGCTAAGAAAAAGAGCCAGCTTGTTTTTATGCTCAGCAGGACAGATATCGAGTAAATCAGCAAGATTGGTCCTATCCATTGCATAGATAAAATCATGCTCGATAAAGTCTTGTTGAGTCACTTGCTGGACTGGGTTGACCATAGGGTGATACCCATAATCCTGCACCGCTTGTAACGCTTTATCATCAGGCATTGTTTTTCCTGTCTTTAGCGTGCCAGCACTACGCACTTGGATATTCAAGCGTTTTTGCCGAATCTTATCGCGTAAAATAATCTCTGCCATTGGCGAACGACACAAATTACCTGTACACACGACTAATACTGATAAACCTTTAACCTTCATACCCTAACTACGCACATGATTTAATATTGTTAAAGCAATACGCAACCTACTCATTATTAGAGTATCCCAAGCTTACCAATAATGTCTGTCTCATAATTGAGCTGGATATTAATTAGAACTAAAGCAGTAAAACGAAAGTAGTTTTATTTATTTTATTAGTATTAAAAGCCATCGATTTGAATCAATAATACGACAGGGCATATTTACTAATAAATGAAGGTTGACATCTTCGTTAAATGCCCAAAAGACTTAAAGTTGCAGCTAGGTGGTTATCGAGTGCATAAGCATCAACGTAAATAACACGGCTGCATCAATAGGATAAGGATAGGAAAAAAATGAATGGATATTGCCAATACAACAATATCCATCCATTGCAGCAGATATAAATCTTCCCACCGCACAAAGCGATGGGATAACCAAATTTAGTGTTGAGCGCGGCCTTTCACATCTTGTTGCAACTCATGATTGAGCTCTGCTTCAACATGACCGGGGGCTTGGGTTGAACCGGAAATCAAGCGATACATGGCAGGAATAACCAACAAGGTCACTAAGGTTGCAAACCCCATCCCAAAGAAAATCACCGTACCGACCGCAATTCGGCTCTCATAGCCTGCACCTGTTGAGACGATCAAAGGAATAGAGCCAGCCAGTGTCGTAAAAGCCGTCATCAGGATTGGACGCAAACGGCGCGCCGATGCATCAATGATCGCCTTTTCAAACTCAACACCGCGATCGCGCAGTTGGTTAGCAAATTCGACAATCAAAATGCCATTTTTGGTGACCATACCAATCAGCATGATCATGCCAATCTGGCTGTAAATGTTCATCCCTTGTCCCATCACAAACAGCCCAAGGAAACCGCCAAACACCCCCATAGGTACCGTCAGCATTACCACCAGCGGGTTGATAAAGCTTTCAAACTGAGCAGCCAGTACCAAATAGGCAACCAGCAGCGCCAGAGCAAACACAATGGCCACGCTTGATTGATTCTCTTTGAAATCTTTCGACTCACCCGAGTAGCTAACAGAGATATCATTTGGCAGTATTTCTTGCGCTTTTTGGTCAAGAAAATCGAGCGCTTGCCCTAACGTGTACCCTGCCTCTAGGTTTGCAGTAATGGTGATGGATTTCTGTTTATTGTAGTGCGCTAAACGAATCGCTGACGCCACTTCATCAATGCGCGTCACCGTATCCAGTGTCACCAGTTCACCGGTTGCGGTTCGCATATAGATTTGGCTTAAATCCGCCGCATTGTTGAAGCTGTTTTCATCCCCACGCAGATACACATCATACTCTTCACCACGCTCAACGAAGGTCGTCACTTTTTTGCCACCCAGCATCACCTCTAGTGTATCGGAGATCGATTTTACGCTGATTCCTAATTCCGCCGCGCGCTGCTTATCAATCGTCACCACCAACTCTGGCGTTTTTTCTGAGTAATCGATATCAGCCCCCGTCATAAACGGTGACTTCTCCGCTTCCTCTTCTAACTTCTCAGCCCACGTTTTGAGCTCGCTATAATCCGAGCCACCAAGCACAAACTGTACAGGCTCATTAGAGCCCCCACGAAAACCGGGCATGAATGGGAATACTCGCACATCAGGAATACCCGCTAAGGCTTTACGTACTTGGCTTAATGCTTCCTGAGCAGTAACGGTGCGATCATTCCAATCCTCAAGGATCATGATCACGAAACCGGTTTGGTCACCGGCGTTACCACCAAAAGCAGGTGATTGAATACTAAACGATTTCAAAAAGCCTTGGCCCAATAAGGGCATCAACCGCTGCTCAACCAAATCCATATTAGCCGCCATGCGGTTATAACTGGTGGCATCAGCACCACGCACAAAAGAGAAAATCACACCGCGATCTTCGGAAGGGGTTAGCTGAGCTGGCACCAGTTGCATCAAACCATAACTACCACCAATACAAGCCGCAATCACAACCGGCGCCGCCCAACGCCAACGAATGGCTCGGCTTACCACTTGGCGATAGCCCGATTCCAGTCGTGCGAACAGCCTATCAATCAACTGATTAAAACGTCCCGGTTTTAGATTGGCTTTTAAAAGCTTACTGCCAAGCACTGGCGTCAGCGTTAACGCGATCAGAGAAGAGAAAATCACGGCCATCGCCAGTAGTACGGAGAATTCAGTAAACAGGAGTCCGACCATCCCGTCCATAAACGAGATCGGCAGAAACACCATCACCAGTACCAAAGTCGTGGCTATCACGGCAAAGCCAACTTCTCGTGTACCTTTGTAGGCGGCTAAAAGAGGTTTTTCGCCCCGTTCAATGTGGTGAAAAATATTTTCCACGACCACGATGGCATCATCGACCACCAGACCAATCGATAAGATCAGCGCCATTAAGGTGATGAGGTTAATAGAAAATCCGAAGTAGTACGCAGCCATAAAGGCCGAGATCAGCGAAACCGGAACCGTTACCGCAGGAATTAAGGTAGCTCGCAACTGGCCGATAAAAATGTACAACACCAAAATCACTAAACCACCCGTGATAAAGAGTGTGCTATACACCTCGCTTATTGAGCGCTCAATAAACACCGTTGAGTCATAGTCAATGGCTAAACGGGTACCCTTGGGTAAAAATTGCTGAACCTTATCCACTTCTTCATGCACGCGCTTCGCCACTTCCAGCGGGTTCGCGTCGGATTGCGGCACAATCCCCATGCTCACGTTGACGATGCCATCACTTTTAAAGGTCGAGTTTTCGTTTTCCGCCCCAATAAACACATCCGCGACATCTTTGAGGTAGATGGGGGTACCATCACTGGCACGTTTCACCACCAGATACTCAAAATCTTCAGCAGATTGATAACCACGGGCGGTACGCACCGACATCACGGTCGAATCGTTGCGAACCTGCCCCCCGGGACTTTCGAGGTTCTCTTTGTTGAGTGCATCGGAAATATCGCTGGTCGCAACGCCGCGCCCCGCCATCAGCTCTGGCTTGATGCGTACATACATCACTTTATAGAGGCCGCCAGAGACATCCACCGAGCTCACACCGGAGATCAAGCTAAACCGATCGAGCAACACCCGCTCGATGTAATCGGTCAACTGGGTGCGATCCATTTCTGAGGAGCTGAGATTGATGTAGACCGACGCCTGACCAGAGCCATTATTCTTGAACACCTGCGGATCGTCCGCTTCTTCAGGCAGTGAACGCTGCGCCCGAGCTACCGCATCACGAATGTCACTCACACCGGTATTGAGATCATAACCAAGCTCGAAAGTCACCGTGATACGAGACATACCGTTGCGGCTAACTGAGGTAATCTCATCAATCCCACTGATGCCCGCCAATTGATCCTCCAGCACGCTGGTGATCTGACTTTCAATAATGGTGGCCGAAGCGCCTTGATAACGGGTGGAAACCGATACCACAGGGCTTTCAATATCCGGCATTTCACGTACTGCAAGTTTAGTGAAAGAGACCACACCAAACACGCACAGCAACATACTCAGTACTAACGCCGCGACAGGGCGCTTTACCGATACATCTGACAACCACATTATTTGTCATCCTTCTTCAGCGGACGCCCTTCTACGGTGACTTCGCTAACACGCGCGTTGTCACGCATATTGACTATGCCTTGAACGACAATTTTCTCACCAATCTGTAAGCCTTTCTCAATCACGACCTGATTTTCAACCCGAGCGCCCAGACTCACTTCACGTCGTTTGGCTACATTGTCTTCACCAATCACGTAAACAAAACGTTTGGTGCCGGAATATTCAAGGGCCTGCACAGGAATAATCGGCGCACTAATCGCGGGGAAATGGATGCGTGCCGACATCAACATGCCCGGCTTGAGGCGCTGATCTGGATTGGGGAAATGCACGCGCACTCGTAAATTTAAGGTTTCTTGATTGATACGCGAATCCACAGCCACCACCGAACCTTCAAACTGCACGTTTGGCCACGCTTCGCTACTGCCTTGCACCTTCATGCCCTTGCTTAACTGTGGCAGATAACGTTCTGGAATTTGCAGATCAAGCTGCATCAAGGAAAGATTATCCAGCGTCAGTAATTCAGAGCCCGCGCTCACCCACTTACCGCGGCTAAAATCGATAAATCCCACCGTGCCATCAAAAGGAGCAGTAATGTGTAAATCGGCCAAATTGGCCTGAGCGGCATTCAATCTCGCTTGACCAATCTCCACGCGGGCGCGCTGTGCATCAATTTCCGTGGGCGTAATCGCATTACGTTTTAGCAAGCGCTCGTATTCCGTCAGTTTACGCTGCTCATCTTGTAAATAAGCTTTCGCTTCCACCAAGGCCGCTTGAGCTTTGTCATCATCTAATTTGATCAGAATCTGACCTTTTTTAACTTGCTGATTGGCTTGCACCGCAATCATGTCCACTTTACCCGCCACTTCAGCGGCAATGTCGACCGATTGCTCGGCTTTAAGCTTGCCCACAACAGAAAGAGATTGAGAAATTTGCTGAGATTGAACCAACTCTGTCACAACAGAAATCGCGGGCGGCTGGTTCGGCTCTTTGGCCGATAGCACAGCGCTGTTCATTAGCAGAGTCAGTAAGGTCAATGAAAGTACAGTGTTTTTGTTCATGATTTGGCTTAGTGTCTAAAAAATCCGTTTATATTGTAGCGAGTTATACGCAACTGAAACGTCAAGGAACGTAAAGATTGCCAGTAAAAGTGTAAGGTTCGCTGTGACTTAAGCAGCTAAAATGGTCAATTATTTGCGTCTTTGCCCAAAAAGCCATCATTCGATTCAATTTGCTAAAAAAACAGTTTACAGAGAGAGCGAGTTTGATAAGATGCGCTCCGCACTTGAGCGATGTGTTGGGAAAACATCACTTAAGCTTTTCAGAAAATGAAAAGAAAACACCCTGGAGGGGTTCCCGAGTGGCCAAAGGGAGCAGACTGTAAATCTGCCGGCTCCGCCTTCGATGGTTCGAATCCGTCCCCCTCCACCATATTCTTCTCGTAAGAGAAACCCTTGATTGATGCGTTGGGAAAACGTCAGTTAAGTCTTTTCAAAATTGAAAAGAAAAACACCCTGGAGGGGTTCCCGAGTGGCCAAAGGGAGCAGACTGTAAATCTGCCGGCTCCGCCTTCGATGGTTCGAATCCGTCCCCCTCCACCATATTCTCTCGTAAGAGAAACCCTTGATTGATGCGTTGGGAAAACGTCAATTAAGTCTTTTCAAAACTGAAAAGAAAAATACCCTGGAGGGGTTCCCGAGTGGCCAAAGGGAGCAGACTGTAAATCTGCCGGCTCCGCCTTCGATGGTTCGAATCCGTCCCCCTCCACCATATACAGAAAGCCAGCTCATCGAGCTGGCTTTTTTGTTAGCTAAGCATTTTGCTGACCAAACTCAAGGTTGAGAAAATAATCCATCCCTTGTCACCCACCCTGTCTATTTTCACTACCTATATTTTCCACTCTCCATAAAAAAGCCCCGACGATGCGGGGCTGAAAAGTGATTGAATCCTATAGGGGTGACTCAATCAGGATGATGCGTGTTTCGTATGGACGTAACACTTGGTGCGCCAACACGCGCTGTAATTCAATACCCGGATAGTTGCCTAGCAAGTAGAGCGCATCATCGAGCGGTAATTCTGGCAGAACGCATTCGGTTTCGTGACCGTAATAGTTGTTCAAACAGATCAACACTTGTTTCTGATTACGACGCTGATAAGCAAAAATCTCTTTATGCTCAGGCAACAAGTCGGTGTAATCACCGTCCGTAATCACCGCCACTTTCTTACGTAGCGATAGCAAACGACGGTAGAAATAGAACACCGAATGCGGGTCTTCTAACGCGGCCTGTGCATTGATTTCAGGGTAGTTATGCGCCACTTCAATCCAAGGTTCTCCACGAGTAAATCCAGCGTTGAGACTGGCATCCCACTGCATTGGCGTGCGTGAATTATCACGAGATTTTTGCGCCAAAATCGCCAGCATGTCACTTTCAGAGACACCTTGTTGCTGCACCATGATTTGGTGAATGTTGATGCTTTCAACATCGCGATACTGCTTGATCGACGTAAAGCCAGGGTTAGTCATTCCAATCTCTTCACCTTGGTAGATATAAGGTGTGCCTTGCATTAGGTGAATGGTGGCCGCCAGCATTTTGGCTGACTCAACTCGGTACTGCTGATCATCACCTAAACGGCTCACAATTCGCGGCTGATCATGGTTACACCAAAACAGCGCGCCCCATCCTTTGCCATTCAGCCCCGTTTGCCAATGATTGAAAATTTGCTTGAGTTGCAGAAAATCAAACGGCGCTTTCGTCCACTTTTCGCCATTCGGATAATCGACTTTCAAGTGATGGAAATTAAATACCATAGAAAGCTCTCGACCATCGAGCGCAGAATATTGTTGGCAATGTTCTAAGGTGGTTGAAGACATTTCGCCGACAGTTACGCTGCCATAACGCTGGAAAACATCACGGCTGATCTCTTGCAGATACTCATGCACTCTTGGGCCATCGGTGTAAAAACGACGACCATCACCGATTTCATCATTGGCAAAATCTTGTTGCTTGGAAATGAGGTTAATCACGTCAAGTCGGAAACCATCGACACCTTTTTCAGCCCAAAATCCGATGATGTTTTTTACTTCTTCTCGAACTTGCGGATTTTCCCAGTTCAAATCGGCCTGCTCTTTGGCAAACAGATGCAAATAATACTCACCGGTCGCTTCATCCAGCGCCCACGCACTCCCGCCAAATTTGGACTGCCAGTTGTTCGGCACACCACCGTTAACCGGTTTGCGCCAAATATAGTAGTCACGGTAAGGGCTATTGCGATCGCCCAATGCAGATTGGAACCAAGCGTGTTCGGTTGAGGTGTGGTTAACCACGATATCCATGATGATGCGAATACCACGACGATGGGCTTCTTTCAGCAGTTGTTCGAAATCTTGCATCGTGCCAAAGTCTGGATTAATCGCGTAATAATCGGCAATGTCATACCCATTATCGACCATAGGCGATTGATAAATCGGCGTCAGCCAAATCGCTTCAATCCCAAGCTTTTGCAAATAATCGAGCTTGCTGATAATGCCTTGCAGATCGCCCACGCCCTTCGCGCCACTATCGCAAAAACTTTTCGGATAAATTTGATAAATTGCAGCGGTTTTCCACCAAGGCATGGATTGGGTTGAGCTACTCATACTACTCTCACTTACTCAAAAAAATTGACTCAAAAACAGAGAAAGGAGTGGCGCAAACCACTCCTAAATCGGGTAGAGATTAGGCAGCCGAAACGGCCAGTTTGCCTGAACTCTGTGCGCGCTTGTACATCAGCAGAGTCAATGCTGCAGGTACCAAAATCGCAATTAGCATGGCGACGAGGTAAATACTCCAAAACTGCGGCTGAATCGAGAGAATACCCGGCAAGCCGCCGACACCGATACCGTTGGCCATTACACCTGCGCTACCACAGACTGCGGCAGCCAAAGCACTGCCGATCATTGCGCTCAGCATAGGGAATTTGTATTTAAGGTTGATACCGTACATAGCAGGTTCAGTTACACCAAGGTAAGCGGAAATCGCCGCCGGTACAGAAATGTCCCGTTCGCCCTGCTTTTTACTGATGATAATGATGCCCACTACTGCCGATGCTTGCGCAATGTTAGATAGCGCGATCAATGGCCAAATCGGCGTACCACCAAGCTCTTGCATCAGCTGCAGATCCACCGCGTTAGTGGTGTGGTGAATGCCAGTAATCACGAGAGGAGCATACAGGAAGCCAAACAGCGTCGAACCAATCACCGCGAAATCACCCGTCATTGCCGCTTTCGCTGCAAATGCCACACCATCACCAATCACGCGACCAAATGGGCCGATGAAGGCGTGAGCAAGCACCACTGACACAATGATTGATACAAACGGCACCACTACCAGATAGAGGTAAGAAGGCACCACACGTCTTAAATTATTTTCAATAAAGGCTAATGCCACACCAGCCAAGATAGCAGGGATAACCTGAGCTTGGTAACCCACTTTTTCAATCGCAAACAGCCCGAAATCCCATACTTCTGGCACTTCTTTACCGATCAGGTAAGCGTTCATCAATTGCGGAGAAACCAGTGTTACCCCAAGGGTAATACCGAGGATTGGCGTACCGCCAAGTTTTTTCACGGTTGACCAGCAAACACCGACAGGTAAAAAGAAGAAAATCGCTTCGCCAATCAGCCACAAGAACGCATGAACCGATGCCCAAAACTGACTGATTTCAGTCAGCGTTTTGCCATCAAACATGCGAATGTCACCTATCACATTACGAAAACCGAGGATCAAACCACCGGTGATGATCGCAGGCAGCAGTGGCACAAAAATTTCAGCCAAATGGGAAATACCACGCTCTAGCACATTCATGTTTTGACGCGCTGCGACTTTGGCATCGTCTTTGGAAACGGCTTGTTTCCCGGTTTGTTCCAGCAGCATTTTGTACACTTGATCAACTTCAGTGCCAATGACTACCTGAAATTGCCCCGCATTGGTAAAGCAGCCCTTTACCATGCTCAGCGCTTCCAAACCCGCCTTGTCAGCCTGCTCTGGCTGATTCAGCACAAAGCGTAAGCGTGTCAAACAGTGAGTAACGCTCGCAATATTGCTTTCGCCTCCCACCAATTCGATAAGACGCGTCACGTCTTGTTTCGCTATCTTGCTCATATCCTCGTCCACCCTATTGAATTATTATCATTGCAGCAATTGGGAACAGTCCCAAATCAATTGGTGCGATATTGACACAATGCATAACAGATAAAAATGGGAACAATCCCATTAATTGAATGGGATCACACTGTGCGTTATTTATGCGTCAATTTAGTGTAGTAAAAAGAGAGGCAAAATCACGAAAGTGGCGAAAAAGCCACTGATGAGGAGCCGAATGAAAGCACCGAATTAAAGAAAGAATAGGCTTAGCGTGACACTGGCATTTGGGTCAAATGCACACAGCCATGGTCAGAGCCGCATAGCTGCTCAATCAGCAGATCTGCCGCCAGTTTTCCGGCCTCACGATAACCAGGATCGACACTGAATATGTTCGGAAACAGGAAAGAGAGCAACTCATTACCACCAACCCCCGTCACCACTACGTCATCTCGCTGCAGCTCTTGCAAACGCTTAATCACACCGAGCGCCAAAGTATCACTCGCGCACACAATCGCTTGGGTTTGCTCAGTCAGCACTTTATCTACCAGCAGATAAGCACTTTCATGATGCAGTTGTCCGGTTTGGTAATTCGCCACAATCTCATGCTCAACACACCAATTGAGATAGGCGTTGAGTCGCTGCTCACCCGTGGTTTTGTCACGTGGGTCGACCCCAATGAAGGCAATATCGCGTAACTGTTTTTGTGCCAAATGCTGCAGCGCACGCTCAATCACCCCAGCATTATCATAATTGATAGAGGAAATCTCATCACTGTGCATGGCCAAGAGCACGCAGCGATGCTGCCAACTGAGTAAGGCATCATGATCGATGTCGGTAAAGCCAAACACAATGACGCCATCCACTTGCCGCTTGGCGAGCACTTTTAAGTGAGCATTGGTTTTTTCGCGGCTAAATTGGCTTTCCATGATCACCACATCGTAGCCGTGAGCATAGAAAGCTTGCAGCATAGTGCTGACTGCTTTGTTTTCAGAAGGAGAATCCAGACGTGAAATAATGATGCCCACGACTTTCTGACTACCACCACGCATGGTTTGTGCCGATTTAGAGGGCACATACCCCGACTCTGCAATCACCTGCTCTACTTTAGCGCGGGTTTCAGGCTTCACTTTAGGATCATTGGTTAACACGCGCGAAACGGTAGATTTACCGACGCCTGAAAGTCTAGCAATGTCTAAAATAGTCAGTTTTCGATTCATGCGTTTGTATTGGTATTCATTGATAAGAAAAGAATGAGCGGTCAATAAGGTCACTGAAGCGACCTTATTTTTTCACTCGCAGTAGATAATGAGGCACATCGCGAATGCTATCGAGCACCACGGTCGCTAAGGCTTCACCTTGCTCTGTGATTGGCTTACCGGTGCGCACCAAAATCTTAGTGCCTACACCCGCCGCTTCAGCTGCCATCATATCTTCGGCTTTGTCACCGACCATCACCGAATTGGCCATGTCGATGTTCAGGAAATCACGCGCCGAAAGAAACATGCCCGGCTTAGGTTTACGGCAATCACACTCTTCTTTGTATTGCCCAATACCATGTTCAGCATGGTGCGGACAGTAATAGATACCATCAAACTCAACACCATTATCGGCAAAGTTCCAGTCCATCCATTGGGTGAGAGAAATGAAACGCTCTTCGCTAAATTTGCCGCGCGCAATACCGGATTGATTGGTGACCAGCACCAACAAATACCCCATACGCTGCAAAGCCGCAGTCGCTTCAAATACACCTTCAATAAATTGGAAATCGTGCTCATCATGCACGTAACCATGATCGACGTTGATCACGCCATCACGATCCAGAAATACGGCGGGTTTGGCCAAAATGCTATCTCTTTCAAGTCACTTTGCGCGAATTATTGCACGCTTTATTTTTTTCATCACTATCTATATTTTTTTCGTCACTATCTAATAACCTTCTCGTCTAATCACTCATAACCATTTAGACGTCTAGACGTAAAAATATCTATTGACTTAAACTCAGCAAGCCCATAGCATCGACTACCAATTGAGGAAGAGGCCGATAGATTATTCTGCCTTGAGCAGTACAGGGTTGCACATGATTGAGATTAAAAGCGTAAATAAGGTGTTCTATCAGGGGGATAAGCAAATCCACGCCCTGAAAGATATCAATTTATTGATTCCACAAGGTACAATTTTTGGGGTGATTGGCTCATCCGGTGCTGGGAAAAGTACGCTGATCCGTTGTGTCAACATGCTAGAAAAACCGACTAGCGGCCAAGTGATTGTCGATGGCGTAGATTTAACCACGCTCAATAATCCACAACTGTGCGCAGCCCGCCGTAACATCGGCATGATTTTTCAACATTTTAATCTGCTTTCATCACGCACTGTGTTTGAAAATGTGGCTCTGCCGCTGGAGTTAGCGAGTCAATCACAACAACGGATAGAAACTAAAGTCACGGAATTGCTGGCACTGGTTGGTCTCTCTGAGAAAAGAGAGAGCTACCCGGCGAATCTTTCTGGCGGCCAGAAGCAACGTGTCGCGATTGCTCGCGCTTTGGCAAGCGATCCCAAAGTATTGCTGTGTGATGAAGCCACCAGCGCACTAGACCCAGCGACAACGCAGTCGATTTTAGAACTGCTTAAAGAGATTAACCGTCAGCTTAACCTGACCATTTTGCTGATTACCCATGAAATGGATGTGGTGAAAAGCATCTGTCATGAAGTGGCGATCATTGGTGGCGGTGAGCTGGTTGAGAAAGGCACGGTCGGCGATATTTTTGCCCACCCGAAAACCGAGCTGGCACATCAATTCATCCGCTCAACCTTGGATTTATCGATTCCTGAAGATTACCAAGTGCGCTTACAGCCAACTCGCGTGGCAGGCAGCTACCCACTGGTGCGTTTGGAATTTACCGGCGCCACCGTGGATGCACCACTGATGACGCAAATTGCTCGCAAATACAATATTGATGTCAGCATTCTTAGCTCAGATCTGGATTACGCCGGCGGCGTGAAGTTTGGCATGATGGTCGCTGAAATTTTTGGTAATGCCGACGATGATGAAGCCGCGATTCGTTATCTGCGCGAAAACAACGTTAAAGTAGAGGTGCTAGGTTATGTCCTTTAATACGATTGCACAATGGTTTGCACTCAATAGCGACCTACTGTTAACCGCCACATGGCAAACACTGTATATGGTCGCGATTGCCGGTGCGGTGGGTTTTGCGCTCGGGATTCCGCTAGGTGTGATTCTCCATACCACCAAAAAAGAGGGCTTACTGGAAAACCTACCGCTGAACCGTGTACTCGGCGCCGTGGTTAACATCGGTCGCTCGGTGCCCTTTTTGGTGTTGATGGTCGCCATCATCCCTGTCACCAAACTGATTGTCGGCACTTTTATCGGTACCACTGCGGCCATTGTGCCACTCACGATTGGGGCGATTCCGTTTGTAGCGCGCCTGATTGAGAGTGCGCTGCTTGAAGTGCCAACCGGCTTAGTGGAAGCGGCGCAATCTATGGGTGCGACGCCACTGCAAATCATTCGTAAGGTACTGCTGCCTGAAGCGCTGCCGACGATTTTAAACTCAGTCACGATTACTCTCGTGACACTGGTCAGCTACTCAGCCATGGCGGGTACCGTTGGCGGTGGTGGTCTGGGCGATGTGGCGATCCGCTATGGATTCCACCGTTACGACATCACCATCATGGCGGTCACTGTGGTCATGCTGATTGTACTGGTACAAATTATTCAATCCATCGGTGATGCGTTGGTACGCCGCGTCGATCATCGATAAGTAAAACAAAAGCCTTTTTTGAACAAGGAGTTCATCATGAAGTTTAGCCTGAAAAGTTTACTGACTATCGCTGCTGCAGCCTCAACCCTAATTTTGGCCGGCTGCGGTGAAAAAGCCGTAGATAACAACAAAGTGAAAATTGGTGTTATGGCAGGGGCGGAAGCACAAGTTGCGGAAGTGGCAGCCAAAGTGGCTAAAGAAAAATACAATCTGGATGTCGAATTGGTGACTTTCACCGACTACGTAACACCAAACGCGGCATTAGATGATGGTTCTATCGATGCGAACGCATTCCAACACAAACCTTATCTCGATAAGCAAATTGCCGATCGTGGTTACAAGCTAGCGATCGTCGGTAACACCTTTGTTTACCCGATTGCAGGTTACTCAAAACAGATCAAATCGGTTGATGAACTACAAGATGGCGCGCGCATTGCGGTTCCAAACGATCCAACTAACCTAGGTCGCTCACTGCTGCTGTTGCAACAACAAGGTCTGCTCAAACTGCGTGAAGACGTCGGTCTACTAGCAACCGTACGTGACATCGTTGAAAATCCAAAGAAACTTGAGATCCTCGAGTTAGATGCAGCCCAGCTACCACGCTCACTGGATGATGTGGCTCTGTCTATCATCAACACCACTTACGCGAGCTCAATCAACCTGACCCCAGAAAAAGATGGCATCTTCGTTGAAAACAAAGAGTCACCTTACGTCAATATTTTGGTTGCCCGTGAAGCAAACGTGAACGCCGAAAACGTACAAAACTTCAAGAAAGCCTACCAAACCGATGAAGTCGCTAAAGCCGCGTCTGAAATCTTCCAAGGTGGCGCCGTAAAAGGCTGGTAATCGCCATTTCTAATGGTCTTCCCGCTTAAAAACAGAAAAGGTTGGCGCTACGCCAACCTTTTTTATTACTGAGTGCTTTGAATACGAATAGAGAAAAGATGAATGCGGGGGCATGAAGGTGCATCCAGCACTCTATTTCAAGTGATCCCAAGAAATATTGGAGACAATCCGGCACGGCTCACAACGGAAATGGAAGATGTCGTGCAGTGGCTCATCCAATAACCACTCTCCGCCGCACTTAGGGCAAGGGCGCGCTTTTTCTTGCGCAAGGCTACTGCCTCCCACCCGATACTGATAGTAATAGGTCGGCACTTGAGTCAAAAATTCAATCCGGCCACGTAAATCCCAACCTCGGCGGAACAAATCACTGTCCACATCGCAAATCTCATGCAGCGCAGCATGCTCCGCTTTGCACGCTCCGGCCATTTGCAATTCATCACACGCTTGCCACTCGGTTTGCCATTTGATCACCGCTTTGTGATCACCATTAAAGGTCGGCGGATTACGATACAGAGGAATAGGCAACAGACTTTCACCGCTGCGCAGTGGTGAACACGTATGCACATAGGTGGTGTAAAGCACCTGCCAACTCGGCATTTCCTCTTCCGCGGCTTGTTCTGAGTTGATGTCTAACCCCAGCACGCGAACTTTCGGCGCGAGCAAACTGGCCTCACTCAAACGGCTCACACAAACTTCAACGTATTCGGAATGAAATTTCGGGTGCAAGCTCTCTTTTTCAGGGCAGACGGCGCGCACGTAAAACACTCCGTCACCCAGCACAATCGGAAACTCGCGCCCCAATACTTGTCCGTTATAGCGCAGCGCATCCATCAAGCCGTTGATGGCTTTATCCACGGCGCTGATGGTGGTGTTATCAAAACACTCAAACTCCAACTCAACCACGTACATCTCAATTCACCTTTGGTTCAAGCTGTTCTAAAAACGTCTCAAGATCGGCAGTCAATACTTCACGCTGCGCTGTCCCTAATTTCTCGAGGATCACATTACCACTCAGGTTACACACTGAAATCACTGCCATTTCATCCTCGGTAGTGGCGATAAATACGGTTGGCTTTTGCTTTAAGCGGCGCTGCATCACCAAATGCCCCAAGATGTTTTCCTGCAGGCGGGTGAAATCGTCTTCACTCCATACTTGCAGCAAAGTCAGCTCTCGGCCTCGCCACTGCGCAGGCATATCAGCACTAAACTGGCTGGCGTAAAATGCTTTAATATCCTCGTGCAGCGTGAGCTCAATCGCCCGCTCGACATTACTGAAATCTGCCCAAACCTCACGATTGACGGGACGCCAGCGCACCACATCGGTCAGCTCTTCGACCACACAAGGCGAAGACAGTCCCAATAATTCATCATTTTCCGGTAATTGGCCGGTTTGCTGGGCACAATGTTGTAGAAAACGCTGACTGAATGCACTCAATGCTTGCACTACGCTTTGCGTCATAATCATCTCCATGTTGAGTTTGCGCCGCCTCGTTAATGACACTGGCACTGGGATTGCGTAAAATTCTGCACATTCTAATTGAATCGACTGAAAAACATGAGCAAATATTCCGATGCCAAAGAGCTGGCAAGCTTAACTCTGGGTAAAAAAACCGAGTATGCCAACCAGTATGACCCAAGCTTACTGCAACCTGTGCCACGCAGCTTGAACCGCAATGATCTGCATCTTAGCGCGACTCTGCCTTTTCAAGGCTGCGATATTTGGACGCTGTATGAGCTCTCTTGGCTCAATCAGAAAGGCCTGCCCCAAGTGGCGATCGGAGAAGTGTCGATTCCAGCGACCAGTGCCAATTTGATCGAATCCAAATCGTTCAAGCTCTATCTCAACAGCTACAATCAGACTCGTTTTGCGTCTTGGGATGAGGTGCAAACGCGCTTAGTGCACGATCTTTCGGCCTGCGCCGGTGAAACCGTGACCGTAAAAGTCAAACCACTGAGTGATTACACCGCAGAGCCGATAGTGACCATGCAAGGCGAGTGCATTGATGATCAAGATATTGAAATCGCTAACTACGAGTTTGACGATGCCTTGCTGCAAGGTGCAGCACAGGGTGAAAAAGTCAGCGAAGTACTGCACAGCCATTTGCTTAAATCGAACTGCCTAATCACCAATCAACCCGACTGGGGGAGCGTCGAAATTGCGTATCACGGCGCTAAGATGAATCGTGAAGCCTTACTGCGTTATCTTGTCTCTTTCCGTGAGCATAATGAGTTTCATGAGCAGTGTGTTGAGCGTATTTTCACCGACATTATGCGCTACTGCCAACCACAGAGTTTGACCGTGTATGCGCGTTACACTCGACGCGGTGGTTTAGATATCAACCCATTCCGCTCCAGCCACCAGTCAGCACCGAACCATAATCAACGCATGGCGCGACAATAAGGATACGACTTAGGATGAGATTTCTGCGCTGGATAACCATAGCGACCTTACTTCTGGCTTCAAGTTGGGCTCAGGCCACGATTTACTCTTCACCTATGCTCAATGAAGCTAGCGGCTTGGTCGAGGTCTCACCCTTACAAGCAAAAAAAATGGCGCAGCAGTACCTTAATGAGCGCCATTTAGCCGAGAAACAGGAAAAACACCCCGCCACAATTGCTCGAGATGAAGCCGACAGCCGGACACGCACACCCGGCAGTACGGTCGATGCCTTGATGATTTTGGCGCTCGCCTTGGATAATCTTGGTGAACATGAACAAGCGCAACAGATTTTGCGCGATGCCAATGCACTGACTGAACAATACCAACTCCCCTATCTACACCTCGATGTGCAAATCCTTAGCACTCGTCTTATTTGGCAAAAAGAGGGCGATGCACAGGCCGCGCGCGAAAGAATACAGAAGATCAATGAGCAGTATCAGGTGATCGAAAATGCCGATCAAATCGCCAAAGGCATTGATTACAAACTTACGTTACTCAGTGCCGAAATCGCCTCAAAAGCCAATGAGCTTGAATTGGCCGATAAGCTGTTTGCCAAGGCCAAACCCTATCTTGACACCTTACAAAACGAAAAACCGGCCATTGAGTATCACCTAACCTTAGGTGAGCACAATCTTAGCCATGGACGTTACAACCTGGCGCTTTCCGAATTGCTGATCGCCTACTGGAGTGCTATTGAGAACAACGCCGGCGTGCTGTTAGCGCAAGCAAACACACTGCTAGGCAAACTGTTTTTCAATCGCCAAGTGTTAGATAAAGCACTCGATCACTTCTCACAAGCGGCAGACTTTTATGGCCGCTACGAACAATCGCCATTTTTATCTGCTGTTCTCAAACAAATGGGTGATGTCTACTACCAGCAAGGCAAATATAACTTAGCTTTGGTGCATTATTTCAATGTGATTGACCATCAAAATAATCAATCGTCACTCAGTGATGAAATTGAAATTCGCATCAATCTCTCCGCTACCTATTTACAACTCTACAACTACCCCGTTGCTGAGCAGTATTTAACCAGCGCTGAAGAGCTATTAGGAATGGCTGATATTCCTCGTTTAAATGGGCACGCCGCCTTACTGCATTCAGGGTTGGCTTATTATCAAGAAATAAATCAGGATATCGTTCGTTATGCAGAAATGGCACTGCATATTGGTCAATCGATTCAAGATGACGAACTTCAAGAGCAAGCTTACCGTTTACTTTCTCTCGGTTATGAAAGAACCGGCTCAGCCGCCAAAGCGCTAGACAATTTTAAAAAGAGTCAGGTTCTCGCCCAAAAACGACAAAATAAGCTTAACCAAATCAGTGAAGATGCATTTCGTCAGCAACGGGAGTTTATTGAACAGACCTTGCATTTAGTTGGACAAGAAAAACAGCTGCAAGAGACCAACAATCAATTCAGCCAATTACGTAAAGTGGCTTTGTTTTTACTGAGCATTAGCTTAGTACTTTTTCTGATTACTTTGCGACGCGGTTATCTTATTCAAGGCTTTCAAGATCAAATCTCTGAGTTGCATGACACTTTATTTACTCATTCGAGATCGCGCCTAAGCAATCTACGTATGCTGAATGCGAAGTTACCCAGTTCATTAGAAAACAGTAACCGTAACTATGAACAGTGGCAGCTAGGGGAGCTCATTCGTCAACCGCTCAACGATAGACTGCGTTTTGTGCTGATCGATATTCCTTTCATGCGCAACATGTATCTGCAAAATGGTTATACCGCCGGTTTAGAATTAGAGCGCGCTTTTGGTAAATTTCTTAAAACTAAAATAAAAGAACCCGATCGGTTGTACCATTTTTCAGATGCAAGCCTGTTGTATATCGAAAAAAATGGCAGCGAGCGAAGTGAACCAGAAATATTATTCAACCAGATTCAATCTTGGCTGAATGATTTTGCACCAGAAAGAAAAATAAACCGAATAGTTCGAATTGGTATTGCCGATTACCCATTTTTACCGCGGGCTTATACCGCCATCAATGATAAAGAATTGTTGGATATTTTGTTGATGGCAACCAATATCGCCAGAGAGTTAAGCTTGAGTGAAGGCCAAAGTCATTGGGTCTATTTTAAAGCGATTGATAATGCCCCAGCCGCCAGCTTT
Source organism: Vibrio cholerae (assembly GCF_008369605.1). Classification (NCBI taxonomy): domain Bacteria; kingdom Pseudomonadati; phylum Pseudomonadota; class Gammaproteobacteria; order Vibrionales; family Vibrionaceae; genus Vibrio; species Vibrio cholerae. The sequence goes on from NZ_CP043554.1 coordinate 2,068,307, forward strand.
GCTTCGGAAAATATTCGACTTTCTTGTAAACAAGCAATAAATCAAGGGCTGATCAAAGTTCACTCTTCTTATAAGAATGAGGACAACATCAAAAAACTCTTAAAAGATGGATAAATGCTGCCCAGTCGGCATAAACACTGGGTGACGCCAGCAAAATATTTGTTATTATCGACAAATCAATAAATAGGATCAGGATTGATCCTCAACTATCCAGTTTGTTGTACATGGGCGTTCTAGAACAAGATATCCAAGCAGAGCTTCAAAAACTGAAATCTCAGTTAGAACAAGTACGTTTGACACAAAGGGATACTTCGTTCAAATTTAACCGAGAGCAGCAAGTTCTTAAACGAATGGTCACTTCCTTGGCTACGACTTGCCGCGGCAGTAGCTCTCGACTAAACCAAAGTTTAGAAGAACTCTGTTTTGCATTAGAACAACAAAAAGACATCAGTACGCTGATCCCGAAATTAGCCGTACTGGAACGCATGTTGAAACAACAGTCATTGGCCATGGACAAACAAACGAGTCATCTGGATAGCCAGCTACAGCACAGTGGTGAAACGCTACTGCGCGTCCCCGGCTTACCCGCCAAGATCAAACGCGATCTTCGAGATCTGCTGAGTTTTAGCGCCGCACAGCCGCTGGAAAAAACTCAGCAAGCTTTGCGTTTGCTGGAAATTTATGAACGCGCGGTCAAAATTCAATGTGCCAATCCCAATCTGGCGCTCAATGAGCTTACTCAACAAGCGGATCGAGAACTGCTGCATCGACTTGCCGTTGATTTACAACACTTGATTACTGAGTTGGATTTCAATGGTGAATCGGGTGATCAACTGACCGATATCCGAACCAAGCTTCTGCTTGGCGTCAATACCCATACCCTGCTTGAGCTCACCCTTGAAGTACTGCGTTTAGTCGTCGATGGAAGCCATGCTGAGCGCAAAGCAGCCGAAGCCTTTCTCGAGCAAGTGAATCTCTCGATTGGCAATAACCTAAAAAGCGCGACTCAAAATCTTGAGCAAAACCAGAGTTACATGGCACACCGCCAAGAGATGAATGGCGAGCTGAGCAGTTTAGTGGCTCGTAGCCAGACCGCGCTCAAAGAACAGACGGAGCTAGAACAGCTCAAGCTGAAAATGGCGCCTTTACTGCGCGAGATGTCTTCACTTTCTGAACGCTTACTCTTAGCGGAGCAACGTGAGCAAGCCCTACTTGAGCGTATGCGCTATAGCAAAGATCAGATGGAAGCCCTGTCTGATTTGGCACAAGATTATCGTCGCCGCCTTGAAGATCAAGCATTGCGCGCGCAACTCGATCCTCTGACCAAAGTGTACAACCGCAGTAGCTTTACTGAGCGACTTGAACATGAGTATCGCCGCTGGATCCGTACGCAACACAATTTGCGGGTAGTGCTGTTTGATATTGATAAATTCAAATCGATCAACGACAGCTTTGGCTATACCGCAGGCGATAAGGCCTTGAGTATCATTGCTCGCACCATCAAAAAAGAATTACGAGACAGTGACACCGTGGCTCGCTTCTCTGGTGAAGAGTTCATTCTGTTACTGCCTGAACGCTCCGATAATGAGAGTTACCAGATTATTCACCAGATCCAGCTCAACGTGTCGAAACTACCGTTCAAGTTCCGCGATAAGAGCCTAACCATCACGCTGTCTGCGGCGAGTATCCGCTTCATGGATTCAGATACCCCCGAAACGGTTCTTGATCGTTTAAATCTGACGCTAAGTGAAGCCAAACATATCGGTCCAAGTCAGTTAGTTTGGAAATAACTGATTAATATTTAAGCTAATTAACTATTAATTTGTGCTCAATTTCACAATTACCCCCTCACTCTATTTTCTTACCTGACTAGATACCTCTAGATTGAAGCCAGATATATCAAGAGGTTATCACCCCCTTCTCTGGGTATCTCTGCTACTCTTGTTTTATAACAAATGCTCAACATCATGCTCTAGCATGACCTCAACCTCAGGTTGAAGGAGGACACTATGATTATTCAAGTCAGCCCAGCCGGCAGTATGGATCTACTGTCACAACTCGAAGTAGAACGTCTGAAAAAGACCGCCTCGAGTGATCTCTACCAACTTTATCGCAATTGCAGCCTTGCCGTGTTGAACTCAGGTAGCCACACGGATAACTCGAAAGAGTTGCTCGATAAATATAAGAATTTCGATATCACCGTCATGCGCCGTGAACGCGGCATCAAACTTGAGCTGGCGAATCCCCCCGAACATGCCTTTGTCGATGGACAGATCATTAAAGGGATCCAAGAACACCTCTTTTCTGTGCTGCGCGATATTGTTTACGTCAATATGCATTTAGCCGATAGCCAGCGCCTGAACCTGACTAACGCGACGCACATAACTAACCTCGTGTTTGGTATTTTGCGCAATGCCGGAGCACTGATTCCCGGAGCGACACCCAATCTCGTTGTATGCTGGGGTGGACATTCGATTAATGAAGTTGAGTACCAATACACTCGTGAAGTCGGCCATGAGCTCGGTTTACGTGAACTGAACATCTGTACTGGTTGTGGCCCCGGTGCGATGGAAGGCCCAATGAAAGGTGCGGCGGTCGGCCACGCCAAACAGCGTTATTCGGAATACCGCTACCTCGGATTGACCGAACCTTCAATTATTGCCGCCGAGCCGCCCAACCCTATCGTTAATGAGCTGGTGATCATGCCAGATATCGAAAAACGTTTGGAAGCGTTCGTGCGTATGGCACATGGCATCATCATTTTCCCCGGAGGTCCAGGTACGGCAGAAGAGCTACTGTATATCTTGGGCATTATGATGCACCCAGAAAACGCCGATCAGCCAATGCCTATTGTGCTGACAGGGCCAAAACAGAGTGAAGCGTATTTCCGCTCTTTGGATAAATTCATTACCGATACCTTGGGTGAAGCCGCTCGTAAGCATTACAGCATCGTCATCGATAATCCAGCGGAAGCGGCACGTATTATGAGTAATGCCATGCCACTGGTGCGTCAACATCGTAAAGATAAAGAAGATGCGTACAGTTTTAACTGGTCACTCAAAATTGAGCCGGAATTCCAACTGCCGTTTGAGCCTAACCACGAGAGCATGGCGAACCTTGATTTGCACTTAAACCAACGCCCAGAAGTGCTTGCAGCCAATCTGCGTCGAGCCTTCTCTGGCGTTGTGGCAGGCAACGTCAAAGCGGAAGGGATCCGTGAAATTGAACGCCACGGCCCCTTTGAAATGCATGGTGACCCAGTGTTAATGAAAAAAATGGATCAGCTACTCAATGATTTCGTTGCCCAAAACCGGATGAAACTTCCAGGCGGCAGCGCATACGAACCTTGCTATAAGATAGTGACTTAAACCTAAAGCCAATGTCTGCTCAAGCCAGAACTCGTCGCTTGGGTAGTAATCTTGACGGATTTGATTACAATAAGGGCCTCACAAGCCCTTATTTTTTATGGTTTTTGGTTATGTCTCTTCATCTTGTCATTATTGATGCGCTTAATTTGATCCGCCGCGTTCACTCCGCGCAACCCGATCCCAACGACATCACCAGAACCGCGGAAACCACAACACGCACTCTGCAGCGCATCATTAATGAAGCGCAGCCCAGTCATATGATCGCGGTGTTTGATCATCATTTATCTGATCGTGGCTGGCGCGCTGAGTTACTCCCAACTTACAAAGCCAATCGCAAACCCATGCCAGACGTTTTGCAGCAAGGACTAGACTCGATTCAAGATGCGTGGTGGCAACTGGGGATTGATTCGCTGTTATCGGAAGGCGATGAAGCGGACGATCTGGTTGCAACACTGGCTTGTAAAGTGGCGGCTCATCAAGAAAAAGTGACAATTATCTCGACCGATAAGGGCTACTGTCAGTTACTTTCTCCGACCTTACAAATCCGCGACTACTTTCAACAACGTTGGTTAGATGAGCCTTTTATCGCTCAGGAGTTTGGCGTTACTCCCGCACAATTAACCGACTATTGGGGATTAACGGGCGTCAGCTCAAGCCAAATTCCCGGCGTGGCCGGTATTGGCCCGAAAGCGGCGAAAGAGATTTTAAACCAGTTCTCGAGCATTGAAGAGGCGTATGCTAGCCCTGAACTACCGGCAAAATATCGCAAAAAACTCGATCCTCACATTGAAATGGCGCGCATCTGTAAACAAGTCAGTGCCTTGAAAACGGACATCGAGCTTGGGTTTAACTTGCAAGATATCCGTTTTAACTCATCGTCCGCGGACTAAATCCCCTCTGATTAGGCATCACAACACAGACTACTGACTTTTCCACGCCGCGTAACTAAACCAGATCCAGCCTAAGATGAACATCACGCCACCAAAAGGCGTGATAGGACCAAACCACTTCACTCCAGTGAGTGCGAGCGCGTACAAGCTACCGCTAAAACAGACGATCCCGACCAAGAAAAACTGTGCCGCGCGGCGAAAGCCTTTATGCGCGGCTTCATGGAGCGGCAGCAACAATAATATGCCGCACACGAGCAGAGCTAATGCATGGATAAATTGATACTGCACGCCCGTCTCAAACACATCGAGTAAATACGGGCTTAACATCTTTTTTAAACCGTGCGCCGCAAAGGCGCCTAAACCCACCGCAACACCCGATAGCAAGCCCCCGAGAGCGAGTAAATACTTACTGTTCATCCTTTACCTCATAACCCGAATTTACTGGTTGTGCTTATGTTGCAAAATATCCACTTGCTCACTGCGCGCCTTTTTCAGCATCCAATCGCGGAAAGTGGCGATCCGTCCCATATCCGCCTGCTTTTCATGGCACACCACATAGAAGGCGTTATTGGTCATCAATACCTCATCAAAAGGGGCAATCAAGCGACCAGCATCAATTTCTGGTTGCGCTAACACGTTATTGCCTAACGCAACACCTTGCCCATGCGCAGCCGCTTGCAACACCATGGTTGAGTGACTGAAGATCGGCCCATGGTTAACATTAACGTTATCAAGGCCGTTCTCTTTAGCAAATTGTTTCCAGTCTTTACGCGAGGTATCGTGCAACAAGGTGTGATAAGCCAAATCGCTTAACTTCTCCATTGGCTTGTTACCCAGCAACAACGCCGGAGAACAGAGAGGGATCAAAAACTCCTGATACAATTTATCGGCACGTAAGCCCGGCCAACTACCTCGGCCATAATAAATCGCCACATCCACATCATCAGTCAGCGAACCTTCATCCATATCGACGGCCTTAATGCGCACGTCAATATCCGGCTCTTGCTGGTTAAAATCCGCTAAACGTGGGACTAACCATTGAATCGCAAAACTCGGCGGCAAACTAATGGTCAGCGCCCCTTTTTCACTGCGCTCAAGTAATTTATCGGTCGCTTCAGCTAATGAACTAAAAATATCTTTTATGTCGAGGAAGTAACTTTGCCCTTCTTCGGTCAGCAATAAAGAGCGATTACGACGACGAAAGAGTTTCAAGCCTAAAAACTCTTCTAATGCTTTGATTTGGTGGCTAACTGCGGCCTGTGTCACAAATAATTCTTCAGCAGCTCGGGTAAAACTCAAATGGCGAGCGGCCGCTTCAAACACTTTTAACGAATTAAGGGGAGGCAATCTTCTGGACATAGCGGTACTCGGTTAAAGATTAGTTTTTTTAATCTGAAACATTATAAATTGTCCGTTGCTAACCGACCAGAGAAAATCTATATTTCACCGCGCAACGGCGGCCTGAACGGCTTGATTTCCTTGTAAATCAATAGGCTTAGTTGTTGCGATGTTGTGTTTGCAAACTCGAAATTCGAGTTAGGTAGTTTCTACCACCCGTTTTGTGCAGTTATCCCTGCCACAAAACAAATACTTCCTGTATTTATTTTTGACCTGTCTGTCAAATTTTTAGCACCGCCTTTAGGCGGTGTTTTTTTATCTGCATTTTTAGCTCCAACCAGTAAATACTACACTTATACACAAACTACTTGGCGTTGCAGATAGGCGGCAAGAGAGTGACAAATTTGTCTGGAACAAATTTGCACAGCCATCGGCTGGCCTTTGGTGAGAGCCAAGGATGGCTCTCATAATCCCCATAAGCATAGGCAAACTATGTGATTGGGGTGAACGAGCGTAGCCAACATCGCTGCAGCTTCAAGTAGGAAGGAGATAAAGCGAAAAAAACGCAGAGCCTGCTGAGCAAACTCTGCGTTTTATCCATTCATGATCGCGTTATGGGCAATGAACTATGGGCGATAAACTTTCACATTGTTAAACCCTTGCTCTTGCAGGTACAGCGCTTGTAAGCGGCTCATCACGCCACGTGAGCAGTACAGCAAGTAGGTTTTTGACTGATCGAGGTCACCAAATTGAGTCGCAAGCTTATAGAAAGGCAGATGCTTCACTTCCACACCCGCAATCTCTAGCGGGCTTTCGTCCTCTTCGTCTGGGCTACGAATATCCAGTACGACGGCGTTACCCTCTTCTGCGCTGTTAACCAACTCCACTTCAGGGGCTTTTTCCAGCGACTCTTTACCAATATCACGAATGTCGATTTGGCGCGCGTTGTACACCACTTGATCAAGCAGAGCAAAATCGAATTTGGCTTCTTCTTCTTCCAATTTCTCTTTTACCGCTTTTACGGTTGGGCTTTTTGAAATCACCCCGCAGAATTCAGGCATGGTTTTGGCGAAATCTTCCGTACCAATTTCACGCGCCAGACGGATGATGTCTTCTTTATCCCAGTTGATGAGCGGACGCAGAATCAAAGTATCGGTCACGTTATCGATATGGCGCAGGTTAGTCAGGGTTTGGCTAGAAACCTGGCCTAGCGCTTCACCCGTAACCAAAGCTTGAATGCCAAACTTCTCAGCCACCATACCGGCGGTGCGCATAAACATACGCTTGAGCACCACGCCCATTTGACCATCATCGATCTTCTCGAGGATCTCAGCCACCACAGGAGCAAAATCGATCGCGATAAATCGCACTTTGGCCGATGAACCGTATTTTTGCCACAGGTAGTAAGCGGTTTGCTTCACACCAATTTCGTGGGCGGGTCCCCCCAGATTAAAGAAGCAGTAATGCACTTTTGAACCACGTTTAATGTGCAGATAGCTCGACACACCGGAGTCGAAGCCACCAGAAATCAGGCTCAATACATCTTCTTGGGTACCCAGAGGGAAACCACCTAAACCTTTATGACGCGCAATCACTTGGTTGAGCAGCTCATCGACCACTTCCACTTGCACGGTCACGTCAGGGTTAATCAATTTTACCTTGGCACTGGCGATGGCTTGATTGAGGCCACCCCCAACATAACGTTCGAGTTCAATAGAGGTAAAATCATGCTTACCACGGCGTTTCGCGCGCACAACAAAGGTTTTGTTTTCGAGGTTAGCGCGATTTAGCTCCAGCACTTGCTCGTAGATGTTGTGCAGATCGGTAAAGGTTGATTGCTGCACTTCCAACACTTGCTGGATACCCGGTGTGGTCGTCAGAATCTCCAACACTTCGGCGTAATAAGTATCGCTGTTTGACGTCACTTCAATATGATCACGACGATTGAATACCGCCACCCCTTGTGTGCGGGCTTTCACAATAATTCGAATATTGCTCTCAAGGATCTTTGTGAAACGCTTACGTACCGATTCACTTTTCACAAAAATTTCCGGATGGGGTTTAACGATAAATTTCATACAGTTATTCGCAATCTGAGTTAGACAATCTGGCGAGCAGCAGGTAAACCTTGGCAAGGCGCTTACCGCTAAAGGGGCGCGATTATACACGATCACACTTTATTGAGAAAAGCCCATAAAAAAGACAAGCCCAATGGCTTGCCTTTTTTAGTTTACAGTCGGTGTGTATATACCCAAACTACTTGGAGTTGCAGGTAGGCGGCAAGTGAGTGAGTCCCCATGAGCATAGATAGACTATGTGATTGGGGTGAACGAACGTAGCCAACACCGCTGCAGCTTCAAGTAGGAAGGGTATACCTTCGGTTATTGTTGTCCACCGCCTAGTGAAGGAACCTCGTCACTGTAGACTGGATCGCCTTGCAAGATACTGATCTCAACGCGGCGGTTGGTTGCCCGTTGCGCTTCAGTATCATTGGGCCCTAACGGTTGGGTATCAGCCAATCCACGCACTTGCAGTCGTAGATGGTCAAAATCTTTGACCTTTTCCATCTCTTGCGCCACCGAAACTGCACGCTGTGCAGAGAGATCCCAGTTCGAGCGATACAGTTCAGAGTCCAGTTTCTGGTTATCGGTATGCCCTGTCACCCGCACTTTACCGGGAATGTCTTTGACCAACTCAGCGATTTGGCGTACCAGAGGACGGAACTTAGGTTGTAAGAATGCGGAACCTTCTGGGAACGCGCCTTTTTCGCGGATCCGAATGTCAATCTGCTGCCCCAAGTTTTCCACTTCAATGGCTCCTTGCTCAATCTCTCTAGACAGCGCTTTTTTGATGCTTTCCGCCACGGTTTCCATCTGCTCTGACATCGCTTGAGCTTGCTGCTGTTGCATTTCAGATTGAGTGTTTTGGTTATCTTGCACCGAAGTTTCTGCCGATTGACCGCCAGTAAGCTGACCGGAATCACGTTGATTACCGCCAGCTCGGTCTGATTCACCCTCTTGGAATTCCAAGGTTTGTTGGGTGATATCGATGGTTTGCTGCATGATCACATCAATCGGCGTCGGCTCTGGGCGACCGGGACGAAATTCTTGGGCAATAATACTGGTTCCTTTGGGAATATCTTTCACTTCCAAACGGTTTTGCACACCAAAGGCAAACTTCATTGAGCCAGCGATCTGCTTAAATTTCAGTACGTCCATCTCCGAAAACGAGAGCAAGAGTACGAAGAAGCACATCAGCAGTGACATCAAGTCCGCAAACGTCCCCAGCCATGCGGGCAAACCGGGAGGGGGACATTTACATTGTTGTTCGTCATCCATAGTCGGCTCCGCTACTCTTTATCAACATCAAGAATACGTTTACTTGCGTTGAGGTAGTTCTTCAAATAACTATCGATAACCCTTGGGTTCTGCCCATCTTGAATCGCTAAAACACCGTCCATGATCAGACGACGGTTGAGGGTTTCCTGATCACGACGCAGCGCGAGCTTGTCGGCAATCGGGAAGAAAATCATATTGGAAAGTACCGCACCGTACAGAGTCGTCAGCAAAGCAACCGCCATTGCAGGACCGATTGACTTGGGGTCGTCCATGTTAGATAACATGGCAACCAGACCAACCAGTGTCCCGATCATCCCCATCGCGGGTGCAACGTCACCAAAGGCGCGAAAAACTTGGGTTCCTTTGCTGTGGCGCTCATCGGTCAAGACAATATCTTTTTGCAAGGTGGCACGCACCACATCCGCATCATGGCCGTCCACCAAAAGGTCGATCCCTTTTTGCATGAAAGGATTGGGGATCTCCATCTCTTCCAACGCTAAAAAGCCACCTTTACGTGCGGCATCCGCCATCTCGACGATTTTGGCAATCAGATCTTCGGGAGCATCAGCTTTAAACATAAAGGCTTTACCAGCGATTTTGGCCGCACCAAAAAACTGCCCCATCTCGAACTTCATGAGTACGACGAAGACCGAACCGCCGACCACGATAAGAACTGATACCACGTCAACGAACATCATGATGCTGCCGCCTAGCACCATCGCCATGATAACGAAAGCCATGCCACCAATAAGACCAACCAGTGTTGCTAAATCCACGAAGCACTCCTCAGGCTACACATTCGCGATAATGAAAATCTTACCTTCATTATCGGCAACAGAATAAATTCTTTAACGAAATTGTCAGAATAGACGGTGAAAACCTTAGTCAAGTGTATACGTAAAACTGGCAGAGATGCACCTGTCACGCGCAGAGTTTTTAGCCTTCGAATTATGACTTTGTGGACTTTTTTCCATTTCGTTATCTGGCGCGGTAAAAAAGCCTTCTATTTCTGACAAAATCGCTTGGTTAAATTTGACCAGCCAAGCCCCCTGAGGTAACTTTCGTGCATCTTAAGTAAGGCATAAAAAATATGGCGAGCAAGAAACCGGAAAACATGTCCTTCGAGTCAACCATCGAAGAGCTGGAACAGTTGGTCGAACAGCTAGAAAGTGGCGATCTGGCACTGGACGAGGCACTGCGCAAATTCGAGCGTGGCATCTCTTTAGCCAGAGCTGGCAAGCTCAAACTAGACGATGCTGAGCAGCGTGTGCGGATTTTGCTCAGTAACAGTGATGATGCCCCGCTCAGCGATTTTAGCGATGTAGCAGAGTAAGCCGCTCCACCAGCCAGAACAACCGACAAAGATGAGTGTCCTATGATTGAGGCGTTATCCTCATACCAACAGCGAAATAACCAGCAACTGGATCAGTGGCTGAACCGTATTCCCTTTCAAACCTTGCCTTTAATCGAGGCGATGCGTTACGGGCTACTGCTCGGCGGCAAACGGGCACGGCCATATTTGGTTTACATCACGGGGCAAATGCTCGGCTGTGAGCTTAGCGACTTAGACACTCCTGCCTCAGCCGTGGAGTGTATTCACGCTTATTCGCTGATCCATGATGATTTGCCCGCCATGGATGATGATGAGCTGCGCCGCGGCAAGCCCACTTGCCATATCCAGTTTGATGAGGCCACCGCCATTTTGACCGGCGACGCCCTGCAAACCTTGGCGTTTACTATTTTGGCGGAAGGCGCTCTTTCTGCTGCAGGCGAAACACAGCGCGTCGCCATGATCCAAGCTCTTGCCGAAGCTTCTGGCGCACAAGGCATGTGCCTTGGTCAAGCGTTAGATCTGGCGGCGGAAAATCGCTTAATTTCGCTAGAAGAATTGGAAACCATTCATCGCAATAAAACCGGCGCTTTAATGCGCTGCGCGATCCGTTTAGGTGCTTTAGCCGCCGGTGAAAAAGGCCGCGCCATGCTACCGCATCTTGATCGCTATGCAGAAGCGGTTGGCCTCGCGTTTCAGGTTCAAGATGACATTCTTGATATCATTAGCGATACCGAAACCCTTGGTAAACCACAGGGTTCTGACCAAGAATTAAATAAAAGTACCTACCCTGCTCTTTTAGGCTTAGAGGGAGCACAACAAAAAGCACACACTCTGTTACAAGAAGCGCTTCTGGCTTTAGAAGCAATTCCCTACAATACGGAGCATCTGGAAGAGTTCGCCCGATATGTCGTCGAGCGCAAGAACTAAACAATAAGCGCGCATACTTATGACTCTTGATATCTCAAAATACCCAACACTGGCTCTGGCCAATACGCCAGACGAACTGCGCAGCCTTCCAAAAGAAGTGCTGCCTAAGCTGTGTGACGAGTTACGTACCTATTTGCTCAACTCGGTGAGCCAATCCAGCGGTCATTTGGCCTCAGGATTAGGCACCGTTGAGCTGACGGTTGCGCTGCATTACGTCTACCACACCCCATTTGATCATCTGATCTGGGATGTGGGTCATCAGGCTTACCCACATAAAATTTTGACTGGTCGTCGTGATCAGATGCCCACCATTCGCCAGAAAGATGGATTACACCCTTTCCCATGGCGTGAAGAGAGTGAATACGACACCCTCTCGGTGGGTCACTCCTCCACCTCGATCAGTGCCGCACTCGGCATGGCAATCTGCGCTGGTAAAGAAGGTAAAGACCGTAAAGTGGTCAGTGTGATTGGCGATGGCGCGATCACCGCCGGTATGGCGTTTGAAGCGATGAACCACGCGGGGGATGTGCACCCTGATATGCTGGTCGTACTCAATGATAATGAAATGTCGATTTCAGAGAATGTCGGCGCACTGAACAACCATTTAGCGCAAGTGCTGTCTGGCAGTCTGTACACTTCTATTCGCGAAGGCGGCAAGAAAGTGCTGTCTGGCATCCCGCCAATCAAAGAGCTGGTTCGTCGCACCGAAGAGCATCTCAAAGGCATGGTGGTCCCCGGTACGCTATTTGAAGAGCTCGGCTTTAACTACATTGGCCCTGTGGATGGCCATGACGTACTGGAACTGATCAAAACCCTGAAAAACATGCGTGAGCTAAAAGGGCCACAGTTCCTCCACGTGATGACCAAAAAAGGCAAAGGCTATGCGCCTGCGGAAAAAGATCCGATTGGCTATCACGGCGTGCCTAAGTTTGATCCAAGCCACCACAGCTTGCCCAAAAGCAGCAATACTAAGCCCACCTTTTCGAAAATCTTTGGCGATTTTCTGTGTGATATGGCGGCGCAAGATCCTAAGTTGATGGCGATTACCCCAGCCATGCGTGAAGGCTCTGGCATGGTGCGTTTCTCCAAAGAGTACCCAAGCCAATACTTTGATGTGGCGATTGCCGAACAGCACGCAGTCACGCTGGCAACCGGTATGGCTATTGCGGGGTATCACCCGATTGTGGCGATTTACTCCACCTTCTTACAGCGTGGTTACGATCAACTGATCCACGATGTGGCGATCATGAACTTGCCGGTGATGTTTGCCATCGACCGCGCGGGGATTGTCGGAGCCGATGGTCAAACTCACCAAGGTGCGTTTGATTTAAGCTACATGCGCTGCATCCCCAACATGCTGATCATGGCTCCGGCGGATGAAAATGAATGTCGCCAAATGCTCTATACGGGTCATCAACATCAAGGCCCAAGTGCCGTTCGTTACCCGCGAGGTAATGGCATGGGCGTTGAGCTAGAGAGCAACTTTACCGCGTTGGAAATCGGCAAAGGCCGCTTAATGCGTGAAAGCACGGCCTGCGAAGGTGAGAAAGTCGCAATTTTGAGTTTCGGTACTCTGCTGCCTAACGCTTTAGAAGCCGCTGAAAAACTCAACGCGACAGTGGCTGACATGCGCTTTGTTAAACCACTGGATGAAGCCCTCATCAAGCAACTCGCCCAAACTCATGATGTCCTCGTGACATTGGAAGAAAATGCGATTGCCGGTGGCGCAGGGGCTGGCGTGATTGAGTTTCTGATGAAAGAGAAGCAGCTCAAGCCGGCTCTCAATCTCGGCCTGCCAGATCAGTTCATCGTGCAAGGCACGCAAGAAGAGATGCATGCAGAACTAGGCCTAGATGCAGCAGGCATTGAGCGCGCAATTCGCGACTATCTGGCCAAATAGTCCTTTCCACCCGCCGCTTAACGTCGCTGAGGTAGAAATCAGAAAGAGAAAAGCCTTCATGATGAAGGCTTTTTTATTGGGCTGATTGAGAAAATCATCAAGCGTTGATTAACAGCGACTCTTGCCAACCAAACTCACTAAGCAAGCCTTGCCACACTTCATCTAGTCCAGCGCGAATCACTAACGGTTGCTGAGTATAAGGATGCATAAAACGTAACTCGCTGGCATGCAGCATCAAACGTTGCGCGGAAAAGTGTTCACGAAACAGTCGATTATGCACACCATCCCCATGCGTGGTATCACCCACTATCGGATGACGCAGATGTGCCATATGACGACGCAGCTGATGTTTGCGCCCGGTCTTCGGTTGCATCTCCATCAAGCAATAGCGGGTAGTGGCAAACTTTCCTGTGGAAATGGGCAGTTCCACTTTGGCGAGTGGCCGATAAGCTGTCACCGCCGACTGCGCTTCTTTATCTTGCTTGGCAAATTTATCGGCAATTTTGTCGAGCTCTTCTTTGAGTGGATAATCGAGCACATTCGCCTCTTCTATCCAGCCGCGCACAATGGCGTGATAGGTTTTCTCCATCTCATGATTGGCAAACATCGGCATCACTTCAGAGGCAATCTGACTAGAGAGCGCAAACACCAACACGCCAGATGTCGGGCGATCCAAACGGTGTAGCGGGAAAACGTGCTGACCAATTTGATCGCGCAGGGTCTGCATTACAAACTCGGTTTCATGCTTGTCGAGCCATGAACGGTGCACCAACATGCCAGCCGGTTTATTGACCGCCACCAAATATTCATCTTGATAAACAATCTCGAGCATCTATTGGCACACCTTGTCGATTTGTTGAATGACCGCAAGCACCGCTTGATAACGGGCCTCACCTTGCCACACTTCAGAGAAATACGGCTCCAGCGCGAAACCACGCGGTACCGCATTTTGGGCGATCGCCTGTTGCATTTTGGGCAGAAAAATCCACTGCAGCCACTCATGGGGCAGCAGAGTATCCACTGCAAAGGGCTCTTGGCTGGCGAGAGCTTGTGAAGAAGGCGGTGTCGCTTGCCACAATTGCGCAGCACGCAATCTGACTTCCAACTCATCGAGTAACTTCACCAATACGGCGTTGAACTGCATAATTCGTCCGGTTTATTTCTATGATGACCTTGAAAAAGTTCCATAGAGTACCATTTATTGGAGAAAGAAAGTTAGGATCAATTTCCGCATGGACACTATTCGTACCCTCACGGCTCTGCTGCAAAATAGCGGCTGCCAGTACCAAATTTTTGATCTCGGACGCCGCGTGCAAGCGATGGATAACCGCCAATTTGCTCAAGTGGAGTTAGGTCAACAAGCTTACCCGTTTCCGCTACAACGTCATGCACAATTCGCTATCGTGTATTGGAATGAACAGCGTCAACCTTGGATCTGGATGCTCAAATTTGCACTTGATGAACGTGGCTTACTGCAACAAGCCGATGTTGGGCAATTTATTCAATATCTGCTCGAAGCAATGGGCAGCCGACTCCATCAATCTTTGACGGAAGAGCAGCAACAGAAGCTCGCCAATAATCCTTACACTTTCAAACCCAGTGAAGACAAACTCGCGATGCTGCATAGCCATATTCGCATGCAGCTTGGTCTAGCCTGCAGCCAATACTACGAACACGCTCAGCACTATTTTTCAGGCGGTTTAGGCTGGGATAAGTGGCATACGGTGGGTTTGCAAGGGATTACCGATCTTTGTGCCCGTTTAGAGCAAGAACAAAACGGCGTATTGCTCCGTAAAGCCCTGACTCATTTGCCCGCTCAGCCACTTTACGCTGTGCTCGGGGCATTAGAGCATGTCACCTTACCGGAAAAACTGGCGAAACGCTTAAGTGAGCTTGCGGAGGCGGAAGTCAAAGCCAGCGATCCAGATCTGTTTTTGCTCGCGGCTCTAGTGAGAGCCTTGGCCGGATCGCCTGCCAATATCCTTGATGCGACTTGCGATGCGATTCTCGCCTCGCCCGCACTTTGCCACCAAGAAGTGCTGATTGCGCTTGCAGGACGCAGTTGGATGAGCCTAGAAAATAGCGGCCGTGCGCAACGCTTTTTAGTTCGCTTAGCGCAAACTCATAATCAACCCTTATTTAATCAATTGTTCGCGGACGTGGTCATGCTGCCCGCACTACGGGGAGTGATACTGCCTTTATTGCACGCCAGTCCATCGCCAGAGTTGGCGCAGGCTCTAGAGCAGTTACAGCAGATGACGCGAGGATAATTCATGATTGGCGATTTGCTCTTGATACTGGCGCTCTGTTTTGCGGGATTTCTGTTTTGGCAGCAGCGCCATCAAGCGGAAATCGCCAAACAAGCGATTCAACGCCACTGCGACAAGCTTGATTTACAGTTACTCAACGTCGCTTTTGGCCAGCATAAATTCAAAACGCCCTCTGGCCAGTGGCGTTGGCACACCATTTATTTGTTTGAGTTTTCCTCACTTGGCGACGATTGTTACCAAGGTCAGTTAGAAATGCGGGGATTTAGAACGGTAGGTTTTTCTCTGCCACCGCACCGGATGGGCTAAGCCTATCCGCTTCAGCCGTCCAGACAAATTGGCTACATGGGCCATAAAATTCATCCACATCCATGGCGTGGATAAAACCGAGCTTTTGCAAAATAGTACGCGCAGCTTCATGTTGCGCTTTAATGGTTGCGACCACACGCTGTAAACCAAAACGCTGACACATATTGGGGAAAAAGGCATTCAACGCTTCACTGGCGAATCCTTGTCCCCAGTAGGCTTTATCAAATAAAAAGCCCAACTCAGCGCGCCCTTCACTCTCAAATTCGATGAAGACATGCCCCATGTACTCACGGTTGTAGTTATCCAGCACGGCCATCGCGTACAGTGAAGAATCATGCAATACCCGCTGAAAAAGCTGTTTCGCTGCCGCTACGGTCGTCGGCCCGTTCATCAGGGCACGGTTTTTCGCACAGTAATTGAGCACCAGAAAATCTGACTCAAACGCCTCTGTGTAAGGGATAAGTAGCGTTCTTCGGGTCGCTATGGTCACGGACATTCCTTGTATAGCAGAAAAATCAAACGGAAATAGCGCCTTCCCAGATAGAAAGGCGCTATTTTATTTACAATGACCTCGTCCATATCAAGGTTCGAATGACACGAGGTAAAGCCTGCTGACGTTGTTATTTTTATGGTTTATCAAGAACCTGATATGCGCTTATTTTTTGTTAGCCAATATTGTGACCAATTTGGCCTGATTAACGCAGGTTCTTATGCTCGAAAGGAAGATTAAGGAAAGCCCCGACACAGGTGTCGGGGCTTAATCTTAGTCGCAGCATCCGGCTACTTGAATGTGCTCCATGCATCATCCTTAACGGGCTGATCCTTTCAGCGAACTCCGAGCATCGCCATCCTAGCGGTGTCCTATTCGTCCTGATGCCGAATAATCCTATTCAGCCTTCATCACTTGTTCCTTGAGCGGTGTCCTTGCCATCGTCCTGATGGGGTTCCCTCTCACATCCCTAGAGTATCCTGAATCATCCTTGCAGCTCACCTCACTGTGCGCTGACGCATTCCTTACGCGTGTCCGGCTTCCTGCTTGTGGTCATCCTCACCACTTCTCATCCTGAGAATCACAGTTCCTAGGTCATTTCCTTCGACAAGAGATAATTTACCCGTTTTGCTTTTTCGTACAAGCGGCTGCTGGCCTACAGGCTAAGCCCCCAAACCCAATCAACAAAATAGACATTAAAAATCAAATAGATAAATAACACCCCTCGTTATTCCTGCATCAATTCACTGTTTTTGCTTACACAAGGTGTAAGCGATCTCTCACAAACGATTGCCCCTTTTGCTCGCGAGTGTTTCTCAGTAAGATGGCGGCAAACCCGAATAAGGAAAGATTATGCTGACCAAAGACGTGTCTCAAGAGCTGGAAAAGATCCTCAATAGCCTGCAGCAGCAAGGCAAAGAGCCTTCTGTCGCACTGGTCAAAGCGCGTTTAAAAACGCCAGTGCCAATGCCTGCGATTATTGCCACGATAAAAAGTTGGAAAAGTACCCAACGCATCCCCAAAGTCGAGGTCGCCACGACAAATACTGACCCGAGCCTTGAGCAGCGCATTGAACAGTTAGAACAGACGATTTTACAGCTTACAGCGCGTATTGAAGCGCTCGAAAGCACAAACAAAGGAGGGCAAGCATGAAGATTTGGGTAGACGCCGATGCGTGTCCGAAAGTGATCCGTGAAACGCTGATCCGCGCCGCTGAGCGTACAGGCGTTGAATGTACCTTTGTCGCCAACCATCTGATCCCACTGCCCAAACGCGACAACATTCGCGCGCTACAAGTCTCTTCAGGGTTTGATATTGCCGACAATGAGATAGTCAGACGCACCGAAGTGGGTGATTTGGTCATAACGGCAGATATCCCCCTCGCCGATGAAGTGATCAGCAAAGGCGGTTTGGCGCTCAATCCACGCGGTGAGCTGTACACCAAAGAGACCATCAAAGCGCGCCTGAACATTCGCGATTTTATGGATACCATGCGCGCCAGCGGCATTCAAACCGGTGGCCCTGCCGCCCTTTCGCAGACCGAACGGCGCGAGTTTGCCAATCATCTGGACAGAATTTTGGCTAAGCGCACTGGGTAATGAGATTTTCTGATGTGTAAAAAAGCCTGCGATATGCGCAGGCTTTTTCGTATGCAGAACAAACACTATGGCGTGTAGTAAGTGGCGGCGCCAGGGCCAACCGGCAGACCTAACACAAATACCCACACGTAGAACAGTAAGCTCCAACCCACCATAAACACCACCGAATACGGCAACATGGTTGCGATCAAAGTACCGATACCGAGGTTTTTCATATAACGCGTCGCCACCGCCAGAATCAAGCCAAAGTAGCTCATCATCGGAGTGATGATGTTAGTGACCGAGTCACCGATACGATAGGCCGCTTGAATCACTTCTGGAGCATAGCCCACCAACATCAGCATAGGCACGAAAATCGGCGCGGTGACTGCCCATTGCGCAGAGGCAGAGCCAATCATCAGGTTGATGTAGCCACACATCAAAATGAAGGCGAAGAACAGCATGGGTCCCGTCAGTCCGATGTCTTTCAGGAAATCCGCGCCGAGTACCGCCAATACTTGACCAAACTTAGTCCAACTAAAGAAGGCAACGAACTGCGCCGCAAAAAATACCAGCACAATGTACATGCCCATAGAAGACATCGATTTCGCCATCGCATTAATCACATCACGATCGGTTTTCATCGTACCTACCACACGGCCATAGACATAGCCGGGAATGGCAAAAAAGATAAAGATAAAGGCGACGATGCTCTTTAAAAATGGCGAACCAGAAACGAGGCCATCCTCTCCGCGCAGCACGCCATCCGCCGGTACAATTGTCCAAGCCAATAATGCGCTCACCACAACAACCGCTAATCCAGCATAGGCCAGCGCTTTTTTCTCTAGCACCGTCAGAGAACCCATTTTGTCTTGGCTTAAGTCATCGCTGGCTTCTGATACATCATATTTGCCCAATTTGGGCTCAACGATTTTCTCGGTCACGAATGCACCTAAAATCGCAATCACAAAGGTAGAAGCCGCCATAAAGTACCAGTTGACTTCAGGACCAACGCTGTAAGTAGGATCAATCATACGAGCGGCGGTTTCGGTAATCCCTGAAAGCAAAGGATCGACGGTGCCAATTAACAGGTTTGCCGAATAACCACCAGAAACACCTGCAAACGCCGCAGCGAGTCCCGCGAGCGGGTGACGACCTAGCGAATGGAACAGCATGGCTGCCAGTGGAATAAGAACCACGTAGCCTAATTCAGATGCCGTGTTAGAGATAATACCGGCAAACACGACAGTGAAGGTGACCATGCGCTTTGAAGCGCCCATCACCAGACCACGCATTGCCGCAGAGAGCAACCCAGAGTGCTCCGCAATGGCGACACCCAGCATGGCCACCAACACGGTGCCTAAAGGAGCAAAGCCGACAAAGTTTTTCACTAAGTTGGTTACGATAAGCTCTAATCCATCGGCATTGAGTAAGCTGACAACATGGATCATGCCATCTGCAGCACGACCTTTCGCGCCTTCTGGACGAGGGTCCACAACTGACAACTCGAAGTACCCAGCGATACCCGAAGCAACCAGTAGTACAACACAGAAAATAGCAAATAATGTGATGGGATGGGGTAATAGGTTCCCCAAATATTCCACACCATCAAGAAAACGGGTAATTAAAGGTTTCTTAGGTGCGTTTTGATTTATTGAAGCAGATGAACTCATCTGTTCCCTCCTTGTCATGATTCCTATGCATTTGTGACAGAAATGTCAAAAGCGCGCGCAGAGTACTCGACAAAAAAGGTAAATTAAAAAGCAAAAATGTTACAAAATTTATCCAAACTAATAACTTCTAACCTAAAAATAAAAAATAACCAGATGATCATGAGCATGAATAACCATCTGGTTAGATAAAAATCTTGCTATTAGCGCTGAACAGCTTTAAAGCGAGGATTTGATTTGCAGATCACATACAAACGGCCACGGCGTTTGACGATTTGACAATCTGGGTGACGATTTTTAGCGCTTTTTAGCGAGCTGAGCACTTTCATTTGGACTCCTTAGCAAACTGACCGAAACGACGAGTGAAGTTCGCAACGCGACCTTCTTTTTGTACCACACGTTGTTTACCGGTATAGAACGGGTGAGATTCTGACGAAACCTCGATGGTAATGTAGGGGTAAGTTTTGCCTTCCCACTCAATGGTGCGATCGGTTTGCAAAGTAGAACCAACCACAAAATAGTGATCAACCGTGGTATCGTGGAACACCACTTTACGGTAATCGGGATGAATGCCTGCTTTCATCTTAAACTCAAAACCTCAAATTGTTATGTTATAACATTTTAATTAATAATTATTCTCAAGGTGATTTGCAAGCGATTTTTACGTCTAGCTATGCTATTTTTTTCCTCAACATCGCGTGAATATCGATAAAAAACATGTATCCCATTGAACCTATTGCAATAATTGAAAGCCCATACCAAGAAAAATTTGCCGTACCTCGTCAACCACGTTTGGTGCCAAGCGCGACCGCAAGAGTCAAATTGCTCGGTGAGTGCAACTGCGCTGAATCCATTCGTGGCATAGAGCAATTTAGTCATGTGTGGCTGCTGTTTCTGTTCGACCAAAACCTCGCCGCAGGTTGGAAACCGACCGTACGTCCACCTCGTCTTGGTGGTAATGAACGAGTGGGTGTTTTCGCGTCACGAGCAACTTTTCGCCCTAATGGGATTGGCATGTCAGCGGTCGAGTTAAAAGGGGTAAGCAAAGAAGGAGATCAATATTATTTAGAGCTCGGAAGCGTCGACTTGGTCAATGGCACACCGATCATTGATATCAAACCTTATATCCCCTACTCCGACTCCATTACCGACGCGCAAGGTGGTTATGCCGAGCAAGAGCCACAACGCATGGCGGTTACCTTCAGTGATGCAGCGCGGCAAATGCTCCAGGCACATCCTGAAGGTAAGATTCGCCAAGCGGTACTCTGTGAAGTGTTAGCGCAAGATCCGCGCCCGGCTTACAAAAAACATCGCGCTGACGATAAGTTATATGCGGTGAATTTGTACGATTGGAACGTGAAATTTACGGTTAACACTGAAGCAATCGTTGTCAACGCAATTGAACCCTTTTGACAAAACCATTTGGCTGATATTATTAGCGCCCAAATTCGCTTTAGATCCCCAAACCACTTCAAGTGGCAGATAGATGACAAGTGAGTGAATCACCATAAGCATAGAGAGACTGTGTGATTGGGCTGCACCCACTTAGCCAACACGCCTGCCGCTTGCAGTAAGAAGGGAATGACGTCACTCCTGTTAAAGCGATCCTTTAAACTTTGATGAAACGGATACCATAGAATGCGTACCAGTAACTATCTTCTTTCCACTCTGAAGGAGACTCCAAACGACGCAGAAGTTGTGAGCCATAAGCTCATGCTCCGTGCAGGTATGATCCGTAAGCTGGCTTCAGGTCTCTATACTTGGCTGCCTACTGGTCTGCGTGTACTGCGTAAAGTCGAAAACATCGTTCGCCAAGAGATCGATAATGCCGGTGCAATCGAAACCTTGATGCCGGTGGTGCAGCCGTTTGAATTGTGGGAAGAGACTGGTCGCTCTGAAAAAATGGGCCCAGAGCTACTGCGCTTTACTGACCGCCATGAGCGTCCGTTTGTTTTAAGCCCAACTGCAGAAGAAGTGATCACGGCGCTGGTGCGTAATGAGGTGAGCTCTTACAAGCAGTTGCCACTGAACTTGTATCAAATTCAAACCAAATTCCGTGATGAACGCCGTCCACGTTTTGGTGTGATGCGTGCCCGTGAATTCTGCATGATGGATGCGTACAGCTTTGATATCGACAAAGCGGGCCTAGAAAAATCCTACGAAGCCATGCACGTTGCGTATTGCAAAGCGTTTGACCGTATGGGCCTCGATTACCGCCCAGTGCTAGCCGATACTGGTGCTATCGGTGGTAACGGCTCACACGAATTCCACGTACTGGCGGAAAGTGGCGAAGATCTGATCGCCTTCTCAACTGAATCGGATTACGCAGCCAACATCGAAAAAGCGGAAGCGGTTGCACCGGCGATTGAGCGCCCAGCGCCGACGCAAGCGATGACCTTGGTTGATACCCCTAACGCAAAAACCATCGCAGAATTGGTTGAGCAGCACGGTCTGCCTATCGAAAAAACGGTGAAAACCTTATTTGTCAAAGCCTCAGATGAAATTGATGCGCCTATCGTTGCGCTGATCATCCGTGGTGACCATGAACTGAACGAAATCAAAGCCGAGAAACTGGCCGAAGTCGCTTCGCCGCTGGAAATGGCCAGTGAAGAAGAGATTCGCGCGCTGATCGGTGCAGGCCCTGGCTCATTAGGCCCTGTCGGCCTGAAACTGCCATTTATTGTTGACCGCACCGTTGCTGTGATGAACGATTTCGGCGCTGGCGCGAACATCGATGGCAAACACTACTTCGGTATCAACTGGGGTCGTGATGTTGAACTGGGTAAAGTCGAAGATCTGCGTAATGTGGTTGAAGGCGATCCAAGCCCATGTGGCAAAGGCACACTGATGCTCAAGCGCGGGATCGAAGTAGGTCACATCTTCCAATTGGGTACCAACTACTCTGAAAAGATGAACTGTGGCGTACTCGATTCAAACGGTAAAAACGTCATTCTTGAGATGGGTTGCTACGGTATCGGCGTCTCTCGCGTCGTCGCGGCAGCCATCGAACAAAA
Source organism: Vibrio cholerae (assembly GCF_008369605.1). Taxonomy (NCBI): domain Bacteria; kingdom Pseudomonadati; phylum Pseudomonadota; class Gammaproteobacteria; order Vibrionales; family Vibrionaceae; genus Vibrio; species Vibrio cholerae. Next base: position 2,090,728 of record NZ_CP043554.1, read on the forward strand.
CCATGACGATTACGGCATTATCTGGCCTGATGCGATTGCACCTTTCCAAGTGGCTATTGTGCCGATGAACATGCACAAATCTGAGCGTGTTCAGCAAGCCGCTGAAAAATTGTATGCAGAATTGACAGCTGCAGGCATCGAAGTGCTGTTTGATGATCGTAAAGAGCGTCCGGGCGTCATGTTCTCAGATATGGAACTGATCGGCGTGCCACACACCATCATCATTGGTGATCGCAGCATGGATGAAGGTCACTTCGAATACAAAAATCGTCGTAGTGGTGAAAAAGAAGCGGTGGCGATGGCATCCATCATCGACTTTATCCAAGCCAAACTGGCCTAATTTTCGGTCACATTCACTTACAAAGGCTGCCATCGAGCAGCCTTTTTATTACCAGTTTTCCCCAAACGACTTGGATTTGCAGGTAGGCGGCAAGTGAGTTCATCCCATGAGCATAGAGAGGCTATGTGATTGGGGTGAACGAACGCGGCCAACACCGCTGCAACTTCAAGAAGGAAGGGGATATTAATATTAGATTCATTTTTCATCATCTACACTGAGTCAAAACCAGAGGAGATAGCCCATGGATCTAAAATCATTACTTAACCAAGCACTAAGTTCCGATCTAGTGAAAAAAGGCAGTGAACAGCTTAAAAACCTAGGTCAAGATAAAAGCCAGCTCGGTGCTTTGGGGGCTGGCGCGTTAGGTGGCGGCTTATTGGGCATGCTGCTTGGCTCAAAGAAAAGTGCCAAATGGGGCAAAAGCGCGCTAAAAGTCGGCGGTGCTGCTGCACTTAGCGCACTGGCGTATAAGGTCTACAACGATTGGAACGCCAAACAAAATGGTCAATCCGCACCGACTCCGTTTGATGAAAGCAATCCTCGTCATGAGCTGATCATTTTAAAAGCCATGATTGCCGCCGCGAAAGCCGATGGGCATGTGGATGAGCAAGAGATGGCGCGTATCCAACAAGCGATTGAAGAGCTAGGCGCAGATAATCAAGTGCAACAATTGGTAGAACAAGAGCTGCGCAAACCATTGGATCCTGCTGAAATCGCTCGCTTTGCGCAGAACCCAGCTCAAGCCTCTGAGCTGTATCTGGCGTCATTGCTGATTGCCGATGAACAGAACTTTATGGAAAAAGCTTATCTCAATGAACTGGCTAAACAACTAGGCTTGGATGCTCAATTGGTCGCGCAACTGAACTTACAAGTCTCTGGTCAATAATTCACCACTCATGAGGCTTCATTGAGCCAGCGCAAGTAGTAGGTTTGGTATTTCTCTGCTCTCAAGGTATATTGAGAGCAGTTATCATTTGAGGACACCCTGATGAAAGTTTATGACTGTTGCGAACTGGTACGCGAGCTTTACGCGCAAATTGGTAGTGGTGATCAAGGCTATATTCCGCAAGCCATCAGCTGCGCTGTACGTGCATTAAACGAGATTGCGGCTGATACCGCCCTGCCACTGGCGGCACGAGAAAAAGCGGCGTTTGCGGCAGCGAATTTACTGATTTCCGATTTTGAGGATTAATCACCATGAATCTCGCGAATTTTGCCACTATGGATCCGATCATGCTGATGAGCATCATTAACATGAAACTGCGTGACGACTTTGGTGGCGATTTGGATAAATTGGTTAACTATTTCGATATTGATCGCAGCGCGTTAGAAGCTAAGCTAGCGAGCGCTGGTTTTGAATTTTTACCGCAAGTCGGCCAATTCCGCTAAATCAACGGTTATCGCAAAGCGCCCTTTCAAATCGGGGCTGACAAAACGAAAAAAGCGCAGAAGTTCTCTGCGCTTTTTGTTGTGCTTAAGCTTAAATCAATTAGCCAAAATATTTACGAGCATTCTGGAACATACGCATCCAAGCGCCGTTCTCACCCCAGTTATCAGGGTGCCACGAGTTGGCGACGGTACGGAATACACGCTCAGGGTGCGGCATCATAATCGTCACACGGCCATCTTGAGTGGTTAAGCCAGTAATCGCATTCGGTGAACCGTTCGGGTTGCTTGGGTAAGCTTGGGTTGGCTGACCAAAGTTATCCACGAAACGAATCGCTACGGTGCCAGATTGCTCAATTGCCGCCAAATGCAGAGCATCACGCACTTCGACACGACCTTCACCATGAGAAACTGCAATCGGCATTCTTGAGCCCGCCATCTCGCTAAAGAACAGCGATGGCGATTTTTGCACTTCGACTAAGCTAAAGCGCGCTTCAAAACGATCCGACTCGTTACGCACAAAACGTGGCCACAGCTCTGCGCCCGGGATCAAATCACGCAGGTTAGACAGCATTTGACAGCCGTTACACACCCCAAGTGAGAAAGTATCTTTACGTTGGAAGAACTGTTCAAACTGCTCACGTGCTTGGGCGTTAAACAGAATCGATTTCGCCCAACCTTCTCCCGCCCCCAGAACGTCACCGTAAGAGAAGCCGCCGCAAGCCACCAGACCTTGGTAAGCATCGAGCACGGTTTGTCCGGTCAGAATGTCGCTCATATGCACATCAATCGCCTCAAAACCAGCACGGTCAAACGCTGCCGCCATCTCAACATGTGAGTTAACGCCTTGCTCACGCAAAATCGCCATTTTCGGACGCACACCTTTGGCGATGTACGGCGCAGCAACGTCGGCTTGCACATCGTAAGTTAACTTCGCATTCAAGCCCGGGTCGCGGTTATCTTGTTTGGCCGCAAACTCTTGATCGGCACACGCCGAGTTATCGCGTAGCGCTTGCATCTTATGGGTCATTTCCGCCCAGATGGTGCGCAGTTCAGTACGAGAGCGCTCAATCAAGACTTCCTCACCACAAGTGATCAGCAAGCGATCCGACGCTTCTACTTCACCAATCACTTGAGCACACGCTTCTAAGCCATGGGCGGCAAGCGTTGCCAGAACAGCATTCAGCTCATCATTTTTCACCTGAACCACAGCGCCAAGCTCTTCATTGAACAGTGCCGCCAGTGCATCATCACCCAAGGTTTCAATATTGGCTTTAATACCACAGTGACCCGCGAAAGCCATTTCTGCCAACGTCACCAATAAACCGCCGTCACCTTTGTCGTGGTAAGCCACCAGCTTGTCGTTACGCACCAGCGTTTGTACTGCATCAAAAAAGCCTTTGAGCTGCGCCGCGTTATCCACATCAGCCGGCTTATCACCCAACTGTTTGTACACTTGCGCTAATGCGGTTGCGCCAAGACGATTTTGACCATTACCCAAGTCAATCAAAATTAAGCTTGTCTCACCAAGGTCAGTACGCAGTTGTGGAGTCACAGTCTTGCGAATGTCTTCCACACGTGCGAAAGCAGTGATGATGAGTGACAGCGGCGAAGTCACTTCTTTCTGCTCGCCATTTTCCTGCCACTTGGTTTTCATCGACATCGAGTCTTTACCGACTGGGATAGTGATACCCAGTGCTGGACAAAGCTCTTCACCGACCGCTTTCACCGCTTCATACAGACCTGCATCTTCACCCGGATGACCCGCTGGAGACATCCAGTTCGCCGAAAGTTTGATGCGTTTCAGCTCGCCAATATCGGTTGCGGCTATGTTGGTAATAGCTTCACCGACCGCTAAACGTGCAGAGGCACCGAAGTCCAGCAGCGCAACTGGGGTACGCTCCCCCATCGACATGACTTCGCCGTGGTAAGAATCAAAACTCGCGGCCGTTACCGCGCAGTTTGCGACGGGAACTTGCCATGGACCGACCATTTGATCCCGCGCGACTAAGCCAGTCACTGAGCGGTCACCAATGGTGATCAGGAACGTTTTTTCTGCGACTGCCGGTAAACGCAGTACGCGATCCACCGCTTCATTAAGCTCAATGCCTGAACGCTCCAAGGCTGGGCTAACCACTTTCAGCGTGCTCGCTTCACGATGCATTTTCGGCGGCTTACCCAACAGAATATCCATTGGCATATCAATCGGCGTGTTAGCAAAGTGGCTGTCTTCCAGCGTCAAATGGCGCTCTTCGGTCGCTTCACCTACCACAGCATAAGGTGCGCGTTCACGCTGACAGATGGCATCAAACAGCGGCATATCTTCCGCAGCAACCGCCAGCACATAACGCTCTTGTGATTCATTACACCAGATTTCCAATGGGCTCATGCCCGGCTCATCATTCGGCACGTTGCGCAACTGGAATTTACCACCGCGATCGCCGTCATTCACCAGCTCAGGCAGAGCGTTAGAGATACCACCCGCGCCCACATCGTGGATAAAGGCGATTGGGTTTTTGTCACCGAGCTGCCAACAACGGTCAATCACTTCCTGACAGCGGCGCTCCATCTCAGGGTTTTCACGCTGCACAGAAGCAAAATCCAGATCTTCAGCAGACTGACCAGAAGCCATCGAAGAGGCTGCGCCGCCACCGAGGCCAATGTTCATCGCAGGGCCACCGAGCACGATCAGTTTGGCCCCCACAGGGATCTCTTTTTTCTGAATATGTTCGGCACGAATGTTGCCCATACCGCCGGCAATCATGATCGGCTTGTGATAACCACGCACCTCTTCACCGGCATGTGACGTCACTTTTTCTTCATAAGTGCGGAAATACCCAAGTAGGTTCGGGCGACCAAATTCGTTGTTGAACGCCGCGCCGCCAAGTGGCCCTTCCAGCATGATATCCAGCGCATTCACAATACGGCTTGGCTTACCAAAATCGCTTTCCCATGGCTGTTCAAAACCGGGAATACGCAAGTTCGAGGTAGTAAAGCCCACCAATCCCGCTTTAGGCTTGCCGCCAATACCGGTTGCGCCCTCATCACGAATTTCACCGCCAGAGCCAGTCGAAGCCCCCGGCCAAGGCGAAATCGCCGTTGGGTGGTTATGCGTTTCCACTTTCATCAGAATATGGGCATCTTCATGGTGATAAGTGTACTGACGGCTCTCGGGGTCGGGGAAGAAACGGCCAACGGTCGAGCCCGTCATTACTGCGGCATTATCTTTATAAGCCGAAAGCACATAATCCGGCGTCTGTTCAAAGGTGTTTTTGATCATTTTGAACAGCGATTTATCTTGTTTAATCCCATCAATGGTCCAATCGGCGTTGAAAATCTTGTGGCGGCAGTGCTCTGAGTTCGCCTGTGCAAACATCATCAGTTCAATGTCGTTAGGATTACGACCCAGTTTAGTGAAGCTCTCAACCAGATAATCAATTTCATCTTCAGCCAATGCCAAACCAAGGGAAACGTTTGCCTCTTCAAGCGCACGACGACCGCCTGCTAACACATCAACCTGACTCATAGGCGCCGGCTCTGCTACGCTGAACAGTTGCTGGGCATCGGTGAGTTCTGCGAACACGACTTCCATCATGCGATCGTGCAGCAGCGTCTTAAGTGTTGCGATTTGTGCTGCGGTCAGTGCCGTTTCTGCTTCAACATAATAAGCCGTACCGCGCTCAAGACGTTTGATACCATGCAGGCCACAGTTGTGTGCAATATCGGTGGCTTTTGAGGACCAAGGTGAGATGGTTCCGGGGCGCGGCGTCACCAACAGCAGTAAACCTTGCGGTTCATGCTCTTGAATGGTTGGACCATAAGTGAGCAGTTTTTCGAGCTTTTCCAACTCTTGCGGATTGAGCTCTGCCTTGAGATCGGCAAAGTGCATAAACTCGGCGTAAATACCAGTTACAGGCAGTTGCTGTTCACGACACGCGGTCAGGAGCTTGTTAACACGAAACTCTGAAAGAGCTGGGGAGCCACGCAAAATTCTCATGTGCTTAGGTCTCTATGTCCAATTGATTGAGGTGTAATTGGCATAAACTCTTTCGAATACAGCACATTAAACTCTATTTGTTGAATGTATGCCGATTTCACCTCTACTGATGGCTGCGCATTATAGAGGAATTCTTTTTGTGACGTAACACCAAAAGCAACCGTTTGCGTCATTTTTTTCGTTAATTTTGAGTTACGACCCATTTGCACAAATCTTCGAGCAAAATGACAGCTTACTCAGTGAGGACTTTGCCAAAACCAGCGCCTTTGATATAAAGGCATCTGTCTTGATGAGAGAAAACCCAAATTGATGACTCCTTTTGCCTATAAACTCCCCATTCGCGCACTCTGGCTAGGCTTATTAAGCCTGCTCTTAGTCGGTTGCCAAATCGATTCTGAGCCAAAAAGCGAGCTAGAAAAAATTCGTGAACGTGGTGTTTTACGCGTTGGTACGCTCAACAATCCCCTCTCCTACTACATCGGCCCTGATGGCCCAACGGGATTGGATTACGAGTTAGCCCGCGAATTTGCCAAAGAGCTTGGCGTAAAGCTGGAAATGAAGCCAGCATACCGCCTATCTAGCCTGTTTCCTGCCTTAAAAAACGGTGAAGTGGACATCATTGCCGCAGGCTTAAGCCAATCCGAAGAGCGACTCAAAGATTTTCGCGCAGGTCCTGCTTATTATTACGTATCGCAGCAAGTGGTCTATAAAAAAGGTGACTGGCGACCACGCAGCTTCAAACAGTTGGTCGAACGCCAGCAAACCTTATTAAAGGACAATCCTGAGCTCGCCTTTTTCAGCGTGGTGGATGACTCCCATTTTGAGCACACCTTACTAGCCAAACAGCAGAAATACCCCGATTTTCAATTTCATGTCGACAGCAATTCCGATGTGAATGACTTACTGAAAAAAGTCTCACAAGGAGAGTTACTGTTTACGATGGCCGACTCTGTTGAAGTGTCGCTTTCTCAACGCATCTATCCTGAACTGGCAGCGGCATTTGAATTAACCGAAGATCAGCCGATCTCATGGTTTATCCGCCGTTCCGACGATGAAAGTCTGTATGCCTTAATGATTGAATTTTTTGGTAATCTCAAGCAATCGGGCTATTTGGCGTCTTTGGAAGAAAAATACATCGGTCATATTGGTGCCTTTGATTATGTCGATACCCGCGCCTTTATTCGTGCGCTGGATACACGATTACCTCGATGGACGCCTCTCTTTCAAAAGTACTCGGCAGAGTTTGATTGGCGTTTAGTCGCCGCACTTGCGTATCAGGAGTCGCACTGGAATCCGTATGCCAAATCGCCCACGGGTGTCCGTGGTTTGATGATGTTGACACTACCAACCGCGCGCAGTGTGGGGGTAAGTGATCGCCTCGATCCAGAGCAGTCGATTCGTGGTGGGGTGGAATACTTGCGACGTATGATGGAGCGTGTTCCTGACTCAATTTCCGAACATGAAAAAATTTGGTTTGCCTTAGCCTCTTACAACATTGGCTACGGGCATATGATGGATGCGCGACGCTTAACCAAAAGCCAAGGCGCAGATCCTGACTCATGGGCGGATGTCAAAGATCGCCTGCCACAGCTGCAGCAGAAAAAATACTTCACCCAGACCCGCTATGGCTATGCACGTGGCGACGAAGCACGTAATTATGTGGAAAATATTCGCCGTTACTACCAAAGCATCATCGGCCATCTTGAGCAGCGTCAATTGGCGACAGGCGATGAAAGTATTGAAGATCTCACCGTGATTGCGCTTGATGAAGAATTTTTCAATGAAGAAGCAAACCGTGAAATCTTGGATGAAGAAGCGGAAGCACTCGAATCAGAGTCACTCGAAAACAGTGAATCGAGCGCCGAGCCATCTGCCAAACCATCCACTGAGAGCAAAAATTAGCCACTTGATTTTTGGGAAGAAAACACGTAAATCAATGTGTGAATTAAATCGCTTTCCTGTTGTCAGAAACAGGTAACATTCCAATGCAATAATAAAGCAGATCGATAAGCGATTTATTAGGTTCCCTGACGTTAAGTAGTCAGGGTTTTTATGTCAGTCAGTCGTAGGAGGGTGTTTTATGTTGAGACGTAAACGTCAATCAAAACTCCTGAACAAAACCGTATCCGCTAACCGCAGACGCCGTATGCTGGCCAATAGCAAGAAAAAAGTCTTGGCTCGTCACCGTGCGTTTGTTCAGTTAAGCAGCTAGATACCTCTCGAATGGCAAACATCTGTATCGATGTTTGCCAAAAAATCACAGTTTATTCTTTCTCTCAGCATCCTTTCGCTCTGCATCGCGTTTGGCTTTGATCTCTTTTCTTCGTCGCTGAAAAAACGCTTGTAACTGAGCTCGACATTCCTCTTCCAACAACCCTTTTTCAACCGTCGCGTAGTGATAAGCCGCTTGACTGCTAAATAGATCCATCACCGTTCCTGCCGCCCCCGCTTTCAAATCTGGCGCGCCATACACAATACGTTTTACTCGACTATGCAACAGGGCTCCTGCACACATTGGGCAAGGTTCCAGTGTCACATACAAGGTGGTATCGAGTAGTCGATAATTACTCAGTGCTTTGCCAGCTTTTCGAATCACTTCAATTTCTGCATGCGCAGTCGCATCATGGTTCGTAATCGAACCATTCCAGCCTTCCGCAATGATTTCGCCATCTCGAACTAATACCGCTCCAACAGGGACTTCTCCCTGCGCTTCGGCTTGGGCTGCTAACGCGATGGCTCGGCGCATAAATTGTTCATCTTGAGCAGAAAATAGCGACGCTGACAAAATCACACTCCACGGATTCTTGAAAACGGTGATTCTAGCGGAGATCGCGGACAAAACAAAAGCCAGCCTAAGAAAAAGCCCACTCGAAGGAGTGGGCTGACGATGTTTATCGGTTTAATCACTTACATGGTGTAAGTGTACGGAGCTTGAATACCCAGCGGGATACCCAGTGCCCAGTAAACCAGCAGGAACAGTGACCAACCAATCAGCATCGCGATTGAGTACGGCATCATCATCGAAGCCAAAGTGCCGATACCGGTTGATTTCACATAGCGTTGGCAATACACCACCACCAGTGGGAAGAACACCATCAATGGAGAAATAATGTTAGACACCGAATCCCCCACACGATATGCCGCTTGAGACAGTTCAGGAGAAATACCCACTGCCATCAACATTGGCACCAAAATAGGACCAATCAACGCCCACTTAGCTGATGCTGAACCGACTAATAAGTTGACCATCGCAGTGAGTAGAATCATGCCCACAATCGTGGCTTGACCCGGCAAATTCATCGCTTTTAGACCTTCTGCACCATACAGAGCCAACATAGTACCAATGTTAGATTGGCCAAAAGCAGACAAGAATTGCGCACAGAAAAACGACATCACAATGTACGCGCCCATGGTAGACATGGTGGCCGACATCGCTTTGATCACATCGTTACTGTTTTTGAAGGTTCCTGCGACACGGCCGTAGACAATCCCCGGGATAATAAACAGGATAAAAATCAGTGGCACAATTGATTTCATGATCGGCGCAGTGAAGGCGGTAATTTCACCGTCAGGCGAACGCAGCGCGGAATTTTCCGGCCACACAGCAGCCACTAATAGTGCGATACCCGCAACCATAGCCCAGCCTGCGTAACGGAAAGCTTTGGATTCAATCGCAGTGAAAGAGCCCAGATCGGGTGCTGATTCTGCATCCTCATCCACTTTCGTCGCCGCCAAACGTGGCTCAATCACTTTATCTGTCACATACCAACCAATCGCTACGATGATGATTGAGGAAAGGCCCGTGAAGTAAATGTTGGCTAATGGGTTAACTTGATAAGACTGATCCAACACTTGCGCTGCCGTTTGCGTAAAGCCCGCCAACAGCGGATCGATACCTGACGGAATAAAGTTTGCCGAGAAACCACCAGATACGCCAGCAAACGCGGCAGCAATACCTGCGAGCGGATGACGACCTGCTGCGTGGAAAATGATACCGCCCAGAGGAATCACCAACACATAACCAGCATCGGCTGCGGTGTGCGAAATAATCGCCACCAAAATCAGCATAGGTGTCAGCAGTTTCGCTGGCGTGACATTAAGCATTTTCTTTAGGCCAGTGGTGATAAAGCCTGAAGAGTCAGCCACGCCAACCCCGAGCATAGCGACAAGAACAATGCCCAATGGTGCAAAACTGGTAAATGTGGTCACCATATTGGCCAGAAAATGAGCCAGTGATTCGCCAGTCAGTAAGTTTTTGATTTCTAATGCTTCATTAGTACGAGGGTTAGGCAAATCAAAACTGACGTTAGAGAGTAGAGCGGAAGAAATCCAAACGATCACTAATGCCCAAAAGAAAAGAATCGCGGGATCTGGGATTTTATTCCCTGCCCGTTCAATAAAGTTGAGAAAGCGATCCATCCCACTTGGTTTGGCCGATGGCGCTTGATTAATAGCTTGGTTACTCATAGTAAATTCCGTAATGTGATGTTGCTGCGTGAGGCCTTGTTAGTGTGGCCTTCTGTGTCCGTTTCGAGTTTCCCTGTGAACCATTGAAATTGGTCACAATGAAACGGCGATTTGTCGTTTGGCATTGTATAGAAACGCCTAAACCAAAGCACAGCGTTCGTCCTTTTTTTACATATTTAGAGACATATTTTGCAAAAATAGAAAACCAAAGACACACACTCGAAACATTATCAATAACGAAGCATATACATTTAAGAAACCAATTTGCAAAACATGAGTTTGCACTTATCAGCGCCGACAAAAACAAAAGTGAAGAAAATGGATGGGAAAAGAGTAAAAGAAGTGAAAATCACAGCACAATAAAGCGAGAAAAATCGCGTGGCAAGAAGGACTCGTTCAATCAAATTCACTGTATTTAGAGATCATGGTTTTCAACTCTACCGACTGAGTTTCACCATGGCGATCCTTCCATGACGCTTGGATATGAATGGTTTTGAGAGCCCCCGACAAGGTTGCAGCGGGTACAGACCAAGACAAAGTATAGAAAGGATGTGAAACATCATTCCCAGAGACAATATCGGTCGCGAAATTTGCAGTTGGTATGGCAGGGTTAGCTGAAGAAGCGCCACGCGTACGAAACCATTCCAATTTTTGCTCAGCAAGATTTAACGCTTCAATACTGTGCATCGCGTAATCAGCGCGTTGCTCGATATAAGCTTGTAATTTCACCAAACCAAGCGCACCAACGCCAATCAGTACAAACGAGATCATCACTTCGATTAAGCTAAAACCACATTGCTTATTGCGCATTCCAGCTTCCTTCTTGCCATTGAATATTATTTAAATTAGAGGTTGGCCTCTTTCTTGAGTCAAATGTCAAATTCATTGAACCCGCAATAGAAACACCTAAGCCATCACTATCGAATCCATATCCACCAACTGCGTAAAAAGAGCCAGCATCGACATAGACTGTTTCACCTCTCGTGATGTACTGTTCTGCGGCTTGTAATGTTGTGGGTACTTTTGAGGAGTGAGTACCCTGCACGACAGTATTATAAAACAAACTATCCCAGTAATTATTTATACTATCAGAATTAAATTTTGTTTTACTTTTATCAACCAAATGAAATATAGCACCTTGGAAGGTAGTTGAGCCAAAATTGGCAAATATTCCATCTTGAATCACTAATATATAATTTACTTCGTTACCTGATGAGTCTTTCGATGGTAAAGATAACACACCATCGATGACGCAATCTCCTGTTAACCAAAGCTTGTCGACATTTTTAAATGCATTTTCAATAATTGTTTTGCAATTCTTAGCATTAGTAATATCTATCCTTCCCGCATCAGGAAAGGATGCTTTTACTTTTGCAATATTCTCTGGTGTTTTTTTGTAACCAAAAAATGAATTAAAAGGATCAACTTCCGAATCGTAAACAAAATCATCTTTAAATTCTGAATTAGATGTTTCAGCCTTATCCGTTTTTGTAATTGATGTACCTTTTGCTACCGTAATATCTGTTATTGTATTACTTGTGCAATCTCCAGCTGGCGAACCTGAGTATAAAGTATTAGCAGGGATTGATTGTGTTTTATATTTACTATCAGATGATGGTGCATCAATGGTATAGCTATACTTGTACGTCATTGACACGCACTCATATTTGCCGTTTGTATCAGGTCCACCATTCGCATCTGGACTGACAGTAAGTTGTCCAAAAGTAGTGAGTCTTGATGTGGTCTGTATCGCGCCTTTTCCGCCATTTGCAAGCATAGTTAAATTTTTATTCAGCTTCGTCCATCCTGTTTCAGAATGGATGCGATAAATTCTACCGCCTAAATCAGATAAATTTAGTCGATTAAGGTTGAGCGTATTCTTGCACAGTGTATTTAGGCTAGTATGGTTAACAGGTGTAACCAGAGCTATTCTCGACGCATCTTCTTTCACATAAGCAAATAAACACTCCAAGCCCCCCTCAGCTAACCAATGCTCTTGCCTCGCTTTAACCTCATTCTGCGCCCGCTTAATTTGGTAAAACAGATTTTTATAGGAACCTAAAGTCACTACCAGAGCGACAGAGAGTAATATCGACGTGATTAATAAAGTTACTACTCCTTGTTGATATTGTCGCATCATTGCCAATTCCTTTGTTGAACCTGTAATGACATGGCATGAGAAATCGAGGGATCATTTTTTAACTTAGCCATCATTGATATAGAAATAAATGCACTTTCAACTGAAGCACCAAACAATTGCGATTGTGCAATACCAAACTGAGTCACTTCAATTTGACTAGGGTCAAAAAGATCGAAACATCCACTAGCAGCTGAAATAACAGTTTGAGGTGATGTAGAATCTTTTTGGCAGTATTTCAGCATGCCATCATCAAATTTATATACTGTACTACTTGCTGATGCAGCGGCTGATTGTCGATAGACGTAACCTAACCTATCCGGTTGTTGATAAATGATGCCTGTAGCACCAGATAGCCTCAGTGATTTGGTTCCCATATCATCAAACCCCGCACGCTGAATATCCTCTTTCATCTGTTGCATCACACTGCTCATTTGTTGCAAAAGCATAATTTCTTTACTGCGTTGCGCTGCCGCTTTTTGGTTCGACAGAAATACCGTGCCAACAATGGCTAAAGCCATCGCCCCCACTAGGGCAGCAATCATAAACTCAATCAGGGTATTACCTTGCTGGTTAGCACTCTTCAAAGCCATATTTTGCCTCGCTTACAGTGCATAGCTTGATACGACCTGCTCGATTATGAACGATAACTTTGATAGGACTCTTATCAGATTCGAATTGCTTAATCACTATGCTACCCGCTTCTTGTGGATTGCCCATCACATGATCGAATTTCAAACTGGTCAATGTGTTCGTACTCGACAACAACAAATTTCGATATCGGTTACCTTGCAACTCAGCGATTGTATTGTTTGACGTAATTGTCGAAACATCAGACACACTCGCGAGGATGAGCTTCCAATTTCCTGTCGATGAAGGAAAACCTTGAATATGAACCCATAAACTTTGATTGCGTAACACCGCCTCTGATTTGGCTTGAATCAAGAATCCTTGCAATTCATTGGCTAAATTCACCATTTTTGTTTGTTGGCTGACTTTGGAAAAATTGGGGGCAGCAAAAAGCAGTAGCGCAGTTAAAACAGCGACCGTGATAAGAAGCTCCAGCAAAGTAAAGCCGCGATGCATTTCCCAAAATCCTTTGCAAACCGTGAGAGGATGATGAATCAACTTGCATAGATGCTAACAGCTATCAAAAATGGCGTTGTTTTATAAAGAGAACTAATGGAAATGATTCGAAAAATTTTCTGCAAGCCAAGTGTGAGTCAGCAACAAGGTATGACATTGATCGAATTAATGATCGCGGTCGTGATCGTGGGAATTTTAGCGAGCATCGCTTACCCAGCCTATACCAACTATGTCAAAGAAGGTCATCGTAAACAGGCGATGGCTGATATGGCCAAAATTCAGCTCTATTTAGAAGAAAAGTACAACAACGGCTATACGGCTACAGGTATCGTCGATGCTCAAAAGGTATGTAATTCTTTTTGTAGCGTAGACAGTGATCGTTACAAGATTGTGGTCGAAACCGCAGCCACTAGCTATGCGATTACAGCCACTCCGCAATCTAGTAAAGGACAAAATAGTGATCAATGCGGCGGTAACACCTACACCTCTCTCACGTTGAATGAGAAAGGAGTGACATCACCAAGTGCTTGCTGGAAATGAAAAATCCGAATATCAAAGTAATAAATCATCATTGAATGATTTACCGAAATAAGAAAAGACCAGCAAGCTGGTCTTTTCTTATTGTTACTGATTAAATTTTGATTAACTGGTTAGGTCATCAAAAAACTTCTTCACACCATTAAAGAAGCCTTCGGCTTTCGGCTTGTGTTTCGTCGCCGCTTCGCCGCCACAAGACTCTTCAAACTCTTTCAGCAGCTCTTTCTGACGAGCACTCAAATTGACTGGGGTTTCGACCACAAGTTTAACAATCAGATCGCCTAATGCTGCAGAGCGAACGCCTTTCACACCTTTACCGCGCATGCGGAACATGCGACCCGTTTGGGTTTCCGCAGGCACTTTCAAGCTCACGCGACCATCGAGTGTCGGTACTTCCACTTCACCGCCCAGAGCCGCCATCGCGAAGCTCACTGGCACTTCACAATACAAGTTATTGCCATCACGCTCGAAAATGTGGTGCTCTTTGACATGTACTTGTACGTACAAATCCCCTGCTGGCGCGCCCATTTCTCCGGCTTCACCTTCACCGGCAAGACGAATGCGATCGCCGGTATCCACACCCGCTGGAATTTTCACATTGAGTGTTTTGGTCTTTTGCTTACGACCTTGGCCATGACAGACGTTACAAGGATCTTTGATGATCTTGCCTTTACCATGACAGGTTGGACAGGTTTGCTGCACCGCAAAGAAGCCCTGACGCATCTGAACTTGGCCATGGCCGTGACAGGTTCCACAAGTTTGTGCCGAAGTGCCTTTTTTCGCACCCGAGCCATCGCAAGCGTCACAGTGTACTAATGTCGGTACTTCAATCTCTTTCGAGCAGCCACGAACCGCCTCTTCAAGGCTCAGTTCCATGTTGTAACGTAGATCGGAGCCACGCTGTGCTCTTGGACCGCCGCCACGGCGACCACCACCGAAAATGTCACCAAACACGTCACCGAAAATATCGCCAAAATCAGCACCGCCACCGCCGAAGCCACCGCCACCAAAACCACCCGCGCCTTGCTCAAATGCCGCATGGCCGTATTGGTCATAAGCAGCTTTCTTCTGCGCATCGGTCAGAATTTCATACGCTTCTTTGACTTCTTTAAACTTTTCCGCCGCACCAGCATCTCCCGAGTTGCGGTCCGGGTGGTATTTCATCGCAAGGCGTTTGTATGCCTTTTTAATATCACGCTCGGAGGCGTCACGGCCTACGCCTAATACTTCGTAAAAATCACGTTTTGACATGTTCTCAGTCACCAATTTATTACTGCCAACGGCTATGCCGCTCGGTGGGTATCGATATAGATAAGGGGGATCCCGTTGCCTTTATCTGTAGCGACACGCTTCAAACAGACGGGCGTAAGAGTTTCCTCAAACGCCCGCTGCTTCAAAGTTCAATAAGAACTCAGCAAACCGCACGCATCATATCGTGCGGAATGACTTCATTACTTCTTATCGTCGTTAACTTCTTCAAACTCAGCGTCCACTACGTCATCTTCTTTAGCTGAAGATTGACCCGCGTTTGCACCTTGTGCTTGAGCTTGTTGCTGTGCGATTTCCATCAGCTTCTGTGCCGCCGCCATCAGTGCTTGCACTTTGTCATCGATTTCCGCTTTGTCTTCGCCTTTTTTCGCTGTTTCTAGCTCGTTGATCGCCGTTTCGATCTTCGCTTTCTCATCCGCTGGCAGTGCTTCGCCTGCTTCTGTGATTTGTTTGCGAGTTGCGTGGATCATCTGGTCTGCTTGGTTACGTGCCGTCGCTAACTCTTCGAACTTTTTGTCCGCTTCTTTGTTCGCTTCTGCTTCTTGAACCATTTTTTCGATTTCAGCATCGCTCAGACCGCCAGAAGCTTGGATAGTGATCTTCTGCTCTTTACCAGTCTGTTTGTCTTTTGCTGAAACGTGCAGGATACCGTCCGCATCCAAGTCGAAGATAACTTCGATTTGTGGCATACCACGTGGCGCAGGGTTGATGCCCTCTAGGTTAAATTGACCCAGAGATTTGTTGTACATCGCTTGCTTACGCTCACCTTGTAGTACGTGGATGGTTACTGCGCTTTGGTTATCTTCCGCCGTAGAGAACACTTGGTTCGCTTTGGTTGGGATAGTGGTGTTTTTCTCGATGAGTTTGGTCATCACACCGCCCATGGTTTCGATACCCAGAGACAGAGGCGTTACGTCTAGCAGCAGAACATCTTTTACTTCACCCGCCAGAACACCACCTTGAACCGCAGCACCTACCGCTACCGCTTCATCTGGGTTCACGTCTTTACGTGGCTCTTTACCAAAGAATTCAGCTACTTTCTTCTGAACCATTGGCATACGAGTTTGACCACCGACTAGGATAACGTCAGTAATGTCGTTCACAGACAGATCAGCATCCGCCAGAGCAACTTTCAGTGGTTCCAGAGAACGTTGAACCAGATCTTCAACCAGCGCTTCCAGTTTCGCACGAGTCACTTTGATGTTCATGTGCTTAGGACCAGTCGCATCTGCCGTGATGTATGGCAGGTTAACGTCAGTTTGCTGCGCAGAAGAAAGTTCGATTTTCGCTTTCTCAGCCGCTTCTTTCAGACGTTGCATTGCCAGCGGGTCGTTACGCAGGTCGATGCCTTGGTCTTTTTTGAACTCGTCAACCAAGTAGTTGATCATGCGGTTGTCAAAGTCTTCACCACCTAGGTGAGTGTCACCGTTGGTAGACAGAACTTCGAAGGTTTTCTCGCCTTCAACTTCATCGATCTCAATGATAGAGATATCGAATGTACCACCACCAAGGTCATACACCGCGATAGTGCGATCGCCGCCTTGCTTGTCTAGGCCGTAAGCCAGAGCTGCTGCGGTTGGTTCGTTGATGATACGTTTCACTTCTAAACCTGCGATACGGCCAGCATCTTTGGTTGCTTGACGCTGAGCATCGTTAAAGTAAGCAGGTACAGTGATAACTGCTGCAGTAACGGGTTCACCGAGGAAATCTTCCGCGGTTTTCTTCATTTTCTTCAGCACTTCAGCAGACACTTGAGGAGCCGCCATTTTTTGGCCTTTCGCTTCAACCCAAGCATCACCGTTGTCAGCCTTAACGATTTTGTAAGGCATGATTTTGATATCGCGCTGAACTTCTTCGTCTTCAAAACGACGACCGATCAGACGCTTGATTGCAAATAGCGTGTTTTGTGGGTTAGTGACTGCTTGACGTTTCGCAGGTTGACCCACCAGAGTTTCACCGTCTGTGTATGCAATTACAGAAGGAGTAGTACGCTCACCCTCTGCGTTTTCAATTACGCGAGGCTTGTCGCCGTCCAGCACAGCAACACATGAGTTTGTAGTACCTAAGTCAATACCAATGATTTTACCCATCAGGCTATCTCCAAAAAAATTCTATGTTCGAGTTTGTATCCCCCTAATGTGGGGATGGAGAATCGGGTTTCAACCCCTACTCACAAACCAAAACGGGCTTGTTTGCTTCTCGTATGCCCCTTAAATAAGGTCTTCAAAAACCATTTCAAGGGTAAAAGTGAAAAAAATTCAGATTTATTGTGTTTTTGCGCATAAATCGGTTTTAGAACATAAAAAAGCGAAGCCAATCGGCTTCGCTTCTTCTGTCGCTCAGGGTCTAGGAATTACTTAGACACCATCACCATAGCAGGGCGTAATACACGACCATTCAGTTCATAGCCTTTTTGCATCACAAACATCACCGTGTTTGGCTCATGCTCAGCGCTTTCTTGAATCGACATGGCTTGGTGGAATTCAGGGTTAAACACTTCACCGTGCGGGTTAATCTCTTTCAAGCCGAACTTCGCAATCGTATCAACGAAAGTTTTGTGCGTCAGTTCTACACCTTCCAGCAGAGGTTTGATCGCTTCAACTTCACCATCGGCGGCTTGAATCGCACGCTCAAGGTTATCAATCACTGGCAGTAGCTCTTCAGCAAAGCGGCTCAGCGCAAATTTACGTGCTTTATCCACTTCCTGCTCGCTACGGCGACGCATGTTTTCGACTTCCGCACGGGCACGCAGTACGCTGTCTTGCTGCTCTTTCACGCGCTCTTCGCTCACAAGCAGCGCCGCTTCTAACTGAGCAATTTTCGCTTCTTTCTCATCGATTTCGTCAGCGGCTTGGTTCCAGTCGATATCGGCATCTGTTCCTACAACTTCAGCTTCAGTCTCAACCGCGTCTTGTTGCAGCTGCTCGTCTTTGTTCTTGATCTCTTCGTTGCTCATGATATCTCCAAAATTCACTTCATACTGGTCAGGAGAAATCGTCTAATCGTCGATTTCCCAACACAAAAATTCGCATAAAAGCACAACTTGCCCTTATTATGGGGACGATGAATTCTGATTCAAGCCTAAATCGGTTGGAAACCTTATGAAAAAGCCGTTCAACGTTCTTGCCATCATTGGAAAACCGCGCGATCAACAAGCCATTCAAACTCATAAAGAGATTTACCACTGGCTAAGATCGCTCGGATATACCGTGTTTATCGATGATCGTTTACGGGAAATTCTGACCGATTTACCCACCGAACATTTTGCAAGCCTGATTGAACTGGGCAAAAAAGCCGATTTGGCGATTGTGGTCGGTGGCGATGGCAACATGCTTGGTGCTGCGCGCGTGTTGTCCCGCTTTGATATCAGTGTGATCGGGGTTAATCGTGGCAATTTAGGCTTTTTGACAGATTTAAACCCAGAAGATTTCCAACAGCGCTTACAAGAAGTGTTGGATGGTCACTATTTGCAAGAAACTCGCTTTTTGCTTGAAGCGGAAATCCATCGCCACGGGCAAGTGAAAAGCCATAATGCCGCCTTGAATGAAGCCGTGCTTCATCCAGGAAAAATAGCGCATATGATTGAATTTGAAGTCTATATTGATGATAACTTCGCTTTCTCTCAGCGCTCCGATGGGTTAATTGTGTCCACCCCAACCGGCTCGACTGCTTATTCACTTTCCGGCGGAGGCCCGATCCTCTCGCCAAGCCTGAATGCCATTACTTTAGTGCCTATGTTTCCACATACCCTCTCCTGCCGCCCATTAGTGGTGGGAGGAAATCAACGCATTAAACTGGTGGTTTCCCCTGAAAATCGCGGCACTCAAGAAGTGAGCTGTGATGGACAAGTCTCATTACCTGTGTCGCCTGGTGATGAAATTCACATCTATCAAAGCCCTAATGTGCTGAAACTGATCCATCCTCAAGACTACAGTTACTACCACGTACTGCGCACTAAGCTTGGCTGGTCGAGCAAACTGTTTTGATTTCGTTCACAGATTTTGCTCATAGAACGTAAAAGTGACCAAAAAATTTTACCTGAGTGACTTTACTGTATAAAGAAACAGTATAAACTGTTTAAACATACAGTATTGGTTAATCATACAGGTGCAAACATGCTGGCTCACTTAAGTATCAATAACTTCGCTATCGTAAAGTCACTACAACTCGAATTATCAAAAGGAATGACCACCATCACCGGCGAAACCGGTGCCGGTAAATCCATTGCGATTGATGCTTTAGGTTTATGCCTTGGTGGTCGAGCCGAAGCCAGCATGGTGCGTCAAGGTGAAGATAAAACCGAAGTCAGCGCCGCCTTTCATCTGGATAACAATCTGCTCGCTAGCCGTTGGTTAGAAGATAATGAACTGCTTGAAGGCAAAGAGTGCATTTTGCGCCGAATCATCACCAAAGATGGGCGCTCTAAAGCCTTTATTAATGGCAGCCCAGTTCCGCTCTCTCAACTCAAAACATTGGGGCAACTGCTGATCAATGTGCATGGTCAACACGCACATCAGCAACTGATGAAACCGGAATATCAACTCAGCATGCTTGATCAATACTCAGGTCATGCCGACTTGCTCAAAGCCACGCGTCACGCCTACCAAAATTGGCGTCAAGCGAGTAATCAGCTCAAACAGCTGCACGAAAATAGCCAGCAGAATCAGGCACAATTACAACTTTTGGAATACCAAATCAAAGAGCTCAACGAATTGGCTCTCGGTGAGGATGAGTTTGTCGAGCTAGAACAAGAGCACAAACGCTTAGCTAATAGCGGAGATCTGGCACTTAATTGCCAACGTGCGATTGAACTGCTCAATGAAGGGGAAGAAGTAAACGCATTAGGTCTATTACAAAACGTTAGCCATACGCTGATCGATCTGGCTGAAATGGACAACAAGCTGACAACGCTCCCTTCTATGGTGGCAGAGGCACTGATTCAGCTTGAAGAAACTTACCATGAACTGCGCAACTATCTCGATTCTATTGATGTCGATCCAGAACGTATGTCATATGTTGAGGAACGCTATTCCAAAGTAATGTCTCTGGCCCGTAAGCACCATGTACTGCCAGAAGAGCTGTATCAGCATCATCAAGCGCTGCTACAGCAGATCGCTCAGTTGGATTGTTCTGATGAAAAAATGTCAGCACTGGCGAGTGAAGTGGAAGTGCTCTACCAAACTTTCGTTACTGCTGCGGACAAGCTGCATAAATCACGCACTCGCTACGCGAAAGAGCTAGATAAGCTGATAAGCCAAAGTATGCATGAACTCAGCATGGAAAAAGCCCAATTCAAAATTGAGGTAATGCAAGATAACGCGCACTCTTCACCATTAGGCTTTGATGCGGTGACGTTTTTAGTTTCGACTAACCCCGGACAACCACTGCAACCGATCGCCAAAGTCGCATCTGGTGGTGAACTATCACGTATGTCATTGGCGATCCAAGTGATCACTGCACAGAAAGTCGATACTCCAAGCCTGATTTTTGATGAAGTTGACGTGGGTATTTCAGGTCCAACCGCAGCGGTTGTCGGCAAACTATTACGCAAATTAGGTGAATCAACTCAGGTACTGTGTGTTACCCACTTACCTCAAGTCGCAGGTTGTGGACACCATCAGCTGTTTGTCGCCAAACAAACCAAAGCAGGCAAAACTGAAACTCAAATGCTCAAATTGGATCAGGAACAGCGCATTGCTGAACTCGCACGCTTGCTTGGAGGCAGCCAAATCACCGAATCAACACTCGCGAATGCTAAAGAGCTATTAATCGCAGCCTAATTTCATATCGCATCACTGGATTTTTTATTCAGCTTTGCAACCAAATTCAAAATTCACAGTCTCAATAGGCTCAGAGCACGATCGAGGTTTTTACATCTGCTCTGAGCTTGTTTATTATCAGCCAAGTTTTTAGCCCTGAGGGACAGAGAGTTTTAACAATGCAGTTTACTAAGTGGTTCATCGCCCTTCCCCTTGCCGTCACTGCCTTATCCGGCTGCTCTTTATTAGAGCGCTTGGTGTATCGAATCGATATCAATCAGGGTAACTATGTCGATCAACAATCGGTTGATCAGCTCAAGTTTGGCATGAGTAAAGAACAAGTTCGTTTTGTTCTCGGCTCACCTATGCTGGTTGAAAATGGCTACCCAGATACTTGGTATTACATTTACCACCACACCCAAGGCCATAACGATCCGGTACAAAAGAACCTGATCGTGAAATTTAACGATGGTGGCAAGCTAGTCAATGTCGCGGGAGATTTCCCTGCTGGCGATTCTTTCTTCGAAGGCGTCAACTAAGCGCACTTTGCTGATTAAAAAAGAAAAGGCTTTCACAAGCCTTTTCTTTTTTTGGTGTTGATTCTTCAGCCGTCACATTAACTTTGATTAGCAGCCGCTTTGGCTTGCTCCGCACGTTTACGGCGAATCTCTTTCGGGTCAGCCAATAATGGGCGATAAATCTCAATCCGATCTTTATCTCGCACCCTAGCATCCAACTTCACATTCCGGCTGAAAATGCCCACCTTATTGACCGTCAGATCAATCTCAGGATACATCTGCAAAATGCCTGAGGTACGGATGATCTCTTCCACCGTTGCCGATTGCTCAACCACCAGCTTGAGTACACGCTGCTCATGCGGTAGCGCATACACCACTTCAACATGAATCATTTCACTGCTCATCATCACTCTCCATACACCTGTTTTGCTCGGCGAGTAAACGCATTCACCATATTGCTGGTCAATTCATTAAAAATTTTGCCAAACGCCAACTCAATCATTTTGCTGGAAAACTCAAACTCCAAACGCAGCTCAACTTTACACGCGGCTTCATCTAACGGAGTGAAAAACCATCCACCGCGCAGCGTTTTAAAAGGCCCATCCACCAAGCTCATGGCAATCGACACCCCGGGCGTCAATTGATTCGAGGTGGTAAACGTCTTACTGATCCCCGCTTTTGAAACATCCACCGATGCCACCATATGTGCCTCACTCTGCTCCAGCACACGAGAACCCGAACAACCGGGCAAAAACTCAGGATAACGCGCCACATCATTGACCAAATGAAACATCTGCTCTGCACTAAACGAGACCAAGGCAGAACGACTCACTTGTTTCATTTTCACTCCTTACCACGACTCAAACAGCTTGGGAAAACGGATTGTACTTTCATCCCCCCAGCACCTCAAGCCATCAGGCTCGCACAACACAATACAGCGCTTGAGTCATCGCGCAGATAACCGTATGCTACGGCAAACAAAAGCGTTTCCTAACCGCTGACCAATCCGTATAATGCGCCCACTATGACAAAAAAGAAAACCAATACCAAAGCGGGTAGCAACACTATCGCGCTGAACAAAAAAGCTCGCCACGAATACTTCATCGAAGATGAATTTGAAGCCGGCATGGAGCTACAAGGCTGGGAAGTCAAATCACTTCGCCAAGGTAAAGCCAACATTGCAGAAAGCTACGTCTACATCAAAGATGGCGAAGCGTTCATTTCCGGTATGACCATCATTCCGTTGCAGCAAGCCTCTACTCACGTGGTAGCCAACCCTACCCGTATCCGCAAGCTGCTACTTTCACGCCGCGAGCTGGACAACCTGTTTGGCCGTATCAACCGTGAAGGGATGACACTAACCGCATTGTCACTCTACTGGTCTCGTTCGTGGGTCAAAATCAAAATTGGCGTTGCGAAAGGTAAAAAACTGCACGACAAACGTGAAGATCTGAAAGAAAAAGAGTGGCAACGCCAAAAAGATCGAGTGATGAAGAGCGCGTTGCGCTAATAGTAACCACTTGAAAAATGGGAGCTAGACAGAAGCACTTATTCTGGTACTATGCACCCGTTACCTCTGGGGCTGATTCAGGATTCGACGGGAATTTTGCAGTCTGAGGTGCATGCCGAGGTGCGGTAGGCCTCGTTAACAAACCGCAAAAAAATAGTCGCAAACGACGAAAACTACGCACTAGCAGCTTAATACCCTGCTCAGAGCCCTTCCTCCCTAGCTTCCGCTTGTAAGACGGGGAAATCAGGAAGGTCAAACCAAATCAAGCTGGCGTGGATTCCCCCACCTGAGGGATGAAGCGCGAGATCTAATTCAGGTTAGCCATTCGTTAGCGTGTCGGTTCGCAGGCGGTGGTGAAATTAAAGATCGACTAAGCATGTAGTACCAAAGATGAATGGTTTTCGGACGGGGGTTCAACTCCCCCCAGCTCCACCAATCACTAGTAACGGGACGTCTCAGGACGTCCCGTTTTCTTTTCTAAACTCTTGTCCTATTTGGCTTTAAGTGGTTCAGGGCGTCTCATCAAGATTCACTTTGTTCATTTAAGGCAACTGTTCATTTATTACGAACAACCTGCATCACTGAACAAACAATTAACGCCCCGCTCCCTATCGCAGCTTTACATAGCTAAAACAATCCATCCTGCTCATCAACAAATTTTGACTTACAACTCATGAGTAATAATTTACTCATAAATAGTATCCATACACATTAATGAGTAATTTTTTACTCACAACTTGAAAAAAAATGGCTTTAAGAGTAAAGTTTTACTCATTGATAAGTAGAGGTGTGGTCGATGGAAGAGCTAACCGTACAAGCTTTTATCAGAGGTGAATGGATAGATATTGGTATAATCTCATTCCCTAAAAGTAGCCAATATAATTTCCGAGTGACTGAACTCAACTACCTCAGCGACTATGCGCTAGAACATTACGATAAAGATGACTTTCACGCTGTTTCACTAAACCACCCTGTCTCATTCATCTTTGATGACATGGGTAAGCCTGGATGGTTAAAGTTTCTAGACGATATTATGCCTAGTGGCGCTAGTAGACGATACTGGGTCAAACACCTAGATATTGA
Source organism: Vibrio cholerae (assembly GCF_008369605.1). Lineage (NCBI taxonomy): Bacteria > Pseudomonadati > Pseudomonadota > Gammaproteobacteria > Vibrionales > Vibrionaceae > Vibrio > Vibrio cholerae. Next base: position 2,114,817 of record NZ_CP043554.1, read on the forward strand.
AGATCTTAGTTCTGATGAACAAGACTATGTTTTGCTCAAATTTGGCACGATGTCGCCTATTGGTAACTTAAGAATAAAAGACTCCCTTCCTGAACGCTACGAAGTCGCAGACAACCTCTACTTCTCTGTTGATGATGTTAAAAATCGAGCTGGTGATTTCCTCGACTACGCACAGCAAAGAGGGGCAGCCGCAGGTGGTGCAACTGGGGCTGGAGGTGAAGCGCCAAAACTGATCCTCCGATGCGGTTTCGATCATGGATCTGGCAGCGAAAAAATATGGATTGATCCATACCAAGATGACAATAGCAACCACGACTTACATTACTTAGTAAAGTACCCTAGAGGCTCAAGAAGCACCATCGACTGTAATATTCTAAGAGCTGAGTTCTACTTCTACCACGAGCTAACTGAAATGGGAGTTGAAACGATCTCCACCGACGGTATGCGCTTGGAGGAAGGATTAAACTACCCTTCCTTATGGCTTCCTCGATTTGATGTTCAAATTATTGATCAACAAATAGAGAGATTTGGCATGGAATCAGTGTATTCCATTTTGAACAAAGGCGCTGGAGTCACTCTTGATCACGAAACAACAATCCGAACTCTCATAGAAAAAATTACTGAAAGTAATATGGTTAAACACCAAGGGTATAGGTTCGATACCCAAGCTTTCGTTATTGAATGGGTGAAGAGAGATCTACTCAACATCTTGTTTGGTAATAGTGATAACCATGGCAGAAATACTTCATTCTTAAAGGGTGATGGAGTCATAAAGCTTGCTCCCATTTACGATTTCGCACCAATGAAAGCCGATCCTGCAGGAATTCCAAGAACAACAAAATGGAAAGCCCCACTAGAGGTTGGCGGAACTTACGACTTTGTCGGCATTGCAGACACCTTATCTGATCTGGTGCCAAAGGAAATGTTATTAAAAGAGCTAGCAATTACTGCAAGTAAATGCGTAGGCCTAAAGCAGAGACTCGCTTTACGAGGAGTACCAGAACAAATCTTGGAGATGCCGGCCGTTGGACTTAATTATTTATCAGAAAAGCTCACTAAATGGGGGCTACTATGAAGCCAAGCAATAAAGAGTCCGTACAGGATACGGTAGCTCGTCTAAGAGCAAACCGAAATCAACAGCAGCCCAAGGTTGGGAAGAGTGCAACTCATTCGAGTAAAGAGCAAACACCACTCGATACTCCAACGAGATCGAAAGCCTCAAAAAACGTCAAAGCAGTAAGTGCAGCAGAGCGCAAAACCGAGGCAAACAAAATCATCAAACACTTATTGCTTGGAGAGCTAACACAGGGCCAAGCGCTGAAAAGTCTACGCATTAATATACTGGGACTCAAACAGGATGTATTCGCAAGACTTGTCGATGTCTCAAGAAAAACACTCTCAGACATAGAGAATGATCGGGGCAGCTACAATACAGAGATTCTCAACAAGGTATTCAAACCATTTAGCTTAAAAATCGGGCTGCTGCCTTCTTCTCCCGATGCGTTAAAATCGCTCTTAATGGATGGTGAGGATGGGTAAATTGCTCCGTATCAGCTCTATTTATTTAGATTGAATCGCTATAACAAGCCAGAATTTTTAAATGATTGAGGAATACATGGACGCGGGTTCAGTTCCTTTTGGGCTCCTAATTTATGTTTCCTAAACATGCCGTGACAGACAAAACCGCTATCCGCTCCGGAAGTCAAAAACGCTGAGGTAAAGCGAATTAACTTGTAGACGCTCAAGAATTGAAACCACCGATGCTCCCTACTATTTAAACCATGATGTCATCTTCTAACTCACCCCGACTTGCCCAAGGCCGCTTGAGCTTACGAGGAGAGCATCTTGAACCAACAAGTCGTACATCCTCGATTTCACAAAGTAGCTCACAGTTACATTGCAACTCATTGAGCAATGAGGATGAGGAAGTTACACTCTGCATCCAATTCAGGAGGAGCTCACGCCAATGTCTGTAGAATTTTACAATCAAAATGCACAGCAGTTTTTCTCTTCCACTGTCGAAGTCGATTCCACTTCCCTACTTGACCAGTTTGTACCTTACTTACCTCAAGGTGGATTAGTGTTAGATGCAGGATGCGGCTCAGGACGAGATAGTAAACGATTTCTAGATATGGGCTATCAGATCGATGCTTTTGATGCCAGTGCACCTTTAGCGGCTTTGGCTGAAGAACTACTCAATCAATCTGTCACTGTGACTACCTTCGAGAACTTTACCTCTAGTAAACGCTATGACGGAATTTGGGCTTGTGCTTCCCTACTGCATGTCACGAGAGAATCGTTACCGGAGACGTTTGCTCACTTAGCAAAAATGCTCAAGTGTGGCGGTGCTTTTTACTGCTCATTTAAATATGGTCAGGACGAGGTAGAGAGAGATGGGCGTCGCTTCACCAACTGTAATGAAGTCCTTTTAAATCAATTGCTCACCTCTTCACCGCTAGCCATCGACAAGCTTTGGGTGACACAAGATCTCAGAGCAGGGCGTGAACATGAACAATGGCTCAATGCCATATTAATTAAGCGTTAAGTGATGAGTGATAGACAAAGTTTTCTGTATTCAGGTCATAAGCTCTCTTCTGGTGGTGCAAACGATCCGCTCCTACCAAGACTTGTCCAAGCCATTAATCACGCGACTGAAATTGAAATTTCAGTCTCATTCATTCAGCCATCCGGTCTGGATTTACTGTTTGATCCTCTGTTTGATGCTGTGCAAAGTGGTGCTCAGGTAAAACTCCTAACATCAGATTATCTCTCGATTACTCATCCTGTTGCGCTGCGACGCCTAATGTTGCTAACAGAACGCGGCGCTCAGTGTCGTGTATTTGAATGTGGTCAGCACAGCTTTCATATGAAATCGTACATTTTTGTCCGATGTGAACAGGGAGAAATACTTGAAGGTTGCGCTTGGATTGGTTCCAACAACATCAGCAAAACAGCGTTATTAGACAGCCATGAATGGGCTCTACGTCACGACTTTGAACCACCTGAAACCAGTGCTGCTGCCCTTGAGTTTCTCCATATTCGTCAACAGTTTGCTTCCATTTTCAACCACACAAATAGTAAAGATTTAACGCATACTTGGATTGATCATTACCTTGAACGCTATCAACAAGCGAAAAAGCAGCACGGCATGCCCATACTGGCCGATAGCCAAGATGAACAGTCAGAACCGCCAGCGCCGAATGCAGTTCAAGTAGAGGCGTTAACCGCATTGAACGCCACTCGAGCCCAAGGATTTTCTCGTGGATTAGTCGTGCTAGCTACGGGCATGGGCAAAACGTGGTTAGCAGCATTTGATTCTCTACAAACTCAGTCGACAAAAGTCTTGTTCGTTGCGCATAGAGAAGAAATTCTTCTGCAAGCGGAAAAAACCTTCTGTCAGCTTATTCCCAATGCAAAAACGGGTCTCTACAACGGTGTAACGCAAAATACACAAGCGATGCTGCTGTTTGCTTCCGTGGCAACCATAGGTAAACAAAATCACCTGCAACGCTTTGCAGCGGATCACTTTGATTACATTGTGGTGGATGAATTTCATCACGCGGCAGCGAGAAGTTACCGAAACTTACTCACCTATTTTAAGCCTAAATTTCTCCTCGGCCTAACCGCAACACCGGAACGTTCAGATCAAGCGGATATTCTCTCGCTTTGCGACAGTAATTTAGTCTTTGAACGTAACCTTGTTCATGGAATTGATGAGAAAATTCTGGTTCCTTTTGACTATCACGGTATCTACGACCAAGCCGTGAACTACCAAGAAATCCCATGGCGTAACGGTAAATTCGACCCAGACTCACTCGATAATGCCCTAGCAACTCAACGCCGTGCCGAACACGTTTACCAGCATTGGCACCAGAAAAAACAAACCCGCACACTGGCTTTTTGTGTTTCTAAAAAACACGCAGACTTCATGGCCGAGTTTTGTCTGAGTAAAGGCATAAAAGCGATTGCGGTTTACAGTGATTCAAAGGTTCGACGTAACCAAGCCTTACAGTGGCTAGATTCAGGAAAAATAGACATCCTTTTCTCCGTCGATCTTTTTAATGAAGGTACCGATCTGCCCGCTATTGATACCATTTTGATGCTCCGTCCAACGGAGTCTAAAATTCTCTTTTTACAGCAGTTGGGACGGGGATTGCGTCGAAGCATTGAAACTCAAAAAAGTAAACTGGTTGTTATTGATTTTATTGGTAATCATGACTCGTTCTTAAATCGTCCAACCACACTCTACAATGTGAGTCATTTAAAAGACGCCTTAGCCAAACACCAACAACAAGCATTACCTGACGGATGCCATGTCACTTTTGATATCACTTTGCTCAACTTTTGGCAGCAATTAACCCGGAAAATGCGTTTCTCAGTGCAAGATGAGTATCAGCAACTTGCACACCAGCTCGCACATAGACCAACTGCTAGTGAGTTTTTCTATCATGGAATTGAAATGAGTAAAGTGCGTAAACAAGCGCAAAGCTGGTTTCATTTGGTTGCGAGCCAAGAAAATGATCCCGAGTTGGCTGAGATTGTTACACGCTATGGTGATTTTCTTCTGCATGGCATTGAAAGCACCAGCATGAGTAAATCTTTCAAAGCAATTCTACTTGAGGCCTTACTCGAACTGGATGGATTAAGAACTCCGCCGACCTTAGCTGCATTGGCTGAATGCAGTTACACTGTTCTCGCACGCAGACCAGACATCATGGCTGAAGACTTAACTGAAAATGCCAAACAATTTAAAGCAGCAGATAAAGATTGGCTTAACTATTGGCGGAACAACCCAATTAAGGCCTTTACGAACAAAGCAACGAAACAGGCCACTTGGTTTGCCATCGATAGCCAACAACGCTTTATCGCTAACTTTGATATCCGAGAGCAAGATCTAGAACGGTTACACGATTGTATACAAGAATTGGTTGATCTGCGTTTGGCAGAATATGCTCAGCGGCCACAGCAAAAACAGCCATCGAATCAGCCGGAAATTGAACACTCACCTTCAGCCCAAGTGCTCGAGTTTGCCAAACAAAGTGATCCGCAAGGGACGATGCTGCCTTTTTACCCTGAACTTAAAATTGCTTGCGGCCATTTTAAACGCGGCTCTAATGAAGCGGTTCAATATCACTGTGTTGCCGATGGCTATGGCAAGTTAGACCCTACTCGCCATTTTGTTGCCCCCGCGGCGGGAAACTCTATGAATGGTGGCAAAAATCCTATTCAAGATGGTGACTTATTATTGCTTGAGTGGGTGACACCAAGCAGTGCTGGCTCTATATCAAACCTCACCATGGCTATAGAAACTCAAGATGAAACGGGGGATAACCAGTACTTACTGCGGGTCGTACGTAAAATCGCACCGAACCAGTATGAACTACAAGCACAAAATCCAAGTTATCCAAATATGCCAGCAACCGATGCAATGAAAACGTTCGCACGATTAAAAGCAGTGATAAAAAATAATAGTCAGCAATCACAGACTCGATTACGATGAATAAGGCATAATTCAAATATATAAATTTTAAATAACAATATGTAAATAAAAAGGCTAGGTAGTTATGATAGTAAAAGAAAAAACACATATTAAAACTAGTAATTTCAAACAAGACTTAGGCAATCAAGTAGAAAATGATGTCGCATTCTATTTGAGACGTCATTTCTCCGAAAATGAGAGTATCTTCATTTATAATGATTTACGCATTGAGCATAAAGGTGAAATCGCACAAATAGACCACCTTGTTGTTTATAAAAAAGGGTTTATCATTATTGAATCAAAATCCATCAAGGGTACTGTTCAAATTAACAAGCAGCTAGAATGGCAAAGAACGGTTCGTGGGAAATGGGTCGGCATGCCATCTCCTATCACCCAAGCAGAAATGCAAACCAAACTATTGAAAGCATTATTAAATGATAATGCAGAACAGTTACTAGAAAAGATATTAATGCTTCAAGGCTATTTTGGCGGCCGATGTTGGGACACTCTGTGCGCGGCTTCGAATGATGCAATCATCGATAGAGACAACATCCCATCAAAAATATCACCAATGATTATTAAATCAGAACAAATTGCTAATCGAGTGGAAGAAATAATAGCTAGTAGATCGAGTATCTTAAAGCCAAATCCAACATTTAGTGATAATGAGCTTAAAAATATTAAAAACTTCTTAATTGAAGTACACAAGAACCCGTTAATCGAAGATAAAAAATTCACTAACAAGATCAATAAACCAGATAACATTACACATCAAACAGAAACAAAAATAAACATCTCAAATCCTTGGTTTATATGTAAGGAGTGTTCAAGTAATAACACCTCACCAAAATATGGGAAATTTGGATATTATGTCACCTGTAAAGATTGTAATAAGAACACATCAATGAACGTAGCTTGCATAAAATGTGGGAATAGAAAAACCCATGTATCAAAAGATAAAAACACTTATACTGTAAGTTGCGAGTGTGGTCATAAAGTAGAGTATGAATATCAATCATTAGAAAAAACAGCATAGTGTATATTTCATGATTGATATAAAATAGTGCCCTGCTTAATCAACAGGGCATGGCGTATTATGTTGATATTATTTAGTGTGGTTCATACTAGAAAGCCAACAAAAAAATATTAACAAAGAAAGAAAACCAGCACAGACACTAATTATTAGATAGATATACTTGGAAATAAATGTATTCTCTCTTGCGTTTTGAGGTTCATTTAATGGAACACGCAAAACAACTTTCTCTCCTAGTTTCTTACCAACAATACGATGTAAAGTAGCATCGTAAGTTACTAATAATGATTGAGTGTAAACCTGACCATTCCAAGTATATTCAACCTGAGGATTGAGAAATTTTTTCTTTCTAAAATGCTCCTCGATATTTCTATTGTATTTAACAGTTACTTCAAATCCGACCACGACACCGGTTGTGGTTCCATATTGGTTATTGCGCTCTTTTATGAATTGTTTAATTGCACCCATTCCAGAGAGCGCAAGAGCTATTACAAACCATCCACCAATAATGAATCCACCTTGTTGTTCAAAAGTCAAAGCTGAAATGATGGCAGTAGGAATTGAGAGTAAAAAGAGGAAAAACCCATGTGCTCTATTCATATTCAATCATCCAGAAAAATATAATGCCAAACTTAATATTTATTTTGTTTATACCCTTCCTACTTGAAGCTGCAGCGGTGTTGGCTACGCTCGTTCACTCCAATCACATAGTTTGCCTATGCTCATGGGGATTCACTTACTTGCCGCCTACCTGCACTCCAAGTTGTTTGGGTATAATAGCAACCAGAAGAGAACCACTAAACCTGCTTTGGATAGTGTTTTTTCAATAAGTTATGCATATTTCGCTTACGTTTGTAGACTTCTGCCAGAGCGGTGATTTCGAGATAAAAATCGGCCAACACGGTGGGATTTTTGGCTAATAAACGCTCGATACGTTGTAGATGGTGAATCGCATTTTGATAACCTTGGTTGCTGGTTTGTTCAATTGAAGCGCGCGCCACGCGAAGGTAGTACTGCAACGAGAGCTGAGCTTGGTTGGCAATAATGTGATCGGCCAACCTGAGTAGTACCTGACTTTCGGTGGTTCGATTGGCCACCCAATCACAAGCTTTTTGCCACGCTTGCTGCTCGATATAAAATTCGACCACATCACTACTGTTGCGGCTGATAAATCCTCGTGCATCAGCGGGTTGATAGCAGGCGATCAAGCTCTGTTCGATACGCGCTAAAAACTCCGCATCTTCAATTTGGTGTGTGGCTTTGAACGCGCTCAACTTTTGGTAGCTATCAAAAGAGGGATTCTCAGTGAAAAGTCGGTTCGCCAACTGCCACGCTTGGGTCATTTGCCCCAAACTGAGGTAGAGGTTGACCTGCAGTTGCTCGCACTGCTGCTTTTCATAAGGGGTCGCGTGCTTTTTGGCTTTAGCTAACCAGAATTCCGCTTGATGTGGCTCTTGGTGCTCAAGGTAGAGCTGCACTATGTCCAGAAAATCGTCGCAGCGCCACGCGATTTTTTGCTTAATGGCGATAACTTCATGCCAATCCGTTGCCATGGCCAGTAGTGGTGCGGCCCACGTTTTGAGATCCCACGCGTTTTCACGGTTTAGTGGTGTGTTCTCAATGGCTTTGCGACACAAGTGTAAAAATGTTGGGTTGCTGCGCCAAACGATCGCGAAGTCGGTTTCAATTGAGGGATACACATCAAACTCATGGTGGGTCATGCGCTCAAACATCCACTGCGCTTTCTCTTCCTCACTCCACTCCAATCGGTTCAAAATCATCGGCATCTGAACATTGATCAGCGCTTCGACTCCAAAACGTTCACCGTTGGAGTCATCAATCTGCTCTAACACGCTGTTCAAACGAGTGACTGTGTGCTGGATCAGTTTCCACTGCTGATCGGTTGCAAGTTGCATCGCAACATCAAATACCCAGTCGAGCTGCTCTTCGGCCTGTGCAAAGTAATCGCTCACGTCCCCCCAATCCCAAAGCTGTTTACGAGGGAGCGCTTGGGTAATTTTTTTCTTCAGCTCGTTATAACTGAGGCTCTGATCTTTGGGTTGTTCTTTCGCCAGTAAGGCTTGCCAAACCGACTTATCTCGCTCGAGATAATCAAGTAACATCTCGAGCCTCGCCTCTTCGCTTAATGTGCTTAGATAACGGCGGATCTGCTCACGTTCACCGTCTTCATTCTGTGATTGCTGATCGAGTAAGCAGAGGGCAACAGCCACGGCGTGCTTGCATACGGCTTGATGGCCCGCCGCAGGGCAAGTGCAGCGGCTAGAGGAAGCTTGACCGCCAGTAAGTTGTACGCGATAAAGTTGAGAGCCTTTCACTTCTGCGTTGACGGTATGCCCAGTGATGGTGAGCTTGCGTACCGAGCCACTTTTCGCGAGTTGTGCACCTTTCAGTAGTGAGCTCTGTTCACACTGTTCAAACAGCGCTGAAATATCTAAAAACGAGGAGTGGCTAGGCATGGGCAGTTCCATTTCAAAGTTGGTGGCTTTCTGGAGTAGAGATAGCTCAAGATGAATTGCACTTTGCCTATCGAATCCCGATGGTTCAAGTCACTCTATGCAATTTTTAGCTTTACTGCCCAACACCTGCTTACAATTAACCCAACTAGCCGCTACTAAGGAGCTTGAGTCAAACCGCTTCATTCGTATACTGGGCGCTCAATCACTAGGAAGTTGTTTGTATGAAATCCAACCAAAGCTTACTCAGTAATGTTCTGATCAACATTGTTATTCCAGTGGTGATTTTGAGCAAAATGAGCGGTGAAGATAACCTTGGCCCAACGTGGGCATTGGTGGCCGCGTTAGCCTTTCCCCTGCTGTTTGGGGTTTACAGCTTTATTCAAGAGCGCAAAGTCAATTTTTACTCGGCGCTCGGCATGATTAGCGTGTTGCTCACCGGTGGCATTGGCTTGCTGCAACTCGACCCTGCTTATATAGCCATTAAAGAAGCGGCGATTCCGGGGCTGATTTTTGTGATTCTGCTGGTCAGTAATCTGATTGGTTATCCGCTAGTGCGTAAAATGCTGCTCAATGAAGATATTGTCGACCACGACAAGCTGCACAGCGCGTTAAGCACGCCAGAGAAGAAGGCGGAGTTTGAGCGTCGGGTGAATGTCAGCTCTTATCTGATTGCGTTCTCGTTTTTTGTTTCAGCCGTGCTCAACTATGGCTTGGCGAAGTGGATTGTGAAAAGCCCTGCGGGTACGGAAGCGTTTAACGAAGAGATAGGTAAAATGACGGCGCTGAGCTTTCCGGTGATTTCACTGCCGGTGACGATTTTGATGATGGGCGCGCTGTTCTATCTGTTTAGAAGCCTGTCTAGCATCACAGGTCATAAGATGGAAGATTTTCTGCGCAGCAAGTAATCGCTTCGCTTTAATCCATTAAGATCAAAAAAGGGCTCAACTGAGCCCTTTGGTTTTATTGCAAGTCTTACTCGCCTGCGAATCTCGCCATCATGTCACGTGCGACCGCTTCTGCGACTTTGATGCCGTCAATCCCTGCTGACAAAATACCGCCCGCATAACCGGCACCTTCACCGGCTGGGTAGAAGCCTTTGAGGTTGATGCTTTGGAAATCTTTGCCACGCTTGATGCACACCGGAGATGACGTACGCGTTTCTACGCCAGTCAGCAAACCATCTTCCGAGGCAAAGCCTTTGATTTGACGATCAAACGCAGGAATCGCTTCACGAATCGCTTCTACCGCAAAGGCAGGCAGCGCTTTGGAAAGGTCGGTAAGCTTGATGCCCGGCGTGAAAGAAGGCTGTACATCGCCCAGTTCACTTGGGTTACGGCCTTTCAGGAAATCACCGATTTTCTGCGCGGGCGCATCGTAAGTTTCGCCGCCCAGTTTATAAGCGTTAGCTTCCAGTTCACGTTGCAGACGAATGCCCGCCAGCGGATCGCCTGGGTAATCTTGCTCTGGCGAAATGCCCACCACAATCGCGCTGTTGGCGTTACGCTCAGCACGCGAATATTGGCTCATGCCGTTGGTGACAACGCGCCCTTCTTCAGACGTTGCTGCCACCACTGTGCCACCCGGACACATACAGAAGCTGTACACGGTGCGGCCATTTTTACAATGGTGTACCAGTTTGTAGTCTGCCGCGCCCAAAATCGGGTGCCCCGCACTGGGTCCAAAGCGCGCTTCATCAATCATGGATTGCTTGTGTTCAATACGAAAACCGACCGAGAAAGGCTTGGCTTCCATGTACACACCACGCGCATGCAGCATCTCAAAGGTATCACGCGCACTGTGGCCGACCGCGAGCACCACGTGACGAGATTGGATCTCTTCGCCGTTGGAGAGTGTCACGCCGGTGATTTGGCCATCTTGCATGTGGATATCGTCAACGCGGGTGCTAAAACGAATTTCGCCACCCAGTTCGATGATTTTCGCGCGCATTTTTTCAATCATGGTCACCAGTTTAAAGGTACCGATGTGCGGCTTACTCACATATAAAATCTCTTCTGGCGCGCCTGCTTCAACAAACTCGGTGATCACTTTACGGCCATAGAAGTTGGGATCTTTGACTTGGCTGTACAACTTACCATCGGAAAACGTACCGGCACCACCTTCACCAAACTGCACGTTAGATTCGGTATTCAGAGTACGCTTACGCCAAAAGCCGAAGGTATCTTTGGTACGCTCACGCACCTCTTTGCCGCGCTCAACAATGATCGGGTTAAAACCCATTTGCGCCAGCACTAAACCGGCAAACAAGCCACAAGGGCCAAAACCGATCACCAGTGGGCGCTCAGGTAGGTTCTCTGGTGCTTTGGCGACAAATTTGTAGGACATATCCGGCGTTGGGCGCACATGCTGATCTTTGCTAAATTTGGCGAGCAGTTTTTCTGGGTTCGCCACTTCCACATCAACGGTGTAAATCAGTTGGATATCGCTTTTTTTACGAGCATCGTAGCCACGTCTAAACAGAGTGAAAGAGAGGACTTGCTGAGCAGGAATTTTCAACTTGGCAGCAATGGCATCAAGCAGCGCGCCTTCCTCATGGTTGAGAGGCAGCTTAAGTTCAGTTAAACGTATCATGGGATGTCTCGTGGGTCATGGGTGTCTTAGCCTCACCACTGGCGTGGCGGCTCACAATGGCGCGCATTTTACGAGAATTCGCGTTCTCTGTCATATTAAAAGCTTTGTCATAATAAAAGCTCAGATCAGGCTGGAAATAGCCACCATCGAAACAGCTTGGGTTGAATTTTAGCGGCGGCGCAGTATCATCGCCGTTCTTGATTTTTGCGTACACTTTGTGTGTGCGAAACGGCTAACTAGATAGAGCGAATTGTCATGGCTTTTGTCGTCACCGATAACTGTATCCAATGTAAATACACCGACTGTGTGGCGGTATGCCCCGCGGATGCGTTCCATGAAGGGCCGAACTTTATGGTGATCAACCCGATTGAGTGCATCGACTGTGGGCTGTGTGTGCCGGAATGTACCGCGCAAGCCATTTTTCAGGAAGATGAATTGGTGGGTGATCAACGGATTTTTATCGAACTCAACGCTGAGTTGGCGGAGCATTGGCCAAATCTGACCGAAGTGAAGCCGGCGATGGAAGACGCCGCAAAGTGGGATGGCGTGCCAAACAAACTGGATATGTTGGAGAAGTAAACCCCAACCGCGAGCTTGAGCGCAATCCCTTAAGACCGAAATGCCTTAAGATCGAAATGCCTTAAGACCACAGCGCCTTAAGACATAAAGCTTAGAGATGAAAAAAGCGTCGGACAGTCCGACGCTTTTTGGTTTTAGGTATATTCGTTTTAGGTAAATGGATTAACTATGCTGACGGCGGATATTGTCGAGAATGATCCCCGTTGCCATCGCCACATTGAGTGACTCTGCACCGCCAAAGGCCGGAATGGTGATTTTATCCGTCACATACTGCGCCGCTTGCTCGCGAATACCGTGAGATTCACTGCCCATCAGCAAAATGCCTTCGGCTTGAAAAGCGGTTTGATGCACGCTCACCCCTTCCAAAAATGCACCGTACACTGGCAAATTCGCCTTGGCTAAGTAGTCGGGTAAATCCACTTGGCTAACTTGCACGCGGCCAAAGCTGCCCATCGTTGCACTGATGGTTTTCGGGTTATACGGGTCGGCGCAATCTTGGCTGGCGATGATGTGCGAAATACCATACCAATCCGCGACACGAATAATGGTGCCCAAGTTACCGGGGTCGGAAACGCCATCCAACGCAATCATCAACCCTTGTGCTTTAGGCACCTCGATGTGTGGGATCGCCACCACCGCAATCGCGGCGTTGTTGCTCACCAAGGTGCTGACTTTGGTTAAATCATCCAAGGTCGCTTCAATACATTCGAAACGCGCTAAGGCTTGTGCGTGCTCGGCGAGAAACTCGGCGGTCGCAAAAATGTGTTGTACGTTCAGCGTGCTGTTGGTCAGCTCTAGGACGTTTTTCTCGCCCTGAACCAGAAATAAGCCGTGCGCTTTGCGCTGTTTCTTCTGCCCTAAAGCGCGAATCAATTTGAGTTGGGTTTTCGAAATCATGGTGCTGTCCGAGATAAATGCCGGCGAATTATAGTGCAAAGCCCCTACGAGCTAAAGGGGCGCGTAGGGGAAGCCATCAAACCAACACAATGGCAGCTTTCGATTGCCAAGCGCTAGGCTTGAGCAAACTCTCCTAACGCTTGTAATGCCTGCTGCGCTTTCTCTTTTTGCACGAAAATATGGTCGTGGTAATAACCTGCAATCACATTGGCGCTAATGCCATGCTCAGCAAGCTTAGTGGCAAACGCGGCGGTTAACCCGACGGCTTCCAAACTGGAATGCACGGTTAAGGTGATCAAACTAAACAACGCGCTGCTCTCCAGCCCTGCTTGCTGCGCCTTTTCAGCCTCCAACACTAACGTCAACCCTTCTGGCTCACGAAAAGTGGCGATAGGCTCTAAAGATAAATAGTCACTCAGTGCCCCATCGACTGTACAGAACACGTAATCTCCCGCCATCAGCTCTGGCGACATGGATTGCAACAACAATTCTAAGCTTTTGATTCCTGACATTTTTCCTCACTTACCCTCTAGGTCTTTTGCTTGGCAGGCAGGATAGAAAAGCTCGTATCATAAGTATATGGAATATTTTTAATCCGTAATCAGTTCTACTAATAATTGTGGCATTAAGCCCTTTATACCCAAACTACTTGGAGTTGCAGGTAGGCGGCAAGTGAGTTCATCCCCATGAGCATAGATAAACGACGTGATTGGGGTGAACGAACGTAGCCAACACCGCTGCAGCTTCAAATAGGAAGGGGATATTCAGACAATCATAACTGCGTGATTTAAGAAAAATGCAATAAAAAGCCCTGCTATCGAGGCAGGGCAGTATGAAAAATGGAATAACCGGTAAGCTTAGTGACGCACTTTAAATAACTGCACCAATTCGTAAATAAGCCAAGTGGCGGCCAATAAATCGGCGCTGCCGCCGGGGCTTAAGTGTTTTTCAATCAGCGCGCTATCGAGCGCGGTGAGGGCTTGTTCGATTTCTTGATATAAAAAGCCACCTTTGGCGAGCAGTTGCTGCGCTTGTTCTTGCACAAAATGCAGCCCTGTTAATCCCCCTCGTGAAACAAGATTGCTGTCGTTATTATTGGCCATCAACACCAATAAGGTATGCCACAAGGCTTGCTCGGTGCTGGCTCCTTTGGTTAAACAGGCTTGGTAGGCAGGCAGCGCATGTTGCATCACCATCGCAAGGCCTGAAGCGGCTTCACCGCGTGCGCCAGTCAAACCGTACTGGCGATAAATGCGCTCACCTGCGGTTTCGGGTTCACAATCACGCTTGGCTTTTAGCTCATCGATAACCAAAAACTGACACGCTTGGCGAATGGTTTCGCCAATATGCTGCGCATCGATTTTGAGTTGATTGGCTTTAAGCCACCCCACCGAGCCGCAAATAAGCCCCAAGATGAAAATCATCCCTTTGTGGGTATTCACCCCTTGTGTGGCCACAAACATAGCTTGCTCAGCTTCTATGCCTATCTGGCGTAAGGCGCTCAGTAGCTGAGCTGCCGGATTTCCCGCACTCTCCCAACCAGCACTGACAAAAGAGTGCAGATAAGGCGCGATCGCCTCGGCGCTGGCGATAAAAGTGTTGAGATCCATATCGCGGTGCGCGCCATTATTGGCGGTATCCACCAAACCCGGTTTAGGGGTGAGATGCACTTCCAACATCATGGCATGGTAGGCCAGATGCCCCACTAAGCGGGGCAAGCTGAAGGTCTTTGAACCTGAAGAGGAAGACGCTTGGCTAGGCAGCTCAAGCAGCAGATCAAGCGCAGCAGGAATAGTCATGCGTCATCTCCTCAATTTTTGCCAACAAAGCTTCGACACTGTGCCGCCGTGAGCGAGCACAGATCACCGCATCGCGTTCACACAGCAGGCAGCGCCGTCTTGGCAACTGCGCACCTTGGCGCGAAATAATATGTCCATCGACATCAATCACATCCAGATCCATCAGTCGCCCCAGCGGGTGCTCGCGTTCAATCTTCATCATGGCTTTTTTCAACATGCTGGCCGATGGAGCCTGAATCACCACAAAGGCTTCCGGCCCGGTTTTTTCCACCAGCAACTGACAAGCCACTTGCCGCCAACCCGTTTGCTGACACAGTGCTTGAATGGCACGCATACCTGCATCCATCACGGTTTGGCTGGCAGCGTTGAGCTTAACCGCGCCCGGCATGTTAACCGTGAAAGAAACCAGAGGCAGTGAATGGCGTTTTAGCCACTCACCTTGTTGCCGAACCCGCACTTCTTTACGCAGAAGGAGCTGGTCCAGACTGACTGAAAGATCCGGATGGTGACTCATAGGCTTTTTACCTGCTTGATAACATCAATGATCGAACCGTCACGGTAGTGAACAAAGGCAACGGTTTTGTCTTCAAATTGCAACGGCTGGGGTTTGCCCGTCAGCAACTCGGCACGCTGTTGCAACGCTTCAATCTCGACAACGGGCAGTTGCGCCTCGATGAAACGTGCTTTCAGTTCGGGACGATTCGGGTTTACCGCGATACCTTGATCCGTCACCAACACATCAATGGTGGATCCTGGGGTGATGACGTTAGTGACCTTCTCGACCACGGTCGGAATGCGGCCTCGCACCAAAGGCGCCACAATAATCGATAAGTTTGCCGCGGCCGCCGTGTCGCAGTGGCCGCCGGATGCACCGCGAATTACCCCATCAGAGCCGGTGATCACGTTAACGTTAAACTGGGTATCAATCTCCAGCGCACTCAAGATAACCACATCCAGCCTATCCACCGCCGCCCCTTTCGAGCTTGGGTTGGCGTATTCGTTAGCAGAGATTTCGAGATGATGCGGATTGCGCGCTAACGAGCCCGCCGCCACCGAATCGAAACACTGCACATCGAGCAAGTAATCAATCAGTCCCTGTTCATGCATGTCGACCATAGTCGCAGTAATACCACCGAGAGCGAAAGAAGCGCGAATGTCTTGGCGCAGCATCTTCTCTTTCAAAAAGCGCGCAACCGCGAGCGATGCACCGCCCGAACCAGTCTGCATCGAAAAACCATCATAGAAATAGCCTGAATGCTCAATGACTTCCGCAGCGCGCTTGGCAATCAACAGCTCGCGTGGGTTGGTGGTCATGCGCGTGGCATCCCCACCGATTTTGCTTGGGTCGCCCACTTCCGCCACTTGCACCACCGCATCAACACGATCTTGAGTAATCGATGCAGGGAAATTCGGGAAACCGACGATCGCTTCGGTCAGCATCACCACTTTTTCAGCGTGTTCGGCATCAACTTTGGCATAGCCGAGTGAGCCACAATTGGACTTGCCTTTAAAGCCGTTAGCGTTGCCAAACTCATCGCAACAAGGTACGCCAATAAACGCCATGTCGATGTACAGCTCACCACTTTGGATCAAATGCACACGACCACCGTGCGAGTGAATATGCACGGGCTCATCAAGCAGGCCGTTAGAAATGCTGTCGGCTAGCGCTCCGCGGATCCCTGAGGTGTAAATCTTGCTCACCACGCCGTTTTTGATGTGTTCAATCAAAGGCGAATGACAAGAGGTGAGCGAGCTTGAGGCGAGCGTGAGGTTTTTAATCCCCAGTTCAGCAATCACCTCCATCACCAGATTGACAGTTTTATCGCCGCCACGAAACGCATGGTGGAAAGAGAGGGTCATGCCATCTTTTAAACCAAGATCGACAATCGCTTCGCGGATCGAACTTTTCACCTTACGGTTTTTCTTGGCAGGCTCATCCAGCAGATGCGGCGTGATCGCGTGCGCTTGGGTGTAAGGCGTCAACGCGTAGCGTTCCACTTCCAGCACAGACATAGGGTTATTTAATGTATTGATACTCATGAGATGACCTTTAGTGTTTGATGCCGGATTCAGCACGTTGCAGTGTCCAACGTGCGCGTTCGATGATGGGGCCATCGACCATTTTGCCGTTAAGGGAAACCACGCCCAGCCCTTTCGCCGCGGCTTCTTCGGCGGCTTCGATGACTGCGATGGCGTGATCGACCTCTTTTTGGGTTGGGGCAAACACGTTGTGCAGCAGGTCAATCTGGCGCGGGTTAATCAGTGATTTGCCATCAAAGCCAAGCTGTTTGATGTGCTCTGCTTCACGCAAAAATCCCTCTTCGTTGTTGGCATCGGAATAGACGGTATCAAACGCCATGATCCCGGCAGCACGCGCCGCTTGCAGAATGGAGCAGCGTGCAAACAGCAGCTCAATCCCTTCCGCTGAACGCTGCGTGCGCAGATCGCGCACATAGTCTTCCGCGCCGAGCGCAATCCCAATCAGGCGGCGTGAGCTAAAGGCAATCTCAACCGCGTTGTTGATGCCTTGCGCGCTTTCAATCGCGGCCAACATACGCGTGCTACCCACTTCACGTCCGCATTCACGCTCGATCTGCTCGATGACTTTTTCCATCTCAATCACATCGTTGGCGTTATCGGTTTTCGGCAGACGCACCACTTTGGCTCCGCCGCGCACCACGGCATTAAGGTCTTTGATGCCGAATTCAGAATCGAGCGGATTGACCCGTACCACGGTTTCCATCTCTTGATACATAGGGTGTTGCAGCGCATGGAACACTAACATCCGCGCGGTGTCTTTTTCACGCAACGCGACCGAGTCTTCCAGATCGAACATGATCGAATCCGGTTGATAGATAAAGGTATTGCTGAGCATGGCCGCATTCGCGCCCGGCACAAATAACATACTGCGACGAAGTTTGGTCATGATAGTTGGCTCCACTCAATGTTCTGAACATCACAAGCGCGCATCACCGCCGCCTGTACGCGCGCGCGGATCACACAATCCAGCGCACCTTTGTCTTCGATGGTGACCAGCGCATCGCGTACTTGCATCGCATCGAGGGTGTGCAGCACGACCTGACGAATCGCATGACCAAATTGCTGCTCGACGGTACTGTCTAACACCAGTTCAATACCGCCATCGTTATTGGGTTCAATCCGAACCTGAAGATCACTGGATTCCAGTGTTCCCGCAAAGGCGGGATGGGCAATTTTCATGGGTACAACCTTGTTAATGAGTTATTGGATAAAACAGTGTCAGCACCGCGCTCATACCGCTAACCGTTGCGGTGCGGTCTGTAGCGAATGTTCCGCATAGTGCTGGCAAAGGTAGGAATAGGTCGTTTTCGGCACGAGATCGGCAATCGCGGCAACGCCAAATTGTTTGAGCAAGTAACGCACGCGCGATGCGGAGATCGGCTGTGAGGCTTGCTGACTACGCTCAATTTCAACGACTTGGATCGACGCACTGACATCGTGCGCTTCTTCTAGCCAGCGGCGCATGGCTTGGTTGTAGTGACGCGTCACCGTACAAATCGGCTCACTGCCGACAAAGCGGTGCGTAATGCCAAGGGCAGGCGCGATCGAATGGCGGAAAATACTTAAATCCAGCGCGGTATGGGATTGATTGACCACTTGCTGATCTTTAATAAAATAACTGGGAAAGGTCGCGCGTGAAATAATATAATCTGAGCCGGAATGAATAGTTAAATTCAACAAATGTTTACTACCCGCCTTAATCATGGCCATGCGATCAGCGTAAGAAAAATCTTTATTCTCTGCTTTTACAACAAATAAATGCACCCAGTCACATTGTTCACAGGCTTGTTCAATTAAATATTGATGACCTAAGGTAAATGGATTGGCATTCATCACGATACTACCAATTTTACGGCCAGACATTTTTAATAACTGCAACTGTTTGCAATAAACAGAAAGGCGATTAGGGCTGTTTTCTAATAAAGCAATATGCGGTTCGACTTTATCAACCAAGAAAAAACCACACTGTCTAAATAAATCAATATTGGCTGGCTTAGTAAATAGAAAGAGTGAAAAACGCCCCATTTCATAAGCGAAGTTGGTTAATTCGGTCATCAGTTTGAGCGCAAAACCAGTGCCTTGCAGCGCAGGAGAAACCGCGATGGACTTCAACACATGCCCTGCAACTCCACCGCAAGCGATGATTTGGTTTGTGCCATAAGCTACCACAAAATGCTCGACATCGTCATCCACGGTCAACTGATGCTGGCAGAGAAACTCTTTGATCTGTAAGAGCTTGGATCGATTCTTGGTTGAAACTCGCGAGAAGGTATAAATATCCACCATGGTCGGCTTCCTCACCTATTTTTTCTGGCTTTATTATCTAAATTCAGCCGAAAAGGTTTAATGAGGGTAATCACTTTATTTCCCGCCGTTAACGCTCTTTATGGTTTTAATGAATTTAATTCCTATCTCTTTGATTTTTAGTTTTATTTTAAATTTAAACCATAAAAACCATTGAGATTTTTAAAGCCACTGGTTTGGATGACTATTTTCACAATTATCACTGACTATTTTATTTAATGTAGTAATGGTCTTAATAACCTCATTGGACATGGAATTATGAACGAGAAAACCCTACATTTAGATAAAAAGTCCGCAGTCGTAGGTGGATTGAATCTAAGCCAAACGAAAATATTTGGCACTCCACTCCCTTTATTTTTATTTTTACTGATCACTGTATTAGCCGCTCATTTTACTGACACTTTACCTAGCGGTCTGGTGGGTGGTTTTGCGTTTATGTTTGTCATCGGCGCAATATTTGGCGAAGTTGGCAAACGTCTACCGATTTTTAATAAATACATCGGTGGTGCGCCGGTAATGATTTTCTTGGTTGCCGCTTGGTTCGTGCATATGGGCTGGCTCAGTGATCGCGAAATCAAAACAGTGACCGAAGTGATGGATAAGAGCAAATTCTTGGATCTGTTCATCGCAGTGCTGATCACCGGCTCAATTCTGGCGGTCAACCGTAAACTGCTGATCCGCTCTTTGGCAGGCTACATTCCAACTATTCTCGCCGCGGTAGCGGGCGCTGCGGTGTTCGGTATCGCTATCGGCCTCGTATTTGGTATCACGCCTGATCGCATCATGATGCTGTACGTGCTACCGATTATGGGCGGTGGTAATGGTGCTGGCGCTATCCCACTTTCTGAAATTTATGAGTCGGTCACGGGTGGCTCGAAAGAGCAATACTACTCGGTTGCTATCGCGATCCTGACTATCGCCAACATTGTCGCCATCGTCGCCGCGGCAGTCATCAACATCATTGGTGAAAAGATCCCATCCTTAACCGGCAATGGCGAACTAGTACGCAGCTCGAAACTGGATGTGAGCGAAGAAGCAAAAAACCTGACAGTGACTCACCGTGAAATCGCCATCGGTTTAATGCTGGCCGCTTGTGTGTACACCTTCTCTTATGCGCTATCGAAAGAGATTTTGCCCGGTTTTGGTTCGATTCAAATCCACACCTTTGCTTACATGGTGGTGATCATCGCCATCCTTAACGCGGCGGGTTTGTGCAGTGATGAGATCAAAGAAGGCGCGAAACGTCTATCGAATTTCTTCTCAAAACAGATGCTGTGGTTACTGATGGTCGGCGTTGGTATTGCTTACACCGATCTGGCTGAAATCATCAACGCGCTAACTTTTGCCAACGTGATCATTGCTACGGTGATTGTGCTTGGTGCGATTATCGGTGCCGCTTTAGGTGGCTGGGCGATGGGTTTCTACCCTGTTGAAGCTTCGATTACGGCAGGGCTATGTATGGCAAACCGCGGCGGCTCGGGCGACCTTGAAGTGCTTGCCGCCTCTAACCGTATGAGCTTGCTCTCTTACGCACAAATCTCTTCACGTCTGGGTGGCGGCATTGTGCTGGTCATCGCCAGCGTCGTATTCGGAATGTTTGTTTAACCCTTTAACCCTTGCTCCTTGGGATTATTTGGCGCGCTTAGCGCGCCTTTTTTTCTCTCCGTTTTCAACCCTGTTTTTACCACTGGAAGTGACCATGCAATCAACCTCACTGTTCCTCGAAGGGATTAATTTGCTGACGCTGGGGATGGGCTTTGTGTTCATCTTTCTGATTTTCTTGGTGTATGCCACGCGTGCGATGTCGCAATTGATTGTGCGTTTTGCCCCGCCGGAAGTGCCAGCCAAAACCACCAATAAAAAAGCCTCTGCCAACAAGGCCAAAGCCACCCCAAATCAAAACCAAGGTGAATTGCTCGCGGTGCTCACGGCCGCTGTCCATCACCATAAAACACAACAAAAACTATCTTAAGTGAAGGAGAAACCACAGATGACTCAGGCGATCAAACGCGTTGGTGTTACGGATGTCGTATTGCGCGATGCGCACCAATCTCTTTTTGCCACCCGTTTACGAATTGACGACATGCTGCCGATTGCGCAGCAGTTAGATCAGATCGGCTATTGGTCTTTGGAATGTTGGGGAGGCGCGACCTTTGACAGCTGCATCCGCTTTTTAGGCGAAGACCCATGGCAACGTCTACGTTTACTCAAACAAGCCATGCCCAATACGCCACTGCAAATGCTGCTGCGCGGGCAAAACCTGCTTGGCTACCGCCACTATGCCGATGATGTAGTGGATACTTTTGTGGAGCGTGCGGTGAAAAACGGCATGGATGTATTTCGTGTCTTCGATGCGATGAACGATGTACGCAACATGCAACAGGCGCTGCAAGCAGTGAAAAAGATGGGCGCGCATGCGCAAGGCACGCTCTGCTACACCACCAGCCCAGTACACAATTTACAAACTTGGGTCGATGTGGCGCAGCAACTGGCGGAGCTCGGCGTCGACTCAATAGCCCTGAAAGATATGGCCGGCATTTTGACCCCATATGCCGCTGAAGAGCTGGTGTCTACCCTGAAAAAACAAGTGGATGTCGAGCTGCATCTGCACTGCCACTCCACCGCTGGCCTTGCCGATATGACTCTGCTTAAAGCGATTGAAGCAGGCGTGGATCGAGTGGATACCGCAATTTCCAGCATGAGTGGCACTTATGGTCATCCTGCGACCGAATCACTGGTCGCTACCTTGCAAGGCACAGGCTACGACACCGGATTGGATATCGCCAAACTCGAACAGATTGCAGCTTACTTCCGTGATGTACGCAAAAAATACCACGCCTTTGAAGGCATGATGAAAGGCAGCGATGCGCGCATTTTGGTGGCTCAGGTGCCCGGCGGCATGCTAACCAACATGGAAAGCCAGCTCAAACAACAAAACGCATTAGATAAACTCGATTTAGTGCTCGAAGAGATCCCACGGGTACGTGAAGAACTCGGCTTTTTGCCTCTGGTCACCCCTACCTCACAAATTGTCGGTACACAAGCGGTGATCAACGTGGTGCTGGGTGAGCGTTACAAAACCATCACCAAGGAAACCAGCGGTGTGCTGAAAGGAGAATACGGCAAAACGCCAGCACCGGTTAACACCGAGCTGCAAGCTCGCGTGTTGGCGGGCGCAGAAGCCATTACTTGTCGCCCTGCGGATTTGATTGCCGCCGAAATGCCAACCTTGCAAGACCGCGTATTGCAGCAAGCTAAAGAGCAGCACATCACCCTCGCCGAGAATGCGATTGATGATGTACTGACCATTGCGCTGTTTGATCAGGTAGGCTGGAAGTTTTTAGCCAACCGCCATAACCCAGAAGCCTTTGAACCTGCGCCGCAAGCGATAAGTTCAGCCTGCACACCGAAAGCGCCAACAGAAAAAAGCAAAGTACAGCCAGTGGAAAGTCACGGTGTGTACACCATTACGGTGAACAACCAAAGCTATGTGGTGAAGGTGGATGAAGGCGGTGACCTGACGCATGTTGCGCCGACGGCATCAACCAACCACGCACCAGTCCCGAGTGCCGCAGAAGGTGAAAACCTCGCCGCGCCGCTCTCTGGCAACATTTGGAAAATTCATGCCTCAGCCGGTGATGAAGTGGCCGAAGGTGATGTCTTGCTGATTTTAGAAGCCATGAAGATGGAAACCGAAATTCGCGCGCCACGTGCTGGGGTGATCAGTGCCATTGAAGTCAATGAAGGCGATGCCGTACAAGTCGGCGATGCTTTGTTGGTATTGGCGTAATCAGAGGCGGAAAGTATGGAAAATATTTTAGCCATGGTGCGTGATTTTGGCCTGTTCCACCTTCAGTGGGGACAGGGCATCATGATCCTTGTTGGGTTAGTGCTGCTCTATCTTGCCATCGTCAAACGTTTCGAGCCTTTGCTGCTGGTACCCATAGGTTTTGGAGGAATCCTCTCAAATCTGCCCGATGCCGGGCTTGCCATGTCAGCCATCGAAAATGCCGTGTATGCGGCCAAACCGGAAGTGATGACGGCGTTTTCAGAAGTGCTGCAGCTCAGCTCCTACATGCCTGCCGACATCAAGCAAGCCTTGAGCAGCGCAACGCCATTGCAGATGACCACCTTGCACCTGCTTGCTGAGCAGTACCAATACAGTGATGGCATGCTGTATCTGTTTTACAGCATTGCGATTGCCTCTGGCGCTGGCCCATTAATCATCTTTATGGGCGTAGGCGCGATGACCGATTTTGGTCCTCTGCTCGCCAACCCTAAAACCCTGCTGCTCGGCGCGGCGGCTCAGTTTGGTATTTTCACCACCGTATTGGGCGCATTGGCATTAAGCAGTTTAGGGGTGATGGACTTTAGCGTGGCGCAAGCGGCGGCGATTGGCATCATCGGCGGTGCTGATGGCCCAACAGCGATTTACGTATCGAGCATGCTCGCACCTGAATTATTGGGGGCGATTGCCGTCGCCGCTTACTCTTATATGGCGTTAGTGCCTATGATTCAGCCGCCGATCATGCGTGTGCTGACCACACAAGAAGAGCGCAAAATTCAGATGCAGCAGCTGCGTCAGGTGCACAAGCTGGAGAAAATCGGCTTTCCGCTCCTACTGCTGATCTTGATTGCTCTCTTACTGCCTTCGGCAACGCCACTGCTCGGCATGTTCTGCTTTGGTAACTTGATGCGCGAATGTGGCGTGGTGGAGCGTTTATCCGACACGGCGCAAAACGCCCTCATCAACATAGTGACCATTTTCCTTGGCTTGTCCGTCGGCTCCAAGCTGATGGCTGATAAGTTCCTGCAGCCTCAAACCATCGGCATTTTGGTGCTCGGTATTGTAGCGTTTTGTGTCGGCACCGCAGCTGGGGTGTTGATGGCGAAACTGATGAACCGTTTCACCACCACCAAACTCAATCCGCTGATTGGCTCAGCTGGAGTTTCGGCTGTACCGATGGCGGCACGCGTTTCCAACAAGGTTGGGCTTGAAGCCAATGCGCAGAACTTTTTGCTGATGCATGCCATGGGTCCCAACGTCGCGGGGGTGATTGGTTCTGCGGTCGCCGCTGGGGTAATGATCAAATATGTGATGGGCTAAACATAATTGGTTGGGGTTTCTTAGACCCCAATCAATAAGCCTCATTTATAGCAAGGATAGACTCGCCGGCATGAACATATCCCTCACGCAATTTTTACACACCAAGGTCTGCCAGACGCTTTCGTTTCAACAGAGGGTCGGCGCTCTGTTGGTGGCTATGGTGGTGATCCAGCTTTCGCTGGTGGCTGGCTTTTTTCATCAAACCTTAAGTGAAACCTTACAAGATCAGATCAGCACCAAAGCGCTAATCCAAGCGCGCGAAATTGCGACCGACCCCAATCTCATCGTGCTGATCCAACAAAATCGGCTTGCTGAAGTGCAGGCCAAAATCGATCGTTTACAACGCATCTCGGATGCCAATTTTATTGTGATTGGTGATGCCAATGGCATTCGCATCGCGCATCCGGATGAGCAAAAAATCGGTTTACCGATGCAAGGCGGTGACAGCCGTCGTGCATTAAAAGAGGGCGAATATTACACCTCAACCCAAAAAGGCAGCCTAGGCTGGGCCATTCGTGGCAAAGCCGCGATTGTCGCCCCTTCGGGAGAGATCCTCGGCGTGGTTTCTGTTGGCTACCTGCTGGATAACATCAGCAGTTGGCTGCGGGTTTACTCCTACCCAGTGATTTTCACTGTGCTGCTTTTAATGCTGCTTTCTGCGCTCGGCGCTTGGATCTTTACCCGCCATATCAAACAGCAGATGTTCAATATGGAGCCGGAAGAGATCGCCATGAACCTCAACCTACAGCAGTCGATTTTGCAAAGTGTGTATGAAGGTATCGTCGCGATCAGCTTGAAAGGGGAAATCCTGTCCGTCAATGCTAAGGCACTGAATATTTTGGGTATTGCCCATCAGCCAAATCATTTGATTGGGCGTAATGTTCAAGAGTTCATCACTCCAACCTGCTTTTTTATGGGCGCAAGCCCGTTTGGCAAGTTGGCGCAGCAAAACCGTGTCAGCCAGCAAGATGAACTGATCAGCTGTAATGGTGAAACCTTGGTCGCGAATCGGGTACCGATCAATTCTGGGCAGCAACAAATCGGCTGGGTGGTCAGCTTTCGTCGCCGCAATGATTTCAACACACTCACCTCGCAGCTCACTCAGATCCGTCAACATAACGATAATCTGCGCGTGATGAGTCACGAGTTTGCCAACCGCCTCTCAACCATCGGCGGCTTAATTCAAATCGGTGCGTACGACGAAGCAGTGAAAACCATTCGCCGCGAAACGGCAGAGCAGCAACAGCTGATCGATTTCATCGCCCAAACTTTTCACCCGAAAGTAATCGCGGGGTTACTGCTGGGGAAATACAGCCGCGCCAAAGAGTTAGGGCTGTGTTTGGAGTTCGATCCGCTATCGCATCTGCACCAAGAGCCGCAGTGCATGACTTCAGATGAACTGGCGGCGGTACTTGGCAATCTGCTGGATAACGCGTTTGAAGCCACGCTAAAAAATCCACACAGCAATAAAACCATTTCTCTGCTGCTGACCGATAACGGTGCGGAGTTGGTGATTGAAGTGGCGGACAACGGCATCGGGATCTCGGCCGACATCGCGCAAACTTTGTTTCTCAAGGGAGTGAGTAGCAAAAACCAAGAAGGACACGGTATCGGACTTTACCTTGTCCATCAATTTGTCACTCAGGCTCATGGATCGATTCTTATCGACAGTGCGGAGCCGCAAGGGACTATTTTTTCTATTTTTATTCCCAATAGACCCAAAACGCTTGCGGCGGAAAACCTTCCAGCGCTTGCCGAACGGGCATAAGAAGAGTTTGATTATGATGGAATTAATCGACGTATTGATCGTAGAGGATGAAACGAGTATTGCTGACGTGCACAGCTTTTATCTCAAACAAACCGCCCGCTTTCGCCCAGTCGGCGTGGCACAAAGTATCAACGAAGCGCGCAATATGGTGCGCATTCTCAAACCTAAACTGATTTTCTTGGATAACTACCTGCCCGACGGGCGTGGCATTGAGTTTTTGAAAGAGCTAACCCATCAACCGCAAGCGCCGGATGTCATTTTTATCACCGCCGCTTCGGATATGGAGACCGTGCGCGAAGCCGTACGCTGCGGGGTTTTTGATTACCTGTTAAAACCGATCGCCTACGATCGAGTACAAAACTCGCTGGAACGGTATCTGAAATACATCAGCTCGCTGCGCGCCAATGACAGTGTGAATCAACGACACGTCGATGAGCTATTTAATTTTCAAGCCAAAACCGAGCAGCTTGATGGGTTGCCGAAAGGGATAGATGAGCTGACCTTAATCAAAATCCAAGAGATTTATCACCATGAACCGCAAGCGGCCTACACCGCAGAATTGTTAGGACAAGCGATTGGGATCAGCAAAACCACGGCCAGACGTTATTTGGAATATTGTGTGGCCAGTGGTTTTCTGGAAGCCTGTATTCAGCATGGTCGGGTGGGCCGTCCCGAACGACTTTATCAAAAGCGCTAACCCACTCAGCATGCCGAATGCATCAGGCATGAGTTACAAAGTGTAGTGAAAGGGGATCACTTCGGTGCTCTCCCCTATTTCCAACATTCCTTCTAAGTTGTTGCTGTGACACTGACAAAGTGGGATCACAAATACCCCTTCTTCATCTTTATCGCATTTCACTAGCATAGCCTGAGAAGATGGCGTTAAGCAGTTAATCTCAGCGCAAAACGCCTGATTATCACGGCTAAAGTGCTGCCAATAGGCCAACCAATTTTCTCGCGCTTGGGCAGAAGCCAAATCTCTAGAAACTTTTCTTACTAACATCGCATCACCACTGTGGCTATTGAGTCGCCCTATTACAATGGATTTCGACTCCGCTAAGCATGAAGCGATTCAAAGTTCGCCGTAGCGATAAAAATCTTATTGGTTTTTATGTGGTTATCTTCAATTCCGATTTAATCAACTCGTTGAGTTACCGCCTAAGAGGACTCATTGTGTATAACGGAAAATGGTGCGATTTAAACCTAACGGCTCACCGAGCCAGCGGATGCGGTCGTCTTGATGGTCATAAGCATCATCGCCCGATACCGGATGGATCAGTACACTTAGCGCGCCGCGATTTTCCTCTAACCATTCCAGTAAACCGTGTTGGTTATCGCGAAAATGCATTTCAAACATCGGCTTAACATGCGGGCCAACACGACGCGGAACTAAACCAAATAACGCGATCACATCACGGCGTTCACGGGCAATTTGTTGGCGAAAGCGCTCCGCGACAATCGCTTGGTCTGGGTCAAAATAAACATGGGCATGGAACATAATAACTCCTTAGGAGAGAACAACAGGACGAGGTCAGCATAGCGCTACACTAAACACAATATCAGCAGTCGAATTTGCACAATAAGGTCGATTTCTTCGAACGAGAGTGCAAAACACACCGCCCCTATAGCCTAGAATCGCGATCGGTTTAGCTAACCTGCGCCGGAATTTGCTTTTGCAACCACTGGCAAAAAACTTGCGTCGCGTCAGTGGCTTGGTGAGTAATCAAAAAGTAGCCAGCCTTGGCTTGAATGGGAGCAAACGGGGTAACCAAACGCCCTGTATCGAGTTCGTTTGAAAGTAAGGCAGTACGCGCCATTGCAATCCCCACTCCGGCCTCTGCAGCTGACATCGCCATATCCGTGCGGTTGAAGTAGTGATCACGCCGCTCAGGCAAGGTAATTCCCATCTGGTGAGCCCAGTAGTGCCACTCTTGGTCGCGTGCCGCATTCGCCCACGGCATCGCATCATGCAGTAGCACGACCTGCTGCCAATTTTCTGCGTTTGCCCAATCCTCCTGTAACCAAGAATGGGCTGCGAGATAGTTCGTGCTCATCACGGGCAATAACCACTCCTCCATCAATAACTGCGCATCTCGCCGTGGATAAGGTAACGCGCCATAATCAATCGCCAGATCGTAATCACGCCGCTCACTATCGACCAACGCGCCTTCCGCGAACGTCTGAATCTGAATCTCAGGATGACGACGATAAAAGTCCTCTAGCCGCGGAACCAACCATTTAAACGCAAATGATGGCGTCAGTTTCAGCCGGATCTCTTTTCGCTCCGTTGATGGCACTAAACTGTGAATTGTCTGCTCAATATCTTGATAGCTACGTTGCACCGTTGTCAGTAAGATTCGTCCTGCCTCAGTTAAACGCACCCCGCGAGAGTGCCGTTCAAATAAGCTAAAACCCAACTGCGCTTCTAACTGCAACATTTGTTGGCTGATCGCCCCCGTGGTGAGATGGAGAGCCGCAGCAGCTA
The DNA here is from genome assembly GCF_008369605.1 of Vibrio cholerae. Taxonomy (NCBI): domain Bacteria; kingdom Pseudomonadati; phylum Pseudomonadota; class Gammaproteobacteria; order Vibrionales; family Vibrionaceae; genus Vibrio; species Vibrio cholerae. Next base: position 2,143,374 of record NZ_CP043554.1, read on the forward strand.
AACTAAAGCTGGTGTATTGAGCTACCTGCATAAAAGTATGCAGACTGGCAACTTGCTGGCTTTTTAACATGGACTTGCTTTTAGTTTTACTAAAGGGTGGTGATAATTTTTATCGATTGTTAATGAAAAGTAAACCTCCGAAACTGAGCCGAAAATGAAGCAAGGAGTCAATGATGGAAGTTTTGGTTTTAGGCAGTGGTGTGGTCGGATTAACCAGCGCTTGGTATCTTGCGCAGGCAGGCCATGATGTCACCGTCGTTGATCGCCAACCACGTAGCGCCGAAGAAACCAGCTTTGCGAACGCAGGGCAAATCTCCTATGGCTACTCTTCCCCTTGGGCTGCGCCGGGCATTCCGCAAAAAGCGCTAAAATGGATGCTGGAAGAACATGCACCACTCAAAATCCAACCCTCGCTTGATCCTGCATTACTGAGCTGGATGGGCAAAATGCTGCTCAACTGCCAGTTGTCGCGCTACCAAGTTAACAAATCGCGGATGTTGGCGATTGCCAACTATAGCCGCGAGTGTTTAAAAGCGCTCAATCAAACCTATTCGCTCGATTACCAAGGCCGCCAACGCGGTACTTTGCAGGTATTTCGTGATCAAAAGCAGTTAACCGCGATTGAAAAAGACATGCAGCTTCTGGCGCAAAGTGGCGTACGTTTTGAATTGCTGAATGTCGCCCAGTGTCTGACTCATGAACCGGGGCTCGCCCCTGTGCAGGAAAAACTGGTGGGCGGCCTATGGCTGCCGGATGACGAAACGGGCGATTGTTACTTGTTTTGCCAACAGTTAACCGAACTGGCCAAGCAACAGGGTGTACGTTTTCATTTTGACTGCCACATTCAGCAACTGGTTTGTGAGGGCAAAAAGATCATCGGTGTCCAAACCGATTTAGGCTTGCTCAAAGCGGATGCTTATGTGGTCGCACTGGGCAGTTATTCGACCTCATTGCTTAAACCGCTGGGGATTGAAATTCCTGTCTACCCAGTAAAAGGATACTCGTTAACCTTACCGATTATTGATGAAAAATTTGCGCCGCAATCGACCGTGATGGATGAAACCTATAAGGTTGCGCTGACTCGCTTTTCCGATCGGATCCGCGTGGCGGGAACGGCAGAGTTAGCGGGTTTTGATCCAGCGATTCCAGAAGCACGTAAAGCGACGATTGAGATGGTCGCGCGTGATTTGTTTCCGCACGGTGGCGATTTTGCAAAAGGGCAATTCTGGACCGGTTTTCGCCCCATGACCCCCGATGGCACACCAATCATCGGTGCCACTCCCTATACCAATCTCTATACCAATACTGGACATGGCACACTGGGATGGACCATGGCTTGCGGCTCCGCCAGTATTCTGGCCGATGTGCTCACCCATGGCGAAAGCCCGCTCAGCCGTTTGGGGCTAGATCTGTTCCGTTATCCGAAAGCATCTTAAATGCGCGGCTTTTTGGCTTTGCCTGCAGGAGCATGGCAGAGTCATCTCTCACAATCCGCACGCCATCCGCAGTGTAAAACTCCAATAAGCTGACTAAATTATGGTCATTTCTTATTTATTTTTATCCTACTTAACCAAAGCATAAAATTTTTATCTAGCACATATCACCCACCAGATTGACCAAAAATTCACCACACCCTCCAATACTCAGCCCGTTGTACAACGAATAAACAGTTTTTGTGTTCAGCGTCACGCATCCATTCTTTGCCAGATAAAAGAATTAACATTTGAGTTACAAAAAGATTAATATATCGAACACACAACAGACACAATAAACACAACAACTCATTTACAGGGAAACTACTTATGCAGTCATTTGTTGATTTTCTGAATGGAATCATCTGGAGTCCGGCGCTGATTTATCTCTGCCTCGGCGCTGGCTTGTTTTATTCCGTTCTGACTCGTTTTGTACAGGTTCGTCACTTCTTCGAAATGTGGCGCCTACTTCTGAATAATAAAGAATCCTCAAAAGGGATCTCCTCTTTCCAAGCGCTCGCCGTATCACTCTCAGGCCGTGTGGGTACTGGTAACATTGCTGGGGTTGCTGCCGCTATCGGTTTCGGTGGCCCGGGTGCGGTATTCTGGATGTGGATGGTTGCGTTTTTTGGTGCCGCCACCGCGTATGCAGAATCCACTCTGGCGCAAATTTATAAAGAAGAAGACAACGGTGAATTCCGTGGCGGCCCCGCTTACTACATCGAAAAAGCCATGGGTCAAAAATGGTACGCTTGGGTCTTCGCGATTGCGACCATCTTTGCTTGTGGGGTGTTGCTGCCTGGCGTACAATCTAACAGTATCGGCAACGCCGTTGAGTCAGCATTTGGCTCAGGCCCAATGATTGAAACCGCACTCGGCACCTTTAGCTTTGCCAAAATTTTCACCGGTACGGTGATTTCAATCCTACTTGGCTTCATTATCTTTGGTGGCGTAAAACGTATTGCAAGCTTCACTCAGATCGTGGTGCCTTTTATGGCGCTGGCGTACATCATCACTGCGTTCGTGATCATTCTGCTCAACATCGGTGAAGTTCCACGCATTATTGCGATGATCGTCGGCGACGCATTCTCACCGATGGCCGGCGTAGGTGCGGCGATTGGTTGGGGGGTAAAACGTGGGGTTTACTCTAACGAAGCAGGTCAAGGTACTGGTCCACACGCCGCAGCGGCTGCCAGTGTAGAACACCCTGCGCAGCAAGGTTTGGTACAGTCTTTCTCTATCTACATTGATACCTTAATGGTCTGTTCTGCCACCGCGTTCATGATTTTGATCACCGGCGCTTACAACGTTCACGGTGCCGCTGAAGGCATGTTCCTTGTGCAAAACCTGCCAGCGGACATCATTGCCAGCAGTCCAGCCTTTACCCAAATTGCGGTAGATAGTGCCCTACCCGGCATTGGTAAACCGTTCGTGGCGTTTGCGTTGTTCTTCTTCGCCTTTACTACAATTTTGGCTTACTACTACATCGCCGAGACTAACGTGGCCTATATCCGCCGTACTTTCAAAGTCGATGGTTTGATGTTTGTGCTCAAACTTGTACTGATGGCATCGGTATTCTACGGCACAGTGAAAACCGCGAACTTGGCATGGGCGCTGGGTGATGTCGGGGTAGGCTTAATGGCTTGGCTCAACATTGTCGGCATCATCATCATCTTCTTTATGTCTAAGCCAACCATGGCGGCTTTGAAAGATTATGAAGATCAGCAAAAACAAGGTGTGACCGAATTTACCTTCAACCCAGTGAAGCTTGGTATCAAAGGGGCGACGTACTGGGAAGGAAAATACCTTCGCAAAACGGGCAAAGCCCCAACCGCGGAAGTGAAAGAGACCCAAAGGGTAGAGCAAACTAGCTCACTATAAGAAAAAGCAGTGAACACAACATAAATAAGTCAAAGGGTTAGCATTCGCTAACCCTTTATTTTTCAACTCAAGGTGAAGATTACTTCGTTTTCGGTTCGATAATATTGAACCAGAATTCGAAGTTATCCAGCATACCAGCGATATCGGTCAGCGCTTGCGCGTTGCCTTCAATCTTCGCTTTGCCTTCTTTGGCTAACTGTTCAATGGTGGTTTTACCCATCAATACTTGATTGAGCTGAGCACGATTGAGAGTCAGCGTCATATCCGGATTCTCCGATTGAATGCCTTTTAAGTTATTCAAGTGGGCATTTTCCAGTTCAACCAAGAATTTCTCATTCACATCTGGCAAGACGAAATTAATGGTGTAATCAATACCAGCGGCTTTGTCGCCATTGAGGCGAACGCCCAAATAGTCGAGGAACAGCTCAGTATCCATCGCCACAACCGTATCAGCGCCTGCCGTCTTGGTTGCTGACACTTTCGGTACCCCATTACGCAACTCATACGCGCCCATCAAATAAGTGTTACGCTCCCCTGCCGATTCACTCTGGTAGCCCAGTTGCTCCAAGCAATCCGCCTGTAAGTAACGAGCTTGTTTATTGCTCGGCTCTGCAAACACGGCTTTATCGACAATCTCTGCACACCAACGAAACTCGCCTTTATCAAACGCTTCTTTCCCAAGCTTAATCACGTTATCCATGCCGCCCATCGCCGCGACATATTTAGGAGCCGCATCGGTTGGAGCCAATGGGCGTAACGTGGCGGGATTCATATCAAAATACCCCAGATATTTGTTGATCACCGCTTTAGCATTGCGGTGGTAACTACCGTGATAACCTCGGTTGTACCACTCGTGTGCTAACACATCCGGTACATGGAATTCGTCTTGAATTTCATTGATGGTGACACCGTGGTTGGCCAAACGTAAAGCCTGATCATGAATGTAGCCGTACATATCACGCTGTTTACGTAGGAAATGGTTGATATTGTCGTTCCCCCAACGCGGCCATGTGTGTGAAGCAAACATCACATCCGCCTCTTTCGCGTACATATGAATCGACTCATTGATGTATTTGCTCCACGCCTTGGCATCTCGCACTTCTGCACCACGTAAGGTGTAGACGTTGTGCAAACCACCCACGGTGTTTTCTGCCATCCACAAGGCTTTAAACTGTGGGAAGTAAGTGTTCATTTCCGCCGGAGATTCGGTTCCCGGTGTATTCTGGAACTCCATGGTTACGCCATCGATCACCACAGTTTCCGTTTGCTCAGAAATAACTTTGGTTGGCGCAATCAAGCTCACTTCACCTTGCGCGACATTCTTACCAATCGCGGCATCCACCTGCCCGGTCGCCCCTTTCGGTAAAACGTTGCCATATTGATAAGTCGTACGACGCGACATGGCATTTCCTGCCAAAACATTCTCAGCCACCGCGTGATTTAAAAAGCCTTTCGGTGCGATGATCGGCACTTCACCTCGGTCGACCTGCTCTTGGCTCACAATGCCTTTGACCCCACCAAAATGGTCAGCATGCGCATGACTGTACACCACAGCTTTAACGGGACGCTCACCTAGCTCTTGGTTAACAAAATCCAGCGCCGCTTTAGCCGTAGCAGGAACGGTCAATGGATCAAACACAATCCATCCCGTATCGCCCTTTACAAAGGTGATGTTGGCCAGATCGTAGCCACGTACCTGATAAATGCGATCCGTCACTTTATACAGGCCGTGATGCATATTCAGTTGCGCTTGACGCTGTAAACTAGGATGGATGCTGTCATAGTCGCGTCCATCCAATAAAAAGCGGTAATTACCCAATTCCCAAACCACCTTGCCATTCGCATCTTTAATTTCGAGATCTTTTTGCTGCGCGATCAGACCTTTCTCGACCAGTTTGAAATCTTCCTGATCCGCAAACGGCAGCGTATTGCGTTGCTCAGCCGCAAACGCTTTTGTGGTCGGGCTCGGGGCTTTGGTATCCGCAGTCAATGAATGAGCTAATACGGGCGCAGAGGCGGCCACTAATACCGCCAACAAAGTGGGTTTAAAGACTGTTTTCATTGGGAATCTCTCTTTTTAGTCATTAGGGAACAAGGACAAGGATATGAGAGAAATTGCCGACAAACGATTCGCCAAACAATAATCAATAGTTAAGCATTGCTTAACTATTGATTATTATTTGGCGTTGCCGCGAGAGAGCACTTGAGTGAATCACCGCACGCGAAGACACGCTATGGCATGGAGAGAAACAAGAACGCAGCCAATAAATTGTGTGACCTTAAATAGATTGAGGATTGGCGCAGAGAATCGCCTCAATTTGCTCGCGCAGCCAAATCAGCCCTTTATCTTGCTGTTTGGCTTTATGCCAGCACATAAAAGTCGGAACCGAGCGGATTTCAAACGGCAAAGGTTGGATCTGTAAACCCAATTTCTCCGCCCACATATCCGCTAAACGCTTTGGAGTAAAACAGAGCAGATCGGTGACGGATGCCGTCGCCATCAAATTGAGCATCGACTCACTTTGATAATGCACTCGACGTGCGGGTAGCACCTGATCGACTAGGCTAGAAAAGAGATAATTACCAAAGCGGCGACTGGTTAATGCAGTGTGTTTTTCTGCAAAAAACTGCTCAAAACTGAGGGTACTTCCAAGACGCGGATGATTTTTGGCATACACCACAACCAAGGCCTCCTCCGCCACCTGTGTGGTGACGATAGAGGGATGGCTGATGGGTAATGCAGCCAGAAACAGATCCGCCTCTCGCTCACTTAATACTTGGCTTGGTGTGAAATGATCGTCCTCATAAGACTTTAAATTCACCGTGATATGCGGGGCGATGTCGCTGATTTTTTGCAAAAGTGGCGGTAATACCACCAAATCGAAATAGCCCTGACCGCCAATAATAAACTCACGCTTACTGGTTGCAGGATCAAAACCGGCATCGGTTTCTAAACCAAAACGAATGGCACTCAAGCCTTCCGCCACATGTTTGTGCATATTGAGCGCATACTGCGTCGGCTGTAACCCACGTCCCTGACGGATAAACAACGGATCACCAACTTGTTCTCGTAAGCGTGATAAATTTTGACTCACCGCTGCAGAAGTCATACCTAGCTTATCTGCTGCTTTACTGACTGAGCCTAATTTCATGACAGAATCAAATACCGTCAGCAGGTTTAGATCATAATCACGCAGCATAATCAATAAGTTAACTCAAGTAGGTAAGGTGGGGACATGATACTCGATTTTGCCTAGCATTGGTAACGCGCTGACGGTCAATACTCGCTGTTGTTCAAACCAACGAAAGTAAACCTCACAACTCTGTTGTGCGGCATTAGGTACGCGCGTCAATGTGAAACTCATTTTGTTTAGATCCAGTGAACTAAGCTGGGCATCGCTGAAATCAAGGTAGATTTGTACTTGTGGGAATAGCGCTTTAAATAGACTCTCTTTTGCAGAAAACAGCAAAGTCACCGCTGAAGCGAGATCGAACTGTTGCGCCAATAGCGCCCACTCTTGGGCAGTGCCGATCATAGCTTGCACCTCACTAGCGGTTTGATGTGCGAGCCGATGTTCAATATCAATACCAAGCGAGAGGTGTTCTGCCTTAAGCACAGTGCATACTGCCCAACCGTCACAATGGGCGATCGAGCCCGTGATCCCCGCAGGCCATATTGGCTCACGATGGGTTCCGATAGCAATTGGCCTATCATAACCCTGCCCGATCTGTTTGAGCGCTTGCTGCGCTAACTTACGTCCTGCGACAAATTCTGCTTGGCGCTTAACCACTGCCTTGTGCAGGCTATGGTAGGTGGGAGACGCTAAATAGCGCTGCTGATCCTCATCAAATTGCTGAGGATCGAATTGGCAAACCTGAATTGTCAGCCCTGCCAGCTCAATCGCTGGCATTGAAATCATAAAAGCCATGTTTAACCGCGCTTTAACGAATAAGGGATAATCAAAGGCGTGCTGGAGATAGGATCGGGCATCACCACACAATCAATCCCAAAGACTTGCTTAACCAATGCTGGAGTCACCAAAGAGTGTGGATCGCCCTGCGCAACGATTTTGCCTTCTTGCAACACAATCAGATGGTCGGCGTAACGACACGCCTGATTCAGATCGTGCAGCACGGCGACTAGAGTATGCCCTTGCTGACGATTAAGCCGCCAAAAAAGATCGAGCAGTTCGATTTGGTGAGCAATATCAAGATAAGTGGTGGGCTCATCAAGCAGTAAATACGGCGTTTGCTGCGCGAGTGCCATGGCAACCCAAACCCGCTGACGCTGACCGCCGGAAAGCTGATCCACACTGTGCTGCGCAAGCTCATGGACGTGAGTGGCTCGCATCGCCTCTTCTACCGCTTGTTCATCCGCCCTGCTCCATTGGCGAAATAGCCCTTGGTGAGGATAACGGCCACGAGAGACCAAATCGACCACCTTTATCCCTTCTGGTGTCAATGCGCTTTGAGGCAGTAATCCTAGCTGCTTGGCTACCACCTTGGTCGGCAATTGGTGAATATTCTGACCATCCAGTAATACTTGCCCAGCCAGTGGCTTGAGTAAACGACACAAGCTTTTTAGTAAGGTCGATTTACCACAGCCATTAGGCCCAACTATCACCGAAAATTTCCCGTGCGGAATCGCCAAATCCAGCGCATCACACACCGATTTTCCTTCATACCCCAAACTCAGTCGCTCAGCCTTAAGCCTGTGATCTTTGGCCTTTAATACGGCGCTCTGTAAGTCGGCATCCCAAATTGTGTCCATAACGGCATTTCACTCAATCAAAATTCTCTTTATTCCGCACAGCGTTGAATGGCTCAAAGCACAGGCTGACGGCTGCGCCAAATAGCCTAAAAAACCTGCCAGCATGTGCTGCGGCTTAAACCGTATTTTTTGAACGCATCAATAACATCAATAAATACATGCCCCCAACCAATCCCGTAATTCGCCCGATGGGGAGGGTTAAGGCGAGCGGCATCCACTGAGTGAGCAAATCAGCCCCCAACAGTAAGCAAGCTCCCATTAAACCTGCACTCACCAGCGGAATATTGGCGGTTTGACGCAAGCGAGCGGCAAGTTGAGGAGCGGCCAAAGCGATAAAGGCGATCGGTCCTGCGGCTCCTGTCGCTAATGCCGCCAAAGTCACCGCGGCGAGAATCATGAATAAGCGTATCGGCTCGACTGCGACCCCAAGTTGACGGGCAATCTCATCCCCCATCTCAAGCATTTGTAATGGGCGGGCAAGACCTTTGATAAGCGGCAGCAGAACCAGCACGCCACACATGACAGGAAGTACGTGGCTCCATTCTCGGGCATGCAGTGAGCCCGATAGCCATAAATTGGCGGTGATGGCACTGTCTAAACTGCCTTTAACTAGGAGCAAGCCATTGAGCGCCGTCAACACTGAACCCACGCCAATTCCGGTTAGCACTAGCCGATAGCGCCCGACCGTGCCTGACTTTACCGACAACAGATAGACCGCGATGGCCGTCATGACTCCGCCAGCAATCGCCGAAAAAGCCACGGCTAACCCACTGCCGGCAAATAAAATAATTTGCAGCAAAGCCCCGGTGGCCGCGCCAGAGGTGAAACCAATGATGTCCGGAGAACCAAGCGGATTACGAGAGATCGATTGGAAAATCGCGCCAGAAAGGCCTAAGGCCGCACCAGCAAACAGCGCCGTGAAAATCCGTGGTAAACGGATATCGAGTAAGACTTGCCGTTTGAACCCTGAGGTAACTTCCCCCAATAAAATGGCGGTGACGTCAGAGATTGAAATCGGCAATTTGCCGACACAGGTCGCAAGTATCATCAAAGCCAAAACAATAAGGCTTAGCACCAACGCAACCGCAATGTTGCGCCGCTCAACACGCAGCGTGTATGCCCCTTTTCGCCATAGCCAAAAGCGAGTTTGATTCGACCGACCTTCTGGGGCTACAGATGTGATAGTTTCCATCGTCTCACCAATAGCACAAAGACTGGCCCTCCGATTAAGGCGACCATGATCCCTGCACTGATTTCATCGTTTGAACCGATTAGCCGCCCAGCCAGATCGGCACCTAACAATAACAGCGCCCCTAGCAACATAGAGTAAGGCAGTAAGCGACGATGTTCAGCGCCCACCCAAAGCCGCGCTAAATGAGGCGCGGTTAAGCCAAGAAAACTGATTGGCCCTGCCGCTGCGGTTGCGGTGCCAGCCAACAGAGTGACCACGGCGGCAGAAGCTATCCAGATCCATAACGGATTGACGCCTAATGCTTTTCCCGCGTCATGCCCAAGCACCACAGTATCCAATCCGCGGGCGAGTAAGGTAGCCGCGATCAACCCGAGTAGTACGAATACACTTGTCGGCAGCAAAACTTCATATCCTCGGCCTTGCAAAGAGCCAACCGACCAATGTCGAAACTGGTTAAACACCTCTTGGGCGCTATTGAGCATAATCAAATGAGTCATAGACAAGAGCACCACCGTCATCGCCGCACCAGCCAGCACCACTCGAACGGGATTAGGGGATTGATTGATACCTGCCAGCAGATAAACGCCCACACTGGTTGCTGCCGCGCCAAATAAGCCAAACCACAAATAGTGCAGCATATCGGTTAGACCAAACCCAGCAATGCCAATCACCACCATCAAGATTGCGCCCGCATTGACACCCAAAATGCCCGTATCCGCCAATGGGTTACGCGTCATCGCTTGCATGATAACGCCTGCAGCACCAAGCGCTGCGCCCACCAATATCGCTAACCCCGTGCGCGGCACACGTAGGTAATGCACTAGAAGATGCTGAGTATTCTGCTCATCAAAATGAAACAGCGCATCGAAAGTCACAGCATAAGGAATGTCGCGAGATCCGACAAACACACTGCTTATCGTCAATCCAATCAATGCCACCAGCATCAACCCCATTAGCCAGTTATCACGCCCAGCCAACGTCGGATTTTCTCGCTTTGAGGACGCAACTCTTATTCCCATCAGCTCATTCATGGCATGACTAAAGATTGTGCTTGCTCGCCAGCAAAGCGTCGCAGCAGTGAGTTAATGATTTCTCGGGCACTGAACAGGTCAATGCGAAATGAGTTTTCACCCAATCCATAAACTTGCTTGCGCTGGATCGAAGGCAAGTTTTTCAAAATCGGATCGTGGAGAAAGGCTTGAGCTTGCTGATCGGCCATCGTGATAAGAAACGTGGTCTCAGCCTGCAACTGAGTTAAATGCTCATAATGGATGCGCAGAAAATCTCGATGGACGATGGAACCCGCTTGCCATGCTGGATCTGGCTCCTCCAACACAACCCCGACCGATTGCAACAGTTGAGCATGAGCACTTTGCGCTTTCGCCACCGCATTGACCACACCGGGGCCGTGGTAGCTCACAATATTGGCGCGCCCCTTGGGCAGATCCAGCACATCTCGCACTTGCTTTGTCCACTGCTCAAAATTGTGTATTGTGCGCTCTGCTTGATCTTCAAGTCCGGTAGCAAGCCCCAACTGCTGCGCCAAAGATTGCCAAGTTTGTTCGCTGTAATCGACCAAGATGGTCGGTGCAATCGCTTGTAAAAGCGGAATTTGATCGCGAGCGGAATCCGCGCCTATCATGGAAACCACGATCAAATCCGGTTGCTCGACATACACCGATTCGAGATCGACACTTCCCGCAGGCCAAAGTTTTTTCACTTGACGCAACTCTGCTAGCTTTCGCCACTGCTCAAAAAAGGTGCTTTGCGTGGTCGCAGCGCTAGCAATGACTGGCGCATCTATCGCCAGCAGTGTTCCGGTCACCGTGACGGCCGTCGACAAAATTCGCTTTGGCTGAGAGGGAATCGTCGTGATTGAACCGTCCGCATTCTGAAAGGTTCTTGGCCAAACATTCTGCTGCGCGCTGACAAGACCACTGAACAGGCAACCCGATATCACAGATAATAAAATAAAAATGTTTTTCATTGTAATATTGATTCTCATTTCGTTAAAAGTTTACTATCGCTCATCAATCATCTTAGGGTGGACTCTAGAGACAGAGGGGTGAGTAAAAAGTGAACTCAGTATATCCATGCCCCCTCAGGCTCGCAACCAAGCCACCGAACACCGCCTCACGCGAAAGAGTAATTATGATTCTCCAACTGGATAAGGCTTAATATCATGTCTATGTTATTGGCTCAAAAGCCTTTTTGGCAGCGCCATCTGGCTTATCCTCACATTAATCTCGACACCGTTGCCCATTCGCTACGCCTGACAGGGCCTTTAGATACCACGCTTTTGCTGCGCGCACTGTATTTAACCATCAATGAAATAGATCTGTTCCGTGCTCGCTTTTCTGCGCAAGGTGAGCTGTATTGGCACCCATTTTCTCCGCCTATCGACTATCAAGACCTCAGCATCTACCTTGAAGCAGAACCTTTAGCTTGGCGGCAAATAGAGCAGGATTTACAGCGCCCAACCACACTGATTGACGCGCCAATAACGAGCCATCAAGTGTATCGTTTGTCACACAATGAGCACCTTATCTATACCCGTGCGCACCACATTGTGCTGGACGGTTATGGCATGATGCTGTTTGAGCAGCGCCTCAGTCAGCATTACCAATCCTTGCTCAGCGGGCAGACGCCAACTGCCGCGTTTAAACCTTATCAATCCTATCTGGAAGAAGAAGCAGCTTATCTTACCAGCCATCGATACTGGCAAGATAAGCAGTTTTGGCAAGGCTATTTACGCGAAGCTCCCGACTTAGCGCTCACCTCTGCAACCTATGATCCTCAACTCAGTGATGCCGTGAGCCTCTCTTACACACTCGATAGCCAACTCAACCATTTGTTACTCAAGCTCGCTAACGCGAGTCAGATTGGCTGGCCTGATGCCTTAGTCGCGCTTTGCGCGCTCTATTTGGAATCGGCTGAACCGGATACGCCTTGGCTATGGCTGCCCTTTATGAACCGATGGGGCAGCGTGGCCGCTAATGTGCCCGGTTTAATGGTTAACTCGCTGCCCTTGCTGCGTCTTTCTGCGCAGCAAACCTCGCTCGGCAACTACCTTAAACAGTCAGGGCAAGCGCTACGCTCACTCTATTTGCATGGCCGCTATCGCATTGAACAAATCGAACAAGATCAAGGGCTAAATGCTGAGCAAAGTTACTTTATGAGCCCATTTATCAATATATTGCCTTTTGAGTCCCCACACTTTGCTGATTGCCAGACTGAGCTCAAGGTGCTGGCTTCAGGCTCTGCAGAAGGGATTAATTTTACATTTCGTGGCTCACCCCAGCATGAACTCTGTCTAGACATCACCGCAGATTTAGCCAGCTACCCGCAACCCCACTGGCAAAGTCATTGCGAGCGATTGCCACGTTTTTTCGAGCAGTTACTCGCCCGTTTCCAACAGGTGGAGCAAGATGTTGCACGCCTACTCGCAGAGCCTGCGGCACTGGCAACTGCCACCTCCACACGGGCTATCGCCAGTTGAAAGATGAACGATCAATGATCGAGCGTGGCTCCACCATCCACTCGTAAATCATGCAGCGTGATGTGACCTGCCTTATTGGATAACAAAAACAGGACCGCTTGAGCAATATCCGCTGGTTCGGCAATTTTATTGAGCGGGATCCCCAACCGAAATTGCGCAGCATTTCCGGCAATGACTTGTGCCTCACCATACTGCTCAGTCCAAAGCTGTTGCTGCATAGCGGTGCGCGTAGAGCCGGGACTGACCAAATTGCAACGAATTCCGTAAGGGGCTAGCTCCATGCCAATGCACTTAACCAACATGTGTAATGCGGCTTTCGAAGCGCCATAAGCCCCAATCGACATGCGCGGCGTATTGGCAGCATTAGACCCAATAATCACCATACTTCCCTGCTGACGCGCTTTCATACTTGAAGCGACACCTTGCATACAGGCCAACACACCAAAAGCATTCACGGTAAAAATAGAACTCACTTGTTCCAGTGGCATGTCATGCAATGGCGCAACATGTAGGATTCCTGCACAGCACACCAGATGATCAAATCCCGCCACTTGCTCAGCCCATTGATTGACTTGCTCGCGCACCGCTTCAGGCTCTGCTAAGTCGAGTTTTTTTAAAGTGAGCTGGTCCGGATAACGCCCCAATAACGACTCACTCTGCTCTAGCAACAACTGCCACTCACAATCTGCCGCCATCACTTGCGCTCCCGCTTGCAATAAATGTTCAAGCACGGAGAACCCTATCCCACGCGCTGACCCCACTAGAAGAACCTTGCTGTTAACCAACGACATATCTTTCATCCCCTATCACAAACGAGATCAACCTTCACAATCATCACTTTGATTATCAGACCAAATGGAAATTGCTTGCATTTATTAATAAAAACCATTCTCATTTGAATGTAAGCAAATGTAATCTGTTGCGCTTGGCAACGCAACCCATTCACTCGCAAATATGGATAAACAACATGGTCATGAAGCGTGAAGTGGTCGGATACACCACTATGTCTGAACATCTGATCGACACCCAACTCACTCGCTCACCGTTTTTCTTTGCCTCAGCAAACCAGTCAATGCTCGGTTGTGGGGTCGCTCATGCTTTTCAGCAAGCCATTCCTTTTGCTGAACTGGCTAACCAAGCCAAACAGCTTTTGCAGCAGGCCAAACGTGATGAGTGCGACAATCCATTACTGTTTGGCATAGTGCCGTTTGACCCTAAAACACCGACTCGATTTATGATTCCGCGCACCTTATACGTGTCGAGTAGCCCGCGCTTAAACCGTCCAGCTCACCTCACCCGCCAAGTGGCTAAACTCATCTCCTCGCCATCAGGAGAGCAATACAAGCAAGGTGTGAGCCATCTGCTCAACATGTTTCATCACTCTGGGCTGTCTAAAGTGGTGCTGTCACGCGCCATTGAAATTGCCACCGAGCAAGAGATCGCACTACCGACCTTGCTGCGTAATCTGCTCGCGATTAATCATCACGGCTATACTTTTGCGGCCAGCTTGGACGAACAGAGGAAGTTGATTGGGGCAAGCCCTGAACTCTTGGTCGCCAAACGCGGAAACTATCTCATCTCAAACCCACTGGCTGGCTCGCGCCCACGAAGTCAAGATGCCCAAGAAAATGCGCAGCGCCGTGCCTCACTGCTCAATACCGCCAAAGATTTGCATGAGCACGGTTTAGTCGTCGAAGAAGTCGAGCGGATCATGAGCCGCTACTGTCGTAACTTGTACACCCCCATGGTGCCTTCTGTGATTGAAACCGAAACCATGTTACACCTCTCAACCCTGCTTGAAGGGCAAGTCAGCGATCCTGAGGTTTGTGCTTTGCAAGTCGCCGCCGATTTACACCCCACTCCAGCCGTATGCGGTTTTCCGCGCGAATCGGCTTATCAAGCAATAAGAGAGCTGGAAGAATTTGATCGTGGCTACTTTACTGGCATGGTCGGTTGGTGTGATGCACGTGGCAATGGTGAGTGGGTAGTCACCATTCGCTGTGCTGAAGTGGGCTCTCACCAAATGAAGCTTTTTGCTGGCGCAGGGATTGTCGATCAGTCGTTACCACAAAGTGAATTGGAAGAGACGGGCGCGAAGATGAAAACCATCTTGGCTGCGGCAGGTATTGAGCTCAACGATGTGCTCACTGCTTAAGGAGATAAGAATGACAACCGATTTTACCCCTTGGCCAGAGGCGCTTGCCGCTCAATACCGTCAGTTAGGCTACTGGCAAGATAAAACCTTGCTCGATTACTTACAGCAAAGTGCTGAGCGTACCCCCAATGCGCTTGCGCTGGTCGGTGATAATCAGCAGTGGCGTTACCAAGCCATGCTCGAACGTATTGAGCAACTTGCTGCCGGTTTTACCGAGCTTGGACTAGGCTGTGGCGATAACGTAGTGCTGCAATTAGGCAATGTCGCGGAATTCTATTTATGCTTTTTCGCTTTGCTGCGCCAAGGCATACGACCGATTCTGGCGCTCCCCGCTCACCGTTTAGCGGAAATTCGCTATTTTTGTCAGCACAGCCAAGCCAAAGCTTACCTCATTGATGGTGCTCAGCGGCCATTTGACTATCAAGTTTTGGCGCAAGAGCTGCTTGCTTGCTGCCCAACACTGCAGACTGTGATTGTACGCGGCCAAACTCGAGTGACAGATCCAAAATTTATTGAACTGGCGAGTTGCTACTCGGCATCATCTTGCCAAGCGAATGCCGACCCGAATCAAATCGCCTTTTTCCAACTTTCCGGTGGCACAACGGGCACTCCCAAGCTCATACCGCGTACCCACAATGATTACGCCTACAGCGTAACTGCCAGTGTCGAAATTTGCCGTTTTGATCAGCATACTCGCTATCTGTGCGTACTGCCTGCGGCACATAACTTCCCTCTCAGCTCCCCCGGCGCACTCGGTGTTTTCTGGGCGGGTGGCTGCGTTGTCCTCAGTCAAGATGCGTCACCCCAACACGCGTTTAAATTGATAGAACAGCATAAAATTACTGTTACCGCGTTGGTGCCGCCTTTAGCACTACTCTGGATGGATCACGCAGAAAAAAGCACCTGCGATCTCTCCTCATTGCACTTTGTGCAAGTGGGCGGGGCAAAATTTAGTGAAGCGGCCGCAAGGCGTCTGCCGAAAGCGCTAGGCTGCCAATTGCAACAAGTGTTTGGAATGGCAGAAGGCTTGGTCAATTACACTCGTTTGGATGACAGTGCGGAAGTGATTGCTACAACTCAAGGTCGGCCTATCTCCGCTCACGATCAATTACTGGTGGTTGATGAGCAGGGTCAACCTGTCGCCAGCGGAGAAGAAGGGTATCTATTAACCCAAGGTCCCTATACGATTCGCGGTTACTATCGAGCTGATCAGCACAATCAACGAGCGTTCAATGCACAAGGTTTTTACATCACCGGCGATAAAGTCAAACTCAGTAGCGAAGGTTACGTGATTGTCACCGGAAGGGCCAAAGATCAGATCAATCGTGGAGGAGAAAAGATTGCCGCCGAAGAGGTGGAAAATCAGCTTTTACATCATCCAGCAGTGCATGATGCCGCTTTAATTGCCATCAGTGACGAATGCCTAGGAGAGCGCAGTTGCGCGGTGATCGTACTCAAACCCGAGCAGTCGGTGAATACCATCCAGCTCAAACGTTTTTTACACCAAGCGGGGCTCGCCGATTACAAAATCCCAGATCAAATCCAATTTATCGATCAACTGCCCAAAACATCGGTTGGAAAAATCGATAAGAACGCGCTTCGTCGTCGATTTGACACGCTCGGCTTAGCGTTAATGTCGTGAAATCAATGTAAAGACAATGAGTGAGTAGAAGGGAATCCTTGAATGAGCGGTTCCCTTCCTACTTAGAATCCGTGTGTTAAGCAGGAAGGGAACTCGTTCAATCACGCAGAGCAAGGTTGATGTAAATTGGCTTGAATGGTCTGCCACCACTGCTGCAAAGTGACATGCTCCATCAGTTGAGCAAAGCTAATATCAGCACCTTGGGCTTTCCATTTTTCCAACAACTGAATCGCGCGAATCGAATCTAAACCGAGAAACAGGAGGTTCTCCTGCACATCCACTTCATCCACACTCAGATTGAGCGCAGCGGCCACATCGTGTTGCATGGTTCGCAAGCTTAAGCCAGTAAACTTTGAGTGTTGGGCGGCAATCTCTAAACACGCTTGTTGAGTGGATTTCACCGCACCAGTACGGCCACTGATATAACGCAGACTGAATTCGTGATCACTGAGCGAGAAATCTGCCACGCCATCCCCAATCACAAAAGGCTGAATATCGAACATAAAGGCATCCAACGCAGTCGAGAGAATGCCAATGTGCGCATAGACCCCCGTAATGATTAACTGATCCCGCCCTGTTTCACGCAGCCAATCCAATAACGGCGACTTTTTAAACGCGCTATAACGCCATTTGGTGAGCTGAACATCACCTGATTCTGGAGCAAGAGGCGCAATGATCGCCGTCTCTTCACTCAAACCGGGCCCCCAAAAATCGCTCAATAGTGCTCGCTCGGCAGGATCTTGATTCGCAGGCTGAGCCGTATAGACCACCGGGATCCCCGCTTGCTTGACATGAGCTTTAAGCTGTTGTATGTGCTTGATTAAACTGGGGATGGGTTCTGCCTGCGAGTCAAAATAGTGTACAAAGTACTCCTGCATATCATGGATAAGCAGTACCGCCCGCGATGCATCAATGCGCCAATCGACTTTATTGGTCGGTAATGATGCGGGTAAAGGGTAAGAAGCGATTTTAGGAATAGCCATGAAAGTACATCATCCTTATTGATACTCAGCCAACTGAGCGTTGTTAGTGTTGTTATGTCATCGCACGACGCAGCAGAAGCAGCCATTCGGCCGAATCTTCTGCCGATCAATAATGCAACGATGCTAACAACATCACTCATGGATGTAAATAATAACAATTATCATTTAATACAATTTCACTTCATGGCGGCGCTTCTCATTGATCATCAGCACCAAACGTTGTGAGCTTCCCTCTCCTCACTCCGTTGAAAATCGCCCATAAAAAAGGGCTAGCCGATGGCTAACCCTTTACATGTTCCCAAATGTTTGACTTATGCAGCAAGCTCTTGCGCTTTCACTGGCTGCACACGTTTTTCGCCGATTGGCAGAACAACACGGCCGTATTCATTATTGAGTACTTGTGCCATAGCGAAGTAGATAGCGCTCGCGCCACAGAAGATGCCTTCAAAACCTGCGATAGTACCAATCAGCTCGCTACCAGTGAAATCACGAGCAGCCAGCAGAGCAAACAAGATGGTCAGAGAACCAAATACCACTTGTTTCGCCGTTGGGTAGCACAGAGAACCAATGAACATAAAGCCAGTGAAAATGCCCCACAGAGCCAAGTACCAACCCATGAAAGGCGCAGGGCTTGCAGGCAGTCCCATGTGTGGCATTACGATCAAACCAACCAGCGTCAGCCAGAACAGACCGTAAGAAGTAAATGCCGTTGTACCGAAGGTGTCACCACGCTTAAAGCACATGATGCCGACGATAACTTGACTCAGACCGCCGTAAAAAATACCCATCGCCAGAATCATTGAGTCGATTGGGAAAAAACCTGCGTTATGGATATTAAGCAGAATGGTGGTCATACCGAAACCCATCAGACCGAGTGGTGCTGGGTTGGCTAGCTTAGTTGACATGTGAACTTACCTTCAGAGTGTGAATTCAAAAATGTTTGTAAAAATTACGCGCGGATTTTAATTAACAGGCAGATAAAAGAAAAAAGATCTTATTGGAAACTTAGATTGTTGAAACAGTTAGTTACAGATGCGAGTAAAAAATCGCCCAACCTAAGTTGAGCGATGAAATAAACATTTTAATACAACAAGTTAGCAGGACACCTTATCCCAGAACCAGTTAGATTGAGTGGGTGACTCCCAAACGCCTGGACTGTTCTTAGCAATAAAGCATTGGCCGTTATAGGTCACTTTATCGCCATTCGAGACCTTAGTGACTCCAGGTTGCCACACAATGGCATCCGTAGGAGCTGGCTCTGTTGGCGGCACTGGTGTTGGCTCCGATGGTGGTACAGGTTCCGTGGGAGGTACTGGCTCGCTTGGCGTTGGCTCAGTTGGTGGTGTTGGCTCACCAGAAACTAACGCCCAAGGCCCGCCTTTAGAAGGTTCATCACCTTGTGTCCACCATTTAGCTTGGTAAACCGCACCTTTATAACTCACCTTGTCACCTGAGTTATAAACCTTACCCGCTTCCCACGCAGGGGCACCACCTACGGGAGGATCTGTCGGATCGGTAGGTAATGGATCAAGTTTTTCCACTACACGAACTTTTGGCCAGCTCGCATGTGAACCATACAGGTTAGTCACACACTTCTCATAATCCCCTTCCACCAAAGCAGAATACGCGGTTTGGAACCCCACCAACTCACATTCAAATGAGTAGCCACCCGGACGATCTGGGTAATATTTCCAGTTACCATCCCAGTTTGTGTAAAGCACATCGGTCGCACCATTGAGGTTAAGGCTGCCGTAAGGCAGTTGCTGCCAGCAGGTATTCTTTTCATCAGCTTCAATAGGGATTTGATAATGCGCCGCTAAGCCTTCCCAATAACGAATACGGTTAACCGGCTGCCCTTTATCTTTGTTTTGCTCCCCGCACTCAATACCACCATTGATAATATTGATCGTGGTGCCGAAACCGTAACCAATCCCTGCATCAATTTCACGCTGTGAAGGTACCCAAGTACGATCAATCACATGCAACATGGCAGGTTTCGGTGCTTGTGGCGTGAGGAAGAACCAGATTGCAGACGCAAGGTTCAACCACGAATCAGCCACTAAACCGGGGTTATTCAACAATACTGTTGCATCACCATCAAACATAGCCTCGGAAAAAGCGCCGTAGTTAAAGTGGTAAGAAAGCTGTTTTGCTCCACGGCCAAAGTAACCTTGCCCAGTAGCACAAGGCCACTTCTTGTTCTGCCAGTCATTTTGACCACACCCCGTGGTATAACCTTCTTGACCTTCAGACCAGCCCATTTCACGCACATGCACCAGCGCTTGTTGCCACTCTTCCAGCGCTAATGGGTTATCAGAAATGTTGTCTTTCGCGATGTGTCCACCGGTTTCCTGAGCAAAGTGAGCAAAAGCGGTCACGATCGATTTTTTACAAATCGCGTCAGAATTGCGGCCATCGGTATACTCCGCACAAAATGCCGGGAATTTGCCAATCGCACGCAAGAAACGGGTATAAGTGTATTCAGGCGCCGCCATGTGAGTGAGGAAATTCCACTCAGATTCAGGAAATACGCGTTCAACCCGTTTCACGTTATCAGGGTTTGTCGCCAGTCCCGGCTCGATCGCATCGACAATCGCATTGGCGCGGGTCGCTAAGGCATTTGACCAAATGGCATACATAGGATTGGCGGTTTTGGCTTGTTCTGCTGCGGCAATATCGGCTTTAGCCACCACATATCCACCAGGATTTTGTGGATCAGGCTGAATATTCATCGCCGCTTGCGCAGGCAATGCACACGCCATGGCCACCCACCACGCGGTATGTTTGAGTTTAAACATGGATAAAAGTCCCTCTCTCAACTTGGAAATCCATTTGAGAGTAGGCTTATTGATAACTAATTTAATAGTGAAAAATAAGAAAAAAGCCAGAATTGCGAGCCATTTCCAGCCGATGTAAATCGTACGCTTGCGGTCTACATCAAGACTTTGAACGGAAATACAAAAACAACAGATTCTCTTGTAAAAGAAAAAACCTCAGGATATGCCTGAGGTTTTATATAATTAATCCGGAATATTCATCCGCATTATTAAGTAGTTATTCCCACTCAATGGTCGCTGGTGGCTTACCTGAGATGTCATACACTACGCGAGAAATGCCATTCACTTCGTTGATAATGCGGTTGGAAACCTTACCCAAGAACTCATAAGGTAGATGTGCCCAATGTGCGGTCATAAAGTCGATGGTTTCGACGGCGCGCAGTGATACCACCCAATCGTACTTACGGCCATCGCCCATGACACCAACTGAACGCACTGGCAAGAACACAGTAAAGGCTTGAGAAACTTTGTTGTACAGATCCGCTGCGTGCAGCTCTTCAATAAAGATTGCATCTGCACGGCGCAGTAAATCACAGTACTCTTTCTTAACTTCACCCAGTACACGCACACCAAGGCCTGGGCCTGGGAATGGGTGGCGGTAAAGCATGTTGTAAGGTAAACCAAGCTCAAGGCCAATCTTGCGCACTTCATCTTTAAACAGTTCACGCAGTGGCTCAACCAAGCCCATTTTCATGTCATCAGGTAAACCGCCCACGTTGTGGTGCGATTTGATCACATGCGCTTTACCGGTTTTTGAAGCGGCAGATTCAATCACATCTGGATAGATGGTGCCTTGCGCCAACCATTTTGCGTTGCTGAGTTTTTTCGATTCTTCATCAAATACTTCAACAAACACACGGCCGATGGTTTTGCGTTTTGCTTCAGGCTCATCAATGCCTTCTAGCGCTTTTAGGAAGCGCTCTTCTGCATCGACTTTAATGATGTTGAGGCCAAATTTATCACCAAACATCTCCATCACTTGCTCGCCTTCGTTTAAACGAAGTAGTCCGTTATCCACGAACACACAAGTGAGCTTGCTCCCAATCGCACGGTGAACCAGCATGGCAACCACAGAAGAATCCACGCCGCCAGAAAGACCAAGGATCACTTCATCGTCACCCACTTGTTCTTTGATGCGCGCAACCGCATCTTCGATGATGGATTCAGACGTCCACAGACGCTCACAGCCACACACGCCCAGAACAAAGTTCTCCAGCATCTGTAAACCGTTTTTGGTGTGTGTTACTTCGGGGTGGAACTGTACGCCGTAGTATTTCTTCTCTTCATTGGCCATCGCAGCGTATGGGCAGGTATCGGTCTCACCGATTTTCACGAAATCCGCTGGGATTTCGACCACTTTGTCACCGTGGCTCATCCAAACATCTTGCGTGAGATCGAGATCTTTAAATAGCGCCGATTCGCCAGAAATTTTTACCTGAGCATAACCAAATTCACGCTCATCAGAAGTCGCAACACGGCCTCCTAACTGCTCAGCCATGGTCTGCATGCCGTAGCAAACACCAAAGACAGGCACACCACTGTCAAACACATATTGCGGGGCACGTGGTGAATTAGCTTCGGTCACGCTTTCAGGGCCACCCGAAAGAATAATGCCGTCCGGATTGAATTCGCGAATGTCTGCCTCTTCTACATCCCAGCTCCACAGCTCACAGTAAACACCGATTTCGCGCACGCGACGGGCTACTAGCTGGGTATATTGAGATCCGAAATCGAGGATCAGAATTCGTTGGTCATGAATATTCTTAGTCATTGTTTAGCAGTCTTATCAGCCGAGTATTAATACGGGGGATTCTTCAACGGAGGCGAGTCTACTCGCCTCACATTCACTCATCAAGCATTTAAGCAAACGTTTACGCTTAGCCCAGACGGTAGTTTGGTGCTTCTTTAGTGATCTGCACGTCATGTACGTGAGACTCTTTCATACCCGCACCAGAAATGCGTACAAATTGAGCTTTAGTACGCAGATCTTCTACTGTGGCTGAGCCAGTCAGCCCCATACAAGAGCGTAGGCCGCCCATTTGTTGGTGGATAATCTCTTTCAGATGGCCTTTATAAGCGATACGGCCTTCGATGCCTTCTGGAACCAGCTTGTCTGCCGCGTTATCGGTTTGGAAGTAACGATCTGATGAACCTTTTGACATCGCACCCAGTGAACCCATTCCACGGTAGGCTTTGTAAGAGCGGCCTTGGTAAAGGATCACTTCACCCGGGGCTTCTTCAGTACCAGCAAACATTGAGCCAACCATAACGCAAGAAGCACCCGCCGCAATCGCTTTCGAAATGTCGCCAGAGAAACGAATACCGCCATCAGCAATAACAGGAATACCGTACTCGTTAGCCACACCCGCTGCATCAGCAATAGCAGTAATTTGTGGAACGCCCACGCCTGTGACAATGCGCGTAGTACAGATTGAGCCAGGACCGATACCGACTTTCACTGCGCTTACGCCCGCTTCAATAAGTGCGCGCGCACCTTCAGCTGTCGCCACGTTACCACCAATGATTTCAAGGTGTGGATAAGCTGCGCGAGTTTCGCGAATACGCTGTAAAACCCCTTCGGAGTGGCCATGAGAAGAGTCGATCAGTAGAACGTCAACCCCGGCTTCAACCAGAGCTTTAACACGCTCTTCGTTACCCGGTGCTGCACCGACAGCGGCACCAACACGCAGACGGCCTTGCTCATCTTTACACGCATTTGGCTTGCTTTCGGCTTTGTGGAAATCTTTCGCGGTGATCATGCCTTTGAGTTGGAACTCATCATTCACCACCAGAATTTTTTCAACACGCGCTTTGTGCATTTTTTCTTGCACTTCTGCACCCGTTGCACCTTCTTTGACTGTCGCGAGGCGCTCTTTTGGCGTCATCACAGCAGCAACGGATTTGGTGAGATCAGTAACGAAGCGAACGTCACGGCCAGTGATTATACCAACCAGTTCATTGTTTTCAGTGACAACAGGGAAACCCGCAAAACCGTGGTAATGGGTAAGTTCCATAACATCAGCAATGGTTTGTTCTGGACGGACAGTGACAGGGTGAGTCACCACACCCGCTTCAAAGATTTTCACTTGGTGAACTTGAGCCGCTTGCTGTTCAATCGACATATTCTTGTGAATAAAGCCAATGCCGCCTTCTTGAGCCAGAGCGATCGCAAGACGTGCTTCCGTAACAGTATCCATAGACGCAGAAACCATAGGGATGTTCAGCGCAATATTTTTGGTTAACCGAGTGCGAAGATCGGCAGTGTTTGGAAGAACGGTGGAATGAGCAGGGACGAGTAAAACATCGTCAAAGGTTAGAGCTTCTTTTGCGATTCGTAGCATGTGCAATATCTCACAACAGGAGTGTTAACAACGGAAATCCACTTCATCGTTTCGCGTAACAAAGGGATTTATATTTGATATTGCGGACGGATTATACGCCCGAGGCAATCGGTTGACTACACATTTTTTCATTTTTTATTTGCATTTCACCCCTTGATATGTATTATATTGCGGCTAATTTCCATACCCACGTCTGAGGAATCAGCGTTGTCTTCTTCTCTCGCCAATCGAAATATCTACACCGTTTCCCGTTTAAATTCTGAAGTTCGTTTATTACTGGAAAATGAAATGGGGATCGTCTGGTTGGTGGGTGAAATTTCCAACTTCTCCGCTCCCGTCTCTGGTCACTGGTATCTCACTTTAAAAGACAGCCAAGCGCAGGTTAAATGCGCTATGTTCAAAGGCAATAACCGTCTGGTGAATTTCAAACCGCAAAATGGTCAGCAAGTATTAGTTAAAGCTCGACTTTCTCTTTACGAACCGCGCGGTGACTACCAAATTATTCTTGAAAGCATGCAACCGGAAGGGGATGGCCGTCTGCAGCAGCAGTTTGAACAACTGAAGATGCAGCTCGCCGCCGAAGGTTTGTTTGCTCAGACACGTAAAAAACCATTGCCGGAAAATCCACGCTGCGTGGGGATTATCACCTCACGGACTGGCGCGGCTTTGCACGATATTTTGCACGTGCTTAAGCGCCGTGACCCGAATCTGCCTGTAGTGATCTACCCCACTCTCGTACAAGGTGAAGAGGCAGCTATTCAAATCGCCCAAGCGATTGGTCGTGCGAATACACGCGCCGAGTGCGATGTGTTGATAGTAGGTCGTGGTGGTGGCTCTTTGGAAGATTTGTGGTGTTTTAACCATGAAATCGTGGCACGTACTATCGCTGCGAGTGAAATCCCAATTATCAGTGCTGTAGGCCATGAAATCGATGTGACGATCGCTGACTTTGTCGCCGATGTGCGTGCCCCTACCCCATCAGCAGCGGCGGAATTGGTCAGCCGTGATCATCGCCATAAACAGCAAGCACTCCATCAATGGCAAGCCAAACTGGCTAGCACCATGCGCCATTATTTGGCGCAGCAAGAGACGCAATTTGCCCGTTTACAGCACAAGCTTGATAAACAGCATCCTCAAACTCGTTTAGAGCGCCAGCAGCAGCAACTTGATGAGCTCAGCCTGCGTCTTGAGCAAAAGATGCAGCAACGTCTGGCAACTCAGCAGCAACGCTGGGATCGCTTAAGCCATAAGATCGAGCTCCATTCGCCCATTCACTTGATCCGCCAGCAGCGTTTTAATCTGATCCAGCAAGAGCAGCGAATAAATCAGTCGATCCAACGCTATTTGATCCAATCACGCCATCAACTCGCTTTGTTGAGTGAAAAGTTGGATGCGGTCAGCCCTCTTGCAACCTTAGCCCGTGGCTATTCGGTGACACGTACCACACAAGGTGAGTTAGTGCGCCAAAGCGCGCAAGTGAAACCGGGTGACACTTTAGTCACCCAGTTAATGGATGGTGAGATTCTCTCTACTGTGAATTCCCGTTAAGCGGTTGGAAGACAAAACGGATTTTGGATTTCGATTTCAGCTCATTACACTGATTACAGAAATAATTCGCCGCACCACAAGCCTGTAGCTTTTCTAATTCACTGCCACACTCAGGGCAAAATCCGACTTTACGGTAATCTACCGTACAAGCGCTGCAGTGGTACTGACCTGTCCATTCTAATTCTTGGCCACATGTTGGACATGGGTTGTCCATAGCACTCTCCTTATCATTTTGCGTTGTATCACATAATTCATCGAGATGGGATCCGACGCCATGATCTTTATCACGCCTACTCAGATCGATGCGACTTAATTAACCAATAACTGATACTCTTTTAAGCAGGATCCTAACCGGATCTTCTGCTCAAAAGGTTTTGATCAGCGATCTGCCATGAAAAGAACTTTTATATAACCACCCACCGAAAGCATAAGTTACATATTCTGCATTTCAATTTTAAAAAGAATAAAAATCTAAAAAACAAAACCATTTAAGACTTAAGACAGAATATAGTGAAAAGATCACTCAGATTCTGAGGGCTGCGCGCAAGTGACTGCCTCAATATGCTGTTCATCGACTTGTTTCAGTGTCACTTGGATCGACTGAAAGGCGGTTAAACCCTTGCAGTGTGTGCCTCCACAAGGAATTCGTGCGATATTGGCTTCATGTAAGTCACATTCCCAATAACGTGAATCGGTCAAGGTTGAGCCCGTGCACTCAAGACGAATTGGGCTGGCTAAAGCTAGCCACTGCGCAAGCTGTTCATTAGTCTTTTGTTCTATAAAACTTAAATCTCTCAGCACATCATCACTATTTAAACCGCGCTTACGCAGTGTTTTCCCCAAACGATAGACATCGGTTGAACAATCAGGAGTAACATCACTTGAGATTTGGGCATAGCTGTTGAAGTCAAAATAACCCTGCGGGTCTTTACGCTCTGCATCTTTACGCCAATACCCCTGTGCTAAGACTTTATTGAGCGCTAAATAAGCTAAATGCCCTGCGCTATGACCTCGGCTTAAACTTGCTTGATATTGGGTATCGACTTGCAACTGAACCTTATCGCCCACTTGGCATGCGGCTATGACTTCGCCAAGACGATGAACGACCACAAAGAGCCAGCCGCTCTCTTCACGTTTTACGGGGATATTATTTCCAACGTACAAATGACCCGAGGCTTGTTCAATCGCCCCCACGACACAGTCAGTGACGGCATACTCACTACCTTGCCAAATTAAGATTCCACGGTCAGCAGGATGATCGGGCCAAATATGACTGACAGGGTGAAAAGGCGTACTGTAGGTGACAATATCCATTCCATTTTGATGAGTCTGAAGCAACATCACTTGAGTCTCTAGTGATGTAATTCCTTGTGGAAAGGTGACTTCTGTTGCGCAATAGGTCATGCATCTCTCTCCTTCAGAGACAAAAAAGCCCAAGTAAACTTGGGCTTTATAAATTATTTTCTGCGGTTTTTCACCATGCTCATCAATCGCTTACGTTGTCGCTCTTGTGAGAGGGTCATTTTATTCGTCTTACCTTCAAATGGGTTTTCGCTATTTTGGAACTGGATACGAATTGGTGTACCCATGATTTCTAGCGATTTACGGTAATAGTTCATCAAATAACGTTTGTATGAATCTGGCAGCTCGTTGACTTGGTTACCGTGGATAACGATGATCGGTGGGTTGTAACCACCAGCGTGTGCATATTTCAGTTTCACACGACGCCCACGCACCATAGGCGGCTGGTGATCATCGGTGGCCATTTTCATAATACGAGTCAGTACAGACGTTCCCACACGCGTGGTTGCAGAGCGATACGCTTCTTGCACCGATTCAAACAAGTGACCGACACCTGTGCCATGCAGTGCAGAAATAAAGTGGATGCGTGCAAAATCAACGAAACCCAGTCGACGATCGAGCTCTTTCTTCACGTGTTCTTTGACGTCAAAACTCAGACCATCCCACTTATTCACCGCAATTACAATGGAGCGGCCAGAATTTAGGGCAAAACCAAGTAGGCTAAGATCTTGATCTGAGATGTTCTCACGCGCATCGACCACCAACAATACCACGTTAGCATCTTCAATCGCTTGTAAGGTTTTGACTACCGAGAACTTCTCAACGGTTTCATTGATACGCTTACGGCGACGCACGCCCGCAGTATCAATCAACACATATTCGCGCTCATCACGTTTCATTGGGATGTAAATAGAGTCACGCGTGGTTCCCGGCATATCGTAAACCACCACTCGCTCTTCACCCAGAATGCGGTTAGTCAGTGTTGATTTACCCACGTTTGGACGACCGATGATCGCGAGTTTAATCGGCAAGTCTTGCAGGCGCTTGTATTCTGCTTCTGCTTCTTCTTCGCTGTACTCTAGCTGCTCTTCTTCTGGATCTTCTTCGTTGGTCAGATCTTCAAGTTGAGCTTGCTCAGATTCCATTTGCTCAGCAAACGGATTCAGCGCACGGTCAATCAATGCGCCCACACCACGGCCATGCGCGGCGGCGATTTGGTACATCTGATCCATACCGAGTTGCCAGAATTCCGCCGAAGCGGCATCCGCATCGATACCATCCACTTTGTTTACAACCAAAATTGCTGGCTTTTCAATACGGCGCAGATGCTGAGCAATCGCTTCATCTGCAACCGTCAGACCCGCGCGGCCATCCACCATAAACAGCACCACATCAGCTTCGTCAATCGCAGCGAGCGATTGCTGTGCCATTTTGGTCTCAACACCTTCTTCAGAGCCATCGATACCGCCGGTATCGATCACGATAAATTCGTGCTCACCCAACTTAGCTTGACCGTATTTGCGATCACGCGTTAAGCCGGGAAAATCCGCGACTAATGCGTCCCGTGTGCGAGTGAGTCGATTAAACAGCGTCGATTTACCGACGTTTGGACGCCCAACAAGAGCAACAACAGGTACCATAACAACCTCTACAAACTTTCATTTATGTAGTTATAGGTAAACACTCTGTCACAAGCGCTAAATTTTTACCTATAACCACTTTCATTATCATCATTATGATGGGCCGTTTCTCTCCATCAATCTGATGCCACTGGCAATAAAACGGCTCCTAACTGTTACCAGCCAGGAGCCGCGTGTGAATCATATCACAGTTTATTGTTGAATCGTCAGCTTCTTTATCTGGCCATTACGAGTCACGATGACGTAACCGTCATTCAACGCGAGCGGACCCACCGCAAAGCCGCTGTCATTAACCAGTTGCTGGGCAATAAATTCCCCGCTATTGCGATCAATCCAGTGCAGATAACCTTCCGCGTCACCGACCACCAAATAATCGTCAATCATTTTTGGCGCAGTGAGCAAGCGATGCTCTAACTGAGTATTGTTCCAAAGCTCGGTACCGCTGCGGGTATCGACCGCTACCAGATGATCTTTATCGGTAACCAGATAAAGACGGCTACCATCCGTCGCCATGTCGGTGGCTGACGAGTAATTGCGTTTCCAGATTGGCTGGCCTGAACGTAAATCGATCGCGATCAATTGTCCGTTAAATCCAACCGTAAACAACGTGCCACCGATAACCAATGGGGAGGCATCCACATCGACAAGGCGATCGATCTCGGTTGCACCTTTTGGCTGACCGACAGGTTGTTGCCAAATCAGTTGACCACGTTCAGCAATCGCCGCCGCTAGACGACCACTTGGGGTCCCCCAGAATACACCACCCGCAACCGCTGTTGGACGGCTATCACCGCGCAGCGTCAGGTTAGGCACTTCCGTACTGATCGTCCATTTCTGCGCACCATCTTCTTGGTTAAGCGCAATCAGAGCACCACGGCTGGTGTTCACGATAACGATGTTGTTATCTGCCGCGGGGGCGGCTAACACTTCACCTTCAATCGCTGAAGCCCATAACGGTTCGCCGGTCTCTGCGTCTAAAGCATTGACTACGCCATTTTCGCTACCAATGAATAATTTACCAAACGCTGCGGTAATACCACCGGACAAGCGTGCCGAGCCTTCAATCTCAAGATCCGTGGTCCAAATCACTTTACCGTTTTGCGGATCAAGTGCTTTTACTACCCCATCTCGACTCGCCACGAAGACTTTGTCGTAAGCGTAATCAGGAGCCAGTTTTGAGAAATAGTGCCCAACACCATCGCCCACCGAAGCGCTCCACAGCGTTTTCGGCGTAAATTCGCTTTTGACGACAGGCAACGGAGCCATAATGACGTTTTCTTCTTCACTAGCACAACCCGCGAGCAGAGCTAACACACCCGCAGCGACCAGCACTTGATTGAACAGCTTCTTCATCAGGGAGTGCCCTTACTTCGCGAGATCATCCAGTTTCATTTGCAGAGTTTGGCTAGCATCCTCTGCCTGTTGCGCTTCGGTGTAAGCGGCATAAGCAGCTGCACTATCCCCTTTACGCATCAAGATATCACCGCGCAGCTCTGCCACTCGGCCAGCCCAAGATTTCTCTTGAATGCTGGTTAGCTGAGTTAATGCGTCATCAAATTGGCCTTGCTCAGCCTGTAAGCGAGCAACACGGAATGTCAGCAAAGGTTTCAGTGCAGCATCCTTGGTTGCTCCTTTTGCCCACTCCAATTGCGCTAACGCTTCATCCAGTTGACCCGCTTCCACTTGAGCTTTGGCTAACTGCATTGCAGCCAAAACTGCGTATTCGGTCTCTTTATTGGCATTAATAAAGGTTTGGATAGTGCCTTCAGATTCAATGCCTTTTGCCTGCAGTGCATCCATCGCTTTGCTGTAGCTTTGCGATGCCGCTTCTTGCGCAGCAACCACAGAGTCTTGATAGTAGCGCCAGCCAAATAGGCCACCAAGGCCAATTACCGCGCCAAAGATCACCGCTTTGCCGTTCTCTTTCCACCAATCTTTGATCGCTTCAACTTGTTGTTCTTCAGTATCGTAGAGTTCCACTTCCTGTCCTCTTATTTAAAACGTGCTGCAGGAGAATTAGGCTAAATGTGCCAGTAGTTTAGCGACTTCAGCTTGGGCAACAGTATTTTGCTCGCCTCCCGCCAAATCTTTTACCACAACGGTTTGGGCTGCAACTTCATCTTCACCCAAAACCAAGGCAATCGCCGCGCCCACTTTATCCGCGCGTTTAAATTGCTTTTTAAAATTGCCGCCACCGAAGTGAGTCATCACACGTAGGCCGGGCACTTGCTCACGTAACTGTTCCGCAAGCTTCATTCCCGCCATCATGGTGCCTTCACCTGCAGTCACCATATACACATCTACGCTGCGACGGACATCCGTATTACCGAGTGTTTCCATCATCAGCACTAAACGCTCTAGGCCCATAGCGAAACCTACCGCAGGGGTTGGTTTACCGCCCAGTTGTTCAACCAAGCCATCATAGCGGCCGCCGCCACAAACGGTACCTTGCGATCCCAGACTTTCGGTGATCCACTCAAAAACCGTGCGGTTGTAATAATCAAGGCCGCGAACTAAACGTTGGTTTACCGTGTATTCGATACCCGCCGCATCCAGAAGTTCACACAAGCCAGCAAAATGTTGTTTTGATTCAGCATCGAGATAATCAGAGAGCTGAGGGGCATCACCTAAAATCGCTTGTACATCAGGATTCTTCGAATCAAGCACACGCAGCGGGTTGGTGTACATGCGGCGCTTGCAATCTTCATCCAGTACGTTTTGGTACTGCTCAAGATAGTCAATCAAGGCGGTGCGATAATTAGCGCGAGCTTCTAGAGAGCCAATCGAGTTGAGCTCTAAACGCACATGTTGTGCAATACCTAGTTCGCGCCACAGACGTGCCGTCATCATGATCAATTCAGCGTCCACATCGGGGCCATCTAAACCAAACACTTCAACACCACACTGATGGAATTGACGGTAACGACCTTTTTGCGGGCGTTCATGACGGAACATTGGTCCCATGTACCACAAACGTTGCTCTTGGTTGTACAGCAAACCATTTTCGATACCAGAGCGCACACAGCCCGCCGTACCTTCAGGTCGCAGCGTTAAGCTATCACCATTGCGATCTTCAAAGGTGTACATCTCTTTTTCCACCACATCGGTCACTTCACCGATGGCGCGGCTAAATAGATGAGTCATCTCAACAATTGGCATACGAACTTCACTGTAACCGTAAGCGCTGATTACATTTTTCACCACGCCTTCCACTTTTTGCCAAAGTGGAGACTGGGTTGGGAGACAATCGTTCATGCCTCGGATTGCTTGAATAGTTTTTGCCACAATTCTTACCGTTATATCGTTGAGATTAATCTTGTTCTACGTGCTTGATATCGATGCGATTTTTTTCATCCAATCGCGCGGCTTTAGCGCGAATTTTCGCTTCCAGTTGCGCGACGAGATCATCGTTATCAAATCGCTCTTTCTGGCGCACGCCATCTTCATAGAACGCACTTTTCTTATTACTGCCCGCTAAGCCTAAGTGAGACACCTCAGCTTCACCGGGACCGTTTACCACACAGCCAATGATTGACACATCCATTGGTGTCAGCACGTCTTCTAGACGCTGCTCAAGGGCATTCACAGTGCCAATCACATCAAACTCCTGACGTGAACAGCTTGGGCATGCAATAAAGTTAATGCCACGCGAACGAATGCGCAGCGATTTTAAAATATCAAAACCAACTTTGATTTCTTCTACCGGATCGGCCGCCAGCGAAATACGCAGCGTATCGCCAATACCTTCCGCAAGCAGCATACCTAGGCCTACGGCTGACTTCACTGAACCAGCACGCGCGCCACCCGCTTCAGTAATGCCAAGATGCAAAGGCTGATCAATCTTTTTCGCCAGCAGTCGATAGGAGTCTACCGCAAGGAAAACATCGGAGGCTTTTACGCTGACTTTGAACTGATCAAAGTTGAGGCGATCTAAAATATCCACATGACGCATCGCCGATTCCACTAAGGCTTCTGGCGTCGGTTCACCGTATTTCAGTTGCAGATCTTTTTCTAGTGAGCCGCCATTGACCCCGATTCGAATCGGAATGCCTTTGTCGCGCGCACAATCCACCACTGAGCGAATCCGCGCTTCGTTACCGATATTGCCCGGGTTGATGCGTAGACAATCCACACCGTATTCCGCCACTTTTAGCGCAATACGATAATCGAAGTGGATATCGGCCACTAAAGGCACAGAGACTTGTTGTTTGATCAGTTTGAACGCTTCGGCAGCTTCCATAGTCGGAACCGAAACACGCACAATGTCCGCCCCCACTTTTTCCAAAGACTTGATCTGCGCAACCGTGGCAGCCACGTCAGTGGTTCGGGTGTTGGTCATTGACTGTACGGCGATGGGCGCACCATCACCAATAGGAACGTCGCCCACATAGATACGTGTCGAGGGGCGACGTTTGATAGGAGACTCATGTTGCATAGACATTTTTCTAAGGTAAGGTCAATCTTGCTACTTTGCCGGAAGTATACCCAGAAAGGTCGACGGGTTCACTCGCTAATGTGATTGAAACCCCTTCTGGTGCACCCAACACCAATTTATAAGGGCGCTGGCCACTCAAACTCACACTCTGCCCTGCTTTTTTCACACCCGTTGACAGTGTTTTGCCCGTAGCATCTTTGACTTGAATCCAGCAATCGGCAGAAAAATTCATCACCAGCAGTGCGGAAGCGCTCTCAGTGGAAGAGCTCACAGGTTGACTAGGTGCACTAGGCGCCGCTTCAGGTTGAGTCACAGGCGCAGCTGCCGCTGGAGCTTGAGACTGAACTGGAGTTTGTCCTTGAGGCTGAGCTGGTGCTACTGGTGCCGCCGCCGTTTCTTCAACCACAGGTTTATCTGTCACCACATCAGCTTCATTCGGTGCTGGCGGAGTCAATTCACTGGCCTCACCAGAAAGAGACTCTTGGCTCATCGGTGCCTCTTCACTCGCTGGCGCCGCATCTTGTAGCTCATTGAGAGGAGGAACGGTTGCGAAGTCTTCATTGGCAAGACTGGTGTCATTGCTAGACTGAATATCCGAAATAGCACTCGGCGCAATGGTTGTTTTATCCGGGATTAAGCTGTTCTTCTGGCTATTTTGCCACCACCACAAGGTCGACATGCCGACGATAACCGCTAAGATCACCCAAGTGATCAGCATGATTCGACTATCGTGCAACTGACGCTTGGTCTTTTTCGAGAAGCTTTTCATATCCGGCTGAACTTCTGGCTTTTGGCAATAGCTGTCATCAAAAGCACACAAGATCTCAGATTCACGAATACCCACCGCTTTGGCATACGAACGCAAATAACCGCGAGTAAAAGTGGCAACTTGACCATCTTCAAAACGGTTCTCTTCAATGCTTTGGATAATAGAAAGGCGTAATCTGAGGCGGTCAGCGATTTGGCGCTGAGTCAGCCCCAAATCTTCACGTTTTTGCTTGAGTAAAGTGCCGGGAGCGACTTTCTCGATGGCAGGTTGATTTAGTTGCTCGGTCGTCTCAGTTTGGTTGTAATCTTGCTGTTCAGTATTCATCCGTAATTTCAATCTCTTAGTCAGGACTAAGCCGCTGGGCCATTCACTTTTATTTTTGATTATAGGTAGTAATGGAACAACTTGGCTTAATCGGTGCAATCGGTTAGCGCGTCGCTTGGGTATAGCTCAAATCAAGTTTGAGAAATTTGCCTCATTCTAATAGATATTGTTGACTAAACAATAAAGAAATGGCCAATAAATCACAGTTAGCTCAAGGTTTTTCTTTGATTTGACATTTAAACGCAGTGATTTGTTGCCATATTAGGCAAAAATAAAGCCAGAGAAACATCTCTGGCTTATCTTATAACATCAATTACAGTGTTTTCACTGGAATCGCTTGTCCATCAAATTGTTTGGCTTTGGTTCGTTTAGTACGATCAATGACATCTCCCACCAACTGCCCACATGCCGCATCAATGTCATCACCACGAGTTTTACGAATGGTGACGGTATGCTCATATTGCATCAAGGTTTTCTGGAAACGGTCGATGCGTGAATTACTTGGCTTCTTGTAGGGTGAGCCCGGATAAGGGTTAAACGGGATCAGGTTAATTTTACAAGGCGTCCCTTTCAGTAATTCCGCCAACTCGTGAGCATGCTCTGTACCATCGTTCACATGATCCAGCAACACATACTCAACGGTCACCTTACCGCGGTTAGCATTTGAGGATGCAATATAGCGACGCACCACCTCTAAAAACGCTTCGATATTCCAGCGATCGTTGATCGGCATGATTTCGCTACGCAGCTTGTCATTCGGCGCATGCAATGAGATAGCCAAAGCCACATCGATTTGGCCAATCATCTGCTCTAAACCAGAAACCACACCAGAGGTAGAAACGGTCACACGGCGCTTAGAAAGACCAAAACCGAGATCATCGAGCATGATCTCTAACGCTGGGATGAGGTTTTTCATGTTGAGCAAAGGCTCACCCATGCCCATCATCACCACGTTAGTGATAGGACGACGCCCAGTTTCTTTCTCTAGACCGATTTCACGTGCCGCACGCCAAACCTGACCAATGATTTCTGAAACGCGTAGGTTACGGTTAAAACCTTGCTGCGCCGTTGAGCAGAATTTGCATTCCAACGCACACCCTACTTGGGAAGATACACATAAGGTCGCGCGATCATCTTCGGGAATGTAAACCGTTTCTACATCCTGATCACCCACACGCATTGCCCACTTGATGGTGCCATCCGCCGAGTGTTGCGCTTCCGAGACATAAGGTGCACGGATCTCACACTTGGCTTTGAGCTTTTCACGCAGCTGCTTGTTGATGTTATTCATTTGATCGAAGTCATCACAACCAAAGTGATAAATCCACTTCATGACCTGCTCGGCACGAAACGCTTTCTCACCCAGTTCTTCGGCAAAAAACGTGCGCAAACCCTTGCGGTCAAAATCGAGTAGATTGACTTTTTCTGTGGTCATGGGGCCTCTCAGGAAGACGGAACAGTAATTAAGGGCGCGAATTGTACAGCCTTTATTCAGCAACAACAAGGGCTGCAAAACCGCGTCTTTTCTAAGGTGTTAATTCAAGATAGGTTATATTTTGTGAAAAATTTAGGCTCCACACTGGGAGCCTAATTAATCTGTCTTAAAGACTATGGACGAGGGCAGATTTCTGATTCTGGAAAGAAGAATTCAATTTCACGAGCGGCGGATGCAGGACTGTCGCTACCGTGTACTGAGTTGTAACGCATGCTCAGTGCATAATCAGCACGCAGAGTACCGCAGGCGGCTTCTTCTGGGTTAGTTTTCCCCATCAATTCACGGTAACGTGCAATTGCGTTTTCACCCTCTAAGACCTGCACCATGATCGGGCCTGAGGTCATAAATTCTTTCAGAGGTTCAAAAAACGGTTTGCCTTCATGCTCAGCGTAAAAGCCACTGGCTTGCTCTTCCGACAGGTGAACCATTTTCGCGGCAATGATCTGCAAACCGGCTTTTTCAATACGGTGGTAAATCTCACCAATCAAGTTACGCTTCACCGCATCCGGCTTAATGATCGAAAATGTTCTTTCTAGAGCCATAAAATTTCCTTTTGTTTATTGTGCTTATGTTATACCCAAGCGACTTGGCGTCACAGGTAGTCGGCAAGGGAGTTCACCTCCATCAGCATAGACACACTATGTGATTAGGATGAACGAACAGAGCCAACACCGCTGCAGCGTCAAATAGGAAAGGTATACTTTTATTAATAAAAACAAGGCAGCTATACAAGCTGCCTTTAAATTTATGCTTGCTGCATCAAAATACGTGCGAGCATTTTCACGCCCATGCCCGTCGCTCCGGCGGCCCATTTATCGCTGGCTGACTTGCGATACGTGGCTGAACAGTCAAAGTGTAGCCAACCTTTTTGGTAGCCTTCCACGAAATAGGAAAGGAAGGCCGCTGCGGTGCTAGCTCCCGGCGTGTAATCGCCGTTACTGATGTTTGACAGATCCGCAAAGTTAGAAGGCAGCATTTCACGGTGGAACTCAGCTAAAGGCAGAGCCCACAGCGCTTCATTCTCTTCTTTTGCCGCAGCTAATGCTTGTTGGCTCAGCGACTCATCATAAGAAAGCAGTGCGTGGTAATCATTACCCAGCGCGTTTTTCGCCGCTCCGGTTAAGGTTGCACAGTCGATAATCAATTGCGGTTTCTGCTCACTGGCGTAGATAAGACCATCGGCCAGCACCAAACGACCTTCCGCATCGGTGTTCATGATTTCAACGGTTTTGCCATTTTTGTAGGTGATGATGTCACCAAGCTTCAACGCACGGCCGGAGACCATGTTTTCCGCGCAGCACAGGATGAGTTTCACGCGCTTGTTAAAGCCACGCATGATAGCCAAACCGAGCGCACCAGTGATCATGCCTGAGCCGCCCATGTCCGCTTTCATCGCTGACATCATGTTGGAAGGTTTTAAGCTGTAACCACCCGAGTCAAAAGTGATGCCTTTACCGACTAAACACGCGAATACCGGCGCATTTTCATCGCCCGTTGGGTTGTAGTCGAGTTGCAGCATCGCCGACGTACGCTCAGAGCCACGGCCTACAGCGTAA
Source organism: Vibrio cholerae (assembly GCF_008369605.1). NCBI lineage: Bacteria > Pseudomonadati > Pseudomonadota > Gammaproteobacteria > Vibrionales > Vibrionaceae > Vibrio > Vibrio cholerae. Next base: position 2,180,216 of record NZ_CP043554.1, read on the forward strand.
ATCCCCTCCCACCCTTCAGTGAGCAGATCTTTGTCTTTGACGATACGGTAAGAAACATGGTCAGGCGCAAGCGATTTGATGAACTCTGCTGCCATGGTCGCCAATTGGCGTGGTGCAACTTCTTCCGCGCTTTTGTTGATGATATCGCGTGTCCAATCCGTCGCTTTAATGCGCGCTTCTAGCTCTGCTTGTTCAGCAGCCGCTAACGCTTTCCACTCGACGGTATTGCGCTTTTTCGCATCACGGTAACCTTGATAGAAAGCCCAAATGCTCTCCAGATCCCAACCTTCTCCAGTCAGGAATGCCGTGCGGATACCTTGATTATCTAACTTACGAGCTGCGCGTTGGATCGCGCTGAAATCTTGTGTTTGTTGCAGGTGAATGGTTGCACCTTGCTCTGCAAAAGAAATGAGCGCTTTCTCTCCCCACTGAGGCTGGGCAGCTTGAGTACTCAAAAATACAGACATCTGTGTAGACATGGTTTCTCCTTGTCTTAAATATTGGCTTTGCCTGTGCCATCTCATTAAATCGCCAAGATGTTAGCATTATGTCGAGGCAAAATGTCAACCGAATAAAAAAACGGACCAAGTGGTCCGCATTTTTTGCTAAGAAGTGTTAACTCTGTAGGGTTTCTCCCCCTGCTAAACAAAGCAAGCGCCATATTGATTGACTCCTCACTTCATTTTGCATGAGATGAATTACTCGAATTCATCCATCCAACACAGAATGACGGCTTCAAGGATTTTTTCGTTGGAATGATTCGGATCATCGTCAAAATCTTCCAACTCCATGATCCAACGATGCAGATCGGTAAAACGTACGGTTTTGGGATCGACATCGGGAAACTTGTCACACAGCTCAATCGCGATATCGCGTGAATCTGTCCATTTCATGGTTAGCCTTCCTATTGGTTTTACCTCGGCTGCGACCGAGGCTAAGAATTAATGATCTTCGCTTGCGTGGTTTAGCGTGTATTTCGGGATCTCGACGACGAGATCTTCATCCGCCACTCGAGCCTGACAGCTGAGACGAGATTCTGGCTCCAAACCCCAAGCTTTATCCAGCATATCGTCTTCCAGCTCATCACTCTCTTCCAGTGAATCAAACCCTTCTCGAACGATACAGTGGCAAGTAGTACAAGCGCACGATTTCTCACACGCATGCTCAATAGCGATACCGTTTTTGAGTGCCACATCAAGAATCGTTTCCCCGGTTTGCGCTTCTAACACTGCGCCTTCCGGGCAAAGGGTTTCATGAGGCAAAACAATAATCTTAGGCATGTTGGTAATCTCTTCAAATCTCGTCAACGGAGTGGCCAGCCAGTGCGCTACGAATCGATTTATCCATTCGTCTTGACGCAAAATCCTGACTCGCTTTGTCTGTGTCTTTTATTCCTTGCTCAATGGCATCCGCATTATCGCCATTGCGCAGTTCAATCAAGCGCTCGATCGCCTGTAATAAAGTTTGGCGCTCTTGCTCGCTCAGCAGCTCATCACCATCCGCTTGCAGTGCTGAAACTAAGCCTTCAATCACGCGATCGGCTTCTACGCGCTGCTCTGCCAACGCACGCGCCAGCATATCCTCTTTAGCATAGGCCATGGAGTCTTTGAGCATCTGGGTGACTTCGTCATCGCTTAAACCATAAGATGGCTTAACCTGAATCTCTGCTTGTACACCGGTGCTTTTTTCCAAAGCCGTCACGGAAAGTAAACCATCCGCATCCACTTGATAAGTCACGCGAATGTGCGCAGCACCTGCCGCCATCGGTGGTATACCTTTGAGTGAGAAGCGTGCCAGAGAGCGACAGTCATCGACCATTTCACGCTCCCCTTGTACCACATGCACACTCATCGCCGTTTGCCCATCTTTGAAGGTGGTAAACTCTTGCGCGCGAGCAACAGGAATAGTGGTGTTGCGTGGGATGATTTTTTCGACCAAACCGCCCATGGTTTCAATCCCCAAAGAGAGAGGGATGACATCGAGCAGCAACATTTCTGCATCCGGCTTATTACCGGCCAGAATGTCCGCCTGAATCGCCGCCCCAATCGCGACCACTTCATCTGGGTTAATGCTGGTCAGTGGTGTGCGGCCAAAAAACTCCCCCACTTGCTCGCGCACAAACGGTGTGCGGGTTGAACCGCCCACCATCACGACTTCGAGCACCTCATCCGCTTCAACACCGGCATCTTTCAATGCGCGGCGGCAAGAAAGTAGCGTCTTTTTCAACAATGGTGCAATTAGGTTTTCCAACTCTTCACGAGTAAACGTACCTTGCCAGCCAAGCACATTCAGCTCAGCCGTCATGTGTTCTGTTAAATCAATCTTGGCTTGTGTCGCGGCGTTAATCAGCGCGCGCTGCTGCTCAGCGGTTAAGCTGGTGAGTCCGATTTGTGCTTGCAGGTGATCGGCGATCAGATGGTCAAAATCATCACCACCCAGTGCAGAGTCACCACCGGTTGCGAGCACTTCAAACACGCCGCGTGAAAGGCGTAAAATCGAAATATCGAAGGTGCCGCCACCTAGATCGTACACCGCGATCACCCCTTCTTGGCCTGAGTCCAAACCATAAGCAATCGCCGCTGCTGTCGGCTCATTGAGTAAACGCAGCACATGCAAGCCCGCTAACGCCGCAGCATCTTTGGTGGCAACCCGCTGCGCATCATCAAAATACGCAGGTACCGTGATGACTACTCCCGCCAATTCGCCACCTAAGGTGGCGGTGGCACGTTCTGCCAAGGCTTTCAAAATATCGGCAGAGATTTGAATAGGGTTTTTATCCCCTTGCGCGGTTTGCACAATCGGCAAGCCTTTCTCACTCGCTTTGAAGCGGTAAGGCAGATGAGGATAACGCTGATTGATGTCTTGCAGTGAACGTCCAAGCAGACGTTTTACCGAAATCACAGTGTTGTGCGGATCGGTTTCAGCTTGTTCACGAGCGGGATAGCCGACACGAGTCGCATCAGCACCATAGTTCACCACTGAGGGGAGAATACTACGCCCTTGGCTATCGACGAGTGTGCTTGCGGTTCCGCTGCGCACAGAAGCGACCAGTGAATTCGTGGTGCCTAAATCAATACCCGCAGCCAACTTATGCTGGTGTGGTGCCGAACTTTGCCCCGGCTCTGCAATCTGAAGTAATGCCATCAGTTGTTCCTTTGAATCTTGAATTAGCCAAGCAGTTGGTCTTCGACTCGTTCTACTTCATTTTTGAGTTTGGCAATAAATTTGAGCTTTCTGATCTGATCAGCCGCCGCTAACCACTCACTTTGAGCTAATTGGCCTTGTAGCTGTGCGAGATAATGACGCTGCATCGCGGTTACCTTAGTGTCAAAAGCGACTAAGGCGGCCTCAGGATCTGCACAAGCCGTCACGGACTCTAGCTCTTCGCGTAGCTCCATCTGTTCCATCAGAAACATCGGATCTTGCAGCGTCTGCTGCTCAGCCTTCATCTCTATGCCTTGTAACGACAACAGATATTCCGCGCGGCGGAGTGAATCTTTCAGTGTCTGATACGCATCATTAATTTGCGCGGCTTGCTGCACTGCCATTAGGCGGTCACGCTCAGAAGCGGTAGCAAAATTATCCGGATGGAATCGTTTCTGCAACGCTCTGAACTGAGAAGAAAGAAGGCTACCATCCAGTTCAAACTGGATCGGCAGCCCAAATAATTCAAAATAATTCATCTTGATAGCGGTCCTGTGATCGAGAACAGTCTCGATGGTCAGTTACCGTTAAACGTTGAAGCTTTCACCACAACCACATTCGCTTTTGACATTTGGGTTGTTGAATTCAAAGCCTTCGTTTAACCCTTCTTTTTTGTAATCGAGTTGAGTGCCATCTAAATAGACCATGCTTTTGGTGTCAATGATCACCTTCACACCATGGCTTTCAAATACGTGGTCTTCTTCGTTGAGATCATCAACAAACTCGAGCACATACGCCATTCCCGAACACCCAGTTGTCTTGACACCAAGACGTAAACCGATGCCTTTTCCACGATTATCCAGAAAAGTTTTTACTCGGCTTGCTGCGGTTTCGCTAAGAGTGACGGCCATACTTCAACCTTATGATTTCAATAAATTAAAGGGTGGGAGCGCTCGACGCTCCCAAACGAATTAGTGTTGATGCTTTTTCTTGTAGTCCGCAACAGCGGCTTTGATGGCATCTTCGGCTAGGATTGAGCAGTGAATTTTCACCGGTGGCAATTCGAGCTCTTCGGCGATTTCACTGTTCTTGATCGCTGCCGCTTCATCAATGCTCTTGCCTTTCACCCACTCAGTCACTAGCGAGCTAGAAGCAATTGCGCTACCACAGCCGTAAGTTTTGAATTTTGCATCTTCGATGATGCCTTCTGGTGATACTTTGATCTGCAAACGCATTACATCACCACACGCAGGTGCGCCAACCATGCCGCTACCTACAGAAGGATCTTCTTTATCAAATGAACCAACGTTACGTGGGTTCTCGTAATGGTCAATGACCTTTTCGCTGTATGCCATGTTCGTTACCTCGAATCCTTTATAACCTTGGAATGATTAGTGGTGTGCCCACTCAACCGTGTTCAGATCTACGCCGTCTTTGTACATGTCCCAAAGTGGAGACATCGCACGCAGTTTATCCACTGCTACGCGGATCAGTTCGATCGCATAATCAATCTCTGCCTCGGTCGTGAAACGACCAAAAGAGAAGCGAATTGAGCTGTGTGCCAGTTCATCGTTAAGACCCAGAGCGCGCAATACGTAAGAAGGCTCAAGGCTAGCTGAAGTACATGCACTGCCTGACGATACGGCCAGATCTTTCAGTGCCATCAGCAGAGATTCCCCTTCTACAAACGCAAAACTGACGTTGAGATTGTGTGGTACACGCTGATCCAGATCACCGTTAATGGTCACGGCTTCCATATCTTTAATGCCATCAAGCAGACGATTACGCAGCTTCAGTGCGTGATCGTAATCTTGCTGCAGCTCTTCCTTCGCGATACGGAACGCTTCACCCATACCCACAATTTGGTGAGTCGGCAGAGTACCAGAACGGAAACCACGTTCATGACCACCACCGTGCATTTGTGCTTCAAGACGAATACGTGGTTTACGGCGTACATACAAAGCACCAATACCTTTCGGGCCGTAAGCTTTGTGCGCAGACAGAGAAATCAGATCAACCTTCATCTCTTGGACATCAATCGCTACTTTACCCGCGGATTGCGCTGCATCAACATGGAACACCACTTTACGTGAACGGCACAGTTCGCCGATCGCTGCGATATCTTGTACCACGCCGATTTCATTGTTCACGTGCATGATAGAAACCAAAATAGTGTCATCACGCATCGCGGCTTCAAGCTTAGCCAGATCAATCAAGCCATTGCTTTCTGGATCAAGATAAGTCACTTCAAAGCCTTCACGCTCCAATTGGCGCATGGTATCCAGTACCGCTTTGTGTTCGGTTTTACTGGTGATGATGTGCTTACCTTGCTTGTTATAGAAGTGAGCAACACCTTTGATCGCGAGGTTGTCAGATTCAGTAGCACCCGAAGTGAACACAATTTCACGTGGGTCTGCATTCAGCAGGGCTGCGATTTGCTCACGCGCAGTGTCTACCGCTTCTTCTGCCTGCCAGCCATAACGGTGCGAGCGCGAAGCTGGGTTACCGAAGGTACCATCCATCGTCATGTACTGAACCATTTTTTCAGCTACGCGCGGATCAACCGGGCATGTCGCTGAATAATCTAGATAAATAGGCAGTTTCATTTTCTACTCCAGTGTAAACCTTGCCGCTATGAGCGAACATTAATACCAAAAGGCGCAGCACCAATGGTGACTGTGTTTGAGTTGTTTTGCGAAACCCTTTGGCTGACCGCAAGATGAAGATCTTGACGATCTGAAACTTCGAGAACTTCGTTATCCATCATCAGCTCACCGAGCGTGATGTTGTTGAGAAAATCCGTAATGCGTGAGCTGAGATCACGCCACAGTGTGTGAGTCAGGCAGCGAGTCCCACCCTGACAATCCCCTTTCCCGTTGCATTTGGTCGCATCGACCGATTCATCAACCGCGGCAATCACAGTACCAATAGAAATGGCGTATGAGTCCATTCCTAAGCGATAACCGCCGCCCGGACCGCGCACACTGGCGACTAAGCCCGCTTTACGTAACTTAGAAAAAAGCTGCTCTAAGTACGAGAGAGAAATGCCTTGGCGCTCAGAAATGTCCGCCAACGGTACTGGGTTTTGTTGCGAATGCAGAGCCACATCTAACATGGCTGTTACCGCATATCTTCCTTTAGATGTCAGTCTCATAATCACACCGTATCCACACTGTTTATGTGGCTGGAAGTTTTCCATACTTGACTCTTTTGGTCAAGTATTTATTTGACTAATTTAGTCAGGTATTTAACCCTGAGACTTATAAGCTTATTCTTTGCGTGAGATTGACTTTTGTACTGACGTTAAGATCCCGCGCAAGATATTGATTTCTTGAGCTTCTGGCCGAGCGCGCGTAAACATGCGGCGCAGTTTATTCATCACCTGCCCCGGCTGCTGCGCAGAAATAAACTCGGTTTGCATTATCACTTGTTCAAGATGGGCATAAAAACGCTCCAACTCTTGATGACGCGGATACTCTTCCTGCAATGTGCTGCTTTGCGAGCTCTGCTGCAAAGCAAGATAGGCCATCCGCACTTCATAACTCAGCAGTTGAACCGCCATTGCTAAATTCAGTGAGCTGTATTCTGGATTCGCAGGCACACACACGTGGTAGTGACACAGTTGCAGCTCATCATTGGTCAAGCCAGTACGTTCACGACCAAACACCATAGCCACACTATGTTGCTTGGCTTCGCTGATGAGTTTTTCTCCGCACTCGCGTGGCTCAAGCATTGGCCATTCAAGGGTGCGTGAACGCGCACTGGTGCCCACGACTAACCCACAATCAGCAACGGCGGCTTCCAGCGTTGGATAAATTTGCGCATTGAGTGCAATTTCACTTGCCCCCGCGGCTAACGCGATCGCTTGAGCATCAACCTGACACTGCGGATCGACCAGCACCATCTGGCTCAGCCCCATGACTTTCATCGCCCGAGCGGCCGAACCAATATTTCCAGAGTGAGTTGTGCCGACCAATACGACTTTCACGCGTTCTAACATCATTTGCTAAAATGTACTCCAAACAAAGCCGCGGGATATTAACACAAACCTGACCAAAATGGTCAGACCCTTTACCTTGACGGGCAACTAAGCGCACAAAAAATAACCACTTCCTTTTTTGATTTGTTTTGGTATACTGCCGCCCGCTTTTTCGTTCTTTAACATCCGTTGGGAAACTCGTATGCATCCAATGCTAAATATCGCTATTCGCGCCGCGCGAAAAGCAGGTAACCATATTGCCAAATCTCTGGAAAACGCAGAGAAGATTCAAACTACTCAGAAAGGCAGCAACGACTTTGTGACTAACGTCGACAAAGAAGCAGAAGCGATTATCGTTTCAACCATCAAAAGCTCTTACCCTGAGCACTGCATCATTGCAGAAGAAGGCGGCCTTATCGAAGGTAAAGATAAGGAAGTGCAATGGATCATCGACCCACTGGATGGCACCACTAACTTTGTAAAAGGTTTCCCTCACTTTGCTGTTTCTATTGCGGTACGCTTTAGAGGCAAAACTGAAGTCGCTTGTGTTTACGACCCAATGACTAACGAACTGTTCACAGCCCAACGTGGTGCAGGTGCACAGCTCAACAACGCTCGTATTCGCGTTCAGCCAATCAAAGATCTGCAAGGCGCAGTTTTGGCCACCGCATTCCCATTCAAACAAAAACAGCACTCAGAATCTTTCATGAAGATCCTCTCTGCAATGTTTGTTGAATGTGCAGATTTCCGTCGTACTGGGTCAGCCGCACTGGATCTGTGCTACCTAGCCGCAAACCGCGTTGATGGCTACTTTGAGCTTGGCCTAAAACCTTGGGATATGGCTGCAGGTGAACTGATTGCTCGTGAAGCAGGTGCCATCGTGACTGACTTTGCTGGCGGCACCGATTACATGCAATCGGGCAACATCGTGGCATCAAGCCCACGTGGTGTGAAAGCGATTCTGCAGCACATCCGTGAAAACGGTAACAGCGCAATTTTGAAATAATATCTGCTCCGTCACAGCTGATATCGCCCTGCCATTATGGCAGGGCTTTTTTTTGTTCTATTAACCGATCGCCTACTGCTTCATGATCAATCAGGTCATAGCTAACCAAGCTTGATAAAAAAACCGCTGACTTAGCAGCGGTTTTTTATTTATCGATGAAAGAGATGCCTACGGCATTTCATCCAACTCTGCGCCTTCTTTCTCTACTTGTGGTGGCAATAAGTGCTCACGGGTGATCCCGAGTTTCAGCGCCAGTGCTGATGCCACATAAATAGAAGAATAAGTACCAACGGTAATACCCAGCAACAAGGCCAGCGCAAAACCGTGGATCATTGCTCCACCTTGAGTAAAGAGGGCAATCACCACAAACAAAGTGGTACCTGAAGTGATCAAAGTACGGCTCAAAGTTTGTGTAATTGAGCTATTCATGATCTCTGCGGGTTCTTCTTTGCGCATCTTACGGAAGTTTTCACGGATCCGGTCAAACACCACGATGGTATCGTTAAGTGAGTAACCCACAACCGTCAGCAATGCCGCAACAATCGTGAGATCAACTTCAATCTGTAAGATAGAGAAGATGCCTAAGGTAATGATGACGTCGTGCGCCAATGCCAGCACCGCACCTGCAGCCAAACGCCATTCAAAGCGTACTGATACGTAAAGCAAGATACACAGCAAAGATACCAGAATCGCCAAGCCGCCCGCTTCAGTGAGCTCATCACCCACGTTCGGGCCAACGAATTCGATACGGCGCATCTCCACGTTGCCGCCGGTACCTTCTTTGATCGCCGCGAGGATCTGGTTACCCAACGCCTCACCCGCCATATCATCACGAGGACGTAGACGTACCATCACATCACGTGCAGAACCAAAGTTTTGCACGGTAGCATCACCAAAGCCTTTCGCTTCAAGGGCGCTACGGATTTGCTCCAGATTGGCAGGCTGCTCAAAGCCCACTTCAATCAATGTACCGCCCGTGAAATCCAGCCCCCAGTTCAGCCATTTGGTAGACAGAGTAAAAATCGATGCGGCAATCATCACCAGCGACAAGGCGAAGGCGAATTTCGACCAACGCATAAAGTCGATCATTTTGTCTGCTTTTAGGATTTGAAACATAACTTACCCCAGCCTCAGATCGACAGTTTGTTGATACGTTTGCCGCCATACAGCAGGTTCACGATACAACGTGTACCCACAATCGCGGTAAACATAGAGGTTAAAATACCGATAGACAGCGTCACTGCGAAGCCTTTAATCGCCCCTGTACCAACGGCAAACAAAATGATCGCCGTAATTAAGGTGGTGATGTTGGCATCGGCAATGGTACTGAATGCGTTAGCGTAACCTTGATGAATCGCTTGCTGCGGATTTTTTCCTTCGCGTAGCTCTTCACGAATACGCTCGAAGATCAGCACGTTGGCATCGACCGCCATACCGACCGTCAGCACGATACCAGCAATACCTGGCAAGGTCATGGTTGCGCCCGGGATCATCGACATCACACCAATGATCAACACGAGGTTCGCCATCAGTGCGATGTTAGCGATCATGCCAAACTTACGGTAGTAAAGAACCGTAAACAGCATTACCGCCACCATACCCCAAATACAGGCCTGAATACCCATATCGATATTCTGCTGACCCATTGATGGACCAATGGTGCGCTCTTCGACGATAGAAATTGGCGCAATCAAAGCACCGGCACGCAATAGCAGAGCAAGGTTATGCGCTTCTGCCGGTGAATCAATCCCAGTAATACGGAAGTTACGTCCCAATGCCGACTGAATCGTCGCTTGGTTAATCACTTCTTCATGCTTGGTCAGAATGACTTTACCTTCAGGAGAGCGCTTACCGCTGTCTTTGTATTCAGCAAATACCGTCGCCATCAACTTGCCAATGTTCTTTTTCGAGAACGCTGACATCTTGTTGCCGCCTTCGCTATCGAGCGAAATGTTCACCTGTGGACGACCATATTCGTCGGCGCTTGAGCTTGCATCGGTAATGCTTGAACCACCCAGAATCACGCGCTTTTTCAGCACTACAGGACGACCATTACGATCGAACTTGATTTCGCTGCCAGCAGGCGCACGTCCTGCTGCCGCAGCGGCAAGGTCGGCTTTATCGTCCACTTCACGAAACTCAAGGGTTGCGGTCGCGCCTAAGATTTCTTTAGCACGCGCGGTGTCTTGTACACCCGGCAGCTCTACCACGATACGTGTCGCACCTTGGCGTTGAACCAGAGGCTCAGCCACACCCAGTTCGTTCACCCGGTTACGCAAAATAGTGATGTTCTGCTCAACGGCGTAGTTGCGAATTTCCTGTAAGCGAGCTTCGGTAAACTTAGCCACGAGCACAAAACGGCCATCGGATTCTGAAGTCGTAAAGGTCATATCACGGTGTTTCGACTCCAGAAGCAGCTTAGTTTGCGCAAGCTGCTCGGCATCACGCAGGGTCACTTCAACCGCATCCGATAATGGACGGATCGCGCGGTAACGAATTTTCTCGTCACGCAGATCACTGCGGAAAGCTTCTTCTTGTTGGCTGACCAATTTTTCCATCGCGGCATCCATATCCACTTCCATCAGGAAGTGAACACCACCACGCAGATCAAGGCCAAGTTTCATTGGTGCAGCACCAATTGACTCTAGCCAATCTGGCGTTGAAGGAGCGAGGTTTAACGCGACGATTTTATCCTTACCTAACGCTTCACTGATGATATCTCGGGCGCTGATTTGCGTATCCGTATCATTGAAACGAACAAGGATTGAGCCATTTTCAAGAGCAATGGATTTTTGGGAGAGTTGCGCTTTATTGAGCGCATCGGTGACAGCATCCAGCGTTGACATATCAACAGAGGCGCCACGCGCCCCTGTTATTTGGATAGCTGGATCTTCACCGTAGATATTTGGAAGTGCATACAAGGCTGCAACGGCGATGGTTAACATCACCATCAGATACTTCCATAACGGATAACGGTTTAGCACAGCGAGGATCCTATGGCTGTTTTAAAGAGATTTCAGCGTACCTTTTGGTAGCACTGCAGTCACGAAGTCCTTCTTGATCACAACTTCGTTGTTGGTGTTCAACTCGATTGTGATGTAAGCGTTATCTTCAGCAATCTTAGTGATACGACCCACTAGACCACCAGAGGTCAACACTTCGTCACCTTTTGCCATCGCAGCCATCAGGTTTTTGTGTTCTTTGACACGCTTAGCTTGTGGACGGTAGATCATGAAATAGAAGATCACTGCGAACATCGCGAGCATGATGATCATTTCAAAACCGCCACCTTGTGGGGCACCTTCGCCTGCGGCATGTGCTACAGAAATTAAACTCATTGAGAAACGTCCTCTAAGTTATTGTTGTTTAATGTTGATTCTATTGGGATGCACAGGGGTGAATTCAAGCGGCTTACCACGCAAATCCAACCCAGTGCACGAAATCAGGCTTTGTCTTTTTGTAGTGGTGGCACTTCGCGGTTACGACGCGCGTAGAACTCGGCTACAAATTGGTCAAAACGGTCTTCATCAATCGCTTTACGAATGCTTTCCATCAAGCGTTGGTAGTAACGCAGGTTATGGATGGTATTCAAGCGTGCACCGAGGATTTCGTTACAGCGATCCAAATGATGCAGGTATGACTTCGAATAATTTTTGCAAGTGTAACAGTCGCAATGCGGATCCAGTGGTGTTGTATCGGTTTTATGTGCTGCATTACGGATCTTGATCACACCCCCCGTCACAAACAGGTGACCGTTACGTGCGTTACGCGTTGGCATCACACAGTCAAACATGTCGATACCACGACGCACACCTTCCACCAAGTCTTCCGGTTTACCGACGCCCATCAGATAACGTGGCTTGTCTTCCGGCAGTTGTGGACAAGTATGTTCCAGTACACGATGCATGTCTTCTTTTGGCTCACCCACCGCAAGACCACCCACAGCATAACCATCAAAACCGATTTCCGTCAGGCCTTTTACCGATACATCACGCAAATCTTCATACACACCACCTTGCACGATACCAAACAGGTTGTTCGGGTTTTCGAGCTTATCGAAGTGGTCACGCGAACGTTTTGCCCAACGCAGAGACATTTCCATCGATTTTTTCGCTTCATCGTGGGTCGCAGGGTATGGCGTACACTCGTCAAAAATCATCACGATGTCTGAACCCAAATCTTTTTGGATTTCCATCGATTTCTCGGCGTCCATAAAGATTTTGTCGCCGTTTACTGGGTTGCGGAAATGCACGCCTTCTTCGGTGATCTTACGGATATCGCCTAAGCTGAATACCTGAAAACCACCAGAGTCAGTAAGGATAGGACCTTGCCAGTTCATGAAATCGTGCAAGTCGCCGTGCATTTTCATCACTTCTTGGCCAGGGCGCAGCCAGAGGTGGAAAGTGTTACCGAGCAGAATTTGCGCGCCGGTTTCTTTCACTTCTTCAGGGGTCATCCCTTTTACCGTGCCGTAAGTACCCACGGGCATAAACGCAGGGGTTTGCACTGTGCCACGTTCAAAAATCAATTGACCACGACGGGCATTACCGTTTTTCTTTTTCAGTTCAAATTTTAATTTCACGAAGCCTCCAATGTCAGAGAAACAGTCTGACCATTTTTACCCACCTAATCGCGCGAACTTACGCTCTCAGCAGGTCGATAATTCAAGCCTTATTGCCATCAACAAGGCTCTTTGCGGAGCGGTCGCGTTTCCCTGCGAAAAAGGTCTGCACCTTTTCTGGCTACTGCCAGCACTCGTTTTCGTTATCCCTTGCCACCTGAAGCAACCACGCCAAGTGATTAGGGATGATTACGCTTTAGTCGTCTGCTTACGAATAAACATCGCATCGCCGTAACTAAAGAAGCGATATTGCTCTTTGACCGCATGTTCATAAGCGGCCATGGTGTGCTCATAACCTGCAAACGCACTCACCAGCATGATCAAGGTCGATTCAGGCAAGTGGAAATTGGTGATCAAGCAATCCACCAACTGGTATTGATACCCCGGGAAGATGAAGATTTCGGTATCACCAAAAAATGGCTTTAACTCGGTGCCTTTTTGCAGCGCATCTTGCGCCGCACTTTCGAGTGAACGTACTGAGGTGGTACCCACAGCAACCACTCGACCACCACGCGCTTTGGTCGCCGCAATCGCATCCACCACTTCTTGTGGCACTTCAACGTATTCCGCATGCATATGGTGATCGTGAATATTTTCCACCCGCACAGGCTGGAAGGTCCCCGCGCCAACATGCAGTGTCACATACGCCAACTCAACGCCTTTGGCTTGGATCTGCTCAAGCAGCACTTGGTCAAAATGCAAACCCGCCGTTGGGGCTGCTACCGCACCCGGCTTTTGGTTGTACACCGTTTGATAACGCTCTTTATCCGTCTCTTCATCAGGACGGTCGATGTAAGGTGGCAACGGCATGTGACCAATTTGATTGAGAATATCCAATACCACGGTTTCCGCAGTAAAACGGATTTCAAACAATGCATCGTGACGCGCCTGCATCACGGCATGAAACTCATCGTTCTCGCCTAAATAAAGTTCAGTACCCGGTTTGGGCGGTTTTGATGAACGAACGTGCGCTAAAATCGTGTGCTCATCGAGCATACGCTCTACCAACACTTCTAATTTGCCACCGCTGGCTTTGCGCCCAAACATACGTGCTGGGATCACTCGCGTGTTGTTAAACACCAGCAGATCTCCCGGTTCAACCAGTTCGAGGACATCTTTAAAGGTGCCATCCACCAGTTGACCACTGTTGCCGTCAAGCTGCAGCAAGCGGCTCGCGGTACGTTCTGCTTTTGGGTAGCGAGCAATCAGCTCGTCTGGGAGTTCAAAATGAAAATCTGAAACTTGCATGGCTCTTTCTTGATTAAGTGATCAGTATCGTCGCCCGATTTCGCGGCGCGCCAGTATATACCTAAGTGCGCTCAAGATACAGGAATGCTGCGTGGTGATACACCTCTGGCAAGGTAACCTTTTGTAAAGAGCCATCAGGTTCGCCAACGGATTCAACAATCCGCATATTTCGGTTTCACTTCGCAGAAGTTGCTGGCCAATCACACTATAGTTAAATAAGAAAGAGTTAATGGGAAAAGGGGTTAGAGACCCCGGCTCCGATGGTTCTCTGCGCAGAAAGGAGTTGGCTATGATCAAAGTTGAAGACATGATGACGCGTCACCCGCACACCTTATTGCGGACTCACACGCTCAACGATGCGAAACATCTTATGGAGGCGCTGGATATCCGCCACGTGCCGATTGTGGATGCGAATAAAAAGCTGCTGGGTATCGTCAGCCAACGCGATTTGTTGGCGGCTCAGGAATCCAGCTTGCAGCGCAGTGCCCAAGGCGATTCTCTCGCCTTCGAAACTCCGCTGTTTGAGGTGATGCACACCGATGTTACGAGCGTCGCGCCGCAAGCGGGGCTCAAAGAAAGCGCAATTTACATGCAAAAACACAAAATTGGCTGTTTGCCTGTCGTCGCCAAAGACGTGTTAGTTGGGATCATTACCGACAGTGATTTCGTGACAATTGCGATCAATCTGCTCGAGCTTCAGGAAGAGAGTGAACCCGATGAGTTGGATGAGGAGCAATAAGTCAAGCTATCACCCGATTCATTCTCGGCTCGGCTAAGCGATTTGCAGCGGCATGTAGGAATGGGTTCGCCATACTCAAGCAGAGTAAACGCTCACCCTAAAAAAGGCGGCCATTCGGCCGCCAAGGTTCGCACAGAATGGTAGATTATCGATTAGTGAAATTGATCTTCTTCGGTTGAGCCAGTCAGGGCCGTCACCGAACTGTTGCCGCCTTGAATGGTGTTGGTCATCTTATCGAAGTAACCCGTCCCCACTTCTTGTTGGTGCGCCACGAAGGTATAACCTTTGGATGCTGCTTCAAATTCGCGACGCTGTACCATTTCGACATAGTGACGCATACCTTCGCCTTGCGCGTAAGCGTGCGCTAACTCAAACATGTTGAACCACATGTTGTGAATACCCGCTAACGTGATGAACTGGTACTTGTAACCCATGTCCGACAGCGCTTGCTGGAAATGGGCGATGGTTTTCGCATCGAGATTCTTTTCCCAGTTGAACGAAGGTGAGCAGTTGTAAGCCAACAGTTGATCTGGGTATTGTGCATGAATCGCTTCAGCAAATTTACGCGCTTCTTCCAGATCCGGCTTCGCGGTTTCACACCACACCAAATCTGCGTAAGGTGCGTAAGCCAAGCCGCGAGAAATCGCTTGGTCAATGCCCGCGCGTACACGGTAGAAACCTTCGGAAGTACGCTCACCGGTCACGAAATCGGCATCGTACGGATCGCTGTCTGAAGTGAGCAAATCGGCGGCGTTAGCATCGGTGCGAGCAATCACTAACGTAGTCGTGCCTGCAACATCGGCAGCCAAACGTGCTGCAATCAGTTTTTGCACCGCTTCTTGAGTCGGTACCAATACTTTGCCGCCCATGTGGCCACATTTTTTCACCGAAGCCAATTGGTCTTCAAAGTGAACGCCAGCAGCGCCCGCTTCAATCATAGATTTCATCAACTCATAAGCGTTGAGTACGCCACCAAAACCGGCTTCCGCATCCGCGACGATTGGCAGGAAGTAATCAATTCCGCCTTCATCTTGTGGTGATTTGCCGTTTGACCACTGGATTTGGTCAGCGCGACGAAACGCATTATTGATGCGGCGTACGACTGACGGTACAGAATCCACTGGATAGAGAGATTGGTCTGGGTACATGGTGCCTGCGGTGTTGTTATCCGCCGCCACTTGCCAGCCAGAGAGATAAATCGCTTCAATGCCCGCCTTGGCTTGTTGCACCGCTTGGCCGCCAGTGAGTGCGCCCAAACAGTTCACATACCCTTTTTTCGCTGAACCATTCACCAGTTCCCACAGTTTGTCTGCACCACGTTGGGCGATGGTATTGGCTGGTACAACCGAGCCGCGCAAACTCACCACTTCTTCAGCGGTGTAAGTGCGTTTCACATTTTTCCAGCGTGGGTTGGTTGCCCAATCTTTTTCTAGTGCTTCAATTTGTTGGCGACGAGTCAGTGTCATAATCTATCCCTCTTGTATATTGGTTGCCTGTTGGCAGCTCGATTCCTTGTTCGATCAGTACTGCGCTCGCTGATCGTAAAGTGGTTTCACGTTACTGGTGTTATAGAGGCCTACGGCAAGTAGTCGTAGCCCGGTATGGTTAAGAAATTCGGTAGCTCTTGGCTGGTCGTTAAGCGCTCCATCAATTCGGCCGCTTCAGTAAAACGCCCTTGTGCAAAACGGGACTCACCCACTTCGCTTTTCACCACCTCAATCTCTTGTTTGAGGTAGTCGCGAAACAGTTCGTTAGTGACCACTTGTCCGTTATCTAACGTTTTACCGTGTTGAATCCATTGCCAAATCGAAGCGCGTGAAATCTCCGCTGTCGCCGCATCTTCCATCAAGCCGTAGATCGGCACACAACCGTTACCAGAAATCCATGCTTCGATGTATTGCAACGCAACGCGAATGTTGTGGCGCATGCCATGCTCGGAGCGTGGCCCATCGCAAGGTGCCAATAGATCGGCCGCGGTTATCGGAGCATCGGCCATTCGGCTTACATTGAGTTGGTTTTTGCGCTCACCAAGCACCTCGTTAAACACCGCCATCGCGGTATCCGCTAAACCGGGGTGAGCAACCCAAGTACCATCGTGACCATTGGTCGCTTCGAGCATTTTGTCGCCGCGAATTTTTTGTAGCACTTGCTCATTGACCGCAGGATCTTTGGCTGGAATAAATGCCGCCATCCCGCCCATCGCAAACGCGCCGCGTTTATGACAGGTGTAAATCAACAAACGGGAATACGCATTGAGGAAAGGCTTATCCATGGTCACCACTTGGCGATCAGGCAATACGCGGTCAGGATGCTTTTTCAAGGTTTTGATGTAGCTGAAAATATAATCCCAGCGTCCACAGTTCAGACCGACAATGTGCTCTTTGAGTGAGAACAGAATCTCATCCATCTGAAATACCGCAGGCAGAGTTTCAATCAACACCGTTGCTTTGATGGTGCCTGTGTCTAAGCCAAAATAATCTTCCGTGAAATGGAACACGTCACTCCACCACTGCGCCTCTTGATAAGCTTGCAGCTTAGGTAGGTAGAAATAAGGGCCACTGCCTTTTTTCAACAGTGCGCGATGGTTGTTGTAAAAATAGAGCGCAAAATCGAACAGTGAACCGGGAATCGCCAAGCCGTTGTAAGTGACATGTTTTTCTTTGAGGTGCAGACCGCGCACGCGGCAGATAAGCACCGCTGGGTTGGCATTGAGCTCATAACGCTTGCCATTATCTGGGTTGGTATAGCTTATGCAGCCCAGAATCGCATCACGCAGGTTGATCTGCCCATCCAACACCTTGTCCCACGCGGGCGACATCGAATCTTCAAAGTCAGCCATAAAGACTTTCACATTCGCGTTCAGTGCATTAATCACCATTTTGCGATCGGTTGGCCCCGTGATCTCTACGCGGCGATCTTGCAGATCGTCTGGAATGCCGAGAATCTTCCAGCTTCCTTCTCGGATATCTTTGGTTTCGGCAAGAAAATCAGGTAGCTGGCCTTGGTCGATAAGCGTTTGTTTTTGTTCACGCAAGGTCAGTAATTCATCCACTCGCGGCGCAAAGCGCTCACAGAGTTGCTGTAAAAAAGTTTGGGCTTCGACAGGGAAAATCGCTTGATGTTCGGGTGAAAGGGTACCCACCACAGCAAGCTTGCCTTGGGTGATTTTGGTTTCCGTGGTGTGTTGGGTTAATTCAGCAGTATTGATTGACATAAATTCCTTCCTTGAAACACTCACCAAGAACATTTGTAACTTTAAAACTACAAATTTTCATTATTCAGTTGGCTTATCCGTTGTGATTTAAAGTCACTTAAATTGCGCACTTTTGCAAGACTCCGGGCACTAGACATAAGTCTTAACAACGCCAATAAACCTTAACCTACAAAGCACCAACAAGAAAGAGCAAAAGTTAACCCCAGGTTAAATTCGAAGTTTTATTCGGTTGCCACCCCCACACAATTCACACACCAAAATCCGTAAGTTGTTACGTAATTTAATTACACAAAAATTGACATTGAAAATAGCACTTAAACAAGTGTTTAAATTTATCCTTACGGTATAAAAGGTCGGAATGACTGGCTTAGAGCGGAACCCATCGTCTGTAATTAAAACAGCGTTACGGTCAGGATATGTAAAATTCACATTGTGAATATTTACAATTTTATGAAAGCCCCACCAATTTTGACTTGTGAAATTTCACAATTAAAAAATTACTAACCACATAAAATGCTAAAAAGCGCATCGCTAACAATGCGCTTTCACTAGTCCATAGCAGACTTATCACTACGACCAATCGCTATAACAGCTCAGCCACTATCTCAGCTAACTGGCGAAAAGTGTGAATTCGGGAAGAACTTGGACGCCACACTAGGCCGATTTCTCGGTAAGCTTTTTGTCCAGGAGGGTCGATCACCACCAGGTTTTGATTATCCAGCAAACCGTGGTCGATGGCCATTTGCGGAATAAAAGTGGTACCTAAGCCATTGGCCACCATTTGCACTAAGGTATGCAAACTGGTCGCGGTAAATGGATTAATCTTCTCTTTATCGGTGAGCTTACAAGCCGATACAGCATGTTCAGTTAAACAGTGCTCGTTTTCGAGTAAAAACACCGATTCATCGGGTAGATCTGCGTAGCGGATCGGCACACGGATCTGATTAACTTGGTTACGGCTTATCACCATACGAAACGGATCTTGCCCCACCACATAGCTCTCCATATTGCCAATATCGACGGGTAAGGCGAGGATCAACACATCCAGTTCACCACTGCGCAAGGCGGAGAGCAGATTTGCCGTGGTATCTTCGCGCAACAATAAGTGCAATTTGGGGTAACGCTGGTTAATCTCTTGGACTAAATCACACAACAAAAACGGCGCAATGGTTGGAATGCACCCCAAACGCAATTGCCCTTCCATGGTGTCACCTTGGCACAACTTGCCAAGCTCGACTAAATCTTGCCCCTTGGCGAGCAATTCTCGCCCCTGCTTGACCACCAACTCTCCGACCCGAGTAAATACCAGAGGGCTTTTCTTATCTTGCTTTTCATACAAGGAACAGCCGATCAACTCTTCAAGGTTTTGAATGCCTTTACTTAAGGTCGATTGACTGACAAAGCAACGCTCAGCCGCCTCACTAAAATGGCGGGTTTCATAAAGTGTCACCAAATAAGATAACTGCTTGAGGCTTGGCCATTTATTCATACATCTTCCATCCTCTCATCAAAAACCGCGCTAAAAACATCATGGTACCTAGGCACTACTGACCTCACCGAGACTTATCGCTTTTTTCGATTAACTTAATCTAATTAATTCATTTTTTACTTTGTCTACTTTGTACTATATTTCTCCTCGTTATTCACGGACTGAATTATGAACTCAACGCACATAGTTCAGTACTTACAAAATTGCTTAGGAGCAAAAAAATGGTACTAGTTGGTCGCAAAGCCCCTGATTTTACTGCAGCTGCTGTTCTTGGTAACGGTGAAATCGTTGATAACTTCAACTTCGCAGAATTTACAAAAGGTAAGAAAGCGGTTGTTTTCTTCTACCCACTAGACTTCACTTTCGTTTGCCCATCTGAACTGATTGCATTCGACAACCGTTACGAAGACTTCCTTGCTAAAGGTGTAGAAGTGATCGGTGTTTCTATCGACTCTCAGTTCTCTCACAACGCATGGCGTAACACTGCTGTTGAAAACGGCGGTATCGGTCAAGTGAAATATCCACTGGTTGCAGACGTTAAACACGAAATCTGTAAAGCTTACGATGTTGAGCACCCAGAAGCTGGCGTGGCTTTCCGTGGTTCATTCCTGATCGACGAAGAAGGCATGGTTCGTCACCAAGTAGTGAACGATCTGCCACTGGGTCGTAACATCGACGAAATGCTACGTATGGTTGATGCACTGAACTTCCACCAAACTCACGGTGAAGTGTGCCCAGCACAATGGGAAGCAGGCAAAGCAGGTATGGAAGCATCTCCAAAAGGCGTTGCAGCATTCCTGTCTCAATACTCAGCTGACCTAAAATAAGACTCTTAACCCCGCGCTCAACACGGGTGGTTGGAAATAATAAAGCGAAAACGCTACGCCAATCAGTTAAGAAGTAAAGTCATCAAAAGCCCAAAGCACTGCTTTGGGCTTTTTCTATTCTTCATTTCACCGAATCTGTCCCACACTTAAACGAGATGACTTGCTATGTAGTGGCAGCTAAGCAGCAGGAATGGGATATCCCTCCTGCAGCTTCAAGTAGGAAGGGTATAAATGGGTAATTCGGGTCTTAAACTTTACCCCTATTCTTGCGCATTCTGCGCGATGTCTGCTGCTATGATACTGCCATTTCCTTTATCCAACCGGAGTTAACCTGATGAAATATCAAGTTGAAGTCTGTATCGACAATATTGAATCCCTGCATAACGCCATCGCGGGAGGCGCAACCCGTATTGAGCTTTGTTCATCCCTTGCGCTAGGTGGATTAACCCCTAGCGCCGGGTTGATGTACAGCGCAGGCAGAGTGTCACCGATTCCGGTTTACGCCATGATAAGACCAAGAGAAGGGGATTTTTTCTATCACGATGATGAACTCAGCATCATGGCGCAGGACATTCGTACGGCGCATCAAGCAAACTTACAAGGCGTGGTACTAGGGTTACTCAATGCCGATGGCACGATTGATGTGAAACGCAGCAAACCTTTAATCGAACTTGCTCACTCCCTCGGGTTAGGTGTGACGTTTCACCGCGCATTTGACCACTGTGTAAACCCTGAACACGCATTAGAAGAGATCATTGCGCTCGGTTGTGAACGCATTTTGACCTCAGGCTTGGCGCGCAACGCTTATCTGGGTGTTGAACGTTTAGCACAACTGGTCAAACAGAGTGCTGGGCGCATTTCAATCATGGCAGGCGCTGGGGTTAATGCGCAGAATGTGGCTGAAATTGCGTTAGCCACCGGGGTCAATGAGCTGCATTTATCCGCAAAAACCACGCGTCCGAGCGAGATGCTGTTTATTCGCTCGGAGAGCAAAATGGGCGCGGCGGACTGTGATGATTTTATTATCCCGGTGACCAGCCGCGATGCGTTACAGCAAACCGTACACGCTCTGGCGGCACTCAATTCTGTCCTACATTAATGATGTATACCCAAACGACTTGGCGTTGCAGGTAGGCGGCAAGTGAGTTCATCCCCATGAGCATAAATAAACGATGTGATTGGGGTGAACGAACGTAGCCAACACCGCTGCAGCTTCAAGTAGGAAGGGGAAAATACGATCATCCGCCACGGAACTTCGCCGCTCCCACTGCTATGCTTAACCTAGCAAAGGAGAGAATGCGATGGCGAAATTGGATAAGAAAGTCTACGAACGTGAATTAGAGCTGCTGCAAATTGAGCTAGTCAAACTGCAAGAGTGGGTGAAACAAGAAAAGCTCAAGCTAGTGGTGATTTTTGAAGGACGCGATGCCGCGGGAAAAGGTGGGGTGATCAAAACCATCACCGAGAAACTCAATCCGCGGATCTGCCGTGTGGCCGCCCTCCCTGCCCCCACCGAAAAAGAGAAAACCCAATGGTATTTTCAGCGCTACGTCGCCCATCTTCCGGCCGGTGGTGAAATTGTCTTGTTTGACCGCAGTTGGTACAACCGCGCGGGAGTCGAAAAGGTGATGGGCTTTTGCAGCGATGAAGAGTATCAAGAATTTCTGCGCTCTTGCCCTGAATTTGAACGCATGCTGCAACGTTCTGGGATCATCTTACTCAAATACTGGTTTTCAGTATCCGATGAAGAGCAAGAGCGGCGCTTTATCGAGCGGATTAATACGCCACTCAAACGCTGGAAATTCAGTCCAATGGATCTCGAGTCTCGTCAGCGCTGGGCAGCCTATTCGAGAGCTAAAGATGAGATGTTTGCTTACACCGATACCAAACACTGCCCATGGTGGGTGGTGCCTTCGGATGACAAAAAGCGCGCTCGCCTCAACTGCATCAGCCACCTACTCAGTAGTGTTGAGTATCAAGAGATTGAGCATGCGCCGATCACTCTGCCGGAAATCAATAAGCAAGGTTACGTACGCCCCCCCATCGAAGACCAAACCTTTGTTCCACAGCGCTACTAATTCTCTACCTACAAACTCCGTCAATTTGCTGCTCAACGGCAAGTTGACGGACAGCGCCGCTTACAAACTCGGCTTTTTTAGCACATCGTCGATCCCTTGATCGCCAAGATGGCGCACATCCTTACCTTTCACAAAGTAGATGATGTATTCGCAGATGTTTTGACAGCGATCGCCAACTCGCTCAATCGCACGCGCCGACCAGATAACTTGCAGAATATGTGGAATGTTTTTCGGATCTTCCATCATGTAGGTCATCAACTGACGTACGACTGCTTCGTACTCTTTATCCAACCTATCATCTTGTTTATAGATTTCCGCTGCGGCTTCTACATCCATCCGTGCAAACGCATCAAGCACTTGATGCAACATGGCAATCGCTTGGCGACACAAAGGTTCAAGTGAAACTTGGAATTGGTGCTGTTTGGCCGGTGGACGTTCGATGGCGATATAAGCCATCTTAGTCGCAGAATCGCCAATCCGTTCCAGATCGGTAATGGTTTTGATGATCGCCATAATAAGGCGCAAATCTTTAGCGGTCGGCTGACGTTTGGCAATAATGCGCGTACACGCCTCATCAATCGAGACTTCCATCGCATTGACTTTGTGATCGTCGGCAATCACACGGCGCGCCAGTTTTTCATCATCTTCATGCAAGGCCTGCATGGCTAAAGTCAACTGCTGCTCAACCAAGCCGCCCATAGTCAATACTTGGCTACGAATGGACTCCAATTCCACATTGAACTGACCTGAAATATGTCGACCGAACTGCATGGCATATCCTTACTAAACTGGCTGAAAAAGTGCTTAACCGTATCGCCCCGTAATGTAGTCTTCGGTTTGCTTTTTCAATGGTGACGTGAAAATAGAGTCCGTATCTGCGTACTCGATCAACTTTCCCATATGGATAAAGGCGGTGTGATCGCTCACGCGCGCCGCTTGCTGCATGTTGTGAGTGACGATGACCACGGTATATTTGGTTTTGAGATCGTGGATCAGCTCTTCAATGGTCAAGGTCGAGATAGGATCAAGCGCTGAGGTTGGCTCATCAAGAAGCAACACTTCAGGTTCAATCGCGATCGCACGGGCAATCACCAAACGTTGCTGTTGCCCACCCGATAAACCAAATGCATTTTCGTGCAAACGATGTTTGACTTCATCCCACAACGCCGCCGCACGCAGAGATTGCTCCGCCGCATCATCTAACGCACGGCTATTTTTAATCCCCTGCAAACGCAGTCCATACACCACGTTTTCATAAATCGATTTAGGAAAGGGATTCGGGCGCTGAAACACCATCCCGACCCGGCGGCGCAGCGTTGGCACATCCACATCCGGATGATAGATGTTTTTGCCATGCAATTTCACCTCACCTTCAACACGCGTTCCTTCCACCAGATCGTTCATCCGGTTAATGCAGCGCAAAAGCGTCGATTTACCACAGCCGGAGGGGCCGATAAACGCCGTAACCTGACCTTTGGGGATACGCATGGAAATATCACTCAAGGCGCGACTTTGCTGGTAATACAGGCTTAAGTGCTCAATCGAAATCGCCGTCTGCTGATCGGTAAGATTATTCACGTCCAGCGGCGGTACATAGTAGCCCAAAGTAGGATTGGCGGAGTACATAACTAGTCTTGCCCCAAAGTTCGGTATTTTTCGCGTAAGTTATTACGAATACTGATCGCAGTTAAGTTGAGCGCCACAATCACAGTGACCAATAAAAATGAAGTGGCGTACACCAGTGGTCGTGCCGCTTCAATATTGTTGGTTTGAAAACCGATATCGTAAATATGGAAACCTAAATGCATAAATTTGCGTTCAAGATGGATGAAGGGAAATTCCCCATCCACAGGCAAACTGGAAGCCAATTTCACCGCACCGACCAGCATCAGCGGAGCCACTTCACCGGCTGCGCGGGCGATCGCCAAAATCAATCCGGTGATGATCGCAGGGCTTGCCATAGGTAGCACAATACGCCAAATGGTTTCAAACTGGGTAGCGCCTAGTGCTAATGATCCATGGCGCACCGAAATCGGAATGCGTGATAAGCCCTCTTCCGTCGCCACAATCACCACAGGCAGCGTCAACACGGCTAACGTCAGAGCAGACCAAAGCAGCCCAGGTGTCCCGAAGGTCGGAGTGGGCAAACGCTCAGCATAAAAAAGGTTATCAACCGAAGCGCCTATGGTGTAAACAAAAAAGCCGAGGCCAAACACCCCATATACGATGGAAGGTACCCCCGCTAAGTTGATCACCGCGACTCGAATTATCCGAGTAAACGCGCCCTCTTGCGCGTATTCATGCAGATAGATAGCTGCTATCACGCCTAAAGGCATGACGATGATCGACATGATGATCACCAGAAACACCGTTCCAAAAATGGCCGGAAACACGCCCCCTTCCGAGTTTGACTCCCGTGGTGATTCCGATAAAAAGCGCCACGCTTGCTTGCCCCACTCCGCGAGTTTTTGGGCAAAATTCATATCATTGGGATACCAGAAATCCAAGATTTCACTTAGTGGGACGGAGACGGTCTCTCCTTGCATATCAACAAGATAGAGAAATTGCTTTTCTAACGGTGCACGGAGCGCATCTAACTCAGTCTGAACCTGTGCGAGCTCTTTCTCTAAACGGCTTTTGCTTAACACGTAGTGTTGTAAAAACTCATCACTGAGCTGATTATTCAATTGCTTACGGCGTTTTTCCAAGCGCAACCTTTCTAACTGGCTACTGATCACCCGCACTTGCTGTTCAACCATCTTATCCACTTGATCGCGAATGGTTTCTGCCTCTAACAATGCTTGACGCAGATGACGCTCTAGCGGCAGATCCAGCTCGCCAGTCGTAGAATCGAAGCGAAGCGGTTTACCAAACAGTTGCCCGCCTCGGCTGCGCTCAATCACCGCCCAACCTTGTGGCGCGCCTTTAAATTCGGTTTCAAACTCAAGTAAAGCAATAAAATCAGATCCATACAGATCCCGATTAGCGACTTTGATATTGAGCCGTGTCGCCAACCCTGCCGCTTGCACTTTTTCTGGTAGCGGTAAATTCATCTCTTTTAAATGGCTAACCGGCACACTTTCACGAGCGTACAGTTGACCCACCACGGTTTTTCCATCGGGGGTTTGCCATTGCAGCAAGGGCGCTGGCCAGAAATAGGTTAAGCCACGCCAACCAATCACCAGTAATAGGCCAAGTACAGCAATCAAGCTGACGCTGACGGCTCCTCCTGTCAGCCAGATCCACGGAGCACCGGATTTAAACCAATTCAACATATTGCTCCATCATAAAGAACGGTATTTTTCTCGTAGCCGTTGACGAACCCATTCCGCTAGGGAATTCACCGCAAACGTAAAGGTCAGCAGCAGCAGCGCGGCCAAAAATAGGATACGGAAATGGGCGCTTTGCACTTCCGATTCTGGCAGTTCAACAGCAATCGTCGCCGATAAGGTTCGCATGCCTTCAAAAATATTCCAATCCAACAACGGGGTATTACCCGTGGCCATCAGCACTATCATGGTCTCACCGACGGCACGCCCGAGCCCCATCATGATCGCCGAAAAAATCCCAGGGCTTGCCGTAAGCAGTACCACATAAATCAAGGTCTGCCATGGTGTCGCCCCCAGCGCCAAAGAGCCATCTGACAGATGTTTCGGCACTGAGAAAATCGCATCTTCCGCAATGGTAAAAATGGTTGGGATCACCGCAAACCCCATCGCAAAACCAACAACAAGCGCATTGCGCTGATCGTAACCGATACCGTGCTGCGCTAAATACACGCGCAGATCACCCGCAAACAGAGCGTTTTCCAGCTCACCACTGTAAGACAGAATCAGGGCTGATATACCAATCAACACTGGGATTAAAATCAGCGCATGCCAACCACTGGGGATACGGCGCAGCCAAGCTTTGGGTAAGCGCGACCAAATGAACCCGAGCACTATGGTTGAAGGCGGTAACAAAATCATCAGCGCCAATACTGCGGGCAAATGGCTCTCCACAAACGGCGCAAACCATAAACCCGCGAGGAAGCCGATAATCACCGTGGGTAGAGCTTCCATCAATTCAATGGTCGGTTTCACCACGCGGCGCATCGAAGGCGTCATAAAATAGGCGGTATAAATCGCCCCTAAGACCGCAATCGGCATCGCAAACAACATGGCAAAGGCAGCGGCTTTTAAGGTGCCAAAAGCAATCGGCACTAAACTAAACTTAGCTTCAAAATCGTCCGTTGCTGCAGTGGATTGCCAAACAAACTCTGGTTCAGGGTAACTTTCGTACCACACTTTTTGCCACAACGCAGAAAAGGAGACTTCAGGGTTTCGGTTTTCCACCTGCGCTAACCGAATTTTCCCTTGGTCATAACTCGCCAAATACGCTTGATTCTCTGACATCGCCACCAACTGTGGCGCTCGTTGATAAGCACGCTCAAACAGCACCAACTTTTCACTCGTGGTGTAATGGCTTTGCAAAGTGCCATTGCGATAGAAGCTGTAGAAACCTTTCGTGTTGGTGTCGGGCAACAAAAACTGCACTTCTGAGGCGAGCTTAAAATTGCGGATATGGGTTAAATGACGCTGACCATCGCGCAGCACATCAAACCATTGTGACACCAGACCATCTTCGTGCACCGCCAGTAAAGAGAACGCCCCTGATAACAAATAGAGTTGCGTGACTTGATGACGGCTATCGCCTTCACTGAGATCGACGATTTCGCGGATCTGATAACCCTGCTTATCCAGTAATGCGACGACAAGCTCAGATCGGGTACGCAAATACAGGGTCTTACCATCTGGGGTCAGCAATAACTGGCTGAGGTCGCTGAACGGCACACTCAAACTAAGACGGCTAATCTCTTGTTGTGTCGCGCGATCCAAACGCAAAATCTGGATCTGCTGCGCGTTATCGTACGTGGCAAAAATAAGCGCTTCCGCAGTCAAGGCAAAAGCGAATTGTTGCAGAGGCTGCTCACTTAAGCGGAACGCTTCCGGCAAGGCTAAACGTTCTAAGCTCGGGGTGAATTCACGCCCCTGAGCTGTCATTGAATGGGAGAGCTGCGGATGCACAACGGCCACATGGTTATCCTGATCTACCAAGGCAAACCAACCTTGAGCAGCGGGTGTTTGTGCCCACAATACAGGCGTAAAGCCTAACGATTGGGTCTGAATAGGTTGATCGCTGGCGGATCGTAATGACCAAAACTGCCCAACGCCATCATTTGACATCAAAAACGCGTTTTCACCGTAAGCACCTATGGTCATCAGTAACGGATCTGTTGTTGATACCGTCTTAACCGCAATGTCACCACGCCATTTCGCATCGCCAAACAGTGGCACCACAACCATGGCTAAATAGATAAAAATCAGTACCAAAGCTCCCAACACACTGACGCCACCACAAGTCACTGCAAAACGCACCACACGGTCTTTCACTAACCGCGCGCGATCACGTTCTTTCAATGAAAATGGCTGTCTGACCATGCTTGAGATTACCTATAGTTTTGGGGAGTGTCATAATATTGCGGTTGGGTGACAATTATATTACAGCTCACAATAAATTACTGAAATCAAAACAACTCTATGACACTAAAGGCACTGCAATAAAAGTGTCACAAAAATCACTTAGTTTGCAGCTCTTTAATGATGAAAACGTCAACTCAAAACGGCATAAGGTAAAGTATGAGTGCGGATAAGCTGTACATCGACAAGGAACTCAGTTGGCTCTCATTTAACGAGCGCGTACTACAAGAAGCGGCGGATAAAACCGTCCCGCTGATTGAGCGGATTCGTTTTCTGGGGATTTTTTCCAATAACCTCGATGAGTTTTATAAGGTGAGATTTGCTGACGTAAAACGACAAATCTTGATCAATCGAGAACGGGGGGGCAATGATATCTCCAAACACCTCCTCTCACGCATGCAAAGCAAAGCCCTCAAACTCAACCAAGACTTCGATAACCTCTACAACGAATTGATTTTAGAAATGGCCAGACGGCGCATTTTCTTAGTCAACGAAACGCAACTCGATGAAATCCAACTCAAGTGGGTGAAAAAGTATTTCCACAAGGAAGTGCTGCCGCATGTGACCCCGATCATGCTGCGTGATGACATTGATGTCATGCAGTTTTTAAAAGACGAATACGCTTACATTGCGGTCGAAATGCGCAGTGGCGATGAATTTAAATACGCGCTGATCGAGATTCCAACCGACCAACTGCCACGCTTTGTCATGCTGCCTGAGCAAAAAGGCAAACGGCGCAAAACCATTATTCTGCTCGATAACATTATTCGTCTCTGTCTGGATGAGATTTTCCGCGGTTTTTACGACTACGATACACTCAACGGTTACGCGATGAAAATGACCCGCGATGCCGAGTACGATTTGCGCCACGAAGTCGAATACAGCTTGCTTGAGCAGATGTCAGAAGGCTTAAGCCAGCGCTTAACCGCCCTTCCGGTGCGCTTTGTGTATGAGCGTGAAATGCCGGAAGCAATGCTCAAATTCTTATGCTACAAGCTGAAAATTTCCCACTACGACAGCTTGATCCCCGGTGGACGTTACCACAATTTTAAAGACTTTATTTCTTTCCCCAATGTCGGCCGAGATTATTTAGAAAACAAACCCTTGCCTCCAATGACTTGTGCTGACTTTGAAGGCTATGCCAATGCTTTTGATGCGATTCGCGCGCAAGATATCTTACTGCACTACCCTTATCACAGCTTTGAGCACATGACGGAGCTTGTGCGCCAAGCCTCTTTTGATCCGAAAGTCGTCAGTATCAAAATCAACATTTACCGCGTAGCCAAAGACTCCAAATTGATGAACTCGCTGGTCGATGCGGTGCACAACGGCAAACGTGTGGTGGTGGTGGTTGAGCTGCAAGCTCGTTTTGATGAAGAGGCCAATATCGAGTGGTCACGCATTCTGACCGATGCGGGCGTACACGTTATTTTCGGTGTGCCGGGAATGAAGATTCACGCCAAGCTCCTGCTTATTACCCGTAAAGAAGGGGATGAATTCGTTCGTTACGCGCACATTGGTACCGGCAACTTCCACGAACGTACGGCGCGCATTTACACCGACTTTGCCCTGCTCACCGCCAACCAAGAGCTCGCCGCCGAAGTCCGTGCCGTATTTGGTTACATCGAAAATCCATTCCGCCCCGTCAAGTTTAACCACCTGATCGTATCGCCGCGTAACTCACGCACCCAAATTTATCGTTTACTGGATAGTGAAATCGCCAACGCAAAAGCGGGCAAAAAAGCCGCCATCACCCTTAAAGTGAACAATCTCGTTGATAAGGGATTGATCAATAAACTGTATGGTGCAAGTGCCGCTGGAGTCAAAATCCGCATGATCATCCGCGGTATGTGCTCTTTAGTCCCCGGAGTGGAAGGGGTCAGTGACAATATTGAGATCATCAGTATTATTGACCGCTTCCTCGAACACCCTCGCGTGTTAGTGGTACATAATGATGGCAATCCACAGGTCTTTATCTCATCGGCAGACTGGATGGAGCGCAATATAGATCACCGAATTGAGGTCATGGCTCCAATTCGTGACGAACGACTCAAACAGCGTATCATTGATATCCTTAATATTCAGTTCATTGATACGGTCAAAGCGCGTCGCATCGACAAAGAGATGAGCAATCAGTACGTAGAGCGCGGTAATCGCAGAAAAGTACGCTCTCAGATTGCCATTTACGACTATCTTAAGAATGTCGAGAAGCAGACTCGTAAAGCAAAAGGGCAACAAGAAACGAATGACAACAGTAGTCAGTAACGCAAGAGAAATCGCGGCCATTGATCTGGGTTCGAACAGTTTTCATATGGTGGTCGCCAAGGTGGTCGATCAAGATCTCCAATTGATTAGCCGCCATAAGCAGCGTGTTCGTCTTGCTGCGGGCTTGGATGAACAAAAAAATCTCGATGAAGAGTCGATCCAACGTGGCTTAGAGTGTTTGGCGATGTTCGCAGAACGATTGCAAGGCTTTGAGCCACGTAATGTACGTATTGCTGCAACCCACACTCTGCGCCAAGCCAGAAATGCCAATCTGTTTATTCAACGCGCTCTCGACGTGTTGCCTTTTCCAATTGAAATCATTCCGGGCTCAGAAGAAGCCCGGTTGATTTATCTGGGGGTTGCCCATACCCAACCCCAAGCGGATTCTATGCTGGTAGTGGATATTGGCGGCGGCAGCACGGAAATGATCATCGGCAAAGGCTTTGAAGCAGAGCTGCTCAACAGTAAGCAGATGGGCTGCGTCAACTTTACCGAGCGTTACTTTGCCAACGGCAAGCTATCACGTAAAAACTTTGCCCAAGCGATTGTCGCCAGTGAGCAAAAATTAGAATCCATTGCCAGCAAATACCGTAAGAAAGGTTGGCAAATGGCGTTTGGTTCTTCCGGTACCATCAAAGCGATTCATGAAGTGTTAATCGGGCAAGGTCATGAAGATGGACTCATCACCTTTGAGCGCCTGAGCAAGTTAATTGAAAAACTCTGCGAATGGGACAGCATTGATGATTTACAACTGCCCGGCTTAACCGATGATCGTAAACCCGTGTTTGCGGCGGGCGTTGCCATTCTTTCCGCGATCTTTCATGGTTTAAACATCAAAGAGATGCATTTTTCGGATGGTGCTTTGCGCGAAGGTCTGCTGTATGAGATGGAAGATCGCTTCAAGTATTCCGATATCCGTTTACGCACGACGGAAAATCTGGCCGCCAAACATCTGGTCGATTTAGAGCATGCCGCCAAAGTCAAAGGTCACGCGCGTGAATTCTTGGCGCAAGTCGCCAATGAGTTGGGATTACCAGAAGGCAGTGAGCTGTGTGACCTGCTCGAATGGGGCGCTCTGCTACATGAAGTGGGGCTGAGCATTAACTTACAAGGTTTTCATCGTCACTCCGCGTATATTTTGCGTCATAACAACATGGCAGGTTTCAACAGCGAACAACAACTCGTGCTCTCCAATTTGGCACGTTTCCAACGTAAATCGCTGAAATTGAATGAGCTGGATGACTTTAGTCTGTTTAAGAAAAAACACATTATTGGCTTAATTCGAGTCCTACGACTGGCGATTGTGGTTAATGGGCAACGCAACGACGACCCTTTACCACCATTGACCCTATCCGCCAAAGATGATGAGTGGCGATTGGAGTGTGAACAGCCAGATTGGCTGGAAAACAATAAGTTGTTGCATGCTGACTTACAAACAGAGCAAGAATACTGGCGTGAAGTCGGCTGGCAACTGCTGTTTTAAGCCAGCCTACTCACTGCAATTCGATGAAAAACGCCCAACTCAAGTTGGGCGTTTTTCATTTCATCACTCAGTCGATGATGGGCTTAATGCCAACTTTGGCTAACTCTTGCTCTGCCACCAGCGCCGTAATCGGCAAATAGCCATCTTTCGCAACCAAGGCCTGTCCCTGGCGTGAAAACATAAAGCGAATAAATTCGCGCTCAATCGGCGACAAATCTCGGTTAGGATTTTTATTCACATACACATACAAATAGCGGGATAACGGGTAGGCTCCCGACAGAATATTGGCTTGAGTTGGCTCAACATAGTCATTCCCTTCACGCGCAATCGGCAGCAGCTTCACCCCAGAAACACGATACCCCACCCCTGAATAACCGAGCGTATTGATTGAAGAGGCAACCGACTGCACCACCGAAGCCGAGCCCGGCTGCTCATTGACTCGGTTCTGGAAATCCCCTTGGCACAGCGCGTTTTGCTTAAAATAGCCGTAGGTACCGGATACCGAGTTGCGACCAAACAGTTGAATATTGCGCTTTGCCCAATCATAAGGCAGACCAAGCTGAGACCAAGTGACAATCGGCTGAGTGGCACCACAGCGCAATGTGGCGGAAAAAATCGCATCCAGTTGCTGGAAATTCAGCCCTTTGATCGGATTATCTCGATGCACAAAAATCCCGACCGCATCAATCGCCACACGCAATGCTGTTGGCTTGTAGCCGTGCATCGCTTCAAACGCGGCAATTTCACTGCTGCGCATTGGGCGGCTCATCGGGCCAAACTGCGCCGTGCTTTCTGATAATGCTGGCGGCGCAGTTGCCGAACCCGAGGCTTGCACTTGCGCATTGACTGCAGGGTAATAGGCTTGAAACTCCTCCACCCACAGCGTAGTCATGCCCGCCAGCGTATCCGAACCGACGGACAATAGGCTGCCCGAAATACCGCTGACTTTTTCATAGTGTGGCAGCGCTTCATCCAACGCCCAAGCGGTGGATGAAACCAAAACCAATGAACTCAACCAACCAACGCGACTTAGCATGCGGCTCATCCTTTCGCCACCAACCGCTTAGGTAAAACAAACGAAAACTTACTGCCGACACCGACTTTACTGTAGATATCCAAATGCGTGTCATGGTGTGCAAGCGCGTGTTTCACGATCGCGAGTCCCAAACCACTACCGCCAGTATCACGAGAGCGGGCTTTATCGACGCGATAGAAACGCTCCGTTAAACGGTGTAAGTGTTGCGGCTCGATTCCCTCGCCTTTATCTTCCACTTCGAGGCAAGCGCCTTTGCCTGTGCGATACCAACGCACATCAATTTGCGCGCCCGGCGGGGTATATTTAACCGCGTTATACACCAGATTCGAAATCGCGCTGCGCAGCTGATCTTCATCCGCCAGCACCTTAAGGCTCTTATCCACCTCAAAATGCAGCTTATGCTGCGCCTCACCACTAAGGCTCACTGCTTCTTTTTCTAACACTTCCAACATGGCTGGCACATCGACCACTTGATCGAGTTCGACCATCGGTGATGCTTCTATTTTCGAGAGCGTCAGCAGTTGGTTCACCAAGCTATTCATCCGGTTGAGCTGCTCGGTCATCACACCATGGGCTTTACTCCACATCGGGCCCGCGAGCACATCCGGATCTTCGGTCATTTCCAGATAGCCTTGCAGCACCGTCATCGGTGTACGCAGTTCATGGGAAACGTTAGCAAAGAAATTACGGCGCATGCCTTCGAGCTGTTTAAGCTGAGTGACATCACGCACCACCATCAGGTGTTCACCTTCGGTGTACGGCACTATCCGCAGTTCCAGCATGCGATCACTATTGAGCGGCGAACGCATTTCGAGCGGATCAGTAAAATCATCTTTTTTGAGGTATTTGATAAAGTCCGGCGTACGCAGCAGGTTCGAGATAGGCTGCCCAGCATCGTCAGGCCAACGAAAACCCAGCAAATGCTGCGCAAGGCGGTTACACCACACGATATTGCCTTCGCTGCGAAACACCACCACCGCATCGGGGAGCGATTCCGCACCATTACGGAAACGGCGAATAAGATTAGTCAGTTCTTTGCGTTTTTTACGATGGCGCTGCTGCAAGCGATAAATGCCATTGAACAGCGACTCCCAATTCCCCGTTCCAGAAGGTGGGGTGAGACGTTTTTCATCCCACAACCAAGCGGAAAGGCGAATTTGATGGTTCAAATGCCAGAAAAGCTGCAAAGCCGTCGCTGCCAACAGCAGCCACGGCATACTTCCGAAAATCCATCCCACCACAACCCATGGCAAGTAAAAAAAAGCCAGCTCCCAAGCCAGCTTTTTCCATGTTAAACGTTCAACCATACTGATTTGTTCTACACCCTCTTAGGCTTTGGTTGAAAAACGATACCCCGCGCCACGCACCGTCTGGATCAGCTTATCATGTCCAGCGTCTTCTAAGGCTTTACGTAGACGACGAATGTGAACGTCTACCGTGCGATCTTCCACATACACGTTAGTGCCCCAAACATTATTCAGTAGCTGCTCGCGGCTATACACACGCTCTTGGTGCGTCATGAAGAAGTGTAACATCTTGAACTCAGTCGGTCCCATGTCCAACGGCTGATCGTTAGCGGTCACACGGTGTGAGACCGGATCTAACTTCAAACCTTGAACATCAATCACATCCTCCAACGCCGTCGGAGTGACACGGCGGATCACCGCTTTTAAACGGGCAACCAGCTCTTTAGGTGAAAATGGTTTGGTAATGTAATCATCCGCGCCCACTTCTAAGCCGCGAACTTTATCTTCTTCTTCACCGCGTGCGGTGAGCATCACTACAGGAATGTTGCGCGTCATCTCTTCGCGCTTCATATGCTTGATGAGGTTGATGCCACTACCACCAGGCAACATCCAGTCAAGCAGGACGAGATCAGGAAAAGGCTCAGCCAGCTTACTCATTGCCGAATCATAATCTTCGGCCTCAACCGCCTGATAGCCCTTTTGTTCAAGCACGAAACACAACATTTCACGAATCGGTGCTTCGTCTTCAACAACCAGAATCCTTCTAGACATAATTGATTAACCTTTGTTTTTCACCAACGCCATGCATTATGGGAAATGTTTATGACACTTTTGTGACCTTTGCAAACAAATTTTCATATAAGGTTCAGGCGAAATTCATATATCTAGACAACTCAAACAGAGTGGTGCAACAACTGGAAGATGTACCTCTTTTTTGCATTCGGGGTAAGACTTTCTGAGCATCTTCCCCTATCATGTCTGGCTTTCTAACCAAGGGAAAACAACAATGTGGTTTAAAAACTGTATGGTGTATCGCGTTAATCGCGAGGTTAACTTCAATGCCGATCTGCTGGAAAAACAGCTGGCCGAATTTCGTTTTACGCCTTGCGGCAGTCAAGATAAACAGAAGTTTGGCTGGGTTTCCGCACTGGGTAAACACGGCGACATGATGACCCACGTCAGTGAAAACCGCATTTTAGTCTGTGCGAAACGTGAAGAAAAAATGCTCCCCGCTTCGGTGATCAAAGATTCACTCAATGCCAAAGTCGAAGCGATGGAAGCCGAAGAAGGCCGCCCACTGAAGAAAAAAGAAAAAGACGCGCTGAAAGAAGACATCGTCATCGATTTACTGCCACGCGCATTCAGCAAAAGCCAACTCACTTTTGTACTGATCATGCCAACCGAAGGCTTAATTCTGGTGGATGCTGGCAGCTACAAAAAAGCCGAAGATGTGCTCGCGCTACTGCGTAAAACCATGGGCAGTCTACCGGTGGTGCCTGCTATTCCTGAAATAGCGGTCGAAACAACTCTGACGCAATGGGTAAAAGAAGGCAATCTGCCACAAGGCTTTAGCCTGATGGAAGAAGCGGAGCTCAAATCGTTACTCGATGATGGCGCCACCATTCGCTGCAAAAAACAAGAGCTGAGCAGCGATGAAATCCTGAGCCACATTCAAGCCAATAAAGTGGTCACCAAGCTAGCGATCAACTGGCAAGACCGAATTCGTTTTGTCCTCGCGGAAGATTGCAGCATCAAGCGCCTAGCGTACAGCGATGAACTTAAAGAGCAGAATGATGATATCCCACGCGAAGATCGCGCGGCGCGTCTTGATGCCGATTTCTCCCTGCTGTGCGGAGAAATGTCGGTTTTCCTGCCGGATCTGTTCAATGCCTTAGGTGGCCTGCCTCACCCTGAAGCCTAAGCGTGGACTCAATTTCACCACCTCTGCAGAAAATGGGGTGGTGAGAGTTTCACTATGCAGAGTAGGGTTTTTGACGTAAAATTTGCGCCCTTTCCAATACCATCAGGTGGTATTGGCCTGACTTGAGATCAGATTGTAAGAGAAGCAAGCAATGACAACGCCAAAAACCTTTGTTCCAGAACTCCTTTCCCCCGCGGGTAGCCTGAAGAATATGCGCTACGCTTTTGCCTACGGGGCAGATGCGGTATATGCCGGCCAACCTCGTTACAGCCTGCGCGTGCGTAACAATGAGTTCAACCACGAAAACCTACAAATCGGCATTAATGAAGCCCACGCACTGGGTAAAAAATTCTATGTGGTGTGTAACATTCAGCCGCACAACTCTAAGCTGAAAACCTTTATCCGCGACCTTAAGCCGGTGATTGATATGGGGCCGGATGCGCTCATCATGTCTGACCCTGGCCTTATCATGATGGTTCGTGAAGAGTTCCCGCACATGCCGATCCACCTGTCGGTACAAGCGAATGCGGTGAACTGGGCAACCGTGAAATTCTGGGCTTCACAAGGCGTTGAGCGTGTGATTGTTTCTCGTGAGCTCTCTTTAGAAGAAATCGAAGAGATCCGTGAAAAATGCCCGAATACCGAAATTGAAGTGTTCGTACATGGCGCTCTGTGTATGGCTTATTCCGGCCGTTGCTTACTGTCTGGTTACATCAACAAGCGCGATCCCAACCAAGGTACTTGCACTAACGCATGCCGTTGGGAATACAAAGTTGAAGCAGCAAAAGAAGATGAAGCAGGTCAGATCGTTGAACAGTTTGACCCCAATGCTGCGCAAGCCATCGAAGTTCAAAATGAACGTCCAGACACCACCATTGGGGCCGGCAAACCGATTGATGATGTCGTACTGCTTTCTGAGAGCCATCGTCCTGATGAGAAAATGGCCGCCTTTGAAGATGAGCACGGCACCTACATCATGAACTCCAAAGATCTGCGTGCAGTACAGCATGTTGAGCGCCTAACTCAAATGGGTGTGCACTCACTGAAAATCGAAGGCCGTACCAAATCTTTCTACTACTGCGCACGTACCGCGCAAGTGTACCGTAAAGCGATTGATGATGCGGTAGCGGGCAAGCCATTCGATGATAGCCTGATGACTACCCTAGAAAGCTTGGCGCACCGTGGCTATACCGAAGGTTTCTTACGTCGCCACACGCACGATGCTTACCAAAACTACGACTACGGCTACTCGGTTTCCGACACTCAACAGTTTGTGGGTGAATTTACCGGTAAACGCCGCGGCGCAATGGCCGAAGTGGAAGTAAAAAACAAATTTATACTTGGCGATAGCCTTGAGCTGATGACGCCAAAAGGCAATGTCATCTTCACTTTAGAAGCGATGGAAAACCGCAAAGGTGAAGCAACAGACGATGCCAAAGGCAACGGTCACTTTGTTTACATTCCAGTTCCGGAAGAGTTGGACCTCAGCTACGCACTGCTGATGCGTAACCTAGTGCAAGGGCAGGATACCCGTAACCCAACAGGCAAGTAATTATGGCGCTACTGATTACCGCCAAATGCACCAACTGTGATATGTGTGAGCCAGAGTGCCCAAACAGTGCGATTTCAATGGGCGATAAGATCTATGAGATCAATCCCGATTTATGCACTGAATGTAAAGGGCATTATGACAAACCGACGTGTCAGTCTGTTTGTCCCATCAGTAACTGCATCATCACCGATCCTGCCCATCGCGAAACCGAAGAGCAACTACTCGAAAAGTTCGTGGTAATTCAAGGGCTCGCGTAAATCGAAAATCCCAGCCAAGTGCTGGGATTCTTTATTACTTCAGAGCTAATCCTTTACGCTGCAAATAGCTGAGCATAAATGGGCGAGACTCTTCTGAAAGCTTAGCGGTAATTTGTTCAGACCATCCCTGCTGTTTTGGATTACCGGAACGTTTTTGGTAATACTCAACCATGGTACGGTCATATTCTGCGACATCCTCCTTATTCAAAGGTTGGTAGTGGTTTTCATGCAAGATCACCTTTGGAGCCAAGCGCGGTTTTAACTCTGGATCCTGCGCTGGATGTCCCAAGCACATACCAAACAATACAGCGGTATAAGGCGGTAGGTTAAGCAAAGCATCGACTTCATTCGGTGAATTACGTAAACCACCAATGTAGACACCACCCAACCCCATCGACTCTGCCGCTAACAAACAGTTTTGCGCCATAATCCCCGCATCCACAGCACCGATTAGAGTGAGCTCCATGAATTCAGGTTTTACATTCGGGTTCAATGCATAGTGCCGCTGATAATCAATGCAAAACACTAAGAACTCAGCCGCACTCACTACATAAGCTTGATTGCCAGCAAGCTTTGCTAATTGCTCACGCATACTGCCATCGGTCACTCGGATCACCGAGATCACTTGCAGTAAGCTGGATGACGAAGCTGCAATACCAGAAGCAATGATCGTCTCAAGTTGCGTTGCAGAAATAGGCTCTTGGGTAAAAGCACGAATAGAACGATGGCTAAGTATGGTATCAATAACAGGATTCATACGGCCTCCTCAGAAATGTTGTCCATCAAGATAATAAGCGGTGCGTTGCAAAGGTATAAACACTACAGCAAGATGAGAATCAGCACCGAGCAACTGACGTATCTGATCAGTAATCACCTGTGCAATCTGATCCTGAGTCTGCTGTTCTCTTCCAAACCACAATACTTCCACCATGGGATAAACCTCTCCTTCGGCGAAATACTGGGTATTAATCAATTCAAAGGTAAAAGCATTTCGAGAAGTACTGAGTAGAGAGGAAAGCTCATTGAGTAAGGTAGGGACTAGCGATTCAACGATATGCGCTTCTACTGCGCGAAAACGTAAATGAGGCATGACTGATTTTCTCCTTTTTTGCCATCATAACAGCCAGCATGGAGAGGTGCGAGTCATACAAAAAACAAAGGATAAACCATTGTTCTAAGGGCTCAAGAAGCAGAATAAGAGAGTTACAAGGATTGAATAACTAAGATAACGGAACTTTTATCCAGAAAGTAAAAAACCCAGTCCTAAGACTGGGTTTCGTAATAAGTGGCGGAGCGGACGGGACTCGAACCCGCGACCCCCGGCGTGACAGGCCGGTATTCTAACCGACTGAACTACCGCTCCGCTGTCTGGTTAGACGTTTCGTCTACTTTTTTTGCCTTTAGATATGTCTAAAGACATAAATTAAAGCCTGGCGATGTTCTACTCTCACATGGGGAGACCCCACACTACCATCGACGCTGTTTCGTTTCACTTCTGAGTTCGGGATGGAATCAGGTGGGTCCAAAACGCTATGGTCGCCAAGCAAAATTCTGTTTTTGTTCTCACTTTCTCTTAAAAAGTGATAACCAACAATTCTGGAAAGCTGTTTTCATTCTCTCAACACATTCTTATGCGCTCAGCTCTGAGTCCACTACAAAACCCCTTGGGTGTTGTATGGTTAAGCCTCACGGGCAATTAGTACAGGTTAGCTCAACGCCTCACAACGCTTACACACCCTGCCTATCAACGTTCTAGTCTCGAACAACCCTTTAGGATACTTAAAGTATCAGGGAAGACTCATCTCAGGGCTCGCTTCGCGCTTAGATGCTTTCAGCGCTTATCAATTCCGAACTTAGCTACCGGGCAATGCGTCTGGCGACACAACCCGAACACCAGAGGTTCGTCCACTCCGGTCCTCTCGTACTAGGAGCAGCCCCCTTCAATCTTCCAACGCCCACGGCAGATAGGGACCGAACTGTCTCACGACGTTCTAAACCCAGCTCGCGTACCACTTTAAATGGCGAACAGCCATACCCTTGGGACCGACTTCAGCCCCAGGATGTGATGAGCCGACATCGAGGTGCCAAACACCGCCGTCGATATGAACTCTTGGGCGGTATCAGCCTGTTATCCCCGGAGTACCTTTTATCCGTTGAGCGATGGCCCTTCCATACAGAACCACCGGATCACTATGACCTGCTTTCGCACCTGCTCGAACCGTCATTCTCGCAGTTAAGCGGGCTTATGCCATTGCACTAACCTCACGATGTCCAACCGTGATTAGCCCACCTTCGTGCTCCTCCGTTACTCTTTGGGAGGAGACCGCCCCAGTCAAACTACCCACCAGGCACTGTCCTCACCCCAGATAATGGGGCTAAGTTAGAACATCAAACATACAAGGGTGGTATTTCAAGGACGGCTCCAACGCAACTGGCGTCACGTCTTCATAGCCTCCCACCTATCCTACACATGTAGGTTCAATGTTCAGTGCCAAGCTGTAGTAAAGGTTCACGGGGTCTTTCCGTCTAGCCGCGGGTACACTGCATCTTCACAGCGATTTCAATTTCACTGAGTCTCGGGTGGAGACAGCGTGGCCATCATTACGCCATTCGTGCAGGTCGGAACTTACCCGACAAGGAATTTCGCTACCTTAGGACCGTTATAGTTACGGCCGCCGTTTACCGGGGCTTCGATCAAGAGCTTCGCTTGCGCTAACCCCATCAATTAACCTTCCGGCACCGGGCAGGCGTCACACCGTATACGTCATCTTGCGATTTTGCACAGTGCTGTGTTTTTAATAAACAGTTGCAGCCACCTGGTATCTGCGACTCTCGTCAGCTCCATCCGCAAGGGACTTCACCATCAAGAGCGTACCTTCTCCCGAAGTTACGGTACCATTTTGCCTAGTTCCTTCACCCGAGTTCTCTCAAGCGCCTTGGTATTCTCTACCCGACCACCTGTGTCGGTTTGGGGTACGATTCCTGACTATCTGAAGCTTAGAGGCTTTTCCTGGAAGCATGGCATCAATGACTTCACTGCCGTAGCAGCTCGACGTCGTGTCTCAGCCTTAGAAAGAGCCGGATTTACCTAACTCTTAAGCCTACGCACTTGAACCAGGACAACCGTCGCCTGGCCCACCTAGCCTTCTCCGTCCCCCCATCGCAATAGTCAGAAGTACGGGAATATTAACCCGTTTCCCATCGATTACGCCTTTCGGCCTCACCTTAGGGGTCGACTCACCCTGCCCCGATTAACGTTGGACAGGAACCCTTGGTCTTCCGGCGAGGAGGTTTTTCACCCCCTTTGTCGTTACTCATGTCAGCATTCGCACTTCTGATACCTCCAGCAAACCTTACGATTCACCTTCAACGGCTTACAGAACGCTCCCCTACCCAATATCTAAAAGATATTGCCGCAGCTTCGGTGTATTGCTTAGCCCCGTTACATCTTCCGCGCAGGCCGACTCGACTAGTGAGCTATTACGCTTTCTTTAAATGATGGCTGCTTCTAAGCCAACATCCTAGCTGTCTGAGCCTTCCCACATCGTTTCCCACTTAGCAATACTTTGGGACCTTAGCTGGCGGTCTGGGTTGTTTCCCTCTCCACGACGGACGTTAGCACCCGCCGTGTGTCTCCCGGATAGTACTTACTGGTATTCGGAGTTTGCAAAGGGTTGGTAAGTCGGGATGACCCCCTAGCCTTAACAGTGCTCTACCCCCAGTAGTATTCGTCCGAGGCGCTACCTAAATAGCTTTCGGGGAGAACCAGCTATCTCCGAGTTTGATTGGCCTTTCACCCCTAGC
Source organism: Vibrio cholerae (assembly GCF_008369605.1). Taxonomy (NCBI): domain Bacteria; kingdom Pseudomonadati; phylum Pseudomonadota; class Gammaproteobacteria; order Vibrionales; family Vibrionaceae; genus Vibrio; species Vibrio cholerae. The sequence continues at coordinate 2,221,645 of NZ_CP043554.1, forward strand.
CACAAGTCATCCGCTAATTTTTCAACATTAGTCGGTTCGGTCCTCCAGTTGATGTTACTCAACCTTCAACCTGCCCATGGCTAGATCACCCGGTTTCGGGTCTATATCCAGAGACTGAGCGCCCAGTTAAGACTCGCTTTCGCTACGGCTCCCCTATACGGTTAACCTTGCCACTGAATATAAGTCGCTGACCCATTATACAAAAGGTACGCAGTCACACCACGAAGGTGCTCCTACTGCTTGTACGTACACGGTTTCAGGTTCTATTTCACTCCCCTCACAGGGGTTCTTTTCGCCTTTCCCTCACGGTACTGGTTCACTATCGGTCAGTCAGGAGTATTTAGCCTTGGAGGATGGTCCCCCCATATTCAGACAGGATATCACGTGTCCCGCCCTACTCGATTTCACGCTCGATGAAGCGTCGGTTACGGGGCTATCACCCTGTATCGCCAAGCTTTCCAGCTTGTTCACCTACTTCACCGAGTGCTTAAGGGCTAATCCAGGTTCGCTCGCCGCTACTACCGGAATCTCGGTTGATTTCTTCTCCTCGGGGTACTTAGATGTTTCAGTTCCCCCGGTTTGCTCTGTTAACCTATGTATTCAGTTAACAGTAACTGCTTATGCAGTTGGGTTTCCCCATTCGGAAATCGCAGACTCAAACGGCTCTTACTGCCTTATCTGCGCTTATCGCAAGTTAGTACGTCCTTCATCGCCTCTGACTGCCCAGGCATCCACCGTGTACGCTTAGTCACTTAACCATACAACCCGAAGGAGTTTCGGGTTGTTGTTTAAACAACCTAAGTTGTCTCGCGTTTAATTTACATGAGTGCGAGACAGATTTTGCCGGACTCAAATTTTGAACAAGACCGAAGTCTTATTCGATACCAAGCACACTTGAATGTGTTGTTGGTGTTTATCTTTCGATAAACATTGAGAACTTTACAAACAACAATAATTTGTTGTTTTGTCAGCTTTCCAAATTGTTAAAGAGCAAGATTTTCTGATGAAAACCATTTTTAAACATTCTCAGCGAAAACGCTTAAAGATGGTGGAGTTATGCGGGATCGAACCGCAGACCTCCTGCGTGCAAGGCAGGCGCTCTCCCAGCTGAGCTATAACCCCATCGTTAGTGGTGGGTCTGAGTGGACTCGAACCACCGACCTTACGCTTATCAGGCGTACGCTCTAACCACCTGAGCTACAGACCCACTTAATGCTCAAATCTAAACCGAATCAATCTGTGTGGACACTCATCACGATAACCATCGTGTAAGGAGGTGATCCAGCGCCAGGTTCCCCTAGCGCTACCTTGTTACGACTTCACCCCAGTCATGAACCACAAAGTGGCAAGCGTCCTCCCGAAGGTTAAACTACCTGCTTCTTTTGCAGCCCACTCCCATGGTGTGACGGGCGGTGTGTACAAGGCCCGGGAACGTATTCACCGCAACATTCTGATTTGCGATTACTAGCGATTCCGACTTCATGGAGTCGAGTTGCAGACTCCAATCCGGACTACGACGTACTTTGTGAGATTCGCTCCACCTCGCGGTATCGCTGCCCTCTGTATACGCCATTGTAGCACGTGTGTAGCCCTACTCGTAAGGGCCATGATGACTTGACGTCGTCCCCACCTTCCTCCGGTTTATCACCGGCAGTCTCCCTGGAGTTCCCACCATTACGTGCTGGCAAACAAGGATAAGGGTTGCGCTCGTTGCGGGACTTAACCCAACATTTCACAACACGAGCTGACGACAGCCATGCAGCACCTGTCTCAGAGCTCCCGAAGGCACTCCAGCGTCTCCGCTAGATTCTCTGGATGTCAAGAGTAGGTAAGGTTCTTCGCGTTGCATCGAATTAAACCACATGCTCCACCGCTTGTGCGGGCCCCCGTCAATTCATTTGAGTTTTAATCTTGCGACCGTACTCCCCAGGCGGTCTACTTAACGCGTTAGCTCCGAAAGCCACGCCTCTAGGGCACAACCTCCAAGTAGACATCGTTTACGGCGTGGACTACCAGGGTATCTAATCCTGTTTGCTCCCCACGCTTTCGCATCTGAGTGTCAGTATCTGTCCAGGGGGCCGCCTTCGCCACCGGTATTCCTTCAGATCTCTACGCATTTCACCGCTACACCTGAAATTCTACCCCCCTCTACAGTACTCTAGCTTGTCAGTTTCAAATGCGATTCCTAGGTTGAGCCCAGGGCTTTCACATCTGACTTAACAAACCACCTGCATGCGCTTTACGCCCAGTAATTCCGATTAACGCTTGCACCCTCCGTATTACCGCGGCTGCTGGCACGGAGTTAGCCGGTGCTTCTTCTGTAGGTAACGTCAAATGATTAAGGTATTAACTTAACCACCTTCCTCCCTACTGAAAGTACTTTACAACCCGAAGGCCTTCTTCATACACGCGGCATGGCTGCATCAGGCTTGCGCCCATTGTGCAATATTCCCCACTGCTGCCTCCCGTAGGAGTCTGGACCGTGTCTCAGTTCCAGTGTGGCTGATCATCCTCTCAGACCAGCTAGGGATCGTCGCCTTGGTGAGCCCTTACCTCACCAACTAGCTAATCCCACCTGGGCATATCCGGTAGCGCAAGGCCCGAAGGTCCCCTGCTTTGCTCTTGCGAGGTTATGCGGTATTAGCCATCGTTTCCAATGGTTATCCCCCTCTACCGGGCAATTTCCCAGGCATTACTCACCCGTCCGCCGCTCGCCACCCAAGGAACAAGTTCCTCTGTGCTGCCGCTCGACTTGCATGTGTTAGGCCTGCCGCCAGCGTTCAATCTGAGCCATGATCAAACTCTTCAATTAAAAGTTTTGTGAAGCTTTCGCTTCGGCTCAATGAATACTGATACTATCTTTCGATAGTGAATTGACTGTGCTGAATGATTGCTCATTCAAATGGTCACTCAGTTCATTGATAAATCTTTTTTGATTATCATCAACGAGTGCCCACACAGATTGATTGGTTTATATTGTTAAAGAGCGTTTTGCTTCGGCTTTCTTACCGAAGAGGCTGTGCATTCTAGCGAGATAATTGTCAGAGTCAAACTCTTTTTTCAATTTTCTTTACCGAAGCTTTTTGCCTCACTGACTAGCCTTGAGACCTTGTGGCGTCTGCCGTGTCAGTGAAGGCGCATTATAGGGAGGTTTTGCGTTCTGGCAAGCAATAAAATGCTTTTTCTATGCTTTATTAGCTCAAGAGAACAAATCAACAGCAAAACCACTAAAAAACGCACTTCATCGTTCAATTAACAAGCAAAAGAGCCACTCAAAGTGGCTCTTTTGCTTATGATAGATAAGGTATCTGCTACTGGCTTGCGAAAATATTCCCGTCTTTTACCGATAGTAAAATAGGTGAACCAGGCAGGAACTTACCAGCCAGAATCGATTTGGCCAGTGGGTTTTCCACATTTTGTTGAATCGCGCGTTTCAGTGGACGAGCACCATAAACCGGATCGAAGCCGACATGAGCAATCAGATCCAGCGCCTCATCATCAACCTCTAGTTGGTAATCTCGCTCTGCCAAACGTTGACGCAGGCGGGCCAACTGAATAGAAGCGATCGACTTAATATGCTCTTGTCCTAATGGATGGAATACCACACTTTCATCCACTCGGTTCAAGAACTCAGGACGGAAGTGTTTGCTGACTACGTCCATCACTTGTTCTTTGATACCTTGATAATCCAACCTTGCAAAATTTTCTTGGATACGGCTTGAACCCAAGTTGGAGGTCATGATCACCACGGTATTTCGAAAATCAACCGTGCGCCCTTGCCCGTCCGTCAAGCGACCATCATCCAAGACTTGCAGCAGAATATTGAAGACATCTGGGTGCGCCTTTTCCACTTCATCGAGCAAAATCACCGAGTAAGGTTTACGGCGTACAGCTTCCGTTAAGTAGCCACCTTCTTCATAGCCGACATAACCTGGAGGCGCACCGACTAAACGAGCAACCGAGTGTTTCTCCATAAATTCCGACATATCCACACGTACCATGGCATCTTCACTGTCAAACAGGAAGTTAGCCAAGGTTTTACACAGCTCGGTTTTACCGACCCCTGTTGGCCCCAGGAATAAGAAGGAGCCAATCGGACGATTCGGATCAGAAAGCCCCGCGCGGCTACGACGGATCGCATTCGCGACTACTTCCACCGCTTCTTTTTGGCCAATCACGCGTTTATGCAGCACTTCTTCCATGCGCAGCAACTTTTCTTTCTCGGCTTCGAGCATTTTTGATACTGGAATGCCAGTCTGTTTTGAAAGCACTTCGGCAATTTCTGCATCCGTCACTTTATTACGTAGCAGAGTCATTTCCTGCATTTCGGCTTGCGCAGCCAGATCAAGCTGCTTTTCTAACTCTGGAATGCGACCATATTGCAGCTCTGACATGCGGTTCAAATCCCCCGCACGGCGAGCGACTTCCAGATCCATCCGCGCTTGTTCAAGTGCCGCTTTAATATGTTGCGTGCCGGAGAGTGCCGCCTTTTCAGCTTTCCACACTTCTTCCAACTCCGCGTAATCACGCTCTTTCTCTTGCAGCTCTTCATTTAAGATCGCCAAGCGTTTTTCACTGGCTTCATCGTGCTCATTAGAGAGCGCTTGCTGCTCGATTTTCAGTTGGATGATTTTGCGCTCAAGCTTATCCAGAGCTTCTGGTTTGGAGTCAATCTGCATCCGGATGCTTGAAGCCGCTTCATCGATCAAATCGATCGCTTTATCAGGCAACTGGCGATCGGAAATATAGCGATGCGATAGGCTCGCTGCCGCCACAATCGCTGGATCTGTGATTTCGACATGGTGATGCAGTTCATAACGCTCTTTCAATCCACGCAAGATGGCGATGGTATCTTCCACCGTGGGCTCATCCACCAACACTTTTTGGAAGCGGCGCTCTAACGCTGGATCTTTTTCGATGTATTGGCGGTACTCATCTAAAGTGGTTGCGCCGACACAGTGCAATTCTCCACGCGCCAAAGCGGGTTTGAGCATGTTGCCGGCATCCATCGAGCCTTCGCCTTTCCCCGCACCAACCATGGTGTGCAGCTCATCAATGAAGAGGATGATATTGCCTTCTTCTTTCGCTAGCTCATTGAGTACTGATTTCAAGCGCTCTTCAAATTCGCCGCGGTATTTCGCCCCAGCCACCAGCGCGCCCATATCTAAAGACAATACGCGGCGTCCACGCAGGCCTTCTGGTACTTCATTATTAATGATGCGCTGCGCCAAGCCTTCCACAATCGCAGTTTTACCCACACCGGGTTCACCGATGATCACTGGGTTGTTTTTGGTACGACGCTGCAGCACTTGAATGGTGCGGCGAATTTCATCATCACGACCGATCACAGGATCGAGTTTGCCCTGCTCAGCGCGCTCAGTGAGATCGATGGTGAATTTTTCCAACGCTTGACGCAGCTCTTCCGCATTCGGGTCATTGACCTTCTGGCCTCCACGAATTTTTTCAATTGCATCAGAGACTTTTTTCTCGGTCAGCCCGAACTCTTTGAGCAAGGTTCCAAGTGGACCTTTATCTTCCAAAGCGGCGAGGAGATAAATTTCAGAGGAGATGTAGGCATCTTGACGCTTTTGCGCAACCTTATCACACAGATTAAACAGCGAGCCAAGCGCCGAAGAGAGCTGTACATCACCACCAATACCACTGACTTTGGGTAAACGATCGAGCATTTCGCCAAGTTTGGAGCGCAGTTGCATCACATCCACATTAAGCATGGTGAGTAATGGGCGGATCGGGCTGCCGTTTTGATCCAGCAGAGCCACCATCAGGTGCACAGGTTCGATATATTGATGATCACGGCCGAGCGCTAATGACTGGGCATCGGAAATCGCGATCTGAAATTTGCTCGTAAATCTGTCAAGACGCATACCAACCTTCCTAACCTCATCTGAGATAAATTGAATACGTTAGGAAAGATGGTTATCACGAACCAGATTTTCAAGGGAAGTTGAGGAAACTTTCTTGTTGTTTGATATGGGTATGGATGAAGGCTTACTCTTCAAGCCAAATAAAAGCGGCTTGGCGCCCTGTTACTCCATCGCGGCGGTAGGAATAAAAACGCTCAGCATCCTGATAAGTGCACAAGCCACTATCAAAGACTTGTTCAATCCCAAGTTCTTGCAAACGCAGTTTGACTAATTGGCTCATATCCGCCAGCCATTTCCCTTGTTGTGCACGAGGAGTGAAAGCGTATTCGGCTTGAGGATGGTGAGCAACAAAAGCGGCGAAAACATCTTCCCCCACTTCAAACGCCTGCGCGCCAATCGCAGGGCCAAGCCACACCATGACATCGCCAGACATTCTTGCCGCTGTGTGTTCAACAATGCCATTGACCAAACCACGCCAACCGGCATGTACAGCCGCGACTTGGGTACCAGTACGATTGGTCATTAATACCGGCAGGCAATCCGCCGTCATTGCCGAGCACACCACATTCGGCGTTGAAGTGATAAGGCCATCGGCATCCAACACTTGTTCAGTCGGAGCATCAACATCGAGTACCACTGTGGAATGGGTCTGGTTTAGCCAAATGGGTGAACTTGGCATCGCTGACGTTGCCACCAACGATTGCCGATTACGCAGTACAAGTACAGGATCGTCCCCAACATGCATACCAAGGTTTAACCCTTGATAAACGCCTTGCGAAAAACCACCGTGGCGAGTCGAACTAAACGCTTTGACTTGTTTGGGTGCATTCCAGTTGGGGAGAATCATGATTAATACTCTTCAGTGCGGTTTAGCTTCGCATCTTCACGCAGTGCAAGCGTCATCTCAACCATATCATCAGGCACTGGTGCATGGAATTCGAGCTCTTCACCGGTAACCGGATGCTCAAATTTCAACATCACCGCGTGCAGTGCTTGACGATCGAAGTCACGAATCATTTCCGTCAGCTCTTCCGTCGCACCTTTCGGAATGCGTGCACGACCACCATAGGCCGTATCACCCAAGAGTGGGTGTTGCAAATAAGCCATGTGCACACGAATTTGGTGGGTACGACCCGTTTCCAAACGTAGACGCAAACGCGTATGTTCACGGAAATGCTCTGCCACACGGTAATGGGTCACGGCATGTTTGCCCATCGGGGAGACCGACATTAAAGTACGTTTGGTCGAGTGACGGCCAATCGGCTTATCAATCATGCCACCCGCGGTCATTGTGCCAATCACAATCGCTTCGTACTCACGAGTCACGTCGCGCTTTTGTAGTGCACGTACCAAGCGTGTTTGCGCGGGAACCGTTTTCGCGACCACCATCAAACCCGTCGTATCTTTATCGAGACGATGGACGATGCCTGCACGTGGCACTTCAGCAATCGGCGGATAATGGAACAGCAATGCGTTAAGCACGGTTTTATCCGCCTGACCGGCACCGGGGTGAACCACAAAGTCACGCGGTTTGTTAATAACGATAATGTCGTCATCTTCATACACAATGTTCAGTGGCAAATCCTGCGCTTCCCAGCGCTGTTCGTCTTCCAGTTCTGCCTGAACGGTAATCACCTCGCCACCCATCACTTTGGTACGCGGTTTGGTGATGACATCACCATTCACGGCAATCTTGCCTTCCAACAACCACTCTTTTAAACGTGAGCGGGAAAAGTCGGTAAATAATTCAGCCACAGCTTGATCAAGACGTTGACCAAGCTGGCTATCTTTTACTGTTTGAGTTAATTCAATCTGATGAGCCATATCGAACTTTTTAAAAAACCGTGAGACTAATAGTCACTAGTATGGAAAAATACGCCGACATTGTATCTGTTACTGCCAAGAAAGTAACGAAACGATTTGCGCGCGGTTTACGCACCTATTGAAAAGCAAGATTTGCAAGGAACTCCACCCTGACATGAAATACCAGACTTTATCAGGCCTACTCGCGTTATCCCTGTTATTTGGTTGCTCTAGCAGCCCAGATGTGGTGCCAGATGTACCGCCATCACAGCTGTACTCTGAAGCGCAAACCGCTCTACAAAGCGGAACGTGGTTAACCGCTATAGAAAAACTCGAAGCGCTCGATTCACGCTATCCATTTGGTGCTTATTCAGAGCAAGTACAGCTCGATCTGATTTATGCCTACTACAAAAATGATGATCTGGCCCTTGGCCTCGCGACCATCGAACGTTTTACACGCCTTAATCCAACCCATGAAAAAATGGATTGGGTACTCTACATGCGCGGTTTGACGCACATGGCGCAAGATCGCAACTTCATGCATGACCTGTTTAATATCGATCGCCGTGACCGCGATCCTGAACCCGTGAAAGCAGCCTTTGCGGATTTTAAGAAACTGCTCCAGCGTTACCCAAACAGCCCATACGCAGAAGATGCGCAGCGTCGAATGTTTGCGCTCAAGAACCGTTTAGCGGAATACGATTTAGCGACCGCAGATTTCTACCTGCGCCGTGAAGCATGGATTGCAGCGATTAATCGCACTCAAGAGTTACAAAAAACCTATCCAGATACCGAAGCGGCACGTAAATCCTTAGAAATCCAACTCGAGGCTTATCAGCAGCTTGGTTTAACCGACGCGATAGAGCGAACTAAGCAGTTAATGCAGCTTAACCCTTTATAAGGCGCTAGAACTCACCAACAAAAAGAGCCACAGCAATTGTGGCTCTTTTTGTTTTGATTTGTTATTGATTTGGCGTAGCGATGTTTCTCTTAGACGCCCCATCACCAAAGTGACTTTTATCACAAAAGCAACATGGTGACTTTTTATCCATTAAGCTTTTTTAGGTCGAAATAAAGCGCTAAAAAATCGGAAATTTTTAGTCTCTACTTACCTGAATCTAGCGGTTTTATAAGAGATAACAAGCTTTTTCTTTACCTCTTCAGCACAAGCTTTGCGATAGATCACGTTTATTTCACATCAAGAAAAACCCTCAATATAAAGTGATACAGATCACATTATTTCCACGATAGCACGCTAATCTGAACTCAACCCATAAGGGATGACACAGAGGAAAAAGCATTATGAAAATCAACATCACTGGTAAAAACATCGAAGTCACCTCTGCAATCCGCAATCATATCGAGGGTAAACTCAAAAAATTAGAAAAATGGCAAGTTGACATTATTGGCTGCCAAGCCAGCTTCAGCGAAGAGCCCAACAAACAGAAAAAATTTGAAGCAGTCGTTAGCATTCCACGCGGTCAGTTAGTCGCTTCTGCGATTCACGAAGATTTGTATGCCGCCATTAACGAGGTAGAGCAAAAACTCGAACGACAATTGAATAAACTACGCCACAAACCAGAAGCTCGCCGAGCGGATAAAACGGAACTGAGCGAAGAAGTGGAATAAATAGAATGATGGGAGATAGCGCCTTAGGGCGCTATTTTTTTGCTTGACGCTCTCTAGGGGCTTGCTTATTGTGTGGTGACTTACTTGGATAAATATGCATTGATGACACCTCATTTCCTGTACTTTTTTGACTTCTTTTTCTCCAATAATGTTTGGAGGCTCGCTCGTTGTTCAAAGACAAGTCAAAAACGAACAGAAAGCCTCCTCTTAAGGGGGCTTTTTTATAAGGATAACTTTATGACAGACAAACAATACTCACTCGACGATATTCGCTTACGGCTAAACGAACTCGACGATCAACTGCTAAACCTGCTGTCAGAACGACGCAAAATGAGTATTGAGGTCGCCAAAAGCAAAGTCGAAACCGCGAAACCTGTACGTGATCCGGCTCGTGAACAGCAGCTACTGGTAAAACTCATCAATGCTGGCAAAGAGAAATATCAGCTCGATCCTCAATACATCACCAAAATTTTCCACACCATCATTGAAGATTCGGTTTTGCTTCAGCAATCCTATCTGCAAAACCTTGCGAATCCACAAAGTCGTAAACCATTGGCTAGAGTCGCCTTTTTAGGCGCTAAAGGCTCTTATTCACATCTGGCGACTCGCGAGTATTTCAGCCGCAAAAATACAGAGCTGATTGAGCTCAACTGCGACCATTTTAAAGAGGTGGCAAGAACCGTGGAATCCGGCCACGCGGATTATGGTGTGCTACCGATTGAAAACACCAGCTCAGGCTCCATCAACGAAGTTTACGATTTGCTGCAGCACACCACACTATACATAGTGGGTGAGTTAACGCAGCCAATAGAGCATTGCTTAGTGGCCACGCAAGAGATTCGTTTGGAGGAACTGAAAGTCCTCTATTCCCATCCACAACCTCACCAGCAGTGCAGCGAATTTCTTAGCCGCTTAAAAGGAGTCAAGTTAGAAAGTTGTGCCAGTACTGCAGATGCAATGAAAAAAGTGCAAGAGCTCAATCGTGCGGATGTAGCAGCGATTGGCAACTCAGCCAGCGGAAAACTGTACGGACTGCAACCGATTCAAGGTAATATTGCCAACCAAACCGAAAACCACACTCGCTTTATCGTGGTAGCTCGTAAACCCGTCGACGTTTCACCACAAATTCCAGCCAAAACCACCTTGATTATGTCAACTTCACAAGAGGCGGGCTCGCTGGTTTCAACCTTACTCGTGCTGCAACGTTACGGCATTAATATGACTAAGCTGGAATCGCGTCCGATTATGGGTAATCCGTGGGAAGAAATGTTCTACGTAGATTTAGAAGCGCACATTGACTCCGATGAGATGCAGCAAGCGTTAGTAGAACTCACTCAACTGACTCGACACCTCAAAGTGCTCGGCTGCTACCCTAGTGAAAACGTCAAACCCACTCAGGTGAAATTCATTTAGCGTCAATAAATTGAACCTTTTAAGCTGACAGCTTCACCCGCTCTGATTATAATGCGACCAAATTATACATAGAGTTAGGTGATCCAGGCTGTCAGCGTAGCCAAAATATTGGCTTTTACGCTATTAGGTTATTTGTCGGATCGTGACCAATTTTTGTAACGAATGGGTATCGTATTCACAAATGATCAAACGCTTTCTGTCGCTGATGGTATTGAATACTGTCTGTTATCAAGCCAGCGCTTTGGAACTGAATATCTACCTTTGGGAAGATACGATTGCACCAAGCGTAGTTGAGGCATGGCATAAAAAAACCGGCGTCTCCGTTAATCTCTACCATTTCGATAATGATGATGAACGCAGTTTATTAATGCTCAAAAGCGTACAACTGCCCTTTGACATCATGGTGTTGGATAACGTCTCCGCGTTCATTTTCTCAAGGCAAAATGTTTTTGAAGATCTGACCGCCCTTCCCAATCGTGCGAATAATGACCCTATGTGGCTACAAGCTTGTGGCACCCATGCGGTACCTTATTTCTGGGGCTCAGTCGGCATTGCCTATCGCAAAAGCTTGTTTGATAAACCTCCAACGCAGTGGAGTGAGGTCGTCGATATCGCTCCCGCGCATCGTGGACGAGTGGGTATGCTTAAAGACAGTGTCGAAACACTACTGCCTGCACTGTACATGCTCAACGCCTCTCCCATTACCGATTCTATCGACACACTAAGACAAGCGTATCGTCTTTTAGACGCCGCCAATCCCCATATCCTGACCTATGAGTATGTATTGAGCTATGTACGCAGCCACCCTCAAACCGACAATCTACATATGGCGGTCTCTTACAGTGGCGATCACTATTCACTGAACCGCTTCTTCAATACTCAAGACTGGGACTTTAGCGTTCCTGAAGGCCGCCCTTATTTGTGGGTTGATTGTATGGCCGTAAATAGCGTTTCTCCCAACACAGTGCAGGCCAAAGCTTTTTTGGATTTCTTGATGAAACCTGACATTGCCGCAATCAATGCCGAATATATTCGAGCTGCAAGCCCAAACTACAAAGCACGCGCTTTGCTCCCTGTAGAGCACCGAGAAGATCTCTCGATTTATCTCCCAGAGCAGCGATTGGCGGAAGGGATAATCGACAGCGAACTCTCGGCGAAAAACCTCAGTCTGCGTGCCAAAATCATCAGCAGTGTGACTTACCAATATGAAGCTAAACCATAGAATTCTGTTACTGATTGCACCGGTGATCCTGCTCAGTGCAGCCGCATCAAGCTACATCATTTATACCAGTCAGAAAAATGCGCTGCTAAAAAGAACCGACAGTTACCTGCAGTTGAATATTGAAAAGTTAGCCAGCCACTATCGACAAGCTCAGTCGCTCGTCAGCAGTTATGCCTTCACGCTGGCCAAAAGTGACATCATCCGCCACTACTTCTCTTTAGAAAAAAATCCTTACCGCGAACTAGAACTGGTGGATAACTTACGTGAAACCCTGCAAATTTTGCAGCCAAATGAAAAACAGCTCGTGTCGTTATCGATCCTCAATGGCCATGAAGAGCTGCTTTATTATGCGGAAAATAGCTCCGATCCTTTTGCCGAGCTTGACCCTAAGGTGATGACATACATCAAACAGCGTTTTGCATCCACACACAAAAACTCTGATATCAGCTACACTGTCAACTCAGCGGGTGAAGATATTTTGGTTCGCTACGATATGCTGGATACTCAGACACTCTCAACGCCGCTCAGTTATAACCGCCAAGACGTGTTTTTTGTGGTGGTGTATGTGGTGCTTGAGCAGTTCAGCCAACTGCGCAAAAAAATTGAATTTGATAACCAGAGCCCGATATTTTTTACGCACTCACCTCCAAGTTACCGCACGGGCTTATTGCAATCGGTTGAATTACAACCTGGCTTTTACGCCATACTCGACCCTGCACCGAAACTGATTAACGCCCAGCTTCACTCCATTCAGCGCGAACTTTTACTCTCTTTTGGCGTTTCGGCACTGGTGACGGTACTCATGCTACTGCTCCTTCTCTATCGCCATGTGATCAATCCGATCCTGCATTTGGATAAACAGCTTGAAGAGGTGGAAAACAACCAACGTAAGAACATTGAAAAACTCAATACTGACGATGAAATTGGGCGGCTTTCCTCGCGTTTTTACGCCATGTACAGCGAACTTCATTCAACCTATCAACGCACGAAAGCACTTGCGGAAAACGATCACCTCACCAAGCTGGCTAACCGCTATCAATTTCAAGTTCAAGCCGATCTGCTGCTATCACGTTGTTACGATACTCAGCATATCTGGGTCATGTATATCGACTTAGATAACTTCAAGTACGTTAATGATAAGTATGGTCACCAAATCGGTGATTCCCTACTGGTCAGCTTCGCGACCCACGTTCGCCAGTTATGTAAAAATTTTGAGGCCAGCCATAACACCTACAGTATTGCGGCCCGTTTATCTGGTGATGAGTTTGCTATTTTGCTCGTCTCCCCCAAACGGTTTAATGATTGTGCGAAGATCTTTGCTCAACGCTTGTTGGCACCGATCCAAAATAAAGACAACTCACCACTTAGCCATTTTCCCATTACTGCCAGCATTGGTATTGCGACCTTCCCTAAAGATGGCGAACACATTGAGAAATTGCTGCTCAATGCCGATACCGCCATGTATCAAGCGAAAAATGCGGGCAAAAACCAAGTCGCTTACTATTCGCAGGCGCTAGATCAAATAGTACAGCGGCGCAATAATATTGAACGAGCACTGCGCTTAGGGTTATTTGATCAAGAGTTCAATTTGGCTTATCAACCTTACTTTACTTGCTCAGGGAAACGCTTAGTGGGCTTCGAAGTATTGCTGCGCTGGCAATCTGAATTGCTCGGTGAAGTGTCGCCAGAAGAGTTCATTCCAATTGCAGAGCAAACTGGATTGTTTGGCACGATCGACCGCTGGGTCATTTCAAAAGCTTTTCAAGAGATATCAACTCTACAAGCCATAGTGAAAGAGCCGATCCAGGTGTCGATCAACCTCTCTTCGGCAGAACTCAATTCGCTGAAATTGGCTCAATTTATCCATCGACAGGCTGAGCAGTTTGGCGTTTCTCCCGCATGGATCGATTTTGAAATCACAGAAACGTTTGCCGCAGATTCGCAAAGCTTCCCATTGCTGCACGAACTCTCGCGTCTTGGCTATGGGTTAACGATTGATGATTTTGGCTCAGGCTATACCTCTATTACTCAGTTGGTGCAGTATCCAGTACAAAAGATTAAGTTTGATCGCCATTTTTTGGATACACTCATCGCCACCAACAAACAAAATGTTATTCGTCCACTGATTGATCTCTGCCACTCTCAATCCATGAAAGTGACCGCTGAAGGCATTGAGAGTGAAACTATGCATCAATGGTTGGCCGATTATGAGTGCGATTACATGCAAGGCTTCTACTTTGGTTATCCAATGAGCCTAAGCGAGATCTCCCCATGGCTTCATGCCTCCAATCATAAAAAGAAGAGTTATGCGCAAGATCATTATTGCTTCACAGAACCCAGCCAAAGTGAATGCCGTTAGAAGTGCCTTTAGCACCGTATTTCCAGATCAAGAATGGGAATTTATTGGCGTATCAGTACCGAGCGAAGTAGCCGATCAGCCCATGAGTGACGAGGAAACCAAGCAAGGAGCCCTCAACCGAGTCCGAAATGCCAAACATCGCCACCCTGGTGCAGAGTATTATGTCGGATTGGAAGCGGGCATCGAAGAGAACAAAACCTTTGCGTGGATGATTGTGGAATCAGACCAGCAACGCGGAGAATCACGCAGTGCCTGTTTGATGTTGCCACCGCTGGTATTAGAGCGTTTACGCCAAGCTAAAGAGCTCGGCGATGTGATGGATGAAGTATTTGGAACTGAGAATATTAAACAAAAAGGCGGAGCCATTGGCCTTTTAACCCGCCACCATCTCACCCGCAGCACGGTTTATCATCAGGCCTTAATTCTCGCTCTGATCCCCTTTATTAATCCAGAACATTATCCGTCAGCTTAGTGAGTATGAGTTGAAGCTCTCATTCACTTCAACTCATCGAGTTCCTCAAAAAACACTCGGCTTAGCCAGTGATGTCATTAGGCTTCTGAGGATGAGGGCGGCATAAGCAGTTGAGCTAATGCCGCTTTCTCATCTTCACTCCGTGACTTGAGCTCATTCGAACCACGCGTGATGGTTGCAATCCCAACCCCAAGCATTTGGCTTATTTGGCGCTGAGAGAGATCGCCTCGCAGCAGCTCATTCACAATATTCACTCGAGCCACTAATGCTTCACGCTCATCCGGCGTCATCAACATGGTCAGTAGCATTTCGTGCTGCTCTTGCTGCACGGCTTGCTTAACCAGATCCAACACTTGCTGCCACTCACTAAAAGAAGGTTGCTGTACCATAGTTGTACTCGTTAAGTGATACACCGGCTTATTGTAGTGCAGCAAGTTGAGGAATCAATACTTTGTATTTAACTCATGCTCATTCAAGAAGCGGCCTTGCACGCCCATCAAATCCCGATAGTAGGTTTCAAACATCAAAATGTTCTGCACATAACCGCGGGTTTCAGCAAAGGGGATTGCTTCAATAAAGCCATACGCATCCAGCTTACCTTGGCTACGTTTCAACCAACTATCGACCCGACTTGGTCCTGCATTGTAGGCAGCAAAAGCCAAGATTCGGTTCTGGTCATAACGCTCAAGCAAACTGCTGAGATAACGGCTACCGATCTCAATATTCTTACCCACTTGATAGAGTTCGTCAGGATTGGAGTAGCTCAATTGGTATTTCCTTGCCGTGTAGCGCGCAGTATCCGGCATAATCTGCATTAAGCCCCGTGCGCCAACAGGTGATTGCGCATCTGGGTTAAGCGCACTTTCTTGTCTGGCTAAAGACATTAATGTGATCGGATCTACACCATTTTTTCGACCATGCAAGGTAAACAAGTTCTGATGTACGACAGGAAAACGCAGTTGATTGTTATCCCAGAGGCTGGCGGAAATGGTCGCCGCAATGGTCATCTGATACCAACCTGAATCTGCGGCATACGCTGCCAACATCTCTTTTTCTTTCTGAGAAACTCGATCAAGCAACCAACGCCATTCACTTTTTGCCGCCGGCACTTTATCCAAGGCAATCAGTTCATCAATTCTGGCCAGCGCTTTTTTATGAGCTTTAATCTGCTTCATATCCAGCGTTACTGTACTGGTCGGATAATTGACCGACTGCTGCAAAATTTTGGCTGCCGCTACGCTGTAAAAACTGCGTTGTCCAAGCAAAGCTTTTAAGCGCTCGGTACCTTCTTTTTTCTTACCCAGCGCGATTTCACTGCGACCTTGCCAATATTGCCAACGCAGAGTTTTACGCTCTTGCTCTGGTAACACCGCAATCCATTGACTCAAACCACGCCAATCATTCTCACGCAGTGCTAGTCGAATACGCGCTTCAATCAAACGCACATCTTGGCTAGTGCGAGTCACCTCATCACGCCATTTAGCAATCGCAGCCTCTTCAGTATCCATCAAACGGATTGCAATAAAACGAGCTACTCGCCCTTTCTGCTCTTGATTCCAGCCTTGGGCTTTCGCGACATCATTGAAGACAGCTTGTGCTTCTTGAGGCTCTGATCTTGCCCACTTTTGTAACGCCAACTCTGCTAACTTTTGATTAATCGGATCTTGCGATGCTTTACGGCTGTAAGCTAACACTCGCTCAGGTTTATCAAATAGCTCAAGCATGCCTTGCGCTTTCGCTTGTGATTTTTTGCCATCCAGCTTCTTCTGTAGATAGACGATGAGGTTACGGTTACGGCCTTCAAAAGCGAGTAAAGCCCGTTTTAAAACCCAATCGTCACTCAAGCCCCCAACGCGATCCCACTCGGCAAATAACGGATCACACGCATCGGCGATACTGGCACCGTTAAGCCACAGCTTTTTCGCACCTTCAAACGCCTCATTACGCTTTCCGGTTTGCAGTTTGGCGTTGTAGTAATGGCATTGGTAAGTTTCGCCATTGGGCAGTTGAGTTTGAAATTGCAGCAATGCCGACCATTTTTTGCTGCGCGCTAAAGCGTCTAAATAGGGCGCAGCGATCCGAGCTGAAAAAGGGTACTCTTTATGACTATCGATAAAATTGCGTACTGCGATCGGCGGCTTACTGCCGAGATCGATAAGAAAAGCGCGATAATCGAGATAAGGGGTTAAGGGATAGCTATCGATCTGCTTACGAATACGTTGGTATTGAGCGACATTCTTTTCGTCCAACCAACGCTGCGCTTTATCATATTGAGCTCTCTGCGCTTCCAAATCCAAAGTACTGGCGCTCGCTGAGCCCACTGCCCATACCGTGGTGAACATCAAGATCGAAACAAGGCTACGCGGCTTAAATACCGTCAGGCGCGTCATGAGATCTCATCCTTAAAATCAGTGTGATAACAAATTATTACGCGTAATCTCGCCATAAATGTAAAGGCAAGTGAAGTAAACTTAACGCAAATAATGCAACATTTTATTGAATTTCCCACTATCGCGAACGATGAAATAAAATCTTTGCATATTAATCGACTTATTCATCATTAACACCTTGGTGAATCAAGGGTAATTGTATTGGCTGAGTGCAAAGAGTTCGCGCTCCACTCTCATTAGATAAGAAAGCGATTAAGAATTTTTTACACAGGCTGAAATGCGGGTGCTCTAGTAACAAAAAGTCTTGCTTTGGTATAGAATGGCGACTTTATTCCGTTTGAAAGATTAGGAACGATCGGCAATGGCTGAATACGTATATACCATGTCTCGGGTGAGCAAGATTGTGCCACCCAAGCGTCAAATTCTGAAAGATATCTCCTTGAGTTTCTTCCCGGGTGCCAAAATTGGTGTTCTGGGCCTTAACGGTGCGGGTAAATCGACCCTGCTGCGTATCATGGCAGGCATTGACAAAGACATCGACGGTGAAGCTCGTCCACAACCCGGTTTGAAAGTGGGTTATCTGCCCCAAGAGCCTAAGTTGGATGAGAGTAAAACCGTACGTGAAGTTGTCGAAGAAGCCGTTGCGGATGTGGCTTACGCGCTTAAGCGTCTTGATGAAGTTTATGCCGCGTACGCTGAGCCTGATGCAGATTTTGATGCTCTGGCTAAAGAACAGGGTGAACTGGAAGCGCTGATCCAAGCGAAAAATGGCCACAACCTAGATAACGCTCTAGAGCGTGCCGCCGATGCACTGCGTCTGCCGGAATGGGATGCGCAAGTGAAATTCCTCTCTGGTGGTGAGCGTCGTCGTGTGGCGATCTGTCGTCTACTGCTGGAAAATCCAGACATGCTGCTGCTCGACGAACCCACCAACCACTTGGATGCCGAATCGGTAGCTTGGCTGGAGCGTTTCTTGGTCGATTACGCAGGGACTGTGGTCGCGATTACCCACGACCGTTACTTCCTCGATAACGCGGCAGGCTGGATTCTGGAACTTGACCGTGGTGAAGGTATTCCATGGCAAGGTAACTATACTTCATGGCTAGAGCAAAAAGATGCTCGTCTGAAACAAGAAGCGTCTCAAGAGAAAGCGCGCCAAAAAACCATTGAGAAAGAGCTGGAATGGGTTCGTCAGAATCCAAAAGGTCGTCAGGCTAAATCGAAAGCGCGTATGGCACGTTTTGAAGAGCTGCAAAATACTGAGCACCAAAAACGTAACGAAACCAACGAGCTGTTCATCCCGCCTGGTGAGCGCCTAGGTGACAAAGTGATTGAAGTGAAAAACCTCACCAAATCATTCGATGGTCGTGTTCTGATTGATGATCTTTCTTTCAGCATGCCAAAAGGCGCGATTGTCGGCATCATCGGCCCGAATGGTGCGGGTAAATCAACCCTATTCAAAATGCTGAGCGGTGTAGAAAAGCCGGATTCAGGCACCATCGAGCTGGGTGATACCGTGAAACTGGCCTCGGTGGATCAGTTCCGTGACAGCATGAACGACAAGCACACCGTATTCCAAGAGATTTCTGAAGGTGCGGATATCATTCGCATCAACAACTTCGAAATCCCTGCTCGTGCTTACTGTTCACGCTTTAACTTCAAAGGCGTTGATCAGCAAAAAGTGATTGGCGAGCTGTCTGGTGGTGAGCGTAACCGTGTCCACTTGGCCAAACTGCTTAAAGCGGGCGGCAACGTGCTGTTACTCGACGAACCTACCAACGATCTTGACGTCGAAACCCTGCGTGCTCTGGAAGAAGCGCTACTAGAATTCCCGGGCTGTGCTATGGTGATCTCGCATGACCGTTGGTTCCTAGACCGTATTGCCACCCACATCCTAGATTACCGTGATGAAGGTAAAGTGAACTTCTACGAAGGTAACTACACCGAGTACATGGAGTGGCTGAAGCAGACTCTGGGCGCGCAAGCAGCAGAGCCTCACCGTATTAAGTACAAGCGCATTACCAAGTAAAATACCGTCGGGTATCACACTCAGAAAAGGTCGCCATGCGGCCTTTTCTTTTGCTCCACAGAAACCGAGTTTGTGATTGAGTAAGCTTATTTCAGCATACATCCGGTGATTTGATGTACCCTTTGCTATGCTTGTCCTATCTATACGTCGTCTTTGTCAGAGAGAACGCCATGATCGAAAAACGTCGCTTTTCACGCATCCTGTATCAAGCGCCAGCCACCCTAAGCCAAGGCGATAAACAGCTGTCGACTTGCATTCAGGATCTATCGCTGCACGGTTTGCTGCTCTGGTCAGAAGATGAGCCGGATTTAGATACTCACGCCTTAGTGGATGTGGTTTTTAGCCTACCAGAAAGCGATGTAACCATATCCCTCAGCGCAAAAGTCATCAGCATCCAAGAGCGGATCATTCGAATGGCGATCAGCCATATTGATATTGAAAGCATTGCGCACTTACGCCGCTTAGTAGAGTTGAATGTGGGCGATGACAGCTTACTGCATCGAGACTTAGAACATCTTTCCGATTTAGGACTGCATGAGTAATCCCAAGCCCAAATGGACTTGGGATGTTATTGACAGTGAGAGTGACGGTGCATTAACCTCTGTGGATCGCATCATTCGCTTGTTTGAGCAAGTTTTGGCTCTCATGCATAAACTGCTGTGAATAATCACCAAACCACTGGCTAACTCGTTCAAATTGAGCCACAAAACTCGCCTTATCGCCCGCGCTCACCAACTCAACCGCATCGCTTAAGCAGCGATGAAAACGCTGGATCATCTCAATATTTTCTGGTGATGAGAGAATAATATCGCCGTACAGATGGGGATCTTGCCCAAATAGACGTCCGACCATGGCAAGCTCTAAACGGTAAATCGGTGAACTGAGTTTCAGCAGTTGTGCCAAGTTCGGGTTCTCTTTGGTCAGATGCAAGCCATAAGCAAAGGAAGTGAAGTGGCGCAGTGCTTGAATAAGTGTCATACCACGATCATGTTCAGCCGCATCAATCTGACACAAGCTTGCACCCCAAATAGCAAACTGTTGCAAGAGCCATTGGTAGTGTTCATTGCCTCGACCATCACAGTAAACAATCACCTGCTTCGCCAAGCTTGGAACGTCTGGGCCAAACATAGGGTGCAGCCCAACCACTGGACCTTTGTGCACTTGTAGCATGGCGGCAAGCGGCTTGGCTTTGATTGAGGTGAGATCGCACAAAATGCAATCGTCCGGTAACTGGCGCAGCTTTTCGATAACACCGAGCGTCAAATGGATAGGTACCGTGACTACCACTAAGCCTGCATCACTGAGCAGTTCATCCGCTTTGTCCCAATCTTGGCTACCCAGCACTTTGACTTGATAGCCAGAGAGTTTAAACATACGGCCAAATAGTCGCCCAAGCTGACCGTTACCACCGATGATCACCACGGAACGTAACTCAGGATTGAGGCATTTAAAGCCGGAGTCCTTTTCACTGGCGTAGGATTCACGCATGGTTCGGCGCAAAATATCTTCAATCAGTTGTGGCGGAACACCTTTGCTTTCCGCTTCCGCTCGACGTGAAGCGAGCATTGCCGCTTCACGATCGGGGGCATAAATTGGCAAGCCATAACGGCTTTTCACTTGCCCGACTTGCTCCACCAATGCCAGACGGCGAGCCAATAACTCCACCATCTGCTTATCGACTTCATCGATTTGGTCGCGTAACTGATTCAACTCTACGGCCATGTTCTATCCTTGTTATCCTTGCAAACGATTGTGCAAAAAGGGAATAAGTTCCTGATGCACACGACGTAATAATGCCTCAGTCGTTGACCAATTTATACAGCCGTCAGTGATCGAAACTCCATATTGCATCTTTTCACGAGGCAGATCCGAAGACTGATTTCCTTCATTGAGATGGCTTTCAATCATTAGGCCAATGATCGAGCGATTGCCTTCACGGATTTGATGAATCACATCTTCTGCCACCAACGGCTGACGGCGGTAATCTTTACGTGAGTTCGCATGGCTGCAATCCACCATCAAAGAGGGTTCCAAACGCGCTTTTTGCATCTCTTCTTCACATTCCGCGACAGAAACCGAATCGTAGTTGGTCTGTTTGCCACCACGCAAAATCACATGCCCATTCGGGTTGCCTTGTGTAGTGAGCAGTGCCACTTGTCCTTCGCGGTTAATTCCCATAAAGCGGTGACTGGATGAAGCGGCCTGCATGGCATTAATCGCCGTTGCCAAGTTACCATCCGTACCATTTTTAAAGCCAATCGGCATAGAAAGGCCACTTGCCATCTCTCGGTGAGTTTGTGATTCCGTGGTGCGCGCACCAATCGCTGCCCAACTAAAAGTATCCGCCAAGTATTGTGGGCTAATCGGGTCCAACGCTTCGGTTGCCAGTGGAATTTCCATTTCGGCCAAATCGACCAAGAGTTGACGCCCAACATGCAGACCGTGTTCGATATCAAAACTGCCATCAAGATGCGGATCGTTAATCAGCCCTTTCCAACCGACCGTAGTACGCGGTTTTTCAAAATACACGCGCATCACTATGTAGAGCTGGTCGCTCAGCTGCGCCGAGAGTGCTTTGAGTTTTTTGGCGTACTCTTTCGCCGCATCCACATCATGAATTGAGCAAGGACCACAGACGATCAGCAAGCGAGGATCGCGTTTGTGGATAATGTCCGCCACCGTCTGACGTGACTCACGAATAAACTTACGCGCCTTGTCACTGAGTGGAATCTTGGCTTTTAAGGCATCTGGGGTGATCAATATCTGTTCATCACTGATATTCACATCACTCAATTCACTTTTTTTCATCTCATCACCTGTAATTTATTATTTACACACCTAACAAGGTTAGCTGCAAACTTAAACAGAAAACACGTTAACAGGCTTTAAAAACAATGCAAGTGTAAATTTAAACCAACATTTAATGTAAATTAAAAATTACACCTCTCATTTAATGACACTTGGCACACAAACTGGGGAATAAAGCGTGTTTTGTTCGCTTTGAGTATCTTAAAATAAGCCGTTTTTCCGCTCAGACGATGGACAGGTTATGGATCTCATCCTCTCATTACTGCAACAGATGTGTGTTTACCTTGTTCTCGCCTATATGTTGAGTAAAACGCCGATCTTCATTCCTTTACTGAACATTTCTGGTCGGTTTGACCACAAAATCAGTGTTTATGTTCTGTTTTCGCTGTTTTGCATTATGGGCACCTACTTTGGCCTGCAGATCAATGATGCGATTGCCAATACGCGTGCCATCGGCGCTGTAATGGGGGGGCTGTTTGGTGGACCTGTGATTGGTTTTGCGGTTGGCCTCACCGGAGGCTTACACCGCTATACCTTAGGGGGATTTACCGATCTCGCCTGCGCGATTTCCACCACCGCTGAAGGTTTAATTGGCGGCTTGCTACACACCTATTTGCTGCGCAAAGGCAAAGGGAAATTACTATTTAGCCCAAGTATTGTCTTTGCGGTGACCTTATTTGCCGAAATTGTGCAGATGCTGATCATCTTGGTCGTGGCGAAACCGTTTGAACAGTCTTATGCGCTGGTTTCCACCATCGCCGCGCCGATGATCATTGCTAACTCAGTCGGTGCCGCACTGTTTATGAGCATCCTGCTCGATCGCAAAACCATTTTTGAAGAGTATTCCGCGACGTTTTCTCGCCGCGCTCTGAATATTGCCGAGCGTTCTGTTGGTATCCTTGCTGCCGGTTTTAACCCAGAAAATGCCAACAAAATTGCCCGAATCGTGTATGAACAGACCAATGTCGGCGCGGTCTCGATCACCGATCGCGAAAAAATCCTCGCCTTTGTCGGGATTGGCGATGATCACCATAAACCGAATACACCGATCAGCTCGCAGAGCACGCTCGATGCGATTAATCGCAACGCCATCATCTATCTCGATGGCAAAGAGCATCCTTATCAATGTTCTTTGTCTCCGACCTGCAAACTGGGGTCTGCGTTAATCATTCCGTTGCGAGCAGGCGATCGGGTGATCGGCACCATCAAACTCTACGAACCAAAACGTAAGCTGTTTTCCACCATCAATATGTCAATGGCACAGGGCATCGCCCAACTGCTATCCAGTCAAATTCTGTATGGCGAATATCAGCAAAAACAAATCCTGCTCTCGCGGGCGGAAATCAAACTGCTGCAAGCGCAGGTTAATCCGCATTTTCTGTTTAACGCACTCAACACCATCAGTGCGGTGATCCGCCGCG
Organism: Vibrio cholerae; assembly: GCF_008369605.1. NCBI lineage: Bacteria > Pseudomonadati > Pseudomonadota > Gammaproteobacteria > Vibrionales > Vibrionaceae > Vibrio > Vibrio cholerae. Next base: position 2,245,076 of record NZ_CP043554.1, read on the forward strand.
AGCCAGATAAAGCTCGCGAGCTGATTTTGCATCTGTCGCAATTTTTCCGCAGCAACCTCAAACAGAACGTCGAAACCGTCACTTTGCGTGAAGAGCTTGCCCACGTGAACGCTTACCTCACTATTGAAAAAGCGCGCTTTAGTGACAGGCTCGATGTGGAAATTGCGATTGATGATGCCCTGCTAGAACGTAATGTCCCCAGCTTCACTTTGCAGCCTTTGGTGGAAAATGCCATCAAACACGGCACCTCTAACCTACTCGAAGCTGGCAAAGTGCGCATTTACAGTGAAATGGTTGAAGGGGGAATGCGCGTCGTGGTGGAAGACAACGCCGGGCTCTATCAGCCTCCGAGTGAAGATTATGATGGTTTAGGGATGCAAATTGTTGAAAAACGCCTCACCAACAAATTTGGTACAAAATCAGGGCTACAGATTGAGGTCGCGCCACAAGAGTACACGCGAATGAGCTTTATCATTCCCGAACAAGGAACCTACTAAGGGATTAACATGTTATCTGCACTACTCATTGACGATGAACGCTTTGCCCGTGAAGAGCTCGCGGAGCTATTAACCGAAAGCGGTCAGATTGAGGTCATCGGCCAAGCCAGCAATGCAATTGAAGGGTTGAAAAAAATCAATCAGCTCAAGCCAGATGTGGTGTTTTTGGATATTCAGATGCCGCAAATTTCGGGCATTGAGCTGCTAAGTATGCTTGACCCAGAGACCATGCCTGAGGTGGTGTTTGTTACCGCCTACGATCAATATGCGCTGCAAGCGTTTGAAGATAACGCGTTTGACTATCTGCTCAAGCCGGTCGACACCGAACGTTTAGCCAAAACCGTGCAGCGTTTGCTGCGCCAACATAAGAAAAGTGACTACTCACCACTGACGCAACCGAGCTTAGATCAGATCCCTTGCACGGGTTTAAACCGAATTGTGCTACTGCCGATTAATGAAGTGGAATTTGCCTACAGTGACATCAGTGGCGTCAATGTGCAGACTGCGCAGCAAAAAGCGACCAGTCAATTGACCTTGAAGGTGTTGGAAGAGAAAACCGCGTTAGTGCGCTGCCATCGCCAGTACTTGGTGAATTTGAAAGCGATTCGCGAAATAAAACTGTTAGAAAACGGGCTGGCGGAGATGATCACTCATGCAGGCCATAAGGTTCCGGTCAGCCGCCGTTATCTTAAAGAGCTGAAAGAGATGCTGGGATTTTACTGATCCAAGCTCTACTTCTATGAGGAAAACTATTCGGAGAACTGCTCGATTAAGCGCTGCATATTGGCTGACGCTTGCTGCCAACGCTCTAAACGCTTCAGCTCACTGTAGCTAAATTGCTGCTTTTTCAGCAGTGCTTCAGCTTGTGGTACTTCCATGATCGGAAGGTTATCCAGCACTTCGACCGCCGCCTCACGCTTGTTACACATCAAAATCATGTCACAACCCGCGACCAAAGCTTGATGGGAGCGCTCAACTGGCCCCCCCATCACGGCTGCGCCTTCCATGCTCAAATCATCAGAGAACACGATGCCTTTAAAGCCGAGTTCTTCACGTAACACTTGTTTTAACCAGTAGCTCGAACCACTCGCAGGTTGAGCATCGTAATGCGGATACACCACATGCGCTGGCATCATAGCATCCAGCACTCCAGCCTCAATTTGCGAACGGAAAATCGTCATGTCTTGCGCAATCGTCTCTCGCTCATCGTAAGGGGTTTCTAAATGGGAATCGGCAATCACAGCACCATGGCCGGGGAAGTGTTTGCCAGTGGTCGCCATGCCGACGGCTTTCATGCCGCGCAGAAAAGCACTGCTGTGATTGAGTACAGTTTGAACATCTTCACCAAAAGCGCGGTTGCCAATCGCTTTACACGCAAAGCCCATATCAAGCACGGGCGCAAAACTCAAATCGACATCGTGTGCAATCAGCTCTGCCGCCATCAACCAACCACCTTGTTCAGCGAGATCAACGCCATTCTCAGCACGAGCGTAATACTGCGCAGGGGGAATGCGGGAAAAGCCTTCACGGAAACGCTGCACGCGGCCACCTTCTTGATCGACACCAATCAAAATCGGTCTTTTCGCCGCTTGACGGATCGCTTTATTGAGTGCCAGCAATTGCTGGTTATCGTGATAGTTGCGACCAAACAGAATCACACCACCCACTGTAGGGTGCTGCAGAATTTCGCGATCTTCGGCACTCAGTTCGTAACCGGCCACATCCAACCAAAGCGGTCCCATGCTTGCTCCTTGAAAAAATTGGCAAAATTGTCACAAGCCACGAGGTTATTCAGTTTATTTTTCAATTACAATGCCTTTGTTTGAATATGACAGAGGGATAACCAAATGGCAGAACGCGAACTCTATATCGGTGTGATGTCGGGAACCAGTTTGGATGGTGTGGATACCGCTTTAGTGGCGCTGCAAGACGATAACATCGAACTGCTGGCTCACCACGACTACCCAATGCCTGCCGACCTCAAGCAGCGGCTGCTCAATGTCTGCATCGGCCAACCAACCACCTTGATTGCGATGGGTGAATTAGAGCACGATCTTGGCCATCTGTTTAGTGATGCTGTGCTGGCACTTTTGCAGCACAGCAGTTATCGCGCCGAGCACATCCGTGCGATCGGCTGTCATGGACAAACCGTGTTCCATCAGCCTACCGGCACCAAACCTTTTACCATGCAAATTGGCGATGCCAACATTATCGCGGCGCGCACAGGCATTACGACTGTCGCCGATTTTCGGCGCAAAGATGTTGCGCTCGGTGGGCAAGGCGCACCGTTAGTTCCCGCGTTTCATCGCACGATTTTTCATGCTGAGCAATCGACCGTAGTCGTGCTCAATATAGGGGGGATTGCCAATATTTCGGTGCTCAAGCCCAATGGTGAAGTGGTGGGCTATGACACCGGCCCCGGCAATATGCTGATGGATAGCTGGTGCCAAAAGGAACGTAACCAGCCTTACGATAAAGATGCCCTGTGGGCCAAACAAGGCAGCGTGAATGCCGCATTACTTAGCCATTTAAAACAAGACCATTACTTTGCTCTGCCAGCTCCCAAAAGCACAGGCCGCGAGCTGTTTAATCTGCCTTGGTTAGAAACGCAGCTCGCCACGTTTTCGGTTGATGCCACCGATGTGCAACGCACCTTGTGTGAATTCACCGCGCAAACCATTGTTGAGCAAGTCGCACCATTCGCCGAAGGGCCACAACCACAGCTTTTAGTGTGTGGCGGCGGTGCGCAAAATCCTTTACTCATGGAACGCTTACAAGCCTTGCTGCCAAGCTGGCAAGTTGCCCCAACCACCCAAATGGGCGTGGATGGCGATAATATGGAAGCCATGGCTTTCGCTTGGCTGGCACAAAGGCGCATGCACGGTTTACCCAGTAATTTGCCCGCAGTGACGGGCGCATCACGTCTTGCGAGTCTTGGCGTGATTTACTACCCCGATTAATCGCTACAGGAATTTTTATGACCAACGATGCACTTATTGCCGCGCTTTCTCATCTGGTTTCCGAAGGTCGTAACCCCGATACGATGGATATTGATTTGCTCTCATCACAAGAAATTGTCGAGCGGCTTAATCAACAAGACAAACAAGTGCCACTGGCGGTGGAAGCGGTATTGCCGCAGATTGCCCAAGCGGTTGATAAAATCACTGCCGCCTTCAAACAAGGTGGCCGCTTGATCTACTTAGGGGCAGGTACCAGCGGTCGTCTGGGTGTGCTGGATGCCTCAGAATGCCCACCCACTTTCGGAGTGAGCGATCAAATGGTGATTGGACTGATTGCCGGAGGCAAAGAGGCAATGTTTACCGCACAAGAAGGGGCGGAAGATAACGCCACGCTGGGCGCACATGATTTACAGCAAATCGACTTTAGCAGCAAAGATGTGCTCGTCGGGATTGCGGCGAGTGGCCGCACACCTTATGTGATTGGCGCGTTAGAGTACGCCAATGATTTAGGCGCGACCACCATCGCACTCTCGTGCAACCCTGATTCTCCGATTGCCGAAATCGCCCAGATTGCCATTTCTCCGGTCGTCGGACCGGAAGCGTTAACGGGTTCAACCCGACTTAAATCCGGTACAGCGCAGAAGTTGGTGCTCAATATGCTCACGACTGCGAGCATGATCCGTCTTGGTAAAAGCTATCAAAATCTGATGGTCGATGTCCGAGCCACCAACCGCAAGCTGATTGCCCGAGCGGTGCGAATTGTCATGCAAGCGACCGATTGCCAACGCGAAGAAGCCGAAGCACTACTCAAAGAGAGCCACAACAACGCGAAACTGGCGATTTTGATGCATCTGACCGGCATGAACTACGAGCAAGCGACCGCGAAACTCTCGCAGTCGGACGGCTTCTTACGCCGCGCCATGGAAGAGCACGAAGAGTAATTAGCCAGAGCAAAACGAGAGCCCTATGGGCTCTCGTGACTTTTGATCAGAGACACGACAATTTCGCCCTCTTTCGGCGCAAAACTCGCCACATCCTGACACATCTGCACCCGCCCACGACTGTCGACTAAAAACAGCGGCAAAACAAAACTCTCTTTGTGGGTTTGCTGATAATCCTGATAAGTGAAGTTTTCGCTCAATTTGGTGTGCTTCACTTCCGCACCTTGGCCGACCAAACTCGCCAGTTTTTTGTAACTCACTTCACCACCTAGAAACGGCAAGCCATGATATTCCTGAGCGACGAGATGCTTTTCACTGACGTTATTGGTTGGATTATCGTTGAGGCAAAACACACGCTTATCGCCAAAATCCGATAAAAACTGCATACAGGCCATGATGTTGAAGTGTTTGTCAGGGCTCAGTGCCAACACATGCCCAATCCCAATCAAATTAAGGTAGTCCTCGGCATGGCTGGAAATCGGGTTGCCGTAATAGTGCTCAAGCCCGGCCATTCTTGCTTGGCGAATGTAGTCCCAGTTGGAATCCGTCACCACCACTCGACAATCGTACTTAGCTATCGCTAAACCGACCTGACGCGCCACATCATTGGCACCGATGATCAAGAAGCCTTTCGGCGCAGGTTCTGACACTTTCAATGCCAACGCCATTGGTCGAGCAGTCGCACTTTGCAGCACGACAGTGCCAATGATCACCATAAAGGTCAGCGGCACTAATAGCTTGGCATCAGCGATGCCAAACTCCATCAATTTGATGGCAAATAGAGAAGAGATCGAAGCGGCCACAATCCCGCGCGGAGCCACCCAAGCTAAAAAGGCTTTTTCACGAACATTGAGCGTGCTGCGCAACGTTGAAATGAAGATAGACGCAGGACGAGCCAGAAGTTGCATCACCACAAACAGCCCCAAGGCGCTCCAGCCCAACGCTTGGAAATCCGCCACTTCAATCCGCGCCGCAAGCAGAATAAACAGCCCTGTGATCAGCAAAATCGTTAAGTGCTCTTTAAAGTGCAAGATGTGCTGAATATTGACCCCTTTGGCATTCGCCAGCCACATCCCCATGACTGTCACTGTCAGTAGGCCAGATTCGGACTCCAAGGCATTAGACGCAGCAAACACACCGAGCACGACACTCAGCACCGCAAACGGCTGCAAGTACTCCGGCAATAAGCCTCTGCGCAGTACCGCCGCCACCGCTACTCCAGAAGCGATACCAATGGAAAAACCGACCAATAAAATCAGGCTAAACACTTCTAGGCTATGAGCATGGCTGCTGGATACGATGAATTCATACACCATCACCACAAACAGTGCACCAAGTGGGTCTATTAAAATCCCCTCCCAACGCAGAATATTCGCTAAGCGTGCGGTTGGGCGTACTGTGCGCAACAAAGGCACAATCACGGTTGGGCCCGTGACCACAGTCAAACTGCCAAACATCAGTGCTAACGGCCATTCAAAGCCAAGCAACCAATGCGCAGCCGTGCTGGTGATCCCCCATGAGACGAGTGCGCCAACCGTGACAATGCTCCAGACTGTATTACTGACGCCGCGGATCTCTTTGAAATTTAGAGTGAGACTGCCTTCAAACAAAATCACCGCCACGGCAAGTGAAACAAGCGGAAAGAGCAAATCACCCATCAGGGCTTCCGGGTTTAACACCCCAAATACTGGGCCAGCTAAAATCCCCGCCAACAGCAAAAATAAGATGGCTGGCAGACGTAACCGCCAGGCTAACCACTGACATCCTAAACCGACTACGCCAACCGCAGCGATAGTCAGAGCAATAGACTCTTCGTGCATGATTGCACCTCTTATCGGTTATTGATTGTACTCATTCCAACCGCGTTGCCACTCCATACGAAAACGCTGCGCCTGCTCTGTACCTTCACAAATCCCTTCATAATATTGGCCGCTCAAGCCAATTTGGTAAGCCACATCAGGGTTACAATATTGCTCTAATCCCTTTTGGTAGCCTTGTTCATAATCACCCAATTTGGCTGAGCCGAGCTCCATTAAGCTTTTATAGCTGCGCTGGGTATGACCGGTCACGGCATCCTGATAACCGATTTGATACCAGTTGCCCTCTTGTACTAACTGTGACTCACTCGCTGAACAAGCGGCAAGCAGCACAATACAGCCCATTACTATCCATTTTTTCATGTTTTACCTTGAGTTAGACGAACGCATTTTGTTGATGAAATGAGCATGCCATTGAATAGCATAGCCTGCTACTCAATTTTCATGCTCGCGTCGCGACTTCAAGTCAGAAGTGGGTATATTCAAAACCACTTATTTAGCTAAAACACCGCTTAATTCACCACACGACCACTGACTCGGAAAGCCAGTGAAGCTCGCTTATTGATAAATTACTATCCACAGTGAGCTTAATTCATTAACAAAAGGACAAACGCTATGTTGTGGTTTCTAACCTGTGTCGCAGCCCTCGTTGGCGGTTACTTTATTTACGGAGCTTTCGTAGAGAAAGTATTTGGCATCAACGAAAAGCGTCAAACCCCTGCCCATACAAAAACGGACGGCGTCGACTATGTACCGATGTCCACCCCAAAAGTGTATCTCGTACAACTGCTGAACATCGCTGGTGTGGGTCCTATCTTTGGTCCAATCATGGGTGCGCTGTACGGTCCAGCCGCCATGCTGTGGATCGTAGTTGGCTGTATCTTCGCGGGTGCAGTACACGACTACTTCTCAGGTATGCTTTCTATCCGTAACGGTGGTGCTTCGGTTCCATCCATCACGGGTCGTTACTTAGGCAATGGCGCAAAACACTTTATGAACATTTTTGCCATTGTGTTGCTGCTTCTGGTTGGTGTGGTGTTCGTTTCAGCCCCTGCTGGCATGATCACTAACCTGATTAACCAACAAACTGACTTCACCGTCAGCATGACCACCATGGTCGTGATCATCTTCGCTTACTATATTCTGGCGACTATCGTTCCTGTTGATAAAATCATCGGCCGTTTCTACCCACTGTTTGGTGCGCTACTGATTTTCATGTCGGTTGGTTTGATGACGGCGATTGCGTTCTCTTCTGAGCACCAAGTGCTGGGCGGATTTGAAATCAGCGATATGGTGAAAAACCTCAACCCGAATGACATGCCTCTGTGGCCAGCTCTGTTCATCACCATCGCTTGTGGTGCTATCTCTGGCTTCCACGCGACTCAGTCTCCGCTGATGGCACGCTGTATGGAAAATGAGAAGAACGGTCGCTTCGTGTTTTACGGCGCGATGATTGGCGAAGGCATCATTGCTCTTATCTGGTGTACTGTTGCTCTCTCTTTCTTCGGCTCACTGGAAGCGCTGTCTGAAGCAGTGAAAAACGGTGGCCCAGGTAACGTGGTTTACGGTGCTTCTTTCGGCCTGCTGGGTGTGTTTGGTGGTGTGATTGCTTTCCTTGGCGTGGTGATCCTGCCTATCACTTCGGGGGATACCGCGTTCCGTTCAAGCCGTCTGATCTTGGCTGAATACTTCAACATGGAGCAAAAAACACTGCGTAACCGCCTACTGATGGCTGTACCTCTGTTCGTTATCGGTGCTGTGTTGACCCAAGTCGATTTCGGTATCATCTGGCGCTACTTCGGTTTTGCGAACCAAGCGACCGCAGTCATGATGCTGTGGACAGCCACCGCTTACTTGATGCGCCACAACAAACTGCACTGGATCTGTACGGTACCTGCGCTGTTTATGACTACCGTGTGTATCAGCTTCATCCTTAACAGCAGCACCTTAGGTTTTGGCTTACCAATGCAGATTTCAACCATTGCAGGTGTACTGGCTTCTCTGGGTGCTCTGGCTTACGTAGCGAAAGTATCCAAAGGCAAAGGGGAAACCGATCTTGCCGATGAGGAGAAACCACAAGGCGTGACGAAAACCGCTTAATCTCGACGCTTCAATCACCTGATTGAAAACGAAAATGGCTCCCAATCTGGGAGCCATTTTTTTGTGCGATATTCCTTTGCAAAGAAATTGCAAAGAAACCATCCATCTTGGATTCACAAGATGGATGGCGAAATGATTAATCGACTTGCTTAATTTGCAGCTCTTTAGGCACTTCAAAGAACATGTTCTCTTCGCGGCCAAGCACCTCTTCTACCGACGTTGCGCCGAGCTCTTTGATGCGATCCAAGATTTGGTTTACCAACTCTTCTGGTGCCGAAGCGCCCGCAGTCACCCCAATTAACTGCGCATCAACGAACCACTCAGGGTCGATATCCTGTGGGCAGTCAATCAAGTAACCGGGAGTGCCCAACTTCTCAGCCAACTCCTTTAATCGAGTCGAATTCGATGAGTTTTTCGAACCCACCACCACCATCACATCGACTTGCTCAGCCAAGATACGCACCGCATCTTGACGGTTTTGGGTGGCATAACAGATGTCATCTTTACGCGGGCCTTGGATCTTCGGAAATACACGGCGCAGCTCATCAATCACATCCGCCGTTTCATCGACTGACAACGTTGTTTGGCTCACATAGTGCAGGTTACTTGGATCTTTCACCTTAGCTTGCAGTGATACAACATCTTCTGGTTTTTCGACCAGATACATGCCGCCTGTATCACTGGCATACTGCCCCATCGTGCCTTCCACTTCAGGATGGCCTGCATGACCAATCAACACCACTTCCATATGTTTGCGACTGGCACGCGCCACTTCCATATGCACTTTAGTCACCAGTGGACAAGTCGCATCAAATACCGTCAGTGAACGCTCTTTCGCTTCTTGGCGAACCGCTTGCGACACGCCATGAGCCGAAAAAATCACAATGTTATCGTCGGGAACTTCATTTAATTCCTCAACAAAGCGGGCTCCACGCTGCTTTAAACCCTCGACCACAAAGCGGTTGTGCACCACTTCATGACGCACATAAATCGGCGGCTGATAAAGCTCCAGCGCACGCTCAACAATGCTGATCGCGCGATCCACACCCGCGCAGAAACCGCGAGGGTTGGCTAACAGTATTTTCATTGGTTTGCTCATTGCTAGTCGTTATGGTTGGCTATTGTAAGGAAACTCACTCAACAGACAAGATCTCAACATCAAAGGTGATGTCTTGCCCTGCCAATGGGTGATTGAAATCGACAGTAACTGAGTCACCGGCGATCTCCGTGATGATTCCGGGAATTTCCATTCCGTCAGGGCCACTGAAAGCCATAATGGTTCCGACCTCTAACTGCAGATCACCACCAAGAAACTTACTGCGATCCATGTAATGGACATGATCTGGATTGGGCGCGCCAAACGCATCTTGCGCTGCTAAAGCGACCGATTTTTTCTCGCCCGGCAACATTCCGAGTAAACACTGCTCGAAATTGGGGCTCAGGCTACCATCGCCCATCACTAGCTTGGCCGGTTTTCCTTGATTATGGGTACTGTCGGCAACAGAGCCGTCCTTAAGCTTGATCGTAAAATGCAGGGTAACTGCAGAGTTAGAGGCAATAGGGTTCACGTTATCACTACCTTGTTATTGTTTAACGAACGCCGCTTCACTTTAGCGGAGACGGGCGGGCGCTGATGCCAGCCTTTATAGTAAAAAGCGCCCTCCGAATCAACGGACGGCGCTTGTGGTTATTTGCCGCAGTGTCTTTGCTTTACGGCGCAATGCAGAGCACTAAGACTGACTTGGTGCACTTTTCTTAGCGCGAAAACCATCGAGAATAATCATCGCTGCGCCGATACAGATCGTACTGTCGGCCAAATTGAACGCTGGCCAGTGGTAGGTTCCCCAGTAAAAATCGAGATAATCGACCACAAAACCATGCACGATGCGATCAAACACATTGCCCACGGCACCGCCAATGATCAGCGCATAAGCAATATTGTTCCACTTATCACTCGCCGGAAGACGACGCATCCAGTAAGCGAGCATACCGGTGACCACAAAGGCAATACCCGTAAATAGCCAGCGCTGCCACCCTTCCTGATCGCTCAGAAAGCTAAAAGCCGCGCCATAGTTATGCACATACAGCAGGTTAAAAAAAGGCAGCACCTCAATACGGTTTGCCCAACCATAGCCCATGTTATCCATCACAATTAACTTGATCGTGATGTCAGCAATGAACACCAGAAGCGCCAGCCACAGCCAGCGCAATCCAGATTGTTTAAGAGTCAGAGACGAATTCGACATGATGGTTAGCCCAAGTTACGCAAATTTGCGTACTTCGCCTTCACCCTCAACATTAGACACGCAGCGACCACAAATGGTGGAGTGACCTGCAATCGTGCCTACATCAGGGGTGTGGTGCCAACAGCGATCGCACTTCTCTGCTTCGGTTTTGTTCACTTGAACAAACAAGCCATCGATATCGGTCGCCTGTGCAGCCTCGCTCTTCTGAGCCAGTGGCTTCACCACGGCTTTTGAAGTCAGCAGAACGAAACGCAGCTCATCGCCCAGTTTCGCTAGCTTACTCGCCAATGCATCATCAGCAAACAGCACTAATTCTGCTTGCAGTGAACCACCGATCAGTTTTTCGTTACGAGCGTTTTCCAGCAGTTTGTTGACTGAGCCACGCACTTTCTGAATATCATTCCAGAATGCGTTATTTAGCTCTTCGCCTTCTGCCAAACCAAACAGGCCATCAAACCATTCCGTGGTAAACACGAACTTGTCACGTGCGCTGCCGTCAGCTTGCTGCGCTGGCATTGCGTTCCAAATTTCATCAGCGGTGAATGACATGATAGGCGCCATCCAACGAACCAGAGCTTCCACAATGAAGAACAGAGCAGTTTGACAGCTACGCTGTGCATGACCACCACGTTTGGCTGTGTATTGACGGTCTTTGATCACATCCAGATAGAAAGAGCCCATCTCGATTGAACAGAAGTTCATCAAACGCTGTACCACTGCGTGCAGGTTGTAATCCTGATACGCTTGAATGATCTCTTGTTGCGCGGCCAGTGCGCGACCGACAGCCCAACGATCCAAAGCCACCATGTCTTCAACAGGAATGATGTCTGTGGTTGGGTTGAAGCCGTTCAGGTTCGCCAAGAAGAAACGTGCGGTGTTACGAATACGACGGTACGCATCCGCAGAACGCTTAAGGATCTCATCTGAAACCGCCACTTCACCAGTGTAATCGGTTGATGCCACCCATAGACGCAGAATATCCGCACCCAGCTTGTTGGTCACATCTTGTGGAGCAACCACGTTACCGATCGACTTCGACATCTTGCGGCCTTGGCCATCAACCACGAAACCGTGCGTCAATACTTCTTTGTAAGGCGCTTTGCCTTTCATCGCCACCGAAGAGATGAGGGATGATTGGAACCAGCCGCGGTGTTGGTCAGAACCCTCTAAGTACATGTCCGCTTCTGCGCCGTTGAATTCTTGACGTGCATCCACAACCGCAGAGTGAGTCACCCCTGAGTCAAACCATACATCTAGCGTATCCAGCACTTTTTCATAGTTGGCCGCATCTTCTGCACCAAGCAGTTCCGCAGTATCGAGATCCCACCATGCTTGAATGCCTTTTTGCTCAACCAGTTGTGCTACTTTCTCAATCAGCTCGGCGCTGTTTGGATGCAGTTCAGCGGTTTCTTTGTGCACGAACAGTGCAATTGGCACACCCCAAGTACGTTGACGAGAGATACACCACTCAGGGCGACCTGCCACCATACCTTCAATACGACTTTGACCCCAATCCGGCATCCAATGTACGCCTTTGATTGCCGTCAGAGCTTGTTCACGTAGACCGGCTTGTTCCATAGAGACAAACCATTGCGGCGTCGCACGGAAGATGATCGGCGTTTTATGACGCCAGCAGTGTGGGTAGCTGTGCTCATACGCGTGATGATGCAACAACGCGCCTTTTTCTTTCAGCACTTCCAACACTGAATCGTTGGCTTTAAATACGTGTTGCCCCGCAAACAGCTCAGTGTCTGGCAGATATACGCCATTTGAACCCACAGGGTTTGCCACTTCCAAACCGTACTGTTGACCAACGGCAAAGTCTTCTTGACCATGACCCGGCGCAGTATGTACCACACCAGTACCAGAATCGGTCGTCACGTGATCGCCTAAAATGGCAGGCACAGTGAAGGAGTAGAATGGATGTTGGAACTGTACCAATTCAAGATCGGCACCAGTTGCGAAACCAAGGTTATGGAAGTGTTCAATGCCCGCGCGATCCATCACCGATTTTGCCAGCTCAGAAGCCACGATAATGCGCTCTGGTTGCTCACCTTCAACTTGGATCAGTACGTATTCTAAATCTGCACGCAGACATACCGCGCGGTTAGCTGGCAGTGTCCAAGGTGTGGTTGTCCAGATCACAATCGACACATCACCTTTGCCTTCATGGCCAGCAGCCAGACCAAACTTAGCCAGCACAGCGGCTTCATCAGCGGCTTTAAAACGAACATCAATCGAAGGAGAAACTTTGTTTTTGTACTCGACTTCCGCTTCAGCCAGTGCTGAACCACAGTCGGTACACCAGTAAACCGGTTTAAAACCTTTCAGCAAGTGGCCGTTATCAGCAATTTTGCCTAGTACACGGATGATGTTGGCTTCGGTTACGAAGTCCATAGTGCGATAAGGCTTATCCCACTCGCCCAGAATACCAAGACGCTTAAAGCTCTCTTTTTGGCCTTCCACTTGGCCTGCCGCGTATTCGCGACATTTTTCACGAAATTCGGCCGCGGTGACTTTTTGCCCCGGCTTGCCCACTTTCTTCTCTACCATCAATTCGATCGGCAGACCGTGGCAATCCCAACCCGGAATATAAGGCGCATCAAAACCTGACAGGGTTTTCGATTTAATAATGACGTCTTTAAGAATCTTGTTCAGAGCGTGGCCAATATGAATATCACCGTTGGCATAAGGAGGGCCATCGTGTAATACGAAAGATTTTTTGCCTTTTTTAGCCTGACGGATCGCACCGTACAGGTCTTCTTGATACCAACGTTGCAGCATTTCTGGCTCGCGTTTGGCCAGATCGCCGCGCATTGGAAACCCTGTTTCAGGAAGGTTCAGGGTATCTTTATACTCACTCATCGATTCTTAATTCCGTTATATTGGGCGAAGTTAGACATGTTGTTGCTGGGTGGAATCAACCGAGCAACCCTTAAGCTGACGCAGCCACACCCTTGCTGCTTCAGCATCCAATTCAATTTGTTGCTTTAGTGCCTCAAAAGAGGCGAATTTGCGCTCATCACGTAATTTATGTAACAGCGCGACTTCCAACTGCTTTCCGTACAGGTTGCCTTGAAAGTCAAAAAAGTGCACTTCTAGCTGCTGACGAACACCATCGACCGTCGGACGATTACCGATATTGGCAACCCCACCGACTGGCGTTGGGCCCAAACCATAGGCTTCAACCACATACACTCCAGAAACCGGAGAAACACAACGTTTCAGTGGAATGTTGGCGGTGGGAAAGCCGATTGTTCGCCCGAGTTTTTGACCATGCGAGACACGACCACTGATGCTGTAATGGCGCCCCAACATAGCCGAGGCACTGCTCAATTGGTCAGCCGCTAACGCTTCACGAATCGCGGTACTACTCACGCGCAGTTGTTGCAAACAGAAGCTTTGGGTGCTCACCACCTCAAAACCTAGGGCCTGCCCTGCCTGTTGTAGCAGCGCAAAGTTACCTTGACGCTCTTTACCGAAGCAGAAATCATCACCAACCACCAGAAACTTAACACCCAAACGGGTCACCAACAAGTCACGAATAAACGTGTGGGCATCCAATTGGGCAAAATGATGGTTGAAATTAACGCACAGCAGGCGATCAACCCCGAGTTTGCTCAGTTGCACAAACTTATCGCGCAGGCGTGTTAAACGCGCGGGCGCTTGTTGTTTGGCAAACAGCTCTAGGGGCTGAGGTTCAAACGTCATCACTACCGAAGGCAAACCCATCTGCTGGGCACGCTGCACCACCTGACTGAGCACTTGTTGATGACCAAGATGAACACCGTCAAAGTTGCCAATCGTCAATACACAGCCGTGATGGCGAGATTGAATGTTATGAATACCGCGTATTAATTCCATCGGAAGATGCTTAAAACCTATATTTTGATTCTCATGGTGCGAAACTGGCGGATTATACCTAAAGCTCGCTACTCTGTCGCCGCTTTTAGATCTTTGAGACGGACACCCAGTAACAGCAAAATAGCCAGATAAGATGCCACGCCAAGGCCAATCAAGCCTGTCAGCGTCAATGCGCGCTGACTGATTCCCCAGCTCAGCCATGTAGCCATAGTGTCTAACTGCCACAAAAGCGCACCAGTCATTACCGCTCCCGCCATCGCCAGTCGCGCAACAAACCAGACGGTTTTGCGAGTCAGATGATAAACACCTTGTAAGTGCAAACCACGATAAAGCAGTGCCATATTGAGGAAAGCGGACATCGAAGTCGCGACCGCCAAGCCAACATAGCCGTAAAACCACGCAAAGATCGCGTTAAGCACAATATTGCTGACCATAGCGATAATTCCGTAACGTACGGGGGTTTTCGTGTCTTGACGTGAGTAATATCCCGGCGCTAACACTTTGATCAACATAAAGCTGAGCAAGCCAGATGAGTAAGCGAGTAACGAATAGGACGCTTGCTCTACATCGCTTGGAGTAAATTCCCCGCGCATAAACAGCACCATCAGCATAGGTTTTGCCAGTACCATCAAACCCAGCATGGCAGGAATGCCGAGAAACGTGACCATGCGAATCCCCCAGTCCATGGTGTGGGCAAAGCCATCACTGTGCGCATCTACATGTTTACGTGACAATGCTGGCAAAATTACTGTGGCAATCGCAATCCCAAATAAACCGAGGGGGAATTCCAGTAAGCGATCCGAATAATAGAGCCAACTGATCGAACCGGTTTGCAGAAAACTGGCCACGAAGGAGTCAAATAACAGGTTGATTTGACTGACCGATACTCCAAACAGCGCAGGAATCATCAGTGTGCGAATTTTCACCACCCCAGGATCTTTCCAGCCCCATTTAGGCCTAACCAGCACTCCAGCCTTGATCAAAAATGGCAGTTGAAATAAAAACTGGACTAAACCACCTAAAAATACGCCTATTGCTAAGCCCACTTCCGGCTGTTCTAGATTTGGCGAGAGGTACCAAGCACACAGAATCATCATCACGTTCAAGAAAACTGGCGTGAAAGAGGAGACGGCAAACTTACCTAAGGTGTTTAAAATTGCCCCAGACAAGGCAACAAAGGTGATAAACCACAAATAGGGAAAAGTAATCTTAAGCAGTAGGCTCGCTAACTCAAACTTTCCTGCTGCAGGGCCCCCATTCAGCCAGTCTAAGAACCAACCTGCGCCAAATAATGCGGTGACGGCGCCAGAGCCGAGCACGCCAATTAGCGTCACTATGGTCACTAAAACACCGAGAGTTCCCGACGCTCGCGCAATTAAATCTCGAGTTTTATTGATATCACCCGAGGCGTGATATTCGGTTAATACCGGGACAAATGCTTGAGAGAAGGCCCCTTCTGCAAATAATCGGCGTAAAAAATTGGGAATTCGGTTGGCAAAAAAGAATACGTCAGCACTTGCGCCTGCGCCCATCAAATTGGCCACAACCACATCGCGCACTAAACCTAAAACACGAGAAATCAAAGTCATAGCACTTACAATGATGCCAGACTTGAGTAAGCGTTTACTCACGGTAACCTCGAACAAAGAGTCAAAACCACATTATCTGATTCGAAAGGATAAGAATGTCATAGTGAGATCAGATAAGTATTAGCATTGGTAAAAAAATGCTGATAGAATCCCCGCCATCTTAACCGCGAAGGCTCTTCGATACCAAGTTTGTTTGGTCCAGTTGGGTTTTTGCACAAATCATTTGACATTAAAGAGCAAATCGGGGATATTTCCCGCCCTTAAAATGTCACCGAACTAAGTTTTTGGGAGTTAGACCCTTGGCAAATAACAAATCTGCTAAGAAGCGCGCTATCCAAGCTGAGAAACGTCGCCAGCACAATGCTAGCCGTCGTTCTATGATGCGCACTTACATGAAGAAAACTGTTGCTGCAATCGCTGCTGGCGACAAAGAAGCTGCAACTGCTGCATTCGCTGTAGTTACACCAATCCTAGACCGCATGGCGACTAAAGGCCTTATTCACAAGAATAAAGCAGCTCGTCACAAGTCTCGCTTCTTTGCTGCTATCAACGCTCTGTAATAGAGTTTGATCTTCAGCAACAAAAAACCGGCCTACGCCGGTTTTTTTATACCTTTTTTCGACCACCCTACTGATTCGCCTGACAATAAAGACGGTGCAACAGTTCAATCATCGCCTTCACTTCTGTACTGCTCAACGTATAAAACACGGTTTGCGCTTCTTTACGTGTATTCACTAAACCATCACGACGTAACCACGCTAGATGTTGAGAAAGAGCAGATTGGCTGAGTTCCAAACGGCTGCTCAATTCCCCTACCGACAGTTCATTGTCCAATAACATACACAAAATTTGCAGTCGCCGCTCATTGGCCATCGCTTTGAGCAAAACTACCGCTTTGGCAGAATTTTTTTCCATCTCTTGGAGATTCATTGGTGCCCCCTTTAAATACGGCATTTTAATTCCAATCCATTCATTCACTTTTCTCTGTCGTTCTAATCACCGATGTCGTAATTCGGTTGAGTGATCATGATGGGTCGAAATGGTGAAAGCGGAGAAAACTCGCTGATAATGATAAAAAACTAATCAAGAACGCTAGTTTATTGTTTTCACTTATCATTGGGTAGTGATCAAAGACTTAACAGTGATAATTATTCACAAAAATAAGTTAGTAAAATCAGCATCACAGACATTTTTTACTGCTGGGTGCTGGATCATGCGTTCAGCGAAGATGACATAATACTCCTCTTTAATCTCATCCACATGTCCGATGAGTTTCAATGATGATTCCGCATCCACTTCTGAGACATAAAAAGAAGGAGCCATAAACACGGCATCACTGTGATAGATGGCAAACGCTTTCATTAAAGCAGAGTCATCAAATTCACCGAGAATATGCGGTTGTAACCCTTGACGATCAAACCACTGCCGCACTTTACGCCCCATTGCGGTTCGACTGCCTGGAACTAACAATTTTTTACTCTGCAACACCGCGGGGAATGGCGCAAAATCCACGTCACCAAAGCTGAAAAAACTCATGCGACTCTCACCGAGTTTTTTACTAAATAAGCCGGGACTTTGGCTCGAATCCACTGGGCAATCAGATAAGATCATATCCAACTTATGCTGGGCTAACTGCTCTAATAGCATCTCATGGGTTGATTCAAAGCAGCGTAGATGAATCCGATTATCACCGGGTACTGAGGTCAGCAATATTTTGCTCACCAATCTTTTGGATAAGGCGTCTGCCACCCCCACATCAAACAGCAAGTTTGAACGCTGGCTATAGTTAACGATATCCAACATTTCATAACTCAAGCCAAACATGCGATCAGCGTATTTAAAGACCAACTGTCCCAATTCAGTCGGCTCAATACTGCGCCCATTACGTTTCGTCAACTTACCATCAAGTCGATCTTCCAAAGCTTTGATCTGCCCAGTCACGGTTTGGGGCGTTAAAAACAGAGCATCGGCCGCTTTGGTTACCGAGCCTTGTTTACACACCATCCAGAAATAATAGAGGTGGTTATAGTTAAGATGAGACATGAAATCGACTACCTGCTAGAAATCCCGTTTTCCTTATAACAGATGCGATCTTTTACAACAATAAGTTCGAATAAACCGAAACAATAAACCGTTTAGTTAGGATTTTTCATAAACAAAAATACGAACTGTCATAAACTGATAGCACCCGAGGCCTATCGACAAGCTCATTACACACTTTGTTACAACCCAACCACCAAGTGGCACCGGCCACAAACCCATTATAAAACATAAAGTTAACAAAACCCTTATCACTCATTTTTTAAGCACGTTGCAATATTGATGAATAACTCATCAGTTACACCGAAATGTCATATTAGTGAAATATTTCCTCTCTACCATCAGCCTCGAATTCAACAATCGACCGAACCCTTAACAACGGTCCACGGAGAAAATAATGATAAACCAAGCAACTTCCCCGGCAGCGCCGATTTCGCTGACCACGAAAGGCCTACGTTGGGCAAACTTGGCTTTCATGCTGTATTTACTACTTCTTGCAGTCGCGATGGTCGGCAGCGGTTTTAAATGGGCAACCGGCGATCAAGCCAAAGTTCTATTTGAATTTGCTTCCCACCCAATTGCAGGATTGATGATTGGTTTAGTGGCAACGGCACTGATTCAATCCTCAAGCACGGTGACTTCTATTATTGTTGGTCTCGTTGCCGGTGGGTTACCGGTTGAAACCGCGATTCCTATGGTGATGGGTGCCAATATTGGTACTACTGTGACCAATACTCTCGTCAGCCTTGGCCATATGCGCTGTAAAGAAGAGTTTCGCCGTGCTTTCGCCAGTGCCACCATCCACGATTTTTTCAATCTTCTCGCGGTGCTGATCTTCCTACCTCTAGAAATGATGTTTGGAATTTTAGAGAAAGTCTCACACTGGCTCGTTTCGCCTCTGCTTGCGACTGGCGATATGAGCATGAAAGGTTTTGACTTTATCAAACCGATTACCAAACCTGTCATCACAGGTCTTGAAACCCAGCTTTCGGTATTGGGTAATACTTTCGGTGGTGTCGCACTTATCGTATTGGGTATTGCGACCATTTTCGTCGCCATTACGGTGATGGGCAAACTAATGAAGAGTTTGATGGTTGGCCGCGCACGTGAAATTCTACAAAATGCGATTGGCCGAGGCCCACTACACGGTATTGCTTCAGGTACAGTGGTTACGGTATTAGTTCAATCTTCATCGACCACAACCAGCCTAATGGTTCCTCTCGTGGGCTCTGGCGTGCTGAAAGTGCGTGAAATCTACCCATTTACCTTAGGTGCGAACATTGGCACTTGTATTACTGCTCTGCTCGCCGCAACCGCAGTCTCTGGTGAGTTTGCCGTGTTTGCTCTGCAAATTGCGCTGGTGCACTTAAGCTTTAACTTGATGGCTACAGTCTTGATTTACGGTATTCCTTTCTTACGCGAACTGCCTATTAAAGGTGCTGAACTCATCTCAACTTGGGCTTGTAAGAGCAAAATGGTGGTGGTGAGTTACTTATTGGGTGTGTTTGTCGTCATCCCCGGCAGCATTCTTGCCCTAACCGCTTAAGCGTTAAAGCATCATCTGTATAAAAAAAGCTCCCGACCTTCGGGAGCTTTTTTTATATAAAACCCATCAAGCCATACCGCCTGAATACGGGATTAGACTGAAAACGGGTATTGAATAGGATCGTGGAACTGATATCCGGTGACGTCAAAATCATCCAAAGTGACCCAAGTTTCCAAATCATGCAGTGTTTTAATCTTTGGATTGATATGGAACTGAGGCGCTGGGAATGGCTCACGTTTTAGCTGCACATCGCGCATCAATTCGAGTTGATCTTGGTAAATGTGCGCATTGACGATCTTGTGATACGCCAAGCCCGGCTTTTTCCCTGTGATCTGTGCCATCAGCGCAAGGAACACATAAACCTGCACCATGTTGAAATTCAAACCCAAGGGCACATCACATGAACGCTGAGTGCTGTTGAGATACAAGGTATCCCCCAGCAATGAAAAATGATGGCTGTACATGCAAGGGCGCAAACACCCCATATGAAATTCACCCGGATTGTAGAAGTTAAGAATTTCACCTCGGTCATCAACGCCACGGCTCAAATCATCAACAATCTTTTTCAACTGGTCAATATGACCACCATCAGGCTTAGCCCAAGCTCTACCCTGAACTCCATACACGCGTCCCATGTCATCCTCACCTTTACGGTAAGGATTGTTGAGCCATGCTTGGTTTAAATTGGCATTAGCATCCCAGGTTTTGGTACCTAATTGGCGAAAATCCGCCGCATTATCGTAACCACGAATATAGCCGAGCAACTCGGCTACGGCAGCTTTCCAAAAACTCTTGCGTGTAGTCACTAGAGGAAACTGATTGTTGCCCACATCGTAGGTCAAATCGGCATTAATCACGGTCAAACAACGCTTGCCCGTTCGTTCATTTTCAACCCAAACACCTTGATCGACGATGCGCTGACAAAGATCTAAATACTGTTTCACCTAACTACCCTATTTTGCTGCTACACGGTCTTGATACAAACCGCGCTTGTAAGACCAAACCATCATCAAAATACCGATGATCACCATAGGTAAGGAGAGGATTTGCCCCATTGAAATGAAGCCACCAAACAGACCCAACTGAGCATCTGGCTCACGAACGTATTCCACAAGGAAGCGGAATGTACCGTATCCAGCTAAAAACAGTCCGGATACGCTGCCTAGCGGACGAGGTTTACCAATAAACCAATTAAGAATAAAGAACAGAACCACGCCTTCTAAGGCGAATTCATAAAGCTGTGAAGGATGGCGCGGCAGTGGGCCACCATTAGGGAATACAAAAGCCCAAGGCACATCCGTCACTCGTCCCCAAAGTTCACTATTCATAAAGTTACCGATACGTCCCATCCCCAAACCGAATGGCACCAAGGGGGCAACAAAATCGGCCACACCAAAGAAGGTGCGTTGGTTTTTACGCGCATACCAGAACATGGCGGTGATCACACCCAATAAGCCGCCATGGAAGGACATACCGCCAGTCCACACTTTGAATAAATAAAGAGGGTCAGCAAGGAACAGATCAAAATTGTAGAAGATCACATAACCAACTCGGCCACCGATCACTACACCTAAAAAGCCGGCGAATAACAAGTCAGAGACTTGCTCACGCGTCCAACCACTGCCGGCGCGATCCGCTCGGCGATTGGCCAACCACATAGCAAAAAGGAAACCCACCAAATACATCAAGCCATACCAGCGCACCGCTAGAGGGCCGATCGAAAACAATACGGGGTCAATATTGGGAAACTGCAGATAACCCTGAGGCATAACAAACCTTCTCTATAAACAATGAGTATTACTGGAACAACATGGTCACAGCGACGCACATTAAAAAAATGGCAAAGAATCGCTTAAGCCTTGCTGTTGGCATTTGGGTGGCAAGTTTAGCGCCAATTCGCGTGGTAAGCATCGATGTTGTAGCAATCGCTAACAATGCAGGTAAATAAACATAACCAAGGCTGTATTGTGGCAAGTTCTCCACTTGATAACCGTGCAAAATAAAACCAATCATGCCCGATATCGCAATCGCAAAACCACAGACCGATGAAGAACCTATCGCCTTTTTCATTTCAATGCCATGTCGATTCAAAAAAGGCACCGATAAAGAACCGCCGCCAATACCGGCCAAACTTGAGATCACCCCAATTCCGGTACCGCACAAGGTGGTAATCCATGCACTTGGCATTGGATGATTTTGTAATGCACGTATCGAACGGTACATCTGCACACTCAAACAGAGCACAATGACCCCGAACACTTTGGGTAAATATTGGCTTGGGATCCATTCTGCAACCACTGAGCCTAAAAACCCACCGACCACCACACCCGGCATTAACCATTTCACGACAAAAACATCGACATTACCCAGCTTTAGATGGTTTAGTGCCGATGAGCCTGATGTGAGTATGATCGTCGCTAACGATGTGGCCAGCGCAAGCTGCATCACAATCTCGGTCGAGATGCCAGCATAAGGCAGTAAAAACAGTAGAGCGGGGACCACTAGTAAGCCGCCACCAATGCCCAATAAGCCAGCAAGCACACCCACCACTGCCCCTAACAGCAGCAGTATAGCTAAGAGTTCAATATTCACATTTGGTTCCTATTTTTTGCCTGCACGGACAAAACCTGCAAAACCGTGTTTTTCGATATAGGCGAGCATCATATTGTAGATTTCTCGTCCATAAGGTTGGGTTAATGCCAGCTCAGCGAGCTGGGTTAATTCCGCCAGTTCAGAGTGTCGCACCAGATATTTCACTTTAGCGACGTTAGACGTGTTCATACTTAAGGTGGTGTAGCCTAACCCTATCAACAGCAAAGCACCAATCGGATCTCCGGCTAACTCACCACAGACACACACGGGTATTTGATGGGTCACACAAGTCTGTTGGATCTGCTTCAGTGCCATCACCACCGCAGGATGCATAGATTCATACACATCCGCCACACGCGCATTGTTACGATCCACGGCAAGCAGATATTGGGTCAAATCGTTTGTACCGACAGAGACGAAATCAATTTTATCGGCAATCAGTGGCAGCAGATACAGCATCGAAGGTACTTCGAGCATGATCCCGATTTGCGGCATCACCACGCGTGGATCTTGTTGCGAAACTTCTTGATAGGCTTGATAGATAAATTTCAGCGCATCATCCAGCTCTTTGGCACCGGAAATCATCGGCAGCAAGATGGATAAATTCCCCGACTCCGCACTTGCTCTGAGCATGGCGCGCAGTTGGATAATAAAAATGTCAGGATGATCTAAGGTAAAACGGATGCCACGCCAACCGAGAAATGGGTTGTCTTCCTCAATCGGCAAGTAAGGTAAAGGCTTATCACCTCCGATATCGAGCGTACGCATAACAACACGTTGATGAGGGTAAGTGTTCAGCACATGCCGATATTGCTGAGTCTGCTCCTCTTCTGAGGGAAATCGGTGCTGCAGTAAGAAAGAGATTTCTGTGCGATACAACCCAACGCCATCCACCCCTTGATTGACGGCAATACTGGTATCGGCACTCAAACCGGCATTCAGTAACAATTCGATTCGTGCGCCAT
Organism: Vibrio cholerae; assembly: GCF_008369605.1. Lineage (NCBI taxonomy): Bacteria > Pseudomonadati > Pseudomonadota > Gammaproteobacteria > Vibrionales > Vibrionaceae > Vibrio > Vibrio cholerae. The sequence goes on from NZ_CP043554.1 coordinate 2,268,233, forward strand.
CAAGAGTACATGCGGGCTCACGAATCGCCTCATTGACCATGCGCGAGAGCTCACGCTCTTCATTCGCTAAGGCACGATACTCATTCAGAATGGTTTTCGAAGGCGAAATGAATAACTTACCGCTGTAGCCATCGACAATGCCTTTTTTGCCATTCAGATCGCGCAGGTTAATCGATACCCCCATCACCGCAGGAATGCCTAACGCGCGCGACAAAATAGCCGCATGGGAGTTGGCCGCGCCTTCAAGAGAGACGACAGCCAGCAGCTTATCTTTGGGCAGTGCGGCTAACACGCTCGCGGTCAGCTCTCGCACCACCAAGATAACCGGCTTATCGATTTTGGGCTGATTGGTTTCGGTATTGAGCAAGAAAAACAGTAAACGTTGTCCTAACTCACGAATGTCTTGCGCTCGCTCTCGCAGATAAACATCCGACATGCGCGCAAAACGGTTCGAATAACTTTCGACCACTTGGCGCAGCGCCCAATCGGCACGATCCCCTTTTTGGATCTGCGCTTTGAGATCTTTCCGCAGCATAGGATCGTTCAATAAGTGAGTGAACAGATCAAAAATGGCTAACGCTTCTTTGTTGATATCCCCATCGAGCTTTTTACGCATCCGACGAAAATCGGCCAGCGCACTCTCTACCGCCAAGGCAATGCGCTCTTGCTCAAAATCAGGATCCAGAGCTGAGGCGGGTAGCACTTCGGACAGATCTGGCTGGGTATCATCCCACCAAAACTCACCAATCGCGACCCCAGAAGAGGCGGCAACACCCGTAATGGCCTGCTGCTTTTTGGATAAACGCCAGTGACCTTGCGTTTGAGCATGCGCCACCAGCACCGCGAGCTGCGCTGCAAGGGTAACTAAAAAGGAGACTTCCATCTCGCTAAATAAACGGGGAGATTTTTGCTGCACCACCAGCACACCAAGCACCTGTTTGCGATAGATGATCGGTGTACCGAGGAAGGAGTGATAAACCTCTTCACCCAACTGCTTAAAATATTTAAAGCTCGGATGTTTTGAGGCTTCGGCTAAGTTAATCGGTTCGGCAGAACGTTTAACCAACCCGACCAAGCCTTCATCAAAATCAATATGGATCTTATCGCCCTTGAACTTCAGACCTTGTGTGGCCATCAATTCCAGACGGTGCATCTCTTCATTCGCTAAATAGACAGTACAACACTCTGTGCTCATCGCCTCACAGGTCTGCTTTACAAAAATATCCAACGCCTGATAGACGTCTTCGACTTTTGAAACTTGTTCTACTATGTCCCTTAGCTGAGAAAGCATGCTTAACCTCTGTGAGTGTTGCGTTTGCCCTTCACTTTCCGTTCTTTAAATGGCATCGCTAATGAGGCGAACTCTTTCATTGCGCGGCGATAAACATCACGCTTAAACGACACCACTTGCCTAACCGGATACCAGTAGCTTACCCAGCGCCAACCATCAAACTCAGGGGAACTGCCACGTTGCATGTTGATTTTCGACTCATCACATTCCAAACGCAGCAAGAACCATTTCTGTTTTTGTCCGATACAGACAGGTTGAGAATCCCAACGCACCAAACGCTTTGGTAACTTATAACGCAGCCAATGACGACTGGTTGCAATCACTTTGACGTCTTTTTTGGTTAACCCAACCTCTTCGTATAGCTCACGGAACATGGCTTGCTCTGGAGATTCTCCATCATCGATTCCCCCCTGAGGGAACTGCCATGAATGTTGCCCGTATCGTTTCGCCCAGAAAACCTGACCATGGTTGTTACAAATCACAATCCCGACATTTAGCCGGTAACCATCGCCATCGATCACTGGCAAACCTCTAGTAAATTCTTTAATTGCGTTGATTTTTCCACATATCCCCAAGCGGAGCAAACTTACTATTGTGATTAGCCCGATATTTATTAGTAAATGGGATAAAAAAGGATAAGTTCTGTGCCAGATCTAAGTTATCAACAATTTTATGAGACATACCGCGCATTTATTCACGTTTTCTGTGAATAACCGTGTGAAGAAACTTGGGGGCTGTGTAAAAAAAGGCATTTATCAACAATGACCGATCTGACAACCAGAAAGAAAAACAACAAAAAACAAATGAAAAACAAAAGGTTAAATCAAATCATTCCATAATCAGAAACTTAACCTATCAGACCACATGAAGATCCTCACCAGAAGGTTAAAGATCCATCAATTCGTCATCCTTACACCTTTGTGAGTGCTCAATCGTCGAGAGAAGCATCAATCCAATCTCAGTAGGCCCTCTCTGGGTACTGTTTATTGATCCATACCTTAGCCTACTCTCAAGCCAACAAAATAAAGCTGTGGATAACCTCATCAATAGACCTCTTAATCTCATTTCAAGCATCAAAAATCGTTCATCCATGGCAAGCGCAAGCAAAATCAGTACAATCCCCACTGTGATTATCCAAACCGAAAGCCTTTATGAAACCAGCACCGACGACTCAACAAGAATTACTCACGCGAGCCCAACAAATTGCAGGGCTGAGTTTTGCTGAACTCGCCGATGAAGCAGGCATGACCGTACCGCCAGATCTGCGTAAAGACAAAGGCTGGGTAGGCCAGTTACTGGAATGGCACTTAGGGGCGACAGCAGGCAGTCGTCCACAACAAGATTTTGAACATCTCGGGATTGAGTTAAAGAGCATTCCCATCAGTTACACCGGAAAACCGTTGGAGACCACTTTCGTTTGCGTCGCCCCACTCACCGGAGTTCATGGCTTAACATGGGAGCAAAGTCACGTGCGCAATAAGCTCTCTAAGGTGCTCTGGATCCCGGTACAAGGTGAGCGCGAGATCCCGCTCGCTGAACGCTGTGTGGGCTCTCCTTTGCTGTGGAGCCCTTCTCCCGAAGAAGAAGCGCAGCTCAAAGCGGACTGGGAAGAGCTAATGGAATGGATTGTGCTGGGTAAAGTGGCACAAATTACCGCTAAACACGGTGAAGTGCTGCAACTGCGCCCTAAAGCCGCCAATGGTCGAGCGCTCACTGAAGCCTATGGAGCCAACGGACGCCCAATCAAAACCCTGCCACGTGGTTTTTATCTGCGTACCCAATTTACTGCGCAAATTCTGCAGCGCTATTACGCCTAGTTATCTTCACAACGATCTTTTTTGTTTTCGCAGTGTCGTGACTCGCTTATAGTGAAAAAACTGTCTCCCTCGTGACTGGGTTCTATTTGTGGCGACAGCGCAAACCTCTGTGATTTTTCTTATTCCGAATGTAACGAAGTCGCCACCATCACTCGGCTTCAACTTCCAATACAAGGGAATATCATTCGTTCTTTGGCTCTAAGACAAGGAAGTGCTATGCAATATACCAAGCTGCCTCATTCCAGCCTCGAAATCAGCAAGATCTGTTTAGGTACCATGACGTTTGGTGAACAGAATTCGCAAGCTGATGCCTTTCAACAGCTCGATTATGCTCTTGAGCGTGGAGTGAATTTTATCGATACGGCGGAGATGTATCCGGTTCCGCCAACGGCACAAACACAAGGTAAAACCGAAGAGTTTATTGGCAATTGGCTGGCTAAATCCGGTAAGCGAGAGAAAATCGTGCTCGCCACCAAAGTCGCTGGTCCACGCAATGTGCCTTACATTCGCGACAAAATGGCGCTCGATCATCGCAATATCCATCAAGCGGTCGATGATAGCCTACGTCGTCTGCAAACGGATTATATCGACCTGTATCAACTTCACTGGCCGCAGCGCCAAACCAATACTTTCGGTCAGCTCAACTACCCTTATCCAGACAAACAAGAAGAAGTAACGCTGATTGAAACACTGGAAGCGCTCAATGATTTGGTGCGCATGGGTAAAGTGCGTTATATCGGAGTCTCTAATGAAACGCCGTGGGGAGTGATGAGCTACCTGCGTCTTGCAGAAAAGCATGAACTGCCAAGAATTGTCTCGATCCAGAACCCTTATAATCTGATCAACCGCAGTTTTGAGGTGGGACTTGCCGAAATAAGTCATCTGGAGGGCGTTAAGCTACTCGCTTACTCGCCACTCGCCTTTGGTGCTTTAAGTGGTAAATATCTCAATGGTGCTCGTCCTGCGGGTGCGCGTTGTACACTGCATCAACGCTTCTCACGCTACTTTACAGAACAAGGCATTCTTGCAACAGAAGCCTATGTCGCATTAGCCCAGCAATTTGGGCTCGATCCTGCGCAAATGGCACTGGCGTTTGTTAATCAGCGCCCATTTGTGGCCTCGAATATTATCGGAGCCACAACGATGGAGCAGTTAAAATCGAATTTGGATAGTTTGGATATTTCATTAAATGCAGAACTTCTGCAAAAAATTCAGGAGATTGGAACCACTTATTCCAATCCCTGTCCTTAGTGATGTGGGGGCTGGTGCACAGACCAGCCCCTTAGCATTACGTCGGTATTCGCGCAGCTAACACTCGACGAATATGTCTCACACGGCGTTCCGCGACAACAGCATCCGGTAAACTCAAGCCGATTGGACGACCATCCGTTTCCAAGCCAATATCACGCAACAAATGCGGATTATTCCAAGGTAGATGGTAACTACTTCTGCGCACTTTACGCTTCCACACTCGCTCCTCACGGCGCAGCTCAGCACGAACCAGTAACACAGCTAATTGTAAGTAAATAGATTGACGCATGGTATTTTCTCCAGTGGTTTTGCTGGGGAAAATGACGATCGAAAGGGAAAAGTCAGAAGACACTCCTACTCAGCTGCCATTTTCCGCAGCCTAATAAGAGGTTACGGATTAATTCAGTGATCTTTGCTCAAATCATTGCCCATTGCGCACACGGGAAAATCTCGGAGTGCAGTTTGGGTTGAATCAAGATCAGAAGCGCAAAGCAATGATGCAGATACGAAATGTGCCATGATGCGCCTCCAAGCAAAGTCAATTAATCCAAAAGAAAGGTGATATTGAGTGAGTGAAACTTACGATTAAATTCTAAACAACTCAGGTAACAATATTCAACATCTTATTACACATGCTCGAAAAAACAGCGTTTTTCGCTAAGTCAGAGTTTTTATCGCGTTTATGAATAACATATTCAGCCAAGGAATAAACACAAGGCGCTATATGCATCCAAAGATTGATACTCGACATAAGCCATAACACTGAAATTCGCTGTAGAAAGACGTCCCAAAAACAGTCTGTACTACAAAAAATTCAGCCACTTAACCAAGTGGCTGAACATGAGTACAAGGTAAATCAGCAAAACTTAGAAGTTTTCATCGGTGATCAAGTTGTGTTTATTCAGTAAGCGATACATGGTTGCACGCGATACTCCCAGCTCTTTGGCTGCCGTTGAAACTTGCCCAGAGTGCGACTCCAACACCAGCAGCAGTGCATCACGCTCGGAGCGTTCCCGAATGCTTTTCAGGCTGCGACGGCCATCGCTGCGCTTGGGAAGATCGAGCTGAGATTCATCCAGCACCACAGTATCTGACATTAATACCACACGCTTGATCTGGTTCATCAGCTCACGCACATTACCCGGCCAATGGTAGCGAGTTAACCCACGTACGGCATCATCAGAGAAGCTACGCGCCTGAGCGTTGTACTCTTTGGAGTATTCTTGCAAAAAGTGTTTAGCCAGTAGCACGATATCCGATGCGCGCTCTTTCAAACTAGGCACATTAATCCGCAATACGTTAATGTAGTGGTACAACTCTTCGTTAAAATCACCATCGATCAGCGCTTTTTCGATGTCTGACGAATTGGCGGCCAAAATACGCACATCGACTGCGCGAACCCCTTGGCGCGTCTCCACAGTCCCTTCTTGTAAGAAACGCAGTAGGTTCAACTGTTGGCTTTTAGGCAAGGTCAAAATATCGTTTAGCAGCAGTGTGCCACCATCCGCTTGCAGCAAAAAGGGTTGTTGACCTTCCTCCGTTTCGCCAAGACCAAACAGCTCGCTTTCAAGGCGCTTTTCTGACATAGCTCGGCAATTAACTGAAATGAAAGGTTTTTGTGCACGCGACGATGTTTTGTGAATCGCCTTAGCCACCGTTTCTTTCCCAGTACCACTTTCGCCATAGATCAAAATACTGACATCGGTCGGGCCAATGCGTTTGATCTGATCGCGCAAACGCTTCATAGGCATAGATTCCCCAATCAAGCCCATGTTGCCGGCCGAGCCAAAATGTGGCCACACTTTCTTTTCCAACTTCAGCATGCCAAGTTGGTGACCAATCGTGCTCAACAACTGAGCATCAGGGATCGGCGCAGTAAAAAAGTCGATACAGAAGTTAACGATAAATTGGCAAATGGTATCTGAACTGAGCTGCGCCTCACGAATGAACGCCAGCCAACGGACTTGCTTATGGCTACTCACCAAATTCGCAATCCCGTTAAGGCTAAATTCATCATGGCTTAAATCCACAATACCAATACATGGCCCAGTCTCGACAAATAACGCATCGGCTTTGCGCAAATCTGCTACTTGAGTACAGCGCCAACCCACTTTTTCCAACACAGCCAGCCAGGGTTCATAGGTACCTCCCACCACAACAAGAGAGCCAGGTACTGAATCCATACGGAATTGAGTGCTCATGAACCTATATTCCTTATTTTTATTGTTACGATGCGGATTATTCTATTCGCACCCACTACATGGTTACGGACGTTACATTAGCGAGACTTTGCACTAGAATCTGTCTCACAGATAAGACTAGCCAACAAATGCCCATTTTTCTAATCAACTTATGGGAGAAAGTCATAATTCAGTAAAAAGAATGACTTACATTGCACCGACTTGGCACGATTATTTCTTGAGGAAATAAAAAAAGCCGCTCAATAGAGCGGCTTTTTAATCAATCTACAGTGATTATTGCTGAGGGCGCATCGCTGGGAACAAAATCACATCACGGATAGTGTGAGTATTGGTCAGGAGCATAACCAGACGATCAATACCAATACCTTGACCCGCTGTTGGCGGTAAGCCGTGCTCTAAAGCGGTAATGTAGTCGGCATCATAGAACATGGCTTCATCATCACCAGACTCTTTCGCTTCCACTTGGGCTTTGAAACGCGCATCTTGGTCTTCAGCATCGTTCAGCTCTGAGAAGCCGTTTGCCACTTCACGGCCACCGATGAAGAACTCAAAGCGGTCAGTGAAGAACGGGTTGTCATCGCTACGACGTGCCAGTGGAGAGATATCTGCTGGGTAGCCAGTGATGAAAGTTGGCTGCATCAGTTTCGGCTCAGCCGTTTCACCAAAGATCTCTTCGAGAAGCTGACCACAGGTCCAGAAAGGCTCCACATCAACGTGAACGGATTTCGCGATAGAAACCATGAGGTCACGGTTTTGGATGTCTTCTTCGGTCAGAGCTTGGATCTGCGCGTGATTTGGGTTGTAGTGCTTGATTGCATCAAACATGCTCATACGCGCGTATTTACCACCAAATTCAACGGTATGCTCACCGTAAGGCATGGAGGTTGAACCGAGAACTTCTAACGCTACAGAGCTGAGCAGCTCTTCCGTCAGATCCATCAGATCTTTGTAGTCCGCGTACGCCATATAGAATTCCATCATGGTGAATTCTGGGTTGTGACGTGGAGAAAGGCCTTCGTTACGGAAGTTACGGTTGATTTCGAATACACGATCAAAACCACCGACAACCAGACGCTTCAGGTACAGCTCAGGCGCGATACGTAGGTACATCGGCATGTCGAGCGCGTTGTGGTGCGTGATGAATGGGCGCGCACTCGCACCACCAGGGATCACGTGCATCATCGGCGTTTCCACTTCCATGAACTGTTTTGAGATCATGAAGTTACGAATGGCTGACATCACCTTAGAACGTACAATGAAAGCGTTACGAGAATTTTCGTTGACGATCAGGTCAACGTAACGCTGGCGGTAACGCATTTCTTGGTCAGTCAGACCGTGGAATTTCTCTGGCAGCGGGCGCAGTGCTTTGGTCAGCAGTTGGAATTGCTCCATGTTGACGTACAAATCGCCTTTACCGGATTTGTGCAGTGCACCTTGCACACCGATGATGTCACCGATATCCAAACCTTGGTATTTATCTTTCAGCTCTTGTTGCACTTCTTTCGATGCATAAGCCTGAATGCGGCCAGAGGTTTCTTGAATCACCAAGAATGGGCCACGTTTTGCCATCACACGACCAGCGATAGACACCACGTGATTGAGCGCTTCCAGTTCTTCCTTACTCTTTTCACCGAACTTCTTCTGCAGATCACCCGCTAGGCTGTCGCGACGGAACGAGTTTGGGTGCCCGTTTGCTTTACAGTTCTTGCGGATGTGATCCAACTTGCTGCGACGCTCTGCAATCAGTTTGTTTTCTTCTTGCGCGATTTGCTCTTGATTAATCTCGTTTTGAACAGCATCAGTCATTTGCATGTACCTTGTTTGTCGGTAAAAAGCTTACAGGCCTGATTTCAGGCTAGCTTCGATAAATTTGTCTAAGTCACCATCGAGTACCGCTTGCGTGTTGCGGTTTTCAATACCTGTACGTAAATCCTTGATTCGTGAATCATCCAACACGTAAGAACGGATTTGGCTACCCCAACCAATGTCGGATTTAGCATCTTCGTTAGCCTGTTTCTCGGCGTTCTGCTTTTGCAGCTCCAATTCAAACAGTTTGGCGCGAAGTTGCTTCATCGCTTGGTCTTTGTTTTTGTGCTGTGAGCGATCGTTTTGACACTGCACGACCGTATTGGTCGGTACGTGAGTGATACGTACCGCCGATTCGGTGGTGTTAACGTGCTGACCACCGGCACCAGAAGCACGATACACGTCTATACGCAGATCGGCAGGGTTAATTTCGATATCTATGTTTTCATCTACTTCAGGGTAGATAAACGCCGAAGCAAACGACGTATGACGGCGGCCACCTGAATCGAACGGTGATTTACGCACTAAACGGTGTACACCGGTTTCCGTACGTAGCCAACCATACGCGTAATCACCAATGATACGCACTGTCGCAGATTTCAATCCTGCTACGTCGCCTTCCGACACTTCAATCACTTCGGTTTTAAAGCCTTTAGCATCTGCCCAGCGCAAGTACATGCGCAGCAGCATCGACGTCCAATCTTGCGCTTCTGTACCGCCAGAGCCGGCTTGTAGGTCAAGGTAGCAATCGGAAGAATCGTGATCGCCAGAGAACATGCGGCGGAATTCGAGCTGTTCAAGTTTCGCTTCTAGCTCATCCAATTCAGGACCAATTTCATCAAACGTTTCTTGATCTTCCGCTTCGATGGCCAGTTCTAGTAGACCTTCGACATCGTCGACACCACGATCCAGTTGATCGATGGTATCCACAACCGCTTCAAGTGCTGAACGCTCTTTACCGAGGGCTTGCGCACGCTCAGGTTGGGTCCAGACATCAGGTTGTTCTAATTCGGCATTGACTTCTTCAAGACGCTCTTTCTTGGCGTCATAGTCAAAGATACCCCCTCAGGATATTTGTGCGTTCAGACACATCCTGCAGGCGGTTTTTAATAGGATTGATTTCAAACATGTTGGCTTACGGGTTATGAATAGAAATTAACCGCGGAATTCTACTGAAAAATGTGATGAAGATACAGGAAAAAATACGTTATCCCGCCTTAGTAAACAGAATAAACCGCAAAAGATCCCTATAAAAAAGCGGAAGCCAAGGCTCCCGCTTAATCTGCTATTGAAGAGCGTTATGCTAGCTCTTCTTCTAGAACAGGGGATGATGCTGAAGGAATAAAGAACATGCAGATCATCGCAGCACAAGTCGGTAGCAACCAGCCCATACCATACTCAAAGAAAGGTAGGAAGCTGAACGCTGAAACATCAAAGCCCGCGACTTTTGCCGCATCCAGTAACGCCACCAGCAGAGAAACGGACAGTACAGCACGGTATGCTACCCGTGGGTTTGGCAGTTTGTGACGCACGAAAGTCAATGCGACCAGAGCAATCGCCACAGGGTACAGAGCAAACAGTACAGGAATCGAGAGTGTGATGAGCTGCGCCAAACCAACGTTCGCCACAACGCCACACGCTACACCATTAATCACTACCCACTGTTTGTAAGATAGCGACGTGTGTTTGCTGAAGAAATCAGAACACGCTGAAATCAAGCCAACCGCCGTGGTCAAACAAGCCAGCATAACGATAACCGAGAGAACCAACTGACCATAGCTACCAAAGAGAGCTTGTACGTATTGGCTTAAAATCGCACCTCCGTTGTTAGCCCCCGCCGCCACACTTGAGCTGGTTGCACCAAGATAGAAGAGCGAGCCGTAAACCAACGCCAAACCAACTGCCGCAATCACCGCAGAGCTGATCAGATAGCGGGTAGTCGCCGCACGATCGGTAATCCCTTTGCTACGCAGTGCATCGACAATCAAGATACCAAACATCAACGATGCGAAAGTATCCATGGTGTTATAGCCTTCCAAGAAGCCTTTGGTCAGAGGTTGGCTTAGGTACTCACCTTGCGCAGCAATCATCTCACCTTGTGGGTTCATGAACACGCCCAGCGCAAGGATAATCAGACCGATAAAGAGCGCAGGTGTCAGCAGTTTACCAATTAAATCAACCAGTTTGCCTTGAGACCATGAGAAGAACATCGCAACTGCAAAAAACAGCACAGAGAAAAGCGTGAGATAAGATTGAGTGCTCTCTGCAAAAAATGGTTTTACTGCCATTTCGTAAGCCACCAGACCCGTACGAGGAGCTGCAAACGCAGGACCAATGACGATCAGGATCAGTGCTGCCATCAGCACAGAAGCTTTTACAGGCAGATCTTTGGTGAGATGCTCCCAGCTACCACCCGCAACGGCAATCGCGATGATAGTGATCAGCGGCAAACCCACAGCGGTCAGCAAAAAGCCGAACATGGCAGGAGTAATGTTCTCACCCGCCAACTGGCCAGCGAGAGGTGGAAAAATGATATTGCCTGCGCCTAAGAAGAAGGCGAACAGCATAAAGCCCAAAGCTAAAATATCTGCTAGTTTTAACGTCTGCTTCACAGATAACCCTTATTTATTAAAGTAATGAATGTTGTGTATGCATTTCGCTGCTTAGAAAAATGTGATACCAAGCGGCTTATGGCCGAATAATGACGAATGCGCTTGTATTTCGCAACCGCAAAGCAAAAAACACAACAATAATTTATAATCACAACATTTATGCAGTGTCATATGCTAGCTGACTGTAAAAATGCAGAATTACGACCTGCTTTATAAGCTCATTTTTTCACCAATCAACAGAATAAAATATTATTAACCATCTTCAGAAGAGAGCTTTTCGCTTAACTCTGGTTTGACCTAGAATCTCGATGAAAACCAATAAATTAATCAATAAAAGCTTTCGCTTTAAACAATTCTCTATAGAAGAAGGCACATGCGGCATGCCAATCAGTACCGATGGCGTTTTACTCGGTAGCTGGGCATTTAGCCTCTCTCCAACGACGATTTTAGATATTGGCTGTGGTACAGGGCTTTTGAGTTTAATGTGCGCGCAGCGCTTCCCTCATGCCCACATCACCGCTTTGGATATTGAGCAAAGTGCGTATCAAGCGGCAGAGCACAATCGCCAGCAGAGTCCCTGGGCTGAACGCATCGAATGCCAACATGCCGATATTCTGCACTGGCAGCCCAGCAAACGCTTTGCCGCAATCATTTGTAATCCTCCTTATTTCAACAGCGGAGAAACCGCTCAACACCAAGTCAGAGCGACGGCACGCCACACCATTAGCTTGCAGCACCAAGCCTTGATTGAGCGCATACCTCAGCTCCTCGAACCCGATGGCGTAGCGAGTTTTATTCTGCCTAAAGCGGAAGGTGAAGATTTCATCGTCCTAGCCAAACAAGCTGGACTCTTTGTGGGTCGCTATTGTCAGGTTCAACCAACCACGGAAAAACCTGTGCATCGTCTATTATTTGAGCTGCACCTATCCCCTTGTTTACCAGTAGAGACAAGACTGGTGATCCGTGAGCAGCAAGGTTACAGTGAGACGTTTTGTCAGTTAACTCGCGATTTTTATCTGAAGATGTCGTAATTAAAGATGTGATCTAAAGCGTGATCCATCTATAATGTGCGCCCTGTTTTAAGACAGAGCCTTTCAACGCTTGTGGAGTAATTATTTGTGATTAAAACCTTTGCCGACCTCGAACTCGATCCAATTTTGCTTGAAGCGATCGAAGAAATGGGCTTTAGCCGCCCAACCCAAGTTCAGGCTGAAGCAATCCCGCAAGCACTGGATGGTCGCGATGTCTTAGCCTCAGCCCCAACAGGCACGGGTAAAACGGCGGCTTTCGTGATCCCAGCGCTGCAATATTTGCTCGATTTCCCACGCCGTAAAGCGGGTCCTGCGCGGATTTTGATCCTCACTCCGACTCGTGAACTGGCGATGCAAGTGGCTGAACAAGCACAAGCGCTGGCCAAAAATACTCGTCTGAACATTTTCACCATTACCGGTGGTGTTCAGTACCAAGAGCACGCCGATATTCTGGCCACGACTCAAGATATCGTGGTCGCCACACCAGGACGTCTGCTGGAATACATTGACGCCGAGCGCTTTGATTGTCGTGCGATTGAGTGGCTGATCCTCGATGAAGCGGACCGCATGTTGGACATGGGTTTTGGCCCAACCGTTGACCGCCTTTCAACCGAGTGTCGCTGGCGTAAACAGACACTGCTCTTCTCTGCGACTTTAGAAGGCCGCGGTGTGGAAGGCTTTACTGCCGATCTGTTAAAAGATCCCGCCCATGTCGATGCCGAGCCACCCCGTCGTGAGCGTAAGAAAATTTCGCAGTGGTACCACCGCGCCGATGATATGCCTCACAAAGTGGAGCTGCTGAAAAAGATCCTGACCGAGCAAGCTGAACGTTCTATCGTGTTTTTGAAAACTCGTGAGCGTCTCGCAGACCTGCGTGCTGAGCTGGAGAAAGCCCAGATCCCTTGTGCTTGGATTCAAGGTGAAATGCCGCAAGATCGCCGTAACAATGCGATCAGCCGTTTCCGTGAAGGCGATGTCAATATTCTGCTGGCTACCGATGTGGCGGCGCGTGGTATTGATGTGCCAGACATTAGCCATGTGATCAACTTTGACTTGCCACGCAGTGCTGACGTTTACCTACACCGTATTGGTCGCACCGGACGTGCCGGGAAAAAAGGTATTGCTATTTCACTGGTTGAAGCGCACGACCAGCCGATGATGGCGCGTGTTGAACGTTACATCAAAGAAGAAGTTAAAGAGCGCTTTATTGATGGTTTACGCCCTAAGCACAAAAAGCCTGTGTTTAAGAAAAAGAAAAAAGACAGCAAGAAAACCGCAGACAAAGGCGCGGTGAAAAAGAAAACCACCAGCAAGCCAAAAGCAAAAGCGACCAAGAAGAAAGCCGCGACCAAAGCCTAAGCGCAACCAAAGCCTAAGTAAGATAGGCAATCCAGTTACGAAAAAGCCGATGAATTTTCATCGGCTTTTTTATTTAGTTAGAGCAACGCGCACTAAATTGAGCGCGCGTTTCTGTTAATCCTTAATGTTCACGAGTCGCGCGGAATTTCACCTCAGGTGAACGCTCCTGCGCCAAGTTCAAATTCACCATGGTGGGTGCGATATAAGCAAGATTATCGCCCCCATCCAGCGCAAGGTTGCTCTGGTTTTTGCGTTTGAACTCTTCAAACTTCTTCACATCGTCACACTCAACCCAACGCGCGGTCGCAACGTTAACGCCTTCATAGATGGCTTCTACGTTGTATTCCGATTTCAGACGCGATACCACCACATCAAACTGCAGTACCCCCACCGCACCCACGATGAGGTCGTTGTTTTGGAGCGGACGGAAAACCTGTACCGCGCCCTCTTCCGAAAGCTGAACTAAGCCTTTCAGCAGTTGCTTTTGCTTGAGTGGGTCACGCAGACGAATACGGCGGAACAGTTCAGGCGCGAAGTTCGGAATACCAGTAAATTTCAGCGTTTCACCTTGGGTAAAAGTATCGCCAATCTGGATCGTGCCGTGGTTATGTAGGCCGATAATATCGCCAGCAAATGCCTCTTCTGCGCGTGCACGGTCGCCCGCCATAAAGGTTACCGCATCAGAAATATTAACCTGCTTACCAAGGCGCACATGGTTCATCTTCATGCCTTGCTTGTAGGTGCCCGATACAATACGCACGAAAGCAATCCGGTCGCGGTGTTTAGGATCCATGTTGGCTTGAATTTTAAACACGAAGCCAGTGAATTTCTCTTCGCTCGCCTCAACCACACGCTCAGCCGCCTGACGAGGCATAGGTGATGGTGCCCATTGGGTCAGGCCGTCCAGCATATGATCAACCCCAAAGTTACCCAGTGCTGTACCAAAGAATACCGGAGTCAGTTCGCCTTGCAGGAACAACTCACGATCAAACTCATGTGACGCGCCGAGTACCAATTCTAACTCTTCACGCAGCTGCGCCGCTAAATCAGCACCGACTGCTTGATCCAGCTCAGGGTTATCCAAGCCTTTGATAATGCGTTCTTCTTGGATGGTGTGGCCTTGGCCTGAAGTGTACAAAATGGTTTCATCACGATGAATGTGGTAAACACCTTTAAACTCTTTACCACAACCGATTGGCCATGTGATCGGCGAACAAGCAATTTTCAGCTCATTTTCCACTTCATCCATCAACTCCATCGGGTCACGGATTTCACGGTCAAGTTTGTTCATGAAGGTCACGATCGGCGTATCACGCAGACGGGTCACTTCCATCAACTTACGGGTACGATCTTCAACCCCTTTCGCCGCATCAATCACCATCAAACAAGAGTCAACTGCGGTCAGGGTACGATAAGTATCTTCCGAGAAGTCTTCGTGTCCCGGAGTATCCAAAAGGTTCACCAGACAATCGCCGTACGGGAATTGCATAACAGAGGTGGTCACCGAAATACCACGCTCTTTTTCCATTTCCATCCAGTCGGATTTTGCATGCTGATTTGAGCCACGGCCTTTTACCGTGCCGGCTACTTGGATCGCACGTCCGAAAAGCAGGACTTTTTCAGTAATCGTGGTTTTACCCGCGTCAGGGTGCGAGATGATCGCGAAAGTACGGCGCTTTGATACTTCGCCGAAATAGGGTGTAGTTGACATCAACAAGTTCTCTTTGTGCTCAATCAGCCCAACATAAGCTAGCGAGCGTTTCGGTTCAAATTTGCGCGGTATTCTCCCCTATCTTGGCGCAGGGAGCAACTTCACTGTATTCAATGAGTGAATTCATATTTTCTCATGGCAGTTTTAATTAATTTATCAATAAATTTGGACTATAACTGTAGAGAGTAGAAAAAAATGAAGTCGGGCCTATGACCAAATTTCGCAAGATTCATTCTTTGGCCTTTAAGCAAGCCAAAAGCGTGTTTTTAGTCTCTGTACTGTTGGGACTCTGTTTTAGTTTTTACCACACCTTATCCGATCTGCACCAAGAGCAGAGCAAGGTGCAGGAGCACTATAACTTTAAATTGGTGCAGAGTTATGAAAACGCCAGTCAGGCGGCTTACCATCTTAATAATCTACTCGCCGAGCAAGTCGCCACCACCTTGATGCTCGACCCTGGCATCTTCAAAGTGGAGATTGTAGATGACTTTGGCGATGTGATGACCCGTAAAGAAAAAGCAATCAGTGAACAGAGTCAATTAGTCAGTGTACTCGCTAGCTATCTTACTCCTGCGGTTTCCGTGTTTAGTGCCGAGCTGCATCAACCTAACTCCAACGTGGTGGTCGGCAAACTGAGCTTCTATATCGATGGCTCATCAATAGCCAAGGTGTTCATCGCCAAAACCACTCGCGTACTGCTCTTCGACCTATTACGTAATACGCTATTGACGACCATTTTACTGCTGTTTTTCTACCAAAAGCTCTCTCGCCCAATCACCATGCTGATCACTTGGGTTAACTCACTCAATGACACACAGCGCTCACCTCTGCCTCTTCGTCTTACTCATGACGATGAACTCAGTGAGCTCGCGTCGACGTTTCAATCGATGTGGAAAGGCAAAGAGCTGGCAGAATCGAAACTCAATCAATTGGCTTATTATGACAGCCTCACTGGCCTCGCCAATCGCAGTTTGTTGCTGCAAAAATTGAGTGATGCGATTGAAACTGCGCAAAACTCACACAGTACTGGCGTACTGTTCTATCTCGACTTGGATCGCTTTAAAACCATTAATGACTCACTCGGTCATACCATCGGTGACCAGTTGATTAAAGCCGTAGCGCTGCGCATGGAGGCATGGACTAAAAACGACTACCTGTCAGCACGAATTGGTGGCGATGAGTTCGCAGTGCTGATCCCTTATCTCTCGCCTGCGAAAGCTGAGGAAGTGGCTAAACAGCTACTCACTCTGATTTCCAACCCTTATGCGGTGGACGATCACCAGTTCTACTGTACCGTGAGTATCGGGATTTCGGTTTTCCCTTCCGTAGGGAGCAGTAATATTGATGTATTACGTCAAGCGGATACTGCACTGTATCGCGCCAAAGCCAGTGGGCGTAACAAATTCATGTTCTATGAGCCGGAAATGCAGGCGCAGGTGGAGTCTTTCCTTGAAATTGAAAAAGGCTTGCATGAAGCGCTCAATCAGCGCCAACTCGAGCTTTTCTACCAACCTCAGGTCGACGAGCAGCACAACATTATTGGTGTCGAAGCGCTGATCCGCTGGAACCATCCTAAACGAGGGTTGTTGCCTCCCGGTGTTTTTATGCCGATCGCAGAAGAAACAGGACAAATTTTACCGATAGGCAACTGGATCATTGAGCAAGCGTGTTATCAATATGCCCAGTGGAAAAAACAAGGCATTTTACCGCCCCATTTTCGCCGTTTGGCGATCAATATCAGCCCACTACAGTTTGCCCAGGAGTCTTTTATTGAGCAGGTGAACCACGCTTTACGCCAAGCAGGGATCACGGGGGAGCCGATAGAATTAGAGATAACTGAAAGCTTACTGCTGGAAAACGTTGAGAGCGCCATAGAAAAAATGGCCAAGTTGAAAGAGAGCCAAATCAGTATTTCGATTGATGACTTTGGAACAGGCTACTCTTCGCTGCGTTACCTCAAGCATCTTGCGGTCGATGTGCTGAAAATTGACCGCTCGTTTGTCAATCAACTGCACCTAGACGATAACGATCAAGCGATCGTCGACACCATCTTAGCGATTGCCAGAAAACTGAATTTAGAAGTGATTGCCGAAGGGGTGGAAGACACCTCTGAGTTGGCCGCACTCAAAAAACTGGGGTGTAACCAATTCCAAGGCTACCTGTTTGATAAACCGCTGCGAGCCGAAGAGATTGCGCAGCGTTTTGTCAGCAACAGTTATCGCAAAATTCAAACCTTACCCGTTGCGACAAACAGTTTACAAAAATAGGTAGCTCATGATGATCGCATCTTCACTCTTACCCTTTGCGACGGGGTAATAGTTAACACGGCGATCGATTTCATTAAACCCCGCTCGCTGATACAGCGCAAAAGCTCGCTGATTACTTTCGCGCACTTCTAGCCATGCGCTTTCTGCTTTTTGCTGTTCACACAACGCAATAAAGTGCTGCAAAAGCTGCTGACCATAACCTTTGCCTTGCTGCGCCGGATCAACCGCAATATTCAATAAGGTCACTTCGCCAACAATATTCTGGGCATAGAAATACCCCACGACCTGTTGATCCACCAACATGACTTGATGGCATGCTCCACGGCTAGTTAAATCACGCACTAAGGACTCCGCCCAAGGATGGGAATGCGCTGCACATTCAATGCGCCAAACAGCATCCAGATGGGTCGGTTGCATTGCAGTAAAAACAGTCGTCATGATGCGATTCCTTGATGAGCGCAAATTTGCTGCCACAACGCGCGGCGGTATTGAGTATTGCCATCAATGTCACTCAACCGCGGCGAATGCAGCTGTTTTTGAGCCTGATGAGATAAGGGATCGCAGCCCGCAAACCAGATCCACTCGAGTCCAGTATAGGCAAGTTGACTGAGCTGAATCGGTGCGATGTAGCGCACCATCGACAGCTCAAGCTGAAAGCTTTTGAGAATTCTCTCCAGCAACAGAATTTCCGCGCCTTGTGGCGGTTGATTGGCCACCAACAAGAGTCGGCAATCATGGTCCAGCGTTTGTGTGCGCGGCTGAAATCCGGCCAAACGCTCTGGATGGATCAATTCCCATTGTTGAATGTCCATCGCGGACAAATAGTGTGAAGAAGAAAGCATGGTGTTACTCGCAGCCTATCTGAGCGGCAATGCTAACAAACTGGTGATAGACGACTCAAGGACTAGAGAGAAAAAGGAGCAGAAAGGCTCCTTTTCAGTATGGATTGGATTTATAAAGCCGCAAACTCTTGGCTGTATTCAATCACTCCACATCGACCATCTAACTCACGCTCCCATAGTGCCACCACTTGAAATGCTCCCTGCGGTACATCCCAAGCACAACGCAGCGAATAACGCGCGGCATCTTCAAAGCCAAAACGTGAGTAGTAGGCCGGATCGCCAAGCACCACACAAGCAGGATAGCCAAGCTCCCCAAGCGAGCTTAACCCTTCTTTGACTAACTCGGCACCAATGCCTTGGCGACGGTATTCTTCTTTTACCGCGAGAGGTGCAAGACCTTGCCAGTTGAGATCCTCGCCTTCTAACGTGACAGGACTGAACATCACATGCCCAACAATCTCACCTTCATCATCGCAAGCCACCAGTGACAAAGTGCGCTGGCCATTTTCACGCAGCGCCATCACTAAATCCGCCTCTGCCTCAGTAGCAAAGACGTTTTTCAACAGTTGATCGACCACCAAAATATCAGCAGGCGCTTCAGTTCGAATAAGCATTAATAACCTCGTGGGATGAATTCGGCGTTTGCATCCCTTTATGCACAAAATCGGCCAGTTGGTGAAGCAAAATCTGTAACGCTTTCGGCAATTGTTGTAGATCCACGCTATCCATCAGGTTTTTCACTTCCAAACCGAGTTCGGTATCCCCTTCGATGGAGAGTCGACGCTGGAAGAACAGCGTATCTGGATCTTCCTTACGTCCGGCGATTAAAACCAAATCATTCAGATTTCCGCTAAAACTCACATCTTCAGCGACGGGTTTATCTGCGACGACTAACTTGTCGTTTTGGTAACTGATAAACCAGCGCAATTCCATGTCTTTTACTTCGACTTTCAGCCATTTATCTTCGAGGAATTCGAAGTCTCCGTCCTGTAAGGCTTCGCGGAATACTAAACCCATTGCATCAAGCAAGGCTTTTTTTTGAACGTTTTGGGGCAATAAGTGGATTGGAGATCGCAAAATTGAAGCAGCGTTCTGAACCAGTTGAGTGCGAATCTTGTTTAACACGAGCGTTATCCGTTACCTTGTTAGTCAATCTGCGCCCATCATACTGGATGTCAGCACCTGGATTCCTGTTATGTATCAAAAAATAACTTCAGGCCAAGATCCTTTTCTACTGTGGAAATCACAGTTATAGTTAATCATGTTACCGAATTGGTAACGCTATACCCCAACGACATACGCTGTTAAAGGGGATATTATAAACGTCGTCGCGCACGGACAGTTGGTAGTATTTTAAATGCCTGCTCAAACCTCATCTCAGCTCAAGCATTGGTTTGCAAAAATTACGTCACACAGTCCGTTCTTTTTTGCAATCCTCAATGATCAACACCAATACGTGATGGTCAACGAGCGCTATTGTGATATCGCCGGTCTCTCTAGCGAAGAGATGGTCGGGATGAGCGATAGTCAGGTTCTGGGCGAACATTTTTATCGCCATCTCAAACCGTTTTACGAACGTGCGTTTAACAACGAGCATATTGAGTCCGAGCTGACCCTCAGCGAAATCGACCTCGAAACCAGCTTACACTTTTCTCTCTCCCCCATCATGATCAACGATCGGGTGCAATACCTTGTATTCCACGCGATTGATACCTCAGAAAAGCAGATTTTAGTGCGCTCTCTGGAAGAATCGGAAAGCAAATACGCACTCCTCACGACACTGCTACCTGATGGTTTAATGATGGTGGAAAATGACTGCATTATTTCTGCCAACCCTTCCGCTGCACGTTTACTCGGTTTTGACGACGCACAAAAACTGCTCGGAGAAAATCTCTCCAGACTGTTTATTGATGAAAAGACCAAAACCGTTTTTTCATCGCAGTTGGCTTCGCTGCTGACAGAAAAACCCTTGGTGTGCTTGACCGGGCCAAGGTGTGGGTTTGAACGGAAAATCCAGTTACACGCAGGTTGCACTTCTTTACTCGGTAATCAGTCGCAGTTGATCTTATTGCAAGATGCCGATGAAGCCCCAAAACAGTTTTCTGCGACCACTCAAGTCGATGCGCATATCGATAGCCTCACTGGACTGTATAACCGACACGGTTTTACCAAGCGCTTAGAACAGTGCATCCAAAATGAGACGCCTTTGGTTATGCTCTATCTGGACATTGATAACTTCAAAAACATCAATGACTCTCTCGGCCATCACATCGGTGACAAAGTGATTAAAGAAGTGGCGGCACGTTTAAAACGCTTACTGCCACAGCAAGCCGTACTTGGTCATTTGGGCGGCGATGAGTTTGGTTTGATCTTGCCGGAGCCAGAACACAACCGCTCTGCAGAAATGTTGGCCGATCGCATTATCTCTTTGATTAATCAGCCTTTTGACCTGCACCATTTCAGTAAGCGTTTAGCTTGTTCGATTGGTAGCGTGCGTTATCCCGGTGACGGCAATGATGCTCGCGTATTACTGCAAAATGCCGATACCGCGATGTATGAGGCTAAAGAGCGTGGTCGCAATCGCCTGATCAAATTCAATGATCAGATGAACAAAGAAGCGCGGATGCGCCTTTGGTTGGAAATTGAACTGCAAAAAGCGCTACAACAAAACGGCCTAGAAGTGTGGTACCAACCGAAAGTCAATGCGCGTGATTTTAGCATCAATGGCGCAGAAGCCTTGGTACGCTGGAAACATCCCGTTGAAGGCTATATCAGCCCAGGCGCCTTTATTCCCGTTGCGGAAAAAGCCGGCTTAATCGAACATTTGGGTCGCGTGGTTATGCGTGAAGTCTTCGCGACCGTCAAACGCTGGAAGCTGCAAGGAATTTTACCCGGACGTGTGGCGATCAACATCTCCCCCGAGCAGTTTGGCAATCCTCAACTGATTGATTATTTAGAAAAACTACTGCGAACAACCGGGCTAGATCCGAATAACATCACATTTGAACTGACCGAAAGTGCGGTGATGAGCGATAGTGAACATACCCAGCAAATGCTCAATGCCATCAAGAAACTCGGCTTCACCTTGTCAATTGATGACTTCGGTACAGGTTACTCGTCGCTGGCTTATTTAGCTCGCTTCCCGATCGATGAGCTCAAAATCGACCGCGCGTTTATCAGTAATATCGACACTCTACCCAAACAGCTCACGGTGATTGAAAACATCATTAATTTGGGGCGCTCACTGAACCTGACCGTAGTTGCAGAAGGAGTAGAAACTCAGCAACAAGCCACTTTACTCTCCAACCTAAATTGCCACTCCATCCAAGGCTTCCATTTTTATCGCCCACAACCGAAGCACGAAGTGGAAGAGTTGTTTGCGCAAAATCGCCGCCATCGCAAATCCCTCTAAGGGGTTAATTTTACTCTGATTGGTGGAAACCTGCCTTACATCAAATCGGGGAGACTCAATCCTTCCTAAAATGCGTTCACTATTCCCTGAATTCAGAGCCTTACGCTATGGAACTTCTCTGTCCGGCCGGAAATTTGCCGGCCCTGAAAACAGCGATTGATTGTGGTGCCGATGCGGTTTATATCGGTTTCAAAGATGATACCAACGCTCGCCACTTTGCCGGCCTTAATTTTAGCGGCAAAAAGCTCGAAAAAGCGGTGGATTACGTGCACGACCACCATAAAAAAATTCATATTGCACTCAACACCTTCGCCCATCCTAATGGTTTCGAGCGCTGGACTAACGCGGTAGATCAAGCGGCCGATCTCGGGGTTGATGCCTTGATCATTGCCGATATTGCCGTGCTGGAGTATGCGGCGCGCCACTACCCACACCTTGAACTGCACCTTTCCGTGCAAGCATCAGCCACCAACGTGAAAGCCGTTGAATTTTATCATCAGAATTTTAACGTCAAACGTGTCGTTCTGCCGCGCGTGCTTTCCATTCATCAGGTGAAACAGCTTTCGCGTAATATTCCACAAGGTGTCGAGCTGGAAGTGTTCGCTTTTGGCAGCTTGTGCATCATGTCGGAAGGCCGCTGTTATCTCTCCTCTTACATGACGGGTGAGTCGCCTAATACGGTTGGAGCTTGCTCTCCCGCCAAATATGTACGCTGGCAAGAGACAGAATCAGGGCTTGAATCTCGCTTGAACGAAATTTTGATTGATAAGTATGCGGCGGGGGAAAATGCAGGTTATCCAACCCTGTGTAAAGGGCGCTTCATCACGGATATTGAAGGTGAAAGAAAGTGCTATCACGCTCTTGAAGAGCCAACCAGTTTAAATACCTTGTCACTGCTGCCAGAGCTGTTTGCCGCCAATGTGGCTTCAGTAAAAATTGAGGGGCGTCAACGAAGCCCTGCGTATGTCGAACAAGTCACCCGCACTTGGCGTGCCGCGATTGATCGCTACTTAGCCAATCCTGCGCAATACCATGTCGAACCCAAATGGAATGCGGCACTGGCCAATGTCTCAGAAGGTACCCAAACCACACTCGGTGCCTATCACCGTCAATGGCAATAAGGGCAACGATCATGAAATATGCTTTAGGTCCACTACTCTATTTCTGGCCAAAACAAGACGTTGAAAGTTTCTATACTCAAGCCGCCGCCAGCATGGCGGATGTCATTTATCTTGGTGAAACCGTCTGCTCGAAGCGTCGTGAAATGAAACCACAACACTGGTTTGAGATTGCCAAATCCCTCTCTGCTGCTGGCAAACAAGTGGTGCTTTCTACTATGGCACTGCTTGAAGCGCCAAGTGAAATCAATGTGATGAAGAAGTACATCGATAACGGTGATTTCGCGATTGAAGCCAATGATGTTTCCGCTATTCAGATGGCGCACGAAAAAGGCCTTCCTTTTATCGTCGGGCCGGCCGTCAATACCTATAACGCACACACTCTCAAGCTGTTTTTAAAACAAGGCATGATCCGTTGGTGTATGCCAGTTGAGCTATCACGAGACTGGCTAATCAACACCTTACAGCAGTGTGATGAGCTCAATATTCGCGGACAATTTGAAGTAGAAGTGTTTAGCCACGGCTATTTACCACTGGCTTATTCAGCGCGCTGCTTTACCGCTCGCGCCGAAAACCGCGCTAAAGATGAATGTGAGACCTGCTGTATTCGCTACCCGACGGGCATTCAAGTCGCGAGCCAAGAGGGGCAATCGGTATTTAACCTCAATGGTATTCAAACCCAATCGGGTTACTGCTACAACTTGGTCAACGATTTACCAAGTATGGCCGGATTGGTCGATGTGGTGCGTTTAAGCCCACTCGGTGTTGAGACGTTCCAACATCTTGAGCAATTCAAAGCCAATGAACAAGGGCTGAAGCCGCAGCCGATTACCAGCCATCAGTGCAATGGTTACTGGCATCAATTAGCTGGTTTGGCCGTTAAAAATAGCTAAGGTTTACCAAAGGGTTGCTCATCGGCAACCCTTTTTATTTGCCTTTTCCTTTGCCTTTTCATGCATAGGAAACTTGGGTAGGTTTCCCCATTTTGTTCACATCGCGCCAGAGCATAATGCCGACCACAGTGCTCAGCACAATATTGGAGATGGGTAAGGCGATCCATACCCCTGTCAGCCCAAAAAACTGCGGCAAAATAAACAAGAAGGGTAACATGATCGACATATTCCCCACGGTAATAAACATGGCTTTGCCACCGCGATTGGTGGATTGGTAATACGCCGCGCTCACCACTAAGAAACCATCAAGATACATCGCAAACAGGTGCAGCTTAATGCCCATTTGCGCTCCTGCGATCAATTCGCTGTCGCTGGAGTTAAATATCGCAATCGCCTGCTCAGGGAAGAGGTTGAGCACCAGCACAAACGCCATCCCTCCCAGTACGGCAATCCCCATCGCCAAGCGCAATAACTTACGGATATGATCGTAATTACGCGCCCCAAAATGGTAGCTAGCCAGCGGCTGCATACCATTCGCAATCCCTTCAACAGTCAGGTAGTAGATCGTCACTATGTAACCCATCACCGCATAAGCGCCGACCATGACGGCATTGCCGTACTCGATCATCAAGGTGTTGTGCAGCGCAACCATGGTGGAACCGTAGGCGTACATAAAAAAGCTTGAGACGCCAATCGCGAAGATCTTGGGTAACGAGTGCCACTCCAACCTTAAGCAACGACGAGTTAAACGCATATTGGCTCGGGCAGAAAAGAAATACGCCAAGCCTAATAACGTGACCACCACCTGCGCAAGAGTGGTGGCGATCGCTGCACCGGTCAGCTCCCATTGCAGCCAAGCGATAAACAGGTAATCAAGTGCGATATTGGTCAGTGCACCAATCACCATTAATAACGTAGCCAAATTGGGGCTGTGATCGTTACGTAGCAAAAACGGCATCGCAATCGAGCCTAAAGTGAACAAACAGCCAACAATTAACACTTGTAGGTACTGCAGGCCTAATTCAAACACCCTTCCTTCAGCGCCTTGCCAACGCAAGAAGTCATCCGCCATAAACCACAAAATCACAGCCACGATAGGGGCAAGTAGCAGCAAACTCATCAACCCAGTGGCCAGAATACGCTTAGCACTGTCAGGATGGCCTTCCCCCTGTTTGATTGAAGCCAGAGCTCCAGTGCCCACCCCAACCAGCATACCAATCCCGAGGATGGTACCGATCACAGGCCAAGCCACGTTAATGCCAGCTAATCCCTCAGCGCCCACATAATGGCCAATGAAGATGCCATCCACCACTTGATACAGACCATTAACCAGCATCGCAGCCACCGTAGGAATGGTGTAGCGAACAAACTGTCGGTAAATCGATCGATTCATCATACAAACATATCTATTTAGTTAGCCTATCTAATAAAAACCTGACTAGCGCAGGGCTTTACCCAATAACAAGTCCAGCATCATCGCTTCTTCAGAAGATAAATTCTGCGCCACTTGTTCTGCCAAAATCTGATAAACCTTAGCTTCACTCGCCAGATGTAACTCCGCTTGTTCCGTCAGCTCAAACAATTGAGAACGCGCATCCGATTGGCACTGAACGCGTTTCACTAAACCTCGCCGTTCAAGCTTCTTCAGCATGTTAGAGGCAGAGGGCTTACTCACTTCTAACGCCAGTGCTAAATCGGTTAAACGGATCGCTTGAGGGGCGCTTTGAATCACTTTCAGGTAGTCATATTCATTAAAACTGAGCTGAGCAAGAGGATCTTCTTTGCCATATTTACGCCAAACTTTGGCGGCAAAGCGTTCCATTTTTTCTAAATTAACATCGAGCATATTCGATAACATATAGTTAGCAAGACTAACTATTCTGCCAGAGTCCTAGCGACAAAAAAAGCCGCAAGATGCGGCTTTTTTATCAGAGAGAGGTGAAACTATTGTGTCATTGCTTCGGCTTTCGCGCGCGCTAACTGCTCTTCACGGGCTTGTTGATAGATGCGCCCTAGCTCAAGAAAAGCATAGCGATGCTCCACATATTCATACACATTGAAGGAAATCGCGAGCTTATACAAAGAGAGCGCATGGGCCAGTTCTCCTTGCATTTGATAACGCTTACCTAGGTAGAAATAAGCCTCTGTGAGACGCTGTGCTAATAGCTCATTTTCTCGAGAGCCCGCAATAATGGCTTTGAATGCGACCTCTTCCGAGAGTTGATCCAACATCAGTCCTACCAGCACCCAGCCCCACTGTTCATCGTGCTGCTGATAGCGTTCAAGCAATTCTGTACGCGCTTTTGTCGGGTCAATATCGCTTTCTATGATGTACAGCCACAGCGCCCGAAAAGGATCTTGTGGGTCTTGCTGATAGTGCTTAGTGATCTCTTCGAGTGCCAGTTGTGGGCGCTCGCCATAGTAAAGCGCGATGGCGCGATTGCGCACGGCATACTCGTTACTAGGATCCAATTCTAACGTCGAATCGAAGGATTCATACGCGGCGTCAAACTCGCCCGCTTCGGTGTAATACACCCCTAGCAAGTTAAATACATCGGGCTGCGCAGGGTTAATCGAGAGCGATTGAGTAAAATCGAGCCGAGCCAAATCACGTAAACCGACACTGTCGTAATAATTGCCACGTTCGAACAGCATTTTAGCGCGTATCTCCGGCTCAAGATCCGTGCGCTGTAATAATTGGCTCAAGCGGGCGATTTGCACTTCTTGTTGAATCGACGCTTGCAGCGGCACCGCCATTGGCGGGTAAAGCCATTGGGTTGCAGATTCATTCTGCGTGGCACACCCTGACAGCAGAACCAATCCTATCAACGCTATCGGGAATCGAAACCATTTCACTCATCATACTCCTGTGGGATTTCGCATAAAAAAGGGAGCGAATAACGCTCCCTTTATAGCACGCTTTTATTATGAAAAGTAAAAGCCGTGTTGTTTTTGCTCCAGCAACGGAAAATTATTCCGCTTGTGGTGCCACTTCTGCTGCTGCAGCATCAGAAGTTTCAACCGCTTCTTTCATGCTTAGACGTACACGGCCTTGGCGGTCGATTTCCAGCACTTTAACTTGAACTTCTTGGCCTTCAGTCAGGTAGTCAGACACTTTCTCTACGCGCTTGTCAGCGATTTGAGAGATGTGTACTAGACCATCTTTACCAGGAAGAATCGTTACAAACGCACCAAAGTCTGCCAAACGAGCTACTTTACCAGTGTAGATCACGCCCACTTCAACTTCGGCGGTGATCTCTTGAATACGGCGGATCGCTTCTTTCGCTTGATCGCCGTCAGTCGCAGCAATCTTGATCGTGCCGTCATCTTCGATCTCGATGGTGGTACCCGTTTCTTCCGTCAACTGACGAATCACCGCACCGCCTTTACCGATCACGTCTTTGATCTTCTCAACGCTGATCTTCATCGTGTGGATACGTGGCGCAAATTCAGAGATATCGCTACGCGCTGCAGAGATCGCTTGATCCATCACAGACAGAATGTGTAGACGAGCACCTTTCGCTTGGTTCAGAGCGATTTGCATGATCTCTTTGGTGATGCCTTCGATCTTGATGTCCATCTGCAGTGCAGTAACACCTGTCGCGGTACCTGCGACTTTAAAGTCCATGTCGCCAAGGTGATCTTCATCACCTAGGATGTCAGACAGAACCACAAAATCATTTTCTTCTTTCACCAGACCCATTGCGATACCCGCAACAGAAGCCTTGATTGGAACACCTGCATCCATAAGAGCAAGCGATGAACCACACACAGAAGCCATTGAAGATGAACCGTTAGATTCCGTGATTTCAGAAACGACACGTACTGTGTACGGGAACTCTTCTGGTGATGGCATAACCGCAGCAATACCACGCTTCGCCAAACGGCCGTGACCGATTTCGCGACGCTTAGGAGAACCCACAAAACCCGTTTCACCCACACAGTATGGAGGGAAGTTGTAGTGCAGTAGGAAGTGATCTTTCTTCTCGCCAGTCAGCTCATCGATGATTTGCGCATCACGCTGAGTGCCTAGAGTTGCTGTAACCAGAGCCTGAGTTTCACCACGTGTGAACAGAGCAGAGCCGTGAGTACGTGGCAGAACGCCAGTACGAACGTCCAGAGCACGAACCATGTCTTTTTCACGGCCATCGATACGTGGGTTACCCGCGATGATGCTGCGACGAACAACGGTTTTTTCCAGATCGTGGAAAATGGTGTGAATTTCTTTGGTATCTAAAGCTTCGTTTTCAGCCAGCAGAGCCGCCGTCACTTCCGCACTGATTTCATGGATACGATCATAGCGCGCCATTTTCTCAGTGATTTGGTACGCTTCCACCAAACGAGTTTCTGCCAGAGCAGCGACTTTCGCTTTCAGCTCAGTGTTCTCGGCTGGTGCAACCCATTCCCATGCAGGTGTTGCCACTTCCGCTGCGAATTCATTGATTGCTTTGATCACGGCTTGTTGTTGATCGTGACCAAACACAACGGCAGCCAGCATCTCTTCTTCAGTCAGAATTTGTGCTTCTGATTCCACCATCAGTACTGCGTTGTCAGTACCCGCAACCACCAGATCCAAACGAGACTGTTTCAGCTCTTTTTCACTTGGGTTCAGAACCAATTGACCATCAATGTGACCTACGCGAGCCGCACCGATTGGACCATTGAATGGGAGTCCAGAAATCGCCAGTGCTGCAGAAGTACCGATCATCGAGATGATGTCAGGTTGTACGTCTGGGTTTACTGAAACCACAGTCGCGATCACTTGCACTTCGTTAGTGAAACCATCAGGGAACAGAGGACGAATTGGACGGTCAATCAGACGAGCAATCAGCGTTTCGCCTTCAGAAGGACGGCCTTCGCGCTTAAAGAAACCGCCAGGGATTTTACCTGCCGCGTAAGTACGCTCTTGGTAGTTTACGGTCAATGGGAAGAAATCTTGACCCACTACCGCTTCTTTCTTACCGACTACAGAGACAAACACCGCAGTGTCATCCATGGTAGCCATTACTGCTGCCGTTGCTTGGCGAGCCATTACGCCCGTTTCGAGAGTAACGGTGTGGTTACCGTACTGAAACGTTTTTACTACTGGTTTTTCGAACATGAGTATTCCTTATTCTCAGGACAAGCCTGAAATCAAATCATTAATACTCAGAGCACTACTAATCGCGACTAGTAAAAATAGACTGACAACTTGGGAGTACGTTCGAGAAACAATCGGTTTTAATGGCGATCTGTTTTTAAGAGCGATCTATTTGTAAGAGCAATCTGTTTTTAATAGCCGCGACCTTTTGGTCGACTACGGTGACTGTAATGCCATGAGCACAAACTTGTTCAGCCACGTAGACTGAACGGCGGATAGTATAAACTACTTAGAGGAAGGATAGCTAATTTAGAGTGCAAATTTAGCCTGCAAAAAAGGGGCTTACGCCCCTTTTTGTACAAACTGTGCTTTGCAGCGACGAATTAACGACGCAGGCCTAGACGTTTGATCAGATCTTGGTAACGAGACAGATCTTTACCTTTCAGGTAGTCCAGCAGTTTACGACGGCTTGAAACCATACGTAGCAGACCACGACGGCTGTGGTGATCGCCTTTGTGTGCTTGGAAGTGACCTTGCAGGTGGTTGATAGAAGCAGTCAGTAGAGCGATCTGTACTTCTGGTGAACCTGTGTCATTTTCGCAACGTGCATATTCAGCAACGATTGCTGCTTTAGTTTCTGCATTCAGAGACATAATTCTCTCCTAAAGAGTTTGAGGTTTAAGTTTGTGCCAGCCAATCTCTGATTCAGCCGACACGAGAAGCGCGGATTATAGGGAATATTCCTAATCCGCACAAGCGGAATGTCTCGCCATACAGCGAGCCCTTCCACGAATTTATTCGCCGTACACCACCAAGCGTTTCGGCGCGACCTTACCGTTATCGTCAATCTCGCCAACGCCAAGGAATAGCTTCTGCTCGCCGCCAGTAATGCGCACCATACCATCGGATGGTGCACCCGAAACCTGTACTGCTTGCCCATGCTGAATAAGTGTCATCAGTTCTGGGATCACGTTGACTTCGGGTAAAGCATCCACGGCAGTATCCATCGGCAGTAATAGCGGATCGAGAACGTCCGCCACCGCTTTTTCGTCACGATGGGCTTGTTCAACCAAAGCGTTGAGTTGCTCTAGCGTCACCATTCGCTCATACGGATAGTTAGCGACACCCACACGGCGCAGCATGGTCACATGTGCTCCACAGCCCAGCATTTCACCCAGATCATCGACTATGGTACGAATATAAGTGCCTTTCGAGCAGTGTACTTCCATCTCCACTTCATCACCTTCAAAGCGATGCAGCTCAATCTCATACACAGTGATCTTGCGCGCTTCACGCGGCACTTCGATACCCTGACGGGCGTATTCGTAGAGTGGACGACCTTGGTATTTCAACGCTGAAAACATGGATGGAACTTGATCCGTTTCACCGCGAAACTTGGCGATACAGGCAAGCAGCGTATCGCGATCCACGTGAACAGGACGCGCTTGTACCACTTGACCATCAGAATCTGAGGTGTCGGTACGTTCACCCAATTTGGCGATCACACGATAACGTTTATCAGAATCGAGCAGAAATTGGGAAAACTTAGTGGCTTCACCGAGGCAGATTGGCAACATGCCCGTCGCCAGAGGATCAAGCGCGCCAGTATGTCCCGCTTTTTCAGCGCCATAGAGGCGTTTAACCTTTTGCAAAGCGTCGTTGGAAGAGATACCTGTCGGCTTATCCAACAGAATCACACCGTGGATAACCCGACCTTTACGTCGACGAGCCATTACGCTTCGTCCTCATCACGACCCGCTTCATGCTTGCGGCGCTTGTCACTATTGATCACTTCGGTAACGAGGTTTGACATACGCATACCTTCAACCAAGGTGTTGTCGTAGTAGAAGCGAATTTCTGGTGTCAAACGTAAGCGGATCTGCTTACCTAACATCATGCGGATCTGCACTTCGTGCTCACGCAATGCTGCCAGACAAGATTCTGGGGTTTGCTCACCGATGCACAGAAAGGTCACGAACACTTTGGCATAAGCCAAATCGCGTGATACTTCTACATCAGAGATGGTCACCATACCTAGGCGAGAATCACGCACTTCGCGTTGCAGGATCATCGCCAGTTCTTTTTGTAATTGCTGTGCCACACGTTGTGTACGGCTAAATTCTTTCGGCATATCGTTTCTCACTGATAGAAAGAATGGGGGGATGGTCTTGGCCAGCCCCCCATGGTGTATTCAACAACCTATATTGCCTTGATTAATGCAACAGTAGTTGATTAGTCGATGGTACGTTGGATTTCGATCGTTTCGAACACTTCGATCTGGTCACCGACGCGAACATCATTGTAGTTCTTAACGCCGATACCACACTCGTAACCATTCTTCACTTCTGCAACGTCATCTTTAAAGCGACGTAGCGATTCCAGTTCGCCTTCATAGATAACTACGTTATCACGCAGAACGCGGATTGGAGCATTACGTTTGATCACACCTTCAGTGACCATACAGCCTGCAATCGCACCCAGTTTCGGTGACTTAAATACGTCACGAACTTCCGCCAGACCGATGATCTCTTGTTTGAACTCAGGTGAAAGCATACCGCTCATCGCCTGTTTCACTTCATCGATCAATTGGTAAATGATGGAGTAGTAACGCAGATCGATGTTTTCAGCTTCAATCATACGGCGAGCTGACGCATCAGCACGTACGTTAAAGCCAACCACGATAGCGTTAGAAGCCGCCGCCAGAACCGCATCCGTTTCAGTAATACCACCGACACCAGAGCCGACGATATTGACTTTCACTTCGTCTGTTGAAAGTTTGGTCAACGAGTCCGCAATCGCTTCCACTGAACCTTGTACGTCAGCTTTCAGTACAATGTTCAGCTCAGCGACATCACCTGCAGTCATGTTAGAGAACATGTTCTCCAGTTTAGACTTCTGCTGACGCGCCAGTTTCACTTCGCGGAACTTACCTGCACGGTAGTTAGCCACTTCACGCGCTTTACGCTCATCACGTACTACGGTTGCTTCATCACCGGCCGCTGGAACACCAGACAAACCCAGGATTTCAACTGGGATCGATGGGCCCGCTTCTTCAACTTCGTTACCGACTTCATCACGCATTGCACGAACGCGGCCATATTCTTGGCCACACAGAACAATGTCACCCTTACGCAGAGTGCCCGATTGAACCAGAACAGTGGCTACCGGACCACGGCCTTTATCCAGACGAGATTCGATGACCACGCCAGATGCCATACCTTGTTTCACCGCTTTCAGCTCAAGAACTTCAGCTTGCAGCAGAATAGCTTCCAGTAGACCGTCAATGTTAGTACCTTGTTTCGCAGAGATGTGAACAAACATGTTGTCACCGCCCCACTCTTCAGGCATCACATTGTACTGTGACAGTTCAGTTTTAACGTTATCTGGGTTAGCCGTGTCTTTATCGATCTTGTTTACCGCAACAATCAGAGGAACTCCCGCCGCTTTCGCGTGTTGGATAGCCTCGACGGTTTGTGGCATTACGCCATCGTCCGCTGCAACAACCAGTACTACGATATCCGTTGCTTGTGCACCACGAGCACGCATAGCGGTAAACGCCGCGTGTCCAGGAGTATCCAGGAAGGTGATCATGCCGTTTGGCGTTTCAACGTGGTAAGCACCGATGTGCTGAGTAATACCACCCGCTTCACCAGAAGCAACGTGGGTACGACGGATATAGTCCAGCGTTGAGGTTTTACCGTGGTCAACGTGTCCCATGATGGTCACGACTGGTGCACGGGAAACTTCTTCGAACTTGTCATCACGATCCGACAGAATCGCTTCTTCCAGCTCATTTTCCTTACGCAGAACCACTTTGTGACCCATTTCTTCCGCTACCAGTTGAGCAGTTTCTTGGTCAATCACTTGGTTAATGGTCGCCATCGCGCCCATTTTCATCATCACTTTGATGACTTCTGTCGCTTTCACTGACATTTTTTGTGCCAGTTCAGAAACAACGATAGTTTCACCAACCACAACATCCGCTTTCGCGACGACAGCGGTTTTATCAAAACCGTGTTGCATAGACATTGGCTTGTTGATGCGGCCTTTACGACCCGCTTTACCACCACGAGGACGAGAATCGCGCTCTTGGTTATCGTCACGAGAGGACATCTTTCTCTTATTCGCTTTTGTCGAGCGACGACGAGCACCTTCTTCGTGGAGGTCAGCCTCATCTTCCGCTTCGCGTGCATAACGCGAAGTCGTTACATGGTAATCTGTGTTTTCTTGCATATCACCTACAGTCTCTTTATCAGCAGACCAACGCTCACCATTTTTTTCAGCCAATTCGCGTACTTTTTCAAGTTGACGGCGACTTTCCTCTTCGGCCTTACGTCTTGCTTCTTCTTCCTGGCGACGTTTTAGCGCCTCGGCTTCTTTGCGCGCTGCTTCTTGCTTCAATTTTTCTTCGTCAGAACGTGGTTGTGTAGCCGCTTGCGTTTCACGCTTCGCTTTCTCTTCAGCCATACGTTTTGCCTCTGCTTCACGCTTGGCGGCTTCTTCTGCTTCACGTTTGGCTTTTTCTTCTGCCGCACGTTGTGCAGCTTCTTCAGCTTCACGTTTTGCTTGCTCTTCTGCGGCGCGCATTGCGGCTTCTTCCGCTTCACGAGTCGCTTCATCTTCAACAGAACTGCGCTTAACATACGTACGTTTTTTGCGCACTTCAACTTGAACATTCTTACTTTTACCGCCACCGGCATTCACGCTCAGTGTGCTACGGGTTTTACGCTGGAGTGTCAAACGCGTTGGCTCAGAGCCTGTCGCATCGCCGTGCTCTTTACGTAAATGAGCCAGCAGCTTCTGCTTCTCATCCTCAGATACGTGATCCG
This sequence comes from Vibrio cholerae, assembly GCF_008369605.1. Taxonomy (NCBI): domain Bacteria; kingdom Pseudomonadati; phylum Pseudomonadota; class Gammaproteobacteria; order Vibrionales; family Vibrionaceae; genus Vibrio; species Vibrio cholerae. The sequence goes on from NZ_CP043554.1 coordinate 2,301,753, forward strand.
CAACAGCCTTGTTCATTCCTGCATCAGCAAGTTGCTCTAATAAGCGGTCTACTGGTGTTCCAATTTCTTCACTCAGTGCTTTAACGGTAATTTGTGTCATGCCGCTTCCTCCCCTTGCTGAAAATTATGCGTCTTCACCAAACCAACAAATGTTACGAGCCGCCATAATAAGCTCACCCGCACGCTGTTCGGTCAGACCTTCAATACCTTCTAAATCATCCACACCTTGGTCAGCCAAATCTTCCAGTGTCGCAACACCTTTCGCTGCCAGTTTGAATGCCATGTCGCGTTCCAGTCCTGCTAATGCAAGCAGATCTTCTGCAGGCTCAAGGCCTTCGAACGACTCTTCTTTTGCCAGAGCAATCGTCGTCAGCGCTTCTTTCGCACGACTACGTAGCTCATCTGCCAGATCTTCATCCATGCCATCAACATCAAGCAGCTCATTCATTGGTACGTAAGCGATCTCTTCTAACGTAGAGAAGCCTTCTTCAACCAGCAGCTCAGCAAAATCTTGCTCAATATCGAGATACTTCATGAAGTTCTCGATGGATGCCATTGATTCTTCTTGGTGTTTCTTCTGTAGATCCGCAACCGTCATCACATTCAGTTCCCAACCGGTCAGTTGAGAAGCCAAACGTACGTTTTGACCGTTACGACCGATCGCTTGCGCAAGGTTATCAGCCTCAACAGCGATATCCATTGAGTGTGCATCTTCATCCATAATGATGGATGCCACATCGGCTGGTGCCATGGCATTAATGACGAATTGCGCTGGGTTATCATCCCACAACACGATATCAATACGCTCGCCACCCAGTTCGCCAGAAACCGCTTGTACACGTGCACCACGCATACCCACACACGCACCAACAGGGTCGATACGCTTATCATTGGTTTTTACCGCGATCTTGGCACGTGAACCTGGATCACGCGCAGCCGCTTTCAGCTCAATCAGCTCTTCACCAATTTCTGGAACTTCTACACGGAACAATTCTGCCAACATTTCTGGCTTAGAACGAGTGATGAAGAGTTGGAAACCACGTGCTTCTGGAGCCACTTTATACAGCAAACCACGGACACGATCGCCAGGACGGAAGTTTTCGCGTGGCAGTTGATCTTCACGTAGGATAACCGCTTCAGCGTTGTTACCCAGATCGAGGATCACGGTTTCACGGTTCACTTTCTTCACTACACCAGTCACCAATTCACCTTCGTTATCGATGAATTGTTCAACAATCTGTGCACGTTCTGCTTCACGCACTTTTTGTACGATCACTTGTTTCGCAGTTTGCGTGGTAATACGGTCAAAGGTCACTGATTCGATCTGATCTTCGACATAGTCACCCAGTTGAACCGAGTCATCATCAAAGCTCGCCGCTTCAAATGAGATCTCTTTGGTTGGGTGCTCAACATTCTCAACCACTAACCAACGGCGGAACGTTTCAAACGCACCTGTTTTGCGATCGATGGCAACGCGCACATCGATCTCGATTTCATACTTCTTTTTGGTTGAAGTCGCTAACGCAGTTTCCAGCGCTTCAAAAATACGCTCACGAGGTACCGCTTTCTCGTTAGAAACCGCCTCAACTACCGCTAAAATTTCTTTACTCATTGTTCTAGCCTCAAAGACTTAAAATTTAGGGATCAGGTTAGCTTTTGAAATGTTGCTTAAGGCAAAGTGTTCTTCTTGCCCATCAACCATCACGGCTACGGTTTCACCATCAATTGATTGGATGACCCCTTTCCACTTGCGACGGTTGCCAACAGCCATCTTCAAAACGATGCTGACCTCGTGACCAATAAACTGCTCGTAATGTGCTGCTTTAAAGAGTGGTCTTTCTAGACCAGGAGAAGACACTTCGAGGTTGTAAACGACCGAAATAGGGTCTTCAACATCCAAAACAGCACTCACTTGGCGACTTACTTCTGCGCAGTCTTCCACTGTGATACCGTTTTCGTGATCAATAAAGATACGTAGTGTGGAATGTTGCCCTGCACGGACGAACTCTAATCCAACCAACTCGTAACCTGCAGCAACCACCGGAGCTTCAAGCATTTCAGTAAGTTGTCTTTCTAAACCAGTCATCTAAACCACTCCAGAAACAAAAAAAGGGCTTAGAGCCCAATTTAAATACCAAGCAAATACCTAAAACCCTTAAAAAGGAAATTTAGATAATAAAAAACCCCGATTAAGTCGGGGTTTTTTATTGCTGGACCCTGATAAATTGAGAATCGCTTCTCAACTGCAGTGAGGTTAACACTGCCAAACTTGTCTCTCTAATCGTTAAGAGAGATTGGTTGCGGGGGCCGGATTTGAACCAACGACCTTCGGGTTATGAGCCCGACGAGCTACCAAGCTGCTCCACCCCGCGTCCGACTTGCGAGCATTATACGCTCAACAAGATGATTTACAAGTTTGTAAATATGGTGCCGAGAGAGGGACTCGAACCCTCACACCTAAGGCGCTAGCACCTCATGCTAGTGTGTCTACCAATTTCACCATCTCGGCATATCTTTTATTGAGGAATTTCGTCACTGCTTTTAGCAGGCGCTTCACTCACTGAGTCACCAGCTTGCTGAATCACTTGACCTTGTGAAGGGTCAACCCATTGTGATTCAGTTTTGTGAGTTGACATATTGCCAAGCACAAGGCTGATAACAAAAAATACTGTTGCGAAAATCGCAGTCATTCGGGTTAGGAAGTTACCTGAGCCGCTAGCACCAAACACTGTGTTTGACGCGCCAGCACCGAATGAGGCTCCCATGTCTGCGCCTTTACCTTGTTGAATCAACACTAGGCCAATGATAGCAACCGCTGCCAACAGGTAAATCACAAGTAGAACTGTAAACATTACTTCCACCTATGTTCATATTTGTTGAGCTAGCGCCGTTCGTATCATCAGACTCGAACAAGGCCAGCGACCTTTCTCTCCGAAAGCGGACGCAATACTAACGAATGGTTCCGAGACTGACAAGAGGTATTTTCTAAAAAAAATCACTTTACGATTTGATCGCTCAAAAAACTCGCACAACAGCGTTTTTTCGAGCATTTCTACAATTCCTAGCGCGAAATCAATCAGCTAGGAATTATAGAAACCAGCGCCCAAATTAGCAGTTATCTTTTACAGCTTGAGCAATTTTTAATGCAGATTGCTTCACTAAGGTTTCATCTTCCCCTTCCACCATCACACGGATCAGAGGTTCAGTACCCGATTTGCGCAGTAATACACGGCCTTTCGAACCTAGCTCAGCTTCAACCTCAGATACCGCCGCTTTCACCGCATCAGCTTCAAGTGGATTGTTATCTCCTGCAAAACGGACATTCTCCAACACTTGTGGGTAAAGCGTCATACCTTTCGCTAATTCATGCAGGGTCATTTCACTACCCACTACTGAAGCCAGTACTTGTAGGCCAGCGACAATCGCATCACCCGTAGTCACTTTATCGAGTAAGATGACGTGACCTGAATTTTCCGCACCAATCTTCCAGCCTTTCTCTAGAAGTTTTTCCATAACATAACGATCACCGACCGCAGCGCGTACAAATGGAATGCCCAACTGTTTGAGTCCATTCTCCATGCCAAGGTTCGTCATCAATGTCCCAACAACGCCACCTTTGAGCTCGCCACGGCGCAGTGCATCACGGGCAATAATGTAAGCGATTTGGTCACCATCGACTTTATTACCTAGGTGGTCAACCATGATGATGCGGTCGCCGTCACCATCGAAAGCAAGACCAAGATGAGCCTGCTCTTCAACAACGCGTTTTTGCAGTGCGTGAACGTCGGTTGCACCGACTTGGTCATTGATATTCAAACCATTAGGCTCAACGCCCATTGCAATGACTTCCGCTCCTAACTCACGGAAAACATTGGGCGCAATGTGGTATGTGGCACCATTGGCACAATCCACAACAAGCTTCAAACCAGATAGACTGAGTTTTGAAGGGAAAGTGCTTTTACAAAATTCGATGTAACGCCCCGCCGCATCCACCATGCGTGAAGCTTTACCAAGCTCAGCCGATTCAACACATTCAATGTCTTTATCTAACTCAGCTTCAATCGCTAACTCAATGTCATCCGGCAGTTTGGTTCCTTCGTAAGAGAAGAATTTAATGCCGTTATCGTAGTAAGGGTTGTGCGATGCAGAAATAACAATCCCCGCTTCTGCACGAAACGTTTGGGTAAGATAGGCCACAGCTGGCGTTGGCATTGGTCCGGTGAAGGTCGCTTTTAATCCTGCCGCTGCAAGCCCAGCTTCCAGTGCAGACTCCAACATATAGCCAGAAATACGGGTATCTTTACCAATAATGACTTTTTTCGTGCCTTGTTTTGCCAGTACACGTCCAGCCGCCCAGCCAAGCTTAAGTACAAAATCAGGAGTAATTGGGTACTGGCCAACTTTGCCACGAACCCCATCAGTGCCAAAATAACGTCTCTTATCAGACATTTGTGTTTCCTTTACATTATTGTTTTTACAAATTGTTATGCATCATCTGCACCATTTTGAGTGCATCAATAGTCTGCTCTACATCATGAACACGGATAATTTGTGCGCCTTTTTGCGCAGCCAATGTGGCACACGCAACGCTTCCTGCCACACATTCAGCTGGTTGCTTATTCAGTGTTTTAAAAATCATTGATTTACGTGACATTCCAGCTAAAACTGGCAATCCAAAACGATGAAACTGTTCTAAATGGGCGAGCAAATGATAATTGTGTTGCACCGATTTTCCAAAACCAAAACCGGGATCTAAGATAATATTCTCACGCTTAATACCCGCTGCTTCGCATTGTGCAATTCGCTCAGCTAAAAACTGGCAAAGCTCTTCAATAATATTGTCGTAGTGTGGGTTAGCTTGCATCGTCCGCGGCTGACCTTGCATATGCATAATACAAACCGGGACTTGAGCCTGCGCTGCTACTTCAAGAGCTCCCGGCTCTTGCAAAGCACGCACATCATTAATCAGATCGGCTCCCGCAGCTAATGCTTGGCGCATCACTTCCGCTTTGCTGGTATCAATCGAAATCCATACCTCAGCATTCTGTTTTCGAATCGCTTTGATAAGTGGGATGACGCGCTGTAATTCCTCTTCTAAAGCCACATCAGGAGCGCCTGGTCGAGTTGACTCACCGCCAATATCAATAATCGCGACGCCAAGGTCGATCATTTGCTGTGCTCTTGCCAACGCGACATCAAGGTCAACGTAACGGCCGCCATCGGAAAAGGAATCTGGCGTAGTATTTAAGATACCCATCACAACGGGTGAATGCAGCTCAAGCTGCTTATCGGCATGACTGATTTTCAGCATTCTAAAAATATATTCCCTGCAAACACAAAACCCCGAACAAGTCGGGGTTTAAAGTTAAAAGTGATGTTATTCAGCGTCTTTTTTCTCGCTTGCTGTCGCGACATCCGATGAAGCAGTCTCTGCTGTAGATTCTTCCGCCTTAGCTTCAGGCTCAGCTTTTACTTCAGGTTCAGACGGCGTTTTCGATTGATCACCCCAACCTGCTGGTTCACGAATCACCGGCTTACGCGCCATCAAGTCATCAATTTGACCTGCATCGATAGTTTCATACTTCATCAATGCATCTTTCATCGCATGCATGATATCCATATTATCCATAATGATTTGGCGAGCTCGTTCGTAGTTACGATCAATGATTTGACGCACTTCGTCATCAATCAGCTTCGCGGTGTCATCAGACATGTGCTTCGTCTGTGTCACACTGCGCCCAAGGAACACTTCACCTTCATCTTCCGCATACAACATAGGACCTAGCTTTTCAGAGAAGCCCCATTGGGTCACCATCTTACGAGCAATTTCTGTTGCACGCTCGATATCGTTTGATGCGCCTGTTGAAACTTTTTCTTTGCCGTAAATCAACTCTTCAGCAAGACGACCGCCGTACAAGCTAGAGATCATCGATTCCAGATGCTGTTTAGACATGCTCACGCGATCTTGCTCAGGCAAGTACATGGTGACACCCAATGCACGACCGCGAGGAATGATCGACACTTTGTAAACCGGATCATGCTCAGGTACAAGGCGACCTACTACCGCATGACCAGCCTCATGATAAGCGGTAGACTCTTTTATCTCTTCAGACATCACCATTGAACGGCGCTCTGCACCCATCATGATTTTGTCTTTTGCAAGTTCAAACTCAACCATAGAGACGTTGCGCTTGTTGCCACGAGCAGCAAACAGCGCCGCTTCGTTAACTAAGTTCGCTAAATCCGCACCAGAGAATCCAGGAGTACCACGCGCAATCAATGATGGCTCTACATCATTCGCCAGAGGCACTTTGCGCATATGCACTTTAAGAATTTGCTCACGGCCACGCACATCTGGCAGGCCTACCACGACTTGACGGTCAAAACGTCCCGGACGCAGCAATGCTGGGTCCAACACGTCAGGACGGTTGGTTGCCGCGATGACAATAATGCCTTCATTGCCTTCAAAACCATCCATCTCAACCAGCATTTGGTTTAGTGTCTGCTCACGTTCATCGTGACCACCACCAACACCCGCGCCACGCTGACGACCTACTGCATCAATTTCATCAATGAAAATAATACATGGAGAGGCTTTCTTCGCTTGTTCGAACATGTCACGCACACGAGATGCACCGACACCGACAAACATTTCAACGAAATCCGAACCAGAGATAGTAAAGAATGGCACTTTAGCTTCACCAGCAATCGCTTTGGCAAGCAAGGTTTTACCTGTACCAGGAGGACCAACCATGAGTACACCCGTTGGGATCTTACCACCCAGCTTTTGGAAGCGGCTCGGATCGCGCAGGTAATCCACCAGTTCTTTCACATCTTCTTTTGCTTCATCACAGCCCGCAACGTCGCTGAAAGTGGTTTTTATCTGGTCTTCACTCATCATACGCGCTTTGCTCTTACCAAATGACATGGCACCTTTGCCACCGCCACCTTGCATTTGACGCATGAAGAAGATCCAAACCCCAATCAATAGAATCATTGGGAACCAAGAGATGAAAATGGTACCCAGCAAGCTTTGCTCTTCAGGAGGCGTACCTTGTACTTTCACGTCTTGATTTATCAAGTCATCGAGGAGCTTTTGATCATAAACCGGCATGTAAGTTACATAACGGCTGCCGCCTCCACGACGCATGAAAGTAATTTCACCGTTGTTGAATTGAGCTTCCTGAATCTGGCCTTGACCAACTTCCTTTACAAATGTGGTGTAGTCGACTGCTCTGCCGTTATTCTCACCGGGGCCGAAGCTCTGGAATACAGACATCAAAACGACAGCAATCACAAGCCACAGGATTAAATTTTTTGCCATGTCACTCAAGGTGTAAGCCTCGCGATAACTAATTGTAATTAAAAGGTAGGGTACTACAGTTTGTAGCTAGCGGCTATAGGGTCTACTTAGGCACCAAATAGTGAAATAGTTAACCTTTGTAACCAGTCGCTACGATAAAAACTTCTCGTGAACGTGATCGAGAGGAGTCCGGTTTACGGATTTTAACCACTTTAAACAGGTCTCTTACTGCTTTGACATAATCGTCAAAGCCTTCTCCTTGAAACACTTTCACCACAAAACTACCATTGGGAGCCAGAACTTGTCGACACATATCCAGTGCCAGTTCGACAAGATACATGGCGCGTGGCTGATCGACGGACAAGTTACCCGCCATATTAGGTGCCATATCAGACATCACCACATCGACCATATCTGGCTGGATTCGATCTAGCAATGCATTGAGTACCGCTTCCTCACGGAAATCACCTTGCAAGAAAGACACCCCCGCAATCGACTCCATAGGTAAAAGGTCACATGCAATAACACGCCCACCTTCGCCAACTACTTTGGCCGCAAATTGCGACCATCCACCAGGTGCAGCGCCAAGATCGACAACTGTCATACCAGCTTTTAGTAGTTTATCTTTGTTTTGGATCTCTTCTATTTTGAAGATAGCACGTGAACGATAGCCTTTCTTCTTTGCTTCGTTAACATATTTGTCGTCAAAATGCTCTTTTAACCAGCGAGTTGAGCTGGCCGAGTGTTTCTGTTTACTCATTTTGTTCCTAACTAAGTCACCACTATCCAAGAAAGTCTGGTAGAAAATATAGTCTTCTAGCATAGATGGCGTTAAAATGACGGTTTTCAACCCTAATATTAAATAAATTTGGCCGCGTAATGAACCTAAGCAACAAACAAAAGCAGCATCTGAAAGGCTTGGCACACAACTTAAAACCTGTTGTGTTGATGGGCGCTAACGGACTCACAGAAGCTGTGCTGGCGGAAATCGAAATTGCGCTCGATCACCATGAACTGATTAAAGTGAAAGTCGTTTCTGAAGATCGTGAAACTAAGCAATTGATCGTTGACGCAATTGTTCGCGAAACTGGTGCCGAGAAAGTACAGGTAATTGGTAAAGTCCTAGTACTTTATCGCCAGTCTCAGCAACGCAAAATCGAATTGCCACGCAAATAATCAGCCAATGGATGAAAAAAGGTCGCGACTGCGACCTTTTTTACTTTTCCCTAAAATGATTGGCTAATTGGCGAAGCTATAGATATTCCACGCGATCAATTTCAAAGACCTTATTGCCCCCTGGAGTCGCAATCGAGACTTCATCGCCTTCAAATTTACCAATCAAACCACGAGCAATCGGCGAATTGACTGAAATACGACCTGATTTGATATCCGCTTCATCATCACCAACGATTTGGTAAGTCTTCTCTTCGTCGCTGTTGACATCAATCACCGTCACCGTGGCACCAAAAATGACTTTGCCACTGTTTTCCATCTTGGTGACATCAATCACTTGCGCCACAGACAACTTGTATTCGATATCACGAATTTGCGCTTCACAGATCCCCTGCTCTTCACGTGCAGCATGGTATTCCGCATTCTCTTTCAAATCGCCCAACTCACGAGCTTCTGCAATCGCTTCTGTAATTTTAGGCCTGAGCTTTAATAGTCTATCGAGTTCTTCACGCAGTAGCTTTTCACCACGCGCTGTCATTGGAACTTTTTCCATCATTTACCTCTGCGCCAAAGTGTTTCTTTGGACAATAAAAAATTTCCCAACATCCTAAATCGGGTCGGGTTAGGGTTGAACCATTTGGATTACTCAAAAGTGTAAACAAAGTTAAGAGCTAAATCATCCAAATTCAAGATTTGCGAGGCGAATTTAGTTGAATCCCCATTTTCGCTTTTTATATGTGATCTTTAGCACAATTAGATTGCGTGCATTTTGCTCAATATCGATAAAAAAAAATAAAAAATACAACAAATTAAATTAAAAAAAACACTCACCAACAAACATTAAAATCATTTAAAAACAAAAACTTGATAAATTTTTACCAACAATAAAACAGTGTTCACAAGTTGGATTTATATCATTTTACTAACTGATAGCGGAACTTTGGGAGTAAAAAAATAGCCACGAAAATGGCTGAGCCATCAAATCTTTATGCTTTTTATGGTTGAACACAACAATGACCAATGAAGCTTGATGCATCACCTATTTCGATTGACGTGGCTTACGTCGCACAAAAATCAAATTTATGGACAATAAATTAGGACTTAATAAGATGAACAAGACTCTGATTGCTCTTGCTGTATCAGCTGCTGCAGTGGCTACTGGCGCTTACGCTGACGGAATCAACCAAAGCGGTGACAAAGCAGGTTCAACCGTTTACAGCGCGAAAGGTACTTCTCTAGAAATCGGTGGCCGTGCTGAAGCGCGCCTATCTCTGAAAGATGGCAAAGCTGAAGATAAATCTCGCGTACGCCTGAACTTCTTGGGTAAAGCAGAAATCAATGACAGCCTATACGGCATTGGTTTCTACGAAGGTGAGTTCACTACTGCAGATTCTACAGCGACAAAAACAGACAACGGTTCTGATTTAGATAACCGTTACACCTACGCAGGTATTGGCGGTACTTACGGTGAAGTAACTTACGGTAAAAACGATGGTGCACTAGGTGTAATCACTGACTTCACCGATATCATGTCTTACCACGGTAACTCAGCTGCAGACAAAATTGCTGTAGCAGACCGTGTTGACAATATGCTGGCTTACAAAGGCCAATTTGGTGACCTAGGCGTAAAAGCAAGCTTCCGTTTTGCTGACCGTACAGAAAACACAGTGACTGATAAATACGAAGACAATGGTAAAGACGGCTACTCTCTGTCTGCTATCTACGCTTTCGGTGACACTGGTTTCAACGTAGGTGCTGGCTACGCAGACCAAGACGAGCAAAACGAATACATGCTAGCTGCTTCTTACCGCATGGAAAACCTGTACTTCGCAGGTCTATTCACTGACGGTGAAAAAGCTGCAACTAACGGTGATTACACTGGTTACGAGCTGGCTGCTGGTTACAAACTAGGTCAAGCTGCGTTTACTACGACTTACAACAACGCAGAAACTAACGACGAAACTTCAGCAAATAACTTTGCTATCGACGCGACTTACTACTTCAAGCCTAACTTCCGTACTTACATCTCTTACAACTTCAACATGATTGATGCTGGCGATGTATTGGGTAAAGTTGGTGGTAACGGTGTAGCAACTAAGATCGACGCTGAAGACGAACTGGCTATCGGTCTACGTTACGACTTCTAATTGTTGACTTCAGGTCACACGCCAAACGCCTGCTCACTAGCAGGCGTTTTTCTATCTCGTTATACTGCAGCAACGTTTCTTGGTGGATGTTATTGCTATGCTTTTTCGCTTCATACCTGTTTGGTTACTCTCTATTAGCGGTTTTCTAATAGCCTCTCCGATTTACGCACAAACACCATTGACTGCCGCAACGACTAAACTTCCTCAAGGGGCACGTTATAGCCTATTGATTGAAGATGCCGCATCACAGCAGAACACTCTCGAACTCAATACTCATCTGTACTATCCCCCCGCTAGCACCCAGAAGATTTTGACGGCGCTCGCCGCAAAATTAGAACTGGGTGATGAGTTTCGCTTTCACACTGATTTAATGCGTTCAGGGCAAGATTGGATCATTCGCTTTTCAGGCGACCCTACCCTGACGACTACGGATTTAACGACACTGATCCAGGCGCTGAAAGCGCAAAGTGGCGGCAGAATTGAGGGCGATTTGTGGTTGGATAATAGTGTATTTAATGGATATGAGCGTGCAGTAGGCTGGCCATGGGATATTTTAGGCGTCTGCTATAGCGCCCCAGCCAGTGCCATCAACCTCGATGCTAACTGTATTCAGGCGTCTATTTATACCGAGCCACAAGGTAAAACGCGCGTTTATGTCCCAGAGCACTACCCTGTGCATGTTCAGTCGCAAGCCATCAGCGTGACACAGAGCGAACAAGAGGGTTTACTGTGTGATTTAGAACTGACGGCAACGCCTGAGAATCACTATAAGCTAGATGGCTGTTTAACCCTACGAGACAAACCCTTACCGCTAAAATTTGCGGTGCAAGATACCGGGATCTACACCCAGCGAGTGGTCTATCGTCTCCTTAGCCAGCTAAACATCGAGCTCAAAGGGGAAATTAAAGTCGGTAAAGCCAATACCAAACAAGCGCAGAAAATCGCTTCTCATCACTCCCAGCCGCTGCCTGTGTTACTGAAAACCATGTTGCAAGAGTCCGACAACCTGATCGCCGATACCTTGACCAAAGCCTTGGGACACCGTTTTTACTCTCAACCCGGTAGCTTTACCAACGGAACACAAGCCATTAAACAGATTTTTTACTCGCGCACGGGCATTTCATTAGAAGATACTCAGCTCGCCGATGGCTCTGGCCTTTCACGTAATAACCGGATGCGTCCACAAGTGATGCTGGAAACTCTTCGCTACCTTTATCAGCACGAAGCTGAGCTCGGTTTAATTGCTATGCTTCCTTCAGCGGGAGAATCGGGCACTTTGCAATATCGACGCAGTATGCGTGCGCCGCAAATCAGTGGCCAAATTAAAGCGAAAAGTGGTTCACTTTATGGCACTTACAATATGGCGGGCTTTGTGATGGACGAAAATCAGCGCCCTAAGACTCTGTTTGTTCAATTCGTCACCGACTATTTCCCTCCGAAATCCAATCCTGAGGTAGCGGTTGAGCCGCCGATTATCCAGTTTGAAACTCAGCTCTATCAAGAGCTTATTCAGTTTAATCGTTTGGCATCTAAGCCAAACTAGGCTACCTGAAAAATAAAAAGCGCCGTTTGGCGCTTTTTATTTATTTTTAGCTCAGGTTTGAAAACCATTACTTGATGGTCACTCGAGCGAACTTACGTTTACCCACTTGGTAAACCGATGTACCACAAGCAGGAATCAGCTTCGCATCCTCTAACTTCTCGCCATCAAGCTTCACCGCACCTTGTTTAATCATGCGCAGTGCATCAGAAGTAGAAGCCACAAGTCCCGCCTCTTTAAGCAGATTGGAGATAGCGATTCCAGACTCGAATTCAAACTCTGGCATTTCCTCAGGCATCGCCCCTTTTTGGAAACGGTTGATGAACTCTTGTTCTGCTGCGTCAGCATCGGCTTGTGAATGGAAACGAGCGATGATCTCTTTTGCTAGCAAAATCTTGATATCACGCGGGTTAGCACCATTAGCAACCTCTGCTTTGAATTGGGCCACTTCTTCTAACGGACGGAAAGAGAGCAGCTCGTAGTAGCTCCACATCAGATCATCCGAAATTGACATGATTTTACCGAACATTTCGCTCGGCGCTTCACTCACACCAATATAGTTATGCGCTGATTTGGACATTTTCTTCTCGCCATCCAATCCCACCAGCAGAGGCATCATCAATACCACTTGTGGTTTTTGGCCGTTGGCTTTTTGTAGCTCACGCCCCATCAGCAAGTTGAACTTCTGGTCAGTACCGCCTAGCTCAACATCCGTCTCCATCGCAACAGAGTCGTAGCCTTGTAGCAATGGGTACATAAACTCATGAATCGCAATCGGCTGACCATTGTTGTAACGCTTTTTAAAGTCATCACGTTCTAACATACGAGCGACGGTCTGGTTTGAAGCCAGACGGATCATCCCTTCCGCTCCCAGTTGTGACAACCACTCTGAGTTAAATTGGATCTTGGTTTTGGCAGGATCGAGGATCTTGAACACTTGCTGCTTGTACGTTTCCGCGTTACGCAATACATCTTCGCGCGTCAAAGGTGGGCGTGTGGTGTTTTTTCCTGTTGGATCCCCCACCATTCCGGTAAAGTCACCAATCAAAAATGTCACGTCATGACCTAAATCCTGGAAAGTACGAAGCTTATTGAGGATTACCGTGTGGCCTAGGTGGATATCCGGAGCCGTTGGATCCGCCCCCAACTTAATTCGCAGCGGACGATTTTCTTTGAGCTTGGCAATGAGCTCTTCTTCGGGGATCAGCTCTTCAACACCACGTTTAATCTCGGCTAAAGCGGCTTCAATACTCGCCATTCTTGTTCACTCCCACAGATTTGGCAAAAATATGATAGTGGGACATATTACTTGAATAGCGATGCATTTTGAAACCAGTTAGACTACCCGACAGCGATTTTGTTAATAATTAAATGAATTTGAACTGAACATGCTTTCTCTTTTCAATCGTCTTCCTTGGCTGCATCGAGTGTTAATCACCGCGTTTAGCGCCATTATTGTCTTCGCCATTTTTTTTCTGCCCAATTCTGAAGATTTACGTAAACCGGATGCTCAGCGAGAAGTAGGACGCCACTATCCCGTCACTCTCGATAACCAACTGGTCTCCACACCAGAGGAAGAAGTGATCGCTCCGCCCTCTGTTATGCTGCGCTGGGAAACCTACCAAGTTGCCAACGGTGAGAGTGCCGCCTTACTCTTCCAGCGAGCAGGACTCTCATCACGCGTGCTCTACGAATTGACCTCAAGCAATAGCGATATCAACAATCAACTGTCGAAGTTAATGCCTAAAGACGAGCTGAAATTTGGCTTTGACAAAGATAATCAATTAGTTCAATTAAAACGCACCATTAGCCCTTATGAAACCTTTGTGGTAACCCGTTCAGATTCTGGTTTTACCTCTGAGTTTGATAAGAAAGAAGTCACCTTCCAACTCAATTACGCCGAAGCCAAAATCACCTCTAATTTCTGGAATGCGGGTGTCGCCGCAGGGTTAAGTGCTAACCAGATCATTGAGTTAGCCAATATGTTTGGCTGGGATATCGACTTCGCGCTCGATATTCGCGAAGGCGATCAATTCAAATTGCTCTACCAAGAAAAAATCGTCGAAGGCTCTGTGATTGGTCGCGGTAATATTATTGCCGCCACTTTTATCAACCAAGGTTCAACCTTTACTGCGATTTTGGATGACAATACAGGCAACTATTACGATCAGAATGGCCGTGCCATGAAAAAGGCCTTCTTGCGTTCGCCGCTCGATTTTCGTCGCGTCTCTTCTAACTTTAATCCTCGCCGACTCCATCCAGTGACCGGGCAAATTAAAGCTCACCGTGGTACTGACTATGTGGCACCAGTAGGAACACCGATTTGGGCTGCGGGTGATGGTGTGGTTGAGAAATCCAGCTATAACCAATTTAATGGTAACTATGTCTACATTCGCCATAGCAATACCTACATTACCAAGTACCTACATTTACAGCGCCGCCTAGTTAAAACCGGAGAGCGAGTAAAACAAGGCCAGACTATTGGTACATTGGGGGGCACAGGACGAGTTACCGGCCCTCACTTACACTATGAATTCTTGGTTAATGGCATCCACAAAAACCCACGCACGGTTGAATTACCACAAGCACAGTCACTGACTGGCAAAGCAAAAGAGACCTTTATTGCGAATGCGAAGCAACGAATGGAAAAGCTTGAGCGTTACAGCCAGTTGCTGTATGCCAATCAATAATCATCTCGTTGCGGACAAAAAGTTAGGCCAGCAATTGCTGGCCTAACTTTTATCAACATTCACTCTGTCGCTATGGCATATTTAACTCTGCGCATCTTGAGGAGCTTCGTCTTCACTTACCCCTTTTCTACGCCGCCCTAACATGAGCAAGCAAGGGGTAAGCACTAAGGTCAGTACCGTAGCAAAGGCTAATCCTCCGGCCACAGCCGTCGCCAACTGTGACCACCACTGGGTACTCGGTGCTCCAAACTCAATTTTCTGATTGATGATGTCGATATTCATCTCAAGCACCATGGGCAGCAAACCTAAAATCGTCGTCACCGTCGTCAGCAGCACTGGGCGCAAACGCTGCACTCCCGTGCGCAGTATCGCTTCTTCTCGGCTCAAACCACGTTTAAGCAATTGATTATAGGTGTCAATCAATACGATATTGTTGTTTACCACAATCCCTGCCAGAGCAATCACCCCGATACCAGACATGATGATGCCAAACGGTTTTTGGAAAATCAGCAATCCAGCAAAAACCCCTACGGTAGAGAAAATCACCGCGGTCAAAATCAGGAAGGCTTGATAGAAACTATTGAACTGGGTGATCAAAATGATCGCCATCGCCGCGAGTGCAACCATAAACGCTTTTTCGAGGAAAACCGCAGAATGCTCTTGCTCCTCGTTTTGACCACGGATACGAAACTCCACACTACTCGGTAAATTGAGCTCACGTAGTGCCTGTTCAATGGCTGGGAGTTCTAGCGCTAGGTTGTACCCTTCCTTGAGATCGGCCATCACGCTAATCACCCGTCGACCATCCACCCTATGAATCGTATCCTGCTTTTGCTCTGGAATAATTTGCGCAAAATTAGTGAGTGGCACTAAACCTTGTGCGGTTTTTACGCGTAGTTGGTCAAAACGTCCAATATCTCGATATTCACTCGGATAACGCACCAAAATATCAACTTCTTCGTCGCTGTCATCGGGAAGATAATCGCCAATTTTGAGGCCATTTGTCACAAACTGTACGGTATTGCCCACCAAAGTAGCATCGGCCGCAAAACGTGATGCATCATCACGTCGAATATCAATTTTCCAATCAATCCCCGGCTTACTGCCGTTGTCGCTTAAATTGGTCAGTGCCGGATTGGCCTCTGCCCACAACCTCACTTGCTGAGCGGCTTTATCGAGGTCGTCAGCAACGCGAGCTGAAATTTCAATCTCCAAATCATGCTCAACCGGAGGACCTGCGTCTGGAAATTTGTATTCGATTTCAACCCCTGGGAAGGTATCGGTGACTTGCTCCAGTTCCTCAATAATCGCTTTAACACTGCGACGATATTGCCAATCAACGGGGGTTATCTGTACGACGCCGATTTCATCATCGCCACCCGTACGGGTATAGACACTTTCAAACTCATCGTGGCCTAACATCACCTGCTCAATATCACTCATGATGCGATCTTTTTCATTCAGCGACAGATCGCCATAAGAGCGCACTTTGACCGAGAAAAAAGGCGGATCAACTTCAGGAAAAAACTCTGCACCTAACCCTGCTTTGCCATAAGCAAACGCAATCGCCGCAGACATCAGCAGCGCACCGCACAAAATTTTGATCGGGTGGCGAATCGCTATGGCAAGCGTGCGGTAATAGGCTTTGGTGATCCCCGTCGCTTGTGAAAAATCACCATTGTGCAGCGCCACCATCCGCGCTTGATTGGCTTGGGTCACTTTCTGCGGACGACCAAACAAACTTCCCAATACCGGAACAAAGAGCAGCGCCATCACTAAAGAGGCAGTGAGCGTCGCCATTAAGGTCAGCGGAAGGTATTTCATGAATTCGCCAGTGACATCTGGCCAAAACAGCAGTGGGGCAAAAGCGGCCAACGTGGTCGCGGTAGAGGCGGTGATTGGCCAAGCCATACGTTTCGCCGCATCGCGATAGGCTTCACTTCGATGCATTCCCTCTTGCATACGTCGATCCGCAAATTCAGTCACCACGATTGCGCCATCCACCAGCATGCCAACAGCCATGATGAGAGCAAACAGCACAACGATATTGACCGTCAGACCGAAAACGGCCAGTACCAATAACCCAGTCAAAAAAGATCCAGGAATCGAAACCCCAACCAATAGCGAAGTGCGTACACCCAAAATCGCAATGATCACCACCACTACGAGAATGATGGCGGACAGAATATTGTTTTGTAGATCATTGAGCATGAGTTTGACATCTTCCGACTCATCCCAAATCGTTTTCACCAATAAATTATTAGGCCAATCATCACGAGCTTGAGCTTCGCCTAACACCGCTTTGACTAGCTCAACCGTTTCAATAATGTTCTCACCAGAACGTTTTTTGATATCCAAAACAATGGCGGGTTTACCATCTAAGCGAGCGAAGCTCTCAGGATCACGGAAAGATTTGCGTACTGTAGCCACATCACCGAACGTAATCACTTGCTTACCTTCGACTTTAATCGGCAGCTCTAGTACATCCTTCAGTGATTCAAACACGGAAGGCACTTTGACCGAAAAGCGGCCATAACCGGTATCGACAAATCCGGCGGCGACCACTCGGTTATTGAGTGCAATCAGATTGTAGATGTCGCTTTGATCCAGTCCATAGCTCTCCATAAGCAGTGGATCGACGATGATTTCCACAATTTCTTCACGATCCCCTGCGATGTCAACAGATAAGATCTGTCGAAAGCTTTCCAATTTATCGCGTAATTGACGGGCTATCAGAACTGCCGTTCGCTCCGGTACTGTACCGTAGAGCACAACAGATAAAACAGGCTGTTCCGCCGCCAGCGTCACTTCATTCACCGTCGGCTCATCACTGTCCGCCGGTAATTTGGGTTTAGCCAAATCGACCGCATCACGCACATCGGCCATCGCTTTGGCTAAATCGACGCCCACATTGAATTCCAGCACAACAGAAGCATGACCTTCTGATGCGGTGGCCGTCATCTCTTTCACCCCTTCAATCGAGCGCATTTCCTGCTCAAGAGGACGAACAATCAATCTTTCTGCATCACTGGGAGAAATACCTTGGTGGCTCACCGAAACGTAGATGATAGGAATGGTGACATCGGGGCTCGACTCTTTGGGAATGGTCAGGTAAGTCGCCACACCCGCAACCAAAATGAACACCAGTAAGGTCAACATGGTGCGCGTACGAGACAGCGCCGCATCAATCAGAGTGAACATGGTGCGGCTCCTAGTGGGTTGCGCTGAGTTGAGTGGCGAGAACCTTATCTCCATCGCGAACAAATCCTTGTCCACGGGTAATAATATCCACTTGCTCGCCAAGTCCGGTTAACCAGACGCCATCTTGTTCTGCTTTCACCAGTTGGATTGGCACAAATTTGACGTGTTCACCTTGCAACGTTTTCACGCCAAGGTTGCCCTCTTCATCGAGCGCGAGCATGGCGGGGGTGATTTTGATCGCGGCTTGAGACATTAGGCTCAACTCAACTTCTGCGCTTACTCCTGCAGGAATGGCTTGTTGTGGATTATCGACCTCAACTTCAATGGCAAAGGTATTGGTTGCAGGCGATGAGAGCCTTGAAATATAGCGGACTTTACCTTGTGTTTGCGTGCCATCGATAAAGCGGATCCGCGCCGCTTGTTCAAGCTGTACATGTTGAATGTGTCGCTCACTGACATCAGCCTCTATCACCAATTTGTGCAGATCGATAATGGAGGCAACCGGATCGCCAATCCCAACAAAATCGCCTTTTTCGATAGGTAAAGTCTCCACGACACCATCAAAGGGGGCGCGAACTTGGGTATTATCCAGTAAACGTTGCACAGTACTGAGCGAGGATTGTGCGTCTGTGAGAGCAGCAGCAGCATTGGTAAAAGCCACTTCGCCTTGTAAGCCTTTATTTTTCAGTGCACTAGCCGCATTAAACTCTTGTTGTCGCACTTTGAGCTGGGCTTTCGCTCGCTCTAACTGGGCATCCAGATCGCCTTTATCAATCAAGGCGATTATCTGGTTTTTGGTGACCATTTGCCCTTTCGCAATCTTCACCTCGGCGATCCGCCCAGCAATTTCAGCACCAATTTTAGCCTGCCGATCCGGCGCAGTGCGTCCGTACAGCTCGATAACTTTATCGGTTTGAGTTGCGCTAAACGTTTGATAACCAACTTTGGCTAAAGGGACTTGTATTTCCGTCGCCGTTTGCGGCTCTTCGGCGTTGGAATCGCCTAAGCCTAACCAGAGTGCTAACAGAATAATGAAGGCAAAAGAAATCAACCAAGGTTGATGCAGAAAGTAGTCGCGCGCTTGACGTGAAGAAGTTTTGAGCGGAAACATAACTATTCCTTATTGTTATCGCTGCGTGACATCCTAATACGCAGCGTCGGCCAATCGAGTTTATCGACTGGCCTTATTTTCCTGAAAAATCTCAGGATTAGACGCTAAATGATGCGCCGCAACCACACGTGGTCGTTGCATTGGGGTTGTTAACGAAGAATCTTGAGCCTTCGAGACCTTCGGTATAATCGACCACTCCGCCGATCAAATATTGCAGACTCATAGGATCAACCACCAAAATGACGCCGCTATTCTCAATTTTGGTGTCACCTTCGTTGACGGTTTCATCGAAAGTAAAGCCATATTGGAAGCCGCTACAACCACCACCAGTGATGTAAACACGCAACATTAACGATGGATTTTCTTCTTCTGCGATCAACGCTTTAACACGTTTTGCTGCCGCATCAGAAAAGGATAATGGAACATTAACTTCGCTCACGATGACCTCTCTCAGTCGTGGAAAATACAACAACACTGCAAAATCCGATGTGCTGCCGATCTAATAATGATAATGACGGCGATTATCTAATACCTGAGTTGGCCGTTCAAGTATTAGCCTTAATCCGAAGCAACTTGGCGGATAAATTCGCTTTCTTGCTCGCTATTTTGCGGATGCAGATAGGGAAAATCGATCAAAATGTAGCGAAAACATTTCACCCACTGGAGCATAGGCGTACAATGCGCCCCAAAATTGGTCCGATTCATCATAAGAGGAAACTAGCATGACCAAATCAGCCGAGTTGTATCAAAAGGCGCAAACCACGATTCCGGGTGGAGTTAACTCTCCTGTTCGAGCCTTTAACGGAGTGGGTGGTTCACCGATTTTCATTGATCGTGCCGATGGCGCGCTGATTTTTGATGCCGATGGTAAAGCATACATTGACTACGTGGGATCATGGGGACCAATGATTCTCGGCCACAACCATGCGGTAATTCGTGAAGCGGTGATTCAAGCAGCACAACGCGGTTTAAGTTTCGGTGCACCCACCGAGATGGAAATCACCATGGCAGAGTTGGTCTCTGAGCTCGTTCCTTCAATGGAACAATTGCGGATGGTGAACTCGGGCACTGAAGCGACGATGAGTGCGATTCGTCTTGCGCGTGGTTATACAGGCCGTGACAAAATCATCAAGTTTGAAGGCTGTTACCATGGTCATGCTGACAGCTTACTCGTTAAAGCGGGATCTGGGGCTTTGACTCTAGGCCAACCAAGTTCACCCGGCGTTCCTGCTGATTTTGCCAAGCACACCTTAACTGCTCGTTTTAACGATCTAGACTCAGTGCGTGAGCTGTTTGCGGCCAATCAAGGTGAAATCGCCTGCATTATCGTTGAACCCGTAGCTGGCAATATGAACTGTATCCCACCAGTGGAAGGCTTCCACGAAGGGCTGCGTGAAATTTGTGACCAAGAAGGTGCACTACTGATTTTCGATGAAGTGATGACTGGTTTTCGTGTCGCATTGGGCGGCGCTCAAGCGCACTACAACATCAAACCCGATTTGACGACACTTGGTAAAGTGATCGGTGGCGGTATGCCAGTCGGCGCTTTTGGTGGTCGCCGTGAAGTGATGCAATACATTGCCCCAACAGGCCCGGTTTACCAAGCTGGTACACTATCAGGCAACCCAATTGCGATGGCAGCGGGCTATGCCTGTCTGAATCTACTGCGTGAAGAAGGCAATGAAAAGCGCTTAGCCGCCAAAACCAAGCAACTGGCTGATGGCTTTAAATCTCTGGCCGATCAACATGGTATTCCACTTTTAGTACACCAAGTTGGCGGCATGTTCGGTTTCTTCTTTACCGAACAAGAGACAGTGACTTGCTATGAAGATGTCGCCCGTTGCGATGTAGAGCGTTTCAAACGTTTCTTCCATCTGATGCTGCAACACGGCGTTTATCTCGCCCCCTCTGCCTTTGAAGCAAGCTTTACCTCACTGGCGCACGGTTCAAAAGAGATTGAAGCCACGTTGGAAGCCGCAGATCGTAGCTTTGCGATTTTGGCAGCGGAAGCGAAAGCGTAACCTACTGTGGGTCACCAATTTGCGAAGGCAGCCTCGGCTGCCTTTTTCATTGAGTGAAGATCTATTGCCAATAATAGAGACTCAGTAGCACGAGAGCGCAAATCACTACGCTAAACCACGGAATCGGTCTACGTTTCGCTTTCTTGTCACAACATTCATTTTTATCACAACAGCCCATCTCGACCTCCAGATTGCTAAGCAGCTGAATTGGCGTCATTATAACGCTTCCAATTCCTTTAGGTGGACAACTCCTGTGTCAGAAAAAATCAAATTAGCATCCAGTCATCGCGTATTAGTTGTGGCGCTGCTCGCTTCTGCACTCGCGTGTTACTGGTTGGTCGAGCCTTACATCAACTCGATAATAATGGCCTTCATCATTTCGCTCTTGATGTTTCCAATCCATGATTGGTTTGAAAAGAAACTGCCTTCACACAACAATTTAGCGGCCTTTTTATCTTGTGTTGTGCTAACCGTTATCATCGTTATTCCCCTACTGTTTATTTTTGGGGCCATCGTTCAACAAGGCTCTAAGTTCTCACAAAACCTCTACGCATGGGTTACACAAGGCGGAATTCAGGCTCTCTTTAACCATCCTTGGGTGGTCAAAGGGCTCAGCTTAGCCAATCACTATCTGCCTTTTGAAGAGATCAGCCCCCAACAAATCGCCCAACGCATTGGTCAGTTTGCAACCACATTCGGCAGTAATTTAGTCAGTATTAGCGCAAAAATTCTCGGGGATGCCACCAGCTTCGTGATGCATTTTTTCCTGATGCTGTTTGTGCTGTTCTTCCTACTGCGCGATCACGACAAAATCATCAGTGCGATTCGCCATATTCTGCCCCTCTCTCGCAGCCAAGAAGATCGCCTGCTCAGCGAGATAGAAAATGTCTCCAAATCAGCGGTGATGGGCTCTTTTTTAACCGCCATCGCGCAAGGTGTGGCAGGCGGAATTGGCATGTGGCTGGCGGGTTTTCCGGGACTGTTTTGGGGAACCATGATGGGCTTTGCGTCCTTTATCCCCGTCGTCGGTACCGCGTTAATTTGGATCCCTGCGACACTCTATCTATTCTTAACCGGTGATACGACTTGGGCGATTTTCCTCGCCATTTGGAGTGTTGCGGTTGTGGGCTCGATTGATAACTTACTCCGCCCCTTCTTAATGCAAGGCAGTGCAGGGATGAATACCTTGATGATTTTCTTCTCCCTGCTCGGCGGTATTCAGTTGTTTGGTTTAATTGGCTTAATTTATGGCCCGCTAATTTTTGCCATCACCATGGTGCTATTTAATATCTACGAAGAAGAGTTTCGCAGCTTTTTAGATCAGCAAGACCGAAGCTAAGTCCAAGTTAGGGTTTCATTCAAGGGGCAGAGTGTGCTAAAATCTGCCCCCTTTTCTTGAGTAGAGCGTGTCATGCAACCTTATACTGCCCCGAGTGAAATCGCCCTTCGTCAACTCGACTATTTTGCTGATAAGCATGTACTGGTCGCGGGCGAAGTTGAAGATCGTTTTCCTATCGAACTTCGTCAACATTGCGCTTCCGTTTCGGTGTTCACCACGCACTACGGCTACTACTCTCAGCTCAAAGCTTACCCTGATATTACTCGCTACTTTGGTGAGCAATTAACAGCAGATCTCAATGCTGATCTGATTTTGCTTTACTGGCCTAAAGCCAAGCAAGAAGCGGAATACTTACTCGCGATGCTGCTGGCAAAGCTCGGTACAGGCACTGAAATTGTGGTGGTCGGTGAAAACCGCTCTGGAGTGAAGAGCATTGAAAAAATGTTCGCCGCTTATGGCCCAATCCACAAATACGACTCTGCACGCCGCTGCTCATTTTATTGGGGACACTGTGTTCATACTCCAGCCGCTTTTGATATTGAGCAATGGTTTAAATCTTACGCGGTAAACTATCAAGGTCATGAGCTGACGATCCGCAGCTTGCCGGGAGTTTTTAGCCATGGCGAGTTTGATCTGGGAAGTCGCTTACTGCTCGATACCTTACCAGCCCTGAGTGGTAAGGTAATCGATATTGGCTGTGGTGCCGGTGTTTTGGGGTGTGTGATGGCAAAACTCAACCCTCATATTGAGTTAGAGATGACAGACATCAGCGCTCTGGCGATTCGCTCTAGCCAAGAAACCCTAGTGGCTAACCAACTGCACGGCCACGTTTATCCATCCGATATGTTTTCCGACACCGGGCATCACTACGACTATATTGTGACCAATCCACCATTCCATTCGGGATTGGAGACCAGCTATAGCGCCACAGAGCGTCTTCTTGCCGAATCTGTAGATCATCTTGCTTCGGGAGGCTCCATCTGGGTGGTGGCAAACAGCTTTTTGAAATACCCGCCAATTCTTGAGCAAGCGTTTGGTCACTGCGATATCGCCGCTAAAACCAATAAATTTGCCATCTATCACGCAAAAAAATAACTCGTTACATTTTGCCGCTTTTAACGTAAATCAGCCTCAAAAGCGGCATTCTCCTCACGTTTTTTGCGTCTATGCCCACGCTTTAGCTTGGACTTACTTGTCAAAGTAAAAAAACTCGTTAATTTCGTTACTTTAGGTTTTTCTTGTCTATCACCCACTCATGCTTGGCGATCGCCGCAGAGTTTCACCGAAAGTAACACCTTAATTATGTTTAGGTTCTATCGAAAACAAAAATTCAAACGCCTGCAAAATACCTTGATGGCTGCGTTTTTGGCCCTCAGCATTATTCCTTTGACCATTACTGCGTTGTTTTTCCTACATTCACACAGTAAAGATCTGGAGCAGCAGAGCACCTCTTACCTCGTTTCTGTTCGGGATAATAAACAGCAACAGGTCATCGACTACATGATGGCCAAAGAGTCGGAAGTGATGGGTTTTGTTCGCTCCGAGCTGGCTTATGCCAGTGGCGGGCGTTTTTATGGTCTGGTGAATGCTTTCCAGCGTTTAGACGTCAGTATTGAAGCGGCTCGTGAACATGCTCAGCAGCGCTATATCACCGGATCGGGTGACCAAATAAAAACCTCGGTGCTCCCCCAATCAAGCAGTTACGTGGGCAGTGAACGCTATCGACTGCTGCATAAACGCTACCACTGGGCTTACTTAGAACTGCTGAAACGGTCGGACTTTGATGACATTTTATTGGTCGATATTGATGGCAACGTCGTTTATTCGATTTATAAATACGACAATTTTGGCACCAACTTATTAACGGGCAAATACCAAGACACCAATCTAGGCCATACCTTCAAGCGTTTAGAACAAACGGTCAATGAACAGCGCAAAACCAACGAAGATTTCACCCCTGTCGTGATTTCTGATTTCGTACAAGAGGATGGCAAACAATACGCTTGGCTTGGCGCACCGATTATTCAGCAAGGCTACTTGCATAGTTACGCGATGTTCCGCTTACCAAGCAATGCGATCACCAAACTCATCGCAGAAGGCAGTAGCAATCCTTCAATGCAAACCATTCTGGTGGGGCAAGATCACCGCTCAAGAACCTTAACTTCCGCCGAAATTGCGGTTGAAAAAAGTAAAGCTGTGGTCGATTTAGCCTTATCGGGCAAACGCGCCGTAGGCACTTACACCAATACCGATGGTGAACAGATCATCGCGGCCTACGCACCGATCAATTTGAAAAATATCCATTGGGCTCTGGTGGTTGAACTGCCAGAGAAAGAAGCGTTTGCTCGCGTTCGTCAGTTAGAAAAACTGTTTGTTTTTGCGATGTTGACGGCTATCGTCTTAGTGGTCATCGCCTCGCATTACCTTTCCAATTTCATTACCTCACCGCTTTTGAAGCTGACATGGGCAGCCGAACGTGTTTCGGCAGGCGATCTTGATGAAGCCATGATCAATACCGAACGCAAAGATGAAATTGGCCGCTTAGCGGTCAGTTTTGAGCGTATGCAGCGTTCCATTCGCGAAAAAATATCGCTGATCAAATCGCAAAATAAAGAGTTAGAGAGCAACTTACTGATCATTCGTAAGCAAAACGATGAGTTACAGCTAGCGAATAAGCTAAAAGATGAGTTCCTCGCGACCACATCACATGAATTACGCACCCCATTGCATGGCATGATTGGTATTGCCGAAGCCCTGATCTCGGGGGCAAATGGCCCAATTTCAGCAGCGCACAAGTATCAACTCGACATCATTATCAGCAGTGGGCAACGCTTGGCGACTCTGGTTGATGATCTACTCGATTACCACAAAATGCGCTATGGCGCGCTGGATATTCAAAGGTGTGCCGTTGATTTATCGAGCGCTACGCGCTTAGTCTTGGAGCTTTCTCACCATTTACTTGGCAAGAAAACGCTGCGCATTATTAATCAAGTCTCAGAACAACCGGTCTGGGTTTCTGCGGATCCTCAACGCTTAGAGCAAGTCCTGTATAACTTGATCGGCAATGCCATTAAGTACACTTCCGAAGGCAAAATTGTTATCTCCGCAACCTATATTGACGATAAAGTGCGAGTGCAGGTGGTGGATACAGGTCAAGGGATTCCGGCAGAACAACTGGAGCACATCTTTGAGCCATTGATTCAAGCGGGCCATGATGCGAGTCGCTATCGCCAAGGCGCAGGACTCGGGCTTTCCATCAGTCGTCAGTTAATCGAATTGATGCACGGCACTCTCTACGTAAGTAGTCAGCCGATGGTTGGCACTACCTTTAGCTTCACGCTGCCTCTGGCGAGCGAAGAAGAGATTGCTCAAGCGCGCTTGACCGAGCTCCCCCACTTCCAAGCACCGGAAGTGTTGGATACTGAACTGCCCGAGCAAAGCAACTTACCCGAAAATGAACATGGCCCACTTCTGTTGGTCGCCGATGATGAACCAGTCAACCTGCGTGTGCTGGACAGCTTTTTACGTCTTGAAGGTTATCGCGTACATACCGCGCAAGATGGCCATCAAGTACTTGAAGCAATTAAACGTGAAAAACCTGAACTGGTGTTACTCGACATCATGATGCCAGGCATGAGCGGTTATCAAGTGTGTGAAAAACTTCGACAAACTTACGACCACGCTGAACTGCCTATTATTATGCTGACGGCTCTCAACCAGTCTGATGATCGGGTACGAGGGTTTGAAGCTGGAGCCAATGACTACTTATCCAAACCATTCAACAAACAAGAGCTGGCCGCACGCATTGTCGCTCACCTCACGGCGAGCAAAGCCGAACTGCGCCGCATTGAGAATGCCCAACTGCAAAAAGAGTTGAAGCATCGCGCTATGGTAGAAGCGAGCCTATTGGAAACCCAAGGCCGATTGTTGGAACAGTTAGAATCTGCACCAGAAGCGATTTTGTGCGTCAAAGAGGGTAATAAAGTACGTTTTGCTAACGAAGCAGCAGCACGTTTATTTAGACGTACCCCTGAGCAGCTCAAACGTTCCAACGCCGAAGAACTGATTGCACCTAAATTCTTGAATATTGAGCAAGAGCATTACTGCGGCAATATTGATGTTTACGTCGATGATGTGCGCCAGCACCTCTCTGCCGATGTCCTTCGCTTGCCGCAAGGTTCTGGCTTACAAGCGATGTACATTTTTAATGTCGGAGGCAGCGTCAATGCCGCGCGGATTCATAACCTCGAAACCGCGGTAGAAGCTCTGTCTAGCTATGCCTTCGAAGGCGATAAAGACAAGCTGCAAAAACTCAAGGAACTGGGTGGTGAGTTTACTCGTCTTGCAGATAAAGCCTCGGGCGAGTATCAATCGAAACAAGATTTGATGCGTGCCGTGTTAGTCGAAGCCATGACCAGTGCCTTGAACTATTGGGAACGAGTCTCAGGGCAAAGCAAGTTCACGTTTGCCGAACAAAGTGGCTTGTGGCGCGTTTATCTTGACCGCAGCACCCTACAAACTCGCACCCTAGACAAATACTTACGAATTGAGACACTGCCTAAAACACCGCGTTGGCGAACCGTACTGAACTCGCTCGACTACATTCTTGAGCATTGCAAAGAAGCAGGCCCTGAACGCACTCACATCGAAATGCAGCGCGATAAATTGCAAAAACTCCTGACCAGTGAATAAAGCAATCCGCAAGCGAGCCATAAAAACCACCGCAGGGTGGTTTTTTTATGTCCATCCCAAAACGCTTTCCCAGCTCGGTTAATCAAGGTCTTGAAGTGACATACCCAAGCAACTTGAATTGCCGCTAGGCAACAACTGAATTTATCTCCATGAGCACAGATAAACCATTCTAGACACACTATACCCAAACAACTTGGAGTTGCAGGTAGGCGGCAAGTCAGTGAATCCCATGAGCCTAGGCAAACTATGTGATTGGGGTGAACCAACAAAACCAATACCACGCAGCTTCCTATTGCAAAGGAATTCGTTCCTTCATATTGAGCACTAGAGTCACACACTCAGACTTGATTCAAGAGATAAAAAAAGCATATTACTCCCCTCTTCTTGTATTCAAAAAGTCGGGATAAAACGGTAAGAAAGGGTAGCAAATTCCTGATTCAGTCAGCCTTTGTTTGAGATTGCGAAGGGAGTCACAACAATTCGCCAGATTTAATTTAATCGATTAAATTAACGTAAAATCAGGCTAGTGAGCGAGATCTCGCAAATAGCGCTCAGGCAAAGAGTCATTATCAAAAAAGGCCAAATGAGTAAGTAAACACTAACAAACCTAGCTAAATCGTACCCGTTTTGCGAGTTGAATCACTTCGCGTTTTTTGTACAAAAATCACACATCATAAGGTATTTTGACGTTAATGACGTAGGGCATCTAGGTTTTGACGTTTTTAACGGGAATTGCAATTGATAAATTTCTTGGCTAGGTGTTTTCTTACTCCTGCCAAAGGCCTACAGGCCACTCATGACTCCCCACCCTCCGACGGGGTAAAAGTGATGAGGTAGGTCTTGGAGAGTGTTTATCAATTGATGACATTCCATCCATTAGTGAAATGAAAGCAACTAGTAAGGAACAGCTATGCTTGCCAATATTAAAAAGACAGCACTAGCCGCCGCAGTAATCGCAGCAGCAACCAGTGTTTCAGCTCCAGCGTTTGCACGTAGTGAGCTCACCATCGTGCCAGATTTCTACCCTACAATGGTACGTAACTTCAACCCGTACTTAGCGACTAACCTGCGTACAACCACCGACTTTATCTATGAACCTCTGGTTGTATTCAATGAAATGAAAGGTAATACGCCTGTTTTCCGTCTGGCAGAAAGCTATAAAATGGCTGACGACCTGATGAGCGTGACTTTCGATATCCGCAAAGGCGTTAAGTGGTCTGACGGTGAAGCATTCACAGCTGACGACGTGGTTTACTCTTTCGGCCTGCTGAAAGCGAAACCAGAACTCGATCAACGTGGTATCAACAAGTGGGTTACCAGCGTTGAGAAAGTTGACGAATACAAAGTGCGTTTCCGTTTGTCTGAAGCAAACTCAAACGTACCTTATGAAATTTCTCTGATCCCTATCGTTGCTGAGCACGTGTGGAAAGACGTGAAAGATCCAACCACCTTCACTAACGAAAATCCAGTAGGTACTGGTCCTTTCACCGTGATCGACACTTTCACTCCACAACTGTACATCCAGTGTCGTAACCCGAACTACTGGGATGCCGCTAACCTAGAAGTTGACTGTCTGCGTGTTCCACAAATCGCAAACAACGACCAACTACTGGGCAAAATCGTTAACTCTGAGCTCGACTGGACTTCTTCATTCGTTCCAGATATCGACCGTACTTACGCCGCAGCGAACCCTAACCACCACTACTGGTATCCAGCAGCGGGTACTCAGGCGTTCATGGTGAACTTCAAAAACCCAGATCCAGCGAAAAAAGAAGCACTGGATAACGTAGATTTCCGTCGTGCGTTCTCTATGGCTCTGGATCGTCAAACCATCATTGATATCGCCTTCTACGGCAGCGGTACAGTGAACGACTTCGCATCTGGTCTTGGCTACGCATTCGAAGCATGGTCTGATGAAGCGACCCACAAAAAGTACAAAGGCTTCAACACTTATGACGTTGAAGGCTCTAAGAAGCTACTGGCAAAAGCGGGCTTCAAAGATGTGAACGGTGACGGTTTCGTTGAAACTCCATCAGGCAAATCTTTTGAACTGCTGATCCAATCTCCAAACGGCTGGACTGACTTTAACAACACAGTTCAACTGGCGGTTGAGCAGCTACAAGAAGTGGGTATCAAAGCGAAAGCACGTACTCCTGAATTCGCGGTTTATAACCAAGCGATGCTAGAAGGTACTTACGACGTTGCGTACACCAACTACTTCCACGGCGCTGACCCATTCACTTACTGGAACAGCGGCTACAACTCAGCTCTACAATCTGGCGACGGTATGCCACGCTTTGCGATGCACTACTTCACCGATAAGAAGCTTGATGGTTTGCTAGACAGCTTCTACAAAACAGCGGACAAGAACGAGCAGTTAGCGATCGCTCACGGTATTCAGAAGATCATTGCTGAAAACCAAGTGACTATCCCTGTAATGTCTGGTGCATGGATGTATCAGTACAACACCACTCGTTTCACTGGCTGGTGGAGCGAAGAAAATCCGAAGGGCCGTCCAAGCGTTTGGGCTGGTATCCCAGAGCGTCTACTACACGTACTGGATCTGAAACCAGTTAAGTAATACACGTTCATTTCTTGCGGCGCACGCTGTGCGCCGCCTATCTAAATCCCCTCATGTTGTTAAGCAGACATATGGCGCTCGTCGTCAGGGGATTTCTCGCTCTCAAATTCGCTAGGGGCGAGACCTGAAACCAGAGACAGGACAAAACTGGGTGAGTAAGGTGTAAGTTATGGGTTACTTTTTAAGACGATTGTCGTTCTATTTTGCCGCGTTGCTGGTCGCAGCAACATTAAACTTTATTATTCCGCGTGCCATGCCTGGTGATCCGGTCACCATGATGTTTGCTCACGCAACCGCACAAGTTACTCCAGAACGTATCGAAGCCATGAAACAGTTACTTGGCTTTGTTGAAGGTCCTTGGTATGTGCAGTATCTGACGTACATCAAAAGCATCCTGACTTGGGAACTGGGCACTTCAATCAAATTCTACCCTTTAAGTGTGAATGAGCTGCTTGGTGGTGCATTTGGTTGGTCACTGTTCCTTGCGGGAACGGCGGTTATCATCTCTTTCTCCATCGGCTCTGTGCTCGGTATTTTTGCCGCATGGAAACGGGGCAGCCGTTACGACACTTTTATTACTCCGGGAATGCTGGTGATTCAGGCTGTACCACAAGTGGTTATTGCCATGCTCGCCATGTTCACTTTCGCTATCGGTTTAAGTTGGTTCCCAACTGGCTACGCATACACAGCAGGTACCACTCCAGATTGGACGAGTTGGGCATTCATCAAAGACGTCGGTTATCACGCCGTTCTTCCTCTGTTCTGTGCTTCGATCGTGCAGATCGGTGGCTTCTTGGTCAACATGCGTAACAACATGATTAACCTGCTCGCTGAAGATTACATCACTATGGCAAAAGGCAAAGGCCTGAGCGAAAACCGCGTGGTATTTAACTACGCAGCACGTAACGCTCTACTGCCAAGTGTGACCGCTCTTTCTATGTCGCTCGGTATGGCGATTGGTGGTCAGTTGATTATCGAAATCATCTTCAACTACCCAGGTTTAGGCACTGTACTGTTCAACGCGATTACCGCACGTGACTACCAAGTTCTGCAAGGCCAGCTGCTGATCATGACGCTGTTCATGCTGTTCTTTAATCTGCTGGCGGACATGTTATACGTTGTTCTTGACCCTCGCTTACGCAAGGGAGGTAAATAATCATGAAAGCACTTTGGAAACTCTTACGCGGCAACCGTATGGCGATGATTGGTGTCACCATCTTAGGCCTGTTTTTTCTGCTCGCGGTTGCAGCACCACTTCTTACCTCTCATGAGCCAGACAAGCGCACGGGTAATCCGCACGAATACCCCGCTTTTGTCGTAAAAGCGGCTAAAGCGAACCCTGATGGCTGGATTGCCGAAAACCTAGCGACCGATCGCCGCACTCTAGCGATGTCGAAAAAAGCTGACCACATACTAGGCACCACACGTATGGGGCGTGATGTGTGGTCACAAGTGGCTTATGGTGCTCGCGTATCCTTAGCTGTGGGCTTCGGCGCTGGTATCACGGTCTGTTTCTTAGCCACCGTCATCGGTGTCTCTGCGGGTTATTTTGGCGGGAAAATCGACGATTTCCTCACCGCCGCAATGAACATCATGCTGGTCATTCCGCAATACCCACTGCTGTTCGTATTAGCCGCCTTTATTGGGGAAGCGGGACCTCTCACCATAGCACTGATTATTGGCTGTACCTCCTGGGCCTGGGGTGCGCGGGTGGTTCGTTCGCAAACCATGGCACTGCGTGAGAAAGAGTTTGTGAAAGCCGCAGAAGTTCTAGGCGAATCTTCATGGCGCATCATCTTTATTGAGATTCTGCCAAACCTGATTTCGATTGTCGGCGCAAGTTTTATCGGTTCGGTGATGTACGCGATCATGATGGAAGCGACGATCTCCTTCCTAGGCTTGGGCGATCCTAACACCATCAGTTGGGGCATCATGCTCTACAACGTACAAACCTCATCTTCGATGCTGATCGGCGCTTGGTGGGAACTGCTGGCACCTTGTTTATCTTTGACTCTGCTGGTCACAGGCCTTGCGCTGTTGAACTTTGCGGTTGACGAAATTGCTAACCCACAGTTGCGTTCACATAAAGGTATGAAGCGTTGGAAAAACCTTGCCAAGCAAGACCAAAAAGCACGTGAGCCAAACGTACCACCACAAAATGCACTTTGGAGCGGAGATAAATAATCATGACTACGCCATTAATCTCAATCCGCAACTTATGCGTGGACTACATTACCGATGCTGGCGATGTCCGTGCCTGTAACAATGTGAGCTTCGATTTAGCCCCAGGCGAGGTGTTTGGCCTTGCGGGTGAATCCGGTTGTGGTAAATCCACCGTTGCCTTCTCGCTGATGCGCCTGCATAAGCCGCCCGCGTTCATCACTGGTGGCGAGGTGATCTTCAACGGTGAAGACATCCTGAAGTACAGTGATGAGCGCATGCAAGCGTTCCGTTGGAAAGAAATGTCGATGGTATTTCAAAGTGCGATGAACGCGCTGAACCCAGTTCTGACCATGGAAGAGCAATTTTGCGATGTGATCATGCGCCATACCAATATGACGCGTGAACAAGCCAAACGTCGTGCTGAAGGGCTGTTAGAAATTGTGGATATTCACCCAAGCCGTCTTAACGATTATCCGCACCAGTTCTCGGGTGGTATGCGTCAACGCTTGGTGATTGCGATTGCGCTCGCGCTCAATCCAAAAATGATCATTATGGATGAACCTACGACCGCGCTAGATGTTGTCGTTCAGCGTGAAATTCTGCAGAAGATCTACGCACTCAAAGAAGAGTTTGGTTTCTCTATTCTGTTCATTACTCATGACTTGTCACTGATGGTCGAGTTCTCAGACCGTATCGGCATCATGTACTCCGGTGAATTGATTGAAGTGGCTCCTTCAAAACAAATTCTGGAAACCCCTTACCACCCTTATACCAAAGGGTTGGGAAGTTCTTTTCCACCATTAACTGGACCAAAAACAAAACTCACAGGGATCCCTGGAAACCCACTCAACCTGTTGGACATTCCTCAAGGTTGCCGTTTCCAAGCTCGCTGTGACCGAGTTCATGAAGCTTGTACTAAGGTACCGACCGTACTGCGCCAAATCGAGCATGGCCGCTTTTCTAACTGCCATCTCTATACGCAATCGAACGCCACTATAAAACGCTAAGGCGTACGACAAAGCAGTAGCAAAGAATTTCTGGAGACAATTATGAGCAAACCACATGGCGAATTACTGGTTGAGGGAAAAAATCTGGTTAAAGATTTTGCCATCAACAGTAACGCACTCAAACAACCCATGATGCGTGCCATCAACGACGTATCATTCAAAATGTACAAAAGTCGCGGTTTATCTGTGGTGGGTGAGTCTGGCTCAGGCAAATCCACCACCGCCAAGATGATCGCCAAAATGTACGCGCCGACCTCTGGGGTTATCGAGTACAAAGGCCGTGATATTCAGGACATCGTTTCTCGTGACGACCTGATGCATTACCGCGAAGGCGTACAGATGGTATGGCAAGATCCGTTTGGCTCACTCAACCCGACCCATACCATTTTCCACCACATTGCTCGCCCGCTGCTGATCCACAAAAAGGTTACGCCGGGCAACAAAAAAGAGTTGGAAGAGCGTGTTTACGAACTGCTTGAACAAGTCGGTCTCATCCCACCGAAAGCCACGGCCGCGAAATATCCGCACCAACTTTCTGGTGGTCAGCGTCAGCGCGTTAACTTAGCACGTAACATTGCTGTTGGTGCTGAGGTTGTTCTGGCTGATGAACCCACTTCAATGCTCGATGTGTCAATCCGTGCAGGCGTACTCAACCTGATGGAAGAGATGAAGTTTGAGCGTCAAATGTCTCTGCTATACATCACGCACGACATCGCGACCGCTCGCTACATCGCTGAAGATTTAGCCGTTATGTACGTAGGACACATGGTGGAATGGGGTGATACCGATGAGATCATTCACGATCCTCAGCACCCTTACACCAAGCTGTTAGTCTCTGCGGTACCCGATCCGAAAAAGTCGATCCACGAAAAATTGGAAGGCAACAAAGGCGAGATCCCACTGTGGACTCCGAATTCTGTCGGCTGCCCATTTGCAGGACGCTGTTTGCACGCTTCCGCGAAATGTCGCGAAGCCTTGCCAGAAGTCTCTCAGTTGTCTGACAACCACTTTGTTCGTTGTTATCTGTTTGAAAAATAAAACCAGCAGCTCCCTCTCGTAGGGAGCTTGCTCAATCCATACTGCGGAGAAAATGAATGCTGTTACTGACCAACCACATTGGCTATGAAACCCAAGGCCCTAAACAGGCGGTGTTGCTGTGTGGACAAACACAACTCATGGACGATTGTGTGCTTTTGGTTTGCGCTCGTAGTCACCAAACCGTTGCCAAGCTCGCTATTGAGTGGCACGGCAAGGTCGACAACTGGCATCAGGGACAATTTCATCGTATCGATTTTTCCGATTTCACGACGCCAGGCGACTATTATCTGCGCCTGGAACACACGCATTCTGCCACTTTTACTATTGCGCGAGGCGTATTAATGCAACGCACATTTTCTGATGTGCTGCACTACTTTAAATCGCAACGCTGCTCTGGGCAGTTTGATCAACAAGACAAGCAAGTACCGCTGCTGGGCACATCAACCACTGCCGATGTGCACGGTGGCTGGTACGACGCTTCAGGTGACGTTAGCAAGTATCTCAGTCACCTTTCTTACGCTAACTATTTGAACCCACAACAAACACCTTTGGTGGTCTGGAACATGCTCAAAGGGTTAGCGGTTTTACAACATCACTCGGGTTTTGCATCGTTTTCTCGCACTCGCCTCAAGGATGAAGCGTTGTTTGGTGCTGATTTTCTACGCCGTATGCAAAACTCCGAGGGATTTTTTTATATGACCGTCTTTGACAAATGGAGCAAAGACACCAAACAACGGGAGATTTGTGCCTACGCGACCCAACAAGGCCATAAATCCGATGATTATCAAGCGGGTTTTCGCCAAGGTGGTGGCATGGCGATTGCTGCACTTGCCGCAGCCGCGCGTTTGGATACGCACGGCGAGTTCACACAAACTGACTATTTACAGGCGGCAGAAAAAGGCTACTGGCACCTCAAAGAGCATAACCTCGCCTACCTCAATGATGGGGTTGAAAACATCATTGATGAGTACTGCGCCCTCTTGGCGTGTTGCGAACTTTACCGCACGACAGAGAATGACCAATATCTGGCTCAAGCTCGTGAGTGGGCACAGCGTTTAGCCAAGCGTCAATGCAGCGATGAACAAATTGCGCACTACTGGTCTGCCACCAGCAACGGTGAGCGCCCATACTTCCACGCCAGTGATGCAGGTCTGCCTGTCATTGCACTTTGCGAGTATCTGAATATTGAAACGGATACGGCTAACTACGCTCAACTCCAAAGAGTGGTCGAGCAGGCCTGTCAATTCGAGTTAGCGATAACTCAACAAGTCTCCAACCCGTTTGGGTACCCGCGTCAGTATGTCAAAGGGGTGGAAAGCGCCAAACGCACCAGTTTCTTTATCGCCCAAGACAACGAAAGTGGTTACTGGTGGCAAGGTGAAAATGCCCGTCTCGCCTCGTTGGCGAGCATGGCCTATCTTGCTCAGCCTCATTTGAGTACCGCTATCGCTAAACCGCTTGAACAGTGGTCACAAAATGCCCTGAACTGGATTGTCGGGCTCAATCCTTACAACATGTGCATGCTCGATGGACATGGGCACAATAATCCCGATTACTTACCTCATTTAGGCTTTTTCAATGCCAAAGGCGGTGTGTGTAACGGCATAACCGCGGGCTTTGATGACCCAAGAGATATCGCGTTTAACCCAGCAGGGCAAAAAGATGACATGCTGCAAAACTGGCGTTGGGGAGAACAATGGATCCCGCATGGCGCTTGGTATCTGCTTGCCATCATCAGCCAATTTGCTCACTTTACCGCTCACGGGGAGGAGAACCAATGAACTACTACGTAGGCATTGATGGCGGCGGTACATCCTGCCGTGCTCGCATTCGTAATCAGCAAGGTGAATGGGTTGGCGAAGCCAAAAGTGGCAGCGCCAACATCATGCTCGGTGTTGAGGTGGCGTTGCGTTCCGTAGTCGATGCGATCACCCAAGCGGCAGAGCAAGGCGGATTATCATCAGACGACTTCCCGCGTATGCATGTAGGTCTTGCTTTGGCTGGTGCGGAGCAAAAAGAGGCGTGGCACGCTTTTATGCAGCAGGCGCACCCTTTCGCTTCCATCACGCTTAACACCGATGCTTATGGCGCTTGTCTTGGCGCGCATCTTGGTGAAGAGGGCGCGATCATGATCGCCGGAACCGGATCGTGTGGCATTTTGCTAAAAGGTGGCAAACAGTACGTGGTTGGCGGCCGTGAGTTCCCAATCTCCGATCAAGGCAGTGGCGCCG
Organism: Vibrio cholerae; assembly: GCF_008369605.1. Classification (NCBI taxonomy): domain Bacteria; kingdom Pseudomonadati; phylum Pseudomonadota; class Gammaproteobacteria; order Vibrionales; family Vibrionaceae; genus Vibrio; species Vibrio cholerae. The sequence goes on from NZ_CP043554.1 coordinate 2,337,990, forward strand.
TCATGGGCTTACGCCTGATTCAACAAGTGCTGCTCGCACAAGACGGCATCCGTCCCCATACCCCGCTGTGTGATGTAGTGATGAACCACTTTAACCATGATATTGATGCCATTGTTGCTTGGTCTAAAACCGCCCTGCCTCGCGATTATGGGCAATTTTCACCTCAGATTTTCAGCCATGCCTATTGCGGCGATACCCTCGCGATTGAATTACTCAAACAGACCGCCGCAGACATTGAAATGTTCCTGATCGCTTTACACCACAAAGGCGCAGAACGCATCTGTTTAATGGGCAGCATTGCTGAGCGTATCCAAGATTGGCTCTCCCCACCGGTACAGCAGTGGATTGTCAAACCGCAATCGGATGCTATCGAAGGCGCATTAATGTTTGCCGGTAAGCCTGAGCACAACCTGTATAAGGATGGTTTATGAGTTATCGAATTGAATTTGCGGTGCTCTCGGAACAAAAACCGGATTGCCGTTTTGGTTTAACCCTGCACAATTTGAGCGATCAAGATCTGCATGATTGGTCGCTGTATTTTGTGATTGATCGTTACATCCAACCCATGAGTGTGACCAACGGTCAACTGACCCAAGTCGGCAGCTTATGTTCGATTGTTCCAACGGAAAAAGTGTTGCCAGCTAATGGCCACTTTTATTGTGAGTTCATCATCAAAACCGCGCCTTACCATTTCTACACCGATGGGGTAAAGCACGCGTTTGTCCAACTCAATGATAAACAGCCTGTTGAACGTATTAACGTCGCGGTTAACCCTATCGTTCTCGCATCACCATTTCGCGAGCGTAGCCAGATCCCTGAAGTGACTGCAGCTGAGCTCTGCCTCATCCCCAAACCTAACTCACTGCAACGTTTCCAAGGTGAGTTTGTGGTCAACCACTCCAGCCAGATCTCGCTGCAATCGGACTCGGCCGCGCGTGCTGCACGCTGGTTAGAGCAAGAATTACATGCACTGCATGGGTTCAAACTGAATACGGTTGGCCATAGCGATATCGTCTACCGCAGTAATCCCACGCTCGATGAGGGCCATTATCAACTCAATATCGAAGCGCAAGGGATCAAGATTGAAGCAGGCAGCCATAGTGGCTTTATGCATGCCAGCGCGACGTTGCTGCAACTGGCGCAAGCGCATCAAGGCTCATTGCGTTTTCCTCTGGTCAAAATTGTCGATGCACCGCGCTTTAAGTATCGCGGCATGATGCTCGATTGTGCCCGCCACTTTCACTCGCTTGAGCAGGTCAAACGAGTGATCAATCAACTGGCACACTACAAATTTAACGTGTTCCACTGGCATCTGACCGATGATGAAGGTTGGCGTATTGAGATTAAACGCCTGCCGCAACTGACAGACATTGGTGCATGGCGTGGCATGGATGAAGTGCTGGAACCTCAGTACAGCTTACTCACCGAGCGTCATGGCGGTTTCTATACCCAAGATGAGATCCGTGCAGTGATTGAGTACGCCAGCGATCGTGGCATTACTGTCATCCCTGAAATTGACGTACCAGGGCACAGCCGCGCCGCGATCAAAGCGCTGCCAGAATGGCTGGTCGATGAGGAAGATTGCTCGCAATATCGCAGTATTCAGTACTACAACGACAACGTGCTCTCCCCTGCACTGCCGGGCACTTATCAATTCCTCGACATCGTATTGGAAGAAGTGGCTGCGCTGTTTCCAAGCCAATTTATTCATATCGGTGCCGATGAAGTTCCACACGGTGTGTGGGTAGATAGCCCGAAATGCCAAGCCTTAATGCAAGAGCAAGGCTATACCGACCCGAAAGAGCTGCAAGGCCACTTATTACGCTACGCTGAGAAAAAACTCAAGAGCTTAGGTAAGCGCATGGTCGGCTGGGAAGAAGCCCATCACGGCGACAAAGTGAGTAAAGATACGGTGATTTACTCTTGGCTATCGGAAAAAGCCGCCTTGGATTGCGCCAAACAAGGCTTTGACGTGATTTTGCAGCCGGGACAATTTACCTATCTCGATATCGTTCAAGACTACGCTCCTGAAGAACCGGGCGTGGATTGGGCGGGTGTTACTCCGCTAGAGCGTGCTTACGGTTATGAACCGTTAGCCGACGTTCCGGCCAATGACCCACTGCGTAAACGCATTTTAGGTATTCAATGCGCCTTGTGGTGTGAATTGATCAATAACTCAGAACGCATGGAATACATGCTCTATCCACGTCTCACGGCATTAGCAGAAGGCGGTTGGACAGAGAAATCCCAGCGTAACTGGTTGGATTATCTAGCGCGTTTGAAAGGGCATTTACCACTGCTGGATAAGCAGAAAATACCTTATCGCGCGCCTTGGAAGTAATTCTGCCTTGAAAGTAATTCTTCCGAAAATCGTAACAATGGCGTGACGGAACTCACGCTGGTTTTCACTAGCAAAATTTTTAGCTGCCATAGGGCAGCTGGTTTAAAAGGAAAGCACAATGAAATACGGCTATTTCGATAATGATAATCGCGAATACGTCATCACTCGCCCTGACGTACCCGCACCTTGGACTAACTATCTCGGTACTGAAAAATTCTGTACGGTGATTTCACACAACGCAGGGGGTTACTCCTTCTATCACTCACCGGAGTACAACCGCGTGACCAAGTTTCGTCCAAACTTTACCCAAGATCGTCCTGGGCACTATGTTTACCTGCGCGATGATGCGACAGGCGATTTCTGGTCTATCTCTTGGCAACCAGTTGCGAAAAGCCTTGAACAAGCGAAATACGAAGTTCGTCACGGCTTGTCCTACTCAAAATTCAAGTGTGAATACAACGGCATTCACGCCACCAAAACTCTGTTTGTTCCTAAAGGCGAAGATGCCGAAGTTTGGGATGTAGTGATCGAAAATACCTCCAACGAAGTGCGCACCATCAGTGCGTTCAACTATGTTGAGTTCTCTTTCAGCCACATCAAGTCAGACAACCAAAACCATCAGATGTCGCTCTACTCTGCGGGAACAGCGTTCAAAGATGGCGTGATTGAGTATGACCTGTACTACAACACCGATGATTTCCTCGGTTTCTACTACCTGACTGCAACTTTCGATGCCGACAGCTACGATGGCCAACGTGACCAATTCCTTGGCATGTATCGTGATGAAGCCAACCCAATCGCCGTGGCGCAAGGTAAGTGCTCGAACAGTGCGCAAACCTGTTACAACCATTGTGGTGCACTGCATAAGCAATTCGTGCTGCAACCGGGCGAGAAAGTGCGCTTTGCGGTGATCTTAGGTGTAGGCAAAGGCAACGGCGCAAAACTGCGTGAAAAATACCAAGACTTGAGCAAAGTCGATGCAGCCTTTGCAGGTATCAAAGCACACTGGGATGAGCGTTGTGCGAAATTCCAAGTCAAATCACCCAACCAAGGTCTCGATACCATGATCAACGCTTGGACTCTGTACCAAGCGGAAACGTGTGTGGTGTGGTCCCGTTTCGCCTCTTTCATTGAAGTCGGCGGCCGTACAGGCCTTGGCTACCGTGATACTGCGCAAGATGCGATCTCCGTACCGCACACTAACCCAGCGATGACTCGTAAGCGCCTCGTTGACCTACTGCGTGGTCAAGTGAAAGCCGGTTACGGTCTGCACCTGTTTGATCCTGACTGGTTCGATCCAGAAAAAGCGGATGTTAAACCGTCTAAATCACCCACAGTTGTCCCCACACCGTCGGATGAAGACAAGATCCACGGCATTAAAGATACCTGTTCTGACGATCACCTGTGGATTGTGCCAACCATCCTCAACTATGTGAAAGAGACCGGTGACTTCGCCTTTATCGACGAAGTGATCCCTTACGCGGATGGCGGCAACGCCACTGTGTACGAGCACATGATGGCAGCGCTAGATTTCTCTGCAGAATATGTGGGTCAAACCGGTATCTGTAAGGGTCTGCGTGCCGACTGGAACGACTGTTTGAACCTCGGTGGTGGTGAGTCCTCTATGGTCTCTTTCCTACACTTCTGGGCGTTGGAATCTTTCCTTGAACTGTCACGCTATCGCAATGATGAAGCGGCAACCGACAAGTACCAAGCGATGGCCGATGGTGTACGCGAAGCGTGTGAAACTCACTTGTGGGATGAACAAGGCGAATGGTACATCCGTGGCCTGACCAAAAATGGCGACAAGATCGGAACCTTCGAACAAGTGGAAGGCAAAGTGCATTTAGAGTCTAACTCGCTTGCAGTGTTGTCTGGCACGGTTAGCCATGAACGCGGCATCAAAGCAATGGATGCGGTCTACAAATACCTGTTCTCCAAATACGGTCTACACCTGAACGCTCCATCATTTGCCACGCCAAATGATGACATCGGTTTCGTGACTCGCGTTTACCAAGGCGTGAAAGAGAACGGCGCGATCTTCTCGCATCCAAACCCATGGGCATGGGTAGCCGAAGCGAAACTGGGCCGTGGTGATCGTGCGATGGAGCTGTATGACGCACTCAACCCATACAACCAAAACGACATCATCGAAACCCGTATTGCTGAACCTTATTCTTACGTACAGTTCATCATGGGGCGTGACCACCAAGATCACGGCCGCGCTAACCACCCATGGTTAACCGGTACTTCTGGCTGGGCATACCATGCGACCACCAACTATATCTTGGGTATCAAAGCGGGCTTCGATGCACTGGAGATCGATCCTTGTATCCCAACGTCATGGCCGGGTTTTGAAGTGACTCGCGAATGGCGTGATGCGACTTATCAGATCAAAGTGGAAAACCCGCAAGGCGTTTCAAAAGGCGTGAAATCCATCACCCTGAATGGTCAAGCGATTGAAGGTGCCGTTCCTGTGCAAGCCGCAGGCAGCGTTAACCAAGTCGTGGTTGTTCTAGGTTAATCCATTTTCGGGCACTCGCTGAGTGCCCATTTGCTAATACCTAAGCGTTTTATATGCCCAGACCACTTGTCGTTGCAGCCAAGACTCTTGCAGCGTCAGTAGAAAAGGGATAGGGGGAGAAAATGATTAAATTTGGTACTGGCGGCTGGCGTGCGTTTATTGGTGAAGAATTCACTAAAGATAATGTGCGCTTGGTGGCTCAAGCGTTAGCCAACATCATCCATCATGAGCAAGCCGCAAACGAAGGCTTCGTAATTGGTTACGACCGCCGTTTTCTGTCAGACAAAGCGGGACGCTGGTTTGCCGAAGTGTTAGCCGCGAATGGCGTTGTGGTGAGCTTTATCGACAAATTTGTGCCAACACCGGTGGTGATGTTTAAAGCCAAAGCGATGGATTGTGCTTATTCAGCCTGTATTACCGCCTCGCACAACCCGGCCGACTACAACGGCATCAAAGTATTTATCCGTGGTGGCCGTGATGCAGATGAAGTGATCACTCAGAAGATCGAGCAGCAAATTGCCACACTGACGGTGCAAGACGTGAAATCGATCGACTTTGATCAAGCCGTCAACGACAAACTGATCGACATCATCAACCCGATGAACGAGTTCGTCGACAGCATCATCAACTTCATCGATATTGAAGCGATCAAGAAAGCTAATCTGCGAGTGTTGATCGACCCGATGTTCGGGGTGGCGAAAAACGCGCTGCAAACGGTACTGATCAATGGCCGCTGCGACGTGGACGTGATCAACGATGGCAAAAACCCTGATTTCGGTGGTTTGATGCCTTCGCCTAGCGCTGCCACCTTGTATCGCTTGAAGCATCTGGTGAAACACGAAGGTTATGACATCGGTATCGGCACCGATGGCGATGCGGACCGCCTTGGCATCATCGATGAAAAAGGCAACTTTATTCACCCGAACGAAGTGCTGATCCTGCTTTACTACTACCTGCTGGAGTACAAAGGCTGGAAAGGTTCTGTGGTGCGTAACATCGCAACCACACATCTGTTGGATAAGATCGCCGCCGATCATGGTGAGCGGTGCTTTGAAGTGCCTGTGGGCTTTAAACACATCTCTTCACAAATGGAAGCGGACGACTCTCTGATTGGCGGGGAGAGCTCTGGCGGCCTCACGATTCGTGGTCACATCAAGGGGAAAGATGGCGTGTTCGCTTCTAGCCTATTGGTGGAAATGATCAGCGTGACGGGCAAGAAACTCTCTGAGCTGTTAACCGAGATCTATGATCGTTACGGCTATGCCTACACTGCGGAAGGCGATTGCAAATTTAAGCCCGCTCAGCGTGATGAGATCTACAACAAGGTCTACATTGAGAAAAAACTGCCTGAGTTTGAATTCGACATCGATAAAGTCAGCTATGAAGATGGGGCGAAAGTCTACTTCAAGAACGGTGGCTGGGTAATTGCCCGATTCTCCGGTACTGAACCTTTATTACGTATTTTCGCCGAAATGGCCGACAAAGATACTGCGGAGCGTGTTCTTCAACAGATGAAAGCTTTCTTGGCGTTGTAATCATCGCCTTGTCAAATCATCCCCTGAGGTTAAGTCCCCTCAGCGGAGAAGAACACTTGCCCGACGCTCGACGTCGGGCTTTTTTATGCAGGTAACATAGTTTGGCAATCCAAGACGCTTGGTGGGAGCATTAGGCGAAAGCGAGCACGCCTTGGGTATCAATATTGACCGAGACTGCCTGCCCTAACTCCAGCGGTTGCGAAGAGGTCGCGATAAGCTGAGTGCCATGCGCATCAATCAGATAACGGCAATGATCGCCCATAAACTGCTGCTCCGTTACCGTCACACTGCTCTCCTCTTCCGCGCGAATTTGCACCTGTTGTGGACGCAGCAGTAACTTACACTCCGCCTCTACCGCGATCGGTTGGCGCGCAATCGCTTCGACCACCCCAAGCGCCGTTTGGTACTGAGTTTCACTGATCCGCTTGGCGCTTAAATAACTGCCCCCGCCCAGAAAATCGGCCACAAACTGACTCGATGGTTGGTAGTAAAGCTCTGCGGCGGTGCCGTATTGTTCAATTACACCACGATTCATCACCGCCATTTTATCAGCGAAGGCAAACGCTTCTTCGCGCGAGTGAGTGACGAAAATCGCCGTGACTCCCTGCTGTTTAAAGATCTTACGAATCTCAATGATCAGCTCATGGCGCACTTGAGTATCGATATTGGAAAACGGCTCATCAAGCAGTAACAGATCGGGCTTATACGCTAAGGCACGAGCAATGGCGACACGCTGCTGCTGACCACCCGATAGTTGGTGCGGATAACGCTCTGCGAAAGCGTCAAGATGAACCAGAGCCAGCATCTCGGCAATTTTGGCATGCTTTTGCTTCGCGGGCATCGCATCTAACCCAAAACCAACGTTTTGCGCCACGGTAAGATGGGGAAACAATGCGTAATCTTGGAAAATCATTCCGATATTGCGCTGCTCAGGGGGCAACCAGCGTTTACCGTCATCCAAGGTGACACAGTTAAGGCTAAGCTGACCAGAAGCCAAAGGCAGCAAGCCGGCAATCGCTTTCAGCAAGGTGGTTTTACCACAACCACTTGCGCCAAGCAGACAGACAATTTCGCCCGGATTGACTTGCAAAGAGAGAGATTTCAATACGGTTTGTGCATCGTATTGGCAAGTGAGATTTTCAATCAGCAGTGCGCAGCTCATTAGTGCTTTTGCTCCAAAGAACGGTTAACCATAACAAGAGGAATAAGCCCGACCAACACCAGTAAAATGGCGGGTAGCGCCGCCAACTCTAAGCGCTCATCTGAAGCGTAGTTATAGACGTAAGTAGCGAGAGTTTCAAAGTTAAACGGACGCAGCAAAATCGCCGCGTTCAATTCCTTCATCGATTCGATAAACACCAACAAGCCTGCGATTAATGCGCCGCGGCGGATCAGTGGCAAATGTACACGCTTGAGCATTTGATTGGCATGACAACCCATGGTGCGCGCCGCCATATCCAACGAAGGTGATACTTTACTGAGGCTACTTTCGATGCTGCCAATCGCTACCGCCGAGAAACGCACCACCAGCGCGAACACAATCGCAAATAAACTGCCGGAGAAAACAAGCCCTGGGCGTCCCCACTCCATCATTTTAGCGATATCGTTGATCAGATGATCCAGTGCGAGCACAGGTACTAAAATACCAATAGCCAGAACGGTTCCCGGCACCGCATAGCCCATCGAAGAGAGGCGCATCAAGGCAACACTGGTACGATTATTTTGTAAACGGGCATAAAAGTTAGCCACTAAAGCCACCAAGACCGCTACGACAGCAGCACTGATCGAGACGGTGAAACTGTTGATCGCATACTCTTTAAATTGGGTGGTCCAGCTCTGGGCAAAATAGGTCCAAGCGTAACTGATAAGTTGTAGCAGAGGCAGAATAAACGCCACCGCCACTAAGCCCCAGCACCAGATTAAAGCGGCCCATAAACGCCAGCCTTTTAAGGTATAACGATACTCTTCATGGCTATTAAATTGGGTTTGATACAGTTTTTGTCGGCGACGACTATAACGCTCACTACTGAGCAGTAGCAGCACCATCACCAGCATAATGGCCGAGATTTTTGCAGCCGCATTGAGATTGGAATAACCGAGCCAAGTATCGTAAACCGCTGTGGTTAAGGTATTCACCGCAAACAGGCTTACCGTGCCGAAATCACCAATGGTTTCCATGGCCACCAAAGACAACCCCACCGCAATCGCAGGTCGTGCTAACGGCAGAGAAATACGTCGAAAACTTTGCCACGGTGAACATTTCAGTAAGCGCGCAGACTGAAGCAAAGTGACATTTTGCTCCATAAACGCCGCACGGCACAAAAGATACACATAAGGATAAAGTACCAGCGCCAGCACCACACTCGCACCGCCTAGGCTACGAATATCGGGAAACCAGTAGCTGCCCGCTTGCCAACCGGTCCAATCGCGCAAGGCAATTTGGATGGGACCTGCGTAATCAAACCAATGGGTAAATAAATACCCAATGATATAAGCAGGCATCGCCAAAGGGAGGACAAGCGCCCATTGCAGCCAACGCTCACAGGGCAGTTTACACATGGCAATCAGCCAAGCTGACGGTACCCCAAACAGTAAAGCCAAGAGCAATACCGAACAGGTTAATACCAAGGTATTGAAAATATAGGTGGGCATCACAGTCGCCAGAAGATGAGCAAAAACCTCATCACTGTTGCCGAATGCGGTATAGAAGATCGCTAAGATCGGTAAAACCAGCAGAGTGGTTAACACTAGGCTGCTGGCTTTCCAGGCAAAATATTTTTCTTTCATCGCCTATCAGTATAAGGCTTGAACAGCAAGCAGATACTGCATCCCTCAAATAAAATAGGGGTACGTTATACCCCTGATTTTACTTACAGGTCAAATTTGACTTCATCGATCAATTTGATCGCTGCAGCATTGTTATCTGCAATTTTTTCCAGTGGCAGACTGTCGGCTTTAAACTCGCCCCAAGACTCCACCAATGCAGAACGTTGTACACCCGGTTTGACTGGGTATTCGTAGTTCACTTCTGCATACATTTTCTGAGCCGTTTCACCAGTCAAAAACTCCATCAGTTTCTGCGCGTTTTCACGGTTAGGTGAGTATTTAGCCATCGCCATACCACTCACGTTAACGTGTGTTCCTTGCACATTTTGACCTGGGAAGTTGATGTACACCGCTTCAGCCCAAGATTTCTGCTCTTGATCATTCAGCATGGCGCCTAGGTAGTAGCTGTTACCCAATGAGACATCACACAGACCTTCTTTGATCGCGCGAACTTGGTCACGATCGTTGCCTTGCGGTTTGCGTGCTAGGTTCGCTTTAACGCCTTCTAGCCAAGCTTTTGCTTCCGCTTCACCGTGGTTAGCAATGATGGAAGCAACTAATGCGATGTTGTAAGGATGCTTACCACTACGAGTACAGATTTTGCCTTTGAACTCAGGCTTTGCCAGATCCATATAGTCAAAATCATCACCGAGCTTACCTAGGCGGTCACGTGAAGAATAGACACTGCGAGTACGCTGAGTTAGGGCAAACCACTCATCGCCACTGTCACGATACTGAGCCGGAATGTTCTCTTCAATCACTTTGCTATCCAGCGGCTGAGTCAAACCTTTTTCGGTCAGCTCAAACAGACGACTGAATTCAGCGGTTAAGATCACATCTGCTGGGCTGTATTCGCCTTCTTGAGCAAGCTTTTCAGCGATACCTTCTTTCGCGAACTTTACGTTAACTTTAATGCCAGTTTCTTTCGTAAATTCAGCAAACATCGGCTCAATCAGAAACGGTTGGCGATAAGAGTAAACATTGACTTCTTGAGCGGCAAAAGCAGAAGGGGCAAGCACACTGAGCGTTATCGCTGACAGGCTGAGCAGTTTTTTCATTGAGTATTCCTTTTGACTAGTAATGATAACCTTTATCAATCGCAATGTATTATAGGAATGTTCAATAAGAAAACAATTGGCAAAAAAACAAAACCCGCCTTTACGGCAGGTTTTGTTCAGGTCAATTTGTAAAATGATATTTCACTTAACAGTAACAAACTCTGGGTAAGCACCGACACCACAATCGTGCATGTCCATTCCTTCCATCTCTTCTTCTTCAGAGACGCGGATCCCCATCGTCGCTTTAAGCACGCCCCAAACCACCAGACTTGCACCAAACACCCATGCGAAGATCACCGCAGCACCGAGTAATTGTGCGCCAAAGGTTGCATCAGCGTTGCTCAGTGGTACCACCATCAGACCGAAGAAACCACACACGCCATGGACGGAAATCGCACCCACTGGATCATCAATTTTCAGCTTATCGAGGCCAATAATGCTAAACACCACCAGAGAGCCAGATACTGCGCCAATCGCTACCGAATAAAGCGGTGAAGGAGAGAGAGGATCGGCCGTAATCGCTACTAAGCCCGCTAATGCACCGTTCAGTACCATAGTGAGATCCGCTTTACCCCAAGTGGTTTTACACACTAAAAGTGCAGCGATAGCCCCTGCCGCCGCAGCCGCATTGGTATTGAGGAAAATTTTACCCACGGACGTCGCATTTTCAAAATCCGATACCATCAACTGTGAGCCACCGTTAAAGCCAAACCAGCCGAACCACAGGATAAACGTACCGAGTGTGGCCAATGGCATGTTGGAACCGGGAATTGGATAAATTTCGCCGTTTTTGCCGTATTTGCCTTTACGAGCCCCAAGCAGAAGAACGCCCGCTAATGCCGCTGAAGCTCCCGCTAAATGCACAATGCCGGAACCTGCGAAATCACTAAATCCTGACGCTGAAAGGAAGCCTCCGCCCCAAGTCCAGTAACCTTCAACGGGATAGATGAACGCGGTCAATACTGCGGAGAAAATCAAAAATGCCCAGAGTTTCATCCGTTCTGCGACGGCACCAGAGACGACAGACATCGCGGTCGCCACAAACACCACTTGGAAGAAGAAGTCCGATTCGAGCGAGTGGTCAGCACCATCGGCCTGTGAGCCAATCAGCGCACCAAACGAAGGCAACCAGCCACCTTCCGTATTATCGACATACATGATGTTGTAGCCGACGATCAAATAAGTGGTACAAGCAATCGCATACAGAACAAAGTTTTTCGTCAAAATTTCGGTGGTGTTCTTGGAGCGAACCAAACCCGCTTCCAACATAGCGAAACCTGCCGCCATCCACATGACGAGCGCTCCTGAGATCAGGAAGAAAAATGTATCGAGTGCGTAACGCAGCTCAGTAACTGTGATTGATAGTTCCATAATCAAATCTCATCCTTGAATTTAAAGGGCTTCTGAATCCATTTCGCCAGTACGGATACGTACCGCTTGGCTTAGGTCATACACAAAAATTTTGCCATCACCGATTTTTCCGGTGTGAGCCGCCTTAATGATCGCTTCAACTACGCGATCGACATTGTCGCTTTGAGTCGCAATTTCAATTTTGACTTTAGGGAGAAAATCGACCTGATACTCAGCACCTCGGTACAGTTCAGTGTGTCCTTTTTGACGTCCAAAGCCTTTCACTTCAGACACCGTCATCCCCTCAATCCCAACATCCGCCAGCGCTTCGCGAACATCATCCAACTTGAATGGTTTAATGATTGCGTTAATCAGTTTCATCTCTTCCTCTCTGAAGCAGTCGTCCATTTACTCTTCATTATCCAAGGGGCGTGCCAACTTTTTAACTTAATGATTTTTATGGATATATAGGCATTTGTTGAGTAAAAAAACAAAAGGCCGCACCGATTCGGTGCAGCCTTTTCCCAACAATAACGCACAACGTATGAGCAGGATGGATTAGAGCCTCCCCTGATTTTGAATAAAGCTTTGCCACTGCGTCAGCAAGGCCACAAAGTCCTCTCGCCCACAGGCGGCAATACTTTCGCTGTCATACAGAGCAAAATCGGTTTCTAATTCATGCTCACTCTCATAAGCCAATGCATTGTCTTGCACTGTGATTTCATCGCCTTGCACCAGTAATGAGATTTCACGTCCTGTCCATAAAAACTCTTGGGCTGGCGATTGTTCCGCCTTATCGATCAGCACTAATACTTGATTGAGTTTATCTAGGTCTTGGCCAATCTCTTCTTGTAGCCATCGCCCGACGATTTGGTGCTCCATATTGCATCGCACCGCGTACTCACCGAGCAGGGTATTTTTAATAAATTCAAATTCCATGGTGAACACTCCACCGACCCACAATGGCGCGAGTATATCGCAAACCCCTTCACGATACTTAGACAAGTGATGACCCGCGAAGTAAACCGACCGAAAAATACCCACAATAAAGCCGCGACAAGCGCGGCTTTAAAAGAGGATTCAATCACTCTGCTTATGCAGGTTCTTGGAAAATGACCGAATCTGCTTTACTGGTGTACTGACCCATACGGTGGAAGTTGAGGTAACGGTAGGTATCCGCGGCCGCCGCATCAATCTGCTTCGCGTAATCCATGTACTCCGCTACGCTTGGGATTCGACCCAAAATCGCTCCCACTGCCGCTAATTCAGCAGAAGAGAGGTAAACGTTAGCCCCTGTGCCCAAACGGTTCGGGAAGTTACGCGTTGAAGTCGACATCACGGTTGCTTTGTCCGCTACGCGTGCTTGGTTACCCATACACAACGAACATCCCGGCGTTTCGATACGCACGCCAGCACGACCGAAAATACCGTAGTAACCTTCTTCAATCAGTTGGTCACGATCCATCTTGGTTGGCGGAGCGACCCACAAACGGGTATTCAATTGGCCATTGAATTTTTCAAGCAATTTACCCGCCGCGCGGAAGTGCCCGATGTTGGTCATACAAGAGCCGATGAACACTTCATTGATGGTTTCACCCGCACACTCAGAAAGCAGACGAGCATCATCTGGATCGTTTGGCGCACATAGGATTGGCTCTTTGATCTCAGCAAGATCAATCTCAATCACATGCGCGTACTGGGCATCTTTGTCCGCTTCCATCAGTGTTGGGTTAGCTAACCAAGCTTCCATCGCTTGAATACGGCGCTCAATAGTACGGCGATCGCCATAACCTTCAGCAATCATCCACTTCAACATCACGATGTTCGAGTTGAGGTACTCTTCAATCGATGCTTGTGACAGTTTCACCGTACAACCTGCCGCTGAACGTTCTGCAGATGCATCAGAAAGCTCAAACGCCTGCTCAACTGTTAAGTGTTCAACCCCTTCGATCTCTAGGATACGACCGGAGAATTCGTTGATCTTACCTGCTTTTTCTACCGTGAGCAGACCTTGCTTGATGCCGTAATAAGGGATGGCATGCACCAGATCACGCAACGTGATCCCCGGCTGCATCTTACCCTTAAAGCGCACCAGAACCGATTCAGGCATATCCAGTGGCATTACCCCAGTCGCGGCCGCAAACGCCACCAAACCAGAACCTGCTGGGAAAGAAATACCCAATGGGAAACGAGTATGCGAGTCACCACCAGTACCGACTGTATCTGGCAGTAGCATGCGGTTTAACCATGAGTGGATAACACCATCGCCCGGACGCAGTGAAACACCGCCACGGTTCATGATGAAATCAGGTAATGTGTGGTGAGTCTGCACATCGACAGGCTTTGGATAAGCCGAGGTATGACAGAAAGACTGCATCACTAAATCGGCAGAGAAACCAAGACAGGCCAAATCTTTCAATTCATCACGCGTCATTGGGCCTGTGGTATCTTGCGAACCGACGGTCGTCATCTTAGGTTCACAGTAAGTGCCTGGGCGAATACCTTGTACACCACACGCTTTACCCACCATTTTCTGAGCCAGCGTATAACCTTTACCGCTATCTGCAACCGCCACAGGGCGACGAAACTCTTTTGACGCTTCCAGACCTAATGCGTGACGCGCTTTATCCGTCAGGCTACGTCCAACGATCAGCGGAATACGACCACCCGCACGCACTTCATCGTACAGGACATCGGTTTTCAGTTTGAAAGTCGCCAGTACTTCGCCCGTCGCGTGGTTACACACTTTGCCTTCAAATGGGTAAACGTCGATCACGTCGCCCATATTGAGCTTAGAGACATCCACTTCGATCGGCAGAGCGCCAGCATCTTCCATCGTGTTGAAGAAGATCGGGGCAATTTTACCGCCAAGCACATATCCGCCCGTGCGCTTATTAGGCACATTAGGAATATCGTCTCCCATAAACCACAGTACTGAGTTGGTTGCCGATTTACGTGATGAACCGGTACCGACCACATCACCCACGTAAACCAGTTGGTGACCTTTGGCTTTAAGTGCTTCGATCTGTTTGATCGGGCCAACTTTACCCGGTACATCCGGCTCAATGCCATCGCGCGCGTTTTTCAGCATGGCTAATGCGTGTACAGGAATATCAGGACGTGACCATGCATCAGGCGCTGGAGAGAGATCGTCCGTGTTGGTCTCCCCCGTCACTTTAAATACAGTTAAGGTCACTTTTTCAGGCAGTGCCGGCTTAGATAGGAACCACTCTGCATCAGCCCAAGATTGCAGTACTTGTTTCGCAAATGGGTTGCCCGCTTTGGCTTTCTCTTCCACATCGTAGAAGTTATCAAACATCAATAGTGTGTGAGACAGCGCTTTCGCGGCAATCGGAGCCAGCGCGCTATCATCCAGTAATTCAATCAGCGGTTCGATGTTGTAGCCGCCTTGCATGGTACCGAGTAACTCCGCCGCTTTTTCACGACTCACCAACGGAGATGCGACCTCGCCTCTCGCAACGGCAGTCAAGAAACCTGCTTTCACGTAAGCCGCTTCATCGACACCCGGAGGAATGCGATTTTCAAGTAGGTCAAGAATGAAAGCTTCTTCACCTTGTGGGGGATTTTTCAGAAGTTCGACAAGTCCTGCGACTTGCTCTGCGTCTAGGGGTTTAGGTACAACTCCTTCAGCGGCACGCTCTGCGACGTGTTTACGGTAGGCTTCAAGCACGACTTTTTCCTCTCATTGCGGTTCACCCAGTTGATTATAAAAATACGAGCGAACATCCTTGGAAACTTGGCTCTCCCTAGCCCTTGTTTTCACTCAAATTGACTGAGAAACAGCGCCATAGAGGCCAAACTGTGGGCGTCAGAATAGCAAGTTTAACGATAAATTAAAATCTCATCATTTTGACCAACATAGCAACTTGAGACTAAAGTTTTAGCTTTCTCACTGAGTGAAAAGCGCGCAAACCCCACCCGTCTCAAGCTCTCGCTACTTAAATGTGGTACCAATAATGAAATAGATCGAGTCATAATTCTGCTCGGTGCGACCATAGCCAAACATAATCGGCCCAATCGGTGAATTCACCCCAGCGAAGATCGAACCAGCACCATACAAAGGCGCATCTTGCAAACGCAAATCGGGATCAGACCAGACGCCACCGTATTCAATCGATGCCCCTAAGTAGACGGGGGACGTGAACATGCCAAAGTCATTATCAAACCAGCGGTAACGGTAAACGAGGTTTCCATACAGCTTGTTTTGACCAATCAAGCTATTGCGAGGTATGCCCGACAAGTTGAGAAAACCACCGATGCTTTTCGGATCAATTGGGGTGGATGAGTGTTTACTTTTCACCACTCCCATATCCAAGTTTGCGACTAAAGTATGGCGTGAGAAGGTGTGTGCGGCGATCAATCGCCCAGAAAGCTCCGATACGGTATCGGAAGAGAGGGCATCTCCAGAAAGGGGATTGCTACCGTCAAAACTGTCTTTAGAGATCAGATATTCCAAGTCAAAATAGATGCCTTGTTGAGGCAAGCTAAAGTCATCCAAGGTGTCGTGTCGATAATCAAAAAACACCCCGCGACGCTGGAAGGAAAAATCCCCAAAAACCGGTAATGAAGAAGCTTCGCCATTGCCTTTGCTGTAGCGTGCACCGAGTTTTATTTCTCTCCATAACTCGATTTGATAGCCGAGCGCCAGTTCGGCAACCCATTCGGAATAAGTGACGGGTAAGTAATTCTCCGTAGCCGCGAGAGAGGTGTCATCAAAGCCTGCCAAAGGCGCATTTCGACGCTCGTTACTGAAATGCAGCAGTGCCGTCGTAAATGTTTTTTGTCCCGATAACAGTGGCGAATAAAGCTCAGCTTCGATCAGCTTGTCGGTCCCCATATCCATATTCAGAGCCAGCTCAGCACCGTGTGAGTTGATGTCTGTAAAATTGGTGGAAACCCCAAGCGCATACTGACTTTCAGTATCAAAATCATCTTCTAAAAAGAAGCGGAAATTGACGTAATTGGGCCCCCAAGACTTTTCACGCACATCGACCACCAGTTGTTGTTGGTCATCGCGTTGTTCGTATTGATAACGCACCAATTCGAAGCGATCTAGGGCATAGAGATCTTCTATGCTGGCTTCAATCTCTTCGGTGCTGAGCTTTTGCGCGGGTTCTAAATTGAGTCGGTTCAGTAATAGCAGATCGCTGTAGTGGGTGTTGTTTTGCAGAACAATTTCGTCCACCTGAACATTATCACCATAGCGCAAGGTTTTACGCCGCTCTTCTTTCTCATCCACATACGCTTGATATTGCGCTGAACTCAGAGCAATGTTCTTGAAAAAAGCCTGATTATCCATCGCTTCTTGGTAGCCCATCGCAAACGCCGCCGGCATTTTGTCGAACTCCATGGTCTCCATTTTGCCCACGGGTGGACGCAGCAGCAGATCGCGCGAGGTCAAATGATCGCTCTGTCTTTCCGTGCTGCGGCGAACCAAATAGTTCGAAAGCTGGTCTGCAACCGTAAAGAGATTGGTGAAGTCCTCTTGGCTTTTGTAGTCGGTGCTGATGTCGACCGCGATGATAATATCGGCGCCCATCGCACGCGCGACCTCAACCGGCATGTTATTGGTGACACCACCATCCACCAGCCATAACCCATCAATTTCATAAGGTGGCAACGCGCCGGGTACTGACATGCTGGCCATCATGGCATCCACCAAAAAGCCTTTATCAAGCACGACTTCTTGAAGGTGAATAATGTCGGTCGCGACCGCGCGATACGGGATCACCAATTGATCAAAAGAATCGAAGGCGGGAAGATTGCCTGTGGTTTCACGCAACATGCGCAGCATGTTTTGTCCTTGCACTACGCCTTTTGGCGCGCGCACTTCACCCCAGTGTAGGCCAAGATCTGTGGTGATTTGGTAGCGATCTTCATACTCTTTGTCACGAACTCGGCGCTGGCTACGATCGACACGATCTCGATAACCTCGGTTCCAATCCACGCTATAAATCAGCGCTTCAATCTCCTCTGCGCTCATTCCTGTTGCGTATAACCCACCCACATAAGCACCCATACTGGTACCTGTGATGATATCGACGGGGACGTGCATCTCTTCCAAAGCTCGCAGCACCCCCATGTGCGCGGCGCCTTTAGCACCGCCCCCCGCCAGAACTAACGCGATTTTAGGTCGTTTGGCGACTTGAGCTTGGGCTTCTTGTGCCAAGGCCAATGGGGCAAACACTATCCCTACGACTACGCTGAATGATACCGCCCATTTCATCACGTGAGTTATCCTCGAAATCCTTAAGAATCAAACCAATATATACCCAAACTATGGGGAGTTACAGGCAGACAGCAAGTGAGCACATCCAAAGCGCATAGACAGTCGCTATGATTGGAGTGAAGAAACCTCGCCAACACGGCTGCCGCAGCAAGTAGCAAGAAAAGAGAAAACTATGCCCACACAAGCAAGGCAGACGTTGTCGTCAATGCAACGACAACGCCGCGCCCACGAGAGTGTTACCACTCAAACAGCTTTTTGATCCACTCGGTCGGACGGTTTTCACACTGCTGTTTTAACTGCTGTTGATTGTCCCAAATAGGCAGTTTAAACGCATTATCACAGTCGAGTTTCAATCCACCTTGCGTCTGCTTGGCAAAGCCAAAGGTCGTTATGCCTTCTGGCCAAGGTAACTGTAATTTCTCTGGAATGCGATATTTCAAATACTGCGCATAAACACGTAATGCCCCACTCGCGCCAGTGAGCTTCGTTGGCTGGTTATCATCGCGGCCAAGCCAAATGGTGGTCACTTCACGGCCATCGACCCCCACAAACCAACTGTCACGGTTATCGTTAGTGGTCCCGGTTTTCCCCGCCAGTGCTGCACTGCTGAACTGCGCATTCAAGTAACGTCCCGTCCCCTCTTGCACCCCTTGTTTCATGGCGTAAGTCGTCAGCCAAGCGGCTTGCTGATCTACCGCTTGTGACACTCTCGGCAGAGATTCATACAACACATTACCTTCCAGATCGAGCACCGAACGCAGCGCTGAGAGTGGCGCTTTTTTGCCGGAGTTGGTCAACGTTTGGTACATCTGCGCCACTTGATATGGAGTGAGCGAGAACGAACCAAGCAGCATAGACGGCACAGGACGAATCTCATCACGATTGACACCAAGGCGTCCTAAGGTCTCTGACACTTGTCCAATCCCCAGTTTCATGCCTAACGATACCGTAGGTACATTCAGTGATTGAGCAAGCGCCATATACAATGGCACCTCTCCACGATATTGACGATCATAGTTTCGCGGTGTCCACGCGCTGCCTTCACTGCCTTTTAAGGTGAGTGGTTTATCTTCCAGTGTAGTGGCTAGATTGTACTGATCGGGATGCGCTAACGCCGTGAGATACACCGCTGGTTTCACCAGTGAACCAATTTGTCGACTGGCATTGAGTACGCGGTTAAAACCATCGTAACCGGTTCGCTTACCGCCGACCATGGCACGAATTTCGCCACTATGACGATCCACCGCGATCGCAGCGGCTTCGAGATCTTTGCCTGCAGTTTTCGCTAATTGCGGGATCTGATCGTGGATCGCTTGCTCCAGCTTGGACTGCGAAACCGGATCGAGCGAGGTAAACACCCGCAATCCTGAATCCGCTTTAAATTTGTCGCCCAGTTTTTCTTTCAGCTCAATAGAAACTTGCTGGAAATATGCTGGCTGACGGCTAGCGATTTGCGCGGTCTTCTGCACATCCAACGGACGAGTTACCGCTTGCTGGTACTCTTGCGCCGTCAGAATATCGTGCTCCATCATCAGTTTCAGCACCAGATCGCGCCGCTCGCGAGCGCGCTCGGGATAACGCATCGGGTTGTAATAAGAAGGTCCTTTAACCATGCCGACCAACAATGCCAATTGATCAATCCGTAGCTCTTGCAGCGGCTGACCAAAATAGAGCCTTGAAGCCAAACCAAAACCGTGGATCGCATCCGCGCCACTTTGCCCTAAATAAACTTCGTTAAGATAGGCTTCAAGAATGCGATCTTTGCTGTAACGATAATCGATGATCAGCGCCATATAGGCTTCGCGCAGCTTACGCCACAAGGTGCGATCGCTAGAAAGGAAGATGTTTTTAGCCAGCTGCTGGGTCAAGGTACTGCCCCCTTGTACCGTGCGCCCCGCTTTAAGGTTGACCACCATAGCGCGACCAATCGCAAGTGGTGATACACCATCGTGTTGATAAAAATCACGATCTTCGGTGACTAAGAGTGCATCAACCAACACTTCGGGGAATTGATCGCGACGTAAAAAGAGTCGCTGCTCCGGCGAATCTTTTTCCAGCATGCCCATCAGTTTAGGCTCTAAACGCAGGTAGCCTAGCTCGCGTTTTTGCTCTAATGATTCGATTTTGTTCAAACCACTGCCATCAAAGGTGAGCATCACTCGGCGATCCGGCTCTGGGCCATCTGCGAATTCAAACGGACGGCGGATCAGCTCAATTCGACTGGAAGAAGAGGCGTATTCACCGGGGAAACGGGGCTGTGCTACTTTGCGGTAATTGAGGACATCGAGCTCATTGCGCAGTTCTTGCAAACTGAGGCCGTTGCCGGGCTCAAGCGTTAAAATACGGGCATAGACCACGGTCGGCAGATCAAACAGCTGACCTTCAAAGCGCTGTTTGATCATCGAATCGAGATAGATACCAATAAAAACCAGCACTGCGGCCAGCGTCAGCGCTAATTTCCAGCCGATACTCCAAATCCTTCCCAGCCAGATTTGCAGCTTGGAGGAAGAGGCACTTTTACCACTGCGCGCTTTACGGCCACGCGATCTGTTACTACTTTTTCTCGTCATGCGTTTAATTGTCGTTTGGTTTTACTGGTTGCCACATGATTGGCAGGATCATCCGGCCACACGTGTTTCGGGTAGCGGCCTTTCATCTCTTTTTGCACTTCTTTGTACGCGCCCGCCCAAAAACTGGCGAGATCGCGGGTAACTTGCAACGGTCGCTGCGCGGGGGAAAGCAGTTCCATCACCACGGCGCGCGTCCCTTTGGCAACGCGCGGCGAACTTTGCTCGCCGAACACTTCCTGCATGCGCACCGAGAGCGTAGGCTCCATCCCTAACTGATAACGGATTTTTTTGTGATTCCCCGTTGGCAGCAGATGATGGGTTGGCAGCCACTCGTCAAGCTGCTGACTGAGCTCACAGCCAAGATAGTGCTTCAGCGCTTGCAACACGGAGACACTCTGCAAACCTTTCACTGAGGTCACCCCAGCCAAATAAGGCTCTAACCACAGTTCGAGGTGCGCAAGTAGCGTTTCATCGTCCAAGGCTGGCCACGCTTCTTCTGGCAGCCATTCGGCGGCGCAGCGTGCACGGGCAAGCCACTCGCTCGCGTCTTCGCTCCACTGTAACACTGTTAAGCCTTTGCGCCGTACATAGCTCAGCAAAGCTTGTGTCATTTTTTGTTTATCGGGTTCTGGCAGCTTTTCACGACGAAGCACCAATTGATCGATTCGCCACTGCGCTTCCGCGCTCAAGCGGCCGGCTTTTTCATCCCAATCCACTTGTTCAACCCGAGAAATCAGCGCTGGTAATACGCGTTCAAGCGCGTGGATATCCAGCTCAAGGGCACTGAATATTTGACTGGCTTGAGTTTGGCCGCGCATCAAATCCAAGGCGACCAGATAATCGGCGGCGGACAAACGATCTTCCACCGCCAGCCAAGCGCCATGGCCATTGGCGAGTAAAAATTGCCCTGTTTGTTGGCCGCGCTGCTGGGCGATCCGATCTGGAAAGGCCAAACACGCCACTAAAGGCAGCCATGCTGAATCAACCGAGGAGAGTGAAAATGCCGTATCGAGTTTGTGCGCCAAAGATTGGGCGCGTTGGATCAGCAGTTTTTGTTTGGGATGACGACCTTGCTGCCAGCGGTGCAAGCTATGTTGTACATCAATCACTTGCCGTTCCGGCTCTTCAAGTAACACCGTCAACGCTAAAGCGCTTTGCAAGGCCGACTCACCTAAGCGATCGGCGCGCAGCAGCATCGCCGCAATCCGCGGCTCAACACCCAGCAAATGTGCCTCTTTACCCGCCGCAGTGATTTGCGTGCGCGCATCTAAAAGACCAAGACGCTGCAACAGTTGCTGCGCCTGTGCAAACGCACTGCTCGGTGGCAAATTCAACCAAGCCAAGTCGCTAGGTTGCGCACCCCATTGCGCGAGTTCTAACGCCAGTGGCGCTAAGTCAGTATGTAGCATTTCGGGCTCTGACCCCCAAGGCAGCTGCTTAAGCTGCGCTTCGCTGTATAAGCGCACGCAAATCCCCGGCTCTAGACGTCCGGCACGCCCAGCACGCTGCTCGGCAGAGGATTGAGCAATCCGCACTTGTTCAAGGCGAGTAATGCCGGTTTTGAGATCAAAACGCGCACTGCGCTCAAGCCCACTATCAAGCACTATGCGAATGCCTTCGATGGTCAGCGAAGTTTCAGCAATATTGGTCGCCAAGACCACTTTGCGCCGCCCCGCCGCCGTGGGGGCAATTGCGCGCTGCTGCGCGGCGAACTCCATCTGTCCATACAAAGGGCAGATTTCAACCTCGCTAGCCAAATCGCTTAACTGTTCGGTTAACTGGTTGATGCTGGCGGCACCGGGCAAAAAGGCCAGCAATGAGCCCGTTTCGTGCTGCAGAAGATGACGAATTTGTCGCTGCATCGCCGCCACCAACGGCTCATCAGAGCGCAGAGGTTGATAGCGAATCTCTATCGGGAAACCACGCCCTTGTGATTCGACATAACTCGCTTGCGGCAGTAAGTTTTGCAAAGCCTGCTGATCGAGTGTGGCCGACATCACCACGATTTTTAAATCTTCCCGCAGCGCAGACTGCACTTCGAGCGCCAACGCCAAGGCAGTATCAGCGTGAATGCTGCGCTCATGAAACTCATCGAAAATCAGCACATCTACGCCATCCAGTTCCGGATCGTTTTGTAGCATGCGTGTCATGATGCCTTCCGTCACAATCTCCAACTGAGTGGCTCGGCTGACTCGGTTTTCACCGCGAACCCGATACCCTACACGCTGCCCAACCTCTTCCCCCAGTTGCTGCGCCAAATAGCGGGCAATGTTACGCGCAGCCAAACGCCGTGGCTCTAGCATAATGATTTTGCCGTGGAACCCTCCCGCTTGCAGTAACTGCAACGGAAAGTAGGTGGACTTACCGGCACCGGGCGCGGCTTTGAGGATGAGTTGTGGAGAGTTGGTGATACCGGACAACAGCTTCGGCATCACCTCAATAATGGGCAGTGGTGACAAGGGCGCTTCCTACAAGGTTAAATGGCCGCGCCATTGTACATAAAACGGAGTCCGTGCCCAAAGTGCATTCCTATCAAGAGGCGCAGCAGACAAAAAACTTACTGTGGTGCTCTCTCTTCCGGTTGGGCAATCAAAGGTGCCTCAAGCGTGGGTTCAGAAATCTCTGGCACAGCACTCTCACTCTCTTGTGGCTCAAGCTCTACAGCACTTGAAAGCGGCTCAGTTGCAACCTCTGTGGGTATGTTTTCCATGCTCGGCAGCACAGGCTCATCACTCAGATGGGGAGAGATAACACTGGGCTCCACCACGGCTTCAGCAGGAACAACTTCGGTTGCTGCCGTGAGCTTAGACTTCATCCAAGCATTCAAAGCTAATGCCTGATCATCCGTTAAAATGCCGTTATGGCCAGCAATCACACCATCGGCCACAGCAAGTACCCACACAGCCTGACGGTTGGCATCTTCGCAACTTTGTACGGTTTTGCGGGCGTGCAATCTGGCGCGAATTTTCCAGCCAGCCCCTTCCAATACCTGCATGCAACCGGGTTTCGCATCGTGCTCAAGCAGCCACTGAGGGATTTTGACCACTTTATTACAATCACGCCCCGAGCACGGGTCCACATCATGAGTGATTGCCCAAGAGTTACCCACGGCGCGCTCGCCATCTTTGATCCAGTTAAAGGCCTCACGTACCGCAAAATCGGTTTTGGACTGCAACACCAGCATGGATGGACCAAAACCTTCTGGACTCAACCACTTATCCAGCGGCTGATACTCTTTGGCAGAGGCAGCGGGGTTTAAAAGCACCGTTAAATGGGTTTCACCGCGACCTGCCGCCAGATTATCCAACATCGCCTGTTTGCGGGCGTGCAGCGCAACCACACCACCCAAGCTGTGCCCAACTAAAATATAGCGCCCTAGCGTTCCTTGACGATGCAATTCATCCAGCGAACTCAGCAGCTTTCTCACCCCATGCTCGCCAACTCTTCGCGCCACCTGCTTGCTGGTTAATATGGTCGGAAAATCCAATGCTTCAACTCGACTTTCAGGATCGTCTGAACCATCCAACCACAAGGGATCGTACTGATCCCCCCGCCAACCGATATACAGCCCGATGAGGCCAGGATTGGTCTTCGCCATCTGGCGATGAAAACGTTGAAAAGCGACAAAATTATCGTCAGTGGGAGCCGCATTATGGTGCCAACCGTGAATAAAAATCAGCAGTTCTGCTCCAGGATTTTTGGCTAACCTCGCCTTCAACATGTCGTATTGCCCAGGCAGGTGCATTTCACCCTCATCATTAAATTCAATGACATGGAAATCAGACCGACTCAACTCAGGCGTGACTTGATGATAGGGCATATCGGGAATACGGGTAGACCAAATTGACAACGCGAGAACAGCCAGCAATACAACCTTAAACATGGCTATATTTTTCAAAAACTTACGCAAGGAATCTTACCAAAAAACAGATACCCAGACTCGGGCGGGCGGCCATTATATGTTCAACTTCAATGCTTCACCAGAGGCGGAATGAGGGACTTTCTCACCTGCCGCTAACCTCTCGATGGCATCGGCCTTTAACAGCTTGAAACACCATGACTACCGCTTCCAATACGAAGGGGATTGCGATTGTGACAAAAGCCACTAGGGTATGTTTAAATGCCTTCGCCATTGGCTATGAATAAGAAGAGAAACATGCACTTTTCCCCACCTCTGCAAAAAGGAACCTTACTCAAACGTTACAAACGCTTTTTGGCCGATGTCGCGCTGGAAGATGGTTCGGTGATCACCATGCACTGTGCGAACACGGGCGCCATGACTGGCTGCGCCGAGCCGGGCAGTACGGTGTGGTTTTCTACATCGGATAATCCCAAACGCAAATACGCCCACAGTTGGGAACTGACGCAGACCCAAGCAGGTCACTGGATTTGCGTGAATACCGCGCGAGCCAACGCATTGGTGGTCGAAGCGATTTTGGCAGGAGATATCCCACAACTGCGGGGTTATGAAGCACTCAGCACGGAGGTGAAGTACGGCCATGAAAATAGCCGTATCGATATCTTGCTAAAGTCAGATTCTCAACCACACTGCTTTATAGAAGTAAAAAGCGTCACTCTTTTGGATGAGATTCAAGGTGATAAAGGGCAAGGTTACTTTCCTGATGCGGTGACAACCCGTGGTCAGAAGCATCTGCGTGAGCTGGCGGAAGTCGCTAAAGATGGAAGCAGGTCGATACTTTTATTTGCCGTTTTGCATTCAGGGATTGAAAAAGTCGCTCCCGCTCTCCATATAGACGCGAACTATTCACAGTTACTAAAAGCGGCACAAGAAGCCGGAGTGGAAGTGTTGTGCTACAAAGCGTCACTTTCAAAACACGAGATCCGAATGGTATCTGAGGTCAAATTTGCCCATCAAGTGACAAAAAATTGATGGTGTCTTCACATTGACGATAACTTTACCTTCGATTGTTTGCCTCCCCCACTTCTTTTTGCTATAGATACCCGCCTTAAATTTAACTGCTCTCGCAGTTGACTAGGGTTAGTAGGAGATCTGTATGACAGAGTCTAAAAAGAAAACGCTAGGCATCCTAGCCATTGCTGGTGTTGAGCCATATCAGGAGAAGCCGGGTGAAGAGTATATGTCACCAGGGCAAATCACACATTTTACAAAGATTTTGGAAGCGTGGCGCAACCAACTGAGAGAAGAAGTGGACCGTACCGTTCACCACATGCAGGATGAAGCAGCCAACTTCCCAGACCCTGTTGACCGAGCTTCTCAAGAAGAAGAGTTCAGCTTAGAACTGCGTAACCGTGACCGCGAGCGCCGTTTGATCAAGAAAATCGAAAAGACCCTCGACAAGATCAAAGAAGAGGATTTCGGTTACTGTGAATCGTGCGGTGTGGAAATCGGTATTCGCCGTTTAGAAGCGCGCCCAACAGCCGATCTCTGTATCGATTGCAAAACACTGGCTGAAATCAAAGAAAAGCAAATGCTTGGCTAAGATGGAACAGTAAGGAAAAGGGAGCACAAGCTCCCTTTTCTTGTTTCTTTGCATTTGAAAGGTAAATCGCCCTATGAACTATATTGGTCGCTTCGCCCCCTCTCCTTCTGGTCCATTACATTTTGGTTCTTTGATTGCGGCGTTGGGAAGCTATTTCCAAGCCAAAGCACAACAAGGAACTTGGCTGGTCCGTATTGAAGATCTCGATCCGCCCCGGGAAATGCCGGGAGCAGCCGCGCACATTTTGCGTACATTAGAAGCCTACCGCCTGCACTGGGATGGCACTGTGGTTTACCAAAGCCAGCGTCACGCCTTATACCAAGATCAAATCGATGCTTGGCTAAGCACAGGTCAAGCTTACTACTGCCAGTGCACCCGAAAAGCCATCAAAGCCATGGGCGGCTTTTATAACGGCCACTGCAAAATCCATTCGCCAGCGCGGCAGCAAGACTGCTCGATTCGGCTACGAATGGATAATCCGGTGCAACAATTCATTGATTTGAAACACGGCACCATCACCATACCCAAAGCATTAGCAGAAGAAGATTTCATTATTAAACGGCGAGATGGCCTGTTTGCTTACAATCTTGCTGTGGTGCTGGATGATATTGATCAAGGCGTGACTCAGGTGGTACGCGGCGCCGATTTGATAGAACCGACAGGGCGGCAAATCAGCTTGTATCACACTTTAAAACAAAAGCCGGTCAGCTACTTACATTTGCCTTTGGCGATGGATGGGAACGGGAATAAACTCTCGAAACAGAATCACGCTCCGGCTATTGACCCAACCGCGCCTCGGCAGACCATTTCCCATGCGATGCAGTTTTTAGGCTTTACGCTGCCCACGGATTTTTCCGATGCCAGCGCAGAGCAAATGCTGGCTTGGGGCTGCCAACATTGGCAGGTGAGCCAGCTACCGGAAGCGATCGAGATCACACCAAGATTCTCAAATGGTCCTGCTTAAGCTATTATTAGCGCCAAATTCCGTCCGTTTGAGCGTCAAATTAAGCAGCGTAGCGCTTACAGCGGCAACAGCAATCATTGTCAGAAGCACATGAATAATAACGATTTTGAACCGAGCAACACTCGCACATATCCAGACTTAGCTTTGACCATCATTCCGCGTCAGGAACACCCTATCTCGCGTCAGCAGATCAGCGAAAATGCGCTGAAAGTGCTCTATCGTCTGCATGGTGCGGGGTTTGAGGCCTTTCTGGTCGGCGGCGGTGTGCGTGATTTACTTCTGGGTGGCAAGCCGAAAGACTTTGATGTGGCCACCAACGCAACCCCCGAGCAGTTGCGCCAACTGTTTCGCAACTGCCGTCTGATTGGTCGCCGTTTCCGTCTCGCACACATTATGTTTGGACGCGACATCGTCGAAGTCGCCACTTTCCGTGGCCATCATCAAGAGTCGAGCCAGAGCCAAAATATCGCTGCACAATCCGAAGCGGGTATGCTGCTGCGTGATAACGTGTACGGCACGATTGATGAAGATGCCGAGCGCCGCGATTTCACCATCAATGCCATGTATTACAACATTGCCGACTACAGCATCCACGACTATGCCGGCGGCATGGAAGATCTGGAAGATCGTTTAGTGCGCCTGATTGGCGATCCGGAAACGCGTTATCGTGAAGATCCGGTACGCATGCTGCGCGCGGTGCGTTTTGCGGTCAAACTCGATTTTGATATTGAAGAAGATACCGCGGCGCCGATTGAGCAACTTGCGCCATTGCTGCGTGACATTCCTGCGGCTCGTCTCTACGAGGAGTCGCTCAAAATGCTGCAAGCAGGTCATGGTTTAGAAACCTACCACTTAATGCGTCAATACAATCTGTTCCAGCAGCTTTTTCCAACCATCGCCGAGCATTTTACCGCCGACCACAGTTCAAAAACTGAGCAGATGTTGGATTTGGTGCTAGATGCGACCGACATTCGAGTTGAAGAAGATCTGCGCATCAATCCGGCATTTATGTTTGCCGCCATGCTGTGGTATCCGATGATTGATCTCGCGGATCGCTTAATGGAATCGCTCAACCTAAATGAATTTGATGCAATGACCGAAGCCAGCAACCGCATCTTGGATGAAGTGGTCAAACGCATCGCGATCCCGCGTCGCCATACCACCACCATTCGTGATATCTGGCAGTTGCAGCAGCGCTTACCCCGTCGCAGTGGTAAACGAGCCTTCCGTCTACTTGAACTGAACAAGTTCCGTGCAGGCTTTGATTTCCTCGAAATGCGTGGCGAAATTGAAGGCGGTGAAACCAAACAATTGGCGGAATGGTGGGCCACCTTCCAAAGCGCGGGACGCAATATGCGCCAAGCCATGGTGGGTGATATCGGTAATGCAACGGGCAGCAGCAAATCTGGCGCTCGCCGCCGTAAACCATCCCGCAACAAATCCAAGAGTAAATCCAGCGAATGATGCTTGCCTACATTGCGATTGGCAGTAATTTGGGCGATCCCGTCGCCCAAGCACAACTGGCCATACAACAGCTTACTCTCATACCGAAGTCGCGCCTTATCGCGGCTTCATCGCTCTATAGCAGCACTCCGATGGGGCCGCAAAATCAGCCTGATTACATCAACGCTGTTGCCGCCATCGAAACCGAATTAACGCCACTGGAATTGCTCGATTGCACACAACGCATTGAGCTAGAACATGGGCGTGTCCGTAAAAGCGAACGATGGGGACCGAGAACCCTCGATCTCGATATTGTGCTTTACGGCAATGAGGTGATAGAGACCGAGCGCCTCACCATTCCTCACTATGGAATGAAAGTACGTGAATTCGTGCTTTACCCGCTCGCGGAAATCGCACCAAATTTAACCCTCCCAGACGGGACTGAAATCCAAGCGTTATTGCAACAAGTACCGCTCAATGGGCTCAGTATTTGGCACTCGCCAACGTCGAGTAAGGACTAAACATGAAAAAAATTACCATAAACGACCTGATGAAATGGAAGCAGGAAGGTCGCAAATTTGCTACATCAACCGCTTATGATGCGAGTTTTGCTCAGTTATTTGAGAGCCAAGAAATGCCCGTCTTATTGGTCGGTGATTCACTTGGCATGGTGTTACAAGGAGAAGCCGACACCTTACCCGTGACGGTGGATGACATTGCGTATCACACCCGCTGTGTGCGTAAAGGCAGCCCCAATTGTCTGCTGATGGCAGACATGCCTTTCATGAGCTACGCCACACCAGAACAAGCGTGTGAAAACGCGGCCAAACTGGTTCGCGCCGGTGCAAACATGGTGAAAATTGAAGGTGGCGATTGGTTAGTCGACACCGTAAAAATGTTGACTGAACGTGCGGTGCCTGTGTGTGCTCACTTAGGCTTAACGCCTCAGTCGGTCAACATCTTCGGCGGCTACAAAGTTCAAGGCCGCGAGCAAGATAAAGCGGATCGTATGGTACGTGATGCGTTGGCTCTGCAAGAAGCGGGCGCACAAATTGTCCTGCTAGAGTGCGTTCCAGCCGAACTCGCCAACCGAATTACTCAAATTTTGGATGTTCCTGTGATCGGTATTGGCGCGGGTAATGGTACTGACGGCCAAATTTTGGTGATGCACGATATGTTTGGAATTTCGGCGAACTACATGCCAAAATTCTCGAAAAATTTCTTGGCTGAGACTGGCGATATTCGCCAAGCCGTTGCCAAATATATCGAAGATGTTGCCAGTGGCGCGTTTCCCGATCTCGCCCACACCATTGCCTAAGGAGTCATACATGCAAGTTTTTGCTGACATCGCCGTTCTTCGCGAGCAGATCAAACAGATCAAGCGCGAAGGTCGCCGCGTCG
Organism: Vibrio cholerae; assembly: GCF_008369605.1. Lineage (NCBI taxonomy): Bacteria > Pseudomonadati > Pseudomonadota > Gammaproteobacteria > Vibrionales > Vibrionaceae > Vibrio > Vibrio cholerae. The sequence goes on from NZ_CP043554.1 coordinate 2,367,714, forward strand.
CTTTTGTACCGACCATGGGTAATTTACATGAAGGCCATTTAACCCTGGTTCGTAAAGCTCGTGAGCTCGCTGACGTCGTCGTGGTGAGTATTTTCGTCAATCCGATGCAGTTTGATCGCGCAGAAGATTTGAAAAATTACCCACGTACGCTTGAAGAAGACCTGAGCAAACTCAACGGCGAAGGGGTTGATCTGGTTTTAACGCCGACACCCGAAACCATGTACCCACAAGGGTTGGATAAGCAGACCTTTGTTGAAGTGCCAGGGCTCTCTTACATGCTCGAAGGCGCATCGCGTCCGGGACATTTCCGTGGCGTCGCGACCATTGTCACTAAACTGTTTAACATTGTGCAGCCAGATGTCGCTTGCTTTGGCGAAAAAGATTTCCAGCAATTGGCGGTGATCCGTCAAATGGTAGAAGACTTGTGCATGGATATTGAGATTGTAGGCGTAGCGACCGTACGTGAGTTAGATGGCCTTGCCATGAGTTCACGTAATAATTTGCTGACGCTGGATGAGCGCCAACGTGCGCCCGTTTTGGCGCGCACTATGCGCTGGATCAGTAGCGCCATTCGTGGTGGTCGTGATGATTATCCATCAATCATTGAAGATGCGGTGGATCAGTTGCGTGCGGCCGATTTAGAGCCAGATGAAATCTTCATCCGTGATGCTCGCACTCTGCTACCTATCAGCAGTGAGAGTAAGCAAGCCGTGATCCTGATGTCCGCTTTCCTCGGTAAAGTGCGTTTGATTGATAACCAAGTTCTCGATCTGCAAATCGACACCAAAGCCAATAGCGAAGAAGAATAATCCTCTTGTCTCTGGATCAAAAAAGGTCAACCTCGGTTGACCTTTTCTATATCGATTGCCTGATTAGCTGCGCAGCCCTTTGCCTTTGGTCACTAAATAATGCGCCACACAGTACAGCGCCACCACAAATGCCATTAAGACTGCAAACGAAGTCGTGATATCCACATCCGACACGCCAAGGAAACCGTAGCGGAACGCATTGACCATGTAGACAATCGGATTGATCTTCGAGACACCTTGCCAAAACTCCGGCAGCAAGCTAATCGAATAAAATACCCCACCAAGGTAAGTCAGCGGCGTCAGCACGAAGGTCGGGACAATTGAGATATCATCAAACGTTTTGGCAAACACCGCGTTAATCAATCCACCGAGTGAAAACACCACCGAGGTTAAAAATACCGTGGCAATAATGATGCCCCAATGATCGACCTGCAAATCGACAAACAATAGTGAAACCGCCGTCACCATAGCGCCTACCAACAATCCACGCGCGACGCCGCCCATCACGTAACCGGCGATAATCACATAGTTTGGCACTGGAGCGACTAACAGCTCTTCAATGTTCTTTTGAAACTTAGAGCTAAAGAAAGAGGACGCCACATTGGAATAAGAGTTGGTGATCACCGACATCATAATGAGGCCGGGCACGATGTACTCCATGTAGCTGAAACCGTTCATCTGGCCGATTCGAGAGCCAATCAAATTACCGAAGATGATGAAGTACAGCGTCATCGTGATGGCGGGTGGAACCAAAGTTTGCACCCAAATACGGGTAAACCGGTTAATTTCTTTGCCGAGCAGACTACAAAATGCCGTCCAATAAATTTGATACATGCTGATTAACCTCGCTTACCACTGTTGACTATGCTGACAAACAGCTCTTCCAAACGGTTCACTTTGTTGCGCATCGACAGCACTTTCACCCCTTGTTCGGTAAGTTGGGTAAACACATGGTTGATCCCTTGGCTTTTTTCTAATTCAATCTCCAGCGAGCCTTCCACCATCTGCTGTTTAACCACTCCTTGCAGCGGTGCAATGGGTGCGTTGCCATCCACATCGAGAACAAACGTCTCAACGTGCAATTTACCAAGCAGAGATTTCATGGTGGTGTTTTCAATCAGCTCGCCGCGTTGAATGATGCCAATGTGGCGACAGAGCATTTCCGCTTCTTCGAGATAGTGAGTGGTGAGAATGATCGTCACCCCTTGCGCGTTGATTTGCTTGAGAAACTCCCACATGGAACGGCGCAGTTCGATATCAACGCCAGCGGTTGGCTCATCAAGAATCAGCAGTTGCGGCTCATGCATTAATGCGCGCGCAATCATCAAACGGCGCTTCATGCCGCCAGAGAGGTTTCTTGCTCGTTCGCTGCGTTTTTCCCACAAATCGAGCTGAGTCAGGTACTTTTTCGCGCGCTCTTTGGCTAACGCTTTCGGTACGCCATAGTAACCGGCTTGCTGCAAAACAATCTGCTCGACCGTTTCAAAGGGGTTGAAGTTAAACTCTTGCGGCACCAAACCAAGTTGCTGTTTGGCAAGTTCCAGCTGTGAATCGAGATCGTAACCAAATACTGTGACTTTGCCGGAGGTTTTATTGACCAGCGATGAGATGATGCCAATGGTGGTCGACTTCCCCGCACCATTGGGTCCCAGCAGAGCGTAAAAATCGCCTTTTTTGACTTGTAGACTAATGCCTTTGAGGGCTTCAAAGCCACCGGCATAGGTTTTTCTAAGTTGTTCTATTTCCAGTGCGTACATGGTAGGAACCTTGTTATCAATAACAACAAGGATGTTGCGCTTTTATGGCGCTTTTTCAACCCTTTATACCAAAACTACTTGGAATTGCAGCTAGGCGGCAAGTAAGTGACAAATTTGTCTGGAACAAATTTGCACAGCCATCGGCTGGCCTTTGGTGAGAGCCAAGGATGGCTCTCATAATCCCCATGAGCATAGATAAACTCTGTGATTGGGGTGAGCAAACATAGCCAACACCGCTGCAACTTCAAGTAGGAAGGGGATATTGGCTAAGGGCAATGATTAATACAGAAATAGCTAATGTAGGCTTGCCCTGCATTCAAAGATCAGAGACAAAAATGCCGCATGACTGCGGCATTTCAGCCATCACCATCAACGCCGAGTTACGTATTCACCTGTTTGACTGCCGCATTAAGCGCTTCATAACGGAAGGTAAACATATTCTGATCCGGAACCAGATCTATGACCTTAAACTTTTCTAATTCGGCACGCGTTTTTTCATTAGGACAGAGTAAATAGACTTCACAATGCGCTTCCTGCGCATCACGAATCGCGTTTTCTAACGCCAAGCCAACGGTGACATCAATCATAGGGACATCGGTTAGATCGAGAATCATCGCTTGATATTGATCGACACTGCTGTGCTGGCGCGTAATGGCTTTCGAGACACTGAAAATCATCGGCCCTGATAGGTAGAAAAACAGCACCTTACCATTGGCTTTATCCAGCAGCTTACGTTCACTCTCCGTCAGTGGCACATCATCGTCATCCGCGTCACTGATCGCCTTGACTTGGCGTGCCTGCTCACGGCTTAAACGTTCAATAACCAGAATGTTGGAGATGAACACACCAAGGCCAACCGCCACAATCAGATCGACAAAAACGGTCAGCAACATAACGCCATACATGATGGCCATACCTTGCAGACTGATTTTGTGCGCACGTTGAATAAATGCCCAGTCGAGGATATTCACCCCAACATACACCGCGATACCGGCCAATACCGCCATGGGGATTGGCTCAGTCAATCCACCCGCAACTAACACCACCAGCGCCAACATTAAAGCGCGAGTCACTCCAGACAATGGCGAACGAGCGCCCACTTGAATGTTGGTGACTGTGCCCATGGTCGCTCCCGCACCGGGTAAAGCACCAAATAATCCCGCGACCATATTGGCAATCCCCTGCCCTTGCAGCTCGCGATCCGAATCATGCTCTTTACGCGTGAGAGAATCGCCAATGACTGCCGTTAACAGCGTATCAATACAGCCCAGCGTACCGAGTACAAGGGCATCAATCACCATGGTCACGACAATATCGCTAGTGAACGTAGGGACGACGATACTCGGTAAACCCGCTGGGATTTCACCAATCCGGCGAATATCATCAGTATCAAAGAAAATCACCGAAAACAGGGTCACGACGACCAAAGCGACCAGCTGCGCAGGAACTTGCTTGCGGTATTTTTGTGGTAAAAAAAACAAAATTCCGAGGGTGAGTAAGCCTAAAAACAGCTCGCTGAATTTTAAATTGGCGAGCAAATCGGGCAACGCAGATAAAGTCCCAAGCACACCGCCACCAGGAGAAGGGTGCCCGAGCAGTGGTGAGAGTTGCAGGATAATCAGAATTACCCCGATACCGGACATAAAGCCTGAAACCACGCTGTATGGCATCAGCGTAATGTATTTACCGAGCTTGAGAGTACCGAGCAAAATCTGAAATGCACCGGCCATCATGACAACGGTAAAGGCAATCGCCGCGCCCGATTCAGGGTAACGTGCCACCATGGCGGTTAAAATCGCCGTCATGATCACCGTCATCGGCCCTGTTGGCTCTGAAATCAGAGTGGAGGAGCCTCCAAATAAGGCGGCAAAAAGACCGACTAAAATGGCGCCCCACAGACCCGCCTCTGCTCCTGCACCGGAAGCGACCCCAAACGCTAACGCTAATGGCAGTGAAATGATGGCGGTGGTTACCCCACCAAACAGGTCACCACGTAAATTAAGATCCGCAAATCTAGCCTGAAACACGCACTATTCCTTAAGGTGTCATCGAATGACCCTAGTTTAAGACCAATGTTGTAAAAACACGTCAGATGAGTTAAGCAGAAAGTAAATTAGATGAGCTTGAATTTGTAACATTGTGTATATTGTTGGCAATTATTTAAGGGAAGTAAGATGCCAGAAATTAAACAACTTTTTGAGAACAACTCAAAATGGTCTGAATCGATCAAAGCAGAAACTCCGGAATATTTTGCCAAACTCGCTAAAGGGCAAAACCCGGATTTTTTGTGGATAGGATGTGCAGACAGTCGAGTGCCAGCCGAACGGCTCACTGGCCTTTACTCGGGTGAATTATTTGTCCACCGTAACGTTGCCAATCAAGTTATCCATACCGATCTCAACTGTCTTTCTGTCGTTCAGTACGCGGTCGATGTGCTGCAAGTCAAACACATCATTGTGTGCGGCCACTACGGGTGTGGTGGGGTTACCGCGGCGATCGATAATCCACAACTTGGCTTAATCAATAACTGGTTGCTGCATATTCGCGATTACTACCTTAAACATCGTGAATATCTCGATCAGATGCCTGCCGAAGATCGCTCCGATAAACTGGCAGAAATCAATGTCGCCGAGCAAGTCTACAACTTGGCTAATTCAACCGTGTTACAGAATGCTTGGGAGCGTGGACAAGCAGTAGAAGTTCACGGTTTTGTCTACGGTATCGAGGATGGCCGACTGGAATATCTCGGTGTACGCTGCGCGTCACGCAGTGCAGTGGAAGATAATTACCACAAAGCGTTAGAGAAGATACTCAATCCGAATCATCGCCTACTGTGTCGTTAATTCTCCCCAAAGAGCAACGCCCACGAGTGCGTGGGCGTTGTCGGCAATCTTTTATTGTCAATCGTGAGCTTGGTTTATTCCGCCAGAGGCACCACTTTGCCAATATAAGGTAGGTGACGATATTTCTGCGCGTAGTCGATACCGACACCGACCACAAATTCGTCAGGAATTTCAAAACCGACCCAATTCACTTCAACGTCCACTTCACGACGGGTTGGCTTATCCAATAGTGTGCAAATACGGATCGATTTAGGCTCACGCAGCGCCAGAATCTCTTTCACTTTGTTTAAGGTATTCCCTGTATCGATAATATCTTCCACCAGCAATACATCTTTACCTTTGATGTCGTCATCGAGATCTTTCAGAATGCGCACATCACGTGAGCTTTGCATACTGTTGCCATAGCTAGAGGCGGTCATAAAATCGACTTGATGAGTCAGATGAATTTGACGAGCAAGATCCGCCATAAAAACAAAAGAACCACGCAGCAATCCAACCAAAACTAAATCACTACTCCCTTGATAATGCTCAGTGATCTGTTGACCTAATTCGCGAATGCGCTGGGCGACCTCTTGCTCAGAAATCATGACTTCAACTGTGTGTTTCATACCATTCTCGTTGTGTTGGGCGATGTCAGTATCGCTGACTTTGGTGGCGCGTATAGTACCACTTCACTCAAATCCTGTTAATCGTTTCCCTACTCATCCTCGCTTTGTTATGCACCCACTCAATAAAACAAGCTGAAACGACAAATAATTAACATAGTTGCACATTTTTCACCCAACAGAGATTGACCTTGAATATATGCACCATTACACTCATAGGGCTTTAAGTAGCAAATAACAAAATAATCATTAGAGCAAAATGCTCAATCAACAACTCAATTGGCAAGGATATACCCCTATGGACGCATCAATCGAAAAACGCCCTCGAACTCGGCTATCGCCTCAAAAACGCAAACTACAACTGATGGAAATCGCGTTGGAAGTGTTTGCTAAACGCGGCATTGGTCGTGGTGGTCACGCAGATATTGCCGAGATTGCGCAAGTCTCCGTTGCAACAGTGTTCAACTACTTCCCAACTCGTGAAGACTTGGTTGACGATGTGCTGAATTTTGTGGTTCGTCAGTACTCCAACTTCTTGACCGATCACATCGATCTTGATTTGGATGTGAAAACCAACCTACAAACTCTGTGCAAAGAGATGGTGAAATTGGCGATGACCGATTGTCACTGGCTCAAAGTCTGGTTTGAGTGGAGTGCTTCAACCCGTGACGAAGTTTGGCCACTGTTTGTTTCCACCAACCGAACTAACCAACTGCTGATCAGAAACATGTTTATGAAAGCGATGGAACGTGGCGAATTGTGTGAGAAACACGATGTCGATAACATGGCCAGCCTGTTCCACGGCATCTTCTACTCCATCTTCTTACAAGTGAACCGTTTAGGTGAACAAGAAGCAGTGTATAAGTTGGTCGATAGCTACCTCAATATGCTGTGTATCTATAAGAACTAGTTTCTTGGGCAGCACAAAGGGCGCATCCGCGCCCTTTTTTGTTTTCAGATGGGTATCACTTCCAGCGGTAATAAATATACCTAAACGACTTGGTGTTGCAGGCCGGCGGCAAATGAGTGAATCCCCACGAGCATAGATACACTCTGTGATTGGGGTGAGCAAATTCTGCCAACACCGCTACAGCTTCAAGTAGGAAATGGATAGAAGAGAAAATTATTCGCCTAAATTCTCCAAGCCCCATTTATACAATGCATTCTTTTTCAACTGGTGAATTTCAGCCACTAAGGCAGCAGCTTTTTTCAATGGCAGCTCTTTAGTCAAAATCGTTAAGGTGCGTAGAGCCTCATCTGGCAGTTGCTGCTCACCCGCATCCCGATATCCATGCACCAACAGCACCATTTCGCCTTTCTTACGGTTATCATCTTCAGCAATCCACGTAATCAACTCAGCCAAAGGCATACCTTGAATTGTTTCGAAGGTTTTGGTGAGTTCACGGGCAAGTACCACTTCACGCTCGCCACCAAGTACATCTAACATATCTTGCAGTGACTCGCAGATCCGGTGTGGCGATTCATAAAAAATACAGGTACGGCTCACTTTCGCGATCTCTAACAGTTTATCCTTACGTGCTTTGCTTTTTGCCGGCAAAAAACCTTCAAAGCTAAAACTATCAGATGGCAGGCCTGATGCACTCAGCGCTGTGATCACCGCACATGGCCCTGGAAGTGGCACAACTTTAACGCCTGCTTGACGACATTGAGTGACTAAATGATAACCTGGATCACTGATCAGAGGCGTGCCAGCATCGGACACTAAGGCAATCGATAGACCAGAGAGCAGTTTATCCACTAAGACTTGGGCTTTCTGCTGCTCATTATGATCGTGCAAAGCAAACGTTTTGGTCGAGATGTTGAAGTGAGCTAATAATTTTCCGGTATGACGCGTATCTTCAGCGGCAATCATATCGACACTGGCTAATACATCCAGAGCGCGTTGTGTGATGTCACCTAGATTACCAATCGGGGTTGGGACAATATAAAGAATTGGAGCACCATTTGGCACGGTTTTATTATCTGTCATTTGTTTACCATCACATCAACGATTAATATAGAGACAATTTTACACGGACTAACGAAAGAACTCATGGCTATGAACCACCATCAGCGACGCAGTGTACCACGCTTACTCACTCCGATTGCATTATCAATCGTTTTATCGGCCTGTTCGACTCAACCTTCGTCACCGGATGTGGTCGATATTACCGCTCAACCACTCTTAACGGCGCAGACGTATTTGATGCGAGCCGATGCCAGCCAAGGTAATCAGCAAAATGATTGGCTGATCATGGCTCTCAAAGCCGCCATAGAGGAAAACAATCCCGATCAAGCCCAACTTCTGATCATGCGCTTGGCGAAACAACCCTTGACTCCAACTCAGCAGGCGCAGTGGCAACTGCTGCGCGCTCAGTTATTAGCCAATACCGAACAATATCAAGAAGCTCTAGAGCAACTGAGTTTCCAAGCCAATTGGTCGTTACCTCAAGTTCAATGGCAGCAATATCACCAGCTTCGTGCGGACATATTCACGGCTCTGGATCGCTCTTTTGACTCCACTCGCGAGTTAGTGGCGCTGTACGCCCTTTCATCCAACAAGGACAAAGAAGCATTAGCGGATCAAATCTGGGCAAACCTCAATCACTACTCCGCCAGCAAAATTATCAAGCTTTCTGCTGAGCCCGATGAAGCGCAGTTGGATGGCTGGCTACAGCTTGCGATCTATATGAAAACGCTGGGTAGCGATCTACCACAACTGAAAAATACCTTAGAAAAATGGCTGGCTGAAAATCCGCAGCACCCAGCGGCAATTTATACCCCTAAAGCCATTACCGATATTTTGGCTTTAGAAATCGTCAAGCCGACTAACACCGCTTTACTGTTACCCTTGACAGGTAAATTTGCTAAGCAGGCTCAATTTATTCGTGATGGATTTGTGTTTGCCATGATGAACGATGCCGATCGCCAAACAAACGCGACGTTGACGATCATCGATACCAATGCCGAAACGCTCGAATCTGTTGATGCGATTCTGACCAGCAAACAAATTGATTTTGTTGTGGGTCCACTGATCAAAGGTAATATCGAAAAACTGCAGCAATTCCAACAAAGCCGTGGCCAAATGATCCCAACGTTGGCACTGAACATCCCGGATCAAATTGATACGACGGCGGGCGCTTGCTATCTCGCTCTATCACCTGAACAAGAAGTCGCACAAGCGGCAAAACATCTGTTCACTCAAGGCTACCGTTACCCACTGATCCTCGCGCCCCAAAACGCTTATGGTGAACGTGTGGTTGAAGCCTTTAATGAAGAGTGGCGTCGTTACAGCAAAAACAAAGTGGCAGTGAATCTTTTTGGCGACAAGCGTCAATTACAACGCAATATCAACTCCATTTTTGGCTTACAGGATAGCCAACAAAACATCGCACAGATGGAATCTCTGCTTGGTATGGGCTTAGAGAGCCAACCTCGTAGCCGCCGTGATATCGATGCTGTGTATATTGTCGCAAACAGCTCAGAACTCACCTTGATCAAGCCATTTATTGAAGTGGCTATCAACCCGGATACCCGCCCACCAAAACTGTTCTCAAACTCGAACAGCAACACAGGTGGTCGCCAATACGAAGATTTGTCAGGCGTGACTTACAGTGATATTCCACTGCTGATACAGCCAGCGCCAAGTATCAAAGAGCAGCTAACCCAAATCTGGCCCGAAAGCTCAAATGCAGAGCGCCGCTTGCAAGCTCTGGGGATGGATGCCTATCGTTTGATGGTGGAACTTCCACAAATGAAAATCGTCGAAGGCTATACGATTGATGGACAAACGGGTGTGCTAAGTATTGATGAACAATGTGTGGTTCAGCGTGAAATCAGCTGGGCAGAGCATGGTGTTCGTTAATTCTAGGCACCAAGGAAATCATTATGAACAAATGGCGGCGGACTATCTTCGCCGCCAAGGCCTTACTCTAGTCACACAAAATGTGAACTACCGTTTTGGCGAATTAGACTTAATCATGCGTGATGGAAACACATTAGTGTTTGTCGAAGTACGCTATCGAAACAACACTCAACATGGTCACGCCGCGGAAACCGTCACAAGAACCAAGCGTGCTCGCTTGATCAAAGCCGCAAATTGTTGGATGCTCGCCAACAAGATGAATAGTCACAGTGCGGATTTTCGTTTTGATGTGATTGCCATTCATCAACAAGGGCAACATATTGATTGGTTAAAAAACGCTATTACTGAAGGATAAACAATGCTCGATAGCATTAAAGACAGTTTTACCGAAAGCATTCAAATTCAAATCGCCGCAGCGGAGGCGTTACCCGATGCCATTATGCATGCCGCACAAGCCATGGTGGCGAGTTTACTTAACGGTCATAAAATTCTCTGCTGCGGTAACGGTGGCTCGTCGGTCAATGCACAACAATTTGTTTCTTGCCTTCTAAATCGCTTTGAGACCGAACGCCCAAGCTTACCGGGAATGGCTCTGACTGCAGATAACACGACGCTCACCGCCGTCGCTAACGACTACCACTATCAAGAAATCTTCTCAAAACAGGTTCGAGCTTTTGGCCAACCCGGTGATATCTTGCTTGCAATATCAACCAGCGGTAACAGTAAAAATATCATCAAAGCAATGGAAGCGGCCGTAACTCGCGACATGACGATCATTGCTCTCACAGGCAAAGATGGCGGTGAAATGGCCGGACTGCTTGGTGAAAATGACGTGGAAATTCGGATCCCATCACACCGTACCGCTCGCATTCATGAAGTTCATATGGTAACGCTACACTGCCTATGTGATTTGATTGATCAAGTGTTATTCCCAGCCCATGAAGAGTAAATATGAAAAGCATTAGACTTCTTATCGTTTCCGGTTTGCTCGCCACTCTAACAGGGTGTGCCGGACTGTTTATCGCGGGTGCCGCAACCACAGCCAATATTGTGACCGATCCGCGCAGCACGCAAGAGATCTGGCAAGATAACAATGTTGAACTTGAAGTTGCAGGCCTTGCCAATAAAGAACCTTACCGCAAAGATGCGCGCATTTCTGCCGTTGCTTACCGTGGAACCGTCGTGTTATTGGGACAGTCACGCAATGAAGCGATCTTAGAGCAATTTATTGCTCAGGCTCGTCAACTCAAAGGCGTCAAAGAGCTGCATAACCAAGTGCAAATTAAAGCGCCACTCTCCGTTGGTGAAATCAGCAACGATAGCTGGATAACTACCAAGGTAAAATCGGCGCTTTTAACGAAATCTGAGCTCAACGGCATTAAAATTAAAGTGGTGACAGAGGATCGCGTCGTTTATCTGTTTGGATACGTTTCTCCTGAACACGCAGAGATGGCCATTGATGTCGCAAGAAATATCATAGGTGTGAAACAGGTTGTGAAGGCGTTTGATTACGCTCAGTAACGATTTTGAGAGTGGGATATGAAAAAGGCAGCGATGACCACTGCCTTTTTGATTTCATGAGATTTATTTACTTCACGACACGTAAACTCGGTTTGCCTCTAGGGCGTGGAGTCTCTTCAGTGTTCTCAACCGCAACATCGCTTTCCAGCTCAATCAAGGAGTCATCTGAATCAATCTCTTCAGGAAAATCCATCATATCTAGATAAGCAGGCTCCGGCTCAAACATAGTGCCTGCGCCATTTTCACGGGCATAAATGGCCTGCACAGCATAAATAGGCACAATAACCAAATGAGGACGACCACCGAAACGGGCATTAAAGGTCACTTCATCATTGCCCAACTCTAGGTTTCCCACTGCTCGTGGAGCAACATTCAGAATAATTTGACCATCTTGAACGTATTCAAGTGGTACCTTCACGCCCGGTAAAGTGGCATCAACGACGAGGTGCGGCGTTAATTCATTTTCCAGTAACCAATCATAAAATGCACGTAGCAAATATGGTCGGCGTGGTGTCATTTGACCAATATCCATTCCGGCATCCATTAGCGAGCCAGACGCATCTCGCGTTCAGCTTCAGTCAGTGAAGCCAAGAATGAATCACGTTCAAATACACGGTTCATATACACTTTCAGCTCTTTTGAGCCAGGGCCAATCAAATCAATGCCCAGCACAGGCAAACGCCATAACAGTGGAGCAAGATAGCAATCGATCAGGCTGAACTCTTCACTCATGAAGTATTCAAACTCAGCAAACACAGGCCCTAAAGTTAACAGATCATTGCGTAGCTTATTACGCGCATTTTCAGCAACTTCAGGAGAACCATTCACTACTTTTTCTGCCAATGAATACCAGTTTCTTTCGATACGATAAATCATCAGACGGCTGTTACCACGTGCAACTGGGTAAACAGGCATAAGTGGCGGATGAGGGAAACGCTCATCTAAGTATTCCATGATGATCTTTGAGTCATACAGAGCAAGCTCGCGATCAACCAGTGTTGGAACTGTTTTATAAGGATTTAGCTCAATCAGTTCCGCTGGAAGGTTGTTCTCATCAACCAACTCAACTTCAAAACTGACGCCTTTTTCAGCTAGCACAATGCGAACCTGATGGCTATACATGTCAGATGCACTTGAAAATAGAGTCATCACAGAACGTTTGTTGGCAGCTACAGCCATGGAGCCCTCCAGTACAGATGCGGGTACAAAAAATCAATGGAGGCTAGAGCCTCCACTGATGAGTTAACAATCGGGAATTAGCGCAGCATAATAGCACAATTAGTGCACATCACGCCAATACTCTTTCTTGAGTGCGACAACGACAATGGTGAAGATCACTAAGAAACCCATTGTCCACCAGCCTAAGTTTTGGCGCTCAAGCTTCATCGGCTCACCGGAATATTCCAAGAAATTCACCAAGTCACGTACTGCTTGGTTATATTCCCCTTCACTCAATTCACCGTTTCCACGTGACTTCACGCCAACCACATGTTGAACCTCATTGCCATCGACGACTTTGGTTTCAAAAATAGGCTCAGGAGTACCTTGAAGCTCTTCAAGAACATGGGGCATACCTACGCTTGGAAACACAATGTTATTCACGCCAAAAGGACGTGAAGGATCCGTGTAAAATGAGCGCAAATAGGTATACAACCAATCGGTTCCACGCACACGAGCAACCAGTGTCAAATCTGGTGGTGGCGCACCAAACCATTTCGCTGCCGATTTATCGGGAATCGCATTTTCCATCAATTGACCAATTTTGGTCTCAGGATCAAAAATCAGGTTTTCCTTCATTAAATCAGCTGGGATGCCAAGATCATTGGCAACCCGTTCATAACGTTGATATTGAGTAGAATGGCAACCAAAGCAGTAATTCATAAACAGCTTGGCACCATTTTGTAGCGAAGCCTGATCCGTCAAATCGTTATTCGCTTTATCTAAATGCACATTTGCTCCAGCCGCCATCGCCAGTGAAGGCAGCATAGCAAACAAAACTACAATCCATTTTTTCATTTGTATGTCACCCTTGTTGGTAATGGCTTAGTGGCTTCGTTTTTGCTGTAGAAGAACAGCAACACAAAGAACATGAAGTAACACAAGCTAAATATCTGAGCCAACAGTGTGTAAGTTGGAGTTGCAGGTAGCGCGCCTAAAATCCCTAAGGCAATAAAGCTTACAGTGAACTGAGCAATATTGAATAAATGGAATTTGCTACGATAACGGTAAGAACGAACCTTACAACGATCCAGCCAAGGTAACAGGAACAATACAACAATCGACGCCCCCATCGCGATAACCCCTAGCAGCTTATCTGGAACCGCACGCAAGATGGCGTAAAACGGCGTAAAGTACCAAACAGGCGCAATATGTTCTGGTGTTTTCAGTGGGTTAGCTGCTTCAAAGTTGGGCGGCTCAAGGAAGTATCCCCCCATCTCTGGATTGAAGAACAACACATAGCAGAACAAGAATAAGAATCCCGCAACACCAATTAAATCTTTCACCGTGCCATAAGGATGGAATGGGATCGAATCGATAATGTCGTACTTCTTAGTGTAGTACTCATGGAATTTAAACTGTGATTCGTAGCCTTCACCCATTGAACCTTTTGGCAATTTGGTCTCAATACCATCAGGGTTATTTGAGCCAACTTCGTGCAGAGCCAGAATATGCAGCACGATCAAAAGCAGTAATACGATTGGCAACGCAATCACATGCAAGGCGAAGAAACGGTTTAGTGTGGCACCGGAAATGACATAGTCACCACGGATCCATAGTGTGAGATCATCACCAATAACCGGAATTGCTCCAAACAGCGAAATGATTACCTGTGCGCCCCAGTAAGACATCTGTCCCCAAGGTAACAAGTAGCCCATAAAGGCTTCTGCCATCAACACAAGGAAAATCAGCATACCGAAGATCCACAATAGCTCACGAGGCTTTTGGTATGATCCATAAATTAAGCCACGGAACATGTGCAGATAAACCACCACGAAAAATGCAGAAGCCCCGGTTGAATGCATGTAACGCAATAACCAACCGTACTCCACATCACGCATGATGTATTCAATCGAAGCAAAAGCGCCCTCTCCCGATGGCACATAGTTCATGGTTAACCAAATACCAGTCAGAAGTTGGTTGACCAAAACCAACATCGCAAGCGAACCAAACAGATACCAAAAGTTAAAGTTCTTTGGCATTGGGTATTCTGAAAGGTGTTTTTTGTACGCATTCATGGCAGGTAGGCGTTTTTCTACCCAATCAAGTAGAGCTTGCATTATGCCTCCCCTGTCTCATCAAGACCAATCACGATCCGCGTATCACTGAGATACATGTGCGGCGGGATAACAAGATTTAGTGGTGCCGGAACAGCTTGGAATACTCGCCCTGCCATATCAAATTTTGAACCATGACATGGACAGAAGAATCCAGACTTAACCCCTTGGACTTGCTCAGAAAAAGAATCTGGAAGATAAGTTGGTGAGCAACCCAAATGAGTACAAATACCGACTGCGATAAAGTACTCAGGCTTAATCGAACGGTAAGGATTCTGAGCATAATTAGGCTGTTGTAGCTCGTCAGAATTCGGATCACGAAGTTGGTTTTCGTGACTTTTCAAACCTTCAACGACAGCTTGTGAACGACGAACCACCCAAACAGGCTTACCACGCCATTCAACACGAACCATCTGCCCTTCTTCGAGTTTACTGATTTCAACCTCGACAGGGGCACCGGCCGCTTTTGCTTTCGCGCTCGGGTTCCACGATTTTATAAAAGGTACGGCAACCGCAACGGCTCCTAAACCACCCACAACGGCCGTTGTAGCGGTCAGAAATCGTCTGCGGCCTTGATTTAGAGGCGCATTACTCATCCAGACATTCTCCCATTTGCTCCTTATGGATCCTGCTTATTCCGTTTAAAGAGCAAGGCTAACAAACACGAGTTTATTTTGTATTTATTTGATAGCAAATGATAAATAAAACCCTACTTTTTGACAAGATAAAGCTACCTTTCTGTAACATTTGTCAATTCAAATCGCTCGCGGCATCACAAAAGGAACAACTTATTTATCGAGTATTGAGAAGAGGGGAATTAGGAATCTGCCAAGCAGACCTTGAGATGTAAAAAACCCGGCCATAAAGCCGGGTTTTTGAACCACATCCAGTAACACTGGAGCGTATTTTTCCAAAAGGAAAAATTAACGCTTAGAGAACTGTGGACGACGACGTGCTTTACGTAGACCCACTTTCTTACGTTCAACGCGACGAGCGTCACGAGTAACGTAGCCAGCAGCACGTAGAACAGGACGTAGAGACTCATCGTATTCCATCAGAGCGCGAGTGATACCGTGACGGATAGCACCTGCTTGACCAGAAATACCACCACCTTTAACAGTGATGTACAGATCCAGTTTCTCTACCATGTCAACCAGTTCAAGAGGTTGCTTAACAACCATGCAAGAAGTTGGACGACCGAAGTACTCTTCAAGGCTACGCTTGTTGATTACGATGTTGCCGCTGCCTGGTTTAATAAAAACACGAGCAGCTGAGCTTTTGCGACGGCCAGTGCCGTAGTATTGATTCTCTGCCATTTCCGAAATCCCCGATTAGATGTCCAGTACTTTTGGTTGTTGAGCAGCATGGTTGTGCTCAGCGCCAGCGTAAACTTTCAGCTTACGGTACATAGCACGGCCTAGAGGACCTTTTGGCAACATACCTTTAACCGCTAACTCAAGTACCATTTCTGGCTTACGCTCAATCAGCTTCTCGAAGCTGAATGACTTCAGGCCACCTGGGAACTCAGAGTGACGGTGGTACATCTTGTTCTTAGCCTTGTTACCTGTAACAGTAACTTTCTCCGCATTAACAACGATGATGTAATCACCAGTGTCAACGTGTGGAGTGTATTCAGCTTTGTGTTTGCCACGTAGGCGAGATGCAATTTCACTTGCTAGACGGCCAAGAGTTTTACCTTCAGCGTCTACAACGTACCAGTCGCGTTTTACAGTTTCTGGTTTAGCAACGAAAGTTTTCATGCTAATAATAACCCGTTAATTTAAATTTACACTTCAAGGAGCTTTCGCTCCCACTGTCTAAGAGCCCAGTCATCACCCCTTCGAGTGGGTGGCACTCTCGGCCACAAAGGACCTGCAGTAACGGTGGGTCGCAGGATTATAGAGAAGGGCGCAGAAAAAATCACCTTTTTTTGCATGAAAAGAGAAAAAAAATCCACGCCTTATAGGGGAAGCCATTTTGTGCTCAGCCCAAGTGCTCCTTCGCTAAGTAATCATGACTTTGCATTTCAATTAGGCGTGATTGGCAGCGTTTAAATTCAAATTCTAACAAACCATCGGTATACAGATCGGTAAGGGGCACTTCAGCAGAAATAACTAACTTTACATGTCGCTCATAAAACTCATCCACCAGCGCAATAAAGCGCCTCGCGGCATCATCGCTACTTTTGTTCATCTGTTTGACATCCGCCAGCAGCACGGTGTGATAAATTTTCGACAGCTCAATATAGTCATTTTGGCTACGTGCCGTTTGGCATAACTGGGCAAAGGTCGCATACAATACTCCGTCTCCAGCTGCTTCAACCGTAATCATTCGGTGATTAACGTCGATTTGCGTCTCTGGAGTCTGCTCTGAGCTGATCAACTGCTGGAAGTAACGCTGTAGGTTATCGGTCGCTTTACTGTCTAAAGGGTAATGATAAATTTCCGCTTGCTGTAAGGTTCTCAAACGATAATCGACACCACTATCTACATTTAGGATCTGACAATGCGTTTCCACCAACGCAATTGCAGGTAGGAATCGGGCTCGCTGTAACCCATTGCGGTACAAATCCTTGGGGGCAATATTCGAAGTGGCTACCAATACGATACCGCGTCTAAATAAGGCCTCGAACAGAGTTCCAAGGATCATCGCATCGGTAATATCCGAGACGAAAAACTCATCAAAACAGATAATGTTTGCCTCAGCACAAAAGCGATCAGCCACAATTTCAAGTGGATCACTGACGTCTGATAAGGTGCGTAATTCATCGTGCACCCGATACATAAAGCGATGAAAATGAACCCTAAGCTTCTTTTCTGTCGGCAAGGCTTCAAAAAAAGTATCCATAAGATAGGTTTTGCCGCGTCCGACACCTCCCCACATATAGAGACCTTGTGGCTGTTGCGTCACTGTTGGCTTCTTACCGATGAGCTTTTGCCATACAGAAGGTCGTACCACTGGCTGATTGAGGTAATTTAGCCATTGGTGATACAAATTATCTAAGGCATCGACGGCACGTGCCTGTGCTTCATCACTATAAAAATCAGTGCGTTGTAAATCTTTTTCGTATCGCTGCTTCGGAGTCATCTTGGTCTACTACAGTTACAAGGAGAGCCATAAACGCAAAATAGCTGACGTGCATTTTGCTTTATCCAACTTGGGTCTCATAGTAACATGTCCCTCGTACATGTGTAACCGATGGGTAAAAAACATGTTAAATAACAACAATAAGGAGCTGTTATGCCTTGGATCTATGCCATTGCTGGATTGCTAGTGGGGATTGCTGTCGGGATGCTGATTGCTCGTTTGACTACCCCTCAATATAAGACGCAGAAGAACCTGCAAAAAGAACTCGAGAGCGCAAAATTCACCTTAGAGCAACAGCGCCAAGAACTGTCTGATCACTTTGCGCAGACAGCAGAAATGCTCGATACCCTAGGAAAAGATTACACTAAGCTGTATCAACACATGGCGAAAACCGCCACCGATTTGATCCCCAATTTACCTGAGCAAGATAACCCATTCAGTAAATTGGCTCAGCAAAAAGAAGAGAGCAAACAGCCAGAAGAGCTCGAACAACCACCTAAAGATTATGCATTGGGTGCCACAGGACTTTTGCGCGGTGAAGAAAAAGCGATCATTCGCTCAGCGGATTTGCTTAACGCCAAAGCCAGCTAATCGATTCCCGCTACTTTACGGTGAACTTTGTAAAGGTTTTTGAGTCATAACTCACAGACTGTCAGTTGAAGTTTCTTGAAATGGACATATTTTCTACTTCAACCGGACGTTAATTTGTTGAGGAGCTTATGATGAAAAAACCTTTACTTGTTTTAACTGCTCTGTCTCTTAGTTTGAGCGCGATTCTCTCGCCTTTGCCTGCAACTGCAGCGCTTCCTCTCTCAGTCAATGGAGAGCAGATTCCTAGCCTAGCCCCGATGCTTGAAAAAGTCACACCCGCCGTGGTGAGCATTGCTGTGGAAGGGACTCAAGTTTCAAGACAGCGTCTGCCGGATCAGTTTCGTTTTTTCTTCGGACCGGATTTTCCGACCGAACAACTCCAAGAGCGGCCTTTCCGTGGCTTAGGTTCTGGGGTCATCATTAGCGCTGATAAAGGGTATGTCGTTACTAACTACCATGTCATTAATGGTGCTGAAAAAATTCGCGTCAAACTGTATGACGGTCGCGAGTTTGATGCAGAACTTGTCGGTGGTGATGAGATGTCTGATGTCGCCTTGCTCAAGCTAAACAAAGCGAAAAACCTCACCGAGATCCGTATCGCGGACTCCGATAAACTGCGAGTCGGTGATTTTGCAGTGGCCATCGGTAACCCATTTGGCTTAGGGCAAACAGTGACCTCTGGCATTGTCTCAGCGTTAGGGCGTAGTGGTTTGAATATCGAAAACTTTGAAAACTTCATCCAGACCGATGCCGCCATCAACAGCGGCAACTCAGGGGGCGCTCTGGTTAACCTTAATGGTGAACTCATCGGTATCAACACCGCGATCCTTGGTCCAAACGGTGGTAACGTCGGTATAGGTTTTGCTATCCCATCCAATATGATGAAAAATCTGACCGATCAAATTCTTGAGTTTGGTGAAGTTAAACGCGGCATGCTGGGCGTGCAAGGCGGTGAAATCACTTCCGAACTGGCTGACGCGCTCGGCTATGAATCCTCAAAAGGTGCTTTTGTCAGCCAAGTGGTTCCTGACAGTGCTGCGGACAAAGCGGGCATCAAAGCGGGTGACATCATTACGTCGCTGAATGGTAAAAAAATCGATACCTTCTCTGAGCTACGCGCGAAAGTCGCGACCCTAGGCGCAGGAAAAACCATTACTCTTGGAGTGCTGCGTGATGGTAAGAATCAAAATATTGATGTAACGCTTGGGGAGCAGCAAAATGCCAAGACCAAAGCAGAATCACTGCATCAAGGTTTGAGCGGCGCGGAGTTAAGCAACACCACTGACAGCGATCCTATTCAGGGCGTTAAAGTTACTGAGGTTCAAAAAGGCTCTGCCGCTGAATCTTACCAGCTACAAAAAGACGACATTATCATTGGCGTGAATCGTAAGCGGGTGAAAAATATCGCCGAGTTGCGTGCGATTATGGAAAAATCACCGAATATTTTGGCATTGAATATCCAACGTGGAGAGAGAACGCTTTACTTGGTTGTTCGTTAATTATCACTCAGCGTTACCGCTCATTGAGCGGTAACGCTTTCTTTCCCTCAAAAAATCCCCAAACTTGCACAAAAACTTATTCATAAGCTACAGATGCAACTTTGGCGAAATGCCTTTCCAGTGTTATTCTTGCCCACTCGCAGTGAGGAATTTAGTCAATATTGAGTTGGGGAAACTATGCTGAAATTTTGGGTTCGCTCAATCAGCCTTGGGTTGTTGGCTGCGATTGCCATTATTATGGTGACACCCTCACTACGCGCCAAATTAATGCCCGTTGTCGAACAACCACGCAACATCGGCGCTCTACAAATCTCATTTAATGAAGCGGTACGCAAAGCCGCCCCTGCCGTCGTCAATATTTATAACCGTAAATACAGCGAAAATGATCGCCGTAAACTCTCGATTCAAGGTTTAGGATCCGGTGTCATTGTCAGCGAAAAAGGCTACATCATCACCAACTACCACGTCGTCGCGCAGGCCGATCAAATTGTCGTTGCTCTACAAGATGGGCGAGCCGCAGCAGCACAATTGGTGGGAAAAGATCGCCGTACCGATATTGCCGTATTACGCGTAGAAGGCACAGGCTTACCGGTAATTCCACTCAATCCAGATTACCATCCCAAAGTCGGGGACGTGGTGTTGGCGATTGGTAACCCTTACAACTTAGGGCAAACCACGACTTTCGGAATTATCTCGGCTACCGGACGTTCATCCATCAGCGCTGATGGTCGCCAAGCCTTTATTCAAACTGATGCCGCAATCAATGACGGCAACTCAGGTGGTGCATTGGTCAATACCCAAGGTGAACTGGTCGGCATCAATACCGCCTCTTTTCAACAAGCCACCGATCTCGAAACTTACGGGATTTCGTTTGCGATTCCCTACTCTTTGGCCAGTAAAATTATGACCAAAATCATTGCTGATGGCCGCGTGATCCGCGGTTATATTGGCGTCGACGGTCAAGATATTAACTCGATGACATCACGTTTGCTGGGGAATGAGCATGTCGGTGGGATCATTATTTTAGGGGTTGACCCGAATGGACCCGCAGCCCGAGCAGGCTTTCTGGAGCAAGATATTTTGCTGAAAATCGACGGTAAAAAAATTAATGGTCGCCAGAATGTCACAGATACCGTCACCGATCTTCGCCCCGGCACTGTGGTGGATTTCACCCTACTGCGTAAGGGTGAAGAGATTGTACTCCCAGTTACGATTGGTGAAGACACTCGTGATTAGACGAGTGTGATTCTGAAAGGTTCCACTCATCGACGATGAGACCTCGACGTTAAAAAATGGAGCACAAAAAAGCGGAGCCCTTGGGCTCCGCTTTTTACTACGAGAACGAGAGTTCTAGCATTACTTCTTAGCCAGCTTCTCTTTGATACGAGCAGCTTTACCAGATAGGTCACGCAGGTAGTACAGTTTGGCACGACGTACTGCACCGCGACGTTTAACTTCAATGCTATCAACTACTGGAGAGTGAGTTTGGAACGTACGCTCAACACCTTCGCCGTTAGAGATTTTACGAACGGTGAATGCTGAGTGCAGACCACGGTTACGGATTGCGATTACGATGCCTTCAAAAGCCTGTAGACGCTCACGGTCACCTTCTTTTACCTTAACTTGAACCACAACAGTGTCGCCTGGTGCAAATTGAGGCAGGTCTTGTTTCATTTGCTCTTGTTCTAGAGCCTTGATGATGTTACTCATTGTCTAAATTCCTAGAATAAACTGATACTAAATTTAATAGGTTACTGATGACGAGTCTCTTTAATGTACTCGGTCAGTAATTGTTCCTGTTCGTCAGTCAGAGCTAGGTTTTCCAGGAGCTCCGGTCTTCTAAGCCAGGTACGGCCAAGCGACTGCTTGAGTCGCCAACGACGAATGTCCTCATGATTGCCGGATTTCAGTACCGCTGGCACTTCTTTTCCGTCCAATACCTCGGGACGCGTGTAGTGAGGGCAATCCAGCAAACCATTGGCAAAAGAGTCTTCTTCTGCTGACGCGAAATCCCCTAATACTCCCGGAATGAACCGCGAGACAGAATCAATCAACGTCATGGCTGGGAGTTCCCCACCCGTCATTACAAAATCACCAATTGACCATTCTTCGTCAACTTCAGATTCAATAATGCGTTCATCTACCCCTTCATAGCGACCGCAAATCAGAATCAGATTCTGGTTTTGCGCCAGCTCTTCCACACCTTGTTGGTCGAGTTTTCGACCTTGCGGAGAGAGGTAAATGACTTTCGTCTTACCCGGTGACGCTTGTTTCGCAGCATGGATGGCATCGCGCAAAGGTTGCACCATCATCAACATGCCGGGACCGCCACCGTAGGGTTTATCATCGACAGTGCGACGTTTGTCATGAGCGAAATCACGAGGATTCCACGCTTCAACTGACAACAACCCTTTTTTAACCGCCTGACCTGTTACTCCAAAATCGGTAACGCTGCGGAACATTTCAGGAAATAGGCTAACGATGCCAACCCACATGTTTCCTCGCTTATTCGATTTTAAGAGTTAAAACGCAGGATCCCAGTCAACTTCGATCCGTTGAGCTTGGCGATCAACAACTTTGATCACTTGCTCTTCAAGAAACGGAATTAACCGTTCCTTTTGGCCGAAAGCATCTTTCAGATTCGCTTTCACCACGAGAACATCGTTGGAGCCTGTTTCCATCATATCGGTTACCACGCCAAGGTCGTAGCCGTTAGTGGTCACTACTTGCATTCCAAACAATTCACGCCAGTAGAACTCATCTTCTGACAATTCTGGTAGTGATGCGGGGTCAATGGCAATTTCAAAGTTAGTCAGCAGATGTGCATCTTCGCGGACATCAAGCCCTTGAAGTTTTACCACCCAACCTTTGTTGTGGCGTTTCCAGCCTTCTACTTTGTATTCCACCCACTCGCCCTTTTGGTCAATATACCAAGGGCTGTAATCAAAAATACTTTCTGGATTGTCTGTGTAGGAAAAAACTTTAAGCCAGCCACGAATGCCGTAAGAAGAACCTAATTTTCCCACAACCAATTTTTCGTTTTGCTTGCTCATCGTCTCTTTACCTTTCATCGACATAAACTAGTTACTACTTAACAGTAATAATTAAGCCGCTTTTTGAGCGGTTTTAACTAGCTGTGCTACGCGATCAGACAGAGATGCGCCTTGTGAAACCCAGTGGTTCACGCGATCTAGGTCTAGACGCAGGCCTTCTTCTTGACCAGTAGCAGTAGGGTTAAAGAAACCTACTTTCTCGATGAAACGGCCAGTTGCTGAGTTGCGGCTGTCAGCTACAACGATTTGATAGAATGGACGCTTTTTCGCGCCGTGACGTGCCAAACGAATGGTTACCATGTCGTCCTCTTTGCTTTTCAAAAATAAAATTAACCCCGAAAACCACTTTGCAAAAAATTCACAAAATCAGTTTAGGGTCTCGTGCCAAAATAAAGCCTCGGGATTTTACTCTTATTCCGAGGCTTTGCAAGGGGTTTAGCTACTTTTTCGCCAGCTTAAAGCGCTACAAATTACCGTGATTCAGTTAACAAATTGGAAAGTTCACTGAACACTCAAGCGGTTGCGTGCGAGTGAATTAACGACCGAAGAAACCGCCGCCGAAACCACCACGGCCACCGCCGCCCATCAGGCCTTGCATGTTACGCATCATGCCTTTCATGCCACCTTGTTGCATTTTCTTCATCATCTTCTGCATCTGGGTAAATTGCTTGAGCAGGCGGTTTACGTCTTGCACTTGGGTACCGGAACCCGCAGCAATCCGCTTTTTGCGTGAGCCTTTGATGAGGTCTGGGTTTTGACGCTCTTTCATGGTCATTGAGTTGATGATGGCTTCCATCTGTTTGAAAACGCGATCATCCACTTTGTCTTTCATATCCGCAGGCAGTTGAGACATTCCGGGCAGTTTATCGAGCATCCCCATCATGCCGCCCATGTTTTTCATCTGACCTAACTGCTCACGAAAGTCTTCTAAATCAAAACCTTTCTTCTCTTTGAATTTTTTCGCGAGTTTTTCGGCTTTCTCTTGGTCAACGTTGCGCTGCAGATCTTCAATCAGCGACAGTACATCGCCCATACCAAGAATGCGTGAAGCAATACGATCCGGATGGAAAGGCTCTAAGGCATCGGTTTTCTCGCCGACACCGATAAACTTAATCGGTTTACCGGTAATATGGCGTACCGACAACGCTGCACCGCCACGGGCATCACCATCGACCTTGGTTAGAATCACCCCGGTCAGTGGCAATGCATCGCCAAAGGCTTTCGCGGTATTGGCGGCATCTTGACCCGTCATGGCATCGACCACGAACAGGGTTTCAACCGGATTGATCGCTTTATGCAGCGCTTGGATCTCCGCCATCATCTGCTCATCAATCGCCAAACGACCTGCGGTATCGACAATCAATACGTCGTAGAATTTCTTCTTGGCGTGATCAATTGCGGCATTCGCGATATCGATCGGTTTTTGATCCGGTGATGATGGGAAGAAATCAACGCCTAAATCGTTGGCTAGGGTTTCGAGCTGTTTGATCGCCGCAGGGCGATACACGTCAGCGGAAACCACCAACACTTTTTTCTTATCACGCTCTTTTAGGAGCTTAGAGAGTTTACCAACGGATGTGGTTTTACCCGCACCTTGCAAACCGGCCATCAAAATAACCGCTGGAGGCTGAGCGGCAAGATTCAAGGCTTCGTTGGATTCGCCCATCACAGCTTCAAGTTGCTGGCGGACGATTTTGATGAACTCTTGACCCGGAGTCAGAGATTTGGAAACTTCGACCCCCACCGCGCCTTCTTTAACGCGATTGACGAAATCACGAACGACAGGCAGCGCAACGTCCGCCTCTAACAGCGCCATGCGCACTTCGCGCAGGGTATCTTTAATGTTGTCTTCAGTAAGACGACCTTTGCCGCTGATATTTTTCAGCGTTTTGGACAATCGATCGGTTAAATTCTCAAACATCTTTTTTCTCTTCGCTAAGCGGCGATAAATTGGCGTGAGTATACCTTAGACAAACGGGCAGGCATACCCGTTACCCAATGCTCACATTCACGAATATCATTTTGAGCCATATTTTGTGCTCTAACCTCTCAAAAACGAAGGTGATACAAAGTAGCCCATTAGCACAGAGCAAGGTATAATTCGCCCACTTAACCCTTATCTATGTGGCAGGTATGGACAACTTAATCGCGATTGCCGCGGCGATGTTATATCTCTTGTCGATTGCGACCATCGTACCCGGGCTGGTCAATCAAACCGGGATCCGAGCAAAAACCGTGTTTATCAGTGCAGCGATTGCACTGCTGTTTCATGGCTGGTTACTGAGTGATTTGATCCTACACAGCAGTGGGCAAAACCTGAGTATCCTTAATGTGGCTTCTTTGATTAGCTTCATCATCTCTTTAGCGATGAGCTTAGCCATGTTCAAAACTCGCCTCTGGTTTTTGCTGCCTGTTGCCTACAGTTTTTCTGCCATTAACCTTTCTGCAGCCACATTCTTACCGGGAACTTTTATTACCCATTTGGAAAGTGATCCCAAACTGCTGCTGCACATCTCTTTAGCGCTATTTTCTTATTCAACATTGAGCATCGGAGCCTTGTATGCGCTGCAGCTTGCTTGGCTCGACCATAAGCTGAAAAGTAAAAAAGTCTTCTCTATCAACCCTAATTTACCGCCTCTGCTGCTGGTTGAGCGTCAGTTATTTAAGATCATTTTGATTGGTAACTTGCTGCTCACAGGTACCTTGTTGACTGGTTTTATCTTTGTGCAAGATATGTTTGCCCAAGGCAAAGCCCATAAAGGCATCCTCTCGTTTGTCGCATGGATTGTATATTCTATTTTGCTTTGGGGTCATTACCGTAAAGGCTGGCGCGGTAAAAAAGTGACTTGGTTTGCGGTCGCAGGCGCTACGTTACTCACCTTGGCTTACTTCGGTAGCCGTTTTGTACGTGAAATCATTCTGCGCTGAACAAGATTCATCGAGCTGTCATTTGACACTCGCAATACATTCAGCCTTTAATTAGAACTCTGTCATAAGGAAAATTCGCGTTTTGGACGACATATCAACGGGTATCTTATTTGCGCTACTCGCGTGTCTCATCATTATTTCCGCCTATTTCTCCGGTTCTGAAACCGGCATGATGGCTCTCAACCGTTACCGTTTAAAGCATTTGGCCAACAGCGGCCATAAAGGTGCTAAACGTGTTGAAAAGCTACTGGATCGTCCAGATCGTTTGATTGGCTTAATCCTGATTGGTAACAACCTCGTCAATATCCTCGCCTCTGCGATTGCCACCATTATCGGTATGCGCCTGTATGGCGATTTAGGTGTCGCAATTGCCACGGGGGCCTTAACTTTAGTGATTCTGGTGTTTGCCGAAGTCACGCCTAAAACTCTAGCCGCGCTTTACCCAGAGCGAGTCTCTTACGCCAGCAGCGTGTTACTGACGATTTTGATGAAGCTGCTTTCACCTTTGGTGCTGTTCGTTAACTTGATGACCAATGGTTTGATCCGTATTCTCGGCATCTCGCCGAAACATGGCAAAGGCGATCATTTAAGCTCAGAAGAGTTACGTACTGTGGTGAATGAAGCGGGAGGACTCATCCCTCGCCGCCACCAAGATATGCTGCTGTCGATCCTCGATTTAGAACACGTCACCGTCAACGACATCATGATCCCGCGTAATGAGATAACGGGGATCAATATCAATGATGATTGGAAGTCGATTGTGCGTCAGTTAGTCCATTCACCACATGGGCGAGTCGTACTGTACCGTGACAAGATTGACGAAGTGGTCGGGATTTTGCGTTTACGTGAAGCCTCACGCTTTATGCTTGAGAAGAACGACTTTAACAAAGAGATGCTGCTGCGCGCTGCGGATGAGATTTACTTTATCCCTGAAGGTACTCCGCTTAACGTTCAACTGCTCAAATTCCAACGTAATAAAGAACGCATTGGTTTAATCGTGGATGAATACGGTGAAATCATTGGTTTAACCACGCTCGAAGATATTTTGGAAGAGATTGTCGGTGAATTTACCACATCCATGTCTCCAAGCTTGGCCGATGAAATTACTCCACAAGGTGATGGCAGTTTCTTGATTGAAGGCAGCGCCAATATTCGTGACATTAACAAGAGCCTAAAATGGAAGCTTCCTACCGATGGACCACGAACCTTAAACGGTTTGATTTTGGAGCACCTTGAAGAGATCCCAGCGAGCCATCTGAGTGTGAAAGTGGCACAGCACAAAATGGAAATCCTCGAGCTGGAAGAGAATCGGATTAAGTTGGTCAAAGTTTACCCAAGAAAAACCAAAGTCAGCTTGGTTTAAGTTAAGCACTCAAACAAAAGCCCGAACTCAACTTCGGGCTTTTGTATTTTTAACGTGTACAGAACCGACTTAGTGAACCTTGAGCTCATTGAGCATAGATTCGGGCAGCGCCAACTCATCGTTACGGTTAACCGAAATACCTGCCGCAATCACGTTTTTCGCAATCGCTTTGGCTTCTTCGAGCGAGTGCATCGCCGCAGTGCCGCACTGGTACTCATTCAGCTCAGGAATTTGCTCTTGGCTTTCGACTTTCAACACATCTTGCATTGCGGCTAGCCATGCTTGTGCCACTTGCTGTTCTGTCGGCGCACCAATCAAGCTCATGTAGAAACCTGTACGGCAACCCATTGGTGAAATATCGATGATCTCCACTTGGCTGCCGTTAAGGTGATTGCGCATAAAGCCCGCGTAGAGATGCTCTAGAGTATGGATACCGCGCTCAGACAAGATATCTTTGTTTGGCATAGTAAAACGCAAATCAAATACGGTAAT
Organism: Vibrio cholerae; assembly: GCF_008369605.1. Lineage (NCBI taxonomy): Bacteria > Pseudomonadati > Pseudomonadota > Gammaproteobacteria > Vibrionales > Vibrionaceae > Vibrio > Vibrio cholerae. The sequence goes on from NZ_CP043554.1 coordinate 2,395,402, forward strand.
CGTATCCCCTTTTGGGGTTTGCATGGTTTTGGCAACACGCACCGCCGGTGCATTCATACGGGTATGATCGACGGTAAAACTGTCTAATAATGGCATTTCCTTTCTCCCTTTCTGGCTCGCTTACTGCGCACCACTAAAACTAAATTAACTCACCGCCTGTCAGTATACCCAAACGACTTGGAGCTGCAGGTAGGCGACAAGTAAGTGACAAATTTGTCTGGAACAAATTTGCACAGCCATCGGCTGCCTTTGGTGAGAGCCAAGGATGGCTCTCATAATCCCCATGAGCATAGGCAAACTATGTGATTGGGGTGAACGAACGTAGCCAACACCGCTGCAGCTTCAAGTAGGAAGGGTATAGGCAAAATATTGCGTTAGGTAAGCATCAAAATTGAGCGTCTCTTTCGCTTCAATGTCGGCTTGGGCTTGAGTTGAGCGGCGGACTTCCTGCTCCATCTCATCTTGTGAGTAGAACTGGTATTGGTGCTGTAAATTGACCGCTCGGTACTCGTTACCTAACGCGCAGCCTGTTTTACCTAAGCCGCCGTGCTGTTTAATTTCTGCTAGGATTTGTGCCGAGAGCGTCAGCTCAGGATTTTCGATCCAAGTCTCTAGTTTGGCACACACCGCTTGGTAGGCATCGCCGCCGAGAGCGGCATCCATAGTTTCAGCAATCACACGCAGATCGGCAAACACACGCTTCGCCCACGCTTGCAAGGTCAACACTTCACCATGGCAGCCAATTTGCAGTTCTAAGCCAGGCTTGCGACCTTCCAGTACCACTTTACGCCAGTTGTCGCGCCAACAAGCCAGTTCACAGCCATCCATAGGATCAGAATCTGACAGCGCTGTCCATGCTAAGAATAGGTCGAGGAAACGAACCTGATCTTCATTAATTCCAATCGGGCTAAATGGGTTCACATCGAGCGAGCGCACTTCAATATATTCCACCCCTGCACGCGCTAGGGCTTGCGAAGGCCGCTCGCCACTTTGTGTCACACGTTTCGGACGAATCGGCGCATACAGCTCATTTTCAATTTGCAGTACGTTGCTATTGAGCTGGCGATATTCTCCCTCTACTTTCACACCCAGTTTGGCAAACTCGGCTGAGGGGGTGCGGATCGCTTCATTCAACCCTTGCAGATACTGCTCTATGCTATTGAAACCAATTTGCAGCACACTTTGCGCGCTGTTGGTGTAGCCCAAATCGCTTAGACGCAGCGAGGTGGCATAAGGCAGATACAAGGTTTTACCAATAGACTCGAACGGCAGATCGGTTTTGCGACCTTGTAAAAAAGACGAGCAGAGTGCGGGGGAAGCGCCAAACAGATATGGGATCAGCCAACCAAAACGGTAGTAATTACGAATGACACCAAAATAGGCCGCAGATTTACTCGCTTGACGAGCCGACTCTTCTTGCTCACCAAACAAGGCATCCCAGAAACTTTCTGGGAATGAAAAATTGAAATGTACTCCGGAAATAATCTGCATCAGGCTGCCATAACGACGCTTGAGCCCTTCACGGTACAAGGTTTTCATTTTTCCAGTGTTCGACGAACCGTATTGTGCCAGCACTATCCCCTCTTCACTGCCAACGTAGCAAGGCATGGAGAGAGGCCAAAGTTTTTCATCGCCCAGCTTGGTCTGCGCGAAATGGTGAATATCCGACATCTGCGCCAGCAGAGTATCGACTTCATGCGAGACAGGGGTGATGAACTCCAGCAAGGACTCCGCAAAATCTGTGGTGATCCAACGGTGAGTTAATGCCGCTCCCAGTGCTTTCGGGTGTGGCGTTTGCGTGAGAGCACCTTCCGGCGTGTAACGCAGCGATTCGCGCTCCAATCCACGGCTAAACTTTTGAAATACTTCTGGTTTGTTTGCAACTGTTTGTAGTCGCTCGGCAAATTTACTCAAAATACGCTTCGCTTATGTAGGTGGTTCCAGTCGCACGCCGCCTGTTAAGCGTAGTGCTTAAGCAGCATAGCGAGTTTGGGGCGCAATCCGCCCCACTATTAAATGTGTACTCTAACGGATGATTTCAAGCTCTTCTAGCGGAATGCCTAACTTTTCCAACTGCGGCTTGAGTCGCTTGGCATCGCCCACCACAATAATTTGGTAATCCTCAGGATTGAACCATTTGGCCGCCAGCTCATTGAGTGTTGAGCGATCAACGCTTTTCACTATCTCATTACGTTGCTGCAGATAATCGCGATCTAAACTGTACGTCAGAATACTGGAGACAAGTTGAGCTTTCTGCGCGGGTGTTTCATACATCAGCGCATCTTGTTGACCGACAGCGAGACGTAAAAATTTCATCTCTTCCTCGCTCATCCCCGCTTGGCTGAAATGACGCATCTCTTTGATCATTTCTTGAATCGCTTCAACGGTCACATCCGCACGTACTGGAGCGTTAAATACAATGGCTCCAATCTCACGGTTACTGGCAAAATAGCTTCCTGCGCCGTAGGTATATCCTTTGTCTTCACGCAGATTTTGGTTTATCCGGCTATTGAAGTTACCCGCTAAGTTAAAATTCGCCAATTGAGTTAAGTACAGCTCACCTGTGGCATCAAAAGGAAACCCTTTACGCACCATACGTATGATACTTTGCGGCGCTCCCGGCTTATCCACTAAATAGATTTTCTGCTTAGTTAACGTTGGCACTACTTGTGGGTTAATCAGCGGGGCCGCTTCGCCTTTCCAATCGGCAATAAACTGCAACTGCTGACGAATTTCTCGCGCACTGATATCCCCCACTACCGCAATTTGTGCGCCATGCGGGGTGTAATGTTGACGGTAGAATTGCTTCACATCCTTCAAGGTCAAGGCAGAGATAGAAGCTTGCGTACCATCACCGGAGCGGGCAAACAAACTCTCTCCCCATAAGACTTGGCGGGTGGCTTGCGATGCTAACCAGCTCGGTTGCTGGTGTTGGTAAACCACGCCTTGCAACATTTGCTGCTGTAAACGTGCAAAATCACTCTGTTTGAAAGCAGGTTTGAGCAGCATCTCTTGGGTGATTTGCAACGTCTCCGGCAAGTTTTTCTTCAAACTCGATACCACAATGCTGGTTGAATAGGCTCCCGCCACGACTTGAATGCTTGAGCCGAGTTTATCCAGTTGCGCTTGAATGGCTTCGGCGCTACGGTTTTGGCTGCCTTCTTGCAGCAGGCTAGCGGTTAAGTTAGCCAAGCCTTCTTTCCCCATCGCAACTTGACGCTCGCCCGCAGGCAATTGAATTTCAATCAGTACTGTCGGTGTTTCACGTGTTTGCGTGCCAAGCAATTGTACGCCGTTGTCAAAATAGACATCGTACAGTTTAGGTAAACGTGGCTGAACCGCTTGTGCCACTTGCGGCATCTGCGAGCGATCAAAGCTGTCTTTGACTTCGCGATAGGCAAGCTGCTCGTCACCAATTTTTTGATATTCCGGCAGTTGACGTTCAGGAGTGATAAAGGTTGCCGGACGTACCGCAAAGTCCGTTTTGCCTTTTGCCACTACACTGAGTGTCACTTTCGGCTGGCCATCCAGATAGCGAGTGAATACCTGCTGCACCGACTCTGGTGTCACTGCGCGGATTTTCTCTAGCTGACTTTCAATGCGATCTGGCTGGTCAAAGAAGGTTTGATTGGCCGCCAATTGGCTGACTTTGCCTTTGACACTCTCTAGCGCAAATACAGCACTAGCCTCTTCTGAGCCGATGATCTGTTCTAGACGCGAAGCAGAGACGCCCTGCTGCTTAAACTTTTCCAGCACTTGCAGGGTTTCTTGATACAGTGGGGCGAGCTTACCTTTGGCTCCCGAGGGAGCCATGGCATACACATAAAAGGTACAGGCGAGTTCAGCACAGTCTTGGAATGCGCCCGCATCAACCGCCTTTTGAGTTTTCACCAGCTCTTGATAGAGCAGGCTGTTGTTGCCACTACCTAGGGCACTGGCTAGAGCATCCAGTGCGACTTGATCCTCTGCGCCCAAATATTGCGTTGGCCACCCTATGAGCAGCATCGGCTGCTGCACACGATCTTCCAACGTAATAAAACGATCTTCACTCAACCGTGCTGGCTGCTTCGGTGCATCTACCACATCTGGGCCTTTCGGGATCGAGCCAAAGTATTTTTGAACCCAAGCTAAGGTTTGTTTAACATCCAGATCGCCACCTATGGTTAACACCGCATTATTTGGGCCATACCAACGTAGGAAAAAGGCTTTTAAATCATTGACATCAACTCGGTCTAAATCACTGACATAACCAATCGTTTGCCAAGAATAAGGGTGCCCTTCGGGATAAAGCGCTTCACCCATTTTTTCCCACATCAAGCCATAAGGGCGGTTGTCATAATTCTGAGCGCGCTCATTTTTCACGGTATCACGCTGGATCTCAAACTTGCGCTGCGAAACCGCATCGAGCAAAAAGCCCATTCGATCCGCCTCAAGCCACAACATTTTTTCTAATTGATTGGCAGGAACCGTTTCAAAATAGTTGGTACGGTCGCGGTTGGTGGTGCCATTGAGCGAGCCGCCCGCTTCAGTGATCAAACGAAAATGCTGCTGATCGCCGACATGTTTAGAGCCTTGGAACATCATGTGCTCAAAGAAATGAGCAAAGCCCGATTTACCAATCTCCTCACGAGCGGAACCCACGTGATAGGTTACATCAACATGCACCAAGGGATCGGAGTCATCCGGTGAAAGGATCACGGTCAGTCCATTATCCAAACGATACTTCGAGTACGGGATCATGACTTTACCCGGTTCGGCTTTCACCTCTTCGACCAAGGTGACGCCTTTCGGCAAAGAAGAAAACAGCGGCAACGATGAGTCAGAACTACTGCATCCCGCTAATAACAAAAGAGAAAATCCAAACAACGCGACTTTTCTCATCACATCTCCTTAAAACAAACCGTAATACAACGCAGCAAGCAATGAATAACGCAGCGCCTTACCAATCAAAATCATCAAAAATGCAGGGAGTACGTTTAAACGCAGCCAACCTGCCGCTAAACAGAGTGGGTCACCAATAATAGGCAACCAACTCCCAAGCAACGCCCAATAACCGTAACGCTGCAACCAGAGCTTGGCTTTATGACCTTGTTTTTGTGAATCAGTTCGATGCGGCAGCCATAAACCTAACGCGTAGTTGGTCATGCCACCTAAAGTGTTACCGGCCGTTGACACCGCAACGATGAGCCAAACCGGATGTTGAGCGAGCGATAAACTCGCCAACAACGCCGCTTCTGAGCCGCCCGGTAATAATGTTGCACTGAGAAAACCACTCCAGAACAGTAAGCTCAGCGGCGATTCAGCAAAGAGAGAAGTGAGTAGCGCAGAAGAGCCATTCCACCACTCTAGCATTTCATATCAAGAAGCAACTTGCCTCGCGTGTGTCCGGATTCAATCTGCTCATGGGCTTGCGCGGCGTCTAACAATGAATAGATGTGCTGAATTTCGATTTTCAGTAGCCCAACACTGACCATATACAGCATGGTATCGAGCTGCTCTGGATTCGGATCTACCAACATGCCCGTAGCTTCAAAACCGAGTAGCTTGGCTTTTTCGCAGATAAGCTCGGCGGTTAACGTCGGTACAGTAATGACGCGAGCGTTATCTTTTAGGCATTTAAGCGCATCCAACGCCGCCTCTCCCCCCACCAGATCGATCAACACATCCACCTCTTCTAAACGCTGAGAGACGGGCGCAAATTGGTAATTGATCGCATGAGCGCCAAGCGTGGCCAGATAGTCTAAATTCGCTTCACTGCAAGTGGTAAATACTTCAGCCTTAGCAGCCAGTGCAATTTGCACCGCGATATGCCCAACGCCACCCGCCCCCGCAAGAATTAACACACGTTCACCTTCTTGGACTTGCGCTTTGCTCAAGGCTTGCGCGGCGGTTTGCCCCGCAAGGGGCAGTGCAGCAGCCGCTTCGAGCGTTACTGCATCAGGCACTACACTCAGTTCTTGTTCTGGCACGCAAACATACTGACTGTAACCACCACCGCGCAATGGGAAACCAATAAATCCCGCCACATTATCCCGCTCTTTAAGGCGGCTAACTCCCTCGCCTAACGCCACAACTCGTCCGGAGATATCGTAACCGGGTGTCCACGGCAGTTTGTCTTTATTTTGTGCTGCCGCCCATCCTAACCCCGCCCGGGTTTTCACATCGATAGGGTTCACACTCGCGAAAGCAACTTTCACTAATACTTCACCCGCTTTGGGCGTTGGAATTGGCGCACTTTGCATGGCCAACACATCCGGTGTACCAAATTGGGTAATGACGATTCGTTTGTTTTCCATTTCCACTATCCCTATCGCGCGAATAAAAAGGGATGCCGAAGCATCCCTTTGAATATATACCAATTTCTTTTAAGTCGTTAACTTTGCATCGCCATTTTGCGCAAAGTGCAACCAACTCATGCTTAACCCACTAGAGCCAGCAACACACCCGCCGCCACTGCTGAGCCCAAAACACCAGCCACATTTGGCCCCATGGCATGCATCAATAAGAAGTTTTGCGGGTTGGCCTCTAGGCCCACTTTATTGACGACTCGAGCGGCCATAGGTACCGCAGAAACACCCGCAGCACCGATCAGTGGGTTGATATCCTCTTTGGAAAATTTATTGAGGATCTTCGCCATGATCACTCCACCCGCCGTACCAATACTGAAAGCAGCGGCGCCGAGTGCCAAAATGCCTAAGGTTTCCAAATTGAGGAAGGTCTCGGCTTGCAATTTAGAGCCGACCCCCAAGCCTAAGAAAATGGTGACGATATTGATCAGCTCGTTTTGCGCGGTTTTGGACAAACGATCCACCACACCCGCTTCACGCATCAGATTCCCCAAACAGAACATGCCGACCAAGGGTGTTGCCGCAGGCAAAAACAGAATGGTCATTAGCAGCACCACGAGTGGAAACACGATTTTCTCGGTTTTACCCACGTGGCGTAGCTGAGCCATCTTGATTTTACGCTCTTCCGGCGTCGTCAAGGCCTTCATGATCGGTGGTTGAATAATCGGAACCAGCGCCATATAGCTATACGCAGCGACCGCAATTGCCCCGAGCAAATCCGGCGATAACTGGCTGGCAAGGAAAATGGCCGTTGGACCATCCGCTCCACCAATGATTGCAATCGACGAGGCATCAGCCATAGAGAATTCCATGCCCGGTACAAAGTTGAGCAAAATGGCACCAAACAAGGTAGCAAAAATGCCTAACTGAGCCGCAGCGCCTAACCACAAGGTTTTCGGGTTGGCAATCAGTGCACCGAAGTCCGTCATCGCTCCCACGCCCATAAAGATCAGCAATGGGAAAACGCCTGACTCAATACCGATATGGTAAACGTAGTACAGCAAACCACCGGGCTCGGTAAATCCTGCATTAGGAATATTGGCTAACACCGCACCAAAACCAATCGGCAGCAGCAATAACGGCTCAAAGCCTTTACGAATGGCCAGAAACAGTAACGTACAGCCGACCAAGATCATGATGATCTGTTCTAGCTCAAAATTGGCAATCCCTGTCTCTTGCCATAAGGTGATTAATCCGTCCATGACTTTCCCTTATGCCAAGCTCAGCAGTGATGCGCCAACGCGAACGCTGTCGCCTTCTTTGACATGCAGTTCCTGAATCATACCACTGCGCGCTGCACGGATTTCAGTTTCCATCTTCATCGCTTCTAACACGATAAGCACATCACCTTCTGCCACTTCATCGCCTTGTTCAACTTGGATTTTAAAGATGGTCCCCGCCAAAGGGGCAGCAACCGCTTCTGCGCCTTGAGTGGTTGTTGCAACCGTCGGTTTTAGTGCTGCTTTTTGGCCAGCGGGCACCACTGAGGTCAATTGACCTTGTGGACCCACTTCAACGTCATACACCACGCCGTCCACTTTCACACTGTAGCTCTCGATACCTGCTGCAGGTTTAGCGCTCGCAGGGGCGGTAGCCACCGGAGCGGGCTCTTTGCCGGGCGCAGGTTCAAACGCCTCTGGATTATGGCGATTTTTCAGGAATTTCAGGCCAACTTGTGGAAACAGCGCATAAGTCAGAACATCGTCTACCTGTGCATCCGCTAAGGTGATTTTTTCTACTTGCGCTTTTTCAAGCAGCTCTTTAGTGAGATGGTCAAGTTCATCTTGCAGCAGATCAGCAGGACGACAAGTAATCGCTTGTCCGCCTTCTAATACGCGCGCTTGCAGCTCTGCATTCACGCTAGCAGGCGTTGCACCGTATTCACCTTTAAGAACGCCTGCGGTTTCTTTGGTAATGCTCTTATAGCGCTCACCGGTTAACACGTTGATCACCGCTTGAGTGCCGACAATCTGCGAGGTAGGAGTCACTAACGGAATAAACCCAAGATCCTGACGAACGCGGGGGATCTCTTCCAATACCTCATCGATACGGTGCGCGGCACCTTGCTCTTTCAACTGGCTTTCCATATTGGTCAGCATGCCGCCAGGTACCTGCGCAATCAGAATGCGCGAATCAACACCTTTTAACTGACCTTCAAACTTGGCGTATTTTTTACGAACATCACGGAAGTAAGCCGCGATCGGTTCAAGTTGCTCCAATTTGAGTTGTGTATCACGTGGTGTATCCTGCAGCATAGCGACCACGGTTTCCGTGGGCGTATGGCCATAAGTCTGGCTCATTGAGGAAATCGCGGTATCAAGAATATCAATCCCCGCTTCCACCGCTTTGACTGCCGTAGCCGTAGATAAACCCGTTGTTGCGTGACAATGCAGCGCCAAAGGCACCGCGCAAGACTGCTTAATACGCGTGATTAACTCTTCGGCCTCATAAGGTTTGAGCAGACCCGACATGTCTTTGATACATAAAGAGTGGCAGCCGAGATCTTCAAGGCGCTTTGCTAAATCCACCCAAGTTTGCGTGTTGTGCACAGGGCTCGTGGTATAAGAGAGCGTTCCTTGCGCATGAGCGCCCACATCAATCGTCGCTTTTACCGCTTTTTCAAAATTGCGCACATCGTTCATCGCATCAAAAATACGGAATACATCCATGCCATTGGCATGGGCGCGCTCGACAAATTTCTCGACGACATCATCCGCGTAATGACGATAACCGAGTAAGTTTTGGCCGCGCAGTAACATCTGCATTGGGGTATTCGGCATCGCTTTTTTCAAAGCGCGTAGACGTTCCCATGGATCTTCGCCAAGGAAACGGATGCAAGCATCAAACGTCGCTCCACCCCAAGTTTCCAACGACCAGTAACCGATTTTATCCAGCTCAGCCGCGATCGGCAGCATATCTTCAATACGCATACGCGTAGCAAAGAGCGATTGGTGGGCGTCACGTAGGACGACATCGGTGATGGCTAATGGTTTAGACATGCTCATTAACTCCTTTTAATCCTTGTAATCCAGACTACTGTTTCGCTGTCGCACTGCGGTGCTGATGCACAGCCGCGGCGATTGCCGCCACGACTTGTGGACTAACGGAATCAGTGACTGATTGAACTTTTTGACTTTTCTTGGGCGTTGCAGCAGCCTCGGGTACCTCTTGCGGTATCACACGGGACATAAACTGAACGAGATAAACGAGAAGAGTAAGAAATAGGAATACCACAGCCATTCCGGTGACCATCAGAGTGGCGGCATCCAATAAGAGACTTCCAATATGTGTCATGTTGCTTCCTTTGCGTGTCATCCTGACATTCTTCGGTTTGTGCACATTTTTTGTGCTTAACGCAGAAGAAGTGGGATTATCTCGACTGAACAATAATTGTCAATTTGGTTACAAGCACTCTTTTAGCTCTGGCACAAACTGGAACAATAAATCATCACCTGAGATTGAAAACCAGCACAAGTGCAAAGCCAAGAGGCTGCTTTTTGACCGACTGAAGCTAACTTAGCGCGAAAGAGGGGCAAATACTGCGATGAAGTTAATATAGCGGGGAATATCCTTCACAAAACAATAAGTTGTAGCGCAAGGGTAAATGAGGTGTTTGCGAAATGTAAAAAAGCCCTGCATTTTCATGCAGGGCTTCTAATATGGCGCGCTCGAGAGGATTCGAACCTCTGACCGCCTGGTTCGTAGCCAGGTACTCTATCCAGCTGAGCTACGAGCGCGCAATGTTTAATGATTCGATACCGATACTCAGTATCAGGGTATTACCCTTCTCTCTTAACGAGATAAAAGTGGCGCGTCCGAGAGGATTCGAACCTCTGACCGCCTGGTTCGTAGCCAGGTACTCTATCCAGCTGAGCTACGGACGCGCAGGCTTTGAATGTTTTCACAATCGACTCCCGAAAATTCAGGAGCTTTAAATAGTGGCGCGCTCGAGAGGATTCGAACCTCTGACCGCCTGGTTCGTAGCCAGGTACTCTATCCAGCTGAGCTACGAGCGCGCAATGTTTAATGATTCGATACCGAAAAATCCAGTATCAGGGTATTACCCTTCTCTCTTGACGAAATAAAAGTGGCGCGTCCGAGAGGATTCGAACCTCTGACCGCCTGGTTCGTAGCCAGGTACTCTATCCAGCTGAGCTACGGACGCGCAGGCTTTGATTGTTTTCACAATCGACTCCCGAACATTCAGGAGCTTTAAATAGTGGCGCGCTCGAGAGGATTCGAACCTCTGACCGCCTGGTTCGTAGCCAGGTACTCTATCCAGCTGAGCTACGAGCGCGCAGGTTGTGAACTATATCACAAATATTTTCTTCTAGAACAAAAAAATTGACCATAGGCCAATAAATGGCGGTGAGGGAGGGATTCGAACCCTCGATACGGCTATAAACCGTATACTCCCTTAGCAGGGGAGCGCCTTCAGCCTCTCGGCCACCTCACCACTTTCATATTCCAGAAGAATATGGCGCGTCCGAGAGGATTCGAACCTCTGACCGCCTGGTTCGTAGCCAGGTACTCTATCCAGCTGAGCTACGGACGCGCTGTGGCTTATCGAAATAAGCATTGCAAGAAATGGCGGTGAAGGAGGGATTCGAACCCTCGATACGGCTATAAACCGTATACTCCCTTAGCAGGGGAGCGCCTTCAGCCTCTCGGCCACCTCACCGTCTTGCGGAGGCACATATTACGATTTACCAAAAATATGTCAAACACTTTCTTGGTGAAAACTCGGCAAAACAACTCAACCGTTGGCAAATTAACCAAAGCGCTGAGAATTTGCACTTTCTAAATAAAAACACGGGGATAAACAAAAAGGTCGGCGTTAACGGCCGACCTTTCTTCGATAATTAGTAGTTGCCAGACGCAACGCCACCATTACCTTTTTCAGCTTGAATGCGCATGTAGATTTCTTCACGGTGCACAGACACTTCTTTCGGTGCGTTTACACCGATACGGACTTGGTTACCTTTTACACCTAATACTGTCACGGTCACTTCGTCACCGATCATCAGGGTTTCGCCAACACGGCGAGTCAAAATAAGCATTCTTAGCTCCTTGAGTAATCTCTGTATTTTCTTGCAACCACACTATTATCCATCAAAAGTTATGACATCGTAAACTCTCAATGGTGCCCGTTTAACCTAAAAAGGTTTGTTTTAGACCAAACTCTTGAGGGATTTCCGACGTCACATAGGTCTCGTGCAAAATATTTGCCGCACGATCCACATTTGCAGGGTCTAACATTAGCATAGATGATTGTTCCGAGGCCGAGACATAACGCACATCGATGCCATGTTGCGCTAAGGTCTGACGTGCATGGGCAACTAATGCCCCGGCTTGTATACCGACCTTGGTGATGAGGCTCACGGGCTCTGAACCACGAATTTTATCTGCGCCGACTAATTGTAGCTTGGCATAAGCATCGCGTTTAATCACAAATGCACTATTGGTAGGCTCTTCAATGGTTGTGCAGACTTCAATGCCGAGCATTTGGCACTGCTTGATGATGCTTGGGAAAGATTCACTCTCCACTCTTATCAGCGCCATATCGCGCTGAAGAGCAATACCACATACTGCGTGAGTTGCGGCACTGCCTTTAATTAAACTGCCTTGGTTCACTTCAAAGGTAGAGAGCACTCTGAGTGGCACGGCATGCTTCCAAGCATACTGCACGCACGGTAGGTGCAACACTTTTGCGCCTTTGCGCGCCATCTCTTCCATGGAAGGAAAATCAATCACATCCAGCTTACGAGCACTTGGTACAATGCGTGGATCACAAGTGTATATCCCATCGACATCAGTGAATATTTGGCATTCGTCGGCATTCAGTGCCCCAGCCAATGCCACAGCACTGGTGTCTGAGCCACCACGGCCTAATGTAGTGATATCCCCATTTTCATTAATGCCCTGAAAACCCGCGACTATCACAATAAAATCTTGTTCTAGCAGCTCGGTAATCGTTCGAGTATCAATATGTTTAATCGTCGCGTCATTGTGTTGATTGTCCGTCACAATATTCGCTTGAGCTCCGGTTAGTGAGCGGGCGGCATAGCCCATTTTGTGCAGTGTCATTGCCACTAAGGCCATTGACACCTGCTCACCAGCAGAGAGCAAAACATCAAGTTCTCTAGCGTTTGGTACGCTATCTACTTGTTGAGCTAAACCCACCAGTCGATTGGTTTCCCCTGCCATGGCAGAGACCACTACGACAACTTGATTGCCATCATTCTTCGCCTTAATGATGTGTTCGGCTACGGTTTGCATTCTTTCTATTGAACCCACCGAAGTTCCGCCGAACTTTTGCACGATAAGGGGCTTTTTCACCAGTATTCACCTTCCCAAGACCAAAGTCTCATCGGGATCAAACTTGTTTAACTTACATGTCGAACAAGGTTTGATCGTTACCAAAATAAAACCAAGCGGCTAATTGGCTTAGTCTATATTTGCGCCAATTAAACCACTTGGTAGACCAGATAAAATTACGCTCAATCAACAAATATTGATTGAGCGTAATCTATTTATCACTGTTATAAACGCTCGGCAATCCAAGCGTCGACAGACTCTAAGGCCGATGGCAGAGCGTGAGCATCTGTCCCTCCAGCTTGAGCCATGTCTGGGCGGCCACCACCCTTACCACCGACTTGTAGTGCGACCATGTTGACCAGCTCACCCGCTTTGACTTTATTGGTCAAATCGTTGGTTACGCCCGCAATTAGGCCAACTTTGCCTTCAGCCACATTACCTAGCATGATGATGCCGCTGCTTAATTGGTTTTTGAGATCATCTACCATGCCACGTAGCGCTTTGTTGTCTGCACCGTTGAGCTGCGCAACCAGTACGTTAACACCCGCGATCTGCTTAACTTGGTTGATAAGACCCGCGCTCTCTTTCGCCGCCAGCTTATCTTTCAACTGTTGGATCTCTTTCTCCAGCAGTTTGGCTTTTGCCGCCATTTCAGACACTTTGGCATCATGCTGTGCTTGCTGTGCGTCGAGGTAATCTAATGCGCCTTCACCAGTCACCGCTTCAATACGGCGAATACCCGCAGCAATACCGCCTTCAGAGATGATTTTGAACAGGCCAATATCGCCTGTGTTGCTTGCGTGAATACCACCACACAGCTCAGTTGAGAAGTCGCCCATCGACAGTACGCGCACTTGGTCATCATATTTCTCACCAAACAGCGCCATCGCACCTTTCGCTTTCGCTTCATCAATATTCATGATGTTGGTTTCGATGTTGTGATTGTGGCGGATCTCTTGGTTCACCAAACGCTCCACTTCTTTGATCTCAGCGGACGTCATCGCTTCAAGATGAGAGAAGTCAAAGCGCAGGGTTTCCGCACGCACTAGAGAGCCTTTCTGCGCCACGTGTTCACCCAGCACTTTACGTAGTGCAGCATGCAACAAGTGAGTCGCAGAGTGGTTCAGCGAAATTGCCGCACGGCGCTTTTCATCGACGATGGCATCCACCTGATCGCCTGTCGCCAATACGCCTTGGGCGAGCACACCGTGATGCGCAATCGCGTTACCTAATTTTTGAGTATCTTCAACATGGAAAATACCTGCGTCGGTTTTCAAAACGCCAGTATCGCCGCATTGACCACCTGATTCTGCGTAGAATGGCGTGTTGTCTAGTACGATGATGGCTTTATCACCGGCTGACAGCGTAGAAACTTCCGCGCCCTCCACGAACATTTCGCGAACCACACTTTGGCCACGACTCGCCGTGTAACCGCAGAATTCGGTATTGGTGGCGGATTTGATCAGCGAATTATAATCCGTACCAAATTGGCCGGCTTCACGAGCGCGTTGACGCTGCTCTTCCATCGCTTGTTCAAAGCCCGCTTCATCAATGCTAAAGCCACGCTCACGCGCCACATCATTGGTTAAATCCGCAGGGAAACCATAGGTGTCGTAGAGTTTGAAGACGGTTTCACCATCCAGCACTTGGCCTGATAGTTGATCCAGCGCGTCATTCAGAATGCTCATGCCGCGATCCAACGTACGTCCAAAGTTTTCTTCTTCGATACGTAGCACTTTTTCAACCAGAGCTTGCTGCTTTTTCAGCTCAACGCCTGCAGTACCCATCACTTCCGCCAATGGTCCCACCAACTTGTGGAAGAATGCACCTTGCGCACCGAGCTTATTGCCATGACGAACGGCACGACGAATGATACGACGCAGTACATAACCACGACCTTCGTTAGACGGCATCACGCCATCCACAATCAAAAAGGCACATGAACGGATGTGATCCGCGACAACGCGCAGAGACTGGTTAGTCAGATCTTGGTAACCAATTGCGTCTGCGGCTGCTTTGATCAGCGTTTGGAATACGTCGATTTCGTAGTTGGAGTGCACGCCTTGCATGATCGCGGAAATACGCTCAATACCCATGCCCGTGTCCACAGACGGCTTAGGTAGCGGCTCCATCGTGCCATCCGCATGACGGTTGAACTGCATGAAAACGTTGTTCCAGATTTCGATAAAACGATCGCCATCTTCCTCAGGTGAGCCTGGAGGTCCACCCCAAATGTGGTCACCGTGGTCGTAGAAGATTTCAGTACATGGACCGCAAGGACCGGTGTCACCCATCTGCCAGAAGTTATCCGAATCGAACTTCTTGCCGCCTTTTTTATCGCCGATGCGAATAATGCGGTCAGCAGGAATGCCGACTTTTTTATTCCAAATATCAAAGGCTTCGTCATCGGTTTCATAAACCGTGACTAACAAGCGCTCTTTCGGCAGTTGCAGAACGTCAGTCAGAAACTCCCATGCATACTGGATCGCATCTTCTTTGAAATAGTCACCGAAACTGAAGTTACCCAGCATTTCGAAGAAAGTGTGGTGACGTGCGGTGAAACCGACGTTTTCTAGGTCGTTGTGCTTACCGCCCGCGCGGACACAACGTTGAGCGGTCGTGGCGCGAGTGTAGGCGCGCTTTTCCAAGCCCAAGAAACAGTCTTTAAATTGGTTCATCCCTGCGTTGGTAAACAGCAGGGTCGGATCGTTAGCAGGCACCAGAGAAGAACTTTCTACAATTTGGTGACCTTTGCTTTCAAAGAATGAGAGGAACGCGCGGCGCACCTCATCCGTGCTCATAAACATGCAGCTCTTCCTGAAATACTCAAGTTAGAATTTTGCGCTATTGTAAAGCAAGGATAACAGTTCGCCTAGTTTCTTCTCTTCAGCAAACTGAATGTGTGGCGAGCGGCAGCTCAACCAAGATGCATAAAATCCAGAGCGAGATTAATAAGCGGAATGTAGAGGGTGAAAGCGATTACTCATCACTCTCACTGGCTTGAAGCGCATAACGGATTTGCTCAAAGTTGAAACCACGGTACTGTAAGTACCGAACTTGTTTGGCGTATTGCGAGCGCTCGTGGCTGATGCCGCTTTTGAATTTCTTGTGTGCGACCTCTTTCGCTAGTTCAAACCAATCTATCGTTTGCTCGGCGAGGGCTTGCTCAATCACCTCTTCCGCGACCCGCTTTTCTTTGAGTTGCTGGCGCAAACGCTGCTCACCGTAACCTTTATGAACGATTTGTCGAGCCTGACTCGCTGCGTAACGGGCATCACTCAAATACCCTAGCTCTAAAACGTACTTCACAACCTCATCAATCACTTCTGTAGGATGACCTTTGAGGGCTAATTTTTGGTATAGCTCATATTCGCTATGATCGCGACGGCTCAGAAGTTGTAAGGCACTTTGTCGGCAAGTGGCTAAGTCGAAACTCATGGAACTCCCTATTAGGCTAACGGTGAGTTTTGAGTCACTCACTCAATTGGCAGCCAAAAAGAAGCCCTGCATTGCAGGGCTTCATTCACATCAAGATTGAGAGGCTGAACCTCTTTGCATTCAGCCTGCCGATTAAAACTCTTCTGGCACCGCGCCAAATTCGACGTCATCCGCCGCAGAAGATGATTCAGCGATCAGCTGCATGTTTTCTGGGTTTAACAGCATTTCACGCAGTTTTTTATCTAGAGTTTTCGCAATTTCTGGGTTTTCTTTCAGATACTTGCAGGCATTCGCTTTACCTTGGCCGATTTTATCGCCGTTATAGCTGTACCAAGCACCTGACTTTTCAACCATCTTGTGTTTCACACCAAGATCGATCAATTCACCTTCACGGTTGAAACCTTGGCCGTACATGATCTGAGTGTTGGCTTCTTTAAACGGTGCCGCAATCTTGTTCTTCACAACCTTGATACGGGTTTCGTTACCCACCACTTCTTCGCCTTCTTTGATTGCGCCAGTACGGCGAATATCCAAACGAACAGAAGCGTAGAATTTCAGTGCGTTACCGCCAGTGGTGGTTTCTGGGTTACCAAACATCACACCAATCTTCATACGAATTTGGTTGATGAAGATACACATACAGTTGGATTGCTTGAGGTTACCCGTCAGTTTACGCATCGCTTGCGACAACATACGCGCTTGCAGACCCATGTGGCTATCGCCCATTTCGCCTTCAATTTCCGCTTTTGGTGTCAAAGCCGCGACCGAGTCAACCACAATCACATCTACCGCACCAGAGCGAGCCAGTGCATCACAAATTTCCAGCGCTTGCTCGCCGGTATCAGGCTGAGAAACCAGCAGTTCATCGATATTCACGCCCAGTTTCTTGGCATAGACCGGATCCAACGCGTGCTCGGCATCGATAAACGCACAGGTTTTGCCTTCACGTTGCGCAGCAGCAATCAGTTCCAGAGTCAGTGTCGTTTTACCCGAAGATTCAGGGCCGAAAATCTCAACGATACGTCCCATTGGTAGGCCACCAGCACCCAACGCGATATCCAGAGACAGAGAACCGGTCGAAATGGTTTCTACATCCATCGCGCGGTTGTCGCCTAAGCGCATGATGGAGCCTTTACCAAATTGCTTTTCAATTTGACCGAGGGCGGCCGCAAGTGCCTTCTGTTTATTCTCGTCCATTACTCTCTCCGGATAGTCACTCTCAGGTGATAGGTAATTGTGTCGAAATCGGGTCGACGCTGATTTGTCATGTTGGGGCCCATTATACTGTTGATTTGTACAGTGTCCACCCCTGTATAGAAAAAAGTTTGGCTCAGTTAACGTTTTGAACCTGATCTGCTGCGAGATGTTCAATCAAGCTTTGCAACACATGCGCTATGGCTTGCTGACGCACTTGTTCGCGATCGCCTGCAAAATGGCAGGTTTCCACTTTAAGCCACCCTTGAACACTGACAAAGCCAAAGCAAACGGTGCCAACTGGCTTTTCTACGCTACCGCCACCGGGGCCTGCAATGCCGCTAATCGAAGCTGCTAGCGTAGCCCTTGAATGCAAGAGCGCACCAAGCGCCATCTCTTCAACGGTCTGTTCGGAAACCGCACCAAATTGTTGTAATGTTGCTTGCCGAACACCGAGCATTTCTTGTTTGGCTTCATTACTGTAAGTCACGAAGCTGCGATCAAACCATGCCGAACTTCCGGCCACTTCAGTCACCCAATAAGCCACACCACCGCCGGTGCAAGATTCTGCGCTAGCGAGGATCTGCTGCTGGTTAGCCAGTAGCCCTCCTAGCTGCTCACTCAAGGAATGCAGTGTTTTCATACGCTTGCCTCTCGCTTCTGTTTCATTGTGTCACTGGTATTTCATTTTGCTCGGTAAAACTGCAGGCTAAACTACCGAATTAGGCGCTAATTGCAATCGTCCCAAATAGAAAGAGTGCCCTTGGGCACTCTTTCTCGGTCTAATTTCAACCCTCGTATTTCAAGCATCAGATTTCAAACATCAAGCTACCCGGAGCCAAGAATGGCCAGCGTAGGACGCTCGGGCTACTTTGCCCTTCACTGGCAAAGAAATAGCCCACTTGCGGTGTGGCGAAGACTTGATCGCCGCGACTCAAGCGCTTTTCGCTTAAAGAACGATGTGAAAGTTTGGCTTCCCACAGCTCTTGGCTTTGCCAACCGACAGGCGCTAGCTCAACGCGCACTTCTGCCCCAACCGGGTTAATCGAGACCACTTCAAACGGCAATGAGGCTTGGCTGTTCTCTTTATCCGACAGCGCCAACTCATGGCTGCGCACATACAGCAAACCACTTTGACGCGTCGCGTCACTCTCTGGTGGCTGAATAAAGGCAGAGCCATTAACCCACTGACCATTTTGCCACTCACCCGCAAACTGATTAACGTTCCCAAAGAAATCAAATACAAAGCGGCTATTGGGCTGAGCGTAAAGCTCAACCGGCGAGTCGATCTGCTCAATGCGGCCATTACTCATCACCACCACGCGATCGGAAAGCTCCAACGCTTCATCCTGATCGTGAGTCACAAACACGCTGGTAAAGCCCAACTCGTCATGCAGACTACGTAACCAACGGCGCAGCTCTTTACGCACTTTGGCATCCAAAGCGCCAAACGGCTCATCCAACAGTAGCACTTCAGGTTGAGTTGCCAGTGCGCGAGCCAGTGCAATACGCTGTTTTTGACCACCAGAAAGCTGCTCTGGATAACGATGCGCCAAATGACCAAGCTGTACGATTTCAAGCAGTTGCTTCACGCGCTTTTGAATTTCCGCCGGATTTGGACGCTGAGCACGCTCCATCACCTGCAAGCCAAACGCTACGTTATCGGCCACCGTCATATGACGAAACAGCGCATAGTTTTGGAACACAAAGCCGACTCGGCGATCGCGCACATGCACATTGGTGACGTCACGATTTCGAAAATGAATCGTACCGGAATCCGCCCCTTCCAAACCGGCAATAATACGCAGCAAAGTGGTTTTTCCTGAACCAGATGGCCCTAACAAACCAATCATTTCACCATCTTCAATCTTGAGAGAAAGCGGGGCAAGCGCCTGAAACTGGCCAAAATGTTTAGAGATATTATCTAGACGAATGCTCATAAGGTTCCCTGCTCATTATGCTCGACCGCCTGAAGGCGCTCTTGACGCCACTCGACCAAAGCTTTCAGTAATAGTGTTAATAGGGCGATAAACGCCAGTAGCGAAGCGCTAGCAAAGGCCGCTTGCGATTGATAATCCTCGTACAGAAGCTGTACATGCAAAGGCAAGGTATTGGTTTCACCTCGAATGTTGCCTGAAACCACCGCTACCGCGCCAAACTCCCCCACCGCGCGAGCATTGGTGAGGATCACGCCATAAATCAGCGCCCACTTAATGTTAGGCAGAGTGACTCGGCGAAACAGTTGCCACCATGATGCGCCCAAAATCACTGCGGCTTCTTCATCCGAACGTCCTTGCTGCTGCATAAGTGGAATTAGCTCACGCGCCACAAACGGACAGGTCACAAACACAGTCACCAGTACAATGCCCGGCCAAGCAAACATGATTTGCAGATCGCGCTCATACAACCATTCGCCCAACCAGCCACTGGTGCCATAGAGCAGCAGGTAAAGTAGCCCCGCCACCACCGGAGAAACAGCGAACGGAATATCAATCAAGGTGATCAAAAACTTGCGACCAACAAATTCAAAACGGGTCACTAGCCAAGAGAGCAGCACACCAAACACCAGATTGATTGGCACTGTCAGTAGCGCCACCACCAGCGTTAACCCAATCGCGTGGCGCGTATCGGTGTCATTAAAGTAACTGAAATAAGCGCTAATGCCGTTGGCAAACGCTTGTTGGAAAATACTCAGCAGTGGGATCAGCAGCAGCACGGCCACCAATAGCAGAGCCAATGCGATCAAACTCCATTTCACCCACGGCTTTTCACCAACACGTAAAGGCTGAGAATGTGCCATACACTGATTCCTTATCGTCCGTGAATGCGACGCAGATAAGCGCCTTGCCAGAGGTTAATCATCAGCAGTAACAGAAGTGAAGTCAGCAGCACAACCGAGGCAATCGCACTCGCCGCTGGGAAATCAAACTCTTGCAGACGCACGAAGATCATTAACGAGGTAATTTCGCTGATGTAAGGCATGTTGCCAGCAATAAAGATCACCGCTCCGAACTCCCCTAAACTGCGCGTAAAAGACAACGCCGTTCCTACCAATAAAGCGGGTTTGAGTGAAGGGAGAATCACTTTCCAAAACACAGCAGCGTCGGATGCGCCTAACGTCATGCCCGCTTCTTCTTCTTCACGGGAAATTTCTTCTAACACAGGCTGAACCGTGCGCACCACAAAGGGAATACTGGTAAAAGCCATCGCCACAATAATACCAAGTGGCGTATAAGCGACCTTGATGCCTAACTCAGCAAGTACACTACCAATCCAACCATTGGCCGAATACAGCGTTGCCAAGGTAATCCCAGCCACCGCGGTGGGCAGCGCAAAAGGAAGATCGACCAGCGCATCAAGAATACGTTTGCCGGGAAAAGTGTAACGCACCAACACCCAAGCAAGCAGCAAACCAAACAAGCCATTAAACAGTGAAGCAATCAAGGCCGAGCCAACCGTCACTTTATAACTTGCCACCACACGAGGGTCGGCAATCACTTGCCAATACTCGTTAAAGGTCATGTTGCTGGTCTGCATGATAAGCCCAGTGGCAGGCAGCAGCAGAATCAAGCTGACAAACAGCAAAGAGACACCGAGGCTCAACGCAAAACCGGGTAAAACCCGTTGCTGGCGCGGGCGAGAGTGTGCAAGCGTTTGACCCATAAAACCTCTTTCGATACATCAGGGTGGAATTAAGGTTGCCCATCCATTGGGCAACCTAGAGAAATGTCAGACAAGATTAGCGGCGCAGCAGTTGATCCAATTTAGACCCATTCGCGAACTGGGTTTTCATCGCTTGCTCCCAGCCACCGGCGATCCCTTCCACAGTCAGCAATTCAACGGCGGGAAAACGCTCAGCAAACTCAGCTTGTACCTTGGCATCGTGCACACGGTAGTTAAATTCTGCAAGCAAACGCTGTGCTGGCTCACTGTACAGGTATGAAACGTATTCGGTCGCCACATCATAAGTCCCATTACGTTTTGCCACTTTCTCCACTACCGCGACTGGGAATTCAGCCAAAATCGAGGTTTTCGGAACCACCACTTGGTAATCATCCGCACCGTATTGCTGACGAATGTTATTCACTTCCGATTCAAAGGTGATCAGCACATCGCCAATCCCACGCTCAACGAATGATGTGGTTGCACCACGACCGCCAGTATCAAATACCGCGACGTTAGCCAGAAACTTCTTCAAAAACTCATCTTGCTGCGCTTGGTTATCCTGACCAAATTGTTTTTGTGCAAAGCCTAGCGCTGCCAAGTAGGTGTAACGCGCATTACCTGAGGTTTTCGGGTTCGGGAACACACTTTTCACATCATCACGTATCAAATCACTCCAATCTTGGATGTTCTTTGGGTTGCCTTTGCGCACCAAAAATGCGGTGGTGGAGTAATAAGGCGAGCTCGCGTTTGGTAGCAGGGTTTGCCAGTTTGCTGGGATCAGCTTGCCTTTGTCGTGCAGAATTTGCACATCGGTCACTTGGTTAAACGTCACCACATCTGCCGCTAGGCCTTGCAGAATAGAACGCGCTTGAGCCGATGATCCAGCGTGCGACTGTTTAATTTCGACCGTCTTCCCTGTTTTTTGTTGCCAATGCTCAGCAAACACAGGGTTGTAAGCCACAAACAGCTCACGAGCAATATCATAAGATGAGTTGAGAATGGTTTGATCAGCCGCAGAGGCTTGGAACGAGCCTGCTAGCAGTAACGCTGTTAATGTCGATTTAATTCGGTTCATGTTGTTCTACTCCAGAATCACAAGTGCCAAGATGGCTTCCTTTATGCTGCTAGATTATGAGGAAAATCGTTTATAAAAAAGAACATTAATAGAACGTTTTGGAATAATTTCTAGCAATAAATTGTATGCCGAAGATAAAGTCGTTCTTATACTGCTGACATGAAAATAACGCCGCTGGCAAAGAGCCGTCTTACGCTTGCGCCGTCAATCAACAGAAGCTTTATACCCAAACAACTTGGAGTTGCAGGTAGGCGGCAAGTGAGTGAGTCCCCATGAGCATAGATAGACTATGTGATTGGGGTGAACAAACGTAGCCAACACCGCTGCAGCTTCAAGTAGGAAGGGTATATCGGTTGTCACTATTAGAATAGAAGGATCGCTCTGTGTCTGATTTCCCCACTCTTGAAGATTATGTAGGTCAAACGCCCTTGGTGCGTTTACAGCGCCTCAATGCAGGCCGCTCTACAGTATTGGTGAAGCTCGAAGGCAATAATCCAGCGGGTTCCGTGAAAGATAGACCAGCGCTTAATATGATTGTGCAAGCCGAAGCGCGCGGCAGTTTGCAGCCCGGCGATACCATTATTGAAGCCACCAGTGGTAATACTGGCATAGCGTTGGCTATGGCTTCCGCCATCAAAGGCTACAAGATGATTCTGATCATGCCCGATAACGCCACTCAAGAGCGCAAAGATTCGATGCGCGCGTATGGCGCTGAGCTGATTTTGGTTAGCAAAGAACAAGGGATGGAAGGCGCACGCGATTTAGCCTTACAGATGCAGCAAGAAGGCAAAGGTAAGGTATTGGATCAATTCAATAACTTGGATAACCCTGACGCGCATTTTCGCACAACCGGGCCGGAAATCTGGCAGCAAAGCCAAGGTAAAATCACCCATTTTGTTTCGAGCATGGGCACCACAGGCACCATCATGGGCGTCTCTCGCTACCTGAAACAGCAAAATCCGCAGATCCAGATCATCGGCTTACAACCCTCGGAAGGCAGTGCGATTCCCGGTATTCGCCGTTGGCCACAAGCCTACCTCCCCGGCATTTTTGATGCTGCACGAGTCGATCAGGTGCTGGACGTGACTCAAACTGACGCCGAACAGACCGCACGCGCCCTTGCGCGTGAAGAAGGAATTTGCGCCGGCGTCAGCTCTGGCGGAGCCGTGTTTGCCGCTTTGCAGATTGCCCAGCAAAATCCGGGATCCGTAGTGGTAGCGATTGTGTGCGATCGTGGCGACCGTTATCTATCATCAGGATTATTTTCCTAACTGAGCTTTCCGACACTCGGCTTAGGCTGAGTGTCGAAACCGGTTTGACTTGGTATCCATATCACGCTCCCTACGCGCTTTTCAGTAAACCTCTTGCGGCGATGGCCTGATGAGCCTTAAGGTCATCACCATGCAAAGCAAGAGCTCAATTGCCCCGCCCTAGTCAGGTTTGCTATTCTCTGTAACCGTTTTTAAGTGACCCATGCCCGCCTTGTGATGAAATGCCGCAAGGCCTGCGCAGATGATGATAAGCAGCGATATAAGATTATGATGAAATCGAACGCCTCACCGAGCGAGTCTCTTTCGCACCACACCCCGATGATGCAACAGTATTTAAGACTCAAGGCGGAAAACCCAGATATTCTGCTGTTCTATCGCATGGGTGATTTTTACGAACTGTTTTATGACGATGCCAAACGCGCCTCTGAGCTGCTGGACATTTCCTTAACCAAACGTGGCGCATCGGCGGGTGAACCCATTCCTATGGCGGGTGTGCCTTTCCATGCGGTGGAAGGTTATTTAGCGAAACTCGTCCAGATGGGAGAGTCGGTCGCGATCTGCGAACAGATTGGCGACCCAGCCACCAGCAAAGGCCCCGTTGAGCGCAAAGTAGTGCGGATTGTGACACCGGGAACGGTGACCGATGAAGCCCTGCTCTCAGAGCGAGTCGATAACCTGATCGCGGCGATTTATCACCATAACGGCCGCTTTGGCTACGCGACCATGGATATCACCTCCGGCCGTTTTCAGCTCAGTGAACCGCAAACCGAAGAAGAGATGGCGGCAGAACTGCAACGCACTTCGCCTCGTGAACTCTTGTTTCCTGAAGATTTTTCGCCAGTGCATCTAATGGCAAGCCGCCAAGGCAACCGCCGTCGCCCGATTTGGGAATTTGAGCTCGATACTGCGAAACAGCAGCTCAACCAGCAATTTGGCACGCGCGATCTGGTTGGCTTTGGGGTTGAGCAAGCAAAACTTGGCTTGTGCGCTGCAGGCTGCTTGATCCAATACGTGAAAGATACTCAGCGTACTGCTTTGCCACACATTCGGTCATTGACTTGGGATCGCCAAGATCAATCGGTGATTTTGGATGCCGCGACGCGGCGCAACCTTGAGCTCACTCATAACTTGGCGGGTGGAACAGATAACACGCTTGCAGAAGTACTCGACCATTGTGC
The DNA here is from genome assembly GCF_008369605.1 of Vibrio cholerae. Classification (NCBI taxonomy): domain Bacteria; kingdom Pseudomonadati; phylum Pseudomonadota; class Gammaproteobacteria; order Vibrionales; family Vibrionaceae; genus Vibrio; species Vibrio cholerae. The sequence goes on from NZ_CP043554.1 coordinate 2,419,889, forward strand.
GACCCCTATGGGCAGTCGTATGCTCAAACGTTGGATCCACCAACCGATGCGCGATAACGCCACCCTCAATCAGCGTTTAGATGCGATCACTGAGCTCAAAGAAACCGCTTTGTATGGGGAACTGCATCCCGTGCTCAAACAGATTGGCGATATTGAACGGATCCTCGCCCGTCTAGCGCTGCGCTCAGCGCGGCCGCGCGATTTAGCTCGCCTACGCCACGCCATGCAGCAGTTACCAGAATTGCACTCGGTCATGAGCGAGCTTAAGCAGCCTCACCTTACCGAGCTACGCACTCATGCCGAGCCGATGAATGAATTGTGCGATTTACTCGAACGTGCGATCAAAGAAAACCCACCCGTGGTGATTCGTGATGGCGGTGTCATTGCTGATGGTTACAGTGCCGAACTGGATGAATGGCGCGATTTAGCCAATGGCGCAACCGAATTTCTGGAACGCTTGGAAGCCGAAGAGCGCGATCGTCACGGCATTGATACCCTGAAAGTGGGTTATAACAATGTGCACGGTTTCTACATTCAAGTGAGCCGGGGGCAGAGCCATTTAGTGCCTCCCCACTATGTACGCCGTCAAACCTTAAAAAATGCTGAGCGTTACATCATCGAAGAACTTAAACAGCATGAAGATAAAGTGCTCAATTCTAAGTCTCGTGCTTTAGCGTTAGAAAAACAGCTGTGGGAAGAGTTGTTCGATTTGCTGTTGCCGCATCTTGAGCAGCTGCAACAACTGGCGGCTTCCGTTGCTCAATTGGATGTGCTGCAAAACCTCGCAGAGCGCGCAGAAAACTTGGAATATTGTCGCCCAACGCTGGTTCAAGAAGCGGGCATTCACATCCAAGGTGGTCGCCACCCTGTGGTAGAGCGAGTAATGAATGAGCCGTTTATCGCCAACCCGATCGAACTTAATCCACAGCGACGCATGCTGATCATTACTGGCCCGAATATGGGCGGTAAATCGACTTACATGCGTCAAACCGCCTTGATTGCACTGATGGCGCATATCGGCAGTTATGTGCCGGCTGAAAGTGCGTCAATCGGCCCACTGGATCGTATTTTTACCCGTATCGGTGCTTCGGACGATCTCGCCTCTGGTCGCTCAACCTTTATGGTGGAGATGACGGAGACCGCCAATATTTTGCACAATGCGACCCGTAACAGCTTGGTGTTGATGGATGAGATTGGCCGCGGTACCAGTACTTATGACGGACTCTCGCTCGCTTGGGCGAGTGCCGAGTGGCTTGCCAAAGAGATTGGTGCCATGACGCTGTTTGCCACTCACTATTTTGAGTTAACCGAACTGCCGAATGTGTTACCTCATCTAGCGAATGTCCATTTAGACGCGGTTGAACATGGTGATGGCATCGCCTTTATGCACGCAGTGCAAGAGGGTGCCGCGAGTAAATCGTATGGTTTAGCCGTAGCAGGACTGGCTGGCGTACCCAAGCCCGTGATTAAAAATGCGCGCGCCAAGTTACAACAACTTGAGCTATTAAGCTCACAACCTGCCGAGACTCGTAAGCCAAGCCGCGTCGATATTGCCAACCAGTTGAGCTTAATTCCTGAGCCAAGTGCCATTGAGCAAGCCTTGGCAGGCGTAGATCCTGACCAGCTCACACCTCGCCAAGCTCTGGATATGCTCTATCAATTGAAAAAGCTGCTTTAGTTATCGCCCATATCTCAAGCATGAAATCTACAGATTCCAGAAACAACAAGGCACCCCACCGGGTGCCTTAGTTTTGGATGAGTCTGGAAAAAATTAGTTGTCGTATTCGACGTTAAACAGCGCTTCCATATTCAAACCTTGTTTCACCAAAATCTCACGCAGACGACGTAGACCTTCCACTTGGATTTGGCGAACACGCTCACGAGTGAGATTGATCTCACGACCCACTTCTTCCAAGGTCGATGGTTCATAGCCAAGAAGCCCAAAGCGACGCGCAAGCACTTCTTTTTGCTTTGGATTAAGTTCATCCAACCAGTTGAGCAGCGATTCACGAATGTCATCATCTTGAGTTGAAAACTCAGGATCGGCATTGTGTGAGTCTGGCAAAATATCCAGCAGTGCCTTATCTCCATCACCACCAATTGGCGTATCCACTGAGCTGATCCGTTCGTTAAGACGCAGCATTTTAGTGACATCATCGACAGGTCGGTCTAACTCAAGAGCAATTTCTTCTGGTGTAGGTTCGTGGTCAAGGCGCTGTGATAATTCGCGAGCAGTACGCAAATAAATGTTCAGCTCTTTGACGACATGAATCGGTAGACGAATGGTGCGTGTTTGGTTCATCAGCGCACGTTCAATGGTTTGACGGATCCACCATGTTGCGTAGGTAGAGAAGCGGAAACCGCGTTCTGGATCGAATTTCTCAACCGCACGGATCAGACCAAGATTACCTTCTTCAATCAGATCGAGCAGTGCTAATCCTCGGTTGCTGTAACGGCGTGAAATTTTTACCACCAGACGCAAGTTACTTTCAATCATGCGTTTACGTGCGGCTTCATCACCACGTAAGGCACGACGAGCATAAAGCACTTCTTCTTCGGCAGTAAGGAGCGGTGAAAAACCAATTTCGCTGAGATACATCTGGGTCGCATCAAGACTTTTCGCAGAAGCATCAAACTCTTCACGAACGTCTTCACTTGCCCCTTCAACAGCAACTAATTCTTCATCACTGGCGAGCTCGGCATCAGTTTCTAGCACTTCCAGTGCTTCATCTTCAAAATCGAACTCTTCTACTTTGGTTACGGTATTGCTGACACTCATAGCGGCCTCCCCCTGGCAACTTTGCGAGTCATTGCGATTTACAACCTTTGCAGTATGACCTTAGCAATATGAGTTAAGGTAAGTAGCGTTTAGGATTCACTGACTTCCCTTGATAACGGATCTCAAAGTGCAAGCGTACGCTGTTGGTACCAGAACTTCCCATGGTGGCGATCTTCTGGCCTGCTTGCACAGTTTGTCCTTCCTTTGCTAGCAGCTGATCATTGTGGGCATAGGCACTTAAATAGTGCTCATTATGTTTTATGATGATTAGGTTGCCATAACCACGTAATGCGTTGCCCGAATACACTACGGTTCCATCTGCAGTAGCAACGACAGCCTGACCACGTTGGCCAGCAATGTCTATCCCTTTGTTGCCTTGATCGCCCGCAGAAAAGTTCTTTATGACTCTACCTTTTGTCGGCCATAGCCACTTCGCTATCTTCTCATCCGAAGGTTTAGCTTTTGCTACATTAACATTAACATTTTGTTTACCGACAGGTTCAACATACTCCTTTGTTTTTGTTTGATCAACCGTCTTAACTGGATCTTTTTTAGTCAAATTTTGACTATTCGCTGACCCATTTTGTACATTTTTGGTATTAGAGCTTTTGCTCACGGTTTGAGCAACCGTTGCCGTCGTCGCCGCTTTGGCAGCACTTGCACTTGTGCTTGAAGCCACAGCCACGGTAGCGGCACCGCCCGTTCCACCATAAGCAGGAGGAGTATAATTAGGTAACCAGAGCTTAATTTTTTGCCCAGGATGAATGGTGTAAGGTGGAGCGAGATCGTTGTAACTGATCAGATCATTTACATCTTTATCTGTGAGGTAGGCAATAAAATAGAGCGTGTCGCCTTTTTTAACTTCATAGTAACTTCCGCGGTAACTACCACGTTCAACTTTGTTGTAATCTTTACCCAATCCAGAGACTGGTGCTGGCGTAGGTGCAGTACAGCCGAATAATAAGCTGCAAAACAATAATAAGCCCAGTCGGAAAGAGTAAAGCGTCATCAGGCAAGATCTCCCGCGACCAGTGGCACAAAACGCACAGCTTCAACCCGCTCAGAGATAAACTGCCCACCTTGACGCACAATTTTGTACAGATATTGCTCGTCTTCGCCCACAGGGATCACCATACGACCACCCTCAGCAAGCTGATCCAATAGACTTTGCGGCACTTTTGCCGCAGCTGCCGTCACAAGGATCGCATCAAAAGGTCCACGAGCGGGCCAACCTTGCCAGCCATCGCCATGTTTCGTCGACACGTTATAGATATCCAACTGCTTCAAGCGTCGTTTCGCATCCCATTGCAGGGTTTTGATCCGCTCAACAGTAAACACATGATTAACCAGTTTGGCGAGAACTGCGGTCTGATAACCAGAGCCCGTACCAATTTCTAGCACTTTGGTTTCTGGGGTTAATGCCAGTAGCTCTGTCATCTTCGCCACGATATAGGGTTGCGAGATGGTCTGACCTTGACCTATGGGCAGGGCATTATTGTCATAAGCTTGATGCATCATGGCTGGTGCGACGAAAAACTCGCGTGGCAGTGCATGGATTGCCGCCAACACTTGTGGTGAGGTAATCCCCTGCTCAGTTAAAAATTGAATCAGTCTGTCGGCTTTTGGGTTAGCCATTCACCTTTTCCTTTAACCAATGATCCATGCTACGCAGTGACTCATGTGCCGTTAGGTCAACTTGTAGCGGCGTGAGTGACACCCAGCCACGTTCAATCGCATGAAAATCCGTTCCCGGACCGGCATCTTGCTCTTTCCCCGGAGGACCAAGCCAATAAATATCATGCCCACGCGGATCTTTCTGCTTTATCATGCTTTCGGCGTGATGCCGCGCACCTAAGCGTGTGACTTCAATACCTTGAATGAGTTCTAAAGGTCGATCCGGAATATTCACGTTAAGTAAGCGATTGGTCGGAATCGGGTTAGCCAGATGTTGCTCGACCAATTGACGCACAAAGTGAGCAGCGCTAGCAAAATGAGTAGTTCCCGCCAGAGAAAAGGCGATCGACTGCACGCCAAGAAAATGCCCTTCCATTGCCGCCGCCACCGTACCGGAATAGAGCACATCATCACCCAAGTTAGCTCCGTGATTGATTCCGCTCAGTACCAGATCCGGTAGCGCGTCTTTCATCAGTTCATTGAGCGCAAAGTGTACGCAATCGGTCGGGGTACCTTGCACGGAATAGGTATTCTCGGCAATTTGCGACACTCGTAATGGATGTTCTAACGTCAGTGAATTCGAGGCACCACTGCGGTTACGATCCGGCGCGACAATCACAATCTCCGCTAAATTACGCAATGCATCCGCCAAAGCATGAATGCCTTGTGCGTAAACGCCATCATCGTTACTGAGTAGAATCTTCATCTTAATCTTCGCTCTCTGAATCGCGGCTCTCTTGTTCATGGCCTTGATCGTAATGACGCACCACTGGGATCTCTTCGATCAATTCACGCACTAAGGAAGTGGCAAAGCTACCCGCATCCAATGAGAAACGCAGAGTGATTTGATCTTCTTGCACTTGCCAGCTTAATTTTTGCGCTTTTAAGGCGATCGCACGGCGATCATGGCGCATACGATTCCCCCGGATCAGCGCCATTAAATCGGGCTCTGCATCCAATTCAGCTTGTTCCAGTGGCAAGGCTTGACCAGAAGTCGGCAAGGCATTATCGCCCGCCAAAGCCGCTGAAATCGCTACTTCTCCAGCTTGCAAACGCTGATCCCAAAGGGCTAAATCACCATCAACATTAAACATTTGCTGCTCAGCTAAAGCGATATCACCTTCAATAAAGCGGGCAAAACAGCCCTGTTCAATTCGCTTTGAGACAATCTGGTTGAAAATCCACGAACGAGCCGCAGACAGATATAAGCTGCGCTGATTCTGATTGCGCGAACGTACATTGTCACGCCCCCAACGGCGCGCTTCACTGAGGTTATTGCCATGACGCCCAAAACGCTGGCTACCAAAGTAATTGGGTACGCCCAGTTCAGCGACCGTTCCTAAACGGCTTAATACGGCTGGAACATCGCTGACTTCCGATAAAGTGACAACAAATTCATTGCCTTGCAAATCGCCCGGACGCAGCTTTTTGTCGTGGCGAGTCACCTCTAGAATTTCAATGCTAGGGTATTGTGCCAGAAACGCAGAGAAGTCCGGCGTTTCGCCATTCGGCAGATGCACGCTCAGCCACTGCTCGGTAACGGCGTGTCTATCTTTCAACCCCGCCCAACTCACCGCGCGTGAAGGCACGCCACAAGCCTTGGCTAATTCATTGGCCACAAAGCTGGTATTCTCCCCTGTCTTACGAATACGCACCATTAAGTGTTCACCACTGCCAGTTAAGGAGTAACCCAACACTTCGTTGACTTGGAAGTGCTCTGGTAGGGCTTTGAGTTTGGCTTTCGCAGTCGGTTTACCGCACAAATAAGCCAGAGGAGAGAGAATATCAGTCATCTTAATTCCAAAATTTTTTATAGGCTGAGTTAAGCTTTGTGCAAAAGTACAACCGCTTCGCAGGCGATACCTTCTTTACGTCCGGTAAAGCCGAGTTTTTCTGTCGTGGTGGCTTTGACGTTAATATTGCCCAGATCGGTTTCCAGATCCTCGGCAATCGCCGCGCACATCGCCTGAATATAAGGGGCCATTTTCGGCGCTTGGGCAATAATAGTGACGTCCGCATTACCAAGCACATAACCTTGCGCTTTGACACGGCGATACACATCTTTGAGGAGCTCGCGGCTGTCTGCCCCTTTCCATTTATCATCGGTATCCGGGAAGTGGCGGCCAATGTCTCCGGCAGCAATCGCGCCGAGCAAGGCATCACTTAATGCGTGCAGTGCCACATCACCGTCAGAATGGGCGATCAATCCTTGTTCATAAGGGATCTTCACTCCACCAATAATGATGGGACCTTCGCCGCCAAAACGGTGTACATCAAAGCCGTGGCCAATTCTGATCATGATTTTTCCTTATTACGACTTAAATAGAACTCGGCCAACGCGAGATCTTCAGGTTGAGTAATTTTGAGATTATCGGCACGTCCTGCCACTAAAGCAGGCTTTTCACCACGCCATTCAAAGGCTGAGGCTTCATCGGTAATCGTGACTTGCTGCTGTAAAGCGGCGAATAACCTCTCTCGCAGTGATTGGGCACGAAACATTTGCGGTGTCAGCGCATGCCAAAGCGCAGTGCGATCGACCGTATGCTCAATCTGCTGTAAGTGATCGCCACGTTTCATGGTATCCCGCACTGGCGAGGCCAAAATCGCACCAATCGGATGAGCTAAAGCCGTGGTGATGAGCTGAGTGATATCGGCGTGAGTCACACACGGACGCGCCGCATCATGCACCAATACCCATTCACTGAGGCGATGCTGGCAGACATACTCCAGTGCCGACAATACCGAATCTGCCCGCTCTTTGCCGCCATCGACACGAATCACACGCGGATGATGCGCCAGAGGCAAATTCGCAAAATAGGGGTCATCAGCACTCACCGCCACCACGACGTGTTCGATGTGAGGATGTTCTAAAAGATGTTCAATGGTGTGTTCGAGTACCGTTTTACCGAGCAAGGTTAAATACTGCTTAGGGCGATCCGCTTGCATGCGGCTACCCACACCCGCGGCGGGCACAATCGCTGTCATGTTGTTCATTGGCGCGACTCCTCACCGATGATGCGATAGAAGGTTTCTCCATCTTTGACCATACCCAATTCGTTACGGGCACGCTCTTCAATCGCATCTAGCCCTTGGCGCAGGTCATCAATTTCGGCAAACATCTCTTGGTTGCGTAGGTGAAGGTTGGCATTCACCTGCTGCTGCACCTCAATTTCCGCTTGTACAGCGCGAAAATCCATCACACCGTTTTTGCCCCACATCAGGGTATAAAGCAGCCAGACCAATAGCAGGCTTAGGGTCAAAGCAAATACTCGCATAACCAATCCATCTTTCTTTCAAAACCAACGCCACAAAATCGTGGCGTTGGTCACTTGCTCGAATGCTGCCTATTTATACCATAAAGCCTAGAAAAGGCGCTCGCTGGCAGGTGATTATTGAGTTAATAAAAACGCAAATAAGCCTAAACCAAGCACTAAGCGATAAATCACAAACGGGGTCATGCCCATACGAGAGATGAGCTTCAGGAAGAAGTGAATACAGATATAAGCACTGATAAATGAAGTGATGATACCTGTCAGTAAGAAACCGCTGTGTACGGGTTCACCACTGGTCACCAGTTTCAATCCGAGATAACTGCCCGCCAATACGATAATTGGAATCGACATTAAGAATGAAAAACGCGCCGCCGCTTCACGGGTAAAGCCAAGATAGAGCGCAGCAGTGATGGTTGCACCAGAGCGTGAAGTGCCAGGAATAATAGCCACGGCCTGCGCCAAACCAATAAACAGCGCTTTTTTCCAATCCGCTTGATATTCGTCGGCTTTGAGCTCTGCATGTTTATCGACATACCAGAGTAAAAGGCCAAACACGATAGTCGTTGTCGCGATAACCCAAGCGCTGCGCAAATAGAGCTCAACAATATCTTTCATCACAAAACCGAACAGACAAGCCGGAATCGTAGCCAGCACGATCAACCACGCCAATTTGGCTTCTTTGCTGCGATCACCTTTAAAAATCGAAGCAAAAAAAGCACTTAATAACGAAACCACTTCTTTTCGAAAATAGAGCACGACCGCGGCGAGCGTTCCCACGTGTACCGCCACATCAAAGGCCAAGCCTTGATCTTCCCAACCTAAAATAGCCGAAGGCAAGATCAGGTGTGCGGAGCTAGAAATCGGTAAAAACTCGGTAAAGCCTTGAATTAAAGCCAGAATGAACGACTCAAAATAACTCATGATTGTTTCTTCTCGTTAATAGAAAACCAGATCGGTACTGGGGTGAGTGATGCTAAATCCTGCGCTTGTTGCCAAATCTGCTCAACAGTTCGACCATCACCAGCAATCACTCGCTGCGGACAGAGCTCATATAAAGGTTGAATCACAAACGGATAGCGATAGATATCCGGTCGAGGCAGCACAGGATCATTCTCCGATACACAATCGCCATACAGCACAATATCAAGATCCAGTGTTCGATCCTGATACTTTTGTGCATTCGGCAAACGGCCACAACGCAGCTCGATCGCTTTTAACTGCATCATCAATTCAGGCAGCGCGAGCTCTGTCTCCATCTCAACCATCAGATTGAAGAAAGGATGGCTGGCAAACCCAACGGATGGACACTCATAAATCGTGGACAGACGCCACTGGCTCGCCAGCTCGGCTAATGCACGAAGGCCAGCTTCAATCGACTGATGGCGATCCTGATTTGAGCCCACACCAATATAAGCGGTGATCATCCACGCGCTCGCTCGATGATCACGCCGACTCCTTTGGCTTGCGGCACTGCGCCCGGCTTGGTCAAGCGGATGCGTATCCAAGGCACAGCAAAGCGAGTCATGATCAGTTCAGCCACTTCTTCAGCCACACGCTCTACCAGTAAAAAACGCCCTTGTTCGATATACTCCAGCACAGCTTGGCTGACTTGGGCATAGTCCAGAGCATCCGCTACATCATCACTTTTTCCCGCTGCACGGTTGTCGTGCGCCATTTCCAGATCGAGCACCAATTTCTGCTTGATCTGCTGTTCCCAGTCGTAGACCCCAATCGTCGTGATCACTTCCAACTGTTCAATAAACACTTTATCCATGCTCAATCGCTTCCTGTTCACAGGTCGGATACCCAAACCGATGAAAAAATCGTACTATCCGCTCAATCGCGATATGATATACCCAAACCTGTTCAAGATGCTAAATCCTAAAAGATTTTTTCTTATTCAACAGGGAATACAAATACTTATTCGAGATAACTTTTCGAAACACGCAGTTTGAGGCTGTTATGACTCCATTGGCGCTCAGCATGATCATTTTTGCCTATCTACTGGGGTCAATTTCCAGTGCGGTGTTGATTTGTCGTGTTCTGCGTCTCCCCGATCCGCGTGACGTGGGCTCACAAAACCCCGGAGCCACCAATGTACTGCGCATCGGTGGCAAAAAAGCCGCAGTGGCCGTTTTGGTGTGTGACATGCTCAAAGGCACCATCCCTGTTTGGGGCGGTTACTTCCTCAATATTGAACCTTTTATGTTGGGGTTGGTGGCAATCGCCGCCTGCCTTGGTCACATGTACCCGATTTTTTTCCATTTCAAAGGTGGAAAAGGCGTGGCAACCGCGTTAGGTGCAATCGCACCGATTGGGCTCGATTTAACCGCTATGGTGATGGCCACATGGCTTGTCGTTGTCGTACTGTTTCGCTACTCGTCGCTTGCAGCCTTAGTCACTGTGTTGCTCGCGCCCCTCTACACTTGGCTGATTAAGCCACAGTACACGCTTCCAGTTGCCATGTTGTGCTGTTTGATTGTACTGCGCCATCATCAAAACGTGAAGCGCCTGTTTGCGGGTACCGAGCCCAAGGTCGGTGAAAAGAATAAGAAGCCGAGCGATGATGAAGAGAGCCGCGTAGTGTAACCGTGCGCGGCTCAATAGGTGATCGCCATTTCATCAATGGCAGAAAAATCAATATACGGTTGCTAAGAACGTTTGCAGGTGGTGTGTCACCGATTCTGCCTGCTCCAAACTACTGATATGTCCCGCCCCTTCAATCACTTCAAGTTGACTGCCTCGAATCGTATCTTGCATCAGGTAAGACTCTAACGCTGGGCGAGGAGTATCTTCACTGCCGACCATGATGAGTACAGGCAGAGTTAAGTGTTCGATCTCATCCATCAAATCACGACGCCCGAAAATCATGCGCCCTAAACGCGCCACTTCAACAGCACGCTCGCCGCTCAAACCTTGCAGAGCCAAGCGAAATTGCGCCACAACAGGCAACTCGTTTTTCAATGTGTTAGATGCAAAAAACATAGGAACAACCGCCTCCACAATCGGAGCGGGCACCGCTTGTAGCTGAGCAATGGTATCTAACATGGCGAAGTATTTTTTGTGGGTCACTTCCGGTTCAAGACCCACGAAAGTATCCATCATAACCAAAGATTGAACTCGCTTTGGCGCAAGTAAGGCTAGCTCGGCGCCCCACATTCCCCCCACCGACAAGCCAATCACAGAGAAATGCTCAATATGCAGATGATCCATCAGCGCCAACATATGTTGAGCGTAATCTTTGAGATTGCTCATCGCAGCGGGGGCTGCCTCTGAAGCGCCATGCGCCCAAAAATCTGGAACAATACAACGATAGCGTTGACTTAACGCCGCCACTTGCGGAGCCCACATTTGGTGATCCCACAAATAGCTGTGCCCAAAGAGCAACACTTCGCCTTCCCCGACATCAAGGTAAGCCATTTTTTGGCCATCAATCAGCATCGAATTCATTTTAGTTATTTATCCATCAATAAAGTAGACGCTGACTGTAACATGAGATGCAAAGCAGACAACTCTGAGCAGAAATTCAGCATTATCTAATTCATTCTTTTGTTTAGAAAAAACGGCCACTAGCGCGACCGTTTCAATACTATTTCGTAGTACTTATTTCTGAATTGACGTTAACTGATCAATCGGCCAACGCGGGCGAGCTTGCAAGCCAAGTTCACACACATCACCATTTTTCAAACGTTGCATGCCCGCATAAGCGATCATCGCTCCGTTATCGGTACAAAATTCAGTACGTGGGTAATACACTTCGCCACCGATTTTTTTCGCGAGTTTTTCCAAATCAGCACGCAACTGCTTGTTGGCACTCACACCACCCGCAATCACCACACGCTTAAGTCCCGTCTCTTCCAATGCGCGTTTACATTTAATGACTAAAGTGTCACACACGGCCTCTTGGAAGGCGTAAGCAATATCCGCACGGGTCTGTTCATCGTCGCCATTGGCAGCAATGGTATTGGCAGTAAAAGTTTTTAAACCAGAAAAGCTCATATCGAGCCCCGGTCTGTCCGTCATAGGACGGGGAAATTTAAAGCGTCCCGGAGTCCCTTTTTCCGCCAGCTTGGCCAATAACGGGCCACCTGGATAATCCAATCCCATCAATTTGGCGGTTTTATCAAAGGCTTCGCCAGCCGCATCATCGATAGACTCACCTAAAATGCGGTATTCACCAATGTTTTTCACTTCCACCAGCATGGTGTGACCACCCGATACCAGCAAAGCGACAAACGGAAACGGCGGCGGATTCTCTTCCAGCATCGGAGCAAGAAGATGCCCTTCCATGTGATGAACCGGCACCGCTGGCACATTCCAAGCGTACGCTAAACTGCGCCCAATCGTAGCGCCAACTAAGAGCGCCCCAACCAAACCGGGGCCTGCGGTAAAAGCCACACCGTCTAAATCTTGCGGCGTCACGTTTGCCTCTGCCATCGCCGCTTTGATGAGTGGGATGGTTTTTTTTACATGATCACGCGAAGCCAGCTCAGGCACCACACCACCATAATCGGCATGCAGTTTTACCTGACTGTAAAGCTTATGAGACAGCAGTCCTTTTTCGTCATCGTAAATCGCGATACCCGTTTCGTCACAAGAGGTTTCAATACCAATAATGCGCATAGTTTTCTCAGCACGCTGCCATCTAAAATCAAATATGGCGTCATGTTACCTCGCCTTGGCGCGACAAACAAACCTTGTCCAGAATGTAAGCGACAAAGTGCTTTACAAAGGAAGGACGATCGGATTAAAATTCCGCACCATTTTGATCTGGCTGGTTATCGACTTGGCGCACAAGGGTTCTTGCTGCTCTGGTCATCAAAATATCAGCATTAACGAATTAACCCCCGAGGTGAAAGGCATATGCCAGTAGTTAAAGTACGTGAAAACGAACCGTTCGACGTAGCTCTGCGTCGTTTCAAACGCTCTTGCGAAAAAGCAGGTATCCTTTCTGAAGTGCGCCGTCGTGAGCACTACGAAAAGCCAACTACCGTTCGCAAACGCGCTAAAGCAGCTGCTCAAAAGCGTCACGCTAAGAAGCTAGCTCGCGAAAACGCACGTCGCGTTCGTCTGTACTAATAACAGCTTCCTAAACTAAGGAATTTGTTATGGCTCTGATTGAGAATCTCAAAGAAGAGCAAAAACTAGCGATGAAAGCCAAGGATAAACCACGCCTTGGCGCTATCCGTTTAGTGTTGGCCGCTATTAAACAACGTGAAGTCGATGAGCAGATCACTCTGAGCGATGACGACATTGTTGCAGTGCTGACCAAGATGGTGAAACAGCGTCGCGACTCTGTAAGCCAATACGAAGCAGCAGGTCGTCAAGACTTGGCTGATGCGGAAAAAGCAGAGATCACCGTACTTGAGGAGTTTATGCCTCAACCTCTGAGCGATGATGAAGTGAAGGCCCTGATTGACAGCGCAATCACTGAATCAGCCGCCGCAGGCATGCAAGACATGGGTAAGGTGATGGCTGTACTTAAACCGCATATTCAAGGGCGTGCAGACATGGGTAAAGTGAGCGGTTTGGTCCGCGCTAAACTGGCTTAATCCCAACCCAATTACAGCAAGCCGTGCAATCCTTTGGAAAGCACGGCTTGTTTGTATTTGACCCTATCTTTCGGTGCATGCAAAGATTTATGGCAGGACACATCCCCCGCAGTTTTATTGATGACCTCCTTGCTCGACTCGATATTGTCGACGTTATTGACGCACGCGTAAAACTGAAGAAGAAAGGCAAAAACTACAGCGCCTGCTGCCCTTTCCATAACGAAAAAAACCCCTTCATTCAGTGTCAGTCAGGAAAAACAGTTCTATCACTGCTTCGGCTGTGGTGCTCATGGCAATGCCATCGATTTCGTCATGGAATATGAACGCATGGAGTTTCCTGAGGCCATTGAAGAGCTGGCGTCGACCATAGGCCTTGAAGTTCAGCGTGAAGAAAGAACGCCTTCCAGCCCCTTTGCGAAAAATACGCCAGCCGTCAAAAGTGAAGATAAGCGCAGCCTGTATGACTTGATGGGCAGCATCGCCCAGTTTTATCGTCAGCAGCTTAAAGTTCCTGCCAACAAGCACGCGATCGAGTATTTAAAAAATCGCGGGTTATCCGGTGAAATAGTCCAAAAGTTTGGTATCGGTTACGTGGCTGATGAATGGGATCTTGTACGTCGCAACTTTGGCCAACAACGAAACAGCGAAGACATGCTCGTTACCGCTGGTATGCTGATTGAAAACGATAACGGCCGCCGGTATGACCGCTTTCGCGGACGAGTCATGTTTCCAATTCGCGATCGTCGTGGTCGAGTCATTGGGTTTGGTGGCCGTATTACAGAGCAAGGCACACCGAAATACCTGAACTCGCCTGAAACCCCGATTTTCCATAAAGGCAAAGAGCTGTACGGATTATATGAAGTCCTACAAGCCTATCGAGAGCCACCACAAATTTTAGTCGTGGAAGGCTATATGGATGTTGTTGCGCTTGCTCAATATGGTGTCGATTACTCTGTAGCCTCTCTGGGCACCTCAACCACGGGCGATCACTTACAACTACTGTTTCGCCAAACTAACCATGTCATCTGTTGTTATGACGGTGACCGAGCAGGGCGAGATGCCGCATGGCGCGCATTAGAAAATGCACTCAGCTACCTCAAAAGCGGCAATATCTTAAAGTTTCTGTTTCTGCCGGACGGTGAAGATCCCGATAGCTACGTGCGTAAATACGGCAAAGCCGATTTTGAACAACAGGTTGCCAATGCCACACCACTGTCGCAGTACTTATTTGAGAACTTGATTGAACTGCACCAAATTAACTTGGGTAGCCATGAAGGTAAATCGGCACTGCGCGCCGTTGCAACACCACTTATCGACAAAATTCCGGATCCATTTTTACAAGAGGTCCTAGAGAAATTACTCGATGAACGGACGGGTTTTGATCACCAACTGCGCCGTAAAAAAGCACGTAAGACAGAAAATCGACCCGCACCACATAAAGCAATAAAACGGACCCCAATGCGTGATGTTATCGCGCTCTTGATACAAAATCCGAGCTATGCTGAATTGGTACCAGACCTAGCGAGCGTGCGTCATTTGATGATCCCCGGTCTCGATACCTTCAGTGAAGTACTTGAGAAATGTCGTCAATATCCCCATATCACTACGGGTCAATTACTCGAACATTGGCGAGACTCAAAAAATGAGACACTTCTGTCTCGTCTGGCAAGTTGGGAAATTCCCCTTGTCGAAGACAATCAAGAAGAACTATTTTTAGACTCATTGGACAAAATTCTTGCCCAGTGCGTAGAAAAACAAATTGAAAATTTGCAGGCCAAAGAGCGAAGTGTCGGTTTATCAACCGAAGAGAAAAGAGAGCTACAAGACTTGATCTTAAAAGGCTTGAAAGCGTAACTCTGTTGAGATAGTCAGCAAAGAATAAATTTGTTAGTATACGTGGTTTGCATTGCGCATACTTATTCCTTCACCAGATACGAAGTTGGATACCGTCTATGGATCAAAATCCGCAGTCACAGCTTAAACAACTTGTCCTTCGCGGCAAGGAACAGGGCTATCTGACCTACGCCGAAGTAAATGACCACTTGCCTGCTGAAATCGTTGATTCAGAGCAGGTGGAAGATATTATTCAGATGATTAATGACATGGGCATTAAGGTGGTGGAAACCGCACCTGATGCCGATGATCTTGCCCTCAGCGATGATACTACCATCACTGACGAAGATGCTGCTGAAGCAGCCGCCGCGGCACTTTCTAGCGTAGAGAGTGAGATTGGCCGCACCACCGATCCAGTACGTATGTATATGCGTGAAATGGGTACGGTTGAGCTTTTGACACGTGAAGGTGAAATCGATATTGCCAAGCGCATTGAAGATGGTATTAACCAAGTTCAAAGTGCGATTGCTGAGTATCCTGGAACCATCCCTTATATTCTTGAGCAGTTTGATCGTGTTCAGGCCGAAGAGCTACGTCTCACTGACCTGATTTCAGGTTTCGTTGACCCTAACGACATGGAAACCGAAGCGCCAACCGCGACTCACATCGGTTCTGAGCTTTCTGAAGCGGATCTCGCGGATGAAGATGATGCTGTCGTCGAAGATGAAGACGAAGATGAAGACGAAGATGGCGACGGTGAAAGCAGCGACAGCGAAGAAGAAGTCGGTATCGACCCTGAACTGGCTCGTGAGAAATTCAATGAACTGCGCGGTAAGTTCCAAAACCTGCAATTAGCGGTTAATGAATTTGGTCGTGACAGTCATCAAGCTTCTGAAGCGTCAGACTTAGTGCTGGATATCTTCCGTGAATTCCGCCTAACACCAAAGCAATTCGACCACTTGGTTGAAACTCTGCGCACTTCAATGGATCGTGTTCGCACCCAAGAACGTTTGGTGATGAAAGCGGTAGTTGAAGTCGCGAAGATGCCGAAGAAATCGTTCATCGCCCTATTTACAGGCAATGAATCGAATGAAGAGTGGCTGGATAAAGTCCTTGCTTCTGACAAGCCTTACGTAGCGAAAGTCCGTGAGCAAGAAGAAGAGATCCGCCGTTCAATTCAGAAACTACAAATGATCGAGCAAGAGACATCACTGTCTGTTGAACGCATCAAAGACATCAGCCGTCGTATGTCAATCGGTGAGGCGAAAGCTCGCCGTGCGAAGAAAGAGATGGTTGAAGCAAACTTACGTCTGGTAATTTCGATTGCTAAGAAATACACCAACCGTGGTCTGCAATTCTTGGATCTGATCCAAGAAGGTAACATCGGTTTGATGAAAGCCGTCGATAAATTTGAATACCGTCGTGGTTATAAATTCTCAACTTATGCGACTTGGTGGATCCGTCAGGCAATCACTCGTTCTATTGCTGACCAAGCACGTACGATTCGTATTCCAGTACACATGATCGAGACGATCAATAAACTGAATCGAATTTCGCGCCAAATGCTGCAAGAGATGGGTCGTGAGCCACTGCCTGAAGAATTGGCAGAACGCATGCAAATGCCAGAAGACAAAATCCGCAAAGTGCTGAAAATTGCCAAAGAACCCATCTCCATGGAAACACCGATTGGTGATGATGAAGATTCGCATCTGGGCGATTTTATCGAGGATACCACCCTCGAGCTGCCACTAGATTCTGCGACCGCAACCAGCCTTAAAGCTGCCACTCGCGATGTATTAGCAGGCCTAACACCTCGTGAAGCGAAAGTGCTACGTATGCGTTTCGGTATCGATATGAATACCGACCATACTCTGGAAGAAGTGGGCAAGCAGTTTGATGTAACTCGTGAACGTATTCGTCAGATTGAAGCAAAAGCACTGCGTAAACTGCGTCATCCAAGCCGCTCAGAAGTTCTGCGCAGCTTCTTGGATGAATAATTCAAGTTGGTTATGAACTGAAAAAGGTGAGCTGAGCTCACCTTTTCTTTTTTATACAAGCTAAGTGAATAAATTGTAAGCACTATTCAACCCGCTTTGGCTAGACACACCTAACCCCTTCCAATATAATCTGACACCTAATTTGGCCCCTTAGCTCAGTGGTTAGAGCAGGCGACTCATAATCGCTTGGTCATGTGTTCAAGTCACATAGGGGCCACCAAATCCCGATAAGGCGTATGAAGAAATTCATGCGCCTTTATCTTTTCTAGTCCGGTCTATATCCGGTCCGCGATTACTTCCGGTAAGCTCTGGTCCTTCAGGTCAGCCGAAAGACTCCACGTAGTCACCACAGAGTCACATTATCTGTCTCAGAGTGATATCCACCATCAGAACCTTCTCTCGTCTGTACAGCACGAATCAGAGCAGATACATACCACTCAACACCAGAACCTAACCCCAGAAAAAATTCGCGCTGGAACCAACAAAAATATAACCAACATTCCGTTCCATTAGGTCCAGTTATTAATATAAATATAATTTAGATACCTGAATGGGGTTCTAGCTGAGATTACGCAGGAGACTCAGCACCGAAGATTAGGACAAGATGAATGTTGAATCATGATGACCGATTACCCTCAGTGGTAATCGGTCTGTCTTTCTCTAATGTCATTTCGGCCGATAATCATCGACACTCAACCACAGCACCAGAAACAGCAGCTAATCACTGGGCTGGTATTCATACTGGAACCAGAAAAATTAACAGCACACTGGGTTACAGCGCGGATCTGGTATGAGTTAGGGCTAAGAGTTGGGTTAGTCGAATAGGATGTGAATCTAGCTGGTTACTGTCGGGACTGTCACGGCTGTCAGAACCGTCGGCACTGTCATGACCGTCGCAACTGTCAGGACTACAGGGAAAATACATCTACTGCCGCCGCCGTCGGCAAACTGGACGGAAAACCTAAATAGGAAATTGACATTAGGGTTCGTGTCCAGCTCGGTATCTAGCCAAAATCACAGCTAAAGACCGGATAGAGACCGGACCGACGACGCCGTCGCGATAATTACAGAAACTACATCATGCAGGAAGTTAGGCAGGATAAGCCTTAGAAGAAGATTACAGGGCCAGTCTGGTGTGACCGACCCAGCGATCTAGGATTTTAGATTGGGGTTGTTGGGTGGAGTTAGATTGAGGAAAGAATAAAATTAACTTACTAGATGAAAATACCAGTTTACTAATGTTATCGCCTCCTCCCTAAGAAGCACTGGCATCAAAAGTAATCCGCTAATTGCGGTGCCCAAAAATAAGCTTGAAAGCAAAACATTTTTTAGTCGTGTTTTGTATTTATCAACATCGTTCAGCGCAGATATTGTTTTTTCTTTCTCTACCATTAGAGCATGATTTAAAGCTATGACTTTCTGTTCTTGTTGATTATTAAAAGCTTGTAGTTCGTTCTTCACTATTGTTAGCTGCCTTTTAGTTTGCTCAAGATCACCGCTAACACTTTTTAATCGCTCCTCTACAGACTGCTTATCCATGATGATGTTTTTCATACAATTATCAGCGTAATCTGTAACCATAGGATCACTTAGTAAAGTAGCAAACGTCTCTTGGCTAAACCTATCAACTAATCTATTGAAATATATCTCCATATCTTCAGCATCAAAGTCATATCCTTTGACTTCTGGAGGAAAGCGAAAATTTGGGGTTATATATACTTCTAGGATGGCGAAGTTGTGCTCTTTGAGTATATTAACTTTGGCAGGTTCACATCCGTGGGATACCTTAACCTCAATTAAGACTTTACCTCCCCATTTCTTATAGTTAGTTGATCCAGGAACTAAGTAGCCAATAAGGTCGGGATAAAAATATTTCCCTCCACCAATCTGAATCCTGGTGTCTTCACCATCTAAATCGAAGTCCATGAAGTCAAGAATCAACTCACGGTCATTTATTAAAAATGGTATTTTATCCAATTGAGATAAAGCCAAAATCGCCAACTGATGAGTAATGCTCTCTCCATCCCCCCCCTGATTTGAATCGGCAGGAGCATCTCCAGATTTATACCTAAAGTATCCACGAATATCAGGAGTCAAAGGCTTCTTGTTGTGATCACCCTTCTGAGTACTCCAAAAGGTGAGACCCTCATAATCGAACTCAGTATGTGTATCTGGATTTCTTTTATGTTTATTTTCTTCATGAATGCGCCGCAATTTCAACACCTCCCAAATAAAAAAGAGTCTCTTCCGTTTTTCCCCCTCTTGAAGAATGTATTGATCACTGATAGTCGCATGCGCCCATCTTTTCTTTGCCATATGGATAGTTCCAGTTTAATGTGATTTCACTGTATATTTTCACAGTAAATCTTATTTTCAATACAAGGTTTCATATTTTTGCTTATTATTTGACCCGCGTCAGATTTACACGCTGACACCTGATTAAGTGAAACAAAGATTACATAGGGCAACCGATTCAACAGGTTACCCTATACTTCTTGCTATAAATTACTCACGTTATCCACCAACTCAGCCACATTAGCACTAACCTCCCTCAACCTACTCGAAGCTAAGTGAGCATATCTTGTACTGGTCTGTGGCGACTGATGTCCCAACAAATGCTGAACATCATAGAGCGTGGCATTACCACTATTGATTAAAATTGAAGCAAAGCTGTGCCTCAAATCATGAATTCGGAAGTTGTCTGTAATCCCGGCAGCTTTCTTGATTCGAGCAAAAGCCTTCTTCGGATGAGCGATAGGTCTACCGGGTGCATCTCCGGCAAAGATATAGGGGTTCTTCGGTTGTTGAAATCGTCGTTGATCATGGATGACTTCCTTAGCTAAATGGTTGAGCAGGACCGTTCTCGACAGTCCCGACTTAGTGTGTGGTAGAAATAGGCTCCAATTGCCGTCGTCGTCGACGGTAAGACACTCCCATTTCGAACTGGTAATTTCCCCGATTCGCATCCCAGTAAGCAGAGCGAATTTCAACGCATTAGATTGGGTGCGATTCGGCTCTTCATTACATGCCTTGATGAAGGATGAAACCTCGGCCCGTGACAGGAATCGCTGTCTTACATTGTTTTCCTTCAACTTCCTGATGTATTGACCGGGATTAGAGTCGACATAACCCCATTCCATTGCGAGTCTAAACATACGAAGCACTAGCGAACGTAGACGGTTCACCGTTGCAGGTTTCCTACCTTCTAGTAATCCGTCCAACAATTTCTGAATGTCCTGCTGACCGATATCAGTGAGAGGTTTCTTACCCCACTTCGGATAGAAATGGAGCTTTAGACTACCCGCATCACTTTTGGCGGTGAGCTTGTTCATCATTGCATACGGCAAGTAATGCAGCTCTGAGAACTCTTGGAACGTAAGAACGTTGCGCTTTTCGTCTCGAATAGCCTTGGGGTCATTACCTAGAGCAATTTCCCGTTTATGGTCATTCGCTATCTGACGAGCAGTGTTGATATCTAATGCTGGATATTCGCCTAGCTGGATAGATTTCTTGGTTCCGTGGAGTGTGTACCTGAACAAGAAACGCTTCCTGCCTTGGCGGTTGACGATCATCTTGAGACCAGAACATAACTCGTCTGTATATTCCGTTTCCTTACTTTTGCTCGACGGCGGCATCGGTGGTAGTGAGTCGAGTTGGCGCTTATTGAATTTGAATTTTCGGGATTGCATCACTGCCTCCTTAGTCATTCTCGATGGAGAAGTATTGGCGTAATTCGGTGAGCAGTGTCTTAGGCATCAGCATGTAGATACCCTTACCAGAGTCCTCGACAATGCTCAGGGTAAGTACAGCACCGTAGTCTAGATCGTCTTCGAATTCGGTATAGGTCAATGCTCGTTTTAGCATTTCAATATCGTCGACGACGACGGCAGAGAGCTCGGAAATTGATGTGAGGAACCAGAGCTCACATTGCAGCTCATCCCATGTCTGTTGGGTTTCTGCTTCATCGTGAAATGGTTCGATGAGGATGAATTTGACTTGTTCTTGTAGGGTTGTGGTGATTGGTAGGGTTGATAGTGTTTCTAAAGATGCAACCTTGATCATATTAAACTCCATAATTATCAGTATCATGGATTTAATATATGTCTGTCCTTAGCGACTATTCGGTTTGATGGGGCATGGAAGCTATCGAGAGGAAAGGTAATGTTAGATACATATAGAAGAAATGTGGTACGCAAACAAAATGAGATTGCTCGCTTACAACAAGATAAATCCAAAGAGCAGAAGAAAATAGCAGACATCAGTATAAAAATTAATTCAGCTCAACAAGCCATAGGTAGAACCAAATCTGAAAGCACGATAAAAACCAAATTACGGGAAATAGAAAGGCTACAGAAAGATTTAGCGAATACTGAAAAGAAAATTGCAACTCTGGAGACTAAGTTGTCAGCTAAAAATAAAGAGCTAATAAATGAACAAAGCAAAGTTTCTAAAGAAGAAGAGAAGGTTCTTAAGAAACAGACTCAAGAGTCTGAGCGCATCCGAAAGCAACAAGAAGCGAGCTTGAAACGTATAGGTAGCACACTAACCCGTCATGAGAACACCCATAGAGAAATAAGGTCAGATTTGGAGAGATTGAAACAGCTTCCTGAAAAGGTGGTTGTCTTATTCTTAGCTGCAAATCCTAAAGATGCTGGGCAGCTTAGATTGGATGAAGAAGCCAGAGCAATTACGGAAATGTTTAGAAAAGCTAAACATCGAGACTCAGTTGTATTCGAGACTCGTTGGGCAGTCCAGCCGATGGATGTTCTTCAAGCGATCAATGAGCTAAAACCTACAATCGTTCACTTTAGTGGTCACGGTTCTGATACGGACGAAATTGTATTTCAAGACTCTCTGGGCAATGCAAAATTTGTTAGTAAAGAAGCTATCGTACAAACGATGATGGCTTCGAGCTCTGATTTGCGACTGGTATTTTTCAACACATGTTTTTCATTTAATCAAGCTGAAGCCGTTGTTCAGCACGTTGAGGCAGCCATCGGTATGAATAATAGTATAGGTGATGAAGCTGCTAGAGTTTTCGCCTCGCAATTTTATTCTGCAATAGGATTTGGCCTTTCTTTAAACAAGGCATTTAATCAGGCTAAGGCCCTTGTCATGATGGAAGGTATAAATGAAGAAAATACCCCCCAGCTATTTATTCAGCCAGGTTTAGATGCTGATGAGTTGATAATAGTGAAGCCAGAGGAGCTAAAGATAGGAGAACTGTAACCCTCACACCTCCCCAATCTAAAATCCTAGATCGCTGGGTCGGTCACACCAGACTGGCCCTGTAATCTTCTTCTAAGGCTTATCCTGCCTAACTTCCTGCATGATGTAGTTTCTGTAATTATCGCGACGGCGTCGTCGGTCCGGTCTCTATCCGGTCTTTAGCTGTGATTTTGGCTAGATACCGAGCTGGACACGAACCCTAATGTCAATTTCCTATTTAGGTTTTCCGTCCAGTTTGCCGACGGCGGCGGCAGTAGATGTATTTTCCCTGTAGTCCTGACAGTTGCGACGGTCATGACAGTGCCGACGGTTCTGACAGCCGTGACAGTCCCGACAGTAACCAGCTAGATTCACATCCTATTCGACTAACCCAACTCTTAGCCCTAACTCATACCAGATCCGCGCTGTAACCCAGTGTGCTGTTAATTTTTCTGGTTCCAGTATGAATACCAGCCCAGTGATTAGCTGCTGTTTCTGGTGCTGTGGTTGAGTGTCGATGATTATCGGCCGAAATGACATTAGAGAAAGACAGACCGATTACCACTGAGGGTAATCGGTCATCATGATTCAACATTCATCTTGTCCTAATCTTCGGTGCTGAGTCTCCTGCGTAATCTCAGCTAGAACCCCATTCAGGTATCTAAATTATATTTATATTAATAACTGGACCTAATGGAACGGAATGTTGGTTATATTTTTGTTGGTTCCAGCGCGAATTTTTTCTGGGGTTAGGTTCTGGTGTTGAGTGGTATGTATCTGCTCTGATTCGTGCTGTACAGACGAGAGAAGGTTCTGATGGTGGATATCACTCTGAGACAGATAATGTGACTCTGTGGTGACTACGTGGAGTCTTTCGGCTGACCTGAAGGACCAGAGCTTACCGGAAGTAATCGCGGACCGGATATAGACCGGACTAGAAAAGATAAAGGCGCATGAATTTCTTCATACGCCTTATCGGGATTTGGTGGCCCCTATGTGACTTGAACACATGACCAAGCGATTATGAGCGAAGGCCAGCAGCAACCTTCCCGCGCAATCAACATAGAAACCCTGCCCCGAATAACGCCCATATCCACCAGCAAAACCACATCACCCGATTACCCGCATGATTTTACTGACGTCGCCGACGGGAATTGTTGGCCGAGATTAGTACGACGACGCCGACGAGAAAATGTAGAAAACTGTGTTGGAAAGACAGTTAAGAATAGCTGAACTTTATATCTTCTAGTTGATATACTGTCGGTTCTGATATATTGAACTTATCTCTATCAAAGAATACGTAATTCTTACCTTTACCAAAAGAGCTATTAAATATAATCCCATCATAAGTACCTAGAGATTTAAAATACTCACAAAGAAACTGCGTTGGAATATAATCTAATTCAGATAGGTGAGGTTTTATAGGAATAGAAAGTTGAGATGAAAATGACTCTAATAGTTCTATAATAGCTAAGACCTCATCATACTCGCTATCTGAAAACGGTACAATTGAAAACTTTCGCCTTGGTTCTGTTAAGTCTATTAACGTCATTTCACTTTTAAGATTAAATGAAGAAACATAAATATCCCCACCTTTATATGGTCGAACCTCTGAAATGCACGTATCAATATTATCTGCAAGGTATAAGTAAGATATACCTTTTGGATTAGCTCTTCCTGATGATGCTAATTGTGGTTTAGGAGCCCCCATATTTTTGGACGTTAGTTTTTCATCGCTTATTCTAGCTCTATATAGAACATCTTCAGGTATCACCTTTTGTTCTAACTGTTCTAATATTGTAAATAGCCTAGACAAACTTCCATCTAATTTTTGATTAAAAATACTATCGTAAATTTCATTCTTAAGAAAAAATCTATTCGTATGCTTTAACTCATTGCACAATTGATCCCATCCAACTTTATAGTGATCAGTAGATATTCTCACTGAAAACCTCTTTCCAGAGATATTTGCAGAAAGAATATCGTCTAAAAGGGTTTCCTTACATCTAATCTGATCATTAAAGAGTGAAAACAGGCTATCTATTGCCTCACTAGCTTCTTGTCCATTTGAGTCTTCTTCTAGAACCATAAACAAGAACTCAAACTTTTCCGCTAATAAGTTGGAATCACATATTGAAGTATCTCTAGAGTTACAATAAGAGCAACGTCCTAGCTTATTCTTACTGATAATGAATTTTTTTAACTCATTATCATGAAAGCAATTAATACAGCAAGATGACATAACTATTCTCTATATTTTGATAGCGTTTCAATATGATGCTGAATTGATAGTTTTTTAATTTGCCCTAACCCTGGGAAATGGTCTTCTGATTTAAGCCGTCTAAATCCATCTAACCCAATAGTATCATTAAATAAATCAGGGTTGTCATTTGTAAAATTAATTAATTTATCTAGTGCATCACCAAATTTATCACCTGGCCTTGTCGGAGATTTGTCATCGTAAGACTTAAAGTGTCTGACATACATGGCATTAAACTCATCTGGATCTATATAAGACAAATGAATAGCAACAACATATGCTGGACCACCCGACTCTAAAAAGTCATTACCTGTAATGGTGTAGTCGCCAAAACCTACTACATTCTCACCTTCTTTATAATCTGTATGTCGATCTGAAAAGTATGACTTATCAGGATAGTCAGAATTTTTAGTCGCTCGCGAAAAATTATCTTCAACAACAACAACCTGTGGCAGGGACTTAAAAGCGGCTCGATGATACTTGTTTGAAATGACTAAAGATGCGTCAGATAGAAGGGAGACAATATCTTTATTTAACCCTTCTTCGACAAACACAGCAAAAGGTGTAGATGTACTAGATATTAAAGATGAAAGTTCAGAACTAGATAGCCCTTTAGTAGAAAAGCACGGTGTAAATCTCAAACCCTCAATAGTGGATCTTAAGGATTCTTCGATACTAATTTTTCCACTGGCGTCTGAAAAGTCACCAAGGTACGGATTAACTACAACTATTGGTTCAAGATTTTCTTTGTTAAGGTGAGAAATCGTTCTACCTAAAGAGTCCATCTTTTGTCGCACAGGTTCAATAATCGGACAGAACTCTGTGTTACTCAGCACCGTAGCTAACTCTCTAAGAGCTATAAGCTCAAACTGTTTTCCCCTGAGAACTGGGTAGTACATTCAATATCCTTACACAAGTTGTCATCAAGCGCATCAACGAGCTTAATCTGCATCTTGTTGGATAAGCTATAGCTAACCCCAGCGTTTTTCAAGGAGTTCGGTAGTAAATTGAGAAAGCCAGCATCATTTCGTCGAAAATGTTTTAAAACAGTTCTAAAACTCTTTCTCAATATTGGTGAAGGAGTTTCCGAAATGATCTTAGAACATTCTGAAAACATCTTAATGTTGCTTACCTTTGGGACATCTCCTTGAATCAATTCAACTAGACGCTTGTACTCTTCCATGCGAAGAGATTTTATAAGTAAGTCTTTATCGACACTTTGCTGAGAAAGGTCAGTGGCTTTTCTCTTAGTTGAGAGCGTACTTTTGTGAGTGAGTAGAATGACACCCACTTCTATCGGAGTAACATCTAAAACTTTCGCTAAGTGTTTCTCATCACAGACTACATAAACTTTATCAAAGAGACTGGAGTAAGAGTTTAACTGTTCACTTAATCTATCTAGCGAATCGTATTCTGTTTTTATCTCATAACAAGTTGATACGCCATTTAGCATTACGCAATCTGCTATATTTCGTCCAACTCTGAACTCTGAAAGCATTACTGTTGTACGAGGTGAATGCCTACCCAAGAGCTGCTTATTAACTATCGTATTTTTATAAAAATACTCATACCTATATGAGCGACTCAATTGTTGATAAACAGACTCATATAGATCTCTAACTGTTTTAATTGACGATTGTTCCAGCTCTAGGCCCGTATATACGTTGTATAAAAATTCACGATCTCCCTGCGCAAGAGCTTTCAAATAGCCGCTACTAAACAGCCGTGCTGCATCTTTGATTCTCATCGTGATTGACCCCAAACATAACACCAACAAAAACACGTGAACGTTTATCTAAGTTTACACATAATTTCAAATAAGCTTCATAACATCTATCAGCTATTCAAAGAAGGTCACACTAGAACCAACGCCGAGCGCACTATAGCCTACTGTAAGGAACATGTGTAGACCGTGATCTAAACTCAATGAGATAGAAACCTAACTCACATATCCAAAGATAGTTATCGATTGTCGTCGTCGACGTCTATCACCAACCGTCGACGGCGGCACTAAAACAAAAAAATCCGACACCGATGACCAAAGCCACCAATGCCGGATGTGTTGATTAAATCAAAGGTTTATCTGAAACCATAATGTAACGCTCTGCTTCTCGACCAAACTCGAAGTAAATGCCGTTAGCATTCAAGCTTGATTCTTGCCCCTTAATCTTTGCTGATAGTGCGGCTGCGCCTTTAGGTAGATACATATTTTCTTCAAACTCTTGAAGCTTACGCAGAAGCTCAGAAGGTTTGCCTTTCCATGGCTTCCCATTGCCTTTTTTCAGCAAGGCTGTAAAAGCAATAGTTAGGCTATCATCTGCCATACCCGACGCCATTAATGACTCAACGTTCTTCTCGTACACTTTTTGTAACTTGCCCTCTGGAAGTTTCCAGATTTTTTCTAGCGCTCCTATCCATTTGGCATAGTCCATCATGCGTGCTTCGTGCATCACCTCAACATCAGGCAATACAGCCAACGCTTTGGAAGCGAGAGTCAGTAAGGCACCGAATATCTCTGGCATCGATGCTTCTAGCTCAGCTTTCAGTTCTTGTTCAGGACGTCGATTGCCTTTTTTCATCGGCTCCAAGTTGACTCGGAGGCAACGAGAAGCTAGGTCAGACTCTTTAACAAAATCATGAATACCATTTAGCACCAGCGGGCTATGTAGCTCTAGCATCGTCACTTCAGCTGTTTTGTAGAGTGTTCGCTTCGTCATTGTTCCCTTGGTAGCAACGGTACAAAGCAAATCACTTTGTCGCTTGGTTAAGCTTCTAAGGTTATCAATAACAACTAGCGACATACCATTAATGGTCAAGACAAAGTCACTTTGCTTAGGAAAGGCCATCGCAGAAATAGCACTAGGATCTAACAAACCACGAAGCACGTTATTACAAAAGAAGCTTTTTCCCGCCCCTTTTTCACCCTGAATCATCAAAATAGGGTAAGGGACGCCTTTCGCTTTAGGGTGAGCCATTAAGTAAGTCATGTAAGCGACCAACAAGAAGAAGGTATTCGTGTCGGTATTAATGAACTTTCTCAACTTGGCCAAGGCGGATTTGGTGTCATCACATGGCAGCTTAGGCGTAACCATTGGTAGCTGAAAGCTCGGTCGCTGAAAGTAGAGGTCTTCATTACAAGCTGGCATGGTATCCAATACTTCAACACCTTGAGCGCTAAGCTGTACAATCTGACCATTGGATAGGTCGATTGTTATAGTCTCTGAGTTAGATGTCATACCATAGCGTATCTGAGGCTTAATCAACGGTTGTTCATGTTCCCAAGCAACAGCCTTTACCTCATCTAATGCATCTTTAACCATTTTTCCAACTAATCTCAACTCTACTCGCTTAGCAAACTTACGAAGCATCTGCTCTCCCTTATCAGACGCCAATGGGATAGCTTGCTTAGACTCGCCAGTATGCTCAACCAAATATGGTGAGCGTGACTCATCCTGCTTAACTACGCTAGGGGTAAACTGCTCTAAAAATTCTGCGAATGCTGTTTTCTCTGTCATTGTAAAAATCTCCTTTAATACTATTTTTCTTGGGATGGCAGCGTCATTTCGACTGCCACTTTTAAACGGAAACCGTTTAGAACATCGGCGGCGGCGTCGGTGAGAGCCTGAGTTGCCGCATCTAATTGGTTTTGAAATTGTGCTTGTTCTAGCCTCACCAAGAACGAATCGTGGTTAGTGAGTAGAAGTGGGATATTGGCATCATCAAGACGTAGGCAGGCTCGGCGCATAATGTCGGCACCAGTTGCTTGAATCTTCCAATTAGCTAGCGAGAGTTGCCCGTCCAAATCCGAAATGGTGTATTTCCAATCTAAGGAACGAGCGAAACCTTGTTGCCGAATAACATCGGCAGATTTAGCGAGATAGCGGTCAATTGGGTAAATAAGGCGAGATAGCTCATTAGACAGAGATCTGACTCGACTCAAGGTAATACCCAGTTTTTCAGCGAGTGTCCGATAACCGATTCCATACAATCGACCAATGAGAAGTTGCTTACACTGGTCACGGCTAAATTGGCCGCCAACTAACTGAACGAGATTCTTGTATATATCCCCCTTTTGGTACCAATTCATGAGCACCTGACATTGCGCAAAATAAGCAGCAATCATGGGCTCTTGTTGCTGGTAATCTAAAAGGGCATAAACACTGCCTTTAGGTGGGCTTAGTACAGACTTCCAGTACTGCTTAGGAACTTGGTTCAGAGAAGAACCAAGAGCATGATCACGACCTGTTTTAGTATGAAAAGCCGAGACGGTCGGACGATACCAATGTCCGGTAGAATCTGTGTTTAGTGCTTTAACAATGCCTTGATATTGCTTAGCTACGAATTGGCTTGTACCCGACTTTTTCTGTGAGTACGAACCAATTCGCTTAAGCATTGCAGTATGATTTACTCTAATCGCTTCTCTACTCTTTAGATGCTCTATATGCCGCGTAATGCGACGTTGAACATCCAAAGGTGGCAAGCTCGAAACAGATTTAACCTCTTGAGCGATATGGTCTGGCAGGTAACCTTGCGCAGAGTGAGCAAGTAACTGTTTATTCAGCGCATAGGTATGTGGTCCAAGATCATAACGTGCTATTGCAATTCATGGTGCAATATCGTCGAACTCCAAATCATCAAGGTCAATCTCATTTTCAATTTTGATTTTCTCCAATTCTTTTAACTGCTCTGGGGAGTCCGAGAAAATTCCATCTTCGGAAGGATCTCTCACTCTTTCAGCGTCGGCGTCATTACTCACTGGCTTGTGTTCAGTCTCGCCGTCGACGTCAACGAATTCGCCTTTATTTTCCACTAAAGCTTGAGCTACTGGATGATCCAAAGAACCGATGTAGAAGTCACCACCAAATGTTTCATCAAAAGCTTTTGCGACAAGAGATATATCAACATCGAACGGGGCGATATCATGTTCTAGCGAATAACTATATACCCCAGCTTCTTTGTTACGTTTTACTGAGATGACTTTTCCTTTATCACTCACCTTCACCGCATCTAACTTACTACGGTTCCAGGAATTAGAAGGATTTTTACTCAATAGGACAAAGCGAATATCGTCTTTAGTCGTTTGCAGAACATGAAGTACTTTTTGAGAGACTTCTTTTTTTGGTAAAGACTGCACAACATCTGCATCTACATAATATGTAGATTTGTATCCCGTATCGTCGTTGTATCGCTCAATCGTTAGCATTTTCTGTACGTCAAACTTCGCCATAAAGGGAACACCATCTGACGGCATCATGTTTGCCAATGCGTTGCTCGGAATATCCGCTTTAAAGTTCGCTACTTTTTCCGCTTGCTTTGCTAGATTTTCAAATAGACTCATCTTATTTCTCCTTAGTTATCAATCGAAATTGATGCGATTTAATTCAACATCGCAATAGGCAGCCATGCAGCTACCCATTAAGTTGCTAAATCAACATTCAAAAATCGTAGAGCGTTACTTTCCAGATTGTTAAAGAGCATTTACGGAAATTTTTTGATTGAATTCCGATGGTTTAAAGACTTATATTTATCCCCGCTGAGCCACTGCTCAGGGCGTGTTTTGTATTAAACAAGAAGCCGAGTTTGATAGCTGTCATACGCGCTCAGGTTTGTCTTTCACCTTCGCTTCCAATTCGATACCTCGTTGCTATGTCTGTACTTTATAGAACTTGGTTTTCACTGGCTGTCATACGCGCTCGGTTTTGTTGAGACAAAAAAAGGAGAAGCATTGCTGCTTCTCCTTGAGTGGATTGAACGAGGTTATTGCTAAGCTTGGTCTTTACTGCTAGCTAGGATTTGACTGTGAATATAGCCTTTTTCTTGTTTATTATTGTTCCAAGCTGAGAAGTTGTTTTTTAGATCAAGAAAACGAGCATTTACGATTTCCTCATCCGTCAATTCACTATCTTGCTCACCTAATTGCTGCATATCAGACATATAGAAAAAATCATCATCTCTTGCGATATCATCAGCAGCTTGGGATAGAGTTAGGTCATATCGATTAAGGTAAGCGTAAAGCCATGCTTTTATGAATAACCACCGATACTGTGAACGAAGATCTTTAGATTTTGCGAATTTATTTTTACTAATCTCTTTGTAAATAAAGTCTGTCGGCGACGGCGGCGTTTCTGCGCGCATACTCAACTTATTGACCAAAGAGTGGGCAAGAACAACATCGATATACCTTGGAAGCGTCAACGCAAACTCTTTCGTCACATAAGATCTTGACTTAATCGCAAACTCTCTAGTTTTTTTCTGCTTCAACCTCACTCTTACCCAGTACTTTAAGTAGCCCAGAAGATGAGACTCTCTTGAATTCATATAATCTTGTAAGAGCACTTTGGCCAAAACACCATATCGTCCATGCGTATCCAAGGTGCTCAGTTCTCCATGTTCTAGCTCATCGGATTTGGATAGCTCCCATAATTGCTCTCCAATCAGCTGGCACTCATTAATTATCCATTGCTGCAAATCGGCATCGATATGTCTTTTACCTTCAAGGATAAACTGCCCCACCATGCCGAACCAAACATAACAGCACCTTCCAGCCAATTCAGACAAGTCTTTGATTAGCTTAGACTCCTTATCTTGAACTAATTGCTCAAAAGCATTTTTAACCTTTTCAACTCCTTGCTCCTTCTTTCTCCCATAAGGTTTTTCAAAAAAGAGCTGACAATCCCACAAGTAATTATTCACATGGTCATTGTTAAAAAAGGTAAAGGCAAAAGTACAATAGGGATCATCACTACCTGGATATGGTCCATATTCGAATGCTTTCTGTGAGAAATTTTTGTGCTTATAACTTGGTCTGTTTTCTGACTTTCTCTTGAAACGTCTGTACCAAGGGTGAAAATCAGCAATCAAGCGTTCAAACGCTTCCAAGTCCGGATCGTCCTCCGGTATTTTAAAAAACTCTGTCACCAGTACAACTCACTCTGATTCATTAACGTAAGGCGTATTGTACGAACTCAAATTATTCTATAAAGCAATAAATTAGCGTCGTCGACGTATTGTGAATCGACGTCGGCGACAACAAAAAAAGCAGAGGGGTTTCCCCTGCTCTTCTGGCGCTCAGTCATCCATCACCTCATCGGCAACGAATCCCACAACAAAGCCAGCAATACCGCCGACGAGAGCGCCGTATGGTCCGTATCGAGCACCAATAACAGCCCCAATTTTGGCCGCTTTGAGTCCGGTATCCTTGTTCAACGTCGCTTCCGTATCGCTGGTGAATGTTCTCGTTTTCCTGAACATCGCTAATTTCCTTCTGATATGAGAAAGGGCGATACCACTGCTGATATCGCCCTTGTTGATGTTGCATTGCTCTGTTCTGACCGAGAGTCCCCACTTTCAAATCAGAAGATAGAGCAATACAACAAACCTGTTTTTCGAAATGATTACTTATCGGTCTTAGGCTGGCATTTGGCTGCATCCATGACTTTGCCATTCATGGTCCCACAGGCATCGGCATACCACTCAATACGAGGGCCAGACTGAGAGTAAACTTGTTTACCTGCTTTCCCATTCCAGGATTTTTCTATTTTCGAAATGTCGGCTGGATTACCGCCGAACGTACCGCCAGCGAATGATGACGTGGTAGCGAATAGACATGTTAGACCTAGCAGGATGATTGATTTTTTCATTGTGTTGTTTCCTTGAATAATGACGATGCTCAGCGTAGGAGCACGGTTGTTAATTAGTATGATGATTAGGACTGACAGGTTGTGTCAGTCAGTTAAATGATGTTGAGGAAGAAAGGCAGGGCTTAGGTTTCTTGGGCGATGAAACCTATAACAAAATCGGTCACTTATTCTTGGCGACCACGAAATAATGAGGGCTGACACCACCTGTCAGTGAGTCACTACATTATTGAGTCATGAATAAGAGCGAGAAGTTAGCCTACCGATTGAGTCAGATTCTTTCCCGGTTGTATGCGGGAGAGAAGTTGAGCCTTATCGACTTAGAGCAGGAATTCGGAGTGCATGAGAGAACGGTACTTCGGGACTTCAATCGCTTGGCGTTTTTGCCTATCGAAAGAGAAGAGGGTTATTACTACCTGAAGCAATTAGATCATCGTAACCCTAAAGCTCATAAAGCTCTTCATGCCCTATCGAACATGGGCATTGATAAGCTGTTTCCGGACAGGAAAACCATGACTCAGGCGCTGAATCATAAGACACAATCCATACTGTTCCGTCATATTCCTATCGAGGATTCAGCTCGCTTTCGGGATACCTTAGTTTTGATTGCGGATGCGATTCATCAACGAAATACGCTAACTCTGACTTTTCATAATCGGCGTTATCATCAGATGGAGCCTTACCAACTCATTAACGAGCGGGGTTACTGGTATCTGATTGCTGCGCAGAGAACACAGCCGCATTCGTTTCGAGTGGCCGAGATTGCTGAGATAATCCGGCACGATGATATTTATACTCCCTCACCTATCCTCTCCGAGAAGCTGACCAGAGAAGAGCTACATTGGCAGGCTCACGGTGTTATAGAGGTCATAGCTCAGATTGATTCGGGTCGTATTCGCGATTATCAGGAAACCGAACATCACCTGACTATCCGAACCCTGAAAGAACTGGGCTATGGTTCAACGCTTATTAGCATTCAGACCTCGGACATACATTCCCTGATGCCAGTCCTAAAATCCTGGATACCGAGTATCGATATCATTTCTCCATTGTGGGTAAAACAGGCGTTGATGCGAGAAGTTGAAGCCTACCTCTCAACCTGTTCGTAAGATTAATTTAATGGGCACTGTCGGCGTCGTCATTTCGTCGACGACGTCGAGAACCCCATCATGACTTCTGTACGAGTGCTAATAGGTCAGCTTTTTGCTCATCGTAATCTTTCGATTTGATATGCAGATAAATAGATGACTCTGCTTTTGTTGCCAGATTAAGGCCCCGAGCAATTGCAGCACAGAAACCTTGATTGTTGGCAGAGCCGGAAGAATAGAGAGATTTATACACCTGACTTTTCCATGGTTTGTCGCCCTGCGATTCGATAAGGTCTAGCAGCCTACTGAGAAGAATCCACTGTTTTGAATGCAATCCTGCTCCGCCACTTTGTCCGGCAATTCGGAAGTAGAGTTGGTTGTCTTCGCTGTTTTGGGCAATCTCGTAGAGCACCGTTCCTTGAGACTTTGCTCCTAGTTTTGGTGCTTCACCTGTTTTGAGAATGGTAGAGAACGGATTGTCTGCTGATGTGGTTTTAGATGTGTCAGCCTCTGCATTCTTCCTGCTGTTTTTGGACTGGTTCATAGAAACTCCTTTATATGTCGAACTGGAAAGAAGAAGACCCTTACCGGACCAAACCAGTAAAAGTTATTCTAATTCAATAATATAAATTCATTTCTTAGCTTGATACGCCTAGGGGTTTTTCCTGTCTTTTCCGGTACTGCTCCTGTCTTTCCAACACAGTTTTCTACATTTTCTCGTCGGCGTCGTCGTACTAATCTCGGCCAACAATTCCCGTCGGCGACGTCAGTAAAATCATGCGGGTAATCGGGTGATGTGGTTTTGCTGGTGGATATGGGCGTTATTCGGGGCAGGGTTTCTATGTTGATTGCGCGGGAAGGTTGCTGCTGGCCTTCGCTCATAATCGCTTGGTCCCCAGTTCGAACCTGGGAGGGGCCACCAGATTCCAGAAGGTTAGTAGGCCTAGTGCTTACTAACCTTTTTTGTACCTGACGAATTTGGGTCAGACAATGGGTCAAGTAAGCTTATCCTTAACGTTTCTGAACGGTTTAAGACGGCACTCTAACCCACCATTTTATGCTCTAGAAATGGCAACGGGAGCATAAGCTCCCGTCTATTCCAGATCAGCAAATCAAAGGTGTAATGTTGTTTTGATTAGTTGCGTTTTACCCGCCTAAACAAACTAGCATTAAAATTCCTCGTGCATCACACTTTTTGTACAAATTGTGAGCAAATGGACTTATTTCTGAAATTGTCACATAAATTTCAGCTTATTTTCACTGCCTATCACCAAATACCTTGCGGTGACTGTTCAAGGATATTCCGCGCAACAAAAAGCTCATCAGACTGTCGCGATTTTGCAATATGTAGCCTCTAGCCTCTTGGTAAACCATCACATAAGAGGTTGCTATGCTTTCTACTTCTCCATTTGTTCTGCCACGAAAAACCCCATTTGGTTTAGGTGAACACTTAGCGGAATGGGCAACAGGACTGAAACGTCTCAATCAATTCTATGCTCAACGTCCAGCAAGCGGTGATACTCAAGCGTTTTTGCGCTTTACCTTGGATGTTCTTGGTATCGATTATCAAGTAGTACGCGGCAAGCTCACACATGTTCCAGCTCAAGGGGCAACTGTCGTGGTCGCTAACCATCCTTTAGGCTGCGTTGAAGGGGTGATTTTGGCTGAGCTGCTGCTTTGCGTTCGCTCAGATGTAAAAATTCTCGCTAATCAGTATTTAAAGCTGGTACCCGAGCTTGCCTCACTATTTATCGGCGTAGATGTGTTTGAAGGCGCCGATGCCGCAAAATCGAATCTGCATGCACTTCGCCAAGCGCATAAACATCTTGAGCAAGGTGGGTTGCTACTGATGTTTCCTGCTGGGGAAGTCTCCCAATTGGTTGACAGCAAGCAAGGTCGTTTGGAGGACAAAGAGTGGAGTCAATCGGTCAGCCGCCTCGTTAAAAAACATCAAGCGCATACGGTCCCAGTTTATATTGATGGCCATAACTCAACCCCTTTTTACCTTGCAGGAAAAATTCACCCTATGCTGCGCACCTTGATGTTGGGGCGCGAGCTGCTCAATAAGCAGCATACTCAAATTGGTATCGCGATTGGTGAGGGGATTTCACACAGCGAAGTACAGCATCTTTGTGATCAACAGTTGGTCAATTATCTGCGCCTCAATACCTATCTTTTGCAATCTTCTCCCGTGCGCAACAAGACCGCCAGTGATCGATCCTTGCCTCCCGTTGCAGAGCGCCTTCCATTAGCCGATCTACTCGAAGATATCGCGCAGTTGCCTTACGCCGACCATATGCTGCGCCATAACCAATTTGATGTGTATTGCACCACAGCGGATAACATTCCTTCGTTGATGCATGAAATTGGCCGCATTCGCGAATTGAATTTCCGTGAGGTGGGCGAAGGAACGGGCTGTGCGCTGGATATTGATCGATTTGATCGCGATTACCTTCACCTATTCATTTGGGATAGAGAGAAAAATCAGCTGGTGGGCGCATACCGTTTAGGGCTCGTTGATAAGCTTATTGAGCACAAGGGGATCAGCGGCCTCTACTCCAGTACCCTATTTCATTATGATCAACGCTTCCTCAATAACATGGGCAATGCGATTGAAATGGGGCGTTCGGTGATTGACAGCCAATATCAAAAAAGCATGGCGGCCCTGCTGTTGCTTTGGAAAGGCATTGGTACTTATGTCGAACGCCACCCACAATATACCCACCTTTTTGGCCCTGTGAGTATCAGCAACGATTACAGTGAACAAGCCAGACGTTTACTCGCCGATACCATGACTCTGCATTATTACGATAGTGAACAAGCCGAGTTAGTGATGGCCACCAACCCTCTACCTACAGGGCAAGCACAATGGAATGCCAGCCTTTTGACGTCACTTGCCGACTTGCAACTCCTGTCACGAGTAATAGCTCGGATCGATGAAGGAAAGGGAATTCCGGTGCTACTGCGCCAGTATCTAGGATTAAACGGGAAGCTGGTGAGCTTTAATGTGGATCCTGCGTTCAATAACGCACTAGATGGCTTGATCGTGGTTGATCTTCGCAATGTGCCCACGAAAACCTTAGCGCGTTACATGGGGCAATCTGAAGCTCTGCGCTATCTTGCCACCCACCAATATTTCAGCGATATCTAACCCGTCACGCCAAGGTGCTTCATCTTGGCGTGACCCATCAAACATTTCTTGAATCAAAATAAAATGCTATCGAGTCAAATTTTCCTCTTAATATTGCCAGTTTGATACTGACTAGTCATTGGTATCATGCTTCATTTACACGCAAAGTTAGTATTTCAGACTAAAACACTCCTCCCCTTCTGCCACCCTTGATGATTGACTCTTTTTTCAGCAACTTAGACTCTACAGCTTCAATAACGATAACAATGAGGAAGTTATGTCAATCACAACCTATTTAAATAAAAGCCGCATCGTACTGGCCCTTGTCCTGAGCACGGTTTTAGGAACCGCGCAGGCCAACGAACCACCCGTTTATAAACTGACGCTGGCCGAAACGTGGGGGGCGAATACTCCTATCCTCGGCGATGCACCAAAAAACATGGCGAAATTGGCTGCTGAAATGTCCAATGGTCGCATTCAAATCCGTATCGACTCGGCCAACAAACACAAAGCCCCACTGGGTGTGTTTGATATGGTGAAATCCGGTCAATACGATCTCGGTCACTCCAGCTCTTATTATTGGAAGGGCAAGGTTCCGAATACCCTCTTTTTCTCTTCGATGCCGTTTGGCATGATCGCAACCGAGCAATACGCTTGGTTCTATTATGGTGGTGGGATGCCTTTGATGGAGAAGGTGTATGCGCCGCATAACCTCTTGTCGTTTCCGGGCGGTAACTCAGATATTCAAATGGGCGGATGGTTTAAAAAAGAGATCAACAGCGTTGACGATCTGCAAGGGCTGAAAATGCGTATTCCGGGATTTGCGGGTGAAGTGTTGGCAAAACTTGGCGCGAAACCCACGAACATAGCACCGGGAGAGCTTTATACCTCGCTAGAACGCGGCACCATCGACGCACTGGAATGGGTTGGCCCAGCCTTTGATCTGCGCATGGGCTTTCATAAAATTGCCCCTTATTACTACACCGCATGGCATGAACCGGGCTCCGAAACGCAATTTTTAGTCAATAAGAAGAAGTGGGATACGCTACCAAAAGACATCCAAGTGATCTTAGAAACCGCTTTCCGCGTCGCCGCTTTCGATATGTACAACCAAGCGATCGATGCGAATGCGACGAGCTGGGCAGCGATGAAAAGTGAGTACCCAGACATCAAAGTTCGTGATTTTCCACCCGCAGTACTTGCCGCACTACGCCAAGCCAACAATGAACTTCTGCAAGAGCAGGCAGCAAGCGATCCGCTCGCTAAAGAGATCATCGACTCTCAGCAGGCTTACTTAACCAAAGTGCGTGATTGGACTCGGATCTCGACACAAGCGTACTTAAATACCAATCCTTAATGGCAATGCGCTGGATAAACAAAGGGCTACCATCTGGTAGCCCTTTGATTTATTAAACATTTACTCGACAGTTACCGCTTTAGCAAGGTTACGAGGCTGGTCAACATCGGTACCTTTGATTAAAGCCACATGGTAAGAGAGCAGTTGCATTGGGATGGTGTAATAAATCGGAGCCACAATCTCGCTGACATGCGGCATCGCAATGATTTTCATCGTCTCATCCGCTTCAAAGCCCGCCACTTCATCGGCAAATACGTACAGTAAACCACCGCGCGCACGCACTTCTTCAATATTGGATTTAAGCTTTTCTAAGAGTTCATTACTTGGTGCAACCACAACCACTGGCATATCCGCATCGATCAACGCCAATGGACCATGCTTTAGCTCGCCCGCTGCATAGGCTTCTGCGTGGATGTAAGAGATCTCTTTCAGTTTAAGAGACGCTTCTACCGCAATCGGGTAGTATTCGCCGCGCCCCAAGAATAGCGTGTGATGTTTATCGGCAAAGTCTTCCGCGAGCGTTTCGATCTGTTTTTCAAACGACAATGCGGTTTCAATCTGCTTCGGCAGTTGATGCAATGCGTGTACGATCTCAGCTTCCAGTTCACGACCAATGCGCTGTTGCTGCTTACCAAGTGCAGTCACCAGCATCAACAATGTGACTAGCTGAGTGGTAAAGGCTTTGGTTGAAGCCACACCAATCTCAGTACCTGCGCGAGTCATAAAGGCGAAATCCGATTCACGCACGAGAGAAGAACCCGCAACGTTACAAATCGTCATCGCCGCCATATAGCCTTTCTCTTTCGCTAAACGTAGCGCGGCTAAGGTATCTGCCGTTTCACCAGACTGAGATAGAGTGATCAGTAGGCTATTGGGGCGCGTGACAAATTTGCGATAGCGGAATTCAGACGCGATTTCGACATCACAGCTCACACCTGCTAACGATTCAAACCAGTAACGTGCCGTCATCCCTGCATTATAAGAGGTACCGCAGGCGACGATCTGTACATGTTCCACTTTTGCCAAAATCTCTGCCGCGTGCACACCAATGCTTTCCACCACCACGCTGTCATGGGTAATACGCCCTTCCATGGTGTTGATCAGCGCCTTTGGCTGCTCGAAAATCTCTTTTTGCATATAGTGTCGGTAGTGACCTTTGTCCGCAGCATCATGTTCTAGATTGGATTCGCTGATCTCACGCTGTACGGGTTGCCCCAGAGCATCAAATACGCGCACATCACGACGAGTCATTTCCGCCACATCCCCCTCTTCCAGATACATAAAGCGACGTGTCACGTTAAGTAGCGCGAGTTGGTCTGACGCGAGGAAGTTTTCACCGATACCAAAACCAATCACAATTGGGCTACCTGAGCGAGCGACCACTAAGCGCGAAGGGTCGTTACGATCCATCACCACAGTACCGTAAGCTCCTGTAAGCTGTTTAACGGTGGTTTGCACCGCTTCTAGTAAAGACGAAGCACTGCGCAATTCCCACTCCACTAAATGAGCAATGACTTCAGTATCCGTTTGTGAAGTAAACACATAACCACGCTCTTGCAGCATAGTACGCAGCATCTCATGGTTTTCGATAATGCCGTTGTGTACCACCGTAATGTCACCAGAAAGATGGGGGTGAGCATTGATCTCAGAAGGCTCACCATGCGTTGCCCAACGGGTATGCGCGATACCTGTACCGCCCGCGACTTGCGCCGCTTCAACCGCATCCGCCAACTCTTGTACTTTACCCAAACGGCGTAAACGCGTGAGCTGCTTATTGCTATCCACGACAGCTACGCCCGCAGAGTCATAGCCGCGGTATTCAAGACGGCGTAGGCCTTGTACTAAAATTTCAGCAACATCGCGTTGTGCAACCGCACCAACAATTCCACACATAGTTAAACTCCATATTTTTTATACTGTCGCGCCCTGACTTGATAAGTCGCGCTAAGAGATTTTTATTTCACGGTTGCACGGATCACGCGCACTTGGTGAGATTCAATTTGTTTGGCAAATTCGTCACTCAATTCATGATCTGTGACTAAGACATCAATGTTGTCCCAGCTCAGCTCTAAGTTCGGAATTTTGCGGCCCACTTTGTCTGACTCAATCATCACGATCACTTCACGCGAGACTTCAGCCATCACTTTGCTAAGCCCAACCAGCTCATTGAACGTGGTCGTCCCCCGGTCAAGATCGATGCCATCAGCACCGATAAACAGCTGGTCAAAATCGTAAGAGCGCAGTACCGATTCTGCGACTTTGCCTTGGAAGGATTCAGAATGGGTATCCCAAGTACCGCCAGTCATCAGCAGTGTGGGTTCATTTTCTAATTCATTGAGTGCATTCGCGACATGCAATGAGTTGGTCATCACGACCAGCCCTCGCTTGTCATTCAGTTGCTGAATTAACGCCGCCGTGGTGCTGCCACTATCAATCACAATCCGATTATGATCACGGATTAGTTTCGCTGCAGCTTTAGCCAGAGAAATCTTTCGAACTGAAACTTTTTCATTCAATTCATCGTGCATCACTTCTTTCGGTAATGCGATAGCACCACCATAGCGACGCAGCAATTGGCCATTTTTTTCAAGAGAAGCTAAGTCTTTGCGAATAGTCACTTCTGATGTTTCAAACTGAGAAGAGAGAGCCTCAACACTCACCTCACCTTGTTCATTAACCAGCTTAACTATTGTGTGTCTTCTCAGTTGTGTATTTCGTTTCGACATTATAAAACACAATTAAAGTTACGAATCGAAACGAAGTATAGTTAAAACGAAACAAATAAGTCCATTTATTTCGATCCAAAAAATTAATATTTCACGCTAAAACCTTGTCCTAAGACAATTCTTAGACAGTGATATTACTGTCATTCAGTGGTAGAATTCGGCCTCGAAAAGAAAAAAAATTACAGAATTGAGTAAAAATAACGCCCATAGCCCGCGCCATATTGCCGCTAACTGGCGATTTTTCTGAAATTTTTGATCAAACAGTCAGTCATAAAATGACTAAATCTGTTGAAAGACTTTCAGTTTTGGAGTGCTGTGAACTCGTGAGCTAGACTTGGCAATTGACGAAATAAAGTTGCTACTGCCGAGAACACTTCAAAACCACCACCAACTTCAAAATCATTTTGTTTATCGGAGAAACTCTTCCATGAAAAAGACCAAAATCGTATGTACGATTGGCCCAAAAACTGAGTCTGTAGAGAAACTGACTGAGCTTGTAAACGCTGGCATGAATGTTATGCGTCTCAACTTCTCTCACGGTGACTACGTTGAGCACGGCACTCGTATCACTAACTTCCGTAAAGTGATGGAAGTGACCGGTAAACAACTGGCGATCCTACTGGATACTAAAGGTCCAGAGATCCGTACTATCAAGCTGGAAAACGGTGACGATGTGGATCTGGTCGCAGGCCAAGAGTTCACTTTCACAACTGACACGAAAGTTGT
The DNA here is from genome assembly GCF_008369605.1 of Vibrio cholerae. NCBI lineage: Bacteria > Pseudomonadati > Pseudomonadota > Gammaproteobacteria > Vibrionales > Vibrionaceae > Vibrio > Vibrio cholerae. The sequence goes on from NZ_CP043554.1 coordinate 2,461,128, forward strand.
TGGTAACAAAGAGCGCGTAGCAGTCACTTACTCTGGTTTTGCAAAAGACCTGAACGTGGGCAACCGTATTCTGGTTGACGACGGTCTTATCGAGATGGAAGTACTGGCGACCACTGACACTGAAGTGAAGTGTAAAGTTCTGAACAACGGCGCTCTGGGTGAAAACAAAGGTGTTAACCTGCCAGGCGTTTCTGTCAATCTGCCAGCGCTGTCTGAAAAAGACAAAAACGACCTGAAATTTGGTTGTGAGCAAGGCGTTGATTTCGTTGCTGCCTCTTTCATCCGTAAAGGTTCTGACGTGAAAGAAATCCGTGAAGTATTAGCTTCTCACGGCGGTCAAAACATTCAAATCATCTCTAAAATCGAAAACCAAGAAGGCTTGGACAACTTCGATGAGATCCTTGAGCTGTCTGACGGCATCATGGTTGCACGTGGCGACCTAGGTGTAGAAATCCCAGCAGAAGAAGTTATCTTCGCTCAAAAGATGATGATCGAGAAATGTAACCGTGCACGTAAAGTGGTTATCACGGCGACGCAAATGCTGGATTCAATGATCAAGAACCCACGTCCAACTCGCGCAGAAGCGGGCGACGTTGCGAACGCGATCATGGATGGTACTGATGCTGTAATGCTTTCTGGCGAAACAGCAAAAGGTAAGTACCCAGTTGAAGCGGTGAAGATCATGGCGCAAATCGCTGAGCGTACTGATCCTGTACTGAAAGCAGAACTGGGGTCACGCCTAGACAGCCCACGTCTACGTATCACTGAAGCCGTATGTAAAGGTGCAGTAGACACCGCTGAGAAACTGGCAGCGCCACTGATCATCGTAGCAACTGAAGCGGGTAAATCTGCTCGTTCAGTTCGTAAGTACTTCCCAACGGCTAACATTATTGCAGTCACCACCAACAAGAAAACAGCAGCTCAGTTAGTGCTTTCTAAAGGTGTAACGCCAGTTGTGGTTGACGCGATTGACAACACTGACGCTTTCTACCACCTAGGTAAAGAGATTGCGCTGCAATCTGGCCTTGGCAAGAAAGGCGACATCGTAGTGATGGTTTCAGGCGCACTGGTTGCTTCTGGCACAACGAACACTGCATCAGTACACGTACTGTAATCGGACGAATGCGACGGCCTCGCCTCGCTGAAAACGATATAAAAACGGAGCCCAATGGGCTCCGTTTTTTATTACCACCCGAAAAACTCTTTGTGATGAGTATTGAGCAAAAGCACCATAGGTAGAAAATAAAGTGCGCTGAGCTTAATGCCTAATACCAACAAACAGCCAATCGTTAGTCTGACCAGAAGATGATTCAACATACACTGCCTCTCAGTTGCTCAGTGTGTTTGATTCCCTATGCCTAAGCACCACAGAAAGTAACTGTCACTTTCTTTCAATCAATGAGCATTATTGATGAAAAGGTCAGCAGTTTACTTATTACTCAGTCTAGCTCAATAAATCAGCAATATTAGACTTTAGTCTAACTGTAATGAAAAAATGACAAACGGTCATTTTTAAATAAATACAATAAGATAGAAAAAGCCGCCCATCTCGAAAAGCGGCTTTGTATAAAATATGAATAAAAATCAGCAAATAGGGGCGACTTTCGTCGCCCCCACTTTTCATCATTATTCTGGCTTAACATTGGCTATGGTGCCAACTTATATACCACATCCACTCGATCACGAATCACCAAGGAAGACTCTTGATAGGTATCTGCCACATCCATTTTTTCGCTTAGATTCGCCGCTCGCATCATGATCGGCTCAACACTTGGCGTGTTGTAGTCTATCCGCCAAACGCCTTCTAAGCGGCGCTCAAATCCCTTAGCTAGAGACTGAGCTTTGAGCTTGGCATCTTCAATCGCCGCCATACGCGCTTGCTGCTGGTATTTCTCTTGATCACGCACCTTCAATTGAATGCTATTGACTTGATTGATACCAGACTCTAACGCGATATCCAGATACTGATTCAGCTTACTCACCTCTTCGACCCTTACGGTAATCGAGCGAGAAGCTTGATAGCCCACTAACTCTGGCTTACCGTTTGCTGGATAGTGATATTGCGGGTTGATGTACAGATTTGAGCTCGAGATATTCTGCTGTGCGACACCGGATTTCACCAATTTTGAGGTGAATTCCGTTACCGCCTTATCCACTGCCGCTTTCGCTTGTTCCGCATTCATTGTCGATTCAACAACCTTCACGGAAAACTCCGCCATATCAGGTACAGCAGTCACTTCACCATAACCTGAAGTCGAAATATGTGGAAAATCCCATTCCTGTGCAAAGGTAGGGCTTGAAAGAACAGAGAGCAGTAAAACCACCGGTGCAAATAATTTCATCGTTTCGATCCTTAATGTCATCGACTGCCCACATCATAAGCGAAGCAGTGCATAGATTCAGTCTCTACGCATAAAAATTACACAACTTTGACTCGGTCAATTATTGGGGTAGTACGCTTTTCGCATAAGCGGTGATCGCTTCGCTAATTTCAAGTAAGACGCCCGTTTCAAGCTGCCAATGATGCCAAAAAATCGGATATGACAGCATAAAATCAGGCGTCATATTGATGAGAGCACCACTTTCCAATTCCGAAATGATCTGCAAACGTGGGATCAAACAGTAAGCCGCGCCAGAAAGCGCTAAACGGACAAAAGCTTCTGAGCTGCCAACCGTGTGGTTGATGACTTTATCACGTGGTACAGCAAAGTAATCCCATAAGAATTTATTGTGCAATTCGTCATATTGATCGTAAGACACCGCAGGCGCTTTGATTAATGAACGCGGGGTGACCCCCTTAGCAAAGTATTTTTGATAGAACTCAGGGCTTGCAACGCACAGATACTCCATCTGACCCAAATACTCAGCACTACACCCAGTGATCGGTTGTGGCTCCAAACTGATTGCACCGACCACTTCACCATTTTTGAGCTTATCGAGGGTACGTGACTCACCATAAATCACCAGATTCAATTCCACTTGGCGGCTTTTCATTACCTTATCCAGCGCCGGTAACAACCAAGTGGCTAGGCTATCTGCATTGGTCGCAATCGACATAGAAACCGGGCGAACATGCTCTTGGTTCGTCAACTCCGGAACCAACTCTTGTTCGATTAAACAGACTCGTCGATAGAGCCCAAGCAACTTTTTGCCAACCAAGGTTGGCCTTGGTGGCTGCTCTCGGATCAACACTGGCTGAGCTAAGTATTTTTCTAACTGTTTAATCCTTTGTGAGACAGCAGATTGGGAGATAAAGAGCTGCTCAGCCGCTCGTTCAAAACTGCCTTTACTCACAACACTATCTAGAGCTTCAATCCACCGATAATCCAGACCACGCATTGCTTTCCTTATCCATTTATTAGCCTTATTAATATGATATTAAAATCATTAATTATACTTATCCACCTCAAATTATTATCTTGCTCAGCCTATCCCTTCGATCTGACGTTGCAACTTCAAATCGGAACGAAATCACACTCCAATCATGCGGTATGAGGTAAAAAATGAACTGGTGGATTCTGCTACAAGGATTCAGCTTAGGAGCGACCATGATTATTCCCATTGGTGCTCAAAATGCTTATGTATTAAATCAAGGGATTAAACGTCATCACCACTTAACCACTGCAGCCACTTGTGGGGTGCTGGATATGATTTTTATCACGCTGGGGATTTTTGGCGGTGGTGCTCTCATCTCGCAAAATACCAGCTTGTTAATTGGTGTCACTTTGGCTGGAATTCTTTTTCTGTGTGGTTATGGGTTTCTTTCTTTGCGTGCTGCGCTCAAACCGCCCCAAGCATCTGAATCCACGGCAAATCCGATGGCTGCAGGACGTAAAGCGGTCATTTTTGGTGCCTTTGCGGTCACTGTGTTTAACCCGCATCTCTATTTGGATACCGTGGTGATCTTAGGGTCAATCGGAGGCCAATTCCAAGGTGATGAGCGTATCTCATTTGCCATTGGTACCATTCTCGCCTCATTCGTGTGGTTTTTTACTCTTTCACTCGGAGCAGCAAAATTGAGCACCACACTCTCTAAACCTAGAGTCAGACAAGTGATTGATATGGCAGTCGCCGCGATGATGTTCATTATTGCCTTCGCGTTGACTAAGAACTTATATCTCAATTACTGGTTAAATTAAGCTATTACCGACAAAAAAGCGGAGTAAACACTCCGCTTTGGTATTTTGTATATAGCAAAACCATTAATTGATTTTGTTCAGATGCACATCCATTTGTGGGAATGGAATTTCGATACCATTGGCATCCAGCGCTTCTTTGATCGCTTGCATTGAATCAAAGTACACCGCCCAGTAGTCCGCAGTTTTACACCATGGACGTACCACAAAGTTGATTGATGAATCCGCCAAAGTCAGCACACCAATTGTCATATCTGGATCTTTGAGGATACGAGGATCTTTTTCCAGCGTCTCACGCAGAACACGTTTGGTTTTCTGCAGATCAGACTTGTAAGAAACCCCAATCACCATGTCGACACGACGCGTTTCGTGACGTGAATAGTTAGTAATAGCGCCGCCAATGACCGCCGAGTTTGGTACCACAACCATTTTATTATCTGGGCTTTTCAGGACAGTTTGGAAAATTTGGATAGAATCAACCGAGCCGGCGACGCCACCAATTTCTACATAATCACCGGATTTGAATGGGCGGAATGCCACAATCAGTACACCGGCTGCAAAATTAGACAACGAACCCTGTAGAGCCAAACCAACGGCCAGACCCGCAGCACCAATCACAGCGACAACCGACGCAGTTTGCACACCAATACGACTCAACGCCGCAATCAACACAATAATAAACAGCGTGTAACGAACAAGACCGTGGATAAAGTCTACGACAGCCTTATCCATCTCTTTCTTTTTCAATACATTCGCCACACTACCTGCAACCCCTTTAACCACAAGGTTACCGATAAATAGGATCAGAATAGCGGAAATCACATTCACGCCGTACTGAATCAAAAGATCCGAATTATTGGTTAACCAAGTATTCACTTGGTTAAAACTTTCGACGATAGGCACTTCAACACCAATCGATTCACCAGCCATAGTGTATTCCTCTTACAAGTAATCAAAAAATTAGCGGAAATAATGAGAAATGATAGACATCCCACTCAAATAACCACCAAAAGTCAGAATTTTGGCAAAATAGCGCATACTTAACGCTTCGCAAAGTCAAAGTTTGGTAAATAATGACAAAACAGAAGGTTACGTATTATTTGCTACGCTCCCGTTACAGGTTAAACAATATTCGATCTCTCTGCTACCCATCCCACTGAGACTGCATAAAAAAAGAAACCCGCACTTGGCGGGTTTCTTCATTCAATCGAATTCGAAATACGAATTACAGTACGTCGATCGCGTTCAGATCAGAGAACGCTTTCTCTAGGCGAGCAACCATGGCTGCTTGACCAGCACGTAGCCATACGCGTGGATCGTAGTACTTCTTGTTCGGTGCATCTTCACCGGTTGGGTTACCGATTTGACCTTGCAGGTAGTCATGGTTTTTCGCTTCGTATTGACGAATACCATCCCATGTTGCCCATTGAGTATCAGTATCGATGTTCATTTTGATCACGCCGTAAGAGATTGACTCACGGATCTCTTCCAGAGAAGAACCTGAACCGCCGTGGAATACGAAGTTCAGAGAGTTTTCTGGCAGACCAAACTTCTCAGAAACGTATTTTTGAGAATCACGTAGGATAGTTGGAGTCAGAACCACGTTACCTGGCTTGTAAACGCCGTGTACGTTACCGAAAGAAGCCGCGATAGTGAAACGGTGGCTGATTGCGTTCAGTTTCTCGTAAGCGTATGCCACGTCTTCTGGAGAAGTGTACAGCTCAGAAGAATCCATATCTGAGTTATCAACGCCGTCTTCTTCACCGCCAGTACAACCCAGTTCGATCTCCAGAGTCATGTTCATTTTCGCCATGCGCTCTAGGTATTTTGCAGAGATCTCGATGTTCTCTTCCAGAGACTCTTCAGACAGGTCAATCATGTGTGAAGAGAACAGTGGTTTGCCGGTTTCTGCGAAGTGTTTTTCACCCGCGTCTAGCAGACCGTCGATCCAAGGTAGTAGGTTTTTCGCTGCGTGGTCAGTGTGCAGAATCACTGGAACGCCGTAAGCTTCCGCTACAGTGTGAACATATTTCGCACCCGCGATCGCGCCCAGAATTTGTGCTTGTTGACCTTCAAGTTTCAGACCTTTACCAGCAAAGAATGCTGCGCCGCCGTTAGAGAACTGCACGATAACAGGCGCTTTCACTTTTGCTGCTGCTTCTAGAACGCCGTTTACAGAGTCAGTACCTACACAGTTTACTGCTGGAAGTGCAAAGCCATTTTGTTTTGCTACTTCAAAAACTTTCTGTACGTCATCACCAGAGATAACACCAGGTTTTACAAAATCAAAGATCTTAGACATGGATGGAATCCTATTTTCTGTCGTTTTAAAAAATAAAAACGGTAAGTTTCAATTCTTGCAAACGTTTGCTCACCAATCGCGGCATTCTACCAAACAAATGCTCGCCTTGCAGCAAACAAGAAAGCGGGAGTCTTCCCCCCGCTCTCATTCGATTATTACGCTTTAGCGCGTGCTTCCAGCATTTCTACTGCAGGCAGTTTTTTGCCTTCAACGAACTCAAGGAACGCGCCGCCACCAGTAGAGATGTAAGAAACATCGGCTTTGATGCCAAACTTGTCGATCGCCGCTAGCGTGTCACCGCCACCTGCAACAGAGAAGCCTTCTGATTGTGCGATCGCTTCTGCGATACCACGAGTACCCGCTTCAAAGTTCTTGAATTCGAATACGCCTACTGGGCCGTTCCACAGGATAGTTTTCGCGTTTTTCAGGATCTCAGCCAGTTCAGCCGTTGAGTTTGGACCCAAGTCGAAAATCATGTCGTCATCTTGAACTTCAGAAACGTGTTTGATTTCGGCTTCTGCGTTCTCATCGAAAGCTTTGGCACAAGCTACGTCAGTCGCCACAGGAATCGCGCACTCTTCCATCAGTTTTTTCGCTGTTTCAACAAGGTCAGCTTCATACAGAGATTTACCTACGTTGTGACCCGCTGCAGCGATGAAGGTGTTCGCAATACCACCGCCAACCACCAGTTGGTCAGCAATTTTTGACAGTGACTCAAGTACAGTCAGCTTAGTTGATACTTTTGAACCACCAACGATAGCTACCATTGGGCGAGCTGGTTTGTCCATCGCTTTGCCTAGCGCTTCAAGTTCGTCAGCCAGTAGAGGGCCTGCACAAGCGATAGGAGCAAACATACCAACACCGTGAGTAGAAGCTTGAGCACGGTGCGCAGTACCAAACGCATCCATCACGAATACGTCACACAGTGCCGCGTATTTCTTAGACAGCGCTTCTTCGTTTTTCTTTTCGCCTTTGTTGAAGCGAACGTTTTCCAGAACAACCAGTTCACCTGCGTTCAGTTCAATGCCGTCTAGGTAATCTTTCACTAGGCGAACTTCGCAATCGAGAGCATCGTTCAGGTAGTTAACCACAGGCAGTAGAGAGAACTCTTCAGCGTACTCACCTTCCGTTGGACGACCTAGGTGAGAAGTGACCATTACTTTCGCGCCCGCTTCCAAGCAGTGCTTAATGGTAGGTAGTGATGCAAGGATACGTGCATCAGAAGTCACTTTGCCGTCTTTTACTGGTACGTTCAGGTCAGCACGGATAAATACGCGTTTACCTGCAAGATCCAGGTCAATCATCTTGATTACAGACATGATTTGTCCTCTCAAACTATTTAAAGAAATGAAAATTCTGCAACTCGGCGACCCTGCCGAGTCGGTAAAATCTTAGCTGTTTACCGATATGGGGATGCGTCCTTCTGGTTTCAATGTTCAAACCTGATTTGAAGTGCATGCTTAACCGCTACTGCGTGGCCTGCATTGCCAATGCGGTATCTAACATCCGGTTGGCAAAGCCCCATTCGTTATCACACCAAACGAGCATTTTTACTAACTGCCCGTTACTGACTCTCGTTTGTGTCCCATCCACAATCGCGCTGTGCGGATCGTGGTTAAAATCGATGGAAACCAAAGGCGCTTCAGTATAGTCAACAATGCCACGTAATGTACACTGAGATGCGTTCACAATGGTTTGATTTACGTCATTAACTTTCACATTTGATTTAATTGTGACACTTAAATCCATCGCGGTCACATTTACTGTCGGTACACGCACCGAAATCGCTTCAAATTTGTTAGAAAATTTCGGAAATATTCTTTCAATACCTTTATGCAACTTAGTATCAACGGGAATGATCGATTGACTGGCCGCTCGTGTGCGTCGTAAGTCATTATGATACGCATCAATTACTTGTTGATCGTTCATCGAGGAATGGATGGTGGTGATGGTGCCAGAATCAATGCCGAATGCGTCATCCAATACCTTGATGATGGGCACAATGCAGTTGGTGGTACAAGAGCCGTTAGAGACGATTTTATGCTCAGCAGTGAGCGTCTCATGATTCACGCCATAGATGATGGTGTTGTCGAGATCGCTAGCACCAGGATGGGAAAATAAAACTAACTTCGCGCCCGCATCAATATGTTGCTGACCATCCTCTTGGCAACCATACACACCTGTACAGTCGAGGACTAAATCCACGCCTAAATCACGCCAAGGTAAGAGCGGAATTTCCGAAAGATGCAGAATGCGGATTGAGTCATACTCACCATTTTGATGGTGAACATAGATATGCTGCTGATCATGGCTGATTTTTTTGCCAAAGCGACCGTGGCTAGTATCGTACTGCAGGAGGTGTGCCATCGCATCTGGCTTGGCAAGCTCGTTCACCGCAACCACTTGAATGCGGTCACGTTTACCACTTTCATACACTGCACGTAATACGTTACGCCCAATGCGCCCAAAGCCGTTAATTGCTACCCTCAGCATCGTATCTCGCCTATCGCTCTCAGATTGGTTGGCAATAGTAACCGATACTCTAAGCTTTGGCACGGCGATCCTGTGCAATAAATGATTCCACCGCCGATCGCAAAACAAACAGAGGATTGGCGCTGCCGCCAATCCTCTGAACCTCTAACAATTAGAAGGCGATGTCTAAGCCCAACCAGTAGCGGCGGCCATCTTCTACATAGCCATACTCCGCGTAATTCACCTCTTGATCAAACAGGTTGTACACCGCAGCTTTAATCGTTGCAGTATCGGTGAGTGCGTAAGTCACGCCAGTATCGATAAAGGTGTAGCTTGGCGCGATGAAATCATCGTTCGACGCCCCACCTTCCGGCTGCATCTCCTTGCCACGATAGTTGAGGTTAGCCCAACTATTGAGGCGATCTGTGGTTTGCCAGCTCAAGTTGGCATTGAACAGATGTTTAGGTAACTGCAGTAGCGGACGGCCAGCAAAATTCCCTGATTTTTGCTCCGAATGGGTGTACGTGTAGCTAGACGATAACTCAACGCTTTCGGTAATCGGCAGACTTAACGTAGCTTCTGCACCATAGGTTTCCGCTTCATCAATATTCACACGATAAGTAGGAGCTGCACCCCATTGGTTTGCTCCATCGGTACAAATATTGGTCGGACAAGCGACGCGAGTGATTTTATCTTTAAAATCATTATGGAAAGCGGTCAACGATGCCGCCAGACCTGAGCCTGTGCTATACATCAAACTCAGTTCTTTGTTCACCGATGTTTCAGGTTTGAGATCTGGGTTGCCATAAATATTACCGCCCTTACTCACTTGTCCCCAATCCGGCGTCACTTCACGTAACTGCGGTGCACGGAAGCCAGTAGAAACACCGCCTTTTACTGTCCATAGAGGATCGAGATTCCATACGCCATACACACGTGGGCTGAAGTGGCTGCCGTAGTTTTTATCATGATCCAGACGGCCACCAAAGGTCAGGCGGAATTGCTCTGCAAACGCCCATTCATCTTCAATGAATCCCGCCCATTGAGTGTTCGAGATATGCGTGCGAGACGAAATTTTGTTGGAGGTTTTATCCTCTAAACTTTCGTGTTTACCTTCCACACCAAAGCTCAACATATGCTCACCAATAGGAGCCACTAACGTGGATTTGAACACCGTATTATCAATGTTCATCTCACGAGATTTATTGGTGTTCTCTTCATATTGCAGATAAGTATCAGACTGCCCAACATCCTGCCAATCCCCTTGGTGAGAAACGGCAACATGGTTGCGACGATACTGGTTATCGGTATTGCTGCATGTACCGCGACATCCGCTGGATTGCGCCGACTTGCCCACGTTATTTTCGCGATCTTGGGCTGATACACCGGCTTCCAGTTGCAATTGATGATCTGGATTAAGCTGGTAGTTGAGCTTTGAGGTTAAGCTGCGCAGTGATTTATCGCCGTAACCATGCTCAATTTCGTCTTCATCGCGTTGCGTGGTTTGCCCGTAGACTTGCAGCGATAGAGCATCACTTAAAGGTCCTGTTACGAAGAAATTAGCGCTTTGTTCATCGCCTGAGGCGCGATTTTCTTGCACCACGGTCGATAGCTGCACATTGCCTGACCACTGCTGCTGATCTTTACGAGTGATGATGTTGATCACGCCGCCAATCGCATCCGAGCCGTACAGCGTAGACATTGGGCCACGGATCACCTCGATACGTTCAATCGCTTGCAGTGGCGGTAACCAACCTTGCTCAATGCCCGGGCCATCGCTGTTTGGGCGGGTCTGGCGTGAGGTTTGGCGCTTACCATCCACCAAGATAAGGGTATAGTTTGAACCCATACCACGAATGCTGATGTCGGTAGTATCGCCCCCTCCGGTGACTGTCACACCCGGTACGCTTTTTAGCGCATCGGTCACATCACGGTAATAGCGAGATTCCAGATCTTCTCTTGAAATCACACTGATACTGGCTGGCGCATTTTGAATCACTTGCGCGTATCCCGCCGCAGTGACCACCATGGTTTCATCCGTTTTCGTCGCGTCTTGAGCAAAAGCGCTAGCCGAAAACATTAAGCCTAGTGTCACAGATAAACTGACGGGGGATGGATTGAATCTGGACATTTACCACTCCTTTAAATGATAATTATTCTTAATTTCAGAAGCGGATTATTCATATATTCTGTACTGGAGATAGATCGACACATGGAATAGTTCGGTCCAAATATGGAACGTCTGTGGTAATTATTCTTTAAGGGTCAAATACCTATGCAAGATCTCAGCGCCGTAAAAGCTTTCCATGCGCTTTGCCAACATAAGAGCCTGACTGCCGCTGCCAAAGCGCTTGAACAACCTAAATCCACCCTGAGTCGCCGTTTGGCGCAACTTGAAGAGGACTTGGGACAAAGCTTGTTGATGCGTCAAGGCAACCGCTTAACGCTCACCAAAGCGGGAGAAGTGTTTGCGGTTTACTCGGAGCAGCTACTTGAACTGGCCAATAAAAGTCAGGAAGCGTTGCAAGAATTGAACAATCAAGTGACTGGCGAACTCACGCTGGTGGTACACCCCAATTTGATCCGCGGCTGGCTCAGCCAAGTACTGGATGAGTTTATGCAGCAGCATTCGACATTGAAGATCCGTCTACTCAGCCAGTTTCAACACAGTGATGAGGTGTTTGAGCCCGATTTGATCATTTGGATTGAACACGCCGCCCCCATGGGTTATCGCAAAGAACGCTTAGGCTATTGGCGCTATGCCACTTACGCCTCTCCCAAATATTTGGCCCATCGAGATAAACCGACCCATCCTCGTGAGTTGATTCATCACCCATGGATTGATTTTATTGCTTGTCGGCGCGCGGAGCTTGAACTGCACCATCCAGAGTTTGGCAGTTATTCACTGCCAGCACTAGAGAGTCGTTTACAAAGCGATAATCTTGCCATGCAAGCCGATGCGATTGCTAAAGGTCGTGGTATTGGTTTGCTTCCCACTTGGTTTGCCAATGGTTTTGAAACGGCGCATCCGGGCAGCCTCATTCCTTGCGTCAACGGATGGCAATCACAGCCAACAGAAATCAACTGCTTCTATCCGCTCGGTCGTCACCCACTTCGGCTGCGCCTATTTATTGATGCGCTCCGCCAAGCAAGGCCCGATGAGTGGCAATAAAAAATCCCGCCGCAGCGGGATTTTTTATCATCGATTTTTCTTTGCGTAACAAAGAAATAAATCGCTTTTAATTACGCCAGCAGTTCTTTGGCTTGTTTCACCACATTTTCAGTCGTGAAGCCAAACAGTTTGAACAGCTCACCCGCTGGTGCTGATTCACCGAAGCTAGTCATACCGATGATGCGACCACCAAAGCCAACGTACTTGTACCAGAAGTCGGCAATGCCCGCTTCAATCGCGATACGTTTGGTCACTGCCGCTGGCAGTACTGCTTCACGGTAAGCGGCATCTTGCTTATCAAATGCATCGGTCGATGGCATAGAGACCACGCGAACCGCTTTGCCTTCGGCGCTCAGTTGCTCGTAAGCGGCAACCGCGAGTTCCACTTCAGAGCCGGTCGCAATCAGGATAAGCTCAGGTTGACCTGAACAGTCTTTCAGGATGTAACCACCTTTAGCGATGTTCGCGACTTGCTCTGCACTGCGTGGTTGCTGCGCGAGGTTTTGACGCGAGAAAATCAGCGCAGATGGCGCATCTTTACGCTCGATGGCCAGTTTCCATGCCATCGCTGATTCCACTTGGTCACATGGACGCCATGTGCTCATGTTTGGTGTCATACGCAGAGAAGCGATTTGCTCAACCGGTTGGTGAGTTGGGCCATCTTCACCCAGACCGATAGAGTCATGCGTGTACACTTGGATGTTTTGCACTTTCATCAGTGCTGCCATACGCATCGCGTTACGCGCGTATTCCATAAACATCAGGAAGGTTGCACCGTAAGGGACAAAACCGCCGTGCAGCGCGATACCGTTGATGATGGCCGTCATACCAAACTCACGCACACCGTAGTGGATGTAGTTGCCTGACGCATCTTCTGCTGTCAGTGACTTAGAGCCAGACCACATGGTGAGGTTAGAAGGCGCCAAGTCAGCAGAACCACCCATAAATTCTGGCAGCAGTTTGCCGAACGCTTCCAGCGCATTTTGTGATGCTTTACGCGATGCGATGTTGGCAGGGTTAGCTTGCAGGTTAGCGATAATCTCGCTGGTTGCGGCTTCCCAATTCGCTGGCAGCTCGCCCGCTACGCGGCGTTTGTATTCAGCAGCTTCGGCTGGGTAAGCTTTCGCGTAAGCGGCGAATTTCTCATTCCAAGCGGCTTCTTTGCTTGCGCCTGCTTGTTTTGCATCCCACGCTGCGTAGATGTCCGCTGGGATTTCAAACGGAGCGTGTTCCCAACCCAAGAATTCACGTGCAGCTTTGATTTCATCGTTGCCCAGAGGCGCGCCGTGACAGTCGTGTGAGCCCGCTTTGTTTGGAGAGCCGAAACCGATGATGGTTTTGGTACAAATCAGCGTTGGGCGAGAGGTTTCTGCTTTCGCCGCTTCAATCGCAGCGTTAATCGCATCTGCATCGTGACCATCAACCGCAGGGATGACATGCCAGCCGTACGCTTCAAAACGTTTTGGCGTGTCGTCTGAGAACCAGCCTTCTACGTGACCGTCGATAGAAATACCGTTGTCATCCCAGAATGCAATCAGTTTGCCAAGGCCAAGTGTGCCTGCTAGTGAACACGCTTCGTGCGAGATACCTTCCATCAAACAGCCATCACCCATAAACACATAAGTGAAGTGGTCAACGATGTCGTGACCCGGTTTGTTGAACTGCGCCGCCAGAGCTTTTTCAGCAATCGCCATACCTACGGCATTGGTGATGCCTTGGCCGAGTGGGCCAGTGGTAGTTTCGATGCCCGGTGCGTAACCGTATTCTGGGTGACCCGGTGTTTTGGAATGCAGTTGACGGAAGTTTTTCAAATCGTCAATCGACAGCTCGTAACCGCTCAGGTGCAGCAGCGAGTAAATCAGCATAGAGCCGTGGCCGTTAGACAGCACAAAGCGGTCGCGGTCAGCCCAATTTGGGTTTTGCGGGTTGTGGTTTAAGTGTGAACGCCACAGCACTTCGGCGATATCCGCCATGCCCATTGGGGCTCCCGGGTGGCCAGAGTTAGCTTTTTGAACGCCGTCCATGCTCAGGGCACGGATAGCATTGGCAAGTTGTTTGCGAGAAGACATGTCGACTCCTAAATGGGAAGTAAGCGAAATGAATGGATGCGGAAAATCAGTGGCGGCTATTGTCGCAAAGCCCCCCTGCTGCTGCAAACGATTTACTGGTGCTTTGCTCCGATTTTGTCACACTTTTTAGCACATTCTCGCTTTGTAGTGGCAAAGCTGACTTTTTTAAGCAAACGTTTGGTTATGCGCTAAATAGAAAAAGAGCTTGTAATTTGAGCGCCCGACACTAGAATAGCCGTCTAGATGTAGAAACGCCTACAAAATGTACGAAATTGATCGATAACGTCATTACCTCTAAGCGACTCAAACCATAGGTCGGGAAGAACTGAGACGTTAGCGAATAACCACAAATATTGGAGCTATCATGGCGATTAAGCACTTGTTTACTTCAGAATCGGTATCAGAAGGCCATCCAGATAAAATTGCAGACCAGATCTCTGATGCAGTGTTGGACGCGATTTTTGAGCAAGATCCTAAAGCTCGCGTTGCTTGCGAAACTTACGTAAAAACTGGCATGGTGATGGTGGGCGGTGAAATCACGACTTCCGCTTGGGTTGATATCGAAGAGATTACTCGTCAAACCGTTCGTGAAATTGGTTACGTGCACTCAGACATGGGCTTTGATGCCAACTCTTGTGCGGTACTGAACACCATCGGTAAGCAATCGCCAGACATCAACCAAGGTGTTGATAAAGCCGATCCTAAAGAGCAAGGAGCGGGCGACCAAGGCATCATGTTTGGTTATGCAACCAACGAAACTGAAGTGCTGATGCCAGCACCGATCACCTACGCGCATCGTCTGATGCAGCGCCAAGCTGAAGTTCGTAAAAATGGCACGCTGCCATGGCTGCGTCCTGATGCGAAATCTCAGGTGACCTTCCAGTATGACCAAGGCAAGATCGTAGGTATTGATGCTGTAGTTCTGTCGACTCAACACAGTGATTCAATCTCTACCGCAGATCTGCGTGAAGCGGTGATGGAAGAGATCATCAAGCCAGTTCTGCCAGCAGAATGGTTGAGCAAAGAGACCAAATACTTCATCAACCCAACCGGTCGTTTTGTGATTGGTGGCCCAATGGGTGACTGTGGTCTGACCGGTCGTAAGATCATCGTTGATACCTACGGCGGCGCAGCGCGTCACGGTGGTGGTGCATTCTCTGGTAAGGATCCATCCAAGGTTGACCGTTCAGCGGCTTACGCAGCACGTTATGTTGCGAAAAACATCGTTGCGGCGGGTATGGCTGATCGTTGTGAAATCCAACTCTCTTATGCTATCGGTGTCGCGGATCCAACGTCGATCATGGTGGAAACTTTCGGTACTGAGAAAGTGTCGCAAGAGATCATCATTGAAGCCGTTCGCCAGTTCTTCGACCTGCGTCCATACGGTCTGCAAGAGATGCTGAACCTGCTGCAACCTATCTACAAGAAAACGGCAGCTTACGGTCACTTCGGCCGTGAAGAGTTCCCTTGGGAAGCCACCGACAAAGCCGCGCTACTGCGTGACTTCGCAGGTCTAAAGTAAGCATTATTTCAACTCATCGCTGACAAACGGCGAGGATTGCAATACAGTTCAAGGCCCTTTCTCATGAAAGGGCCTTTTTTATGAGTTCGATGACAGAGTTTTTAGAGGTAGACATTCGCTAATGGTTCGTTTTGATCTGCACTGCCAAGCTGAGCAGAAAATCAAACAATGTATCGCTACCGCCAGCGAGGCTTTGCAGCGCCCCTTTAAACTGCCCAAACTCAATTACCGTTTACGTGGACGCGCTGCCGGTAAGGCCTATTTGCAGCTGTGGGAAATCCGCCTTAATCCGGTGCTGTTTGCCGAAAACGTCGATGACTTCCTCCAGCAAGTGATCCCACACGAAATCGCCCATCTGATTACGTATCAGCTTTATGGCCGAGTACGTCCACACGGCGTCGAATGGCAACAAGTGATGAGCCAAGTCTTTAAGCTTGAGCCAAAAACCACTCACACCTTTTCTGTCGCTTCAGTACAGGGCAAAACCTTCCATTACCGTTGTGCGTGTCGTGAATACCCGCTCACCATTCGTCGCCACAATAAAGTGCTGCGTGGTGAAGCCACCTATCGCTGTCAAAGCTGCCAACAAAACTTGATCTACCAAGCCTAACCTTTGATTGGCTGAGACCACTTCTATAGGCTTTGCCTTGCTCTCGCCCAAAACTAACAAAAGCATCAACGACAAAGGCAATTTATGAGTGTTAAACTGATAAAAAACCTACTTATCTACGTCTTTTATGATGATTTTTCGTTTCGTTACCACGCTTGCTGCTAGCTTACCTCTACTCTCCTTTGCCGCCCCCATGTCTTTTAGTCATGCCAAAAATGAAGCGGTGAAGATTTATCGTGATCATCCGGTCTCTTTTTACTGCGGCTGCGAGATTCGCTGGCAAGGCAAAAAAGGCATCCCGGATCTGGAGAGTTGCGGCTATCAAGTGCGTAAAAATGAGAATCGTGCTTCGCGGATTGAATGGGAACATGTGGTGCCGGCTTGGCAATTTGGTCATCAGTTGCAATGCTGGCAACAAGGTGGCCGTAAAAACTGCACTCGTACTAGCCCTGAGTTCAATCAGATGGAAGCCGATCTGCACAACCTCACTCCGGCGATTGGCGAAGTGAATGGCGATCGATCCAACTTCAGTTTTAGTCAGTGGAATGGAATTGATGGCGTCACCTACGGCCAGTGCGAAATGCAAGTAAACTTCAAAGAGCGCACTGCCATGCCGCCAGAGCGTGCTCGCGGGGCGATTGCGCGTACATATCTGTACATGAGTGAGCAGTACGGTTTGCGCCTTTCCAAAGCGCAAAACCAATTAATGCAGGCGTGGAACAATCAGTATCCGGTCAGCGAATGGGAATGTGTGCGTGACCAAAAGATCGAAAAAGTGCAAGGCAACTCGAACCGCTTTGTGCGTGAACAATGCCCGAACTGAGGGGCAGAATCTCACCCTGCCCCCTTGTATTTTGCCCAACTTGCATCCATGTTAGAGGCCAGATATCCCTCTTCCAACTGAAGTTACCGCTTTACGTTGGAAGACGGTAACCTCGTTTAATGATTAGGAATTATCCGCATGCGCATCCCTCGAATTTATCATCCAGAACCGATCCACCAGCTTGGCACCGTTGCCCTGAGTGAAGATGCCGCAGGGCATATCGGTCGCGTATTGCGTATGCAAGCTGGGCAAGAAGTGCTGCTGTTTGATGGTTTTGGGGCTGAATTCCCAGCCGTGATCAGTGAAGTTGGCAAAAAACAGGTATTGGTCAATATCACTGAGCGCGTAGAAAACAGCATTGAATCGCCGCTCGATCTGCATCTTGGCCAGGTGATTTCACGCGGCGATAAGATGGAATTCACCATCCAAAAATCGGTGGAATTGGGCGTCACTACCATCACCCCTCTGCTTTCTGAGCGTTGTGGCGTGAAGCTGGATGAAAAACGCTTCGAGAAGAAGATCCAGCAGTGGCAGAAAATTGCGATCAGCGCTTGCGAGCAGTGTGGCCGTAATACCGTACCGGAAATCCGTCCGATTATGGATCTCGAAGCTTGGTGCGCAGAGCCCACCGAGGCACTGAAACTCAATTTGCATCCGCGCGCTAAATACTCGATCAACACCTTACCCACCCCAGTGAGCAAAGTTCGTTTGCTGATTGGCCCTGAAGGCGGCTTGTCAGCGGAAGAAATTGATATGACTCGCCGTTACCAGTTTGAAGAAACCTTGTTAGGCCCACGCGTACTGCGCACAGAAACGGCAGCTCTAACAGCGATAACTGCACTACAAGTTCGTTTCGGCGATCTTGGCTAAATGGAGATAAACCATGATTAAACTCGGTATTGTGATGGACCCTATCGCGTCCATTAACATCAAAAAAGATTCCAGCTTTGCCATGATGCTTGAAGCGCAGCGTCGCGGTTATGAAATCCATTATATGGAGATGAATGATCTACACTTAGAGCAAGGTGTGGCACTGGCCGATACTAAAGTTGTCGAGCTGAAAGAAGATCCGAGCGGTTGGTACCAATTCAAATCTGAGCAAACCATCGCACTTTCTGAATTGGATGCGATTTTAATGCGTAAGGATCCGCCGTTCGACACCGAATACATCTACGCAACCTACATTTTGGAGCGCGCGGAAGATGAAGGCGTATTAGTGGTGAACAAACCACAAAGCCTGCGCGATTGTAATGAAAAACTGTTCACCGCTTGGTTCCCTGAGCTTACGCCGATCACTATGGTGACGCGCAAAGCCGAGAAGATTAAAGCCTTCCGTGAACAGCACGGGGATGTGATCTTAAAACCCCTCGATGGTATGGGCGGCGCTTCGATTTTCCGCGTTAAAGAGGGCGATCCAAACCTCTCAGTGATCATCGAAACCTTAACCAACCACGGCCAGAATTACTGCATGGCGCAGACCTTTGTGCCAGATATCAGCAACGGTGATAAACGCATTTTGGTGGTCGATGGTGAACCTATGCCTTACTGCTTGGCGCGTATCCCCGCCAAAGGGGAAACCCGCGGTAACTTGGCGGCCGGCGGTCGTGGTGAGCCACGCCCACTGAGTGAAACCGATAAGAAAATTGCCCTAGCGGTCGCACCGACTCTCAAAGAGAAAGGGCTGCTGTTTGTAGGCTTAGATGTCATTGGCGATAAACTGACCGAAATTAACGTTACCAGCCCAACCTGCATTCGAGAGATTGAAGCTGCGTACGATATTTCCATCACAGGCAAGCTGATGGATGCCATTGAGCGTCGCTTAAAAGCGACGGCGATGTGAGCAACCATAGCAGTGACATAGAGGTTGGACACAGTATGAATCTTACCAATCATTTTCTGGTTGCCATGCCAAGCATGAAGGATCCTTACTTCAAGCGCAGCGTGATTTATATTTGCGAGCACAACCAAGATGGTGCGATGGGGTTAATGATCAATGCGCCGATCGATATTACGGTCGGCGGCATGCTCAAGCAGGTCGATATTGAGCCCGCTTACCCACAATCGCACCAAGAGAGTTTGAAAAAGCCGGTGTTCAATGGTGGTCCGGTGTCGGAAGATCGTGGGTTTATTCTGCATCGTCCGCGCGATCACTACGAATCGAGCATGAAGATGACCGATGACATCGCCGTCACCACCTCGAAGGATATTCTCACTGTACTGGGTACCGAGGCGGAGCCTGAAGGCTACATTGTCGCGCTGGGCTATTCGGGTTGGTCTGCTGGCCAGTTAGAGGTGGAGCTCACCGAAAACTCGTGGCTCACCATAGAAGCGGATCCTGAGCTGATTTTTAACACGCCCGTGCATGAGAAATGGCAAAAGGCTATTCAAAAACTCGGCATCTCCCCTGCGCAGCTTTCCAGCGACGCCGGACACGCCTAACCATATCCAAGGCTGCGCTC
Source organism: Vibrio cholerae (assembly GCF_008369605.1). NCBI lineage: Bacteria > Pseudomonadati > Pseudomonadota > Gammaproteobacteria > Vibrionales > Vibrionaceae > Vibrio > Vibrio cholerae. Next base: position 2,480,693 of record NZ_CP043554.1, read on the forward strand.
ACGCAGCCTCATTTTTACTGTCATTTTTTATTGAACATTTTTTATTAAAAGAGAAATCGCATGTCACGTACCGTTATGGCCTTTGATTACGGCACCAAAAGCATTGGCAGTGCAATCGGTCAAGAGATCACGGGCACGGCGTCTCCGCTGAAAGCGTTTAAAGCCAATGATGGCATCCCGAATTGGGATGAAATTGCAAAGCAGATCAAAGAGTGGCAACCCAATTTATTGATTGTTGGCCTGCCTACCGATCTGCACGGCAAAGATCTGGACACCATCACCCCGCGCGCAAAGAAATTCGCTCAGCGTTTGCATGGCCGTTTTGGTTTGCCCGTAGAACTGCATGATGAGCGTCTTTCCACCACTGAAGCGCGCGCAGAGCTGTTCGCCATGGGCGGTTACAAAGCACTGAGCAAAGGCAATGTGGACTGCCAATCGGCGGTGATCATTCTAGAGAGTTGGTTTGAAAGTCAGTGGGGCTAACCCCACTGCTTTTCTTGGCCGAGTAGAATCGCTGTGATTACTCAGCCAAACCTTCCAATTTGATCAAAGCAAACTGCTTCTTACCGCGTTGCAACACATAGTAGCGATCAAACAGAGCAAAGCCGGATAACACACCCTCTTGCTGTACTCGCTCACCATTGACGCGAATCGCCCCATTCTCCAGCCACTCGCGCGCTTGGCGCTTAGAACTGGCTAAACCTGAGCTAAGCAGAAAATCGAGTAAGGAATCGGTGCGTGATGCCGCCACACAAGGCAAACCATCCAGCTCTAACTGAGCCAACTCACTCAAGCTGAGATAGCTGACATCGCCGCTAAACAGCGCTTGAGTAATCCGCTGCGCCGCGGCGAGTCCCTCTTCACCATGCACAAAACGGGTCACGTGCTCTGCCAAAATCTGCTGCGCTTGTGGCTTGCCTGCACGTAACGCATCGGCTTGACGGATTTCCTCAATCTCAGCGGTACTCAAAAAGGTGTAATACGCCAAGAAACGGTACACATCCGCATCATCACTGTTTAACCAAAACTGGTAGAAACGATACGGCGAGGTTTTGCTGCTCTCTAGCCACACGGCACCACTTTCAGTTTTACCAAATTTAGTGCCATCGGATTTGGTAATGAGCGGCAGAGTTAAACCACACACCTCAGCCCCATTCAGGCGACGGGTCAAATCAATTCCGCTGACAATATTGCCCCACTGATCATTACCACCAATTTGCAGTGTGCAGCCAAACTCACGATTGAGATGCGCAAAGTCATAAGATTGCAGCAAAGAGTAACTGAACTCAGTAAAAGAGATGCCTTGATCCGGACGCGCCAAACGCTGCTTTACCGATTCACGATTGATCATGGCATTGACGGAAAAGTGCTTGCCCACATCGCGGAAAAAATCGATCAGATTGATCTTGCCGATCCAATCAGCATTATTGACGGTCATCAGCGATGCGCAGTTTTCGCTCTGTGAGGCCATCAATTGCGTGATTTGCTGGCTTAAATCACTCACCCACTGCTGCACAGTTTGCGCACTATTGAGCACCCGCTCGTTGGCTTTGAAGCTTGGATCGCCAATCATGCCTGTGGCACCCCCGATAAGCGCAATCGCTTGGTGTCCGGCGTTTTGAAAACGCTTAAGCATCAGCAGTGGCACCAAATGGCCGATGTGCAAACTGCCTGCAGTGGGATCAAAACCGCAATACAGCACTTGCGGTGTTGAAAAGCGCTCAACCAGCGCCTCCAGAGGTGTGCTTTGCGCGATCAAACCGCGCTGCTGTAAATCATCAAAAAGTTGCTGTGAATTCATTCTGCCTCCCAAAAGTCTTGGCAAGCAGAGTAACCAACTTTAAACCTGAGGCGCGATGTCCCTAAAGGGACAATCTTGGTAATTGATGACCGAAGGAAGAGAGACAGCCTAATCCGCGGCTGCGCCAATCAGATGATTGAGAAACAGTTGAAACAGCTCGCTTAACGAGCTGACATGCAGCTGCGCATAGATGCGTTTACGATGATTTTTGACTGTGCCGTGGCTGATGGCCAGTGCCTCGGCAATCTCTTGTGAGTCTAAACCTTGGATGAGCAGTGCAGTGATCTCCTGCTCACGCGGGCTTAAACGCTGCGCGCCAAAACTCTGGATCGCCTGTTCAACCCAATTGCGTAACTCTTGGCTTGGCTGCGCACTTTCCGCTAACCGCAGTGGCTGCTGCTGCCAATGCTGCTGACACAAGGCTTGCAATACCGTAAACCGTTGCTGCAACGCGGCTATCTGTTCACGAGGAAAAGAGCGCGGCTTAAAGCAGCCGAGATACACCACAATCGCACGCTCGCCATCAAGATTGACCACCAAACTCACTTCATCTTGCCAACCGGTTTGCGCATAAAACTGGTGTTGATAGGCTTTTTGCTGTGGATTGAGCGGCATTAAATCGGAAAGATGAAACACCCCTGAGCGCGTGTTGTGCTGCAAAGCGCTATAGAAAGGATCATCAAGATAAGCATGAGTCAGATAACGCTGAAACAGCAGCTCACGCTGGGTCGAGAGCGAGTCATACAGATAAATCGGATGTTTGTTGGGACGATAGCCCAAGATCACCGCGCAATCAAAATCGGCAATACAGCGTAGCACTGCCACAAGATGCGACGTAAATTGCGGCGTCTTTAACGCCGCAATCGCGTCACCTAATGCGAGATATTCTTGAGTCGTGATCGGCATGCGCACTCCACCCATTCAGCCGAGAAAGTGGCAGTATGCCCAATCCAGACTCGAAGCTCTATCCCAAATTCGCTTGAGTTGCAGGGCATAAAAGCAAAGCGCACAAAATAAGCACCGCTACTCCATATCAATCTTCACATTCTGCAAAGAGCCGCTGCCGTAGTCATCTCCACGCTTGGTTTTGAGCATCAAACGCAGATCGTTGGCTGAATCGGCACTGTGCAGGGCATCTTGCTCACTGATTTTGTCATCCACCACTAGCTGGTATAAGGCTTGATCGAAAGTTTGCATCCCCACTTCCTGCGAACGAGCCATGGTCGCTTTCAGCTCATGCAGTTCACCGCGGCGAATTAAATCCGCGATACGCGGGCTATTGAGCAACACTTCAAACACCCCGTGTCGACCTTTGCCATTTTTATCGCGCAATAATTGCTGGGCAATCACGCCTTTGAGGTTGAGTGACAAATCGAGCAAAAACTGCTCACGCTGCTCTTTCGGCACTAAATGCAAAATCCGCTCTAACGCTTGGTTGGCGTTATTGGCGTGCAGCGTGGCCATACACAAATGCCCTGTTTCCGCGAAAGTCATCGCGTATTCCATGGTTTCTCGGCTGCGGATTTCACCAATCAAAATCATATCGGGGGCTTGGCGCAGCGAGTTTTTCAGCGCGATTTCATAGCTTTCGGTATCGAGCCCCACTTCTCGCTGCGTCACGATACAGCGCTTGTGTTCATGCACAAACTCAATGGGATCTTCGACCGTCAAAATATGCCCGGTGCGATGCTGATTACGATAGCCAGTCATGGCTGCCATAGTGGTCGATTTACCCGAACCGGTTGCGCCAACCACCAACACTAAACCGCGTTTGGCAATCGCCAAATTTTGCAGCACTTCAGGCAATTTCAGTTCTTCAAAGGTGGGAATGCGCGTTTCAATCCGGCGGATCACCGCCCCCGGCAATTCACGTTGGAAAAATGCACTGACCCGAAAACGGCCACTGTCACGCACCACAGCAAAATTCGCCTCGCGCGTCTGCTTAAATTCTGCTTGCCTTGCGTCATCCATCATCGCATGCAATAAGGCCGTCACATCCGCCACGCTGAGCGCTTCACCTTGTGCACGCAATTCACCATCGACTCGATACAAAATCGGTGCACCCACCGTAATGTACAGATCCGATGCTTTATGAGTCAGCATGCCATCCAGATATTGATTCAACTCCATCTGTCTTTACCTACCTAAAATGCTTTTAAATCCAACTCGATCTTGCTCTGTACTTCTTGCGCATCCACCACACCACGCGCGATCAGCTGTTTGGCGTTTTGCTCCATGGTTTGCATGCCGTGTGCGGCACCGGTTTGGATGATCGAATACATCTGCGCCACTTTATCTTCACGGATCAAGTTCCGGATCGCTGGCGTTGCCAGCATGATTTCATGACACGCAACACGGCCACCCCCGACGCGTTTTAGGAGTTTTTGCGCAATAACCGCACGCAGCGATTCCGACAACATGGAACGCACCATGTCTTTGTCGCTGCCCGGAAAAACATCGATAATCCGGTCAATGGTTTTCGCCGCCGAGCTGGTGTGCAGAGTGCCAAATACCAAGTGACCGGTTTCTGCCGCAGTAAGCGCCAAGCTAATCGTTTCTTGGTCACGCAGCTCACCGACGAGGATCACATCTGGGTCTTCACGCAATGCCGAGCGCAATGCATTTTTAAAACTGTGGGTATCACGGTGCACTTCGCGTTGGTTGATCAAACACTTATTGTTGCTGTGCACAAATTCAATCGGATCTTCAATGGTCAAAATATGCTTATTGTGATGAGCATTGACATAGTTCACCATCGCCGCCAAGGTCGTCGACTTACCCGAGCCCGTTGGCCCAGTCACTAAAACTAACCCTTTTTCATAATTGGCAATTTTGCTGAAGATTTCAGGAGCATCCAGTTGCTCTAGCGTCGGGATGACAGTGGGAATGGTACGAAACACCGCCGAGCATCCGCGCGCTTGATGAAACGCGTTAACCCGGAAACGGCCAACATTAGGCAGTTCAAAAGAAAAATCGACTTCTAATTTCTCTTCATATTCACTGCGCTGGGCATCATTCATGATCTCAAAAATCAAGCGATGTACATCAGAATGGGTAAAAGCAGGCACGCCAAGCTTCCTAACTTCGCCATCAATCCGTACCATAGGCGGAACACCTGCGGAAAGATGTAGATCTGAGGCGTTATGTTTTACACTAAATTCCAGTAACTCAGCGATATCCATTTAAATTCCTTAATAAAGTCTGGCTATGCGTAGTATTCAACAAAACATTGAACATATCACTGCACAGATTGAGAGCGCACAACAAAAGTGTGGACGCGCTCGAAGCAGTGTGCAACTTCTCGCGGTAAGTAAAACTAAACCCGTCGAGGCAATTCTTGAGGCGACTCAAGCAGGTCAACGCTACTTTGGTGAGAATTATGTGCAGGAAGGTGTGGATAAAATCCGCTATTTTGCCGAACATCACCCGCAGTTAGCACTGGAGTGGCACTTTATCGGTCCACTACAGTCGAATAAAACGCGCTTAGTGGCAGAGCATTTTGACTGGGTTCACACCATTGATCGCGAGAAAATTGCCTTGCGCCTCAGTGAACAGCGCCCTGTGAATATGCCACCGCTGCAAGTGCTGATTCAGGTCAACACCAGCGGTGAAGCCTCAAAATCAGGCATCGAACCGCAGCAATTATTTACACTAGCTGAATTGATTTCTCGTCTGCCAAACCTCACCTTAAGAGGGCTGATGTCAATTCCTGAGAACGTGCCGGATTACCCTGCGCAACTGGCGGCATTTACCCAATTAGCCGAATTGCAGCAACAACTGGCTCAGAAATACCCGCAGATTGACACCTTATCCATGGGTATGAGTGGCGACATGCAAGCAGCGATTGAAGCAGGCAGCACCATAGTGCGTATTGGTACCGCGATTTTCGGCGAGCGCGATTACAGCCGCAACGCTTAACGTTTGGGATGCTCGTTGCAACGAGTGCCCCTTTTAGATTTGAGAGTATCGAATGGAACAGAGAAGCATCGCCTTTATTGGCGCAGGTAACATGGCACGCGCCATCATTGCGGGATTGATTGCCAGTGGTTACGCCGCCGATAAGATCATTGCAACCGCCCCTTCACTCACGCGCCGCGAGCCTCTTGAAGCGCAATACGGTATTCGCACCACCAGCGATAACCTTGCTGCGGCGCAACAAGCGGATGTGGTGGTGTTAGCGGTCAAACCGCAGCTGATGGCTGAGGTGTGTAAACCGCTGCAAGCGGTCGATTTCTCTGGAAAGTTGGTTATCTCGATTGCGGCGGGTGTGTCAGTCAAAAGACTCAATGAGATGCTGGCCACCCAGCTCAATTTAGTGCGTGTGATGCCCAATACGCCATCACTGGTAAACCTTGGCATGAGCGGTTTGTACGCCCCTGATTCGGTGAGCGAAGTGGATAAAGCCTTTACCACACAACTGATGCAAAGCGTGGGCGAAGTGTGCTGGGTAGACAACGAATCTGGCATCAACAGCGTGATTGCCGCCGCAGGGAGTGCTCCTGCTTATTTCTTCTTGTTTATGCAAGCCATGCAGCAAGAGGCGATGGCGCAAGGCTTTGATGAAGCCACCGCCCGTTTGTTAGTACAACAATCGGCTCTCGGTGCTGCCGCCATGGTCAAAGCCAACCCAGAACTCTCACTGGCCACTTTGCGTGAACAAGTGACATCAAAAGGCGGCACCACGGCGCAAGCGATCCAGACGTTTAACGATCACCAACTCAGCGACATCGTTGCCAAAGCGATGCAAGCGGCGGTAACACGCGCGCAAGAGATGGAACAACTGTTTTAATGTTTAAGGCGTCCACTCAAACTGAGCGGTCGCCAAATCAATAAGGGCAACTTATGAATTCACTAAGCTTTCTCATCAACACCCTATTTGACCTCTACATCATGGTGGTCATTTTGCGCATTTGGCTGCAAGCCGCGCGCGCTGATTTCTACAATCCGTTTTCGCAATTTATCGTAAAAGCGACCCAACCCGTGGTCGGCCCGCTGCGCCGTGTGATCCCATCGATTGGCAGCATTGATTTAGCCACCATCGTTTTTGCGTACGTCCTATGCGTACTGAAATTCATGGCCTTAGTCTTGATTGCCTCCAGCGGCTCAGTGTCGTTCAGTGCTGATTTCCTCTTCCTCGGCTTGCTCTCTCTGATCAAAGCTGCAGGCGGCTTGTTGTTCTGGGTATTGTTGATCCGCGCGATCCTAAGCTGGGTCAGCCAAGGCCGCAGCCCAATCGAATACGTGTTCCATCAATTGACTGAACCTATGCTCGCGCCGATCCGTCGCATTATTCCGGTGATGGGCGGCTTTGATCTCAGCATTCTGGTGCTGTTTATTGTGCTGCAATTTGCCAACTTCCTGATGGGCGATGTGATTGGTCCTATCTGGTATCAGTTGTAATGGCTGCCGCATGGCGCGAAGGAGATGACTTACTGCTGCGGCTCTATATTCAACCCAAAGCGAGCCGCGACAGCATTGTGGGTCTACATGGTGAAGAACTCAAAGTCGCCATCACCGCGCCGCCGATTGATGGTAAAGCCAACGCACACTTGAGCAAGTATCTCGCCAAGCTGTGCAAAGTGGCGAAAGGTTCGGTGGTGATCGAAAAAGGCGAGCTAGGACGCCACAAACAAGTGCGAATCCTACAGCCAAGCCAGATCCCAACTGAGATTGCAGCACTGATTGAATAATCACACTCCCTCTTTGAGGGAGTTTTTTCACAAGGAAAATCGATTATGCGTAAATGGATGATGTCACTACTGCTCACCCTATTGGCTTTGCCAGCGAGTGCTGAGCAGCAAAAAACCATTAAAGATATTGAAGTGCACTATTCGGCGTTCAATTCAACCTTTTTAACCCCTAAGGTGGCGAGCAGTTATCAGCTGACGCGCAACGGCTATACCGCAATTCTCAATATCAGCGTGTTAGATCGCGCGTCACTCGGCAAACCGGCGACCGAAGCCAAGCTGACCGGCCATGCCAAAAACCTGATTGGTAACTTGCGTGAACTGAGCTTTAAGCAAGTCAAAGAAGGCAACGCGATTTACTACTTGGCGGAAGTGCCGATCAGCAATGAAGAGATGCTGACGTTTGATATTGATGTCGATGCCGGCCTAAAAGGGGCGGGAAAACTGACCTTCAGCCAAAAGTTCTATACCGAACAGTAATTTTATAGAAGACATGGGGAATCTACGACGCAGCCGTCGGGTTTCCCCATATAAACTACAGAGAACAGCATGAAAAAGATCGTTTTAGCCACGGGCAATCAAGGCAAAGTGCGTGAAATGGCGGACCTATTGTCCGATTTTGGGTTTGATGTCGTCGCGCAAAGCGAATTCAACGTCCCTGAAGTGGCAGAAACAGGCACCACTTTTATTGAAAATGCGATCATCAAGGCACGTCATGCCGCGCAAATTACTGGCTTACCGGCGATTGCCGATGATTCCGGTTTGGAAGTGGATTACCTAAACGGTGCGCCGGGCATCTATTCTGCGCGCTACGCGGGCGAGCATGCCAGCGACGGCGACAATCTCAATAAGCTGCTAGTGGCGATGCAAGATGTGCCAGACGACCAGCGCAGCGCGCGTTTTCATTGTGTACTGGTGTTGATGCGCCACGCCGATGATCCAACGCCTATCGTTTGCCACGGCAAGTGGGAAGGCAAAATCCTCACCGCACCACACGGCAGCAATGGCTTTGGTTACGACCCCATTTTCTGGGTTCCGGAAGAAAACTGTGCTTCTGCTGAGCTAGAACCGGTACGCAAAAAACAGCTTTCACACCGCGGCAAAGCCCTGCAAAAACTGTTCAAAGCGATTGAAGAGCAGCGTACATGCTAACGCCTCCACCGCTTAGCCTATACATTCATATTCCGTGGTGCGTGCAGAAATGCCCGTATTGCGATTTCAACTCGCACGCGCAGAAAGGCGAGATTCCTGAGCAAGAGTATTTGGATGCGCTGCTGGAAGATCTGGATCGCGACATCGAACGTTACCAGCTCAAGGGCGATCCGCGCCTGCTGCACTCGATCTTTATTGGCGGTGGCACACCGAGCCTTATCTCAGCAGAAGGGATCGCGCGCTTGCTGCAAGGCGTTGCCGAGCGTATTGCGTTTAAGCCAGAGATTGAAATCACCATGGAAGCCAACCCCGGCACGATTGAAGCGCAGCGTTTTGCTGGCTATCGCACCGCTGGGGTTACACGTATTTCGATTGGTGTGCAGAGTTTTGAGCCAGAAAAATTAGCGCGTTTAGGGCGCATTCACGGTCAACAAGAAGCGGTACGCGCCGCTCAGCTCGCCCATCAAATTGGCCTCAACAGCTTTAATTTGGATTTGATGCACGGCTTACCAGATCAAACGCCAGAGCAAGCACTGGCTGATTTGGATCAGGCGATCGCGCTCAATCCGCCGCATCTCTCTTGGTATCAACTGACGATTGAACCCAACACGCTGTTTTACTCGAAACCGCCCAAGCTGCCAGATGAAGATGCGCTATGGGATATTTTCGAGCTCGGCCATCAAAAGCTCAGTGATGCAGGGTATGTGCAGTATGAGATTTCCGGCTATAGCAAACCGGGCTATCAGTGTCAGCACAACCTCAACTATTGGCGCTTTGGGGATTACCTCGGGATTGGCTGTGGCGCGCACGGTAAACTGAGTTTTGCTGATGGACGGATTGTCCGTACCACCAAAACCAAGCACCCGCGCGGCTACTTGGCAGCGTTGAACAATCTGGCCAAAGCTTATTTGGATAGCGAGCAGTTGGTTGCCGATCAAGACAAGCCGTTTGAGTTTTTTATGAACCGCTTTCGCTTGATTGAGCCCTGCCCGAAAGCCGATTTTACTGCCACCACGGGACTTACTATTGACGTGATCCGCCCAACCTTAGATTGGGCGCTCAGTGAAGGTTATCTCAGTGAAGATGATCAGCACTGGCAAATCACGGAAAAGGGCAAACTGTTCCTCAATGATCTGCTCGAAGCCTTTATGGCTGATGAAGAAGAATAACCAAGAGGCGCATGCGCCTCTTTATTTTTATCTTTTATACCCAGACTACTTGCAGTTGCAGGTAGGCGGCAAACGAGTGACAAATTTGTCTGGAACAAATTTGCACAGCCATCGGCTGGCCTTTGGTGAGAGCCAAAGATGGCTCTCATAATCCCCATGAACATAGATCTACTATGTGATTGGGGAGAGCGAATACTGCCAACACCGCTGCAGCTTCAAGTAGAAAGGGGATAGCTTAGAAAATTGAGCGACCAATCCGCTGCGCGAGTAACTCTAACGCGCGAGTCCCCGCGAGCGAGTTACCCGATTGATCCAGCGCGGGGGACCACACTGCAATCGTCATTTCTCCCGGCACCACAGCAATAATCCCACCGCCAACACCTGATTTTCCGGGCATACCGACTCGATAGGCAAACTCTCCTGCCCCATCATACAAGCCGCACGTGGCGAGTAAGGCATTGGTTTGTTTGCTTTGGGTTGGGGTTATCACCGTTTCCCCCGTCACCACAGAAACACCTTTGTTGGCCAGATAGCTGAAGGTTTTCGCCAGCTCAACACAGCTCATTTTCAATGCGCAGGCGTGAAAATAGTTGTGCAGTACCGGAATAACCTCATTGTGGAAATTGCCAAAAGAACGCATCAAATAGGCAATCGCCGCGTTGCGATCACTGTGCATCATCTCCGATGCTGCCACAACTTTGTCATAAGCAATGAGCGGCTCACCGCTGAGTTGGCGTACAAACTCCAACAGACGCTGACGAGGTGCAGAGAGGCGACTTTGCAGCATGTCGCACACCACAATCGCGCCGGCATTGATAAATGGATTACGCGGAATTCCATGCTCCATCTCAAGCTGAATCAATGAGTTAAATGCTTGCCCTGAAGGCTCTTTACCCACGCGGCTCCACAGTTCATCTGGCTGATACAAGCCCATCGCGAGCGTCAAGCTCAGCACTTTGGATATCGACTGAATCGAAAACCCTTCCTGCGCATCGCCTGCCGTGATGACTTCCCCTTGATTGGTGAACACGGCAATGCCCAATTTTTCACTCGGCACTTTGGCGAGTGCGGGAATGTAATCGGCGACGATGCCTTTGCTGGTGAGCGGGCGAACTTCTTCAATAATGCTGGCTAAAATCTCTGCTGTTGGCTTCATGGTTGACTCTTTATTATTAGTTTGTCTCAAGCTACTTCAGCTTATCCGTAGCCTGAGGATTAGGGTCAAAAAAGCCAACATCAAATGTTGGCTTAAGCAAAATTTTCTATACCCAAACTACTTGGAGTTGCAGCTAGGCGGCAAGTGAGTTCATCCCCATGAGCATAGACAGACTATGTGATTGGGGTGAATGAACGTAGCCAACACCGCTGCAGCTTCAAATAGGAAGGGGATATTTAAGCAGTGCGTTGGTACTTAATGTCCCACACGCCATGACCTAAACGGTGACCACGCTGCTCAAACTTAGTCAGCGGGCGCTCATCAGGACGCGGAATGTAATCGCCATCGGTAGCCAAGTTAGCAAAACCGGGCGCTTGATTCATCACTTCAATCATGTGTTCTGCGTAGTTCTCCCAGTCGGTTGCCATGTGGAATACACCGCTGCCGATAATGAGCTTTTGGCGTACCATTTCAGCAAATTCAAGCTGCACGATACGGCGCTTGTGGTGACGCTTCTTGTGCCAAGGATCTGGGAAGAATAATTGCAAAGTGTGCAGGCTGTTATCTGGGATCATGTGTGCAAACACTTCCACCGCGTCATGGCACATTACACGCAAGTTAGTCACACCCGCTTCACGCGCCGAAGCCAAACAAGCACCGACACCTGGGCTGTGCACTTCGATGCCGAGGAAGTTTTTCTCAGGTGCGTTTTTCGCCATTTCGACCAAAGACGCGCCCATGCCAAAACCAATCTCCAACACAACCGGATTATCGTTACCAAACACCTGTTGCCAATCCAACAGCTCTGGCTGGTAATCAATCCCCATGGTTGGCCAGCACTCTTTCATTGCGGCTTCCTGGCCTTTGGTCAAACGACCTTCACGACGAACAAAGCTACGAATACGACGCAGCACTTTGCCATCTTCGGTATATTCCTGGGTGATGACTTCGCTCATTTCTATTGCCTGCACATTACTAAATCAGAGCGGGAATTATCCAAAGAATCGTCAACGGTGCAAGTGTTATTACTGACCGTTCACTATCCTGCCCTCAAACTCTTTGCCGCTGCCGCTAACACAACCACAGCTTCAAATTACAAGGAGGGAGAATATCCCCAATGTTTGTCGGTTTTACTTCACCACCAATCTGTGGTGCAATTTTGCTCCACTAGTTTAGACAATAATAATGAGCAAGTCGTGACTCCTTTTGCACAGGCCATCCTTACTTGGTATGACGCCTACGGCCGCAAAAACCTGCCGTGGCAACAAAATAAAAATGCGTATCGCGTTTGGTTATCGGAAATCATGTTACAGCAGACCCAAGTCGCGACCGTGATCCCCTACTTTGAACGCTTTTTAGAACGCTTCCCGAGCGTACACGCCCTCGCGGCAGCACCGCAAGATGAAGTGCTGCATTTCTGGACTGGGCTTGGCTACTACGCAAGGGCGCGCAATCTACATAAAGCGGCGCAAACCGTAGTGAATGAATATGGCGGCGAGTTTCCGACTGATTTAGAGCAGATGAATGCGCTACCCGGTGTTGGTCGTTCCACCGCGGCAGCCGTGCTCTCTTCTGTGTATAAAAAACCGCATGCGATTTTGGATGGCAACGTGAAGCGCACGTTAGCGCGCTGCTTTGCCGTTGAAGGCTGGCCGGGGCAAAAAAGTGTCGAAAACCAGCTTTGGCATTATGCAGAAATGCACACGCCAAGTGTGGATGTTGATAAATACAACCAAGCCATGATGGATATGGGCGCAATGATCTGCACTCGCAGTAAGCCAAAATGCAGCCTGTGCCCAGTAGAATCGTTTTGCCTTGCCAAGCAGCAAGGCAACCCCCAAGAGTATCCGGGCAAGAAACCGAAAACCGATAAACCCGTCAAAGCCACTTGGTTTGTCATGCTCTATCACGACAATGCCGTCTGGCTTGAGCAGCGCCCGCAAAGTGGAATTTGGGGCGGCTTGTACTGCTTCCCGCAATCAGAGATCGCCAATATTCAAACCACCATAGATCAGCGCGCCATCGGCGATAGCACAATAACATCGCAGAAAACCCTGATCGCATTTCGCCACACCTTTAGCCACTACCATCTCGATATCACGCCGATTTTGCTGCAATTAAGCCGCAAACCGGACATCGTCATGGAAGGGAGCAAAGGTCTTTGGTATAACTTAAGCCAACCCGATGAGATTGGTCTCGCGGCACCAGTGAAACAACTGTTGCACAGCTTACCTTTCGACATTGATAGCCACATTTAAAGAGGAAGAGTGAATGGCTCGCACCGTATTTTGTACCCGATTGCAGAAAGAAGCCGATGGCTTGGATTTCCAACTCTATCCCGGCGAACTGGGCAAACGCATTTTCGACAACATCTGCAAAGAAGCTTGGGCACAATGGCAGACCAAACAGACCATGCTGATCAATGAGAAAAAGCTCAACATGATGGATCCTGAGCACCGCAAGTTGCTGGAGCAAGAGATGGTGAACTTCCTGTTTGAAGGTAAAGAAGTCCATATCGAAGGTTATACACCGCCTGCAAAGTAGGAAATTTCGGATTTCATCTGCTTGCAAAAAATGACATCATGCCGCTGGGTTATGATGTCATTTTCGTATCAGGAGTAGCGAAAGTTCGCTTTAGGAGGCGCATGAGAAAGTTAGTGTTATGTATCACCGCTCTATTATTGAGTGGCTGTAGTCGTGAATTTATCGAGAAAATTTACGATGTTGATTACGAACCCACTAACCGTTTCGCCAAGAACTTAGCCGAATTACCCGGACAGTTTCAGAAAGACACCGCCGCACTGGATGCATTAATCAACAGCTTCTCCGGCAATATCGAAAAACGTTGGGGACGCCGCGAGCTAAAAATCGCCGGAAAAAGTAACTACGTCAAATACATAGACAACTACCTTAGCCGCTCTGAAGTCAACTTCACCGAAGGTCGAATCATAGTAGAAACCGTTTCGCCCATCGATCCTAAAGCCCATTTACGCAATGCGATCATCACCACCTTACTGACTCCCGATGATCCCGCGCACGTCGATCTTTTCTCCTCGAAAGATATCGAACTCAAAGGCCAACCCTTTTTGTATCAGCAGGTACTCGATCAAGATGGTCAGCCAATCCAGTGGTCATGGCGCGCTAACCGTTACGCCGATTACCTCATCGCTAACCATTTGAAAGTGAAGCAAGTCGATTTCAAAAAAGCCTATTACGTCGAAATTCCGATGGTCAAAGATCAAATCGATATCCGTGGCTACAAATACGCCAGTATCGTGCGTAAAGCTTCTCGCAAATACGACATCCCGGAAGATCTGATCTACGCGATCATCAAAACCGAAAGCAGTTTCAACCCCTATGCGGTGAGTTGGGCCAACGCTTATGGCTTAATGCAAGTGGTTCCTAAAACCGCAGGACGGGATGTGTTCAAGCTGGTCAAAAACCGCTCTGGCGAACCCAGCCCCGAGTATCTGTTTAACCCAGAAAACAACATTGATACGGGTACGGCCTATTTTTACATCCTGAAAAATCGCTATTTGAAAGAGGTTCGCCACCCCACCTCTCTCGAATACAGCATGATTTCTGCCTATAACGGCGGCACTGGCGGAGTGTTGAGTACCTTTAGCAGTGATCGTCAACGCGCCATGCGTGACCTTAATGCCCTGCAACCTAACCAAGTGTATTGGGCATTAACCAAAAAACATCCGAATGCGGAAGCGCGTCGTTATCTGGAAAAAGTGACCAAATTTAAGAAGGAATTTAACGCGGGATAACAAAAAGCCCGCAGTTTGCTGAAAATAACGGCAATCAAACTGATTTTTCGAAATATTTCAAAAAACAGGTTGACGGGGAAAGGGAAAATCCGTTTAATAGCGCTCCGTTGCCCGGATAGCTCAGTCGGTAGAGCAGAGGATTGAAAATCCTCGTGTCGGTGGTTCGATTCCGCCTCCGGGCACCACGAATTTTAGATTGTTGGTGTAAGACACAAACAGCAAAGGTTACGTGTGCCGGCTTAGCTCAGTAGGTAGAGCAACTGACTTGTAATCAGTAGGTCGCCAGTTCGATTCCGGCAGCCGGCACCACTTAAAATTTGCCTCGATAGCTCAGTCGGTAGAGCAGAGGATTGAAAATCCTCGTGTCGGTGGTTCGATTCCGCCTCGAGGCACCACTATTAAAAGTTGTGCCATAGACACAATAAAAATTGTTCCTCCTTAGCTCAGTCGGTAGAGCGACGGACTGTTAATCCGCAGGTCGCTGGTTCGAGCCCAGCAGGAGGAGCCACTTTTAGAAACCCAGTCCTTGACTGGGTTTTTCTTTATCTGCATTTGGGATTTCGCTTCTCACTTCGCAAACATCCCGCCTCACTTAACCGATCGTTTTCACCTCTTCTTTTTTATTTCGAGGCAAAAATTTAATCCAACTCATACTTTCACACTTATTTCGTATCAATAAATAAGCAAGCTCATTACTATCACGCCGACATCAAACCGTCACAAAAATTTAATCTGCTTACACCTTCCCCATAGGGTTCAAACTATGAAATTAAAAACCCAAGCTTATTTATTATCTGCCATCATTCTCGCCGCACTTCTCGCGCTAACCGCGACCGGGCTGTGGACGTTACGTGTGGCCAGCAATCTCGATAACAAAGCGCGTGTAACCGAGCTGTTTAATAGTGCCTACAGTATTTTGACTGAGGTAGAGAAGCTGGCTCAAGAAGGCAAAATGTCGGAGCCAGAAGCCAAAGCGCTCGCCACCCGCCTAATGCGCAACAATCTCTACAAAGATAATGAATATGTGTATGTGGCAGATGAAAATATGACTTTTGTGGCGACGCCGCTCGACCCACAACTGCACGACACCAGTTTTCACGATTTTAAAGATGGTAAAGGCAATAGTGTTGGCCGCTTAATTCAAGATGTGCTGCGTCATCAATCCGGCAAGTTGGTGGAATATACGTGGACACAAAAGCAAGCAGATGGCTCGATTGAAGAAAAGCTCTCGATCGCCCGCAAAACGCCACACTGGGGCTGGGTTGTCGGCACGGGTATTGGTTTTAACGAAGTGAATGCGCGTTTTTGGTCTACCGCGCAATGGCAACTAAGCTTATGTGTGGTGATCGCCGTTGCGATTTTATCTCTGCTACTGGTCGCGATTCGTAAAATACTGCTGATTATCGGCGGTGAACCCAATGAGGTACGCAGCGCAGTACAAGCGGTGGCACAAGGCCGCATTCGTCGTGAATTTGCGATACAAGCCCCTAAAGAGAGTATTTATGGTGCAGTGCAGCAGATGAGCAGCTCACTTGCAGACTTGGTGGCTAAGCTTGAGCAATCCATGGTTGCTTTACGCTCTGAATTAGCCGGCGCAGGTACTCGTGCTAAAAGCATTGCCGAATTAACGGATAGCCAGCAGCAATCTACCGCCATGATTGCCACTGCAATGACCGAAATGGCCTCTTCAGCGAACCAAGTCGCCGATTCTGCGCGTGATACCGCATTCAATACCGATCAAGCGGATCAGCAAAGCCAGCATACGCAAAAGCTCATCCACAACACGGTAAGCAATATTCAAGGCTTGGCGACTCAATTACAAACTGCGAGCACAGCAGTTGCCGATCTGGATCTGGATGTCAAAAACATCGCTAAAGTACTGGATGTGATTGGTGATATTGCAGAGCAAACCAATTTACTGGCGCTGAATGCGGCAATTGAAGCGGCACGCGCTGGCGAGCAAGGGCGCGGTTTTGCCGTCGTGGCTGATGAAGTGCGTAACTTAGCGGGCCGCACGCAAACCAGTACCAAAGAGATCCAGCAGATGATCCACAATTTGCAGGAAGGGTCGTGTAATGCGATTCAAACCATCCAGATTTGTGGGCAAACCAGTCAAAGCAGTGTGCAAGAGTCAGAAAATGCCGCTTCTGCGCTGGCATTGATTGTGAGCGCACTCGAAAGCGTCTCTTCGATGAGCCATCAAATAGCCACGGCGGCCGCTGAGCAAACCCAAGTCAGCGATGATATTGCGCGCCGAATCAATATGATTGAAGAAAGTGGCTCAAAACTGAGCCGAGTGGTGATGGAGAGCCACAATAGTACGCAAACTCTCACCAAACTCGCCCGCGAGTTAGAACAGTGGGCTGCGCATTTTGAGGTCACTCGTTAAGCATACTTTCAGTTCAGTGATCGCAAAACGTTTCACCGAACTGATGGGTTACCCGTCGTTATGATACCCAAACTTCTTGACGTTGCCTGTCGTCAGCCAGTGCATTCATCCCATGAGCCTACCTACTCTATGATTGGGATGAATACACTTAACCAACACGGCTGCAGCTTCAAGTAGGAAGGGTATAACTGAAAATATTTATCAAGCAGGTATTTTTACGTACTTTGTGATTTTCTGGCTACGCTTAAAACTCTCTATTTCACTGAGCGAGTGGGTCTTGTGGCTCATTTAGCGATATTTTGGCAAGCGAAATGGACAAAAACAGGCCATTAAGTATAGAAAAACAACAAACGATATTTTTTTTAGATTTTCATGTTGACGACTACCACGAAAAACCTTTTAATACACCCCGTCGCCCGGATAGCTCAGTCGGTAGAGCAGAGGATTGAAAATCCTCGTGTCGGTGGTTCGATTCCGCCTCCGGGCACCACAATTTTGATTGTTGGTGCTTGCACGAACAATAACAAATGTGCCGACTTAGCTCAGTAGGTAGAGCAACTGACTTGTAATCAGTAGGTCACCAGTTCGATTCCGGTAGTCGGCACCATTAAAAAAGAATAATTCCTCCTTAGCTCAGTCGGTAGAGCGACGGACTGTTAATCCGCAGGTCGCTGGTTCAAGTCCAGCAGGAGGAGCCAATTTCTCACTTGCCTTGCAAGTAGATTTGCCGACTTAGCTCAGTAGGTAGAGCAACTGACTTGTAATCAGTAGGTCACCAGTTCGATTCCGGTAGTCGGCACCATTAAAAAGAATAATTCCTCCTTAGCTCAGTCGGTAGAGCGACGGACTGTTAATCCGCAGGTCGCTGGTTCAAGTCCAGCAGGAGGAGCCACTTTTAGAAACCCAGTCTATGACTGGGTTTTGTTTTATCTGTCGAAAGTTTTATCTATCGAAAACCGCCCCATTCTAATTGCTCTTTTGACTGCAAAAGAAAGGCAAACGGTTAAGTTTGCCTTAGAAAAGCTAAGCGCATAATGACGATGAGCTTACTTAATGCCTTTCTCCTTTCGGATCAGCTCATAAGCGTGTTGGATTTGCTGAGATTTTTCTTTCGCGACGTTCATCATCTCTGGCGGTAAACCTTTCGCCATCAGCTTATCTGGGTGGTGCTCATTCATCAGCTTACGATAAGCTCGCTTCACCTCTTGTGCACTCGCACTTTCGCTCACCCCAAGCACTTCGTAGGCATCGGCCAATTGATGGCGTGATGAAGGCTGCTGCCATTGCTGCCCACTATGGGATTGCTGCTGCGAACCACCAAAGCCACCACCTTGTTGAAATCGAAACGCCGCTTCCTGCATGCGTAAACGGCGCTCTAACTGCTCGGAAGAAAAACCAAGCCCACGCGCAATACGATGCAGTACTTGACGCTCACTCGGGTGCACATCCCCATCAGCAAACGCGGAAGAGACTTGCAGCTCAAGGAAAAACTGTAGCAGGTCAAAACGCCCGCCCGTGGCGATTTTCACGCGCTCTAACACTTGCTCTAGAGGAAAATCGCTTTCTTTCCCGTCACGAAACGCATCTTGTGCAGCACGTTTTTGCTCTAGGGTCAGGTTCATGCGATCCATCATGATGGTCGCGAGTTGGATCTCTTCTTTGGTGACTTGACCCTTGGCTTTTGCTACATGCCCCATCACCGAAAATGCGGATTTAAAAAACTCCTCTTGGCGCTCAGCTTGGCTAGGGCCTGCACCAAAGGTACCACTTTGAAAGCCAGCCTGATTTAAACGACGAGCCTTATCAAACTGGTGGCCAAGGAAGATCCCAAAGATTGCGCCAAAGGGGCCACCAAATAGGAAGCCAAAAAAAGCGCCAAGAATTTTGCCAAAAATATGCATTATGTGCTCTCAATCTATGAATTTTTCTGGAGTGAAGCGGTCTGATAGTGGCGCAAGCGTCAATTTCCTTTATGATAAGGACCGTTTATATTTCAGGCTCCTAAGTTCGGAATCCATCAAGTTCAACAGGCCACAAGTTCAACAGGATGTACAACCCCATGTCATGCTTTTCCCGCACGTTTTTAGCCGCTTCGATTAGCGCTGCACTCTTTGCACCTCAGATACAAGCAGAAGCGAGTGTGGATGACAATCGCGCTCAATTACCTAATGGTGAGCAGTGTTTAGTCAACCAGCCTGAGCCTACTAATCCCGGCCAACAGCCTATCAATGTCGAAGCGGATAAGCTAGAGGCAATCAATGGGCAGAAGGCGACCTATTCGGGGAATGTCGTTGTCGTGCAAGGTAAGAAACGCATTGCTGCGGATAACGTGACTTTGCATCAACAAGAGAATGTGGTTGTCGCTGAAGGTAATGTTCAGTTCAGTGATGGTGAGATAAAAACACACTCCACCAAAGCGACCAACCATCTCAATACCGATGAAATGACGCTGGAAAATACTCGCTACCAGTTTTTGTGTGAACCGGGCCGTGGTGAAGCGGTGTATGTTTCGAAAACGGGCAAAGCCGTGTATGAAATTGAAGATGGCTCCATCACCTCATGTCCTGATGGTGATAATGCATGGCGGATGCGTGCTTCCAGCATTGATGTGGATCAGAATGAAGAGATTGCGACCTTCTACAATCCGCGTCTTGAAGTGCAAAACGTACCTGTGTTCTATCTCCCCTATTTGACTGTGCCAATCGGTGATACGCGTAAAACTGGTTTTCTATACCCGACGGCCTCTTACGGCTCACGAAATGGCTATTCGTTTGAAGTACCAATCTATTGGAACTTGGCACCCCAATATGACTTAGAAACCACCTTCAACTACATGCAAAAGCGCGGTACACAACTCAATAGTGTGTTCCGTTATCTGACCGATTTTGGTGCGGGGCAAATCAAATCTGAATATCTTGCCGACGATCAGCTGCACACTGAATTAGGCGATCGCTGGGCATTCCAATATGAACATAACGGCATCTATCAACAAGCGTGGAAGTTTGAAATCGACTACTCCAAAGTCAGCGATATCAACTATTTCTCTGACTTAGATTCGGGAGTCGGTAATCGTGAAGATGGACAGCTCATCCAAGAAGGGCGTGCCACTTACCGTAGCGACAACTGGGATTCTGCGCTGTTGGTGCGGGATTTCCAACTACTGACCAAGGATACCACTAGCACGAACTTGCCTTATCGGTTAATGCCGCAGCTCAGCTACAACTACTATGCTCCAGAGACGATGAAGTATCTGGATCTTGACCTTGTCAGCCATGTCTCGCGCTTTGAAACCGATGCAAGAGGCAAACCCTCTGCAACTCGAGTACATATTGAACCTGGGCTAAAAATTCCGTTCAGCAACACTTGGGGCAACTGGACAACCGAAGCACGTGTCTTGGGCACCTACTATCAACAAGATCTTGATAAGACCACAGATGCCAAACTGGAAGAGAGTGTGACACGCGTTATCCCTGAGATTCGCAGTGTAGCTGGCATTGTGCTTGAACGAGATACGGTACTGTTTGATGACTACACTCAAACCCTTGAACCCAAAATTCAATATCTCTACGTGCCAGAAAAATATCAGGACAATATTGGTCTGTATGATTCCACTTTGCTGCAAACCGACTACTACGGGCTATTCCGCAGTCGCAAATACAGCGGCGTAGACCGAATTGAGTCCGCCAACCAAGTCAGCTACGGTGCATCGACTCGTTTCTTTGATAGCAACTATAAAGAGCGCCTCAATATCGCGTTTGGTCAAATTTTCTATCTGGACAGCAAGCTCAATCCGTCCAATAAAAATCCAGACAGCACATCGGATAAAACCAGCTATTCCGCTTGGGCCGTTGAGATGGACTTTAACTTTGCTGACTATCTGTTCTATCACGGCGGCATTCAATACGACATCGATAGCCAAGCCGTTCAACTTGGCAACAGTACATTAGAATATCGAGTCGCCAGCGGTTATATTCAAGCTAACTACCGCTATGTTGCTAAGGATTACATTCGCAATACCGTCGGCGACAGCATTACCAATATTGATGACATTACCCGAGACGGTATTTCACAAGCGGGCATTTTGGCGGGTTACCAGTTGAGTCGTAAATGGTCGGCTAGCGGTCAATATTACTATGATCTGACCACAGACGAGGCGTTAGAGTGGCTGGCTAACCTGACTTACACTTCAGATTGTTGGTATGTGGGCTTTACTTACAGTAACCAATTAAAAAGCTGGAACGGCAACTTTGTTACGGATCCTTACGCGACTCCGATTTATGAGAATAACTTCAGCTTTAACATCGGGATTATTGGTTTTGGCACCAGCATTGGCGCAGGCTCAAGCATGACAGGTGTCGATAGCGCAGGTAACTCACTCGGTTATGGTCGCCCATTCTTCCTGAATAACTAATTCACCTAGCCTGAGGAAACTCAGGCTTAAAACATTTTAGATAGGACTGCACATGAAATTGTGGAAACCCACACTAATTAGCGTTCTTAGTGCGCTGACTCTCTTCAACGCTCACGCAGAGCCCAAACAACTCGATAGCGTGGCAGTGATTGTCAATAGCGGCGTCATACTACAAAGTGATGTGGACAGCGCCCTAAAAACCATCAAGGCCAATGCCAAGCAGAACAAGCAGCCTTTGCCACAAGAAACGGTGCTGCGCGAACAAGTATTGGAAAAACTGATCATCGATACTTTGCAGCAGCAAGAAGCGGATCGGATTGGGGTAAAAATTGATGACAACCGCCTCAACGAAGCGATTAAAGAGATAGCGAAAAACAACCAACAGACTCAGGATCAGTTGATTGCTTCGGTAGCGCAAGAAGGCTTAACTTACCCAGAGTTCCGTGAGCAAGTCCGTAAAGAGATGGCGGCGAGTGATGCACGCAATGCCTTAGTTCGTCGTCGTATCAACATTCTGCCCGCCGAAGTTGATACGTTAGCTGAGCTGCTTGCGCAGGAAACCGATGCCACCGTGCAATACAAAATCAGTCATATTCAACTGCGAGTCGATGACGGACAAGATAAAAGTGCCGCGGAAACCTTGGCCAACAAGCTGGTCAACGACCTAAAAAATGGGGCAGACTTTGCGCAAATGGCGTACGCCTACTCCAAAGGCCCCAAGGCCCTGCAAGGGGGAGATTGGGGATGGATGCGCAAAGAAGAGATGCCAACCATCTTTGCTGATCAGATCAAAATGCAAAACAAAGGCAGCATTATTGGCCCGTTTCGCAGTGGTGTCGGTTTTCACATTCTGAAAATTGACGATGTAAAAGGCCTAGAAACGGTCGCGGTCACAGAAGTTAATGCTCGTCACATTTTGATCAAACCGACCATCATCCTCAGCGATGAAGGCGCGCAAAAGCAGCTCAATGAATTTGTACAGCGCATCAAAAATGGCGAAGTGACCTTTGCAGAATTAGCACAGCAATATAGCCAAGACCCCGGCTCTGCCGCGCAAAAAGGTGAACTGGGCTATCAAACTCCCGATCTGTATGTCCCAGAGTTTAAACACCAGATTGAAACCTTACCCGTAGGCCAAATCAGTGAACCGTTTAAAACCGTACATGGGTGGCATATCGTAGAAGTGCTCGATCGTCGCGAAGTGGACAGAACTGATTCCGCACTGAAAAACAAGGCCTACCGTATCTTGTTCAATCGTAAATTCAATGAAGAAGCCAGTGCTTGGCTGCAAGAGCTGCGTGCCAGCGCCTTTGTTGAAGTATTGAAGGACGAGAAGGATGAGCAGTAAACGCATCATTGTCACAGCTGGTGAGCCCGCGGGGATCGGTCCCGATCTGGTGCTCGCCCTCTCAGCACAAGATTGGCCACATCAACTGGTGGTGTGTGCCGATAAGGCGTTATTGGCGCAGCGGGCCACGCAACTTGGAATACAGGTTAAGCTACTGGATTATCAACGCGATAATCCAGTGCAAGCTCAACAAGCAGGAACCTTGTTGGTTGAGCATATTTCTCTCGCTGAACCCGTCGTCGCCGGTCAACTCAATCCAGCGAATGGACACTATGTGTTAAAAACGCTGGAAAGAGCGGCAAAAGGCTGTATGAATGGCGAATTTGATGCTATTGTCACCGGCCCTGTGCACAAGGGGGTGATCAACCGTGCGGGGGTTGCTTTCAGCGGTCATACCGAATTTTTTGCTGAACAGTCAAAGACTCCCCTCGTCGTCATGATGCTGGCCACCGAAGGCTTACGTACTGCGTTAGTCACTACACATCTGCCACTCGCAGAAGTGCCGCAAGCAATAACTTGTGAACGTCTAGAGCAGATTGTTCATATTCTCCACAAGGATTTAGTCGAGAAATTTGCCATTGCAGAGCCTAAAATCTACGTATGTGGGTTAAATCCACACGCAGGTGAAGACGGTGTATTGGGCATGGAGGAGATCGAAACCATCACTCCTACCCTACAGCGTTTGCGTGAGCAATATGGCATGCAATTGGTTGGTCCTTTACCAGCCGATACTATTTTTAGTGAAAAATACTTGCAACAAGCGGATGCCGTTCTCGGCATGTACCATGATCAAGTGCTTCCAGTGCTGAAATACAAAGGCTTTGGCCGCTCAGTCAATATTACGCTCGGGCTGCCTTTTATCCGCACTTCGGTCGATCACGGTACGGCACTCGATCTGGCTGGAACGGGTCAAGCCGATGCGGGAAGCTTTTGGACTGCATTAGCTTACGCAATTGAATTAGTTGATAAAAAAGCGCAATAACTTAGAGAAAACTATGAGAAATGATGTCCACTTAGGGCACAAAGCGCGTAAACGCTTTGGTCAGAACTTCCTCAATGATCCTTACATCATTGATGGTATTGTGTCGGCAATTAATCCCAAACCGGGGCAAAACTTGGTTGAAATCGGCCCAGGGTTAGGCGCCATCACAGAACCGGTAGGACGTGAAGTGGATAAGTTCACTGTCATTGAGCTTGACCGCGATCTGGCCGAACGCCTGCGTAATCATCCAGAATTAGCCAGCAAGCTGACCATTCATGAAGGCGATGCGATGCGTTTCGACTTCAAACAGTTGGTGAAACCCAATAACAAACTTCGCGTGTTTGGTAACTTACCTTACAACATCTCAACGCCGCTGATGTTCCACTTGTTTGAATTCCACCGTGATGTTCAAGACATGCACTTCATGCTGCAAAAAGAGGTGGTGAACCGATTAGCCGCAGGTCCGGGAACCAAGGCCTACGGTCGACTAACCGTGATGGCGCAATACTACTGTAAAGTGGTTCCGGTACTAGAAGTGCCACCTAGCGCATTTGTGCCACCACCAAAAGTGGATTCGGCCGTGGTACGTTTGGTGCCTTATGAAGATCTCCCTCATCCAGCAACCAGCTTAGAGTGGTTAGATCGCGTGGTACGTGAAGGCTTTAACCAACGCCGTAAAACGGTGCGTAACTGTTATAAAGGTTTGGCTGAACCGGAAACACTGGAAACTCTGGGCATCAACCCAGGTATGCGCCCAGAAAATCTGACCTTGGCTCAATTTGTGGCATTAGCGAACTGGCTTGATGCCACACACAAAACTCACGCATAATCGATAAGGACGACATTCAGTCGTCCTTTGTTTATCTGCCAATATCTGACTACTAAGCTGAGGAGTCGCTCATGGATGTTTCGCTGCCCTGTATCAAAATTCAGGTTCAAACTCGCTACATTGAGGAACAATCAAATCCTGAGTATCAGCGCTTTGTGTTCGCCTATCTCATCACCATCAAAAATCTCAGCTCCCAGACCGTCCAACTGATGAGTCGGCGCTGGTTGATCACGGATGCCGATGGCAAACAGACCGTGGTTGAAGGCGATGGCGTTGTGGGAGAGCAACCTCGCATCAAAGCTAACGATGAATATACCTACAGCAGTGGCACGGCCTTAGATACTCCCGTCGGTGTGATGCAGGGGCAATATTTGATGATCGATGAACAAGGTGAGTCTTTCACGGTTGAGATTGAACCATTTCGTTTAGCCGTTCCGCATGTATTGAATTAAGGGAGTTTGTGTGGCGAATTATATCGTTGGAGATATTCAAGGCTGCTTTGACGAGCTACAGCAACTGCTCAAACAGGCCGAATTTAATTCTCAGCTTGATACGCTGTGGTTTGCGGGAGATTTGGTCGCTCGTGGTCCAAAATCACTAGAAACCTTGCGTTTTGTCTATCAGTTAGGGGATGCAGCACGAGTTGTGCTCGGCAATCATGATTTGCATTTGCTCTCGGTAGCACTCGGTCAGCATCCCGCTAAACGGCGCGATCAAACCCAAGCGATTTTAGATGCGCCCGACGCCGCGCCATTACTCGATTGGCTACGTCAGCAGCCTTTGCTCGCTGAACATCAAGAGTTTGTACTGTGCCATGCTGGCATCTCACCACAATGGGATCTCGCCACTGCACGTCAAGCAGCGCAAGAGGTCGAGTCTGTACTTCGTAGCCCCGAGTGGAGCACCCTGATTGAGCAGATGTACAGTGACCAACCCGACGCATGGCATCCAACGCTACAAGGGATAGATCGCTTGCGTTATATCGTTAACGCATTTACTCGTATGCGCTTTTGTTTCCCAGATGGTCGTTTAGATATGCAATGCAAACTGCCACCACAAGAAGTGACTGACGGTAGCTTACTACCTTGGTTCCAATTACCACAGCGCATTGCTCTTGAAAAGACGGTGATTTTTGGCCATTGGGCGGCATTAGAAGGGTATGTGAGTGAAACGGTGATCGGCCTAGATACGGGTTGTGTGTGGGGCGGAACCCTGACTATGCTGCGTTGGGAAGATAAACACTACTTTAGCCAAGCAGCGCTGCCAACATAAAACAGCACCCGTTGATACGGGTGTTGACAGTGTCTGCTCTGACTATACCTGCTATGACGATACCCAAACGACTTGGAGTTGCAGGTCGGCGGCAAATAAGTGACAAATGTGTCTGGAACCAATTTGCTCAGCCAACACTGCTGCAACATCACGTAGGAAGGGGATTTTGGCGTTCAAAAATCACAAAATCCATCCCGTAGGCATTTTTTTCATCGGCAGGATAATGCTCACGAGAGCGCTCTAGCCAATCACTCCCCCATTCAGGAAACTGAGTATCACCCTCCAGTTTTGCATGGATCTCGGTAATATACAGTTTATGGGCCATCGGTAAACAGGCCGCATATAAGCTACCACCACCGATGATCATCACCTCATCGACCTCACCCGCTTTCGCCAGCGCTGCCTCAATGGAGGTCACCACATCCACCCCCTCAATCTGCAAACTCGCATCACGGGAGATCACAATATTGTGCCGCCCCGGTAAAGGACGTCCGATCGATTGGTAGGTTTTACGCCCCATCACAACAGGCTTACCTAATGTACAGCGTTTGAACCACGCGAAATCAGCCGGTAGATGCCAAGGCATCTGGTTATCTTTACCAATAATGCGCTGGTCTGCCATCGCGGCAATCATACTGATCATCATTTTTCTCTTACCTTAAATAATCGGTTTGCGGCGGTAGAATAACAGTCCAGGTACAGCAAGGCCAACCGCCAAACCCGCAATGATAAACATGGCTTTAAGGAAGTTTTCTAATAAGGCTTCCATCAGCTCGGGCGAAAAACCCACATGGTTAATTTCGACTAACGCGATCATGGCTTTAAATGCAAAAACACCAGGAACCATCGGGATAAGCGCAGCAACCGTAAACACTTTAGGATGAGCCAGAAAACGACGAGACCAATAGACACCAACCATACCCACTAGAGTGGCGGCAAAAAAACTCGCCCACTCAATCGGTACGCCAAAGTGCATCATCAAATAACGCGAGCCATGCCCAAGTGCACCACCTAACGCACAATATTTCAATGCGGGCACAGGCACATTGAAGACTAAAGCAAACCCAACCGCCGGAATCGCGGCAAAAAACATATCGTTGAGTAGTCCAAAAAACAGATCCCAGCTTAACATTACCACCCCCAAATTCCGGTGATGCTCATTGCCGCGACAATACCGAGCGCCGTGGCTAGAGTCAGCAAACTCGCCATCACAAAGCGTGCAATACCCATATTGATATACCCTTTGAGCATATCTGCGACCGCATTAATTAATGGAAAGCCGGGCACCAGCATTAACACGGAAGAGGCCATGACGATCGTCGGTTTGTTGCCGAGTTGATAAATCACAGCTTGGGCAGAAATCACGGAAGTCACGAAAGCCGTTGCCGCAAAATTGATGAGTGGATTGAACTGGCGATGGCCGATTTCTTGGCGAACGATCATCCCAACTGACGAGGCGATCAAGGTAATCAAGAACACCATCCAATCGCCCCCAGCCAAACGGCTGAATGCCGCGCAAGAGAGGCCAATCATGACCACAACTAGCCAACGATTGTAACGCTCTGGACTGATGTGATTGAGTTTTCGCTGCGCTAAGCTGTGATCGAGAATGCCTTTTTCCATCATGATGCAGATCCTTTGAATCTGCGTCACCACACGCATATTGATGCCGCGATCTGGGCTGCGTCGCGCAGTCGTAATGCAGTGCTCTTTATAGACGGTCGTCACCACAAGCGAGCTCGCCGAGAGAGAGACTTCGACTTCACTCATCCCACTCGCCAACCCCATGCGGCGCATTATATCGCCGACTAAAGTACTTTCTGCGCCATGCGCTAATAACATCTGCCCTGCCTGAGCAATCAAACGAGAAACGGCTCTCTGTTTGGATTCCATGATTCCTTTCCTAAAACCTAAATATGCCGAAGAGAGAGTAAGTGTGCCCGAAACAAACTTTAGGAAAGTTGATTTAGACACAAAAAAGCCGCAACTAAGTTGCGGCATACCAGTAAGTTAATCAGTCACGAACATAGATAACGTGGCCGTCATCTTCTTCATCGTCCCAATCATCCCAATCGTCATCATCTTCAGTGATCACTTCACGACCAGCCAATCCGTCTTTATGGTTATAATCCCATGTGAAATCGACTTTTTCGGCTTCTGTTTTCTCTTCCGCTTCTCTTGGTAAGGTATCCATGAACTCGGCAAGCTTCATGCACAGCTCTTTGGTGCCTTGACGATTCGCCGCAGAGATTTTGAAGTAATCGCCTTCCCATGCCAGAGCATCGATGATGTCTTGAATGATCTCATCCGCTTCTTCTTCTGACATCAGATCAACTTTGTTGAACACCAACCAACGTGGCTTTTTCGCCAGCTTTTCACTGTACTGTTCAAGCTCATCAATAATGGTCAACGCATTGTGTGCAGGATCGCTTTGATCAGCAGGCATGATATCAATCATGTGTAGCAGCACGCGACAACGTTCAAGGTGCTTAAGGAAACGAATCCCTAAACCAGCCCCTTCTGCAGCGCCTTCAATCAAGCCTGGGATGTCAGCCACCACAAAGCTTTTCTCCGGCAGCACGCTCACCACACCAAGGCTTGGTACTAGCGTGGTAAACGGATAATCCGCCACTTTAGGTTTAGCCGCAGAAACAGCACGAATGAAGGTCGATTTACCAGCATTTGGCATGCCGAGCATACCAACGTCAGCCAACAGCAGCAGCTCTAAACGAATATCACGCAGCTCACCCTTGGTACCCAAGGTTTTTTGACGTGGAGAGCGGTTCACCGAGGATTTAAAACGGGCGTTGCCCAAACCGTGCCAACCACCTTTGGCGATCATGACTTTTTTGCCATGTTCGGCCACTTCACCAATGATTTCATTGGTGTGAATATCGACGGCACGAGTACCTACCGGTACGCGCAGCTCTTTGTCTTTACCGCTTTTACCCGTACAGTTACCGCCACCGCCGTTTTTACCACGTTCCGCTTCATAAAAGCGCTGGAAACGATAGTCAATCAAGGTGTTGAGGTTTTCATCAGCGACCATATACACATCGCCGCCATCACCACCATCACCGCCATCAGGGCCGCCATTGGTAACGAATTTTTCACGCCAGAAGCTCACAACACCGTTGCCGCCATCACCAGCTTGAACTTTAATTACCGCTTCATCTACGAATTTCATTTTTCCTCCACTCAATCTCGTGGGAAATCTTAATCAGTCTAGTAAACCTGAGAACGTAGATCCCAGAAAACAATCGCCTGCTTGGATCAGGCTACATTCAGGTCTAGGGTCTAGGGTCTAGGGTCGACCACACTTTCGATAAATAAAAAACCCCACCAAACGGCAGGGCTTTTAAATTCATCAAGAAACTTGGCTTATTCAGCAGTTTCGATGCTAACGAATTTACGGTTGTTAGGACCTTTAACCTCGAACTTCACTTTACCATCAGATAGAGCGAATAGAGTGTGGTCTTTACCGATACCTACGTTAGTGCCAGCGTGGAACTTAGTACCACGTTGACGAACGATGATGTTACCTGCAAGTACAGATTCACCACCGAAACGCTTAACACCTAGACGTTTGCTTTCTGAATCGCGGCCGTTACGAGTAGAACCACCAGCTTTTTTGTGTGCCATTGTTGAACTCTCCTAATAACTTAAGCGTTGATACCAGTGATTTTCACTTCTGTGAACCACTGACGGTGACCTTGTTGCTTACGAGAGTGCTTACGACGACGGAACTTAACGATTTTTACTTTATCGCCACGACCGTGTTGTACCACTTCAGCAACTACTTTACCGCCCTCAACCAGAGGAGCACCTACTTTAATGTCTTCACCGTTAGCAACCAGCAGAACTTTATCAAATTCTACAGTTGCACCAGTTTCAACGTCTAATTTCTCTAAACGAAGAGTTTGACCTTCGCTTACACGGTGTTGTTTACCACCAGATTGGAAAACAGCGTACATATTTTACTCCGCTCTTTCCGCACAGCCTATGCTTATATTTTATGCGATAAGGGTGTGCGCTAAACTAATCATCAATAGGGCGCAGATTCTACGTGAATGATGTGCCTATGACAAGCCATATTTTGAAAAAAATGGCGAAAAGCTAATCGCCAAACAAAAGTGCCGCAATCATGCCTTTAAGCCATGTATTAATCAATGATTTTTAGTGTATTATGCAGCGATTCCAGAAGACTAAATGCCTTACACGCTCTTATTTCAGCCGGATTTACGATGGATTTTAAAGCTATCCAAGCGCTTACTGCCAATGACATGGCAAAAGTGAACGAAACGATTCACGCTCAACTCAATTCTGACGTTTCCCTAATCAACCAACTTGGTTTCTATATCATCAGTGGTGGTGGGAAGCGTTTACGCCCATTGCTGGCGGTTTTATCCGCCAAAGCGCTCGGTTATCAAGGGTCACATCACACGACTGCTGCTGCGTTTATTGAATTCATTCATACGGCAACCCTGTTGCACGATGATGTGGTCGATGAATCAGACTTGCGCCGCGGTAAAGCAACCGCCAATGCCGCGTTTGGTAATGCCGCCAGCGTATTAGTCGGTGATTTTATCTACACTCGCTCGTTTCAGATGATGACAGAATTAGGTTCAATGAAGATCCTGAAACTGATGAGTGATGCGGTAAACGTGATCGCTGAAGGTGAAGTACAGCAATTAATGAACTGTAACGATCCTGATACCACCGAAGCCAGCTACATGCAGGTTATTTACTCCAAAACTGCACGTCTGTTTGAAGCGGCAACCCAGATTGGCGCTATCCTGTGTGATGCTTCTCCTGAAGTCGAACTGGCGATGCAAAACTACGGTAAATACCTAGGCACAGCCTTCCAACTGATTGATGATGTGATGGATTACACTTCAGATGGTGATGAGATGGGTAAAAACGTCGGTGACGATCTGGCAGAAGGCAAACCTACCCTACCACTGCTTTATGCGATGCAGCACGGGAATCCTGAGCAAGCCGCGATGATCCGTGAAGCCATCGAGAAAGCCAATGGCATGTCGCGTCTTAATGAGATTCTCGCAGCGATGGAGCAAACCGGCTCTTTACAATACACCATTGAAAAGGCGCTGCATGAAGCGGATAAAGCCATCGCTGAACTTGCGATTTTGCCAGAAAGCGAATACAAACAAGCCTTGATCACGCTCGCCCATATGGCGGTCAATCGCAGTAAATAGTCTGCAAATTCGGTGAGATGACCACAGCAACTCACTCAAAAATGGATTACGTTTTGTTACTAAAGAAACCCCTCAGCTCTACGAGCTTGAGGGGTTTCTTTTATCCGTCCCGAGCTTTAGACAATGTCGACTATGGCATCAACGCTATTTTACCAAGCGCCTTGCCAAAGCATGCCTGCCGCCCCAACGGCAAACAGCAGTAGGGTGCTGGCTCCGACCATTTCTCGGCCGCAGAATGCTTTTACACCTTGCTCACGCTTTGCTTTGAGATAGAAAGCGAAGCCCGGTACATACAACAGGGTTGAGAGCATCAAATAGTGCAAACCTGAAGCATACAGCAACCATAAACCATAAGCCGTTGCGCCAAAGCCAATCAATAGCAATTTCCCTCGATCTCCTTGCTCCAGAGCAAGCTTAAGGGTAAAAGCGCCCACCAGAAAATACGGCACTAAAATCATCTCTGAGGCAAAGATCAATAAGCTATCGTAAGTGCTGGCAGTATAGCGCACCAAGATCAAGGAGACTTGGATACAGAGTGTGGTTAAGAACAAGGCATTAACTGGACTTCCCGCTTGATTCTGCTTGGCAAAATGGCGGGGAAACATCTTATCTTTGGCGGCAAGGAAAGGCGCTTCGGAAGCCAATACCGTCCAGCTCAAAAACGCACCGCAAACCGAGATCAAAAGCCCAACCGCAATAATGTACTTACCCCAAGGACCAATAATCGCAGTCAACACTTGCGCCATAGAAGGATTCGGGTATTGCGCCAACTGATTGACTTGAATCACGCCCATCGACAACAGCGTGACTAAGACATAAATCGACAGAGCCGTGAGTAACCCAAGAATGGTCGCGCGACCGATGTCTTTACGCTGACGTGCTCGGCTTGATACCACCACCGCACCTTCAATCCCCACAAAGACCCAAACCGTGATCAACATAGTTGCTTTGACCTGACCGAGCAGATCAGCGCCTGAAATGTGATGGAGCCCTGCGAAATCCAAGCTAAATGTAGACCAGTTGAACGCCGCAATCGCACACACAATGAAAAGTAGCAAAGGCACCATTTTGGTCATAGTGGTGATGAGATTGATCAGCGCAGCGGTTTGCACCCCTCTTAACACTAAGCTGTGAACACCCCACAATAGTAGAGAAGCGCCACCAATTGACCACCAAGTATTACCTGAGCCAAAGATAATCTGATCAGGCGTATCAAACAGCAGTCCTAAAGTACTGAACACAATCACCAGATAAGAGACGTTCGCGACCATGGCACTAAACCAGTAGCCCCACGCCGAGCAAAATCCGGCAAAATCACCAAAACCTTCACGAGCAAAACCAAACACACCACTGTTCACATGGGGTTTATTGACGGCTAAATATTGAAAAGAGAGCGCAAGAAAGATCATGCCGATCCCAGTGATCGACCAACCGATCATCACTGCCAGTGGACTGGCAACCGCTGCCATATTTTGTGGCAAGCTAAACACGCCCGCACCAATCATTGAACCAATCACTAGCGCCGTGAGAGAGCCTAAACCCAGTTTTTTATCCATTATTTTTTAATCACCAATAACAGAGGTAAAAAGCCATCTTCCCCTTCCAAACATCGGTCACAAACAAGAGAAAATCCGCCTGCAACAGCCGAAGGGCCACCATTCCACTCACAAAACATGAGTCGAAGCATACAAAAAACAGCGCATATTACACGAAAAGCAGTGGGATGAAATGATAATTAGATAAGTAACATAAGAATTCACTAGTGGAAAACCAATGTCTGGAATTTAAAACTGGAAAATCAAATAATTAATTTTAAGACCTCCCAAATCTCAAACTACTTGAAGTTGCAGGTAGGCGGCAAGTAAGTGAATCCCCATAAGCATAGGCATAGGCATAGGCAAACTATGTGATTGGGGTGAACGAGTGTAGCCAACACCGCTGCAGCTTCAAGTAGGAAGGGGATATCATTGAGATAAAAAAATACCGCTCTTCAAGAGCGGTATTTTCCAATGCTTAAATCGTTTTTCGATTATTTTACAAACTCAACACCGATTTGAATGTCGCCTTTGAGCGTATCTAACATGCCATCCAGCGCGGCTTGCTCATAAGCGCTCAGTTTGCCGATATCCAGCAACGCTTCAACGCCATTTTTACCTAGCTTGATAGGTTGGGCAAAGAATGGAGCGTACTCCCCCTCACCTTCTACATACGCGTACTCAACAACATCAGATTCGCCTTGCAGTGCTTTAACCAGTGCAAGACCAAAACGACATGCCGCTTGGCCCATAGAAAGAGTCGCTGAACCACCACCCGCCTTAGCTTCAACCACCTCGGTACCCGCATTTTGGATACGTTTAGTCAAAGCGGCGACTTCTTCATCGGTAAAGCTTACGCCTTCTACTTGCGACAACAGAGGCAGAATGGTAACCCCTGAGTGACCACCAATCACAGGCACACGAACTTGGCCCGGATCTTTATCTTTCAGTGCGGCAACGAAGGTTTCAGAGCGGATCACATCCAGTGTGGTGACACCAAATAGCTTACGCTTGTCATACACACCGGCTTTTTTCAGCACTTCGGCTGCGATAGGGACCGTTGTGTTCACTGGGTTAGTAATAATGCCAACACAGGCTTTCGGACACACCACAGCAATTTTTTCTGCCAATGCTTTCACAATACCAGCGTTCACATTGAACAGATCCGCACGATCCATACCCGGCTTACGTGCAACACCCGCAGAAACCAGAACCACATCCGCACCTTCCAACGCAGGCGTTGGGTCTTCACCCGCATAGCCTTTGATGGTAACTGGTGTTGGGATATGACTCAGATCCGCAGCGACACCCGGTGTGACAGGCGCAATATCATACAGCGCGAGATCAGAACCAGCAGGAAGACGGTTTTTGAGTAACAGAGCAAGGGCTTGACCAATGCCGCCAGCGGCACCAATAACAGCGACTTTCATCGTAAATCTCCTTGAGAGTAATCTCTTATATGTTTGTAGGGTGATTAGGTGTATCCGACCGTCAAACGCTATAGTAATCACAATCTGATTACAATCAATTAACGTCAGCTTTGCGACTTTGCGCAATACTGCTGAGAAGGCGTTACAGCATCGAAGACGATTATCGGTTAATGTTCAATTGAGACAAAGAGTTATACAGCGATCTAACCTGATAACAAAAACATTTACAGTGACAGTGAAGACAATTTTAGCGAGTCGTTTGGTGTGTCATGCATAGGTATGCGAGAATATGCACAAATCGATCATTTAACCAAAGTAAGAAGAACCATGCGTAACGTAGATAAACAAGACAACCTAGTCCGAGCCTTCAAAGCCTTACTAAAAGAAGAACGCTTTGGCTCACAAGGCGATATTGTTGAAGCGCTAAAAAATGAAGGCTTTGACAACATCAACCAATCCAAAGTATCGCGCATGCTGACCAAGTTTGGCGCGGTACGTACCCGTAACGCTAAGATGGAGATGGTTTACTGCTTGCCTGCAGAATTAGGCGTACCGACAGCGAGTAGCTCACTGCGTGAATTAGTGCTGGATGTGGATTACAACAACGCGTTGGTGGTGATCCGCACAGGTCCGGGAGCGGCACAATTGATCGCTCGCTTGCTCGACTCTCTCGGCAAATCCGAAGGCATTCTCGGGGTAGTCGCTGGCGATGACACGATTTTTATCACCCCGACCTTGGATGTTCCAGTGAAAGAGCTGTTCCAATCTGTGTGCGAATTGTTTGAATACGCCGGTTAACCACTTTCTCATTTAATGATGTTTAGTCACGTCATAGTGCGTGACTAAACTCACATCTTAGAAACATCATTACTCACCACTTAAACATACTAAGCATCTGAAATTAAAAGAGTATATTTACGGAATACTCAACACTTTGCTGTTTAATAAATGAGTCAATCACACTATAAATTTTAACAGTTGTGTAATTATCTGTTGTTTTTTTGGTATGATTCCGCTGCTTTATCGTTCTTTGCCGCGAATAAAGCAACGTTTCTCAGGCAGGAAAGCTCGAAGCCGCGCTGACGCTTTGGGTTACATTACCAATGAAGGAAGGGAAATTCATGTCATTACCTAAAATAATCAAAATGGGTGCTATCGCAGCCGCAGTTATCGGCTCTGGTGTCGCCAGCGCACAGGATTTCATTACTATCGGTACCGGTTCGGTTACTGGTGTTTATTACCCGACGGGCGGCGCTATCTGTAAATTAGTGAACAAGGATCGTAAAGATCACAACATTCGTTGTTCCGTTGAATCGACTGGCGGCTCTATTTACAACGTCAACACTATCCGTTCTGGCGAATTGGATTTCGGTATTGTGCAATCAGATTGGCAGTACCATGGCTACAACGGTACGAGCGAATTTGCAGAACAAGGCCCATACAAAAAACTGCGCGCCGTATTCTCAATGCACACCGAGCCTTTCAATATCATCGCGCGTGCTGATTCAGGCATTGAAAACGTGAAAGACCTCGCGGGCAAGCGCGTGAACATTGGTAACCCAGGCTCAGGCGATCGCGCCACTATGCAAGTGGTGATGGATGCCTTCGGTTGGAATAACGACAGCTTTAAACTGGCGGCGGAGCTCAAAGGTTCAGAGCGCTCACAAGCGCTGTGTGACAACAAGATTGATGCCTTCATCTACATGGTTGGCCATCCAAATGGTGCCATCAAAGAAGCGACCACCTCTTGTGCTGCCAAACTGGTTCCCGCTACGGGCCCTGAGATCGAAAAGATCGTCGCCAACAACCCTTACTATGCATACAGCGTTGTACCGGCTGGCATGTACAGCGGCACAGATCAAGAAGTGAAAAGCTTTGGTGTGGCAGCAACGTTAGTCACCACGGAAGATGTGTCTGAAGCGGTCGTCTACAACCTGACCAAAGCGGTATTTGAAAACTTCGATACCTTTACTCGCCTCCACCCAGCGTTTGCTAACTTGAAAAAAGAAGACATGGTAACCGCAGGGAACTCTATCCCACTCCACCCAGGTGCAGTGAAATACTACAAAGAAGCGGGTTTGATTAAGTAACGCGTTTCAATTGAGAAGGGAGAGGAAATCCTCTCCCGTAAAAATAAAAAAAGAGGAGGCAAATGCCTCCTCCTTAGTATCACGTTCACGTTTGGTGATACTACTTTCAGGTACAACACTCTCAGTACCGATGACAAGTCTATGGAACATCAATAATAAGGATAAGGTACATGACGCAGACAACAACACCGTCGCAAGATGTGCAAGAGATGGTGGCGCAAGCAGACACTGGCGCTCGAGCCCCCAAAGGGCTTCCGGGGCGTGTGCTTTGGTTTGTTCCGCTCTGTTGGTCACTTTTCCAACTTTGGTACGCTTCACCACTCCCCTTTATCTTCGACTTCGGCGTACTCAATGATACGCAAGCTCGCTCCATTCACTTAACGTTTGCCGTTTTTCTCGCCTTCACGGCCTATCCGGCAATGAAAGGTTCGCCGCGCGATCGTATTCCTTTAACCGACTGGCTTTTGGCACTCGCGGGCAGCTTTTCCGCTGCTTATATCTATCTGTTTTACGCCGAGCTCGCAGGACGCTCAGGCGCACCCACTCAGTTTGATGTGATCGCCTCTGTGGTCGGCATGGTATTACTCCTCGAAGCGACACGCCGGGCATTAGGCCCACCACTGATGATGGTGGCCGCGCTCTTTTTACTTTACACCTTCGCTGGCCCTTACATGCCCGATGTGATTGCCCATAAAGGGGCGAGCCTAAATAAGGCGATGTCACACTTGTGGCTCACCACCGAAGGGGTATTTGGTGTCGCACTTGGGGTATCTACCTCATTCGTGTTCCTGTTCGTGCTTTTTGGTGCCATGTTGGAGCGGGCTGGCGCGGGCGCTTACTTCATCAAAGTGGCTTTCTCGATGCTCGGGCACATGCGTGGCGGTCCAGCCAAAGCGGCCGTGGTAGCGTCAGGCCTTTCCGGATTGGTTTCTGGCTCTTCAATCGCCAACGTGGTCACCACGGGAACTTTCACCATTCCTTTAATGAAACGTGTCGGCTTTCCCGGCACCAAAGCGGGTGCAGTGGAAGTGGCCGCCTCCACCAACGGCCAACTAACCCCACCGATTATGGGCGCAGCGGCTTTCTTAATGGTGGAATATGTCGGGATTTCCTATGTTGAAGTGATCAAAGCGGCGATCCTACCCGCACTGATTTCTTATATCGCGCTGATTTATATCGTTCATCTTGAAGCGTGTAAGGCGGGCATGAGTGGTTTGCCTCGTCGTCATCAATCGACGGTGGCTCAAAAGCTGCTCTCATTTACCGCCACGATTCTTGGTTTATGCGTGATAAGTGCCGTGGTTTATTACGGTATCGGCTGGACTAAAGAAGCCTTTGGCGACGCAGCAACGCCCATCCTTACTGTGGTGTTATTGGCCGCTTATGTTGGCTTAGTGAAAATCTCCGCCCCCTACGCCAAAGAGGGTTTAGGGATTGATGAGAATTTGCAGTACGTCCCCGATGTCGCCCCGACGCTAAAATCCGGTCTACACTACTTGCTGCCGATTGTGGTATTGGTGTGGTGTTTGACGGTTGAGCGCTTCTCGCCCGGCTTATCCGCCTTCTGGGCCAGCGTGTTTATGATTTTCATCCTACTCACGCAACGTCCACTGATGGCTCTCTTTAATCGCACAGGTTCACTGGGTGATGCGGCGAAAGAGGGCGTGACTGATCTTTTGGAAAGCTTAGTCTCAGGTGCCCGTAATATGATCGGAATTGGGGTCGCGACCGCTGCCGCTGGCACAGTCGTGGGGGTAGTTACCCTGACTGGGATTGGTTTAGTGATGACCGACTTTGTCGAGTTTATCTCTGGCGGTAACTTGATGCTGATGCTGATTTTCACTGCCGTGATCAGCTTAATTCTGGGTATGGGCTTACCAACGACCGCCAACTACATCGTGGTTTCCACCTTGATGGCTCCAGTCATTGTCACTCTAGGCGCTGAACATGGCTTAATCATTCCACTGATTGCGGTGCATCTGTTCGTATTCTATTTCGGTATTTTGGCCGATGATACGCCTCCGGTCGGACTTGCCGCATTTGCCGCGGCGGCGATCGCCAAATCCGACCCGATCCGCACCGGTATCCAAGGCTTTGCCTACGATATCCGCACCGCGATTTTGCCTTTCATGTTTGTGTTTAATACCCAACTGCTGCTGATGGGCATTGATAGCTGGTGGCACTTAATGCTGACCATACTCTCTTCCATTACCGCCATGTTGCTGTTCTCGGCGGCAACCCAAGGGTGGTGGTTAACCAAAACCAAATGGTGGGAAGTCGTCGCGCTACTGGTGCTGACCTTTACCTTCTTCCGCCCCGGTTTTTGGTGGGACATGGTCTACCCAGCTCAAGTCATGTATGCCGGCACTAAGTTAGAGCAGATTGTCGAGCAAGCTCCCGTTGGACAACCGATCCAGATGATCGTCGCGGGAGAGAATCTTAAAGGCGAATACACCTCTAAAACCGTGCAACTGCCGTTTGAAGATCGCGCCGTCAGCGCTCAAGATCGGATCGCCTCGATGGGCTTAACTCTGCTTAATGATAAAAACCGCATGCTAGTAGAAATGGTTGAGTTTGGCAGCCCAGCCGAAGCGGCGGGCATCGATTTCGATTGGGAAATTCGCTCAGTGGTGGTCGATAGCGATCGACCAATGAAAGAGTGGGTATTCTTGCCTGCGATTTTGCTGACCTTACTGCTGGCTTGGAACCAAAAAAGACGGATAAAAAAGGCGTAACAAGGTGCTATGTCAATATGCCTGAGTCAAATCAGGCATATACTTATCCCGTCAATCAATCATCGCCAACGCATCCCTAAGACGCATGTTGCGGGATGACGAATAAACCCTAGAGAGCGTCATGTATAAACATATTCTTGTTCCGGTTGATTTGAATGAACAAGGCTTTGCCGACAAAGCGGTGCAACTTGCTGTCTGGCATGCTAAGCATTCCAATGCCGAAATTCACTTGCTGAACGTGTTGCCTGGTATTCACATGTCCATGGTGGCGACTTATTTTCCCAAAGATGCTGCCGCGCAGATGAAAAATGATGTGCGAGCACAACTCAAAGCCTTTGCGGAGAAGCACATCGCTGAAGAGGTGGTGTACAAACTCCACATCGCCGAAGGCAAACCTTACGCCACTATCCTTGATTATGCCGAGCGCTTAGGGGCTGACTTAATTGTTATGCCAAGCCACAAACGCTCACGCATCGATAAAGTGATGCTCGGCTCCGTGGCCAGTAAAGTGGTAGAAAATTCGCCCATTAATGTCATGGTCGTCAAACCACAAGGTTAATCGGCCCCATCTTCAATCGTTTATTCAAGGCGCATATTGCGCCTTTTTTGTTCACCGATTCCTATCACACTAATTGGTTTTGCCTGTTTGAATAACTGAGAACGATTATCGATACTCAACTCATCGTACAAGATCAGGTGGACTGAATCATGAAAAAGACATTAAGTTTTGCAGCAATACACTTTACCATCGCGTTTACGGTAGCGTATGTACTGACAGGCGATGTCATCATCGGCAGCCTGATTGCAATGCTCGAACCTATGGTGAACACCGTTGCGTTCTACTTCCATGAAAAAGCATGGGTGAAATCCGCTGCTTTACAACGCTTTGCGGGCGACCCAAGAATCAAAACGGCCAGCTTCGCGACGATTCACTTTACCGTAGCGTTCAGCGTGGCTTACCTGTTGACGGGCAGTTGGTTGGTCGGTGGAGTGATGGCGATGATTGAACCCAGCATCAACACTTGTGCCTACTACTTCCATGAGAAAGTCTGGCAAAGCAAACACGCAGGCCATCTTGGCTGTGCTCACTAGGTGCCAAAGTATCTTCAAACGCCTTCTTGATGAAGGCGTTTTGTATTGTCGATGCAAAAAACGTTACAGCGGGAAATGGCTAACACAATGCGCTTCACTCAAGCCAAGTCGAAAACGCTTAACTTGCCCATCCAACTGCACGGTGATCAGATACAGATCTTCTGCTCGCGGGTGACGCACATCGTAGATCTTAGGGGCATCAACCTGAAAGAGTACGCTCGCATGATCGCTACGCACATCAATCGGCACTTGATAGGCTCGCCCGTCAAATTTTACCGCAGCGGAAACCAAGCCCGGCGAATAGGTGGTGAAAAACAGGTTTACCAGCAACTCGCAGCCGCTGTGATGCCAGATTTGCTCAGTTGAAACATGAGTCAGACGCAAATGACGGATGCATTGTAGATAAGGCGCTTTCCAGATCCCCATTCGCTGATCATAATTGGGCTCATCCTGCTCGCCCAAGAAACACAACTCGCTCTCCTCTTCATCCAGCAACCCATCCTCATCCGCTTCTAAAAATAGAATTTCAAATCGGTTGCGTCCCAGCTTCAATAATGGACGAATCTCTTTGCGGTAAATCGCTTGTGAGCCATCACAGTCAAACAGCGCCACACCGTTAAGGCGCACTTCAGCGTGATAATCAATGCCTTCAATAACCAAATCAATAGCGGCAAAGCTCAACAAATCGTCATCCACCTCTATATCGTGCATTAAATGCCACTCTTGCTGCGCAATATCGTCTTCGCTCAATGTTTTGGGCAAAACGGCACTTAATGGCGCTGGAAAGGTGATGTCATCTTGAGGGATGGAGAGATCCGTCAGTGGAGAGAGTTGCCAAAGGCCGGCGAGTGAGAGCTGCATAAGGTTCCAATTCCTGTTGGTTTGCGCGCATTATACCCGAAGTGAAATCTATTGCAGCGTCCATGTAACACAGTGATTGTGGCTTACAATCGATTAGTACAGGCAAAAAAATACCAGCCCTGTGGCTGGTATCTTAGACTCGAGGATTAATGCTCGTCGTCTTCATCCTCATCTTCGTCAGAGTACAAAGCGTCTTCGCCTTCGTAATACGTACCCCAACCGTCATAAATGATGTCAAATTTTTCAGCCAGATTGACCAGTTTTTCCACTTGTTCATCAATCAGTTTGGCATCTAATGCAGACTGCATGGTGGCATCAAAGCAGAGCAGCTTATTGCCATCTTCATCTTCCGTTTCTTCCGCTTCCAGCACTTCAAAACCCATTTTGAACGCTTCAACGGCCGCTTTTTCCAGCTTATCGAAATCTTCTGCAAACAGATGGTGCTCAATCTCATACAAGGCATCTGGATCACTGCCATCTTCGAGCAGGGCCTGAATAATGTCGCGAGTCTCTTCCTTTTGGATCTCGATTAATTCTTCTACAGATAGATAATCATCTTGGTGAGACATGATGTGCTCCAGATAGTCAATGGGATCGGAAATTTGTGCGGCGCACTATCGCATGGATTGAAGGGAATTTCTAGCCACAAAACGATCTGGGAAGATCTTTCACTGAACTCACGATCCTTTCCTTATAAGGTTTTTAACATTTTTTTATCAAATGCCAAATTCAGCATAATCTGTGCTCTCTCTATCCGTTGAAATCGAGCGGCTGATTGCCTGTTTATGGAAAGATAATGCATAGCTAAAAACCGGCTAAAAAAGGGAAAAATGCCACCCTCTCCTTCAAGCACTCACCAATTGTGAATAAATAGTTAATTAAATAACCAAAAATGCATAAACACATCGGCTTATGCTGCGCATAGCTAAGCAAATTGAGCAACAACACACTTCTTAGGTGCAAAAAGAATACAGCGCTAAAAATCACAGTCAAAAAAGACAAATAATCTAAAAAATAAAAACAAGGCGACATTTAATAACACAAAGCCAACTTGCAACTTCATATAAATCTCTTCATAACTATATCGAACCGAAGAATTGGCAAGCAGGATGCTTGTTATACCCAAACTACTTGGAGTGGCAGGTAGGCGGCAAGAGAGTACATCCCCATGAGCATAGATAAACACTGTGACTGGGATGAACGAACGTAGCCAACACCGCTGCAAATAGGAAAGGGATAAGCCATCGCTACCTACACATCGCAATGGGTGGCACAAAAGAGAGGAAGGAAACCCGATGAATCGTTTGTATGTGGGCTCTGAAGTGGGGCAACTGCGCCGTGTATTGTTAAATCGTCCGGAGCGGGCACTCACCCATTTAACCCCCTCTAACTGCCATGAACTCTTGTTTGATGATGTACTGGCCGTTGAAGCGGCGGGCGTTGAGCACGATGCCTTTGCCAATACGTTGCGCACGCAAGATGTGGAAGTGTTACTGCTGCACGATTTACTCGAAGAGACACTCGCCATTCCTGAAGCCAGACAGTGGCTACTGAACACTCAGATCAGCGATTTTCGCTTTGGTCCAACCTTTGCTCGCGAGCTGCGCCACTCTCTTAACCATCTTGATGATCATCATCTCACCACGCTTTTACTGGGCGGGCTCGCTTTTTCTGAATTGCACCTCGAATCGGATTCCATGCTACCGAAAATGCGCCAGCCACTCGATTTTGTGATTGAGCCGCTGCCCAATCACCTGTTTACTCGTGATACCTCATGCTGGGTGTATGGCGGGGTGTCACTCAATCCAATGATGAAACCGGCTCGCCAGCGTGAAACCAACCATTTGCGCGCGATTTATCGCTGGCACCCGACTTTTGCCCAGCATCCTTTTATCCACTATTTCGGTATTGATGATCTGCACTACGACAACGCCAATATCGAGGGTGGTGATGTGCTGGTGATCGGCAAAGGCGCGGTGTTGATTGGAATGTCTGAACGCACTTCACCACAAGGGGTGGAAAATTTAGCGGCCGCACTCTTTAAACATGGTCAAGCCAGCGAAGTAATTGCGATCAACCTGCCCAAACATCGCTCATGCATGCATTTAGATACGGTGATGACTCATATAGATGTGGATACTTTTTCCGTTTATCCAGAGGTCATGCGTAAAGATCTGCCGACTTGGCGACTCACCCCTAAGGGCAACAACGGCGATATACGCGTTGAGCAAGTCCCCAGCTATTTACACGCCATTGAGCAAGCACTTGGAGTCGATTATTTGAAAATCATCACCACAGGTGGCAACAGTTACGAAGCCGAACGCGAGCAGTGGAATGACGCCAATAACGTCCTCACTGTCAAACCTGGGGTAGTGATTGGCTACGAACGTAACGTTTATACCAATGAGAAATACGATAAAGCAGGCATTAAGGTACTGACCATTCCCGGCAATGAGCTAGGACGAGGCCGCGGCGGTGCACGTTGTATGAGCTGCCCGATTGAGCGTGACGGGATTTAATCTCTCAACGCAAAACCACCGCGAATGGCGGTGGTTTTGTGTCGTAGTGTCTATTGTCAGACTAACGGTTAGGCCAACGAACAAGAAAAATTCGGTTACTCAGTCCCACCCACAGTCAGGGCATCCAACTTCAGAGTTGGCTGGCCAACGCCAACTGGCACGCTTTGTCCGGCTTTACCACACACGCCAACACCACGATCCAGCGCCAGATCGTTACCGACCATAGAGACCTGCTGCATAGCTTCAATACCAGAACCAATCAGAGTGGCGCCTTTGATTGGACGGGTGATTTTGCCATTTTCAATCAAGTAAGCTTCAGAGGCCGAGAACACAAACTTACCGGAGGTGATATCCACCTGACCGCCGCCAAAGTTCGGAGCGTAAATGCCTTTTTTCACCGAAGCGATGATCTCTTCTGGTGTGTGCTCACCCGGCAGCATGTAGGTATTGGTCATACGCGGCATCGGCAGATGAGCGTAAGACTCGCGGCGACCGTTACCCGTTGGTGCCACCCCCCATTAAACGCGCATTGAGTTTGTCTTGGATGTAGCCTTTCAAAATGCCTTTTTCGATCAGCACGTTGTATTGACCACTCACCCCTTCATCATCGACATTGAGTGAGCCGCGCAGATCTTTGAGTGTACCGTCATCGACAATCGTACACAGATCGGAAGTGACTTTTTTGCCGACTTTGCCTGCAAATACCGACGAGCCTTTACGGTTAAAATCGCCTTCCAGGCCATGACCGACCGCCTCATGCAGCAACACACCCGGCCAACCAGAACCGAGTACCACAGGCATGGTTCCGGCAGGAGCGGCTACCGCTTCAAGGTTAACGAGCGCTTGACGAATCGCTTCATCGGCGAAAGAAAACGCGATTTTTTGTCCCGCTTCTTCTTGTAAGAAATAGTCGTAACCAAAACGGCCACCACCACCGGCGCTACCGCGCTCACGACGATCGCCTTTTTGCGCCAACACACTGATCGAAAGACGAACCAGAGGACGAATATCCCCTGCATACGTGCCATCAGTAGCCGCTACGAGGATCTGCTCATGCACACCGCTTAAACTGACTGACACTTCGGTGATGAGTGGCTCTTTAGTACGAATGTACGCATCCAGTTGTTTCAGCAGTTCGGTTTTTTGCTGTTTTTCCCAACTTTCCAGTGGGTTATGCGCGCCA
Source organism: Vibrio cholerae (assembly GCF_008369605.1). Taxonomy (NCBI): domain Bacteria; kingdom Pseudomonadati; phylum Pseudomonadota; class Gammaproteobacteria; order Vibrionales; family Vibrionaceae; genus Vibrio; species Vibrio cholerae. Next base: position 2,525,323 of record NZ_CP043554.1, read on the forward strand.
TAAAACTCAGGATGTTGCGCGCGCTTAAACGCTTGTACGGTGAGGTTTTGACCTTGTTGAGCAATCCCACGCGCCGCGATGGCACTCTGCTTTAAACCTTCTAACTGAATTTGATCAGAGTAAGCAAAACCGGTTTTTTCACCACTGACGGCGCGCACACCGACTCCACAATCAATATTGAATGAGCCATCTTTAATGATGCTGTCTTCCAGCACCAGAGATTCATGCCAGCTGGATTGGAAATAAATATCGGCATAATCAATTTGGCGAGTCGCAATACTGGACAGCGTATCGGCAATATCCTGTTCAGTGAGCCCAGCGGGTGCCAGCAGTGCCGTTTCAATTTGGTTCATCGTCATCAGTGTGTGTTCTCTATTAATTGATGGGTAAAACGCGTGTGCTGTGTAATGGGCATTGCGCGTCTCACAGAATCGAGCGTTGCAAGATCGAACTCGACCACTTTACTTTGTACTTCGGCGCCTAAATTGGCGATCACTTCACCCCACGGGCTAATCACCATGGAATGTCCCCACGTCTCTCGTCCGCATGGGTGATGTCCAGTTTGACCCACGGCAATCACCCAGCATTGCGTTTCAATGGCTCGGGCGCGTAACAAGACTTCCCAGTGGGCTTGGCCTGTCACCGCAGTAAAGGCCGCAGGAACCAGCAAAATCTGTGCACCTTGGCGCCGTAATTCTGCGTACAAGTGCGGAAAGCGCACATCGTAGCAAATCGATAGACCCAACGCTCCAAACGGCGTTGAGGTGACGACCACCTGTTGCCCCGGCGTAAAGGTTTCGGATTCGCGATAACGCTGATGGCCATCGGCGACATCGACATCGAACATATGCAGTTTATCGTAAACCGCCACTCGCTCACCTTGTGCATTCCACAATAGGCTACTGGTGGTGACCCCGTCAGCGCGGCGGATCGGCATACTGCCTATTAATAACCATACACCATATTCTTTGGCGAGGCTCGCTAAGGCGTGCTGAACTGGACCGTGATCCAGAGATTCGGCTTGTTGATGGTATTGTTCACGATTCCCCAACAGCAGGGCATTTTCTGGTGTCACAATCCATTGCGCTCCTTGCTGAGCAAGCTTGGCCACCTCTTGTTTGAGATAAGTCAGATTACGACTTATCTCAGGGCCTGAGGTCATTTGCACCAGTCCAACTCGTTGCATTTTCTTCCCTATTCAGTCAGTTTACGCAGCTTTTCCGGCAACTTGAATTCGCCTTTACTGCGCGAAAGCTCTTTCACCGTCGGTGAATCGAGCGGTCCTTTTACTTCATAGTTAACTTGAGTAAACACTTCCACTACCGGAGAGATCACCGTGGTGATCGCCAGCACATACAAGGCGGTTTGCGGTGTCACCGCAAACGCCGTCAATACCGGAATGCCTGATGTAATGTCCGGGACGAAATTCACTTCTGCATCGACCGTGCGCGTATTGAGATCGGCGAGACCTTTAATCGTCATCTCTCCGGCCACCGCATCCATTTTGATGTTATTGGTGACAAAAATTCCTTGGGAAAGCTCACCACTGCCGGAGATCGAATCAAACGCCATCCCTTTATCAAATACATCGCTAAAGTCGAGCTGCATTTTGCGTATGATTGAATCAAGGCTAAATAGACCAAGTAACCTTGCCGCCCCACTCACATCGGAAATCACCCCTTTTCCAAGTTTGGTATCCACCTTGCCTTGCAAAGTGTTGACCTGCATTGACCACGGAGCGCCATCCCATTGGGTTCTTGCGGTAATCTCAAACGGCGCACGCTGGATACCTGAGTTGATCCCAAAACGTGCCATCAAGTCACTGTTGTTATCGCCCTTCATATCCAAATTCATTTGGGTTCGGCTCTGAGTATCAGTCAGAGTCCAAGTGCCATTAACATGCAGTTGGTTGGTACCACTAGTGAAATCAATGCTCTTCCACAGCAGCGTATCCCCTTGGCGCTGAAAATCGACATTGGCTTGGCCGATTTTGTAGCCTTGCAACCAAAAGTCTTTGATGGTCAACGTAAGGTTAGGCATCCATTGATGGAATTTACGATCAAAATCGGTGATAAGCGGTAATTTCTGACGATCAAGATCAACCAGCAACGCCTCTTCCCCCACCTCGAGCTGAGGCAAAAACAGATGCAGGCGCTCAAGCGCAATACTCAAATCATAAGGCTCAATATAATTGGCTTGGCCTTTGATCTCTTGGCTATCCAGATTGAGAAGCCAGCCGAGGTCTTTGCGCCGCGCATTAAGATCCACGTCATGCCAATCCAACCCTGCAAAGGTCAGCTCTTTAACCGCCGCATCCACTCGTTCTGGCATTGGAAATGCCGGCGTATTTAAACTAGCCAGCTTAGATTTTCGCGATTTAGGCGCAGGCTTTTCATTCAAAATGGAGAGCCAATCATCCAGATTGAACGCTTGGCTACGCAACTGGACATGATGCCCCACCACTGGGCTAATTTTAAAACTGCCCTGCCCAAGCACCAGATTCGTGGCTTTCAGAACCGGTACTTTAGGCGTTAAATCGATCTCGGCCTGATATTTTGCTTGCGGCAGTTGCAAGCGCGCGGAAACCATCTCTTGATTGCCCGAGGCTTGCAACAGAGCCTGCCCTTTCACTTTGAGTGCTTTTTTAAGTGGGAAGGGGTAGCGGCTCTCTAACCCGCGCAAATCCGCCTTACCATCCAATTGGTAAGTAAAGCCCACATCATTGAGTTGAATGTCAACGCTCGCCTGCCAAGGTGCATGGCCTTTCACTCGGCTTAACCAGCGTTCGCCCACAAACGGGATCAGCGGTTTGACTTCCCAATCCCCAACCATATCAATGCCAACCGCATAACCCCGCTTGGCATCTTCGCCTTTAAAATCGATCGAGACGGGCTGTTTGAGCAAACGGGCATCAAGCCCCGCTGCACTCACGCGGTCATTATCGAACTCGATTTTGCCAGACACAGAGGTAAGGCTCATCGGCGGTGTATCAATATCCACCGCGTTATTGCTCAGCTCGGCAAAGCCCCAAGCCCGCGGCTCTGCGCCACTGTGGAATGGAATATTGAGTTGAAACTCTGAGCGCACCGGACCTTTAACTTGAATCGTAGTCAGCGCCGCGCCTACGGAATCGACTAACGGGGTCGCCATCATGTAATTGCGAATCGCGTTACCTTGCTGGGCACTGGCTACCGCTTCAATCTCAATGTGACCCAGCTCGGCCAATTCAGGAATACGACCGGTGATCCGTTCAGCACTGACTTCCATCAAGGTAGCAGAGCGCGAGTCGAGATACATGGCGTCATTTTCAAACAGCAGATCGAGCTGCAAATCGGTGATCGGTGGCCAAGCCGTATCAAAGGCAAATTTGGCCTCTTTTAAACCAACCCAAGCTTGGAACACGCCATTGTGCATACGATAAGGAAACTGATCTAACGCGCCATACCAGATCAGTTTCGCGGTATTGACTTGTCCCGCTTGAATCGCGGTCGAGAGATAATCGGTCAGCTCACGGCCTAACGCCAACGTCGGCAAGTAGCGCCATGTCTCCCCAGCATTAAAGAGATCGGCTTCCGCATAAAATGAGAGGAATGGGCTAGCATCATCCGGAAAATCGAGACGAAATGCGCCCAGCGCTTGCAAATCCGGCGTCGCTACCGTGACTTTATCGGACCAGAGCGACCATCCATATTGCTCTTGCTGCCAGACCAGATTCACTGCGCCTTGGCGGATATTCAGAGGAGCTTGGAACACCTCACCATAGGGCAAGACGTCATCCACCATGCTGGCTTTAATGAGTGCTTTGCTCGGCGAGCCTTGAATTTGCGCTTGCAGAGCATTGACTTGGGGTAGCAACTCCCATTGCGCTATTCCGCCATCAATTAATGATGCCGAATAACGTAATGATTCTAACGTTGCGCCTTTGGCAATGCGCACATCTTCCAAAGTCCCTTTCGGCTTTAAGGTTGTCAGCCAATGATTGAGCGTTTGTGACTCGGGGATCAACTTAGCCAGAGGTAACAGGTTCTCAATATTGAGCTGAGAGAGATTAAGCCGCCACTCATCGGGCTGCCAATCCATCGCCACATCCAAAAGCGGCCATAGCTCATCATCACTTCGTAAACGCAGTGAGTGGGCATTCACTTGCCAACCTTTCTCGGTTGGTTTGAGTTCGACAATCCCTGACTCAAGCAGCAGTTCATGGGTCTGCTCACCGTTTTGCCACACCAACTCCGAAGGCTTAAATTCGACATAGCCATCTTTCGGCTGATTGTGCTCAAGGGTCGCCCAAGCATTTAAGCTTACTTGGCCTTTTTGAATGCCAGTTTGATCTTTTAAATATCGTGTTAACCAAGGTAATACGCGCACTTTATCCGCGCTGACATAGAAATCGCCCGACACATCGCGCAGCGAACCATGATCAATAAAGTTAGCGCTTACCAACAAAGAGTTGATGTTGATGCCTGCAATACTGACCACCCCTTCAGCAAAGTGGCGTAGACCTTGGTTTTGCCAACGCAGTTTTTCAATATCGAGTTGGCGCAGATCGCCGGCAAAAGTGCGATACAAAATCGCTGAGTTTTTGAGGGTGAAATCATCCAGTTGACGCAGTAAGAGATCATCGAGCTGTTTGACTACGCGGCCTTGACGCGACTGTTTCGGATTAGGATTTTGCTCTAAGGCCAGCCAGTCGATCGCCCGTAAATCAAGGACTAAACCATTGACAGTAAGATCGGCAACCACAGGTTGCCGCTGCCACAGTGATTGCAGCAGGTCGAACTCAATCTCGACACTGGCCGCGTTCAGCTGAATATCGTTACTGTCCGGCCAATGGGCTTGTAAGGTTTGCAGTGAGAGGGAGGGGTGCGTATTGCGCCAGTAACCTTGTACATCAGCAATCGCCACTTGTACCGACGAGTTTTGATTCAGCCAATGCTGAATCTCCGCCTGAAAACGGTTCATTTGTGGCAGCAAAATGCGCAGGGCTGTGACGGCCAAAGCCAACACAATCAGCAGGCTGACCAGCAGCCACATAAGGATCCGCCCGAGGCGGGTTACTGTCGAAATCACCCGATGCCCTATTTACATCATCACAACATCAAATTGCTCTTGGTTGTAGAGTGGTTCTGCTTGAATTCGCACTTCTTTACCAATGAACACTTCCAACTCCGCCAAGGCATGTGACTCTTCACCTTGCAAAGTATCGGCCACTGCCGGTGAAGCATAAACCACGAATTTGTCCGCATCGTAGGCTCGATTCACGCGCGTAATTTCGCGCAAAATCTCAAAGCACACCGTTTCCACCGTTTTCACGCTGCCTCGCCCTTCACACGTTGGACAAGTCGAACAGAGCACATGTTCAATGCTTTCTCGGGTTCTTTTACGCGTCATCTCCACCAACCCAAGCTGAGTAAAGCCGTTGATGTTGGTTTTGACCCGATCTTTCATCAACGCCGTCTCTAAAGAGGTGAGCACTCGCTTACGGTGTTCATCCGACGCCATATCGATAAAGTCAATAATGATAATCCCACCTAGATTGCGCAGACGCAGCTGACGAGCAATGGCTTGAGTCGCTTCAATATTGGTATTGAAAATGGTCTCTTCGAGATTACGTCGACCCACAAACGCACCAGTATTGATGTCAATCGTGGTCATGGCTTCAGTCTGATCGATGATCAGATACCCCCCCGATTTGAGCTCCACTTTGCGTTCGAGAGAGCGCTGAATCTCATTTTCCGTATCGTACATGTCAAAAATGGGCTTATCGCCGTGGTACAGCTCTAATTTAGCCGTCAGCTCAGGGACATATTCGGAGGTAAACTCTTTGAGGTTTTCGAACTCTTGTCGTGAATCGATGAGAATTTTGGTCAGTTCGGTGCCGACAAAGTCACGCAAAATGCGCTGCGCCAGACCAAGCTCGCCATACAGCATAGAGCGGTTCTTGTATTTGCTGCGCCGCTCAATCACTTTTGACCACAAACGCTTAAGAAACGCCGCATCTTGAGTCAACTCTTTTTCGTTTGCCCCTTCTGCTGCAGTTCGGATAATGAACCCGCCATGCTCATCGCAATAATGAGAAACGATTTTCTTTAGGCGCTCGCGCTCCGCTTCGCTTTCGATGCGTTGTGATACGCCAACATGGCTTGCCCCCGGCATAAAGACCAGATAACGAGAAGGGAGTGTGATATCGGTAGTTAAACGCGCGCCCTTAGTACCAAGCGGGTCTTTGACCACTTGCACGACAATATCTTGCCCTTGGCGCACCAGCTCGGAAATATCACGCACTTGGAACTGCTGCTTCTCACTTTCGGCAACACACTCGGTGTGGGGCACAATATCCGAGGCATGTAAAAAAGCGGCCTTGTCGAGTCCAATATCCACAAAAGCAGCTTGCATGCCCGGTAATACCCGGCTGACTTTGCCTTTGTAAATATTGCCAACAATGCCGCGTTTGGCTTCACGTTCAATATGGATTTCCTGAAGGATTCCCCCTTCAATCATCGCCACCCGTGTTTCACTCGGGGTGACGTTTAACAGCAACTCTGCACTCATGAGCGCACCTCAATGATTAAAATGATTAGAATTTGTGCAGAAGCTGGTCAGTCTCGTAGAGTGGCAATCCGACTACCGCGTGGTAGCTGCCTTCAATCCTCGTAACAAATCGTCCACCCAATCCCTGAATGCCGTAACTGCCAGCTTTATCGCAGGGCTCACCACTTTGCCAATAGGCTTCTATTTCTTGTTCTGACAAAGTTTTAAACCACACCTCCGTAGTTACCACCACGGAGTGAGTGATGCCGCGGCAAGTCACACTCACCCCGGTCATCACTTGGTGTTGGCTACCGGAAAGTTTGAGTAACATGCGTTTTGCATCAGCAAAATCACGCGGCTTTTCCAACACCTGTTGATCTTTCACAACTATCGTATCTGAACCAATCACGACCGCCTCGGCCGCGACCAAGGCCGCTCCCGCTAAGGCTTTATCGCGAGAAAGCCGTTCAACATATTGCGCTGGCGACTCAGCCGCTGCGCGTTTCTCTTCGACATTCGGAACCACGACTTCAAACTGGTAGCCCATTTGAGCGAGCAGTTCACGACGTCTAGGGGATCCCGAAGCCAACACTAATTTCGATATTGTCATTTCACATGCCAATGGCGTCGAACTCGGCGCAGTAATAAAAACATCCACGGCCAAAGTATACAGGCAATCACTCCACTCCAGAGTGACAACGGATTGAATGTCACATTCTGGATCAGGTACTCACCACAGAAAATCAGCACTTCCAATCCCATCGACAGCAAACCAATCACAATCGCTTGCTGCCATAGAGCCATGTTGCGCAGTACCAAGAAATTCATCGCGACCAGATAGATGATGATCGACATCATCATGCCGCGAATACCTAAGGTGGAACCGAGTAACAGATCCCACAATAAGCCCATGACCAAAGCGCTGCCGACATTTACTCGGTGTGGCAGTGCCAATACCCAGTAACAACAGACCAGCAGCAGCCAAGGTGGCCGGAACAGATCTAAGGTTCCCGGCCATGGGATGGTTTGCAAAATCAGCGCCAGTAAAAATGAGGCAAGAATGACCATGCGGCCTTTAATATCACTGCTGAGCATTGGCTTCTTCCTCTAATAGCACCTGCGGATCAGCCTGCATCACTTTTTGTAAGCGATCTTCGTTTGGCCAAATCAGCAATAAGTAGCGCAAGCGATCAAATTCCACAACAGGATCGGCTTTGATCGAGGCAAACTCACGGCGCGTGTCTTTATCCACCTGTGACACAATCGCCACTGGGTAGCCTTCAGGATAAACCCCGCCCAAGCCAGAGGTGACAAGCATATCGCCGACTTCAATATCGGTACTGGTCGGTATATGTTCCAGTTGGATTTGATCGGTTTGTCCATTGCCTGAGGCGATGACTCGAATATCATTGCGAATGTTCTGTACCGGAATCGCGGTATTAGGGTCAATCAGGAGCAAGACTCGGCTATTGTGCGCCGCCACAAAGGTGACTTGTCCAACAATGCCTTTTTCATTGATGATCGGCTGACCTTCGTACACTCCATCTACGCGGCCTTTATCGATCACAACTTGGTGACGATAGGGCGACGTATCGACCGCCATCACTTCGGTCACCACCTTTTTCTCATCGCGCAAAAAGGAGGAGCCGAGTAACTTACGCAGCCGTTGGTTCTCTTCTTTGTACTGCTCAAGCAGTAACAGATTACTTTTCAGGGTCAGGACTTCACGTTTTAGCAGTTGGTTATTTTCCCGTAACTGCTGATGAGAGCTGATGCTGTCATAAAAATCGTCAAACAGTACGCGCGGCAGATCCGCTGCGTACTGAATAGGCGCAACCAGACTATTGAGCAGAAAGCGTACATGTGAGAATGCACCTAAACGACTATCAGCCAGCATAAGGCTGGCTGATAGCATAACCGCAAAAAATAGCCGTAGCTGCAGAGAAGGTCCTCGACCAAAGATAGGTTTCATCCAATAACCATCCTAACTCTGAGCAAAGTGCCATGCATAAGGCACAACACTACGGTTTATTCTTCGCTAAACAGATCGCCGCCGTGCATATCGATCATTTCTAAGGCTTTACCACCCCCACGCGCCACACAGGTCAGCGGGTCATCGGCGATCACCACAGGAATGCCAGTTTCTTCCATTAGCAGACGATCCAGATCTTTCAGCAGTGCACCACCGCCTGTGAGAACCATACCGTTTTCAGAGATATCTGAAGCCAGCTCTGGTGGACACTGCTCGAGTGCAACCATCACCGCAGACACAATCCCCGTCAGCGGCTCTTGCAGCGCTTCAAGGATCTCGTTCGAATTCAGTGTGAAACTGCGTGGTACACCTTCTGCTAGGTTACGACCGCGCACTTCGATCTCTTGCACGTCATCGCCCGGATAAGCTGAGCCGATTTCGTGTTTGATCTTTTCTGCAGTGGCTTCACCAATCAAGCTACCGTAGTTGCGGCGCACATAATTAATGATCGCTTCATCAAAACGGTCACCACCGATACGCACAGACGATGAGTAAACCACGCCATTGAGCGAGATCACCGCCACTTCCGTTGTACCACCACCGATATCAATCACCATTGAACCGGTTGGCTCAGAAACGCGCAAACCAGCACCGATGGCGGCCGCCATTGGCTCATCAATCAAGTAGACCTCACGAGCGCCCGCACCCAGTGCCGATTCACGGATCGCACGACGCTCAACTTGGGTTGAACCACAAGGCACACACACCAGTACGCGTGGGCTTGGCTTTAACACGCTGTTGTCGTGCACTTGGCGAATAAAATGCTGCAGCATTTTTTCAGTGACGTAGAAATCAGCAATAACACCGTCTTTCATTGGGCGAATGGCTGAAATATTACCTGGGGTTCTACCGAGCATCTGTTTTGCGGCATGGCCAACCGCTGCAACGGTTTTACCGCCACGACCTTTGTCTTGACGAATTGCAACAACAGAAGGTTCATCAAGAACAATTCCCTGTCCTTTGACATAAATAAGTGTGTTGGCGGTACCTAAATCGATCGATAGGTCGTTAGAAAACATGCCACGAAGTTTTTTGAACATATTCTTCGTTCGTCCTGCAAGAAATGAGAAAAGGAAAATTGCACTAAATGTACCAATGCCTTGCCATCACAGCAAGGCGTTGATCCATAAACATGGACTGAAACACGCAATTTCTAACAGTTCTCTAACGGAATGAGAGAAATCTGGATCCATTGAGTGCTTAATCATTAATTCGATTCGCGCCACCAGATCACCCGATCACTGCCGCGATACAAGCCAAATTGCGCTCGACCTTGGGTGGTTTGATCAAAATTGCCGTCACCATCTTTGTCTTCGGCAAGCCACAGCAAGTTGTGCGCATTGAGATCCAACACCGAATCAATCACACCACGAGCCCCCGCTCCCGGCGCGCTAAAGCGAATGGCGCGCTGACCTGAGTTTAAATCAGCCGCCGAATGCTCAGCCAAGACTTGGGGAGGAACCGCAACGCCAGTGGTCAATACGGTATAACCGTTGTTATTAGGATCCGATTGCAAGGTAAAGCCTGTGATCGCAGGCAGTGCGGTGCAACTGTCCTCAATCGTACGAACAAAACCATTGTTGGTGAAATGCTCGACATAGATGGGTTGCTCTAAGGCTTGAGTCTCTGGCCCATACACATCTTGAATGACTAATTTGCCCCAATACAGCGGCATGGCTCCATCAATGTGTGAAAACGTATATCCCGAACAAAGAGGTGAAGCATTGGGTCGATAGCAAACCCCATCCTGATCCGTTAAATCAGAGGCACTTAAGGTTAAGTTAAACGCTGCATTAAATACCGGTTTAGGTTGTAACGGTTTTTGATAACTAAGCCGCTCACCATCAAGTATTACACCACTGGTTGATGCGGTTTGACGCGTCACCGGTTCGTCCAATTGGTTAGTGAAAACGATCGAGAGGTCATTCGCAGCATCGCTATAATCTCTTTCCGTCCATGAGTTTTCATAACGCCACCAATCACCAATTAAATAATTAAGCGTATCAGAACCACTACCTGATTTGGGCTGTAAATAGAGGCCTGGATTGTTGGCATAAGAAAACGGTTGGCCTAGGTAGGTAAAAGGTTGACCGCCTGTCGAACACGCAGCAGCCAATGTAACCGTCATCGGTGAGACGTCAAAATATGCCGGGATAAAGCGGCCTATCGGCCCAGTTGACACAACATCAATCGGTAGATTGGCGCTAGCTAAGTCAAGGCCAAGATAATGGGTGGGGGCGACCAAAGAGAAATCAAACACCCCGACTTCGCTCACTTTTTGCGCAACGGTTGTTGTACCCCCCTGTAGATGAGTGTATTCATTTACACCTAACACGCCCGACTGCCCTGTAGATGGCTGCACCAGAGTGTGTTGTAGCGCGATATTTTGTTGCTGGTAGTTATGAATAGTTAAATCGTCAGAAGCGTCAACAGGGTCGGCAACAACCGCCTCTGCACGAATATTAAGATCAAAGTTTTCATCGGCTCTCGCAAAAACATTGCAACTCATATTTGCTGCAGGGCATTGACCATCACTGTTATAAAAGCTTTTTGCATTCAAAACCAATGCCTTAGGGACACGAATAAAACTAGCTTGCCCTTCGAGAAGCAGATCTTGCTCATCACCACTGCCCGTAAAGCGAGCATTTAAAGCCACATTCCCCGCTTCACGATAGGAAACCGTGAATGCCGCTGTACCATTTTGGTCAAAAGTCAGATTAATTGGCTGAGCATTATTGGCACTTTGTCCCACATTCGTTCCATTCACCACTACAGGCAAAACTTTAAATCCGCTGCTACCACTGCTTGGCTCTAAATAATCACTCCAAAACGCCACTGATTTTTGGACATTGCCAAAACTTGGTAAGCATTGTTGTGAAGCATTATCTTTGCGCACCGCTTTTATGGTGCCCGTCACCGTCTGGTTAGCATAAGCATTGGGTACATCGACAACAAAACCGCTGTCTAGAAAGTTGACCGTGCAATTATTGGCAGAAAAATCACTACCGTTGTAACTGCACTGAGTATTATTAAAAGCCACCGCAGTGGGATTTGAACCAGAAACGCCAACGTCTACAGTACCCGCCTCATTTCGCCTTAATTGAGTCAGTCCAATACCATTATTTAAAGTCAATGTTGAACCATTTACCCATCCCCCTGTGGCGCTCGGTAATGAATTAGGCGTTAAATAAGCCGTAACAGGATCGGTAAAAGTGTTGCTGCAATCACTATTAGCACAAGCTCTAACCGATACATCTGCCACATCACAAGTTAAAGCCTGCTGCGGAAGTGTGATGCGGAAATGGTTAATTTGCGCGCCGACTGGACGAGATTTGAGTGCACAAACGCGAAAGTTATCGATTTCATGGTTGTTGACCGATGCACCAGTAGACCCCGCAAGCGATAAGAAAAACTCTTCAGGTATTGCTCCTTGCTGATTTAAAGGAATAGAGTACTGATTGAGAATAGTTGTCGTACTATTATTGCGGGTACGCCGAATTGAGAGTAGGACTTGACTGGCATTACGGGAATCAATCTCAATTAAATAGCGATCACCTGGCGCAGGTGTATTCGTATTACGAGTATCAATATTCGGGCTTACTGTCTGGTGGGTTAAATATCGATAGTTACTCGCTTGTGATCCTCTTACCGTAATCGACTGAGGCCTAAAGCCAACACCACCTACCCTGCCTTCAGTTGGATTTGCAAAGTTCCCCCATTCATCCAAACCAATACCTAACCATCCACCAGCAAAACCGGGAGTATTAGGATTAGTATCGGTTCTTTGTGCATAACCCAACGAGCCACCAAAGCCACCGGTACGTGGCGTCACGGTAGCATCAGAGAAAATCAGTGAAACACCATCTGCTCCATTACCCGTTAAGTTTGCCCATGCATAATAGTCCAGCTCTACTTGAACTAAGTTGTTAGCTGCAGGGAAAATGCGTTGGTAAGTCACCGCAGTCGCCTGATTTCCAATAGCCTCCGTAAGACGCAAGCGATTACTGACGACTCTCGGTGTAAAGTTACCACTGCTGGTGAAGGGCACCCAATCTTGCTCAAGATTAGGACGATTAAAATCATCGCTGAAACATTGTGGGCTCTCCCCCCCACAGGAATGACGTTGATTGTATAAAGATAAAATTTGTTCATCCGTTAACGCTGAACCATAAATCGTTACTTCATCAATACGGCCATTAAAACTACGACTATCAAAGTTAAAATCACGTCCAATTTCTAAATTAAGAGTATTGGTCCTTAGTGCTCTTGAATCGTTATTGGATGCAACCGCAACACCGTTAATATAGATCCGTTGTCGTTGATTACCTGACAAATTTCGATCATAGCGAATAGTAATGTGTGACCACGTATTTAATGGAATACTTTGAGTAGTTCTTAGTGAATTAGCATTATTATTACTCGTGGCCCAATACCAGTAGACTCGTCCTTGACTATCCAAGTGGAACTCGTAGTTGTCATCTTTTGCAACAATCGTATGCAAACCATCACCAGTGGGACGACTTACCGGATAAACCCAAGCAGATACGGTTAATCTCTCGCTAAATGATAATTGTTGATTATGAGGAATATCTACGTACTGATTTTGGTTACCTATGAATACCCCATAACCACAAGTACCCATATTATTTAAATCGACAGGGAGTGCTGGCGCTGTGTTATTGGTTGTTGCACCATTTATGGCTCGTCCATGTAGAGTATCACTAACCGAGTTTTTCACTTGCCCAACTTGTCCATTCCACTGCGCTTCATCCAGTTGATAAACCGCGATTGGAGCTGGAGAACAGGCATTGAGCGGATTTGATCTCGGCAAACAACTTCCAGTAACCGAACTGTTATTAACTTGTACAACACCGCCTGAATTGTTAACCGTTAAACTACCATAAACAGTAGAATTATTAATTGTGATGTCATTCGAATTTGTCGTAACAGAAATAGGATTGGATAATGAACCTAAAGTACTGTTTGAGGCGTTGAAGCGATTTGACCCAGAAATACTACCACTAGTCATAGTAACCGAATTAAACGTCACTGGATTATTCGCTGACATAGTAATATTTCCACTATAGGTTCCACCTGTTATATTTACAGCATCATTACCACGAATATCTCCACTAAAATTTACATTGTTTATATTTACTGATTTATTCAGACTTATAACATTACCTTCCACCACCCCACTATTTAGAGTAATCACACCACCAGAGGTAATATTTCCGAACAAGGATAGATAACTCAGGTCGATATTAGAACTAGTTGCAGTGATATTCCCATACATTGTCGACGTTTGTGTAGTAATAGTTTGAATGTGTCCATAGTTAGCTTGTAGATTAATTCTATTTATTTGACTACCGATAACATTTCCACGCAACTCAAAACCATTATTAGCCACAAGCGTGGACTCAATATTTGCGATAATCACATCACCGTTATTCAGTGTAACTTTCCCATCCCCCGTACAGGTATAGGTATTTCCTGATTTCTGCCATGATGTGTTACATGGGGGATATTGATTATTTGATAAATTATATTGTTGCGCAGATACAGTACTGCTAAATAAGATTAAGCCAATAAGCCATTTATAATTAATCATTTTCTAAGCCCAACCTCAATCACTCGCTGTAAGCTCCAATCCCCAACCTGACAACGCCCTATTGCGCTGAGTTGGTAGACTTCTTGTCCATTATCTAACGCCCCCAGAGATTGGCACGTTACCGAGGCCACGCACTGCCCCAATCCTTCCCCCGCAAAATCAATATTCTGTAAGGTGCTCGTATGGCAACTACCTGTGGCGGTTTGATAAAAACGACTAAGCTCGATATTAAGTGCCGAGCGGGCGGCCATTTCCGCGCGAGTACCAAGCACCATAGACACCAGTTGTTGGCTACTACGCGCTTGATTGCGATTTGCCACCAGCGCAACAAATCCAACCACTACGATAATAAAAACCACGAGAATCAAGGCATTGCCCTGCTGCTTACGGTGTGTTGTAGACCAGAGCATCATGATCAAACCTTACTTGCTCACCTTTATCGGCAAAAGTCAGCTCAATTTTGACTAATCCATTGCGCTGCAACTGTGGGGCTAACACACTGAAATTGGCTCCACTCAGGCTCTGCGCCATTAACACCCCATTCCCTAAATAGACAGGTGACAAGGCCGTTCTATTCAAACTATAGCCTGCATAGCGGTAGATGCTGTTACCTTGGTAACAATATGCTACGGGGGTAGTATAAAAATAGGCGCGATTCGCGGGCGACTGTAGGGTAAACAAAGTGCCCTGCACTAAGGGGACATTCACCATAGTGCGATCCTGTGGTGGGGTGAAATCAACAGTACTGGCGACTTCGGCAATTTGCCCTGCTGCTGGTAAGAGAGCGGCGCGTAACGCAGCAGGATCATTGGGAGAAATCACTAAACGGTCTCCCGCTTGGATCGACTTAGTGATGGGCAAGAGGCGCAGAGTATTCACGGTATTCGTCGGTAATGACTGATAAATCGCGCTGTTTACAATCGGCAGAAACTCAATACAACCATTGGCCACGATTACGCTATTGGGTACAGCCTCACGCAGTTCACGGCTCATACGTTCCGTTAAAAAACGCCCTTGCTGGATTAAGGCTTCACGCGCAGTGGTATCGACGTAAATCCCCATCGCTTGCCCAGCAATATTGCCCAGAAATAAGCCAACAATGCCAAGCAAGATAATAGTGATCACCATTTCGATTAGGGTGAAACCACGGCTCATCAGTAGTTCCCCTTAATCGCAGCAAACGGATACGCATTACCTTGCGGATCGTAAATCACTAATGCAATACGTTTGTAGTGGGTTCGCTCTGTAGCAGGCGTTGCCGAAAATTGACCGCCATTATCTGATACATAAAACACGTGTATCGATACGGTAAAGCGTTGGTATTCAGAGGAAATATCCGTACCCAGTACATCAGTGACGGGTATTGGGCTTGATGTGATGTAGTCATCCACATCATTGAACTCGGTGTTACTGGCTTCGCTCTCTTTCCCCAGTAACGCAGGTTCAGTGCAAAGCGTACGTCCCGTGGTAACAATAACCACACACTCAGGTAAGCCACCATTTGGGCCTGAGTGTTGATCAAAAGCACGCCCCAAAACTTCATCCAGTACTGCCCGCCCCAATTCTGCGGCTTTCACCGATAACACTTGCTCTGCACTCTGTTTGGAGCGTGGGTATAACGAGGTGGTTACGCCGACCAGTGCAACGCCCAACACCACAATCACGATGATCATCTCAACCAAGGTAAAACCACGCGTAGCAATCATCGGCTTAACAGGCATAAATATACCCTTCGGTATTGATGCAGACTTGGCGAACCTCATTGTGCGTCGAACTGCTGATGCTCACCGTGCACCCAGCACTGATACATTGCGTAGCACGGCCTAAACTATCGAAATCAAGAAAAGAAGCCCCACCCGAACCCGCTAAGGAAAGCGCCACACCACTGGCGGCGCCATCCACCCACGAAGGATCGGTAGGGTTACTGGGAAAAACGCTAAGACAACTGCCTTGCATGGCTTGCGGGGAGACTTGCACTGCCGCAGTGCTGGTGAGCAACCAACGATTACAATACCCCGTACGCTGCATCGCGCGGCTTTGGGTTAACCGCAGTGAGGCTAATATTTCACTCTGCGTGGTTACCACCGCAAAGGAGGAAGGCCCCAAAAATCGGCTCGCCGCATAAGCAGAGAGTATCCCTAGTAGGATAATCACCACTACCAGTTCAATAAGGGTAAAACCTTGCGTTTTCCCCTGACGTAATTCAACTCTGCTTTGCCGCATGGCAAGTGATTCTTAGCTCAGACCGTTAGAGAACAAAGGCCAGACAAGCTGGCCTTTTTATATCTAACAACTCGTTGCAACAATTGTTGTTGTGGGTGCAGCCGTTGACGTAGCCTCTTGGTAATTAACATAACAACCTGAACTCGCATTCCAACCCGTCGTCGTTTGGCCTTTGAATGTATACTTAATATTATCCGTTCCAATCGCAGGCGAAACTTGCAACCAGTCAGAGCTTAAACCTACCACCGCAGCACCAATACCTGCAGGTGTTGCTGCAGGATAGCCAAACACTATATCAATACTATCAACAGAGCCAGTTGGAGTTTTATCTAAACCACTAACAGCTGCTTTTCCATATACAATTCCTGCCGCACCATCAATAGCACCTTTTAGGCCTTGCAGTGATGCCTCTCGCGCATCGCCTTGCAGGTTTAAGAAACGGGGCGCTGCTGTGACGGCCAAGATACCGAGAATTACAATCACCACGACCAATTCGATTAGGGTGAAACCACCTTGTCTTTTCATTATTACCATCTCTCTTTCATGTGAATACGCAGCATTACTGCAAGGTTACGGTCACGCGACCAGTGTTAACTTCATAAACAAATTCATGTTGGCTGCCTTTTTCATTTTGCGCATAAGTGCATGTGGCAGCACCACTATTCGCTTTCGCTGAATATTTGTAATTAGAATTACTCGCTGCTTGAGTTTCCGTGCCCACTTGAGGTGGGTTTTGCAGCAAATTGTTCATTAAATCTATGCAAGCCTGATCCGTGATACCTGAAGGATAAGTCGCATCATCGGTATTCAAACCCAAAGGATAACCATCACGATAGCCGCTGGTTGCGGAGGTGGTTAACCAAAAATTAACTCCATCATAATTAATGGAAGGGTAATTATTGGCGGTCAACGTGGGGCGAGCTTGCGCCTCCCATTGCGCTCGTGCAGAGAGGACACCAGTGGCAAAGCCCCCTGCAACCCCCTCAATACTGGCCTTCTTCGCCTCATCGGTCACATCAAGAAAACGGGGCAAAGCGGCGACAGCCAGTAACCCAACCACCACAATCACGATGACCAGTTCCACCAATGAAAAGCCTTGCTGCATTTTCTTCATATTTTTCAACTCACTTACGTAACGTACGGCGTGCATTATACGCCTATTTTTAGCTTTGATGTGGTTAAAGTGTCAAAAATTCAGCGCATCAAAAAACTGGCATTTATCGCAAAGTAGCGATCCTTCAATTCCACGTCGAGTTGCACCCTACCACCGTATTGATAACGGCACTGGTAACCATTCGCGCGCTGGAAAGCAGTCACTCTTGGTAACCAGTCCAGCACCTTACGATCAGGATAGAGCAAAAATAGCACTTTTTCACAATCAACTCCTTGATCGAGCTTGGGAAAAACCCACCCATGTTGCATTGGAATCTCGACTTGTTCTATCTGTAAGTGTGCAGGACGCCCTTGCAATACCCACTCTTGCTTATAAGCATTAGCCCGATCAATCAGTTGCAACCTTGTCATCTCTAAAGCGGTGTCTAGCGTATCACTGAACATCGACCGCCATACCGAAAACATAGCCGTCAATAAAACCACCACCAAGACAAACCAGAGAACAAATCGGACGCGCTCAAATCCTATTTTCATTATCAGCCCTTGAGTGCATCCATCATGCCCCACATAGGAAGGAAGATGCCCAGCGCCAATACCAGTACCATGGCCGCGACAAACACCAATAAAATAGGTTCAATACGTGCCGTGAGTGTTTTTAAATCATAGTCGACTTCACGATCATAAAAATCGGACACTTCCAACAGAAGTTCATCGATACGCCCGGTTTCTTCACCTACCGACATCATCTGAATCACCAGAGGGGTAAAAATGTTGGCATTGATCGCCGTAGCAGAAACCGCCACCCCAGATTCAATCTGACTTTTCATCTCTAAAATACGCTGCTCTAGAAACTTGTTATCTATCGCTTCTGCCGACAACGCTAGCGATTGGTTGAGCGGCACGCCGGCCGACAGCATCAAGGAAAAAGTACGCGCAAAGCGTGAGAGCTGCGCACGATTCACTATGTCTCCCACAATCGGCATGCGTAGACGCAAATGATCCCACCGAATGCGGCCATTCGTGGTATTAACCCAAGCCCGAAACGCAAACAATAAACCGACTATGATGCCAAGCAGTAAGCCCCAGTAGTTCACAAAGAAATCGGACGTGGTAATCAAAATGCGCGTTGGTAAGGGTAAGTCGACCCCAAAGCGGCTAAACATGCTGGTAAATTGTGGGATCACTTTGACGTTCAAAATAAACATCGCTAGCAGCACAAACGTAATCACGAAAGTCGGATAGCGCATCGCCGTTTTGATTCTTTTGCGCGTTTCCACTTCTTGTTCGTAATAGCCAGCCAATTGCAACAAAGCCTGATCTAATCGCCCTGTGTTTTCTCCCACTTGAATCATGGAAACAAACAAAGGACTAAAAATCGCGGGATGCAACTGCATGGAAGCCGACAAGTTGCGGCCATTGGTCAGCTCATTACAGACTGAATCAAGTGCTGCTTTGAGCTGCTTATTGTGGCAGTTCTGGGCTAAGCCGCGCATAGAGCGCAGTAAAGGCACCCCCGCTTTGGTTAAGCTGAACATTTGTCGGCAAAAAATCACCAACACTTCCAGCGGTACGGAGGGAGTCAGTAGCGCTTTCCAGTTAAAATCGAAGGCACTTTTTTCCGCCGCCCCCTGCGCAATCGAAGTGGGCACAATACCTTTGTTGAGCAGCATTTCTGCGGCTAATTCCTCAGTGGCAGCCTCGACTAACCCAGAGGCTTTGCTGCCATCGGCATTACGCCCCTGATAATAAAACGTCGCCATGCCTACTCCTACAGATAAATCGGTTCAACCAAACCAGAGGAATCACCTTCACCCAGCGACATCACTTCATCAAGACTGACGATGCCTTGTAGCGCTAACTCCATCGCCGAAGCCAGTAGCGGTTTATAATCTGTGTTACTGCGTGCGGCTTTAGAGAAGGCCACAGCATCATTTGCCCGCAAGCAATCCATCATCGGCTGATCCAGCTCAAGCATTTCAAACACACCGATCCGGCCGCGATAACCAGTTAAGTTACAGTTTTGACAGCCGCGTCCACGAGTGAATTTGGCGGCAACTTGATTAGGGAAACGCGTCCCAAGCCATTGGCGACGCGCTTCATCCACCTCATCATGTCCACTACAATCCGGACAGACTTTTCGTACTAAACGCTGCGCAACCACGGCACGTACCGCACTGGCAACCAGATAACCGGGCGCCCCCATATCAATCAAACGCAGCGCGCTATCGACGGCATCATTGGTGTGCAGAGTACTTAAGACTAAGTGACCGGTTAAGGCGGCGCGCAGGCCAATTTCGACCGTCTCTTGGTCACGCATCTCACCGACCAGAATAATATCTGGGTCTTGGCGCAAGAAAGTGCGCAGTAACGTCGAGAAATCGAGATTGATTTTCGGGTTCACTTGCACCTGATTGATCCGTGAAATCCGGTATTCCACCGGATCTTCCGCAGTAATGATTTTTTTGCCGGACGTATTGAGCTCGTTGAGTGCGCCATACAAGGTGGTGGTTTTCCCCGAGCCGGTAGGCCCAGTCACCAGAATCATGCCATGAGGGCGTTTCAACTGATGGCGCAAACGCAGCAATAAATGAGGCGGAATACCTGACTCTTCGAGCTTTCTAACCCCTGCAGATTGGTTGAGCAAACGCATCACCACCGATTCACCGTGCTGGATAGGCATGGTTGACATCCGGATATCGACGGATTGTCCTTTTACACGGATGTTAAAGCGGCCATCTTGCGGAAGGCGTTTTTCTGAAATATCCAGATTCGCCATTAACTTTAAGCGCAGCACTAAGGCTGAGGCGATATTCACTTCATGGAGCAAGGTTTCATGCAATACCCCATCGATCCGTTGACGCAAACGCAGTACGTTGGCATCCGGCTCAATGTGTATATCCGAGGCTCCCACTTGAATCGCATCTTCAAACAGCGAGTTGATCAGTTTAACAACCGTCACTTCATCGCTATCTGCATCGGTGATCTCAAAATCAAAACTATCATTGGTTTTGTGTTCGGCATGCAATTGCTCGGCAAACGAGACAATTTCTTTGGTGCGGCGATAGTAACGATCAAAGCCATCGACCAACTGCTTCTCAGGGGCGATGACAAACTCAAAACCGTAATCAGGCAACTGGTTGAGCAAGGCTTCTTGAGCAAACAGATCCGCAGGATCACTCATGGCTATGCGCAGCGTATCACCACTGCGGCCTATCACCAGCGCACGCAAACGGCGGGCATGAACTTCAGGCAGTAAAGGAACCGCATCAATATCGACATGAGCGCGGCTCAAATCGATCACCGGTAAACTCAATTGCTGCGCCAAAAAGTTCAGCAACTGGGTTTCGCTTAAAAAGCCAAGCGAAATTAAGGTATCCCCTAAGCGGCGTCCGGTATTTTTCTGGGCATTGAGCGCTTGTTCAAGCTGCGCTTCGCTGACAATCCCCTCTTCAACCAGCAAGTCACCAAGCCGTTTACGCAGTTTATTAATTGGCACTTTGTGTCTCCTCTAAACTGGCCAGTAATTGCAAGCGTTGATGAATAAAAGCTTGTGATTGACTGGATAATCCGACTTTATTGAGAGCCTGTTGATAGGCGTGCTGCGCCGCCGGCCATTGCAGAGCGCGCTCTTGTTGAATCGCCAACCCCAGCCACCAACGGCCATTATTGGGATCTTTTTCCGTCAGTTGCTGATAGCTTTCTCGCGCGATCTCATCTTGTTTGGTTTTCTGCGCGAGAGCAGCACGCAGTGACAGATACTCAATCGAGGGCTGCGAAGGAAGATAAGCCAAAGGTACCAAAGCTGAGGCCTCTTGCTTTTCTTTGACCAGTAACTTAGCGAGCGCCAAACGCAGTACTTCACCGTCAGGATTACGTTCAATCCCGGCTTGCATCAGATCAAACGCTTTGCGCCCATCGCCTTTGCCATAATAGAGTGCCGCCAGTTTTTGTCTGGCCATTTCATCATGCGGGGTATAACGCAGCGCTTCTGTGTAGGCGGAGACCGCCGTCTGTAACTCATTACTTTCCATCGCTTTTTGCGCGCGTTGCAGAGCTTTTTGCGCTAACTGTTCCGGCGTTAATGAGACTTGCTCTACGATCATCACCGGCGATGAGCTCGGTAAGCTTGAGACCTCTTCTTCGAAAAAGCTCGGCTCTGAATTATCGGCAAGATTCAGAACCGGCTCTGCGTTTAGCTCAGACCCTAGCGTGGTTTGCTCTCGCTGACGATTCGCCGTTTGCTTGAATGAGGAGGGTGAGCTTTCTACCTTAGCAAGTACTGCGTTTTTGACACTAGTTTCGTTCTTGGGCAACGTTTCTTTTTGGACCAAAGTTTCATTCTTAACCAAAGCTTCGCTGTTAACCGGTGCTTGATATAAGGCGATGCTTTGCTGTGTGGTCTTTTGGGTCGGTGACGGCACTTCTGGCCGCACAACCTCCGCTGACGACGGAATAGTATCCACCGATTGCAATGAGATAGACCAACCACCAACGGCAAGACTGACGCCAAAACCTAGCATCACCCATAACCACGCCGGACGAGCTTTCGGCTTTGCAACATCAATCCGCTCAATATTCGAAAGGCGTGAGTGACTTCGCTGCGCACTCTTTGCTAATGCTTCATTCACCACACTCATGGTTTGCTCCATCCCCACAAAATTGGGGTTTTAAATCTTGGTTTGCAGCTGTCATAGGTGTCATGAATCGCTGCAAAAAGATGATGTTGATTGACCAACGGGCTCTGCTCATGCCAAGCGAGTAACAGCGCCTTATGACAAATTTGATTGATCAAACGCGGGATCCCTTGTGATGCACGCCAGACGGCTTTTTTCAGGGTCGCATTGAACAGCGGATACGGCGCTTGGGCTTTCTGTAGACGGCTCTCAATGTACACCTCGGTTTCAGCTTGAGTTAACGGGCGCAAATTGGCGTTAAAAGTGATCCGCTGCCGAAACTGACGCAAGTGATGCTGCGCGAGTCGAACATCAAGTTCAGGTTGCCCAATTAAGACAATCTGCAGCAGCTTAGTTTGTTCCGTTTCTAAGTTGCCAAATAAGCGCAAAGTTTCTAGTGCTTCATCAGACAACGCCTGCGCTTCATCAACCAAAGCAACCACGCGTTTACCTTGTTGGTGCAGCTCAATCAGTCGTGTTTGGATCTGCTCGACCACTCGCACGGGCGATGCTACATCCAACTGTAATTCCGCGGCGACCGCCTGCCTTAATTCTTCGCCGCTCAGCATAGGATTCGGCAGATAAATCAGCGCCACCTCATCGCCTAAGTGCGTCAACAGCATGCGGCAGACCATGGTTTTTCCAGTACCGACTTCTCCAGTGAGCTTGCTGACACCTTCCCCCATCTCAATCGCCGCACTTAAGGTTTGAATCGCCTCAAAGTGCGGTGCGAGCCCCAGAAACAATTCGGTATCCGGAGTGAGATGAAAAGGTAACTGTTCAAGGCCAAAGTGCGATAAATACATACGCTTATTGACTATCCGGGAACCATTCCTGTAGCAAACTGCGCGAGCGCTCCAGCTCTTTTTGCCAAGTATTTACCCCAACGACCGTCGGCTTGAGCAAAATAACCAGTTCTGTTTTCTGTGTCAGTTTTGTGGTGTTACGGAACAGATGCCCTAACGCGGGAACATCGCCTAAAAATGGCACTTTTGACACTTGGTCAACGGTATTTGACTTCATCAAACCACCGATCACCACTACATCGCCGTCTTTCGCCCGAATAACCGAATCCGACTCTCTAATTGAACTTCTCGCCAATGGCAGCTCAATCTCTTCACTTCGGTATAAAATTTTCTTGGTTTGCTGCTCGACTTCAATCACCGCAGGATGCACATGCAGTAATACGTTGCCTTGATCGTCAATTTGCGGCGTGACATCCAATGAAATCCCAGAGAAGAAAGGCGTAAGCGTAATATCTGGCGACGCTTGCGCGTTATCCCCAGTTCCAACCACACTGGATAAGTCGGTCACATAGTATTCATCCGTCCCGACTTTGATCACCGCTTTCTGGTTGTTGGACGCAGTTACTCGCGGGCTAGACAGAACATTTAAATCACCTTGCGTCGCCATAAAACTGATCACGGCATCAAAGCTGCCACTGGAGATCACCACATTGGATTGACCACCTAACAAATTACCTATCGCATCTAAGCCAGGTAATACAGAAGTGATAGGATTGCCATTACTGTCTTGAGTAATGGATCCGGAACCTATCTTGTAATTGGCACCATTGGAGGAGAAGGCTTTACTCCAATTAATCCCCTGCTGGTAACCATCACTGAGGGTCACTTCAAGAATCTTAGCTTCGAGGATCACTTGTCGATGCATTCGCTGTTGCGAGATCCCCAGAAACTCGTTTACTTGACGAATTTCATCGGGATAAGCGCGCAGGGTTAATACTCCCGCCTGTGGATTGACAATGACCGTTTGGCCACCGCTACCGCCAAGCAACTGAGCCACCGCCTTTTCTAACAAAGGCCAGAAATCACTCTCGTTCGTGGTTTCAATTTCCGTTCCGCCACGAGCATCGCTTCTGTTGGAATTAGAATTGCTCGAAGAACCATCCGAAGAGCTATTACTACTGATGCTGGACGAGGAGCTACTACTTGAATTTGAGTTATTGGTGTCCGTATTGGTGATGGTGCCCGTCGTAATCGACGTTAACGAACGCCCTGTGCGTTTAAATTGCAGATAATCAACCGGAATCGTGACCGTACGCAATCCAGCCGGATAGACTTGGATCACTTTACCCTCTTTTACCACCTCAAAACCGTACAAATCACGCACGACACCTAAGGCTTCATCTAGGGTAACGTCGGTCAAGTTGAGAGTAATTCGCCCAGTCACCGCAGGGTGGATTGCCGCACTGTACTCGGTTCCCTGCACTAAACTGGCAAAAAAGGCCTTCGCTTCGACATCCTCAGCTTGGATTCGAAAACGCTGCAAAGTTTTCGGTTCACTGGCAGTAAGAGTATCCATATCAGGCATCAAATCAGCCTCTACCGAAGGCGGTAATTGGTCAATTTGACGACTGTTCGTCTCGTTAATAGCTTGGTTCAGGGCTTGTTTAGCTTCAACAGGATCACGATGTCCCATTGAGCATCCCACCAAAGAAGTCACCACTGAAGCGAGTACGATTTTACGCATAAGACTCTGTTACCTTATTGTTTTATATCGAGCGTAAACAGGGCTAATCGCCACTCTTTACCTGCCCGGGTGAGTTTCACCTGATCGGGATGGATCGTTGCCACACGATACCCATTCACCACATCCCCCTGTGCTACGACTCTTTGTTCAATGATCGCATAGCAGCTTCGTCCTTCTGCACAAACAATGCTTTGCAGAGTCGGCACCGGATAACTCGGCTTTTGCAATTCGGGTTTAGCGGGGCTTACCCAACCTAAAGGCGCTGTCGGATCTTCACCTGCATAACTGTAGGTGACGGCAATTAACGCCAAGAGCACACCATATCTAACCACCGATAAACTCCTCTCGACTGCCTAAAGTATAGACTTCTAGGATCACCCGAGCCTGTGGGTAGC
This sequence comes from Vibrio cholerae, assembly GCF_008369605.1. Lineage (NCBI taxonomy): Bacteria > Pseudomonadati > Pseudomonadota > Gammaproteobacteria > Vibrionales > Vibrionaceae > Vibrio > Vibrio cholerae. The sequence continues at coordinate 2,550,391 of NZ_CP043554.1, forward strand.
TTTCCACTCGATAATGAAAGTGACGCCAATAATATTTCACAGGCAAAGCTTCCAAGGCTTGCAGATAATCTCGGATAGCAAAATAGGAGCCCGTTAACTCCATACGCACAGGGTGAATATAGTATTCAGACTCCGATCTCGATTCCGTTGCGCGCACAATCGGCTCTGCGGGTAAGGACTCCAAGGAGACCAACTTCAACTGTTGCCCTTGTTTTAATACGCTTTCGAGCAAATTAGGCATCTCTGATGGAGCAACCATCGAGGTCATTTTGGCCGCCAGCAGCTCGGAAATCTCCTGACTTTGCAACGTCAGTTGGCTCAGCTCCACATCCAACTCTTGGTCTGGATTTTTCGCCAACTGCGCTTGCAGCGCCATGATTTCGCCTTGAAGTTGCAGGTTACTTGACGTCAGGGTTTGCATTTGCAATTGACGTGCTTGGCCCTGTTTTAAGGCGGGCTCAATCAATCCCAGCAATAGCATCATCACAATAAGCACGCTACCGCACAGCGTAATTAACACCTTCTCTCGTTGCGACAGTGCGGAGAAGCGACTTTCAAAGTTTTGCCAACCCGATTTCATCTTTGTTCTCCTCGCTGAGTGTTGAGTTCAAAGGTGATCATGTCTTGATCATTACGGCCAATTTTCAGTTGCTCAAAGCTTCTGCCCATCAGATGCAGTTCTTGTTTAAATTGACTGATCCAGTTTGGAATCGCGGCAGGATCACGAGCGAGTCCCTGCACATTTAATTGCGAGGAATCCAAAGTAATACTGCTTAAAGAGATATCGCTACGCGCCAATTGAGCCAAAGAGTTCAATACGCCGGAATAGCCCGTTTGCTGAGCCACATCAAACTGCCCAATCGCGTCTAATGCTTGCTGTTTGCTAGAGATCTCTTGCTTTATGCGCCCTATCGCCGCCTGTTTAGCGGGCGAAGGAAGATGAACCGCCACCTGCTGACGTAAGTTAGCCGCTTGTTCTGTTAACGATTGATTATGTTGTTGCTGCTCTTGCCACTGCTGTTGGATCACCCAGTTTTGATAACCCACCCCTGCGTACCCAAGCAATAACACAACGCTCAAGGCCAACCACGCTAACAAGAGATTGGTTAAGGTGAACTTTTCACGCTTCGGCTTGAGGTGATCTTGATAGAAATTGATGGTTTCTTGCGGGATATTGCGCGCATAACGTGCCAGTTGTTCACCACAGATGGTCGCTTCACCATCCAATCCTGACGCTCGCACACTTAAGCGCTCATTGAGTCCGGTGATCAAAGCCTGTTGATCTTCACCATCACAACACACTTTTAGCTGTTGTAAAGAGCCGCCCTTTAACTGGGCGGATAAGTAATCAATCGAGCGCTGTAGCTCTAACGCCAAGCTATCTAACTGGAGGGCACTGGCCGCGTTATCAGTCACAGGCGCAGTGATCCCACGTAAAGTGCGTTGAAAACTGCACTGACGATCGACGAAAGCATCCAGCTTAAAGCTGCCACCCATGCTGCGATGCAGCAACAGGAAATGGCTCAATTCTCCGCCCACCAATCCCCAAATCGCTTGCTCGGGGATCACTCGTCCTAGCGTTAATCCCGCCGACACCGCCATGCTTTGCAACTCAAGGATAGTACGCTTGCTGATCACATAGGCTTGTACTTTACCACTGCCGGGAAGAGGGTGAGCATCCGCCACTACATCCGTTACTTTCTCACTCAACATATCTTTGAGCAGGAAAGGCAAGGCTGCCGACCACTCTTCACGCGGAATACTCGGCTGTTCAATCTGATAAGTTTGATAAAGCTGTGAATGCAGTACAAGGTGGATTTGTACATCATGGACGGCGTGCTTTTGCAGCGTTTGCACCAGTACAGCTTGCCAACTTTGTTGCTGCAACGGCTGGGGAGGAATAGGCGATAAATCATCGGATGTGAAGTACAGGTGCTCTGGCTGCACCACAACATATAACTGTTGCGAGGCAACCTTAGGGGCAATCAGTTTCTCTATCCAACTCGGTTTCTTCATTCTCTACCACTGCTATTTGGTTCGCCATCGATTACGTTTGCCGATGGGCTTTACAGAGAGACGCGGGGGGCGCTTCAATGACTCTGGTGGCAAAGGAGGCAACATCTGTTGCTCCTCATCAAACAAGCGACCTTGCACACCACTGACACCCAGCATCTGTAAGGTTTGCCACTCTTGAGTAGTTTCAACCCCAACCGCAACCACTTCTGCTTGAGTACCGCCACATACACCTACCAAACTGCGAACGAACAGCTGATTTTCATGGCGTTGGTCAATTTTCTTTATCAAACTCCGATGAAGTTTAAGATAGTTGACTTTTAAGTCTTTGATATAGTGCGTGCTGACAATTGTTCGCCCCGCTTGTCCCACCACTATCTTGCAACCCAGCCCCGCCAACATGCGAATGATGGGTCGCATATAGTCTAAATGGTTGACCAAATGCGCTTCTGAAAACTCAAAAGAAAGCGCCGTTCTAAGAGAAAAAGGCATCTGCATCAATTCGTTGCGAATCCAGCGAGCATACCGTTTATCGTTAAATGGAACAACGTGCAAGTTTACCGAGAGTGGTTCAACCAGTTCAGAGCGCTTCAGAAAACTCACGACAGAGCTGAATACGGCACGATCCAACATGGCTTCATAACCGACCGTTTCTAAAGCTGAGCTAAAACGCGACGCTTTGAGAATGCCTTGTTGTGGATCCTGAATACGCGCAAATAACTCATAATGTAGGAACTCCCGCTCTCCATTGGCAGAAATACGATAACAGGCTTGGCGATAGAGCAAGATCTCTTCAGGACGAAGCACCTGTTCAAACAATGTACGCCACCGAACGCTACCGCGATCCTCTTGTAACTGTTTAGGTTTTTGAAAACGGCTCCACGCATTCACCCCTTGCAGTTGAGCACTTTTGAGCGCGGTTTCCATCTCATCAATAATCCGTCCACGCCGCTCACCTTCTTGATACATGGTTACACCAATGTGGAACCAATTGTCTTCTGGCAGTGGCTCAGGGGGATTGATGCGCTCAATCAACTTGATCGCCTGTGTCGCCACTTGAGCAATATCTTTACTACCTTGATGAGGAATAAACAGCGCAAACACATCCTCATAGTAGCGAGAAAGTATGGCATCCGGATAACGCTGTACTATGTTGGATAAACACTCCCCCACTTCAATGATAAACTCATCGACCGCACGTTTAGGGCTCTCTTCTCGCGCTGACTCTAAGTCATCGACACGCAGCATCATAACGCCGCCGTGAGCGCCACTCTCCAGTAAAGCCGATTCCAGCTTACTGTCATACAACACCCGATTCGCCGTCCCGGTCAGTTGATCGAGGAAGGTTTGGCTACGAATAAAGGTATCAAAACGGCTACGTTCTTGACGGGCATCTTGCAACTCTTCAATCAGGCGATCTAAGGCTTCACTTGCGGTGAAAGGCCACTCTCGCGGATCCCCCTTGGCATGTTGCTCCACTCGTCCAGCAAGAATCATCCGTCCTCGCTCTTCCAGTAACTCCGATCCTAGTAGTTGCTCTTTCAACCATTTCAGACCGCGGATCAAGAAAAATACGATCAGTAGCACCGCTAAGGTGGTCGACCACATGGCTTGCAGTGAATAGTTATAATTGAGGTAGGGAGGCACCGCTTTAAAATGCATCACGTAACCGGGGTTACGCTTGAGCGGCAAAGCGACTTGATGCAAACGTGAGGCTTCAATGGTGTTGGTGGTGTCTTTAAAACGGTAGACGGGGCCCGCTTCGGAAGTAAGCTGCATTTCAATGATGCCACTCGCTTGGAGCATTTGGGGCATCCAACGCTGCATAGAGTAAGCGGCGTCTGGATCTTCCATCTCCTTATCGACAACCTCAACTATCCCTTGTAGATAGTGGTTGAGGTATTCCTGCCCCAAACGCTGAAAAGATAAGGTACCACCAAGGAACAGGATAAACATGGCACTGATCACCGTCATAGTGACGAACGCCACTAACCGAGTGCTCAGTTTTAATGTCGGTGTATACCTCATTTGTGCCACGTTCCTTATGTGCGCCGCTACCTGTCATTCAGAGGCGAGAAGTGTACATTAAACAATTGAGATAACTATATAAAAAAGCCGCGGAATCCGCGGCTTTTTTCGTCAATTACAATACTAAAACGGGATGTCGTCATCAAAATCCATCGGCGGCTCATTATACTGCGGTTGCGAGTACTGTTGAGGCGCAGATTGTTGCATAGGCTGATGCTGCTTCGCCGGTTGTTGTGGTTGTCCCCAACTTCCTTGCTGCGCTGGTGCATTCATGCCGCCTTGGGCTGGCATTCCACCTTGCTGTTGAGGACGACTGCCCATAATTTGCACTTCACCCGCAGGCCAACGCACAACCACTTCCGTCGTATAACGCTCTTGCCCTTGCTGGTCTTGCCACTTGCGCGTTTGCAGTTGCCCATCAACATAAACTTGGGTTCCCTTACGCGCATATTCACCAATGAATTCAGCGGTTTTACCGAAAACAGACACTCTATGCCATTCGGTTTTTTCCTTTTGCTCACCAGTGGCTTTATCACGCCAAGTTTCGGAGGTTGCAACAGTTAAATTCACCATCGCATCGCCGCTTGGCATATAACGCACTTCAGGATCTTGGCCTAAGTTACCAATCAAAATTACTTTGTTCACGCCACGGCTTGCCATGTTTTGCTCCGTAATCAAGTCATGTCTATCAATTTGAAGTAGTTAGCAAGGATAACACCGTTTTGCTCACTGAACCAATCGAATTCCCTTATTCTGATGGTAGCCGAACTCATTTCACTGACCTTGTTTGCCCATTTTCAAGGCGGCTTCACCGAAATAACTCACTGATAAACTTATCGGTTACTTAGCCTATTGAGGTGCTCCGCAAACTGCTTTTATCGCATAGCGCCATAAGCTATTTTTCGCCATATTAAGTGCATTATTTCATATTAACTGGATCTGCAATTCATCATGCAACGAGCCAACTATGCACGCACGATTTATTTATTAACGACACAGCCGAAAACGTTACATCCCGGAGTTCAAGCCGCCATTGAGCAATTGAACCTGCCCGTCCCGGTGATTGAACCAGAACGCTTATTGCGCGAGTATCAATCCGATAAACACAAAATATTGTTGCTCGACCATGCGGAAAATGGCCTGATTCGCCAGCAATTGGGTCCCCTCAAGCTTACCAGCCCGTACTTCGAAACCATTTTGTTTAATGTCGAGAAACGGTTAAGAACAGAAGATCTGCTCACTTTTGGCAACCTCAAAGGTCTGTTTTATGCCAATGAAGACACAGGCTTTATTGCCCACGGTCTTGGGGAGATCATTAATGGCCAAAACTGGCTACCTCGCCATGTCAGCAGTCAGTTGCTGCATTATTATCGTTACGCTTTCCAAAGCCATCAAGCTCAAGCTACGGTCGATTTAACTGCACGTGAAATTCAGATCCTGCGCTGTTTACAAACTGGCGCATCGAATATGCAAATCGCTGAGAATTTATTTATTAGTGAGTTCACGGTGAAATCGCATCTTTATCAGATATTTAAAAAGTTAAACGTGAAAAATCGAGTCAAAGCGATCGCTTGGGTTAATCAAAATTTACTGTAAAAACGCTCAATCTAGCGGGATGCATTCACCATGAGTGAGTGGAGAAAAATGTAGTAACAATGCGACTTAACACACATTTTTTCGGCCAAGAGCCTCAACGTAATGCAGTCGCGAATCAGAAGTGGTAGAGTCAGCAAAAAATTTCTCCCTAGCACACCATAGAGCAAAAATGATGATTAAGAAGTGTCTATTTCCGGCAGCTGGCTACGGTACCCGATTCCTACCAGCGACTAAGTCGATGCCCAAAGAGATGATGCCTGTTGTTAACAAACCGCTGATTGAGTACGGTGTTGATGAAGCGATTCAAGCGGGTATCACAGGCATGTGTATTGTGACAGGTCGTGGTAAGCATTCGATCATGGATCACTTTGACATGAACTACGAGTTAGAGCACCAAATCCGCGGTACGAATAAAGAAGAGCTATTGGGTGATATCCGTAAAATCATCGAAAGCGCTAACTTTACCTTCATTCGCCAACGTGAGATGAAAGGCTTGGGACATGCGATTTTAACCGGCAAAGAATTGGTCGGTGATGAGCCGTTTGCCGTTGTACTAGCGGACGACCTGTGTGTGAACGAAGAGCAAGGCGTACTGGCACAGATGGTTGCACTGTACAAACAGTTCCGCTGCTCTATCGTCGCTGTGCAAGAGGTTCCAGAAAACGAAACTCACAAATACGGCGTGATCGCAGGTGAGATGATCAAAGACGATCTGTTCCGCGTCGATAACATGGTCGAAAAACCAGAGCCGGGCACAGCGCCAAGCAACCTCGCCATCATTGGCCGTTATATCCTCACACCAGATATTTTTGATCTGATTGAGCAGACCGAGCCGGGCAAAGGCGGTGAAATTCAAATCACTGACGCGCTGCTCAAACAAGCCAAAGCGGGTTGTGTACTGGCTTATAAATTCAAAGGTAAGCGCTTCGACTGTGGTAGCGTTGAAGGCTATATCGAAGCCACCAACTTCTGCTACGAAAACATGTACAAGAAAAACGACCAAAAAGTGGAGCTGGCTAAAAAGTCGACGCATAAAGGTCAGTAATTCGCTATCTAAACAATGCATTTAAAAGCCAACCTGCAACTTCTCAGGTTGGCTTTTTTGCTTTTGATATGACTGTTTTTTTATCCAGTATTTGCTTGCACTTTGTTCACGCTATGTAATACTTGCTGCACTTCGTTTAGCAAAGAGCAACCCAGATGGACAAAATCGAAGTACGCGGCGCTCGTACCCATAACCTCAAAAATATCAATCTGACCATTCCTCGTGACAAATTGATTGTCATCACCGGCCTCTCTGGTTCAGGTAAATCCTCACTGGCTTTTGATACGCTATACGCAGAAGGTCAACGACGTTATGTCGAATCACTCTCGGCTTATGCGCGCCAATTCCTTTCTCTGATGGAAAAGCCGGATGTAGACCATATTGAGGGGCTTTCACCCGCGATTTCGATTGAGCAGAAGTCCACTTCCCATAACCCACGCTCTACTGTGGGTACGATTACGGAAGTGTATGACTATTTACGTCTACTCTACGCTCGGGTTGGTGAGCCACGCTGCCCTGAACACCAAGTGCCACTGAAAGCGCAAACCATCAGTCAGATGGTAGACAAAGTACTGGAATTGCCAGAAGGCAGCAAAATGATGCTGCTGGCAACCATAGTCAAAGAGCGCAAAGGCGAACACGTTAAAACATTGGAAAACCTTGCTGCGCAGGGCTTTATTCGTGCGCGTATCGATGGTGAAACCTGCGATCTGACCGATCCACCGAAACTCGAACTGCACAAAAAGCACACCATTGAAGTAATTGTCGACCGTTTCAAAGTGCGTAGTGATCTGCAGCAACGCTTAGCCGAATCCTTTGAAACCGCCTTAGAACTTTCCGGCGGTATCGTCGTTGTCGCCCCGATGGAAGGCGATGGCGAAGAGCAGATTTTCTCGGCTAACTTTGCTTGTCCACATTGCGGTTACAGCATGCGCGAGCTTGAACCACGCCTGTTCTCCTTCAACAACCCAGCCGGTGCTTGTCCAACCTGTGATGGTTTAGGAGTACAGCAGTATTTCGATCCAGATCGAGTGATTCAAGATGCCAATTTAAGTTTGGCACAAGGTGCGATCCGCGGTTGGGATCAAAAGAACTTTTATTATTTCCAGATGCTGACTGCACTGGCCGAGCACTACGATTTTGATGTACACACGCCCTTCAATAAACTGAGCAAAAAGATTCAGGAAATCATTCTGCACGGCTCTGGTCGCACCGAAATTGAATTTAAGTACATCAATGATCGGGGTGATATTCGCCTTAAAAAACATCCTTTTGAAGGGATTTTGCATAATTTGGAGCGCCGCTATCGCGATACCGAATCCAACTCGGTGCGTGAGGAGCTGGCAAAATACATCTCCAACAAGCCTTGCAGCAGTTGTGATGGTACGCGCTTAAAAATCGAAGCACGCAATGTGTTTATTAATAATACTGCGTTGCCAACGATTGTAGAACTGAGCATTGCTGATGCGCTAACGTTCTTCCAAGAGCTCAAACTGGAAGGCCAACGTGCACAAATCGCTGAAAAAGTGATGAAAGAGATCAACGACCGGCTGCAATTTTTGGTCAATGTCGGGCTCAATTACTTAAATCTCTCGCGCAGCGCCGAGACGCTTTCCGGTGGCGAAGCTCAGCGTATTCGCCTAGCCAGTCAGATTGGTGCCGGTTTAGTCGGTGTAATGTATGTCCTTGATGAACCGTCGATTGGCCTCCACCAACGGGACAACGAACGCTTGCTGCAAACCCTCACCCACTTACGCAATCTAGGTAATACTGTGTTAGTGGTTGAGCATGATGAAGATGCGATTCGCATGGCAGATCACGTGATTGATATTGGCCCAGGTGCTGGCGTACACGGCGGCATGGTGGTTGCCGAAGGCAATGTGCAGGAAATCATCGCCAATCCAAACTCACTCACAGGCCAATATCTCAGTGGCGTGAAAAAAATCGCGGTACCAGAGCAGCGCACACCAAAAGATGCGAAGAAAACGGTAGAGCTTAAAGGCGCGGTCGGTAATAACTTAAAAAATGTTGACCTGTCTATTCCTGTTGGCCTGTTTACTTGTGTGACGGGCGTTTCAGGTTCGGGAAAATCCACTCTGATCAACGATACCTTCTTTAAGATTGCCCATACCGCGCTCAATGGCGCGACGACGGCGACACCTGCGCCTTATCGCTCCATTCAAGGTCTAGAACACTTTGATAAAGTGATCGATATCGATCAGAGCCCAATTGGTCGCACTCCTCGCTCCAACCCTGCCACTTACACCGGAATCTTCACTCCAATCCGTGAATTATTTGCAGGAACACAAGAGTCTCGCTCGCGTGGTTATCAGCCGGGACGCTTTAGTTTTAACGTCCGCGGAGGGCGCTGTGAAGCGTGCCAAGGCGATGGCGTGATCAAAGTTGAAATGCACTTCTTACCCGATGTGTATGTGCCTTGTGATGTGTGTAAAGGTAAACGCTATAACCGAGAAACACTGGAAGTGCGCTACAAAGGCAAGACGATTGATGAAGTTTTGGACATGACCGTTGAAGACGCACGCGAGTTTTTTGACCCCGTACCTGTGATAGCACGTAAGCTGCAAACCTTGATGGATGTTGGGTTGTCCTACATTCGTCTTGGGCAATCAGCCACCACCTTATCAGGAGGTGAAGCGCAGCGGGTAAAATTAGCGCGTGAACTCTCCAAACGAGATACGGGCAAAACCCTGTATATTTTGGATGAACCAACCACGGGCCTACACTTCCACGATATTCAGCAACTATTGAGCGTTCTTCACCGCTTGCGTGACCATGGCAATACCGTGGTGGTGATTGAGCATAACTTGGATGTGATCAAAACGGCTGACTGGATCATCGATTTAGGCCCCGAAGGCGGCCAAGGCGGCGGACTGATTATTGCAGAAGGAACACCAGAAGATGTGGCGCAGATCGAAGCTTCACATACCGCACGTTTCCTCAAGCCTTTGTTGAATTAGAAAAAAAGGCTAAAGTAATGAAACCAGCGAACTGTGCGCTGGTTTCTTTTTTAAGGTGAACTGCATGGCAACTTTGCTGTTAAGTGGCACTCGGTTGGAACCTCACGCTCCGAGCCTACCACTCAATAAACCGTTTCTTTTTGCCTTGGCCGTGGTTTATCTGCTCGCCATGCATTTCTTTATGCCTAACCCCGGCGGTGCTGGACTGGCACTCTCCTTCAATACTACGGTCTGGATCGCGACCAGCATAACACTGGCGATTGGTCTGTATCAGTTGGCGAATAATCAAGCGCTGCGTTATTCCAAGCTGACCATTGGACTTTGGTTAAGCTGTGTTCTGCTAACCCTACCCATCACTTACTCGAATGCCGATTGGTTTCATACTCTTGGCCGCTTAGTGGGTCTCTGGGCTGGATTTACTCTGTTTCTCGTCTTACAACAATTTCGCTTTAGCAACAAACATAAACAGCGTTTGCTGTGGTTTATTCTACTGGGTAGCGTCATTGAAGCCGTGATCGGTTTAATTCAATACTTTTGGTTAGAGCCGGGTAACCCCTTTGGTTATGACACCGAAGCAAATCGACCGTATGGTATTTTCCAGCAGCCAAATGTGATGGCCAGTTTCCTCGCAACAGGGCTGGTGTTGTCAGGTTATTTGCTGGCCAGACAACCGGAAAAATATGACTCGCGCTGGAGCAAAATCGGCATCCTTTACGCGACACCGCTACTCACGGCTCCCTTACTGGTCGTACTCGCCTCTCGCACTGGGTGGCTGGCCAGTTTATTGAGTATCGCTCTGGTTGCCCCTTACTTATATCGATTCGCTTCACGTCGGCGCTTTACGCTCTGGCTTCTTGCCATAGCTCTTGGGATTTGTGCAGGTTTTACCGCTATGTATGGCCAAGGAACCTCTGGTTTTGTCGCGAATAAGGCTGACTTAGAAAGCCCACGTCGTTTCACATTTCCACAAACCATAGATATGATCATCGAAAAGCCTTTTACAGGCTATGGTTATGGCAAATTTGAGGCGCAGTATCTGCTTTATACTGCTCGCCAGCATCAGTTAAATAGCAGCTATCCAGCAGGCTTAGCATCGATGGATCACCCACATAATGAGCTGTTGTATTGGGGGGTAGAAGGCGGATTACTACCTGTAATGGGTATATTACTCGCCGCCTGTTTTTGTGCTCTACGCATTTATGCCGCTAAACGTGGCACTCGCATGGCCATGCTGGCTCTGTTTGTGCCGATCACCTTACACGCTCAATTGGAGTATCCGTTTTACCACTCCGCAATCCACTGGCTCACCTTTATCATCCTCATCTACTGGGTAGATCAACGAGTCGCACGCTATCGACTGGCCAGTTTCACCACGCTCACGAAATCTTTACTGCGCATTACCAGCTTAGTGCTGCCGATTGTCACCAGCTTGTATATGGTCACAGCGTTACACACCAACTATGTGTTAACGCAATTTGAAAAATCTCAGCCACTCAATCCTGAATTGCTGAAAAACGTGACTAACCCATTGGTATGGCAAGACAGATTTGATTGGGATATCTACAGCACCTATCTGAACATCGGGCTCCATGAACAAAAAGCGGAGCTTATCCAACCCTATATCGATTGGTCGTTACAGATCATTCAACATAAACCGCGCCCGGCCTTCTATTCAAACCTGATTTTGGCTTATCAAGGTTTAGGCGATACGAGCCGTGCGCAGCAAATCCGCCGCGAGGCCGAATTTCTGTTCCCCAATCAAGATTTCAGTACAGTCCAGTACCACCCCTCGATAAAGGTCAACAGTGCCGCATCTGATGCTGAAGCTCCCTCAGCCGCGACACCCTAAGCTCTGCGAGAAACAATAAGGGTGGCTTTTAAGCCACCCTTATTTCTCTTTCATACAGCTTTTCTCTTGCGTATGGTATTAAAGCAGCGACTCTTCGAGCGCTCGCAAACAGAGCGCGATATTTTCTGAACGCGCGCCATAGCCCATCACCCCAATGCGCCACGCTTTGCCGGCTAATGCCCCGAGCCCAGCGCCAATTTCCAAATTGTATTCATTGAGTAGATGGCTGCGTACTTTGGCTTCCTCAATACCTTCCGGCACATAAATCGCGTTCAACTGCGGCAAACGATACGGCTCTGCGACCACAAATTGAAAACCGAGTTGCTCTAACCCTTGTTTAAGCTTCTCATGCATCAGACGATGGCGCTGCCACGCGTGATCTAAACCTTCTTGTTGCAAAAGCAGTAACGCTTCGTGCAGCGCGTACAAACTATTAACCGGAGCGGTATGGTGATAACTACGTTTGCCTGCGCCACTCCAATAACCTAATACCAAGCTTTGATCCAAGAACCAGCTTTGAATCGGTGTTTTTCGTGATTGAATCTTCTCAATGGCACGAGGTGAAAACGTCAACGGAGCCAATCCTGGCACACAAGAGAGGCATTTTTGGCTGCCAGAATACACCACATCCAGTTGCCACTCATCCACCAGCAGGGGAACGCCGCCAAGCGACGTCACCGCATCGACAATCGTCAACAAACCATGCTGCTTCGCTAGAGCACCTAACGCTTGCGCATCACTTAAGGCTCCGGTTGACGTTTCTGCTTGTACAAAAGCCAGTATTTTCGCATCCGGATGCTCATCTATCGCGGCTTGCACTTTTTCAACGCTGACTGGGCAACCCCATTCATCATCAACCACCACAACTTCGGCCCCACAACGCACAGCGTTATCGCGCATTCGCTCACCAAACACCCCATTGCGGCAAACAATCACTTTATCGCCCGGCTCGACGAGGTTAACAAAACAGGCTTCCATACCCGCACTACCCGGCGCAGAAACGGCAATCGTAAATTCGTTTTCCGTTTGGAAAGCATATTTCAAGAGCTGTTTCAGCTCATCCATCATACCGATAAACAGTGGATCAAGATGACCAACCGTTGGGCGGCTGAGCGCTTGCAGGACTTGAGGGGAAATAGCCGAAGGCCCAGGGCCCATCAAGATCCGATGCGGGGGGATAAAACTGCGAATTGTCATAACGACTCCTTGTTGTGGCGACCAGAACCATCAGAGTAATGCAATTAAGTTGCAGCAACAATTCGACCTATGTCCAGAGTGTTAATCCTTGTCACACTAATGTCATTTTTATTTGCACTTTTGGAACATTTTGTCGTTGACAAGATTTCACCAACACCGTTCAATGTGTGAGCTATCTAGCAGAAGAGGAGCACTGCCCAGGCAGATGTTTTGTGGAGCCTCAACTCCAATACAGAACATTCAGGGGGAGTAGTGCCGAGGTGAATCAAAGTTGTGGCTTTGGTTTATCGGTTGAATGGGCTGAATCCCTTCAACTGTCATCAGCTCGAATCTGATGAAGAGCTTCTGAGGGAAATCTTTCTATAGTCACTCCTCTATTTTGCTCTATAAAAAACACTCTCTTCACAACATTGGACGTTGGGTTACCAACAACTCGTTTTTCAGGAAGTCTGGGAGAATTGCCGTGAGCACATTTAACGTCGCCAAATTTGGTGGTACTAGTGTCGCCAACTTTGAAGCCATGAGCCGTTGTTCGGCCATTATCGAAAACAATCCACAAACACGCTTAGTGGTCAGCAGCGCCTGCTCTGGGGTGACCAATTTATTGGTCGAACTCGCCAATGGCGTGGCCTCAGCTGAACGCCGCCAAGCGATTTTGCAACAGTTGGCCGATATCCATTATGTGATTATCGACCAGCTCGCCGATCCGACACGCGTCGAAAAAGAAGTCAAAGCCGTGCTAGATTCTGTGGCCAGTGCTGCAGAAGCGGCGTCATTTCAATCCAGTAAAAAACTGACCGACCATCTCGTCGCCTGTGGTGAGCTCATCTCCACCTACATCCTCACTCAACTGATGCGTGAGCGTGGTGTCGACGCGGTACGTTTTGATATCCGCGAAGTGCTACGCACTGACGATCATTACGGTCGCGCCGAACCTCAATTGAAAGAAATCGCTCAATTAGCCAAAGAGAAACTGGTACCACTGTGTGAGCAATATGTTGTCGTGACTCAAGGTTTCATCGGCTCTGATGCGCAAGGTAATACCACCACTTTAGGCCGCGGCGGCAGTGATTATTCAGCCGCTTTGATTGCCGAAGCCGTGCAAGCTTGTGGCTTGGAAATTTGGACTGACGTGCCGGGGATCTACAGTACCGATCCACGTATCGCGCCAAAAGCAGCGCCGATTCCTGAGATAAGCTTTAGCGAAGCCTCAGAAATGGCCAATTTTGGTGCCAAGATTTTGCATCCATCTACCTTGCTTCCAGCGGTACGCCATGGCATTCCCGTGTTTGTTGGCTCATCAAAAGAACCGGAAAAAGGCGGCACTTGGATTCGTAAACAAGTCGAAAGCGCGCCACTGTATCGCGCACTTGCACTACGCTGTAATCAAACCATGGTGACACTGCGTAGCGCGCAGATGTTCCATGCTTACGGCTTCCTCGCCAAAGTGTTCGAAATTCTCGCCAAGCATAAAATTTCGGTCGATCTCATCACCACATCAGAAATCAGCGTGTCACTGACACTGGATAAAACCGATACCTCAGGCGGTGCGCCAGAATTGCCTGAAGCGGTGCGCGCCGAGTTAGAGGAGCTATGCACGGTCGAAGTCGAATACAACCTGTGTCTGATTGCTCTGATCGGCAACAAGATGAAAGAGAGCCGCGGCTACGCGAAGCAAGTGTTCAGTGTATTGGAAGATTACAACCTCCGTATGATTTGCTATGGCGCCAGCGCGCATAACCTCTGTTTCTTGCTGCATGAATCTGTCTCTAAACAAGCGGTGCAGAAGCTGCATAAAGAGCTGTTTGAGCAAGAGTAAAATCAAACTCACGAGATAAAACCAGAGGCCACATGATGTGGCCTCTTTTATTGTGGATGGAGGTCTTACTGATTAAGCATCAAGGTTAGGCGCTAGCCACTTTTCAGCTTCTTCCAAACGCCAACCTTTACGCTCAGCGTAGCTGTGCAGTTGATCTGGTTGGATCTGCGCTACCGCAAAATAGCGAGAATCGGGATGCGAGAAATACCAACCGGATACCGAAGCGCCCGGCCACATCGCATAGCTTGTGGTCAGTGACATGCCGATGGTCTCTTCGACATTCAGCATCTGCCACAAAGTCGCTTTCTCGGTATGCTCAGGACACGCGGGATACCCCGGCGCTGGTCGAATGCCCTGATAACGCTCACGGATCAGTTCATCATTGGAGAGATTTTCATCGCTCGCATAACCCCAAATCTCTTTACGCACTTTTTCATGCAGATATTCCGCAAAGGCTTCCGCCAAACGATCGGCCACTGCTTGGATCATGATCGCATTGTAATCATCACCCTGAGCTTTATAAGCATCGGCCAACGCTCGCTCACCAATGCCACCGGTTACTGCAAACGCGCCAATCCAATCACGTTTACCGCTCTCTTTCGGAGCAACATAGTCCGACAAACAGTAGTTGGCTCCTTTCGGCTTTTCGGTCTGCTGACGCAAGTTGTACAGCACATGCGCGACTTGCGTACGCGATTCATCACTGTACACCTCAATGTCATCACCCACGCTGGCTGCTGGGAACAGTGCACACATACCACTGGCTTTCAGTAGTCCTTCTCGCTCTACTTTATCAAGTAAGGCATTGGCATCATGAAACAGACGTTTGGCCTCTTCACCAACCTCTTCATGCTCCAAAATAGCAGGGTATTTGCCCATAAGCGACCAAGTCATAAAGAAAGGCGTCCAGTCGATATAAGGACGTAGTGTGGCTAACGCAATGTTTTCAAACACATGCACACCCGGTTTCGCAGGAGCGGGCGGCGTGTAATTTGCCCAATCCAGCGCCGCTTTATTAGCACGTGCCTGCTCTAACGTGACTGGACGCGATTTGGGCGTTTTACGCGCATGCTGATCACGCGTGCGCTCATAATCGAGATCCAAACGTTCGATAAATCCGGAGCGCAGTTCATCAGACAATAATGATGTGCACACCCCTACCGCGCGCGACGCGTTATTCACGTACACCACAGGCGCATGATAATTCTGTTCAATCTTCACCGCAGTATGCGCTTTAGACGTTGTTGCCCCACCAATCAAGAGTGGTAGTTCAAACCCTTGTCGCTCCATCTCTTTCGCCACGTGTACCATCTCATCCAAAGACGGCGTGATAAGCCCAGAGAGACCGATGATATCGACATTTTGCTCGCGTGCGACTTTGAGGATCTGCTCGCAAGGCACCATCACACCAAGATCGATGATCTCGAAGTTATTACACTGCAGCACGACGCCAACAATGTTCTTACCAATGTCATGCACATCGCCTTTTACGGTCGCCAGCAAAATCTTACCATTTGAAGTGCTACCACTTTTTTGCGCATTAATGAAAGGCTCAAGATACGCAACGGCTTGTTTCATGACACGCGCGGATTTTACGACTTGCGGTAGGAACATTTTCCCTTCCCCGAACAAGTCACCGACCACGTTCATGCCATCCATCAGCGGCCCTTCAATCACTTCCAGCGGTTTACTGGCTTGCTGACGTGCTTCTTCAGTGTCTTGGACGATAAATTCGGTGATGCCTTTGACTAAAGCGTGCTCTAGGCGCTTAGCCACAGGCCATGCGCGCCACTCTAACGCAGAAGCATCCTCTTCTTTACCAACACTGTTTTCGCGATACGCTTCTGCGATCTCAAGCAGTCTTTCCGTGCCATCGCTACGTCGATTGAGGATCACATCTTCCACTGCCTCACGCAGTTTCAGCGGAACGTTATCGTAGATTTCAAGCTGCCCTGCGTTGACAATCCCCATGTCCATACCATGTTTAAAGCAGTGATAAAGGAATACAGCATGGATCGCTTCACGCACATAGTTGTTGCCGCGGAAAGAGAAGGAAACGTTAGAAACACCGCCAGAAATCATCGCATGCGGTAGCTCACGCTTAATGTCCGCCACTGCATTAATGAAATCCAGCGCATAGTTATTGTGCTCATCAATTCCGGTCGCAACGGCAAAGATGTTCGGGTCGAAAATAATATCTTCCGGTGGGAAGCCCACTTCATCGACCAAAATATGGTAAGCCCGACGACAGATCTCTAATTTGCGCTCACGGGTATCGGCTTGGCCCACTTCGTCAAACGCCATCACAATCACGGCTGCACCATAGCGACGCACCAATTTGGCTTGGGCAATAAACTTCTCTTTCCCTTCTTTTAGAGAGATAGAGTTAACGATGCCTTTACCCTGAATGCATTTCAGACCCGCTTCAATGACTTCCCATTTAGAGGAGTCGACCATCACCGGAACTTTGGATATTTCTGGTTCAGAGGCGCATAGATTCAAAAAGCGCACCATGCACGCCTCGGCGTCCAACATGCCTTCATCCATATTGATATCGATGATCTGCGCGCCGTTTTCGACTTGCTCACGCGCCACATCGAGCGCTTCGTCGTATTGCTCTTCTTTAATTAAACGCTTAAAACGCGCTGAACCGGTGACGTTAGTACGTTCGCCCACGTTAACAAACAAGGTTTCAGGGCCAATATTGAGCGGCTCTAAACCCGAGAGACGACATTCTACTTTCAGATCTGGCAGAGCCCTTGGTTTCACACCCTCGACGGCTTTGGCAATGGCGGCGATATGCTCAGGTGTTGTACCACAGCAACCACCGACTAAGTTAAGAAAGCCTGCTTGCGCCCATTCCGCAATATGTTCTGCCATCTCCTCGGCAGAGAGATCGTATTCGCCAAACGCGTTGGGCAGTCCGGCATTTGGGTGCGCGGAAACATAGCATTCTGAAATGCGTGAAAGCTCTTCCACGTACTGGCGCAGCTCATCAGGGCCTAACGCACAGTTCAAGCCAAACGAAATCGGCCGTACATGACGCAAGGCGTTGTAGAAAGCTTCCGTTGTCTGTCCTGACAGAGTTCGCCCAGAGGCATCGGTAATCGTGCCGGAAATCATCACAGGTAAGCTGATGCCCAGCTCTTCAAATACGCTATCGACAGCAAACGCACAGGCTTTGGCGTTCAGTGTATCGAAAATGGTTTCAATGAGGATCAGATCGCTGCCACCTTTGATCAAAGCGCGCGTCGATTCGGAATAAGCTTCAACAAGCCCATCAAAAGTGACGTTACGAAATCCCGGATCGTTCACATCTGGCGAAATAGAGCAAGTACGGTTGGTTGGCCCAAGCACACCAGCCACATAACGTGGCCGACTTGCATCTTTAGCCGTCCACTCATCCGCGACTTCACGTGCAAGCTTAGCGGCGGCAAAGTTAATTTCGGCGCTGAGCGATTGCATGTCATAGTCTGCCATGGCAATCGTGGTTGAGTTAAAGGTGTTGGTCTCAAGAATATCCGCCCCAGCTTCAAGGTAAGCGGAGTGAATCTCTTTAATAATTTGCGGCTGAGTAAGCACTAAGAGGTCGTTATTTCCTTTCAAATCACAGTGCCAATCGACAAATCGTGCACCGCGATAGTCTTCCTCTTGTAACTTATAACTCTGAATCATGGTACCCATACCACCATCAATCAGTAGGATACGTTGTTTCAATTGCTGTTCGAGTTGTTGTCTTACTTCTTTTCCCACAATACCGCCTCATTCCTTATGCGTTTGCCACATCCTATCACACAAAATTCAGAAATCTAGACGTCTAAAACAACCATTCTTTCGTGACTCACCATGATGATGTGAGCTGAACCCTATGTGATGAAAAAGTATTTGCTATTTACTCAACAGAGAAAGACAATTTCGTTCACAAATTGTTACACACACTGAGAAGAGAATGTCCGTCTACTACACTTTGTGCTTCCTCTCTGCGGCAGCCATGTTGATTGCATTTATTAATAGCAAGATCAGCCGAATGCAGACTACCATCGCAATCACCGCAGGTTCGATGATGTTATCGTTACTGATCTTGATCGCGGGTCAAAACGACTGGTTTCATCTCAATCAAATCGCCACCGAAACCGTCACCAGTATTAACTTTGAAAATTTTCTACTCAAAGGGATTTTAGGGTTTCTTCTTTTCGCTGGAGGTCTTGGCATTAAGCTGCCAAATCTAAAAGATCAGAAATGGGAAATTACGGTATTGGCTCTTGGCGCAACGCTGTTTTCGACTTTCTTTATTGGATTTACTCTCTATGGTTTCTGCCAATTAATCGGTATCCAGTTTGATTTGGTTTACTGCTTGTTATTTGGCGCACTCATTTCCCCCACCGACCCAATTGCGGTCCTCGCGATTGTCAAAAAGCTCAAAGCACCGAAACGTATTTCTACCCAAATTGAAGGCGAATCACTGTTTAACGATGGTTTTGGCTTGGTTATCTTCGTGACCATCTTTACCATCGCTTTCGGGCATGAAACACCAACGGTTGGCAGCGTTACCCTTCTCTTCATCCAAGAAGCGATCGGTGGCATTGTTTACGGTTTCTTATTAGGTCTCCTGTTCCACTACCTGATTTCAGCAACCGATGACCACTCTATGGAGCTGTTGCTGACGATTGGTATTCCGACCGCTGGTTATGCATTTGCCGATGTGATCCATGTTTCTGGTCCACTCGCTATGGTCGTATCTGGGATCATGATTGGTAACTGGACTCGTTTCATAGGCTTCTCAAAAGAGAGTGAAGAGCATCTCGATCACTTCTGGGAACTCGTAGACGAATTTCTCAACGGCGTCCTATTCCTGCTGATTGGTATGTCAATGCTACTGTTTGAGTTCCATCAAGAAGACTGGATTTTAATGGCTTTTGCAGTTCCACTGGTGTTATGTGGCCGCTACCTCAGCGTATTTGTCTCCTACATCGGATTTAAACGCTACCGTAGTTACAACCCTTGGTCGATTCGTATTCTGACTTGGGGTGGCTTACGTGGGGGACTCGCGTTAGCGATGGCGCTCTCAATACCCTCTGGAATCATGGTAATTCCTGAGAAATTGATTGATGTAAAAGAGCTGATTCTGGTGATGACTTACGCCGTGGTAGTGTTTTCTATCCTAGTTCAAGGCTCAACCATTACTCCTATGATTGAGAAAGCTAAAAAGGCTGAAAAAGCCCTCCAAGCTGAAAGAAATACAGACAATCAATCCCCTATACCTCAGCAAGAACAACAGCACTAATCTCCGTTGTTTTATCGACAAACCGCAGTTAAACACTGCGGTTTTTTATTACCCTCAGAATCCTTTCGATGACTAGACGACTTAAACGACTTGGAGCTGCAGGTAGGCGATAAATGAGCAAATACCTATGTGCATAGATTCATTCCTAGTTACCTAAGCCTTGGTTTGTGGACTTGAAGCTACAGCAGTTTCGGCTGTATTTGCTTACCGAGTTTTCTCCAAACACTGCATATAGACTCTGATGGATAAGCTTAAGGATAACGTTGATAAAGTACACTCGTAGGATAAACGCAAAAAGACAAAGACAAAAAGAGCAGTAAGAAGAGTTGGACAGCTTGGGATGATTGAACATCGTAGAGGATGAGTACTGGGATAGGCGATAAGCGGTAATTACCTATGGCTTTCAATGATTTCCAGAAAGCAAAAAACCCAGTCCTAAGACTGGGTTTCGTAATAAGTGGCGGAGCGGACGGGACTCGAACCCGCGACCCCCGGCGTGACAGGCCGGTATTCTAACCGACTGAACTACCGCTCCGCTGTCTGGTTAGACCAAATTAAAAGCCTGGCGATGTTCTACTCTCACATGGGGAGACCCCACACTACCATCGACGCTGTTTCGTTTCACTTCTGAGTTCGGAATGGAGTCAGGTGGGTCCAAAACGCTATGGTCGCCAAGCAAATTCTGTTTTTGATTTCACTTTTTCTTAAAAAGTGATAACCAACAATTCTGGAAAGCTGTCTTCGTTCTCACACACATTCTTATGCGCTTAGCTTTGAGTCCACTACAAAACCCCTTGGGTGTTGTATGGTTAAGCCTCACGGGCAATTAGTACAGGTTAGCTCAACGCCTCACAACGCTTACACACCCTGCCTATCAACGTTCTAGTCTCGAACAACCCTTTAGGATACTTAAAGTATCAGGGAAGACTCATCTCAGGGCTCGCTTCGCGCTTAGATGCTTTCAGCGCTTATCAATTCCGAACTTAGCTACCGGGCAATGCGTCTGGCGACACAACCCGAACACCAGAGGTTCGTCCACTCCGGTCCTCTCGTACTAGGAGCAGCCCCCTTCAATCTTCCAACGCCCACGGCAGATAGGGACCGAACTGTCTCACGACGTTCTAAACCCAGCTCGCGTACCACTTTAAATGGCGAACAGCCATACCCTTGGGACCGACTTCAGCCCCAGGATGTGATGAGCCGACATCGAGGTGCCAAACACCGCCGTCGATATGAACTCTTGGGCGGTATCAGCCTGTTATCCCCGGAGTACCTTTTATCCGTTGAGCGATGGCCCTTCCATACAGAACCACCGGATCACTATGACCTGCTTTCGCACCTGCTCGAACCGTCATTCTCGCAGTTAAGCGGGCTTATGCCATTGCACTAACCTCACGATGTCCAACCGTGATTAGCCCACCTTCGTGCTCCTCCGTTACTCTTTGGGAGGAGACCGCCCCAGTCAAACTACCCACCAGGCACTGTCCTCAACCCAGATAATGGGTCTAAGTTAGAACATCAAACATACAAGGGTGGTATTTCAAGGACGGCTCCAACGCAACTGGCGTCACGTCTTCATAGCCTCCCACCTATCCTACACATGTAGGTTCAATGTTCAGTGCCAAGCTGTAGTAAAGGTTCACGGGGTCTTTCCGTCTAGCCGCGGGTACACTGCATCTTCACAGCGATTTCAATTTCACTGAGTCTCGGGTGGAGACAGCGTGGCCATCATTACGCCATTCGTGCAGGTCGGAACTTACCCGACAAGGAATTTCGCTACCTTAGGACCGTTATAGTTACGGCCGCCGTTTACCGGGGCTTCGATCAAGAGCTTCGCTTGCGCTAACCCCATCAATTAACCTTCCGGCACCGGGCAGGCGTCACACCGTATACGTCATCTTGCGATTTTGCACAGTGCTGTGTTTTTAATAAACAGTTGCAGCCACCTGGTATCTGCGACTCTCGTCAGCTCCATCCGCGAGGGACTTCACCATCAAGAGCGTACCTTCTCCCGAAGTTACGGTACCATTTTGCCTAGTTCCTTCACCCGAGTTCTCTCAAGCGCCTTGGTATTCTCTACCCGACCACCTGTGTCGGTTTGGGGTACGATTCCTAACTATCTGAAGCTTAGAGGCTTTTCCTGGAAGCATGGCATCAATGACTTCACTGCCGTAGCAGCTCGACGTCGTGTCTCAGCCTTAGAGAGAGCCGGATTTACCTAACTCTCAAGCCTACGCACTTGAACCAGGACAACCGTCGCCTGGCCCACCTAGCCTTCTCCGTCCCCCCATCGCAATAGTCAGAAGTACGGGAATATTAACCCGTTTCCCATCGATTACGCCTTTCGGCCTCACCTTAGGGGTCGACTCACCCTGCCCCGATTAACGTTGGACAGGAACCCTTGGTCTTCCGGCGAGGAGGTTTTTCACCCCCTTTGTCGTTACTCATGTCAGCATTCGCACTTCTGATACCTCCAGCAAACCTTACGATTCACCTTCAACGGCTTACAGAACGCTCCCCTACCCAATGTCTAAAAGACATTGCCGCAGCTTCGGTGTATTGCTTAGCCCCGTTACATCTTCCGCGCAGGCCGACTCGACTAGTGAGCTATTACGCTTTCTTTAAATGATGGCTGCTTCTAAGCCAACATCCTAGCTGTCTGAGCCTTCCCACATCGTTTCCCACTTAGCAATACTTTGGGACCTTAGCTGGCGGTCTGGGTTGTTTCCCTCTCCACGACGGACGTTAGCACCCGCCGTGTGTCTCCCGGATAGTACTTACTGGTATTCGGAGTTTGCAAAGGGTTGGTAAGTCGGGATGACCCCCTAGCCTTAACAGTGCTCTACCCCCAGTAGTATTCGTCCGAGGCGCTACCTAAATAGCTTTCGGGGAGAACCAGCTATCTCCGAGTTTGATTGGCCTTTCACCCCTAGCCACAAGTCATCCGCTAATTTTTCAACATTAGTCGGTTCGGTCCTCCAGTTGATGTTACTCAACCTTCAACCTGCCCATGGCTAGATCACCCGGTTTCGGGTCTATATCCAGAGACTGAGCGCCCAGTTAAGACTCGCTTTCGCTACGGCTCCCCTATACGGTTAACCTTGCCACTGAATATAAGTCGCTGACCCATTATACAAAAGGTACGCAGTCACACCACGAAGGTGCTCCTACTGCTTGTACGTACACGGTTTCAGGTTCTATTTCACTCCCCTCACAGGGGTTCTTTTCGCCTTTCCCTCACGGTACTGGTTCACTATCGGTCAGTCAGGAGTATTTAGCCTTGGAGGATGGTCCCCCCATATTCAGACAGGATATCACGTGTCCCGCCCTACTCGATTTCACGCTCGATGAAGCGTCGGTTACGGGGCTATCACCCTGTATCGCCAAGCTTTCCAGCTTGTTCACCTACTTCACCGAGTGCTTAAGGGCTAATCCAGGTTCGCTCGCCGCTACTACCGGAATCTCGGTTGATTTCTTCTCCTCGGGGTACTTAGATGTTTCAGTTCCCCCGGTTTGCTCTGTTAACCTATGTATTCAGTTAACAGTAACTGCTTATGCAGTTGGGTTTCCCCATTCGGAAATCGCAGACTCAAACGGCTCTTACTGCCTTATCTGCGCTTATCGCAAGTTAGTACGTCCTTCATCGCCTCTGACTGCCCAGGCATCCACCGTGTACGCTTAGTCACTTAACCATACAACCCGAAGGAGTTTCGGGTTGCTATTAAACAACCTAAGTTGTCTCGCGTTTAATTTACATGAGTGCGAGACAGATTTTGCCGGACTCAAATTTGAACAAGACCGAAGTCTTATTCGATACCAAGCACACTTGAATGTGTTGTTGGTGTTTATCTTTCGATAAACATTGAGAACTTTACAAACAACAATAATTTGTTGTTTTGTCAGCTTTCCAAATTGTTAAAGAGCAAGATTTTCTGATGAAAACCATTTTTAAACATTCTCAGCGAAAACGCTTAAAGATGGTATCCCGTAGGGGAGTCGAACCCCTGTTACCGCCGTGAAAGGGCGGTGTCCTAGGCCTCTAGACGAACGGGACACTAAGATACTCTTCTCTAATCTAAACCGAATCAATCTGTGTGGACACTCATCACGATAACCATCGTGTAAGGAGGTGATCCAGCGCCAGGTTCCCCTAGCGCTACCTTGTTACGACTTCACCCCAGTCATGAACCACAAAGTGGCAAGCGTCCTCCCGAAGGTTAAACTACCTGCTTCTTTTGCAGCCCACTCCCATGGTGTGACGGGCGGTGTGTACAAGGCCCGGGAACGTATTCACCGCAACATTCTGATTTGCGATTACTAGCGATTCCGACTTCATGGAGTCGAGTTGCAGACTCCAATCCGGACTACGACGTACTTTGTGAGATTCGCTCCACCTCGCGGTATCGCTGCCCTCTGTATACGCCATTGTAGCACGTGTGTAGCCCTACTCGTAAGGGCCATGATGACTTGACGTCGTCCCCACCTTCCTCCGGTTTATCACCGGCAGTCTCCCTGGAGTTCCCACCATTACGTGCTGGCAAACAAGGATAAGGGTTGCGCTCGTTGCGGGACTTAACCCAACATTTCACAACACGAGCTGACGACAGCCATGCAGCACCTGTCTCAGAGCTCCCGAAGGCACTCCAGCGTCTCCGCTAGATTCTCTGGATGTCAAGAGTAGGTAAGGTTCTTCGCGTTGCATCGAATTAAACCACATGCTCCACCGCTTGTGCGGGCCCCCGTCAATTCATTTGAGTTTTAATCTTGCGACCGTACTCCCCAGGCGGTCTACTTAACGCGTTAGCTCCGAAAGCCACGCCTCTAGGGCACAACCTCCAAGTAGACATCGTTTACGGCGTGGACTACCAGGGTATCTAATCCTGTTTGCTCCCCACGCTTTCGCATCTGAGTGTCAGTATCTATCCAGGGGGCCGCCTTCGCCACCGGTATTCCTTCAGATCTCTACGCATTTCACCGCTACACCTGAAATTCTACCCCCCTCTACAGTACTCTAGCTTGTCAGTTTCAAATGCGATTCCTAGGTTGAGCCCAGGGCTTTCACATCTGACTTAACAAACCACCTGCATGCGCTTTACGCCCAGTAATTCCGATTAACGCTTGCACCCTCCGTATTACCGCGGCTGCTGGCACGGAGTTAGCCGGTGCTTCTTCTGTAGGTAACGTCAAATGATTAAGGTATTAGCTTAACCACCTTCCTCCCTACTGAAAGTACTTTACAACCCGAAGGCCTTCTTCATACACGCGGCATGGCTGCATCAGGCTTGCGCCCATTGTGCAATATTCCCCACTGCTGCCTCCCGTAGGAGTCTGGACCGTGTCTCAGTTCCAGTGTGGCTGATCATCCTCTCAGACCAGCTAGGGATCGTCGCCTTGGTGAGCCCTTACCTCACCAACTAGCTAATCCCACCTGGGCATATCCGGTAGCGCAAGGCCCGAAGGTCCCCTGCTTTGCTCTTGCGAGGTTATGCGGTATTAGCCATCGTTTCCAATGGTTATCCCCCTCTACCGGGCAATTTCCCAGGCATTACTCACCCGTCCGCCGCTCGCCACCCAAGGAACAAGTTCCTCTGTGCTGCCGCTCGACTTGCATGTGTTAGGCCTGCCGCCAGCGTTCAATCTGAGCCATGATCAAACTCTTCAATTAAAAGTTTTGTGAAGCTTTCGCTTCGGCTCAATGAATACTGATTACATTCTTTGCTTAATAAAAAGCGAAGTAATGTTGAATTGACTGTGCTGAATGATTGCTCATTCAAATGGTCACTCAGTTCATTGATAAATCTTTTTTGATTATCATCAACGAGTGCCCACACAGATTGATTGGTTTACATTGTTAAAGAGCGTTCTTCTTGGCGGTCTGCTTCAGAAGAGGCGGCCATTTTAGCGAGAATCGATTTTGTGTCAAACACTTTTTTCAATTTTCTTTTCTGGCCTGTTGAGGCATCGATTTGGCTGTGAGCCCTTGCTGCGTCAACGAGGGCGCATTATAGAGATCCGCTTCACACTGGCAAGTGTTTTTTGAGAAAATTTATAGAAATAGCGCTTAACCGCTGCATTTGCGCGCAATGGCTTATTTATCCAACTTTACTCAGACCTTGATGATAACTTATCCACAGAGTTATTCATTTGTAGGCTGAGATAAAGCAAGAGGCTACATCACGGCAGCCTCTCTTTATTATGTGTAAATAGAAAATGAACGCGTTTATTGATGTGTATCGTTATTATCTTCGTGTAACCCACACTCACGCTTTAAACCAAAGAAGCGAGTTTGCTCTTCACTCATCCCCGGTTGCCATTTCTGAGTGGTGTGTGTATCACCTACCGAAAGATAACCTTGTTCCCAAAGTGGGTGGTAAGGCAGATCATTATCCTTGAGATAATAGTGCACCTCTTTATTGGTCCAATCGATCACAGGCAGGAATTTAAACACGCCATTTTGTACCGATAAAATCGGTAAGCTTGCTCGTGATTGTGACTGCTCACGTCGTAAGCCCGAGAACCAAGTGCCAATGTTGAGTTCATCCAACGCTCTACGCATCGGTTCTACTTTATTGATCTGGTTGTAGCGTTCGATTCCCTCAACACCTTGCTCCCATAGCTTTCCATAGCGAGCTTCTTGCCAAGCCGCTGATACAGGCGCTGAGTAAACTTTTAGGTTCAGATTGAGGCGCTCAGTCAGCTCATCAATAAACTGATAGGTTTCGGGGAACAGATAGCCGGTATCGGTGAGTACAACGGGAATATCACTTTTCACTGAAGTTAATAAATGAAGCATCACTGCGGCTTGGATACCAAAGCTCGATGACAGTGCATGATTGCCTTGCAGATTTTCTAGAGCCCATACGACGCGCTCTTGCGCGCTGAGGGATTCCAGATGTTGATTGACTTCCGTTAGGCGCAGCGTTTGCTGCACCTTATTTAGCGTTAGTAACTCTTCTAGTGTTGGAACGGTACGATTAGGCATAGAAATCCCTCTTCGAGATGATTACCTCTTCGATAATGCCTGCACGAATAGTGAAATCACCAAATCCTTCACCGTCCAGACGCTCGCTAGCCCAACGTCCCACCAACTCATCAATTTCTTGAAGGATTTGCGTATCGGTAATGTTTTCTTTATACATCTTAGGAATGCGCGTTCCATTTCGATTGCCGCCTAAATGGAGGTTGTAGCGACCCGGTGCTTTACCGACTAGGCCAATCTCAGCCAACATGGCTCGACCGCACCCATTCGGGCAGCCCGTCACACGCAAAATGATGTTCTCTTCTTTTGGTAACGCATGTTTTGCCAAAATACCTTCCACTTCTGTGACAAAAGAAGGGAGAAAACGCTCGGCTTCCGCCATCGCCAATGGACAAGTTGGGAAGGCGACACACGCCATAGAATTGATGCGCTGCTCACTCACACCATCATCAATCAAGCCATGTTCACGTGCGAGCTGCTCAATGTGCTGTTTCTGATCCGCTGGCACACCAGCCACAATCAAGTTTTGGTTAGCCGTCATCCGGAAATCGCCTTGATGCACCTTAGCAATTTCAGCGACACCCGTTTTCAGTGGCTTACCCGGAAAATCCAATAAGCGGCCATTTTCAATAAACAGGGTTAAATGATGTTTGCCATCGATGCCTTCAACCCAACCAATCCGATCGCCACGGCTGGTAAACTCATAAGCTCGGCTTGGTGCAAACGCAATTCCCGCGCGTTTTTCAACTTCGGCTTTGAATACCTCAACCCCGACACGATCTAAGGTGTACTTGGTTTTGGCATTTTTACGGTTAGAACGGTTACCCCAATCGCGTTGCGTGCTCACGACTGCAGCCGCCACCTCCAAGGTTTTTTCCAGAGGAATAAAACCAAAGTCATCGGCACGACGCGGATAGGTGGAAGTATCGCCGTGCGTCATCGCAAGGCCCCCACCCACCAACACGTTAAAACCGACCAACTGGCCATTTTCACCAATCGCGACAAAGTTCAAATCATTGGCGTGCACATCCACATCATTGTGTGGCGGGATCACAACGGTCGTTTTGAACTTACGCGGCAAATAGTTTGAACCTAAAATGGGCTCTTCATCGGGTCCTTCGATCTTTTCGCCATCCAACCAAATCTCGGCATAAGCGCGTGTTTTCGGTAGTAGGTGTTCACTGATCTTTTTTGCCCACTCGTAGGCTTGCAGATGCAGTTCAGATTCCACGGGGTTAGAGGTGCACAATACGTTACGGTTCACATCCCCTGCGGTCGCAATCGAATCGATACCAATGCTGTTTAAGGTTTGATGCATCAGTTTGATATTCGGCTTAAGCACACCGTGAAACTGAAACGTTTGTCGTGTGGTTAAACGGATACTGCCGTACAGAGTATGTTCAGTTGCAAACTTATCGATCGCGAGCCACTGGTGAGGAGTGATGATCCCTCCCGGCATACGCGCACGGAGCATGACATTATGCAAAGGCTCAAGCTTCTGCTTGCTACGCTCAGCACGGATATCACGATCATCTTGCTGATACATGCCATGAAAGCGGATGAGCTGGAAGTTATCCGCGGTAAAGCCGCCGGTAATGCGATCTTGCAGATCTTGCTCGATCGTCCCACGTAGAAAATGACTCTCGCGCTTTAGGCGTTCATTATCCGACCATGGGCCGAGCACTTCGCCAAGCACCTCTTGTACTGATGGGTTTTGATTTGCGCTCATTAGTAGACATCCCTTTGATAACGTTTTGCTTTACGCAGTTCACTCACATACTCTTCAGCTTGCTCACGATTCAAGCCACCTTGTTGCTCGACAACAGTAATTAATGCTTGGTGCACATCCTTCGCCATGCGTGATGCATCACCACATACGTAGAAGTAAGCGCCTTCTTGTAACCATTGCCATACCAACTCTGCTTGTTCTAAAAGGCGATGCTGCACATATACCTTTTCGTGCTGGTCGCGACTAAAAGCCACATCTAAGCGATTTAACACACCAGACTTCAGGTACTTTTGCCACTCGACTTGGTAGAGGAAATCTTGGGTAAAAGTGCGGTCACCAAACAACAGCCAGTTTTTTCCTGCTGCACCACGGTTTTCGCGCTCTTGGATGAAGCTACGGAAAGGGGCAATTCCGGTTCCTGGGCCAACCATGATCAGCGGCGCATTATCATCACTCGGCAATTTGAAGTTGTTATTGTGTTCGACGAAGACTTTAACCGGAGCGCCCTCTTCTAATTGATGAGCTAAGAAGCTGGATGCACCACCCAAGCGTTGCTCTCCCTCATACTCATACTCGACCACCCCAACCGTCAGATGCACCTCTTCCCCCACCTCGCTTTGACTAGAGGCAATCGAATAAAGACGCGGCGTTAAACGACGGAGAAGTGATAACAGTTGAATCGCGGAAAGGGTGACTTTTTCTTCGCGCAACACATCAATCACTTGCGTACGCGTCGCGTATTCACGCAGTGCCTCTTTATCTTGGGCTAAAGAGGTGAGCTTTTCGCTTTGTGCAAGCTCAGCAAATTGCGCCACCAACTGCGGATTAGCTGCAGTAATTTCATAATGATGAGTCAGTGCCGAATGCAGAGAAAGCGTTTCGCCATCCACTTGTACTTCTTCATGACCAGAAAGTCCTACGCTATCGAGTAGGGCATTAACCAGCTGTGGACGGTTTTCATACCACACACCTAATGCATCACCCGGTTGGTATGTGATGCCAGAATCGGCCAAATCAATTTCGATGTGGCGTACATCTTTGCCTGAATCACGGCCAGTAATTTTTTGGCTCGTCGATAAGCTCGCCGTGTAAGGTTGCTCTTTACTGTAGTGACTCTCAGCTGTCTGGCTCACTGCGAAAGTAGCCACGCTCGTCACTGCCGCGGCTCCTGTCAGCTCATCTTTCAAAATAGACAGGACTTGCTTGCGCCACTCGGTCGCTGCAGCCTGATAATCGACATCCGCATCTAAGCGCTCAACCAGACGTTGCGCCCCAAGGTTTTCTAAAAACTGATCAAAGTCTTTGCCGGTTTGGCAGAAAAACTGATAACTGGAATCCCCCAATCCTAAGACGCCATATTTAAGATTAGGCAGCTTGGGGGCTTTTTTGGATTTGAGAAACTCATGCAGTGCCAGTGCATTATCCGGCGCTTCACCTTCACCATTGGTTGAGGCGACAAAAATTACATGGGTTTCTTTGGCTAAGTCTTTGCCTTTGTAATCGCTCGCGTCAAATAACTGGGCCTGAATACCTGCAGCTTGCGCTTCTTTCAATAACGCCTGAGCAACGCCTTTCGCATTTCCCGTTTGCGAAGCGAAAATGATCGTCAGCTTACCCGAAGCAGCAGACGCAGTCTGCCCAGCGGAAATGTGTGGAACGCTCAATGCATTGGATTGACTCAATCCCCAGAAATAACCACTGACCCAAGCTAATTGCTGAGCATTCAGTTGGGTTACGGTTTGTTGGAGTTGATTGAGCTGTGCATCATTTAACGGACTAGCGAGTGCCGCTAGCGCCGGGGGTAAAGTGTTTCCTGTAGACATCGTCACGACTTCCCTATTCATTGCATGACGATAGATTAATCACTCTTTTTAATAACAAGAAAGAATAGATGTGAATGTTTTATAACTTTTTGACTTAACCATCTCGCTACTGGTTTTCAATCCGAACTTGACGAAACCCAACCGCCATGGCGGATTGCGAAGCGCTATCGAGATCGATATAACGACACTCTTCGCCATTTTCATCGGTGAGCAGCACGAATCCCCCCATTTGATGGCGAAATTCGACAATCCATTCCCCTTCTTGAAAGGAGGGCTCAATAATGGCCTCAACGAGCTGCTGGGTTTGATATAGCTCTCTTAACTCCGGAATCGTCATTTTGCTTTCCATCCTTGGCTTATTGATAAAACTAAGCATGGTCCAAATAGTAAAAATGAGCCAACTTGTGGCTCATTTAAAACGTATTGGTTAGCAAAAAACTCAATAATGAGAAATTCATCAGAAGCTAAATTGAGCCCCCACAAACCAACCATCGGCAAAAACAAAAGATTGCTTTACATCGGTGGACTGCTTAGCCAGTTCAGTGAACTCAAGATCTACCACTCGATAGCCCGCTTTGAATGCGAGGTCTCCCGCTCGGATCGGCAGATGGTATTGCAAGCCAGCCATCACATCGGATGATTTCAGGTCACTATTGTTACCAAAATCAAACTGACCAATCACATCAAAAGGCGTATGAGGAATGGTAATTTCGGCGCTGGCATACCAGTTAAACGTGGTTTGATCAAAATCGTAGCGACGGGCATCTGGCGCACGGTAATCACTGTTCGCATATTGGGTTAGAGTGATACCCGCATCGAACTTCATCAATTCGCGATTGAGCAATGGATAATAAAAGGTGTAATCGATCTTATCGAACGAAGCGAAATCCGCTTCTAAATTGGTATAACGCAAGCCCACATTCGGCAGGTAAGGAAAACCGTGCTCAAACGTAAAATAAAGGTTAGGCGCGTTCGCATCATCACGACGAGTATTATCAATTTTCGTGCTCGCTAACCACATCTCAGCGCCCACTGACGCAGTATAAAATGATTCAGCGGCAGAGGCCGATAAAGGCATGACCATCAGTGCGGTGACCAGCGCCGCCGATGCAGTTCGGTTCATGAACTATGCTCCGTTCGATTTCAATTCAATATTTTTGAGGCGATGATGGTAACACAAACCTATTCTCGATATAGGGTTTTGTCATCTCCTAACGTGCAGCCTTCGCTTTATCGCGCATCAGCCAAACCACCACCAATACCACCAGTAACCAAGGCAGTAACTTTAATACTATGCCCAACATGCCAAACAGCGCCATGATCAAAAAAGCCAACGCCATCGCACCGAATACACTCATTAAAGTGATGCCAGTGACCAATAGTGTAGCGGCAAAGACAAAAATAAAGATTAATTCAAACATCATCAGCACTCCTCTGCGTCATTCATTGTGAATTTGCAGTTTTCACGCCAACTTTACAAAGAAGCCAACCATTTGATTAAGATAGAAAAAATAAGCCAAGCGACGTCATCTCACTTGGCTTATCAAAAAACAGTAAGCATTTTCGCTAATGTTTGGTGTTTTTTACACACCTAACTCTTGGTAAGGGATCTTAGCCAACGCCTGTTCAACCACTTCCAATCCCGCTCCAGGCTTGTGCGCATTCTCACTGATATGGCGTCGCCATTGGCGTGCACCCGGCATATTTTGGAACAGTCCTAACATATGGCGAGTCATATGACCAAGATGGGTGCCTTGTGAAAGTTCACGCTCAATATAAGGCATCATTTCATGGATGACTTGTGAGCGCTTTTTCACAGGCGTTTCTAAGCCAAAAATCTGCTGATCCACTTCAGCCAGTAAATACGGATTTTGATACGCTTCTCGACCGATCATCACACCATCAAGATGTTGCAGATGCAGTTTCGCTTCTTCCAAGCTCTTCACCCCACCGTTAACTGCAATGGTTAAGTGCGGAAAATCACGTTTGATCTGGTACGCTCGTGGGTAATCCAGTGGGGGAATTTCACGGTTTTCTTTCGGGCTCAGACCACTTAACCAAGCTTTACGTGCATGGATAGTAAATTGCTCACAGCCACCTTTTTCCGCAACCGTGGCGATAAACTGAGTTAAAAACTCGTACGAATCTTGATCATCAATACCGATACGTGTTTTGACCGTCACCGGAATGTCGACAACCGCACGCATGGCGGCGACGCACTCCGCCACCAAGTCCGGCTCGCCCATCAGACAAGCGCCAAAGCGGCCATTCTGCACCCTATCGGATGGACAGCCGACGTTGAGGTTAATTTCATCATAGCCTCGCTCTTGAGCCAGCTTGGCACAATGCGCTAAATCCTTCGGATTGGAACCACCAAACTGTAGCGCTACAGGATGCTCTTCTTGGTTGTACGCCAGAAAATCGCCACGACCATGGATGATCGCGCCAGTCGTCACCATTTCGGTGTACAGCAGAGTCTGCGCAGAGAGCAGACGGTGGAAATAACGGCAGTGGCGGTCGGTCCAATCAAGCATTGGAGCAACTGAGAGTCTGCATGAGTGAGTCATAGGTGAACGTCCCCATTTCAGTCAAAAACAACCACCGCACGGTGGCGAAAAATCGAAGTCCGGCATTTTAATCGCAACTTAGCGTGAGCGCCATGCCTTGTTCAGTAAATCGCTTTTACAGTAAATGGGCCCAACCAGCAGGTTTCGTGAGCCAAATAAGCTTGATCTTAGTCGGCTTGCCACGATTTCCTTACCACAACTAATAAGCTTAACAGTATCGTTTTTGAGCAAGATAAGGTAATTTACGTCTATTCAACAGGATGAGTTGACCTCGCATCTACTTTCATGTGGATTTTATTTTGTCGGTCAACGATATTCATCTCGACATAGTATATTATTACTAAAGTCCAACAGTGATGGTGATGGTTTTGGACAACAAGCTAACCAAGCAAATTGAAGAAATATGTGCAGCAAGAGGGGTTCGCCTCACATCACAGCGTAAAACTGTGTTTGAGCTGATCTGTGCCAGTAAACGCTCATCAAGTGCGTATGAACTGCTGGAAGATCTGAAAAAAAGTGAACCGCAAGCTAAACCTCCAACTGTATATCGAGCACTGGATTTTTTGCTAGAACAAGGCTTTATTCACCGAGTAGAGTCGACTAACAGCTTTATCTCTTGCTGTTCATGTAACGCTCATAAGCACTTCTCACATCTGTTGATTTGTGACCAGTGCGGTAACGTGATTGAATCTCGGGATGATAGTCTGGTAGCCTTGCTAGCAAGTAACGCGGAGAAACACGGTTTTACGATAAGCAACCATGTCATCGAATCACATGGGGTTTGTCAGACCTGTCTCTCGAAAGAGAAGAAGCAACAATAGAAGAAGGTTATGCGCGCTGAATTTGTAAACCCGTTTTTAGCGTCTTTGATGAACGTGTTGAAAACCATGGCTTCCCTTGAGTTGAAGCCACAAAAACCACGGATTAAAAAAGACGAAATCGCTCGCGGCGATGTTTCTGGTCTGATCGGCATGATTGGCCCAACGACGCGCGGTTCTATGTCGATCACTTTTGACGAGAGCCTTGCTTTGGAAATCATGCAAAATATGCTGGGTGAGCGTCCGAATGGTTTAAATGAAGAAGTGACTGATATGGTCGGCGAGATCACCAATATGGTCACAGGTGGAGCGAAGCGAATTTTGGCAGAAAGCGGCTTTGATTTTGATATGGCGACCCCCGTTGTCGTCTCCGGCCGAGGACACACAATTCGTCATAAGTGTGAAGGGGCAATCATACTGATGCCGTTTTCTTCTCCTTGGGGCAATGCGTTTATCGAAATCTGTTTCGAGTAATTCAGCGCTCACGTTGGCAGCCACTGTTAGTTCATCGCTCTCAATGATCTTGATTAAACCGGACATATTTGTCCGGTTTTGTTTTCTCTGCTATCCCCGAGCACTGGGGGTGACATTTACACCACCATCAGCAGCAATAATAAAGAACACGCTAAGCCCATTTGCCAATATCGAGCACCACTCATGGGCTCATCAGTTTCTAAACCTTGCCACCAAGCGTGGCTTGCACTGTGGTTTGCCATGGTTAGGCTTTCTCCTGCCATAGGGGTTAGCAAAGTGATCGACTGCTCTTGGCAATGCTTAACCAGATCGGCAATCGGCTCATCCCATTGGTGGGTAAACAACTCGTAAGTCGCCCAGTGAATCGGCAGCAGTTTTTTGGCTTGTAAGTCCCAAAAAGCTTGAACTGTGTGTTTCGCCTGCATGTGTCCCCAATTTTCAACGGGATAACCTTGGTGCTGCTTAACATCGGCGGCCACTTCTAGACAAGCCAAATCAATCGGCCCACAGCGCTCAGCAATCTTTGCAAAATGTGTATCATAGGCACTATCACCACTGAAATAGAGTGTTTCTTGATGGCCTTTTATGACCCATGAACACCACAAGGTCGCATTATGATCGAGATAATAACGTCCTGAATTGTGATTAGCTGGAGTACAGATAAACTCGACGCCTTCTCGTTTTATCTGCTCCCACCAATCGAATTCGATAATTCGTTCAGGGGAGACTCCCCAGCGAATCAAATGCTGCCCGACACCCAGCGGAACATAGAAGGTGACCGAATGCGCGGCATAATAGACAACACTGGCCTGCTCTAAATGATCATAGTGATCGTGAGAGATCACAATCACATCCGGCAGTGGTAACTGCTCCCGCACACCACTATTAGGCAGGTTTCTGGCAAACCACGCTTTCGCAATCCAAGGCGAAGCGTAATCAAACACCGGATCGGTCAATACTCGTAGCCCATCGACTTCAATAAACAAACTAGAGTGTCCAAGCCAAGTGACTCGAAGTGCCTGGCTGCGTGTTTGCAACGCTTGCAGGTTGAGAGGTGCTACGGGCAACTGAGCATTAGGCTTGAGCTGAGCTCTCCCCCCAAAGTAACTCCAAGCTGTCTGCCACCATGATGGTGTAGCGGTAATATGAGGCATAGCGTTGATCACTTTGCCCTGTCGAAATTGAGGTGAGTGGGAGATCCGGCGCTCTAACTGCGAGCGATAGTGTTGAACATGGTGGTGAGCAAACACCTTGCGTTGACGTGCTTGTGTTTTAGTCTGAATGGCCGTTTCTGACATACCAGCATAAGCCCTATCACTCTGACAGTGCGTTTAGTTAAACCCTGCTGCATGTCTGTTTTATGACCAAATCGGTAGGAAAAATGAACTTTCAATGGCAATACAAAAAAGGAACTTCGCCACGTACAGAGAAACTCAAAGACAAGAAAAAGGCCTTACTGCACAGGTAAGGCCTTGTCTATCAATTGTTTATTCGGCGTAATTAGGCACGAAACGCTTTAAAGGCGTTGATCAAACCGTTGGTCGAGCTGTCATGTGACGTCACGGCTGCGCTATCCGCTAACTCAGGCAGGATTTGGTTCGCCAGTTGCTTACCCAGTTCCACGCCCCATTGATCGAAACTGAAGATGTTCCAAATCACACCTTGCACGAAGATTTTGTGTTCGTACATCGCAATCAAGTTACCCAGCGTGCGTGGCGTAATCTGCTTAACCAGAATCGAGTTGGTTGGGCGGTTACCTTCAAACACTTTGAACGGCACTAACGCTGCAATTTCTGCCGCCGATTTACCCGCTTTTTCCAGTTCCGCTTGCACGGTTTGCGCAGATTTTCCGAAGGCTAAGGCTTCGGTTTGCGCGAAGAAGTTAGACATCAGCTTTTGGTGATGATCGCCAACCAAATTATGACTCACCGCTGGCGCGATAAAATCACATGGGATCAGCTTAGTGCCTTGGTGGATAAGCTGATAGAAAGCGTGCTGGCCGTTCGTACCGGGTTCACCCCAAATGATTGGGCCCGTTTGGTAAGTCACTGGGTTACCATCGCGGTCAACATACTTACCGTTCGATTCCATGTTGCCTTGTTGGAAGTAAGCGGCAAAACGGTGCAGATACTGATCATAAGGCAGGATCGCTTCAGATTCAGCACCATGGAAGTTGTTATACCAAATGCCAATCAGCGCAAGAATGACCGGAATATTACTTTCAAACGGCGTGTTCACGAAATGCTGATCCATTTCATGCGCCCCCGCTAGCAGCTCGACAAAGTTGTCGTAACCGATAGACAGAATGATAGAAAGACCAATCGCTGACCACAGTGAGTAACGACCGCCTACCCAATCCCAGAATTCAAACATGTTGTCGGTGTCGATACCAAACTCAGCCACCGCTTTACCATTGGTTGATAGCGCCGCAAAGTGCTTAGCAACATGTGCTTCATCTCCTGCCGCTTTCAAGAACCAATCACGCGCCGTGTGGGCGTTGGTCATGGTTTCCTGGGTAGTGAAAGTTTTGGAAGCCACTAAGAAGAGGGTGGTTTCAGGATCGACGTTTTTCAGTGTCTCCGCCATGTGTGTACCATCGACGTTTGACACAAAGTGCATGGTCAAATGGTTCTTATAAGGCACCAGAGCTTCTGTGACCATGTAAGGACCGAGATCGGAGCCACCAATGCCGATATTAACGACATCAGTAATCGCCTTGCCGGTGAAACCTTTCCACTCACCGCCAATCACACGCTCAGAGAAGGCTTTCATTTTCGCCAACACAGCGTTTACTGCAGGCATTACATCCTCACCGTTCACCAACACAGGTGAATTGCTACGATTACGCAGCGCAGTGTGCAGTACCGCACGATCTTCCGTTTGGTTGATCGCTTCACCTTTAAACATCGCGGTGATGGCAGATTGCAGATCCGTTTCTTTAGCCAACGCAAACAAGTGTTGCATCGTTTCCGCATTCACTAGGTTTTTCGAATAATCGACCAGAATGTCCTGACCAAAGCGCGCAGAGTATTTGGCAAAACGCTCGCTGTCTTGCGCAAAAAGTGCTTTGAGGTCCATATCCTGAGCAGATTCAAAATGCGCGGTCAGCGCTTTCCAAGCTTGGGTTTGCGTTGGATTGATATTTTTCAACATGGCATCTATCCCGATGTTACTGTGGTTTTATTCCAATACGCTAAAGGCGGAGCTTTAACGTTGGAATCCCCGATTTAAGCAAAAAGAATAGGTTAAAAATGAGTATTCCGCGCCGGAATCACATGTAATTAATTTTCAGTGCATCATTATGAGCGAACTCATTGACACCCACTTTGCGATAGGTCACGTAAACACCGACCGTCACTCATTTTTGTCTGGTAATTTCTGTCGCTCACCTTACCCTTAAACCTTCACTTTGCCAATACACTTAAGGAGCGGGCTTTATGTGGCATCAGCACACCATCCAGTTACGCCCACGAGCACGTGGTTTTCATCTGATCACTGATGAAATTGAACAACAATTGCCGCAAATCAAAAGACTAAATGTCGGTTTATTACATTTATTTGTACAGCATACTTCGGCAAGTCTCACCATCAATGAGAATGCCGATCCGACGGTGCGCCAAGATATGGAAGCCCATTTTAACCACGCTGCTCCTGAAGGGGCGCCTTATTATCAGCACATTGATGAGGGCGATGATGTACGGGTTATATAGACACGGATTATCGTACCGGGTTATGTGGTGACTATATAGACATCAGGTTTCTTAGTTAATAAACTTTCTTGCAGAACTATAAGTATGATGTTTGCTCTGATCTGCTCTTTACTGGCAAACATCTAGTTCTTTAAAGCCTGAACTTACCCGATATGGCGACAGGATGAGAAACAGCTAAATATTCCTGCTGATAAAGAGTGAACAACAGCGGTGTAAACCTTGTAATGCAACACTATGTTATCTTCTCTTGATTTGACAAAGTCCACTCAAGCATCTAGGCAAACGGTTATTCTTTTTTAAAACGGAGTTCATCAAGTTCCTCCGGTACTTCCAAGATTACATTTTCATCGGCTGTTATTAAGCCACCATCTTTATAGCCGTAGATTGGCTCATTAAAACTTGAATTTAGTATGTTCTGTCGCTGCTTCTCGATTTCTTTAAGGGAAAGTGCCATATCCTTTGGACAAGGTGACCGTCCCCACCAGTTCAAAAGCAGTTCTATTTTATGCTTTGGTGGTAAGTCTTGCAGAATGCTATTCATGAGTGTGCAGCATGCAACTTGGTTGGTAAATCCTTGGTAATCCCCCATTGAGCTTGGAATGATGTGTTCAATAGATGCATCACGCTCAAGAAGCGGCTTTCTACAGTAAAAGCAAAAGCCACCTTGCCGGTGAATCAAAGTGTTTAGCTTCATGTTGTTATCCAAGTGTATTGAAATCGTAATATCAGATTAATGCAAAATGAGCGATATATCCCGTGGTGATATAGACTGCATTTGGTGATAGTTCTGTCTTTTAGGCAGAGCAATTATGAAAGATCCGCGCTTGGTCGCTTTTGGTGAAAAAGTTCGTCAAACGAGAAAAGAGAAAGGTTTATCTCAGGAAGCGTTGGCTGATCTTGCAGGGATCGACCGTAGTTATATGGGACACATTGAACGAGGAGATCAGAACATTACCCTCACCAAGATCTATCAGATATCTGAAGCTTTGAGGGTGTCAGTTTCCGATTTGATTTCTGGTTAGCTGTTGCGTAGTCGTGCATTTATTTGCTCCTATGAATTCAGTAATCAATTTGCGATAACAGTAGCCATCCCATCCAACCGCTCTTTCGTCTTTTCCCACCTTGGCATTACCTGACCCAATAACCGATAGAACCGCTCGCTGTGGTTATGTTCGGCGATGTGGCAAAGCTCATGCAAAATCACATAATCAATGCACTCACGAGGCGCTTTAACCAGGTGTGGGTTCAGGGTGATGCGGCCATTGGGTGAACAACTGCCCCATTGGGTTTGCATGGTCAGTATGCGCAGAGGTGGTCGTTCCTCTACCCAAAGGGCTTGTTCCAGCATCGCATCGAGGCGCTTGGCGAAGGTTTCCTTAGCCCGCACTTTGTACCAATCTGTAAGTAACTCTTTAACCTTGTCAGCGGATTTTGTTCTTACAGAAACTTCCAACTTGCCACGTAGTAGTTTCACGCCTTGAGCCTGCTCCGGCGCTTCAATCACTTTCAGCAGGTACTGTTTCCCTAGGTAGTAATGACTCTCGCCACTGATGAATTGCCGAGGAGTGGTGAATTCAAGCTGCTTGCGGAAATCTCTCAGCTGTTCGTATATCCAACGTCCACGCTTTTTAACAGCAGATAATACGGCTTCGCTCTCAGCCCCCTCAGGAGCCGATGCGATTACTCGACAATCGGGATGAACCTTAATTAACACCTTGCCAGTGGCTTGCGGGCGCTTAACTCGCTCAAACGTAATCTGCTCGTCACCGTAGCGGAAACTCATGGTCTGACTTTGAGGTTTAATCGGCACATTCATCTGGTTAGTTCCGTTCAAGCACCGTTCAACCCGACCCGAGTGATCTGAACAATCATCTCAACAATCTTCTTGGCCTGATCCATTCCGCCCCCAATCGCTTTGCACTCCTGGAACATGCGCGGTAGTAGCTTTTTACGAATATCGGCTTCGATGTTCTGTGGATTGATGGAGTTTTCCGCGACAGAGCTTTCTACCGCCTGGTCAATTTCAAAGGCAACTTTTACCCACTTATCCTGAACCTGGTTGTCGAGCACAGCTAGAGCTTCAGGCAGCACTTTCTTGAACACACCAAAGTAAGCCTGAGCATGGCGATTCCCAGCAAAGGCATCGGGTATGTCGTTCAAGCGTCTGTCTTGAACTTGCTCTTCAAATTCACGGAACAGCATGTACTGTTTCAGTGGGTGGTCGAATAGCTTTTCGGCCTCTTCAATGGC
The DNA here is from genome assembly GCF_008369605.1 of Vibrio cholerae. NCBI lineage: Bacteria > Pseudomonadati > Pseudomonadota > Gammaproteobacteria > Vibrionales > Vibrionaceae > Vibrio > Vibrio cholerae. The sequence goes on from NZ_CP043554.1 coordinate 2,590,550, forward strand.
TTGTCGCAGCAGTTTTGAGAACGCTTCCTGAGCGTAAGGGTCATCCCGTAGCTCTTGTTCAATCATGCGGGTTACGCGGGTTTTGATGATGTCGGTTTCGTTGCGGGTTTTATCTTCGCTCCAGTCTTCAGGCTGTTGCTTTTGCCCCATCTTACCCACTTCATACACGCCACCAGGCTCTTTAACCTCGACACCCACCACATGCTTATCCAGCAGCTTTTTCACTTGTTCGGCGTATTCGTCGTAGTCAATCCTCTCACCGGCATCTTGCTGAACCAGTTGGCGCAGGCTGGAAAATTGCTTCACTGTTTCTTTGTAGTGACGACGATCCTGGTCGCTAAAGCTCTTGTCTTCAAAGAAGGTAGCCGATTGCAGCGCTACCTTCAAGCAGCTGGCGAAGGCCGTCAGGGCTTCGTAGAAGTCCTCTCGCACTTTCAGGTGCACGTCAACGAGCTCGCCGCCACGCTCTTCAATCTTTGGTACCAGTACCTGACGCAATTGCTCAATGTCGCTCTTGTTTTTCACGCCATCGAATATGGCCCATAGCTGCTTATACAACTGTGGCAGGCGCTTATACTCGGTACTCATCTGATTGTACAGGCCAGCAATATCGTTAATGTCGTAACCGCCCTGAGTACGGGAGGCCAGATCCTGATATTTTTGGATGGTGGTATCCAGTTCCGCCAGAATGCCGCGATAGTCGATGAGCAGACCAAATTTCTTTTTCGGGTGCAGGCGGTTTACCCGTGCAATCGCCTGGATCAGGTTGTGCTCTTTTAGGGGTTTGTCGATATATAAGACAGCGTTTTTAGGTTCATCAAAGCCGGTAAGCAGCTTATCAACCACGATGAGTATCTTCAGAGAATCATCTTTGTCGAAGCGCTCAATCAGATGCTTGGTGTAAGCCTGTTCATCTTGACTACCCACGTTGTCTTTCCACCACTGGGTCACTTCCGGTGTGGTGGCCTCATCGACAGCAGTGTTACCTTCACGGCTATCAGGCGGGCTCATCACCACGGCAGATTCAAACAAGCCTGCTTCGTCCAGATACTTTTTGTACTTGATAGCCGAGGCTTTGCTGTCGCAGGCTAACTGGCCTTTCAAACCTTCATCGATGTTCTTTACGAAATGGTTGGCAATATCCAGGGCAATCAAACGAATGCGGTCATCCGCACCGTATACTTGGCCTTTCTTGGCAAACTTGCGCTTTAGGTCGGCCTTTTGCTCGCCAGAAAGGCCTTCGGTAATCCGCTCAAACCAACTGTCGATGGCGCGTTCATTCACATCCAGGTCGGGAATACGCTCTTCGTACAACAGCGGTGTCACCGTCTGGTCTTCCACCGCGCGCTGCATGGTGTAAGCGTGCACAATGGGGCCAAACTTATTAGTGGTCTTGTCGTCTTTTAACAGTGGTGTGCCAGTGAAGGCGACAAAGGCAGCATTAGGCAGCGCCTGCTTCATACGGATGTGGTTTTCACCACCCTGGCTGCGGTGGCCTTCATCAATCAGCACAATGATGTCAGAGCTGTTGTTCACACACTCCGGCATTTTGGTAGCGGTATTAAACTTCTGGATGAGCGAGAAGATAATTCGCTCCGTGCCTTTACCAATCTGTTCGGCCAGGCGTTTGCCCGAGGTTGCCATCGCCGCTTCTTTGTCTTTCTTCCCGGCCAGCTCGCCGCCAGATGCAAAGGTTTTGCTCATCTGGGTTTCCAGATCTACTCGGTCAGTCACCACCACAATACGGCATTGCTTCAGGCTTTCGTGTAGGATCAGCGCCTTACTTAGAAACACCATAGTAAATGACTTACCCGACCCCGTGGTATGCCAGATCACGCCGCCTTCACGGCCCCCGGTGACGCTGCGGGTATTGATGCGTTCAATCAGTCGCTTGATACCAAACACCTGCTGATAACGGGCGACGATTTTGCCAGCCTTTTTATCGAACAAGGTGAAATAACGGGTCATCTCCAGCAACCGGGCAGGGCTTAATAGACTGATCAGTAATTGATCCTGACCAGTCACAGCAAGCTCCCCCGCGGCGGTCAGGCTCTGGTACCAATCCAGGTCTTTTGCCGGACGGTGGCTGAATAGGCCTGCTAACTGTTCATCTTTGAGTCTTTTGTTTTTGATGGCGTACATCTCAGCATCAGAGATGTCTTCTTCACGCCAGGCGGCCCAGAACTTAGCGGGTGTGCCACAGGTACCATAGCGGCCTTCGTTGCCGTTTATGGATAACAACATTTGGCTATAGGAGAACAGTAACGGGATTTCGTCATGGCGCTGGTTACGCAGGCTTTGCGAAATGCCTTCGTCAATGGTGGGGCCCTTTTTCGTATTGCCATCTGGGCGTTTCGCCTCAATTACAACCAGAGGAATACCGTTCACAAAGCAGACAATATCCGGTCTGCGGTTTTCCACGCCGCCCGAGCGGGTAACGGTAAACTCTTCGGTGAATACAAAGCTGTTATTGGCTGGGTTTTGCCAATCAATTAGCGCAACGGTCGGGCTGGCCTTTTTGCCATCCACAAACTCAGTGACGGAGATACCATACAGCAGGTGGTTGTACAGGCGTTCGTTAGCCGTTAACAATCCTTCGTTAAGCGCCGGGCTGCACACCTCTGCGATCAGGTTGTCGATAGCCTTTTCAGAGAGCGGGTAGCTTTTACCGGCAAAGATGAAAGTGCGCTTTTGAAGCTCACTTCGCAACACCTGGCGTAAAACCACTTCATCGGCCTTACCACCACGGGCAGCTAACGCGAGTTCAGGAGAGAGGAACGACCACCCGAGGTTGGTCAATAACGTCAGAGCCGGTAACTTGGCACTGTATTCTTCCTGAAATTTGGGTGTGTATTGTGTCATTCGTTATCTCTCTTCAACCCCTGATACCCGAGGTGCAGTAAGTTCATCGACTGAGTACCGAATCGCTGTCATAACCTGGGGGGAGATGTTTAAAATAATCTTTTGAGCCTGGCTTTGATTTGTATTGAAAATCCCTAAGCCCCCTAATGTCGAGTTTCGTAGTCAGTACACAAGGGTTGTCGCCACCTTTGACATAAAGCATTGTTTTACTCTCGGTTTTGGTTGGTCTCAATACGCAAGACCCCCCATATTGCGAGGTATTTGCTTGAACTGTGTAGCAATGCAGATCCCGGACAGCGGACTCCAGAATATGTTGATAGTAATTTGTGTCTTTATTCCAAACACATGCAAATAGAAGATCTATTTGTGATTTGAATAAAACTCTGTGGGTGATGTCTGATAGTTCGAAGCAGTTGTATGTCGCAAATGACAAACCACGCCACGATACTTTGTGGTAATAGGCATTTTGCTTGAGTACAAGATTGCCAGGCTTAAGCCGTACTGCTTCTAAAAGCTCTAGTTCGGCAGGAGCATAATGATTTTTTACGCGAGCTGTCATTACACAGGACTTGTACTTGCCAGACACTCTAAATGGCAGCGCTTCTATGATCAAATTATATGCGACGTCATTCGATACCCAGTGTTCAAGTCCGAAAACAAGACCAATTTGATGTCTACGTGAAAATGACACCATAAATGGAAGCCAACTTACAGGTATGGCCACTTCAGGCATCACCAATAGATCCGCTTTCTCATAAAGAGCCGAATTTAGGATGCTATAAAGGTCCTCCTGACGTTTAAAGCTAAGGTTTGGCTGTCGATCTCGACGGACAGCACTACTGATATCCTCTTCATTTACTCTAAGATTTGCGATTGCCAAGTTAATCTGGTCTTTAGACTCCTTGTCAGAAACCGATAGGCTGGATTTAACAATTCCAGCGGTGTCTGCATCTTCAGATGTAAAATCAACAGGAAATTCGTGCCCAAAGAATCGATTCTTATAGGCATATATAGTTTCTGTTAACCAGCCATTCAAATCATTCTCGGTGGCGAGATGTTTTCCCAAATGAAAGAGCTGCCATTCGTCGAAGTGTATAAAACGGGGCGAATGAGTAAGTTTGTTCTCATCTAAAGAAACATTCTCATTGCTTGTGAAATCATTCTCTAAAGTTAGATCAGATTCTTGACTAGAGTAGTTAGCCAGTGGCCAAGCGACGAGATGGTGGCGAATTAAGTTTGAGCATCTTAACTGCCATGCAAAATGATGGATATCAGATGCATATGTAATCAATTCATTTAACTCTGATTTATGCTTATGAAATGCACTGGTATGAGGAATAGATGGCCAGAAGAAACCAGAAAGGTTCTTTATATCCAACAGCCCGGTGGTAATTGCCAACGCAATCTGGTTGTATAAATGAAGGTCTTCATTTAGCTTCTTAGTAAACCGATCGGAAGGCTTCCTAGAGTTTGGCATAATGCCAATAATCTTGTTTATTTCGGCTTCAACATACTGATAAAAGAAAGAAGCAAATCCGTAATTTCTGGTAATTACCGAGTATTGGTAGAGTTTTTCCCATAAACGGAAAAATTGAAGTGCGTTCTGTCCCTTAAAGAACTGCTTCAGTTGTGGAAGAACCACATCTCTATTGTTTAGTTTGCAAAGTCGATGAGCCGTTATATGGCTGGATAGATACTTTGCTAGTTCTGTCTCATTTTCAGCTAGTCCAACAATACTGCGTAACTTATTGGCAGACCCATCGTAGAGTACATCGTATGCAAATCTGTCGAGTTCTTTGTCAATATGATCACTTGGCAAAAATTTGAATGCGCTGCTTCTTTCATCAAGCTCTTGCTTAAAGACCTCCAATCCGGCGCGGCTATGCTCCCTATCAAAGAACTGCAATATGAGCTTATCTTGCTGCATTGGCAACGTATTGTCAGCAACTGATATTACATATTCGGTATTATCGCCGATTGCTGTGAGCACAGAACTTAAATAATTATTTACAAATGATGGTATTGGGTTTTCTACATCAAACTTAGGACGTTTGAAGACCATTATAATGTCATCGACATAGCGACCATAATAGGCAGGCCTAACATCGTCACCAATAGAAAAATCAAATTCTGAAAGATACCAGTTGGCGATGATGGATGCTGACGCCATACCGATAGGCAAACACTTTTTATCTTTGCACTTAATATGAGTTTGCTTGATTCTAGGTGCGATAACTTGCTGGTAACGCGTGTAAATTGCTTCCAATGCAAGGTTAAGCTTTAACGCAAACTCTGTGAGTTGGGCATTGTTTGAATAGTGATTTTCAATTTCAGCTTCAATGTTTTCAAAATCTAAATCCACATGATAGAAGTATGATTTCAAGTCGAGCGATAAAAGTGCCACATCATCGCCATTCTTAGATACTTGAGTTGCAACCTCTAAGGCCTGATCGCGCCATTGGTTGTATTGGTCGATATACCGCCTGAAGACCTCTTGGCCGGAAAGGTCACTATCTTTTGAAAAGTTAAGAGCCGAGGAGTGCATCCGATTTCCATAGCTGTCCTTGCTCATGCCTTTCTCAAGAGCAGGGCCAACAAACAGACACCACAGCATTTCAATGATATGGATTTCTACCGGAGCATTGATGAAGTAGTTAACTTTGGAAACCTGATATTGCTCAGAATCACGGACATTACTAATGAATAATCCTGTATTCTGGCTTGGTTTGTCTTCGTTGCGCTCTACAAGCTTTGGTAGCAAGTGGTAGTTAATACTTTTCAGCCAATCCTTGAAATACTTTTGGTTACAAGGGTTTTCTTGATCAACGACCTCTATTATGGATTCAAACACCTCATCCAGTTCAGTGTGGCAGGTCTCGAACTCTGCCACTCGTTGTTTAAGAAACAGATTAAGGTTCTCATGGTATGCGTAGCTCTTAACGAAGAGGTACGCTTTTTTAATATGCTCAATATTTAATTCCATGAGAAACACTCCTTATTTTTCAGTTTGAACCTGAGTCTGTATGCATGGCAATAATAATTTTTATTCATTGCTTTTCGATGTAGTACAGGAGAGAGGAACGACCACCCGAGGTTGGTCAATAACGTCAGAGCCGGTAACTTGGCACTGTATTCTTCCTGAAATTTGGGTGTGTATTGTGTCATTTGTTATCTCTCTTCAACCCCTGATACCCGAGGTGCAGCTTCAGGTTATGGCTTTGTTCTGTTTTGTCTGCGCATGTTTTCTACAGCCAATGCAAAATCAGCATTGGTAACGTCTTCTTGCCAACGAGACCAGAAATCTATTGTTGCGCTCAATGGTTTTTCAGTAGGAGGATCAATTTTTATTCTACTCGGCAGCAGTACCGAGTCTCCTACAACCATGGCTTCGCCAACATCCATGATGGGTAATGCTTCTAAGAGGCTTTCTAGGCTTTCTGGTAGTAATTTTCGAACAGTTGCTTGGTCATCCGCGTTCGTTAAACGCAATGAAATGATGTTGTTACACTGGCTTAGAATGGTGGCACTTACATCTGAAGGCCGTTGGCTCACAATCATGAGTGCAACGCCATATTTTCGACCTTCTTTAGCTATTTTCTCAAATGCTTCGACCGCTCTGCGCTCAACTGGGTTGCCTTCTTTTCTTGGTAGATATAGGTGAGCCTCATCGCAGACAAAAGCAACTGGTCTGCGGCTATTCGGATCAGTCCAAAATTGAACCTGATAGATAATACGAGCAACTAGGCCAATGATGACTGGCAGTATGTCAGCAGGAACCTCTGAGAAGTCGATTACTTTAATGCTTTGCTTTTGATTGCCAAAACCCATCAATTTTTCAGCAATCATACTCAATGAATCGTATTGGTTGTATTTATCCGGACTATTAAATAGGAATCCGTAGCGACGATCATTCAAGCGGCTGGCCATGCGAACTAACAGTCTAGAAAATTCGCCATTGAATGGGCCGTTTTTGGGGCCTCGTGATCCTTCAACCTTCTCTTCGTTTAGATATTTAAGCTTTCCAATAACTTCATCTAAGGAGTATGGAATCGGACTGTCTAGAGTAAAAGACTGCAACAGATCGGTTCGACCATGCGCTTGTAAGAATGCTTTCTTTTGCTCTGTTATGGCATCTTGCACAACCACCACTTGGTTATGTGCACTGAACTCGCTGCGATCAACGAATAATGATTGAATCTCTTCTGAATTGAGCAACCAATACGGCAGAAAAAGCAGTGAGTCATCCTCTACGTCAACCTCATCCGGCCCTGGTACTCTTAGCTGCTTAGCATAAGAAAGTTCCTTGTATTCACCATGCAAGTCGAATACAACAAGGTTTGAAGACGGTAGCTGCGAGCTTCTTTCCAAAATAGAGGCAACCGTCCATGATTTACCAGAGCCGGTACTGCCAAGCAAAGCGGCATGCCGCTGGAAAAGTTTATTGCCATCAACATAAGCGCGGGCGTTTTCATTAAGCTTATAAGAGCCAAGTTCCAGCGAGTGCTCTCCATCGCCACACTCAGAGATCACTCGCATGAATTCTTCTAGGTGAGAGTCTTTAAGCACGTAGCAGGTTGAGTCGATTTCAGGGACGTGATCAAGCGATCGTGAAAACTTATATTTTTGAGCGATTGCATCCCAGCGGGCTGCACCCATCAGCGTGATCTTAACTGTATTGACTACACTATCTTCAAAAGCATCTATCTCGTCAGCATCATCTTCGTCTATTTCCAGCGTAACTGGCTGAGTGACTACCGCTTTGATGACTTTATCAATCATGCCAATCAGCCAACATTCAGTTGCACCGCTGAGTTGCACAGTTACAAGCTGCCCAACTCTGGCTTTACGCAGATCTTTATCACTGTTAACCAGAATGGTTACTTTTCGGGTGTCAACTTCACGGATGTTGCCAAGTGTATAGCTGTCATCATTGAAAGTAAAAAGTGCCATGTTACCCTCCTAAAAATTCGTTGGTAAAAGCGTCAAAACGCCATAATTCCTTGTCATCAATATGTAGCCAGTTTTTATACTTTGAGTTGTAGATCCTGCTTTTTTCTGAGTCAGCCTGTTTGCAGATGAGCCACATGTTCGGACATTTATCTAGCCACTCTTCAATTCTTAGGTTCGAATCCCGAGTGATCACCAAAGCACGGCATTGGTCTTGTTCAAGCTTTTGTCTAAATGCGTTGTTAACAAGCTGGGAATCGTTAAAGCCAAACCCCAAAAATAGGAAGCTAGTATGGTTTCCTACAGCGGTGTCATACTCAGCTAGCTGCGCTCTGTCCTTGTGTAATCGTTGATATTTGGCCGTACCTGGAGTGATCATGGCTCGTACAACGCCGTCAGGCTTGTTGAGTATCCAGCTGTTACATTCAATAAGCTGAGCTTCCCATTCAAATGTATTTAACGAACCATGTGGCTTGTGTAGTCGGATATGCTTGCACTCAACAATTCGTAATGGCGGCCTTGTCTTACCAAGAGCTTTCTGAATGGATTGAACAGACTTTTTTGCCTCAGCCCAGTCGTAACGCCGAAGGAAACCACCGTGAAACCCGGTAATGTAGGGGATTTTGTGTCGGACGAAGGCGTATTCAGCCAGCAAATCGTAATTTGGTGTAGCGACGTGAAGTTGTTTATCAGCCTGCGGCAAAGCTTCAACCAGCTTTTTCAATAGTGAGCCAGCAGGCCAATCGCATGAGCCTGACATGATTGAGTGAGCGTAAGCATTATCGTGGTGCGCAACAAAACTGGCAGTAAGTTCGACTATTCGATTGGTCAGAGCCTCATCTTTGATGAAGTCCATTGCAGATTCAAAATCATGACTACCAGCATCAAGAGCAGAGACCACTTGCTGCCATTGCTGTTCTTGTACTTCGCTCATTCCATGAGCAAGCTCGGCTCGAAGGTGGCGCTCAAGAGCTGGCATCCCAAAACTCAGATCAAGTGCACATGAAGTTCCTGTGCCAAATAATACAAACGGCTTGTCTGTAAAAAACTCAGCAATCGCTTGATATGCAACATCCTTTGTTAGCTCCACGTGCATCCCCTTAGCTCACCAAAACTCTTCGTTTACCCGTCAACAACTGCTGCATCAGGGCTTTTTTCTCTTGCTTTAGTGCGTCAAGCTTCAGTTGTAGCTTATTGATAGTTTCGCTTGATGCATGAAGAACATCGGCAATTTGCTCCTGCTCATCGAAACACGGTACTGGAACTTTGGTATTCATAAACTCAGCAGGTTTAATATTCAGAAGTCCGTTGTTTCTGACTCCCGTATTTACCAAGGCACCAAGTTGAGGTTTAAGGTAGTCAGCTTCAAAAAGGTACTTGAAATAGCGGTGGCTAAGCCCTTGATGAAGTTTGAAACATACGTACACGTGGGGTACCAACCCCGATTTATAACTATCAAGATCAAAAATGCAGCCAAACTCGTAAGTTTTTGAGTTTCCTTTGTTGTATGCAAATTCACCTTTTTTCAAAAGAATGTAGTTTTTAACACTCTCGCCTGCCATATATCTGCTGTAGCGTTCATCCTGTCTAACAAACCCAGATAAAGATGAAATAGTGAGAATAGGATGATCTTCACCATCGGATTTACGCTGGATTCTTTTGGAAATTTGACTAATGCTTTGGAATTTCCACTCCCCACTAAACCTAACCCCATTGTTATCAAGCAGGCGCTTTTGGCCAGTGAGCAGTTGTTGCATTAGGGCTTTTTTCTGCTGTTGGCTGTTGGCGAGCAATTGTTCAGTGGTGGTGATGGCCTTATCCCAAGTGGAAAGGATTTGGGCGATTTTCTTTTGTTCGGGAAGTGGGGCACAAAGAACCTTTACCTTCCTAAGTTCTTCTAATGAGATCTCTTTGAATGTACTTCCTTTGCTCAAGGCGTTAACACGATTCAAAATCTTCTCAGAAGCGAGTTGATAATAGTGAAATAGATTAGAGTGTTCGACTGAAACGGAAATCCGCGCTGTTCCCTGAGTTAAGTTAGCTTCGGGCAAACTGGCAGGAACAATCGCTGATTCTCCGATGTTTCCGCGTAGAGAAAATACAATATCACCTGGGTGAACAGATGAGCGTCTATATTTGAAGTGTATTTCCTGGCTAGTTCTTTGCAGCGCGTCAGGGTTAATAGTTCCTCTGACGTCAGAACTTTTGATGTAAGGTATGCCATCTGGCACATGGGGACCAGCTTGGACAATCCCATATGAGATTTTTTCTTTTACAATATCCGCTAACGGCTTTGTATTCCATCCATTAGGCACCATAACCCAACTCCTCAAGATACTTTGCCATCTCGATTTCCAGCTCAGTCAGTTGCGCTTTCAACTGCTCGCGCTCGGCTCGCACCGCCATCAGATCGATTTCTTCCTCTTCTTCAAAGGTATCGACATAGCGCGGGATGTTGAGGTTGTAGTCGTTCTCTTTGATCTCTTCGAGGCTGGCAACATAGGCGTATTTATCGACATCGTTTCCAGCGTGATAGGTAGCGACGATTTTGGCGATATTCTCTTCCGTCAGCAGGTTCTGATTTTTACCGGCTTTGAAGTCGCGGCTGGCGTCAATAAACATGACGTTATCGTCACTCTTATTTTTCTTAAATAGCAGGATTGCCGCTGGAATGCCGGTGCCGTAGAACAGCTTTTCTGGCAGGCCGATCACGGCATCGAGCAGGTTTTCGTCGATCAGTTGCTGTCGAATCTTGCCCTCAGACGAGCCACGGAATAACACGCCATGTGGCACTACAACGCCCATTCGGCCTGTTTTTGGTTTGAGTGTTTCGATCATGTGCAGGATAAAGGCGTAGTCACCTTTGGTTTTCGGCGGTACACCCCGACGGAAGCGGCTGAACTTGTCGTGTTCGGCTTCGTCGTGGCCCCATTTATCCAAGCTGAAAGGTGGGTTGGCGGTCACAATATCGAACAGCATCAGGTCGCCGTTTTTATCGAGCAGCTTGGGGTTACGAATGGTATCGCCCCATTCAATTTTGTGGTTATCTTCCCCATGCAGGAACATGTTCATTTTGGCCAGCGACCAGGTAGATCCGATGGCCTCTTGCCCATACAAGGCGTATTGCTTGCTGCCGTGGTTTGCTACCACTTTGCGGCCACACTTCATTAGTAGCGAGCCAGAACCACAGGCAGGGTCGCAGATGCTGTCGCCCGGTTGCGGGTCTAACAGTTCAGCGATCAGGTCACTGACTTCTGGCGGGGTATAAAATTCACCGGCTTTTTGGCCACCACTGGCGGCGAAGTTTTTGATTAAGTATTCGTAGGCGTTACCGATCACATCCAGGGTGCCGACACGGCTGGGTTTTAGGTTCAGCTCGGGTTTGGCAAAGTCTTCCAGCAGGTGACGCAGAATGGTGTTTTTTTGCTTTTCTTCACCCAGTTTGTCGGTGTTGAAGCTGATGTCTTGGAAAACACTTTTACCTGCGTCTTTCAGCTTGGTGCCGTTGGCTTCTTCAATGGCGTGCAGTGCTTGGTCAATGCGCTCACCATTACCGGGTTCATGACGGCGTTCGTAAAGGGCATAAAAGCTGGCTGCTTTGGGCAGTACAAAGCGCTCGTTTTTCATCATCTCTTCGATGAGTTCCGGCTCGTCGCCGTACTCGGCCTTATAGCCATCGTAGTGATCTTGCCATACATCGGAGATGTACTTGAGGAACAGCATGGTGAGGATGAAGTCTTTGTAAGTATCGGCGCTGATGGTGCCACGGAAGGTATCGCAGGCGTTCCACAGCGCTTTGTTGATGCTGTCTTGGTTAATTTTATCGTTACCGCTCATGGCTGTATCGTTCATCCATTACTTCCTTTTATGTGGGGCCAATCAATGACAGGCCCGGTTCAAATCTTAAATTAGTTGTGCAGGCTGTTTAGTGGCCATGCGCCTGGTATAAGTCGTTGGCGATTGCGCCCATCATGCGCTCACCGTTGTTTACTAGCCTTTGTATCAGCCTCTGCTCTTCACCCAAAGTGTTGGCCATCGCAATAATTGCTCGCTGCTTGGCAAGGGGCGGAACAACGACTGGGGCATCTTCCAGCACACTGCGGCGAATACTTTTTGTTAGGGTGCCTTCGGCATTTTGCTCAAAGTAACGTTGAGCCGGTGCCTGATTAAGTAACCACACCATAAACTCGGGCAGGATGTCTTTCTTCTTCTTCAGGCTGACCACAAAAAAGTGTGGCGCAGCAACGGCCTGCTTGCCTGTAGAAGCCAATAACTGATCCACCTGTACGGCGTAGTTATGGCTGCCACGTGCGGCCACTAAAATATCACCTGTGGTGAGGTAGTCGGGTTCGCGCTTGCCGGGGAGCGTGGTTTCCAAACAGTCTGACCAGCGAATCCCTTCGGTTAGCGAGACATCCTTCATCTGAACCGCTACCACGGCAGAGCCTGGCACTTCAGGAATTTTGCCCCTAAATGGATAGCCTGCATTGATGGTTGCGATCTGTTTCAGCTTCACGCCTTCACCTGTTCATAGTCAATGATGCAGAAATAATCTGTTGATCCTGGTTAAATGTCAAGCTAAAGTTGTTTCATCGCCTTTGATGCAAATAAACTGCTCAAGGGATTATTATTGAGCGAGGTAGTTGCGTCATTGTCTATGAAGCTAAATTTTCGTGTCAGAGTCGAGGTGATTCGCAAGCTGGAATGCTATGAGCCGTCAACTATAGAACTTGTGGGTAGCCATGTATGCAGTGCTACCGCCAAAAGTCGTGACTATTATCGGCACCCGGCGCAGGACGTGGCACATGACGTGTTTTACCACTACCCGATGATTGTTGACCCGGACGGTTCACTCTGGGCAGAGGCTAATCGCTATCTACTAAGCAGACTTAACGGATTTGTGCCTGTAAAGCACAGAACTCTCGAATCTATAGCGGGGGATCTGGCGCATTTCAGGCGGTGGCTACTGGAAGAGGAAATCGATTTTCTGTCCATATCTGCCCGGCCTAGGGCCAGGCCTACGTATCGCTATTGCACTTATTTGCACGATGAAATTCGTCAGGGAAAGCTAAAGGCACGCACGGCTAAACGACGCATGAGTAGTTTGCAGAATTTCTATCGTTGGTTGGAAACTGAAGGTTTTAAGTTTGCTCATCCGTTGTGGCTTGAAGATGAGGCCGCACTGATGTTCAGAGATGCGCGAGGTTTTCAGCGCAGAAAGTCAGTAAAAAGTACAGACCTGACTCGATCGTTCAGGGTAGTGAAGAGCAATGATGACTACAGCGAGTACATTGATGACGGCGGTAAGCTCAGGCCTTTACCAAAAGATGAGCAAGCGGCCTTAATTCAGGCTCTGAAAGCCATTGGTAATACCGAAATGACATTGGCGTTTTTTCTTGCTTTGGCGACTGGCGCACGGTTGCAAACTGTTTTCACGCTTCGTCGGCAGAATTTTTTGGATGAGCCGTATAAAGGCGCAGTGTCTCACAGGATAAAGGTCGGTGGCGGAACACCTGTCAGCACCAAATATGGCAAGCAGATGGTGTTACTTGTACCGTTATTTCTGTATCGCAGAGTGCAAATCTATATGAATTCTGAGCGTTGTCATCAACGAATGAAGTTGTCGAAGCATATATATCCAGAAGATGGCGATCAATATTTGTTTCTGACTCGCGCTGGTCAGCCTTACTACATGGCTGAGAATGACCCTTTCGCGCTCTTGTATCGAAGCCCGCCAAGGGGTAACGCCGTCACTCAATTCATCAGACAGCAATTAAAGTCAGAGCTGTACCGCCATGGGTACGAATTTGAATTCCGTTTCCATGATCTGCGAGCAACCTTTGGAATGAATCTTTTGGAAAGTTTTGTTAACCAAATGTCGAAGGCCGAAACCCACTTGGTTGTAAAGGCAGATATGACAAAAGCCCTGATGCTGGTTCGCTCCAGGATGGGGCATACAAGTATTCGGGCGACAGAAGCCTACTTAAACTACCGCGAAAAATACCGCGTCGCGCTTGATTTGCAATCGGAGTATGAGGCCTACCTCGAATCCATGCTGAACGAGGTAAATACCGATGACATGGAGTAAGCGAAAGACCGTTTCATATACCATCGAACAGTTGCCCACGGATGAAACGGGAAACGTGGTGCTGATAGATCCTTCAGCTGTGAAGGTTTTTATCCCAGGATATAAATATGCGGTGGATATTGGTAGTTGGTGTTACACCAAAAGACGGCGTATGACGGCAGACACTTCAACCGAAGCTTGCGCGTCTAATCTGGTGAATATGGAAAGCTATCGGTCTGCCAGAAAAGAGTTTGTCTCTTTGTATATCGAGTTTTTCCTTCATCATATAAAGATGGGAAGGTCTGCACACTCGCTTAAAACAAATTTCGGGCAGTTTAATAGCTTTGTACGGTGGTGTGATTCAAGTTGTATTCGAGGGCTTGATTCTATGGATGATTTTGCAGAGGCCGTAAGGTTGTTTACGGAATATCTGATTCATAAGGTCAGAGCTAGTGATATGAACGTTAATACTGCTGCAACTTTGCAGCAGTTGACAATGGGTGTCGGGCGCCATGTCTATGGTGATCCTTACGGAGATCTTTTTCGAAATGTCAGGAAAATAAGGAGATCTCTGAAAGCAGTTAATAAAACTGAGATACCAGAAGATACAAGTGTGGCTCGCACTCTGACTGTCTATCTTCAAGTATTTAATCAACTATCCGACTTTGTTGTTGATTTTCAGAAGTTCCCAAAAGAGATAGTCATTGAGAATAATCGCTTCTGGTTCTTTCCCGTATCTGTGCCCTTCGGAGGGAAATCGACTGTTAGTAATAAAGCAGCATTGAAAGATCGCTTTTTGGCATATAACTATATAAGCGGCTGTATTCGAACTGTAGAGGAAATAACGAAACTTTCAAAGACTAATCTAATCGCTAGTCATCGAGCATCCCATAATAATGCAATCAGTAAAATGGAGATCGCCAATTCATCCCGATTTCATAATAGGCGCATAGATGCTTCCCGAATGGCATTTCAGGCTTTTGTTATGCTATTTTCTGCAAACACTGGCATGAATCTGGGGCAAATGTTGCAACTCCCGTGGTCGGGTGATCATGAGGTTCTAAAAGACAAACTGGGATTTAAGGGGATTAAATATAGAGCGGGGAAGAGAGAAGTCGTTTTTCATATATCTTCGACCTTTTACCAAACTTTCAAGAAGTTTCTGTTACTTCGACAGTACATACTGGATGCACTCAATATACATTCTTATCCCTTGCTATTTTTTAAGATTACATTTAACCAGGCCGAGCCACTATCTATGGGTATTGCGGGCGACCTTCATCGACGTTTGAATGTATGTTTTGGCTTTGATTTAAAAATAACAACAAGAATGTGGAGGGCGTATAAGGGCGATTGGTTAATAAGGAATACAGATGTCGCAACGACCTCAATTGTTTTACAGAATAGCCCTGTTACGGTACTAAGACATTATTCGGAAGGTAGTAAAACTCGCAATGATAGCCAAATTGGCAGCTTTTTCGATTCTTACAAGGCCATGATTATAGATATACATGCCAAGGCGAAAAGCACACCTGTTGGTCAGTGTATCGGAAGTAGTCCTGCCGCCATCGGAGATACACCCATTGAACCAGATTGCAGGACGCTTGAAGGCTGCTTGTTTTGTAAAAACTATAAAGTTCATCCTGATATCGAAGATGTTCATAAATTAATCAGCTTTAAGTACCTGCTTAAAGAGTCTTTAATACTCGCGCATTCAGAAAAACACTTTAATGAGAAGGTGTTACCTGTTTTAAATCGTGTAGAACAAGTGCTTGATGTCATTAAATCAAATTTCAATGGTAATATTGGTCAATTAGATAATATTGAACGCAATGTTTTTGATAGGGAGATCCTATCTGAATATTGGCAAATGAAACTGGACACTTTGATTGAAATTGGAGTGTTTTCATGAGTGCGAAGATATATCGTGCTAACTTCGAATGTTTTGTAAAATATAATAAAGCATCATTTCCTGACGCCTTTGAGATAAATGGGAGAATTCAAGTACCTTCTGATGAGTTTGTCGTTTCTCGAAATAAACAAGGAATTCCAATATCCCGATACGGTGATGATGTTTGGGATTTCAGATTCTATCGTTTAGCTGGAGATTCAGGCTCAGCTCGGATTAACTTCGAATTTGCACAAAAGAGTTATCGGAATGAGGCTAAATGGCTTGCGTTTCTTCTGATCTATTGTGCTGAATCATCAGTAAATTACGGCATTAGCATAGCCACAATAATGAACTATATGAAGTCTGTACGTCGGCTTATTGGTTATGCTTCAAGTCAATCAAGATCAATCGCAACTCTCCTGTCCGAGAAAAAACACCTTGATGAATTCATCAGCACACTTGAAACGCGAACACTTCTGACTGGTTTTTCTTCTTTGGTTGGTCATTTGGCACATATTCCGAGCGATATTTCTGGGTACAAAATATCCAGTCTATATTCTAGTTTTTTGGCCAGAGAAAAGTCGAAAGAACTGCCCGTAGATTTTCAGCACCCTGTAATACCTCCGCGGCTATTGTCTTCATTAATTTCTGATCTGGAAATGTTCCTTAATGAAATTCTGGCGAGTATAGATAACCTCATAGGATTTACTAAAAACATAATACACGACCCTTTGTTTGCTCGCTGTGATTCTAAGCAACGCCAGTTGGGTGTTCAAAGGCGAGGAATGGCCCCATTTTTTTATGAAGCTTCATCTATATATGGGCTTGGAGAATTATTATTTAAGTATAGCGTCTCAAATATTCCTGGGTTGAGTAAGTTCCTAACCAGAATACAACATGCCTGTCGCATATACATTCATATATACACAGGGATGAGACATTCTGAATGCCTTAGCCTCAAAAACAACGCCTTAGTAATCGAAAAGATGATGGGTCGGAATGTCTATAAAGTTTTTGGGGACACAAGTAAATTTGTTGGACAAAAGAAAAGAGTCGCTTGGGTGACCAGCAAAGAGGTTGTCAAGGCGTTTGAAATTGCACAGAAGATATCTATTTTAATCTGTTCTCAGTGCGACATCTTACAGGATGACGCGCCATTATTTATAAGCGTGAGCTACTTGAGGTTTACTGGTGCGAATATTGACTTGAACGCTCCCTTGATTATTCAAAAGCATGCGAATAAAGATCAGGAGATATTTAATTTTTTTCCCTCAGAGCCATATGCAATAGAGGATTCTGATTTTGAGCATTTAGTTGCCATTGATCCGTTTCGTACATGGCACAAAGAGAAGGCTTTTCAACTAGGTTCTGTGTGGCGTTTTACTACTCATCAGCTTAGGAGAACCTTGGCGTTTTATGTGTCTCAGTCAGCGAATGTATCCATTCCGGCACTTAAGAGTCAGTTAAAACATATATCGAGAGAGATGACACTCTATTATTGCAATGCCTCTGCTTGTATTTCCGAATTCGATCATGATGAGCATATATCGCACCTGATGAGGGAAATTAAACCTGAGAGTGATGCTCATGCATACTTAGCAGTTGTTGCAGATCGAACTGAACCTTTGTTTGGTACTTATGGGCGGTTTGTCGATCGCAACGTTACCGAACGAGAAAGCGAAGGCCTGCTGCTCAACGATCGTAAGGAGTTGGTAAGCCGTTTCAAAAAGGGTGAGCTTGCCTATAAAGAGACACCTCTGGGGGCATGTATGACGACATCTCCATGTGACAAAAAACTACTTCGCCTGGTTTCTGCCTGTATTAGCTGTGATAAAGCAATCATCAAAACAAGTAAACTGGAGCGAGTCATTGCTCGTCAAAAGGTCTTGGTTGATGAGTTAAAAAGTAAGGATGATTCGAGTATTGCACTTAGAACTGAGTTGTCAGAATTAGAAGACCTCGAAAGTTACCAGCGTCGGATTGCCCTTTTGAAGAATAAGGAGGTTTAGCATGCAAGAGTACTGGGATGCGCTAGAACGTTTGAAGGCAGGATGCCCGAGCCGAGTTCCACTAGGTTCTTCGATTAACAAGGACACCGTAGCATTGGAGGCTGGCAGAAAGCGTGGGGCAATTAAGAAATCCAGGATCAGCTTCGGGAAGTTGATTGCAGCAATTGACACAGCGAACAGAGAGGTTGATGTACAAGCTAGCCAACCTAGAGATTTGTTTCGAAAAGTCAGAGCAGAGAAGCAAAGTTACAAAGAGCTCTATCATCAGGCTTTGAATCGAGAGTTGATGTTGCTTGATAGGTTGGCCCGCTTGGAGAAAGAGTTGGCCCGTTTTTCAAATGTACTGCCAATTAGAAAATAGAATTATGTGGATTCAAAAAGAAGTAAAAATCTCACCCAAGAAACGAGGATTTCATCTGATTACAGATGAAATTGTAAGGCAGGTACCTGAGTTGTCACAGGTATCAGTAGGACTTGCTCATATTTTCATCAAACACACATCGGCGTCTTTGACGATCAACGAAAACGCAGATCCTACCGTACGTGATGACTTTGAAAGCTTCTTTAGCCGTGCGGTTCCCGAAGGTGAACCCTATTACAAACATATTTATGAGGGGAGTGACGACTTGCCCAGCCATATTAAGGCCAGTCTGCTTGGGAGTAGTGTTTCTGTTCCTGTGTCCGATGGAAGCTTTAACATGGGAACCTGGCAAGGTATTTATCTATGTGAACATCGTAATCATGGTGGCTCTCGCTGTCTCTTGGTTACCATCCAGGGAGAAGTCTCATGATGTGCCACAATAACGATTTGTATGGACAATCTTTGGCCATACGTCTAAGTATCGGTATGGACGAGTTAGAATATCAAATGTCTGGGACTATAAAGGCTAGAGTTGTCCATAATATGGACACATCATCCGTATAGTGGATATGCCCGCGCATATCAAGTCTTCACTACTTGGATGTAGCGTCAGTATTCCCATTCAACAAGGCAGGTTAGCGCTCGGTACTTGGCAAGGTATCTATTTGGGTGAGCATCGCAATCACGGCGGAATAAGAAGGGTGATCGCGACCATTCAAGGCGAGTAACGCCCAAAGAGTGCAAGAGAAGAGAGTGACATGCATGGCCACAGCGATAAGCGGTGGTCATGCACGGACAACACCAAGCAGGCTAAACGCCTGCTCCATAATAAGACATTTCCACTCGCGAGGTGAGTTTCGTCACTAACTCATACCCTATCGTACCAATATGTGCGGCCACTTCTTCTACAGGCAGCTCATTACCCCACAGCATGGCTTCATCACCGACGCGATCGCAAGCATCCGGCCCTAAATCTACCGTCAACATATCCATAGATACGCGCCCAGCAATCGGCACCCGACGCCCATTGACAACCACTGGCGTCCCATTCGGCGCAGTGCGTGGATAGCCATCACCATAACCAATCGCAATCACACCAATTTTGGTGTCTCGCTGGCTGGTCCAAGTACCACCATAACCGACACTCTCCCCCGCTTTCACTTCGCGGACAGCGATCAAGTGCGACTTTAAGGTCATCACTGGCTGGTAACCTAACTGAACCGCGCTCTTTTCCACAAAGGGAGAAACGCCGTACATAATAATTCCCGGCCTTACCCATTCAAGCTGGCTTTGCGGCCAAGCTAATAATCCGGCAGAAGCGGCCAGCGAACGCTCACCCTGACAGCCTTGCGTCAGGGATAAGAACAGTTCCGTTTGCTCTACCGTCGTCGATTTATCTAACTCATCGGCACAGCCGAAATGGCTCATGTAACGCAGGGGTTTAGCCACATTCTCACACTGGTGCAAACGAGCCACGAAATCTTGATATTGTTCAGGGCGAACCCCTAGCCGATGCATCCCACTGTCGACTTTCAGCCATACCATGACTGGAGTCTCTAGCTGAGCTTGCTCCAGCGCTTGTAACTGCTCTTCACAATGTACGACGGTCTGGATGTTGTTGGTAACCAATACTGGCAAATCACCGGGAGAATAAAATCCCTCAAGCAACAAAATGGGTTTCACTACGCCACTGGCGCGCAGCTGTAAAGCCTCTTCAATGCGCGCCACGCCAAAGGCATCCGCCCCGAGGGCGTGACGTGCGATATGGCGCAGCCCGTGTCCATAACCATTGGCTTTCACCACCGCCATGATTTTACTCTCTGGCGCTTGCTGCTTAACGCGCTGCAAGTTGTGCTGCAACGCCTCTAAATTGATGTAGGCGGTGGCCGCCTTCATATAGTTCATCGAATTACTCATCGTCAAATGCAGGTCCAGCATAGTTGTCGAAACGAGAATAGTGACCTTGGAAAGTCAAACGCACCGAACCAATCGGGCCGTTACGTTGCTTACCAATAATGATTTCCGCCGTGCCTTTTAGCGGACTATCTGGGTGATACACCTCATCTCGATAGATAAACATGATCAAGTCAGCATCCTGCTCAATCGAACCTGATTCACGCAGATCCGAGTTGACTGGACGCTTATCCGCACGCTGCTCCAAAGAACGGTTCAACTGCGAAAGCGCAACCACGGGCACATTCAATTCTTTAGCTAATGCTTTGAGTGAGCGAGAAATTTCAGCAATTTCCAGTGTACGGTTATCGGTCAATGCCGGTACACGCATCAGCTGTAAATAGTCGACCATGATGAGCGACAAGCCTCCGTGTTCACGAGCAATGCGTCGGGCACGCGAGCGAACTTCGGTGGGGGTTAGGCCTGAGCTATCATCGATGTACATGTTCTTCTTCTCCATGAGAATACCCATGGTGGAAGAGATACGCGCCCAATCTTCATCATCCAGTTGACCGGTACGAATTTTGGTTTGGTCGACACGAGATAACGAGGCCAGCATACGCATCATGATCTGTTCGGCGGGCATCTCCAGCGAGAAGATCAGCACAGGTTTATCTTGCTCCATCGCCGCGTTTTCACACAGGTTCATCGCAAAAGTGGTTTTACCCATCGAAGGACGCGCTGCGACGATGATCAGATCAGAGCCTTGCAAACCAGCCGTCTTTTTATTCAGGTCGGTAAAGCCCGTGTTCACCCCAGTGACCCCATCCTGTGGCGTTTTGTAAAGCAGCTCAATCCGCTCTAGCGTGCGCTCTAGAATGCTATCCACGTTTTTCGGGCCTTCGTTTTCACTGGTACGTGCTTCGGCAATCGCAAAAACTTTACTTTCCGCCAGATCCAGCAAATCTTCAGCGTTGCGCCCTTGAGGATCGTATCCCGCATCGGCAATCTCATTGGCAACACCGATCAGGTTACGCACCAAAGCCCGTTCGGCCACAATCTCCGCATAGGCATTAATGTTGGCGGCACTGGGCGTGTTTTTGGCCAAATCGGCCAAATAGGCAAAGCCACCGACATCTTCCAACTGCTCACGCTGCTCAAGATATTCGGACAAGGTGATGAGATCGAGCGGTTTACCCGCCTCCAAAATCGATTTTACCCCGTCAAAAATCAAACGATGCGGGCGGCTGTAGAAGTCCTGAGTCATCACGTGCTCAGAAACCGTATCCCAACGTTCATTGTCGAGAAGCAGGCCACCAATGACGGATTGCTCAGCTTCTAATGAATGCGGTGGGACTTTAATTGCATCGACTTGTGCGTCGGGAATTTTACGGTTTCGATTATCAGTACGTGGATCTGCCATGACTTCGCTTTAAGTAACGTTTGAATGTCCGTCATTATAACGAGAATCCGTCATTTGTAATTAAAGCAACGAAAGTTTGTGCGCCGCCTAACCAGAATTGACCTAGGGTTGACCCAAACTCAGTAATGAATTTTTACTATGCCACCTCAATATTAATCAAAGAGGTTGTTGTGTCCACCAAATGGCTTTTAGGCATTAGCTTGATGCTGTCAACAGTAGCGCAAGCCAATGAAAATTCTAATCAGGATACGGACATCAGCATTCCCTCTCCTTGGAAACATCAAGTCGAGTTTGGCTATCAGGCGCACTCCGGTAATACCGAGTCAGAGTCACTCAATTCACGCTTAAAATCGGAATATACCATGGGTCGTCACCGTACTTATGGGGAGTGGAAGTTTTATAAACTTGATAAAAACGGCAAAGAAGATAAACGCCAGTCCACCTTCGCCTTCCAAAGCGACTATAAACTCGGACCGAAGACGTATTTATACGGCAGCTTTTACGGCACCAACTCGCGTTACACCGCTTATTTCAAAGACCATACCCTATCAGGAGGGCTCGGTTATCAATTCGCATATACCGATGAGATGGTTTTAGAGCTGGAGTTAGGGCCTGGCTTTCGCTACCAAAAACCCAACCTAGACGAAATTGATGATGACGATATCGTTTTTCCCGATCTCGTTCAGGAAGCGATATTTCGTAGCAATCTTAAAGCTGAGTGGCAAGCCTTAGACAACCTCAGATTTGAGGCAGAAATGACCATGGTTTCAGGGCGAAGTAACACCAGTCTTGATAGCAATATCAGTTTAACCAACGACATCACTGATCACATTGCCTTAAAAATTCGCCAATCACGCCAATACCATAACCGAGTGCCGGAAGGATTAAGCAAAGCAGACAGCGTGATTTCGGTTAATCTACTGTTTGAGTTTTAAATGCTACCCATAAAAAAACACCAGCCGAAGCTGGTGTTTTCGTATTCGTCAATAACTGAAATTACTCAGCAACAACTTGTACTTTTGCAGTTGCGAACACTTCAGAGTGAAGTTGAACGCTAACTTCGTAAGCACCAACGTTGCGCAGAGCACCTTCAGGTAGGCGAACTTCGCTCTTAGATACTTTAACGCCAGCTGCAGTGATTGCATCAGCGATATCACGAGTACCGATAGAACCGAACAGTTTACCTTCGTCACCTGCTTTAGAAGCAATAACAACTGCTTCCAGAGCGTTAACTTGGTCAGCGCGAGTTTGAGCGGCAGCCAGTTGCTCAGCAACTTTTGCTTCCAGCTCTGCACGACGGCTTTCAAACATTGCAACGTTAGCTTTAGTTGCCATTACTGCCTTACCTTGTGGGATAAGGAAGTTACGAGCGTAACCAGATTTAACGTTTACTGTATCGCCAAGGCTGCCTAGGTTACCGATTTTATCAAGTAGAATAACTTGCATTGCTTAATCCTCTTTCTTAATAAACGGTGCCAATTACTGATGTTTGTCAGTGTATGGCAGTAGAGCTAGGTAGCGAGCGCGTTTGATTGCACGAGCTAGCTGACGCTGATATTTAGCACTTGTACCAGTGATACGGCTAGGAACGATTTTACCAGCTTCAGTGATGTAGTTCTTGAGAGTTGCTACGTCTTTGTAATCAATCTCTTGTACGCCTTCTGCAGTAAAACGGCAGAATTTACGACGACGGAAGAAACGAGCCATGGGCTATCTCCTGATCTATATTTGAGAAATTTTGTCGGCATGCAGCACTAATTTACCTACGCCATTTCGGCTGGTTTGGTAAGCCAAAAAACCACTTACCAAAATGCTACTGCCTTGTACTAAGTTTTGAGTTAACGCTTCTGACCTAGCCCCACTCACCACCACAGGTAATCGACAAAAAACTTGTCTTGGGAGGCCAGCTTCTACCATCGTAGAGCGATGCTCTAGCCAAAAATGGCAATGTTTAACACCCGATGGACTTTGGCTTCGAACCGGAGCCTTTGCGACAACGCCGCTCAACTCGATTCGATTGGTCATCAAACCATTACTCAACGTCTGCGTCGAACTTCATCTCGTCACGCTTTACACGCTCTTCACGAGCTTTCAGCATGATTGAAGGTTCAGTAATAGCAGCTTTAGTACGCATGATCATGTTACGCAGAACTGCATCGTTGAAACGGAAAGCAGTTTCTAGCTCATCAACGACTGCTTGGTCAGCTTCAACGTTCATCAGAACGTAGTGAGCTTTGTGCAGTTTGTTGATTGGGTAAGCCAGTTGACGGCGACCCCAATCTTCTAGACGGTGGATTTTACCGCCAGCTTCAGTGATTGAGCCAGTGTAACGTTCGATCATGCCAGCAACTTGCTCGCTTTGATCTGGGTGCACCATGAATACGATTTCGTAATGACGCATTATTTGCTCCTTACGGATTATTCAGCTTCCAGAGTTGGCCCGGTCATCCAGAGGAAGCAAGGAACTAATGATAATTGACCGAGAATTAAGGAGCGGGAATAGTACAGAAAGGAAGCAGCTTTAGCAAGGAAATTATCGAGGGGGAAACAGGAAGCGGTTAGGCAGAAAACCACGTTTTCTGCCTAGGAATGATATGTGTTAGTACGGGGGATTATTCGTCATCAACAAACTGAGCTTGCAGATAATTTTGAATACCCGTCATATCGATCAGACCAAGTTGAGTTTCTAACCAATCAACATGCTCTTCTTCATCTTCTAAGATCTCTTGGAACAGATCACGAGAAACGTAGTCACGTACTTTTTCGGCGTAAGCGATCGCCTCTTTGAGATCAGGAATCGCAATCAACTCAAGTTTGAGATCGCACTCCAACATCTCTTGCACATCTTCACCAATCATCAGTTTGCCAAGATCTTGTAGATTGGGAATCCCCTCTAAAAACAAGATTCTTTCCACAATATGGTCAGCGTGTTTCATCTCATCAATGGATTCGTGGTATTCCTTATCGGCAAGATGCTTCAAGCCCCAATCTTTATACATGCGTGCATGTAAGAAGTATTGATTGATGGCGATAAGCTCATTAGCCAGTACTTTATTGAGATGTTGAATTATGACTGGATCACCTTTCATAGCATAGCCCTCCTCTTTGGCTCTATTAACTGTAGAACCAATTAGAGGAGAGTCAAAAAGAAGCTGTGCTTAACTTGCCAGTTTAAACTGAGCAATCAGCGATTCTTCGATGATCTCTTTAGCTTGGCGTACACACTTACCACACTGAGAGCCCAGTGCTGTACAGCGCTTGATGCCCTTGATATCCGTAATACCCTGTTCGGCAACCAATCTCCTAATTTTTTTGTCTGAGACACCATGACACAAACAAACGTACATAACCCAACCTCATTTCATTCATGAACAAAGAATAAAAGAGAATCACTCTTATTTCTACTGCGTTTACTGTTTTGCTCAGATCGGATTGTTATAAGAAAAATGGTGATAAGAAAGAGAAATGCTCAACTGAAAGTGCAGCGCCAACGCTCTGGTCATTTGGTCGAGGCTAATGTGTTGTTTTGATTATGAGCGGGATAAAGCCAAAAGAAGATATAAGTCTAAGATGACTTATAACCAAAAATGAAAAAGGGAAGCCGAAGCTCCCCTTTTTCGATGCAGCGTTGCGCGGCAAGATTAACGCGATTAAGCGATGATCTTAGCTACAACACCAGCACCTACAGTACGGCCACCTTCACGGATAGCGAAGCGTAGACCTTCGTCCATCGCGATTGGCGCAATCAGGTCTACAACCATCTTCACGTTGTCGCCTGGCATTACCATTTCTACGCCTTCTGGTAGCTCGATGCTGCCTGTTACGTCAGTTGTACGGAAGTAGAACTGTGGACGGTAACCTTTGAAGAATGGAGTATGACGGCCACCTTCGTCTTTTGACAGTACGTATACTTCTGATTCGAACTTAGTGTGTGGTGTGATTGAACCTGGCTTCGCCAGTACTTGACCACGCTCTACTTCTTCACGCTTAGTACCACGTAGCAGTGCACCTACGTTCTCACCTGCACGACCTTCGTCAAGCAGCTTACGGAACATCTCTACACCTGTACAGGTCGTTTTTACTGTCTCTTTGATACCAACGATCGCTACTTCGTCACCCACTTTCAGGATGCCACGCTCGATACGGCCAGTTACTACTGTACCACGACCTTGGATTGAGAATACGTCTTCGATTGGCATCAGGAATGCCATGTCTACTGCACGCTCTGGCTCTGGAATGTATGTATCCAGTGCTTCTGCTAGCTCAACAATCTTCGCTTCCCACTGTGCTTCGCCGTTTAGCGCGCCTAGTGCTGAACCTTGGATTACTGGCAGGTCATCACCTGGGAAATCGTACTCAGACAGCAGCTCACGAACTTCCATCTCTACCAGCTCTAGAAGCTCTTCATCGTCAACCATGTCACACTTGTTCATGAATACGATGATGTAAGGAATACCTACCTGGCGACCCAGCAGGATGTGCTCACGAGTTTGTGGCATTGGACCGTCAGTTGCCGCTACAACTAGGATACCGCCGTCCATCTGTGCTGCACCGGTGATCATGTTCTTAACATAATCCGCGTGTCCTGGACAGTCTACGTGTGCGTAGTGACGGTTTGGAGTATCGTACTCTACGTGAGAAGTATTGATTGTAATACCACGCTCACGCTCTTCTGGTGCGTTGTCGATTGACGCGAAGTCACGAGCTTTACCGCCGTATACTTTTGCAAGTACAGTACAGATAGCTGCAGTTAGAGTTGTTTTACCGTGGTCAACGTGGCCGATAGTACCAACGTTTACGTGCGGTTTCGTACGTTCAAATTTTTCTTTAGACACGATCGTGTTCCTTCCTAGTTATGATTCGCTTTGGGTAAGCAGTACCCAAGGCGCGCCAGAAATTGCTATTTTATGCGCCAACTCACGTCAGCGCAATAGATTCGTTATTAACCAAACAACGGTTAACCACGCTCTGCGATAATTGCGTCAGCAATATTTTTCGGCACATCAGCGTACTCAGCAAACTCCATAGAGTAAGAAGCACGGCCTTGTGTGGCAGAACGCAGGTCAGTTGCATAACCAAACATCTCAGACAGTGGGACTTTAGCGTGGATGATTTTCAGTCCCGCATGGCCTTCATCCATACCTTCGATGATGCCACGACGACGGTTTAAGTCACCCACAACATCACCCATCCAGTCTTCTGGAGTGGTTATTTCAACTTTCATTAACGGCTCAAGAAGAACAGGTTGAGCTTCAAGCGCACCTTTCTTGAATGCCATAGAACCAGCGATTTTAAACGCCATTTCGCTGGAGTCGACATCGTGGAATGAACCATCAAACAGGGTAGCTTTGACATCCAGCACTGGATAGCCCGCTAACACACCGTTGTTCATTTGCTCCTCGATACCTTTCGCAACTGGGTTGATAAATTCTTTTGGAATCACACCACCCGCGATTGCGTCAACGAAGACAAAACCTTGACCAGGCTCAGCAGGTTCAATTTTCAGCCATACGTGACCGTATTGACCACGACCACCTGACTGACGAACGAACTTACCTTCCACTTCCGATTTACCACGAATGGTTTCACGGTAAGCCACCTGAGGTTTACCTACGTTACAATCGACACCAAACTCACGTTTCATGCGATCGACGATAATATCTAGGTGAAGCTCACCCATACCAGAAATCAGCGTTTGACCCGTCTCAGCGTCAGTCTCAACGCGGAATGATGGGTCTTCTGCTGCGAGTTTACCTAAAGCAATACCCATTTTTTCCTGATCAGCTTTAGAGCGAGGCTCTACTGCGATCTGAATTACTGGTTCAGGGAACTCCATACGCTCCAGAATCACAACATGATTCGGATCACACAAAGTATCGCCCGTAGTAACATCTTTCAGGCCGATAGCCGCAGCGATGTCACCCGCACGAATCTCTTTGATTTCATCACGCTTGTTAGCATGCATCTGTACGATACGGCCAAAGCGCTCTTTCTTTTGCTTCACTGAGTTATAAACCGCATCACCCGAGTTAACCACTCCAGAGTAGACGCGAATAAAGGTCAGCGAGCCAACAAAAGGATCGGTAGCAATCTTAAACGCGAGTGAAGAAAACGGTTCGTTATCGTCAGCATGACGCTCAACACTGTTTTCTCGATCATCAATACCTTTGATCGCAGGAACATCGGTTGGTGATGGTAGAAACTCAATCACCGCATCCAGAACTGCTTGCACGCCTTTGTTCTTAAATGCACTACCACAAGCTGCGAGAACAATTTCGTTGTTGATGGTGCGCTGACGCAGAGCTTGTTTGATCTCTACTTCGCTAAGTTCACCATCTTCAAGGTATTTTTCCATCAACTCTTCACTGGCTTCGGCTGCGGCTTCCACAAGGTGGTTACGCCACTCTTGGGCAAGCTCAAGCATATCCGCAGGAATTTCTTCATAAGTGAAGCTCATGCCTTGATCGGCTTCATTCCAGTTGATGGCTTTCATCTTGATAAGGTCGATGACACCTTTGAACTCTTCTTCTGCACCAATGTTGAGTTGGATAGGAACAGGGTTCGCACCAAGACGATGTTTAATTTGGCCTACTACGCGTAAGAAATCTGCACCGGCACGGTCCATTTTGTTGACGAATACCATGCGTGGAACGCCGTATTTGTCAGCTTGACGCCAAACGGTTTCAGACTGAGGTTCAACACCTGATGTGCCACAGAATACGACCACTGCACCATCAAGCACACGAAGTGAACGCTCTACTTCGATCGTAAAGTCAACGTGTCCAGGGGTATCAATGATGTTGATGCGATGTTCTTGGAATTGCGCTTCCATACCACGCCAGAAGGTGGTGGTGGCCGCAGAGGTAATGGTAATACCACGCTCTTGCTCTTGGACCATCCAGTCCATAGTCGCAGCACCGTCGTGAACTTCGCCAATTTTGTGAGAGAGGCCAGTGTAGAACAGAATACGCTCAGTAGTGGTTGTTTTTCCTGCATCTACGTGAGCACAGATACCGATGTTACGGTAGCGCTCAATAGGAGTTTTACGAGCCACGATTGTATCCTCTTACTAAGGTCAACCTTAGAAAATAGAAATGTGCTGCGAGAGAACCTCGCAGCACAGAAGGTATTACCAGCGGTAATGAGCGAACGCTTTGTTCGCTTCTGCCATACGGTGAACGTCTTCACGTTTCTTAACAGCAGAACCTTTGTTTTCAGCCGCATCCAGCATTTCAGCAGCTAGACGAGCAGCCATAGATTTTTCACCACGCTTACGCGCAGCTTCAACCAACCAACGCATTGCCAGAGCATTACGACGTACTGGACGTACTTCAACTGGCACTTGGTAAGTTGAACCACCAACACGGCGAGATTTAACTTCTACCGCTGGGCGAACGTTTTCAAGAGCTTCTTCAAATACAGCTAAGTGATCTTTACCAGATTTCTCAGCCATGGTGTCTAGTGCAGTGTAAACGATTTTCTCTGCAGTAGATTTTTTACCGTCAACCATAAGGATGTTAACGAATTTTGCCAGCAGTTCAGATTTGAACTTTGGATCTGGAAGGATCTTACGCTGACCAATGACGCGACGACGTGGCATGGAATATTCTCCGTTGTCTTCTTCAGGTTATCCAAAACTTTTCAGTTTTTTCAAAATTAAAATTTAATTTTAGTGTTTGGCCTTACTTAACGCTTCTCTCATAAGAAGAAGGGCATTAAGACTTAGGACGCTTCACACCGTACTTAGAACGAGCTTGTTTACGGTCATTCACGCCTGCACAGTCAAGTGCACCACGAACTGTGTGGTAGCGAACACCTGGGAGGTCTTTAACACGACCACCACGGATCAGAACAACACTGTGCTCTTGTAGGTTGTGACCTTCACCACCGATGTATGAAGTAACTTCAAAACCGTTAGTTAGGCGTACACGACATACTTTACGAAGTGCTGAGTTAGGTTTTTTAGGTGTAGTAGTGTAAACACGAGTACATACACCACGTTTTTGTGGGCACGCAGCTAGTGCTGGCACGTTGCTTTTAACAACTTGCTTAGCACGTGGCTTACGAACCAACTGGTTAATAGTTGCCATTAACTAGCTCCTGATTTACTTAAAGTAAGCTTGTGAAAAATCTATCCCTTCCATGCAAACAGTTTGCACAAATAGGGACGCAAAATTCTATGCAGCAGTGGGATGTGTGTCAAGAAATATACAGATCTTTTTTACTGATCCTGTGTGAGCGTTGTTCTGCTCAGGATAATTAGAAAAAGGCAACCTACCAGGTTATTGATTTATCATGAGTTACTGTCAAATCAACAAAGTCACTCATGGTGACAACCGAAATACGCGGATCGCACTTTTCTAGCCAACCACGCGCATGCAGATCCTCATAAAGCACCAACCATAGGTTCTGATCGTTAATACTCGCTTGATATGGTGAATGTACTGCCGCCGCGTAGACAGCATTCTCCGTCAATAGAACAACATCACCATCGAGTAAATAAGCACTAAGCAGAGGGAGTTTTTCTAAGTGCTTAACAATATGTAGCATAGGGGCTCCTTAGAAAGTCAGTAACTGATCGTAGTGGTGCAGTAACTGCGCCAGAGCTTGGGCATCAACCACTTCCACCTCAATCAGTAAATCTTGTTCACTCAGCCCCCAGCTAACCAAACTCTGTTGGCAGACATAACGCGCTTCAATGTCGTAGAGATCCAAAAGCTTGAATGCCGAAATATAGTCACGACTTAAAATCGATTCGGGGTGCTGATGATTGACCAACTGCAACACACCTTCGCCAACAAAAAATAGAGCTTGTTCTTCACTGTAGGCCGACGTTGCAAGAATGGCATCTAAGCCTTCTCGCCCTGCCGCGCTACCATGAGGCGGCGTATGAAATACCCATGCGACTTTATTCAAAACTGCACCACCCTATCTTGCTCCAGTAATGCTTGTGCCAAACTGCCCAGTCCCGCTTGAGTGAAATGAGCCGCGAGGTTATGGCTCGCTAAGCCGTGTTGCGACGCTTCTTGCTCACTCACAACACCACGGCGCAGCGCTGCTGCAACACAAGTTTCAAGTTGTACTTGATGGGATTGAGCAAGAGATTGCCAACCTTGTAGCAGGTTAAACTCATCATTGGCTGGTACATGCGTTGCCGAGCCATTAAGCACCCCGTCTTGATAAAAAAACACGCTTTTTAAAATATGTCCTTTCTCAATCAGCGCTTTAGCAAACAGATAGGCGTTGCGAGCCGATTGCGTACCGTATTGTGGCCCGTTCACGACTAAGGTGTAAGTGAGTGGTTTCACTTCTCATCATCCTCAGTTTTACGCTGACGAATATAGAGATACACAGTATGTTTAGAGATATTCAGCCGATCGGCGACTCGGTTGATCGCATCTTTAATGTCGAAAATCCCCTTATCGAACAACGCCATCACGATTTGACGATTTTTGGTATTGTTCGAGACTGACTTATCACCGTTGATTTCTTCGATGGTACGTTCAACTGTTTGATCCACCAGCTCTTCCACATCACTGGCAAAGTTAACCGAAGAGGCCGCCTCTTGGGCTTCTTGAGTTGGCATAAACGATTTCAGTACTTGTGAGAAAGGCGCATCGAGGTTGACGTTGATACAGAGTAGACCAATCACTCGATTCTCACCGTTACGGATCGCAACTGTGATCGATTTCATCAATACGCCACCTTTGGCGCGCGTGAAATAAGAGCGGGAGAAGTTACGCTCAGATCCTTCTATATCACGCAGCATTTTCAAGGCCATATCGGTAATTGGCGATCCCACTTGACGACCTGTGTTTTCACCATTGGCAATCTTGATCGCCGATGTATTGAGATCTTCAAGCGAGTGCAGAACGATTTCACAAAATGGGCCAATCAGGCTCGCGATGCCATCAACTACCGCCTCGTAAGAGCGCAGAATCACTTTATCGTGCTCCGTAAACGGCTTTACGTGCACCGACTCCATCTCAAGCAGTAAATCGACATTCATGGTTTCTGTCATTGTCACTGTGCTTAAACCTTAGAATGAAAAATCAACAAATTGCTGTAAGTTTATCAGAAAATTTTAAACCACGATTCTGCAATATCACCAACAAGTGATTTAGGACAAGTTCTTATTAGAATCCGCGCATACAAAAAGGCCTGCACAACGTCAGGCCTTCTTCTATTCCTCTGCTCGTTTCAACATCGAGCCCGGGATTATTGATTACTGAGCAGCGTCTTTGCCGTTTTCAATTTTCAACAATTCCACTTCAAACACTAAGGTTGAGTTGGCAGGAATGGTTGGCGTATCTTGCTCGCCGTAAGCCAGTTCAGGCGGAATAACCAGTTTAAACTTAGAACCGACTGACATCAGTTGTACACCCTCGGTCCAGCCTGGGATCACACGGTTTAGAGGGAAAGTCGCAGGCTCGCCACGCTCATAAGAGCTGTCGAATTGCGAACCGTCAATCAAGGTACCTTTGTAGTGAACTTGCACAGTATCGGTATCTTTTGGCTTATCACCTTCTGCTGGTGTCATCACTTGATACAGCAGACCCGATTGTGTTTTCACAACACCAGACTCTTTCTCGAATTGGGCGCGGAACTCATCACCTTTCTTCTTGTTCTCTGCTGCTTTTTCAGCGGCTTTGGCTTGCATGGTTTCAGCCACACGCTTATCTAACGCTTCAAGCGCAGCACGTGTCTCTTCTTCGCTCATTTCTGGGTTGCCAGCAAACACATGTTCAATACCTTTCAGTACCAGATCTTTGTTCAGATCGATGCCAATTTCACTTGGCTTCTCAATACTGGTTTTAAGATAGTTTGCAAACGATACGCCAATTGCGTACGCCGCTTTATCATCTTCAGACTTGAACTCAACCGTTTTCGCTGCTGCGGTTTGTGCGGCAGGCGTGGTTTCGGTTTTTGGTGCTTCTTCTTTCTGACAACCAACCGCGAGCATTACCGTCGCAGCCAGCAGTGACACTTTAAAAAGTGATTTCATCGGGTTCTCCAATTATGAGGTAATCCTTTTGGCGTTGTGCACAAAAACCAGCAACCAACTGGTGCACAACAAAGAGTTGTACCAATATAGCGATATGTTTCATGATTGTCTTTACACAACAAACGGATAATTCGACTTGATGCGAAGAATTTATCACTCACTCTGCGCTTTGCTTGTCATCTTAATGTTAAGTGGCTGTTTTTTTACCCACCAAGCAGAGCAGCAATGGGACTTAGCACCTGAAGGTTCAACAGCCTTTGGCTTAAGTCGTGACGGCCGATTTGCTCTTATCTATTCCAAGCAGCAGCAGTTAGTACTATGGGATCTGTTGCAAGATAAGAAACTTGCCGATCTTGGCGCGCAAGATCCACAAGCTAACCCTGTTTCCGTGATCCGTATCGCGGATAGCGAACGTTTCGCAGTCACCGCAAGCCAGAATAACTTTGCAGTTTGGGATCTCGCTTGGACCCAAGGCAAAGGACTTTGGTCGATTACCGATGGGCTGATCCGCGATGTTGATCTCTCCAGTGATGGTGAACAGGTACTGCTCGGATTGACCAATGGCAAAGCGATTTACGTTGACTTAGTCAGTGGGCGGCGCATGGAGTTCCTTGCTCACCGTGAAAAAGTCAATTCTGTCGCGCTCTCTGCCAATGGACGCTATGCGCTCACCGGAGGCAATGACTATCACGCTTATTTATGGGATACCAAAACTGGCCAAATCGTTCGCCAATTTGAACATGAGCAGCGAGTCAATCGGGTCACTTTACAACGAGAAGGTAAACTGGCGTTTACTTCAGATGGTGGCAATCAAGCGCTCATTTGGGATCTCACGGCAGACAGCAAGCCCATCCAGTTACAGAGTTTTCGACGCCAACTGATTTTTTCCACCGCTCGCTTTTCTGATGATGGAAAAAAGCTGATCACGGGAACTCCCTCTGGATTAGTCGAAGTATGGAATACGCAAGATGGTAAGAAAATCGCCAGCTTCGAATCTGAAAACAAAAAAGATCACGGTCCTACCCAAGCTGTCGTGTATGATGCGGCTTTTGACGCCCAACAGCGCGCCGTAGCGGGCAGCTCTGCGGGTATCGCTCAAGCTTGGCGAATGGAGAACTGAAAATGCAAGAGATGTCGCTAACCCAACTTCAAGAGCGCATTGAAGATTTAGAGTGCAAATTAGCTTTTCAAGAGCAAACCATCGAAACTCTTAATGATGCCTTAACCCAGCAGCAACTGCTGCTCAGTAAGATGCAAGATCAGATGAAATACGTGGTCGGTAAAGTCAAAAATATGGACACTTCCACTCTAGCGGATCCTGCGCACGAAACGCCGCCTCCACACTACTGATGGAATCATTTTCCACTGGCAGCCTACGTAATTCGCGATCTTAACGAGCGAAAACGTAGGCTATCACCGCACCAGCCACCACCAAACAACCGCCGATGCGCCGCAACTGATTATCCGGTTGCAAGCTCAATTGTGCCACCATCTGACGCCATCCTCTCGGCGCGAATAAGGGTCCTAGCCCTTCAACGATCAACACTAAACCTAGTGCCACCCAAAGTGTCTGCGACATATTGACTCCAAATAACAAAGGCCCCTTACGGAGCCTTGAATTAATAACGTTAACTCATGCTTACTTGGCGGCTGCGCCTTTCGCATTATTCATGTATTGGAAGAACTCGCTGTTTGGATCCAATACCAGAATATCATTTTTGCTGTTAAACGATTTCTCGTAGGCGCGCAGTGAACGCAGGAAGCTGAAGAACTCAGGATCTTTCTTATAAGCATCCGAGTAAATCTTTGCGGCTTCTGCATCTGCAGTACCACGAGTCACACGCGCCGTCTTATCTGCTTCAGCAAGAATGGTTGCTACTTCAAGCTCGGCTTGCGCACGGATCACTTCCGCTTTTTCACGGCCTTGTGAACGGTGCTTACGAGCTACCGATTCACGTTCCGCACGCATACGGCGATAGATAGATTCGCTGATCTCATCCGGTAGGTTGATCTTTTTCATACGGAAGTCGACCACGTATACCCCTAAGTCTTTCATCGCACTTTCACGAGTATCGTTCAGTACTTCAGACATGATTTGATCACGCTGACCATCAATCTCCATCGCTTCTTTTGCCGCTTCCGTCGTCAATTCAGAAGAATCTGCATTTTCAGGTAACACGGCAACATTGCGAGGGCCAGAAACGATCTGCTTGATTTCACGCGCACCGATTTCAGAACGTAAGACGTCAGTCACTTTACGCTCCAATAGGGCTTCTGCGGTCAACGCATTACCACCACCGGTTGCCAAGTAGTATTGGCCGAAATCTTCGATACGCCACTTAACGTAAGTATCGATGATCACGTCTTTTTTCTCGGACGTCACGAAACGGTCTGAACGGCCATCCATGGTTTGAATACGTGCATCTAAGGTTTTTACACGATCAAACAGCGGCATTTTAAAATGCAGGCCTGGCTCATAAATTCTCGCCAGATCGTTATTGTCTTTCAACACTCGACCAAAACGGATCACGATTCCGCGCTCGCCCTCTGGGATCACGAACATCGACATCAATAAAGCAGCGATGATCAGAACGATACTAGGGATTAATAACTTACGCATTCTTAGTATCTCCCTTGACGTGTGGTGCTACGCGACTGAGTGTCGGTATTCGTTTCTGTCGTTTGTGATTCAAGCTCAATTTGATCGTAGGCTGATGAAGACTTATTTGGACGCGGCTGCGCCGTTTTATTGTCTTGACCCGCTAACTTATCAATCGGCAGATAGAGCAGATTACCGCTCGATTCAGAATCAATCAGTACTTTTGAAGTATTGCTATACACCTGCTCCATCGCATCCAAATAGAGACGGTCACGGGTTACTTTCGGTGCAGCTTGATACTCAGGCAACAGCTTTTCAAACTGAGCAACCTGACCGAGCGCTTCATTGATGGTGCGCTCGTTGTAACCTTGCGCTTCTTTCTTCAGACGCTCAGCACGGCCTGTGGCTTTAGGCAAAATTTCGTTCTTGTAAGCTTCCGCTTCGCGAATGAAACGCTCTTCATCCTCACGGGCTGCAATCGCATCGTCAAAGGCATCTTTTACTTGCTCAGGTGGACGAGCCGACTGGAAGTTCACATCAACAATCATCAAGCCCATATCATAGCTATCAATGACTTGGTTAAGTGTCTGCTGCGTGCTTTGGCGAATTTGCTGACGACCACTGGTTAGGATGCTATCCATCAGTGAGTCACCGACTACGGCACGAAGCGCAGAGTCCGTTGCTTGACGCAAGCTGTCATCCGCATTGGTCACGCGATACAAGTATTTGTATGGATCGGCAATACGATATTGCACATCCATCGATACCGTTACCACGTTTTCATCTTTGGTCAGCATCAAGCCAGAGGCGCGCAGAGAGCGAATCGCTTGCACGTTGACTGGTGTCACTTCATCAATAAAGCGTGGACGCCAGTTCAGACCCGGATCAACAATGCGGTCGTATTTGCCAAGGCGTAGCACAACGCCGCGCTCAGCTTCACCGATGGTATAAAAACCAGTAAAGAACCAAACCGCAACAGCGATAGCTGCAATGACACCAAAGCCAATCGCACCGCCACCGGAAAACGAAGGGCCTTTACCACCTTTGCCACCAAACTTGCCCCCCAGCTTTTGACTCAGTTTATTAAACACTTCGTCTAAATCTGGCGGTCCTTGATCTCGGCCACCTTTGTTACCGCGATTGTTGTTCCCCCATGGGTCATTATCGCGGCCATTGTTGCCGTTATTATTACCAGGCTCATTCCACGCCATTAGAAAACTCCATCATTTGATATGACGTTATACTCTAGCAGTCCTTTAAGTAACTATAAAGTCACATAAATCTGCTTGCTCTCGTTTTTCTAGTCTAGCCCAATCGACCTGTTGCATCCGCACAGTGATCAGTAAATTGCCTTCCGGATCATACTCTTCCTGTTGAATACAGTTCATTTGGAAAAATGTGCTACGGATACGTCCTTGATGTCGCGGCGGAATACGTAAGTGATGCTCCACCACTTGGCTAGCCAAACGCTCACTCAATGCCTCAAAGAGTAGCTCAATACCCGCGCCCTGCATGGCAGAGATCCACACTACTCTCGGAACGCCTTCATCATCCCGTTCTATACGTGGAGATTGCTCTTCGAGATTATCGATCTTATTCATCACCAACAAAGTGGGGACTTCATGAGCATCAATCTCTTGTAAAACAGTCTCTACCGCTTGGATATTCTCACGAAAGCGTTCGTCACTGGCATCAACAACATGTAACAAAATGTCAGCTTCTTGTGTCTCTTGTAACGTCGCTTTAAAAGCCGCAACAAGATCATGCGGAAGATGGCGAATAAAACCTACTGTGTCGGCTAAAACGGCCGGCCCTACATCCACCAGATCGATTTTACGCAAAGTAGGATCGAGTGTTGCGAACAGTTGATCCGCCGCATACACACCGGCTTCAGTGATTCGGTTAAACAGGGTAGATTTCCCTGCGTTGGTATAACCCACCAACGAGATGGTTGGAATTTCTGCACGGCTACGAGCACGGCGCCCTTGTTCACGCTGTTTGGCCACTTTTTCTAAGCGGCGCAAAATCGCTTTAATTCGTTCACGCAGTAAACGTCGGTCTGTTTCAAGCTGGGTTTCACCCGGCCCACGTAAACCAATCCCGCCTTTTTGTCTTTCTAAGTGCGTCCAGCCACGAATTAAGCGAGTAGAGATATGGCGCAACTGAGCCAACTCGACTTGTAGCTTGCCTTCATGGGTACGAGCACGTTGAGCGAAGATATCAAGGATAAGACCAGTACGATCAATGACTCGACATTGGCATAGCCTTTCGAGGTTACGTTCTTGGGCAGGAGAAAGAGCGTGGTTAAAAATCACCACATTAGCGCCATGCATTTGCACGGCTTCGGCGATTTCTTGGGCTTTGCCCTCACCAACGAAATATTTAGGGTGAGGGGTCTGACGACTGCCTGTTACCACATGCAGTGTTGTCACCCCTGCGGAAGAAATGAGCATTTTACATTCGCTCAGATCTTCCCACTCACCCCGTTGCGTGAAGTTGACATGAACAAGTACGGCTCGCTCACCGGCTTCATAACGGTCAAACAAGCGATCAACTCCTTAAATAATTGTGCAAAGAATTACTCTTCAGACTTCTCTGCTGGACGATCCGATGCTGGGCGGTCGCCGCTGTGGTGGCTAACTGGACGAGCAGGAACCACAGTAGAAATCGCATGCTTGTAAACCATTTGGTTTACTGTGTTCTTCAGCAAGATCACAAATTGATCAAATGATTCGATCTGACCTTGCAGTTTAATGCCGTTCACAAGGTAGATAGAAACAGGGATACGTTCACGACGTAGTGCATTCAGAAATGGGTCTTGTAGAGATTGCCCCTTAGCCATTTTGTTTTTCCTTATTTTGTCTTTTCTAGTAATTATTTAGCTAGCGGTGCAGCAGAATTATATGCAGCCTTGCATCTGAGCTAAACGAATCAAAATCCCCGTTGCTACCGATGCTCAACAGAGTACCAATAGCGGATCCTTTCCGGGGTACATCACGCAAAAGCGATCACATTATACACAGCTTATTTCGTTGGAAGCTATCGCATTCGAGAGCGTTTCAACGGCTTGATCAACGTTTTCGCTATCTAACCAAGTTAAATCATCCCAGCTGCGTAACCAGGTGATCTGTCGCTTGGCCAATTGACGGGTGGCACAGATGCCGCGATAAATCGCTTCATCTAAGGTTCCATGACCGTCTAAGTAATCCCACATCTGTCGGTAACCGACGCAGCGAATCGAAGGAAGATCCGGATGAAGATCGTCTCTGGCATATAATGCTTTGACCTCTTCTTCAAACCCTGATTCGACCATCTTCTCAAAGCGAAGTTCAATCCGACGATGGAGTTCTGCCCTTTCCTTGGGAGCAATTGCAAACTGCAGCACCCGATAAGGAATTGCTTCCCCTTTGGTTTGCGTCAGTTCAGTAAGAGTTTTACCTGAAATTCGATAAACTTCCAATGCCCGCGACAATCTTTGTGGATCATTGGGATGAATTCGCTGTGCTGAGACGGGATCAATCTGTTGTAACTGATCGTGTAACGCCTGCCAGCCAAGCTTTTCAGCTTCCAGTTCGATCTGCTGGCGAATCACGGGATCCGCGACAGGTAGTGGTGATAACCCTTCGAGTAAGGCTTTAAAGTAGAGCATTGTGCCTCCCACCAACAGTGGGATTTTGCCCTGAGCGACGATATCCGCCATCTCTTTTAATGCATCACGACGAAAATCGGCAGCCGAATACGCTTCACTCGGATCGAGAATATCGATCAAACGGTGCGGTGCGAGTGCTAGCTCTTGAGCATCCGGTTTTGCGGTGCCTATGTCCATCCCTCGATAAATCAGTGCCGAGTCGACGCTGATGATCTCCACCGGATATTTCTGACGTAAGCGAATGGCTAAATCCGTTTTGCCAGAGGCCGTTGGGCCCATTAAGAAGAGGGCGAGAGGTAACTTTTGAGTCATGAGTGTAATGCTGTAATTGAGGCGGAAAAATCCACCAAAGTAATAAAATGCGGGTCTTGCAATGGCAAGTTGCCTTGCCAGAGCTGCTCCAGCTCTGCGATCAAGCCGATCGCCTCGGCTAAAGTGTAGTCTCTTTTTTCTACAACGATGCGTTGAGTTAACCAATCCGCCAACGCTTGATGGCTCAAGGCTTGGCTTTCCGAACAACTCGCCGCGTAAGATAACAGATCCGGCAGCAATTGCTGTAAATTTTGCTGGCGCAGCGGCTGCGGAACAGCCATCACCATAATGCTGTGATTGGTGCGCGATTTCAGCTCAATACCCAGTTGCAATAGGGCCGATGAATGACGCTGCGCCACTTGCCATTCAGATTCATTCAGTTTTAGCGCGAGTGGCACCAGCAGTGGCTGCGCTTTCAGCGCACCATGCTGAGCATTGAGTAATCCACGCAGTTTGAGTTGCTGAGCTTGGTATAGCGAGATAAGCACACAGCCTTGTGGGCTACTCATCAACAGGTACTGTCCCGCCACCACTTGGATCGCTTTACCCAGTTTTTCGATAGCAGTATTAGCCTTGACGGCTTCAATTGATGAGACGATGGTGCTGGCAGTACTCGGTTCTTCATCCGATAAATCGGGAGTTTGCATCAAGGTTTGATAAACCGCGGCCTCTTTTTTGCTGACGGATGCCGAACCATATCTTTCTTTGCCAGTACTTGCAGTCTTGGGTGAAGCTACCCAAGGATTACTGACCGCTCGCTCTCTAACCTGCTGATTATCGCTCTCATCCCTATCGTTATCATGTGGAGCTTTGCGTGGATAATCTGGCGTATTTTGCACCGCTTGCCACACTCTTTCTTGTTGCGTGGTCTCGATCATCGGCACAACCGGAGGATTCACCTCTTCCGCGCAGTGAGGTAAATGAAACGCTCCTTCATTAATGGTCGGAGCCATCACCTGCGCACTTTGTACTAGCGCACTGCTTAAGGCTTGATAGATGAAATCATGAACGAGGCGAGCTTGATGGAAGCGCACTTCATGCTTGGCTGGATGGACGTTGACATCCACTTGATGAGGATCGAGTTCAATAAACAGCACATAGGTAGCAAATTGATCGGCACGTAAGCTGGTTTCGTAGCTTTGGCGAATCGCATGATTGATCAGCTTATCACGCATCATCCGGCCATTTACGTAACAGTATTGCAGATCGCTCTGCTGGCGCGCTCCTTCGGGTGTGGTGATCCAGCCATGCAGTTTAAGCCCTTGGTGCTCTAACTCAATGCGTAACATATGTTGCACAAACGGGTTGCCACACACCGCAGCTAAACGTTTTTCCTGCTGCGGTAAAGTCGTTGCAGCGCGATACTGACGCACGATTTTTCCGTTATGGCGCAGAGTAAAGCTGACATCAAAACGGCTCAGAGCAATTCGTTTGAGCAGCTCATCAATATGGGTAAATTCGGTTTTTTTCGGTGCGCAGAAATTTACGCCGTGCCGGGGTATTGAAAAAGAGATCCAGCACTTCCACAGTCGTACCCACGGGGTGAGCCGCGGGCTGTAACTTGACCGCCATATCGCGGCCTTCACTGTAGGCTGACCACGCTTCTTCTTGAGCTACCGTGCGCGAAGTAAGGGTTAAGCGTGAGACTGAGCTAATACTGGCTAAGGCCTCGCCACGAAAACCAAGGCTCACGATCGCTTCCAGATCATCGAGGGTGTGAATTTTAGAGGTCGCGTGACGACTCAGCGCAAGCCCTAGTTCGTCCTTATCAATACCCGAACCATTATCGCGAATACGAATGAGCTTAGCGCCCCCCTTCTCGATATCAATATCAATTCGAGTGGCTCCGGCATCTAAACTGTTTTCCACCAACTCCTTGACTACTGAAGCCGGTCTTTCTACAACTTCACCCGCTGCAATTTGGTTGGCTAAACGGGCGGGTAGGATTCGAATCGTCATGAGCGCTTATTTATTGGGGATAATCAGTTGCTGCCCAACCAACAATTGGTCAGAGCGTAGCTGGTTGGCTTGGCGAATGCTATCAACGCTAACATTGTATTGATCAGCGATTTTGCTCAGGAATTCACCGCGCTGCACCTTGTGCTTACGCAGTGGCTTATCTTTTAAACTCACCGTGATTTTCAGCTTCTGCCCGAGCACTAGAGTATCCGATTTCAGATTGTTCTCTTTTTTTATCGAGGCCACTGAAACCTTATAGGTGGTGGCAAGTTTACCGAGAAAATCGCCCGTTTTTACCACATGGGTAATAGTTTCCGTTTCTACAGGATTTGCCATCACAGGAACAGGTACTGGGTTTGGTGCTGAAGAAGCTGGAATAGTCAGCAGTTGCCCAACCGAAATCGTCGAAGACTTGAGGTTGTTGGCTTTTTTCAAAGCATCGACACTAACCCCATACTGGTTAGCAATCAGACCAATTGATTCTCCACGCTGCACTTTGTG
Organism: Vibrio cholerae; assembly: GCF_008369605.1. Classification (NCBI taxonomy): domain Bacteria; kingdom Pseudomonadati; phylum Pseudomonadota; class Gammaproteobacteria; order Vibrionales; family Vibrionaceae; genus Vibrio; species Vibrio cholerae. The sequence goes on from NZ_CP043554.1 coordinate 2,632,028, forward strand.
TTTCTGCGCTTTACCTCGATTGGCAAACAGTGTGCCCTCTGGCGGATTATCTTCAAAGTACTGCACAATCGCCGTGGCTAAAGCGCGAGCTAACTTATCTTGATGACTGCGCTGAATCAGCAATTTTTCTTCTGATGGGTTAGAGATAAAGCCCGTTTCCACCAGTACCGATGGGATGTCTGGTGACTTCAATACCGCCAAACTTGCATTAACGGGTTCGGTTTTATGTAGATGCGCTACCTTGCCCATTTCACGCAAAATATTCGTCGCGACCTTATAGCCCTCTTTTTGCGAATGGCTAAACTGCAGATCCAGTAGGGTCTGACTCACGTTACGATCGTTATTAGTTTTCGAAAGTACTTCGCCAGCACCGCCCAGCAATTCAGATTGTTGCTCGTGATTTTCCACCCAACGGGCAATTTCGGTATTGGCACGGCGGGTATTCAGCACAAACACCGATCCTCCGCGCGGCTGTGGAGTATGAAACGCATCCGCATGCACCGAAACCAACAAGTGCGCCTTGCTACGACGCGCAATTTCCGTACGTTTATTCAGATTTACAAAATAGTCACCACGGCGAGTCAGTACCGCTTTCATTCCCGGCACTGCATTGAGTTGATCTGCTAACTTTTTAGACACGCTCAAGGTGATGTCTTTTTCATATTTGCGTGTAGGACCAATGGAACCGGGATCTTCACCGCCATGTCCCGCGTCAATCGCCACCACAATATCGTCATTCCCTAAGAGTTGAGAGGCATCTTTACTGACTTGCGCGGGTGAACTCGGTGTGCTGGCGGAAGAACTCTCACTCACTTTGCCATGTGGCATATCAATGACTAAACGATGGCCATATTGACCACCGGGTGTCGGAGCTAATTTAAATAAGGTTGGTGTTGTTTTTTGTTTGAGCTCAAACACCAAACGAAATGTACTTTTTTCAGGGGGAGATGAAGCGCGAACTTTCGATAAAATTCCACTTTCAGTGACATTAACCGGTAACTTAGCGCGAGAGGTACTCTGTTTGAGGTCAACCACCAAGCGCTCAGGAGAGCTGAGGGTAAAGTAGCTGTAATCCACCTCGGATTTGACATCTAATACCACTCGTGTCTCATCAGGAGAAGGCCACACGCGCACGCCTTCCAAAACGTTCGCCCAAGTTTGAGGAGCGATCGCGAGTAAAACGAATCCAAAGAGTAAGAATACAAAACGGCTAACGTTCAACATAACTCCAACTGACTCAAAAGGTCGCATCCATAATGGTTATTGGCTGTCAGCGTAGCAACTCGCTGCTCGCCGTCGTAACGCAAATCGATATCAAGATCCGCATTTGGCAATAGTCCATGCCCTTTTTCTGGCCACTCGACTAAACAAATGGCATCTGCACTAAAGTAATCGCGAATCCCCATAAATTCGAGTTCTTCAGGATCCGCTAAACGATAAAGATCAAAATGATAGACCTGCCACATACCGAGTTGATATGGCTCAACCAGTGTGTAGGTTGGGCTTTTGACGTTACCTTGATGGCCCAAGGCACGAATAAAACCTCGGCTGAAAGTCGTTTTTTCCCGCGCCAAGATCGCCATGCAGATAAAGCGTTGTCTGTTGTGAGCATATCAGCGCTAACGCACGACCTAATTCAATCGTAGCTTGCTCATCTTTTAGGGAAAAAATCTTGCTGTTCATTACGCTTTTCTCGACAGGGTCTTTGTTGACTATAAAGAAATCAAAAGAACTGGAATAGTAAACTGGGTTGGAATTGAGAGACAAGATCTGTTCTGTTAACAAAGCGAAAAATATCGTAGATCCTGCAAGCTCTCACAAGGATTAACGCTAGAAGAGGGCAAAAAGATCCGTTAAGATCCTCGCCCCTTATCCTGAGTACCCGACATGGACTACCAACAACTGGCAAATCAGATCAAACAATGGGCGATCGAACTCGGCTTTGAAAAAGTCGGGATTTGCGACGTCGATTTGAGTGAACATGAACCAGCATTGCAGGCTTGGCTAGACGCAGGTTATCACGGTGAAATGGATTGGATGGCGAGGCACGGCATGATGCGCGCACGCCCTGCAGAACTCTTACCCGGAACGCTTAGGGTGATCAGTGCTCGCATCAACTATCTCCCACCACAAGCACAGTTTGCTTCCAACTTAAGCGATCCCAACCAAGCTTATATCAGCCGTTACGCTTTAGGACGTGATTACCATAAGCTTGTTCGAAACCAGCTCAAAAAACTGGGGGAAAAAATCGAACAAGAAGTGGGAAAACTGGGTTACCGTCCTTTTGTCGACTCCGCCCCGATTCTTGAACGCCCTCTGGCACAAAAAGCGGGATTAGGTTGGACAGGAAAACATTCGCTGATTTTAGATAAAGAGAACGGGTCTTGGTTCTTCTTGGGCGACTTACTGGTTGATATTCCCTTACCCGTTGATGAACCGAGCGAAAATCAATGCGGCAAGTGTACAGCGTGTATAACAAGCTGCCCAACCAATGCCATCGTTGCCGAAGGCGTGGTGGATGCACGACGCTGTGTTTCTTACCTCACCATTGAGTATTCAGGGGTTATCCCCTTGGAGTTTCGACGCGCAATGGGCAACCGAATTTACGGTTGTGATGACTGCCAACTCGTCTGTCCTTGGAATCGCTTGGCCCCTTTAACTCAGCAAAGTGACTTTCATCGCCGACAAAGTCTCAACAATGCGGATTTAGTAGTGTTATTTGAATGGGATGAGGCGACTTTCCTGAAAAATATGGAAGGCTCAGCCATTCGGCGAATTGGTCACCAGCAGTGGCGGCGCAATTTAATCATCGCCATGGGCAACGCTCCTTACTCTCCGCGGATTATCGATACACTCCAACGTCATCTGGGGCAAAGTGAATTACTTGATGAGCATATTCATTGGGCTTTGGAAGAACAGACCCAAAAGACCGCCACACCTCGCCAGCATGCTCGCCTGATTCGCATTATTGAAAAGGGGCTGCCAAGGGATGCATGAATAGAGCAACTTGCATAATTAAGGAAATGATTATTTGATGCCCATCCCAATTTGCGCTATGTGGACAACATTTTTAATCAGACGCTGTTTTCTATCGCTAAAAAAAGTTAATCACAACCTAGGTAAATGACTAGGATCAAGTTTTTAGACTGCAATGATCTTAGAGCTCTATTTTTTGCTCAGAGAGAAAAACGATAAGTTAATAAAAAACAATAACTTAACCACAAACCCTCACTAGACCAGGCCTTATAAGCAAGCAAAGATCCTCAGAGAAGTCAACTCGAAAAGCTAAGATACAGAGTTTATCAACTGTTTTATCCACAGATTTTTTTTGTGGATAACTCTGTTAATGAACACACCAAAGTAAGCGAAATCCGTAGTCAGCGTGTACGCTTTCGGCTGCTTGAAAAGAGAATATTTGATACATGGGAGCGATATTATTGAGCTGACGCGCAATGAATGACTCACTGAGATGATGCTTCACAGCATTATAGAAAGAGCTTTAGCAAAATGCTAAACACCCTAAAAAAAGAAAAATCTGCGCATGAGCACAGTCTCTCTTTAGAGAATTGGTTGCGGGGGCTGGATTTGAACCAACGACCTTCGGGTTATGAGCCCGACGAGCTACCAAGCTGCTCCACCCCGCGTCCGTATTGTGTCACTGTTAAGCACAGTGAAAGCTTTGAAATTGGTTGCGGGAGCTGGATTTGAACCAACGACCTTCGGGTTATGAGCCCGACGAGCTACCAAGCTGCTCCATCCCGCGTCCATGTATATCGCTAAACGCAATAAGTCTTTTCTTCAGTTTTCTGTAGTAGGCAAGAAACTGGAGCGACACACGAGGTTCGAACTCGTGACCTCAACCTTGGCAAGGTTGCGCTCTACCAACTGAGCTAGTGTCGCATTTGTCGTGATGCTACTGCATCTACGAAAGATTTGGTTGCGGGGGCCGGATTTGAACCGACGACCTTCGGGTTATGAGCCCGACGAGCTACCAAGCTGCTCCACCCCGCGTCCGTGTGTTATCGTTAAGCACGATAAGGGCTATGAAACTGGAGCGACACTCGAGGTTCCCTTCTTTAAAACAAAAGGCGTGACCTCAACCTTGGCTAGGTTTGCTCATCAACTGAGCAAGAGTGGCACACTTCATCGTTAAGTACGGTGACAACTATTAATTTGGAGCGACACACGAGGTTCGAACTCGTGACCTCAACCTTGGCAAGGTTGCGCTCTACCAACTGAGCTAGTGTCGCACTTCATCGTTAAGTACGGTGACAACTTTAATGTGGTGCGACACACGAGGTTCCCTTCTTTAAAACAAAAAGGCGTGACCTCAACCTTAGCTAGGTTTGCTCATCAACTGAGCTAGTGTCGCATTTCATCGTTCAGTACGATGACAACTATTAATTTGGAGCGACACACGAGGTTCGAACTCGTGACCTCAACCTTGGCAAGGTTGCGCTCTACCAACTGAGCTAGTGTCGCATTTCATCGTTCAGTACGATGACAACTATCAATCTGGAGCGACACACGAGGTTCCCTTCTTTAAAACAAAAGGCGTGACCTCAACCTTAGCAAGGTTTGCTCATCGACTGAGCAAGAGTGGCGCACTTCATCGTTAAGTACGGTGACAACTTTAATCTGGAGCGACACACGAGGTTCGAACTCGTGACCTCAACCTTGGCAAGGTTGCGCTCTACCAACTGAGCTAGTGTCGCATTTCATCGTTCAGTACGGTGACAACTTCAATCTGGAGCGACACCCGAGGTTCCCTTCTTTAAAAGAAAAAGGCGTGACCTCAACCTTAGCTAGGTTTGCTCATCAACTGAGCTAGTGTCGCATCTCATCGTTGAGTACGATGACAACTATCAATCTGGAGCGACACACGAGGTTCGAACTCGTGACCTCAACCTTGGCAAGGTTGCGCTCTACCAACTGAGCTAGTGTCGCATCAACAACGTTTTCCGTCGTTTAGGGCTGCGAATTATAAGAGCATTTTCTTGTGATGCAAGAGCTTCTCGTGAAAAAAACTCTTTTTTTTTCGCTTGCCGAAAAAGCATGCAAGATGTCGAACAATTGCTCTTTTTATAGCATTGAATACCCGATATTAGATCTTGAATACCGCCTTACGATAGAACTGAAGCTCAGCAATTGACTCTCGAATATCATCCAAAGCAAGATGGCTACCTGTTTTACTGAACTCTTTTAGCACTTCAGGCTGCCAGCGGCGAGTCAGCTCTTTGATGGTGCTGACATCAATATAACGATAATGGAAGTACGCTTCCAAACGCGGCATGTGTTTGTAAAGGAAGCGTCTATCTTGGCCAATACTGTTACCACAAATCGGGGATTTGCCTTCCGGCACCCACTGCTTTAAAAACGCGAGCGTTTGATCTATAGCTTCTTCTTCACTTACTTTGCTTTGACGCACACGCGCCACCAAGCCACTTGCGGTGTGCGTTGTGGTACACCATTCATCCATTTTCGCGAGTTCGGATTCGGGTTGATGAATCGCAATCACTGGGCCTTCAGCTAAAATGTTTAACTCACTGTCAGTAACAATGGTCGCCATCTCAATGATTTTGTGCGTTTCAGGATCAAGTCCCGTCATCTCTAAATCAATCCAAATCAGATTCTGGTCGCTGAAAGACATAATGGTGCGCCTATAGGGGTTTATTCACAAAAGAGGTACTATACCCAAATTCAGATCGACAGGATACGTATCAAATTGAGATTTGATACGCCTTATATCTAGCAGAGAGTAAGTAGAACACTGTGACAAAAAAGAAAAAGCTTACACACGGTCAAGTACGCCGGGTTAGAAATAACCAACATAAAAAACTCAAACAAGAAGAGTCTATCGTTTGGGATGAGGCCTTGCTCGGCAGTGCGCAACCGGGATTAGTGATTACCCGCTTTGGTCAACATGCCGATATTGAAGATCCAGCGACGGGGGAAATTCATCGCTGTAACCTGCGTCGCGGCATCGAAAGTTTAGTATCCGGCGATAACGTCCTGTGGCGCCCAGGGGCTGAGACTCTCGCGGGCATTTCCGGTGTGGTAGAAGCGGTGGAAGCTCGCAGCTCTGTATTAGTGCGCCCAGATTATTACGATGGCCTCAAACCCGTTGCAGCAAACGTAGATCAAATGGTGATCGTGTCCTCGGTATTACCCGAGCTCTCTCTGAATATTATTGATCGCTACTTGATTGCTTCTGAAACCTTAGGGATTGCACCACTCATCGTACTGAACAAGATTGACCTACTCAGCCCAGAGCTTCGCGAACAATACAGCACATGGTTAAATGATTACCGCGCCATTGGCTATGACGTACTCTACGTCAGTAAGAAAACCGGTGAAGGGATTGCGGATCTTGAAGTGAAACTGCGCGATCGCACTAACGTGTTTGTCGGTCAATCGGGTGTTGGCAAATCCAGCTTGGTCAATGCATTACTTCCAGAATTGGAAGAAGATGTGGAAGAAGGGGCGATTTCTGAAACCTCTGGCTTAGGCCAACACACCACCACCGCCGCACGGCTCTATCATATTCCGAGTGGAGGTAATTTGATTGACTCACCCGGGGTACGTGAATTTGGTTTGTGGCACTTAGAAACCGATGATGTCACTAAAGCTTATGTCGAATTTCGTCCTTACTTAGGCGGCTGCAAATTTCGTGATTGCAAACATGGGGATGACCCGGGTTGCTTGTTGCGTGAGGCCGTAAGCAAGGGAGAAATCAGCGCACTGCGTTTTGATAATTACCATCGGATTGTGCAAAGCATGACGGAAAACAAAGCCAATCGGCAGTATTCGCGCAGCAAAAAAGCCGATCTGTAAGAGCAAATTGTTAGCAAGTTTAGAGCATCTACTGACAGAAGGCGCGATTTTCAGTAACATCTCGCGCCCATCACCACTCTATTGGAATGTAAACCATGGATAAGATTAAAGTTGGACTGCAATATTGGATTCCACAACATGCCCTGACCCGCTTGGTTGGCAAGTTGGCGTCTGCGCGTGCAGGCAGCCTGACCACGGCCATCATCCGCTGGTTCATCAAGCAATATAACGTCAACATGGACGAGGCTCTGCACTCTGACCCGACCCACTTCAAGACGTTTAATGAATTTTTTGTACGTGAGCTAAAAGCTGGCGTGCGCCCTATCGCTGAAGGCGAAAAGGTGATTACTCATCCTGCCGATGCATGCGTGAGTCAGTTTGGTGCGATTGAAGACGGTAAACTGATCCAAGCCAAAGGCCACACTTACTCAGCCCAAGAGCTGCTCGGTGGTGATGCCAAGCTCGCGGAAGAATTCCGCGATGGCGATTTCGCCACTCTGTATCTCTCGCCACGGGATTACCACCGCGTACATATGCCTTGTGATGGCACATTGCGTCAAATGATCTACGTACCGGGCGATCTGTTCTCGGTCAATCCTCTGACAGCGGAAAATGTACCGAACTTGTTTGCCCGCAACGAGCGTGTGGTGTGTATTTTCGATACAGAATTTGGCCCAATGGTACAAGTGCTGGTTGGTGCCACCATTGTCGGCAGTATTGAACTGGTTTGGGCGGGCACCGTGACTCCGCCGCGTGGCAACACCGTTTATCGTTGGGACTACCCAACCAACGGTAACCAAGCCGTGGTTCTCAAAAAAGGCGAAGAGATGGGTCGCTTTAAACTGGGCTCCACCGTGATCAACCTGTTTGCCAAACAAGCCATCCGCTTTGATGACAGTATGGCACTGGGCGCACCAACCCGCATGGGTGAGCCCTACGCACACCAAGCTTAATATACGACTTAGAGTTGCAGCCAACACCAACGCTGCTTCAAGTCGGAAGACTCAACATCCCAGCTTCGGCTGGGATGTTGTCTTTTGAAGCTCGCCACACATCTGCACTGTCACTGATAGCAAAACCCAAAAATTTAACCGCCCTCTAAGACCCATAGATTTCAGTCGCTTACTCTAAGCTTTCACTTGAGCTAAGAGGGAAAGCCCATGCCGCAACTGGAACGAGGTCTACTCGTCAAACTCCTGATCTGTTTCTTACTGCCGTTGGGCGTACTATTGATGCCGATTGATGCAATCCCGATTCAAGATCTCACCTTGGTTCAACACCGTTTACTGGCCATTTTCCTTCTTGCTGCACTGCTGTGGGTGTTGGAGCCTGTTCCTGTGTTTGCCACGTCGATCCTGATCATTGCCCTTGAACTCGTCATGATTTCCGATAAAGGTTTGCATGGCTTTCGAGTGCCCGATCCGCATCATCCGCTCGGTGAACTCCTTAAATACACCGATATTTTCAGTGCCTTCTCCTCTCCCATTATCATTTTGTTTATGGGCGGTTTTGCTTTAGCCATCGCCGCATCTAAATACGAATTGGATAACAACTTAGCACGAGTACTACTCAAACCTTTTGGCCACCAGCCTAAGTACATCATGCTCGGGTTAATGCTGATCACCTCAGTTTTCTCGATGTTTATGTCCAACACAGCGACCACAGTGATGATGTTGGCGCTGCTTGGCCCTATTGTTGCGTCTGCCCCCAAAGGGGATTTAGGCATCAAAGCTCTGGTGCTATGCATTCCGATTGCGGCCAACACAGGGGGCATCGCAACCCCGATCGGCACGCCACCTAACGCTATCGCACTGCAGTATCTAACGGGCGAAAACAGCATTGATTTTCTGTCATGGATGATGATGGGGTTACCGTTCGTATTGGTACAACTGACGATTGCTTGGTTCTTACTGCAAAAGCTTTTCCCCTCCTCACAAGCCACAATGACCTTGAAACTCAAAGGCGAATTTCAACGCGGCTGGCGTGCCATGCTGGTCTACATCACGTTTGCTTTAACTATTGTGCTGTGGATGACCACCACATGGCACGGCATGAACACTTATGTGGTGGCGATTATTCCACTGGCCGTGTTCACCCTCACTGGCATCATGGGCAAAGAAGAGCTGAAACAGATCAACTGGGATGTGCTTTGGTTAGTTGCCGGCGGGATAGCGATTGGTATCGGCCTTGAACAGACGGGACTCGCCCAAGCGTTAGCACACGCCATCAACTATCAATCTCTCTCACCTATGCTGATTGTGATTGCCCTTTCACTGGTGTGCTGGCTGATGGCCAACTTCATGTCTAACACGGCGACTGCCAACTTGATCATGCCGATTGCTGCAGCGATTGGTACTTCGATGAGTAGTCTTGAGCAAGTCGGCGGCTTACAAGCGCTGTTAGTCGTGGTCGCTTTTTCCGCGTCACTGGGGATGATTTTGCCCGTTTCGACACCGCCCAACTCGCTCGCTTACTCAACGGGACTTATCGAAAGCAAAGATATGGCCAAAACTGGCTTGGTCATCGGGGTGATTGGTCTTGGCATCGTTTATTTGATGGTGTTCCTACTCGGATAAACTCCCTCTTCCCCCTCTCCTTCACACCTTGTCGTCACTTTTGATACGGCAAGGTGTGAACCCTCTAATCGCACAGAAATTGGTTTTGTTTTCCTGATAGCTTAATGGCATATTGAGTGCCCTCATCACTCCCAACCGCAAGGATGACGCAATGGGTTACGAATGGCTGGCACTTGCAGCGGCCTGTCTTTGGGCTATCGCCAGTTTACTTTCTATTACTCCCGCGAAACACCTCGGCTCTTTTGCTTATAGCCGCTGGCGTATGGGGTGTACCTCCGTCATCTTAACCACCATTGCTCTCTTCAGCGGAGGTTGGTTAACCGTACACAGCAGTGCGATTCCAGCCATGATGTTGTCGGGGTTTATTGGAATTTTCATCGGTGATACCGCGCTTTTTGCTTGCCTGAATCGCATGGGGCCAAGGCAGTCCGGCTTACTCTTCTCCTGTCATGCGGTGTTTTCTGCCGTGCTCGGTTATTTCCTGTTTAGTGAAAGCATGACCAAGCAAGAGCTATTCGGCTCTACTTTAGTGTTTAGCGGCGTTCTGATGGCGATTTTCTTTGGTCGCCGTGGGCAAACTGGGCCTAGTTTGGATAGCATCAATGGCAGTGTGTGGGTTGGAATTGGACTCGGCTTAACCGCCGCCTTATGCCAAGCCCTCGGGGGCATTATTGCCAAACCCGTGATGCAAACAGAGATCGATCCGATTGCTGCCTCTGCGATGCGGATGATCACCGCCTTTGCGGCTCACTCTTTACTGCGTTTAACCGGCGCACGCATTGCTCGTCCTACACAAATCATCACGCTCAATATCTTTTTGGTCACGGCACTCAACGGCTTTATTGCCATGGCGGTTGGTATGACGCTGATCCTCTACGCTCTGCGTGAGGGGAATGTCGGCATGGTCGCACTGCTCTCTTCGACCACACCCATCATGCTACTACCACTGCTTTGGATCTACACTAAACAGTGCCCAAACCGCTATGCTTGGTTAGGGGCTATCCTTGCCGTTGGGGGCACCAGCTTATTGGTGTCTTAAACGCGATTTTGATCAATAGGCTACATTTACTTGCATTGATAGAGAGAATCATTGATCTTAACCGGATGCAAAGCGTCTAGATTGTAGTAAAATTACGCTAATTTTACGTTTCAGTTATTTTGATTTTGACGAGGTTAGAACTATGTCAGCTAAGAAGCCAATGGCTCTGGTGATCCTAGATGGTTGGGGTTACCGCGAAGACAACGCAAATAACGCGATCAACAATGCGCGTACACCTGTGATGGATAGCCTAATGGCCAACAACCCTCACACTCTGATTTCTGCTTCTGGTATGGACGTAGGTCTACCTGATGGTCAAATGGGTAACTCAGAAGTGGGTCACACCAACATCGGTGCTGGCCGCATTGTTTACCAAGACCTAACTCGCATCACCAAAGCGATCATGGATGGTGAATTCCAACAAAACGAAGTTCTGGTGGCTGCGATTGATAAAGCAGTTGCTGCGGGCAAAGCGGTTCACCTGATGGGTCTGATGTCTCCAGGCGGCGTACACTCACACGAAGACCACATCTACGCAGCAGTAGAAATGGCGGCCGCACGTGGCGCAGAAAAAATCTACCTGCACTGCTTCCTTGACGGTCGTGACACACCACCACGCAGCGCAGAAGCGTCACTGAAACGCTTCCAAGATCTGTTTGCCAAACTGGGCAAAGGCCGTATCGCTTCTATCGTGGGTCGTTACTACGCCATGGATCGTGACAACAACTGGGATCGCGTTGAAAAAGCCTATGACCTGCTGACTCTGGCGCAAGGTGAGTTTACTTATGACTCAGCGGTTGAAGCACTGCAAGCGGCTTACGCTCGTGAAGAAAACGATGAGTTTGTGAAAGCAACCGAAATCCGCGCAGCGGGTCAAGAATCTGCCGCGATGCAAGATGGCGATGCCCTGTTGTTCATGAACTACCGTGCTGACCGCGCGCGTCAAATCACCCGTACTTTCGTGCCTGATTTCGCAGGCTTTAGCCGCAAAGCCTTCCCAGCGCTGGATTTTGTGATGCTGACTCAATACGCAGCAGACATCCCACTGAAGTGTGCGTTTGGTCCAGCCTCACTGGAAAACACCTACGGTGAGTGGCTATCAAAAGCGGGTAAAACTCAGCTACGTATTTCTGAAACCGAGAAATACGCGCACGTAACCTTCTTCTTCAACGGCGGCGTTGAAAATGAATTCCCAGGCGAAGAGCGTCAACTGGTGGCTTCACCAAAAGTGGCCACCTACGACCTACAACCAGAAATGAGCTCTAAAGAGCTGACTGACAAGCTGGTTGCAGCGATCAAATCAGGCAAATACGATGCGATCATCTGTAACTATCCAAATGGCGACATGGTCGGTCACACTGGCGTTTACGAAGCTGCCGTGAAAGCGTGTGAAGCCGTAGACGAGTGTATTGGTCGTGTGGTTGAAGCTATCAAAGAAGTGGATGGTCAACTGCTGATCACCGCTGACCACGGCAACGCGGAAATGATGATTGACCCAGAAACGGGCGGCGTACACACAGCGCACACTAGCCTACCTGTACCACTTATCTATGTCGGCAACAAAGCGATCAGCCTAAAAGAAGGCGGAAAGCTATCGGATCTAGCTCCAACCATGTTGGCGCTGTCGGATCTGGATATTCCAGCAGACATGTCAGGTCAAGTGCTGTACAGCTAAGCTGACTCGATGATGATGAAAGCCCTGAATACTCAGGGCTTTTTTATTGTCATCCCTAAACCACCGCTTTTAGCGGTGGTGATTGTTTCTAGGGGCTTTTGCCCGAAAATGCGCCCATGTTAGAAGACAAACTCTTATTCACCATAAGTAAGAGGATTCAAATAACATGGGCGACTACAGAAGTTCATCACACGTCTATTGGCGTTGCAAATATCATATCGTTTGGACACCAAAATTTCGTTTTAAGATCTTAAAAGGTAATGTAGCCAAAGAGCTAAATCGTTCGATCTACATTCTTTGTAATATGAAAGATTGTGAAGTTTTGGAACTCAATGTTCAGCCAGATCATGTCCACTTAGTTGCGATAATTCCGCCCAAAGTATCGATTTCGACGTTGATGGGAGTTTTAAAGGGTAGGAGTGCAATTAGGCTATTCAACAAGTTTCCACATATCAGGAAAAAGTTATGGGGAAATCATTTTTGGGCGCGAAGCTATTTTGTGGATACGGTAGGTGTAAATGAAGAAATCATTAGACGGTATGTACGGCATCAAGACAAAAAAGAGCTTGAGCAAGAGCAGCAGTTAGAGTTATTGAGAGACTAACAGCGTCGTGGCCCCCTTTTAGGGGGCTTATATTAAAACCGCCTTCTAAGAAGGCGGATTTTTATACGCATTTCCCACCGAGTGCGATGAGAATTGCAAACTTTTGACATCACAGGCTCGCCTGATGCCAAGCTTTGGGTATACTGAAGCACCCGTTTTTTATTCACTAACACTAGACCAAACTCAATGACAGCAACGGATCCGCACGCGATTTTCAGTGACTTTCTAGGAAAAACCTTGACCCGACGTCTGCTGGCCTGCCTGTTATTTATGGTTTCGCCGTCGCTCTTTGCGGCTACGCAACAGGAATTAACGGGGGTAAAAAGTGAAATATCTCGCCAACAACAATCACTGGCAGAACAACAAAAATCGCTCGACCAACTACAACAAGCCCTGAAACAACAAGAGCTTGGCATCAACAGTATCGAAAATCAGATCACGAAAACCAAAAACGATCTGGAGAATGCCAATCGCAACATTGCTCAGCTCAATAGCAATATTCAGGCGCTGGAAACTCAGAAACAGCAACAAGCCGATAAACTCGAACGCCTACTGCAGACCTACTATCTCACTAAACGCTCACTGACGAATGGTCAATTTTTTCATCGCAGTGCCGATGAAGACCGCATCAGCCAGTACTATCAACATTTGGCAAAAAGCCGCGCGCAAGCTATCGAAGCTTTAGAAAAAACCCAAGCCGATCTCAATGCCAGTCAACAGCAGAGACAAGCTGAGCGTGAACAGATTGAGAAATTACTGGCAGAGCAGACCCAACAGCGAGACAAACTGGCTAAAACGCAAAGTGAGCGTAAGCAAACCGTAAAGAAAATTGAGAGCAGCATTTCCGGCGACAAAGTCTACCTTGCCGAATTGCAGCGCAACGAAACGCGCCTCAAAGCTGAAATAGCCAAAGCCGCCAAACGCAATGCAGTATTGATGAATGGCATTGCGAGTCAACGTGGCAAACTACCGTGGCCACTGAAAGGGCGTGTGCTACATAACTTCGGTGAACGCCAAACTGGGCAGATTGATTGGAAAGGTTTGGTCATTGATGCCAATTACGGCCAAGAGGTCAAAGCGGTTTATCCGGGCACGATCGTGTTTGCCGAGTATCTGCGAGGTTATGGCTTGGTTGTGCTCCTCGACCACGGCAAAGGTGATATGACACTGTATGGCTTCAACCAAACTCTGCTCAAGAAAGAGGGCGACAAAGTCATCGCCGGTGAAACCATTGCTCTTGCGGGTGATACTGGTGGCCAATCACGCCCTGCCCTCTACTTTGAAATCCGTCGTAATAGCCGCGCGGAAAACCCTTCGCAATGGTTACAGCGCTAAGAGGCGTAAAATGCCTCGACAACCGCAATCACGTTATCGAGCAGCGCATAGGGGAGTTGATTGATTCCCCCGGCCGATTCTCGCCCCCCACCAGAAGGAAACTGGGCACACAAAGCTCCCGCGCCTCGTTTATCGCTCAAGGGCGCACGTAAAGAGAGCGTGTAATGCTGCTCATCCGCATACGTCACAATCAAATGCGCACGTTGCACATCCTGATTAGCAAGATGATTGGCGAATGCGCCGCTCACGCGCTGCGCTGCTGCCCAATCGGGTAAGATCACCACGGTGACACTTGAGCTCCGATAATAAGCCGGTTGCTCAAGGGCAAAAGCAAAATCTTGCTGATAAGCGCTGCGTAATTGGTAAAAAGGCGAGTTGAGATCGGCCAGCACAGCCCACGGTGTTTGATAAGCGAGTAAAGTTTGATACAACGTATCAGGCGCGAAATGCAGTTCAGATACGGTGCGGCCATAGCCATTGTAGTTAATCAGCGTTCCTAATTCACAAAGGGCATCGGTTTGTGCGGCATCGAATCCCGCTGCTTCCGCCAGAGTGTGTGCCACACGGTGTAAGTTATCGCCAAACGCTGCTGTTATCGCCCAGTCACGAAAACGCCCTTTCAGTAGCCGATCAATGATCAATGCCGTACAGAGATTGGCATCGGTATCAATATGCGCTTGCAGTGCAGAATGGGCAGGAATATCGCCGGGCTGATGATGGTCGGCATAAAATACATGGGCTCCCGCTTGCAAAGCTCGCTGCAAGCCAAGCTGATTTTTAGCCATGGAGATATCCAATACCACCAGCTCATCACCAGCCGTTACCGTCAATCGTTCGAGTAAGGCAATATCGCGCTTAACGCCCGTGACTAGCTGAGTCGATTTAGGATGCGCTAGACGCCATTGCACAAGAGAAAGAATGCCATCAGCATCCCCATTAAATACATCGTAATCCACGTAAAGCTTCCTTTCTGGCTGGAAATGTTCAGGAAGTTAGCAACGAATCGGCTCCATGCCCAAGACAGATTGGTTATAACTCATGCTCAGGCATGCATAGCTCGCACACCTTCTTCAAGCAGTTGAAGCTGTTCACGCCCCGCCTTAGTGGCACAAGGTTTAACGACCGAGATCATCTGCAACATGCCTTGATGAATCACCTCTTCCGTGATCTGAGTTTTGTGTGACATCGCCGATTGATAACCAAGCCAGCTAGACGCAATCAGATGCAGAGTCCGCACCAGTTTTGGCATCTCATCCTCATTCAACTCCAGCAGTTGCAGATTGACAAAATTGCGCACGATATCAATCAAATTGGTCTGTAATCGTTCTTGAACCCGAATGTAGTCAGCATGCAACTCTTCATCGCGCTGCAAGATTTCCGGCAAATTGGCATAAAAAAAACGGTATTTCCACATCAGAGTGAAAATCGAATCCAAATAGTGCTTGAGTAGAGAAAGGCTCTCATACTGACCTTGTAGCGGAGTAAAACGCTCAATCAGCTCCGCCGAGTAGAGCGCAAAAATATCACGCACTATCTCCTGCTTATTGCGAAAGTGGTAATACAAATTACCTGGGCTGATCTCAATATGAGCAGCGATATGGTTAGTCGTGATGTTACGTTCACCTTGCTGATTAAACAGCTCAAGTGCCGCATGCACTATGCGATCCTTAGTTTTCATCATGCTTCGCTTCGTCTTTCTGTCTGGATTACCGAAGTATAAAACAGTCGGGCTCAAGATGTGAAAAGCGTCTGACCTGCAGACGCTTTTCACGTTTACTATGGATGGTACGGCTTCGAAAGCTCATGCACCGCTTCAACAAACACACCGGCATTTTCAGGCGGCACGTCCAAATGAATACCATGCCCCAAGTTGAACACGTGGCCTGTGCCACCTTGGCCAAATCCAGCCAAAATACTCGCCACCTCTTCACGAATTCGTGGGGCAGGAGCATACAGAATGGAAGGATCCATATTGCCTTGCAGTGCCACTTTGTCTCCCACACGCGCTTTAGCGTCGGCGATATTGATCGTCCAATCTAAACCCACAGCATCACAACCTGTAGCCGCGATCTGCTCCAGCCACATGCCACCATTTTTGGTAAACAGCGTGACTGGTACACGGCGGCCCTCGTTTTCACGAATCAAGCCATCGACAATCTTGTGCATGTATTGCAAAGAGAACTGTTGATAATCACGCGGTGTTAACACGCCGCCCCAAGTATCAAATACCATCACCGCTTGGGCGCCGGCTTTAATCTGAGCATTCAGGTAGCTGATCACACTGTCAGCTAATTTATCTAACAGCGCATGCAGTACGGCAGGCTCGCTGTACATCATCTTTTTGATTTTGGTGAAGGCTTTTGAACTGCCACCTTCAACCATATAAGTGGCGAGCGTCCAAGGACTGCCAGAGAAACCAATCAGCGGCACTTCACCTTGCAGATCTTTACGAATTTGACGCACCGCGTTCATCACATACTGCAATTCCCCTTCTGGATCGGGAATACCAATCTTATCGACATCGGCTTTGCAGGTGATGGGACGCTCAAAGACCGGTCCTTCGCCAGCCGCAAAACGCAGCCCAAGTCCCATCGCATCAGGAATCGTCAAAATATCAGAAAACAGGATCGCAGCATCAAGCGGAAAACGTCGCAGCGGCTGTAAAGTCACTTCTGAAGCCAACTCTGCATTCTTGCACAGCGCCATAAAATCACCCGCTTGAGCACGAGTAGCACGGTATTCAGGGAGATAACGACCCGCTTGGCGCATCATCCATACAGGAGTGTAATCGACTGGCTGCTTGAGCAAAGCACGCAGGTAGCGATCATTTTTTAATTCAGTCATGGTGATTCCCACTTTTTCGGCTTCTTTACTTTGGCGCGTATTCTAACATCGTTTGTCCCACAAAAGCGGTTGGCTTTGCAAGCGGGATCAAGTTATTAACTTTTAAATCAATGCTTAAATTGCGTCCAACCCTTAACGGTGTTAAAAATTTGTTCGCTAGCGAAAACTATAATCATAAACTGAGTCCTCGACTCAGCATCTCATAACGACATCTTACTTACCCCCTCCTTAACCGGAGGGTTTTTTTTTGCCTTTTAAGCCTGATCTTGGGCAATATCGGCCAACGTCTGCTCAATCAAAGCGCGGGCAATCGTCCCTCGCGGTGCAACAGGAGGAAGGTTTTCGATACCAAACCAATTGGCATCACTCAATTCACTGTAATCGGGTTTAAGCTCACCAGTGTCATAATCGGCTAAAAACGCCATCATCATACTCGACGGAAATGCCCAAGGTTGGCTGCCAAAGTAGCGAATATTGGTCACGACGATACCAGTCTCTTCCAACACTTCACGCGCAACACACTGTTCAAGCGTCTCGCCTACCTCAACAAAGCCGGCAATCACGGTGTACATACCATTGCGATGGCGTGGGTGCTGCGCCAGCAAAATTTGCTGCTGTTTACGTACGGCAACAATAATGCAGGGAAAAATACGCGGATAGTGCAGGGTTCGGCAATCGTGGCACTGCATTGCCAGTTGCTGATGATTGAGATAGTTACGCCCCCCACATTGCGGACAAAATCGTATGGTTTGGCTCATATGGCCATATTGCACCGCTTTGCTTGCAGCAAGAAACAGCGCCTCATCCACACCCAATAACTCACGTAATGAAGTGAGCGGACGATCCTGCTCAATATCTGCAGCATTCAGCCAGTAGACAGGGGAGTTTTGGTAACGATCCACCAAGATCGCCTTCTCTTGTGGCAGATCCCACTGCTCTGCGCTGCCATAAGGAATTTGGCCATCCACCAGCCAAAGATCGCTGCCTGAAACAACACACCAATAAGCGTTCTTGCCGTCACTCTTTTCCACTCTGCTTCTCCTGATTGCTTGCAGTCGGATCATTTTACTGGCAATCTAAATTCACACCACAATTTGTCAGCACAAGAATTATTGACTATAACTTTTTGTGAGGGCAGTAGTGATATCTTATTGATATTATTAAAAAGGCAAAGGAACGATCGTCAGTGACGATCCGATCATGAGGACATGGTCATGCTAAGAAAATTCAAAAACGTCCAAGAACAATGGGGTGGTTCGAGTGATATCATTGACCATTGGCTGGATAAACGACAGCATGTGATCGTTGAATATTGTAAGCTGGCGGCACTGCAACCTTGTACAACCAAAGCTGCGGTTTCTGAACTCCCTTCTCCACAGGCTCTGCTGTATTTTTGCCAAGAATTAGTGGATTACATCTCTGAAGGCCATTTCAAAATCTATGACATGGTCATGGATAAGTGGCACGCCACCGGTTTTAAAGCGACCGATGAGATCAATCAAGTCTACGGTAAAATCGTCGCTACCACCGAACCCCTGCTCAATTTTAATGATCAGTACGCAACGGTGACTGAATACGATGAACTGCTCGATCTAGATCGTGACTTATCAAAAGTTGGCGAAGTGCTTGAGCTACGCTTTTCTCTTGAAGATCAATTGATCCAGTTAATTGCGGATAGCCTTGCTGTGCCTCCGGGTGCTTAGCAGAACGCTCGTTTCCAACCGGTGATTTCCGCTCGAAGATGAATGTAAAAATGAGACCAATAAAAAAGGCACCTTAAGGTGCCTTTTTTCATAGCTTGATGACTTACTCGTCGTCAGAAGAGAAACCTGCATTCAACAGTGCAGCGAGGTTGTCAGTGGCTTGTTCAGCCGATGGACCTTGCTGTTCTTGTGCACGTTTGGCTTGACGATCTTGGTGGTACGCAAAACCTGTACCAGCCGGGATCAGACGGCCAACGATCACGTTCTCTTTCAGACCGCGCAGATCGTCACGCTTACCAGATACCGCTGCTTCCGTTAGAACGCGAGTGGTTTCTTGGAACGATGCTGCTGAGATGAAAGACTCAGTCGCCAGAGATGCTTTGGTAATACCCAACAACTCACGCTCGAAACGAGCTGGCTCTTTGCCTTCTTCAACCAGTTTACGGTTCGCGATCTTCACTTGTGAGTACTCAACTGTCTCGCCAGGCAAGAACTCTGAGTCACCCGCGAAGGTGATCGTACACTTACGCAGCATTTGACGAACGATAGTCTCGATGTGCTTATCGTTAATCTTAACGCCTTGTAGACGGTAAACTTCCTGAACCTCGTTCGCGATGTAAGTGGTCACTGCATGGATACCACGCAGACGCAGGATGTCATGTGGCGACTCTGGGCCGTCCGCAATCACATCACCACGCTCAATGCGCTCACCTTCAAACACGTTCAATTGACGATGTTTAGGGATCATCTCTTCGTAAGTGTCACCGCTGTCACGAGTGATGATCAAACGACGCTTACCTTTAGTCTCTTTACCGAACGATACGGTACCTGAGTGCTCAGCCAGAATCGCAGGCTCTTTTGGCTTACGCGCTTCAAACAGGTCAGCAACGCGTGGTAGACCACCGGTGATGTCCTTGTTACCGCCAGACTTCTGAGGAATACGAGCCAGTGTATCACCCACATTCACTTCAGCGCCGTCGTCCAAGTTCACAATCGCTTTACCTGGCAGGAAGTATTGAGCTGGCATGTCAGTACCTGGGATCAGGACATCTTTACCATTTGCGTCAACCAGTTTAATGGCTGGACGCATGTCTTTACCTGCTGCAGGACGCGCTGCGGCTTCAGTCACTTCACTTGAAGACAGACCAGTCAGATCGTCCGTTTGACGAGAAACGGTTACGCCATCGATCATATCCACAAACTGTACGCGACCTGCCACTTCAGTGATGATTGGCATGGTATGCGCTTCCCAGTTCGCTACGGTTTCGCCCGCAGCCACTGCATCACCATCGGCTTTGCTCAGCATAGAGCCGTATGGCAGTTTGTGTTTCTCTTTGGTACGACCAAATTCGTCAATGATGGTCAGCTCAGAAGCACGAGAGGTGATAACAAGCTTGCCATCTTTATTGGTTACGAACTTCGCATTGTGCAGTTTCACAGAACCGTTGTTCTTAGCTTGGATGCTGTTTTCTGCTGCTGCTGTTGATGCCGCACCACCGATGTGGAACGTACGCATCGTCAGCTGTGTACCTGGCTCACCGATTGACTGTGCCGCGATAACACCGACCGCTTCACCTTGGTTCACCAAGTGACCACGTGCTAGGTCACGACCGTAACACTGCGCACAACAACCGAAGTCAGAATCACAAGTTACCACTGAACGTACTTTGATTTGGTCAACAGAGTTATCGTTGATCACCTTACACCACTTTTCATCCAGCAGTGTATTACGAGGGATCAACACTTCATCTGTACCTGGCTTGAGGATATCTTCCGATACCACACGGCCCAGTGCCAGTTCAGTCAGTGCTACTTTAACGTCACCACCTTCGATGTGCGGTGTCATCACCACGCCTTCTAGGGTGCCACAGTCATGTTCAGTCACCACAACGTCTTGCGCTACGTCTACCAGACGACGAGTCAGGTAACCGGAGTTCGCTGTTTTCAGTGCCGTATCCGCCAGACCCTTACGAGCACCGTGCGTTGAGATAAAGTACTGAAGAACGTTTAGACCTTCTTTAAAGTTTGCCGTGATTGGCGTTTCGATGATCGAGCCATCTGGACGCGCCATCAGACCACGCATACCCGCCAACTGACGGATCTGAGCAGCAGAACCACGAGCACCTGAGTCGGCCATCATATAGATGCTGTTGAACGACTCTTGTTTTTCTTGTTCGCCTTGACGGTTGATCACCTGCTCAGAAGAGAGGTTTTCCATCATCGCTTTCGCTACGCGATCGTTGGTTGATGCCCAAATATCGATCACTTTGTTGTAGCGTTCGCCAGCGGTCACCAGACCAGACTGGAACTGCTCTTGAATTTCGCGTACTTCTTCTTCCGCTTCAGCAATTTCCGTGTACTTAGCCGCTGGAACTACCATATCGTCGATACCAACCGATACACCAGACAGTGCCGCGTAAGCGAAACCGGTGTACATGATTTGGTCAGCGAAGATAACGGTGTCTTTCAGACCCAGCTTACGGTATGCCTCGTTGAGCAGGTTAGAAATTTGCTTCTTACCTAACTTCTGGTTCACCAAGCTGTATGGCAGACCTTTCGGTACGATTTGCCACAACATGGCACGGCCAACGGTCGTATCAATCATCTTGGTTTCAGTGGTCAGCTTACCGTTTTCATGCTTGATGGTTTCGGTAATACGTACTTTAACGCGAGCGTGCAGCTCAGCAGTCTTAGTACGGTACGCCTTCTCAGCCTCAGCAGGGCCAGTCAGGTACATACCTTCGCCTTTCGCATTGATCTTTTCACGGGTCATGTAGTACAGACCCAGTACCACGTCCTGAGACGGCACGATGATTGGATCACCTGACGCAGGCGACAGAATGTTGTTGGTTGACATCATCAGGGTACGAGCTTCCAACTGCGCTTCAAGCGTCAGAGGAACGTGTACCGCCATTTGGTCACCGTCGAAGTCCGCGTTATACGCCGCACACACTAGTGGGTGCAGTTGGATCGCTTTACCTTCGATCAGAACCGGTTCAAACGCTTGGATACCCAAACGGTGAAGTGTTGGTGCACGGTTCAGCAGTACTGGGTGTTCGCGGATCACTTCATCCAAGATATCCCATACGACCGCTTCTTCGCGCTCAACCATTTTCTTAGCGGCTTTGATCGTCGTTGCTAGGCCACGAGTTTCCAGCTTGCTGTAGATGAATGGTTTGAACAGCTCAAGAGCCATTTTCTTCGGTAGACCACACTGGTGCAGACGCAGGTATGGACCTACGGTGATAACCGAACGGCCTGAGTAGTCAACACGTTTACCCAGCAGGTTCTGACGGAAACGACCTTGCTTACCTTTGATCATGTCAGCCAGAGACTTCAGCGGACGCTTGTTCGAACCCGTGATCGCACGACCACGACGGCCGTTATCCAGCAGCGCATCCACAGACTCTTGCAGCATACGTTTTTCGTTACGTACGATGATGTCTGGTGCCGCCAGTTCAAGCAGACGCTTCAAACGGTTGTTACGGTTGATGACGCGACGGTACAGATCGTTCAGATCCGACGTTGCGAAACGACCGCCATCCAGTGGAACCAATGGACGTAGATCAGGTGGCAGAACTGGTAGTACAGTCAGGATCATCCATTCAGGTTTGTTACCTGATGCGACGAACGCTTCAACCAGCTTCAGACGCTTAGTCAGTTTCTTACGTTTGGTTTCAGAGTTAGTGGTATCCAGCTCTTCGCGCATCTGCTCTGCTTCTGCAGGCAGATCCATCGATGCCAGCAGATCTTTGATCGCTTCAGCACCCATTTTCGCGGTGAACTCATCGCCCCACTCTTCTAAACGGTCGAGGTACTCTTCCTCAGTCAGCATTTGACCACGTTCAAGGTCAGTCATGCCTGGCTCAGTCACTACGTACATTTCAAAGTACAGTACGCGTTCGATGTCACGCAGAGGCATGTCCATCAGTAGACCGATACGAGATGGCAGAGACTTCAGGAACCAGATGTGCGCAACTGGAGAAGCCAGTTCGATGTGGCCCATACGGTCACGACGAACTTTAGTTTGGGTGACTTCAACGCCACACTTCTCACAAATCACACCACGGTGTTTCAGACGCTTATATTTGCCACAAAGACATTCGTAGTCTTTTACCGGGCCAAAAATACGCGCACAGAACAGACCATCACGCTCAGGCTTGAACGTACGATAGTTGATGGTTTCAGGTTTTTTCACTTCACCAAAAGACCATGAACGGATCATGTCTGGTGAAGCCAGACCGATTTTGATCGCATCAAATTCTTCGGTCTTATGCTGTGCTTTTAGAAAGTTTAATAAGTCTTTCACATTCAGCTCCTGTAAGGAGTTAAAAGGAACTCGCTGCGATTGGCAACGAGCACCTTCCTACCGAAACCGGTAGGCTTCCCCTTGCGGGGAAACCTTAGGGTTTATTATTCGTCTTCTAGCTCGATGTTGATACCCAGCGAGCGAATCTCTTTCAACAGTACGTTGAACGATTCTGGCATACCAGGTTCCATCGCGTGATTGCCATCTACGATGTTCTTATACATCTTAGTACGGCCGTTCACGTCGTCCGATTTAACGGTCAACATCTCTTGCAGGGTATACGCAGCACCGTATGCTTCCAGTGCCCACACTTCCATCTCACCGAAGCGCTGACCACCGAACTGAGCTTTACCACCCAGAGGTTGCTGAGTAACCAGACTGTAAGAGCCTGTAGAACGAGCGTGCATCTTGTCGTCAACCAAGTGGTTCAGTTTCAGCATGTACATGTAACCCACGGTAACAGGACGCTCAAATGCGTCACCCGTGCGGCCATCGAACAGAGTCAACTGACCTGAAGCTGGCAGATCAGCCAGTTCCAACATAGCTTTGATAGACGATTCAGGAGCACCATCGAAGACTGGCGTTGCGACCGGTAGACCAGCACGCAGGTTATGCGCCAGTGTACGAACATCTTCATCACTGAGTTCTGAGATATCAACACGTTGACGAGTATCGCCTAGATCATAAACCTTCTGCAGGAACTCACGCAGCTTCGCCAGCTCTTGTTGTTCCTTGATCATTTGGTTGATCTTGTCACCGATACCTTTCGCCGCCAGACCCAAGTGAACTTCTAGGATCTGACCGATGTTCATACGTGATGGTACGCCCAGTGGGTTCAGTACGATGTCAACCGGCTGACCGTTTTCATCGTATGGCATGTCTTCGACAGGGTTGATCTTAGAGATAACACCCTTGTTACCGTGACGACCCGCCATCTTATCACCCGGCTGGATGCGACGTTTCACTGCTAGGTAAACCTTAACAATCTTCAGTACGCCAGGAGCCAGATCATCACCTTGGGTGATCTTACGACGCTTAGCTTCAAACTTCTTATCGAAGTCTGCTTTCAGTTCATCGTACTGTTCTGCCAGTTGCTCTAGCTGGTTTTGCAGCTCTTCATTTTCAAGCGTCTGCTCTAACCATTTCTTACGTTCGATTGAACCCAGTTTCGCTTCAGTGTAACCACCCGCCAGCAGTACAGAACGAACACGCGCCAGAAGACCGCCTTCCAGAATTTGGAACTCTTCAGTCAGGTCTTTCTTCGCTTCTTTCAGCTGCATCTGTTCGATTTCAAGCGCACGCTTGTCTTTTTCTACGCCATCGCGAGTAAAGACTTGTACGTCGATAACCGTACCTGCTACTGAGTTCGGTACACGCAGAGACGTATCTTTCACGTCTGAGGCTTTCTCACCGAAGATCGCACGCAGCAGTTTCTCTTCTGGAGTCAGTTGAGTTTCACCTTTTGGTGTCACTTTACCAACCAGAATGTCGCCGCCTTTCACTTCTGCACCGATGTACACGATGCCAGATTCGTCAAGCTTAGACAGAGCCGCTTCACCCACGTTAGGGATGTCAGCCGTGATCTCTTCTGCGCCCAGCTTAGTATCACGCGCCACACAAGAAAGCTCTTGGATGTGGATAGTGGTAAAGCGGTCATCTTGAACTACGCGCTCAGACACTAAGATCGAGTCTTCGAAGTTGTAACCGTTCCAAGGCATGAATGCGATACGCATGTTTTGGCCAAGAGCCAGTTCGCCAAGGTCAGTTGAAGGACCGTCTGCCAGTACATCGCCACGAGCTACAGGTTCACCCGGCATCACACATGGACGCTGGTTGATACAAGTATTCTGGTTCGAACGGGTGTACTTAGTCAGGTTGTAGATGTCGATACCCGCTTCGCCAGGGATCAACTCTTCTTCGTTCACTTTGACTACGATACGAGAAGCGTCAACTGACTGGATAACACCGCCGCGTTTCGCCACCGCTGTTACACCAGAGTCAACCGCGACGTTACGCTCGATACCCGTACCAACCAGTGGTTTCTCTGAACGCAGAGTTGGAACCGCCTGACGTTGCATGTTCGCACCCATCAAAGCACGGTTCGCATCGTCGTGTTCTAGGAACGGGATCAAGGATGCCGCGATCGATACAACTTGGTTTGTCGCAACGTCCATGTAGTCAACGTGTTCACGTGGGTGAAGACCTGACTCGCCTTTTTGACGTGCGGTAACCAGTTCATCAGCAAAACCGCCTTCTTCTGTCAGCTTAGCGTTCGCCTGAGCGATAACGAATTGACCTTCTTCAATCGCAGAGAGGTAATCCACTTCGTCAGTCACAACACCGTTGACTACGCGACGGTAAGGGGTTTCTAGGAAACCGTACTCGTTGCAGCGTGCAAACGCAGACAGCGAGTTGATCAAACCGATGTTTGGACCTTCAGGTGTTTCGATAGGACATAGACGACCGTAGTGCGTTACGTGTACGTCACGTACTTCGAAGCCAGCACGCTCACGAGTCAGACCGCCAGGGCCCAATGCAGAAATACGACGCTTATGCGTCACTTCTGACAACGGGTTGTTCTGATCCATAAACTGAGACAGCTGAGAAGAACCAAAGAATTCTTTTACAGCAGCAGAAATTGGTTTCGCATTGATCAGGTCTTGTGGCATCACGTTGTCCAGATCGCCCAAGCTTAGGCGTTCTTTCACTGCGCGTTCAACACGTACCAGACCAACACGGAATTGGTTCTCTGCCATTTCGCCGACACTACGGATACGACGGTTGCCAAGGTGGTCGATATCGTCCACTTCGCCTTTACCGTTACGAATCGAGATCAGCTTTTTCATCACTTCGATGATGTCAACTTCATCCAGCGTGCCTTGCTCTTCCGCATCTTCACGACCGATTGAGCTGTTGAACTTCATACGGCCAACAGTCGACAGATCGTAACGCTCTGCAGAGAAGAATAGACTTTCAAACAGCGATTCCGCGGCTTCTTTCGTTGGTGGCTCGCCAGGGCGCATCATGCGGTAGATCTCTACCAGTGCAGAGATGCGATCTGTCGTGCTATCAACACGCAGGGTTTCTGACATGAACGGACCGTGGTCCAGATCATTGGTAAACAGAACTTCTAGCTTTTTGTAACCGGCTTGAGACAGGTTCGCTAGCGCTTCCAGGCTGATTTCCTGGTTCGCGGTAATGATCAGTTCGCCAGTCGCTTCATTCACGTAATCTTTCGCAGATACTTTACCTACGATGTACTCAACCGGAACTTCAATAAAGTTCACGCCATCTTTTTCAAGTTGACGGATGTGACGTGCAGTCACACGACGGCCTTTCTCTACGTAAACCTTGCCATCCGCTTCGATATCGAAGGTCGCAGTTTCACCACGCAGACGCTCTGGAACCAACTCCATCATTAGAGTTTGATCTTTCACTTCGAAATTCACTTTTTCGAAGAAGATGTCCAGGATCTCGGCGCTAGTTTTACCTAGTGCACGCAGGATGATCGATGCAGGCAGCTTACGACGACGGTCAATACGTACGTACAGGTTGTCTTTTGGATCGAACTCAAAATCGAGCCATGAACCACGGTACGGAATGATACGTGCGTTATACAGAACTTTACCTGAAGAGTGGGTCTTACCCTTATCGCTGTCGAAGAACACGCCTGGGCTTCGGTGCAGCTGGGATACGATAACCCTCTCAGTACCATTGATTACGAAGGTACCATTTTCTGTCATGAGCGGAATTTCGCCCATGTAGACTTCTTGTTCTTTAATATCTTTGACAGTACCTGCTGGCGCGTCTTTATCAAAGATCACTAAGCGTAATTTCACGCGTAGCGGTTTTGAATAAGTTACACCACGGATTTGACATTCTTTAACGTCAAAAACTGGCTCACCAAGACGGTAGCTAACGTATTGCAGCTCTGAATTGCCGTTATAGCTCTGAATTGGAAATACAGAACGAAAAGCGGCTTCAAGACCGTATTGTCCTTCAGGATCCTGTTCGATGAACTTTTCGAACGAATCGAGCTGGATCGATAGCAGGTATGGAATGTCCAACACTTGTGGACGAGTACCAAAGTCCTTACGGATGCGCTTTTTCTCGGTATAAGAGTAAACCATGGGGTTCCTCAGCTCGCTGATAAGTGACCCAAACTGTCCGCCTTTCAGGTTAAAAAGGGTGAGGACAGTGACTAATCGCTGTTTACTGTAGTGTGAATTCATTGCGTTGAAATGAACTCATTTGCATGAATATGGAACGCTTAAACAGCGGGAAAATTCGTCCATACCCTACAGCGCAAAAAGGCCGGTGGTTATTAAACCACCAGCCATTAGCCTTTCGGCTAAGAAATTAAGTAGGAATTACTTAACTTCAACAGTTGCACCAGCTTCTTCAAGCTCTTTCTTCAGTGCTTCTGCTTCTTCTTTAGATACAGCTTCTTTAACAGATGCTGGAGCGCCGTCTACAAGAGCTTTAGCTTCTTTCAGACCTAGGCCAGTTGCGCCACGTACTGCTTTGATAACAGCAACTTTGTTCGCGCCAGCAGCAGCCAGAATTACGTTGAATTCAGTTTGCTCTTCAACTGCAGCAGCAGCAGCTGGACCAGAAACAACTGCAGCAGCAGCAGAAACACCGAACTTCTCTTCCATAGCAGAGATCAGTTCAACAACTTGCATTACAGACATTTCTGCAATAGCGTCTAGGATTTGCTCGTTAGTAATAGACATAACAATTCTCTTTTAAGTCAACAATAAGTTTATTTAGCAACCAGTAAAAAGCAAAAGCGATTTTGCTTATGCAGCTTCTTTTTGATCGCGGACAGCAGCGATTGTACGAACCAGCTTGCCAGCAGAAGCTTCTTTCATGCACATCATCAGGCGTGCAATCGCTTCGTCGTAAGTTGGTAGTGTCGCTAGTACTTCAGGGTCAGTCAGTACACCTTCAAATGCAGCTGCTTTGATCTCGAATGCTTTGTTCTCTTTAGCGAAGTCTTTGAAAAGACGCGCTGCAGCACCTGGGTGCTCGTTAGAGAAGCCGATCAAAGTAGGGCCTACGAATACGTCTTTCAGACATTCGTAAGCTGTGCCTTCTACTGCGCGACGTGCCAGTGTGTTACGAACAACTTTCAGGTAAACGCCCGCTTCACGAGCTTGTTTACGCAGATTAGTCATCGCAGCAACTTGAACACCACGAGAGTCAGCAACAACTGCAGAAAGTGCACCACTGGCCGCTTCGTTGACTTCAGCAACAATTGCTTTTTTGTCTTGAAGATTTAAAGCCATCTTGGATTAACTCCTGGTTGTCGTTACACCGCTCACTATTATCAACAACAGTGAGAGCTTTTTTGGTGCAGTCCCAGAAGAAAGGTAACTTAAAAAGTAGATCTTTCTGTCAGTTCGGGCACCATCTACGTAGGTTTTATTAAGTTATCCGAGGATAACGCCTACGGTCTTGGACGGAGACTGGGTTTTCACCACGAGGTAAAAGTTCAGCCCCAACCACAAATATTAGGCGCAGAATTATACACAAATTCTGCGCCTAAGCAAATGCATTAAACTTGTGCGCTCAGAGTATTCTGATCGACAGCAACGCCAGCACCCATAGTAGTAGAGATGCTTACCTTCTTCACGAAAACGCCTTTCGCAGAAGATGGTTTTGCTTTCTTCAGAGCAACCAGCAGAGCTTCTAAGTTCTCTTTCAGTTGGTCTGCTTCGAACGTCACCTTACCGATAGTGGTATGGATGATACCGTTCTTGTCGTTACGGTAACGAACCTGACCTGCTTTCGCGTTCTTAACCGCTTCAGCAACGTTAGGAGTTACAGTACCAACTTTCGGGTTTGGCATCAGACCACGTGGGCCTAGGATAGTACCTAGTTGACCAACAACGCGCATTGCATCTGGAGATGCGATAACTACGTCGAAGTTCATTTCGCCTTTTTTCACGAGATCAGCCAGATCTTCCATACCAACCAGTTCTGCACCAGCTGCTTTAGCTGCTTCAGCGTTAGCACCTTGAGTGAATACCGCTACGCGGATGTCACGGCCAGTACCGTGCGGCAGTACAGTAGCGCCACGAACGTTTTGGTCAGATTTACGAGCATCGATACCCAGGTTAACAGCAACGTCAACTGATTCAACGAACTTCGCAGTTGCCAGCTCTTTCAGCAGAGCAACAGCTTCGTTGATGTCGTACTCTTTAGTTACATCCACTTTTGCGCGGATAGTACGCATACGCTTAGTTAGTTTTGCCATTGTATTAACCCTCAACCACTAGGCCCATTGAGCGAGCAGTACCTGCGATAGAACGCTTCATCGCTTCGATATCAGCACCAGTCATGTCAGCTGCTTTAGTTGCAGCGATTTCTTGGATTTGAGCGTCAGTGATTGTGCCCACTTTAGCAGTGTTAGGACGTGCAGAACCAGACTTGATGCCAGCTGCTTTCTTCAGAAGAACAGATGCTGGTGGAGTCTTAGTTTCGAACGTGAAAGAACGGTCGCTGTACACAGTAATAACTACTGGGATTGGTAGACCTTTCTCTAGAGATTCTGTACGTGCGTTGAACGCTTTACAGAATTCCATGATGTTAACACCGCGTTGACCTAGAGCAGGACCAACTGGTGGACTTGGGTTTGCCATGCCAGCTGCAACTTGCAGCTTTACATAAGCTTCAACTTTCTTAGCCATGATATTTCCTAGATTATGGGTGCAAACGCTAATCGATTGATCAGCTCCCCGGTTTTCATAAAGAACCTGTAAAAAGGCGCGAAATTATAGTCATAATCCACGCCCCAGACAAGCCTAAAGAGATGCTTTTTTAATCAAGCTTTTCCACTTGACCAAATTCGAGTTCAACAGGTGTTGCACGACCAAAGATCGAAACCGACACTTTCAAGCGGCTTTTCTCGTAATCCACCTCTTCAACGGTACCGTTGAAGTCAGCAAATGGACCGTCGTTAACACGCACGACTTCACCTGCTTCAAACATGGTTTTAGGACGTGGTGCTTCGCTGGCTTTCTCAAGACGATTCAGAATCGCATCCGCTTCCTTATCTGTGATAGGAGCTGGGCGATCTGATGTACCACCGATGAATCCCATCACGCGAGGTACGCTACGTACCAAGTGCCAAGATTCATCATTCATGATCATCTGCACTAGCACATAACCTGGGAAGAATTTACGTTCACTTTTGCGGCGTTGGCCAGCGCGCATTTCTACCACTTCTTCTGTTGGTACTAACACTTCACCAAACAGCTCTTCCATACCGTGCATTTTGATATGTTCACGAAGTGACTGAGCAACACGTCCTTCAAATCCCGAGAAGGCTTGAACTACATACCAGCGTTTTTTGGGAGCTTCACTCATGTATTAAACCCTCTACTATACTCCGGTCGCAAAGGCCACTAGACGAACCATAATGCCGTCAATACCCCAAAGCGCCAGAGCCATTACAATACTTACTGCTAAAACGATCAGTGTGGTTTGCATAGTTTCTTGGCGTGTTGGCCAAACTACTTTGCGAACTTCCATGCGAGATTCGCGAGCAAAAACGATCGCTTCTTTGCCTTTTGTTGTTGTCGCAGCAACACCAAGTGCTGCAGCAATCAACACAATTACACCTGCGGCGCGAGCCACCACAGACAGTTCACCATACAGGTAATTACCCACAACAGCGGCAACCAGCAGAACAAAAGTGGCTACCCACTTTAGAGTGTCTGCTGCATTTGAGCTATCAGGAGCTTCAGCGTTGTTTGCTTTCATAAACCAACCTGTCACATATCTGACTTCTAGACGACAACGACCCCGCTGTTGCAGGGCAAATCCATTCGGTCAACGCAATGCGCTGATTCCATACTAAAGAGCGAGAAAATACTCTCTCAACCCCAAATTTTGGCTGCGTTTGATCAAGAAATCGACACATTATTGCGCAGCGCAGAAAAAGGGCATCAAATGATGCCCTTTTTAGTAGTGCTTAGTCAAATAATTAAGCGATGATCTTAGCTACAACACCAGCACCTACAGTACGGCCACCTTCACGGATAGCGAAGCGTAGACCTTCGTCCATCGCGATTGGTGCAATCAGGTCTACAACCATCTTCACGTTGTCGCCTGGCATTACCATTTCTACGCCTTCTGGTAGCTCGATGCTGCCTGTTACGTCAGTTGTACGGAAGTAGAACTGTGGACGGTAACCTTTGAAGAATGGAGTATGACGGCCACCTTCGTCTTTTGACAGTACGTATACTTCTGATTCGAACTTAGTGTGTGGTGTGATTGAACCTGGCTTCGCCAGTACTTGACCACGCTCTACTTCTTCACGCTTAGTACCACGTAGTAGTGCACCTACGTTCTCACCTGCACGACCTTCGTCAAGCAGCTTACGGAACATCTCTACACCTGTACAGGTCGTTTTTACTGTCTCTTTGATACCAACGATCGCTACTTCGTCACCCACTTTCAGGATGCCGCGCTCGATACGGCCAGTTACTACTGTACCACGACCTTGGATTGAGAATACGTCTTCGATTGGCATCAGGAATGCCATGTCTACTGCACGTTCTGGCTCTGGAATGTAAGTATCCAGTGCTTCTGCTAGCTCAACAATCTTCGCTTCCCACTGTGCTTCGCCGTTTAGCGCGCCTAGTGCTGAACCTTGGATTACTGGCAGGTCATCACCTGGGAAATCGTACTCAGACAGCAGCTCACGAACTTCCATCTCTACCAGCTCTAGAAGCTCTTCATCGTCAACCATGTCACACTTGTTCATGAATACGATGATGTAAGGAATACCTACCTGGCGACCCAGCAGGATGTGCTCACGAGTTTGTGGCATTGGACCGTCAGTTGCCGCTACAACTAGGATACCGCCGTCCATCTGTGCTGCACCGGTGATCATGTTCTTAACATAATCCGCGTGTCCTGGACAGTCTACGTGTGCGTAGTGACGGTTTGGAGTATCGTACTCTACGTGAGAAGTATTGATTGTAATACCACGCTCACGCTCTTCTGGTGCGTTGTCGATTGACGCGAAGTCACGAGCTTTACCGCCGTATACTTTTGCAAGTACAGTACAGATAGCTGCAGTTAGAGTTGTTTTACCGTGGTCAACGTGGCCGATAGTACCAACGTTTACGTGCGGTTTCGTACGTTCAAATTTCTCTTTAGACATGAGTTGTCCCTCTAGGTACGGATTTAGGTGGCTTTTGAGATGACCACGCAACCAAAAAATATCGGTAGTAAAGTATATATCAAAAGGAAAACTTTGCTTAGAGGCTTAGAGCTGGTGCTGATAGGCAGAATCGAACTGCCGACCTCATCCTTACCAAGGATGCGCTCTACCATCTGAGCTATATCAGCACTCTAAAATGAGTGGAGCGGGCAGCGGGAATCGAACCCGCATCATCAGCTTGGAAGGCTGAGGTAATAGCCATTATACGATGCCCGCAACACGTAACTCTGAGAGCTATTTCCTTAAGAATATGGTGGAGGGGGACGGATTCGAACCATCGAAGGCGGAGCCGGCAGATTTACAGTCTGCTCCCTTTGGCCACTCGGGAACCCCTCCAAATTTTTGACCATTTTCACTGCTAGTGGAGAAAATGGTGCCGACTACCGGAATCGAACTGGTGACCTACTGATTACAAGTCAGTTGCTCTACCTACTGAGCTAAGTCGGCATAAGTGGTGCGCATTCTAGTGAATGATCTTGGGGGTTGCAACCCTTATCTTGAAAAAAAACTCAATTTTCAAAGGATTTTGCTTGTTCGTTGTTTTTTCAGTCAAATTAGAGCGCAATCGCTAATTCTCGCATCTTTCTATTTTGTTTTATCTTGTGCTTATTGTATTTTCGCTTTCCTTATTCTCAACCGGCATGATTGAACCAATTATGAGCCCTTATTTAACCTTTGATCGCCAACACTGGGCCCAATTGCGCAATTCAGTACCTATGACGCTCTCTGAAAGCGATCTAAAAGAGTTACAGGGCATCAATGACCATTTATCGATGACCGAAGCGGTTGAAATCTATCTTCCCCTCGCTCGTCTACTGAATTTGTATGTGGCTGCGCGTCAAAGTCGTAATGGTGTGTTGCATCAGTTTTTGGGTAATACCGAATCAGCCCCCCCTTTTGTGATTGGCATAGCAGGCAGCGTTGCCGTCGGTAAAAGTACAACGGCTCGCTTACTGAAAGCTCTCTTATCACGTTGGGAGAATCATCCAAAGGTCGAACTGATCACCACAGACGGCTTTTTATACCCCAATAAGGTACTGACTGAACGTGGCATTATGCATAAGAAGGGCTTTCCTGAATCTTATGATATTCGCCGCTTGGTGGAATTTGTTTCTGAGGTTAAAGCTGGCCAGCCCAATGTAACCGCCCCCGTTTATTCACATCTCACTTATGATATTACCGATGAAATGAAAGTGGTCGACCGCCCGGATGTGCTGATCATTGAAGGCTTAAATGTACTGCAAAGTGGTATGGACTACCCTCATGACCCACACCGCGTATTTATCTCTGATTTCCTGGATTTTTCGATTTATGTCGATGCCGATAGTCAACTGATAGAAAAGTGGTATATCGAGCGCTTTATGAAATTTCGCCAGGGTGCATTTAAAAAGCCCGGCTCCTATTTCAGCCACTACACTGCACTCACTGAAGCCCAAGCTGAACAGAAGGCGCGTTCCATTTGGGAAACCATCAACGGTAAAAATCTGGTTGAGAACATCTTGCCGACCAAAGGTCGTGCACATTTGATTTTACGCAAAGGGCTTAACCATACGGTAGAAGAAGTCCTGCTCCGTAAATAGTGCTCAAGAAAAAGAGGCTGACGCCTCTTTATTTGATTTTAATTCTGCTCTAGTCGTTTTTACGTAGGGATATCTCACCACCAATAAAACTTTTCAACCCCTCTTCGGTTTCTAATAATACGCCGCCGTGTTCATCAATCCCACGCTCAATACCGCGCACCTCATTCGCCCCCATCAGCAGTTTAACTGGACGACCGATGAAGTTATCCCAACGATTCCAACGCTCAACAAAGTTTTGCATACCTGAAATTTCATACTGGCGTAAGGTGCGATCTAGCGCAGCAATCAGATTAATCGCTAAAGCATTACGATCAATCCGGCTTTGTCCAGTCACTTCTGCAAGGCTTATCCAAGGCTGATCGATATTGCCCTCGTTATCGCGCATAGCAAGGTTGATCCCCATGCCGATCACTAAATGTGCTGCCGCACCAGCTTGACCAGACATTTCGACTAAAATGCCCGCCAACTTTTTATCTTGATAATAGAGATCGTTTGGCCATTTGAGTTTAACGCCATCCACTCCCATGGCTTCCAGCGCTTCAACAATGGCCACACCAACGACTAAACTTAGCCCCATCGCGGCTGCCATACCGGCATCTAAACGCCAATAGATCGAGAGATAAAGATTAGCGCCAAATGGAGAAACCCAATGCCGACCACGCCGACCACGACCACTGGCTTGATATTCTGCTAAACAGACCGTTCCCGATACCAGCGTCTCGACATGATCGAGCAGATATTGATTGGTCGAGCCAATAATCGGGTGCAACTCGACAGGATTATTCACTTGCGATTGGATTACCGATTGATCGAGCAACGTCATCGCTTGAGCAAGTTGATACCCTTTACCCTGTACACGAAACACATCCACACCCCATTCGCGGATACCCTGAATATGCTTACTGATGGCTGCTCGCGAGATCCCAAGCTGAGCACCTAACACTTCACCGGAGTGAAAATCGCCATCGGCTAACTGTTTGAGTATGGCTAGTTTAGCGCTGTGTTCTTTCATGCTTGTTCACTCATCCATTGCTTTAAATTGGTTTCTTCACTTTCGCCAATAAATCGCACTTCATGTTCAAGTTCAATGCCATAGCAGTTGAACACGCGCTGCTGAATATCAGCCGCCAGCATGAGTACATCATGCGCACTCGCGTCACCCGTATTAACGATCACCAGAGCTTGTTTAGGGTGAACTTTCGCTCCTCCGATTTGGTGACCTTTCAAACCCGCTTGATCAATCAACCATCCGGCCGCCACCTTGACCCCTTTTTCAGCCGGATATGCCACCACATCGGGATGCTCAATTTGCAGTCGAGCAAAGGCTTGCTCACTGATCACAGGGTTTTTAAAGAAACTACCCGCATTCCCCATCACAGCAGGATCAGGCAGTTTTTCCATTCGCGTAGCACAGACTCTCTGATAAACATCATGAATAGCACAGTCCGAGGACAAATCTTTTAATGGGCCGTATTGGATAATCGGCTGCCAAGCTTTAGCGAATTTTAACCCTACCGCAGTCACGACTGCTTTTTGATAAAGCTGATGTTTGAAAATGGAGTCACGGTACCCAAATTGGCACTCTTCCACCGTCAAACGCTTCACTGTGCCAGTCTCTAGGCATAAGTAATCGACGTAATCACAAACATCTTTAAACTCAACGCCATACGCGCCAATATTTTGGATTGGTGCAGAGCCAGCACAACCAGGGATCAAAGCAAGATTCTCTAAACCGCCGATCCCCTGCTCCACACACCAACTTACGAGTGAAGGCCAATCTTCACCACCGGCCACATGCAGCCGATGGTAATCATCATCTTGTTGATGCTCTATACCATTGAGGCGATTAACCACTACCATACCTGTATAGTGACAAGTAAAAAGCATATTACTGCCTTTGCCTATAATAAGCTTAGGTAGGCCAGCCCATTCAGCAGAGCAATAGAGCGCCTTAAGATCGTCAATCGATTCCGCCACGACCAATTGAGCAGCTGACTGTTCAATACCAAAGGTGTGGTAGGGTTTGAGGTTCGCACCGAGTTGAATTTGCATGGTCGTCTTTGGATAACTTAAACTGGCCATATTCTACCTCAGATGACCGACAAGCACGAAAGACCAATGTTAGAGTTTCAGCAATTTGACCCCATTAAGCTCCCGCTTATCAAACGCTTTTATAAAAACCACTATCCGGGGAGCAAACCCAAAAGTGATGAACAGGTGATTGTTGCTCTCAAGGATCGTGAGATTGTGGGCGTGGTACGTTTTCGTATGATTGGTCAATATCGCCTACTGACTGGCATGGCAGTGGAAGCCCAGAGCCGTCAACAAGGGATTGGCAAGCAACTGCTCGACTACTGCCAAAAGCAATGGCTCAATCCAGCAACCTTTTGTTTTGCTTATACCCATCTCGAACATTTCTATCAGCAAGGCCATTTTATTCAAATTGCACCTAATGCTTTACCCGCCGAGCTCCATCTACTCTTTGAGCGTTACTCGAGATCTGGTAAGGATCTCATTCCGATGCAATATCAAGCGAAGTATTGTCAAGAATGGTCGCCATTTCTAGCCTTTTCTTAACCAGTTTTGGTAATATCCACTGCTCGCAATTTTGCACACAACAAGGTAATGCATCCCAATGATTGCTCGAAGAAACCCAATCGAACAACTACCAGCGATTGCGCAAGATCCTGACAAATTTGGCGTACTGCTCTCGGCTGCAGAATTTCGAACTCATTTGGTTGAATCGATTCGTCAGGCACGCAAACGTATCTACCTCGTTGCACTTTATTTAGAAAATGACGATGCTGGCCGTGAAATTCTTACTGAACTCTATGCCGCCAAGCAGCGTAACCCAGGACTCGAAATACATATTTGTGTTGACTGGCACCGTGCTCAGCGTGGCTTGATCGGTGCAGCAGAATCCGAAGGCAATGCAGCCATGTATCGTGACTTTGCTCAGCAACATGAGCACTGTATTCCTGTTTATGGCATACCGGTTAGAGGGCGGGAAGTCTTTGGCGTTCTGCATCTAAAAGGCTTCATTATTGATGATCAAGTCATCTACAGCGGTGCGAGCCTCAATAATGTCTATCTCCAGTTTCATGGCCGCTATCGTTTTGATCGCTACCATACCTTAGAAAATGCTGAACTTGCCGACAGCATGGTGCATTTTATCCAACAAGAAATGCTGGCTCACCCGGCTGTCAATAACCTCGCTTGTGGTAGCAAACCCACCACAAAAGAGATTAAGTCTGATATCCGCCAATTCCGAGCTTCACTTGCTCAAGCCAATTACCAATTTGCTAAACAGAAAGTGAATGAAGGTCAAGTCGCTGTCACACCCTTGGTTGGACTCGGTCGACGCAGAAATCGGTTGAACCAAAGCATTATCCAATTGTTAGCCTCTGCTAAAGATGAAGTGTTTATCTGCACGCCATACTTTAATTTCCCGCCGAGCATCGCTAAAGAGGTGAAAAAAGCACTGCGACGTGGCGTGAAAGTGCATATTGTGATTGGCGATAAAACCGCGAATGATTTCTACATTGCACCAGAAGAGCCATTCAAGACTATCGGTGGCTTACCTTACTTGTATGAACTTAATCTGCGCCGCTTTGCGAAAGCCAATGAAGCACATATTGCAAGCCGCAAGCTCTCAATCCACCTCTGGAAGCATGAAAATCACAGCTTTCATCTCAAGGGAATTTGGGTGGATAAACGTTATATGCTCATCACAGGTAATAACCTCAATCCACGCGCTTGGAAGCTCGACCTCGAAAATGCAATTTTAATTCGTGATGATTACCATCACCTTACTACCAAATTTGAAGCTGAAATTGACAATATTCTGCAGCATACTCAGTTAATCTGTACTTATAAGCAAATTGAAAAACCCGAGCACTACCCAGAAAAGGTACAACGCTTAGTACGCCGAATCATGCGTCTAAAAGCCGATCGTGTCCTCAAACAAATCTTATAATCAACGCTTACACTACCAGCCGATGCATTCGCATCGGCTTTTTTATTGCTCAATATAGCCATCCGAAACGACTATGCACTGACAGAAGCTTTATTGAAAAATTCCGATGGATAAACGCAAAAAGACAAAGACAAAAAGAGCAGTAAGAAGAGTTGGACAGTTTGGGATGATTGAACATCATAGAGGATGAGCACTGGGATAGACGATAAGCGGTAATTACCTCTGGCTTTCAATGATTTCCAGAAAGCAAAAAACCCAGTCCTAAGACTGGGTTTCGTAATAAGTGGCGGAGCGGACGGGACTCGAACCCGCGACCCCCGGCGTGACAGGCCGGTATTCTAACCGACTGAACTACCGCTCCGCTGTCTGGTTAGACGTTTCGTCTACTTTTTTTGCCTTTAGATTTTTCTTAAACATCTAAAAACAACAAGTTAAAGCCTGGCGATGTTCTACTCTCACATGGGGAGACCCCACACTACCATCGACGCTGTTTCGTTTCACTTCTGAGTTCGGGATGGAATCAGGTGGGTCCAAAACGCTATGGTCGCCAAGCAAATTCTGTTTTTGATTTCACTTTTTCTTAAAAAGTGATAACCAACAATTCTGGAAAGCTGTCTTCGTTCTCTCAACACATTCTTATGCGCTTAGCTTTGAGTCCACTACAAAACCCCTTGGGTGTTGTATGGTTAAGCCTCACGGGCAATTAGTACAGGTTAGCTCAACGCCTCACAACGCTTACACACCCTGCCTATCAACGTTCTAGTCTCGAACAACCCTTTAGGATACTTAAAGTATCAGGGAAGACTCATCTCAGGGCTCGCTTCGCGCTTAGATGCTTTCAGCGCTTATCAATTCCGAACTTAGCTACCGGGCAATGCGTCTGGCGACACAACCCGAACACCAGAGGTTCGTCCACTCCGGTCCTCTCGTACTAGGAGCAGCCCCCTTCAATCTTCCAACGCCCACGGCAGATAGGGACCGAACTGTCTCACGACGTTCTAAACCCAGCTCGCGTACCACTTTAAATGGCGAACAGCCATACCCTTGGGACCGACTTCAGCCCCAGGATGTGATGAGCCGACATCGAGGTGCCAAACACCGCCGTCGATATGAACTCTTGGGCGGTATCAGCCTGTTATCCCCGGAGTACCTTTTATCCGTTGAGCGATGGCCCTTCCATACAGAACCACCGGATCACTATGACCTGCTTTCGCACCTGCTCGAACCGTCATTCTCGCAGTTAAGCGGGCTTATGCCATTGCACTAACCTCACGATGTCCAACCGTGATTAGCCCACCTTCGTGCTCCTCCGTTACTCTTTGGGAGGAGACCGCCCCAGTCAAACTACCCACCAGGCACTGTCCTCAACCCAGATAATGGGTCTAAGTTAGAACATCAAACATACAAGGGTGGTATTTCAAGGACGGCTCCAACGCAACTGGCGTCACGTCTTCATAGCCTCCCACCTATCCTACACATGTAGGTTCAATGTTCAGTGCCAAGCTGTAGTAAAGGTTCACGGGGTCTTTCCGTCTAGCCGCGGGTACACTGCATCTTCACAGCGATTTCAATTTCACTGAGTCTCGGGTGGAGACAGCGTGGCCATCATTACGCCATTCGTGCAGGTCGGAACTTACCCGACAAGGAATTTCGCTACCTTAGGACCGTTATAGTTACGGCCGCCGTTTACCGGGGCTTCGATCAAGAGCTTCGCTTGCGCTAACCCCATCAATTAACCTTCCGGCACCGGGCAGGCGTCACACCGTATACGTCATCTTGCGATTTTGCACAGTGCTGTGTTTTTAATAAACAGTTGCAGCCACCTGGTATCTGCGACTCTCGTCAGCTCCATCCGCGAGGGACTTCACCATCAAGAGCGTACCTTCTCCCGAAGTTACGGTACCATTTTGCCTAGTTCCTTCACCCGAGTTCTCTCAAGCGCCTTGGTATTCTCTACCCGACCACCTGTGTCGGTTTGGGGTACGATTCCTGACTATCTGAAGCTTAGAGGCTTTTCCTGGAAGCATGGCATCAATGACTTCACTGCCGTAGCAGCTCGACGTCGTGTCTCAGCCTTAAAGAGAGCCGGATTTACCTAACTCTCAAGCCTACGCACTTGAACCAGGACAACCGTCGCCTGGCCCACCTAGCCTTCTCCGTCCCCCCATCGCAATAGTCAGAAGTACGGGAATATTAACCCGTTTCCCATCGATTACGCCTTTCGGCCTCACCTTAGGGGTCGACTCACCCTGCCCCGATTAACGTTGGACAGGAACCCTTGGTCTTCCGGCGAGGAGGTTTTTCACCCCCTTTGTCGTTACTCATGTCAGCATTCGCACTTCTGATACCTCCAGCAAACCTTACGATTCACCTTCAACGGCTTACAGAACGCTCCCCTACCCAATGTCTAAAAGACATTGCCGCAGCTTCGGTGTATTGCTTAGCCCCGTTACATCTTCCGCGCAGGCCGACTCGACTAGTGAGCTATTACGCTTTCTTTAAATGATGGCTGCTTCTAAGCCAACATCCTAGCTGTCTGAGCCTTCCCACATCGTTTCCCACTTAGCAATACTTTGGGACCTTAGCTGGCGGTCTGGGTTGTTTCCCTCTCCACGACGGACGTTAGCACCCGCCGTGTGTCTCCCGGATAGTACTTACTGGTATTCGGAGTTTGCAAAGGGTTGGTAAGTCGGGATGACCCCCTAGCCTTAACAGTGCTCTACCCCCAGTAGTATTCGTCCGAGGCGCTACCTAAATAGCTTTCGGGGAGAACCAGCTATCTCCGAGTTTGATTGGCCTTTCACCCCTAGCCACAAGTCATCCGCTAATTTTTCAACATTAGTCGGTTCGGTCCTCCAGTTGATGTTACTCAACCTTCAACCTGCCCATGGCTAGATCACCCGGTTTCGGGTCTATATCCAGAGACTGAGCGCCCAGTTAAGACTCGCTTTCGCTACGGCTCCCCTATACGGTTAACCTTGCCACTGAATATAAGTCGCTGACCCATTATACAAAAGGTACGCAGTCACACCACGAAGGTGCTCCTACTGCTTGTACGTACACGGTTTCAGGTTCTATTTCACTCCCCTCACAGGGGTTCTTTTCGCCTTTCCCTCACGGTACTGGTTCACTATCGGTCAGTCAGGAGTATTTAGCCTTGGAGGATGGTCCCCCCATATTCAGACAGGATATCACGTGTCCCGCCCTACTCGATTTCACGCTCGATGAAGCGTCGGTTACGGGGCTATCACCCTGTATCGCCAAGCTTTCCAGCTTGTTCACCTACTTCACCGAGTGCTTAAGGGCTAATCCAGGTTCGCTCGCCGCTACTACCGGAATCTCGGTTGATTTCTTCTCCTCGGGGTACTTAGATGTTTCAGTTCCCCCGGTTTGCTCTGTTAACCTATGTATTCAGTTAACAGTAACTGCTTATGCAGTTGGGTTTCCCCATTCGGAAATCGCAGACTCAAACGGCTCTTACTGCCTTATCTGCGCTTATCGCAAGTTAGTACGTCCTTCATCGCCTCTGACTGCCCAGGCATCCACCGTGTACGCTTAGTCACTTAACCATACAACCCGAAGGAGTTTCGGGTTGTTGTTTAAACAACCTAAGTTGTCTCGCGTTTAATTTACATGAGTGCGAGACAGATTTTGCCGGACTCAAATTTTGAACAAGACCGAAGTCTTATTCGATACCAAGCACACTTGAATGTGTTGTTGGTGTTTATCTTTCGATAAACATTGAGAACTTTACAAACAACAATAAATTGTTGTTTTGTCAGCTTTCCAAATTGTTAAAGAGCAAGATTTTCTAATGAAAACCATTTTTAAACATTCTCAGCGAAAACGCTTAAAGATGGTGGAGTTATGCGGGATCGAACCGCAGACCTCCTGCGTGCAAGGCAGGCGCTCTCCCAGCTGAGCTATAACCCCAAATATGGTGGGCGATACCGGGTTCGAACCAGTGACCCCCTGCTTGTAAGGCAGGTGCTCTCCCAACTGAGCTAATCGCCCACATGTTTTACTTCCTGTGGAGGAAGGAAATGGTGGGTCGTATAGGATTTGAACCTATGACCAATTGGTTAAAAGCCAACTGCTCTACCACTGAGCTAACGACCCATTAACTTCTCAAGGGAAGTGGTATCCCGTAGGGGAGTCGAACCCCTGTTACCGCCGTGAAAGGGCGGTGTCCTAGGCCTCTAGACGAACGGGACACTAAGATACTCTTCTCTAATCTAAACCGAATCAATCTGTGTGGACACTCATCACGATAATCTTCGTGTAAGGAGGTGATCCAGCGCCAGGTTCCCCTAGCGCTACCTTGTTACGACTTCACCCCAGTCATGAACCACAAAGTGGCAAGCGTCCTCCCGAAGGTTAAACTACCTGCTTCTTTTGCAGCCCACTCCCATGGTGTGACGGGCGGTGTGTACAAGGCCCGGGAACGTATTCACCGCAACATTCTGATTTGCGATTACTAGCGATTCCGACTTCATGGAGTCGAGTTGCAGACTCCAATCCGGACTACGACGTACTTTGTGAGATTCGCTCCACCTCGCGGTATCGCTGCCCTCTGTATACGCCATTGTAGCACGTGTGTAGCCCTACTCGTAAGGGCCATGATGACTTGACGTCGTCCCCACCTTCCTCCGGTTTATCACCGGCAGTCTCCCTGGAGTTCCCACCATTACGTGCTGGCAAACAAGGATAAGGGTTGCGCTCGTTGCGGGACTTAACCCAACATTTCACAACACGAGCTGACGACAGCCATGCAGCACCTGTCTCAGAGCTCCCGAAGGCACTCCAGCGTCTCCGCTAGATTCTCTGGATGTCAAGAGTAGGTAAGGTTCTTCGCGTTGCATCGAATTAAACCACATGCTCCACCGCTTGTGCGGGCCCCCGTCAATTCATTTGAGTTTTAATCTTGCGACCGTACTCCCCAGGCGGTCTACTTAACGCGTTAGCTCCGAAAGCCACGCCTCTAGGGCACAACCTCCAAGTAGACATCGTTTACGGCGTGGACTACCAGGGTATCTAATCCTGTTTGCTCCCCACGCTTTCGCATCTGAGTGTCAGTATCTGTCCAGGGGGCCGCCTTCGCCACCGGTATTCCTTCAGATCTCTACGCATTTCACCGCTACACCTGAAATTCTACCCCCCTCTACAGTACTCTAGCTTGTCAGTTTCAAATGCGATTCCTAGGTTGAGCCCAGGGCTTTCACATCTGACTTAACAAACCACCTGCATGCGCTTTACGCCCAGTAATTCCGATTAACGCTTGCACCCTCCGTATTACCGCGGCTGCTGGCACGGAGTTAGCCGGTGCTTCTTCTGTAGGTAACGTCAAATGATTAAGGTATTAGCTTAACCACCTTCCTCCCTACTGAAAGTACTTTACAACCCGAAGGCCTTCTTCATACACGCGGCATGGCTGCATCAGGCTTGCGCCCATTGTGCAATATTCCCCACTGCTGCCTCCCGTAGGAGTCTGGACCGTGTCTCAGTTCCAGTGTGGCTGATCATCCTCTCAGACCAGCTAGGGATCGTCGCCTTGGTGAGCCCTTACCTCACCAACTAGCTAATCCCACCTGGGCATATCCGGTAGCGCAAGGCCCGAAGGTCCCCTGCTTTGCTCTTGCGAGGTTATGCGGTATTAGCCATCGTTTCCAATGGTTATCCCCCTCTACCGGGCAATTTCCCAGGCATTACTCACCCGTCCGCCGCTCGCCACCCAAGGAACAAGTTCCTCTGTGCTGCCGCTCGACTTGCATGTGTTAGGCCTGCCGCCAGCGTTCAATCTGAGCCATGATCAAACTCTTCAATTAAAAGTTTTGTGAAGCTTTCGCTTCGGCCCAATGAATACTGATTACATTCTTTGCTTAATAAAAAGCGAAGTAATGTTGAATTGACTGTGCTGAATGATTGCTCATTCGAATGGTCACTCAGTTCATTGATAAATCTTTT
This sequence comes from Vibrio cholerae, assembly GCF_008369605.1. Lineage (NCBI taxonomy): Bacteria > Pseudomonadati > Pseudomonadota > Gammaproteobacteria > Vibrionales > Vibrionaceae > Vibrio > Vibrio cholerae. Next base: position 2,675,705 of record NZ_CP043554.1, read on the forward strand.
TTGATTATCATCAACGAGTGCCCACACAGATTGATTGGTTTACATTGTTAAAGAGCTTGGCTTTCAGTGTCTTAGCACGTCAGCGAGGTGCGTATAATACGCTTCCCACTTTGAAAGTCAACATAAAACTCTAAAATTTTTAGAGCTTTATGGTGACTCGTCTATTGCTAGACCAGTCGGACCTTTTGTCTTCACTTTTAAAAAGTGAAAATAAATAGGAGCCTGGCGATGTTCTACTCTCACATGGGGAGACCCCACACTACCATCGACGCTGTTTCGTTTCACTTCTGAGTTCGGGATGGAATCAGGTGGGTCCAAAACGCTATGGTCGCCAAGCAAATTCTTTTTCTCTATTTCTAGAGAATAATCTGGAAAGCTGTCTTCGTTCTCTCAACACATTCTTATGCGCTCAGCTTTGGGTCCACTACAAAACCCCTTGGGTGTTGTATGGTTAAGCCTCACGGGCAATTAGTACAGGTTAGCTCAACGCCTCACAACGCTTACACACCCTGCCTATCAACGTTCTAGTCTCGAACAACCCTTTAGGATACTTAAAGTATCAGGGAAGACTCATCTCAGGGCTCGCTTCGCGCTTAGATGCTTTCAGCGCTTATCAATTCCGAACTTAGCTACCGGGCAATGCGTCTGGCGACACAACCCGAACACCAGAGGTTCGTCCACTCCGGTCCTCTCGTACTAGGAGCAGCCCCCTTCAATCTTCCAACGCCCACGGCAGATAGGGACCGAACTGTCTCACGACGTTCTAAACCCAGCTCGCGTACCACTTTAAATGGCGAACAGCCATACCCTTGGGACCGACTTCAGCCCCAGGATGTGATGAGCCGACATCGAGGTGCCAAACACCGCCGTCGATATGAACTCTTGGGCGGTATCAGCCTGTTATCCCCGGAGTACCTTTTATCCGTTGAGCGATGGCCCTTCCATACAGAACCACCGGATCACTATGACCTGCTTTCGCACCTGCTCGAACCGTCATTCTCGCAGTTAAGCGGGCTTATGCCATTGCACTAACCTCACGATGTCCAACCGTGATTAGCCCACCTTCGTGCTCCTCCGTTACTCTTTGGGAGGAGACCGCCCCAGTCAAACTACCCACCAGGCACTGTCCTCAACCCAGATAATGGGTCTAAGTTAGAACATCAAACATACAAGGGTGGTATTTCAAGGACGGCTCCAACGCAACTGGCGTCACGTCTTCATAGCCTCCCACCTATCCTACACATGTAGGTTCAATGTTCAGTGCCAAGCTGTAGTAAAGGTTCACGGGGTCTTTCCGTCTAGCCGCGGGTACACTGCATCTTCACAGCGATTTCAATTTCACTGAGTCTCGGGTGGAGACAGCGTGGCCATCATTACGCCATTCGTGCAGGTCGGAACTTACCCGACAAGGAATTTCGCTACCTTAGGACCGTTATAGTTACGGCCGCCGTTTACCGGGGCTTCGATCAAGAGCTTCGCTTGCGCTAACCCCATCAATTAACCTTCCGGCACCGGGCAGGCGTCACACCGTATACGTCATCTTGCGATTTTGCACAGTGCTGTGTTTTTAATAAACAGTTGCAGCCACCTGGTATCTGCGACTCTCGTCAGCTCCATCCGCGAGGGACTTCACCATCAAGAGCGTACCTTCTCCCGAAGTTACGGTACCATTTTGCCTAGTTCCTTCACCCGAGTTCTCTCAAGCGCCTTGGTATTCTCTACCCGACCACCTGTGTCGGTTTGGGGTACGATTCCTAACTATCTGAAGCTTAGAGGCTTTTCCTGGAAGCATGGCATCAATGACTTCACTGCCGTAGCAGCTCGACGTCGTGTCTCAGCCTTAGAGAGAGCCGGATTTACCTAACTCTCAAGCCTACGCACTTGAACCAGGACAACCGTCGCCTGGCCCACCTAGCCTTCTCCGTCCCCCCATCGCAATAGTCAGAAGTACGGGAATATTAACCCGTTTCCCATCGATTACGCCTTTCGGCCTCACCTTAGGGGTCGACTCACCCTGCCCCGATTAACGTTGGACAGGAACCCTTGGTCTTCCGGCGAGGAGGTTTTTCACCCCCTTTGTCGTTACTCATGTCAGCATTCGCACTTCTGATACCTCCAGCAAACCTTACGATTCACCTTCAACGGCTTACAGAACGCTCCCCTACCCAATGTCTAAAAGACATTGCCGCAGCTTCGGTGTATTGCTTAGCCCCGTTACATCTTCCGCGCAGGCCGACTCGACTAGTGAGCTATTACGCTTTCTTTAAATGATGGCTGCTTCTAAGCCAACATCCTAGCTGTCTGAGCCTTCCCACATCGTTTCCCACTTAGCAATACTTTGGGACCTTAGCTGGCGGTCTGGGTTGTTTCCCTCTCCACGACGGACGTTAGCACCCGCCGTGTGTCTCCCGGATAGTACTTACTGGTATTCGGAGTTTGCAAAGGGTTGGTAAGTCGGGATGACCCCCTAGCCTTAACAGTGCTCTACCCCCAGTAGTATTCGTCCGAGGCGCTACCTAAATAGCTTTCGGGGAGAACCAGCTATCTCCGAGTTTGATTGGCCTTTCACCCCTAGCCACAAGTCATCCGCTAATTTTTCAACATTAGTCGGTTCGGTCCTCCAGTTGATGTTACTCAACCTTCAACCTGCCCATGGCTAGATCACCCGGTTTCGGGTCTATATCCAGAGACTGAGCGCCCAGTTAAGACTCGCTTTCGCTACGGCTCCCCTATACGGTTAACCTTGCCACTGAATATAAGTCGCTGACCCATTATACAAAAGGTACGCAGTCACACCACGAAGGTGCTCCTACTGCTTGTACGTACACGGTTTCAGGTTCTATTTCACTCCCCTCACAGGGGTTCTTTTCGCCTTTCCCTCACGGTACTGGTTCACTATCGGTCAGTCAGGAGTATTTAGCCTTGGAGGATGGTCCCCCCATATTCAGACAGGATATCACGTGTCCCGCCCTACTCGATTTCACGCTCGATGAAGCGTCGGTTACGGGGCTATCACCCTGTATCGCCAAGCTTTCCAGCTTGTTCACCTACTTCACCGAGTGCTTAAGGGCTAATCCAGGTTCGCTCGCCGCTACTACCGGAATCTCGGTTGATTTCTTCTCCTCGGGGTACTTAGATGTTTCAGTTCCCCCGGTTTGCTCTGTTAACCTATGTATTCAGTTAACAGTAACTGCTTATGCAGTTGGGTTTCCCCATTCGGAAATCGCAGACTCAAACGGCTCTTACTGCCTTATCTGCGCTTATCGCAAGTTAGTACGTCCTTCATCGCCTCTGACTGCCCAGGCATCCACCGTGTACGCTTAGTCACTTAACCATACAACCCGAAGGAGTTTCGGGTTGTTGTTTAAACAACCTAAGTTGTCTCGCGTTTAATTTACATGAGTGCGAGACAGATTTTGCCGGACTCAAATTTTGAACAAGACCGAAGTCTTATTCGATACCAAGCACACTTGAATGTGTTGTTGGTGTTTATCTTTCGATAAACATTGAGAACTTTACAAACAACAATAATTTGTTGTTTTGTCAGCTTTCCAAATTGTTAAAGAGCAAGATTTTCTGATGAAAACCATTTTTAAACATTCTCAGCGAAAACGCTTAAAGATGGTATCCCGTAGGGGAGTCGAACCCCTGTTACCGCCGTGAAAGGGCGGTGTCCTAGGCCTCTAGACGAACGGGACACTAAGATACTCTTCTCTAATCTAAACCGAATCAATCTGTGTGGACACTCATCACGATAACCATCGTGTAAGGAGGTGATCCAGCGCCAGGTTCCCCTAGCGCTACCTTGTTACGACTTCACCCCAGTCATGAACCACAAAGTGGCAAGCGTCCTCCCGAAGGTTAAACTACCTGCTTCTTTTGCAGCCCACTCCCATGGTGTGACGGGCGGTGTGTACAAGGCCCGGGAACGTATTCACCGCAACATTCTGATTTGCGATTACTAGCGATTCCGACTTCATGGAGTCGAGTTGCAGACTCCAATCCGGACTACGACGTACTTTGTGAGATTCGCTCCACCTCGCGGTATCGCTGCCCTCTGTATACGCCATTGTAGCACGTGTGTAGCCCTACTCGTAAGGGCCATGATGACTTGACGTCGTCCCCACCTTCCTCCGGTTTATCACCGGCAGTCTCCCTGGAGTTCCCACCATTACGTGCTGGCAAACAAGGATAAGGGTTGCGCTCGTTGCGGGACTTAACCCAACATTTCACAACACGAGCTGACGACAGCCATGCAGCACCTGTCTCAGAGCTCCCGAAGGCACTCCAGCGTCTCCGCTAGATTCTCTGGATGTCAAGAGTAGGTAAGGTTCTTCGCGTTGCATCGAATTAAACCACATGCTCCACCGCTTGTGCGGGCCCCCGTCAATTCATTTGAGTTTTAATCTTGCGACCGTACTCCCCAGGCGGTCTACTTAACGCGTTAGCTCCGAAAGCCACGCCTCTAGGGCACAACCTCCAAGTAGACATCGTTTACGGCGTGGACTACCAGGGTATCTAATCCTGTTTGCTCCCCACGCTTTCGCATCTGAGTGTCAGTATCTGTCCAGGGGGCCGCCTTCGCCACCGGTATTCCTTCAGATCTCTACGCATTTCACCGCTACACCTGAAATTCTACCCCCCTCTACAGTACTCTAGCTTGTCAGTTTCAAATGCGATTCCTAGGTTGAGCCCAGGGCTTTCACATCTGACTTAACAAACCACCTGCATGCGCTTTACGCCCAGTAATTCCGATTAACGCTTGCACCCTCCGTATTACCGCGGCTGCTGGCACGGAGTTAGCCGGTGCTTCTTCTGTAGGTAACGTCAAATGATTAAGGTATTAGCTTAACCACCTTCCTCCCTACTGAAAGTACTTTACAACCCGAAGGCCTTCTTCATACACGCGGCATGGCTGCATCAGGCTTGCGCCCATTGTGCAATATTCCCCACTGCTGCCTCCCGTAGGAGTCTGGACCGTGTCTCAGTTCCAGTGTGGCTGATCATCCTCTCAGACCAGCTAGGGATCGTCGCCTTGGTGAGCCCTTACCTCACCAACTAGCTAATCCCACCTGGGCATATCCGGTAGCGCAAGGCCCGAAGGTCCCCTGCTTTGCTCTTGCGAGGTTATGCGGTATTAGCCATCGTTTCCAATGGTTATCCCCCTCTACCGGGCAATTTCCCAGGCATTACTCACCCGTCCGCCGCTCGCCACCCAAGGAACAAGTTCCTCTGTGCTGCCGCTCGACTTGCATGTGTTAGGCCTGCCGCCAGCGTTCAATCTGAGCCATGATCAAACTCTTCAATTAAAAGTTTTGTGAAGCTTTCGCTTCGGCTCAATGAATACTGATACTATCTTTCGACAGTGAATTGACTGTGCTGAATAATTGCTCATTCAAATGGTCACTCAGTTCATTGATAAATCTTTTTTGATTATCATCAACGAGTGCCCACACAGATTGATTGGTTTACATTGTTAAAGAGCGTTCTTCTTGGCGGTCTGCTTCAGAAGAGGCGGCCATTTTAGCGAGAATCGATTTCGTGTCAAACACTTTTTTCAATTTTCTTTTCTGGCCTGTTGAGGCATCGATTTGGCTGTGATCCCTTGCTGCGTCAACGAGGGCGCATTATAGAGATCCGCTTCACACTGGCAAGTGTTTTTTGAGAAAATTTATAGAAATAGCGCTTAACCGCTGCATTTGCGCGCAATGGCTTATTTATCCAACTTTACTCAGACCTTGATGACAACTTATCCACAGAGTTATTCTTTTTAAGCTTTTGTTCTAGTCTATCTATAAAGAAAAAGTCATAAAAAAGCCCAACGATTTAGCGTTGGGCTTTGTCTTGTGTCTTGTTTATAGCTGCGCGTTAAATAAAGGCGTAAGCATCGGCAAACATTCGATCGCGTCGAGCTTGTTTGTTTTGAGTAAATTGCTCACGTGCGGCTCCAGCCATCTCAAAGCGACCTGCTATATAGATGTCAAATGCTTCTAAACTTGCAAAGTCGTTGTTAATCGCTTGCAGTACATTGCCAACTTTTCCAGTCCAGCCATCTTGTGCTTGCTCGACCACTGGAACAACCTGCAAATGAGCATGTTGCTTGGCCAGCTCTCGCAACTCATTCAGTGCGTACAGCTGAGCTGCATCACGCGCGCCCCAATACAGGTAGATAGGCTGAGTTTTACCTTGCGAGAGGCAATGATCTAAGATGGAACGCACATAGCTAAAGCCGGTCCCGCCAGCGATTAAGAGTAGAGGTCGCTCACTCTCTTGTAATGCGGCATTGCCATGTGGCACATCCACTTCAACCCATGTCTGATTAAGATGGGCTTGCTGAAATTTTTCCACGACTTGGTGGGCAAAGGCGCTGTGATCCGCCGCACCAATATGCAGTTCGAGCTCGCCATTGCTACGGCAAGGACTACTAGCAAGTGAGAATGGTCGCTTATCTTTTTCGCCCATCACCACCATTAAATACTGCCCGGCTTGGTAAGCCACCGCGTGCTCGGGTTGTAATAGGATTTGGTAAGTATGCGTCGCCAGCGGCTGCACAGACTTAACTTGGCATTGAATTATCATTGAACTTCCTCTGGCTTACTCTTCAAAAGTCAGCACTAAATCAGTAATTGCGCAGGCTTGGCAGGCAAATATCCACCCTGTCGCTTTTTCTTGTTCGGTCAATAACGGTTCGAGTTCATACTCCACCTCACCTTCAACCAACTTACATAAGCAAGCGGCACAGGCGCCGATTCGGCAGCGGTGGGGAAAGGCTATTTGCTGGTTGAGCGCAGCATCAAGCACCGTTTCACCTGAGTGAATTATAAATTGTCTATCATTAGGCACGATGCGGACGGTATAGGTCATACAATGCCTAACTCATCCCATAACGAATCGATTTTCGCGACTAGCTTAGGATCTTTTCGGATCGGAGTACCCCATTCACGTTCGACTTCGTCAGGCAGTTTATTGGTTGCATCAAAGCAGATCAAATCTTGGCCAACGATTCGTAAGCTATCACGTGCCGGATCCATGCGTGTGGTCATTGCCCAGATCACATCATTCCAGTCATGGATATTCACGTCATCATCGCACAAGATCACAAACTTAAGCGGCGAGTCACCATTGAGTTTATCGACTACACGCTGTAACAGTTGCTGTGCCTGCCCAGCTTCCTGCTTATTAATAAGTAGAAGAACCAACTTATCATTCGCCGCCTCCGGTAATGCAACATCCAACACATCCGCTTCATCACTCAAGCAGGCTTTTAGCGCTTCCAGTGAAAGTTCCGTTGTCTTGTCACTCTGGTCAGAATTAGAAACCGCCAGCTCTGCAGGCCATTTGACGGTAGCATCCAAACCGATTTTTGAGCCTAAACCCACCACTGGTGAAGCAAAATCCAGCGAGTCAATCGGCGTATGCTCAATAAATAGAGTATCGCGCAGAGGCGACATGTGATTGACCATAGCGGCAATCACTTGTGGCCAATCGCGCGCATTCACTTGTTCATCACACACAATCACAAACTTGGTGTACATAAATTGACGTAGGAATGACCACACACCCAGCATCACCCGCTTAGCGTGTCCCGGATACTGTTTCTTAAGTGTCACTATCGCCATGCGATACGAGCAGCCTTCTGGCGGCAGATAAAAATCGGCAATTTCAGGAAACTGCTTTTGTAAGATAGGTACGAAGACTTCGTTAAGCGCCACACCAAGCACGGCGGGTTCATCGGGCGGACGCCCTGTATAGGTGCTGTGATAAATCGGCTTATTACGCATGGTCACATGAGTGACAGTGAACACATGATGGCGCTCAACCTCGTTGTAATACCCCGTGTGATCGCCATAGGGACCTTCATCTGCAAATTCGTTAGGATCGATATAGCCCTCGAGCACGATTTCAGCACTCGCCGGAACTTCCAGATCGTTACTGATCGACTTGACCACTTCAGTACGACTGCCACGCAACAGTCCAGCAAACGCGTATTCAGATAAGGTATCTGGGACGGGTGTTACTGCACCGAGAATGGTCGCCGGATCGGCACCAAACGCCACGCTGACAGGAAAAGGCTCTCCGGGATGTTTTTCCATCCAATCCCGCAAGTCTAATGCCCCTCCGCGATGGGCTAACCAACGCATGATGACTTTATTACGGGCGATTTTTTGCTGACGATAGATCCCAAGGTTTTGGCGCTTTTTATGTGGGCCACGCGTAATGGTTAAACCCCAAGTTAAAAGTGGCGCAACATCGTCCGGCCAGCAGCTCATCACAGGGATTTTATCGAGATCAACCTCATCACCCTGCCACACGATTTCTTGGCAAGGAGCACGACGCAAGCGCTTAACTGGCATATTGAGCACTTGTTTAAAAACGGGCAGCTTTTCAATCAGCTCTTTTAAACCACGAGGCGGTTCTGGCTCTTTAAGATAAGCCAACCACTGACCGACATCACGCAGCTCTTGAACCTGCTGTCGCCCCATGCCCATAGCAACGCGTTCTGGCGTACCAAACAAATTGGTTAGCACTGGAAAGTCGTAACCTAGCGGATTTTCAAACAACAACGCTGGGCCTTTAACACGTAACGTCCGGTCGCTGATCTCGGTCATTTCATAATGCGGATCAATCGGATGGGTAATACGTTTTAGCTCACCACGTTGCTCTAAATAGTCAAGAAAATCCCGTAAGTCCTTAAAATTCATAGGTCTACTACTCGTTGACAGCGATAGCGGCAGTATAACAAACCTCAAGATTGTTCTGCGCCATTTTCTTACATTTGTTGGTTATGGATTCAGTACCGCTAAAATCGCTTGCTGTTTCACCGCGCGATTCGAGCTGACTAACTCATGCAACCATCCTTGATAACCCGATTGAGCAAGCATACTCGCAACCTGAGAGGCATTTTCACTTTGTCCTAGTTTCTCAATTAAGAATTGCTCAACCTCCATCGACATAGGGCGTATTTCAATCAATGCTTGCAGTGCCTCTTGCTTAAGGCTAGGATTTTCGACAGCAAGCATTAATTGCTGCTTAGCAAAACCATCGGCTTGCGCCCCTAAACGAGCAACCTCTTGCCTAATTTCATCATTAGCCTTCATTAACCAAAGCCTTTGATACAAGGTATGGCTTTGACTACGCTGCGCAAATTGCACCATCACCGTTGCAGAGGGCAGCCAACTCGTCACCTGCTCAGTGGTGATTTGGGCAATCAAACGCTCCATGGCTTGCGGTGATAAACGATGCAACTCTGTGAGTAATAAGCGCTGACGAACATCTACTGATTGAGCCGAAGAACCAGAAAGCCACTCACGCAGATTGAGTTCGCCATTTTCTGCTTGTAACACAAACATCACGATATCTTGTTGCTGCTGTGCTTGTTTTAACAGTCGATGGGCGATAGCGGCATAATCAAAAGCGGGGACAGAGAACTCATAACCGTCGCCCCGTTCAGCAATCAAATAATTGGGTGTCTGTGATTTTTGAACAGCAATGAATACGGCAAGCTCCTCCGTCAAGATCAGCTGGCCTTGTTCAAATTTTTGCAATAGAAGAAAACGCACGACTTCTTGTGCGGGATAACTGATACGCTGCAAATTGAACTGTAAGCGATCTACTTCATTGTGCAGTGCGAGCAGATAAAGCTCTTCGGCTTTCTGTTGGGTCTGTGGCTCCGCAAGCCAAAGCTCACGCTCTGTTGCCGTGATATCACCACCAAGCGCGTAAGGCGGCAAACCTAACAAAAAGAGAAGAACGAGGCACAACCATCCTTGTTGCATATACTCCTCCTTGTTCGTTCTACATCAGTGTGGACACCACTGGTCTAGAACGCAAACAAAAACACCACCGCAAGGGTGGTGTTTGAGATAACGTTCAATTACTGTCGACGCATCGCGTCAAAGAACTCATCGTTGGTTTTGGTCATGGCTAACTTATCAATTAGGAATTCCATCGCATCGGTTTCGCCCATTGGGTGAACGATCTTACGTAGAATCCACATCTTTTGTAGCTCATCGGTCTTAGTCAGTAACTCTTCACGACGCGTACCTGAACGGTTGAAGTCGATAGCTGGGAAAACACGTTTTTCAGCAATCTTACGGTTCAAGTGCAGTTCCATGTTACCTGTACCTTTGAACTCTTCGTAAATCACTTCATCCATCTTAGAACCGGTATCAACCAGCGCAGTAGCGATAATGGTCAAGCTACCGCCTTCTTCTACATTACGTGCAGCCCCAAAGAAACGCTTAGGACGATGCAATGCGTTCGCATCCACACCACCGGTCAGTACTTTACCTGATGCAGGAACCACAGTGTTGTAGGCACGCGCTAGACGAGTAATTGAATCCAGTAGGATCACCACGTCTTTCTTATGTTCAACCAGACGTTTGGCTTTTTCAATCACCATTTCTGCCACTTGTACGTGGCGCGATGCTGGCTCATCAAAGGTTGAAGCAACCACTTCACCTTTTACTAGGCGCTGCATCTCAGTCACTTCTTCTGGACGCTCGTCAATCAGCAGTACCATCAGCACACACTCAGGGTGATTGCTGGCGATGCTTTGAGCGATGTTTTGTAGCAGCATGGTTTTACCCGCTTTTGGCGGAGCAACGATCAAACCACGTTGACCTTTACCAATCGGTGCTGCCAAATCGAGAACACGCGCCGTGATGTCTTCTGTGGAGCCATTGCCACGTTCCATCACCATACGTTCATTGGCGTGTAGAGGAGTTAAGTTCTCGAAAAGGATTTTGTTGCGGGCGTTGTCTGGACGGTCATCGTTTACAGTGTTCACTTTGAGCAATGCAAAGTAACGTTCACCCTCTTTCGGCGGACGAATTTTCCCGGCAATTGAGTCGCCTGTACGTAGGTTAAAGCGACGAATTTGGCTAGGTGACACATAGATGTCGTCAGGGCCAGCAAGGTATGAACTGTCTGCACTACGTAAGAAACCAAAACCGTCTTGAAGAATTTCCAGAACCCCATCGCCAAAAATGTCTTCACCACTTTTTGCGTGTGCTTTGAGGATTGCGAAAATAATGTCTTGTTTGCGTAGGCGTGCCAGGTTTTCAAGGCCCAGACTTTCGCCAAGCTTAACCAGATCAGACACAGGGGTGTTCTTCAGTTCTGTTAGATTCATTGTGGTGGATACTTAGTTAGTCAAAAAGGATCGTTGTTAAGTTAAGATGGATATGGTCTAAGGATTGACCAAGAAGTGAACAACTGTTTAATTAACGTGCGATAAACTAGCACTAAATATTAGCCTAGTCTAGAAATTGTTTTTTGCCAAAAACAAAACCGTACATATTGCTATGTACGGCTTGGCGGTCTGACTCATTACAGGTTCGCGTCTAGGAACTCTTTCAGTTGAGTCTTTGATAGCGCACCAACTTTAGTCGCTACCACACTGCCATCTTTAAACAGCAGCAGTGTTGGGATGCCGCGGATACCAAACTTAGGTGGCGTTCCCGCGTTATGGTCAATATTCAGTTTACCGATAGTGAGTTTGCCTGCGTATTCGTCAGCCACTTCATCTAGGATCGGGGCAATCATCTTACAAGGACCACACCACTCCGCCCAAAAGTCAACCAGAACCGGGCCTGCAGCTTTGATTACATCGTTCTCGAAACCGTCATCGGTCAGCTGCAAAATTTTGTCACTCATCTTTCACTCCAATGTGATTTTCTGCACTGGTGATAACTCAACCAGTAAATAGATGCTCTATTGGAATGTATTTACTTCCGTATTGCAAGCGTAAGCTGATATTCTATAGCCATGAAAAAGACGCATATCACAGAGCATAAGTTCGCCGACTTTGGTTTACAGCCACAAGTTATTGATGGACTGGAAAAAAAGGGGTTTGTTTACTGTACCCCTATCCAAGCATTGGCGTTGCCGGTACTGCTCTCCGGCCAAGACATCGCAGGCCAGGCCCAAACAGGGACTGGTAAAACGCTCGCGTTTCTTACTGCTACCTTCAACCATTTATTGACCACACCAGCCGCTGAAGGCCGAGCAGAAACTCAGCCACGCGCCATTATTATGGCCCCGACTCGTGAACTGGCAATTCAGATCTTTAATGATGCCGAGCCTTTGTTGGCCTCAACCGGTCTGAAAGCGGCTTTGGCTTATGGTGGCGAAAGCTATGATAAGCAACTCGCAAAATTGCAAAGTGGCGTCGATATTCTGATCGGGACCACCGGACGCATTATCGATTTCTACAAACAGCGTGTATTCAACCTCAATCACATTCAAGCAGTGGTACTGGATGAAGCAGATCGCATGTTTGATCTCGGCTTTATTAAAGACATTCGCTTCTTGTTCCGCCGTATGCCTGAGCCCAAAGATCGTCTCAACATGCTGTTCTCTGCCACCCTCTCTTACCGCGTGCAAGAGCTGGCTTTTGAACACATGAACAACCCTGAACATGTGGTGGTAGAGCCTGAGCAAAAAACCGGTCATCGCATTCAGGAAGAGCTGTTCTACCCATCGAACGAACACAAGATGGCGCTGCTACAGACTCTTATCGAAGAAGAGTGGCCAGATCGCGCAATCATTTTTGCTAACACTAAACACCGCTGTGAACAGATTTGGGCACATTTGGCGGCCGATAACCACCGTGTTGGCCTACTGACTGGTGATGTACCGCAGAAGAAACGTGAGCGTATTTTAGAGCAGTTCACCCAAGGTGATGTGGACATTCTGGTTGCGACCGACGTTGCGGCACGCGGCTTGCACATTCCTCAAGTGACCCACGTGTTTAACTACGATTTGCCTGACGATTGTGAAGACTATGTACACCGTATTGGCCGTACGGGTCGCGCGGGCGCAAGTGGCCACTCGATAAGCTTTGCGTGTGAAGAGTACGCGATTAATTTGCCGGCGATCGAAAGCTACATTGAGCATGCGATTCCAACCTCAGACTACGATCCTTCAGCTCTGCTGACGGACTTACCTGCGCCTCTGAGCCTACGTTCGTCGCCACAACAGCGCCGCACCAATACCGCAGGTTCTCGCAATAGCAATAATGGTGGCAATCGCAAACCTCAGCAACGCCGCCCACGCGCACCACGCCCGAAAAAGGAAGCCTGATTTCGCTATGAGCCAAGCCGTTTCTTCACCCTTGTATGCTGCCATTGATTTAGGTTCCAACAGTTTTCACATGTTGGTCGTGCGTCATATCGATGGCAGTGTGCAGACAATGGCAAAAATCAAACGTAAGGTGCGTCTGGCAGCAGGTCTAGATGAACACAACGCCTTGAGCTTAGATGCGATGCAAAGAGGGTGGGATTGTCTCAGCCTTTTTGCCGAGCGACTGCAAGATATTCCCGCAGAGAATATCCGAATTGTAGGGACCGCAACCCTGCGTACCGCCACCAATGCCGTTGAATTTATCGCTAAAGCGAACCAGATTTTAGGCCATCCGATCGACGTTATTTCCGGTGAAGAAGAAGCGGCCACTATCTATAAAGGAGTCGCGCACACTTCGGGGGGGTTAGGGCGTCGCTTGGTAGTGGATATTGGTGGTGCGAGTACCGAGCTGATTATCGGTGAAGGTTTTGAAGCCAAAGCCCTCACCAGCTTGAAAATGGGCTGTGTGACTTGGTTAGAGCGCCATTTCAAAGATCGTCAGCTGACGGCCACCAACTTTAATAACGCCATTTTAGCCGCCAAACAGATGCTGGATCCGATCCTCACTCAATACACTGAGCTTGGCTGGAATGTGTGTGTTGGAGCCAGTGGTACGGTACAAGCACTGCAAGAGATCATGCTGGCGCAAGGCATGGATGAAGTCATTACGCTGACCAAACTCAAGCGTTTACAGAAGCAAGCCATGCTGGCCGATCATCTCGAAGAGCTAGATATCGAAGGGTTAACGCTGGAACGTGCTCTGGTTTTCCCAAGTGGCCTATCGATTCTGATTGCGATTTTTGAATCACTGAACATCGAAGCGATGACACTGGCGGGCGGTGCCCTGCGTGAAGGTCTCGTCTATGAGATGGTTCAAGACCTACGCCAAGAAGATATTCGAGCGCGCACCATTCGCTGTGTACAAACCCGTTATCAGATCGATAGCGCTTATGGTGATCAAGTCGCCACTCTCGCCAGTAAACTGCTCGCGCAATGTGGCGGTGAAGCGTGGATCAATGAACCACAAGCAGAGATGTTGCTGCGTACGGCAGCTAAGTTGCATGAAATTGGTCTCACCATCGATTTCAAAAAAGGGGGGGAGCACAGCGCTTACCTACTCCAACATCTTGATCTGCCCGGTTATACCCGCGCCCAAAAACATTATTTAGGTGAAATCGTACGTCGCTATCGCGAACAGTTAACTTCGTTACCTGAACAATATGCACTGTCAGGCACCAGTGGTAAACGCGTACTGCGTTTGCTGCGTCTTGCTGTCCTCTTAAGCCATCGACGCAGCCCGGCGTTAGAGCCGATGGTAGAATTGAGCGCACAAGAGGACAAGCTGACGCTCACGCTTGACGGTGAATGGCTGGCAAAAAATCCACTGACTCGTACAGAGTTAGAGTTAGAAGCCAACCGTCAAACCGATATTGGTTGGCCTCTGTCGATTGAATGCCACTAAGCACTCATAAGCATTAAGCCCTCATCTGAGGGCTTAATGCTTACTGTACCTTCAATATTCCCAAACGACTTGAAGTTGCAAGTAGGCTGCGTATAGACGGTTGTTTTAAACAGACCATCGGCTCAAGACAGACTATTCAGTAAGGCTCTCAGTTTGAGGGGCTTAATCGGTTTAGCCATAAAGCGAAAACCGCTTGATTCGATCCCATCCAAAATATCGGGATTGCGATCGGCACTGATGATCACGCCAGCGAAACAATCCCCCAAACGCAAGCGGCACTGCTGCAGCACTTCAAGCCCTGTCCGTCCGTTATCCAAGCGGTAATCAGACAAAATCACATCGGGGATCCATTGACCTTCCAAGGCTTTGAGGCTGCCATGAATATCGGTCGCGGTTTTGACTTCACACCCCCAACGCTCCAGCAAATCACGCATCCCAACCAAAATATCTGGCTCGTTATCGACACACAGCACACGCAGATGTTGCAGCTCTGAACCTTTCTCATTGACCATCGCAACCGTCTGAGTGAGTGACGACGGCATGGGTTGAGCGCGATCTAAAGTAATCGAGAAAACACTGCCCTGCCCCGGCCAAGAGCGCATCGAAATGTGATGACCCAGTACATGGGCAATCCCTTTCGAAATCGCCAGCCCAAGCCCTAGACCTTGGTCGGAGCGTACCTGCCCACCGCGGTTAAACTCCTCAAAAATTTCCTGCTGCTTATCTTGCTCAATACCAATCCCGTTATCCCACACATCAATACGCACTTGCCCGGTGGCGACTCGGCGCACCCCGAGAATCACTTTGCCGTTCGGGTTATAACGAAACGCATTAGTCAGGAAATTTTGGATTACTCGGCGCAGCAATTTGGGATCTGAATGCACCCAAAGTGATGATGGCACTAGGCTAAATTGCACACCTTGTTTAGCGGCGAGGGCACTGAACTCGGCATTGAGATTCGACAATACGTCCATAATCGCAAAACTGTGCGGATGCAGATCGATTTTGCCGGACTCCAAACGCGAAATATCCAGCAAATCGCTGATCAAATCCTCCGCCGCGCCCAAAGCACTTTCAATATGATGGGCAAGTTTCTGCACCTCCGCCTCTTTAGCCACTTCAGATAAGGATGAGGCAAACAGGCGTGCGGCATTCAATGGCTGCATCAAATCATGGCTGACCGCCGCCAAAAAGCGCGATTTGGATTGCGACTCGCGCTCCGAACGCTGGGTCGCGGTGACTAACTGTTTATTGAGCTTTTCTAGCTCCAAGGTACGCTGCAGTACACGCTCTTCCAGCGTTTCGTTGGCCATTTTCAGGCTTTGTTCCGCTTCTCTAAACACCGTAATGTCAGTAAAGCTCATCACAAACCCACCGCCGGGCATCGGGTTCCCCTGCACCTCAATCACTCGCCCATCCGCCCGCACTCGCGAGGAGGTGTGACTTGTCCCTTGCTCTAAGTGGTAGACCCGTCGCCGTACGTGATCTTCTGGATCGCCCGGCCCACACAAACCTTGCTGCGCGTTATGGCGGATCACATCCGCAATCGGCCGTCCCACTTGAATCAATCCCGGCGGAAACTCAAACAGCTCAAGATAGCGCTGGTTCCATGCCACTAAACGTAACTGTTTATCCACCACGGCAATACCTTGGCCGATGTGTTCAATCGCCCCTTGCAACAAGCCGCGGCTGAAATCGTACAGCTCAGACGCCTCATCGACTATGGTCGCCACTTCCTCAAGCTGCATTTTACGTCCTTGCAGCGCCGAGGTGAGCACCAACTTAGCGGACGAAGCACCAAATACCCCAGCCAGTACGCGTTCGGTATGGCGGATCAAGGCGGAAGAGGCTTGCTGATTCGGTAGCAAGGTTTCACGCTGCTGACTCCAGTATTGAGCAAAGGCGTTGCGTACCCGAGTCCGCCCCACAAAACGTGAGGCCAACATTTCAAGCTCACCCACAGTCACGCGACTTTGGTAAAGGCTCATGTTTTCGTTTTCAGGCAGCGGTGTACCGACAAACGCCGCGGCTTGCAAACGCTCACTTAAGCTGGCGCGCGTCACCAAAGACACACCGATATAGCACAAGGTATTAAGGGTCACGCTCAGTAGCATGCCCCAATCCGCACTTTTTAACCCTAGAGCCACCAACCAATCTGGCGGAGTGATCACCCACAGCAAGACGTTATTGCTGGCATCGCCCGCCAGCATATCGGTGGCACTCATCAAGGTGATAAGCCACAGGGTAAAACCGACCGCTAAACCAACATAAACCCCTTTACGATTGCCTTCTCGCCAGTACATACCGCCAAAAATCGCAGGGGCAAACTGGGTAATCGCCGAAAACGATAGAAACCCAATCGCCGATAACGAAGGAATACTGTCGAGTACCAGATAAAAACCCCATGCACCGAACAGCAAAAGTAGGATTAAGGTGCGGCGGATCACCACCAACAAACCGGAAAAATGGCGATGAGTGCGCTGCGACAAGCGCATCCGGCGCAGCAATAAAGGCATCACCAAATCATTGGATACCATGATCGCAAGGGCAATGGTCGAGACAATCACCATCCCCGAAGCTGCCGATGTTCCGCCCAAAAAAGCCAGCAATGCTATATCGTGAGCCCCAGCAAACACAGGTAGGCTAATCACAAACGTATCGGGTGAAGTGTTCGGCAGTAAACCTTGTCCCGTCCAAGCAATCGGCAACACAAACAGGCTCATTAAGAGAAGATAAACGGGGAAGAGCCAGCGCGCGGTGTGCAGATCTTGCGGGCGCTCGTTTTCAACGACCATGGTATGAAACTGGCGCGGCAGACACACAATCGCAATCATGGTCAGCAAGGTATGAATCAATAAGGTCGGCCAGTTTGGGGCTTGGTAGGTGCTGGCCGCAATCGTTGAAAGCTCTAATCCATCGGTACGCCACGCCAGATACGCGATAAATACCCCAACGCAGAGAAAGGCCACCAATTTGACGATCGATTCAAACGCGATCGCCATCATCATACCGCGGTGATGCTCGGTATTATCAATATGCCGAGTGCCAAACAACATGGTAAACAGAGCCAGTGCCAATACCACAAACCAAGATACATGCGATTCTTGATAGCCGTACACTGTCATTAAATCGGGAGCGACAATATTCAATCCCATCGTAATGCCGCGCAGTTGTAGCGCGATATACGGCAAAATACCCAAGACCGCGATCACCGTCACCGCTACGGCCAAACCCTGCGACTTGCCATAACGGGCGGCAATAAAATCGGCAAGCGAAGTAATGTGCTCACGTTTAGCAATCAAAATCAGCCGCGCTAAAACGCGCCAACCAAACACAAACATCAAGATTGGGGCGATATAGATAGGCAGAAACGACCAAGGATTGACACTCGCCTGCCCGACTGTGCCGTAAAACGTCCACGAGGTACAGTAAACCGCAATCGACAAGCTATAGATCCACGGCCGCCAATTGGCGAGCCAACGAGTTTGCCTGTCACCATACCACGCAATCAAAAACAGCACGCCGAGATACGCGAGCGAAACGGGAATTACCAACCAACCTTGCATCAGACATCCTTGCTGTTGCGAAATGAAAAAAGCCTCTCGATTGAGAGGCTTCTATTAAAACGAGGTTGTTTTTTGAACTCAATCAGCACGACTTAATTCTGTGCTTCAGGCTCCGCTTTCAGTGCATTGCCATCTTGTACCGTTGAAGGCGGAGTATCAACGCGGATCAATAATGCCAATCCGCCCATTGCGGCCATCGCCCAGAATACGGCTGCGCCCCAATGCTCATAGCCCCAACCACTGAGAGTGGTCACCGCCGCAATCACCGCGCCGAGTGGAATCGCGTTATACAGAGCTTGCAGTGCCACCATTTTATTTTGCGGCGCATGCTGGATGTACTGAATCGCCGCGATGTGCGCGATAGCAAACGTGACCCCATGCAGCAGTTGAATCGCCACTAAGGCCAGGATGGTGGTCGTGGAGGCGGTTAAACCCCAACGTGCAATAACCCCCAACGACGCTACGAAGAATAGTGTGCGCAAACTCCAGCCCGCGAACCAGCGCTTACTGAAAGCAAACACCAAGACTTCCGCGACCACACCTAAGCTCCATAAGTAGCCGATGATGTCTTCTGAGTGACCCGCTTGTTTCCAATAAATCGAGCCGAAACTGTAATACGCCGCATGACTACCTTGGATTAAGGCCACCAGCAGCAGAAATTTCACCACAGGCCACTCGGTAAGAAGCTCCTTCAGCTTCGGGCGCACCGCATGAGCCTCGTGCTCAGTGACTGGCATCGGTGTAATTTGGCGCAAACTCAACAGCCAAGAGACGGCGACACCCACCAGCGCCGTGTACAAAATCATCGAGCTGCCCCACTTGGCGACCAAGAATCCGACCACAGTCGATCCGGCAATAAACGCGATCGACCCCCACAAACGAGTACGCCCATAGTCGAGCATTTTCAGCTTGGCGTAGTAGTTGGCCATGGCATCAGAAATCGGCACCACAGGGCCACAGCATAAGTTAAACAGCACAGTGGCCAGCGCCATCAGCCAAAAACTGCCGCCCGTAAAAAAGTGAAAACCGACAAACAGCATTGCCGCGAAACTGAGCCAACGCAGCGCGGGCATCAGTTGCTCAACACGGTGTAAACGCGGCGTCAGCACCAAATTCGCTACACAGCGCGTCGCAAAACCTATCCCAACCAAGACACCTATGTCGGTCGCTGAAACGCCTTGGTCTTCAAACCAGAGTGACCAAAATGGCAAATACACGCCGTAAGCAAAGAAAAAACCGATGAAATATTGCGAAATCCAACCATAGGGAGTGGGGGTAAACATGATCGTTCCTAATCAAAAAGGGAGGTTTAAAGCGCGCACATTATGCATGTGGATTCGCGTCTAAAAAAGGGAAGATTACGCAACTCATCGTTTCCCGATTGCTTATATCAACAGATTCAGCGTCAAGTTACTGGTGCCAATCGGCGGATCATCGCAGCTTAGAAAAGCCTTTGTTGCCTGCATTAGACCAAAGTCGTCTGGAGGGGCAGGGGAAATTTGTCACACTTAGTGAACCTGTCCCGATGATGAGTGCCACCTCATGCCTGATAAATTCAATATGCAGTCACCACCGTTTAATCGACTGACGGCTGAGCAGCAACATCAATTGCGCAGTGCTTTGGATGTCGCCTATTTCCGCCAGCGCGATGTGTTGATTGATGCTCAGCACCCTGTGACTCATCTGCATATTCTGATCAAAGGCACGGTTGAGGAACGCAGCCCCGACGGCAAAGAGGTTTTTGCACACTACGCCAATGATGATCTGTTTGATGTACGCGCCATGTTTGAAGAACTGAGCAAACATCAATATATGGCGCTCGAAGACACCCTCTCCTACTTGCTGCCCAAATCGATTTTTTTGCAGCTGTACGAGCAAAATGGCGAGTTCGCTGCCTATTTCGATAATAACCTCGCCAAACGGCAAGAGTTGATTGAAGCCGCGGCTCAGCAGAAAAACATTGCCGAATTCATTCTGACCAAAGTCGACCGTTCCATTTATCACCCGCCTTTTATTCTGTCGCCGGAGCAGCCGATCCACAGCGTCACACAACAACTCAAAGAGCGCGGGATTGATGCGGCTTTAGTCGCACTGCATCCCAGCGATCCAAGATTGGCGCACAACCACGCTCACCCTTATGCGATTGTAACGCGAACCAATATGCTGCATGCAGTGATGCTTGAAGGCCGCCCTTTGGATACGCCCGTCGGCGAGATTGCCACTTTTCCGGTATTGCACGTGGACGAAGGTGACTTCTTGTTCAATGCCATGGTGATGATGACGCGCCAACGCATCAAGCGAGTCATGGTGTGCCATGGCAATCAGGCTGTGGGTTTGCTGTCGCTGATTCAAATACTGAGCGCCTTCTCTACTCACTCTCATGTTTTGACACTGGCGATTGCGCGTGCAGCCTCGATTGATGAGCTGGCACTCGCTGCCAACAAACAGCGCGAACTGGTCGAAAGCCTGATGTCACGAGGGGTTCGTACCCGTTTTGTGATGGAGCTGATTGCCGCAGTCAATGAACAGATCATCGAGAAAGCCTTTGAATTAGTGGTTCCTCCAGCGTTGCACGATCAGTGCTGCTTAGTAGTGCTCGGCTCGGAAGGACGTGGCGAGCAGATCCTCAAAACCGATCAAGACAACGCGCTCATCATTCAAGATGGTTTGGAATGGCACCAGTGCCAGCCCATCATGGAGATGCTCACCCATACCCTGCTGCAGCTCGGCTATCCCCTGTGTCCCGGCAAAGTGATGGTCAATAACCCGAAATGGGTGCGCAGCCAGAGCGAGTGGAAACGCACTCTGACTGATTGGGTAAAAGCCGCGCGCCCCGAACAAGTGATGGATATTGCCATTTTTGCTGACGCGCATGCGGTGGCAGGAAATCGTGCGCTGCTTGCGCCTGTGAAAGCGCATTTGCAGCACTTGATGGCCGATCAAGAGCTCATCTTGGCGGAATTTACTCGCCCAGCACTCAATTTTTCGGTACCGCTGACCCTGTTTGGTAACGTGAAAAGCAGCAAGCAAGGGATTGATATCAAGCAAGGGGGGATTTTCCCTATCGTACACGGCGTGCGCGCCTTAAGTTTGGAGCACGCAATTGATGCCAATAACACCTTTGATCGGATTGAAGCTTTAGTCAAAAAACGGGTTTTAGAACAAGAGACTGGCGATAACTTAAGTGAAGCCTTTAAGCTGTTTTTAAAACTGCGCCTTGCCCAGCAGCTTGGCAATCAGCACAGCACCAACCAACTCGACTTCAAACAACTCGACCGTACTGAACGCGATTTATTGCGCCATAGCCTGCATGTGGTGAAAAAATTTAAGCAGTGGCTCGGTTATCACTATCAAATTCGCGATTGAGGTGACTGATGAACTGGTTATTACGCCGTTATTGGCACGCGAAACTCAAAGGTTCTCCCTATCAACGGCTGTTTGAAACCGCGCGCCATCACGAGTACGTCTCGCTCGACTGTGAAACCACCAGCTTAGATCCTAAACGCGCTGAGTTAGTGACCATCGCCGCAACCAAGATCGTTGATAACCGCATTATCACCAGCCAACCCTTTGAGGTGCGCCTGTGCGCGCCACAATCGCTCGACTCGGGTTCAGTGCGGATTCACCGTATCCGCCACCAAGATCTGCACGATGGTCTGAGCGAAAAAGAGGCGCTTCTCCAACTGATTGAGTTTATTGGCAATCGTCCCTTGGTCGGCTACCACATTCGTTACGATAAGACGATTTTGGATATCGCCTGTCGTAAACATCTCGGGTTTCCACTCCCCAACCGACTGATTGAGGTGAGCCAGATCTATCACGATAAACTGGAAAAACACCTGCCCAATGCCTATTTCGATCTCAGTTTAGAGGCGATCTGCCGCCATCTGGATCTGCCACTGCAGGATAAACATGATGCGCTGCAAGATGCGATTGCCGCCGCTTTGGTGTTTGTGCGTTTAACCAAAGGCGATCTGCCACAATTTATTGCACCGGGTGTGTAACGCCGAATGTTGGCGGCGAGATCTCTCCCGCTTGTTTGCCGCTTATTCGTCTTGCACACATATCCCATCAGGCTTTCATCCTAAAGTCTAATTGTAGAAATCCCTGCTCTGACTGAGAGTTATAAACGAAACGAATTTCCTCCTCTCGTGTTTGAAACGCGCCCTTTCAGGAAATTTGCCGAATTCACAAGGAGAACCCGTAATGAGTGAAGCCCATATTTATCCGGTCAAACAGAACATCAAAGCGCATACGCATGCCGATAACGACACCTATCTGGCGATGTATCAACAGTCCATCAAAGATCCGGAAGGCTTTTGGAGCGAACACGGCAAAATCGTCGACTGGATTAAACCTTTCACCAAGGTGAAACACACCTCTTTTGACCCAGGGCACATCGATATCCGCTGGTTTGAAGATGGCACGTTAAACGTTTCTGCCAACTGTATTGATCGCCATTTGGCGACCCGTGGCGACCAAGTCGCGATCATTTGGGAAGGCGACGACCCAACTCAAGACAAAACTCTGACGTATAAGCAACTGCACCAAGAAGTGTGCCGTTTTGCCAATGCGCTGAAAGAGCAAGGCGTACGCAAGGGTGATGTCGTCTGTATCTACATGCCTATGGTGCCAGAAGCGGCGGTTGCTATGTTGGCTTGTACCCGTATTGGCGCAGTGCACACTATCGTCTTTGGTGGCTTCTCGCCAGAAGCACTGGCTGGACGCATTATCGACTCGAACGCCAAATTAGTGATCACTGCCGACGAAGGTGTTCGCGGCGGCCGCGCCGTCCCCCTAAAGAAAAACGTCGATGAAGCACTGTGCAATCCAGAAGTCAAAAACATCAGTAAAGTGATGGTTCTTAAGCGTACTGGTGGCAATGTCGCTTGGCATGAACACCGTGACATTTGGTGGCATGAAGCAACCGCAAAAGCCTCCGATAATTGTCCACCAGAAGAGATGAAAGCCGAAGATCCGCTGTTTATCCTCTACACCTCTGGCTCAACCGGTAAACCGAAAGGCGTATTGCACACCACTGGCGGTTATTTGGTTTATGCGACTATGACCTTCAAATATGTATTCGACTATCAGCCCAATGAAGTGTTCTGGTGTACCGCTGATGTGGGTTGGATAACGGGTCACTCCTATCTGGTGTATGGCCCATTGGCGAATGGCGCAAGAACCATTCTGTTTGAAGGCGTGCCAAACTACCCCACCACCGCACGCATGAGCGAGGTGGTAGACAAGCATAAGGTCAATATCCTTTACACTGCGCCAACGGCGATCCGTGCGCTGATGGCCAAAGGTGATGAAGCGATTAAAGGCACTAACCGTGACAGCTTGCGTATCATGGGCTCTGTGGGTGAACCGATTAACCCAGAAGCGTGGGAGTGGTACTACCGCACGATCGGTAACGAAAAATCACCGATTGTCGATACTTGGTGGCAAACCGAAACCGGCGGTATCTTGATCACACCACTGCCGGGTGCAACGGCGTTGAAACCGGGTTCGGCCACACGCCCCTTCTTTGGTGTGCAGCCAGCGTTAGTCGATAACATGGGCGAAATTGTGGAAGGCGCAACTGAAGGCAACTTGGTGCTGCTCGATTCATGGCCGGGTCAAATGCGCACTGTGTATGGTGATCACGACCGCTTTGAACAAACCTACTTCTCTACCTTTAAAGGCATGTACTTTACCGGTGACGGCGCGCGTCGCGATGAAGACGGTTACTACTGGATCACAGGCCGTGTCGATGACGTACTCAACGTTTCGGGTCACCGTATGGGAACGGCAGAAATTGAATCCGCACTGGTGGCATTCAATAAGATTGCAGAAGCCGCCGTGGTCGGTGTTCCACACGATATCAAAGGCCAAGCGATTTACGCTTACATCACACTCAATGATGGGGTGTATCCGAGCGCTGAACTGCATAAAGAAGTGAAAGATTGGGTACGCAAAGAGATTGGCGCTATCGCGACACCGGATGTCCTACACTGGACCGATGCGCTACCGAAAACCCGTTCAGGTAAAATTATGCGCCGTATTTTGCGTAAAATTGCCACCGGCGATACCAGCAACTTGGGGGATACTTCAACGCTGGCCGATCCAAGCGTGGTTGACCGCCTGATTGCCGAAAAAGCCCAACTTAAATAACAAACCCTGTGGCTTGGCGTTGTAGCCTCAAGTCACAAGGGAATACACCTTTGCTTGCGATTTCAAACTCCGGCGCACCTCATGGCCGGAGTTTTTGTTTTCTCTCGCCTATCTTCTGGGAACATGCGCTGAACTTTCCTGTTCAAGCCGATTAGGCGATGGCAAATCCCTCTAGCCCCCTATTTTGTTCACTTCCTTACCCATTTCACGCCCGAAACTAGGTGATTAGACCAGTAAATTGCTGCCATTTGTTATGAATTGGCTATAATCGTGGGCAATTTAATAAAATCCGCGAACTTTTGACAAAAACTTTATGTCGAATAAGTAAATTTGTGGGAAACTGCTTATTCACCACACAATAAAGGAAGATGACTACACAATGACTGCAACATCTCGCATTCTTGTTCTTAACGGACCAAACCTCAATTTATTAGGTTTGCGTGAACCTACCCACTACGGCTCACAAACCTTAGAACAGATCGTAGCAACATTGCGCGACCAAGCGCAAAAAGCAGACATTGAGTTAGAACATCTGCAATCTAACCGCGAATATGAGTTGATTGAAGCCATTCACCAAGCCTTCGGCAAAGTGGATTTCATCATTATCAATCCGGCGGCCTTTACTCATACCAGTGTGGCGTTACGCGATGCACTGCTTGGGGTGGCGATTCCTTTTATTGAAGTGCATTTGTCCAACGTTCATGCACGCGAGCCCTTCCGTCATCACTCTTACTTGTCTGATAAAGCACAAGGGGTGATTTGCGGTTTAGGTGCCCAAGGTTACGAATTCGCTTTGTCTGCTGCAATCCGAGCATTGCAGGCCAAGCAATAAAGACACTCTGCGGCCCATTCGGGCTGTCTTATTCACAAGATAAAAGAGAAAGAAACATGGATATCCGCAAAATCAAGAAGCTTATCGAGTTAGTTGAAGAGTCTGGCATCGCAGAACTGGAAATTTCTGAAGGTGAAGAGTCAGTACGCATCAGTCGTTATGGCCAACCAGCTCCAGCACCTCAAGTGCACTACGCAGCCGCACCAGCACCAGTGGCTGCACCAGCACCGGTAGCTCAAGCAGCCGCGGTAGCAGAAGCACCAGCAGCCGCAAAAGTGCCAGCAGGCCATAAAGTGCTTTCTCCAATGGTAGGCACTTTCTACCGTTCACCAAGCCCAGATGCCAAAGCGTTTATCGAAGTGGGTCAAAGCGTTTCTGTTGGCGATACCCTATGTATCGTTGAAGCGATGAAAATGATGAACCAGATCGAAGCCGACAAATCTGGCGTTGTGACCGCGATTCTTGTTGAAGATGGTCAGACCGTTGAATTCGACCAACCGCTTGTTGTTATCGAATAATCGAGGCCACCTTTATGTTAGATAAAGTTGTCATCGCGAACCGAGGCGAAATTGCGCTTCGTATTCTTCGCGCTTGTAAAGAATTAGGCATTAAAACGGTTGCCGTGCACTCCACGGCTGACCGCGACTTAAAACACGTACTGCTGGCGGATGAGTCTATCTGTATCGGTCCTGCCAAAAGCATCGACAGTTACCTGAACATTCCACGCATTATCTCTGCGGCGGAAGTGACGGGCGCAGTAGCTATCCACCCGGGTTACGGCTTTTTGTCTGAAAACGCGGACTTTGCTGAGCAAGTCGAGCGCAGCGGCTTCATTTTTGTCGGCCCTCGCGCCGAAACCATCCGCTTGATGGGTGACAAAGTCTCCGCCATCAACGCGATGAAAAAAGCGGGCGTACCTTGTGTTCCGGGTTCAGACGGTCCACTGGATAACGACGAAGCGAAAAACAAAGCGCACGCCAAACGCATCGGCTACCCTGTTATCATCAAAGCCTCTGGCGGCGGCGGTGGTCGCGGTATGCGTGTCGTACGTAACGAAGCAGAATTGACCAAATCTATCCAGATGACGCGTGCGGAAGCGAAAGCCGCCTTCAACAACGATATGGTGTACATGGAGAAATTCCTAGAAAACCCACGTCACGTTGAAGTGCAAGTGATCGCTGACGGTCAAGGCAATGCGATTCACCTCGCTGAGCGTGACTGTTCAATGCAGCGCCGTCACCAGAAAGTGGTAGAAGAAGCACCCGCACCGGGTATCACTGAAGAAATGCGTAAGTTCATCGGTGAACGTTGTACCCGTGCGTGTATCGAAATCGGCTACCGCGGCGCTGGTACCTTTGAATTCCTGTACGAAAACGGTGAGTTCTACTTCATTGAGATGAACACGCGTATTCAGGTTGAGCACCCAGTAACAGAAATGATTACTGGCGTTGACCTGATCAAAGAGCAGTTGCGTATCGCCGCGGGTCAACCGCTGTCTTTCAAACAAGAAGACATCAAAATTCGCGGCCATGCCGTTGAGTGTCGTATTAACGCGGAAGATCCAGAGCGCTTCCTACCTTGCCCAGGCAAGATTGAACGCTTCCATGCACCTGGCGGCATGGGTGTGCGTTGGGAATCACACATTTACTCTGGCTACACCGTACCCGCGCATTACGACTCGATGATCGGTAAACTCATCACTTACGGTGAGAACCGCGATGTGGCGATTGCTCGTATGCGTAACGCACTCAATGAGATGATTGTGGAAGGGATCAAAACCAATATCCCACTACAACAAGCTATCATGGCAGATGAGAACTTCCAGAAAGGCGGTACCAACATCCACTATCTGGAGAAAAAACTCGGCATCAAGTAAGCCGCCGTTTTTACTCTCATCGCGCATAACCCAATCAATCATACCCAAACTACTTGGATTGGCTGATTGCACTAGGAATACGATAAAGCCCACTCCGGTGGGCTTTTTGTTTTGCTTTTTGTTTTAAATCCGCCCACTTTCTGGCCTGAACATCAGTGGCAAATCTGCTACACTCTGCGCCAATCTAAACCCGATGAGATCTTAAGCCATGCCTTGGATTCAAATTAAACTCAATGCGACCAACGACAATGCAGAAGCAATTGGCGATATGCTGATGGAAGAAACTGGCGCTGTGTCAGTCACTTTCCTCGATGCCAAAGATACCCCTGTATTTGAACCTCTACCGGGCGAAACCCGCCTATGGGGCGATACCGATGTGGTCGCACTGTACGAAGCGGATATGGATACCTCGCTGATCCTTCAGCAAATCAAAGCCAGCAACATGCTCGCGGAAGGTTTTGCGCACAAAGTGGAGCAAGTGGAAGACAAGGACTGGGAACGCGAATGGATGGATAACTTCCACCCAATGCAATTTGGCCGTCGCCTCTGGATCTGCCCAAGCTGGCGTGAAGTGCCAGACCCACAAGCGGTGAACGTGATGCTCGACCCAGGCTTGGCTTTTGGTACTGGTACTCACCCTACGACCGCACTGTGCCTAGAGTGGCTGGATAACCTCGACCTAAGCGGTAAAACCGTGATCGATTTTGGTTGTGGCTCGGGCATTCTGACGATTGCCGCCATCAAACTTGGTGCTGCGAAAGTGATCGGGATTGATATCGATCCACAAGCACTACTGGCGTCCAAAGACAACGCTGCGCGTAACGGCGTGGAAGATCAAATCGAAGTTTACCTGCCAAAAGATCAACCCAAAGGCTTGGTGGCTGACGTGGTGGTCGCGAACATTCTGGCCGGCCCACTGCGTGAGCTTTCTCCGATCATCAAAGGACTCCTGAAGCCCGGCGGCCAACTGGCCATGTCTGGCATTCTGGATACGCAAGCCGAAAGCGTGGCGGAATTTTACCGTGACGATCTGGAGCTTGACCCCATCGCAGAAAAGAGCGAATGGTGTCGCATTTCTGGCCGCAAGCTAGGCTAGATAAGACTTTGCGGCCTAATTGACTGATAAATCGACTATTTGGCAAAACAATTTGCCAATGCTCAAATATTAGTCTTTTCAGGCATCAAAAAAATGCGTAAAATGCGCGCCCTTGCTGGTACGAAGCTGTGAAGACGTTTTGAAAATCGGAAACTATCAACTTAAGAACAATCTGATCGTCGCCCCAATGGCGGGTGTCACCGACAGACCCTTTCGAGAGTTGTGTTTACGCTACGGGGCAGGAATGGCGGTCAGTGAAATGATGTCGTGCAATCCTGCGTTGTGGAAAACGGCCAAATCGCAAAACCGCATGGTACATGAAGGCGAATCGGGCATTCGCTCAGTACAAATTGCGGGCAGCGATCCACAGCTGATGGCCGAAGCCGCGCAGTTCAGCGTTGAAAACGGTGCGCAAATCATCGATATCAACATGGGCTGCCCAGCCAAAAAAGTAAATAAAAAGCTCGCGGGCTCTGCACTGCTGCGCTATCCGGATGTGATTGAAGACATCTTGAAAGCGGTAGTGAATGCAGTGAATGTGCCAGTCACACTCAAAACCCGAACGGGTTGGGATACAGACAATAAAAACTGTCTCTCGATTGCTCAATTAGCCGAAGACTGCGGCATACAAGCACTGGCTCTCCATGGACGAACTCGTGCCTGCATGTACAAAGGTGAGGCGGAATACGACAGCATTAAAGCGGTCAAAGCGGCTGTGAGCATTCCGGTTATCGCTAACGGTGATATCGATAGCCCGGAGAAAGCACGCTACGTACTGGAGTACACCGGTGCAGACGCTTTAATGATTGGCCGTCCTGCCCAAGGACGACCATGGATTTTTCAGGAAATCCAACACTTTTTGGAACACGGCACCACAATGCCAGAACTTCCAATTTCGGAAGTGAAAGACATCATGCTTGGTCATGTAACCGCACTCCATCAGTTTTATGGAGAGTACTTAGGCCCACGAATTGCGCGCAAACACGTGAGTTGGTACCTGCAAGAGCATGAACAAGCGAGTGCGTTTCGCCGTACCTTCAACGCCATTGAGACTGCTGACCAGCAACTCGATGCGCTCGAAGGGTATTTTGATAACGTTGCATCATAATTAAGAGAAGAGCTAGACCGAATATGTTCGAACAAAATCTGACTTCAGAAGCTTTAACCGTTACTACCGTAACTTCACAAGACCAAATCACGCAAAAGCCACTGCGTGACTCTGTTAAAGCGTCTCTTAAAAACTACTTGGCTCAACTGAATGGCCAAGAAGTGACTGAACTGTATGAATTAGTTCTAGCTGAAGTTGAACAACCACTTCTGGACACCATCATGCAATACACTCGCGGTAACCAAACTCGCGCAGCAACTATGATGGGTATCAACCGCGGCACTCTTCGTAAGAAACTGAAAAAATACGGCATGAACTAATCTTCATCGACGTTTTTAAGCCCTGACCTTGTCAGGGCTTTTTTATTACCTTTTATTCACCACACACAATGGTTGTACCCATACCGTCACTTCTTCATAATGTTACTCATAACATTTTATAAAAGACTCAATAACCTATGACAAAAAAACAGCGCGCGACATTGCAAGATGTGGCGAATCAAGTTGGCGTAACAAAAATGACTGTGTCGCGTTATCTGAGAAGCCCGGATTCCGTGGCTGCGGCCACGCGGGAGAAGATAGCACTCGCCGTTGAGGCTTTGGGATACATTGAAAATCGCGCCCCCGCGATGCTTTCTAAATCATCCAGTAAGGCGATTGGTATTTTGCTTCCTTCCTTGTCGAACCAAATTTTTGCCTCTTTTGTGCAAGGGATTGAAGCGGTGACCAAAGCCAATGGCTATGAAACCCTACTCGCCCACTTTGGTTACGATGAGGAGGAAGAAGAGCGCAAAATTGCTTCGCTGCTCGCCTATCAAGTCGATGGTCTTATTCTCACCGAAAGTCATCACACTCAGCGCACTTTGCAGATGATTGCCAGCTCTGGCGTGCCTGTCGTCGAAACCATGGAGCTGCCTGCTAACCCGATTGATATGGCCGTGGGTATGGATCACGTTGAAGCCTCATATCAAGCGGTGAAAAAAATTATCGCGGCGGGTAAACGTTCGATTGCCTATTTCGGCGCACGGCTTGATACCCGCACCAAACTGCGTATGCAGGGCTATGACCAAGCGATGCAAGAAGCCGGGCTGCCTATCAAGCACGTGCTGACTGGCTCACACTCCAGTTTCTCTCTCGCCGCTCAGTTGCTTGATGAAGCCTTCGCGCGTTACCCTGATCTGGATGGTGTGTTCTGCACCAATGATGACATCGCGATTGGTACTCTACTGGTGGCGCAGCAGCGTGGGATTCGGGTGCCCGAACAGCTTTCCGTGATTGGCTATAACGCGCTGGACATCGGCCGCACCATCACGCCAAAGCTGACTAGCGTTGATTCGCCACGTTATGCGATTGGTGAAAAAAGCGCTGAGCTACTGATTGCCGCACTCAAAGGTGAACGTGCCGAGCAGCAAGTCGTCGATATGGGCTATCGATTTACTGCCGGTGAGAGTGTGTAACGCTCGCTTGATGCGATGAACCCAAAGTTGGAAGACTCACGGCACCCAAATCCCAGAGGGGTTTGAAGTCCCCAAAGCTTCATCGGCTAGGCCGATATTGAAGCCTCCTCGCCATACCCAAACTGTTGGAATTTGCAGGCAGGCGACAAATCAGTAAATCCCCATGAGCATAGCGATACTATGTGATTGGGGAGAAACGAATGTAACCAACACTGTTGCAACTTCAAATAGGAAACGCCTATCCAAACACATCATCTTTACTCTCACGTCGTGATATTTATTCCAGACACCAAACGAGTTTTACAAAGCTTTTAATCCGCATAAATACTCATGCTAGCATTCATAGGCTAGGTAAATATATTTATAAGAATTTGATTATATTAAAATTTCTTAAACCACTTAGCATCCCTTCTAACTCTTAACCTTTTAGAGATGAATGATGCACAATAAAATCATAACTCCCCTTTTTCTCGCTGTGGCATTGGCCTTGCCCCATGTCTCTTGGGCTACCAATACTCTGCCTAATGGTAATGAAGCCTCCATTCAGCAAGCGCCTTTTGATAAGGCGTGGCAGCTGCATTTCACCCAAGATTATGCCGAGTTGATTCAGGCTATACCGGACCCAGTCGGCGTCGCCTCACGTAAGCTGAAAGCGGCTTTAGTCAAGCATGGTTACCCAAACATTGATCCCGATAAGGTGTTCTATCATCGCTTCAATGGTGCTATGAGCAGCCCTCGCACCTACAATGGCTGGGCACATGATGAAACGCCTGTTGAGTCATATACCTTGACGCAAGCGGTCATGCTCAATGTGTTTAATCAGTTTCGAGATACCCCACCCAATACGATTGATGTCGAAACTGGGGTATACACCCAAGGAACGTCTGCCAAGCAGTACGACGAACATAATGAAGTCCGCCTGCTCTCTTCTGAATTATGGAATATTGCTTACTACAATCTCGATATTCAAAAAAGTTACAGCCAAGCGCTGAATCAGTTTTGGACACAATACAGCAAACGCTACACCCAGTTACTGCGCGACAACTATGCCTTTTCTGCTCATCAGCAGTATCGTCTTGGCTTACTCGACCAAGCTCAGTATCAACTGGCAACCTCATTACTAAGACATCAGCGTCCACAAGATATTCATGTCTGCCGTTTTGACATTTACGGTTACGATTCGACCGATATTTTATTGATCGAACAAGAGGGTCATAATGCTGGGCTGCTGTACATCCCCGGCGCACCTCAGCCCTTCTTACCTTATAGTGATGAGCGCCAACTCAAAAAAATCCTATTTAAAAGCCTGAAAAACACCAGTAACCGCCAAGCCTTAGCCAAACATTTCAGCCTGGCACTAAGACAAGATGGGGGGACTTACTCAGGCATCGATACGGCGCTGAAAGGCTTCGCATCGGGGACATGGGACGAGAGCTATTTGATGCTCAAGCATCATGCTGTATATGGCGATGTGTTTGCACGCATCACCGAGCAGGTGAAGAGTCGTTTAGAAAGCGATGGCGACACTCAGATCAAATCCAACAGTGAAGCGCAGCGCGATTACTTTCTCTCGCTCACTTACAGTGTCATGACCTTATTCCCCGTGGTTGATCTTATCGCACCGGAGGTAGGGATTCCGCTCAGTATCGAGCTCAGCAGTACTCAATTTGGCTTAAGTCTCGATAAAGCAGTACATGGCGATACGTTAGCTGAACGAATGGAAGGTACGCGAATGAGCGCCATCAATGGTGCTATTCTTGGCGCGACAACACTTGTGCCAGCTCTCGCCCAATATGGCCGCTCACTCAGTGAATCGGTGAACGTCGCCAATCATGCTTTAGAAAATACCATAGTCGTCAATCGCGGCTTCCCAGCTGAAGAGCTGCATAACTTTGTGGCTATGCCGCGTATCGTCACTCATCCACAAACCGGTGAAGAACTGATTGGGGTCAAACTGACCCAAAGTGGTCGCGGAGCGCTGCTGCGTCCTGATGATTGGGGTTATTACCGCGAAGTGGATGCTGCCAGTGGCCGAGTGCTAAACAGTAAGCCGATTCGTCGAGCGCTTGATATGGAAACGGGCGAACCACAGTGGTTAGAAAATGCCGGATTACAAGGGGGAGGCGATGATCTGGAGAGCGAGGTCGATTCTGCAACCAACAGTCATCGTAGTGATTTACCGGATATTTTACTGCCCGAAGATTTACCTAAGCGTCCCGGCTTGGGCGGCTCTGGCTATGCCGACATGGCAGGTGGGCGTGATTTAGAAGCCGCTCGCGATTTCTGGGAATTGGAGCAGCAAGTCGATCCACAAGCCTATTTAACCGATGTCAAAGCACTGCACAGAGTGAATCAACAAGCGCAGCAAGAGATCCTCAATATCCCCTTCTTGCGCTCCTATCAGCCCGAGCTAAAAGGAAGTTTAGTGTTCCGAGGTGATACTCGTTTACCGGATGAATTATTCCATTCCGGTTTTAATCGTCGAGTGGGTCCTGTCGAATATATTCGATTGGCTGAGCATACTCGTGCGATCCGTGGGGTGATTTCAACCAGTACGGAACAATCTGTGGCCGTCAATTATGCGCTCGGCCATCAGCGAGGCTACGTGTATGCAGTTGAATTAAATCAAGGTGGCGTTGCTGTCGACACCAGCCTGCGCGGTAAAACACTGCATGAGATTGCAACCCTGAATATTCCACCTGAGGATATTATCTTCGCCGTAGGTCCATTGACGGGTGAAGATATTGGCTACTTCGATCTGGTGCATGAGCCAAATCAGCGTACCGCTGAACTGCTGATCAATCCCCACGCAACCGCAACACCAGAGGTAGCAAAACAAGCGTTTGAACGACTCAAGGTCACCCTCAAATACGATTTGAGTCCAGAGATGTCGTTTGAGGAACGTTATGCCAATCGCGCCGATTTACTCTGGCATGAAGATGAAGCACCGGTAACCGATGCCGTTACTCAGCATTAAAATGGGAAGAGCTTGGCTAAATTAGCCACGCATAACTGCCACAGATAATTAACCCGCAGGAGTCATCCTGCGGGTTGCTTTTTGAGCAGTGTAACGAAGAGAAATTACTGATGCTCAAACATCAAAAACAGATAAACCACGAACAGTACAAGATGGGTCGCACCATGTAACACATTAGTACGACCACTGCTGAAGGTGACCTTACAAACCATCAAGGTAGTGACGAGTAAAACTAAATCGGCAGGATCAAGCCCAAGACGCACTTCTTGATCCATCATTGCGCCAATAAACAGCACAGAAGGCACAGTGAGTGCTATCGTCGCAAGTACGGAACCAAAATAGAGATTCATCGCTCTTTGTAATTGATTGTTGAACGCCGCTTTGAGTGCACCCACAGCCTCTGGCGCTAATACGATACACGCAACAATAAAACCACCTAACGCAGCAGGAGCCTCCATCACGTGTACCCCATAGTTAATGGGGATCGCTAATGTTTTGGCGAGCAAAATCACTACCACTAAATACGCTACCAGCAGCAGCGTGTGATAAGTATTACTTTGCAGCGGACCGTGACTCTCCTCATAGTCCTCCTGATCACTATCCACAAAGAAGTGACTATGACTGCGGGTTTGAATCAAAAGAAAAACACCATAAAGCAAAATCGAGATGATGATCAGCATCCATGACATAGCGCTCGATAGACTTCCAACACTTCCACCCTCAGTGAAGTTAGGCAGGACCAAACAAAGTAACGCGAGAGGAATGATCGCCACTAGGTAAGATTTCACACCATCTAAGTTGAAGCTTTGGGTATGGTAACGCCAGCCGCCAAATAGCAGAGTGAAGCCAACTAAGCCATTCGTCACCAGCATCACCACCGCAAACATGGTGTCACGAGCCATAGTTGGGTTAGGCTCACCAGTCAGCATAACCGAGGAGATCATCACCACCTCAAGTGAAATCACAGATAAGGTAAGGATCAGTGTTCCAAAGGGTTCACCCAGTTTGATCGCCAAAGCATCCGAATGGCGAACGACGGAAAATATCGCCCACGTCACCACAACCAATAGACCGAAAGAAGTCGGTAGATAAATCCCAAGCGGAGTAGTATCGGTGAGCAAACTCTCACCCCATGTTTTGAAAAACAGTAGCGTCAACAAACCAAAAGGCAAAGCAATCTCTTGCCGTAACATTTTTTTCATAGGCAATAGTCTTTTCTTAAAACAGCCTGCACTGTTTGAAATAAAAGAATACTGTTCGCTCTATTCGAGCGAACAGTGACCAAATGCCTATAATAGAGGCTTATTTCGCACGCCAACAAACTCTTTTTGGCATTGCCGCAAACATTGACTGATTTGGCTTAAACAATAAAGCTCGCCCCTTGTTCGGCGGAAGACACCGCTTGGCGCATCACTTTAAACAATTCGCGTCCCCACATTTGCTGATCGCGCTCGGTATCTAAAGCGAGAGCTTGGCGATGGCTCATGTCGGTTAAGTTCTCAAGCGTGCCTGTTGTGCAATCCAAGCGCAGCAAATCCCCATCACGCACTAAGCCAATCGCACCTCCGCGTACCGCTTCTGGTGACACGTGAATCGCAGATGGAATTTTACCTGACGCGCCCGACAAACGACCATCGGTCACCAGCGCGACTTTGAATCCGGCTTTTTGCACGTTGCCCAAAATCGGCATCAATTTGTGCAATTCAGGCATGCCATTCGCCGCGGGGCCATTGTGGGTCACGACCACAATGCAGTCTTTATTCAGTTCACCACGCTGGTAAGCCGCTTCTACTTCGTGCTGGCACTGGAAAACTACCGCCGGCGCTTCAATGATGCGTTGTTCTTCTTTCACCGCCGAAACTTTGATCACCGCGCGGCCTAAGTTCCCGTTCAGCATTTTAGTGCCGCCAGTGGTTTGGAAGCACTCGCCACTCGCCGCGATCACTTGTGCATCACGCGTGCCTTCGCACGCCATCCAACGCAGCTCGCCATCCACCAACTCAGGCAGCGTCAGCTGATCACTAAACTCACCAAACACCGGTGTGACATCCGAGTGCAGCAACTTGGCTTCATGCAAACGCTTCATCAGTGCGGGGACACCACCCGCTTGTTGGAAGGCATTCATATCCGCGGGGCCATTCGGGTAAACCTTAGCCAGCAGTGGAACCACATCCGACAGATCACTGATGTCCTGCCAGGTCAGCAAAATCCCCGCGGCACGTGCCACCGCCAACATATGAATGGTGTGGTTCGTACTGCCACCAGAAGCCAGCAGAGCGACAATCCCATTGAGCAGACTTTTCTCGGTGACCACTTGATAGAGCGGACGATACTGCGCTGAACCTTGGGTCATGCTGGCAATTTTTACCGTCGCGTCATCGTTCAATGCTTGGCGCAGCGCCGAATGAGGATGCACGAACGCCGAGCCAGGCAACATCAGCCCCATGGCTTCAAACACCAATTGGTTGGTGTTGGCGGTGCCGTAGAAAGTACACGTACCGGGCGCGTGGTAAGCCTGACACTCCATATTGAGCAGTGCCTCTTTCCCCACTTCCCCCGCCGCATACTTCTGGCGAATATCCACCTTCTCTTCATTGCTGATGCCGGTTTCCATTAAACCCGCAGGCATAAATGCGGTCGGCAGATGGGCGTACGAGAGCGCGCCCATCAATTGCCCCGGCGCGATTTTGTCACAAATACCGAGCAGTAAAGTGGCATCAAACACATTGTGACTGAGGGATAGTGCGGTCGCCTGCGCAATCAAATCACGGGAAAACAGCGACATATCCATCCCCGGCTGACCTTGCGTCACGCCATCGCACATGGCGGGTACGCCACCGGCGACCTGCGCGGTATGGCCGTACTCGGCTAACACCATCTTGATGCGGTCTGGATAGTGCTGATAAGGCTGATGCGCGCTGAGCATATCGTTATAGGACGTCACAATCGCCACATTACTGCGCGTGAAATCGAGGATCGCTTTTTTCTCTGTGCTGCAAGAGGCCGCCACTGCGTGGGCTAAATTACCGCAAGAGAGTGAGGTGCGACCTTTGCCGGCTTTTTCTTGTGCTTGACTGCGTGCAATGAAGGCCGCACGTGCTTCACGGCTACGCTCCGTCAGGTTTTGAGTGACCTTGGCTAAAATAGGATGAATCATAGCCCCTCCTGCTCTTGCAGCGCTTGAATCGCACAGCTCACCACTTCCTGCACTGAACAATCAATAGGGATGATCAGGGTTTGCGGCTCACCATCAGGGCGCTCTAAGGTTTCAAACTGACTGTTGACCATGTTCTCTTTCATGAAATGGCCTTGGCGAGCACGCATACGCTCCATGATCAGTTCTTTCGAGCCATCCAAGAACAAGAAGGTCACGTTTTGGTTGCCTTCGCGGATCTGGTCACGGTACTGCTTTTTGAGTGCCGAGCAGACAATCACCCCATGTTCGTTTTTGCTTTCGAGGCTGTAAGCGGCATCACGAATGCGCTCTAACCAAGGTTTACGATCTTCATCATTGAGCGGCTGGCCGGAGGCCATTTTCTGAATATTGGCACGCGGATGAAGATCATCGCCATCAATGAATTTTCGCCCAGTCTGCTTTGCCAATAACTCACCAATGGTGCTTTTACCGCAAGCACAAACCCCCATCACAATGATGCTACTACCGGCCATAACGACTCCTTAAAACCAAACTTGCGCGTGATCGCATTTTTAAAATTCACTTCGAAATATGGGTTTATCTTATTCATGTTATGGGTAACATGTTACCGGTAACTTCACTAAATGTGAGCTATAACACAAACTATAAATCTGGACGGTGAACTCATGGACCCCTTACTACAAACCTCTGATCCTACGTATCTATTAACCGTGGCGGCGGTCGCCATTATTGCGCTACTGCTGCTGATTATTCGTTTTAAAATCCACGCTTTTGCTTCACTGACCTTAGTCAGTTTAGGCACTGCGATCGCCACTGGCGTGGCGTCTGACAAAGTGGTGTCGACCATGATGACAGGCTTTGGTGGCACGCTGGCTTCGGTCGCGCTGCTGGTCGGCCTTGGCGCTATGATTGGTAAAATCTTGGAAGTGACGGGCGGTGCGAAAGTGCTGGCGGATACGCTGATCGGCCGCTTTGGCGAGCAGCGCGCACCGTTTGCACTCGGTGTGGCATCACTACTGTTTGGCTTCCCCATCTTCTTTGATGCTGGCCTGATTGTGATGATGCCGATCATCTTCAGCGTCGCGAAACGCTTTGGTGGCTCCCCCCTTAAATACGCGCTGCCTTCAGCAGGTGCGTTTGCGGTCATGCACGCCTTTGTGCCACCGCATCCGGGGCCGGTTGCAGCGGCAGAACTGCTCGGCGCAAACATCGGCTTGCTGCTGATTGTTGGCTTACTCGTAGCCATCCCGACTTGGTACTTGGGCGCTTACCTATTTGGTCTGTATGCCGGTAAGAAATTCGATATTCCTTTGTCGAAAGCCTTCTTCAATACCGATGCGATCATTGACGAAGCCAAGCTACCCAAATTTGCCACGGTCATGACCATTCTGGTACTGCCAGTGCTGCTGATTTTTATGGATACCGGTTTGAACACCCTTGCGGTCGCGGGCATGATTGATGGTAAAGCTCCCGCAGTCGAATTCCTGCGTATGCTGGGTAAAACACCGATTGCTCTGCTGATCACTCTGCTCGTCTGTATCGCAGCGTTCGCCAAAGATTACGGCATGGCACGCCTAGAAAAACTGTGTGGTGATTCGCTTGCCCCCATCTGCGCGGTGATTTTAGTCACCGGTGCGGGCGGCATGTTCGGTGGCGTACTGCGCGCGAGTGGCATTGGTAGCGCACTGGCTGGCGTGCTGTCGGATACCGGTATGCCCGTTGTGGTCGCCGCGTTTGTGATTGCGACCTGTTTACGCGTCGCTCAAGGTTCGGCCACGGTCGCTCTGACCACGACGGCAGCCCTGATTGCACCGACGGTGGCGGCGACCACTGGCCTGTCTGAGCTTGACCTGTGCTTTATCGTGATTTCGATTGCCGGCGGTGCTACTGTGCTTTCACACTTTAACGATTCTGGTTTCTGGCTGGTGTCGCGTTTGATGGAGATGGATGAGAAAACCACTCTAAAAACGTGGACTGTGATGGAAACCCTTTTGGGCGGTATCGCCTTCCTGATTGTGGCAACACTCAGCTTTATTCTGTAGAGGTATGGACTCATGACCATTGAACAACGCTTACGAGCGATCAAAATTGTCCCTGTTATTGCGATTAATGATGTCGCCCACGCACTGCCACTGGCCAAAGTGCTGGTTGAAAACGGTTTGCCTTGTGCAGAAGTCACTTTCCGCACCGCTGCGGCCGCGGAATCGATTCGCATCATGCGTGAGGCGTATCCAGACCTGCTGATTGGCGCGGGCACTGTACTCACGACAGCGCAAGTGGATGAAGCGATTGCGGCGGGAGCTGATTTCATCGTGAGCCCGGGTCTGAACCCGACCACAGTGAAATACTGCCAACAGCGCAATATCGCGATCATTCCGGGCGTCAACAACCCAAGTTTGGTGGAACAGGCCATGGAAATGGGTCTGCGTACCCTGAAGTTCTTCCCGGCCGAGCCATCTGGCGGCATTGCGATGCTGAAAGCGCTGAGCGCGGTGTACCCAGTGAGCTTTATGCCAACGGGCGGTATCAATCCAAACAATGCGCAAGAGTATCTGGCGCTCAAATCGGTTGTCGCGTGTGGCGGCACTTGGATGGTACCGACTGACCTGATGGACAAAGGCGACTGGGATACCCTCGCCGAGCTCGTACGCAACGTATAAGCCTTTTCAACTCATTCCCCCACCAAAGACCAAACGCTCCGTTTGGTCTTTTTTTATATTGCGCGTTAACTCGTTGAGCAGAATGAGATATCACCAACAAGGATGAAATGCACAAATAATACTTGAATCAATAATGAAAATTACTATCATTTGCGATTCATTTTTGTGGCGAATGTTTGCCACTGACATTATTCGTCAATAATAAATAGAGTTAATCCTTCATGTCTCATTTTACTCGCTCAAGAACCTGGGTCAGTCTAGCCGTTTTCGCCGCTTGTGCCCCCGCCCATGCCGAACAAGAAACCTTGGTCATCACCAGTCAACAAAGCCAACTGCCCGAAGTCGCCACCGCAACCCGCACCGCCACACCGGCGAAACTGGTGCCGCAAACCATTGATTCACTTTCTGCGGAAGAGTTGACCGCGTTTGGCGCTCCCAGCCTAAGCGAAGCGTTAGCTGGGGTACCGGGGGTCAACGCCAACGGCGATACCCGTTTTGACGGCATCAATATTCGTGGATTTTCCGCCAGCAACGATTTTTATCTCGATGGTTTTCGTGATGATATGCAGTACACCCGCGATCTCGGCAACATCGAGCGTATCGAAGTTCTCAAAGGCCCAGCGGCGGTGTTGTATGGCCGTGGTAGTACAGGGGGGATCGTCAACCGCGTCAGCAAAGTGCCACACGCAGGTGATGCCGCGAGCGTTTCTGCACGCATTGGCAGCCATGATTACCAACGCCTTGCCGCGGATCTCAATGGTGAGGTCAATCAGCAAGTACAAGTTCGCCTCAATATTGCTCAAGAAGATTACGGCAGTTTCCGCCATGGCGTGGAAGGCAAACGCACTTTGCTTGCTCCGTCTCTGA
This sequence comes from Vibrio cholerae, assembly GCF_008369605.1. NCBI lineage: Bacteria > Pseudomonadati > Pseudomonadota > Gammaproteobacteria > Vibrionales > Vibrionaceae > Vibrio > Vibrio cholerae. Next base: position 2,716,043 of record NZ_CP043554.1, read on the forward strand.
ACTGGGACATCAATGATGATGTGAGCTGGCTTATCCAGTATGAGCAAAACTCCCATAATCGCGTGCCAGATCGTGGTATTCCGGCGGTGAACGGCTCTCCTGCTGAGGTTCCTGCGAGCAGTGTTTACAGCGATACCAGCCGTGACTTTATTGATGATGATGTGGCCACCACGCGCTCACGCATTACTTGGGCATTCCACCCAGAATGGCAACTGCGCCAACAACTGAGCTACACCAAGCTCGATAGTCAGTTTGATAACACTTACGTAGCTCGCGTCAGTGGCGACCAAGTCACGCGTCAACGCTTCCAACAAGATCTGCAAGCCAACAACCTGATCAGCAATACCGAAACCGAAGGCACCTTCAATACGGGCCCGATTGCTCACCGAATTCTGATCGGTCTAGAGCAGGGCTGGCAAGAGCGCTCGCCGAAACTGTATCGCAACGCCAACAGCATCCCGAGTGGTAACCTGTACCAACCTGAGTCACTGCCGACATACAACGGACCTATGTCAGTATTTAGTGATGCCACTCATAAAGTGCGGAGCTACGGTATTTATGTCCAAGATCAACTGCAATGGGGAGATTGGATTGTGTTGGCAGGTCTGCGTCACGATGATTTCACCGTCACCACTCATCGCCACGATACCAATAAAGAAGAGACCATCTCATCCAACAGCTTAAGCCCACGTTTAGGTGTGGTATGGACCCCTGTGCAAGAGCATGCGTTGTACGCTTCCTACTCACAAACCTATTCTCCGGTTGGTGGTGGCGTTATTGGCATTACGCCGGGAGACAAACATAACCACCTCGATCCTGAGCACTCACGCCTGTATGAAACTGGCGTCAAAAGCGATTGGCTAGAGGGACGCATCTCAACCACTTTATCCGTCTATCGCTTAGAAATGTATAACCGCCGTATGCGTGATCCGAATGATCAGGAGCGTATTATTCTCACCGGATTACAACGTACCGATGGTATTGAGCTGAGCAGCCGTGCTCTTCTCACCGATGAATTTTCTCTGCGTGGCGGCATTGGTCTGCAAGATGCAAAATACGTCGAAGCTGATGCCAGTGAGCAAGGTAAACGCCCAACCAACGTATCGCGCCTCAATGGTGAGCTGTTTGTCGCTTATCAATCAGCAAGCGATGGCTGGTTTGGTGAGACCGGTTTTGTGGCGGTCGGCGATCGCTATGCCGATCGTACTAACACCACCAAACTGCCCGGTTATGCCCGTTTCGATGCACGTCTCGGCTACCAATGGCAAGCTTGGCGCACTCAACTGAGCGTAGAAAACCTGCTCGATAAGGATTACTACCTGAGTGCCACCAGCAGCACACAAATTCAGCCGGGTGCACCGCGTGAGTTCTACCTCACAGCGTCTTACCAGTTCTAAACGATTGATCCCCATTTGGCATGCAGCGGCAAGTCAAAGGGGATAACCACAGGAGAGCTGGCCTAACGGCCAGCTTGATTATGCAACGTCGACGCCTGCCTCTACACAACAATAAATGGGTCCGCCGCCTTCATGCATGGTGCGGCTTCTTTACCCTACTCTTAATGCTGTTGTATGGCCTCACTGGCCTTTGGTTATCTCACCGCGCAGTCTGGCCACTGCCCGGGCCACACACCAGCAAAAGTGAATGGCAACTCTCGCTGACTGAACCCATCGATTCAGTCAGCACTTTTCAAGCGCAGCTCAATACCGAATATGGCGAACATGAGTGGACGATACGCGAAATCGCCGCGCAGCAGTTGCCCACGCCACAACAGCCGTTATTGATCCCAGCCCGCTGGGAAGCGCGCGCCACCAGCGTGACCGATACCTTTAGCGCCCAATACGTGCCCGGTACCTTAGTCATTCAAGCTCAGCATCAAAAAGCCAACTGGGCCGCTGTGCTTAACCGCTTGCATCGCGGAATGGGAACGGGTCTTGGCTGGCAGTTGTTTTCCGACCTTGCTGCGGTTGCCATGCTCCTGCTTGCCCTGACCAGTTTACTGATGTGGACCAAACTCCACGGCTCCCCGAAACGAGCAGGATGGCTATTGATAGGTGGCAGTGTCGCGACCACACTGTTCGCTATCTTTGGTTAATTGACTCCCCACGCGGCGACCTCGTCGCACCCGACAATCTAACCACACAGGTTGCAGCCCACGTCGCTGCAACCTTTGGTGACGCTGGCGCTCACTGATTGCGCGCTTTCACATTTCTGCTGCGGACTTGAAGCGAAATTCGACATCGTGCACAACTTCACCACTTTGCCTCTTTAGTCGCATTTACCGCTCTGAAAACAATCTGTTACAGTCTTGCGTACCATGAAATATTCATCATGCGTGTCATATCTCAAGGAGTGATGTTTATGACTTCCGTTAGCCTGCGCCACCTCTCAATCCGTAATCGCTTATTTCTGCTCACTGTGGTGATTCTGGTACTGCTGGCGATACCGTTTGCCATTATGGTCAAAGATTATCGACACGACCTGATGCAAGAAAAGCAAGTTCAAACTCAGCATTTAGTCGAAAGTGCTTACACACTGCTTGAGCACTATGCTCAGCAAGCTACCCAAGGCACACTCACGACCGAACAAGCGCAAAACACGGCAAAACAAGCGATAGCTCAATTGCGTTATGGCGCGAACGACTACTTCTGGATTAATGATGCGCAGCCTGCCATGGTGATGCATCCGATGAAACCGGATTTGAATGGCAAAGATCTGCGCAGCTTTAAAGACCCGAACGGCAAAGCTTTATTCGTCGAAATGGTCAATGTCACACAAAGAAATCAGCAAGGTGTAGTCGAGTATCAGTGGCCTAAACCGGGTGCCGAACAACCCGTCGATAAAGTCTCTTACGTCAAACTGTTTAAACCTTGGGGCTGGATTATCGGTACGGGCATCTACGTCGATGATGTGAATGCGCTGGTGATGCAGCGCCTGAGCTCAATACTGGTTTGGGTTGTGGGCACGCTGCTGGTATTGATTGTGCTTGCCAGCTTGATTGGGCGCAGCATCACTCAACCTTGCGAAGAGACACTCGCAACGCTGAAAAATATCGCCCAAGGTGAAGGGGATCTTACTCGCCAATTAACCGTGACGGGAAAAGATGAACTGGCACAAATCGCGCAAGCCTTTAACCTGTTCACCAATAAAATTCGACATATTATTCAAGAAATTACGCCAATCACCGAAAGCGTGACGGGCTCTGCCGATGAACTGACTCAAGTAGCGCAAAGTGCATCCAGCAAAGCGTATGACCAGCACCAAGCGGTGGATACCGTCGCTTCCGCCATGAATCAGTTGCATGCGTCCAATCAAGAAGTCGCGCAATCTGCCCATCAGGCTGAACAAGCGGCGCACAGTGCCAATCAAGCGGCCAGCCAAGGGCGCGAAATGATCACACTCACCTCGACTCAAATGCAGAGCTTGCGCGATCAACTGACCCGTACCGAACAAGAAACTCAAGTGCTGGCCAGTGAAACGCAATCGGTCAGTGCAGTCTTGGAAGTGATCCGTGGTGTGGCCGAGCAGACCAACTTACTGGCACTGAATGCGGCGATTGAAGCGGCACGTGCTGGTGAGCAAGGCCGCGGCTTTGCTGTGGTCGCAGATGAAGTGCGCACCCTCGCCACTCGCACCCAAGCCAGCACCAATGAGATTGAGCAAATCATTGCTCAGTTACAGAAAAAAGCGCAGAGCGTCAGCCAATCCATGACGCAAACCCAGCAGCAATCACGGGTGACGCAACAGCAAGCCGAGCAAGCGCAGCAGATGCTCAATGAGATTGAAGCGCAGATCAAAACCATCTTGTCCTTCAACCAACATATCGCAGGCGCGAGCGCCCAGCAATCCGAGGCTACCGACGAAATTACCCGTAACCTCACCCAGATTGCCGAGCACAGCACCCAAGCCTCAGCTCAAGCTAACCAAGTGGCAGCCGCCAGTGAACAGTTGATGGAAAATGGCCAGCATCTGGCTCGCAGCTTAGCGGTGTTTAAAATCTGATCCCGCGACCACGCTTTTCAGCCTAGATTGAGTCATAAAAAAGAGAGAGCAGTTCGGCTCTCTCTGTGTATCAGCGTCCATTGGGGAATTACGCTGTCTTTATGGGGGTAAAGCTGGCTCAGTCTTTCAGCACTTTTACGGTGTAAGAGCCATCTTTTTGGCGATACAAACCATGAATGTCGGTCTCAAATCCTGGGTAATGCGCGCCGATTTCACACAGCATTTCCAAGAAATCCAACACAGGGCGAGAGCTGTCTGTCACCATTTCACCTGGCAGTACCAATGGCACGCCTGGAGGATAAGGCAGGATCATATTGGCGCTCACGCGACCCACCATCTCGTTAAGCAGGATCTCTTCAGTTTGACCACGCAGCTCTTGTTGCCATGCCACGTGTGGCGTGACTTTCATCTCTGGCAGCACATCGAACGCTTTGTACATCAGCTCTGGCAGTTGGTATTTACGGGTTAAATCGTGAATGCCTTGCGCCAACTCTTGAATACGCATGCCTTCGTAGAAAGCTGGGTCTTCACGGTACAGTGAAGGCAGCATGGTACGAATGGTCAGGTTCAGATCGTAACCACGTTTGAACTCCGTCAAGCCGCGCAGCAACTGCATCGCTTTTGACTTATCAATACCGATAGAGAACAGGAACAGCAGGTTGTAAGGGCCGGTTTTCTCAACCACGATACCGTGTTCATCAAGGTATTTAGAGACCAGTGATGCCGGAATACCGCTCTGCTCCAATTCGCCATCTTTGCTCATTCCCGGCGTGAGCAGAGTGATTTTGATGGGGTCAAGGTACATGTGGTTGTCATCAAGATTCTTGAAGCCGTGCCAATCTTGGTTTGGATCGAGTTTCCAGCACTCGGTAGTCTCAATGTTCTCAGGTTGCCACACATCGAAGAACCAGCCTTCGCTCTCGCCTTTCAGACGTTTGATCTCTTTACGGAAGCGAATCGCACGATCAATCGAATCTTGCATCAACTTACGGCCAGTGTTGCCACGCATCATCGCCGCAGCGGTTTCCGTCGATGCCACAATACCGTACTGTGGTGAGGTTGAGGTGTGCATCATAAAGGCTTCGTTGAACGACTCGCGGTCAAACTCACCTTTGACATGAATCATCGAAGCTTGCGAGAACGCCGCCAGCAGTTTGTGGGTTGACTGGGTTTCGTAGAACACTTTGCCAGGCATCGCTTCGCCACTCATGCCGCATTTGCCTTCATAAATACGGTTGAAGTTAGTGTAAGGCACCCATGCACTGTCGAAGTGGATGTGTTTGCAATCCAGCGACTCTTTGATGAACTGGGTGTTGTACAGCAGGCCATCGTAAGTCGAGTTGGTGATCACCGCGTAGCTTGGCGCGCTCGCCCCCGGAGTGTTTGCCACTTTCTCTGCAATCACTTCACGGCTGAATTCGCTCTGTGGAATACCACCGAGAATACCGTAAGCGTTACGGGTTGGGCGGAAGTAAATGGGGGTCACGTCCGTCATCATCATCAGGTGAGTCAATGATTTATGGCAGTTACGATCCACCAGCACTGTGCTGCCCGCCGGTGCGGAGAACATACCGACGATCTTGTTCGAGGTCGATGTACCGTTGGTCACGATGTAAGAAGCATCGGCATTGAACGTGCGCGCGATGTATTCTTCCGCTTCTTTGTGTGGACCGGAGTGATCGAGCAGTGAGCCCAGTTCTGGCATCGAAATCGATACGTCCGCTTTGAAGGTATTAGGGCCGTAGAAATCGTAGAAAATGCTGCCAACAGGGCTTTTCTGGAACGCAGTACCGCCCATATGGCCCGGAGTACAGAAGGTGTATTTACCCTCTTCCACGTATTTGAACAGCGCCTTAGTAAACGGAGGCATGATCGCGTCTTTGTACTCTTGAGTCGCTTGGTTGATCTTGATGGCGATATCGTCGGCCATGCCCAGAGCGTATTCGAAGAAATGCACGTTGAGGCGCAGGTCGGTTAGCGAAATATCTAAAGTCGATTGCTCGTTAGCAAAGGCATGCACTGGCAGTTTTTCATTGACTTTACTGATGCGCTCACACAGCTCTAGCGAGTATTTATCCCAGTCGAACAGCACGCCGCAAATGCGTGGGTTCATCTCAATCATCTTGATCAGATCTTTGTCATCCACCGGATAAACCACGTCGTAACCGGCTTTTTCTAATGCTGCATGCAGTTGGCGAACAGGCTCTTCTTTAAAGAACACACCCATGTGGTTCAAGATAGCGAAAATATTCATTTGGACATCTCCAAGGCGAAAAAAGGCGCTCTCTGTGCACTGCACAGTGAGTAAGACGAGCGCCATAGTGAATTCAGAAAGCTGGCGTGGCAGACGCCAGCAAGGTCAATCAGAACTGAGCCGAAGCTTGTTGTGGATGAGTCTCGAGATATTTATCCAAACCCGCTTTTTTGCTGTAGAACATCAAAATAATCAGCGACATGATGAAGGTTGCAGTCAGGGTTGAACCCTCTGCACCAGCCAGCGCAACCATACAGAACAGGCTGGCAATACCGGAGAACAGCATCACAAACGTATTGCGAGTGGTCATGCCTTCGAAGCGGATCAGGTTAATGCTGGAGTAGAAATAAGGCAGCATGGTCAGCAGAACCGCATCGGTAGTCAGTTGGTTAAACAGATCGGAAGCGTGTGCAGTTTCTGAGCTGAAGAACATCAGTACCAGCATCAGCAGTGTCATCATGCTGGAAGCAATCAGCAGACCTTTTTTCGGCACACCGTTGCGATCGGTTTCACCGAACACTTTCGGGAAGTTACCATCGTTAGCGGCACGTTTGCCCGCTTCGCCGACCAGCATCATCCAAGAGCCAAGTGACGTGAAACACGCTAGTGCAGTAAAGGCAGACACGAATGGCGCAGTCCAGCTACCAAACAGTGCCGTGGTCGCCAGTGCAAAAGGTGCACCGGATGCCGCCACTTCAGACGCAGGGAACATGCCGCTGATCATTTGAGTTGATAGCACATAGATAAGGCCCGCAAGACCAGTACCTAACATGGTTGCCAGTGGCACCGTGCGTTTTGGGTTTTCGACCATACCGGAAGAAACCGCCGCCGATTCGACACCCACGAAAGACCACAGACAAATCAGCACTGCGGTGATCACCGCATGGCCATCGCTACCGGCAGACACGTTCCAGTTTTGGCTGTAGAGCACGCTGTCAAAGTGCGTCCAACCAAACAGAGCCGTACCGACTACAGGGATCAAAATCAGCACCAAACCAATGGTACATAAACGGCTTACCCAGCTACCACCAAGCAAGTTGACTAAGGTAAATAGCCAAACCGAAGCAATGGTCGCTAAACCAGCAGGGATCGGGTTATTCAGCACTGGGAAGAACACCGAAAGGTAAGAAACACCGGTAATCGCAATCGCCAAATTACCAATCCAGTTAGCGTGGTAGTAAAGCACGCCCGTTTGGAAACCAAACACCGGTGACACTTCCCCTGCATAAGCAATCGGGCCACCCTCTTGCGGGTTTTTGGTTGCCAAACGAGCAAACACAAACGCCAAACTGAGTGCGCCAACAATGCAGATCAGCCAGCTATAAATGGAAATTGAACCTACGCTCGCTAGCGTAGAAGGAAGCAGAGCAATACCACTGCCCATCATGTTGCCAGCCACCACACCCGTACAGGCGATCAGGCCGATTTTTTTTGCATTTGATGACATAACATCTCCAAATCGATTCTACTTAAGTTATACAAAACTCAAACTGAATGGGTTAGCGAGATGTCATGAGTGCAATCACCTGCGCTACCTCGCTAAATTTCGAAGTGCAGAGTACGCCCAAAAAAACGAAAAAAAATAAACTTCCGCTTATCAATAAAATGATGAGCCAAGCATGAGTTTCTTGATATCAACCTGATAAACACCACCTATAAACCTCTTTATTTTCATGTTGTTAATAAAAAACCTAAAAATATCAGGAGAGACAACTAAAAATATCAAGGTGAAAACATCACGCTAAATACTGTTCTGCGGAGGTATCAGGAGGGAGGTTTATCGCCAAAAAACTGTTGGTCTTGCCATAAGATTTGTCACTCCACTGGCAAGACGCCCGATGAAGCGACATCCATCGGCACAGAATGCCAATGACGCTCACTGAATTTGACTGGGGGAATATGCTCAAACGAATGGCGATGAGAAGTTAAACGGCTAGTGAGTACATAGACATCGTTCGATGTTGTTGGCGGGCGTTTTTCAGTCAGAAGGATTCCGAGAGATAAAGCGACGCGCCCTCCCCTCTAAACCGTGCTAAAGCCAGTTCGGAGAAAGAAGGCGCAAGTTCGCTCTATCCCCTTCTTACCAGTCATTCCAAGTCATTTGGGGATAGAGAGATGAGATTGATCGTAGACAAGCGTTACAGTAAACGAACCACCGAAGGATGCACCGAGCGGTACATGGCGTAATCAATGGATTTTAAGTTGGAGTGGAACACCAAGTTTTCGCACAACAGATAAGTTTCCAGCGACGTATCCATATAAAACGCTTCACTGTAGGCATCGCTTGCGCCATCCAGATCGCCTTTGAGTTCAGCGTGCTTGCCTTGCAGCACATATGAAAGCACCGATTCCCGCAAACCCTGAGCTTGCGCCAAATAGCGCGTGGCCGCTTCCACTTGGTTTTCGACTGTTGCTTGCAGTGCTAACGCCTCATAAATGCGTGGCTGCACCACCGCTTGAGGGGAGTAACTCACCTGCTGCAACTGCTCACTCAACACCAGCATGCGATCTTGATTGAGCGCCTGATCTGGGCTGATCGCTTGCTGCACATGGTAGGCAATCAGTAATTCGGCTTGGACATAATGGTTGTCCGGCTCTAATTTCAGCACTTGCTCCAATAAATAAATGCCTTTTTGGAACTGCTGACGATCGGCAACGTTCAAATAATGATTGGCGCGCACATACAGCCCTAACGCCGCGGGTTGACGCGGAAAATCCACCAACAAACGCTGTGCTTGCTGCTCTGCATTCGGGATTTTCAACGCTTGCATCACATCCCATTCCGCACTTTTCAGCACAGAGGCCAGATGTTGGCTATCGAGCGGATATTGGCGACTAAACAGCACCGCATCGGAAGAGTTATTCTTAAGCTCAAGATCTAAAAACTCATGGCCGTCTTGGTCATTGACTCGCACCATGATTGACTTACCGGGCAAAATGCCTGAGCTGTAAGCCGTTTTACCGAGAATGACCCGATAATCACTCACTTGGGTCAGATCGGCCATCAGCTTTTGTGCGATACCATCGGCAAGCTCATGCGTGAGCGCCTGAGCATGAAAACCGTCTTGGAATTTAAATTCAATCAGATGGGTATCCACCACTTGGGTGATGCGCACTTGAGACTGCTGCACAGTAAAAAAGCCCATCGCTACAATCACTAAGCCAATCCAGATCGCATTGAGCAGGTTTAAGCGCCAACGGCTGACATTCGGCTTGCTTGATTTCTTCGGTTGCTGACTTTGGCACACGGCGCGCGTTAACGGGCCGGCAGGAAATACGATCTCGGGAACGGCTTCTTCCACGTCGTCGATATCGTCCGCCAAACAGACATCACTGGCTGTCGACTCTTCTTGGCGAGAAACATAGGGATTGCCATCGAGACGCTGCACATTCGCGACTAACTTATAGCCACGCTTAGGCACCGTCACCACATAGCTGAGGTTTTCTTCGCGTCCGTCGCGCAATAGCTTACGCAACTCAAAAATGGATTGAGTGACCACTTGGTCGGTGACAATCGCCCCGTCCCAGACATGTTGAATGAGTTCCTCACGGCCGAATACCTCTCCGGCATGCTCCGCAAGAAAATGCAGCAAGTTAATAAGACGCGGCTCAGCCGAGACCTCCCTATCTTGGCGATACAGCTTATTCTCATCAATGCACAGAACCCAGTCATTGATTTGAAAACAGATTCCAATCATAGAATAGCTCTTTGTATCAGGAAGATAGCATCGGTAAGAGGCAGAATATGCTCGAGCACCACACACCGATGAAGAGCGAAATTATAAGTGCACTACTCTATTTCACCTACTATTGATAAGGCTAAAAATTGCAAACTTAGGTTGTTTAACCATCAGACAACGTCATTCATAGTGGTAAAAACTAAATTACCCTTATCAATCAGAATATAAATTAGGCGTTATTTCTCTACTCTAACGCGGCTAAAATCGAGCAGTGGCTGGCGTTATCTTCGACATGTCCACAGCAGGCATCATTGATTTTTTTCAGCGCGCTGCGAATACGGGTCAGCTCTTCAATTTTTTGATCGATCACCGCCAGCTTAGCGCTGGTGATCGCTTTCACCTCGGCGCAGCTGTGTTCGGTCGCTTCCAAACGTATTTCGAGCAGCTCTTTAATCTCTTCGAGGCTCAGCCCTAACTCTTTAGCTTTTAAAATAAACGTGACTTGTTGCTGGCTCTTTTCATCGTACAGTCGATAGCCCGACTCGGTACGCGTTGCCGGAGCAATCAGCTCATTTTTTTCATAGAAACGCAGTGTATCGGTGGAAACGCCGCAGCGTTTGGCTAACTCTCCAATCTGAAACATCACTCCTCCTCCTCCCTGACTACTTGGAGTAGTTTGGGGAAATTTAAGCTTTCGTTAAAATTTGTGCTTGAAAAACCGTTTTTTAGCGATTATTTTTCCCATGCCAAACGATTGCGCGAGATCTTTTGTAATAAATTGGTTAGAATACGCGCCATTGAAATCGCGGCGGATAAGGTATTTCCCCAAATGGCTCTGTTGTTTTTTGCGCAGTGAGGCTTTGAAGCGAGCTTCCCCAACACCGCACAGCAGATCACTTTCGGCAAATATCTTTTAAAGGAAAATGGAAGCATGAACAACGCTCGTCCTATTCACCGTGCGCTTCTCAGCGTATCAGATAAAACCGGCATTGTTGAGTTCGCAAAAGCGCTTGCAGAGCGCGGCGTTGAACTTCTCTCCACCGGTGGCACCGCTCGTCTATTGGCTGAGCAAGGCCTGACGGTAACGGAAGTCTCCGATTACACCGGTTTCCCAGAAATGATGGACGGACGCGTCAAAACCCTGCATCCGAAAGTGCATGGCGGCATTTTAGGCCGTCGTGGTCAAGACGATGCGGTGATGAACACCCACGGCATTCAGCCTATCGATATGGTGGTGGTGAACCTCTATCCTTTCGCCCAAACGGTAGCTAACCCAAATTGCACGCTGGCTGATGCGGTGGAAAACATCGATATCGGCGGGCCGACTATGGTGCGTTCTGCTGCGAAAAACCATAAAGATGTGGCCATTGTGGTGAATGCGCACGATTACGAGCGTGTGATCCGCGAAATGGATGCCAACCACAACTCCCTGACCTTAACCACGCGTTTTGATCTGGCGATTGCCGCTTTTGAACATACCGCGGCGTACGATGGCATGATTGCGAACTACTTCGGCACACTCGTACCTTCTTATGGTGATAACAAAGAAGGGGATGAAGAGAGCAAATTCCCACGCACGTTCAATGCGCAATTCATCAAAAAGCAAGATATGCGTTACGGCGAAAACAGCCACCAAGCAGCCGCTTTCTATGTGGAAGCCAATCCACAAGAAGCCTCAGTCGCCACCGCACGCCAAATTCAAGGTAAAGCTCTCTCTTACAACAACATTGCCGATACCGATGCCGCACTGGAGTGCGTCAAAGAGTTCAGCCAGCCAGCCTGTGTGATTGTGAAACACGCGAACCCATGTGGTGTAGCGCTGGGCGATGATCTTCTGCAAGCCTATAACCGCGCTTATCAAACTGACCCAACCTCGGCATTTGGCGGCATCATTGCCTTTAACCGCGAGCTGGATGGCGAAACCGCAAAAGCGATCATCGAGCGTCAGTTTGTGGAAGTGATCATTGCGCCGAAAGTCTCGCAAGCCGCGATCGACGTAGTCGCAGCAAAACAAAACGTACGTTTGCTGGAATGTGGTGAATGGCAAGGCCAAACCACAGGATTTGATTTGAAGCGCGTGAATGGTGGCTTATTGGTGCAAGATCGTGACCAAGGCATGGTGGCACAAGATGACCTACAAGTGGTTTCGACTCGTCAACCTAGCGACGCTGAGCTGAAAGATGCCCTGTTCTGCTGGAAAGTAGCGAAATACGTGAAATCCAACGCGATTGTGTACGCCAAAGGCGACATGACCATCGGCATCGGCGCGGGTCAAATGAGCCGTGTTTACTCCGCGAAAATCGCCGGCATCAAAGCCGCCGATGAAGGCTTGGAAGTCGCGGGCAGCGTGATGGCATCGGATGCCTTCTTCCCCTTCCGTGATGGGATTGATGCTGCGGCCGAAGCAGGCATCACCTGTGTTATCCAACCGGGTGGCTCAATGCGCGACCAAGAGGTGATTGATGCGGCCAACGAACACGGTATGGCGATGATCTTCACCGGTATGCGTCACTTCCGTCATTAATTGGCATGATTGGTATGGGGTGCAACGCGCCCCATCTTGTTTAAGTAAGGATTTCACAATGCAAGTTCTCATCATCGGCTCTGGCGGTCGCGAACACGCACTGGCGTGGAAAGTGGCACAAAACCCACAAGTTGACACCATCTACGTCGCGCCCGGCAATGCGGGTACTGCCCTTGAGCACAAGGTGCAAAACGTCAACATTGGCATCACCGACATTTCAGCACTGGTTGCCTTTGCCCAAGATAAAGCGATTGAGCTGACCATCGTTGGCCCAGAAGCACCACTGGTGATTGGTGTGGTGGATGCGTTTCGCGCTGCAGGTTTACCGATTTTTGGCCCCACCCAAGGCGCAGCGCAACTGGAAGGCTCCAAAGCCTTCACTAAAGATTTCCTCGCGCGTCACAACATCCCAACTGCAGCTTACGCCAACTTCACTGAAATTGAGCCAGCTCTGGCTTATGTGCGTGAAAAAGGTGCGCCGATTGTCGTGAAAGCCGACGGTTTAGCGGCGGGCAAAGGCGTAATTGTTGCCATGACTCTGCAAGAGGCCGAAGACGCAATTCAAGACATGCTAGCTGGCAATGCGTTTGGTTCAGCAGGCAGCCGAGTGGTGGTTGAAGAATTCCTTGATGGAGAGGAAGCGAGCTTTATCGTCATGGTTGATGGTGAAAACGTCCTGCCTATGGCCACCAGCCAAGATCACAAACGCGTGGGCGATGCCGATACTGGCCCGAACACCGGCGGTATGGGAGCTTACTCACCAGCGCCAGTGGTGACACAGGACGTCCATGATCGCGTGATGCGTGAAGTGATTTACCCAACCGTGCGCGGCATGGCAGCCGAAGGCAACACCTACACAGGCTTCCTCTACGCGGGTTTGATGATTGATAGCACTGGTGCACCGAAAGTGATTGAGTACAACTGCCGCTTTGGTGACCCAGAAACCCAACCGATCATGATGCGTCTGCAATCGGATCTGGTTGAGCTGTGCCAAGCAGCAATTGCGGGCAAGCTGGATCAGGTGGAATCGAAGTGGGATCCACGCGCCTCGATCGGTGTGGTTCTCGCCGCTGGCGGCTACCCAGGCGATTACACCAAAGGTGAGGTGATTTCAGGTCTACCGACTCAAGAAAGCGCAGGACAAAAAGTGTTCCACGCAGGCACCGAAACCCAAGGAGACCAAGTGGTTACGAATGGCGGTCGCGTATTGTGTGCCACTGCACTCGGCAATACCGTATTAGAAGCGCAGCAACGCGCTTACCAACTGGCGGATCAAATCCACTGGAATGGTATGTTCTGCCGCCGCGATATCGGTTATCGCGCGATTGCACGCGAGCAAGCCAAGTAAGCGGGCATCCATCTCCTTATCAATAGAAAAAAGCGCGAACTTCGCGCTTTTTTCTTCGATAGTTTTTTATTCGATTGGATTGGCAAACATGGGCCGATTTAATCAAGCAACTCCGGCTCTTTCACACAATCGTGACCCGCATCATCGAGCAACAGCAGCTCGTCGATATGCACTTTGCCGTTACGGATCTTGCCTAAAAACGCCACATAGCTTTCGATAGAAGCTAGGCGGTTAAACACAAAGCTGGGCAAACTTTGATTAAACTCGACGCGCTGATACTCAACGCCCTGACAAGTCTCAAAGGTTTTACCATTCCAGTAGCCTTGGATCAGCTCTAAACCTTGTTTGTCCTGCTCTTTGGTTGCCTCTGCCACCGCTTTGGCTTGCAAAACGTAGTGAGCCAGTTGCTCTTCATTCATCGGCAGTACTTTTCCGCCCAACCGATACTGCTGGTACACCGCTTCGCCTTCTTTGCTAAAACGAATATGGACGCGAAACGGCACCAACTTCTTACCATCCAGATGCTCACCTTCACGGCGAATCTCACGCACTTGTCCCTCTTCCCAGCGATAGCTGGTTTGATAACTGCCGTAGTCACCGGAGGTCACGTAGTCTGAGGCTGAGCTCGGTTTTTGAAAGCGTTCGGTATACCAGTAAAAACTGGTCGCATCACCAATCGTTTTACCACCAGTAAATTGATTGATCTGCTCTACATTGGGATTAGGAGTAGACGAGCACCCGGCTAATAAGCCAGAGAGCAAAAAAAGGAAGGATAACTGCTGCTTCATAAACAAAAACGCCGAGATGTTCAATCTCGGCGTAGTATAAAGCAATTACTTGATCGCGTCTTTCAGCGCTTTACCTGCTACGAATGCAGGAACGTTAGCTGCCGCAATTTTGATCTCTTCACCGGTCTTTGGATTACGGCCAGTACGAGCAGAACGATGATTAACTTTGAATGTACCAAAACCAATCAGTTGTACTTGGTCGCCGTCTTTCAGAGCACCTTCAACCGCACCCAGAGTCGCTTCAAGAGCTGCTTTCGCTTGCACTTTAGTCAGGTCCGCTTTCTCTGCGATAAAGTCGATCAATTGGGTCTTGTTCATTTAGGTTTCCCTTCTCAATAGGTTATCGAATCGAGCTCACTCTAAAACATAAATGCCCGCTCTGGCAAAGGTTTGTCGCGCAACTTTCGCTTTTATGACGCACTTTTAACCGTAATCTGAGTAACAACTCACAATTTGTTACTAATCCAGCCACAGGTTTACTTGTAATTGAGTGAGAGAAACCTTATTTAAAAAGGGCTAATCGACTGGGAAGCCTGTCATTTCAATCGATTTAGTGACTGAAAAAAGCACTTTCGGCTCCTTCAGGCGAAGCGATTTTTCTTCATATTCTCCCTGTACTTTGCGGCCTTTACCACGAAGATTGTGAGAAGAAAAGAGTTCGAACGTGCACTTTAAAACCAAGGAATTTTATGTTTCTGCTTGCGATATATATCTCTGTCGCGATTGGCGTATCGTTTATCTGTTCAGTTTTAGAAGCGGTACTCTTAAGTATTACTCCAAGCTATCTAGCCCAGTTGCGCCAACAAAGCCACCCTGCGGCTAATCGCCTAGCAGGCCTAAAGGCGGACATCGACCGCCCACTCGCCTCGATTCTGACCCTCAATACCATTGCGCACACCATAGGTGCTGCGACGGCTGGCGCACAAGCGGCGGTGGTGTTTGGTAGCCAGTGGCTAGGTTTGTTCTCTGCTGTGCTCACCCTAGGCATTCTGGTGCTGTCGGAAATCGTGCCCAAAACCATAGGTGCGACCTACTGGCGTGAACTCGCTCCCCAAGCTTCTCTCGTGCTGCGTTGGATGGTATGGGCGCTGACGCCGTTCGTCTGGTTCTCTGAGCAGATCACTAAGCGCCTCGCGCGCAAAGTCGAAGCGCCAAAGCTACGTGACGAGATCTCCGCGATGGCGATGTTGGCCAATGAAAACGGTGAGTTTGCTGAGGGCGAATCAAAAATGCTGAACAACTTACTGGCGATTCAAAATGTGCCAGTAACGCAAGTTATGACGCCGCGCCCGGTACTGTTTCGCGTTTCTGCGGATCTAACGATTGATGAATTTATCGAGCAGCACCGCGATACGCCGTTCTCGCGCCCGCTGATTTACAGCGAAGAGAAAGACAACATTGTCGGCTTTGTGCACCGCCTTGAGTTGTTTAAAGAGCAGCAAAATGGCCAAGGAAACTTGCTACTGGGTGATGTGATGCGCCCAATCCATGTGGTGCTCAACACCTTGAGCTTACCAAAAGCCTTCGACCAGATGATGCAAAAGCGCTTGCAACTGTCGGTCGTGGTAGACGAATACGGCTCAGTGCAGGGTTTGCTGACCTTAGAAGACATCTTCGAGCACTTGCTCGGCGAAGAGATTATCGATGAAGCCGACCGTACAACCGATATGCAGCAACTGGCCACCGAACGCTGGGAGCACTGGAAGCGCCAGCATCGTATGATCGAAAGCCGCGACGAAGTGGAATAAAAAACGGATGGACTCTAACCCCCAACGTTCAAAAGTGTTTCGTCAATACTTACGCAATAATATGACGCATCCTGAACAACGTTTATGGCAACACCTGCGCCATTTTCAGCTAGGCGTTAAATTTCGTCGCCAATTTGGGGTTGGTAATTACGTTCTGGACTTTTACTGCTCTACATACAAGTTGGCGGTAGAGATTGATGGCGATTCTCATTTTTCCGAAGGTGGAAAAATTCATGATGAGCAACGTACGGCCTACTTGAAACGGCATGGTATTCGGGTTGTTCGTTATACAAACCAAGAGGTAGAACAACAGCTCACAGATGTTATTGAGGATATCTTTCGTCATTTACAGGCTTGCATCCGCGAGCATCAAAATACCCCACCCTAACCCTCCCCTAAAAGGGGAGGGAAACAAGCTTAATCTTGTTGATTAATAAAGAGATGGCTCTTACACCTCTCCCTTATAGGGCAACCTAAACAACCGATCTTGCCCCTCCCCCTTCTAGGGGGAGGATGGGAGGGGGTATTTCACACCAAACCAAGCAACGTAGGCATCGGTGAGCGCCAAAGACCCCACTCTAACCCTCCCCTACAAAGGGAGGGAAACAAGCTTAATCTTGCTGATTGATAAAAAGAATGGCTCTTAAACCTCTCCCTTATAGGGCAACCTAAGCAACCGATCTTGCCCCTCCCCCTTCTAGGGGGAGGATGGGAGGGGGTATTTCACGCCAAACCAAGCAACGTAGGCATCGGTGAACGCCAAATACCCCACCCTAACCCTCCCCTACAAGGGGAGGGAAACAAGCTTAATCTTGCTGATTGATAAAGAGAATGGCTCTTAAACCTCTCCCTTATAGGGCAACCTAAGCAACCGATCTTGCCCCTCCCCCTTCTAGGGGGAGGATGGGAGGGGGTATTTCACGCCAAACCAAGCAACGTAGGCATCGGTGAGCGCCAAATACCCCACCCTAACCCTCCCCTACAAGGGGAGGGAATGATGATAAAGAGGAAATTACAACTCAACCCCAATATTGCTGACCCCTTCTTCGCGCAGCTCTTTGCGTAGGTCTTTGATGAGATCAATGTCGCGCTCAACCGCTTCACGTAGCGGACGGAAAATCGCCCACTGTACGTCCCACTCGGCGCACACGGCTTCATTCTCTTTTTGGTTATCGTTGGTGATAGCTTCACCGGTTTGTGCTTCTTCCAGTTGAGCGACGGTTTGTACCGAAATCTGGCTCACTTTGATCATAGATTCCGCTAAATCATCACGATCCAACAAACCATGCAGCAGGGTTGCCAAGCCTTCACAGGCATCAATCGCGGGATACACGGCGTACAGATCAAACGCATCCGAAGTTGGGATCAGCTCTTCGAGCTTTTCAAGCTGATGCTCAAAGTTCACTTTGGCATTTTTTACCGTCATCAATTCCCACACGCTGTCGAGAATGTCACGGTAGATACGCGCCTCAGCAAACTGCGTGTGCTCACAGAACATAGCGTAATTCGGATACATACGTTCACACAGACAGGCCATAAAGGTAATCTGTTGCCAAGGTTCAAACTTCTCAAGACGAAGCTGTAGAGGGTTTTGTAACATAGTCACTTCAAATCGTTGCGGAAAAAGACAGCGGAAGTGTACTGGATAACCATAAGGGAAAAAAGACGCGCCTATGAACAATTTCCACCAGCTGTATATTCTGACTGAACATGATGAACACTACCGCGAGCTGATCCTTGAGCGCCAACTGGAAGGGCTCGCCTTGACCGAAGATCGCGCCAAGGCCACGATTTTGTTGGCCGCACCGCCGATGGCCGCCCGCCGTTTGGATGAGTTTCCGCGCTTGCAATGGCTGCATTCTGCCTATGCCGGCGTCGATACCTTGATGGACCCCAAACTGCGCAAAAACTATCTGCTGACCAACGTCAAAGGCATCTTCGGGCACCTGATCGCCGAGTATGTGATGGGTTACGCTATCCAATATCAGCGCGATTTTCGCCTGTATCAAACCCAACAAGCTAAGCGCCTTTGGCAGCCGCGCCCTTACTCTTCACTTGCCAATCAAACCCTAGTGATTTTGGGCACTGGCTCGATTGGTAGCCATTTAGCCCATGTGGCTAAACAGTTTGGGCTGCGAGTAGTGGGCGTCAACCGCACCGGCATTCCGGCCAAAGAAGGGCATTTTGATGCCACTTATCACATCAGTGAACTGCCAGCCGCTTTAATGCGCGCCGACTTACTGGTGAATACGCTGCCCAATACGCCGGCAACCGAAGGGCTGCTCAACCGAGAGAATCTTCGCCACTGCCACCAAGCGCTGCTGTTTAACGTCGGGCGTGGCAAAACGTTAGTGGAGCAGGATCTGCCGGATTTAATTGCAGCAGGACACATTCGCCACGCGTTTTTGGATGTGTTTATCAAAGAGCCACTCGCTCAAGATCACCCATTTTGGGACAATCCGGCGATCACCATCACACCGCACATCGCGGCGGTCAGCTTTCCAGAGCAAGTGGTCGATATCTTCGCCGATAACTACCAACGTTGGTGCGATAACTTGCCACTGCGTAACCAGATTGATTTTGAAAAAGGCTACTGATGCTTGAGTCACTGCTGACGGAAATTCGCCAGTGCACAGTGTGTGAACCCCATTTACCTTTGGGCGCGAATCCGGTGATCCGCGCCCATTCTGCGGCGAAGATTTTAATTATTGGTCAAGCACCGGGCACTAAGGTGCACAACACTTCAATTCCGTGGAATGATGCCAGCGGTGAGCGGTTGCGTCAGTGGTTGGGTTTAGATCGCGAAGCGTTTTACTGCGAAGAAAACATCGCCATCATGCCCATGGGGCTTTGCTATCCGGGCAAAGGGCGCAGCGGAGATTTACCGCCGCGTAAAGAGTGTGCGCCACTTTGGCATGCTAAAGTGTTGGAGCAACTGCCCAATCGGCAACTCACTCTCCTGATTGGACAATATGCACAGCATTATTATCTGTCGGATAAACCCAGCACCTTGACCGAAACGGTACAGCAGTGGCAACGCTGGGCGCCTTCGGTCTTACCGCTGCCGCATCCCTCTCCACGCAATACCTTATGGCTGAGAAATCACCCTTGGTTTGAGCAAGATATCGTGCCCTACCTACGCCAACGAGTGAAGCAAGTACTTACATAGCAAGCCGTTAGGGTTTGAGGTAGTATGGCGCGCAGATTGATTAAGGAGTAAGCCATGCTTGAAACTTTAACCTTGTGGTTACAGAAGTTTGATATTGAAGTTGAACGCGTGATCCAGCTTGCGGAAGCGCTCGGGCTGATCGCAGCCATTTCGATTGCCATTCATCTCGTGTTACACCGTGGAGTGCTGCTGTGGCTCAAACGCCATACCCACCATGAGCAAAGCGTTTGGCGCAATGCTCTGTTTAAAGAGCACCTATTTAGCCGCGTTGCCTTACTGATCCAAGGTGTGGTGATTGCGGTGCAAACCCAGTTGTGGCTAAGCCCTAACACCTTTGCTTACGATGTTCTGCACACCCTGACCTCACTGTGGATTGTGGTGTTTGGCATGCTGGCCACTTACTCCGTACTCAACGTGCTGGAGCTGCTGATCAGCCGAACCCAAGTGGGTAAAAACCTGCCAACACGCGGCATTTTGCAAAGCATCAAGCTGATTGTGTTTATTATCGCGGCGCTGTTTTTCACCTCAATTTTAATCGGTAAGTCGCCGGTTATTCTGCTCAGCGGCTTAGGTGCGATGACCGCGGTCTTTATGTTGGTGTTTAAAGACCCGATCCTCGGCTTAGTTGCAGGGGTACAACTTTCGGCCAACAAAATGCTCTCAGTCGGTGACTGGTTGGAAATGCCCAAATATGGCGCAGATGGCTCAGTGATTGATATCAGCCTAACCACAGTCAAAGTGCAGAACTGGGATAAAACCATCACCACCATTCCAAGCTACGCCCTGATTTCAGATTCCTTTAAAAACTGGAAAGGCATGCAAGAGTCCGGTGGTCGCCGCATCAAACGCAGCATTTTGATTGATGCCACCAGCGTGCACTTTTTAACAGAAGAAGAGAAACAAACGCTGAAAAAAGCGCAACTGCTTGAGCCGTACTTGGCGGAAAAAGAACAAGAGATCAGCAGCTACAACCAACAAAAACATTGGGATTTGGCCTGCCGTATCAATGGCCGTCGCCTGACCAACATCGGCAGTTTCCGCGCCTATTTAGAGCGCTATCTGCGCACTCACCCCAATATTCACCAAGATATGACGCTGATGGTACGTCAGTTAGCGCCCACTCACGATGGCATTTCGCTAGAGGTGTACTGCTTTACCAGCACCACAGTGTGGGTGGAGTATGAGCGTATTCAGTCTGATATTTTTGATCATATTTACGCGGTACTGCCCGAATTTGACCTGCGCGTCTCGCAAGCCCCCACAGGCAATGACTTTCGCGCACTGAGAGGCTAAACACCGCCCCTCCATTCGAGAGCAGTTGCTCTTACTCCCCTCCCTTCGCGCGCATCGATCTTACCCCTCCCCCTTCTAGGGGGAGGACGGGAGGGGGTATTTCACACCAAGCCAAACAGAAACTACACAACCTAAGCATCCGCAAGCGCCAAATACCCCACCCTAACCCTCCCCTAAAAGGTGAGGGAAATTAAGTACACACTTACTTAATCTGCAGCCCATACTGTTCAATATGAGCCAGTAGTTCAGGAGACATGATCTTGTGTTTAAGCTGCAAATCCACCCTAAACGGTAACGTTGAGTATTCAAGGCGCTCTAACATTCGAGCCATATCATCCAGAGTTAATGCCTCTCCCTCTAAAGCAATATCAATATCTGAGCTATCTTTATACGTACCCAACGCTCGTGAGCCAAAAATCCAAGCGCGCTCGACTCGCGAATCTTGCAACACGGCCTCACGAATCAACGCATACTGATGAGGTTTTAACCCGATCTTTGTCAGAGAAATAGAACTACTGAGCACTTTTTTCCTCAAGATATTGAGTCACTTGTGCAATAACTGGCGCAAAGTTCTGCACAATCAGTTACTGCGCTTGCAGCACATTATTTTCATCATAAGTATGAGCCAATAGGTTACGCTTCATTAACGCTTCGAGTAACACTTCACACTGCAATGAGGAAATATGCTGCGCTTCTAGAGCGGTTCGCAATACGCTGCGTGGCGAAGCGGCATCAAAACCTTCAAATTCGAGTAAATCTTTTAAGGTTTTCCACATCAGCTCAAAGGAAAACTCAAACGTCTGAACCAAACCTGCCAACTCAAGATCGTTGTAACTCTCCTGCTCACAAGCTTTTTGCAGACGAGATTGTGCCTTAGATAAATTTTGTAGTCGCTGCTTCCAACGTTCAGGATTTACCGTCATATCTTATCCTTCATTAAACTTGCACACCGAACCACTCGTACAAATTATTCACTTCAATATGAGCTAGAGTATCAAGTGAAACATGGTTAAAGGCAACCGCCTTGCTCCCCTCCCTTCGCGCGCATCGATCTTACTCCTCCCCCTTCTAGGGAGAGGTTGGGAGGGGGTATTCACACCAAGCCAAACAGAAAATGCACAACCTAAGCATCCGCAAGCGCTAAATACCCCACCCTAACCCTCCCCTAAAAGGGGAGGGAAACAAGCTTAATCTTGCTGATTGATAAAGAGATGGCTCTTGCACCTCCCCCTTCTAGGGGGAGGCTGGGAGGGGGTATTCACACCAAGCCAAACAGAAACTACACAACCTAAGCATCCGCAAGCGCTAAATACCCCACCCTAACCCTCCCCTAAAAGGGGAGGGAAACAAGCTTAATCTTGCTGATTGATAAAGAGATGGCTCTTGCACCTCCCCCCTTCTAGGGGGAGGTTGGGAGGGGGTATTTCACACCAAGCCAAACAGAAACTACACAACCTAAGCATCCGCAAGCGCCAAATACCCCACCCTAACCCTCCCCTAAAAGGGGAGGGAAACAAGCTTAATCTTGCTGATTGATAACGAGATGGCTCTTACCCCTCCCCCTTCTAGGGGGAGGTCGGGAGGGGGTATTTCACATCAAACAAAGCTTCCCACTCAAAGCACCGAATATCCGAGTAGAGTAAGCTCAGCCGCGAACGCTTGCTTGGCTGAGGCTTCACCGTGGATCAGGTGCACTTGCTTGGGCTTTTCAGGAATGCCGGTAATAAAGCGCAGCAAATCCGCTTTATCGGCGTGGGCGGAATAACCGGACATCGTATGAATATGCGCGTTGACTTCCACTTCAGTTCCCTCAATCCAGACCGAAGGTTGACCACTTTGAATACTGCGCCCGAGTGTACCTTCTGCTTGAAAGCCGGCCAAAATCAGGTCAGTTCGCTTATCCGGCAGCAGCGCTTTTAAATAATCCATAATGCGGCCACCCTGACACATCCCCGAAGCCGCCACCACAATCGCCGCCTCTCCGGTTGAGGCTAAACGGTTGACCAAGCGCTCATGGGTTCGGTGATATTCCACCGTAATACACTGCTCAAACGCCAAAGGATGCCGATGCATTTGCAGCCGCGCTTTGGCTTCTCGTCCCCATAACTGCTTAAAGCGACGATAAGAACGCGTCACCCGCTGCGCCATCGGCGAATCGAGAATAATCGGCAAATTAGCATCGATTTGCTGAGAAAAGATGAGCTGCTCAATATCAAAGAGCAGCTCTTGGGTACGCCCGACACTGAACGCCGGGATCAAAATTGCACCGCCGTCAGTCAGTGAGCGCTCAATCATCGCGCGCAGCCGCTGCCCTCGGCTCTGCACATCCTCGTGCTGCTTATCACCATAAGTGGTTTCAATAAACAGATAATCTGCCCGCTCTGGCGACTGCGGATCGGGCAACAAAGGCGTATGGCTTGGCCCCAAATCCCCCGAAAACACTACCACCTCACCATTCGGACGCCGAATTTCCACATACGCCGAGCCCAAAATATGCCCCGCAGGCTGAAAGCGCACCCAGAGCGAATCAGCACGCATAGGCTGCACCGCAAACCACTTTTGGTAATCTTGCACCCGCAGCAAACGGCGCACCTCGGTCAGTACGCGCTCACTCTGCTTGGGAGACATCCCTAACTGCAGCTTTAAACCATCTTCCAGCATCAATGGCACCAGCTCCGCCGTTGCCGCCGTGCAGTAAATCGGCTGCTTAAAACCCGCCGCCAATAACCAAGGCAAACGGCCAATATGGTCGATGTGCGCATGGGTTAAGATCAGAGCATCCACATGCCCCAGCGCAAACTCCACCGCCAACGGGCGTTCATCCGCCCCTTGAAACAAGCCGCAATCAATCAGCAGCGCTTGCCCATCGGCTCGCAATTCATGGCATGAACCCGTGACACTCGCCTTCCCTCCGTGATGAACCACTTCCATGTTGTTTCTCCTGTTTTGCGCCACCTTGCCGTGGTTAGCTCGCCTCAGCAACGCACCGAGCCACCAAACTGCGAGCCAATCACCACAAACTCAGCGATAAGCAACAGCCCATCGACAAAACAGTGCGTAAATCACCACACCCAACACCACACCCGCGCCATTGGCAGCCATATCTGCCCATGAGAACTCACGCCCAATCGATTCTTGAACAAACTCCGCCACCACACCAAAACCAAACAGCAGCAGCGGCGCAATCCATACTCGGCGTGATAATCCTGCACACCCGAGCAGCGTCAGCACCAAATAAGCCAAAGTATGCTCCGCTTTATCAATGTAGGGCACATCGATCACCTTAACTAAAGACGGAGAAAAAGAGAGATAACACACCGCAGCCAACACCAGAATACCGAGATAGCGAGCAAGTTTAGAACCATTAATATTCAGAATTCGATTTTTGAAGCCCATTAATTCCCACACAAAAATTACCAGTAAAACAGGCCATAAATTGACAAAAAATCATTCCTTCTGATGATTTATTAACCTGATTAATTAATAACAAAAATGCCAATAATAAAGAAATGCTCAATCTTTCGACACAGATAACACTCAAGTAAATATCCTGATTCATGGCTCCATCTTGAAACAAGTTTACCTATAAACAACAATAAACAATGAAATTCATCGCATTATTCAGCCGATAAATTAATCAATTCACTACCAAAAGTGGACACAATTTAATCAATAGAATTCAAATACATAAAAACAAAGTGAGATCAAATTAAAAAACACAAAGAGAATCTCAATTCAACACAAAATAACTGACAAAAAACACACCTAACACAATGACTAATAAACAATAAAACTCTTTATCAACCAAAAGCATTAGACTAAAATCGCGCCACTTAAAAATTTATAAAAATAGTTGGCAGAATCGATGTTCATGGAAATATCAATCATCTTTGCGCTCTCTACAACATTACTTTTTGTAATGAGAAAAATCGCAAAAAAAATCGAGCTCGTTGATAAGCCGAACGCAAGAAAACTCCATCAAGGCGTTATCCCTCTTGTCGGCGGAATATCGATATGCTCAACACTAACGTTTTATTTACTGTTTAACCCTAATCTATTTCCACACCAAACGCTCTACCTCATGTCGATTATCGTTTTAACTCTGGTTGGTGCATTGGATGATAAATACGATCTCAGCGTTAAAGCCCGTATGACGGTACAAGCGCTACTCTCTATTTTGATGATGTATCAAACAGGGATCGATCTAAACTACATAGGCAATATCTTAGGGATGGGTGATATTCACCTTGGCATGTTTGCCGCGGTCGTCACCATATTGGCCGTGATTGGCGCGATAAACGCATTTAATATGGTAGACGGTATTGATGGGTTGCTTGGCGGCCTTTCGATGGTGACCTTCGGCGGGATTGGTATTCTGGCGTTTGTGAATGGAAGCTTAGGTTTTAGCCAGCTCTGTGCTCTGCTCGTCATCACTATGTTGCCTTACATCATGTTCAACTTGGGCATTTTTGGCCGCAAACGCAAAGTATTTATGGGTGATGCAGGCAGTATGATGATTGGTTTTACCGCAATCTGGTTACTGCTTGGGTTAAGCCAGAATGAAAACCAACATACCATGCGCCCAATTACCGCATTATGGTTAATTGCGATTCCACTGATGGATATGGCCGCGATTATGATCCGCCGTATTCGCCGCGGACATTCTCCGTTTAAACCTGACCGCGAACATCTGCACCACATTTTCCAACGTTTAGGGTTAAGCTCACACCAAACCTTAGCGGTGATTTGTGCATTCGCTGCTTTATTTGCCGCGTTTGGTATTTACGGCGAAATGAAAAAGATCCCAGAACCTGTCATGTTCTTTAGCTTTATGCTCTGTTTCTTGGTGTACTCCCTACTACTCGCGTACGTTTGGCGAATCACCAGCTTCCTACGCAGAGTTTTTGGCCGAGGCGAGAAAGAGCTGGAACAGTCCATCAGCAACTTCTAAGAATTGGTCTACAAACAATAACACCGCCACAAGGCGGTGTTTTTTTATGTCGAAGATTCTTGAGTGCCAATAACAGCCATAAAAAAGGCCGCTTTAAAAAGCGGCCAAGACAAATTATGAAAAAACTAGCTGTGATAGGATTTTTATTTATACTAAGAAAGATAAAATCATTACATATTAATAAACAGACTCATAAAGTCGAGATATTTCTCTCCATGTATATCTACGATTTGCAATTTCTAACATAGCCGAACCATTATTATTTAGCATTTCTTCTTTCGCATCAAAGATTAGTTTCCTCAATTCTGTAGAATTTGAAAAATACATTGCCTTATCTTCAGTGCTATATCTATTAAAACTACAATCAAATGCAAAAATTGGAACACCAAAATGCATCATTTCAACAAGTGAAGGATTCGTTCCTCCGGCTGAATGTCCATGCACATAAAAGGAACAACCCCGTCTTAACCTATAAAGCTGATCAAGTTCGTAAATTGGGTCTATCAAATCTATGTTAGGAAAACCGGAATACTTCTTCTTCAATGTTTTTCCAAAGTGACTAGACTGCCAGTTTCCAACGAATTTTATTTTTTTATCTATATTTTCGAATGCTTCAAGAATTAAATGTACATTATTTTCAGGTTCGACCCTGCATACGCCAAGGGCATAGCACTCTTTGCTAGTCGGGAGATCTTCGTCACACAAGGCATGATCACCACCGTAAGCTATAGTAATACTTTCTCTTGCATATTCATTTTCTACATAGTCACCTATAGCCTTATTATCAGTCACTATAGTATTAGAAAATCTAACCGCAATAGCTTCAGACCATTTAAGAAAATTTTTAGCCCAATTAGCCCACTTGTCCCTTTTCCATTCTAGCCCATCTATATTCGTAATAATTTTCGATTTGGAAAAAAATTTAAATACAGGAAGAAATAAACAACCAGAAACACCTAAAATCAGTACTGTGTCGGGTCTTAAAAACAAGCAGTAAATCATTGAATAAATATCATACAAGATACTTTGAAATCCATTAGCTTTTAATGGAATATAGATTAATTTAGCACCATTATGTGTTTTAAGCTTTTCAGAGTATGTGTCTGAAGAACAAAAAACATAGTATTCAATATCACTAGAACTATATTGAGTTAAATTTTCAACTAAAGTCTCGAATCCCCCATAACATGCTGGTATTCCGACAGTTCCTATAACAGCAACTCTTTTCATTTAAATAAAACCTGATATTTAATTTGTTTAGCATTAGCATCCTTTTGAGAAAGAACAGGTAAACCTATAACAGGCCACACAATTCCAATGTCCGGATCATTCCACAATAACGAATGCTCAGCTGTCGGGTTGTAATAATCCGTGCATTTATACACAAACTCCGCCTCATCACTGGTCACATAAAAACCATGCGCAAAACCTTCAGGCACCCAAAGCTGACGTTTGTTTTCCGCAGACAGATACACACCCACCCACTTTCCAAAAGTCGGCGAGTCTTTACGAATGTCTACCGCGACATCAAACACTTCACCAGAAACCACACGCACTAATTTGCCTTGCGTGTTTTCCGTTTGGTAATGCAAACCTCGTAAAATCCCTTTTTTAGATTTTGAATGATTGTCTTGCACAAACTGGGTTGGCTTACCCGTCACCAGCTCTTCAAAACGCTTTTGATTCCACGTTTCCATAAAAAATCCGCGTTCATCACCAAACACCGCGGGCTCAATGATTTTGACATCAGGAATGTCTGTCTCTATCACTTTCATTATTCTTCACTCTTATAATCGATGAGATGGTTCAATGCAGTCTGCCAATCACTGGCAACTACACCGAAGTGTTGATAGATTTTCTGGGTGTCTAACCGAGAGTTAGCCGGTCTCTTCGCCGGAGTTGGGTACTCTTGCGTAGTGATTGCATTGACTTGCAAGGATTTATTCAATACCCCTTGGTCACGGGCTTTATCAAAAATGGTGCAAGCAAACTCATGCCAACTGACATGCGGTAATCCAGAAAAATGATATACACCAAAAGCGGTAGATTTCCCCTCCACAATCGCTTTCGCCATCATCAGTAGCGCGTTGGCAATATCTCCCGCATACGTCGGGCCACCACACTGGTCTGCTACCACGCCTAGGGCATCGCGTGTTTGTGCTAAACGCAGCATGGTTTTCACAAAGTTATTGCCATGCTCACCAAACACCCAAGCCGTGCGCAAGATAATGTGCCGAGGGCAGGCTTGAGCGACCGCGATTTCTCCCGCTAATTTGCTTTCGCCATACACGCCCTGTGGTGCGGTAGGGTCAGTTTCGAGATATGGATTCGGTTTATCACCGGAAAAGACATAGTCTGTCGAAATGTGCAGTATCGCAGCACCAACCTTATTTGCCGCTTGGGCTAGGTAGTGAGGGCCATCTCGGTTAATCGCGTAAGAGAGCTCAATCTCTTGCTCTGCACGGTCAACGGCGGTATGCGCCGCCGCATTGATGATGATGTTAGGCTTGAATTCGTTCACCACCGCATCCACTTGAGCGGGATAGGTGATATCCAGTTGGTCGCGGTCTACCGCTAAAAACTCAACCTCTTTCATGGTACTGAGCTGCTGGACTAAGCAGTACCCCACTTGACCACGGCTGCCCGTCACTAGAACACGCATCATCCGTGGCGCTCCTCTTTGACTAATCTTTCCAAATACTGGCCATAGTCATTTTTAAGCATCGGCTTTGCGCACTCAAGAAGCTGCTCAGAGGTGAGCCAACCATTACGCCAAGCAATCTCTTCCAAACACGCTATCTTCAACCCTTGAATGTGCTGCACCGTTTCTACAAAGGAGGAAGCTTCATGCAAGCTTTCATGGGTGCCCGTATCTAGCCAAGCAAAACCACGACCTAGTAGCTCGACATTGAGCGAGCCATCATTCAGATACATCTCATTAAGAGTGGTGATTTCTAATTCACCACGCGCTGACGGCTTCACTTGCTTGGCAAGCTCTACCACTCGGTTGTCATAGAAATACAGTCCAGTAACCGCATAGTTTGACTTAGGTTTGGAGGGTTTCTCTTCAATGGAGATAGCACGCATCTGCTCATCAAACTCCACCACACCAAAACGCTCGGGGTCTTTGACTTGGTAACCAAATACGGTTGCACCGTGCTCACGCGATGCCGCATGGCGCAAAGTTTTACTGAACGATTGCCCATAGAAAATGTTATCGCCAAGCACAAGACAAACCGAGTCGTTACCAATGAACTCTTCACCAATTAAGAAGGCTTGCGCTAAACCATCAGGACTCGGCTGAATAGCATATTGAAGATGAATGCCAAAATCACGGCCATCGCCCAATAAGCGTTTAAAACTTTCGTTATCTTCGGGCGTGGTAATAATCAAAACGTCACGAATTCCCGCCAACATTAGTGTCGAAAGCGGATAGTAAATCATCGGTTTGTCGTAAATGGGGAGCAGCTGCTTTGATACGCCGCGGGTAATGGGATAGAGACGAGTGCCTGAGCCACCCGCTAAAATAATGCCTTTCATGCTATTGCCAACTTCATTGATTGTTATTGTCCGGTACCTAAACGCTCACGACTGTATGAGCCGTCCAACACTCGGCTCCACCATTCACGGTGATGTAAATACCACTCTACGGTTTTGCGAATACCGGATTCAAAGGTCTCTTCTGGCTTCCAACCCAGCTCTCGCTCGATTTTCGACGCATCAATCGCATAGCGAACATCATGCCCAGGGCGGTCTTTGACGTAAGTAATGAGGTCGGCGTAGTGCGCAACACCCGCGGGCTTATTCGGTACCAACTCTTCAAGTAATGCACAGAGTGTGTTTACGACTTCAATATTGGCTTTTTCATTGTGACCACCAATGTTGTAGGTTTCACCCACTAGACCTTCGGTCACCACTTTATACAGTGCTCGTGCGTGGTCTTCGACAAACAGCCAATCACGAATTTGCATACCATCGCCATACACAGGCAGGGCTTTCCCTTCCAGTGCATTCAAAATCATCAATGGAATGAGCTTTTCTGGAAAATGATACGGGCCGTAGTTGTTTGAGCAGTTGGTGACTATAGTGGGTAAGCCATAAGTACGTAGCCAAGCGCGCACCAAGTGGTCACTGGATGCCTTAGACGCAGAATAAGGACTACTGGGTTCATAGGCGGTCGTTTCAGTAAAGAGGTCGTCCGTACCTTCTAAATCGCCATACACCTCATCGGTTGAAATGTGATGAAAACGAAACACGGCTTTACGTTCACTCTCTATATGGCTCCAGTAATGACGAGCCGCTTCGAGGAGGGTATAGGTGCCAATAATGTTGGTTTCGATAAAGGCCGCTGGACCATCAATAGAGCGGTCAACATGAGATTCTGCCGCCAAGTGCATAACCGCATCGGGTTGATGCTCTGCAAAGACACGGTCGAGCTCGGCACGGTCACAGATATCGACTTGCTCAAAAGCATAACGTTCGCTACCAGCCACTGACGCTAAAGATTCTAAATTGCCTGCATAAGTCAATTTATCTAAGTTCACGACACTGTCTTGAGTGCTCTGGATGACATGACGAACAACAGCAGAGCCAATAAATCCAGCTCCTCCTGTAACTAATATCTTCATTTTATTCCCTTCATAACATCTAATGCTAACCGATAACCTTCAAGGGTCTGTTGTGCTGTATGCTGCCAAGTAAAATTAGATATGATTTTCTCTTTTAAGCCTGAATCGAACTCTTTCTCCATCACTGCAATTACACCTTTACGAATAGACTCAATATCTCCAGGTTCACAATACTCTGCATAATCTTCAAAATAAAACTCTGTATCGCCACGATTAGTAACCAATAAATTACACTCCATCATAGCAGCCTCTAAAGAAGATAATCCGGGAGTTTCCATCCAGGAAATAAGGGCATGGGCTTTAGCAACCTTATACAATTCAGCAAGCTCATCCTGCTCAACATGATTAATAAAAATAACGTTATCGCCTGCCTCTTTTAGACACTCATCATAATAATCTTGGCTATTAGGACTTGGTTTACCGACAATGACTAATGTATACGGCAAACCTTTAACTGCCTTGATGAGATCAAGCTGGCATTTGCGAATTTCAACTCGAGCTGCACTCAGTAAACAACCATCCAAGTGTTTATACTTACCTGTGGAATCTTTATCCATATTAAAAACACCGACATCTACTGCATTCGCGACCCACAAGCCCTTATAATTTTTCAACTTCATGTCAGACACAACTCTTTCTAGCTCTGTCGGACTATTTGGAAGGAGCACGTTTACAGAATGCGCAATTTCACGCTGAGAATTATAATGCCCCTTGATAAGATAACTAAGCATACCTTTGTGAAAATTTTTATTAAAAACAATTCTTGCAGCCGTTTTCAAATACTCTAAAAAGTATTCAGATACATTATTTGCAATCCAACCTTGAAATCCTTTCCTAGTTTTTCTATCACATTCATTATAACTCCCCCAAATAGTTGACAGAACGCTAGGTATTCCTTTCAGCTTGGCTAAACGCACTGTTGATAAAATATCCTGAGGGTTTCTTAAATTAAAAAAATGAATAATATCATAACCATCTACAATAGGCTCAGAGCTAGTTGCTATATCAATCTCGACACCTAGACGCTCTAAATATGTCTTTGTTTTTAAGAGCTGGACTGTATCTCCTCCCGGGCCAGAAAAAACTGTAGGTCTTGTAACAAAGAGTACCCTCACATTTTCACCTCATGTTCATGTATTTTTTACTTTTACAATTTGAATCAACAACAACCAACTTATGAATTAAAAAAGCAACTGATATATAAAATGACAAAAACAGAAACTCATGAGTCATGAATTGCACAATAAGAGTTAATGACAAACAATAAAAGACAAAATTCCATTTATAGTCAAAAGACAGATTAATCATTCGATATAAAAAGTAAACATTCAAAACAATATAACCAAAAAAACCTACAAATCCAAAATAGTAAATAAGATACATGAAACCATTTTCAATATATTTAACATTAGATTCATAAATATAGAATTCAGGAACTTTAAAAGACCCCAAAAGCAGCTCAAAAAATGAAAGAGAAAGAATATATGTAAGGACATTATTCATCATAACAGTCCTGCTTGATAGTGTTTGTGTAGTCAGAAAACCTTCATCAACATAAATATATACATATGATGCAGAAAAAAATAAAACAATGGCAAATATCAAAAAGTAAAATTTATGCTTCAAAGCACTAAGGAATATGAAAATCCCCAATATAGTTCTATTTATCGAGCTAAACATGGCGATTGTCCCAATCAGTTTACTGAGTACATTTTTTTCCCCAATTGTCATCATCCAGTATAACAAACATAGTGATGCGAATGTCTGAGGAATTGATGTAAAACCAGTGAAGGCATTTATATCAATTAGCCCTTTATTATGTAAAGAGTGTACAAAAAAATCATGCCCCAAAAAATAGGAAGAAAGAGAAGCCAAAAAACCTAAAAGAATCGAGTAAAACACACTAATTCTAATCATATGAAAATATTTAATACTATCATGTGGAATGGTTATAAAAACCATTAAATTCAGATAGATAACCATAGGAGAGAAGTCCCAATCACCTATGATGAAATATTCAAGGACCGAATATTTAAATATAAAATAGGATGTCATTAAAAATAACAAGACATATATTTTAAAATCAAATCTAAAATAACAAACATTTAAGGCGAATATAAAAAACAAAGAAAGCTTACTAAAAAAACCACCAAATAAAGCAGGAGATAGACTTATAAAAAACAAAAATGACAAAATAAGCAAAAATAATAAATCAGGCTCTTTTACCGTATTTTTCTCGGATGCCATCAGCTATACCTTTGATAGAATTTGTTAAGAAAGCAAGATTATTTTTTGAAATACTATTTAGAAGTGCGGATAAAAGAGATCTTAAAATAAATAAACCATGTGATACAATTCCCCTTCCTACTGGCCACCTCCTTTTTATAATAAAGCTATTTCTCAAATAATAATAATAAGCGTTTGATGTTCTTTCTATACTATTACATTTTCGGATTATATGACTTCTGGTTGTAGTAATTAGTACATATCCAGCATCTCGTAGACGAAGTGATAAATCGACCTCCTCCCAGTATAAAAAGTAATCAGACTCAAAAAGACCAATTGCAGCTACTGCATCACGAGATATTAACATGCAAGAACCAGCACAATAATCCGTTACATTAATTTGATTCTCTACTAGATGAACATACTGCTGACTGAAACCATTTAATTTTATTGTGTCATATAATAATACATTATCATGATTAAAAGTACGAATCATGACTGCACCTATATTTTTCAGGTGATTTTTTGCAAAAATCAGCTCATCAATACTATCTTCACAAAATATAACATCCGGATTTACTACAAGTATATCACCCAGTAAGCCATGAGAATCTATATAGTATAGACCTGTATTATTACCTTCAGCATATCCAAGATTATCATTATTTTTAATAATATGAGTTTCAAAACAATGTTCGTATTTTTCTGATAATGACAATAACTCCGTCCAATCATCTGAACCATTATGAATTAAAATAATCCTAAACAATTGATTATTTGATTTTTTCAAAGAATTCAGAAGATTATCAATATCATTAGTGCTATTCCAATTTAGAATAAATATATTAATCACATTTTACCCTTTAAAACACGCAATAATGAACCTGTAAAGACTCGCATTTGTTTATAAATACTAAGATTTGAGAACACAATGAATATACGTTGTTTAGGAAATTTAATGATTGTTAAATCACCTATCATTTTGGCTAACCCTCTAACCAAAATTGTTGATTTTCTCTCAAACTGAGTAATTTGTACATTTGCGAGATCATCCATGTTATAAGGAGAAACAGAAATTAATTTTTTTTCCATCATTTGGCTTACTAGTTCTCTGCCTAACGTAGATCTAGCCAATACAAGACCTTGACCATCAGATTCGGTAAATATTGGATACCCTCTAGAGTCACAATGCCAAACATCTGCGCTAACGATATCTGCAACTTCTCCTGTACCATCAGCACATAACTTACATCTATTTTGAATTGTTGGACCTAATAAGCTTCCCCATGATTTTGAATAATCTATAGCATTAATTGAACTATTTTGAACTAAAGTAGTCTTTCCTGGCCAGCCCTTGCCTCTATAATAAAAGTCATTAACTGGTTTATTGTTATCATACTCTAGTGCCTCCAAAACTTTTTTTACACCAGTACGGCTAGGGGTTCCTGCACAGAAAAAGCTAACTATAAGAGTAATTGATCTATTAACATCATCATTTATCGACATTAAATTTCTCAATGCAACACAATCACAAGGCTTTCCTACAAAGGCAATTTTTTTGTTTGGATTGTCATTTACAATTTGAATGATGTTCAAAAGAGGAGATGAAGGACTATACCTAGAGCCGGTGGCTTCGATTAGATCATTTCTACTTTTACTTATCTTGACTATATTTTCTATGGGATTATTTATATCTGATGCAACCTGAACTACCATATCTGCCAATTTTGAGTCCAATGCATATAGTAATGTTTGGGTAACAATACCTCCAGATGATCCTCGGTACCGGATCTCTGCATCATTAGAAAAACCAATGCCAGCACTCTGTACGGGGCCCCAGACAGGGTGAACATTTTTTCCAGAGATACTTGCCTGATTTATTCCAGGACAAATCTGGTTAAAGATCTTAGTTTCAGTTTTACTTAGCTTTTGATTAACAACAGGTCTATTGTAATCAGCATTCTGAATTTCGATCTTTCCATAAAACACCGATGAACAAACCCCACAACCTGTACATAATTCTTTCTTTATAACATGCTCTATTGTTTTCATATTATTTTGCCAGTAATAACTTTAGTTCTTCTACGTACTTTGCAGTGAGAAGATTCTTACGCTCTGAACACATAGCTATTTCTTGGCGTAGAGTGTCTCTATTAAAAAAGTGCTCAATATTTAATTGTACAGCATCTATCAGATCAATTTCTTTTGCTTCTAATACTTTGTTATAACCTAATGTGCTGTATAGCCCTTTAAACTTTCTGCTATAGGCATACGGCGTGACTGGTACACCACTGGAATATGCAGCAATAGTTGCGTGCATCCTTGCTCCAGTAAAATAATCCATAGAGCTAATATAATTTTTAGCAGTTATTGGATTAGTAAATCTAGGGGCTACTTTACAATCTGGAAATCTTTCTTTTAATTCAAGACAAGCTGAATAATCATCCTCCACTTGCTGAATTGGAGATGTAGCAATAACATGAGATATTAAGTGAACATCTACATTTTCAATTTCAAGAAAACTTTCTATAAGTTTATAAACATATTCTTTATAATTATGAGCTAGACCAAATTGGTTATTATTGGTATATCCACCATTCCATAGCAACCCCGATACGTTGATTCCAACTTTAATTGAACTCGTGTCACCTATTATATTATTTTTAAAAGGCATAGATAAGGCGACATCAGTTCCTAGATAACATGAAGCATATTTAATCCCTACATCTAGGCTTATAGAATCTCGAGCAAATACAACATCTGTCTTATTCAGAATAACACTAGCAACTTTTTCTGCAAATGATGATTTGAAAGGACCTATTGTCTGTGGAGATAAAATAGATTTCTTTGCAAAGATAGCATTAACGAACTTAGTAAAGACCTGTATTGTAAATCTTTTCTTTCCATATATATCAGAAAAACTGTCACCAGCACCAATATCCAGCACGACATCTAAGCTATTTATATACTTAATGTAATTAAATAGTAATACAGGATTAAGTATCAGCTTTTTGACGTTTATCACTTTATGGCTAAAACTTATTCCAATTTGAGATTCAACTAAAGATTTATTGTTTTCATCTGATATCTCCTCATCCCCTATTGTGATAAATTCTGCTGAAATACCAATTTCTTTACAAGCCTTGTTAACAAGGATCATGTTACTAATTGATAACGCCCCTACACCTAGATTTCCTGAAGAAACGTTATGCCACAAAAATCCAATTTTCATTTTCTTACCACCAAAATAGAATAAAATATAAATATCGTTAAATAGGCTATGCTCATCGATATTGGTATTACAAATATACTGTCTTGTATTCTATGCAATGCAAATAATGCTGTAAAAAATACAACAATTGATATAGTCTGAATCAATACTCTCGACTTTACTAGTCCTAGTGCAAATAGATATACACCTAAACTTGATGAAAGCCACTTTAGTATGACAGGGATCATTAAGTATAATAAAAGTGGAGAATATTCCTTATAAGATTCACCTAATAAAATTAAGATTATTTCATCACCTAAGAAAAATAAAAAAGAAGACAGTATCGAACCCATAAAAAAGAAAATTGAAACACCTAATAAAAGCCAACTGTGCTTCCTTTTCTGTGCATCTAACGCAATCTTGCTGAATAGCACATTTGTCAAAACTATAGACAAGCCACTTATTCCATTGCTAATTCTCGTATATGATGAGTATATACCAAATATATAATTTGAATATATCAGCCTAACTATCAGACCATCTAAGAATGACCATACATTGGTTAGTGTGAAATCTAAGAAATAATATATATGAGAAATTAAACCTTTTATTACTGCCATTTTATAACTGAGATCAACATGCAATGCTTCTTTTTTTATTAGGAATAATAAAACTATTACCCTTGCTAGAAACATCGCTAATGAAAGAAAGAAAATACTATCATCGAGATATAGAGCAGTTATTGAAAAAGCAAAAAACAACACATTATTAACAAATGCATACCAAGCTTCATCTTTAAATCTACCAGATGATCTAAGATTGATTAACATAAAATCATATGCACCATTAATCAAGAATGAGACACATAAAAATAACGCAGACAATGCCTGAACATATAAAGAATATGTAATTGAAATTAAAGTTGAGATCAAAAAAAACAGTAATTTTATCATCACCAATTCATTTATTACTTCACATTTTTCACTTATAGATAATGCTTTAAAGTAACGTTGATGTATGCCACTATCAGAGATCATAAAGATTATCGTACAAGCAAGTACATACGTACTAAATTGACCAAATTTCTCAGGCCCAAAAAATCTTGCGATTATTATATAAATGACTACATTTGATAATAACCTTAAAGAAAAACTTAATAATGACCATAATGTATTAGTGATAAAGTTATTCATTTATATATTCTAATATCTTACTTGACGCCAAGCCATCTCCATAAGGATTATGAGCAAAACTCATTGCCTGATAAGCACTATTGCTAGTTAGCAGAATATTTATATTTGAAATGATCTTTTCAATATCTGTACCTACTAGCTTTACTGTTCCAGCAGCAACTGCCTCTGGTCGCTCAGTCGTATCTCGCATCACCAAAACGGGTTTACCGAGAGATGGGGCTTCTTCTTGAATACCACCTGAATCGGTCAAAATAATATGTGAACGATCCATTAGATATATAAATGGTAGGTACTGTTGGGGTTCAATCAAGAAGATGTTATCAATGCCATTAAGGATACGGTTTACCGGCTCGCGTACATTCGGATTTAAGTGGACAGGATAAAGAATCTGCACATCTTGATGTTGTTTCGCAACTTCCGCTAACGCTTCGCAGATACGCTCAAAACCACCGCCAAAACTTTCACGGCGATGGCCCGTTACTAAAATCAATTTCTTACTTTCATCAAGATAAGGAAATTGAGCAGCCAACGTTGCCTTGAGATCAGCATTAGCATCAATTTTGGCTTTAACCATCAACAATGCATCAATAACTGTATTACCAGTCACATAGATATTTTCTGGTGGGTAATTTTCTTGTAGCAGATTCTGCTTTGAGGTTTCTGTTGGCGCAAAGTGGTAACGAGTGAGTGCGCCTGTCAATTTACGGTTTGCTTCTTCTGGCCAAGGTGAATAAATGTTACCCGTACGTAACCCCGCTTCCACATGTCCTACTGCAATTTGCTCATAGTACGCCGCTAAGCTGGCAGCAAATGTTGTGGCGGTATCACCATGTACTAATACCACATCAGGTTTAAATTCTTGTAATACAGGTTTCAGTTCTAGAAGAATTCTGGCGGTCACTTCATTGAGTGTTTGCCCTGCCTTCATAAGATTCAGATCGTAGTCAGGTTTGATGTCAAACAGCTCTAATACCTGATCCAGCATCTCACGATGCTGTGCTGTGACACATACTCTTGCTTCAAAACGCTCATCTTGAGCAAGAGCATGAACTAAAGGTGCCATTTTGATTGCTTCTGGACGTGTACCAAACACTGTCAGAATTTTCTTCTTTTCCATATTAACCAACACGTTTACTTTTTTTGGGGATAGAAAAGCAGCTTAGTGAAACAACAATAAGCTGCTGATTTTTTTATTAGATTATTAGGGGATATAGAGCTTTTATTTATCGCTATAGGAATAGTTGTAATACCCATAGCCATAGGTACTTGATGCTTTCTTCTCAACGGCGTTAAAAATCACGCCTTTCACTTCAATACCAGATTGCTCAAAACGGTGGCGGGCCACATCAATCTCTTTTGCGGTATTTTGGCCAAAACGCGCCACCATTAAGGTGGTACCGGCGTGGGCACCAACAATACTTGGGTCGGTCACGGCCAATACAGGCGGGGTATCCACAATCACCAAGTCATAATGCTCAGAGGCCCATTGCAGTAGCTCTTCCATGCGCTTATGCATCAGCAGTTCTGAAGGGTTGGGCGGCACTTGGCCACGGGTGATAATCGCTAGGTTTTCCACTGGGCTGGTTTTAATGCAGCTTTCTAGGGCTAACTTGCCGGCAAGGTAATCAGAAAGACCATTTTCCCACTGCAAACCAAACGGCTTTTGTAGGTAGCCTTTTCGCATATCGGCATCAATCAATAGGACTTTTTGACCAGTTTTCGCGGCGACCGCAGCAAAGTTGGTCGAAACGAACGATTTACCAATACCCGGCGCTGGGCCAGAAATCATCAGGATATTGTTTTTCGCTTCCATCATCGCAAAGTGCAAACTGGTGCGAAGGCCACGCAGCGCTTCAATCGAGAGATCGGCCGGGTTGTATTCGGCCAATAGTGTGATCTCATCCTTTTTCCGGCGCTTCATCAGCTTGTCAAAACCTTGCTGCATTTCTGATTTCGGGACACTGGCATACACCGAAAGCCCTAATGCTTCAATATCATCTGGGTTTTCAACGCCGCGATGCAGCGCCGCTTTCACCAATACAAAACCGACACTCGCCATCGCGCCTAATAAGGTCGCTAATACAGCGATCAGCGGTTTTTTCGGTTTGACCGGTTGGGCATAGGCTTGTGCGTTATCCAAAATACGCACATTACCAACCGTGCCCGCTTTAATGACATTCAGCTCTTGTACTTTGTTGAGTAGCTGAACGTAAATTTGTTGGTTGACTTCCACATCACGCGTCATGCGTAGGATTTCGCGCTGGGTTTTCGGCAGCTTTTGTACTTGCTGGTTAATACGCTCACGCTCTTTGAGCAGCACTTGGCGCTTATCCAGCAGCGATTTGTAAGCTGGGTGATCTGTAGTAAAGCGTTGGCTGATTTCGCTCTCTTTAAAGGTCAACTCATTAAGTTGAGCTTCTAGCTTAACCATCACATCCAGCGTGGCTTTCGCTTCTAGGCTTAGATCAATCGATTCGTTGTCTTGACGGTAGCGGTTCAGTACATCTTCCGAACTATCCAAATCGGTTTTGATATCCGGTAGGTGGCTTTGTAAAAAGCTCAGGCTTTTTTCAGCTTCGGCCGAGTTACGTTTTACGTTTTGCAAAAAGTAGTTTTGGCTGATGTTATCCAGCAGCGTGCGGATTTGTGCTGGGTTTTCACCGGTCACTGACAGCTCGACAATGCCGGTCTGTTTGCCTTTTTCAGTAATCGAGAGGTTTTGCTTGAGCTCGTTAATCGCATCCAGCTCATTAATTTTGGCGATGTTGAACGCAAAACCGCTTTCCGCTTCCATCCCCGT
Source organism: Vibrio cholerae (assembly GCF_008369605.1). Classification (NCBI taxonomy): domain Bacteria; kingdom Pseudomonadati; phylum Pseudomonadota; class Gammaproteobacteria; order Vibrionales; family Vibrionaceae; genus Vibrio; species Vibrio cholerae. Next base: position 2,755,858 of record NZ_CP043554.1, read on the forward strand.
CACAAACAAACGGTAGTCATCTTGCTCTGCCAGCTCACCCGCTACGCCTTGCAAAATTACTTTGCCATCACCACGCACCAGCTGGTAAGTGCCTTGCTCGGCATCTTGCACCACGATTTGGTGCTCTAAGGTAGTCGCAAAATCCGGCAGTTCAAAACGGCTGACTTGCAGTTGATTCACTCGGCCGCTTAAACGGGCTATTCCTTTACCGATGACGGGGAAATAATCCGGCGTGACAAGGGTGGTGAGGTTAAATTTTTCAACGGTGTCGCCCAAAATCATCCGCGATTTGATGATTTCAATTTCCGTGGTCGCGGTGGAGTCCGAACTGAACAGTTCGCCCATATCTCCGCCCACCAGCGATGAGATGCCGCCGCCTTTTTTGGCTTCGATCTGGATTAAGGCATCCGCCTTGTAAATGGGAGTGGAAAGAATGGCAAACGCGACCCCAAAAACGGCAAAAACCATTGTGGTAACGAGGATGATCCATTTTCCGTCAAGCAGTAAGCCAAAAAGTTTGCCCAGATCGATTTCGTCAGAGGCGGAGTCGATGGTGCGCTTTGATGTTTGTGCTGTCATAGTTTTTGCTGTTTTTAGGGAGTTTCTGTTTAGGGTTGTCTGTTTTCGGGTCAAAACGCCGCTACACCCAACAAAGGGTGTAAATGAGCAGGTTAAGTATCCCGTTCGGTTAGAGTTTTTTTACCCAAGCCGCGGCCGCTTGTTCGATCAGCGCGTAGGCGTGATCAAACGCTTCTTTACTTTGGCGGTACGGATCGGGAATGTCGCGTTGACCAATCCATTGTCCGAAAAGCATGGTTTTACCACGCGCTTCGGGCGCGATGTCACTCAGGGCGTTAATGTGCCCTTTTTCCATCACGAGGATGAGATCAAATTGACTGCAAAGCTGTGGGGTAAGCTGTTGTGATTGATGGCCATCCAGCGAGACACCGTGTTCTTGTGCGACTTGGATTGCCATATCATCAGCCGATTTGCCGACAAGTCGGCTTTTTTCAGAGGCGAGACCAGCAGAAGCGATATTTTTATGAGGCAGTTGTTGTTTTAGTAATCGTTCACCAATCGGTGAACGGCAGATATTGCCAACGCAGACGACTAATATGTTGTTGAACATGGTGTTTCTTGGGTTTTGTGAACAATTTGGGCTGTTGAGTTTAATTGTGTTTGTTATTTTCTCAACCGCCACACCGCGATTTTTTGATACCTGTGCATGCTTTCCCTCTGCGGGGAGCTTTTGCACCTCCCCCTTCTAGGGGGAGGCCGGGAGGGGGTATTGTTTCCAGTTTCACTCAACCTTTATCACCAAGGCATTGGTGCTGGTGAACTACCCCACCCTAACCCTCCCCTAAAAGGGGAGGGAATTTAAATCCACACCCTTCTATTGCAGAGGGAATTTAAGCTCCCCAAAGGAGAGTGTTTTGCTCCTCCCCCTTCTAGGGGGAGGCTGGGAGGGGGTATTGTTTCCAGCTTCACCCAACCTTTATCACAAAGGTATTGGTGCTGGTGAACTACCCCACCCTAACCCTCCCCTAAAAGGGGAGGGAATTTAAATCAACCCCTTTCTATTGCAGAGGGAATTTAAGCTCCCCAAAGGAGAGTGTTTTGCTCGTCCCCCTTCTAGGGGGAGGCCGGGAGGGGGTATTGTTTCCAGCTTCACTCAACCGTTATCACAAAGGCATTGGTGCTGGTGAACTACCCCACCCTAACCCTCCCCTAAAAGGGGAGGGAATTTAAATCCACACCCTTCTATTGCAGAGGGGAATTTCAGTTACCTTTCGAAAGAAATTACCGACCGAAAGAAATTAAGGCCAGTTTTTAACGCGTAGCGCACCTTCGGTGATTTCATTGAAGCCACTGATGGTTGGGATTAGCTGACGCACCAAGCGGTTCCAACGTGAAATTGGCGCAGCGGTCACGTACACCACATCATAAGGACGCAGTTCAAACTCGGTGCCCATTACTAGCGCAGTCGCATCTTGAATGTTGAGTTGGTAAATGCTGGCGATTGGCTCGTCTTGCCCCATCGCGATACCGTTTTGATTGCTGCGCTCTTGGTTACTACGGATAACAAAAATACCCGTAGCATCGGCTTCCGCTTCGTTGATGCCGCCGACTGTGCTTAAGGCTTCGGTTAAGCTCATGCCAGTGCGGTCAATCTTGAGCATTTGTGGCTGTTTCACTTCTCCCATCACAAACACTTTTTGCGCATCGTTACGTGGAATATGCACGATATCGCCATCACGCAGTAAACGGTTTTGGGTTAAGTCACCCTTTTGAATCAATGCGTACAGTGAAATTTGCTCTTCCACGCCGTTACGAGTCAAGGTGACGTTACGCCAGTCAGCATCTTTCGTAATGCCACCAGCACGGTTAACGGCATCGAGTAAAGTCAGCGGAATGTTGGAAATCGGCTGCTGGCCTGGGCTTGTCACTTCACCTGTGATGTAGGATTTTTGTGAGCGGAAAGCCGCCACGTTGACATCCACTTGCGGCGCTTCAATAAATTTGGCGAGTTTTTCAGCCAGCATGGTGCGCACTTCAGTCACGGTTTTCCCCGCCACACTGACTTGGCCAATGTAGGGATAGAAGATGGTGCCATCAGCGTGTACCCAGTTACCGGCTTCAGCAGAACTGCGGTATGAACCGGCAGGAATGGTCAGCTCCGGGTGATCCCAAATCGTGACGTTCAGTACATCACCCGCACCAATACGGTATTCGTAGTGGGCAATATCTTGCTCTAAAGTGAGGTTAGGTTGAGTCACCACAGCTTGTTGTTGGTATTTAAGCTCTTTGATCAGCGTCGGTGTGACCGGATAAACGTTAACTAACGCCGAGAGCGACTCTTGCTCTTCCGCTTCCCAAGCGACATTTTTATCGCCCGTAGGAAGATGAGCGCCGGGAATGCTACAACCGGTTAGCCCAGCAGAGAGAGTGAGTAAAAGTAGGGACTTCTTTGACACGCGAACAACCTTGCGATTCCGATTTTAATAACTTGAAGCTGTTTGCAGCTTTTTCCTATGCTACCGCCCTGAGGTGTCGTTCCTCCCAACGCGGCTATTCCTTATTTTTATGAGTCAGGCCTATTTATTGCGAGCAATTTCACAAAAAGCCTCAATTAATGATTAAAACATCAGCAAAATATAATTTTTCGAACGAGTCGAAATGTCATCTTAATGACCTAATTTGACGCGGAATCATACAGAGGTTGTCTAGGATTGTGAAGCTTATATTTTGTCAATTTACTAGTTCATTTCTACTCGCAAATTACATCGTTATTATTAATATCTTTCTCTGTAGACTCCTTTATTTTGTTTACATTAAAAGCAATTCTGTTTATCTTTTGCGTCGTCCGCGATTAACGCGGATATACATCGATGTAATTAATATCTTTCATGGAGAAGACTATGAAAAAAACAGCACTTGTGTTGTTGGGGATGTTTGCATTTAGTGGTGTAGCAGTAGCAGCAACAGAAGAAGCGACAGCGACAACTTCTAGCACTTCTACGACTACCACTGCAGCAACTACCTCTGCAGCAGGCGGTGGTGCTGCTGGTGCAGCGGCAGTTGGTACAGTAACAGCAACCGCAGTGGGTATCACTGCTGCAGCTGTTGCAGTCGCAGCAGTAGCATCAAGCAACTCAGGTACAGGCACTACGACCACTGTTACAGCGGCGCAGTAATCTGACCTTTAAAACAACCGCATATTGCGGTTGTTTTCTTATAAACTTTTAGACCAACCTCTCATGCGCAAAATATATTATTTATTTCTTTGTCAGTTATTTCTTCTTTCCGGATGTGCAAAGAATGCGCAGCATTTATCTGACTCTTTGCAACTCGCCATTTTCGGACCAGAACAATCGGTTATTTCTGCAGAAAAAGTCGCCAGTATTCCTTACGCAAGTATCTATATTCAGCAAAATGATAATCCGCTGGCTTTAATGGTTTTGGCTTGGGCTGAACCGGCGAAAAATAATACACATACCGCGTTGAAATGGATCTCGGCCGGGCAGGAAATGGTTGTGACCGAAGGGGGACGAATTACCAAAACCCTTAATTTGGGTGGCGGAAATTTAGTCAATATTGAATCTCACTCTGTCGATCCTTTGCTATTAGGGCTACATAACGCGAGTACGCCGCGCTATTGGGAGTTCTATTTGAGCTGGCAACCCGGCTATCACTTTCACTATTTGGCGCAATCTCGTTTTGTGAGTGAAGGCGAGCAAATCAAGCAGTTGCCCAATGGCGAATCTCGCTCTCTGCTGCTGTTCAATGAACAAATTACGATTGCAGCGCTGGATCAGCAGTATCACAACTATTACTGGATCGACCCGACTTCAGGGGCGGTCGTCGCGACCGAGCAACAATTGGCTCCGGGCTTGAACCGTTATGCCCTCGCGGTGGGTAAATCTTATTTGAATCAAGGAGGCATCTAATGCTGAAACGTTGGGTAACCTTGATTACGTTGGTCGGCGGGCTCAGTGCTCACTCACTGTTTGCCGCACCTTTGGCGACTACGTTAGAAACGCGCTTTGCTGGCAACGCTACTCAGTTGCGCTTTGAGGAGCCGATTCGCCTTGATCAAGCGGTCATGCAAACGCTAGAACATTATCAACTCAGTACATTAGATGTGGAGTGGTCAAGCGCAGGGCTGTTCGATTTAAGTCATCCGTTCTCGTTTAAGCAGCATGTGCTGTTGGTGTTGGCGCATCAGCAATCTGCCGCACCCATGGCGCAAAAAGCCTTATGGGAAACGCTGCGCGATCAATTACGCCTTTCTGCGTTTGCAAAGCGTATTTTTACCCCAATCGATCCTGATTGGACACGGCTTGCCGCGCAAGATAACCCACGCCTAAACGGCCAATGGTTATTAACGCTCAATCCGAGAGTGGCGGAAGTTTCCGTTTACGGGGCGGTGAAAAAGCCCGGAGATGTCACGTGGCGAGGTCGTCAATCGGCTAAGGATTATGCGCAAGCCGCCGGTTTAGTCGATGAGCAGATCAGTGAAATTGTGGTGATTCAACCCGATGGCGTGGTGCAAAAACATTCGGTGGCATATTGGAATATGACCTTTGCTGAGGTTGCTCCCGGGGCCATTGTGTACGTGCCCATGCCGCTGCACGACTCTTCTTTTTATCCTGATACTCCAAGCACTGACGCTAATCAGTTAGTGATCGAACTGCTGAGAAATAGATTACCGCTATGAAAACTGGCCGCTGTCCTCAACTTAATACTTCTCTCTCACTGCTTGCCGTTGTGGTCAGCAGTGCGTTGTTGGTGCCAAGGTATGCCAACGCCGATGAATTCAGCTATCCGCAGCTGCGCCATTCGCAAACGGATTTTGGCGGCGCGGGGCTGATTCAAATGCCGAGTGCGCGCATGATGCCCGAAGGCGAACTGAGCCTCGCGGTGACCAACAATGATGATTACATTCACTATGCGGTTTCGCTGCAACTGTTCCCGTGGCTAGAAACGACGGTACGTTACACCCAAGTGCATGAGCTGCTGTACAGTGGCGATTCAGGGTTTAGCGGTGACACTAAGTACACGGATAAATCGATTGATGCCAAATTGCGCCTATGGGAAGAGAGCTACTGGCTACCTGAGATTTCGCTGGGTCTACGCGATGTCGGCGGTACTGGCCTGTTTGATGGCGAGTACTTGGTGGCGAGCAAGAATTTTGGCTCGCTCGATTTTACTTTGGGTGTTGGCTGGGGTTATTTAGGTAATCGCGCCAATCTCACTGGCGATAAATCCAAGACTCCCGACTGTGGGCGTGATGGTAGCTACGGCGGCAAAGGCGGGATGTTTGATCTCGGCCGAATGTTTACGGGATGTACTGCGCTGTTTGGTGGCGTGGAATATCAAACGCCTTTTGAACCGCTACGCCTAAAGGTGGAATACGATGGCAATGACTACCGCAGTGATTTTCCGGTCACTCGCGGCAAGCAGTCGATGCCCGTCGATACACCTTGGAACTTTGGGGTGGTTTACGCGCTCACTGACTGGGCAGATTTGCGCCTGAGTTATGAACGCGGCAATACGTTTACTGCGGGGGTGACTTTCGGTACTAACGTCGCCGCTCTCACCCCCACATGGGTCGATTCTCCCGCGCCGGCTTACCAGCCTACACCAAGCAAAACCGAACTCACGGATGAAGAATGGCAACGCTTAAGCCAAGATTTGGCGACGGTGGCTGGCTATCAATCGGTGGAAGTGTATCAAGCGGCAGATAGCGTGACGGTGAAAGGGGCACAGGTGAAATACCGTGACCGCCAAGAGGCAGAGCAAAGAGCCGCCACTTTGATTGCCAATACGGGGATTGATGCCAGAACTTATCGCATTATTGAAACGGGTGAAGATCAGCCATTAACCGAGACTCGCTTAAACAGTGCCGCCTTCAAGCGCATTGCCGATCGCGATTATCCGGATGCCAAATTGGATGATGCCAAACAAACCGGTAACCCGGCCCCGATTTCGGGTGACCTAAAAGCCGCACAAATCGAGCGTTGGAGTTTTGGTTTTTCTCCTGTGTTACAGCAGTCGTTCGGTGGTTCAGAAGATTTCTACCTCTACGCGATTGGGGTCAATGCAAATGCCCGTTATAAAGCCGGCGATCACTGGCTATTTTCAGGCACGCTTTATGGCAACCTGACCGATAACTACGACAAGTACAAATACACGGTGCCGCCCGATGGTACGGATTTGAAACGTGTGCGCACGTTGTCTCGCCAATACTATGAAGAAGTGGTACGGGTGGATAATTTGCAGCTGACTTACTTTGACCAATGGAACCAATTCTATGGTCAGGCGTATGCCGGCTATCTGGAAACCATGTTTGCTGGTGTAGGTAGCGAGATTTTGTATCGTCCACTTGGTAAGAATTGGGCGATCGGAGTGGATGGTAACTATGTTAAGCAGCGCGATCCTAGCTCGACTTTTGGTCTGTATGAGCAAGAGCGTCAGTACGATCCACAAACTGGTCGCTATTATCGAGTACAAACGGGCACGGTGACTGGACATGCGACCCTCTATTGGCAGCCGCAATTTTGGTCATTGCTGGATAACACCTTGCTTAAACTGAGTGCGGGACGGTATTTGACAGAGGATATCGGCTTTACGATCGATTTCTCTAAGCAGTTCGCCAGCGGTGTCGTAGCCGGAGCCTTTGCGACTAAGACGGATCTCTCCGCTGAAGAGTTTGGTGAAGGGAGTTTCTCCAAAGGTTTCTATATTTCGATTCCATTGGATTTGATGACTATTCGCCCAAGTACCGAGCGCGTGAACATTTCTTGGCTGCCACTGCAACGCGATGGCGGACAGATGTTAGGACGTCAACATACTCTGTTTGATATGACCGATGCTCGCGCACCTTGGTTTACCCGCCCTATTCAGCCAATTGCCGAGTAAGCCTAAACCCTGATGTTTTAAGCCCTGCTTTCATGCAGGGCTTTTTATTACCTTAAAACTAAGATTTTTTTTGCGACAAAAACCGTCATTTTTATGACATGTAACTAATAATTTTATCTTTATTTCATAGGGTTGCATCCTGACCATTTAATGACTCATAAATCACTAAATGAATGGCAAAATGAGATGAATAGCAAATTTTGCAGAGGCAACTACACTCATAAGGAGCAGTAAAAATCGATCTTGAATGCGCATCTTGATCTCACTATCACAATGAGAATTTTCAGGAGGGCTCTATGCACCTTCTCAGTTTTGATGCGTTTTCATCGAAAACTTTTTTTCGTTTGTTTGTTGCCCCTGTGGCTATCGCACTGACTCTCACCGGTTGTGCTCACAGCAATGGTCAGTTGCACAAAGTGGCAAATGACAATGCTCCAGCAATCGACTTTGAGATGACGGGCATCCCTCTGATCTATTTCGGCTATGGCTCAAGCGTACCGATCACCGAGAATTTAAGCCTCACTGCGGCTCATGTCGCCAAATTGAATTATGATCGCGTGATCGCCTATCACCCCACCTGTGATATTGCCTTGGTGGAATCCGATAACCGCGGACAGAACTTTCCTAAAATGGGGCTGGTTTATCAAGATCAGCCAGTCACAACTTACGGCGTGAGTGCCAGTGGTGATGTAATCTCTGGCTATGGCCACTATCGAATGGATTTAAACTTTGTGAATTATCGCTACTTTAAAGAGTGCCCAGCGAGCATTATGGACGCGCCCATTCAGGCCGGCATGAGCGGTGGCGGTACCTTTAACAGCCGCGGTGATTTGGTGGGCATTATTGCCGCCATGGCCGACACCAAAAATACCCGTTTATTGAATGGCGAAGCCCTACCCTATGAACGCCTAAGTCTATTTGTTTCGATTAACTATGTCCGCGGCTGGTTAGATAACGCCGTCAATCAATATTACGGCGGGCAAAACCAAAGGTTGGTATGGCGGTTAGAGGGAGGGGATGACACGGAGCAACTCGCAAAAACCACTCCATCGCCTCTTTCTTTTCAAGAATAATCCGAACCGCATCTGGATATCCAAGCCGTCCAACTGGACGGCTTGATTGTTATGGCTTAACGCGATCACCCGCTCCCTTGCCTAAAACGGTCTGAATGATATACGTAAAGTAGTTTTTTAAATTCAGCGTTTGAATCATCTGTTGATCAAGCTCTGCAAGCTTTACTGGTGTCGACATATCCACTTCGTTTACTTGAGCCAGTCCCGTAATGCCAGGGAGAACGGTAAACACTCCACGGGATTCTCGTTCAGCAATCAGATCTTGTTGATTAAACAAGCAAGGTCGAGGCCCAACTAAACTCATTTCACCCTTCAGCACATTGATTAATTGTGGAAGCTCATCAAGCTTGGTCTTGCGCAGAAACTGACCGAGCCTAGTGACAGAAGAAGCACCAACCAAATGGGTTGCCACCGACGCCGTATTCTTTGGCATGGTTCGAAATTTAATGAGGGTAAATGGACGCTGATTCTTACCGACTCGCTGTTGGCAGAAAATAGGGGAGCCAGTATCAAAGTAGCCCAAAATGCACACAATCAGTAACACAGGCCAGAGTAACAACAGCCCAACTAGAGCAAAAATAAAATCAAGAAATCGAATAACCATGTTTTTATCACTTAGATGATTGAGATAAGTAGAAATTTACCGTGCGCGCTATGCCCTGTTCGAAACTCACAGGTGGCGACCAGTGTAGTGTTTTTTGGGTATGAGCGATATCCAGTTGTAAGTTACCGCATAAGCGCTGCCCCAGCTCTGGCTTACCCAATAGCCTCAGTAACCACTGCAGTCCGGTTTGTGGAATGGGTAATAATCGGGGGCGAATCTGCATTGCTTGAGCGATAGTTCTAAGAAGCGTGGTCAAAGAAACGTCGTGGTTATCTGAAACTAAAAAAATCTCCCCTGCAGCTTTGGGGTGCTGGCAACAAACTAAGATTAGATCGACTAAATTGTCTAAATACACCAGACTACGCAGATTCCCCACCGCACCAAGAGGTAAGGGAATCTGCTTTTTGACCCAATTCATCATAGAAAGGAAGTTAGCCTTAACCCCTTCGCCATACACTAACGGGGGACGAATGATCACAACTTCAAGTCCAGTTTCTGCTGCGAGCTCTAATAACTGTTGTTCCGCCTCATATTTACTTAAGCCGTAAGGGTCAGAGGGAATATGTTGATCATCATGCTGAAAAGCAGACCCAGCTTTGGTTTGCTCACCGTTGACTTTAATTGAGCTTAAAAAGATAAATCTTTTGACTCCAGCAGATACTGCTTGCTTCGCCAAATTCAGAGTGCCTTGTGTATTCACATCACGATACGCTTTAAGGGCATCCGCTTCTGTTTCTTGCATTTGGTGAACTCTAGCGGCGCAATGAACTACACAATCGACACCGACTAAAGCTCTCTGCCAATCTGTATTTGGTGTGATATCAAGCAATACCTGCTCAAATGAATAGGGTTGTTGGCTGCGCGATTGAGCAACCAGTGCATACCCTTTATTTTGCGCTTGGGTGAGTACTCGCAAACCGACAAAGCCAGATGCTCCAGTCACAAGTATTTTTAATGGTGTTTGATTATCTGGTTCCATCTTGCCCTATCTTTTTACAAAACTATGTCAACGATCAGCATCATGAGTCTGGCAAACGCTACTCAAGCAAACTACAATTCGGGCGATACTAATATAACGCATAACAATATCAACCCGTTGGGTTGGCTAATTATAAGGCGAGCTGCTAAGCAATGTTTACCCCTATTCAACTGCTCTTAAGCGCACAGCGTCATCATAAGCGTATGATAACGTTGCTATATGATGTATTTGCGCTGATATTTTCCCTTTATGCAGCCATCGCGCTACGCTTAGATACTTTAGCATTCACGTTTAACTTCCCAGAGTTTCTGAGCATGATGACAACAGTGGGTGTCACTCTTTACTGCTTTGTCCGACTCGGTATGTATCGCGCAGTGCTACGTTATATGATGCTGCCTGCGATCGGCTATATCTTTTTATCTGTCATCATTTCTGCGGTGACGCTAGCACTGAGCGGCTTTTTCTTTCAAGCCTTTATTCCCCGCAGCGTCCCCTTTATTTATGCCGGCCTAGCAACGCTGACTTTAGGTGGACCTAGAATTTTTATTCGCACCATCTATTACCATTATTACAAGCGTCAGAAACCAAATGTTTTTATCTATGGTGCAGGTTCAACAGGGCGAGATCTGGCCTATGCTCTCATTCAAGGTGATGAGTACCACCCGGTAATCTTCTTAGATGATGATCCAGCCAAAGCGGGACAAATTATTTTTGGGGTGCGTGTACATCACAGCAGCGAATTTGAATCACTCAGAAATCTTTACGAACCTGTAAAGCTGCTGATCGCCATAAATAATATCGGTAAAAATACACGTATAAAATTGCTTGAACGCCTCTCTCATTGGCCTATTGAGATTCAATCTGTTCCCTCAGTGGAAGATATTGCTGCGGGACGCGCAAAATCTACTGATGTACAAGACCTCGATGTCGCAGATTTGCTTGGCCGCGCACCGGTTGAACCCGACTTAGCGCTGTTACAAAAAAACATTACTGAAAAATCCGTCATGGTCACTGGAGCGGGAGGTTCGATTGGCTCAGAGTTATGCAGACAAATCTTGGCTCAAAAACCTAAAACCTTAGTGTTATTTGAACTCAATGAATATAACTTGTATGCCATCGATCAGGAATTACAAGCGATCAAACAGAACTTAAAACTCAACACGAAAATTGTTGCGGCACTTGGCTCAGTACAACGAGAAAATCGCGTCAAAAAACTCATGCAAGCTCATCAAGTTGAAACGGTTTACCATGCTGCAGCCTATAAACACGTTCCCCTCGTTGAAGATAATGTTATCGAAGGCATTCGCAACAATGTCTTTGGAACATTAGCCTGTGCTAATGCAGCCATAGAAGCTGGCGTAAAAAACTTTACTCTGATTTCAACGGATAAAGCCGTGCGGCCAACGAATATCATGGGAGCAAGCAAACGGATGGCAGAGCTGGTACTACAAGCCCTAGCCGATAAAAACAGTGCAACCATTTTTACCATGGTACGTTTCGGGAATGTCTTAGGCTCTTCAGGATCGGTCGTTCCTCTATTCAAAAAACAGATCCGCGAAGGTGGACCAGTAACGGTAACTCACCCTGATATCATCCGATATTTCATGCTGATTCCAGAAGCCGCTCAGCTTGTCATTCAAGCTGGGGCGATGAGTCATAATGGACAAGTCTTTGTCCTCGATATGGGGGAGCCAGTAAAAATCGTCGATCTCGCCAAACGTATGATTCATCTTATGGGAATGAAAGAATTCTGCGATGGAAGAAGTGATGAAGGCGATATCGAGATCAAGTTTACTGGCTTGCGCCCAGGAGAAAAGCTCTATGAAGAGCTACTTATCGGAGAGAATGTGGAAGGTACTAGCCATCAAAAGATCATGACGGCATGTGAAGAAAAACTGAGTTGGGATGCAATGGAAGACCTACTCACGGAACTTGATGTATGCTGTCATAATTTTGATGTGGAATGTATTAAGCGTCTTTTACTTGATGCACCTACGGGTTATAAACCAAATGAGTTTTACTGTTAATGAAACTTTTTATTTCTGTTGTTAACCACAACCATGATCAGATGATCATAAATAATCCAACACTTCAGCAATTGGCAACAAAGCACCATGTAATTTTAAAGTCTAACACTCTAGCCTCACCAGAACTCACGGCATATTGTATTCAAAATCGCATTTCCTTATTACAGGGTACATCATTTAAGGGATTCGGTGCTAATAACAATGAAGTTTATCACTATGCAAAAAATAAACTCGAGATGCATGAAAATGACTTCTTCTTAGTTTTGAATCCAGATGTCGAAATTACACTAGAAAGTATTGACCGACTACTTATTGAAGCTGCGTCATTATCTACAGACATTGCTGCAATAAACCTTTATAGAGATAAACACTTTACTGTCTATGATAATTCGATTCGTCATTATCCAAAGCTGCTTGCCCCAATTAAATCTCTTTTAGGTATTAAGCGAAACGACATATACGATAAAAGTGTGATTGATAAACCAATCAGAATTGAATGGGCGGCAGGTTCATTCCTTCTATTTAAAGCTGCTTGCTATCATGCCTTAAATGGCTTTGATGAACGTTACTTCATGTACTTTGAAGATGTGGATATATGTAGAAGAGCAAACGAACTTGGGTTAAGCATCATTTATTTCCCTCAAATAAAAGCTAAACACCTAGCTGCATATGATAATAGAAATTTCTTTTCAAAGAACTTTAGATGGTACTTAACTAGTTCTCTAAAATATCTTTTTTCTATTAAATAAATAACTTACCAAGGATTACATTTTGAAGCAACTAAAAAATAATAGATGGATTTTTATTTATAGCTCTTTAGCTTTAGTTTCACTCTATATTAGATACAAATATTCTTTTACTTCTGTAGGTGTATGGAACCAAGAATCTACATATCATGTATTATTAACTATAAAGTCATTAATAGGAAATGAATTTAGCTTTCATCATTTATTACCGACGGTAACGCTACCAGGACAAGACAATTACTCAATTTCTTGGGGAGCAACAATGCCGACAGAAAATGGCGCTCAAATTTATACCAGCTTTGGTTCTTTAGGTTTTATTATTGCAGCAATTCCCTACTATATTTTTTCCATAAGCCCAACTTTAACAAGTCTCTATTACTACAATTTCCTTCTATTATTTTTCTCTGGATATTTGTTCCTAATTACAATAAGGAATATGTACGACGATATAGGACAAAAAAGCTTAGATAAAGAACTAGTTACTTTTTCAGTAACATTACTTCTTATGTTTAACTCAGAATCATTGTTATCCCATGGGATAAATTTTTGGGTGCATAGCATTTTCCAACTCGTATTATCAGCAGGAATTTATAGCTTTTACAATTACGTCAATCATAATAAAAATTTTATTCTACTATTATTTATTTGTTATGTTGGCCCGCAAATAGAATGGACAGGATACATTTTTAATATTGGTGTTTTTGTTTTTCTCTTAATCTTTAAGAAAAACGACTATAGGAAATTGCTTTATATAGCGATAACGACATTTGCAGCAGGTACAACGCAAGTTATTCATTTTTCATCAGTACTAGGCTTAAATGAATATATGCAAAATTTGTTCTATCGATTTACATCAAGAAATATAACCAAAAGTAGCTTTTTGGATCTTTATAATGGTTATAAGGATAGCTACGGTTATTTTCTCTTAACAACACTATTTATAGGGACAATAGTATTAAGCAAGAAAAAAACACCTTCAGCTATACTTGCAACAGTTGGTATCTGTATATTTGTAAATCTAGAGAACATTATCATGTTGCAACATGCTGTTCAATTTTCATTTGATAGATTAAAGTTATCTTACTTCTTATCTATGCTCATCCTTTTGACTTTTATAAACGGTAGCCGTATAGTTAAGCATGTGTTTACACTGCTGGTACTCATCTCCGCAGTTTATTCTATATCAACTTTCATAAGTAATATTTCTCAATACAACTACTGGAAAGAAATAAACAAACAAAATTCAGAACTAGCACAAGAGTCTTACAGTAAATTAAATGACAAATGTAAAATAATAGCTTCCAGTGTGGGCGTAAGAGGCTATGCAAATATATTGTTTAATCAATCTATTTATGAGTACATTCCAAAACAATCTTTAGAAGAATTAAAAAACATCTCCAAAGTAAAATGTGGTGACATAGCTGTGGTTTATCTAGAAGGGTGCGGGGGTGATTTCCCAATATATAATAAGATGACTTTCATTTCCGAGGAAAGAACAGATTCAACATATACTGCCATTAACTTCTGCAATTAATTCTTTGGGGTATTAATATAAACATTTAAATACATTCTCTGGAAACTGAAATAACTAAGAAGTATTTAATTACAACTAACAATGTATGGGCAAATGGAAAGACGTTGTAACCGAGAGCCCATACTTTCGACCAAATTTGTTGATATCAATTTTCCTTTAAAATGACCATGATTTACTATTCATATTATATCCCCCTACGTGGACTAGTTGAGTAGGCAAGGCAGTGCACAATGCTAGCTTACTTGTTGTCGCTAGCATCAGTTATTCGAATAACGACATGACGTAATTGTTGAACGGGAAAAGGAGTTGAGTTGTATACCACCTACGGCTTTAGGCTTTAGGCTTTAGGCTTTAGGCTTTAGCAAATTACTAAAAATACTGATACCTTTGGAGAATTTAAATAAACGTCCGATCCCGAAAAATACTTATGTACACAATTAAGAAATTTATAACCGAACTAATAATTTCACCTATTTAGGATTATAAAAACCCAAAGCGACTAGCAACAATTTTTTTATCACTTCAATATTACCTAAAATAGGACTAATTTTAGTTGGCACTTTACCTTTGCTTGGATAACGCCTAATTACTGGTATCTCTACACATTTCAACCCTACTTTTATGGACCGCACAGCCAAATAATAGTGTAGCTCGTACCCATTAAATATATCACGAAAAAGAGATACGTCATTATTAAGAAGAAGGTTAGAGCTGTATGCTCTAAAGCCATTTGTAGTATCTGTGAACCTATAGCCCGATGCCAATCTCATTACTGGTATATGTATCAGTTTCAACCCAATCATTCGAGAAGTTGGAGTGTTGATTGCTTTTCCTCCAGGTATAAATCGAGAACCTTGCACATGATCATAACCTTCTCTCAGCTTGTTGATGAACTCAGGAATGCTTTCAACACTATCTTTGTTGTTACCATCAATAACAATGACACCTTTATAACCTTTCTCCATAGCCCATGAAAAGGCGATTCGCATTTGTGAACCTAGTTTTCCTGAGTCTTTTTTGACCAACAAGGTATTAACATTATTTTTTTTTAAAATTGATATTTCTGTAGAACCATCTGTACTACCACCATCAGAGATAACAATATCTGCAGCAATTTCAATGGCGGACATCCGTTCTAACTGAGCGAGCAATTTCGTCCCTTCATTAATCACAAAAATAACCACACAGTAATCATGATTTTTATCGTTACCAAATTTCACTTCGTAGTTAGGTACTTCGTAATATTTTGGAATTCTCACTATTTATCCCTGCCTGTTTGGACCATGTTAATATCTTCACTTAAAGAGTCAAATAATACATTTTCTCGCTTATCATCTAACATAACAGAGCTATTCTTCTCAAAAATGACATTATATTCTCTATGCTCACTTCTATCATCTAAAAGTCTTGCTAAATATTCACCAAAAAATGAAAGCATCAAAAACTGCAACATAAATAGAAAAGACATAAACAATATCGTTGTAGTCCAACCTTCTGCAACTTTGTCATTTACGAAATTTATCACAATACTATAAATCGAAAATAGCATAGCAACGCTACTTCCAGCTATACCTACAAAACTCATCCATCTTAGAGGTTTCGTCGAATTAAATACCATATAATGTAATATTTCGCTTATACCTTTAACGAGATTTTTCGTAAACTTTTCTTTAGTAGAAAACTCATAAGGTAAAGCTGCAATAGGATATCCAATGTTAGCCATTCTCATATGTAATTTGCAGTAAAATCTGCCTGATTCGGTTATTGCATTAACGGCTCTTCTACTTAAACAAAATGTTCCCGTGGAATTTTCAGGTAAGGTATAACCAATAGTATTGATAACACAATTTGATGCTTTTCTTACTATTTTATAAAAGAAAGAATTTACATTTTTTGAGGTGCCAACAACTATATCATATCCCGTCTTAGATAGTTCAACACAATCATTTATCAGTGATAACGGGTCCCTATCTGGATTAATGTTTATTACAAAATCACCAATAGCATTTTCTATCCCTGCAGCAAGAGCAACGTCGTTGGGAACTTTTTGTGCTAATTTAATATAACGAACAGACTGAATACTAATTAATGCTTTATCCATGACTTTTTCAGTGTTATCTTGAGAGTTTTGATCGATTACTACTATTTCATAATCACTAAACCTAGGCTCAACATAAGAACTAATTTTTTCTAGGTAACTATTTAAGTGCTGAGAGTTATTTTCAACTATAACTATAATAGTTATGAAATTATCACTTTTTTTCATCTATCTAAACCTAAGTCTATAATAGTTTTAATCGCATCATATACATTATCTATTTTCCCACCCATAATACAATGAAACCCGCGCATCGCATAATTTGCTTTAAATAATATAGGTCTTGAATCGTCTGAATCACTTCTAGGTAAAATAGTCTTAACTTCCCATATTGACTCTTTATATTGGATATCTCTAAAAGATGGAATATATCTCTGAGCATCTAACTGCATACTTTTCCAAGCGGATTTTTTTTTGAAAGATTGTAATGCTCATGAGCATCAATATATTGTGAAGACCCATCATTCCATTCGTAATGTGGTGTATATCTAACGTGACTAAATGAGTGAGCATTCTTTGATGGGAAAGGCATAGCAGAGAAAAATGGTCCACACATGACTGTAATACCTAAGTCACTGAAATCGTCGGGCATTTCTACAATAGCCATTTCCGTCATTTCATGCCTAAGAGGGATTAAATCAATGCCAGACCTCGATAACACAGAATTTAATAAAGAATAAGTACAATTAAAAACCTGATTAGCTGTAATAATATTATCACAGAGCTCTGATTCTATAGTTAATTGTAATTCATCAGAAGAACCCGATTTGTTAATATTCACCACCCTAGACTCAAAAAATAAATCTAAGTTAGGCTTATCTAATCTATCTAGCATGATTTCTTTCAAAGTAGACGAATCAAATGCGTATTCTTTTGTTCTATAAATGGCATCGATCATCTGAGGATTGGTTAATTTCCTTATATGATTTGGAGCAGGATCGCAAGTTGCCCCAATACGCTCACAAAATTTAACGAACTGATTTGGAGATACTTTTCCAAGTTTCGTTGATATCATATAGTATTTATCGAAATCACTTTTTATACATGATGAAAACTCATCAACAAAGCGGGGAAAAGAAATTCTAGATCTCAGCGCTGTAAGTATACTTCGCGGATAATGATAACCATTATGTACTCGGGCTTGATTTACATAAGAAGCTCTTTGCATTGCATCAGATTCTTTTTCCAATACCACAACTGATTTACCTAGTTTAGAAAAAAACTCGGCTAGATATAGGCCAAAAAAGCCACCACCAATTATTGCAATTTGATAATTTTTCATAAATTACCTTATAGTTAATGCTACTACGCCACTCATAATCATCAATACACCCAATATATTTAGGATACTCATGCTTTCACCAAACATGGCTACAGATGCTATTGCAACTAATGCTATAGAACCACTTGTTAATATGGGATGCGCAACATTAAGTGGCAATTTGGTTAGTGCCAATGCGTAAAGGACAAACGCAGCCCCATATAAAAGCACACCGATGAATAAAGGCCAATTCGCTAATATAGTTAAGGGCTCTCTAATGCTTATTGCTTGCTTCCGTTCGGTCATAGCGACTTTTATCAAAGTACTGGCAGATGCATTGGATAAAACACCTAAAATTAAAATCAACCATTTCATAATTTAACGCTTATATAGTTTTTGTACTAGATTGACTGCAACTTCAATTTCTTGTAAACATACATCTTTTGAAGTAGTGAGCATTTCAATTGCCAATGGAACATCAGGGAAATATTCATTAACTACAGGTGCTACTTTGGAATGATACTTGCTATCAAACGACAATGGCCTTAGCTGAGGTTCGCTAATATGTATATGTCCTACATATGGGTATATTGATTCTATTATTTCCTTAGGACACTCTTCATTAATATTCATAGCACCGGTGTCCAATTGCATCTTGATATTAGAATGCCCTACTAATTCTACTATTTTTGCAGTGTCTAGACTATTGGTCATAAAGTTTGAATTATAGCATTCAGGATTAGGCTCCAAACAAACTATAACATTGTTGTTTAATGCCATTTCGCCTAGATTGTAAAAAAAAGGTAGCGCAATATCCAATAATTTATTATCTGGTATTTCAGAACGATCTCTATTCCTAGGAGAACCAAAAACGAGCTTTCTTGCATCCATTTTATTGCCGATTCGGCAAATATTAGATAAATGTGCCAGCATTCTATTTTGCACTTCAATGTCGCCAAATAAATTTAGACCAGAAGTACCAAAAAGCAATGATTGCATACCTAAAGGCTTTATACCTTTTGAAGACCAATATGACGTGACTATCCCAATTTCTTCATCAGAAATAGTTTCAGGATTATTAAAATATTTAGCATGCGCGAAATCAACATAATTAACCCCGTAGGATGTAAGTATACCTGCTACCTCATCATCAAAAGCTACATCCCAAGCAATATTTGATATTGAAATCACAATCTCATTCCTTTTATCTCAGACTGAGCGTAGGCTCTAATAGACATTAGGACTTCTTTTTTTGAATACTGATAATTAAGTTTACCTTCATACATATCGACATAATTTGTTTGGAAATCATATTTAGGCGGAATGTCTAACACTTCATTTTGGAAGTATTTTATGCCAAATACTTTATCAGCAATCTCTGCTGTACCAATTGGTTCGGATGTTAAATGAATAATTTTTAAATTATTTTTAATGGCGATTTCTATATCCTGCCAAAGATTAACCATAGGATAAAACTGGAAAACAGACCGACTATCTATTGAAGATATATTATTGTTATTTAGAAAATCATAAATAACATTTTTCTTTAATCCCGGACCAACTAACCCAGGAAGCCTTACAATAAGATAATCATCAAAGTTTTTTTCAACAAACTCTTCTAAAAGCCTTCTATGCAATCCATAAGCATGAAGGTTTTCTTTATTTACAAATGTTTCTTCATTAGACAAATTTGGAGAGCTGAAAACATCAACTGTACTAATCAGAATAAACTTTTTAGCTCTTATCTTTGACAAATGAAAAATCAAATTTTCGATATTTTTCTTGTCACTATCCGGTTCTTTATTCGCCAACCATTTAACAGCTGGAGCTCCAGCGCAAACAATTGTGTCAAAATCACAACCAATAATTTCATCTATGTTAATGGATCTATATAACGCATCAAAATGCCTCTGCTTTAACAAAGTTTGTCCGACAAACCCTGTGTATCCTATTAACCCATCTTTCGACATAAATAAACCTCTAATCTTTTATAAATCGTTTCAAAAATTATACTAAAAAATATAAATATACATATGGAACCCGCCACACTAGGCCAGTATAAATATCTAAAATCCGACGCTGGTAGAAAAACAATATAAGGAGCATAGTAAAGTAAAGATGTTGTAGATAGTAACACTATCAACCTAAATATATTCTTATCTTTTTTAATAAACAACGCAAGTGCCAATGTAAGAATATTAAATACAAGCACATAAAAACCATTGAGAACCCCGTGTATATTAAAATATTCCACAATTGATAAGATGGCCTTCTGACTATTTAACCTAAAATGTTGATCATATTCCCCACTAATATTCTTCATTTCAAAATTAGAAAAAAGCAGCTCTCTACTAGCATCATTTGAAGGCATTTGTGTAGAATAGAACCCACTGAACAAGAAGAATTTCATTAGTGAAAGCCTATGTTTAATATATGCAACTGGCTCTTCGAAAATTGATTTAAGCCATGCATATTTTAATTCAGACAAATTTTCTTTATTAATAGTAAGAGGTAAAATTGCGGGCTCTTTATCTCTTAGAAAGACTAGTTTATTTGCATTCCCAGTAGTTTGTAACGATTCAATATAGTAGCTTTTAACTGTCTCAAAATTATACGCTTCAGATTTTGTTATATACTCAGGGAAAAGAGATGTTCCAATTCTCGTTGAAATACCAGCCAAGTCATACAATTGTAAATACTGGATAGGGTAAGATTCTACGGAGTTAATATTTTTTTTAAATTCACTATTAGCCAAAAATACTAATAACATAATAAAAGAAGTCGTCATTAGTGTTTTTAATAATTTCAGCTTTCCTTTAAACATGTTATAAGATGCGTAAGAAATCATGAAAATAGGAATGAAAACTGCGTTAGTTCTTATACCCACTGCGATAATACTAAATAGTATCGAAGATGTATAAATAAAAAGTAATAAATATCTATTTTTACTGTAGTTAGCAAATAGAAGAATGGACACAGATACGAGAAGAGAAGCTGCTAGGAATACATCTTTCCAAACGACTCCGATAAAATTAACTATATACGGGGTAAATGTTAACAGTGGGGTAAATAAAGCAGCAATATATCTATGCTCAATAATTAAAAATACCGAAACGCCTAACATCCCCAACACAAATAAAACAACTATAATTGAAAATAAAATTGGATAGCTTTGGGTATATGAAAGTAAAATTGACCAAAAAAAGGACATAAGTGGTGGATGCCAATCACTATAATTGGAAGTAATCGCTTGGTGTAGTTGATCTGCTGAATCGTTCGTATATGTACCTGGGTAGAAAGTATATAAAACGATTGATGCAACTATAAAGCTAATAACTGAGACAAGAAAAATACTATACGTTTTCTCTTTCATCAATAAAGAAAGAATATAGCTGAATATAGAAAAAAAAATACATAGAAAAATAAATAGGAAAATATCCAATTTTCCCCATGTATTAAAAGGAGTTATCTCTATAATTTTTTGATATTTACTATACAGATTATAACTATATTCATTCCCATTTGATATAATAGTAACAAGACCTGAATAAGGATGCGTAGCGAAGGTTAGGGATGGTAAAGACTCCGAAGAGAATGTCAATTTTGCTGGTTGTTGGTTGTATGAAACCCATACACCATTTCTATTTTCCCAACCATCATCATGAGACTTAATTCGCCAGTTCTTTCCTTCTATTTTATATAGCCATATTTCTTTACCTTTACTATAATCTGAAGAATTACCTGTAGCAACTATCGTAACCAAATATTTAGATTTAACATCAGAATCTAAATTATTCACAATAGAGTAACATGTAAGGAGAAACGAAAATATGATTCCTACAAACATGTTATAACTAAGCCTTTTCGTATTAGTTTGCATATTATAATAAACTCATTTAAATGAGTAATAAAAAGCAAAAGCGTTCAAAATAACACGCTTAAATATTGAACAACTTTTCGTTTGACTACGTGTCAAATCTTTAATGTTAATAGATTTTTCTTTGAATCTTCTATATTCCACGATTTGCTTTGCTACTATTTTTAACGAATCAATTGTATCTCCAACATAAATTAAGTTATGAGCCAGATTTCTCTTTCTCCTTGCTCCAACCAAATTTCCGCCATGCTGTCTGTATTTGATAGTCGGTTCGCTAACAAATATGGGGCGCCCTATCGAACTTGCCACAACAGCAATCCACCAATCATGCATGGCAATATTATCAATATTTATTATATTCAGAGACTTAAGCACTGCATCTCTTAACTTACTGTTGATCATTATCGTGGCACCTTGAACACAATTTTGATATAAAATACTACCATCCCTAATCGTATTAAAATCTAAATTTTGATACTCAAAGAAACTAGTCTGTGTTATCTCTCCTATTTCATCTATTAATAACGAATCAGAAAAATAAAGTGTAGCGACATTAGTACTATATTTATTAGTTTCTTCTTTATACAATTCAATTTTATTGTCTAACCAGATATCATCTTGATCTGAAAATAACACATACTCACTTGTACTGTGTATTAACGATTGAAGGAAATTATACGTTACCCCTTTCCTTGGTCCATTTATTATCCTGTAATTAGTATAACTCAACTCATGGAATAAACTCTTAACTATTTCTAGCGTATAATCTGTAGAACCATCGTCAGATAAAATAATATTGGCCGGCTTATTTTCTTGACCAATTATACTTTTTATCTGATCCCGAATATATTTTTCTCCGTTATAAGTGCAAATTATAACGTCATATTTAAAATCATTCATCTACGATATTTATCTACTATAGGAACCTACTTTGTATTTTATTTTTCTAAGTTTAAAAAATAGGTTGGGGAAATTATTATTAATATAGTTAAGCACCTTAAACCTTATTCGTTTGTACTTTGAAGAATTTCCAGTTTTAGCATTTTCAACAGACTGACAATAGGTATCCCACATTAAGCTTGCTGCTTTGAAAGAGCTTGTGTAATTATGCATAACTTCAGATCTGACAATGTTTAAACAAATATCGTTAAATAATTTAGAACTACTATCCCAGTCCGGCCAATCATTAGCAGTGTTGAGAGCTTCAAATTTCAAATTGTCAATCATATTTTTATCAGCACACAACTGATTAATAAAGTTTAGAACTTCTTCGTCTTCTCTTGTAAAAGACACTAAAGCATTAGACGAATGTTTTATATATTCATCATAGCCTGTAACATCGTAAGTAATCGATGTACAGCCACAATGGAAAGCTTCTAAAGGTGGTCCAAACATGCCCTCAACTGTAGATAGCTTAACTAAAATATCGCAAGAGGCATATATTTTTCCTACTTTGGATATAGGAACACGGCTAAATAGTTTATCAACACCTTTCATGGCGCCTACTGGTGTTGATGTTAGCAGCCAAACTTCATCTGCATTACTTTTCTTTGCAATTTCTAAAGCTAGTTCGGTATTCTTAAAGGATACATTTAAAGGCCCTTCAATCAATAATCTTGTTTTATTCGGCTCTCTTTTACATATCGGTTCGATTTGTTCATTGAAATACTCTTTGCGCACTCCATTTCTAACTAAGTGAGCATTTACAGCGTAATTATCAAATAAATATTCTTTTATCCAACTGGCTTCAGTTATAAACTCAACTTGAAGCGTGTAAGTTTGTTCAACTAAATTTCTCAGAATAACTTCTTCTTCAGGATAAAACTTTGATTCTATTGATTGGACAAAATATACATAATTTTTTGCTTTAACTTTATGCAATGAGAATGTGGTCTTCCACCATGTAGCAATAGCTAAATCAAAAAATTCGCCCTGAACTTCATTATAAGTTTTCCAAGTGATTTTCTCAGCACCTGGAAACCATTCTATTCTATTTTTACTAACTTTATCATCTGTAACAATAGTTACTTCATTATCAAACTGAAGCATTCTTGTTGCATGCTCAAAAATAACATTCGTGCCACCGCTTATATCGGGGCTCCAAATCAGAAAACAAATATTCATTTTTTATAATCTTCTTGTAACTAATTTTAATACATAGTAAGGATATTTTAGAGTAGCGACACCATGATTCCAAAAGCCTAATGGCTTCCACCATTCACTCCCCATCGTATGCCTAGGTTGAAGCAGTAACTGTTTGAGATATCCGATTCTAGAACGTTTTTTCTCATCAAATGTTGAGAAATCAAAAGACCCGAAGTTTTCATAATGTTTGTACTTTGAAAACTCTAGCATTTCATCATTTGTTGGTAACATCATCCGCTTAAAATAAATAGGAACCAAAATATTGTATAAGGCCTCGTTTGAGATTGAGTATCTCTCACTCAATGAAAAAAGGTCTTCTACAGCATTTTTCAATCTATGCTGTATTGGCCTGATTGACTTCAAATATAGCTCTTTTTCATATTGATTTTCTTCTAACAAAACAACTTTAGGAAAGGGTTGGTAACTTATAGTACTTCCATGAGAGGCAGCGCAGAAAACCTCAAAAGACGCTCTAAATTCATTAAATTCACTAAAGCCTTTACAGATATTTTTAGTATACTCAAATAGTAAGCCATACTTTATATTATCGACATTAGTTATCGCTCCCGACAACAAACCACAATAGTATCCAAAAACCTGTCTATTGGTGGCTTTTTGAATATTATCTTGAATACTTCCTTTCC
The DNA here is from genome assembly GCF_008369605.1 of Vibrio cholerae. Classification (NCBI taxonomy): domain Bacteria; kingdom Pseudomonadati; phylum Pseudomonadota; class Gammaproteobacteria; order Vibrionales; family Vibrionaceae; genus Vibrio; species Vibrio cholerae. Next base: position 2,780,268 of record NZ_CP043554.1, read on the forward strand.
AACCAACATCCACTAAATGAATAGCACCATCGTGTTCTACAAGACTATCAATATATTCATTGAGATACTGTCTTCGCTTTCGAGACTCGCTATAAAAGATATTTTTAAAAGTTTCCGAGCTTAATAAACAACCAAAATCGCTTGACGCCTTTAAATTTAAATGGTTTCTCTCAAAATCAATTTCAGGATGGAAATTTTTTAATTCATCGATATATTTATCTAAAGACAGAGTTTTCAGTAGAGTTTCTAAATTATTTTTTGGATATTGGTTAAGAAATTTGTCAAAGCAATTCTCATCTAGTTCATATAACGAGGGTAAGTAAGTTCCTCGTCTTGATGCATACATATATTTAGTTGAAATAGATTGTTCGCCAACTAGAGCTAGATATGAGTCAAATATCTCTTTCAAAAACTCACCTTCCCTTGCCAAGAAGATAATCTCTTTGACTGAGTTTGCTTTCAATTTATTGTATAATTCAACTGTAAAAATAAAAAGCGGGATACTCATCCAACTAAAGTTGCTTTTTTTTCTTTCTAAAGAATCGTTAACATCTTTGATTATTTTCTTTACAGATTTATCATCTCTTAATGATTTTTCATAAAAAATGAAATCGCGTTTAACGTGAACTCCAAATATTCCATTAGCTCTCGACATATCCAAATCACTATGGAGGTTATCGCCCACCATAATTACATTTTTAGCTTTAACATTCTCCCTATCTAATACATACCTGAATAAGTTAGCATCTCTCTTTGTCATCATTACATCTGATGATACATATACCTTGTCTATCAATTTATCTATGCCATGGAATTTTATTAAGTCACAAACAAATTCTTTTGAACAATAAAAATCTGAAACGACTACAACTCTCCTACCCAATATTTTTTGCTTTTCAAGGAAGGTTATGACATCACAATTTAAGAATTGATTCCGCTTCTCAATTTCTAACTCTATTTGGTGCAGCTTTTCTCTTAAAAAGCCAATTCTATTTTCACATACTCCGACAAGCCTCAAAAGCTTGTTTATCATATCGATGTGCCTGAATTCAGACACACCATATAAAGTTCGAGATTGCGTTGCCAATTCATCTTCAACTGCAAGCCTTAAATTATATATGTACTCAGTACTATTTCGAATGCTTGTTATTTCAATGAAATGCTTACACCATTTCCTCTTTATTTCTTCCGGATGACATTGACGAGAAACAATTGTATCAAAAAAATCCGTAAAAATGTGTGTAATATGCGATGCTACTGCAAGATCGTTTATCTTACCCTCAGCATGTTCTTTTAATCTATTGTTTATCATGATACCTTACCAAAAATAAACCTCACAATCTTTGGAATTTTAGTTAATTCTCTCTCTAGTTTTTTCATTATATTAAAACGAGCATTCGATATTTCTTCTGTACTTCTTACTAATGCCAATCTTTCTTCTGCAAGATTTTCTGTTAGTTTAATTAATTGATCCTTTTCATTGATTAGATTTTCAGCTTTTTTCAATTGAACCGAATATAAATCAGAAAGATATTTATACTTAAATAAAATCAATTTATCATGGAAATTATCATCTAATAGTTTTTTGTAATTTTGATTCCCCTTTGGAAATAAAATGCCAATACCCCACGAATGATCAGACTCGAAATATGGATAGCTTCCTTTAACTTCATCCCAAAATAACCGTGAACCATAATCAACATTGGCAGCTATATCATGAAATATAACAATACCATTACTTGATAGCTTCGGAAGCCAATTATAATAATCATTTTTTGTAGCTTCATATGTGTGCAAACCATCAATATGGATAATATCTACACTATTGTCATCAAATAACTGGACAGCATCATCAAACAACTTTCTTATTAAAGAGCACTCAATGTCATTAAAATATTTTTTCTTACCATTTTTTATAAAATTAAAAACTTCTTCCCCATAGATACCAGCATGAGACTCTCCCTCCCATGTATCTATTGCATGAACTTTTGTGTCGAGACAATTATCTTTAATTGCTTGTAGAAAACTGAAAAGAGAAACCCCCCAATGAGTACCAAGTTCCACTATGCTTTTTGGTTTAACTTCACTGACAAGATAATATGCAATTTCTCTGTGCCCCCCCCATGGGGTAAATTTTCCATCCGGACGCTCATTGTCTATTTCAAAATCTATATAATTATTCATTTTTAGTATCCATGCTTACAAAAGGAAGATTAAACAAGCTATAGTATATTTTCCCTGGAGCTATCGACTTTATCCCAATGATATTATGTGCCCAACAAACTACGTTGTGATTCAAAGGGTCAATGCCCTCCCCTATACCTAGAGTAATAAAGTATTCCCCTGGCCTTATTTCTGGCCACTCTATCTCAAAAAATATCTTTGTTTTACCTTTTGTTATACTGATCTTTTTATTTAATAGAGGCCCCAACGAGTTGTAACCCAATATACTATTCCCATACTTATCACAGATTAAGAAACCTACTATACCGTCATCTACGTTTCTTTCGCTTATAACATCAAGATTTATTTTAATTATTTTTTTATCTTGTATCAGAAAATTGTTGGGAGAAAGCTTTTCTAAATTAATATTATAGCCAACAATTTTTGAACACATAGAACCTGATAGCTTTTTTGAATCTATATGATTCCAGGATTGCTCTACTCTATTTCCATCTCTAAGATCAGGCTTATTCACTGATATTTGTGTGTTTTTATCTTGCCTTATTGAAAATGATTGATTTTGGTAATGTTTTAAATAAGTCTCAACACCACTTAAAGGCTCACCATAAAAAACAACTTTTCCATCATTAATTAGAATTACCTTATCACACATAGATGTAACAGTATGCATATCATGAGTAACAACAAGCTTTGTTGTTTTATCGAGATCTTTTCTCATAAATTCTAAACATTTATTTTGAAAGAATATATCTCCAACTGCTAATGCTTCATCAACAATCAATATCTCCGGTCGCTGGCATACTGCGACAGAAAAAGCCAATCTCACAAACATACCACTGGAATATGTCTTAACTTGCTCATAGAAATAGTCACCAATATCTGAAAAACTTTTAATCCATGGGATCACCATATCAATTTCAGATTTTTTCATCCCTGATAATGAACAAGATAAATACACATTCTCTTCACCTGTAAACTCAGGGTTAAAACCAGCACCCAACTCCAATAAAGCTGAGATTTTTCCACTAGTATAAATCTCTCCCATATTTGGTGTTAAAGTACCTGTTATAATCTGTAGTAACGTTGATTTTCCAGCACCATTTGCACCTATTATTGCGACAGTTTCACCTTTTCTTATCTCAAAAGAAATATCTTTCAAAACATCAAAGCGCTGAATATTTTTTGATTTAAAACCAAACAGTTTCTCGGCTATATGTGATAGTGGGTTGTTATATCTAAAGTAACTTTTGGATATATTATCAACTTTTATTGAGCATTCATTAGATAACATCAGAAAATCCAGATTTTAATTTTTTAAAAACATTAATGCTTATTATTAAAATAAAAAATGACGCCATTGTATAAATGACAATACCAATAACATCAGGAACATCTTCATATATCATCACAATTCTTGCCTGCTCTATTATATACGCTAATGGGTTAATGTATATGTATATGTGATAATTTTCAGGTATTGCACTCATAGGATAAAAAATCGGACTAAGAAACAGCAGCACTGTTGTTATAAATCCGACTATATATGCTGTATCTTTAATATATGCACCAATAGCTGAAATTAGAAATGCAATTCCTGTCGAAAGTACTAATAGAGGAAAAATTACCAAAGGGAAATATAGCCAATATACCGAAACCTCAAAACTCCCCAATATTATAAAAACCAATAGTATTAAGAAATTCACCGTCAAATTAAAAATAGATGTTAATACTATTTTTAATGGTAAAATCTCCAATGGGAAAACAATTTTTTTAACATAATTAGCATTATATTGCATCAGGTTTGGGCATGAATTTATAACTTCAGCAAGAAATGAATGAATAATTAACCCGCAATACAGAATTACTGCAAAATTCTTATTTACATCCATACCCCACTTTGCTTTAAATACAAGCCCAAAGACAAAACTATAAATAGTAAGCATCAATAATGGGTTAATAAAATTCCAAAGCATCCCCAATATCGAGCCTTTATATCTAGCAATGATATCTCTCTTCGCAAGAGCTAACAGAAGTTCTCTATGCTGCAGAATCACATTTTTTTTCAACTTTTCAACAAGTTCCATTGATCGTACTTTATGTTATTAGAAAATATTATAATTTAATTTTGGGACATCACTAAACATTTGACCATTTATGTCTTTTTCTGAAAGAAATGGTCTAACACTAACAGGCCACTCAATACCAATGTCCGGATCATCCCACAATAACGAATGCTCAGCTGTCGGGTTGTAATAATCCGTGCATTTATACACAAATTCCGCCTCATCACTGGTCACATAAAAACCATGCGCAAAACCCTCAGGCACCCAAAGCTGACGTTTGTTTTCCGCAGACAGATACACCCCCACCCACTTCCCAAAAGTCGGCGAGTCTTTACGAATGTCTACCGCGACATCAAACACTTCACCAGAAACCACACGCACTAATTTGCCTTGCGTGTTTTCCGTTTGGTAATGCAAACCTCGTAAAATCCCTTTTTTGGATTTTGAATGATTGTCTTGCACAAACTGGGTTGGCTTACCCGTTACCAACGCTTCAAAACGCTTTTGATTCCACGTTTCCATAAAGAATCCGCGTTCATCACCAAACACTGTTGGCTCAATGATTTTGACATCTGGAATGTCTGTCTCTATCACTTTCATTATTCTTTACTCTTATAGTCGATGAGATGGTTCAATGCAGCCTGCCAATCACTGGCAACTACACCGAAGTGTTGATAGATTTTCTGGGTGTCTAACCGAGAGTTAGCCGGTCTCTTCGCCGGAGTTGGGTACTCTTGCGTAGTGATTGCATTGACTTGCAAGGATTTATTCAATACCCCTTGGTCACGGGCTTTATCAAAAATGGTGCAAGCAAACTCATGCCAACTGACATGCGGTAATCCAGAAAAATGATATACACCAAAAGCGGTAGATTTCCCCTCCACAATCGCTTTCGCCATCATCAGTAGCGCGTTGGCAATATCTCCCGCATACGTCGGGCCACCACACTGGTCTGCTACCACGCCTAGGGCATCGCGTGTTTGTGCTAAACGCAGCATGGTTTTCACAAAGTTATTGCCATGCTCACCAAACACCCAAGCCGTGCGCAAGATAATGTGCCGAGGGCAGGCTTGAGCGACCGCGATTTCTCCCGCTAATTTGCTTTCGCCATACACGCCCTGTGGTGCGGTAGGGTCAGTTTCGAGATATGGATTCGGTTTATCACCGGAAAAGACATAGTCTGTCGAAATGTGCAGTATCGCAGCACCAACCTTATTTGCCGCTTGGGCTAGGTAGTGAGGGCCATCTCGGTTAATCGCGTAAGAGAGCTCAATCTCTTGCTCTGCACGGTCAACGGCGGTATGCGCCGCCGCATTGATGATGATGTTAGGCTTGAATTCGTTCACCACCGCATCCACTTGAGCGGGATGGGTGATATCCAGTTGGTCGCGGTCTACCGCTAAAAACTCAACCTCTTTCATGGTACTGAGCTGCTGGACTAAGCAGTGCCCCACTTGACCACGGCTGCCCGTCAATAGAACACGCATCATCCGTGGCGCTCCTCTTTGACTAATCTTTCCAAATACTGGCCATAGTCATTTTTAAGCATCGGCTTTGCGCACTCAAGAAGCTGCTCAGAGGTGAGCCAACCATTACGCCAAGCAATCTCTTCCAAACACGCTATCTTCAATCCTTGAATGTGCTGCACCGTTTCTACAAAGGAGGAAGCTTCATGCAAGCTTTCATGAGTGCCCGTATCTAGCCAAGCAAAACCACGGCCTAGTAGCTCGACATTGAGCGAGCCATCATTTAAGTACATTTCATTGAGCGTGGTGATTTCTAATTCACCACGCGCTGACGGCTTCACTTGCTTGGCAAGCTCTACCACTCGGTTGTCATAGAAATACAGTCCAGTGACCGCATAGTTTGACTTAGGTTTGGAGGGTTTCTCTTCAATGGAGATAGCACGCATCTGCTCATCAAACTCCACCACACCAAAACGCTCGGGGTCTTTGACTTGGTAACCAAATACGGTTGCACCGTGCTCACGCGATGCCGCATGGCGCAAAGTTTTACTGAACGATTGCCCATAGAAAATGTTATCGCCAAGCACAAGACAAACCGAGTCGTTACCAATGAACTCTTCACCAATTAAGAAGGCTTGCGCTAAACCATCAGGACTCGGCTGAATAGCATATTGAAGATGAATGCCAAAATCACGGCCATCGCCCAATAAGCGTTTAAAACTTTCGTTATCTTCAGGTGTGGTAATAATCAAAACGTCACGAATTCCCGCCAACATTAGTGTAGAAAGCGGATAGTAAATCATCGGTTTGTCGTAAATGGGGAGCAGCTGCTTTGATACGCCGCGGGTAATGGGATAGAGACGAGTGCCTGAGCCACCCGCTAAAATAATGCCTTTCATGCTATTGCCAACTTCATTGATTGTTATTGTCCGGTACCTAAACGCTCACGACTGTATGAGCCGTCCAACACTCGGCTCCACCATTCACGGTGATGTAAATACCACTCTACGGTTTTGCGAATACCGGATTCAAAGGTCTCTTCTGGCTTCCAACCCAGCTCTCGCTCGATTTTCGACGCATCAATCGCATAGCGAACATCATGCCCTGGGCGGTCTTTCACGTAAGTAATGAGGTCGGCGTAATGGGCAACACCCGCGGGCTTATTCGGTACCAACTCTTCAAGTAATGCACAGAGTGTGTTTACGACTTCAATATTGGCTTTTTCATTGTGTCCACCAATGTTGTAGGTTTCACCTACCTGACCTTCGGTCACCACTTTATACAGTGCTCGTGCGTGGTCTTCGACAAACAGCCAATCGCGAATTTGCATACCATCGCCATACACAGGCAGGGCTTTCCCTTCCAGTGCATTCAAAATCATCAATGGAATGAGCTTTTCTGGAAAATGATACGGGCCGTAGTTGTTTGAGCAGTTGGTGACTATAGTGGGTAAGCCATAAGTACGTAGCCAAGCGCGCACCAAGTGGTCACTGGATGCCTTAGACGCAGAATAAGGACTACTGGGTTCATAGGCGGTCGTTTCGGTAAAGAGGTCGTCCGTACCTTCTAAATCGCCATACACCTCATCGGTTGAAATGTGATGAAAACGAAACGCGGCTTTACGTTTACTCTCTAAATGGCTCCAGTAATGACGAGCCGCTTCGAGGAGGGTATAGGTGCCAATAATATTGGTTTCGATGAAGGCCGCTGGACCATCAATAGAGCGGTCAACATGAGATTCAGCCGCTAAGTGCATTACCACATCGGGTTGATGCTCTGCAAAGACACGGTCGAGCTCGGCACGGTCACAGATATCGATTTGCTCAAAAGCATAACGTTCGCTACCAGCCACTGACGCTAAAGATTCTAAATTGCCTGCATAAGTCAATTTATCTAAGTTCACGACACTGTCTTGAGTGCTCTGGATGATATGACGAACAACAGCAGAGCCAATAAAACCAGCTCCGCCTGTAACTAATATCTTCATTCTACGTCCATTTTTTGTTAGAGGCTTATTACGATACGTCTACATACACATTTACAGAAACGCTACCGCCCTTGGGTAATGCTCCCAATAGCGTGATCGACGAATTTTCATTGCACGAGTCTAAACCAAAACGCTGTGACGGGCGAGCTTTGGAAAGAGACGAGATAGATTTTGTGATTACAGCATTAGAATGACGGGCTATAATGCGTGCAACTGTTCGCATCTATAGGAATTCATAATGATTATCGTAACTGGCGGCGCTGGCATGATTGGCAGCAACATTATCAAAGCGCTTAATGAGCGTGGTATCACTGACATTCTGGTCGTCGATCATTTGAAAAATGGTCGTAAGTTCAAAAATCTGGTTGACCTACAGATCGCCGACTATATGGATCGAGATGACTTCCTAGCTCAGATCATGGCCGGTGATGATTTTGGGTCCATTGACGCCATTTTTCATGAGGGAGCTTGCTCTGCGACCACAGAGTGGGATGGTAAATATGTCATGCTCAACAACTATGAATACTCTAAAGAGCTGCTGCACTACTGCTTAGATCGTGAAATCCCCTTCCTGTATGCCTCTTCAGCAGCCACTTATGGCGAAACCGATACTTTTATTGAGGAACCGCAGTATGAAGGTGCACTCAACGTTTACGGCTATTCGAAGCAGCAATTTGATAACTATGTACGCCGTCTATGGTTAGATGCGAAACAACACGACGAAACCTTATCCCAAATAACGGGGTTTCGTTACTTCAACGTATACGGTCCTCGTGAGCAGCATAAAGGCTCGATGGCTTCGGTTGCCTTTCATTTGAACAATCAAATGAATGCGGGTGAAAACCCGAAACTGTTTGCTGGCAGTGAGCACTTCAAACGTGATTTCGTGTATGTCGGTGATGTCGCGGCTGTCAATTTGTGGTTTTTAGATCATGGCGTATCCGGCATTTTCAACTGTGGTACAGGTAAAGCGGAATCGTTCAACGAAGTGGCGAAAGCGGTGATCGCATTCCATGGTCGTGGCGAAGTCGAAACCATTCCATTCCCAGACCATCTTAAAGGTGCTTACCAAGAGTTTACCGAGGCTGACCTTACCAAACTTCGCGCTGCTGGCTGTGATGTACAGTTCAAAACAGTGGCTGAAGGTGTCGCTGAATATATGGCGCTGATTAATTAATATACTGCAAAGGAGGTTTTCTTCCTTTGCTTCTTAATGATGATTAATTTAATGAGCTTATCACTTATATACTTTATGCCTATATCACTACTATTCCTATCTTTAGGTTTTTCTAAGGCTGGAATAAATATTGGTATTGCATCAATTCTACTTATCTTCATTTATCAATTAACCAGATATTCTAAACTTTTAAAAAAATCATTTGGAATTATTGAAAAACTATCAATATCTCTATTTTTAACGGGTCTGATAGTTTCAATCTTAACAAACTTTGATATAGGTGAAATGTTCAGCTTCTTAAAAAAAGGAATTATTTTTCTTTTATTCCCAACAATAATCCATCTGGTAAGAAATAATGTAAAATTAAATATATCATTATTTTATTTTGGTATCCTAGCTGCTATATGCCATTCACTATCATTCTGGTTTGATATTGGCATTAACAATTGGAATGGTGAAAGAATAGGAAGCTTCTGGGATGTAGGTCGATGGGGGGAAATATTAGCATATTCAATAATATTCACTCTCCCATTTCTATTGGATCGCGACTCATCAAAACTGTTTAAGTTGCTTTTTATATTATTCATTTCCTCGTCAGTCATTTGTTTAATATTATCCGGTAGTCGAGCTCCGATTCTTGCTATAGCTATATCGAGCTTTATACTTATCTTATTCACTCGACCAAAGGTCTTGTTATTTAGTTTCTTTTTATTATGTTTACTATTTTTTAGTCTACAGAAAACGGATTTTGGTGTCACAGCACAAAAAAGATTAGAAAGTATAACTAACACGACGAGTGACGCTTCAAACATTTCACGTATCACAATGTGGCAATCAGGACTAGATTTTTTAAAATTTAAATTTAATCATCAGCCTGAGGACATTATCTTAGGCAGTGGCCTGCTCCATTTTAATGATGAATTTTATAAATTCATGAGTGAAAATTATGATATTGAAGAAATAAAATTAAAAACCATGAATAATTTTTCTTTTTCTGACTCCCATAATTCTTATATAGACATCTTAAATAAACTTGGTTTCTTCTATTTATTATTATATATATCACTTCTAACCTCAATTATATTGCACTTACTAAAAGAAGCACCTACTCCATGGACCCAAGCGGGCATTAGTTTAATATTAACACATTTAATAATGTCATTTTTTTATACCAGTTATCTAGAGTATCAGACAATTGTCTTATTCTCTTTATTGGCACTATGTCTATCAAAAAAGAGAGGAATGACTGATGAGCACTAAATACAAAGCATCATTGATAATTTCATTTTACAATAACATAGATGCGTTGAGATGCATATTTAATGCTTTAACTCCACAATATAAGCACAACCTTTTTGAAGTCATTATTGCAGACGATGGTTCGAAAGAGGAATGTGCAGAAGATATTAAAAAAATTCAAGATAACAGTCCAATTCCGATTATTCATATTCGACATGATGATATCGGATTTAGAAAAAACCGCATATTAAACAAAGCGGTTTCTTTAACATCAAGTCCGTACTTGATTTTTATCGATGGAGACTGCATCCCTCAAGAGAACTTCGTTGAAGATCATATTAATAACAGTTCTAAAAACACGATATTAAATGGAAGAAGAGTCGATCTCGCTGAAATCTACAGAACCCAATTATATTCATGTGACAACCCTCATAAATTTTTCAAAGAAAATTTTCTCTCTATTTTCATCAACTACTTAATCGGAAAAGGCAAAAACATAGAAAAAGGAATTCGGATACAAAACCCTTATATTTTTCATATACTAAATAACAAAAACAAAGGTATTGTTGGATGTAACTTTTCGCTCAATAAAGAAGATTTCCTATCCGTAAATGGCTTCGACAACCGATATGAATACCCATGCATAGGTGAAGATACAGACATTGAATATCGGCTTGTTGCAACGGGGAAATGTATCAAAAACATTTTTCATCAAGCAGTTATATTGCATGTAATTCATCAAGAGCTTCCTCGATTACAGCAATCGATGGATCTTTTCGAAGAAACAAAAATCAAGAAACAGTTCGTTGCAATCAATGGCTACAAAGAAGCATTTATAGAAAAATAAATAACATAAGGAACTATCGAATCATGAACATTCTAATGGCCCTATCCCAACTCGAAGTAACGGGAGCCGAGGTGTATGCCACTAGTGTAGGTAATGAGCTCACTCGACGTGGCCATCAGGTATTTTATGTTTCCGATACGCTCACCAAAGCTCACGATGGCCTGTTTTTTAAACTGCGCTTTAATAAACGCAGCATCCCGCGGCGCTTTTGGCATGTCGCCTATCTGGTTTACCTGATCAAGAAACATCAGATCCAGTTAGTCCATGCTCACTCACGAGCATCAAGCTGGAGTTGCCATATTGCCTGCCGTTTGACTAATACTCCAATGGTGACCACAGTACATGGTCGCCAACCGGTACATGCTTCGCGCAAAAAATTCCATGCAATGGGAGATAAAGCGCTCCCAGTTTGCGAGGCAATACGAGAGCAATTAATCAAAGATCTCGATGTGGCAGCGAGCCAACTGCACGTAAGCCGTAATGGGATAGAAACAAGTACCTTTAAACGTAGCGCTGCACCCAATAATCCTAAACCGGTTATCTCTATCATTGGTCGACTCAGTGGCCCTAAAGGTGAACTTTGCTATAGGTTGCTGACAGAGTGTTTAGACCTCGACCGCTACCAAGTACAAGTGATCACTGGAACACCATTGACCGAGCGTTTTAGCGCACTGCAAGATAAAGTCTCATTTCCCGGCTACAGCGCTAACGTTGAACAGATCATGGCTCAATCAGATTTGGTGATTGGTGCAGGACGAGTCGCGATGGAGGCACTCCTATGTGGCCGACCGACCCTTGCGATTGGTGAAGCAAGCTGCGTGGGGATTATCGAACTGGATAATCTAAACCAAGCCATGGCAACCAATTTTGGCGACATTGGTCCACACGATCTGGCGATAGATTTCCAGCAGATCCCCGCTTTGATTGAGCAAGGCCTAAGTCAACCACACTGCGCTCAAGAGATCACTGAACAGATCAAGCTTAACTATGATTTACAAGTGACTGTCGATGACCTTGAAAGCCTTTATCAGACGGTTTATGTCAACAAGTTACAACGAGAAGTACCCATCATCATGTACCACCGCTTTATTCGTGATGACAGCGAAAAAGGTGTACATGGTACTTATTTGCATGTTCAGCAGCTTGAGAAACATTTTCAGTTGCTTAAAAAAATGGGCTTTGAAACTCTGACCTTCAAAGATCTCTCTGAGAAGGGATTTATTCATCGCTTACAACCAGGTAAGCGTTTTATCATTATGACCGTAGATGATGGCTATCGCGACAACTATGAATTGTTGCTGCCGCTGCTCAAAAAGTATCAATTTAAAGCCGTGGTGTATGTGGTAACTGGCGAGAATTTTAATCGCTGGGATGTCGAAGTGAGTGACAACCCAGAAAAAGTAGTCCCTTTGATGTCACCGGAGCAAGTTAAAGCGTTACATGACTCTGGATTAGTAGAGATTGGTGGTCATACGATGACTCATCCCTTTTTGAGTAAGCTCAGTGAATCGGAACAACGCGAAGAGATATTGCGCAACAAACTCGAACTTGAAGCGCTAATCGGAGAGCCACTGACCTCCTTTGCTTATCCTTATGGTGACCATGATGCAACCTCTAAACAACTGGCTCAGGATCTGGGTTACCCATTTGCCGTAGCGACCAACAGTGGTCCACTTTTGATGCATCAAGATCCCTATCAAATTCGTCGGATTGCGATTTTTCCAAGAACCGACACTTTTGGTCTGTGGCGAAAAGTGAAAGGGAATTACCTTTTCAAGAAGACAAAAAATAGACAGTAAGTTTATCCTATGCCTAACAAAACTCGACTTGTCTCTGGTTTAATATTTAGAAAATACAAAAAATAGACTGGATTATGACTTTCTTAATAATAGGCCCTTCTTGGGTCGGCGATATGGTGATGTCACATAGCTTATACCAACGCCTAAAGCAGCTACACCCTAACGCGCAGATTGATGTTTTAGCGCCAGCTTGGTGCAAACCGATTTTAGAACGCATGCCCGAAGTCAATCAGGCGATTGAAATGACGATCGGACACGGCGCATTCAACTTACTAGGGCGTCGGGCTATTGGCCATGAGCTACGAGACAAACACTACACTCAGGCTTATGTGCTACCCAATTCAGCAAAATCTGCTCTGATTCCGGTATTCGCCAAAATCCCACGCCGTACAGGCTGGAAAGGTGAATTTCGTTATGGATTGCTTAATGACTTACGTCCGGATAAACGTGTCTTTCAATACATGGTTGAAAGGTACGTCGCATTGGCTCATCCAAAAGCGACAATGCGAGCAGACGTTTCATTGGAACACTGTCCAAGACCAAAACTCACCGTTGACCATAAAGCGCAGCAGACGGCGCGTCAGCGACTCGGCTTAGATTCAACGCGGCCAATTATCGGTCTTTGTCCTGGTGCTGAGTTTGGCCCAGCCAAACGCTGGCCCGATCACTATTATGCCGAAGTCGCTCGTTATGTGATTGAAAAAGGTTTTCAGGTGTGGTTGTTTGGCTCAGCGAAAGATCATCCGGTCACAACCCAAATACAACAAGCATTAAGCTCAGAGCAACAAGCATACTGTGCCAACCTTGCTGGAGAAACCTCGTTAATTGAAGCAGTTGACTTGCTTGCTGCTTGTCATACGGTGGTGAGTAATGACTCAGGATTAATGCATGTTTCTGCAGCAGTCGGGTGTAATATTGTCGCCATTTACGGCTCTAGCTCCCCCAAATACACGCCACCACTGACCGATAAACTGGCAATGGTGCATACAGATATTGAGTGTCGCCCTTGCTTTAAACGAGAATGCCCGCTAGGCCATATGGATTGCCTCAATTCTCTATTGCCTTCTCGTGTCATTGAAGCGCTAAACCTATTCGTGCCCGATGCGAAATCGGCACTCGCTAATGAGATATAAACACTTATGAACAACACCGCTAAAGTGATCGCCAACCGACTGATTCGTCTGACTGGCAACCTATTTAAAATGCTCTCTTACCCATTTCATTGGGCGTTTCCAAAGCTGCGTTTTACGATTCCCGCTTATTCACCAGCCAAACTAAAAATGCGCGCTAATGCCACCATTCCGCGCACTATTTGGCAAACCAACTTCACCGATCAAGCTTCACTACCGGTTTACCTTAACTATCTGTTTAACCGCCTGATGTCGCTCAACTGTGACTATCGTTATGTGAGTACCGAAGCGCGTGGTGAGTTCTTAAAAGAACATGCATCACCAGAAGTTTATGACGCTTATTCACGCCTCACGAACGGTGCAGCCCAAGCCGATTTATGGCGTTTAGTGGTACTTAATACCTATGGTGGAGTGTATATGGATATTGATGCCACGCTAGTATGGCCACTTGATAAACTCATCGGTGATGAGCAAAAAGCTATTTATATAAAAATTGATAACAATACTCGCTTTACGAACTATTTTATTGCCTCCGCCCCTAATAATAGTGTCCTAAACAAAGCTATTGAAAAAGTTATACATAATATTGATAACTATGAACCTAAAATGGGGGTTTATTATTCGACAGGACCAGGCGTATTTGATGAATTATTAAAAGATAGAACAGATCTCTGCACAAAAGATAGAAAATACGTTTGCATTCAAGGTAGTTTTACTAACGAACATTTTCAATATATAGATCGCCCTCGTTCAAAATGGACTCACATTAAGCCAGATGATTTGGTTAAAAAAAAGGAACAATAGCGTGTTAATCCGTGGCCTCTATACCTTGCTACTGACCATCATTTGTCCCATTTTAATGTGGGGTTTATATAGAAAGCAACAAGGGAAACCTTGCGTTGGCTCACGATGGAAAGAGCACTTTGGCTTCACTCCGCCACTTAAAGATACGAAGTCGCCTATTTGGATCCATGCTGTATCTGTTGGAGAAACAATTGCAGTTTCTCCACTGATAAAAAACCTGAAATCACAGTATCCTGACCAGTCCATCGTTATTACCACTACAACTCCGACCGGTGCCGAACAAGCGGCTAAACTCCAAGATATTGCTGAACATCGCTACATGCCTTTCGACTTCCCATTTGCCATACGTGGTTTTATCAATTCCATAAATCCTAGCCAGCTACTTATCATGGAAACTGAACTTTGGCCAAATACACTACATACTGTAGCCAGAGCAGGAATCCCTATTACTGTAATTAATGCTCGTCTCTCTGAACGCTCTTGCCAACGATACGCAAGAGTCCAGCCCATATTTAATTTACTCGCGAAAAGCTTAACTCAAGTTTTATGTCAGTACCCGGATGATGCTGAACGCTTTATTAAACTAGGGGTAGAAAAAGAAAAAGTTTCTATCACAGGATCGATTAAGTTCGATATAGAGATTACCTCAAAAATAAAAGAGCAAGGTCAAACGTTACGAAATCAACTTGGTGATAACCGTCCTATCTGGATAGCTGCAAGTACACATAATGGTGAAGACGAACAAATACTTCATGCTCATCGTGAAGTATTAAAAGAGTACCCTAATGCACTACTGATATTGGTCCCTCGACATCCGGAAAGATTTAGCGATGTATTTAATTTATCCCAGCGGATGTTCAATACAGCTCGCAGAACTAACCAAAATAATCGACAGTTGGATAAAGCCTTTCAGGTTTACTTAGGAGATACCATGGGTGAGATGCTGATCCTTATGGAGGCATCTGATGTATGCTTTATAGGTGGGAGTTTATTAGGTGATAAGGTTGGAGGCCATAATTTACTGGAACCAGCTGCTTTATCAAAGCCAATCATAACAGGGCCGAGCTATTACAATTTTTTAGAGATAGCCAAAAGACTTAAAGAAAATAATGCAATTTTAGTAATTCAGTCCTCAAAAGAACTCTCTCAATCCGTAATATCTCTTTTTTCTGATATATCTTACCGTGAAGTA
Organism: Vibrio cholerae; assembly: GCF_008369605.1. Lineage (NCBI taxonomy): Bacteria > Pseudomonadati > Pseudomonadota > Gammaproteobacteria > Vibrionales > Vibrionaceae > Vibrio > Vibrio cholerae. The sequence goes on from NZ_CP043554.1 coordinate 2,796,156, forward strand.
TCAGGGAAAAATGCTTACTATGTATTTTCAGAATCATCTGGCTCTATCCAAAATACTATAGATAAGATAATACATCACTTATAGAACCAATAAGCTGTCTTCTGTAAAGAATAACCTGATTTTATGTAGAGATTCATCGCTTTAATATTACTCAGTTGCGTTGCAACAGTTAGGTGCTTACATCCATGCTCAAAAGCATAAGACTCAGCACATTCAATTAAAGCCTTACCTAAGCCAAGGGTTTGATATTCAGGTAATACACCAATAAGACCAATTGATGCATGCTCTCCTTCAACTCTCACTGTTACAAAACCAGCAATCTTTGTATCTACTCGTTTAACCATGCATAGGTCATCAAACTGACTTAAAACCGCTTTTCTGAGCCACTCTCTATAAAAGCTGTCTTTTTCTTCTTCAGTAAACCATGGAGCTTTAAAACGACTCGATAGATATAAGCCATCTGTAAGATTTCTTAACGTTGGTAAGTCATTGACACCCAAACGTTCTACTCCGGTTAAAATATTTACCTGCCGAAGCGGTTTTAAAAATAGAGCCTCTCCCTCACACAGAGTAAACCCAGCTTGATTTAAAATACGTATCTTATCCTCTTCTGTAGAGGATACCTTCGTTGTGATTAAGTCTAGTCTCCTACTCTCACTGCAACTAGGCTCACCTGACCAACTGACATCGCCGATCTGTCTTGAGAAAAAATCACTATCCCAATGTCTTAACTCAAAATTCATAAACACTATTTCTCAACAATCATTTGGGGTAAATTATATCGCACTATACACTCGAAACTTAAGAGTTCACTATGTCTAGCAATATGCATTTTATCCCATTTAACAAACCACCTGTGACTGGCAATGAACTAAAATATATTTCTCAAGCTGTTTCTGGTGATAAGTTATCTGGGGATGGACCATTCGCAAAACAATGTGAGGTATGGCTTGAAAAGCATACTCAAACAAAAAAAGCTTTACTCACACCTTCTTGCACTCATGCACTCGAGCTTGCTGCTTTACTGATTGATATTCAAGCTGGTGATGAAGTGATTATGCCAAGCTTTACTTTCGTTAGTACTGCAAATGCATTTGTCCTACGTGGAGCCAAAATTGTCTTTGTCGATATTCGCCCAGACACTATGAACATTGATGAAACCAAAATTGAATCAGCCATTACCGCTAGAACAAAAGCGATAGTACCAGTCCACTACGCAGGAGTAAGCTGTGATATGGGTACAATAATGGCAATCGCGAATAAGTATAAACTATTTGTTATAGAAGATGCCGCACAAGGGATGATGTCTACATATAAAGAGCAACCTTTGGGCTCTATTGGTCATATGGCCGCATTTAGTTTTCATGAGACAAAAAACTACACGTCTGGAGGAGAAGGAGGCGCACTCCTGATTAACGACCAACGTTTTATTCAACGTGCAGAAATTTTGCGAGAGAAAGGAACTAACAGAAGTTTATTTTTCAAAGGTATGGTGGATAAATACACATGGGTTGATATAGGTAGCAGCATGCTGCCAAGCGAAATACAAGCGGCATATCTGTATGCTCAAATGGAGCAGGCTGTAGAAATCAATCATACTCGCCTCAATATTTGGAACAGCTATCTAAATGCCTTTTCTAAATATCAAGAGTCTGGCGTAATCGAACTCCCATCAATCCCGGCAAACTGTCAACACAATGCTCATATGTTTTACATAAAACTACATAATGTTAATATAAGAGATAAATTTATTATTCATATGAAGAATAATAGTATTCTGACGGTATTTCATTATTTACCTCTACATAGCACAGTAGCGGGAAGAAAATTTAGCTATTTTCATGGTGAAGATATCCACACAACAAAAGAAAGTGAGAAATTAGTTAGACTCCCGCTATACTTTAATCTTAAAGAAGAAGATATGAATCGAATAATTGATATAGCATGTGATTTTTTAGACAGTTATTCTGGTAATAAAAAATGATTATACTCGTTTATTCGCAGAATTTTGATAGCAAAAATGGTGGGGTAGTTGTTCTACATCGCTTAGTACATCTAATTAATACAACTACAGAACATCAAGCCTTTTTAGTGCCGAATAGCTTAAATCTTAATGTTGGAAAATATTCCATATTAGGTATAAAAAATAGTATAAAACATTATAGAAAAACAAAGAATTATACAATCAAGCCACAGTGGAAAACTCCCGTTCTAAATTCTTTGCAAGATATAAATTTATCTGAGGCGATTGTTGTTTATCCTGAAATAGTCTCTAACAATCCACTAAATGCAAAAAATGTTGTTAGATGGTTACTTCACCAACCAGCCCATTTTAGTGGAAAGATAAACTATGGTGAAAATGAATTAATCATTAAGTTTAATTCAGCTATCAAAGATTTCTCATTACCAAATTCAAAAACATCTGAAAATGAGTTAAAAGTAATCTATTACCCAACAGACCTATATAACGAAGAAGGAGCTCTGCCATATACAGATAGAACTTTAACTTGTCATGCTATCCGCAAAGGAAAAAATAAGACTAAAGTTCATCCTGAAGACTCAATTCTAATTGATTCTTTAAGCCATGAAGAAGTAGCAGTTTTATTTAAAAAGGCCAAACGTTTTATTAGCTATGACGACTACACTGCTTATTCTATTTTCGCAAATCTATGTGGATGCGAATCTATCGTAGTACCAGATCCACACACTAGCATTGAACAATGGTATCCAAACATAACTGATCGTTATGGTATAGCTTATGGCTTTAGTAAAGAGCAACTACAGTGGGCAAGAGATACTCAACACTTCGTAAAAGAACATGTAAAAAATGAACATCGTCGTTCAGAAGAGTGTGTAAAAAATTTTATAGAAGAAGCTATGGATTACTTTAAATTATAAGGATATGGTAAAAGTACACCTACTTTTACCATTCACTCCTATAAATATTGGTCGATTCCCTTCTTGCAATAATATATTCCATTTTCGATATTTTTTTTTGTTATCTCTTTATTTACATCAGCAAGTGAACGGCGAGCAGGATGGTCAAGATGATATACTGGTGAGAGAAACTTTATATTTCGCATCTCTAATCCTATTGCCATCATTCTGTGACTTAAATCATCATCTTCGGCACCAACCCCTGGTAGTTCTTCGTTATATCCATTGACTAATTTGAAATCATGAACAAAACATGAAAAATTGCATCCGACCAAGTTAAGATATTTCTTTTTATACATTTTATGCAATAAAGGATTGATTAAACCAACCTCATAATTACGAATGTTATCTTTATGCAAAGAGACTATTTTAAATAGATAATTTAGTGGATTTTGCAGATTGCCAATTTTATTGGGCTCTTGACGTACTAATTTAGAGTATCTTTCTCCTAAAAAGACTCGACGACCAATCAGTACACTACCCTTATTACTTTGCTCTAAATGAATTTCGACATGTTTAAAGTGTGGAATACAGTCACCATCCAAGAAAATTACATAATCAGATTTTGCTTGTGCAACTGCTTTATTTACAGCGGTCATCTTACGCCAGCCGATATCCTCTTGAGTAATATGTACAATTTGAAGATCAGTGTAAGGCATAGAATTCAAAAAGTTGGCGACCTGAGGATCATCTCCATCTTCTGCAATGATTACCTCAAATTCAGAAATAGACTGTTTACTAAGTGCATATAGTATCGAGTTTAATGCCTCGACATCTTTGTACATTGACACAATAACGGAAGCTTTTAACATTTTTTTACTCTATTGCAGGGCTGTATTACACAGTATATCAACACTACCTAACTCGATGATGATATTACTTTGAACTATCTCTTTCTCAAACGACCTCTTCAATCGTTTGAGATTTCCTTGTTTCCAACTATGACCTGATTGCACATAACACTTATCAAAATCAATAATCCATACCTTCTCTTGGTCATCAATCAAGATGTTATGAATATTAAGATCGGTGTGGTTGACTTGCGCATCGTGCATTTTGCGGATCTCACGGCCGATTTTACGATAGAGTTCATCGCTGATCGGGCTTTCTTGCAAGATACTCACCAGATCGCGGGCATTCGGCACTTTTTCACTTAAGAGATCGGCTTTATACAGCAGCCCGTGTTTTTGTACGCGAGCGGCAATCGGGCGCGGCACGTTAACGCCAGCATCGCGCAAGTGATTGAGCAGCATAAATTCTTGATAGCTGCGAGTCTTTTCCCAACCGGTAAACCCGTAAGAATCGGCCACTAGTTTGCCAAACAAACCACCGCGGCGGTAATGACGCAACGCACCTTGTGTCTGTTGCAACTGTACAAACCACGTAGTGCCTCGTCCTGTCGCGCTGCCGAGCACTTTACCATTTTGCTGCCAAAACTCGGGGTTACAGCATTGACTTGGGTCTTCATGCAAAAGCGCGTCGTCAAACCAAACTTTCTGCTGCGCGTCGTTGAACGTCTGTATCAAGGGGCGATTCCTATCGTTATCCGGTAGTTTTGCAGTTTTGCTCTGCATCTGGCGTGCTGCATTTTACATTTTCTGGTCAGCTCTGCATAATTCTGGCTCAATTATCGAATAGTTTTATCGAATAGGCTTGGCTATGGCATTGTTTCAATCAGCCCCACACTCCCTCTGTATCCTGCGTTTATCGGCGATTGGTGATGTCTGTAATACGATAGCTGCCGTACAAGCGATTCAACGCCAATGGCCGCAAACACGCATCACTTGGGTGACGGGTAAACTGGAAGCAGAACTTATCCAATCTCTGCCCGATATTCAGGTCATCGTGTTTGATAAAAAACTCGGATGGCGTGCTTATACTCAGCTTTGGCAGCAATTAAAGTCTGAGCGTTTTGATGCGCTGCTGCACATGCAGTACGCTTTTCGCGCCAGCATTGCAACATTGGGGATCAAAGCGCGCTATAAACTGGGTTTTGATGCGGCGCGCAGCCAAGATTTTCAAACTTGGTTTACCAATGTCAAAGTTCCCTCACCGGACAAAATGCACGTCTTAGATGGCTTATTGGCGTTTGTTGAGCACTTAGGTATTCGCGATATTGAACCCAAGTGGTCACTCACCTGCCAGCCTGACGATCAGGCATGGGCTGAAGCACAGTTTCAGCCCAAGCAACCTCGCTTAGTTGTGGTGCCCGGAGCAAGCAAAGCTTATAAGAATTGGACAGCAGAGGGCTACGCGGCGGTCATTGAACATGCCCAACAGCAAGGCTGGCAAGTGATCTTGGCCGGAAGCCCAGCACCAGTCGAGCGCGATCTGGCCGCGCAAGTGGAGCAAGCACTCGCTCACCCCGTCTTAAACTTGGTGGGAAAAAGCACGCTGCAACAGATGCTCGCACTGATCGCAAAGGCAGATTTGGTGATCGCCCCCGATACCGGACCAGCGCATATGGCTAATGCCATGCATACACCAATTATTGGTCTCTACGCTCACCATAATCCTGAGCGCACAGGTCCATACCATTATCGCCACTATGTCGTGTCCGCTTACCAAGAAGCTTTACTCGCGGAAACCGGTAAAACGCCGCAACAGGTTGATTGGCGCACGCGGGTTAAAGACCCCAATGCGATGCAGCGCATCACCGCGCAACAAGTGATTGCGATGTTTGAGCGTGCCGCTGCTGACATCATGGCCACACGGGTGAACGATTGATACACCTTTTATACCCAGATTTATTCGTAGCGAGGATTTTTCGTGAATAAACCAACGCTTGCTGTCGCATTGATAGTAAAAAATGAAGCGCGTCATCTGGATGAGTGCTTACAAACCGTGCACGACTGGGTTGATGAAATCGTGGTGCTCGATTCTGGCAGTCACGATGAAACCGAGCAGGTCGCGCGTCGTTACACTGAAAAATTTTACGTGAATGCAAAGTGGCCGGGCTTTGGCCCGCAGCGCCAACTGGCCCAATCTTATGTGCAGTCCGATTATGTACTGTGGTTGGACGCCGATGAGCGAGTCACACCTGAGCTTAAACAGAGTATTTTGCAGGCTGTTGCAGCCAATAAGCCCGATACTTTGTATCAATTCGCGCGTTTGAGTTGGGTGTTTGGTCGTTTTATCCGCCATAGCGGTTGGTACCCCGATCGCGTACTGCGCCTCTACCCAACTCAGCAGACTCGCTACAATGACGCATTAGTGCATGAAAAGGTGCACGTTGAACCAAGCATGAAAGTCGAAACTTTAGCGGGCGATGCGATTCACTACACCTATAACGATGTGCATCACTATCTGGTGAAATCCGCGGGTTACGCCAAAGCGTGGGCGGATCAACGTCAAGCGAAAGGCAAGAAGGCTTCCCTTTCTCAAGGCATCGTCCATGCTGTGGGCTGTTTTCTGAAAATGTATCTGCTCAAGCGCGGTTTTTTAGATGGAAAACAGGGATTTTTAATTGCACTGCTCTCTGCACACTCCACCTTTGTGAAATACGCTGATTTGTGGGCACGGGATAATGACGAGCACTACAAACGCTAAGCGGATATCTATCGAGTAAAGTAACAAAGACAAAGGGAGCCGCAGCTCCCTTTTTTAATGATTAAAGCTGCACACTACGTAGCCAAGGCGTAAGCTCAGTCAATACGCTCTTCATATCAATCCGACTCATGTTCTCTTGGTTTGCTTTATCGTCTGCAGGCGGCGGACAAAAAGCGATGTGCTTACCTTGCGAGTTGAGTGGTCGCCAGCGCAGTGGCGTTGCTGAACGCTTGGCTGGGAAGAATCCGACCGTAGGCACATCCAAGGCTGCTGCGATATGCAAAGGGCCTGTCGAGCCCGCAATGAAAAGCTGCGCGCACGCCAGCGAGCGAGTGAAATCCACCAGCCCGTCATTTTTGGCGTACAAGGCTGCTGGCACTCCTTGCTCAGCAAGCAAACTTTGCAATTGCGCCGCTTTCTCTTCTTCGCCAGGTCCTGCGGTGAGTACGATTTGTTTGTACTCATCCACCACGCCTGTCACTAAGTCACTGTATTGCGTCAAAGAGAGATTATTGGCGGAACCACCACTGCCGGCGTGGACAAAAAGCCACGCCTTAGCCGGATTAAGCTCTAGCTGCTCAGCGAGTTTGCTGCGCTGCGCCGCCAACTGCTCCGCAGGAAAGGTCAGATACGGCGCGTTCGGCTCAATAATCGGCTGGCCGATATCACGCAAAAAAGCACGAACCAAATCAAGATTGTATTCGTATTCCGGCTTGGCCGATTGCGAGCGCTTTTGCTTAATGCGGTGCTGATAAAAAATCTGCGCCAATTTGGTCGCCGGAGCTAAACGGTAAGGAATACGTGCTTTCCACACTAAGAGCGCGTTATACATGGTCGAAAACAAGTTGATGGAAGCATCAAACTGCTGTGCTTTAACTGTCTGCACCAGTTGCTTATGCTGCGCCTTATCCGCCTGTTGGCCAGGGTCGATGATCACCGCGTCAATCCATGGACAAAGCTCAGCCAGTGCGGCAGTGTATTTCGGCACCAGCGCGGTGATATGACAATCCGGCAGAGAAGCTTTCAGCATAGCGAAACTTGGCCAAGCCAGCATAAAATCGCCAATTTTATCGTTGCGAATAACCAGTAACTTTTTCATTGTGCTCGATAAGGTGTGAAATTTTGCGTGCTCATCATACCGACTTCATAGGTAAATGTGAGGCTTTTTGTTAGGATGAGGCCACTTCCCTGATTGATGAGTAACGGATTGTGAGCCAAAAACGTCTTTCCCGAGTGATTTACCCCGGCACTTTTGACCCCATCACTAACGGTCATCTGGATCTGATTGAGCGCGCCGCGCAGATGTTTGATGAAGTGATCATCGCCGTGGCCGCCAGTCCGAGTAAAAACACTCTGTTTACGCTCGAAGAACGGGTCGAGTTCGCGCGCCATGTCACCTCTCATCTGGATAACGTCAGCGCGAAAGGCTTTTCCGGATTGTTAGTTGATTTTGCCAAAGCCGAAAAAGCGAATGTCTTGATCCGCGGCTTGCGTACCACAGTCGATTTTGAATACGAATTTGGTCTCACCAATATGTATCGCCGTTTAATGCCGGGCTTAGAGAGTGTGTTTTTAACGCCCGCCGAAGAGCACGCGTTTATCTCGTCGACCTTAGTGCGGGAAGTGGCGATCCACGGCGGCAATGTGGATGAGTTTGTGCCCACTATTGTCGCTAACGCTCTACATCAAAAGAAAAAAATCTAGCGCTTCAAAGGGATGCAAGCTCGCATCCCTCGATCCCCTTCCTACTTGAAGCTGCAGCGGTGTTGGCTACCTGCAACTCTAAGTCGTTTGGGTATATCAATGCTGGCACTGCGGGCAGAAAAAGGTATTGCGCTGAGCAATTTTCTGCTCGCAAATCAGCTCTCCACAATGAAGGCAAGGCTGTTTGGCTTTGCCATACACTTGCAGCTCTTGCGCGAAATAGCCCGGCTTACCATCGCTTTGGGTAAAATCTTTCAGCGTGGTGCCGCCTTGCTTAATCGCCACTTGCAGCACTTGTTTGATGTTCGCCACTAAGGTTTGCCACTCCTCTAAGCTCAGCGAATAAGCGGGGCGCAGTGGATGGAGGCGTGATGTAAACAGCGATTCATTGGCATAGATATTCCCCACCCCCACGACCGCTGCGTTGTCCATGATGAAAGCTTTTACTGCAATGCGTTTGTTGCGCGCTTTGTCCATCATATATTCAGCGTTAAAAGCTTCGGTCAACGGCTCAGGCCCCAAACGCCCGAGCACTTCATGGCTCTCATCAGGCGCACACCATAACCAAGCCCCGAAGCGACGCGGATCGTTATAGCGCAGCCGTTTGCCGCTGGTCATCACCAGATCCACATGATCGTGTTTCGCAGCAGGAAAATCGCCATCCAAAATACGCAGCGAGCCAGACATACCCAAATGCACAATCGCACTGCCGACTGCGGTTTCAATAATCAGATATTTAGCGCGGCGATGAATCGCGAGAATGGTCTGCCCTTCAAGCTGTTTCAGCTCTTGAGGGATCGGCCAGCGCAACTTGGGTGTACGTAACACTAAGGATTGAATGGTGCCGCCGACCAAATGTGGGGAGATCCCTAATCGGCTGACTTCAACTTCAGGTAATTCCGGCATGACAACCTCTTACAATGGCGCAGGGAATAGATAACTCGCTTCGGCCGAGACCGCAATCCAACGATCTTGCCAGTTTTTTAGCAACCAAAATTGTGGGGTTTGATAGAAGGTGATCCTTTGTGGCTCTTCGCGATCGGCATACCACACTTCTATCGTTTGTGCGTTTGGCAACGTTGGTTGCAGGGCGCGATACGTCGCCTCATCCACTTCTGTCCCAGTGAGTGCATGCCAACGCTGCACTAATTCTTGCCCATCAACACTCAACTCAGGCTCCGACTGCCACTCTTCGCGGCTTTTTTCTAATGAAAACGCAGGGAAATGCAACGCCTGTAAGGTGGCGTCCGCTCTCAGTAAGCTTGGAAACTGGCTCTCCGGATCGGGCAATAAATAGCTTTTAATCACGGTCGGCAGATTAATCACCGCGATAAAAGCAATCACTGACAAAATCAGAATGTTGTTCCAACGGCGACGTCGATTGGGAGAAACGCGCATAATCACTCCTTGCGATAAGCAAACGTTTTGAGATTAACAAAGTGCTTAGTGAGATCCTAGTCATCCCCTTGCTACTTGAAGCTGCAACGCCAAGTAGTTTGAGTATAAGAGGAGCTCTATACCTTGGGCTTTCTGTTATTGGCAGCCAAAACCCAAATAACAGGCAGAAAAAAAACCCAACCAAAGGCTGGGTTTTTTTACAACACTGTAAACAAGAGCTAAATCAATTACTTGATTTTTGCTTCTTTGTACACAACGTGCTGGCGAACTACAGGATCATATTTCTTGATCTCGAACTTGCCAGGCATATTGCGCTTGTTCTTATCAGTGGTGTAGAAGTGACCTGTACCTGCAGATGATACTAGGCGGATTTTTTCGCGAATGCCTTTAGCCATTGCTCAATTCCTCTTAAACGTTTTCGCCACGTGCACGGATCTCTACAAGAACAGCATCGATGCCTTTCTTGTCGATGATACGCATACCTTTAGCAGTTAGACGTAGTTTAACAAAACGTTTTTCGCTCTCTACCCAGAAACGATGAGTTTGTAGGTTCGGCAGAAAACGACGCTTAGTAGCATTTTTTGCGTGTGAGCGGTTGTTACCAACTGCAGGACGCTTACCAGTTACTTGGCATACTCGTGACATGAATGTCTTCTCCAAATCGTTTCAGCTCGATATCAACCTTGGTGGCCGAACCTCTCTCTTTCCAAAATCAGAAGTTGAGGTTAAAAACCGTTATGGAATACCCATACAAGGCTATCAAAGGTCGCGCATTATACTAACTTGCCGCACATTGCTCAAGACCCGAACAGATCCTTTTCGCAGGATTTGCTGATCTTTTTACGGTGCGAGCTGAATCAGGGTTAAAAAATGTCGGGGCATATTAGCAGATTCTCGCTAACTCACAAGCTTAAAAATGCCGCAAACCATAAGTGTTGACTATATCCAGCCACGTTCAGCAAAAGAGACCACTTCCCCATCACCGACGACAAAATGATCCAGCACACGAATCTCAACCAAACCGAGTGCATCACGCAGGCGATCGGTGATCCTTCGATCGGCTTGACTCGGTTCCGCAACACCCGATGGGTGGTTGTGTGCCAGTATTACCGCAGCGGCATTATGGTGCAGCGCCCGCTTAACCACTTCTCGTGGGTAAACGCTCGCCGCATCAATCGTCCCTTCAAATAAAATCTCATCACGAATGACACGATGTTGGTTATCCAAAAACAATATATAGAAGGCTTCTCGTTGGCGATCGCGCAGCACGCTCGATAAATAAAGTTTGGTTTGCTGCGGACTGGTGAGGGCATCACCGCGCTTTAAGGTTTCAGCGAGATAACGCTGCGTCATCTCCAATACCGCTTGTAATTGAACAAATTTGGCTTCGCCCAACCCTTTGTGGCGACAAAACTGCTCCTTGGAGGCACAGAACAGTGCGCGCAGTGATCCAAAATCGCGCAGCAGCAGATCCGCCAAGGCGAGTACATTCATACCATGCGTGCCTGTACGTAGGAAAATCGCCAGCAATTCCGCATCACTTAATGATTGCGGGCCGCGTTGCAGCAATTTTTCGCGCGGCATCGATTCGGTGGGTAACTCTTTCAGACTCATCTCTTTTCTCGGCGTCGGTTTTGCTTACTCAAGCCAGAGAAAAGGAAGGGCCGCAAGCGGCCCTTCTCAAGTTTCGAATCACCTCAAGCGGCGATGCAATTTCACTGTTGATTAAAGCTTAAAATGCCCAACCAAAGTGCCCATCTGTTGCCCAGAATGGGACAAACTTGCGCTCACGCTTTCGGTCTGTTTAAAGCTTTCACTGAGTTCATTGACAATCTGCTGAATCGCGACCAGATTTTGGTTGATGTCTTCTGCTACGGCGCTTTGCTGCTCAGCCGCAGAAGCCGTCTGAATGCCCATATCATGAATTAGGCTTACTGCTTTGGAGATCCCCGCTAAGCTCTCTTTAATCTGCACCGATTCCAGCGCGGTTTTCTCACCACGCTCTTGGCTGATGTTCATGCTCTGCACCGCTTTACTGACCCCTTGGTGCAGCGCATTGAGCATTTCACCAATCTCTTTAGTGCTATTTTGAGTACGACTCGCCAGTGAGCGTACTTCATCGGCCACCACAGCAAAGCCGCGCCCCTGTTCACCCGCTCGCGCCGCTTCAATCGCCGCATTCAGTGCCAGTAAATTGGTTTGCTCAGCAATATCGCCAATCACTTTCAGCACTTGGGTGATCTTCGCCGCCTGTTGGCTGAGATCGCTTACCGCGGCAGAGGTTTGGTTCACTTCGTTGACCAACTCACCAATCCCATCAATCGCCAGATTCACCTCTTTCTGCGCGACAGCAATTTGGCTGTTAGCCGACTCAATCGCTTGCGCGGTCGAGTAAGTGTTGCTCGCCACTTCGCGCGCCGTGGCGCTCATTTCAGTCACCGCAGCGACAACTTTATCGGTCTCTAAACAGTGACCGTCCATCTTATGGCTGGCTTGCGAGGTTTGTTGATCCAATTCCTGCGCAGCCGCTTCGACCGTATTGGCCGAGGCGCGGATATCGGTCATGAGCGGATGCAGCTTATCCATAAAAGCGTTAAACGCTTTCGCCACATCGCCAATCTCATCTTGGCTCTCAACTTTAATTCGCGCGGTTAAATCGCCGCCACCCGCAGCCACCGCCTGTAGTGAACTCACCACATGTTGCAGTGGTGCAATGCCGCGAGACACCAAAACACTCACCGCAATAATAGTGAACACCAAACCGACAACCGAAAGCCCAATCGCGGAGATCATTTGATCGTAGAGATCCGCCTCGCGCTGCGCGCGAAACTCTGCCACTTGGGTATCGACATCATCAATATAGATGCCCGTCCCCAATACCCAATCCCATTTCGGTAGGTATTCGGCATAACCCAGTTTCGGCGCTTGAGCATTAATCGTCGGTTTGTGCCAAGAGAAATAGAGGAATCCATCGCCCGTTTTTGAGGCATCAATTAAACCGGCAATCACCGCCACACCATTTTCATCTTTCATGCCGTAGAGGTTTTTGCCTTCTAATTCAGGCTTAATCGCATGTAGGGTATTGACCCCTTGTGAGTCGTATGCAAAGAAATAGCCATCGCTGTCAAAACGCATCGCTTTGAGGATTTGTTTGGCTTGCGCTTGGTTTTCACCGGCTTTATCACTCTCATATAAAGGTTTCACCGCCGTCACCCCCATCATGAGATAGGCTTGCAGCTCTTTTTTCTTGGCATCAATCAGATCGGTGCGGTAGTTTTCTAGCTCTTTTTGTAAGGTAGATAACCCACTCTGATAATTCACCGCCATAACCAAGGCGGTAATGACGATCAGAGGAATGACCGTCAATAGCAGTAATTTGGTACGGCTTCGTAGAGAAGACAGCATAAGATTCCCTTTCATTATTGTTAGCTTTGTGAATGACTTATCTCATATTCATGGTCTATTGTCTGTGAAATGACCGATGCTTTGCAGCTCGACCAGTGGCGCGATGCACAGCGGCGGTTGTGACTCCAACTTTTAGCTCGAGCTGTGCTAACATAGCGCGCAGATTTTTTGAGGGATCCCAAATGCAATCATTGGCAGGCAAAAAGATTCTGCTCGGTATCAGTGGCGGTATCGCAGCGTATAAGTGTGCAGAATTGACTCGTCGATTGGTGGAGCGCGGTGCGACCGTGCAAGTGGTGATGACCCACGCCGCCAAAGAATTCATTACTCCGCTGACCATGCAGGCCGTTTCCGGACGTCCCGTGTCGGATAGCTTGCTTGACCCTGCGGCAGAAGCCTCAATGGGGCATATTGAGCTCGCTAAATGGGCCGATTTGGTGCTGCTGGCACCGGCGACTGCCGATCTCATCGCGCGCATGGCCACAGGCATGGGCAATGATTTGCTCACCACGCTCATTCTGGCCACCAGCGCACCAGTCGCGATTGCGCCAGCCATGAATCAGCAGATGTATCGCAATATCGCGACCCAAGAAAATCTACAAACGCTTATCCGCCGTGGTTATCTGACTTGGGGTCCTGCAGCTGGCGAGCAAGCCTGTGGAGATGTCGGCCCAGGTCGTATGTTGGAGCCGATGGAGTTAGTGGCGCACTGCGAAAACTTCTTCGCCCCGAAAATTCTTGTCGGTAAACGCGTGCTGATCACCGCAGGTCCCACTCGTGAAGCGCTCGACCCAGTACGCTACATCACCAACCACAGCTCAGGAAAAATGGGCTTTGCGCTTGCCAAAGCCGCCGCGCAGCTCGGCGCTGACGTCACACTGATCAGCGGGCCGGTGCATCTGCCAACGCCAGTGGGCGTCAATCGCATTGATGTGCAAAGTGGATTAGAAATGCACAGCGCAGTGATGAAAGATGCAACCTCACACCAGATCTTTATCGCGTGCGCCGCGGTAGCCGACTACCGCCCACAAACCGTGGCCGAGCAGAAGATCAAAAAGAGCCGTGATAACGACACATTGACCATTGAGATGGTGAAAAATCCCGATATCGTGGCGTCCGTTGCGGCTCTGACTGAGAATCGACCGTTTACCGTTGGCTTTGCGGCAGAAACGCAAGATGTCGAGACCTATGCGCGTAGCAAGCTCGTGCGCAAGAATCTGGATATGATCTGCGCTAACGACGTCTCGATTGCTGGCCAAGGCTTTAACAGCAATGACAATGCCTTGACCCTATTCTGGAAAGAAGGGCAACACAGCCTACCTTTAACCAGTAAAGACGCGCTCGCTAGCGCAGTAATGCATTTGATTCATGAGCAAATGTAGGCGTTATTTTCGCCACCTACTTCAACCATTTTTATCAACACGCTTCGAACAACCTCTGAGCTTAGTTACACTTCAAAGGTTTCATCTTTGTCGCAGGCGCTGAGTCTGCGACGTAGTTGTTGTTCATCAGCAGTGATAACCAAAAGGAAAAACGGGGCATGGCCGGCAATAAAAAAATCAATCGACGCGAAGAAATCCTGCAAGCTCTAGCCGAGATGCTTGAATCCAATGAAGGGGCTTCACGCATCACTACCGCAAAACTCGCTAAGCAAGTTGGCGTGTCCGAAGCCGCGCTGTATCGCCATTTCCCGAGCAAAGCTCGTATGTTTGAAGGCTTGATTGAGTTTATTGAAGAATCCTTGATGTCGCGTATCAACCGCATCTTTGATGAAGAAAAAGACACGCTCAATCGCATTCGTTTGGTGATGCAATTGCTGCTCGCCTTTGCCGAACGTAACCCAGGCTTGACACGCATTCTCTCTGGGCATGCTTTAATGTTTGAAAATGAGCGCTTGCGCGATCGCATCAATCAGTTGTTTGAACGGATTGAAACCTCTTTGCGCCAAATTCTGCGTGAACGTAAACTCCGCGAAGGCAAATCCTTCCCGGTGGATGAAAATATCCTCGCCGCGCAGCTGCTCGGTCAGGTGGAAGGCAGCTTGAATCGCTTTGTGCGTTCTGATTTCAAATACCTGCCAACCGCGAATTTTGATGAATACTGGGCGCTGCTAAGTGCACAGATTAAGTGAGTACAATGAGTCAAGATAAATACAGCAAACCTGAATTCTCCTTCTCTTTATTGCACCCAAAATACTGGGGAGTCTGGCTTGGTTTTGGCCTACTCGCCCTGCTGGTTAACCTGCTGCCTTATCCTGTGCTGCTAAAAATCGGCCGCGGTTTAGGCCAATTTTCGATGCGCTTTGGTAAAAAGCGTGTCCATATCGCCAGACGTAATCTGGAACTCGCCTTCCCAACCATGAGCCAAAGCGAGATCGATGCGTTTGTTTTGGAAAACTTCAAAAACACCGGTGCGGCCCTGATTGAAACTGGGATCACTTGGTTCTGGCCAACCTGGCGCTTTAAGCGCATTTTGATTGATAAAGATACCCAAGCCATTCGCCAACATGCAAAAACAGGCCAAGGGGTTTTGCTGTGTTGCGTACATGCACTCAATCTGGAAATCACCGCGCGCGCTTTTGCTGTGCTAGGCATCGGTGGCTATGGCGTATATCGTCCGCACAGTAATCCTGCCTATGAGTTCATTCAGTACCGTGGTCGAACACGCAATGGCAATCAGCTTATCAACCGAACCGATATTAAGCAGATGATCCGCGTGTTACGCCAAGGCGAGCGTCTGTTCTACCTGCCAGACCAAGACTATGGCCACAATAAGTCGGTGTTTGTGCCTTTCTTTGCGGTAGAAGAAGCTTGTACCACCACCGGCACCAGTATTTTGGCTTACACCAGCCACTGCGCGATTGTCATCGGCTCCGGTTTCCGTAACGCGCAAGGGCGTTATGAGATCATGGCTGATAAATCAATTGAAGCGGACTACCCACAAAAAGATGAAACCGCTGCCGCGGCTTACATGAATAAATTTGTCGAAGAGATTATACTGCGCGCCCCCGAGCAATGGATGTGGCTGCACAAACGCTTCAAATCTTTGCCGGACTACGAACTGACCAACTCGCGCTATCAGTAAAGGTGAATTTGTGAGCGATCAAGACAAGGGCATTGCACGCCATCTACATAACCCGCAATTTGAGTGGCGCTTTCTGCACCCCAAACACTGGGGCACTTGGATCGGCATCGCTTTCGCGGCACTGTTGGCCTTTATTCCATGGCGCATACGAGATCGATTAGCCAAGCCCTTGGTGCCATTTATCATTAAGAAAAATGGCCGCGTAGTCCGCCGCGCTCGGGTTAACCTCGCCTACTGTTTTCCAGAGAAAAGCGAGCAAGAGCGCGAGCAGATCCTGCACGATACGTTTGTGAAAGCCTCGCAGTTTATGCTCGGTTATTCAGAGCTGTTGGTGCGCTCGACCCGCTACAACAACGCACGGGGCGAACTGATTGGCGAAGAGAACTTGCTGCCGCTGCTAGATAGCGGCGAGCGCGTGATTTTGTTAGTCCCGCACTCTTGGGCGATTGATTACGCCGCCGTTATGCTGGCGGCTCGCGGCTACAAAGTCGCCAACATCATGAAACCGCAGCGCAACCCGATTGCCGATTGGCTGATGCACGTCCAACGTATGCAGTATGGTGGCCGAATTTTCACTCGTGAATCGGGCATTAAACCTTTCTTGCGTTCGATTCAATCCGGCTATGTTGGCTACTGGGTGCCGGATGAAGATCACGGCCCGCAAAACTCCGTGTTTGTACCGTTTTTTGCTACCGAAAAAGCCACGCTCAAAGGGTTTGGCAAAATGGCTAAGCTGTGCAAAGCGCATGTAGTACCTTTGATGTCATGCTACAACAGTGATTCAGGCCGTTATGAAGTGCACATTTTGCCTGCGCTGCAAAACTTCCCAACCGGCGATGAAGAAGCCGATGCACTGGCGATGAACCGTGCGATTGAAGCACTGGTCACGCCACAGCCGGAGCAGTACATGTGGAACTTGTCGTTGCTGAAAACTCAGCGTGATGGACGAGAGATTTACGACAACTCCCATCATGGCGATCAAAGCTAAGTGTTTTGTTCTTGAGCTTAATGCTAGAAAAACAGCCTCATTTTGAGGCTGTTTTTTCGTTTTAGGCTTAGTTGGATGAATGCGCTTAAATGCCGTACTGTGCACGATACGCTTTCACCGCCTCTAGATACTCAGTGTTGTTACCTTGCTGTTCAAGATAGGTGATGAGATCGGTCAGGCTCACAATCGAAATGACCGCACAACCAAAATCACGTTCCACTTCTTGAATCGCTGAGAGCTCGCCCTTGCCTTTCTCTTGGCGATCGATCGCGACCAGCACGCCGGCTAAATCAGCCTTGTTGGCTTGGATAAGCTCCATCGATTCACGAATTGCCGTACCAGCGGTGATCACATCATCCACCAGCATCACGCGACCTTCTAACTTGCTGCCCACCAGATTACCGCCTTCGCCATGATCTTTGGCCTCTTTGCGGTTAAAGCAGTAAGGCGTATCCACATCGTGGTGGTCCGCCAATGCTACTGCTGTGGTGGTAGCAATCGGAATACCTTTGTAAGCAGGACCAAACAGCACATCAAACTCAATACCAGAATCCACTAGCGCTGCCGCATAAAAACGGCCCAAGCGCGCTAAATCACGGCCAGTATTAAACAGACCAGCGTTAAAGAAATAAGGACTTTTACGGCCTGATTTCAAAGTAAATTCGCCAAACTTCAGCACCTGTTTTTCTAGGGCAAACTCAATAAATTCACGCTGGTAAGCTTTCATCACATCTTCTCTAAATTTACGATTTAAGAACAATTCATCTTCTAAGATATTGGCGTGAGGGCAAGGCAGCAAAACTTTGAGTCCCTAGGAGCTTACTGAAGTAAGTGACTAGGGCAAAAAGTACTTGCTAACGCAGCCATCGCGTCAATACCGACGAAGATGAGGGCAAAAAAATAGCCCCCAATTGGGAGCTACTCAATCAATCTAACAACGATGCCTTCTGCACTGCGACAATATCGGCAATGCCTTTTTTCGCGACAGCCAGCAATTCCAGCAACTGCTCATGACTGAACGGCTCACCTTCAGCAGTGCCTTGAATTTCAATCATTTTGCCTTCTTCGGTCATGACCACGTTCATATCCGTATCAGCGGCAGAATCTTCGACATATTCCAGATCGCACAGCACATCTTCACCTAAGATACCAACCGAAACCGCAGCCACATGGCCTTTCATCGGGTTCTTCTTCAGTTGGCCTTTAGCAATCAGATGGGCAAAAGCATCGGCCAGTGCCACGCTTGCACCGGTAATCGAAGCGGTACGCGTACCGCCATCGGCTTGAATCACATCACAATCAACGGTGATCATGATTTCGCCCATCGCTTCCAGATCCACCACAGCACGTAGGCTGCGCGCGATCAGACGCTGGATTTCCATGGTACGACCGCCTTGCTTACCATTGGTCGCTTCACGGCGCGTGCGTGAATGGGTTGCACGCGGCAACATGCCGTATTCCGCCGTCACCCAGCCTTTACCTTGGCCTTTTAACCAACGTGGCACACCTTCTTCAATGCTGGCATTACACAACACTTTGGTGTTGCCAAATTCCACCAACACCGAGCCTTCTGCGTATGCAGTGTAGTTGCGGGTGATTTTGATGGGGCGAACTTGGTCCGCAGCGCGGTTATCTGGACGCATAGGGTCTCGACCTTCTTGTGGCTGTATCAATTCGGTTGGGGCGGGATTATAGCCCAAAGCCCCTACAGGCGCTAGGTTAACGAACTCAGCACGGTAGCGCCGTTTTGCCTGCTTTGCTACTATTAGCGCCAGTCACAAAGAGATGAAAGCAAAGGACATCCTGATGATTTACAGCATGACTGCGTACGCACGCAAAGAAGTCAAAGGCGATTGGGGCAGCGCCGTGTGGGAAATTCGCTCGGTTAACCAACGCTATTTAGAAACGTACTTCCGCCTGCCTGAGCAGTTCCGTGGTTTAGAGCCACTGCTGCGCGAGCGTTTTCGTCAGCGCCTGTCACGCGGTAAGATCGAGTGTCATTTGCGCTTTGAAGCGAATCCAGCCGCGCAAAGCCACCTCACCATCAATGAAGGACTCGCCCAGCAAGTGATTAATGCCGCTAACCAGATCATGCACATGACCGGTGAACTCAGCCGCATTAACCCATTCCAAGTGATGCAGTGGCCGGGCGTGATGGAAACGCCTGAGCAGGATATGGACGCCATAAACCAAGCACTACTCAGTGCGTTTGATGAAGGCGTGGACGAATTTATCGCCGCGCGTGGCCGTGAAGGCGATAACATGAAAGCGCTGATTGAGCAGCGTTTGCAAGCGATCAGCGCCGAAGTGGTCAAAGTACGCGCACGCATGCCAGAAATTCTGGAATGGCAACGCGAGCGTCTGTTCAGCAAATTTGAGGAGGCGAAAATCGAGCTTGATGCGAGCCGCGTAGAGCAAGAGCTGATCCTGCTGGCACAAAAATCGGATGTAGCCGAAGAGCTGGATCGTCTCGACTCTCATGTCAAAGAAGCGCGTGAAGTGCTGAAAAAAGGTGGCTCATGTGGCCGTAAACTCGATTTCATGATGCAAGAGTTCAACCGTGAATCGAACACCTTGGCTTCGAAATCCATCTCAACCGATATCACCGCCTCCGGTGTGGAGCTGAAAGTACTCATCGAGCAGATGAGAGAGCAGATCCAAAACATCGAATAACCCTTAAAGCCTCGTTGATTCGGGGCTTTTATTTAATCCCCTAACTTCTTAGTAATTGGAAACCTATGGAACGTTTGATCGAAAAACTTCTCTATTCTTCACGTTGGATTATGGCGCCGATTTATCTTGGCTTAAGCCTGCTGCTGCTCGCGCTGGGCATTAAATTCTTCCAAGAAATTTTCCACCTACTGCCAAACATTTTTACCATCAAAGAAGTGGATCTGATCCTAGTCGCACTCTCTTTGATTGATGTGTCGCTGGTGGGCGGCCTTATCGTGATGGTGATGTTTTCCGGATATGAGAACTTCGTGTCTAAACTCGATGTCGATGAGAGTGAAGATAAACTCGGTTGGCTGGGCAAGCTTGATACCAGCTCGCTGAAAAACAAAGTATCTGCTTCGATTGTGGCCATCTCATCAATTCATCTGCTCAAAGTGTTTATGAACACCGAAAACATCGAAAGTGACAAAATCAAATGGTACTTGCTGCTGCACATTACTTTTGTGGTCTCGGCTTTTGCGATGGGCTACTTGGATAAAATCACCAAGAAGTAGCGTCTTGAATCGTTGAAAAACTTCAATCGTTGAAAAGAAAGCGCCCTAGATTGGGCGCTTTTACTATCCCCCCGTCCGTTAAGGGGATAACCTACAGGGAACCAACTTAGCTCAGATCGACGTCTTTACAACCGAAGAAGTAGGTAGCAGCAAAGCCAACGGTATAAGAGATGAGCAAACCACCGACAAATACCGCCATACCCGCAAAAATACCGTCGGCTGAAGTCATCAGGGGAATCGCCACCACACCGGATGGGCCAAACACCGTATTGAGGCCAACCGGCAAACCCAAATAAGAGATGAGGCCGATAAAGAAGCCACCCGCCGCACCGCCAATACAGGCAGTGACAAAAGGTTTCACTCGCGGTAGCGTCACGCCATAAATCAGTGGCTCACCAATGCCGAGAATACCCGGGATGATCGCCCCTTTAATTTGAGTGCGAATCGTGGTCTCTTTTTTGGCTCTCGCGTACAGCGCCAGTGAAGCACCGACTTGCCCAGCGCCTGCCATGGCAAGGATCGGGAACAGTGAGTTAAAGCCTTGCGCTTCCATCAGCGCGAAATAGACCGGCACAAAACCTTGATGAATACCAAACACCACCGAGATTAAGAACAAACCGGCTAAGATGGCAGCACCGAGTGGGTTATCGTTGAGGTTTAAAAACAGCCATGACATGCCTTTAAACAGCTCACCGCCGATAGGCATGATGATGAGGAAAGTCACCGCGCCCATGATCAGCAAAGTCACCACCGAAGTCAGGATCATATCCAAATCATCCGGCATGTATTCACGCACTTTACGTTCCACTTGCGCGCCTAAAATTGCCGCCAGTAATACCCCGATGATGTTGCCACGCGGGTCAATTGCAAAGCCGAAGAACTCACTCATCCCCGAGTAAATGCCTTTGGTTGCTTCTGGGTCATAACCGAGTACAAACAGCGAAGCCAGAATCGCCCCGTTCACGCCAGAGCCGCCAAATGCCTGCTGCGCGTTATAGCCAATCAAGATGCTGAGAAACGCAAACAGCCCTTTGCCAAACACTTTGAGATAAGCCACCAGATCGAGCATAAACTCGCTCGGGGTTTGGCCAACCACATAGATTTGCTCAAGCAGAGTCGCAATGCCCAGCAGCAAGCCTGCGGCAATAAATCCGGGGATCAGCGGAGTAAAAATGGTGGCAAACTTGCTCAAAAAGCGTTGTACCGCACTGGTTTGCTTGCTCTTCATCTGCTTTTTCTGCTGCGCGGCAATCGTGGAGAGATCCGCCTCGCTCACTGCAGGTGCCACGTTGTCGCCCGATTCAATCAAGGCATTCATCATATCCGCGGCCGTTTGTGCTTTACCGGGACCGAGGATGATCTGCAGTTGTGCGTCACTTTCAACCACACCCATCACTCCGGAAATTTTTTTCAATGCCGCATGATCGGCGAGCGCAGAATTATTCAGCGTTAAACGCAAGCGAGTCATGCAGTTGCCACATTTGGCGACGTTACCACTGCCGCCCACCAGAGACAGCACTTGTGCCATCATGGTTTGGGTTATTTTGGCCATCATCGGCTCCTTCTCTCTGCTGTTTATTCTTGGTTGAGCGCTGCGCGGATAAAACCTTGGTGCTGCGCCAGTTTTTGTGCGGCTTGCTCTGCGCTAAAACCGCCCAAAATCATCAAAATCGCAGTCTTGCAGTGGCGACCACACGCGGCCAATGCCGCTTCCGCTTGCTCAGCGCTTACGCCTGTCGCTTCTACTACAATATTGGTTTGCCGTTGGATGAGCTTGGCGTTGGTCGCTTCCACATCCACCATCAGGTTGCCAAACACTTTGCCACTTTTGATCATCGCGCCCGTGGTCAGCATATTGAGCACCAGTTTCTGCGCAGTGCCCGCTTTCATGCGTGATGATCCCGTAACCACTTCCGCACCGACTACGGGGGTAATCACAATATCCGCGCACGCCTCCATCGGGCAGCCCGGGTTACACGCCAGTGACACGACGGTGGCACCGACCGAGCGTGCGTACTCCATTCCCCCAATCACATAAGGGGTACGGCCACTGGCGGCGATGCCAACCAGTACATCCTTTTCATTAAGGTTCAGGGCCTTAAGATCGCTTTGGCCTAGCTCGCGGTTGTCTTCGGCATTTTCGACTGCTTTCAAAATCGCCGTATGTCCACCGGCGATCAAGCCAATCACCTGTTCAGGCTTGCTACCGTAGGTCGGCGGACATTCACTCGCATCGAGAATCCCTAAACGACCAGACGTACCTGCGCCCATATAAATCAAGCGTCCACCTTGAGCAAAAGCAGCGGTAATCGCTTCCACCGCTTGCGCGACTTGTGGCAAGGTTTGCGCGACCGCCAAGGCGACCAACTGATCTTGTTGGTTGATCACTTGCAGCATGTCCAACGTGGACAAGGTATCAATCTGCTCACTGGCTGGATTACGGCTTTCGGTCACTAAGCGGGTTAAATCAATCTTCATAAGGCTTCTCGGCAAATTTCGAATTGAGGCGATTCTATGGAATAAAATATTCCATTTTGGTGATAAGAATCACAATTAAGGTTATTCTTTAAGCAGGCGTTTTTTGGAATAATCGTGAAAAGCATCGAGAAAAATAAACGCTCAACCATGAAACCATTGATTGAGAAAGCATGAAGCGTGGCAGGCATTATTCCTACGATGGAATAATTTATTCATAAGGAGTGTAAAAAATGTCCGTACTACAACGCATCGTCAGCCGTCGCACCCAACTTTCCGAGAGTGGCCGCCAGATTGGTGATTGGGTTCTCGCCAATGCGGCGCAGGCGGCAGCAATGACCAGCCAAGATTTGGCCGCGTGGGCCAATGTGAGCCAATCGAGCATAGTCAAATTTACCCAACGGCTTGGTTTTAAAGGCTACAGCGAATTTAAACTCGCCCTCACCGAAGAGCTGGGACGCAAACAAGTCATGGTCAACCAGCCTTTACACAGCAACATCTTGGCCGATGACCCCGTCGCCGTAATTGCCCAAAAACTGGTGCAAACCAAAACCGAAGCGATGTTTCACACGACCAATGCCCTGCGTTTGGATGAGTTCAGTGAGGCGATCAGCTGGATTCAGCAAGCGGTGCGGGTACAGATCATCGGGATTGGTGGCTCAGCGCTGGTCGCCAAAGATCTCGCATTTAAGCTGCTCAAGCTCGGCATTACCGCGCTCACGGAGCAAGATAGCCACGTGCAGATCGCGACTGCTCGCACCTTACATAGCCAAGATGTGCTGATTGCGATTTCATTTTCCGGAGAAAAGCGCGAAATTCTGATTGCAGCACAAGCGGCCAAACAGCAAGGCGCGAAAGTGATTGCCCTAACTACACCGAACAAAAATCGCTTACGTGAACTGGCCGATCTGGCGCTGGATACGATTGCCGATGAAACGCAGCACCGCAGCTCTGCGATTGCTTCGCGTACCGCGCAAAACGTGCTGACCGACCTGATTTTTCTCACCCTCACTCAGCAGCGTGAAACGTCCGCGCGGCAGTTGATCGATGACATTTCTTCCGACATTCGCCAGATGCGTTGAGAGGCAAGCGCCTCTCAACTGAGGGTTTAGCGTGCACGCTGACTGAGTAACAGCAGCAGGAAATAGCTGCCACCAATGATTGCCACTAGCGTGCCTGCGGCGATTTGCGCGGGGAATAACAAGGCTTGCCCCAACCAGTCTGCCCACAACATCAAAGTGCCGCCCACCAAGGCGGCCAGCAGAAGTTGAGATGGAGCACGCTGCGCGCCGAGCATCATCGCCATGTGTGGCGCAATCAAACCGACAAAGCTGACAGGCCCCATGGTCGCGGTCACCAAAGCGCACAACAGCGCGACCAAGATCAGCAAAACTAAGCTGGCGCGACTCGCACTCAAGCCGCGAGCAGTAGCAAAACCGCGCCCAATTGAGATCAAGGTAAGCCAACGAGACAAGCCAAGCGCCAACAGTGTTAACCCCACCACACCCACGCTGAGCAGCAAAGCTTGCTCGCCCGTGACACGATAAGTTGAGCCCGATAGCCACAGCAAAATCTGATAGCTGTCGCCCGTTCCTTTAGCCAAGGTAAATTGCACCAAGGCTTCCAACAGTGCGGTGATAGCAATCCCAGTCAAGATCAAGCTAGACGGTGCGTAATGATGGCGCCGCCCAAGCAGCAACAGCACCACCAATACCGCAGCGCTGCCAAGCAGTGCTGTCATCCAGTGGGAGCTCTGCAAACTTTGCCCTAAAAACAAGCTAGCAAACACCAAGGCAAACGTAGCTCCCGAAGAGACGCCCAAAATATCGGGGCTGGCTAACGGGTTATAAATCAGCCGTTGCAGTAACGTTCCCGCGATCGCCAATCCCACCCCAGCAAACAGCGCGGTGAGCATGCGCGGCCAACGAAGCGGCCATTGAAACTCACTCGGCAGCGCCCAGCTTGCACTTTCCATCTGCCAACCAATATGTAAACCCAGAGCCAACAACAAAGTCGCCGCAATGAGCATCACCGCCCATCGAGAAGACGAACGGCGATGTGAAGACAAGGAGATAGAGAGCGAATCCTGCGCTTGGAGCGGACGGCGACTAAACCAGATCAGCGCCGGAGCACCAATCACGGCGGCAGTAATGCCGCTAGGTACGACTTCCTCCGCCCACACGCTCAGCCCCATGGCGAGCATATCGGTAGCAAGCAGCAACAACGCGCCAAGCAGCGCACTGCTGTACAACTCCATTTTGGGCGTGCGCGCCCCCAGTGAACGGGCGATATTCGGGGTTAATAAACCGATAAAACCGATCACCCCAACCGCAGTAATCGATGCGGATACCAACCAAATCCCACCCGCCATCAAAAGTAAAAAGGCAGGCAATACCGCTAAACCACGCGCCGCCGCCCCTTCATGGCCGAGCCGAAGCAAAGTCAGCACTCGCGGTGCAAACAGCAGTAACGGGAACACCAAAACCAAGCGCGGTAGCAACCAAGTGAGCCACTCCCAGCCGTTTTGCGCTAAATCACCGGCACCCCACATAAACACATTCTGGGCGAACTCTTCGTTCAGCAGCACCAAGGCCGTGGCAATCGAACCCAGCAAAATGTTCACCACCATGCCGGAAACAACTAGCGGTAATCCGGTGAGATTGCGTAGCCCCGCAATCGAGATTATCAGTGCGAAAGCGAGCAGTGCTCCAGCCATCGCAGCCAATGCGCTGTAATCGGCCACCCAATCACTGAACCAGATATTGACGATAATCAGCCCCAACCAAGCACCGGATGAGGTTCCCAACGTCAGCGGTGAGGTGAGTCGGTTTTGGGTCAACTGCTGCATCAAGCTGCCCACCAACCCAAGCACCGCGCCCACCACTATGGCCATCACCGCACGGGGTAGCTGCGCGTAGATAAAATTCACCTGCGCGAAACTTTGCGCGGCTTGATTACCGAGCACCAATTGCCACTGCTCATTGAGGGTTAAATTGTGCCCCCACTGCACACTCACCAGCGCCAACAGCAGAGTCAGCGCCCCCAAACCAGTTAAACGCAGCACACTCATGATTGCGGAGCCACCGCCAGCAAGCTTTCGGTGATCGCTTCTGCGCTATAACGCAGCGACATCGCCCCGCCATAGCTCCACACAGAACGCACGGAATTGACACGTCCCGCCTGCACAAACGGCATCGCTCGCCACAACACCGATTTTTGCACTTTTTTCTCTTCCGCAAACGGCAAGAAATAGAGCACATAGCCTTGCTCAACGTGTTGCAACTCACTCAAGCGTTTTTGCACTATGCCCCACTCTTTCGGCGGCTGCGGCAGCGCTGACGATAAACCGAGCTGTTCTAGCACATATTGCGGCGTGGAGTTTTCGGTATACAAAAACACCGAGGTTGGGTTGGCAAAACGCAGCGTGACCACCGCAGGTAAAGTGTCACCAAAGGCGTGCTGTAACGAAGCTTTCAGCTCAGCAAAACGGGCATACATCACTTCCAGTTTTTGCTGCGCCACCGCCTCTTTACCAAACAAGGTCGCTAAGGTTTTAAAGTGGGAAATCGCCACTTGGGCAGCGTTATCTTGCTCGGAAAAATTGGGTAGATACACCACTGGCGCGATGCGCCCTAAGGTGGCCAGCAAATCTTGTTGCGGCCCTGCGGCTAAAATGACATCCGGTTTAAGTGCGGCGATTTTCTCTAAATTCGGCTCAGTACGAGTGCCAATATCTTGCACCGAACTTGGCACCTCGGGTTGCACAACCCACTGCACGTAAGAACTCAATTCCGGCGCGCCAACGGGCTGAATGCCCAGTTCTAGCACTTGCTCAAGCAAATCCCAGTTCAGCACCACCACTCGCTGTGGAACCTCAGCAAAAGTGTGCGTCCCTTGGCTATCCGTCAGCATAATTTGTGCTTGCACGGGCAGTGAGAATAGACAAAGCGCGGCAAACCAGCCAAAAACCGCCTTCGATCGGCAAATGTTCCGCAAACGAACATTCCATTGACTCATCAAGCACATACGATCGCAACCTTATTAGTAGAAAAGTGGGCAATGGGATTCGGGTGATCGATCAAACGAATCGGTGAGTGATACAGATCCGACAACCGCTGCTCATCGAGCAACAACTCAGCACCGCCTTCAAAAGCGATCTGCCCCTGCTTAAGCGCCACAATGTGGGTCGCGTAGCGCAGCGCCAAATTGAGATCATGCAAAATCACGATAATACCCACGCCTTGGGTTTGATTGAGCTCCGCCAGCAGCGCCATCAATTGATATTGGTGATGTACATCAAGCGCCGACGTCGGCTCATCCAAAATCAGCACTGGAGATTGCTGCGCAAGCAGCATGGCCACCCAAGCGCGTTGACGCTCACCGCCGGAAAGCTCATCCGCCAAGTTATGCGCAAAACCACTCACACCCGTTTTTTCGAGTGCCGCATCGATAATCTGCTCATCTTCCTTGCGCCAACGACCCAAGGTGCCGCGCCACGGAAAGCGCCCTAAACGCACCAACTCACGCACGGTTAATCCGGCACTGGTTGGCAATTTCTGCGGCAAAAAGGCCACGGCTTTGGCGAGGGTTTTACTCGGCAGCGATGAGAGTGATTGACCATTGAGGGTCACTTGACCGCAATCGGGCGACTGTTGGCCCGACAGTAAACTGACTAAGGTGGATTTGCCGGAACCGTTGTGACCGAGCACGACTGTCAGCTCATTGGTCGGAATGGTCAAATGATCGATCGCCAAAATGGTGCGCCCACCGCGAACCATTTGAATATCAGCCAACTGAAACATTGATCCCCCTAATAATTGGCATTCAATAAAAACAACAAATCCCGCCAGAAGCGGGAGTTGTCTGGCAGCCAATCATCCAAGAATACGGACAATTGACTACCCCAAACGGCAAGTTCACAACAATTGCCGATTACCAGCGATAGTTGGCACTGAGTACCGCGCTGCGTGATTGGCCGTAGTAACACCAGTAATCACAGCCAGAAACGAACTCACGATCAAACAGATTGTTGATGTTGAGCTGCGCTTGCCAGTTTTCTGTGATTTCATAGCCCGCCATCAGATCGACCAAGGTCACGCTCGGTACAGTACGATCGCTCGAACGCGGATTATCTTTTGACTCGCCGACATAACGTACGCCGGAGCCAAACGTCCAACCTTGTAGGCCAAGCTGCGTCGCATCGTAATCCAGCCACGCTGACGCTTGATGTTTCGGGATCAAACCGGCTTGTTGTGTGCCCTTGCCACCCGTTTCATCGGTTTTGGCATCGGTGAAGGTGTAGCTGGCGGTCAGTTTGAGGCTATCAGTGATATAACCTACGCTTTCGACCTCAATGCCTTGGGCAGTCATTTCACCCGTTTGCGTCGCCACAAAAGTCGTTGGGTTGGTCACCAGCGCATTTTGTTGGGTGATATCAAACCAAGCCAAGTTGATGTAACCGTCATAAAACTCTGGCTGGTACTTCACGCCGACCTCGGTTTGCTCCCCTTTCAGTGGCTTATACAACTCACCCGTCGCGCTATCGATGGTGCTGAGCACATCAAACGATTGTGAGTAGCTGAGGTAAGGTGATACACCATTGCTGGCCAGATACATCAAACCCGCATTGAATGAAAACTCCGCATCGCTGCGGCTTTTACGCTGCGCGTTCTTTTGGCTTTCGTTTTCAGTATCGACCCAATCCATACGGCCGCCAATCAGACCAATCCACTGCTGATCCAGCTTGATTTGGTACTGCGCATACAAACTTGCTTGCTCTTTGGTAATGGTGCGATCCGCTGCGGAAGATTCATCGATAGGCGTGTAATTGCCATAATTCGGGTTGAACGGATTGATGGTGCCAAAGCTGTAGTTACCTAACTCAACACCTTGAGTCTGGTGGCGTTGCAGCTCTAAGCCCATCAACAGCGTGTTTTCAACACGGGCAGAATCCCACTTCGCCACCGCTTTGTTATCTAAGCTCAAGCTTTCGGTTGAACCATCACGGAACACAATGCCTTGCGTTAATGTGTCTTTACTTGGGTCATCATTCGAGAAAGCGTAGCTGCTGCGCAGATAGAGATCGTTATCGCCGTAATTGAAGGTCTGTGACAGCGCCCAGACATCATTAAGATCATGTTCGAACAAGTAACCCAATGACACCTGACGACGCTCATACTTGTCGTAATCCGGTTGCCCTAAGTTGGTAGAGGGATCGATATGACCAAAGTTGGAATCGATTAAGGTGCCCGCCGCAGGGAAAAATGGGTTAGTCGGCACACCGCTGTCTTCCAAAAAGCTCGCCAACAGGGTTAAACGGGTTTGCTCAGAAATATCGATGCTGAGACTTGGCGCAAGGTAGTTACGGCTAGTTTGCGTACCGTTCAACTGACCATCATTCTCTTTCATCAACGCGACTAAACGGTAACGCACGGAACCGTCTTGGTTCGCGTAATCGGAGATGTCTAAGGTTAAGGTGCGCAGCGCATCATTACCCACTAGTAGGCCAACCTCACCTTGTGGAATGTCGGTCGGTTTCTTCTGCACCGCATTGACCACTCCACCTGGAGGTGCCTCACCATACAAAATCGAAGCAGGACCTTTCAGCACTTCAATACGCTCTAAAGCGTAAGGTTCGATAAGCCAAGTGTAGTAACCATCACGGAACAGGCGGCTGCCATCTTGATAGGTCGCAGCATCAAAACCACGCACTTTGAGCCAATCAGTATCATTGTCCGCGCCATAAGGTTGAGCGGTGACGCCAGAAGTATAGCGCAGCGCTTCATCCAATTTTTGTGGCGCGCGAGCCACAATCTCTTCTTGAGTGACAATCGATAGCGCTTTTGGCGTTTCTTGTGCGGGTGTTTCCACTTTCAAGGCTGAAGCGGTCACCACTAAGGTTTCTAACTGCTCAGTTTCTTGGTTGGTATTGGCCATTGCACTCGGTGCGGCAACCAAAACAACAGGGATGAAGTGCAAGCGAAGCGCACGACGAATAAATTGTCCGAGCTGACTCGGGCGAATATTGCGCATGATAAAACCTCTGCTATAGATTTGAGAATCATTTTTATTAGTATTAATTTTACGCAATTTTAGTGATAATTATCTTAATTAAAAGCAAAAAATTGCGAATCTTTCTCAATTACTTTCATTAAGGCACCTTGTTCATGTTCCAATGGTTTGAAAAACTGACCGAACCTTTCCCGGTTCAAGAGCCGCAAACACCGCCTAAATCTTTGGTTGCTTTCTGTCGTTACTACACGCAAGGCTTTGAAAAACCGCTGTTATTGATGTCGCTACTCAGCGCCTGCGTAGCGATGGCGGAAGTCACACTCGTACGTTACATGGGGGAGATTGTTGATATTCTCAGCACTCAAGAACGCCTCCAGTTTTGGGAAATGCACGGCGAACGGCTGTGGACGATGGCGGCACTGGTACTGGTAGTGATGCCGATTCTGGCACTCGTACACTCGATGTTGCTGCATCAAACCATTTTGGGTAACTACCCGATGTCGATCCGCTGGTCGACTCATCGCTATTTACTCAAACAAAGTATCGGCTTCTTCCAACGTGATTTTGCTGGGCGCGTTGCGACAAAAGTGATGCAAAATGCGAATAGCGTGCGCGAAACGGTGCTGAAATTGGTCGATCTGTCGGTCTATATCGCGGTGTATATGGTGTCGATGCTGGTGATGATTGCCGAGGCTGACAAAATTTTGGTGGTGCCGATCCTCGTTTGGCTGCTCTTCTATATCGCGATTCAGGTCTACTTCGTACCACGCCTAAAAACCATCTCGACCGATCAAGCCAACGCACAATCGCAAATGACCGGGCGGATTGTTGATACCTACACCAACATCACCACCGTGAAACTTTTCTCCCATTCTCAGCGCGAAACCACCTACGCCAGAGCAGGAATGACGCAATTTTTGCACACGGTTTATCGCCAAATGCGTACCTTAACCTCGCTTCTCTACAGTGTGGATCTGATCAACTATCTGTTGCTGTTTAGCATTGCTGCTCTCTCGATCCAGTTATGGCTCGCAGAAACGGTCACCGTCGGGGTGATCGCAATTGGCATTACCATCGCGCTGCGCATGCAAGGCATGTCGAAATGGATCATGTGGGAAATTCGCGCTCTGTTTGAAAGCGTTGGCACCGTGATTGACAGCATGAACACCATAGCGAACCCAGTGGAAATTGAGGATCGCCCACAAGCAAAATCGCTCCAAGTGAAATTTGGTGAGCTGAGCTTCTCGCAAGTTCGTTTTGGTTACAGCGCGCAAAAAACCGTGTTTGACGATCTCAACTTGGTAATTCAAGCCGGAGAGAAAGTCGGCATTGTCGGCCGCTCTGGCGCGGGCAAATCCACGTTAGTCAATCTACTGCTGCGCTTTTATGATGTGCAAAGCGGTCAGATTCGAATTGATGGGCAAGACATTAGCCATGTCAGCCAAGAGTCGCTGCGCCGCCATATCGGCATGATCACCCAAGATACTTCACTGCTGCACCGCTCGATCCGCGATAACATTTTGTACGGCGACCCGGATGCCGATCAAGCCGCCATCGAAGAAGCCGCCAGCCAAGCTCATGCTCATGATTTCATTCAGGAGTTGCAAGATGAACAAAGTCGCACTGGGTATGATGTTCAAGTCGGTGAACGTGGCGTGAAACTGTCTGGCGGCCAACGTCAACGTATTGCGATCGCACGCGTGCTATTGAAAAACGCGCCAATATTGATCATGGACGAAGCAACTTCCGCACTCGATTCTGAAGTGGAATCGGCCATTCAAGAGAATCTGCACACTCTGATGGCAGGCAAAACCGTGATTGCGATTGCGCACCGTTTATCGACGATTGCCGCGATGGATCGGCTGATTGTGATGGATGAAGGGAAAATCGTAGAGCAAGGCACGCATCAAGAGCTACTGGCGCACAAAGGGATTTATGCCCAGTTGTGGGCGCACCAGACCGGCGGTTTTATTGGCGAAGCCTAATTCTTGGTACACGATAAAGCCCCGCAAGGGGCTTTTTACTGCGCCTCTTCGGCACAGTGCATGCGGTGAAACACGCGGTGAATAGCGGGGGCAAATAAAGTAGCAAGGGAGACAAAAAACACTGTCTCAATGAATAAGCTATAAAAAGCCAAAAAGAGGTGTAAGGCTGCAGATTGGTGGAAATCTGCCACCGGATAAGGGAGCTCAAGGCCGCTCACCATCGAGAGTGCGTTAAGCCAAGCTTGAGCAGCAGCCAGCTCCGCCAGCAACATAAAGCCAATCACCCCTGGCAGCAGACCAACGAGCAATACCAATAAAGCAATCAACGCATAGCGCAGGCAACGCCACACAAACCGCTCAAACGAAATGACTTCTTGATGAATCGACTCTAAACGCATTCGCCTCTCCTCCATTGGTCATAGGTGGATTATCCGTAAGTGCTAAGACCTATAGGCACTAAAAACCATAAGTGCTAAAACCCATAAGTGGATGAGTCTTAGCATAAGGGGCGAAAAATAAAAGGAAAGCACAGACTGCGCGCGATGGAACAACGCTCGACTTTACTGGCTTAGATGCGCTGCAAGAGCTTGGCAATAAACGCCAGCTCCTCATCACCCTGACCTGCGGTTAGGGTTTCCAGCCACAATGATTGGCTGTAATGCTCGCCGCGCAGCAGTAAATGGCAGCCTTCAAAATCAATTAGCCAAGTGTATAGATCTGCATCGCACTGCTTTTCCAACACCCGAGCGGAAAGCAGGTTCACCAAACGCAAAGCGGTTTCAGCAAAAGCCTCAAAATCGAAGTTTTCGGCGCGCACAATCAAGCGCCCTTCCGCGGCAAGATAGTCGCCTAAACCGAACTCAGCCATGATAGGTCAAATGCTCCTGAATCAGATCCAAAAACGGGTCGGCGTATTTTTCCAGCTTGCGCTGCCCAACCCCATTCACCGCCAATATTTCGCCGTAAGAGGTCGGCATGATCTCCGCCATATCAATCAAGGTGGCGTCACTGAACACCACATACGGTGGTAAGCCTTCATCATCGGCGATCGATTTACGCAGCTTACGCAGTTTGGCAAACAGCTTTTTGTCGTAGTTTTTGCCCGACAATTTGTCGGATTTCGCGGCGCGCGCCGCGGTATCTAAACGCGGCACCGCCAGCTCAATATTCATTTCTCCGCGCAGCAAGGGGCGCGCTTCTTCGGTCAGTTGCAATGTCGAGTTACGCGTGATGTTTTGGTAGAGCATGCCTTTGTGGATCAGTTGGCGGAAAATACTCACCCAGTAATCGTGGCTGTGATCGCGGCCGATGCCGTAGGTGGTGATTTTGTCGTGGCCATGCTCGCGAATACGGATGTTCTGCATCCCGCGCAGCACTTCCACCACATAACCAATCCCGAAGTTTTGATTGACGCGATAGACACACGACAAGGCTTTGCGTGCCTCTTCCGTGGCATCAAAACGCTTGGGTGGGTCGAGGCAGATATCGCAGTTACCACAAGGCTTATCGCGATATTCGCCAAAATAATTGAGCAGCACTTGGCGGCGACAAGTTTGCGCTTCAGCAAACGCGCCCATGGCGGTGAGCTTGTGGCTTTCGACCTGTTTTTGCGCGCCATCGGGCTTTTCATCGAGCATGCGGCGCAGCCAGTTCATGTCGGCAGGGTCGTACAGCATCATGGCTTCAGCAGGCAGACCATCACGCCCTGCGCGGCCAGTTTCCTGATAGTAGGATTCAATGTTGCGTGGAATATCAAAATGCACCACAAAGCGCACGTTGGGTTTATTAATCCCCATGCCAAACGCCACGGTCGCCACCACAATTTGCAGGTCATCACGCTGAAACGCTTCTTGCACCCAAGCGCGTTCATCGGCATCCATCCCGGCATGGTAACTGGCGGCACGAATGTGGTTGCCGCACAGCTTTTCGGTGAGCATTTCCACTTTTTTACGGCTACCACAATAGATGATGCCGCACTGCCCGCGCTGCGTTTCCAAATAGCGAATCACTTGCGAAACCGGCTTATGTTTTTCCACCAGCATGTAGCGGATGTTCGGGCGATCAAAACTGCCCAGATACTGATGCGGCTCATTGAGCTGCAAACGCTGCATAATGTCGTGACGGGTCGCGTCATCCGCAGTCGCCGTCAGCGCCATCACCGGCACATTCGGGAAACGCTGCTTAAGCTGGCCTAATGAGGCGTATTCAGGGCGAAAATCGTGTCCCCATTGCGAAATACAGTGCGCTTCATCAACCGCAATCATGGCTAACGGCAGATGGCTGAGCCGTTCGATAAACTCGGCGGTCAATACCCGCTCTGGCGACACATACAGCAGCTTGAGCTGGCCAGCATGCATGCGGTTATAAATCGCGATCAACTCCTCGCGCGCCAAGGTGGAATTGACACACTCGGCGGCGACACCGTTGGCTTTAAGCTGGTCAACCTGATCTTTCATCAGCGAAATCAGGGGAGAAATCACTAACGTGACCCCTTCCAGCACCAGTGCAGGGATCTGGTAACAGAGCGATTTACCACCGCCAGTCGGCATAATGACCAAGCTATCACGCCCAGCCAGCGCCGCCTCAATCACCTCTTGCTGACCGACGCGAAATTTCTGATAGCCAAACACCTCGTGCAAAACACGTTCAGGAGTGGCAAAGAGAGCAGAAGATTCAGCCATTAAAGTCGCGGTCATATCGATAGAGTGCAAAGTAAGAGTCATGGGTCGCCAACAAGCTGGCTATTGTAGAGGGGTTACTCGGTGAATAAAACCGCAAAATACGTACAGTGTACGATTCTCAGGTTATACTTCGCTGCTACCGCCGCCAAAGCGGTCATCACCATAACCAGAGAAGTTGTTCATGACACCCGACCAACAAGATGCCAAAAAAGGAATTTTGCTCGCGATCAGCGCATACACCATGTGGGGCATTGCGCCGATTTATTTCAAAGCACTTGGCGCCGTATCGGCGCTGGAAATCCTTAGCCACCGGGTGGTGTGGTCATTTGTGTTGCTCGCAGTACTGATTCACCTCGGTCGGCGCTGGCGCAGCGTCGTTGGCGTAATACACACTCCGCGCAAATTTTGGCTGCTGTTAGTGACCGCTTTGCTCGTGGGGGGGAACTGGCTGATTTTTATCTGGTCAATCAACGCTAACCATATGCTGGATGCCAGTTTAGGCTACTACATTAATCCGCTACTCAACGTGCTGCTCGGCATGCTGTTTCTCGGCGAGCGCCTGCGTAAATTGCAGTGGTTTGCGGTCGCACTTGCCGCGATTGGCGTGGGCATTCAGTTAGTGGTGTTTGGCTCAGTGCCGATTGTGGCGATTGCCCTTGCCACCAGCTTTGGCTTTTATGGTCTACTGCGTAAAAAGATCCAAGTTGATGCGCAAACAGGCTTGTTCCTTGAAACCCTGTTTATGCTGCCCGCCGCCGCCATCTACCTAATCTGGCTCGCCGATACACCAACCAGTGATATGGCACTCAACACTTGGCAGCTCAATCTGCTCTTGGTTTGCGCTGGCGTCGTGACTACCTTGCCCCTGCTCTGTTTTACCGGAGCCGCAGCGCGTCTCAAACTCTCAACGCTTGGGTTTTTCCAATATATCGGCCCGAGTTTGATGTTTTTGCTCGCAGTTCTGGTCTACGGTGAAGCCTTTACCAGCGATAAAGCGATCACCTTTGCTTTTATTTGGAGTGCGTTGGTCATCTTCAGTGTTGATGGGTTAAAAGCAGGACACGCCGCACGGCGTGCACGTTAGAGCTCGCTACCGAGGTAAGCTATCCCGGCTTACCTCCCTATTCCACCTCGTCTAACTCGTTCAATCCTGAGACATTGCTGCATAAATCATCGATTTAGCCAACAAGCCGCTAGAACAAAACTTTAACCCAACGTTAACATGACCTCTTCATAACAACGAAAATGGAGATGGGCATGAATTGGACTCATACCCCCTTGGCGCTTCCTGCGCTGATGTTTGCGATGGCTGCACAAGCTACCCTGAATCAAGCCACCGATGCGGTTGCGCCAGAACAAGCCACTGGCTTTGAGCACAAATCGTTAGTCAAAGCCAAAAACTGGATGGTCACGGCGGCTAACCCACTGGCGAGCGAAGCAGGGGCTTCGATTTTACGCCAAGGCGGCAACGCGATAGATGCCATGGTGACGACACAACTGATGCTGGGCCTAGTTGAGCCTCAATCATCCGGCATTGGCGGTGGATCGTTTTTGGTCTACTGGGATGCCAAGAAAAAAGCGCTCACTACGTTCGATGGCCGCGAAACCGCGCCACTCAACGCCACACCTGAACTGTTTTTAGATAGTACAGGTCAGCCAATGAAATTTTACGATGCCGTGGTCGGCGGTCGCTCGGTTGGTACTCCCGGCACGGTCAAACTGCTGTGGGAAACCCATCGCCAATACGGCAAGCTGGAATGGGCGCGCTTGATTGAACCTGTCGCCAAACTCGCCGAGCAAGGCTTTGAGGTAAGTCCTCGCCTCGCAGCACTTATTGCAGAAGATAAAGAGCGTTTAGGCCGTTTTCCTGCCACCAAAGCCTATTTCTTTGATGCACAAGGTGAACCCCTCAAAGCTGGCACTTTACTGAAAAACCCTGACTACGCTGCCACGCTCAAAGCCATTGCACAGCAAGGTGCGGCGGCTTTCTATCAAGGGGATATTGCCAAAGACATCATCGCCACGGTGCAAAATGCGCCGGGCAATCCCGGTGTGCTCGCTCAGCAAGATTTTGATACGTACCAAGTCAAACAGCGTGCGCCCGTGTGTGCCGCTTATCAAAGCTATCAAGTCTGCGGCATGGGGTTACCCAGCTCAGGTGGCCTGACGGTGGGACAAATTCTCGCCCTCACCGAACAATACGATCTCAAAGGTTGGGGCGCGCAGGATGTGAAATCATGGCAAGTATTGGGTGATGCCTCACAGCTGGCGTTTGCCGATCGCGGCTTGTACATGGCCGATCAAGATTATGTGCCCGTTCCGACCCAAGGCTTATTGGATAAAACCTATCTGGCCGAGCGCGCTAAACTCATCCAACCCGGCAAAGCGCTGACCAGTGCGCCAGCAGGCAATCCGCCTTGGCATCATGCGCAGCTACGCAGCCCCGATCAGTCGATAGAACTGCCCTCCACCAGCCACTTCAACATTGTTGACCGTGAAGGCAACGTGGTTTCCTTCACCACCTCGATCGAAAACGCGTTCGGCTCACGCTTGTTGGTGCGCGGCTTTTTACTCAACAACGAACTGACCGATTTTTCGTTTGCCACGCAAAGTGAAGGCCGCCCGATTGCCAATCGCCTAGAGCCGGGCAAACGCCCACGCTCATCGATGGCACCGACCATTGTCTTGCAGGATAACCAACCCTATCTGGCGATTGGCTCACCCGGTGGCAGCCGAATTATTGGCTATGTGGCGCAAGCACTGATTGCGCACATTCAGTGGGATATGGACATTCAAGCCGCGATCAATCAACCGCATGTGCTGAATCGTTTTGGCGAAATCGAGCTAGAACAAGGCACCTCCGCCGAGCAGTTCAAGCCCGCGCTGGAAAGCTTGGGAGCGAAAGTAGGGATCAAAGAGCTCAACTCAGGTCTGCACGCCATTCGTATTACCGCGCAAGGTCTTGAGGGAGCCGCTGACCCTCGCCGTGAAGGCGTCGCCATCGGCGAGTAAGCGTTAACTCAAAAAGTGATGGGCAGAGTCTGTCCATCACTTTTTACTCGTACCTCATTTTTCCCACCCACGCGCAGAGGCACTGATCATTTTTTACAAGACAAGCTCTGACTCACCGCTTAAGATTTTGGCAACTTAGCCTACTTTTTGGTCCCTATGGATACAGTGAATTATCGCCCCAGCGCTTACCCCGCGATCAGTCTGATTGAAGCCGACTATCGCCAGTTTGCGTTTGAGCGTCACTATCATCTGGATATCCATATCGGTCTCATCACCCAAGGTGTACAACGTTTTTATCACCAAGGGGCTTGGCATCAAGTGGGACAAGGAGGTGTGGTACTGATGTCACCCGATGAATTGCATGATGGCCACGCGCACAGTAATACGGGCTATCAAGTACAAGTATTCTCCATTGAACCTGAATGGTTACAGCAGACGCTCGAAGCCAACCAGATTGAGCAAGTGATCGGCTTTGAGCAGTTGATTGTACAAGACCCGACCCTATTTCACTCCTTGCAGCAACTTCACCATTTGCTGCGACAGGACAACCTCAGCCAGCTCGCCAAAGATTGCTTACCTTATCAAGGCTTTGCTCCGCTGCTTGAGCGTTATAGCTACCTAAAACAACCCACCGTCAAACCGCTTGGCCAACACAATCTCGCCCTACTCAAAGAGTGGGTACTCAGCCAGCTTGACCAACCGATCCGGCTCGAACAGTTAGCGCAACTGTGCCAACTCTCCCCAACTCAATTTCAGCGCCATTTTAAAGCGCAAACGGGGCTCACGCCTTACGCTTGGTTACGACGGCTACGCCTAGAGCAAGCAATGAAACTGCTGCAAAATGGCAAACCAGGCACAGATGTCGCGTATCAGGTCGGCTTTTATGATCAGGCCCATTTCAGTAAAGCCTTCAAAGCCACTTATGGCCTTTCGCCTTCTTTGATCACTCGCTTTTCTTAACCACGCTGTCAAAAATTTACAAGCTCCTCGCGCTCGCCCCGCGGCATACTCCGTGAATAATGTGAGGAGAAAGCATGAACGAAATGTCCATTTTAGCCACCTTAGCCGGTGTGCATTTTATTGCCTTATTAAGCCCAGGTCCTGATGTCGCCTTAGTGGTGCAAAACGCCACACAGCACGGGCGTAAAACTGGCGTAATGATCGCGTTAGGTTTGTCGTGCGGCATTTTAGTCCATTTGATTTTGAGCCTGACCGGCATTAGCTACTTAGTCAAACAGCAGCCAATGCTGTTTAACCTGTTACAACTGGCTGGCGGCAGCTACTTGCTTTATCTGGGGGTCGGCGCTTTGCAATCAGTGATGGCGCAAAAAAACGCCAGCACACCGACGCACAGCCCTGCGCCCTCCATTCTCGGCAACCGCCGTCAAGCCTTCACAAAAGGCATGATGACCAATCTCTTGAATCCCAAAGCTCTCGTGTTTTTTGTCAGCCTGTTATCTAGCCTGATCCCAGCCAGCATGTCCGTGTCTGGTAAAGTGAGTGCCGCTGCGATTTTGGTTGGTTTATCCCTAACTTGGTTCTCCTGTTTAGCTTGGCTACTTACCACGTCAGCCATGCAACAACGCATGCAGCGCATTACGCGATCCGTCGATGGCATATGCGCTGCGGTGTTTATCTTGGCCGGTGGCGTGATTTTATGGCAAGCAAGCCGCGCTATAGCACAAACCTTCGGATGGCTATGATCCGACTTTGGCCGATCATGCTGTGCGAGATCTCTTACAAAGCGGTAGGACAAATTCGCTTTCTGCGATAAAAAACACTGACAAAAACAACTTAAATAATTGTTTTTAAATAAAATGTTAAAAATTTCATTATTTCGAACATCAAGAAATCGCTTCGCTTTGCTTGTTCAGAAAGCTCAGCTCAGTAAGATGAATCTCGTCGGAAGGATACTGACACGGAACAGGAAAGCACCAAGGATTGGTGATCTTCAGGAAGAAGAAGCGAACATTCAGGATGAATGCTCGGCAAGGAAAGCGTAATTGGACATTGAACGGACGCAATCGTTGCTAGGATGGTAACGACAAGGATGGGAAATGGACACCTCTGGACGAGGCAAGGACTGAACATCAGGATGATGGCAGGGACACCGCTCAGGGAACAAGTGATGTGAACTCGCTAGGATTGTGAGTTGTAATGGAAAACACAGGACACCGCTAGGATGGCGATGCAAGGATTGAGCTGACGGATTGCAGCGTACTATCAAGGATTAGATGCAGGGAGCACCTTTTAGTAGCTGGAATGCTGCGAGTAAGACTCTAACCCCGGTGGGCTTGCCCCCGGGGTTTTCTTTTTTCTCCCGAAAAGTCATCACCACTTAACTCCTCAACAGAAACGTTAATCGTTACTTTGTATCTAGGGGCAATTTGGCAATTTCTTCCCGACCTCCCCCTAAAATGGGGAGCCACGTCGCCGCCCTATTCTATCTACACCTTCTCTAATCTCGCGTAAGCCGTGACTAACCACTTAATACCTTCGCCATTAAACGCCACTTGCACTCGGCTTTGCGGGCCACTGCCTTCAAAGTTAATGATGGTGCCTTCACCAAATTTCGGGTGACGGACTCGTGAGCCCAAATTAAAACCGGTTTCGTTAAAGCTTTCTTTGACTACGGTTTGGCTAAAGCGCCCTGTACTGGTTGGACGGCTGACTTGCGCCTTCATGCGCACTTCATCCAAACAGCCTTCTGGCAGTTCACGAATAAAGCGTGAGGGTTTGTGATACTTATCTTGCCCGTACAAGCGGCGCATTTCCGCGTAGGTGATGTAGAGCTTTTGCATCGCGCGGGTCATACCGACGTAACACAGGCGACGCTCCTCTTCGAGACGCCCCGCCTCTTCGGCAGACATTTGGCTCGGGAACATGCCCTCTTCCACGCCGACCATAAACACCAGCGGAAACTCTAATCCTTTGGCACTGTGCAAGGTCATCAGCTGTACCGCATCATCATGCTCATCGGCTTGGCCTTCACCGGCTTCCAGTGCCGCATGGGTCAAAAACGCGGTCAGCATGGTCATCTCTTGCGCTTCTTCTGGCTTTTCAAACTGGCGCGTCGCCGTGACCAGCTCTTCCAAGTTTTCAATCCGCGCTTTGGATTTTTCGCCTTTTTCTTGCTGATACATCTCCAGCAGACCAGAGGTTTTTACCGCATGGTCAGTCAGCACGTGCAGCGGCATGTCGATGCCTTCCTCTTCCAAGGCATTGATCAGTTCAACAAAGCGGCTCAGCGCGCTAGCTGCACGCCCAGTTAAGACTTGGTCATTGAGCAGACCGACACTGGCATCCCACAAGGTGCAGCCACGATCGCGCGCGGCAAAGCGAATGGTCTCTAGGGTTTTATCACCCAAACCGCGCGGCGGCGTATTAATCACTCGCTCAAAGGCGGTGTCGTCATTACGGTTATTAATCAAACGCAGATAACTCAGCGCATCTTTGATCTCTTGGCGTTCGAAAAAGCGCATCCCGCCATAAATGCGGTAGGCCAAACTCGCTTGCAATAACGCCTCTTCCAGTACCCGTGACTGGGCGTTGTTACGATACAAGATCGCACAATCGGTCAGTGTGCCGCCTTGCTCCTGCCAGCCTTTGATTTTGCTGACCACAAAGCGCGCTTCATCGAGCTCGTTATACGCCGAGTACACTGAAATAGGTTCGCCAACCAAGCCCTCAGTCCACAACTGCTTACCCATCCGCTCGCTGTTATTGGCGATCAGTGTGTTTGAGGCTTCCAAAATGGTCTTGGTGGAGCGGTAGTTTTGCTCCAGTCGAATGGTATTCACGCTCGGAAATTCGCGGGTAAATTTTTCGATGTTTTCCACTCGCGCGCCACGCCAGCCGTATATCGATTGGTCATCATCACCCACGATCATCACATTCGACTGAGCACCCGCCATCATACGCAGCCACGCGTACTGAATCGCGTTGGTGTCTTGGAATTCATCGACCAAAATGTGCTTAAAGCGCGCCTGATAATGCTCGCGAATGTGCTGATTACCACGCAGAAGCTCTAGGGCGCGCAGCAAAATTTCGGCGAAATCGACCAAGCCCGCGCGATCGCACGCTTCTTGGTAAGCGGTGTACAGCTTGAGATAGGTTTGAGTAACCGGATCAAAGGCGTTGATGTGCGCCGGGCGCAACCCTTCATCTTTTTGATTGTTGATCCACCACGCGACTTGGCGCGCCGGCCACTGTTTATCATCCAGATTGTGCGCTTTGATGAGGCGTTTGAGCAGACGCTGCTGATCGTCACTGTCGATGATCTGAAAATCTTCCAGCAGCTTAGCGTCGAGATAATGGGCGCGCAGAATGCGGTGGCAAATACCGTGGAAAGTACCGCACCACATACCAGAGGCGGTGCCATGCATCAGCTCTTCAATTCGGCCACGCATTTCGGCTGCGGCTTTGTTGGTAAAGGTCACCGCCATCACCGAAAACGGCGAGGCTTCTTCCACCGACATCAGCCACGCAATCCGGTGCACCAGCACACGGGTTTTACCACTGCCGGCACCGGCCAAAATCAGTAGATTTTCCAGTGGCGCTGCCACCGCTTCGCGTTGTTTATCGTTGAGACCGTCGAGCAATAGAGAGGGATCGATCATGACTTCGCCACTGGTTATTTATACATAATGGCGGCGATTATAACCCCAAGTGTTGCAGATACCCAAACGTCTTGAATGGGCGCAGCGGTGGCCGGAAAAATTTCAGCCCACACGAGGTGGGCTGAAAGTACTATCGATTACGCGGCGATTCCGGCATGACGCAACAGAGCATCAATTTGTGGTTCGCGGCCACGGAAGCGCTTAAACAGCTCCATCGGCTCTTCGCTGCCACCCATCTCAAGGATGTTGTTGAGGAAGCTTTGGCCAGTCTCACGGTTGAAAATACCTTCTTCTTCAAAGCGTGAGAACGCATCCGCCGAAAGCACTTCTGCCCACAAGTAGCTGTAGTAACCGGCGCTGTAGCCACCCGCAAAGATATGGCTAAAGCTGTGCGAGAAGCGGTTCCACTCCAAGCCCGGCAGCACCGCCACTTTCTTTTTCACTTCCGCCAAGGTTTCCAGCACTTTTGGCCCCACTTCTGGGTCGTAAGTGGTGTGCAGCGTGAAGTCGAACAATCCGAACTCCAACTGACGCAGAATAAACATCGCCGATTGGAAGTTTTTCGCCGCCAGCATTTTATCGAGCATGGCTTTCGGCAGTGGCTCACCGGTTTGGTAATGACCAGAAATGAACGCCAGCGCCTCTTCTTGCCAGCACCAGTTTTCCAAGAATTGGCTTGGCAGCTCGACTGCATCCCAAGGCACACCATTGATGCCGGATACCGCGCCCACTTCCACTTGAGTCAGCATATGGTGAATGCCGTGACCAAATTCGTGGAACAGGGTGGTCACTTCGTCGTGGGTAAACAGCGCAGGCTTATCGCCGACTGGGCGGTTGAAGTTACACGTCAGGTAAGCCACTGGTGTTTGCAGTGCGCCACTGTCGGTAGTGCGACGTACACGACACTCATCCATCCACGCGCCACCGCGTTTGTGTTCACGCGCATACAGGTCGAGATAGAAGCTGCCACGCAGCGTTCCTTGCGCATCAAAAATATCAAAAAAGCGCACCGATTCGTGCCATACATCTACCCCTTGGCGCTCTTTGACTTGCATGCCAAACAAACGGCTCAGCACTTCAAACAGGCCATTCACCACTTTTTGTTCTGGGAAGTAAGGGCGCAGCTCTTCATCGGAGATTTCAAACAGATGCTGCTTTTGCTTTTCGCTGTAGTAAGCAATATCCCACAGCTCAAGCTGCTTGACGCCAAACTCACTTTCGGCAAATTGGCGCAGCTCTTCCACTTCACGCTCACCTTGTGGTTTGGCTTTGCTGGCGAGATCATTTAAGAAACCAAGCACTTGGTCAGTGGTTTGCGCCATTTTGGTCGCCAGCGATTTTTCGCTGTAAGTGCTAAAGCCGAGCATACGCGCAATCTCATGGCGCAGTTTGAGCTGCTCAGCGATGATTTCACTGTTATCCCATTTACCCGCATTCGGGCCGCGATCCGAAGCACGCGTGACATACGCTTCATACACTTCTTTGCGCAGTGCTTGG
Source organism: Vibrio cholerae (assembly GCF_008369605.1). Classification (NCBI taxonomy): domain Bacteria; kingdom Pseudomonadati; phylum Pseudomonadota; class Gammaproteobacteria; order Vibrionales; family Vibrionaceae; genus Vibrio; species Vibrio cholerae. Next base: position 2,839,728 of record NZ_CP043554.1, read on the forward strand.
TTATCACAGTAAGTCATCACTGGTAGATAAGACGGAATATCCAAGGTCAGCAGATACCCCTCTAAACCTTTGGCTTCGGCTGCTGCTTGTGCCGCCGCCAGTGCCGATTCCGGCATGCCCGCGAGCAGGTTTACATCGGTGATCTGCTTGGTCCACCCCATAGTGGCATCCAGCACGTTGTTGGAGAACTTAGAGCCAAGCTCAGACATACGCTTACTGATTTCGCCATAGCGCTTTTGCTCTTGCAGTGGCAAGCCGATGCCTGACAATTCAAAATCACGCAGACTGTCGCTGATGGTTTTTTGCTGCGCGCGATCGAGCTTGGCAAACTCCGCGCTCTCTTTAATGGTTTTGTAGGCTTCAAACAGCCCTTTATGCTGGCCAACCCAAGTGCTGTACTCAGACAACAGCGGTAAGCAGCTTTCGTAGGCTTCACGCAGCTCATCACTGTTCACCACCGAATTCATATGGCTGACCGGTGACCAGATACGACTTAAGCGATCATCGACCTCTTCAATCGGCGCAATCACACTTTCCCAGCTCGGTTGTGGATTTTCGGCTAAAACCTTATCTATGGTGTGGCGACAATCCGCTATCGCCTGCTCAACCGCTGGCTTTACGTGCTCCGGTTTAATCGCAGAAAACGGCGGCAGATCCGTAAAGGTAAGAAGTGGGTTTGACATAAAAAGATTCCTTTTCAGCATAGAGACAGGCCGAATTTTGACCTGTGAGTTGTATAAGTAAATATAGGTAGCAGAACGATTTTTCAATAGCTGATCCAAGGAAAAGCTTTGCAAAATACGACTCACTCACGCCTTAAGCCGCCTAAAAAACCACGCCGTTACGCTGCGCGCTGCACGTAAAATCGGTATATAATCGAGCCAATATTTTTGTTTCTATTACTGGACGTAAGTCAATCAGCGGTCAGTACAGCGCCCCTCAAGCGGGTTTGAGAGTCTATTTTGTTAAGTTACCGACACAGTTTCCACGCAGGCAATCATGCAGATGTGCTCAAGCACATCGTACAGAGCCTGATCCTCAATTCTCTGCAACAAAAAGAGAAACCTTTTGTCTACCATGATACTCACTCTGGTGTGGGTCGTTACGATCTGACCCATGAGTGGTCGGAAAAAACCGGCGAATACAAGCAAGGCATTGCCCGCGTTTGGCAACAAGACAACATTCCGGCGGAGCTCGATAGCTATCTGGATGCGATTCGCCAGCTCAATCAAGGGGAAACGCTGCGTTACTACCCGGGTTCACCTCGAGTCGCCCGCGCCCATCTGCGTGAACAGGATCGCATGGTACTGACTGAGCTGCATCCAAGCGATTACCCATTGCTGGAGCAAGAGTTTCACCGCGATCGCCAAGTCTCTATCTATAAAGAAGATGGCTTCGCACGCCTGAAAGCCAGTTTGCCGCCGCAAGAACGCCGCGGTTTAGTGCTGATTGACCCGCCTTATGAGCTGGCTAAAGAGTACCGCGATGTGGTGCGCGCTATCGCTCAGAGTTACAAACGCTGGGCAACGGGTATTTATGCGATTTGGTATCCAGTGGTCAATCGCTGCGATATCGATGACATGTTAGAAGGCTTGCAAGGCTTAGAGATCCGTAAAATCTTACAAATTGAACTCGGTGTCGCGCCAGATACCAATGAGCGCGGCATGACCGCTTCGGGCATGATAGTGATTAACCCGCCGTGGACGCTGGAAAGCCAGATGCAGACCATTTTGCCTTTCCTCAAACAGGCGATTGCCCCCGCTACTGGACACTATAAAGTCGAGTGGGTGGTACCGGAATAAGCTGTTTTTTCATCAAGGCGGGTGGATTGTGACGCCCTCGCCCTGATATAAGGAATACAAGAAAAGAGCGAAGAGCATCTTCGCCAGACATAATTGGAGAAAGTAATGGCAACACATTTTGACTACCTGTGCATTGGTGGTGGCAGCGGTGGTATCGCTTCCGCTAACCGCGCGGCGATGTACGGCGCGAAAGTCGCTCTCATCGAAGCCAAAGATCTCGGCGGCACTTGTGTCAACGTTGGCTGTGTACCGAAAAAGGTGATGTGGCACGGCGCGCAAATCGCAGAAGCGATGCACCTTTATGCAGAAGATTACGGCTTTGATGTCGATGTGAAAAACTTCAACTGGGCAAAGCTGGTGGAAAGCCGTCAAGCCTACATTGGCCGCATCCATCAATCTTACGATCGTGTTCTGGGCAACAACAAAGTTCACGTGATTAAGGGCTTCGCTAAGTTTGTGGATGCGAAAACCGTCGAAGTGAACGGCGAACTTTACACGGCTGACCATATTCTGATTGCCGTAGGTGGTCGCCCAAGCATTCCAAATATTCCAGGCGCAGAATACGGCATCGACTCGAACGGCTTTTTTGAGCTGAGCGAGCAGCCAAAACGCGTTGCGGTGATCGGTGCTGGTTACATCGCAGTAGAAATCGCCGGCGTGCTGAATGCGCTAGGTACAGAAACCCACCTGTTCTGCCGCAAAGAGTCTCCACTGCGTAGTTTCGACCCCATGATCATCGAAACCTTAGTGGAAGTGATGAACAGCGAAGGGCCACAGTTGCACACCCATAGCGTGCCAAAACAAGTGGTGAAAGAAGCCGATGGTAGCCTGACGCTGCATCTGGAAAATGGTCAGACGTACAACGTGGATACCCTGATTTGGGCGATCGGTCGCCACCCAGCCACCGATGCCATCAACCTAGCGGCAACGGGTGTTGCAACCAATGAGCAAGGCTACATCAAGGTCGATGAGTTCCAAAACACTAACGTTGCAGGCATTTACTGTGTAGGTGACATCATGGAAGGCGGCATTGAGCTGACTCCTGTTGCCGTAAAAGCAGGTCGCCAACTCTCTGAGCGCCTGTTTAACAACAAACTGAACGCCAAGATGGATTACCAGTTAGTGCCAACCGTGGTGTTTAGCCACCCACCGATCGGCACGATTGGCCTCACTGAGCCACAAGCGATTGCTCAGTACGGCGCAGAGAACGTGAAAGTGTACAAATCAAGCTTCACCGCTATGTACACCGCCGTCACCTCTCACCGTCAGCCATGTAAAATGAAGCTGGTTTGCGCTGGCCCTGAAGAAACCGTGGTTGGTCTACACGGCATCGGTTTTGCGGTTGATGAAATGATCCAAGGTTTTGGTGTCGCAATGAAAATGGGCGCAACCAAAGCCGATTTCGATTCCGTGGTCGCGATTCACCCTACGGGCTCGGAAGAGTTCGTCACGATGCGGTAGCGGTATCGAGATTCCGTTCTGCTCAAAAAGAAAGCGGCCATCGCCGCTTTCTTTTTATCGATTTTTCTTTTTTAGAAACTCATGCCGAAAAGCTTTACTTCACACACACCACATTGAGCAATGATGAGCCTTTTAACACATTGACTTTGCCAGTGGTGAACATCCCTTTACGCCCTTCTCCCCAATACGGTAATTGCACAGGCCATTGATATTGCTGCATCTGTTTCGATTTTAATAACGCTGACCACTCTTGTTCAGTAGCGAGACGCATCCCTAGATCTCTACATACAATTTGCGCGGCATCATAGTCGAGGCGATTCCACGCCTGATCATGCTCCATGTAAAACTGCACTTTCGGATTGTCGCTGTACGGCACAGCAAAGGTTTGGCTGCCTACTTTCACTTGCTGGCGCAATACAAAACCACTGTTTCCCGAAGGTTTAGGTGTGCTGCTCAGTTTTGCTACGGGTTTCGTTGGCGCGGCGGCGGGTACCACAGTGGGAGCGGATTTTTCTTCGCTTTTCGGTTTACTCGCGGGCTTAGGTGCTGAAGCTTCTGATACCGCAGTGTTGGCAGCCGGAGCTACCGCAGCGGTTGTGGGTTTGGCTTTCATCACCGGCTGCTGCGCAGAGGTTTTCACCACTTGGCGGATGAATGCTTGCTCAAAGGTCGCCAGTTTTTTGACCTTTTTCAGCTCCTTGCTGGCGAGAGCAAAATCGCTATAAGGGCCGATCAAACAGCGCGCGCCTTTGGGCTCAGGTTTGACCCAAATATCGGTCGAGATATGTTCATAAAGGGTTTTTACTGTGGCGAGCGGCATCGGTTTGCTTAACATGCCACACTGGATCCAAAACAGAGAGTCTCCCCGTTTGGGCTTTTTGCCCCACAGGCCATCGCCAATTGGGCAAGCCGCATCCAGCACAGGTAATTGGTTAACCGCCGCCTGCTGCGCATCGCACAAATAGTCACTCTCGGCTGAAGCAATGGGGGCGAATAACAGTAAAGCCACACTCAGGTTGCAGCATAGAATCCATTTCGGCATCCGCTTGTCTCCTTAATACTCTGTGACTGAAATCAGGGTTCGAATCAGGCAAGTTATCTCGCCTCGAACACTTATTGGGATCCGGTATAGCAAAAATAAATGCAAAAAAAGAGCCGCATTCAAAAACGGCTCTTAGTTTATGGAGAGTTTGTGAAGCAAATCAATCGGATTTACTTACCCTTTGTAAATTTTCGGGTTAAACACATCACGCAACCAATCGCCAAGCAAGTTAATCACTAATACCAGCAATACCAATACAATGCCGGGAAAGGCGGTTATCCACCATGCACCCGAGAAAATGTAGGTAAAACCGATACTGATCAGAGAGCCCAGTGACGGCTGATCGACCGGTAATCCTAAGCCAAGGAAGGAGAGTGCCGCCTCTGACATGATCGCGTTTGCCACCTGTACCGTTGAAATCACCAAGATTGGTGATAAACAGTTGGGCAAAATATGGCGGAACATGATACGCGGCGCTTTAAAGCCCATCACGCGTGCCGCTTCCACATACTCTTTTTTCTTCTCCGCCAGCACCGAAGCACGCACCGTACGCGCGTATTGCGGCCATTCCGCCACACCGATGATCACCACCAACATCACCACCGCATATTGGCTGAAGAACTCACCACCAAAACTGGCTTTAAAGATCGCCGACACAATGATCGCCACCATCATGGTGGAGAATGAGAGCTGAATATCGGCAAAACGCATTAAAAAGCTATCAATTCGGCCACCGAAATAGCCTGCCGACAAACCAATCACAATGCCGAGTGTCAGTTGTAGGCCCACCGCCAAAAAGCCGATGGTCAGTGATAAGCGTGAGCCGTACAGAATGGTCGAGAAAATGTCACGCCCCTGCTCATCGGTGCCCAGCAAAAAGTGTTCATTGCCCCCTTCCATCCATGAGGGTGGAAGCTCTGCATCCATAATATCAATCGACGAGAGATCGTACGGGTTGGTGGGCGCAATCAAGGGCGCGCTGATTGCCACGATGACAAATAGCACAAACACCGCAAAGCTGCTCATCGCCACTTTGTCGCGCAGGAAATAATAGAGAAAATCGGACTGCTTAAAGCGCTCCCAACGTGAAGGAGCGATCGATACTGCACTCATGGTTAAGCTCCTTTGCCAGTGAGGTTGACGGTCGGGTTAATCAGGCCATACAAGAGGTCGACAATCGTGTTGGTCACGACAAAGATCAACCCAACAAAGATGACGTAGGCGGTGATAAGTGGCGTATCCACACGGTTAATCGCCTCTAAAAACAGGAAGCCCGTTCCCGGCCACTGGAATACGGTTTCAGTCAAAATGGTGTAGGCCACCATAGTACCAATCTGCACTCCACCCACGGTCAATACTGGCAACATGGTGTTTTTCAGCGCATGTTGGTAATAGATTTTGTTGAGTGGCAAACCTTTGGCTTGCGCAAACTTGATGTATTCCGAGCTCAGTACTTCGAGCATTTCCGAGCGCACGAGGCGGATGAACAGCGGCAACATAATGGAAGCCAGTGCGATAGAGGGCAATACCAGATGGCGCAAGCCATCGAGGGTAAAGAAGCCGGACTCCCAGCCCAGTAGGTTAACGGTTTCGCCACGACCATAGGACGGCAACCAACCTAACTCAATCGAGAAGACATACATCAGCATGATCGCGGTTAAAAAGACCGGGATCGAAATGCCGATGCTGCTGCCCGCCATCACTATCTTGGTAAACAAGCTTTTCGGATGAATCGCCGAATAGACCCCAAGCGGGATTGAAAACACTATGATGATCAACGTGGCACCAAACACCAGCTCCAGTGTCGCCACCAGCTTATCGAAGATCACTTCCAGCGCCGGACGCTTAAAGAAATAGGAGGTCCCTAAATCCCCCTGCACCGCCGCAGTCACAAAACGAGAATATTTAATAATGAAGGGATCATTGAGGCCTAATTCGTCACGCAGTGCTTGACGCTCTGCTTCAGAAACGGACTGACCCACAAGCTCGCGCAGCGGATCACCCAGGTTGTCCTGAATGGCAAACGCTACCAAACTGATCACAAACATCACTATCAGTGCCTGATACAGGCGCTTGACCAGAAACGAAAACATTCCTTGCCCCTTAACTTTCCATGTGAATCTGTGGGCGCGATGAAGCGCCAAAACCTTTCAGTCTGAAAAAGGGTACGGGGCCCGACTGAAACAAAACCCTGTACCCGAAGAGAAGCTCTGTAGACCAACGCCTACAGAGCAGAGTGGTCCGAGATTACTCTTTCACCACCAGATCGCCAAAGTATGGGAAGTCCATACCGTTGATGATAGGTGCGATATCTAGCGTATTTTTCGCGGCCCATGACGGATCTTGGAAGTGAAGAGGCACAAACGCCGCTTCGTTATACAGGATCTCTTCCACTTTCTTCAGCATGGTGCTGCGTTTTTCTAGATCGGTTTCCTCGTTCGCGGCATTGACTAACTTATCGACTTCCGCATTCGAGTAGTAACCACAGTTGTACTGGCCTTTACCCGTATTTGAATCACGGGTCATGGTCAGGAACTCAGTAAAGTTTGCTGAGTCTTCGGTATCTGGGTGCCAACCAATCATCAGCATATCTGCCGCACACTTATCAAACTCAGGCCAGTATTGCGCTTTTGGCATGGTTTTTAGGTCAACTTTAATCCCGATTTTTGACAACATCGCCGATGCTGCTTGCGCGATCTTCTCATCGTTCACGTAACGGTTGTTTGGCGCGATCATGGTCAGGTTGAAGCCTTTCTCATAACCTGCTTCTTTCATCAGCTCTTTCGCTTTGTTGAGATCAAAGCGTGGTTTTAGGTTCTCGTTGTAACCGGCATAACCGACTGGGCTTTGCTGCGCAGCCGTGGTAGCCGCCCCTTTCATGACCTTATCCACAATCCCTTCATTGTTGATGGCGTAGACAATCGCTTGACGCACACGCACATCTTTCAACGCTGGGTTGCTGTTTTGGTTCATTTGGAAGGTAATCACACGAGTGCCCGGCATAGTGAAGAGATCTACGCCTTTCGCATCTTTGATGCGTTGGTAATCATTCGGAGAAACCGGTGCAATCATATCCACACCGCCAGACAGCAGTGCCGCAACGCGAGTTGCATCTTCTTTAATCACTGCCAGCGTCAGTTTGTCCACATTGCCTTTCGACGCTTTATCCCAGTAATTTGGGTTGCGTTGGAACTCAAGTTTCACGCCTTGCTCACGAGCCGTCACCGTAAATGGCCCGGTACCAGAGATATTTTCAGAGGCAAAAGAGTTACCGTGCTTAACGATTTCTGCTTTGTTTTTACCATCCGCCGTGGTGCCGGTGTAGAACTTGCTGTCCATCGGGAAAATGTAGGTCGCCACGTTTTCAATCAGCGGGTAAGTGCCAGCCGTTTTGATTTCGATGGTGTAATCATCCACCTTAGTCAAAGAGACCAGAGGTTCAAAAATCCCTTTAAAATCCGCCGATTCTTTCAAACGATTGAACGTCCATACCACATCATCCGCGGTAAAATCATTGCCAGAGTGGAACTTAACGCCTTTGCGCAAAGTGAAACGCATGGTTTCGTTATCCACACGCTGCCAAGATTCGGCCAGACGAGGTTCAAATTCCATTTTTTGTGTAAAGCGAATAAGTGGATCAAAGACCATGTGCGACAGTTGCAGAGTACCGCCTGACAGCTGCTCATGTGGGTCCATTGAGACCGGGTCAGCGTCGTAAGCCACGGTAATATCCGCTGCCATCGCACCAAAACTCAAGCCAGCCGCTATCAAAGCCAACGCCAGTTTGTTTTTCATGGTTTTCATTGCATAACTCCTTATGCGGGAATCCAGATCCCTAGTTTGTTGTATTTGCTTTTGTAACAATCGCCAACCCAAGTTGGTCCATGGTTAACGGCTATGCTGCCGTAGTGCTTTCGCGTAAGCCTGTAAATTCAGGCATTAAGGAAATCAATTTCTTGCTGTATTCATGCTGCGGATCGGTAAACAGCTGCTCAGTGGGTGCCACTTCCAGTAGCGTCCCCATCTGCATGACCCCAACGCGATCGCACATCTGGCGGATCACAGGCAAATCATGGCTAATAAACAGCATGGTGAGATTGAGCTCATCTTGCAGATCTTTCAGCAAATTGAGGATTTGCGCCTGCACTGACACATCCAGTGCCGAGGTAGGTTCATCGCAAATCAAAAGACGTGGTCGCGTCGCGAGTGCGCGCGCAATCGAGATCCGTTGACGCTGACCACCTGAAAATTCATGGGGATATTTCAACCCCGCCATCTTACCTAAGCCGACATGCTCGAGCAGATCATTAACGATTTGTCGGGTTTCGCTCTCATTACGTGTCAATTTATGAAAGCGGATCGGCTCGGCGATGATGTCAAAAATCTTCATCCGCGGGTTCATCGAGGTGTACGGGTTTTGGAATACCATCTGCATTTGACGACGCAGTGGGCGACGTTCGTGCTCCGATTTCAGCGCGGTTAAATCGATGCCTTCAAAAGTCACTCGCCCCGCATTGGGTTGATACAAACCGGCAATCACGCGCGCAATGGTCGATTTACCTGAACCCGATTCGCCGACCAGACCAAAGGTTTCCCCTTCATGTACTTCAAAACTGACGTTATTCGACGCTTGCACATACTCACGGCGGCTTTCAAACAGCGAATCTTTGGTCACAAAACGTAGATTGACGTTTTCGACTTTTAACAGCGGCCCTGTGTATTTGCGGTGATCTTGACTCTGCCCCAACCAATGGCTTTTCACATCCAAAGGCTTGAGCTCTTTCGCTTCTTCGATATAGCTCACCAGAGGGAAACGGTCGAGTTTGCGATCAGAACGCGGTACCGCCGAAATCAAACTACGGGTGTAAGGGTGCTCAGGTGTGCCAAGCACTTTGGCAGTCGGACCGAACTCCACCAAATCACCACGGTACATCACCGCTACGCGATCAGTAACGTTAGAAACCACACCCATATCGTGAGTGACCAGCATGCAACCCACATTATTCTTCTTACACAGTTCACGAATCAGATTCAGGATCTGGTCTTGAATCGACACATCCAGCGCGGTGGTAGGTTCATCGGCGATGATCAAATCAGGCTCACCAGCCAACGCGATCGCAATTACCACCCGTTGACGCATGCCACCAGAAAATTGGTGAGGATACTGTTTAAGGCGATTTTCAGGCTGCGGAATACCGACTTGCTTCATCAAAGATAAAGCACGTTGATACGCTTCTTCGGCACTCACCTGCATGTTGGCATGAATGGTTTCGGTCAACTGATGCTCGACGGTAAACAGCGGGTTGAGTGAGGTCATGGGATCTTGGAAAATAAAGCCAATTTTACTACCACGTACTTCACGCATCGCTTGCGGAGAAAGACCAGAGATCTTCTCACCGTTTAAATACACCTCACCGCCCGCAATAGTTCCCGGAGGGCTGAGCAGGTCAATCACCGCATTACCGACCGTCGATTTTCCGGCGCCCGATTCCCCAACCACACCGACAATTTCACCACGTTGGATATCTAAGGTGAGTGATTTCACCGCCGCGTGCACACCGTGACGAGAAGGGTATTCAATTCTAAGATTTTTGACTTCTAAAAGTGACATTCCATCAGACCTCTACTGCTGTGGCAGCATTCTGCCCTGTCTGAAGCACATCAGCGAACAAGGCGAGACTGATGTACATTTTGCATCCATTCCAATCAGAACAATATTCTGACAATTTATAAGGTTCTCAATTTGGCAAATCTTTCACACAAAAGCAACAAAGAGAGGATAAAAAAGCGCCTTAACCCAGAAACAATTTCCACAAATCGTTTAATATGCAAAAAAATCACATATATTATTGGTCTTACCATTTTTAAAAAATTGAAAAAATCTCAGTATGATTGGTATTTGTTACTGTAAACGACGTGATTCATAACAGGAGATAAAACAACCAACGCATAACTTTTCTCCACGCAAAAATGGAACAATTAACAAAAAAGAAACAACTGCCAAATTTTGAGTGCAAACAACAAAGCAAAACTCTGGATGATAAGCATCTATCCAGTCATAAAAACCAAAAAACTCCCAATTTAACTCAGATAAATCATAAAAATAGTTCATTGAGCCATACTGAGCACTTCAGTAACCATAGTCGTGAACAGATGTGTTAGCGGGGAAATATCGATGAATTGTCGGTAAGATCGCAATTTACTAGAGAGAAATATGCCCAATAACGTAATGATGAAAAAGCGGCCATCGGTAGACAGTGTCAATGCAGGACAACTTGGCGAGGAAACATGAGTTTTAAAGAGATAAAATGCAAAAAGCCTCAGCATTTGCTGAGGCTTTGAAGAGTGGTCGGTGAAGAGGGATTCGAACCCCCGACCCTCTGGTCCCAAACCAGATGCGCTACCAAACTGCGCTATTCACCGACTATGTTTTGCTTAAGAGTCTTCCTTAAGACTGGGGATAACTGAATATCACCGAAATAAATGGGGTGGCTAATGGGGCTCGAACCCACGACAACCGGAATCACAATCCGGGGCTCTACCAACTGAGCTATAGCCACCACTGAAAGTTGTAATAACCGCTTGTCTGCCGTTATTTCAGACTACGCTCTTGCCTAGTCTTTCAATAAGTGGTCGGTGAAGAGGGATTCGAACCCCCGACCCTCTGGTCCCAAACCAGATGCGCTACCAAACTGCGCTATTCACCGACTATGTTTTGCTTAAGAGTCTCTCTTAAGACTGGAGATAATTGAATATCACCTAAGTAAATGGGGTGGCTAATGGGGCTCGAACCCACGACAACCGGAATCACAATCCGGGGCTCTACCAACTGAGCTATAGCCACCACTGAAATTCTTTACCGATATTCCCCGGGCGAAATGGCGCGCCCGAAAGGATTTGAACCTTCGACCTTTGGCTCCGGAGGCCAACGCTCTATCCAGCTGAGCTACGGGCGCATGCCCTATCGGCGGAGTGGAATAATACGTATATCACATTAGGGCGTCTAGTACTTTTTTTACTTTTTTTACTGTTTGACGCCTTTTTCATCAGATGCTTGCTACTATTCCCTTATAAAGGATGTGACTCACCGCCGGAAGATCGCAACTTGTTGTTTATTGCAACAACTTCTCAGGATATAATCACCCAAAATTTACATTGATTTAACAGCAATTACCGCCCGTTAAATTGAAACACTCTAAAAATAATAGGTAAGCAGCACTTACCTTCGGAATGTAAAGTGAGTTAATGGATATGTCTCGATCACTCTTAAGCGTACTGTTCGCTGCTCTAACATTTTCTACTGCAGCGTTTGCCACTACTGATGCCGAAAAAAATGCAATTGCAGAACGCATCAAACCCGTAGGTAATGTCTATCTTGCTGGCAGTGAGCCAGTTAAAGCAGAACCGACCGGACCACGTGAAGGCTCTCAAGTTTATGGGACTTTTTGTATTGCTTGTCACGCATCAGGGGTGAGTGGTGCGCCGAAAATTGGTAATGCGGCCGAATGGGGACCGCGTATCGCTCAAGGTAAAGATGTGCTGAAAAACCACGCGATTAATGGCTTCAATGCTATGCCAGCCAAAGGCACCTGTATGGATTGTTCGGACGATGAAATCGTTGCTGCGATTGAGCATATGATCGCAGGCCTGTAATAAGCGGGTTTACTATTCAATTAATTGATAATAAAGAAGGGCTTGTTTTGACAAGCCCTTCTTTATTTTACTTTTTAAACATCGCTCTTAAATTAGCGATATGCGCTTGGCCTTTGGCCATTCGCTCTTCCTGAGTAACGGTTTTTTTCTTCACTTCCCACTCAATATCCTCTTGCGGTAGCTCATCAAGAAAACGGCTTTGGGTGGGTTTAATCAGCTCACCAAACTGGCGGCGCTCTTTACACACCATAAAGGTCAGTTCACGCTGCGCGCGAGTGATACCGACATACATTAAGCGCCGCTCTTCCTCGACGTTCTCTTCATCAATGCTGGTTTGATGCGGCAAAATGCCCTCTTCAGCGCCAATCAAATACACGTACGGAAATTCTAAGCCCTTTGAGGCGTGCAGTGTCATCAGTTGTACCGCATCACTGTCATCGTTCTCTTCGCCACGCTCCATCATGTCGCGCAGAGTTAAACGCTGCACCACCTCTTTCAGAGTTTTCTCTTGCTGATCGGGATTATCGCCTTCCAAATCGGCCACGATCCATGAATAGAGATCGGAGACGTTTTTCATGCGCATTTCGGCCGCTTTCGGACTGGAAGAGGTCTCATACAGCCAATCTTCATAACGAATATCGCGCACCAACGCGCGTACGGCTTCCACCGTGTTACCACGCTCAGCATTATCAGCAATCGCCACCAACCATTCAGTGAAGCGGCGTAAGTTGTCTAGCCCTCGCCCACCTAAATGCTGCTCTAAGCCAAGTTCAAAACTCGCCGCAAATAGGCTTTTTCCTCGCATATTGGCGTAACTGCCTAACTTTTCGAGCGTAGCTGGGCCGATTTCACGCTTCGGTGTATTCACAATCCGTAAAAAAGCGTTGTCATCATCGGGGTTCACCAACACTCGCAGGTAAGCCATGATGTCTTTGATCTCTGCACGCGCAAAAAACGAAGTGCCGCCGGAAAGTTTGTACGGCACACGGTTTTGAGTCAGCGATTTTTCAATCAGTCGCGATTGATGGTTTCCGCGATAAAGAATCGCGTAATCTCGGTATTCGGTTCGATTGAGAAACTTATGGGCGATGATCTCGGCAGTAACTCGCTCAGCTTCATGATCTTCATTGTTCGCTAAAATAACTTTCAGCTTTTCACCTTCGGCTAATTCAGAAAATAGTGCTTTCTGATAAACGTGGGGGTTATTGGCAATTAAGATGTTCGCCGCACGCAAAATGCGGCTGGTCGAGCGGTAGTTTTGCTCGAGCTTAATCAGCTTTAAACTTGGAAAATCCTCCCCAAGTAACACCAAGTTTTGTGGTTTTGCACCGCGCCATGAATAAATGGATTGGTCATCATCTCCCACCACAGTCAAACGGCCACGCTCACCCACTAAGAGTTTGACCAACTCATATTGGCTGGTATTGGTATCTTGATATTCGTCCACCAACAAATAGCGAATCCGATTTCGCCAGCGTTGGCGTACTTCTTCATTGCTGCGTAGCAATAACACTGGTAACAAGATCAAATCATCGAAATCGAGCGCGTTGTAAGACTGCATCTGTTTTTGGTAAAGCTCAAAGCAGTGTGCAAAAAGCTGCTGCTGTTCCCCTTTCGCCATTGCCTTGGCTTGCGGCGGAGTCAGCATGTCATTTTTCCAGTTGGAAATGGTGCTCAGTAGCAAGCGCAGCAGATCTTTATCGCCATCGAGCTGCTTTTCAGTCAATTCTTTGAGTAGCGCGAGCTGATCTTGATCGTCAAACAGTGAAAAGCCCGCTTTAAGGCCGAGAGCCTTGAATTCACGGCGAATAATATTTAAGCCAAGGGTATGGAAGGTGGACACCATTAATCCGCGCGACTCACCTTTACCAAGCGTTTGAGCAACGCGCTCTTTCATTTCACGCGCCGCTTTATTGGTAAACGTAACCGCAGCAATATTGCGTGCTTTATAGCCACATTGCTGAACCAAATAGGCAATTTTATTGGTGATGACGCGTGTTTTACCCGAACCCGCCCCCGCCAATACCAGACAGGGTCCGGAGACGTACTTGACCGCTTCATCTTGTCTTGGGTTCAGCTTCATAGCACTCTCAATCCTCTTTATTTAGCCGCCAATAATAATCCGCTCACCGAGGATTACCAACAAAGAAACTGCCTTTACAAAAATTTACTGCACAAGTGTATTGCAAAACAGGGGGTATTAGCCGCTATAATGAACAACCGTTCATTTGCAGAGAAATGTGATGTCTGAAATAGTGTACGGCGATAAACAGCTCCAAATCCTTATCGCGGCTGAAAAACTGATTGCAGAACAGGGCTTTCAAGGGCTCTCGATGCATAAAGTGGCAAAAGCAGCGAATATGGCAACCGGAACGATTTATCGTTACTTCCGCGATAAAGATCATCTCTTGATTGAAGTGCGTTTGCACGTTAGTCAAAAAATCGCCGAAGCCGTACAAGCTAATCTGAGAGATGACATGTCTTTGCAAGAACGCTTCCGTACTATGTGGCTGAATATTTGGACGTTGGCTGGCTCTTGTCGTGACATTATCAGCAATCGAGTGCAGTATGAGTCTTTACCAACAACAACTTGTTGCAATGTAAGGGAACTAGAGCAAAAAATGTTTGCCAAAGTCGAACTGTTGTTCGACCAAGGAAAGCAGCAGGGAATTTTCAAACCTCTCGATAACCATCTTCTTTCTGCGTTGAGTTTTGAAACAACCGTCACTCTTGCTCGTCAATACGCTTTAGGTTTTTATCAACTGGATGATTCAACTCTCGATGCAATGATTCAAGCCAGTTGGGATGCAATTACTCAACACTAATTTGGAGTTCGCACCAGAATGAAAAAGTGGACATTTTTTATGTTGCTTATCGCGGTCCTGCTGTTTGGCAGCGTGATAGGTTTCAATCTTTTCAAACAACAGAAAATTGCCGAGTACCTCGCCAATCGTCCTGAGCCAGAATTTCCGGTTACCGTAGTGACCGCCAATCCGGTTGATTGGGTACCCGTGATTGAAGCGATCGGTTTTATTGAGCCGAATCAAGGTGTGACATTAACGACCGAAACGGCAGGGGTAATTGACCAAATTACGTTTGAATCGGGCACGCAAGTCGCAAAAGACCAACCTCTAGTGCTACTGGATTCAGCGGTAGAACGAGCCAATTTAAAAAGCACTGAAGCGCGCCTGCCTGCAGCGAAAGCCAAATATGAACGCTACAAGGGTCTGTTCGCTAAAGGTTCTATCTCTAAAGAGTCTTATGATGAAGCAGAAGCTAGCTACTATGCGCTCTCCGCTGATATTGAAAGCCTAAAAGCCACCATTGCTCGCCGTGAAATCAAAGCGCCTTTTGCTGGTGTGATCGGTATTCGTAATGTGTTCTTAGGTCAATATTTGCAGCCGGGTACAGATATTGTGCGCTTGGAAGATACCAGCGTGATGCGTCTGCGTTTTACCGTGCCACAAAGAGATATTTCGCGTATTTCACTGGATCAAGAAGTCGATATTTTTGTGGATGCTTATCCACAGACTTCATTTAAAGGCTCCATCTCGGCGATTGAACCTGCAGTGAGCGTACAAAGCGGCCTGATCCAAGTGCAAGCGGATATCCCAAATAGTGATGGCAAACTGCGAAGCGGTATGTTCGCGCGTGCCAACATCATTCTGCCTAAGCTGGAAAACCAAGTCACTCTGCCGCAAACCGCGATTACCTATACCCTCTACGGTGACAATGTTTACATTGTCACCGTAGAAAATGGTGAGAAGCGCGTCAAGCAACATGTCGTGAAAGTGGGTGAGCGCTCTGAATCTATTGCTCACATTCTGGAAGGCGTAAAACCGGGTGATGTGGTTGTCACGACAGGTCAAGTACGTCTGAGTAACGGTGCTAAAGTTCGTATCGTCGAAAGTGATGCGACTACACCACCAGCAGAAACCCCAATGCTGTAAGCGGAGGCATCATGCGCTTTACTGATGTTTTTATAAAACGTCCAGTTTTAGCGGTATCGATCAGCTTTTTGATTGTGTTGCTTGGTCTACAAGCCATTTTCAAAATGCAGGTGCGTGAATACCCTGAAATGACCAACACCGTAATTACGGTGAGCACCGGCTATTACGGTGCCAGTGCCGATTTGATTCAAGGTTTTATTACTCAACCCTTGGAACAAGCGGTAGCACAGGCGGATAACATTGATTTTATGACGTCACAGTCCGTGTTGGGTCGCTCGACCATCACAGTGACCATGAAATTGAATACGGATCCCAACGCCGCGTTATCTGACGTTCTGGCCAAGACCAACTCAGTTCGCTCGCAGCTGCCTAAAGAAGCAGAAGATCCGACCGTCACCATGTCGACCGGTTCAACCACTGCGGTTCTGTATATTGGTTTCACCAGTAATGAATTGGCATCCAGCCAAATCACTGATTACCTAGAGCGCGTGGTTAATCCACAGCTTTACGCAGTCAATGGTGTGTCAAGTATCGATCTGTATGGCGGTATGAAATACGCGCTCCGGGTATGGCTCGATCCAGCCAAAATGGCGGCACTAAACCTCTCCGCAGCGGATGTGATGAGCATTCTGAATGCCAACAACTATCAGTCAGCGACCGGTCAGGCGATTGGTGAATTCGTTCTTTATAACGGCAGCGCCGATACCCAAGTCTCCACTGTGGAAGATTTGGAAAGTCTGGTGGTGAAAGCTGAGAAAGGTACCGTGACTCGCCTAGGTGATATCGCGAAAGTTACCTTGGCTAAGAGCCATGATACCTATCGCGCGAGTGCTAATGGCCGTGAAGCGGTCGTTGCCGCGATTAACGCGGCCCCAAGTGCGAACCCGATCAACATCGCCAAAGATGTGCTTGAGATGCTGCCTGAGCTGCAGAAAAACATGCCAAGCAACATTGAAATGAACGTGTTGTACGACTCAACGGTTGCGATCAATGAATCGATCCACGAGGTTATCAAAACCATCGTAGAAGCGGCGCTGATCGTTCTGGTCGTGATCACTCTGTTCTTGGGTTCACTGCGTGCCGTACTCATCCCAATTGTCACTATCCCGCTTTCACTGATTGGTGTTGCGATGGTGATGCAGATGATGGGCTTCTCTTGGAACCTAATGACGCTACTGGCAATGGTTCTGGCGATCGGCCTTGTGGTTGACGATGCGATCGTCGTTCTAGAGAACGTTGACCGCCATATCAAAGAAGGGGAATCTCCTTTCCGCGCGGCGATCATCGGTACCCGTGAAATTGCCATCCCAGTTATTGCGATGACGCTGACGTTGGGTGCGGTCTATGCGCCGATTGCCTTGATGGGCGGTATCACCGGCTCACTGTTTAAAGAGTTTGCGCTCACACTGGCTGGTTCTGTTTTTGTATCCGGTATTGTTGCATTGACTCTGTCGCCGATGATGTGTTCAAAGATGCTCAAAGCCAATGAAGCGCCGAACAAATTTGAACTGAAAGTGCACCATTTACTGGATCGCATGACGGCACGCTATGAACGCATGCTGACCGCGGTGATGGCTCATCGCCCTGTGGTTATTGCCTTTGCGTTTATCGTTTTTGCAAGTTTACCAATGCTGTTTAAGTTCATTCCAAGTGAGCTTGCACCGTCGGAAGATAAAGGGGTAATCATGCTGATGGGTACAGGCCCATCGAATGCCAACCTCGATTATCTGGCGAATACGATGGATGATGTGAATAAAATTCTGTCTGATCAGCCAGAAGTTCAGTTCGCTCAGGTGTTTACTGGTGTTCCTAACTCAAACCAGGCGTTTGGTATTGCGTCAATGGTGCCATGGAGCCAGCGTGAAGCTAGCCAAGCCACAGTAACCAACCGCGTGGGTACCTTGGTACAAGATATCCCTGGTATGGCGGTAACGGCATTCCAGATGCCAGAACTGCCTGGTGCAGGCTCTGGCTTACCGATCCAATTTGTGATCACCACACCAAGCAACTTTGAAAGCTTGTTTACGATCGCCACCGATGTGCTGACCGAAGTCAAAGCCAATCCGATGTTCGTCTACTCGGATCTGGATCTGAACTTCGATTCGGCAACGATGAAGATCAATATCGACAAAGATAAAGCCGGTGCCTACGGCGTGACCATGCAAGATATTGGCATCACGCTCAGCACCATGATGGCCGACGGTTATGTCAACCGTATCGACCTCAACGGCCGCTCTTACGAAGTGATCCCGCAAGTGGAACGTAAATGGCGTCTCAACCCTGAATCGATGAACAGCTACTACGTTCGCGCAGCAGATGGCAAAGTGATCCCACTCGGTAGCCTAGTGACGATTGATGTGGTTGCAGAACCTCGCTCGCTACCCCACTTCAACCAGCTCAACTCTGCCACCGTAGGTGCGGTGCCAGCACCGGGCACGGCTATGGGGGATGCCATCAACTGGTTTGAGAATTTGGCAAGCAGCAAACTGCCTAAAGGCTATAGCCATGACTACATGGGTGAAGCTCGTCAGTATGTGACCGAAGGTAGCGCGCTGTATGCCACATTTGGCCTAGCGCTGGCGATCATCTTCTTGGTGTTGGCGATTCAGTTTGAATCTCTCAGAGATCCTTTGGTTATCATGGTCTCTGTACCACTCGCCATTTGTGGTGCCTTGATCGCACTGGCTTGGGGTACGGCAACCATGAATATCTACTCGCAGGTTGGCTTGATCACACTGGTCGGCCTTATCACTAAACACGGTATTTTGATCTGTGAAGTGGCCAAAGAGGAGCAGTTACACAACAAACTCAGCCGGATTGAGGCTGTCATGCATGCCGCTAAAGTGCGTCTGCGCCCAATCCTAATGACCACTGCAGCAATGATCGCAGGCCTGATCCCACTGATGTACGCCACCGGTGCAGGGGCTGCACAGCGCTTCAGTATCGGTATTGTTATCGTCTCTGGTCTGGCAATTGGTACCTTGTTTACTCTGTTTGTACTGCCGGTGATTTACAGCTACCTTGCAGAGAAACACAAACCACTACCGGTGTTTGTTGAGGATAAAGATCTGGAGAAATTGGCCCGCATTGATGAAGCCAAAGCGGCTCATCGTCAGCTGTAATCCAATATTCAGTCTCATCACAAAAGGCCATTTCGATGGCCTTTTTTATTATCCAATCTAACGACATCCCTAGCTGAATTGCATAGAATGTTGGCAACTTAACAGGAGAATTACTATGTTTGATGCCAAAAAACTCGAGCAGATCGCCAAGCAAATCCATGAAGCCATGCCACAACCCGTGAAAGAACTGGGTGCTGATGTAGAACAGAAAGTGCGTCAGGTCATTCAAGGCCAACTGAACAAACTGGATGTGGTCAGCCGCGAAGAGTTTGATGTGCAAACTCAAGTGCTGTTACGCACTCGCCAAAAGCTCACTGAGTTAGAGCAGAAAATGGCTGAGCTTGAAGCCAAATTAGCGGATAAATAAGCGCTGAGTTCATACAGTAAACACGCCACTTAGCACTCAATAAAGAAAGGCTTAGTCATTCGACTAAGCCTTCTTGGTTTTTATTATAGTGTGTTGTTGTGTTTGCTTTGGAAATCAATTTAGGGATTAATCACCCACGGCGATGCGCTTCATGTCTTTCATGTAACCGCGCAGCTCTTCACCGATATACTCAACCGGATGGTTACGGATGATGCTGTTTACTTCGATAAGCGTTGCGTTATCAACTTGATTAGAGACCACGCCTAATCCTTTACCAATCACATCGATGCCCACTTTCGGCATAAACTTTTCACGCAGCAGTGGTACCGCCACATTGGCAAACAGATAATTACCGTACTCTGCGGTGTCAGAGATTACCACGTTCATTTCATACAGACGCTTACGCGCTACCGTATTGGCAATCAGTGGGAGTTCGTGCAGTGATTCATAGTAAGCCGACTCATCGATGATGCCTGAAGCCGTCATCGCTTCAAACGCCAACTCAACCCCAGCACGCACCATGGCAATCATCAAAATACCGTTATCAAAGTATTCTTGCTCAGCAATTTTTACGTCGGTTGTTGGATAGTTTTCAAAGGCCGTTTCAGCGGTTTCTGCACGCCAGCCGAATAAGTCTTTATCATCATTCGCCCAATCCGCCATCATGGTGCTAGAGAAGTGGCCAGAAATGATGTCATCCATATGCTTGTTGTACAGCGGGCGCATCAGATCTTTCAACTCTTCAGACAGCTCAAACGCTTTGATTTTTGCAGGGTTAGACAGGCGATCCATCATATGAGTAATACCGCCAAACTTGAGTGCTTCGGTAATGGTTTCCCAACCAAATTGCAAAAGCTTGCCCGCATAACCAGGATCGATGCCATCAGCAACCATTTTCTCGTAACAAACGATAGAGCCCGCTTGCAGCATGCCGCAGAGAATGGTTTGCTCACCCATCAAGTCAGATTTCACTTCCGCCACAAAAGAAGAAGCTAAACAACCAGCATGATGGCCACCCGTTGCCGCAGCCCACGCTTTAGCAATTTCCCAACCTTCACCTTGCGGATCGTTTTCAGGGTGTACCGCGATGAGAGTAGGAACGCCAAAACCGCGCTTATACTCTTCACGAACTTCCGTACCCGGACATTTTGGTGCCACCATCACAACCGTGATGTCTTTACGGATTTGCATGCCCTCTTCAACGATATTAAAACCGTGTGAGTAACCCAAGGCAGCACCTTGCTTCATCAGAGGCATCACCGCATTGACCACACTGGTGTGCTGCTTATCTGGCGTCAAGTTAATCACCAAATCTGCGGTTGGGATGAGTTGCTCATAACTACCCACGTTGAAGCCATTATTCTTGGCATTCTTAAATGACTGACGCTGTTCATCAATCGCAGCCTGACGCAGAGCGTAAGAAACATCCAAACCTGAATCACGCATATTGAGGCCTTGGTTTAGGCCTTGAGCCCCACAGCCCACGATCACCACTTTCTTACCTTTTAGGTAGTCAGCTTCGGTTGCAAACTCTTCTCGCGCCATAAAACGGCAACGACCAAGTTGATCCAACTGTTCACGCAGGTTCAGCGTATTGAAATAATTCGCCATGAGGGTGCTCCTTAATAAGTGATTCCGTTAAGTCGGTGCGATATGACCGAATAAACTCATACTAAGCCAGAGACAAAATTGCGCAAAGTGATATATTCACAACTAGTTATTGCAACAAATGCAACATAGGAACTTTTGTGAACATCAAAACTCTGCAGCTATTCATGCATCTATGTGACTGCAAAAATTTCAGTAAAACCGCTTCTGCAATGCATCTCAGCCCTTCCGCACTCAGTCGGCAGATACAGAAGCTGGAGCAAGATTTAGGTCACACACTTTTTCTGCGCGACAACCGCAGTGTTGAACTCACTCCCGCAGCCCACCAATTACTGCCCGTTGCGGCACGCATCATTCACGACTGGCGACAATTCACTACCGAACTCAACGATCACAGCCAAGAACTGCGAGGAGAGATAAAGCTATTCTGCTCTGTTACGGCCAGTTATAGCCACTTACCTGAGCTTCTCAGCTCGTTTCGCCTCAAACATCCTTATATCGAATTTAAACTGTTAACAGGCGATCCGGCACAAGCGATCGATAAAATCCTGCACGATGAAGCGGATATAGCAATTTCTGCGATGCCTGAACAACTGCCAAGCCGCATTGAATTCGCCACAATCAGTGAGATCCCTCTTTCCGTCATCGCACCACTTGGGATCAGCAGCTTTATGGATGAGCTACAAAAAGAGCAGCCTGATTGGAATGAAATTCCGTTTATTGTCCCAGAGTCGGGAACCGCGCGCGATAGAGCCAATATCTGGTTTAAGCAAATGAAGATAAAACCCAATATCTATGCTCAGATCGCAGGACATGAAGCGATTGTTAGCTTGGTGGCTCTTGGATGTGGAGTAGGGATTGCTCCGGATGTGGTTATCAATAACAGCCCTGTGCGTGACAAGATCCAGCGCTTAAGCGTCACCCCCATCAAACCCTTTATGCTCGGTGTTTGCTGCAAGCGTTCACAGTTAGATAATCCGCTTGTCCAAGCACTGTGGCGGGTCGTTTCGGCAAAGAAAAGCGTTGTTGATAAATAAAGAACTTTAGAAGAATAGGTTATCTGTACTGTATCGATAATCTAGATATTGAAAATCAAGATGACAGAATGCAAAAAGGCCGCTGAGTTGTCAGCGGCCTTTCTTAATGGTGGCGGAGAGATAGGGATTTGAACCCTAGGATAGCTATTAACCATCGCCGGTTTTCAAGACCGGTGCTTTCAACCACTCAGCCATCTCTCCGCAAATTTTGTGCTAATAGCGTGGTGACACTATCAGCGAGATTAAAAGCCTGGCGATGTTCTACTCTCACATGGGGAGACCCCACACTACCATCGACGCTGTTTCGTTTCACTTCTGAGTTCGGGATGGAATCAGGTGGGTCCAAAACGCTATGGTCGCCAAGCAAATTCTTTCTCTCTATTTCTAGAGAGTAATCTGAAAAGCTGTCTTTGTTCTCTCAACACATTCTTATGCGCTTAGCTTTGAGTCCACTACAAAACCCCTTGGGTGTTGTATGGTTAAGCCTCACGGGCAATTAGTACAGGTTAGCTCAACGCCTCACAACGCTTACACACCCTGCCTATCAACGTTCTAGTCTCGAACAACCCTTTAGGATACTTAAAGTATCAGGGAAGACTCATCTCAGGGCTTGCTTCGCGCTTAGATGCTTTCAGCGCTTATCAATTCCGAACTTAGCTACCGGGCAATGCGTCTGGCGACACAACCCGAACACCAGAGGTTCGTCCACTCCGGTCCTCTCGTACTAGGAGCAGCCCCCTTCAATCTTCCAACGCCCACGGCAGATAGGGACCGAACTGTCTCACGACGTTCTAAACCCAGCTCGCGTACCACTTTAAATGGCGAACAGCCATACCCTTGGGACCGACTTCAGCCCCAGGATGTGATGAGCCGACATCGAGGTGCCAAACACCGCCGTCGATATGAACTCTTGGGCGGTATCAGCCTGTTATCCCCGGAGTACCTTTTATCCGTTGAGCGATGGCCCTTCCATACAGAACCACCGGATCACTATGACCTGCTTTCGCACCTGCTCGAACCGTCATTCTCGCAGTTAAGCGGGCTTATGCCATTGCACTAACCTCACGATGTCCAACCGTGATTAGCCCACCTTCGTGCTCCTCCGTTACTCTTTGGGAGGAGACCGCCCCAGTCAAACTACCCACCAGGCACTGTCCTCAACCCAGATAATGGGTCTAAGTTAGAACATCAAACATACAAGGGTGGTATTTCAAGGACGGCTCCAACGCAACTGGCGTCACGTCTTCATAGCCTCCCACCTATCCTACACATGTAGGTTCAATGTTCAGTGCCAAGCTGTAGTAAAGGTTCACGGGGTCTTTCCGTCTAGCCGCGGGTACACTGCATCTTCACAGCGATTTCAATTTCACTGAGTCTCGGGTGGAGACAGCGTGGCCATCATTACGCCATTCGTGCAGGTCGGAACTTACCCGACAAGGAATTTCGCTACCTTAGGACCGTTATAGTTACGGCCGCCGTTTACCGGGGCTTCGATCAAGAGCTTCGCTTGCGCTAACCCCATCAATTAACCTTCCGGCACCGGGCAGGCGTCACACCGTATACGTCATCTTGCGATTTTGCACAGTGCTGTGTTTTTAATAAACAGTTGCAGCCACCTGGTATCTGCGACTCTCGTCAGCTCCATC
This sequence comes from Vibrio cholerae, assembly GCF_008369605.1. NCBI lineage: Bacteria > Pseudomonadati > Pseudomonadota > Gammaproteobacteria > Vibrionales > Vibrionaceae > Vibrio > Vibrio cholerae. Next base: position 2,863,416 of record NZ_CP043554.1, read on the forward strand.
CGCGAGGGACTTCACCATCAAGAGCGTACCTTCTCCCGAAGTTACGGTACCATTTTGCCTAGTTCCTTCACCCGAGTTCTCTCAAGCGCCTTGGTATTCTCTACCCGACCACCTGTGTCGGTTTGGGGTACGATTCCTGACTATCTGAAGCTTAGAGGCTTTTCCTGGAAGCATGGCATCAATGACTTCACTGCCGTAGCAGCTCGACGTCGTGTCTCAGCCTTAGAGAGAGCCGGATTTACCTAACTCTCAAGCCTACGCACTTGAACCAGGACAACCGTCGCCTGGCCCACCTAGCCTTCTCCGTCCCCCCATCGCAATAGTCAGAAGTACGGGAATATTAACCCGTTTCCCATCGATTACGCCTTTCGGCCTCACCTTAGGGGTCGACTCACCCTGCCCCGATTAACGTTGGACAGGAACCCTTGGTCTTCCGGCGAGGAGGTTTTTCACCCCCTTTGTCGTTACTCATGTCAGCATTCGCACTTCTGATACCTCCAGCAAACCTTACGATTCACCTTCAACGGCTTACAGAACGCTCCCCTACCCAATATCTAAAAGATATTGCCGCAGCTTCGGTGTATTGCTTAGCCCCGTTACATCTTCCGCGCAGGCCGACTCGACTAGTGAGCTATTACGCTTTCTTTAAATGATGGCTGCTTCTAAGCCAACATCCTAGCTGTCTGAGCCTTCCCACATCGTTTCCCACTTAGCAATACTTTGGGACCTTAGCTGGCGGTCTGGGTTGTTTCCCTCTCCACGACGGACGTTAGCACCCGCCGTGTGTCTCCCGGATAGTACTTACTGGTATTCGGAGTTTGCAAAGGGTTGGTAAGTCGGGATGACCCCCTAGCCTTAACAGTGCTCTACCCCCAGTAGTATTCGTCCGAGGCGCTACCTAAATAGCTTTCGGGGAGAACCAGCTATCTCCGAGTTTGATTGGCCTTTCACCCCTAGCCACAAGTCATCCGCTAATTTTTCAACATTAGTCGGTTCGGTCCTCCAGTTGATGTTACTCAACCTTCAACCTGCCCATGGCTAGATCACCCGGTTTCGGGTCTATATCCAGAGACTGAGCGCCCAGTTAAGACTCGCTTTCGCTACGGCTCCCCTATACGGTTAACCTTGCCACTGAATATAAGTCGCTGACCCATTATACAAAAGGTACGCAGTCACACCACGAAGGTGCTCCTACTGCTTGTACGTACACGGTTTCAGGTTCTATTTCACTCCCCTCACAGGGGTTCTTTTCGCCTTTCCCTCACGGTACTGGTTCACTATCGGTCAGTCAGGAGTATTTAGCCTTGGAGGATGGTCCCCCCATATTCAGACAGGATATCACGTGTCCCGCCCTACTCGATTTCACGCTCGATGAAGCGTCGGTTACGGGGCTATCACCCTGTATCGCCAAGCTTTCCAGCTTGTTCACCTACTTCACCGAGTGCTTAAGGGCTAATCCAGGTTCGCTCGCCGCTACTACCGGAATCTCGGTTGATTTCTTCTCCTCGGGGTACTTAGATGTTTCAGTTCCCCCGGTTTGCTCTGTTAACCTATGTATTCAGTTAACAGTAACTGCTTATGCAGTTGGGTTTCCCCATTCGGAAATCGCAGACTCAAACGGCTCTTACTGCCTTATCTGCGCTTATCGCAAGTTAGTACGTCCTTCATCGCCTCTGACTGCCCAGGCATCCACCGTGTACGCTTAGTCACTTAACCATACAACCCGAAGGAGTTTCGGGTTGTTGTTTAAACAACCTAAGTTGTCTCGCGTTTAATTTACATGAGTGCGAGACAGATTTTGCCGGACTCAAATTTGAACAAGACCGAAGTCTTATTCGATACCAAGCACACTTGAATGTGTTGTTGGTGTTTATCTTTCGATAAACATTGAGAACTTTACAAACAACAATAATTTGTTGTTTTGTCAGCTTTCCAAATTGTTAAAGAGCAAGATTTTCTAATGAAAACCATTTTTAAACATTCTCAGTGAAAACGCTTAAAGATGGTGGAGTTATGCGGGATCGAACCGCAGACCTCCTGCGTGCAAGGCAGGCGCTCTCCCAGCTGAGCTATAACCCCATCGTTAGTGGTGGGTCTGAGTGGACTCGAACCACCGACCTTACGCTTATCAGGCGTACGCTCTAACCACCTGAGCTACAGACCCACTTAATGCTCAAATCTAAACCGAATCAATCTGTGTGGACACTCATCACGATAATCTTCGTGTAAGGAGGTGATCCAGCGCCAGGTTCCCCTAGCGCTACCTTGTTACGACTTCACCCCAGTCATGAACCACAAAGTGGCAAGCGTCCTCCCGAAGGTTAAACTACCTGCTTCTTTTGCAGCCCACTCCCATGGTGTGACGGGCGGTGTGTACAAGGCCCGGGAACGTATTCACCGCAACATTCTGATTTGCGATTACTAGCGATTCCGACTTCATGGAGTCGAGTTGCAGACTCCAATCCGGACTACGACGTACTTTGTGAGATTCGCTCCACCTCGCGGTATCGCTGCCCTCTGTATACGCCATTGTAGCACGTGTGTAGCCCTACTCGTAAGGGCCATGATGACTTGACGTCGTCCCCACCTTCCTCCGGTTTATCACCGGCAGTCTCCCTGGAGTTCCCACCATTACGTGCTGGCAAACAAGGATAAGGGTTGCGCTCGTTGCGGGACTTAACCCAACATTTCACAACACGAGCTGACGACAGCCATGCAGCACCTGTCTCAGAGCTCCCGAAGGCACTCCAGCGTCTCCGCTAGATTCTCTGGATGTCAAGAGTAGGTAAGGTTCTTCGCGTTGCATCGAATTAAACCACATGCTCCACCGCTTGTGCGGGCCCCCGTCAATTCATTTGAGTTTTAATCTTGCGACCGTACTCCCCAGGCGGTCTACTTAACGCGTTAGCTCCGAAAGCCACGCCTCTAGGGCACAACCTCCAAGTAGACATCGTTTACGGCGTGGACTACCAGGGTATCTAATCCTGTTTGCTCCCCACGCTTTCGCATCTGAGTGTCAGTATCTGTCCAGGGGGCCGCCTTCGCCACCGGTATTCCTTCAGATCTCTACGCATTTCACCGCTACACCTGAAATTCTACCCCCCTCTACAGTACTCTAGCTTGTCAGTTTCAAATGCGATTCCTAGGTTGAGCCCAGGGCTTTCACATCTGACTTAACAAACCACCTGCATGCGCTTTACGCCCAGTAATTCCGATTAACGCTTGCACCCTCCGTATTACCGCGGCTGCTGGCACGGAGTTAGCCGGTGCTTCTTCTGTAGGTAACGTCAAATGATTAAGGTATTAGCTTAACCACCTTCCTCCCTACTGAAAGTACTTTACAACCCGAAGGCCTTCTTCATACACGCGGCATGGCTGCATCAGGCTTGCGCCCATTGTGCAATATTCCCCACTGCTGCCTCCCGTAGGAGTCTGGACCGTGTCTCAGTTCCAGTGTGGCTGATCATCCTCTCAGACCAGCTAGGGATCGTCGCCTTGGTGAGCCCTTACCTCACCAACTAGCTAATCCCACCTGGGCATATCCGGTAGCGCAAGGCCCGAAGGTCCCCTGCTTTGCTCTTGCGAGGTTATGCGGTATTAGCCATCGTTTCCAATGGTTATCCCCCTCTACCGGGCAATTTCCCAGGCATTACTCACCCGTCCGCCGCTCGCCACCCAAGGAACAAGTTCCTCTGTGCTGCCGCTCGACTTGCATGTGTTAGGCCTGCCGCCAGCGTTCAATCTGAGCCATGATCAAACTCTTCAATTAAAAGTTTTGTGAAGCTTTCGCTTCGGCTCAATGAATACTTATACTATCTTTCGATAGTGAATTGACTGTGCTGAATGATTGCTCATTCAAATGGTCACTCAGTTCATTGATAAATCTTTTTTGATTATCATCAACGAGTGCCCACACAGATTGATTGGTTTATATTGTTAAAGAGCTTGGCTTTCAGTGCCTTAGCACGTCAGCGAGGTGCGTATAATACGCTTCCCACTTTGAAAGTCAACATAAAACTCTAAAATTTTTTATAGCTTTATGGTGACTCGTCTATTGCTAGACCAGTCGGACCTTTTGTCTTCACTTTTAAAAAGTGAAAATAAATAGGAGCCTGGCGATGTTCTACTCTCACATGGGGAGACCCCACACTACCATCGACGCTGTTTCGTTTCACTTCTGAGTTCGGGATGGAATCAGGTGGGTCCAAAACGCTATGGTCGCCAAGCAAATTCTGTTTTTGATTTCACTTTTTCTTAAAAAGTGATAACCAACAATTCTGGAAAGCTGTTTTCGTTCTCACACACATTCTTATGCGCTTAGCTTTGAGTCCACTACAAAACCCCTTGGGTGTTGTATGGTTAAGCCTCACGGGCAATTAGTACAGGTTAGCTCAACGCCTCACAACGCTTACACACCCTGCCTATCAACGTTCTAGTCTCGAACAACCCTTTAGGATACTTAAAGTATCAGGGAAGACTCATCTCAGGGCTCGCTTCGCGCTTAGATGCTTTCAGCGCTTATCAATTCCGAACTTAGCTACCGGGCAATGCGTCTGGCGACACAACCCGAACACCAGAGGTTCGTCCACTCCGGTCCTCTCGTACTAGGAGCAGCCCCCTTCAATCTTCCAACGCCCACGGCAGATAGGGACCGAACTGTCTCACGACGTTCTAAACCCAGCTCGCGTACCACTTTAAATGGCGAACAGCCATACCCTTGGGACCGACTTCAGCCCCAGGATGTGATGAGCCGACATCGAGGTGCCAAACACCGCCGTCGATATGAACTCTTGGGCGGTATCAGCCTGTTATCCCCGGAGTACCTTTTATCCGTTGAGCGATGGCCCTTCCATACAGAACCACCGGATCACTATGACCTGCTTTCGCACCTGCTCGAACCGTCATTCTCGCAGTTAAGCGGGCTTATGCCATTGCACTAACCTCACGATGTCCAACCGTGATTAGCCCACCTTCGTGCTCCTCCGTTACTCTTTGGGAGGAGACCGCCCCAGTCAAACTACCCACCAGGCACTGTCCTCAACCCAGATAATGGGTCTAAGTTAGAACATCAAACATACAAGGGTGGTATTTCAAGGACGGCTCCAACGCAACTGGCGTCACGTCTTCATAGCCTCCCACCTATCCTACACATGTAGGTTCAATGTTCAGTGCCAAGCTGTAGTAAAGGTTCACGGGGTCTTTCCGTCTAGCCGCGGGTACACTGCATCTTCACAGCGATTTCAATTTCACTGAGTCTCGGGTGGAGACAGCGTGGCCATCATTACGCCATTCGTGCAGGTCGGAACTTACCCGACAAGGAATTTCGCTACCTTAGGACCGTTATAGTTACGGCCGCCGTTTACCGGGGCTTCGATCAAGAGCTTCGCTTGCGCTAACCCCATCAATTAACCTTCCGGCACCGGGCAGGCGTCACACCGTATACGTCATCTTGCGATTTTGCACAGTGCTGTGTTTTTAATAAACAGTTGCAGCCACCTGGTATCTGCGACTCTCGTCAGCTCCATCCGCGAGGGACTTCACCATCAAGAGCGTACCTTCTCCCGAAGTTACGGTACCATTTTGCCTAGTTCCTTCACCCGAGTTCTCTCAAGCGCCTTGGTATTCTCTACCCGACCACCTGTGTCGGTTTGGGGTACGATTCCTAACTATCTGAAGCTTAGAGGCTTTTCCTGGAAGCATGGCATCAATGACTTCACTGCCGTAGCAGCTCGACGTCGTGTCTCAGCCTTAAAGAGAGCCGGATTTACCTAACTCTCAAGCCTACGCACTTGAACCAGGACAACCGTCGCCTGGCCCACCTAGCCTTCTCCGTCCCCCCATCGCAATAGTCAGAAGTACGGGAATATTAACCCGTTTCCCATCGATTACGCCTTTCGGCCTCACCTTAGGGGTCGACTCACCCTGCCCCGATTAACGTTGGACAGGAACCCTTGGTCTTCCGGCGAGGAGGTTTTTCACCCCCTTTGTCGTTACTCATGTCAGCATTCGCACTTCTGATACCTCCAGCAAACCTTACGATTCACCTTCAACGGCTTACAGAACGCTCCCCTACCCAATGTCTAAAAGACATTGCCGCAGCTTCGGTGTATTGCTTAGCCCCGTTACATCTTCCGCGCAGGCCGACTCGACTAGTGAGCTATTACGCTTTCTTTAAATGATGGCTGCTTCTAAGCCAACATCCTAGCTGTCTGAGCCTTCCCACATCGTTTCCCACTTAGCAATACTTTGGGACCTTAGCTGGCGGTCTGGGTTGTTTCCCTCTCCACGACGGACGTTAGCACCCGCCGTGTGTCTCCCGGATAGTACTTACTGGTATTCGGAGTTTGCAAAGGGTTGGTAAGTCGGGATGACCCCCTAGCCTTAACAGTGCTCTACCCCCAGTAGTATTCGTCCGAGGCGCTACCTAAATAGCTTTCGGGGAGAACCAGCTATCTCCGAGTTTGATTGGCCTTTCACCCCTAGCCACAAGTCATCCGCTAATTTTTCAACATTAGTCGGTTCGGTCCTCCAGTTGATGTTACTCAACCTTCAACCTGCCCATGGCTAGATCACCCGGTTTCGGGT